>JBBCIC010000006.1:0-81233 GCA_037200865.1 Rhizomicrobium sp. | reverse complement strand
GTGAATCTCCTTGGAGACCTCTGCAACGCACTATGCGCCTGAAAGTTCAATTTTCCATGATTTCCGGGGAACGAGAGTCTATATCAAGGCGACCATGACCGTCGTGATCGACCGCACCAGCCTGCCGCCGCGCCACCCCGAAAAAGCGCATCGGCCCGACACGCCCGTGCTGCGCAAGCCGGACTGGATTCGCGTGAAGGCGCCGGTGTCGCGCGAATACGCCGCCACCAAGGCCATCGTGCGCGCCCACAATCTGCACACCGTGTGCGAGGAAGCGGCCTGCCCGAATATCGGCGAGTGCTGGACCAAGGCGCACGCCACCATGATGATCATGGGCGACACCTGCACCCGCGCCTGCGCCTTCTGCAACGTGAAGACCGGCCTGCCGGCCGCGCTCGATCCTGAAGAGCCGGAGAATGTCGGCCAGGCCGTCGCCAAGCTCGGCCTCAAGCATGTCGTCATCACCTCGGTGGATCGCGACGATCTCGCCGATGGCGGCGCCGGGCACTTCGCGCAGGTGATCGGCGCGATCCGCCGCCTCAGCCCGGGCACCACGATCGAGATCCTCACGCCCGATTTCCTGCGCAAGGCCGGCGCCATCGAGGTCGTGATGGCGGCGCAGCCCGACGTCTTCAACCACAATCTCGAAACCGTGCCCCGGCTCTATCTCAGCGTCCGCCCCGGCGCGCGCTACTTTGCCTCCCTGCGCCTGCTGCAGCAGGCCAAGGAGCTGGCGCCGGAGGGCTTCACCAAATCGGGCCTGATGGTGGGTCTGGGTGAGAGCCGCGAAGAGATCATGCAGGTGATGGACGATCTGCGCGCCGCCGGCGTCGATTTCCTCACCATCGGACAGTACCTCCAGCCGACCAGGAAGCACGCCGCGCTGGAACGGTTCTGGACCCCGGACGAGTTCAAGGCGCTGGAAGCGACGGCGCGCGCCAAGGGGTTCCAGATGGTCTCGGCTTCGCCGCTGACGCGCTCGTCCTATCATGCCGACAGCGACTTCGCGGCGCTGAAGGCGGCCAGGCTGTCCAAAGCAAATCCGTGACCGCGACCGCGCATTCCGAAACCCGCTTCGTTCCGTATACAGATGATCTCATGTACCGGGTCGTCGCCGAGGTCGAGCAATATCCGAAATTTCTTCCCTGGGTCGTCGCCCTGCGCGTGCTGTCGCGCGAGCCGGTCCAGAACCGGGAAGTCCTGACCGCCGAAATGTCGGTCGGCTACGGCGCGCTGCGTGAGAAATACACCAGCCGCGTCGTCCTCGATCCCGCCGCCGGGACCATCGACGTGGCGCAGACCTCGGGCCCGTTCAAGCAGTTGGAGAACCACTGGCGCTTCACGCCGAACGGGCAGGGCTGCCGCGTCGACTTCTCGCTGGCCTATGAATTCCGCAACCGCGTCCTCAACGCCGTCGCCGGCGCCGCCTTCGGCAAGGTCTATGTGAAGATGGCCGACGCCTTCGAGGCTCGCGCCAAGGCGCTGTCAGATCAGCCGGTGCAGCAGGGCTAGCGCCGCTTCGCAGGTCTTGAGCCGCACTTCGGTGCGGCCGATGTCGCCGAAGCGCTGTTCCTCATGCAGGATCGAGCGGCCCTCGCGCGCCGCGGCGATGTGGACGAGGCCGATCGGCTTCATCGGCGAGCCGCCGCCCGGCCCGGCGATGCCGGTCACCGCGACCGCGAGCTGGGCGTTGGAGTTTTCCACCGCGCCTTCCGCCATCATGCGCGCCACGGCCTCGGAGACTTCGCCCATGTCCGCGATCAGATCGCCCGGCACGCCGAGCAGATCCTGCTTGGCGCGGTTGGTGTAAACGATGAAGCCGCGGTCGAATACCGCCGACGATCCCGGAACCTCCGTCAGCAAGGCGCCGATCATGCCGCCGGTGCAGCTTTCCGCCGTGGCGATGCGCAGCCTGGCCTGACGCGCATCGGCGATGACGACCTCGGCGAGGCGGAGCAGGGGAGAAGGAAACATCGGGCGTCCTCGGATGCGCGCCTCAGACTAGGCCTTGCCAGCGCGCCACGGCAATAAGCCCCGCCGCCAGCGCCCCGGCGATCATGTCGTCGGTCATGATGCCCCAGCCGCCCGGCAGCTTCTCGCCTTCCGACACCGGCCACAGCTTGGTGATGTCGAAGACACGGAACAACAGGAACGCAAAGGCAAAGCCCGCGAGCGACAAGGGTGCAGCGGCGCAAGCCAGCCACTGCCCCGCCACCTCGTCGATCACGCATTCGGACGGATCGCTCTTGCCGATGCGGTTGGCATAGTTGCCCGTGGACCAGACGCCGACCGCGTAAGCGGCAATGCTGGCGCCGAACAAGGCGAACGGTCCGAACTTCCACAGGATCAACCAGGCGAAGGGCAGGGCAAGGACGCTGGCGACCGTCCCCGGTGCGACAGGCGCGCGGCCGGCGCCGAACACGGTGGCCAGCAGCGTCGCGATCATGACTTGGCGATTTGGATGACGTACATGTTGGCGGGCGAGTTCTCGAGCGTGCCGCCGGCCGAGCGGTACAGGGCATTGCCGGCAGCGTTGCCGACCTCCGTCAGGACCCACATCTCGCGCCAGCCGCGCTCATGCGCCAGGCCCTTCAGGAAGTCCAGCAACGCACTCGCAGCGCCCTGGCGCAGATGCGCCTCTGCCGTGTCGGCCTCGTAGATCAGAAAATCCGTCCCGTCGAAGCGGTGCAGGACATGGCCGTAGATGCGCCCCATTACGGCGCCGGTATGGTCCAGCGCCACGACCATCACATAAGTCGGCTCGCGCAACAGGAACGCGGCACGCTCGGCGCTCAGCGCGCCGGGATAGAACACGTCTTCGGCGCGCTGCATCAGAGCTTCGTCGCCGGGCCTGAGCAGCAGGAGCTTCATCTAAGGCAGCCTGACGGTGGCGACGGCCTGGGCCGCGAGGCCTTCGCGCCGGCCTTCAAAGCCCAGTCCTTCGGTCGTGGTGGCCTTCACGCTGACACGGCCGGGGTCGAGCTTGAGGATTTCGGCGACCCGCGCCCGCATCGCCTCGCGGTGCGGGCCGACCTTGGGCCTCTCGCAGACGATCGTGACGTCGCAATGCACGATGGCGCCGCCCTTCGCGCGCACCAGCGATGCGGCGTGGTCGAGGAACTTCCACGACGGCGCGCCGCGCCAGCGTTCGTCGCTGGGCGGAAAATGCTGGCCGATATCGCCTTCGCCGATGGCGCCGAGGATGGCGTCGGTCAGCGCGTGCAGGCCGGCATCGGCGTCCGAATGGCCTTCGAGCGCGTGATCGTGCGCCAGCTTCACGCCGCACAGCCAGACGTGATCGCCCGGCGCGAAGCGGTGCACGTCATAGCCCATGCCGGTGCGGCTCTCGCCCAGCCGGGCCCGCAGATGGGCTTCGGCGATGGCGAAATCCTCGGGCGTGGTGACCTTCATGTTCACGTCTTCGCCCGCAACCGCGACCACTTGCAAGCCCGCGAGGCCCGCCAGGGCCATGTCGTCGGTCGCGTTCTCGGTCGCGAATTTGCGATGCGCCTCGAAAATCGGCGCGAAGCGGAAGCCTTGCGGCGTCTGGGCGCGCAACAGGCCGTCGCGCGGCACCATCACCCATCTGCCGCCTTCCTGCTTGCGCAGCGTGTCGGCGACCGGAACATGCGGCACCGCGCCGTCGGCACCGGCCTCCAGCGCCGCGACGACGTTGTCGATCACCTTCGCGGTGATCAGCGGCCGGGCGGCATCGTGGATCAGAACGTAGTCCGGTTTGCGGTGGGCGAGGGCCTCGAGACCATGCATCACCGAATGCTGCCGGGTCGGCCCGCCGCCCAGCACCGGCAACAAGTCCAGTCCGGCAGTCGCGGCGGCGTAATTCTTGTGATCGTCGGCGCCGATGGCCACCTGGATCATGTCGATCTTGGGATGGGCGGCGAAAGCGTCCAACGTCCAGCGCAGGATTGGCTTGCCCAGCAGCGGCGCGTATTGCTTCGGCACGGAGCCGCCGGCCCGTTCGCCCCGGCCGCCGGCGACCACAAGTACAGCAACTCCCGACATGGCTGCTCCCGATGTTCGACGGACTGGTAGCACGAAAGCGCTGAACGGACAGGCGATTCACCACATTCTACCGCGCCGCAACATAGATGTTGCCTAGTTTGTGGACACTGCCATACAGTGCTTAAGTTATAGGCATGGAAAGCACGTGGAGCGGCGGAACGCGGACATCAAGGAAGGCGCGGCAATGGCGGCGATCGCCGGTGCGATTCCCATGCCGTTGCTGGTTGTCGGGGCAAGCTTGAACATCACCTTCGTCAACCCGGCGGCCGAGCAGTTCTTCGATACTGGCGCCGGGCTGCTGGTCCGGCAGAGCCTGACCGACCTGGTGCCGTTCGGCAGCCCGTTGATCCAGCTTGTCGCGCAGGCGCGGGAACGTGGCGCCTCCGTCAGCGAACGCAATGTCGACCTGACGACGCCGCGCAACGGCGACCGCATCGCCGACGTCATCGTCACGCCGCTGCCCGAGCCGGACGATTCGGTCGTGCTGATCCTGCAGGAACGCAGCCTTGCCCAGCGCATCGACCGCCAGCTCCTGCATCGCGGCGCGGTGCGCTCGATGCACGGCATGGCCGCGGTGCTGGCGCACGAGATCAAAAACCCGCTGGCCGGGATTCGCGGCGCCGCGCAGCTTCTCGAACAGTCCGGCACCGAGGGCGACAAGACCCTGACGCAGCTCATCTGCGACGAGGCCGACCGCATCCGCGCCCTGATCGACCGGATGGAATCCTTCGGCGACACACGCGCCTTTCCGCGCGCCCCCGTCAACATCCACGAAGTGCTGGATCGCGTTCGCAAGGTGGCGGAATCCAGTTTCGCCAAGGATGTCACGATCATCGAGAGTTTCGATCCATCGCTGCCGGCGGTGCTCGGCGACCGCGACCAGCTCATCCAGGTGTTCATGAACCTGGTACGCAATGCCGCCGACGCGCTGCCCGAGAGCGGCGGCGAGATCACGCTCACCACCGGCTACCGCCCGGGCGTCCGCTTCGGCGCGGCAGTCGCGGGAGAGCGTCTCAGCCTGCCGCTGGAAGTGACGGTGCGCGACAACGGCTCCGGCGTACCGGCCGACCTGATGCCGCATATCTTCGACCCCTTCGTGACCACCAAGCCGCGCGGCTCGGGCCTCGGCCTGGCGCTGGTCGCCAAAATCGTCGGCGACCATGGCGGCGTCATCGAGTGCGATTCCGGGCCGCGCCGGACCATCTTCCGAATCCTGCTGCCCAAGGCGGTAGACGCGAGCGAGGGAGGCTGACGTGCCGGCCGGCTTGATTCTTGTTTGCGACGACGACTCTGCCATTCGCACCGTGCTGAACCAGGCGCTGGGACGCGCCGGCTACGACGTCCGCACCACCGGCACCGCCGCCGGACTATGGCGCTGGGTGTCGGCGGGCGACGGCAATCTGGTGATCACCGACGTCGTGCTGCCCGACGAGAACGGCTTCGATCTCATCCCGCGCATCAAGAAGATCCGGCCCGAGCTGCCGATCGTGGTGATGAGCGCGCAGAACACCATCCTGACCGCGATCACGGCGGCGGAACGCGGCGCGTTCGACTACCTGCCCAAGCCGTTCGACCTGAAGGAGCTGACATCGGTCGTGCAGCGGGCGCTGGCCAGCCCAAGCGCCAAGCGCGACGCCTCGACGGAACCGCGCGGCGGCGATCACCTGCCGCTCATCGGCCGCTCGCCCGCGATGCAGGAGATCTATCGCGTCATCGCGCGGCTGACGCAGACCGATCTCACCGTGATGATCATGGGCGAGAGCGGAACGGGCAAGGAGCTCGTGGCGCGCGCGCTGCACGACTATGGCAAGCGCCGGCACGGCTCCTTCGTCGCGGTGAACATGGCGGCGATTCCGAAGGAACTGGTCGAGAGCGAACTGTTCGGCCATGAACGCGGCGCCTTCACCGGCGCGACGAATCGCGGGATCGGGCGCTTCGAGCAGGCCGAGGGCGGAACCCTGTTCCTCGACGAGATCGGCGACATGCCGCTGGAGGCGCAGACCCGCCTGCTGCGCGTGCTGCAACAGGGCGAGTACACGACGGTGGGCGGCCGCACGCCGATCCGCACCGACGTGCGGATCATCGCTGCGACCAACCGCGACCTGCGCCAGCTCATCCAGCAAGGCCTGTTCCGCGAGGATCTCTATTACCGCCTCAACGTCGTACCGATGCGCCTGCCGCCACTGCGCGAGCGCGCCGAGGACGTGCCCGATCTGGTGCGCCACTTCCTGCACAAGGCGGAAGACGAGGGTCTTCCCGCCAAGCATCTCGATGCCGAAGCGCTTGACATGCTCAAGCACTATCGCTGGCCGGGAAATGTGCGCGAATTGGAAAACCTGATACGGCGCCTAGCCGTGCTGCATTCGGGTGAGACCATTCCGGCCAGCGCGATCTCGACCGAGTTGAAGGAGCCGGCGCGCGTCACCGACGCGGACGAGGGAGACGAGCCGACCACGCTCGGCGCCGCGGTCGAGCGCCACCTGACCAAGTATTTCCTCGCCCAGGGCGACAAGCTGCCGCCGCCCGGGCTCTATGACCGCATCTTGCAGGAGATCGAGCGGCCCCTGCTGTCGATCTGCCTTGGGGCAACCAAGGGGAACCAGATCCGCGCCGCCCACCTGTTGGGGCTGAACCGGAACACGTTGCGCAAAAAAATTCGCGATCTCGGGCTCGAGGTCATTCGCGGCCTGCGGGCGGACTAGGAACCGGCCGATTCGGCCTGGACGGTTGCCGGGGTCTTTTAACCCCGTTGCGATTTTGCATCGCTACTTTCTTGCAACAGGCTGTGTCTTCGCTACACTGCGTCCGATAACTGAACGCCGATAGCTATTTACCGGCCGCCAGCGGAACACGATGACAACAGCGAATGCAGTTGGGACGCCGCCGGCGATCGGCCCTCTATCGTGGCTGCGCGCCGTTTCGCGGCCTTCGCTGCTGGCGTTCGGCGTCGGGATACTGGCTGTCCTGTCCGGCGTGGCGACCTACGCCACCGTCATGGGGCTGGTCCCCTTCAACCCGACTCCCGCCGGCCTGATCGGCATCCTTCTCGTCAATCTGACGCTCGGCCTGACCCTGGCGGCCCTGATCGCCTGGCGCCTGACGCGCCTGTGGAGCGCGCGCCGCTCGGGCCTGGCCGGCGCCAAGCTGCATGTCCGCCTGGTCGCGATGTTCAGCCTGATCGCCGTGGTGCCGGCGATCCTGGTTGCGATCTTCGCCGCCGTGACACTCAACCTCGGCGTCGAGGCCTGGTTCTCCGAGCGGGTGAAGACCGCGCTGGGCAGCGCGGTCAACGTGGCGCAGCATTACGTGCAGGAGCACGAGCGCGGCATCACGCTCGATGCCGGCGAAATCGCCGAAGGCCTCGAGCACGATCCCCGATTGTTCGACGAGCAGAGCCATGTGCGCATCGGCCCGATGTTCGAGAAGCTCGCGATCATGACCAAGGACCGCGGCCTGCAAGCCTCCTTCATGATCGACAGCCACGGCCTCGTGCTCGGCAGCAGCAAGCTGCAATCGATGCCCGATCCGGTGCCGCCGAAGCCGAGCGACATCGCGCAGGCGGCACAGGGCGCTATCGTCGTCGACGGCGACTACGAGACGGGGCAGGTGCGCGCCCTGATCCATATGCAAGCCTTGAAGGACGCCTATCTCCTGGTGGTGCGCGTCGTCGATCCCGCCGTGCTGAACTATTACCGGCGGACCAAGGATGCGGTCAGCGAGTACAACCGGCTCGACCAGAATCGCTCGGAAGTGCAGCTGATATTCGCCGAGCTCTACGGCGTGGTGTCGCTCGTCGTCCTGCTCGCGGCGATCTGGCTGGGCCTGTGGGCGGCGAACCGGCTGGTGCGCCCGATCTCCAGCCTGATCAGCGCTTCGGAACGCGTTTCGGGCGGCGACCTCAAGGCCCAGGTCGAGATCGAGCGCGACGACGACGAGGTCGGCGTCCTGGGCCGCGCCTTCAACCGCATGATTTCGCAGCTCGACACCCAGCGCACGGCGCTGATGTCGGCGAACCGCCAGAACGACGAGCGCCGGCGCTTCACCGAAGCGGTGCTGGGCGGCGTCAGCGCCGGCGTGATCGGCATCGACCATGACGGCATGATCACCATCGTCAACCGTGCCGCGGCGCGGTTGCTGAATTCGGCGCCCGAGGAGCTCGAGGGCCGCCACTATTCGGAGAGCGTGCCCGAGCTGGCGGCGCTGATCCGGCGCGCCATCACCGAGCCGGTGGCGCGGGCCGGCGGCGAAGTCACGGTCAAGCGCGGCTCGACCACCCGGGCGCTCAGCGTGCAGGTGTCGAGCGAGCGCGGCACCGATTCGAGCGGCTATGTCGCGACCTTCGACGACATCACCGACCTCGTCTCGGCGCAGCGCACCGCGGCCTGGGCCGACGTGGCACGGCGCATCGCGCACGAGATCAAGAATCCGCTGACGCCGATCCAGCTTTCGGCCGAGCGCCTGAAGCGGAAATATTCCGGCGAGGTCACGACCGATCCCGAGGTCTTCGCGCAATGCACCGACACCATCATCCGCCAAGTCGGCGACATCGGCCGCATGGTGGACGAGTTCTCGTCCTTCGCGCGCATGCCGACGCCGGTGATGCGGCGCGAGAACGCCCAGGAGCTGATCCAGCAGGCGGTGTTCCTGCAGCGCGTCGCCAATCCGCAGATCGCGTTCGAGACGCGGCTGCCCAAGGAGCCGGTCTATGTCGAGTGTGACGGCCGGCTGGTGGCGCAGGCGCTGACCAACGTGCTCAAGAACGCCGGGGAGGGCGTCAACGCCCGCTTCGCCAAGGGCGACGACGCGCCGGGGCGCATCGTCATCGCGCTGGAGCCGGGCGAAGACCGCATCGTCTTTCGCGTCACCGACAACGGCATCGGCCTGCCGCACGAACAGCGCGACCGGCTGACCGAGCCCTATGTCACGACCCGCGCCAAGGGCACCGGGCTCGGCCTCGCGATCGTACGCAAGATCATGGAAGACCATGGCGGCGAACTGGTCCTGCAGGACGCGGGGCATAACCGGGCCGACCAGCAGAGCGACGTTCAACACGGGGCGGAGGTCGTTCTGATCTTCCCGCCGCGGCAGAAGAGTTCGAAGGAAAAGGGCAGCACGGATGAGCAAGAGCGGATCGCAGATCGCGTCTGAAATCCTGATCGTCGACGACGAAGAGGATATTCGCGACCTGATCGCGGGAATCCTCCGCGACGAGGGCTTCGAGACGCGCGTCGCCGGCGACAGCGATGGTGCGCTGAATGCGGTGCGGGCGCGCCGGCCGCAGCTCGTCGTGCTCGACATCTGGCTCCAGGGCAGCAAGCTCGACGGCATCCAGGTGCTCGATACCTTGAAGCGCGAGCAGCCCGAGCTGCCCGTGATCATGATTTCCGGCCACGGCACGATCGAGACCGCCGTCGCTTCGATCAAGAAGGGCGCCTACGACTTCATCGAGAAGCCGTTCAAGGCCGACCGGCTTATCCACGTCGTCGGGCGGGCGCTCGAAGCCTCGCGCCTGCGCCGCGAGGTGCAGGAGCTCAAGCTCCGGGCGGGCGACGATTCCGACATGATCGGCCTGTCTTCGGCGATTTCCCAGGTGCGCCAGGCGGTCGAGAAGATCGCACCGACCAACAGCCGCATCTTCGTCACCGGCCCGTCCGGCGCCGGCAAGGAAGTGGTTGCGCGCCTGATCCATTCGCGCTCGCGCCGCGCCGCCAACGCCTTCGTCGCGATCAACTGCGCCACCATGGCGCCGTCGCGCATCGAGGCCGAGCTGTTCGGCGTCGAGGCGGGCGAGAACGGCGCACGCAAGACCGGCATGTTCGAGCTCGCCCATAACGGCACGCTGTATCTCGACGAGGTGGCAGACATGCCGCTGGAGACGCAGGGCAAGATCCTGCGCGTGCTGGTCGATCAGACCTTCACCCGCGTCGGCGGCACGATGCGGGTGCAGGTCGATGCCCGGGTGATCTGCTCGACGACGCGCGACCTGCGCGCCGAGATCTCGGCCGGAAAGTTCCGCGAGGACCTCTATCACCGCCTCAACGTGGTTCCGGTGCGCGTGCCGTCGCTGGCCGAGCGGCGCGACGACATCCCGCTACTGGTGGCGCATTTCATGAAGCGGCTGGCGGCGACGTCGGGGCTCGCGACCCGCGAGATCGGCGACGACGCGATGGCGGTGCTCCAGTCCCACGCCTGGCCGGGCAATGTCCGCCAGCTGCGCAATATCGTCGAGCGCCTCCTGATCCTCGCCACCGACGACGCGGCGCAGGTGATCTCGGCCGACCTGCTGCCCGCCGACCTCGGATCGAGCGCGCCCTGGGGCGGCGGCCGCGGCGGCGACCTGGTGATCTCGCTGCCGCTGCGCGAAGCGCGCGAGATCTTCGAGCGCGACTATCTGGTGGCGCAGATCAACCGCTTCGGCGGCAACATCTCGCGCACCGCCGCGTTCATCGGCATGGAGCGCTCGGCTCTGCACCGCAAGCTGAAGTCGCTGGGCGTCGGACCGAACGGGCGCGAGCAGGGCTTCAACGCGTGAGCAAAGGCTGGGGAGGCCGCAGCCCCGCCGGCCGCATCGCCTATGTCGATGGCCGCTATGTCGCGCATGGCAGCGCCGGCGTGCACATCGAGGATCGCGCTCTGCAGTTGGGCGACGGCATCTACGAAGTCTGCGCCGTCGCCGGCGGCGCGCTGATGGACGAGGAAGAGCATCTCGACCGGCTCGAACGCTCGCTGCGCGAGATCGAAATGGCGATGCCGATGCCGCGGCACGCGCTGAAGCTGGTGATGCGCGAACTGGTGCGGCGCAACCGGGTGCGGCACGGCCTGCTGTACCTCCAGGTCACGCGCGGCGCGGCGCGGCGGGACCATCCCATTCCCAAGCTCAGCCCGCGACCATCCTTGATCCTGACAGCTCGGGCGCTGGACCCGGAAATCTTCGGCAAGAGCCGCCGCGACGGGGTTTCCGTGATCACCCGGCCGGACGAGCGCTGGGGACGGTGCGACATCAAGACGGTGCAGCTCCTGCCCAATCTTTTGGCCAAGACGGCGGCGCGGCGGGCCGGCGCTTATGAGGCCTGGCTGGTGGACGACGCCGGGTTGGTTACCGAAGGAAGTTCCACGACCGCCTGGATCGTGGATGCCGCCGGGCGCATCCGGACACGCGACCTCAGCCACGCGATCCTGCCCGGCGTGACCCGGCGCGTGATCCTGGAAGCGGCTGCCGCGGCCCAGTTGCCGATCGCCGAACGGAGTTTTACCGTCGCCGAAGCGCTGGCGGCCAGGGAGGCGTTCATTTCGTCGGCAACCGGCGTCATGCCGGTGGTGGCGATCGACGGCGAGCCGGTCGGGGAGGGCATTCCGGGGCCGTTGACCCGGCGGGTGCAAGAGCTTTACGCCCTGACCTCGGCCGGGCGCGCCTCCAAAACAGGCACCTAAGCCCTTTCGCAAACGCAACAATGCAGCCTATGCTAGAGATCAAGTGCTTCGCAGGGGCGCGGCGCACAAATGAGTTGGATTCCCCAATGAGCGAAAAACAACAAAATCTGCAAGACACGTTCCTCAACGCCGTCCGCAAGAGCAAATCGGCCGTTACCATCTTCCTGGTCAACGGCGTAAAGCTTCAAGGGAACATCACTTGGTTCGACAACTTTTGCGTTCTCCTGCGCCGGGACGGGCAAGCCCAGCTCGTCTACAAGCACGCGATCTCGACCGTCATGCCGCTGGGACCGATCCAGCTGCAGGAGGAGACGAGCGTGGAAAAAGAAACGGCGTAAGCCGCAAGATTCGCAATTCCGGCGACGACGCCGCACGCACCGCTTTCGTCATCCATGTGGAACCCAAGGCGCGGTCGCAAGGCGCGCGGCTGGACCGCGATGCCGGGGAGCGGCTGGCCGAAGCCGTCGGGCTGACGGCGGCAATCGGACTTAAGGTCGTTGCGAGCCGGATCGTTCCCCTGGTGCGTCCCGTCCCGGCGACCCTGATCGGCAGCGGCAAGGTCGACGAGATCGCCGCCGAGACACGGGTGTTCGAACCCGAAGTCGTCATCGTCAACGCGCAATTGTCGCCGGTGCAGCAGCGCAATCTGGAGAGGGCGTGGGGCACCAAGGTACTCGACCGCACGGCGCTGATCCTGGAGATCTTCGGCGAGCGGGCGCGAACTCACGAAGGCCGGCTCCAGGTCGAGCTGGCGCACCTAAACTACCAGCGTTCGCGTCTGGTGCGGTCCTGGACCCATCTGGAGCGGCAGCGCGGCGGCTTCGGCTTCCTGGGCGGGCCGGGCGAGAGCCAGATCGAGACCGACCGGCGGTTGATCGGCGATCGCGTGGTGCGGATCAAGAAGGAACTCGAAGGCGTCAAGCGGACGCGGGGCTTGCAGCGCCAAGCGCGCAAGCGGGTGCCCTATCCGGTGATTGCGCTGGTCGGTTACACCAATGCCGGCAAGTCGACGTTGTTCAACGCACTGGCCGACGCCAAGGTGCTGGCCAAGGACCTGCTGTTCGCGACCCTGGACCCGACGATGCGCGGGCTGAAGCTGCCGCTGGGGACGCGGGCGGTGCTGTCGGACACGGTCGGCTTCATCGCCGACTTGCCGACCGAACTGGTCGCCGCCTTCCGGGCGACGCTGGAAGAGGTGCTCGAGGCCGACGTGATCGTCCATGTCCGCGACGCAAGCCACGCCGAAAGCGCGGCCCAGAAGGCGGACGTGTTGAAGGTGCTGGCCGACCTGGGCGTTGAGACCGACGGCGAGCGGCCCTTCATCGAAGTCCTCAACAAGATCGACCTGGTCGAGCCGGAAGTGCGGGCCGGGCTGATGTCCGGCAACGACAGACCGGGCGGGCCGGTCGCCGTGTCGGCCCTGAGCGGCGAGGGCTTGAACCAGCTTTTGCGCCGTTTCGAGGCCGAAGTGACGCATGCCAACATCGGCTATCGCCTGACGCTGGCGCATGCCGACGGCGAGGGGCTGGCCTGGGTCTATCGCCATGCGCAAGTGCGGGAACGGCGCGATGCCAAGAGCGGCGTCGAGCTGCTGCTCACAATCCCTCCACAGGAGACGGCTCGGTTCGCCGCGCGCTTTGGGAAGAATCTGTCGACAGAGTAGGGGCTTAGGGTGTGGACTTCCGGTGAACATCTTTGGCCGTCGAGGCACCCACAATGGGGATGAACAGTGGATCGCGCTGGCGGCCGCGTTTGCCGCCTGCGCTCCGCCGGCAGTGGCCGGGCCGCGGGACGAGGTCGTCGACATCCTGGTCAAATGCACCGACGTGGCGGACCGGGACGCGCGCATCGCCTGCTATGATCAGGCGGCACCGCAGTTGCGGGCTGCGGCCCAAGCCTCGCCGGCCGCCGTAAACATCGCGACAGCACCGCCGTCTTCAGCAGCGCCGCCGCCTGCTCTGGCAGCGCCTCCGCCGCCAGCCGGGTCGTTCCTCGCGAGCCTCGACCCCGTTCAGCGGCGAGACGCCGCCGCCTTTCGCGGCGCAGATGGCCTACCAGCCGATCGGGCAGGAGATCCTGCCGATCACCATCGCCGTCGCCGACTACACCGTCGAGCCAAGCGGCGCTTTTCGGTCACGCTCGAAAACGGGCAGGTCTGGCGCGAGCGCAACGAGCATTACGATACGCCGCCGTTCAAGGCCGGCGGCAAGAACACCGTGATGATCGAGCATGGCGTGCTCGGCGGCTACAACCTCTATCTCAAGGGTTACGGCAAGATCTACAAGGTGAAACGGGTCAAGTAAGGCTCTCGGTCTTGGCCCGTTGCCACAGGGCTTCCAACTCGTCGAGCGCCGCGTCCGCCGGCTTGCGGCCGGCGCCGGCCAGCTCGGCCTCGATCCAGGCGAAGCGGCGCTCGACCTTGGAATTCGTTGCTCGCAGAGCCGCTTCCGGATCGATCTTGAGGTGGCGCGCGAGATTGGCGATGACGAAGAGCAGATCGCCGATCTCGCCCTCGAGTTCGGCCTGCGGCGCGCCGGCGGCCTGGGCTTCGGCGATTTCGGCCGCTTCCTCGACGACCTTGTCGAGCACGCGTTGGGGAGAATTCCAGTCGAAACCGACGCTTGCGAGCCGCTTCTGAAGCTTGTCGGCACGCGACAGCGCGGGCAGGGCGCGCGCCACGCCGTCCAGCGTGCCGCCCTGGCCCTTGGCCGCCCGCTCCCGGGTCTTGGCCGCTTCCCACAGGCCTTCGGTGACCGCCGTGTCGCCGTCGCCGAAGATGTCCTGACGCCGTCCGATCATCTTGGCGGTTGACCGCCGCGACGACATCCTCCAACGCGAACAAGCCGCGTTCCTGGGCGAGCCGCGCATGATAGACGACCTGGAACAGGAGATCGCCGAGCTCGTCCTTGAGGCCGCTCCAGTCCCGGTCCGCGACGGCGCCGGCCACCTCATAGGCTTCCTCGATGGTGTAAGGCGCGATGGTGTCAAAGCTCTGGGCGTGATGCCAGGCACAGCCGGTCCGGGGATCGCGCAACCGGCGCACGATCTCGACGAGGGTGGCGATGTCGGGGCCTGATCGAAGCTTTGGGTCGGGCATCTCTTTTTCGTATAAGTAATATTATGGGAAATTATACATGAGGTCGGCGCCGGGGCTGAACGTTGGTCCCGGTCCGGTCATAGCACCAACCCCGGCACGCTCCACGGCATGGGACGCCGACCCGCTCCGGGCCTTCCACAAGATTGACAAGCCGCGGGCAGCGAAGCGGGAATTCGCTTGGCGGCCGGTGCCGGCGACGCGTCCCGCGCCAGGTCGCAGGCGTGCCAAGCCATGGCCTCGGCGATGACGAATTCGATCGCGCGGATTTCGGCGCGTAGCGTACGGCGGATCTGCCGCGCGGCGCCGCTGTAGCGGCCGTGGCGATAGCGGTTGCGGTTGCCGGGGCTGGCCGCCGCGCTTTCGCGCGGGTCTGCACAAGATGTTGGGGGTGTCAAAGGATTGGGACCATTCGAACCTCCGGAATCCGATAGGGGGTCCCCCTCCCCCATTTCTTCCTCGCCTTCCTCTTCGGCTCCTTCGGCGCTCTCCTCGCGGGCGAAGGTTTCGCGCCACCGCTTCCAGAACGCTTCGTCGCCCGCGCGCTTGGCATATTCGAGCGCGGGGTCCGGCCCGGGCGCCATGGTGCGCTTGGTGACCTGGAAGTTGGCGGAGAACTCGGCCCGCATCTTGGCCAGGGCGAGGCCGGCCTTGGCACTCACGGCCCATCAAGGCGATGGCGCGGTTGAAGGCCTGGTCCCGGTCGCCGTCGTCGCCGTCACGCGCGCGGTCGAAACTCTCCCTGCACTTCGCGGCAGGGTGCGCGCGAGCGCGGCCTCAAGAGAAGCCATGCCGCTCGTCAGCGGCGGATGGGCGGAGGACCGTTCGGACTTCGCGTCGCTCATGGCAAAAAAGTAGCGCGCAATCATAGGATTTCAAGTACAAAATAGGATGTACGTCTTATCAACGCCGTGCCGCCGAATTGTCCGTTTCATGCCTGGGTTTTCGCTGCGACGCGCGTGGATAAGGAGTCACGGGGACATGCGGGCGTTCGCCGACAGCCGACGCCACGGCGAAACCTGCATCGCCGGCGCAACCGTCACCCGACCGCGAACGGGCCGCTGACGACGATGTCCCGGATGCGCCGCGCATCGATGATGGTGATCATGCCCTCCCCGTATTGCCGCAATCGTCCATGCCCAGTGCGCCGACGACGGCGCAAAACGCAAATCCGCAGGCCGGCTATGCGGCCTGCTCGATCTCCCAGCCCATGCAGGCGAGAAGGATCGTTCGCGGCACCGGTTTCTCGCCGTTGGGAATAATAGGCGACCATGCGGCGGGGACAGACCGAGCGCCTCGGCGGCGCGCGCCAAAGACAACCCATGGCGCAGCCGCCATTCGAGGAACTGGCGCGCATCCTCATGGCCGATAGCGGACAAGGTCTCCAGCCAGAGCGTTTCGGCGCCAAGTTCGGCACCCCGAGGACCATTCGACGCTGTGTCCCCATTCGCCGAGACGGGCAGCGGCGAACTTTGTCGGATCGCGCAGCGCCTTGAACGATTTGTCGCGGAGCAGGCGGGCGAGGCTCAGTTCGGCGCGCGTGCCATCGGACCAGCGGACCATGAGCGTCGCGGGCGGCCTGGCGTCCACGGTGGTGAGAGTTCGTGTCCGGTCGCCGATATTCATCCGTTCAGCCCTCCGACCATTTGGCCGCCACCCCGTCGCGGGTTGCCGCGAGCCCAGCTCTTCGCAGCACGAAGAACACCGGCAGGTGCCGTTCCCACGATGACCTCCAATGTCGCGATGGCGACCGAACAGCGAAAGTCCGGATCTTCGACATGAAAATGCGGCACACCATGCTCCCGGCCGTACACGGAGATTCCAATTGGGACCGCGATGGAGCGTTACCATTATTGTCGCCATTAGTGCAATGGTTGCACCATACCATCAGACATGAACCACCATCCCGTCGAACGCCGGCTCGACGCCCGGCGGCAATTCGGCCTTGAGGGTCTCGTAATCAGGTCGACATGCATGTTGGTGAGGATGGCGCGCCGGGGCTTTACCCGCGCGATCCATTCCAGGGTGCGGGCGAGATGGGCGTGGGCTGGGGATGCGGCGTGTAGCGCAGCGCATCCACGATCCAGACCTCGACGCCCGCGAGCGCGGCAAAGGCCGCTTCATCCAGGCCGTCGACGTCGGGCGAATAGGCGATGGCGCCGAAGCGGAAGCCGAGGCTGCGGATGTTGCCGTGACTTTGGCCGAAGGCGAGGACCGGGATGTCGCCCCCTGCCCCCTGGGACCGTGAACGGCTGGAAGGGCTCGGGATGATGTGAGCGTTGAGGATCGGCGGGTAGTCGCTGCCTTCCGGCTGCAGGAAGCAATAGCCCAGGCGCGCCAGGACGCTGGCAAAGGTCAGCCCATCGCCGTAGACGTCGACGCGCCGGCGCATCAGGAAGCGCCACTTGGCGCAGATCGTCGAGGCCGTGGATCTGGTCGGCGTGGTCGTGGGTCAGCAGCACGGCGTCGGCGCGCACGACGCGGGCATCGATCAACTGATCCTTCATGTCGGGCGAGGTGTCGACCAGGACGACGGTCTCGCCGGCGGGCGATCTTCGCCGCAGGACGACGGAGCAGCGGCGGCGGCGGTTCTTCGGATTCGCCGGGTCGGCAGGCGCACCCAATAGCCCGCGCCGTCGGTCCGCCGATGCGGGGGAACGCCGCCCGACGAGCCGCAGCCGAGGATGGTGAGAACGAGGGTCATCTGTTCCGCTCTCCCCTTGCGGAAGGGTGGAATTTTGCCCTGGCCGATTTCGGAAAGGGATCGGGGCCGTAGCGCGCGGCGCCGGACCCCCTCCCCCGAAAAATTCTTCGCTCCGCTGCGATTTTTCGGCCCTCCCTCAAGGGGAGGGCGAAGATTCCCGAGCTTGCTCATGCGGGCCGCTTCACTTTGGCGAAGAGGCGGAAGAAGTTTTCCGTCGTCGCCTGCGCCAGCTCCTCTCCGCTCACGCCCTTGAGCGCCGCCAGCATCGCCGCGGTGTGGGCGACGAAAGCCGGTTCGTTGCGCTTGCCGCGATGGGGCATGGGCGCGAGATTAGGGGGAGTCGGTCTCGACCAGCAGGCGGTCCAGCGCACGTCCTTCAGCACGGCGCGCAACTCGTCGGATTTCTTGAAGGTGGCAATGCCGGAAACCGAGATAAGAAGGGCCGAGGTCGAGCGAAGCTTCGGCGAGGCGCCGTGTGCCGGTAAAGCAATGGATCAGGCCGGTGAAGGGGCGCCGCCGCCATCTCCTCGCGCAGCACCGCAATCGTGTCGTCGTCGGCATCGCGGGTATGGACGACGACCGGCAGGCCGGCCTCGCGGGCGGCAGCGATGTGATTGCGAAATTCGCGATCTGCTGCGGCCGGGGGCTGTGCTCGTAGTAGTAATCGAGACCGGTCTCGCCGATGCCCACGACCTTGGGATGGCGCGCGGCCTCGATCAGGACTTGCGGGCCGTCGAGCAGTTCGACCTGCGCTTCGTGCGGATGCACGCCGACCGAGCACCAGACGTCGTCGAAGCGCTCGGCGACGGCACGCACGTTGGGGAAGTTGGCGAGCTTGGTGCCGATGGTGACGCAGACGCCGATGCCCGCATCCTTCGCCCGCGCGACGACCGCGTCGAGCTCGGACGCGAATTCGGGAAATCGAGATGGCAGTGGCTGTCGACGAGCATCACAGCGCCCCTGCCCTGCGGCTGGCATTGGCCAACAGGCCCGCGGCGCTGAGCAAGGTCTGGCGCGGGTCGAGATTGAGCGCGGCGGTGCGGGCAAAGCCGGCGTTGAGACGGTTCAGGCAGCTCGACCCAGCGGCCCTGATGCGCGGCGCCGGCGAGCGCCTTGGCGCGGATGCGCTGGACCAAGGCCTCGCTCAGGAAGGCGGCGAAGCTGCCAGGCCATCGGTGATGCGATAGAGGCGGGTCGGCGAGCGCGAAGGACCGCGGCGAGGGTCGGGCTCGGCGGCGCGATCGAGCAGGCGGTCGGCTTCCCCCCGCCAGCGCCACGCCGTCGCCGCCGGCAAGCTGCAGCGCCATGCCGATCGAACCGCCAGAGAGGGCGCGCGAGCGACGCGCGCGCGGCGGCGCCGAGATCGGGAAGCAGGCGTGCGAGTTCCGCCTCCAGCGTGGCGGCATCGAGCGGACGCAGCTCCAGGCGCTGGCAGCGCGAGCGGATGGTCGGCAAGAGCCGCCCCCGGCGTGTTGCTGAGCAGCAGGAGCATGGCGCGCGCCGGGCGGCTCTTCGAGCATCTTGAGCAGCGCGTTGGCGGCGGCGTCGTTCATGTCGTCGGCGGTGTCGACGATGGCGATGCGCCAGCCGCCGGCGCCCGAGGTCATGCCGAAGAAACCGGCGAGCTTGCGCACGACGTCGACCGACAGGATCGTCATCAGCTTGCCGGAGTCGTTGAAGCCGCGCTTGAGCACGAGAAGGCCGGGATGCGAGCCGGCCATGACCTGCAGCGCGTTGGGCTCGCGCTCGGGCACCGCCAGGTCTTCGGCGCCTTGCGCGGGTCGCGCCATAGGCCAGCATGTAGCGCGTGATGCGGTAGGCGAGCGTCCGCCTTGCCGATGCCCGGCGGGCCGGTGAGCAGCCAGCCTTGCGGCGGGTGGCCGGAGCGGATGGCGCGCGCGGCGCGCGCCAGGGCAACGTCCTGGCCCGACCAGGGCGCAAGGTCTCGCGCGGATGCGCGAAGCCTTCGAGGCGGTCAGTCCTCGGGCGTGTCTTCGGGCTTTGCTGACGCGGCTGCGCGGGGCCATTATCTAAGTTTGAACCGTTTTGCGACGGTCTTCCAGATCGCTTTGGCGAGGGTTTCCTGATCCGTCGCGGCATCGATCACCACGCAGCGCGTGGGGTCGCGGCGCGCGATCGCGAGATAGGCTGGCGCATGCGGTTGTGGAAGGCGAGGTCGAAAGCCTCGAAGCGCATCTCCTTGGTGCGCCCGGCGGTACGGGCGAGCCCGGCCTCGACCGGAAGGTCGAGGATCAGCGTCAGGTCGGGACGGAAATCGTCGAGCACCAGCGTTTCCATCCGCCGGATGGTTTCGCGCGCCAGGCCGTGACCGGCGCCCTGATAGGCGTAGGTCGAGTCGGTGAAGCGGTCGCACAGGACCCATTTTCTTCGCCGCGAGCGCCGGCTTGATCGTTTTGGCGACATGGTCGGCGCGGGCGGCGAACATGAGCAGCGCCTCGGTCAGTGCGTCCCAGCGCGCCGGATCGCCGTTGAGCACCAGCTTGCGGATATCCTCGGCGCCGGGCGAGCCGCCGGGTTCGCGGGTGGCGAGCACGGCGATGCCGCGCTGTTCGAGCGCGCCGGCCAATACGCGAATCTGGGTCGACTTGCCGGAGCCGTCGCCGCCTTCGAGCGAGATGAAGCGTGCCGCTCTGCTCATCGCGACCCGAACAGCGCCTTCAATCCGAGCGCCATGCGGCCGAAGAAGCCGATCTCGTCGACCGGCTGCGCGACATAAAGCGGCACGGTCAGGCCGGGAAAGTCCGGCGCGGTGATGACGACGGTGCCGATCTGCGTGCCCTGCGCCAGCGGCGCGCGCAGCGGCGCGGTGTAGCGCACCGCGACTTGAGGCCGGGGCGGGGAGTCGACCTGGAGCGTCCAGCACGACCGGCGCCTTGACGGTGAGCGGCACGGTCTTGCGCGTCCCGTGGCGAACACGGCCCGCCTCCGCGACGGTGTCGCCGGCTTGAACAGCGTGTAGCGGCGGAACTCGCGGAAGCCGAGCTCGATGCAGGCGGGCGCCTTCGTCGGCGCGGGTCCTTCTCCGACGCCAGGCCGCTGGCGACAGGATGATGCGCTGGCCGCCGCGGATCGCCGAGCCGACCAGGCCGTAGCCCGAGGCGGCGATATGGCCGGTCTTCAGGCCGTCGGCCGCCCGGCGTGTTGAACAGCAGCGGGTTGCGGTTGGGCTGGTGGATGTTGCTCCAGACGAAGTCCTTCTCGCCGAAGAAATGGTAGTATTGCGGATAGTCGCGGATGATGTGGCGCGCCAGCGTCGCGAGGTCGAAGGCCGACATCATCTGGCCCCGGCGGCGTGTCGAGGCCGTCGGGATTGACGAAATGCGACTGCTTGAGGCCGAGCTCCCGGGCGCGGCGGTTCATCATCGCCACGAAGCCTTCCACCGTGCCGCCGAGCGCTTCGGCGACGACGACGGTGGAATCGTTGCCCGAGACGACGATGATGCACTGGATCAGGTTCTCGACCGACATGCGGTCGCCGATGTTGACGAAGCATTCGGAGCCGGCGCGCTCGCGCCAGGCGCGCTCGGAGACCGGGAAGGTGTCGCCGAGCTTGACGCGGCCGTCCTTGAGGCGCTGGAACAGGAGCTCGATGGTCATCAGCTTGCTCATCGTGGCCGGCGGGCATCGGGGTGCGGGCGTCCTTCTGCCACAGCACCTCGCCCGAATCGGCGTCCATCAGCAGCGCGTGACGCGCGGTGGTGGCGATCTCGGCCGCTGCCGGCGTCGCGGCGGCGAGGATGCAGAACAAAGCGCCCCAAAGGCGGCGAATCATGAACGCGGCTCCATCCAGACGTCAGCGGTCGACGACGATATGCGCGTCGTTACTACCAAGGGCGAGAGAGCCGGGCCAACGCCGAATCCGCCGCACCCAGTTCGTCGAACGGGCCGGAACGAACGCGGTAGATGGTGCGGCCCGCCCCTGGGTGGCGGAGGGAGATCGCCAGGCCCCTCGCCCAGCCGCTGCTGCAGCCGCGCCGCATTGGCGGTAGGAACTGAAGGCGCCGACCTGGACGTAGAGGCGGGTCGCGGGGCGGAACCGGCAGCGTGGAGACGACACCGGTCGGCTGGATCGCCGCCGCCGTCGCGGCGCTGGACGCGACCGGCGCCGGCAGGCTCGCGACCGCGACCGGCGGCGCGACGGCGGTTCCGGGCACGGCATCCAGCGCGGTCGAAGCGATGCGGCCGGTCGGCGCCGCGGGCACGGCGGAGGCGACCTCCGGCGGGGTGTCGTCGGGCGGCGGGCCGCCATTGATGTCGGCGCGGCTGACATAAGTCACGCGCACGCGGGCGGTGCCCCGCTGCTTGTAGCCGAGCAGCTCGGCGGCGCGCTCCGACAGATCGATGTGATGCGGCCCTTGGCGAACGGCCCGCGGTCGTTGACGCGCACCACCAGCGACTTGCCGTTGTCGAGATTGGTGACGCGGACATTGACGGGCAGCGGCAGCGTGCGGTGCGCCGCGGTCAGATCCTGGGCGGTGTAGATCTCGCCATTGGCGGTGGGACGGCCGTAGAAGGTCGGGCCGTACCAGGAGGCGATGCCGGTTTCGTCGTAGTCCGGCTGCTCCCGCGGGTAGTACCAGGTGTCGCCGATCTGGTAGGGCTTGCCGATCTTGTAGACGCCGGCGTTCGGCGGAACCGTCACGTCGTTGATCGCGGACGACGTCGAGCAGGCCGCCGCGAGGAGGCCGAGCATAGCCACGGCAACAAACCGCTGCACGGTCCCCATCATCTACGCGAATCTAGCCTTGAGCGCAGCGGAAGATAGGCGAGGCGGGGGACCCGCTCAACCGGGGAAAAATACCAAGGACGCCGCCGCGCGACGGGCGGCGCCTGTCGTCAGCGGACGCGGCGGATCGACGAGATCTTGTCGGTCGAAGTGCAGGCGGTCGAGCTTGGGAATGTCGTGATCGACCGTGATGCAAGTGGCCGCGAAATGCGAATGTTCGCACAATTCCCACACGCCGCGCCGGACCTGGACGCTGGAAATCCGGTCGTCGAAATGGATCCAGTCCTGATTTTCGACATCGTCCCGTATGTCGCGCGAATCGCCGTCGTAATAATCTTGTTGGTAGACGATGATGCCGCCGCGGCGCGCCGCATTGGCGTCCGACGCCGACAGCAGCGCGAGCGCGCCGACGCAGGCCAAGAGGCCGATTTCCAAATACGCATTGAATAAACCCCCGAGTGGAACGAAGGCCGCGATCCTAGGCCGATGCCGCCAGGCGGCGAAATGGCGGCGGCAAAAAACCAGTCACAGCACGGGAATCGGGCTAGCATCGGCGG
The DNA here is from genome assembly GCA_037200865.1 of Rhizomicrobium sp. Classification (GTDB taxonomy): domain Bacteria; phylum Pseudomonadota; class Alphaproteobacteria; order Micropepsales; family Micropepsaceae; genus Rhizomicrobium. The sequence continues at coordinate 58,677 of JBBCIC010000006.1, read as the reverse complement.
GCGGCGCAGAGGACGGCGAACATGGCGAATGATGGACAATCCGACTCGGTTGCCGGTCCCCTCCTGCTCGCGGCAGGGTGCGTTGTCCTCGTCCCTGGGAATGATGGTGGCGATCGTCGCCATCAAGCCGCTCGAATACAAACCGCCGGTCGCCTGCGCAGAAGAGTCCTGCGCGCATGAGGGCACGGCGCCGGTCGCGCCGGAGCACGAAGCGCCGCCGCCCGCCTCGGGCGCGCACGCACCGCACGGGGAATGAATGTCCGCGTCGCGCCCGACGCGGACACCCCTCTAGTGTCTCGAATCAGACGTTCACAGCACTCGGTGTCATCCGCCGCGAATGCGGCGGACTTTGCGCCGCAAACTTCCGGTTCGGGACACTAGCGAACCCGACGCACCGACGAGATCACGTCGTTGAAGCCGAAGCGGACCAGGTCCGGCACGTCGTGATCGAAGGTCATGCAATGACCGCGGAAGAAGGCGTGCTCGCAGACCTGCCAGGCGCCGCGCCGGATGCGCAGGCTGGAGACGGTGTCGTTGAAGCCGATGCGGTCGAGATTGGCGGTGTCGCCGTCGAGGCGGCGCTGGTCGCCGCCATAGCCGACATGCTCGAACAGCGTGATGTCGCTGCCGCGACCGCCGCCCCAGCCGCCGTGATCGCCGCGCCCGCCGCCCCAATCGCCGCGCCCGCCACGATCGCCACGGTCCTCGTCGTCGTCGCGGTCGCGCACGAGACGGACCGAGGACGCATGTCGTTGAAGCCGTCGTCCACCAGATTGGGATCGTCGCGGCCGACGCGGATGCAGCGGCCCCCGTAGTTGACGTGCTCGCAGATCTCCCAGACGCCATCGCTGACGCGCGCGCTCGAGGCGGCGTCGTTGAAGCCGAGACCCACGAGGTTCGGCTCGTCACCGGAGAAGCTGCGCGAGGCGCCGCCATAGCCGACATGCTCGTAAAGCGTGATCCGCGGCCGCGCCTCGGCCGCCGTCGCCGCCAGACACAGAACCGCGACGGCCGCGAGTACGCCGAAATATCCCTTACGCATGGAGACCCCTGGTTGGTTAGGGGATCAGCTTAGCCCAGGAGCGCCGTGGCGCGAAGGTCCGTTTTCGCTGCGTCGCGGCAACCGCTTCCGGATGGGGTGAGATTCGAACTCACGGTGACGTCTCCGCCACGCCGGTTTTCAAGACCGGTGCCTTAAACCGCTCGGCCACCCATCCGGAGGCTGTGGTTTGGAGCAGATTGCCGTCGAATTCAATTTGCCGTTTGCGGCATGCTGGCGGTCCTATTCAGGTGGCACGGTGGCTGACGGATATCGGGCGCGCGAGGTGTGCAAGCAGTCGGGGCGTCTATCGCGCCGTGCATGCGCCGGCGCACGCGCCGGAGCACGACGTGACGGTGATCTACGGCCATATCTTCCCGCGCTGCAGCCATCACGGCTGCGAGCCCACATTCGTGCTGGTCGCGGCGGGGGCAGAACGTCAACTCCAACAACTGGTTCAAATGAGCGGCAGCAATGGGCACGATGAGCCGCAGAGCGATGCTGGCCGGCGGCGCGGCCCTGGCGGCGGCGGGGCCGGCGCTGGCCCGGAGAAAGCCGCCGACGGTCGATCCCGTTCGCGCGCTCCACAACCGGCTCGTCTGTCTCGACACCCATCTCGACACGCCGGCGGTGTTCACCCGGCCGGGCTGGGACATGATGCGGCGGCACGACCGCGCCACGGCGCTGTCGCAGGTCGACTATCCGCGCATGGTGGAGGGCGGGCTCGACGGCGGCTTCTTCGCGATCTACACGGCGCAGGGGCGCTGACGCCCGACGCCATGATGGCGGCACGCGATGCGGCGCTGGTCCGCGCCGCGGCCATCCGCGAGATGGTGGCGCGCAACGCCGCCCATTTCGAACTCGCCTTCGCCGCCACCGACGCGGCACGCATCGCAAGGCAGGCAAGCGGATCGTCTATCAGTCGATCGAGAATTCCTATCCCTTGGCAGGCGACGTGACGCTGCTGCGCAGCTTCTACGCGCTGGGCGTGCGCATGCGGGACCGGTGCACTTCAAGGACAACCAGCTCGGCGATTCCGCCACCGACCCGAGCCGGACCTGGAAGGGCCTGTCGCCAATGGGCCGCGATTTCCTGACGCTGTGCAACGAGCTCGGCATCGTCGCCGACGCCTCGCATGCCTCGGACGACGTCTTCGACCAGATGGTGGCGGGCTCGAAGACGCCGATCATCCTGTCCGCATTCGGGCTGCCGCGCGGGTGCACGACAATCCGCGCAATATCGACGACGCGCGGCTGAGGCGCTCGCCGATGCCGGCGGCGTCATCCAGGTCAATTCGCTGAGCGCCTATCTGATCGACACGCCGAAGAACCCGGAGCGCGACAAGGGCGAGGCGGCGATCTTCGGCCTGCTGCGCAACCTGCGCTCGATGACGCCGGCGGACGCCCGACAAGGCGGTGGCCGGCGCGGCGCGCGCCTTGAAAGCGTTGAACGCGCAATATCCCGAGCCGCGCGCGACGTTCGACGACTACATGGCGCACATGCTGCATGCGCTGAAGACGGTGGGGCCGGAGACGAGCTGGCGAAAATCTGGGGCGGCAACGCGCTGCGGGTCCTGCATGCGGCGGAAGCGGGGCGCAAGGCGGCGGCGCTGCCGCTCGCCGAGAACGCCGGGGGCGAGTAGCAGGCAACGGCTGGCCTCTACGGCCCCGCTACTTCACCAATTTCGCCGGCGTGAACTCGGCATAGCGGGTCTCGCTGCCGCCGGCGACCAGGGCCGGAGTGTTCGGTTGCGGCGTCTCGTAGCGGCGGTATTCCGGCACCTGGTCGAGGCGGACGAAGCGATAGCCTTCTTCGACCAGCGCCGGCACCACGGCTTCGACCAGCGGTCCGGCCTTGCTGCTGATGCAGTGCATGAGCACGACGCCGCCGTCATGGCGGCGGATCTCGCGGATATAGCCCTTGGCGCAGGTGCTGGCGGTCCAGTGATGGCTCCAGCACGCCCAGTCGGCCGAACTCATGACATAGCCGTCGCGCGTCATCGAGATGTCGCCGCCGGCGTCCCAATAGACCGGGCCGACATAGTTGCGCAGGACCGGATCGGCGTTCAGGACCTCGGCATGCGCCGTGCGCCACGAACCATAGGGCGCGCGGAAATAGAATTTGTCGGTCGGACGCATCAGCGGCGCGATCAGGTCGTGCACGATGCGGATCTGGTTGATCAGGAGCTGCGGGTTGCGGACGTAGCGGCGGCCGAGAAGCGGATGGCTGGCGCTGTGATTGGCGAGCAGGTGGCCCTCGGCGGCGATGCGCGCGAGAAGGCGCGGATAGGCGCGCGCCTGGGTGCCGACGATGAAGAAGGTCGCCTTGACGTTCATCGCCTTGAGCGCATCGAGCACGCCGGCGGTGTTGGCGTTGGGACCGTCGTCGAAGGTCAGCGCCACGACATGGGCGTCACGCAGGCCGGAATGGAAAATGTTCTTGGTCTGAAACAGGGCGATGCGGCCGTCATCCTGCGCCGCGGCGCCGCCGATCCAGCAGGCGGCCAGCGCCGCCGCCGCGACGAGCTTCAGTAACCGCATAGCGCCGAGCCCCCTGCCCCAAAAGCCGGGTCAGCTTAGGGGGTTAGCGCTGTCCCAACAAGGCACACCCGCCCGACATGGCTAACGCGACGCGACCGTCAAAGCATGGTTTTTGATGGGAAGTTCGCGGATTCGCGTGCCGGTGACGGCAAAAATCGCATTGGCGACGGCCGGCGCCAGCGGTGGAACTCCCGGCTCTCCGGCGCCGCCCAGCGGCGCGTCGCTGGTCATCAGATGCACCTCGATCCGCGGACATTCGGCCAGGCGCACGACCTCGTAGTCCGGGAAATTCGCTTGCACGACCGCGCCCTTGGCGACGGTGATCTCGCCGTTCAGCGCCGCGCTGAGGCCGAAGATGATGGCGCCTTCGATCTGCGCCTTCATGCCGTCGGGATTGACCGCCATGCCGGCATCGACCGCGGTCACGACGCGGTCGACCTTCACGCCGCCGCCGGGCGGGATCGTGATCTCGACGACATGCGCGACGATGGTCTGGAAGCTCTCGAACAGCGCGATGCCGCGGCCGCGGCCCTCGCCGAGCGGCGTGCCCCAGCCGGCCTTCGCGGCGGCGAGGTCGAGCGCCGCGAGATGGCGCGGCTTGTCGCCGAGCAGGGCGCGGCGGAAGGCGAGCGGATCCGTCTTGGCGGCATGCGCCATCTCGTCGACGAAAGACTCGATGAAGAAGCCGTGCCACGAGGCCTCGACGCTGCGCCACGGGCCGGTCGGGATGTGGGTCGCGACCTTGACGGTGCGGATGCGCTGGTTGGCGATGCCGTAGACGATGTGCGCTTCGCCGTTGGCGCCGTCGTCGGTCGTGTAGTCGTTGCTCCAGGCGATCGCCCTGCCCTCGCCGTCCAGCGCGCCGCGGAAATGGCTGGTGACGTTGGGCCGGTAATAGTCGTGCTGCATGTCCTGGTCGCGGGTGTAGATCAGCTTGACGGCTAAGCCCGGCAGCGCCATCGCGGTCTTCACGGCGTGTTCGAGGAAGTTGAAATAGCCCGGCAGCCGCCGCCCGAAGCCGCCGCCCATCGGCAGCAGGTGATAGGTGACCTTGTCCATCGGAAGGCCGGCGATCTTGGCGCAGAAGGCGCGCGCGCCGAGGCCGTCCTGGGTGCCCGACCACACTTCCAGCGCGCCGTCCTTCCACACCGCGGTGGCGTTCATCGGCTCCATCGGCGCATGCGACAGGTAGGGGACGGTGTAGGTCGCTTCGATCAGGCGGCCGCGCGCCAGCGCGTCGGCGCCGTCGCCCTTGCCGATGTCCTTCCTGAAGTCGTCGCCCTTCAGGCCCGCGGCGTGGCGCGCCGCGATCTGTGCCGAGGTGACGGCGCCGTTGCCGCCATCGTCCCAGCGCGGATCGAGCGCCGCGACCGCGTCGCGGGCGCGCCAGAAGCGGTCGGCGACCACGACCACGGCGTCGTCGAGGCGCACGACCTTCTTGATGCCGCGCCGGCGTTCGACGGCGCCGGCATCGACCGACAACAGCGTGCCGCCGAACACCGGCGAGATCCGGATCGCGGCGTAGAGCATGCCGGGCCGGACGACATCGAGGCCGTAGGCCGTGGTGCCGTCGACCTTCCTGGGAATATCGAGGCGCGGAATCGATTTGCCGACCAGGGTGTAGCGGCTCCTGGGCTTGAGCGGCGGGTTCGACGACGGGCTGTAGGTCGCGGCCTCGGCGACCAGCTCGCCATAGCCGAAGCTGCGGCCGGCCTGGAAGACGCGATGAGATTGGGTCGTGCAGGCCGACGGATCGACGCCCCAGCGCGCCGCGGCGGCCTTGACCAGCATCTCGCGCGCCGCGGCGCCGGCGATGCGCATGCCGAGCACGCCGGTGAAGCGCACCGCGGAGGAGCCGCCCGTGGTCTGAAGATCGATGAATCCCGCCACGGTGCGGAAGGTGTTGGCGACGGCGCCGCGCAGGAACGCCGGCAATTGGTCGGCCGAGGTGCCCTGCGTGCTGAGGATGAAGCCCTCCGCCAGCGCGCCGTTGGCGAAGGCCCGGTCCGGCGGCGCGGCCTCGACCTTGACCTTGCTCCAGTCGGCGTCGAGCTCTTCTGCCGCCATCTGCGGCAGGGCGGTGAAGATGCCGGTGCCCATGTCGCAATGGGGCACCACGACCGTGACGCTGTCGTCGGCGGCGATCTTGATCCAGTTGTTGATGAAGCGCTCGCCGGGCTTGGCGGCCAGCGCGTCGGCGATCGCGGCAGTATTGCGCGGCCACGCGACATAGGCGGAGGAGCCGACGACGAGCGCGCCGGCGGTGCCGAGGCCGCCGAGCAGGACCATTCTGCGGGTCGAGACCATCGGGCTCAGACCTTTCCGGCCAGCGCGCGCACCGCTTCGCGGATGCGCGGATAGGTGCCGCAGCGGCAGATGTTGGTGATCGCGTTCGCGAGCTCTTCGTCGCTCGGCTGCGGGTTGGTCCGCAGCAGCGCGCTGACCGCCATGATCATGCCGGACTGGCAATAGCCGCATTGCGGCACCTGATGGTCGATCCAGGCCTGCTGCACCGGCGTCAGGCCGTTCGCGCTCAGGCCCTCGATGGTGGTGATCTCGGCGCCGACGACGGAAGAGACCGGGGTGACGCAGGAGCGCTGGGCGTTGCCGTCGACGTGCACGGTGCAGGCGCCGCACTGCGCGATGCCGCAGCCGAACTTGGTGCCGGTGAGGCCGACTTCGTCGCGGATGACCCAGAGCAGCGGCGCGTCGTCCTCGACGTCGAGGTCGTGGACCGTGCCGTTGATTTTCAGTCGGACCGTCATGCGCGCCTCCTGGGAGACGCGCTTAATACCACAGTGCACATCGGCGTCACGAACCGCCGTTCGAAGCCATCGTGCGATGTCCGGAGACCAGGGCGAAGGTGCCGGGGAAATCGCTGCGGGTCAGGTACAGCATGTAGCGCGCGGCCTCGTCGAGGGGATCGAGATGCGGCACGCCGAGGCCGGCCTGGCGGGCGGAATGGATGGTGAAGCCGGCGATGGCGCCGTCGGGCGCGACCCAGGCTTCGAGCACCGGCGCCATGCCGGACACCGCATAGGTCTGCACGCCGTTATAGGTCCAGAAATTTCCCAGGCTGTAGGCGATGAGATGGCCCTTATAGACCTCTACGGCGCGCGGCACGTGCGGCCCCTGCCCGATCACGATGTCGGCGCCGGCGTCGATCACGGCATGGGCGAAGGCGGTGACGTTGCCGCGGTTCTCGCCGGCGAAGGTTTCGCTGCCGGGCTTGACGTGGACATAGGTCCAGCCCTCGCCGCCGCCGTGGAACGAGACCATCACATAGTCATGAGTCTTCTTGAGGTCGCGCACCAGCTTCACGGCGGTGTCGAGATCGTTGAGCTGGAGCGTGCCGTTGTTGGGCGCGAAGGAGACCATGGCGAAGGTCTTGCCGTTCGGCAGCACGATCTCGCCGGCGCGGGCGCCGTCGCGGTCGAGGCCGCCATAGGCGATGCCGTTGGCGCGCAGCGCCGCCATGGTGGAGGCGCGCCCCGCTTCGCCGTAATCGCCGCTGTGATTGTTGGCGAGGCTGACGACGTCGATGCCGAAGCTGCGCAGCACGCCGGCATAGAAGGTCGGGCCGTGGAAGGCGAAGCACTGGCCGCAATTCTTGCCCGTCCCCTCGCCGCCCTCGTAGAGCGGGCCTTCGAGATTGACGAAGGCGACGTCGGCGTGGCGGAAGATGCCGGCGAGTTCGCCGCCGACCAGCGTCGCGACATCGACGCCCGGCTTGAGGTCGGGATTGAGGCCGGCGCCGATGCTGCCCATCATGACGTCGCCGGCGCCGACGATATCGACGAGCCGCGGATCGCCGGGCTTATAGATGTTGGAGAGCCAGACCTGCTGCTCGGGATGGCGCACCTCGCCCGCGCCGACGCCGGGCTGAATCCGCAAAGGCGCCTGCGTGTTGGCGAGGACCATTGGCGCCGCTGCCGCGGGCTTCGCGGGAACGGGAACGTAGACGATCTTGGGGAGTGGGGTCTTGGCCGGCACATAGACGATCTTCGGCGGCGCCTGCACCACGATCTTCTTTGGTGGCGTCGCGACGTAGACGATCCTGGGCAGCGGCGCGCCCGCGCCGCCGCCGGCATAGGGCGCGATTCCGAGACGGACGAGCCCGGCAAGCGTGACGGCACGGCGGTCGAACCCCTCCAATTCGCCGGACGATGCGATCGCGGTCGTGCAGCCCGGCGCGACAGGCGCCAGCCGGGCGCAGAAGGCGCTGGCGTCCTCGAAGCGGTTGAACGGAAAGAACAGGCTCTGGATCGAAAGCGGCGCGGCGTTGCGGTTGCGGCGGACCAGGGCGCGGTTCCACGGCAGGCCGGAGATGCGGGCGTCGAGTTCGGCGCGCAGGCCGGCGAGGCTGGCATCGTCCGGAACGTCGCCGATGGCGGCGCCGAGCACGGCGAAACCGCCCGGCGGCGCGTGCACGACCGCCGGCGCGAGCTCGCCGTCGGCGACCTTGGCGTGGTAGCGGGCGACCAGGAGGTGGACGACGACGAGGCCGAGCAGCGCGAAAAACAGCGGCACGAGCGCGGCGGACATGAACCAGCCGTACTCCTCGCCGTGATCCCAACCGAAGGCGCGCTTCATCGACATCCTGCCCCAGCCGACATTGGCGCAAGGGCGTGTGCCAAGTCGAGACCATGTCGTGTCAGGGTTAATCAGGAATCCGGCGATACTGTGCCCGCCCTCCCCTTGAGGGAGGGCCGAACAAATTCGCGCCCTTCGCGCGAATTTTTCGGGGAGGGGTCGGTCGCGGAGCTTGGCGTCCGACCCCTCCCCGAAAAATCCTTCGGATTTTTCGACCCTCCCGCAAGGGGAGGGTAGAATTCAGGTGCCGAACCTCTCCAGAATCCACGGCACGACCGCGTCCATGACTTTTTCCACGTCCGGGGCGTCCTTTTGGCCGAAGGGCGGGTTGAAATAGTGCTGGGCGTCGGGAAATGCGATGAAGGTCTTGTCCGGCGCGGCGACCGCCGCGAACATAGGCGCGGCGTCGGTCCGGGGAAAGATTTCCTGGTCCTTGCCAGCGTTGATGAACAGGGTCGGGGCCGTGATCTGCGGCAAATCCGTCATCTGGTTGGCGTGGCTGGAAAGGCCCGACCAGGTCGAGAGCCAGGCATGCGGCGTCGCATAGCGGCCGAAGCCCAGGAACTTCCAGTTCATCAGGTCGGGACGGGCCGAGAAGATCGAGCCGTAGCCGCGCGGGCTTGGGTCGAGGCGATTGTCGACATAGTGCGGGTTCGCCATGGTCCGATAGATCGTCATCACCGGTTCGAAGGCCTCGCGGCGCAGGATGTCGCGCTGCCTGGCGAGCGGCAGCCTGGCGAAATCGCCGTCGGCGTGGAGCAGCTCGGCGCGGACGTTCTGGGCGATCAGATCGTGCGCGATGGCGTCGAGCCGCGCGACGCGGTTGCGCTGGGCGGCGCGGTAGCGGGCGACGAAGGCGGGATCGTAGGTGCTCCAGCGCGCGTCGGAGCCGTCGAGCGCGGTGGGCGTCACGAAGCCGTTGGCTTCGTCGTACAGGTCGAGCGCATCGTCGGTGCGGTGCGGGTCGGCCTCGTCGACCACCGACGGATCGATGATCTCGTTCATGATCAGGCCCTCGCCCTTGTGGGCGGCGATGTAGATCATCGCAGCGGCCGGGATCATCTCGACCTGGCCCAGGCGCGTCGGGCGGCCGCCGGGCGTGGTCGCGATCCGCCGGCCTTTCTCCTTGGTCGCCTGGGATTGATAGAAGCCGTTGAGCGCGCCGCCGCCGGAATTGCCGATCAGCACGATGTTCGCCACGCCGCGCCGCTTGAGCTCGGCGACCGACGAGGCGACGTCGAGCACGATCTCCTCATGCACCGTGGTGGTGTCGTTGTTGGGATTGCGGGTCGTCGCGGCGAGCACCGCGATGCCGGCCTCGACCAGGCGCGGGACGACATAGTGGTGCTGGAAGTCGCCGCGCGGATGCATGACGACGGCGCCGGTCTTGGGTTTCAGAACCTTCCGCGACGTCCACAAGAGGCCACGATGCTCGCGCCCGTCGGGCGCTTTGAGCAACAGGCTTTCGACGGCATAGTCCTCCGGCAGACGGCGCATGTTGAACGGCGCGCCGAGCCAATAGGTTTTCGCGACCAGGTTCATCGTCTTCTCCCCGGGGCCGCACTGTGAGGAGCCCAAGCAAGATGATCAAGCTCACCTTCTGCCTGCGGCGCCTGCCGCATCTCAGCCGCGAGGGTTTCCAGGCCTATTGGTTCGAACAGCACGCGCCGCTGGTCGCCAAGCATCGCGAGGTGCTGCGCATCCGCCGCTATGTGCAGATGCACGCGGGGAGCGAAGCGATGAACGCCGGCATCGCCGCCAGCCGTGGCGCGCCGCAGATGTTCGACGGGGTGGCGGAGCTGTGGTGGGATTCGTTCGAGGACATCGTCGCGAACCCGAACCCCGGCGCGGCCGCCGCGGGCCTCGAACTCTTGGAGGACGAACGCAAATTCATCGACCTGGCGCGGTCGCCGCTGTGGTTTGGTGAGGAGAAAGCAATTATCGGGTGACGCTGAGTTTAGCCGCCGCGCTTTGCGCTCGAAATCGTACTCCACGCCCATGCTAAGATCGCGCAAAGGGTCAGTCCGAAGACGAGGTAAGGAGCCAAGCCGCCAAAGCCTTGTGGTTGGACAAAGCCGGCCAGCGCCAAATGACTTGCCGAAGTGGCTCCGCTGGCCGTCGGCATGGGCGAGGACAATGCCGAGAAGCCGGGAACATAATTTACAATGCCGATGACTGCCGCTGCTCCGAAAAGGAGCACTGACAGCCCCTTCGCGCTTCCCCCGGCCATAACTAAGAGTGTCCCGCTGGAAACATGGCCGTCGCTGATAAGAACATCGGAAGTCCTCCTAGACTGAGATTGACCATCAGATAGCTGGCGAGGCGTGCGCGAGTTCTAAGAACTCGAATCCAACTCAGGATTGTATAGCCCGCGTTTACCAATATTCGCAAGCGTCCCCGCGCATCTTTTCGTGGCAACTCGGCTTCCGGACGAAAGTTTAATGCTAAAATACGCCGATCATGAGCAATTAAATATGCTACGACCGAGAAAAGCACAAGACCCAAATAGAATACAGCCTCAACCCCAAACACAACCGCCAGGCCCCGGTTACCATTCAAATCGATGTAATCCATGGCTCGATGAAAACTCAGGCCCGCAGCGGCGATGGCACATTCCGGCCCAACGAGAAATGCCTCGAATGTCAGTTTTCCCTGCGTCAAAAAATAGAGAATCAGGGACAGACACGCTGCGAACAGCACGCCAACCATTCCCAGCAACAAGGAATGGTGCAGAGCCTCTGACTGCGTCTGATGCACGGCAACGTTCAACGGCGTGGCCAGTTCGGCCAGCGCCACCCACCATCGATCCACGTGTGCCGCCCCAGTATACAAGTACAGTTTCAGTTAATTCGCAGAGAAAATAACAATCACTAGTTGAGTTCTGCAATGACTTAAGTAAACGGAGAGTGGCTTTCCAATCCATCGCCGCAAAATTACAACAGCGCAGTCGTCGCTTTGTATGTTGCGGTTCACGCGCAAAAAACTGCAGCGATGTAGGGCGGAATTTGGTTAATACCCGCTACGGGACATCAATTTGTTGCGTGGAGCAGAACTCACGCAGCGAAAATATCAACAACAACTTCTCCAAGTCCCCTCTGCAAGATGTCGCTGCCGTCTTGCCGGCGACTAGGAGACAGCACCTCAGTTGCGCCGCTTCTTCTGCAGCGCCTTGCGCACCAGCGCGATGTTGCGCCGGTTCGACTTGAACGCGACGTCGAAGGCGTCGCCGACCACCGGGACCGCACCGACCGTGGTGTCGAGCAGGACGTTCCACAGCATGCGCGCCCGGATCCAGGGCGAGAGGCCGAGACGCGAAGCACGGCCGATCAGATAGAGGCTGATCAGGGCGGAGATCAGATCGCCGACGACAGGCACCAGGCCGATCAGGCTGTCGAGGCCGAAACGGATATTGGTGCCGGGGATGATGAAGCGCGAATCGAGCAGGTCGGCGATCAGGTCGAGCTGCGCCAGTTCCTCGTCGATCGACAGGGCGCCGGGCGGGATGATTTCAACGCGAGACGATGATGTAGACCGCATGGATGATCCCCGGAATGTAGCCCAGCAGCGTCAGCAGGACGTTGATCCAGAACTGTACGCCAAGCCCGACTTCGAGGAAGACACCCAGCGGTGGCAAAAGAATGGCGATGATGATCCGCAGGAGGTCGCCGCCTCTGCTGTCGCCGGTCGGAATGGTCATGCCGCGCTCCCCATCTGCGAATGCAAACGGGGCGCGGGCGCGATGGTTCCCGCTCAGATGTCGGCGTAGCAGCGTACCTCTTCGTCGGCGCCGGGCGTGGTGAGGGCGCCGAGGCGGGCGGGGCCGACATTCCTGGCATAGCGCGCCAGCGCGCCGGTCTTGAACGACGGCGCCTTCGGCTTCCACGTCTTGCGGCGCTCGGCGAACTCGGCGTCGGAGAGCGCCACGTCGATCGTGCCCTTGTCGGCATCGATAGTGATGATGTCGCCGTTGCGGATGAGGCCGATGGGGCCGCCGTCCATCGCCTCGGGACCGACATGGCCGACGCAGAGGCCGCGCGTCGCGCCCGAGAAGCGGCCGTCGGTGATCAGCGCGATGTTCTCGACGCCCTGGCCGTAGATCGCCGCCGTGGTCGACAGCATCTCGCGCATGCCGGGGCCGCCCTTGGGGCCTTCATAGCGGATGACGAGGACGTCGCCCGCCTGATAGGCGCGCAATTGGACCGCTTCGAACGCTTCCTCCTCGCTGTCGAACACCACGGCAGGGCCCTTATGATAGATGTGCTTGAGGCCCGCGACCTTCACCACGCAGCCTTCGGGCGCGAGGTTGCCTTTCAGGCCGACCACACCGCCGGTCGGCGCCAGCGGGTTGGTCGCGGCGCGCATGACCTTCTGGTCGGGGTTGAATGTCACGTCCTTGAGGTTCTCGGCCAGCGTCTTGCCGGTGACGGTCAGGCAGTCGCCGTGCAGCAGGCCGGCGTCCAGCATGGTGCGCATCAGCATCGGCACGCCGCCCGCTTCCCACATGTCCTTGGCGACGTATTCGCCGCCGGGCTTGAGCGAGGCGAGATAGGGCGTCGAGCGGAAGATCGCGGCGACGTCGAACAGATCGAACTTGATGCCGGCCTCGTTGGCCATGGCCGGCAGGTGCAGCGCCGCGTTGGTCGAGCCGCCGGTGGCGGCGACGATGCGCGCCGCGTTCTCGAACGCCTGGCGCGTGCAGATGTCGCGCGGGCGGATGTTCTTCGCCAGCAAGTCCATGACCGCCTGCCCCGCCCGCAGCGCGAAATCGTCGCGGGCGAGGATTTCCGCCGGCGGGCCCGAAGAGTAAGGCAGCGCCAGCCCGATGGCCTCGGCGACGCAGGCCATGGTGTTGGCGGTGAACTGGCCGCCGCAGGCGCCGGCGCCGGGACAGGCCGCGGCCTCGAGCTCGTGCAAGTCCTGGTTGGAGAAATTGCCGGCGGAATGCTTGCCGACCGCCTCGAACAGATCGACCACGGTGACGTCCTTGCCGTGGAAGCGGCCGGGCATGATCGAGCCGCCATAGAGGAACACGCTGGGCACGTTCAGCCGCAGCATCGACATCATCATGCCGGGCAGCGACTTGTCGCAGCCGGCGATGCCGACCAGGGCGTCGTAGCAATGGCCGCGCACGGTGAGCTCGACGGAATCGGCGATGACCTCGCGCGACACCAGCGAGGACTTCATGCCTTCATGGCCCATGGCGATGCCGTCGGTAACGGTGATGGTGCAGAACTCGCGCGGCGTGCCGCCGGCTTCCTTGACGCCCTTCTTGGCCGATTGCGCCTGGCGCATCAGCGCGATGTTGCAGGGCGCGGCCTCGTTCCAGCAGGAGGCGACGCCGACGAAGGGCTGGTGGATCTCGGCCTCGGTCAGGCCCATGGCGTAGTAATAGGAACGGTGCGGCGCGCGCTCCGGCCCCTCGGTGACATGGCGGGAGGGCAGCTTGGATTTGTCGAAAGCGTTGGTCATTTGGTGCTCGTTGGGGGCGGCGATTCCGCAACATAGTTGTTTGCCGCGGTGCATGGCTATCGCCAATGGGCCTTGAAGTCCCATGTCCCAGACACATATTAGAACTATTCCAAGGTAATCCCCCGCCGGAGCATCCCCCTCCCTCCGCCGGTGGGAAGCCTGACCCAGGCGGCGCGCTTCACCCCTCGGCACGCCGCCTGGGGACCTTGGCCGTCTTGAAATTTCGTTGATCCGCCCAATATCTGATTCACCGGTTCTGCTGGCCGGGCGAGCCCCCCGCCGCCCGCCAGTCCAAGCGCCCAGGCGTCGCGAGTCCCCCCACTCGCCCCGCCTGGGCGTCTTATTTTGCGCGGCCCGAATCTGTCATCCCGCGAAGGCGGGCATCCGGCTCCGGATTCCGCTTTCGCGGGAATGACGGCCGCAATGCCTACTCCGCCGCCGCCGTCTCCATCGCCGGATAGTCGGTGTAGCCGTGCGGGCCGGCGCCGTAGAACGTCTTCGCGTCCCACTCGTTGAGCGGCACGTTCGCCTTGAAGCGTTCGGCGAGGTCGGGGTTGGAGATGTAGAGCTTGCCATAGGCGATCGCGTCGGCCGTGCCGGCGGCGAGCGCCGCTTCGCCGCTCTCCTTGCCGAAGCCTTCATTGGCGACATAGACGCCGCCGAACGCCTCGCGCAGCACAGGGCCGATGCTGTCGGCGGCCTGGTGCTCGCGGGCGCAGATGAAAGCGAGTTTGCGCTTGCCGAGTTCCTTGGCGACGTAGATGAAGGTGCCCTTCAGGTCGCTGTCGCCCATGGTGTGGGCATCGCCGCGCGGCGCCAGGTGCATGCCGACACGGTCGGCGCCCCAGACTTCGCAGACGGCATCGGCGACTTCCAGCATCAGCCGGGCGCGCTTCTCGCGGGAGCCGCCGTAGGCGTCGGTGCGATGGTTGGTGCTGTCCTGGAGGAACTGGTCGAGCAGATAGCCGTTGGCGCCGTGGATCTCGACGCCGTCGAAGCCGGCCTTCTTCGCGTTCTCGGCGCCTTTCTTATAAGCGGCGATGACGCCCGGAATCTCGGCGGTCTCGAGGGCGCGCGGCACGCCGTAATCGCGCTCCGGACGCAGCAGGCTGACATGGCCCTTGGCGGCGACGGCGCTGGCGGACACCGGGTGGCGGCCGTCGAGGAAATAGGGATCGGAGATGCGCCCGACATGCCAGAGCTGGAGGAAGATGCGGCCACCCTTCCTGTGCACCGCCTGGACGACGGGCTTCCAGCCCTCGACCTGCGCCTCGGACCAGATGCCGGGCGTGTTGGGATAGCCGACGCCCATCGCTTCGACCGACGTCGCCTCGGTCATGATCAGGCCGGCGCCGGCGCGCTGGGAATAATACTCGACGGCGAGCGGCGACGGCACGCGGCTGCCTTCCAGAGCACGGGTGCGGGTCAGCGGCGCCATCCAGATGCGGTTGGGCAAGGTGAGGGCACCCACCTTGATGGGATCGAAGAGAGTCGGCATGGGAGTTCCTTTGGCGAGATGACGATGGGGGGAATGTAGGAACCTCGGCGGCGCGATCCAACCTTACCCTCGGCTCGTCAGCCCATACTTTTGCCGCAGAGGATAGGCCTCGGCGTCATATCCCTCACCATAACATGGGTATTGGCGCCTGCCGGTCAGTCTTCGCGCTCATAGGCCTTGATGCCATCCGCATCGCGGATGACGACATCGCCGTCGCGCATGGTGCGGTAAGGCAGCGCGTGCTCGAGCAGATAGGCGGTCACCCGGCCGGCGGCTTCCGATTCCGGGTGGTCGGATTCGTAATGCGGCACGAGGTGGAAGGCGATGAGGTTCAGACCGTCGAAGACCGGCGCGGGATCATAGCCTTCCGCGAGGACGGTGGGATCGTCCATCAGGTCGATGCCGCGCAGATCGGGAGCGACGACGACCGCGCCGGCGCTCCAGCCGCCATAGGCCAGCTTGTCCGTCTTGATGAGATCGACACCGACGCGGTCGAAGCCGCTCTGACGCATGGCACGGCGAAGCAGGAAACTGTTGCCGCCCACCGCCCAGACCAGATCGAGCGCGGCGAGCGCCTCTTCAAGCTTGTCGGGCCGGTCGAAGAAATGCCGCAGGTCGAGATCGGCTGCGTCGAGGCCGTGACCGCGCAACTCCGCCAAAGGATCGTGAACGGTGCGGGCATAGCTGTCGCGCGCGGCTTGCGGGATCGCATCAAGCGCATTGGAGATCACGCCGACCTTCGCGCCGGGCCGCAGCATGGCGAGCAGCAGGTCGATGCGGTCGCCGAAGCGGTAGGAGGAAAGATAGAGACGCATGGCCCTAGGTCGCCAGCCTCGCGACCGCTTCCTTCAGCCGCGCCGCGGTGGCGAGCGCTTCGGCGCGCTTCTCGCGCTGTTCGGTGAGGACGTCTTCCGGGGCACGGGCGACGAATTGCTCGTTGCCGAGCTTGGCGTCGAAGCGGGCGATCTCGTCATGGGCCTTTTTGAGGTCCTTCTCGAGACGCGCGCGTTCCTTGGCGAAGTCGATGACGTCGCCGAGCGGCAGGCCGGCGACGGTCTCGCCGACCACGAATTGCGCGGTGCCTTGCGGGAACGCCGCGACGGCGTCGGCGACCGCGAGGCGGGCGAGCTGGAGGATCACATCCTTGTTGCGCGCCAGCCGCGCGGCGGTTTCGGTGCTCGGGTCCTTGAGCAGCAGCGCGATCTTGGCGCTCGGCGGCACGTTCATCTCGGCGCGGATGGAGCGGACGCCGGAGACGAGGTCGATCACCCAGTTCATCTCGCGGCTGGCGTCCTCGAATTTCGGCAGCGCCGCGGTGTCGGGCCAGGCGGCCTCGATCAGCAGCGTGTCGCGCGGGACGTCGGCGGTGAGCGCCCAGAGCTCTTCGGTGATGTAGGGCATGAAGGGATGCAGGATCTTCAGCAACTGGTCGCGCGCCCAGGCGCCGGTGGCGCGGGTCTCGGCTTTGGCGATCTCGTCCGTGCCGGCGAACACCGGCTTGCAGATTTCCAGATACCAGTCGCAGAACACGTCGTAGACGAAATGATAGGCGGCGGCGGCGGCTTCGTTGAAGCGCAGCGCCTCGATATTGGCGGTCACGGCGGCGGCGGCGGCGGCGACCTCGGCCACGATCCAGCGGTTCGCGGTCGCCGTGGTCTTCGCCGGATCGAAGCCGGCCTGCGCGACGCAGAAGTTCATCTCGAAGAAGCGGGCCGAATTCCACAGCTTGGTCGCGAAATTGCGGTTGGGCTCGACGCGGGAGGGGCCGATGCGCATGTCGCGGGTCTGGCCGGCGGCGAAGGCGAGCGTGAAGCGCAGCGCGTCGGCGCCGAACTGGTCGACCAGATCGAGCGGATCGACGACGTTGCCCTTGGTCTTGGACATCTTGGCGCCCTGCTCGTCCAGCACGCGGGTGTGGATGAACACGGTCTTGAACGGCACCTCGTCCATGAAGTGCAGGCCCATCATCAGCATGCGGGCGACCCAGAAGAAGATGATGTCGAAAGCGGTCGAGAGCACGCTGGTGGGATAGTAGCGCTTGAGCTCCGGCGTCTCGTCCGGCCAGCCGAGCGTCGAGAACGGCCACAGCGCGCTGGAGAACCAGGTGTCGAGCACGTCGGTGTCGCGGCGCAGCGTCTTGCCGGGCGCCAGCGCCTGCGCTTCCGCTTCCGACATCGCGACGACGATGTTGCCATCTTCGTCGTACCACGCGGGAATCTGATGGCCCCACCACAATTGGCGGGAGATGCACCAGGGGTGGATGTTGCGCATCCAGTGGTAATAGGTGTTGGTCCACTGCTCGGGCACGAATTTCGTGCGGCCCTGCTCCACCGCGGCGATGGCCTTCTCCGCCAGCGGCTTGACGTTGCAGTACCACTGCTCGGTCATCAAGGGTTCGAGCACGACGGTCTTGGTCTTCTCGTCATGCGGCACCGAATGGACGATCGGCTCGACGCGCGCGACAAGGTCGAGGGCTTCGAGATCGGCGAGGATCGTCTTGCGCGCGACGTCGCGGTCGAGGCCGCGATAAGCCTCCGGCACGTTCTCGTTGAGCGTGGCGTCCTTGTTCAGGATGTTGATCAGCGGCAGGTCGTGGCGCTTGCCGACTTCGAAGTCATTGAAGTCGTGGCCGGGCGTGATCTTGACCGCGCCGCTGCCCTTCTCCGGATCGGAGTGCTGGCGCAGCGCGGCGGTCTCGCCGAAAGATCGGCGCCGGGCAAGGCGCCCGGCCGGGACGCCTCCGAGGGGCGTTCGTCGCCGACATAGAAGAGCACCGGCGGATAGACCGCCGCCACCGAGCCGCGACGGCGGCCGAGAACGCCGTCGTCGCCCTCTGGCGGATCGAGCCGCGTGTCGCCGGCGCTGCCGGCTGCAAGCAAGGCGAGATGGCCGCCCGCCGAATGGCCTTGGAGACATAGACGGTCCGGATCGAAGCCGAGTTCTTCGGCGTGCGTACGCGCCCAGCGCAGCGCCCGCTTCAACATCGTGTGATCTGCGCCGGGAATTTCGCTTCGCCGGTCAGGCGGTACTCGGAGCGAAGGCGACGAGCCCGCGCGCCTCGATCGCCGCGTTCTGGTCGTGCAGGATGCGCTCGATCGCGACATAGATGTCGCCCGACACGCCCAGCGCCAGCGGCAGCAGGGCGACGGTGATCAGGTTCGAGCCGATGCGGTAGAAGCGCTCGGTGTCGTCGCCGCCGAAGGCGATGCGGTGGAACGCCGCCGGCGCCACCAGCAGGATCAGCGCCAGCGTGACCGCGAGCAGCGAAGCGCCGTGCACGATGCGGCGACAGCTCGGGCAGGTCGACGAAGGCGCGCGTCATCATCACCGCGAGGCTGGAAGCCGATCAGCGCCTGCGCCCCCGGCAGCGCGATGCGCGCCTCGGTCAGCATCTGGTTGGTGCGCGTCACGAGGTCGGTCGGCGTCGACGGCAGATGCTCGATGTTCCTCGCCTTGCGCTCCAAGATCCACACCCGGAAAAAGAACTCGGCGACATACCAGCACAGGATCGTCAGGGCGAAGACCGCCGCGCCGACCGCGATGCCGATCGTCTCGCCGAAACCGTGCGCGAAGACGAGATAGATGTCGAGACCGAAGCTGATGCCGAACGGCAGCAGGGCCGCCTCGGTGTAGGCGGTCACGACGCGGCGGATGCGGCCGGTGATGTGGCCGCGCTCGACCAGGCGGTGCTGGCTCGCCGGCGTCAGCAGCAGGGCGAGCGAGACCACCATCAGGAGCAGGGCGGCGGCGTCGACCCGCTTCATGGTCAGCGTGAAGGTGTTGAACTGGTCCTGGAACACGGTCTGGAGCTGGAAGCCGAACAGGATCTGCGTCGCCAGCATCAAGAGACGCGTTTCGTCGAGCGAGGTCTGGAACTTCTGTGCCATGGGTCCGGAAGAATGTGCCGCGGAGTGACTTGCGCTTAGCCTTCGGGCAAGACCACCCGGTTTTCAAGCTGGCGAGACGTTTTGGCTCAGACTGCTTTGTTACAGATCGATGACATTCACTTCGCCTGGATGCTCGGCGAGGCCGCAGCGCCGGCGGCCGGACTGCGGCTGCCCGCGGGCGGCGTCGACACGCCGGAGATCCTGGGCATCGTGCGCGGCATGACCCGGCGCCTGCACGCCGGGGGCAGCCGGGGAAGCTGGATGATGGTCTCGCACGGCGAAGTCGTCGGCCTGTGCAGCTTCAAGCAGCCGCCGAAAGACGGCGCCGTCGAGATCGGTTACGCGTCGCGCCCGCCCATCGCGGGCCGCGGCCACGCCAGCCGCGCGGTTGCCGCGATGCTCGACTGCATCCGGGCCGATCCCGCCCTCCGCCGCGTCACCGCCGCGACCGCCATCACCAACATCGCCTCGCAGCGGGTCCTGGCGCGCAACGGCTTCGGCAGAACCGGAAGCGATCCCGACGACGGCGGGCTCGTGTTCTGGACGCATGATTTGGGCTAGTTTTAGAGTCCGCATTAATTCGGCTTTAACAAGGAACGCGCCATCGTGACGACATCGGAGTTCAGGCTTGTGCTTGTGGCGGCCCTGCGCGCTGATCGATCCGGACGGCCGCGTACTCATCGCGCAGCGGCCGCCGCAGAAAGCGATGGCAGGGCTATGGGAATTTCCTGGCGGCAAGGTCGAACCGGGCGAACGGCCGGAAGAGACGGTGATTCGCGAACTCGCGGAGGAGTTGGGGGATCACGGTCCGCGAGCCGTGCCTCGCGCCCTTCACCTTCGCTTCGCACACCTACCCGGATTTTCAACTGCTGATGCCGCTCTACGTCTGCCGGCGCTGGGACGGGGAGGCGACGGCGCGCGAGCACAGCGCCCTCAAATGGGTGAAGCCCCGCGACTTGATCCAGTATCCGATGCCGCTGGCCGATTTGCCGCTCATCCCGATGTTGCTGCGACCCTGCTCTGAGCCGCTTCTTGCGCGACAAAAGCGGGGCGACCGCGATCGAATACGCGATGATCGCCGGCATGATTTCAATCCTGATATTCGCCGGCGCGAGCAGTATCGGCGGCACGCTGCTCGGCTTTTTTCGAGTCGCTCGCGGCGCACATTTAGCGACTGCACAATATCGATTTGCCGCCGGCTGGAACCAGCGACACCCATCGACTTTGCGCGACTTCGGCATCGCCGGCGCGTCCGGAGCTTCTCGGGTTGATGATGCTGGTCGGGGACGACACCGTCATCACCTTCGATCCGCGCCGGTCGGTTTTCTTCGAAGTCGCCGACGCGCGCCTTTAGCTGACAATTGGTCGGGTTCCGTCCTGGACCGGGCGGTCGTGAAGACAATTACCATGCCTGTGTATTGCGTAAACTTTGCCGACCGCTAGAGTCAAACCAGAGTACAAGTTGCGTCGGGGGGACGTTCCATGACAATCGCGCAATCAGGTCTCATGGACGTCTTGGGTGCACCGCAGCAATCGCTGACGGACCTCCCCACCGAGTCCCCGGTCCCGGTACGAACGCGCTCGCGGCCGACGACAGCGGCGACCCGCTCTATATCGGCACCGGCATCAAGATCGCCTATCTCCATGTCGGTAATACCCGGCGACCCGAAACTACTACCTCTCGATGCAGCTTGGCCTGTCGGACGGGACGCTTGGCCAGCAGCACCGTGGTCGATATCGATACGATCGATGTCGGGGCGGCGGCTTCGGCAGCTACGGCGCCGCGCCCGAAAAGTTCTTCGCCCTGAACGGCAGGCTCCTGTTCGTCGCCACCGACCACACCCATGGCGCGCGAGCTTTGGGTGACCAACGGTACGGCGGCGGGTACGACCTTCCTGAAGGACATCAATGCCGTCAGCGCGACGGCGGCCATGACGGGTTTCAGGGCTACAACAACCCGTCGGGCGACAACGTCTACGACCGCTTCGTCACATACAACGGCGAGGCCTATTTCGCGGCGAACGACGGCGTGCACGGCCAGGCGCTGTGGAAGACCGACGGCACCGAGGCCGGCACCGTGCTGGCCGCCGACATCATCGCGGGCGGCCCCGCCAGCAACGCCTTCCCCGCCTACCTGACGGCGTTCGACAACAAGCTCTACTTCGTCACCACGATCGGCGGCATCGGCCAGCTCTGGAGCTTCGACCGGCACGACCGCGACCCAGGTGACGCACTTCTCGGAGGTCGGCGGGCAATCTCGCCAACAATCCGTCCGTCTTCGGTCTCCTCGTGTCGAACAACAAGCTCTATTTTCGACTACTTCACCGGCGCCTTTGACGGTACGTCGCAGCAGCTCTATACGCTCGACACCGGCGTGGCGCTGGGCGCGCATCTCATCGCCCCGAGCCATCTGGGCCAGGGCGGCGCGCCCTCCAACGTCAAGGACGTCGACGGCACGCTCTATTTCACCCAGAGCGACGGTGTGCACGGCTCGGAGCTGTGGAAGTCGAACGGCACCGATGCCGGCACCGTGATGATCAAGGATATCAACCCCGGCGACAACAACTCGAACTCCAACCCCTACGACTTCGTCAAGATGGGGAGTTGGATCTACTTCGTCGCCCTTGACGGCACCCACGGCTTCGAGCTGTGGAAGACCGACGGCCTTGTCGGCGGCACGACGGAGATGGTCAAGGACATCAACACCACGGCGAGCGGTCCCTTCACCGAAGGGGCGTTCTTCTCCGGCGCGCACCTCACCGTCATCGGCAACACGCTCTATTTCGCCGCCACCGACGGCACGGGCGTCGGCCAGCACGGCAGCGAGCTGTGGAAGACCGACGGCACCGCGGTCGGCACGGTGATGGTCAAGGACCTCGTGGCCGACATGGCAGCTCGTATCCGAGCGAGTTCGTCGACGTCAACGGAACGCTCTATTTCGAGGCGCAGGACACCGTCTCCGGCACCAATTCGATCTGGAAGAGCGACGGCACCGCCTCCGGCACGGTCGTGGTCGCGAACGGCACCAATGGCGGCTACAACGCGTTCGGTGTGCTCGTGCTCTCGCCGCCACCCACCGCCCACAACGACGTGTTCGCGACAGACGAGACGGCGGCGATCGGTCCGGCCCCTCAGCCTCTTCAGCGACAACGGTTCGGGCGCCGACACCGGTACGTCGATCGCGATCACCGCCGTCAACGGCGACGGCGGTTCGGTCGGCAACCAGATCATGCTCGCCTCGGGCGCGCTGCTGACGGTCAATGCCGACGGCACCTTCGACTACGATCCGAACCACGCCTTCGACGCGCTGCCCGCCGCCGGCTCCGGCGCCAGCAACACGGTCGGGCACGACTCCTTCACCTACACGCTCGCCGGCGGCTCGACCGCGACCGTCTCGATAGCGGTCAACGGCGTCGACTTCGGACGACACCTTGCAAGGCACCTCCGGCAACGACAATTTCGACGGCGGGATCGGCGACGACACCGTCGTCTTCACCGGCGCCGCCACCGACTACTCCGCCACCTACAATCCCGTCACCCACGCCTACACCTTCATCGACAACCGCAGCGGCCATCCCGGCGGAACCGACACCGTCAAAAATGTCGGAATTCTTCAAGACCTCCGACGGCGTGACGACCATCGGCCTCGACTTTGCGGGCCGTATCGAGACCCTGTCCTTCATCGCCAATGACGGCAGCACCAAATTTGCCCAGTTCGATCGGGCGGAAGTCCACAACTGGGAAGAAATCGTCACCGACCACGATATCGCCGGCAATCTGACGATGCAGACGGCGACGATGGACAATGGCGGAACCTGGGTGAACACCTACGATCCGACCGATGCCAATGCGATGCTGACGGACACCAAGCACTTCGATCCCGAAGGACAGGCTGATCCAGGAAACCGTCACGCGGGACGACGGCACGCATCTTCTGTCGGTCTACGACATCTACAACCAGTTTGCCTGGGCCGACGCGACGCTGACCTACGATGCGAACTGGAATTTCGTCTCGATCAGCGGCCATCGCGACAATGCCTCCACGACGATTTCCTTGAGCGAGGTCCGGCCCTTTTTGGACACGCTGCTCTGGTTCGCCACGCCGTTCGATCCCAATTACGACTCCGCCCCGCAGGCGATGACCCTGACGAGCAGCGACGGCACCGACGCGCTCTACGGCCATGACGGCGACGACGTCATCGACGGCCGCGGCGGCAGCGATGTGATCGTCGGCGGGCGCGGCAACGACTTCCTCTCCGGCGGCGCCGGCAGCGACCGCTTCGTGTTCCATGCCGGCGACGGCCAGGACACGATCACCGACTTCACGCCCTCCGTCGATCATATCGACCTGCACGGCTACGACCTCGCGTCGTTCGCCGCGCTTCAGTCCCTGATGATCGAACTCGACGGCGGACACGGTGATCCGCTTCGATCCGCAAAACACCCTGACGCTCCAGAGCGTGACGCCGGACCAGCTCGGCACCGGCGACTTCCAGTTGTTCGCCTGACGTCACCGTCCGCCGGGTTTTTTCGCCGGTGCTGCGCTCGTCGGTGCCTAGCGCCGCCGCCAGCCGCGCCTTGGCGCTGCCGGGCGCCAGCGGCTGCTGCTGGCTCTCGTGCGGCGCCCAACCCGGTCAGGTAGACGATGTCGAACGTCGCGCGCAGCTTGCCGTCGGGGCCGGCGAAGTTCGCGGCGTAGTGCGCCGTCGCCGCCGCCTGCAGCGCGCGCGAGATCGGCTTGCGATTGCGCTCCACCAGCGCGTTGGTCTCGCCCATCGCGCGCAGGTCGCGGATCAGTTGCATGAGATCGCCGTAACGCACCACCGTCCGCTCGACGTCGGCGACCGGCAGGGCGAAGCCGGCGCGCTGCAACAGCCCGCCGAGATCGCGCACGTCGCCGAACGGCGCGATGCGCGGGCTGACGCCGCCGGTCACCGCGATCTCCGCCGCCGCGAAAGACTGGCGCAACTCCGTAAGCGTCTCGCCGCCGAACAACGCCGCCAGGAACAGGCCGTCCGGCCTCAGCGCCTGCCGCACCTGCAGCAGCACGCCGGGAAGGTCGTTGACCGTGTGCAGCGACAAAACGCTGGTGGCGAGGTCGTAAGCCTCCGCGCCGGCCGCCAGCCGCTCCTCGTCGTCGAGCACGATGTCGAGGACTCGGTCGAAAACGCGCTTCACGCCGCCCAGGCGCTCTGCGATGCCGTCCGCCGCCTCGCGCGCCAGGAAACCGTCGCCGGCGATCCGCGCCGCCCGGGCACGGTGGAGCGCCAGCGCTTTGCGGTCGAATATCCGGGGGACGCTCATTGCGCTAGGATAGGGACATGGGCGGGGGAATGGAAATCGGTCTGAAGCGCGCCGGCCGCGCCGTGCTCGACCTTTTGTTCCCGCCGCTCTGCATCGCCTGCCGCGCCCCCGTCGCCGAGCCCGGCGCGCTGTGCGCCGCCTGCTGGCAGACTATCCGCTTCCTCGACGGCCCGATGTGCGACCGCTGCGGCCTCGCTTTCGAATTCGATCCCGGTGCGGGACCTTGTGCGCCGCCTGCCATGCCCGTCCTCCCGCCTATGACAAGGCCCGCGCCGTCATGCGCTACGACGAGGCCAGCCGCGGCCCGATCCTGGCGCTCAAGCACGGCGACCGCCTCGACCTGATGCCCGGCTTCGCGCGCTGGCTGGGCCGCGGCGGCGCCGCGCTGCTGGACGAGGCCGACCTGATCGTGCCCGTGCCGCTGCATCCCTACCGGCTGTGGACGCGGCGCTACAACCAGGCAGCGGAACTCGCGCGGGCGCTGGCGCGCCATGCCGGCAAACCCGCAAACTTTCTGTGCCTAACCCGCTCGCGCGACACCCCCAGCCAGGGCGCCATGCGCTCCGCCAAGGCGCGGCGCCGCAACGTGCTGGGCGCATTCCAGGTTCCGCCCGGCCACAAATCCGCCATCCGGGCCGTAACGTTCTCATCGTCGACGACGTATTGACCACCGGCGCCACTGTCGACGCCTGCGCCCGTGCGCTAAAGCGCGCAGGGGCGGGCAAAGTCCTGGTTTTGGCGCTCGCCCGCGTTGTCCGGGCCGCGGCGGGCGATATGATGTAACCGTCACGGAAGGGTGCTGCTGAGCTCGCCTGCCATGTCGAAGATCAAGATCTACACCACGCCGATCTGTCCCTATTGCGTGCGCGCCAAGGCGCTGCTGAAGAAGAAGGGCGCCTCCTTCGAGGAAGTCGACGTCTTCATGGACGCCGACGCCCCGCCGCCGATGGAATCGAAGTCCGAAGGCCGCCGCACCGTGCCGCAGATTTTCATCGGTGACCGTCATGTCGGCGGCTGCGACGACCTCTACGCCCTCGAAAGCCGAGGCGCAGCTCGATCCGCTTCTGGCGGGATAGATTTCGCGCTATCCTCGCATCATGACCACGTTCAAGGCCGCCTGCGTCCAGTTGCGCTCCTCCGACGATTGTCGCGGAGAACATCCGCGTCACCTCCGGCTTCGTGCGCGAAGCCGCGTCCCGCGGGGCGCAGTTCATCGCCACGCCCGAGAACACCACGCTGATGGCACCGGACGGCGGCGCCAAGCTCGCCAGCAGCTATGACGAGGCGCACGATCCCCGCGCTGCCGGCCTTCCGCGCCTTGGCGGAAGAACTCGGCATCTGGCTGCTGATCGGCAGCCTCGCGATCAAGGTCAGCGAGACCAAGACCGCCAACCGCCAGTTCCTGATCGACCCCAAGGGCCGCATCACGGCGCGCTACAGCAAGATCCATCTCTTCGACGTCGACCTGCCGTCGGGCGAGAAATACCGCGAGTCCAACACCGTCGCCGGCGGCGGCGACGCGGTGCTCGCCGACACGCCCTGGGGCAAGATCGGGCTCTCGATCTGCTACGACATGCGCTTCCCGCAGCTCTACCGGGCGCTCGCGCAGAAGGGCGCCCTCCTGCTCACCGCGCCCTCGGCCTTCACCGAGACCACGGGCAGGGCGCATTGGCATGTCCTGCTGCGCGCCCGTGCGATCGAGAACGGCGCCTTCGTGCTGGCGCCCGCCCAGGGCGGCACCCACGCCAACGGCCGCAAGACCTACGGCCACTCGCTGATCGTCGCGCCCTGGGGCGAGATCCTGGCCGAAGGCGGCACCGAGCCCGGCGTGATCCTGGCCGACATCGATCCCGCTGCTGTCACGCGACGCACGCACCCGCGTGCCGAGCTTGCAGCATGACCGCGCCTTCAAAGGTCCGTGAAGCCGCCGCGCCCGGCGCGTGGTTAATGGCGGCCGCCTTGCCATCACGCCGTCTGCCGGGATAATGCGAATTGTCAATCCGCTCGCGTCGTCGGGCATGTAAGACAGCGTCGTCGGACAAGGGCCGCAACCGCCGTGATCGTCTACAACCTTCGTTGCCGCAACAGCCATGAATTCGAGGGCTGGTTCCGCGACTCGACGGCTTTCGAACAGCAGGCCAAGGGCGGCAAGCTGACCTGTCCGGTCTGCGACTCGCGCAAGGTGGAGAAGGCGATCATGGCGCCGGCGGTCGCGGGCGCAAGAAGTCCACCGTCACCGCCGACGAAGCCAAGCAGATGCGCCAGTTCATGACGGGCCTGCGCAAATACGTGCAGGACAACGCCGACTATGTCGGCCCCAACTTCGCCGAGGAAGCGCGCAAGATCCATTACGGCGAGGCCGAGCACCGCCACTTCTACGGCGAAGCCTCGCTCGATGAGGCCAAGGAGCTGTGGAAGAAGGCGTCGACGTCGCGCCCCTGCCGCCCGACCTGGAAGGGGCGAACTGATTCCCAATTCTCCCCCTGAAAGGGGGAGGACAAGATTACCGGCTCGCCACGACCATGTAGTTGACGTCCACATCGGACGACAGGTGCCAGTCCCAGGCCAGCGGATCGAACGCCACGCCCTGCGTTTTCAAGGGGTTGAGGACCGGCACCTTCAAGCAATCGGCGAAGTTCGCCCGGCGCCACGAAGCGGTTTCACAATCATGCGTGCCCGGCGGCAGCCAGCGCAGGATGTACTCGGCGCCGATCTTGGCCAGGGCCAGCGATTTGAGCGTCTTGTTGAGGGTCGCCACGAACATCAAGCCGCCGGGCTTCACCAGCCGGGCGCACGCCCTCAGATACGCCTTCAGGTCGGCGACGTGCTCGACCACTTCCATGTTCAGGACGACGTCGAAGACGGCGCCCTCCGCCTCCAGCACCTCGGCCGAGGCGGCGCGGTAGCTCACCGGCAGCCCGGCGCCCGCGGCCATGCGCCCGCGGCCGTCCCGATGTTCTTCTCCGACGGATCGACCCCGGTGACCGCAAACCCCAGCCGGCTCATCGGCTCGCAGAGCAGCCCACCGCCGCAGCCGATATCGAGCAGGCTGAGGCCGGCAAACGGCTTCATCCCGGTCCGGCGTAATGTGCCGCAGTGGTATCGCGGATGAAGGCGAGCCGCACCGGATTGAACTTGTGCAGCGGCGCGAACTTGCCGGCGGGGTCCCACCATTCCGCCGCCAGGGCGGAGAATTTGGCGACTTCGGCGGCGTCGACGGTGGTGTCGGTCATTGTGGAATTCGCGTTGAGCCTTAGTCGTCTACCGTCTATGTAGGCCCCAACTTCCTTGGCGGCAAACGGATCGGGTTGATGGCGAAGATTGCGATGAAATTCGGCGGCACCTCGGTGGCCGACCTGGACCGCATCCGCCACGTCGCCACCCTGGTGAAGAAGGAGCGCGACAGGGGCAACCAGGTCGCGGGTCGTGGTCTCGGCCATGGCCGGCGAGACCAACAAGCTCGTCGCCTGGGTGCAACGACATCGCCCGGCCCCCCGGCTCCAACGCCCCCGCCGTCCCCGACCAGCGCGAATACGACGTCATCGTCGCGGCAGGCGAACAGGTGACCTGCGGCCTTCTCGCCGTCGCGCTCGGCGCCATCGGCGTGCCGGCGCGCTCCTGGCTGGGCTGGCAGATACCGATCCGCACCTCGTCGGTGCACGGCTCGGCCCGCATCGAGGGGATGGACGGCGACCTGATGAACGAGAGCCTGGCGCGCGGCGAGGTCGCGGTGGTCGCGGGCTTCCAGGGCGTCGCCGGGCACGACCGCATCTCGACGCTGGGGCGCGCGGCTCCGACACCTCGGCGGTGGCGGTGGCGGCGGGGCTGAAAGCCGACCGTTGCGACATCTACACCGACGTCGACGGCGTCTATACCTGCGATCCGCGCATCGTGCACCGGGCGCGGCGCCTGGAAAAAGTCTCCTACGAGGAAATGCTCGAACTGGCCTCGCTCGGCGCCAAGGTCGTGCAGACGCGTGCCGCCGAGCTTGCCATGCTGTATCGCGTTCCGACCCGCGTGCTCTCGACCTTCGATCCCGACGCGGGCGGGACCCTTCTGTGCGACGAGGACGAAATCGTGGAAAAGAAACCGGTCACCGGCATCGCCTATAGCCGCGACGAAGCCAAGATCACCCTGATGAAGATTCCCGACCGCCCGGGCATCGCGGCTGCGATCTTCGGGGCCCCTGGCGGACGCCGGCGTCAACGTCGACATGATCGTGCAGAACGTCTCGGAGGACGGCAAGCGCACCGACCTCACCTTCACCGTGACGCGCGGCGAGCTCGCCCGCGCCCTGGCCGCGATCGAGAAGGCGGCGCCGCAGATCGGGCTACCGCGAGCTGACCCATGACGCCGACGTCGCCAAGGTCTCGATCATCGGCATCGGCATGCGGGCCCATCCCGGCGTGGCGCAGACCATGTTCCGCACCCTGTCGGAGAAGGGCATCAACATCCAAGTGATCTCGACCAGCGAGATCAAGGTCTCGGTCCTGATCGCCGAGGAATATGTCGAGCTCGCGGTGCGGGCGCTGCACTCGGCGTATGAACTGGATGTGGCGTAGATGGTGATGGCTGCACCGCTCCTTTCCTTCCCCGTTTACGGGGGAGGGGGACCCCGAAGGGGTGGAGGGGGGAGCCGTCCCGCGCCCGACTTCGACAGACTTCCCCCCTCCGTCGTCGCTGCGCTCCGACACCTCCCCCGCTCTGCGGGGGAGGAAAGGTACTTCTGATGGCCGTCGCGGCGCAGGGCCCGCGACTGCTGCTGCGCCGCCTGCGCGAGATCATGGCCGAGCAGACGAGCGCCCAGACCCGCCTCGACAAGCTCGTCACCGTGATCGCGACCAACATGGTCGCCGAGGTCTGCTCGATCTATCTGCGCCGCGCCGGCAAGGCGCTGGAGCTGTTCGCGACCGAGGGCCTCAACCGCGAAGGCCGTCCACAACACGCGGATGAAGGAAGGCGAGGGCCTGGTCGGCCTGGTCGCCGAGACCGCCGAGCCGGTCAATCTCTCCGACGCGCCGTCCGACCCGCATTTCTCCTACCGCCCGGAGACCGGCGAAGACCCCTACAAGTCCTTCCTCGGCGTCCCCATCGTGCGCGGCGGCCAGGTGTTCGGCGTCCTCACGGTGCAGAACCGCGCCGCCCGTGCGTCTACGCCGAAGAAGAAGTCGAGGCGCTGCAGACCGTTCTCCATGGTCCCTCGCCGAAGTCGTCGCCCAGGGCGGCCTGTTCAAGATCACCCGAGCTCGACGAGCCGGAGCTGCGCGCCGACCGCCCGCGCACCTTCCACGGCGAAGGCCTGTCGGAAGGCGTCGGCGTCGGCCGGGTGGTGCTCCACGAGCCGCGTGTGAAGGTCGAGCGGATGATCGCCGACAATCCGCAGGAGGAACTGACCCGCCTCGAAGAGGCGATCGGCTCGCTGCGCGACGCGGTCGACCCGGAGTGCTGGATTCGAGCGAGCTCGACCTCACCGGCGAGGGGCCGCGAGGTGATCGAGGCCTACCGCCTGTTCGCCCACGACCAGGGCTGGCGCCAGCGCATGCGCGACGCCATCCGCACCGGGCTGACCGCCGAAGCCGCGGTCGAGCGCGTCCAGGACGAGATGCGCGTGCGCGTCCAGCGCCTCGACGATCCGGTGCTGCGCGAGCGCCTGCACGACCTGGACGATCTCGCCCGCCGCCTGCACCGCCACCTGACCGGCCGACGGCGGGCGTTCAGGAGCTGCCGCCAGACGCCGTCATCATCGCGCGCGCGGCATGGGCCCGGCGGAACTGCTCGACTATCGCCGCGACCCGCCTCGCCGGCCTGGTGCTGGAAGAAGCCGCCTCGACCAGCCATGTCGCCATCGTCGCGCGCTCGATGAATCTGCCGCTGATCGGATCGGTCGAGGGCATCTCCGATTCCGCCCGCGCCGGCGACGCCATCGCGATCGACGGCGAGAGCGGCGAGCTCCACCTGCGCCCCCAGGCCGAGATCGTCGCCGCCTTCAACGTCAAGCGCGAGTTGCGCGAGAAGACCCAGGCGCGCTTCGCCGCGCTGCGCGATCTGCCGGCCGTCACCAAGGACGGCGTGCCGATCCAGCTCATGATGAACGCCGGGCTCAAGCTCGACATGCCGCACCTCGCCGAATCCGGCGCTGACGGCATCGGCCTGTTCCGCACCGAGCTGCAGTTCATGATCGGCGAGACCATGCCGCGCCTCGCCGACCAGGTGCAGTTCTACCGCGAGATCCTCGATTCCGCGGGCGACAAGCCAGTCGTCTTCCGCACCCTCGACCTCGGCGGCGACAAGGTGCTGCCCTATGCCCGCTGGGAGCGCGAAGAGAACCCGGCGCTCGGCTGGCGCGCCATCCGCATCGCGCTCGACCGGCCGGCGTTGCTGCGCTACCAGGTCCGCGCCATGCTGATGGCGGCGGCAAACAAGACGCTGCGCATCCTGTTGCCGATGGTCTCCAACGTCGACGAGTTCAACCGTGCCCGCGCCCTGGTCGACCGCGAGATCGAGCGCGCCCGCCTTCTCGGCCTCGACCGCCCGCGCCAGGTGCTGGTCGGCGCCATGCTGGAAGTGCCCTCGCTCGCCTTCATGCTGCCGCAGCTCATGCGCTCGGCGGACTTCGTCTCGATCGGCTCCAACGACCTGTTGTCCTTCGCCTTCGCGGTCGACCGCATCCAACCCGCGGGTCGCCAAGCGCTACGACGCGCTCAATCCCGCGGCGCTGACCCTGATCAAGCTGATCATCGACAGCTCCGCCGAGGCCCATGGCGAGCTGTCGCTGTGCGGCGAGATGGCGGGCAAGCCGCTGGACGCCATGGCGCTGCTGGGCCTGGGGCTGCGCACCCTGTCGATGCATCCGGCCAATATCGGCCCGATCAAGCTGATGATCCGCAGCATGGACCTGAACGAGGTGGCGCCCTTCGTCACCAAGCTGCGCGGCCGGACCGACCACAGCCTGCGGACCCGGCTGACCGCCTTCGCCGCCGAGCGCGGAATCGCCCTGAAGTGATCGGTGTTAACTTTACGGTCCCGGCGCACCGCACAGATTGCGGCGGCAAGGAAAAATTCCTGCTTTTGGGACAGGTTAACGGCGTAATTCGAAGAATTGGCTGGCACGGTTGCGGCGCAGCGGATATTGCTTTGCCCATGGACCAAGGTGACCCGTCTGACGCTGGACGACGGCGGCAATATCAAGAGCCGCCGCATCCATCTGCGCGAGATTTCCGGCGACAGCGACACCCCCCCTCGAGACGGTGGGGCAGGACCTGCGGGCCGCCCGCCTGCGGCGCGGCGACGACCTCGCGACCGTCTCCAAGGCGCCTCAAGATCCGCAAGGACCATCTGGAGGCGATCGAGGAAGACCGCCTGGACGCCCTGCCGGGCCGCACCTATGCGGTCGGCTTCGTGCGCTCCTATGCCGACTATCTCGGCCTCGACGTCGGCCAATGCGTCGAGCGCTTCAAGCCGAGATCGCCGGCCGCTCCGACACCGACACCACCCCGCCGGTCACCGTAATCGACGAGGACGAAAGCCGCCGCCTGCCGCAGGGCTGGAAGATCATCGCCGGCGTCATCGTGCTGTTGATGATCTGGGGCGCCTATTACGTCCTCAGTTCGACCAGGCCTCGATGATGTCGCAGCCGGTCGCGGCGCCCGCCGCAGCAGGTCGCGCCCAAGCCGGTGGCGACGCATGTCGAGCCGCCGCCGCCGGCGGTGGTGACGCCGCCGCCCGCGGCCGCCGCCGACCGATCAGGCGACGCTCGCCACCGCGCCGGTCACCGACGCCACGATCGTGCCGCCGCCCGCCGCCGAAGCGCCGCTGCCGCAAGGCCAGGTCTACGGCGCCAACAATCACGGCGTGCGCGTCGTGCTGCGCGTCCATCAGGCGACCCGCGTCCGGTGCAGGGCGAGGACGGGATGGTCTACATCAACCGCACGCTCCAGCCGGGCGATACCTATCAGGTGCCCAATCTGGTCGGCCTGACGCTGACCACGACCAACGCCAACGCCGTCGAGCTCGATCTCGACGGCCAGCCGATGGGCTATGCCGGCAAGCAGGCCGGCGTGGTCGAAGCCTTGTCGCTCGATCCGCAGTCCATTGTCGATCGTTCCGCGGAGGTCCGGGCTAATGAGCGTGCGCGCCTATCGCGATATCCACCGCCGCAAGTCGCGGCAGATCATGGTCGGCAAGGTGCCGGTCGGCGGCGACGCCCCGATCAGCGTCCAGACCATGACCAACACCGTCACCGGCGACGCCCGCGCCACCATCGACCAGATCCGCGGCATCGAGGAGGCGGGCTGCGACATCGTCCGCGTCTCCTGTCCCGACGAGGACGCGACCAAGGCGATGAAGGCGATCACCCGCGCCGCCAACCATTCCGGTCGTCGCCGACATCCATTTCCACTACAAGCGCGCCATCGAGGCCGCGGTGAACGGCGCCGCCTGCCTGCGCATCAATCCGGGCAATATCGGTTCGGAAGCCCGCGTCCGGGAAGTCGTGAAGGCCGCCAAGGATCACGGCTGCTCGATGCGCATCGGCGTCAACGCCGGCTCTCTCGAAAAGGAACTTCTGGAAAAGTACGGCGAGCCGTGCCCCGAAGCCATGGTCGAGAGCGCGCTCAACCACGCCAAGATCTTGGACGATCTCGACTTCCGCGAATACAAGATTTCGGTGAAGGCATCGGACGCCTTCCTCGCCGTCGCCGCCTATCAGCAGCTTGCCGAGGCCGTCGATTGCCCGATCCATGTCGGCATCACCGAGGCCGGCGGGATGATCTCCGGCACCGTCAAATCGTCCATCGGCATGGGCATGCTCTTGTGGAGCGGCATCGGCGACACCATCCGCGTCTCGCTCAGCGCCGACCCCAGGGAAGAAGTCCGCGTCGGCTTCGACATCCTCAAATCGCTGAACCTGCGCCATCGCGGCGTGAATATTATTTCTTGCCCCTCGTGTGCCCGTCAGGGCTTCAACGTCATCGAGACCGTCAAGCAGCTTGAGGACCGCCTCAAGCACATCGCCACCCCGATGTCGCTGTCGATCATCGGCTGCGTCGTCAACGGCCCGGGCGAGGCGCGCGAGACCGATCTCGCCTTCACGGGCGGCGGCGCCGGCAAGGCCACGGCCAGATCTACCTCAACGGCAAGCCCGGCCTACCGCCTCGACAACGACAAGCTGCTCGAGCACGTCGTCGAGCTTTGCGAGAAGAAGGCGGCCGAGATCGAAGCCGCGCGCGGGCAACGTCGCGCCGGTCCTGGAACCCGCGCAGTAGATACAAGCACAACCCCAATTATTTATCGTCATCGCCGGGCTTGTCCCGGCGACCCATGATCGCGATGCTTGACCATGGTGGCTCGGGACCCATTCAGTGTTTTCATCGCCGTTTACATGACGGCGAGCAGACGGCACGGCACCATTTACACCGGCGTTACCGGCCGTCTCCCAGGTCGTGTCGGAAAAGCAGATCAAGAAATATCCGAGGGAGTGGAAGATCAATTTGATCGAGCGGGAAAATCCATATTGGGACGATCTGTATCCGGCGCTGGTCGGCGTGAAAACGAGCGCAATCGGCGACGGAGGTGATCATGGGTCGCCGGGACAAGCCCGGCGATGACGACTAGATTTAGGGTCCAGCACAACTCCATGGAACTGGAACGACCGTTAAAATGATTCCCACCGCCAAGCTCGAACGCCTCCTGGATCGCTTTCACGCGATCGAGGCGGAGCTTGCCTCCGGCCAAGGCGGCGCCGGCTTCGTCAAGCTCTCCAAGGAGCATTCCGAACTCTCCCCCGTGATCGACGTGGTGCGCCAGTACCGCGCCGTGCAGGACCAGCTCGAAGGCGCCGAGGCGATGATCGCCGATCCCAAGACCGATACGGAGATGCGCAGCCTCGCCGAGGAAGAGCGCGCCGAACTGAAGCAGCGCTTCGCCCAGCTCGAGCGCGACCTGCAGATCCAGCTCCTGCCCAAGGACGCCGCCGACTCCTCCTCCGCCATCCTCGAAATCCGCGCCGGCACCGGCGGCGACGAGGCGGCTTTGTTCGCCGACGACCTCCTCGCCATGTACACCCGCTATTGCGCGCTGCAGGGCTGGAAGACCGAGATCATGTCGCGCACCGATAGCGATCTCGGCGGCATCAAGGACGCCGTGATGGAAGTGGTGGGGCAGGGCGTCTACGCCAAGCTCAAATTCGAGAGCGGCGTCCACCGCGTCCAGCGCGTGCCGGTCACCGAGGCGCAGGGGCGCATCCACACCTCCGCCGCCACCGTCGCCGTCCTGCCCGAGGCCGAGGACGTCGACATCGTCATCAACGACAAGGACCTGCGCATCGACGTCTACCGCGCGCAAGGCGCCGGCGGCCAGCACGTCAACAAGACCGAGAGCGCGGTGCGCATCACCCATCTGCCGACCGGCATCGCGGTGGCGCAGCAGACCGAGAAGTCGCAGCACAAGAACAAGGCCGGCGCGATGAAGATGCTGAAGGCCAAGCTCTACGACATGGAGCGCGAGCGCGTCGACAGCGCCCGCGCCAGCGAGCGCAAATCCCTCGTCGGCTCCGGCGATCGCTCCGAGCGCATCCGCACCTACAATTTCCCGCAAGGCCGCGTCACCGACCACCGCATCAACCTGACGCTCTACAAGCTGGACAAGATCATTTCGGGCGACGACCTCGGCGAGATCATCGACGCGCTGGTGCAGCAGGACCAGGCCGACCGCCTCGCCGCGATGGAAGCCGAAGGGTGACCCTCGAAGACGCCGTAAAACACCTGCGCGATGCCGGCGTCGACAACCCGCGCCTGGATGCGCGCTTATTGTGGGCGTTCGCCAAATCCCTCCCTCAAGGGGAGGGTGAAATTTCAGCGCGCTTCGAGACCTATATCGCCCGCCGCGCCGCGCGCGAGCCGCTCGCCTATATCACCGGCGCCAAGGAATTCTGGAGTCTGAATTTCGCCGTCGGCCCCGGCGTCCTGATCCCGCGCCCCGACAGCGAGACCATCATCGAATCCGCGCTGCGCTGTTACCCCGACCGCGCCGCGCCGCTCTCGATCCTCGACCTCGGCTCCGGCTCCGGCTGCCTGCTCGTCGCCGCGCTCCACGAATACCCGCACGCTCACGGCGTCGGCATAGACAGCTCGCCCGAGGCGCTGGCCTGGGCCCGGCGCAACGTCGCGGCGCACAAGCTGGAAGACCGCGCCACCCTGATCGAGACCGGCTGGCTGGAGGAAGCCAGCCCCGGCTTCGACCTCGTGCTCGCCAATCCGCCCTACATTCCGGCCGGGGACATCGCCGGCCTCCAGCCCGAAGTGGCGCTTTACGAACCCCACGCCGCCCTCGACGGCGGGCCGGACGGGCTTGATGCCTACCGCGCCCTGGCGCCCCGAATCGCGCGCCTCCTGAACCCTGCCGGCCACGCTTTCCTGGAGATCGGGCAGGGCCAAGGTGACGCCGTTGCCACGCTGCTCAGGGCAGCCGGGCTTCAGGTTCCGGCCGTTAACCCCGATTTTTCCGGGATTCCGCGGGTGGCCGTGGCAAAACGGAACAGGCTGCGGCCCTAGAAAACAGTTGGAAAACCGCCCCCGAGGGTCTAGCTTCCCGGCCCGTGGGGACATAGGGACCCTGCCGGTGCTCGATCCATACGGGTCGGGGGGGAGCCGGAGCGGCCAACGCCGCGGTTCTTGTGCAAAGCGAAAGACGAGCCCTGCATTGCTGCGGAAGCCGATTTTTGCGTGGGCAAGGGCCCCGTGGGGCCGAATGCGCATCCATCGCGCGCAGCACTTGCGATGTTCGTCCTGGATAGGGGCAAAGTTTTGAAACGTTCACGCAGAGGCGGCCGCAGGCCGCAACACGCAGGCGGCGGTGGCGGCGGCCACAACAACAATAACAACAATGGCGGCGGCGGCGGACACAACCCGAACCGCACCTTTGATTCGTCCGGCCCGGAAGTGAAGATCCGCGGCTCGGCCTCCAACGTCTACGAGAAATATCTCCAGCTCGCGCGTGACGCCAACGCCAGCGGCGACCGCGTCATGGCCGAGAACTACCTGCAGCACGCCGAGCACTACTACCGCATCATGGCCGCCCAGGCGCAGGCCCAGGCGCAGTACCAGCAGCAGCAGGCGGCGCAGCAGCAGAACAACAACGGCAACCGCCAGGCCAACGGCCAGGGCGAGACGCCCTACGTGCAGCAGCCGCCCAACCAAAGCGCCGCGTCTTTCTCGCTCACCGAGAACGAGGAAGAGGGCGAAGAGGAAGCCGCCGAGTAAACCGTCCGACGCATTTCGGCAACGCGCGTCCGCAAGGGCGCGCGTTTGCCTTTGCCGTCCGCCCAGCCTATTTTCCGCGCTTCGTTCCTCGAAGCCGGCGCCGTCGGCAGAACAGGCAGTCCGATGAAGGCCCTCTCTATCGCCTAGGTTCTTCCGTCGTGATCGACGGTCAAGAACGCCTGTCCGCGTCCCGCGCGGGCAAGCATTGGCTTGTTTCTGAATCCGCGGAAACTGCTCTACCCATCCAAACACGTCATGGCCGACTTTGTGCCGGCCATCCATGAACACCCATGCATCAGTCGTGCGTATGGGTCGCCGGAACAAGTCCGGCGATGACGGTTGGGAGAGTTGGGCACCAAGCACACGGACTCAGCTTTTCCAAAAAGGGGCTCTCCTTGTTTCGTTTTCCACGTCCGTCCGGCGCGCTGTGGCAGCACGTCGGCTTCCTGCGGCTCTGGGCCGCCCAGACCGTATCGTCCTTCGGCGCCCGCATCGCGCGCGAGGGCTTCGCCATGACCGCGATCCTGACCATCCATGCCGCGCCCTGGGAGCTCGGCCTGCTGGCGGCGCTGGCGCGCGGCCCCGGCGTCGTCGTCGGCTTCTTCGCCGGCGGCATCGTCGACCGCAGCGAGCGGCGGCGGGTGATGATAGCAGCCGACCTCGGGCGCATGCTGCTCATCCTCAGCATCCCGCTCGCCGCCTGGATGCATTCGCTGTCGATGCTCCAGCTCTATGCCGTCGCGCTGCTGGTCGGCGCGGCGAGCGTCCTGTTCGACATCGCCGACCACGCCTTCCTGCCCTCGCTGGTCGAGCGCGAGCACCTGCTCGACGGCAACGCCAAGCTCGGCGTCACCGACTCGATCGCCGAGATCGGCGGGCCGGCGCTCGCCGGCACGCTGTTCCAGCTCTTCTCCGCGCCCTTCGCGATGCTGGGGACGTCGCTGACCTATCTGGTGTCGGCGCTGTTCCTGTTCGCCCTCCCGGCGCGCCGGATGCCCATCGAAGAGCCGGCGCCGCGAACGCGCTGGTATGCCGACACGCTGCAAGGCCTTCGCGCCGTCCTGGCCGAGCCGCTGGTGCGCCCCACGCTCTGGATGACGGCCGTCTTCACCCTGTTCGGCGCCTTCTTCGCGCCGCTCTACCTCGTCTACGGCCTCAAGGTGATCGGCATGTCGCCGGCGCTGATGGGCGTCAATATCGCGATCGGCGGCGTCGGCGCGCTGTTCGGCGCCTTGTTGTCGAACACGCTGTCGCGGCGGCTGGGGGTCGGCAACACGATCCTGGCGGGAGGCTTTCTCTATGCCGCCTTCCTCGCCCTGGTGCCGCTGGCGAGCGGCCCGCTCTGGCTGTCCACCGCGATGCTGATGCTGGCGCAGCTCAGCGGCGACGCCTTCGCGCTCGTCTTCATCATCCCGCTCACCACCTTGCGCCAGGCGGTCCTGCCGCCGGCCCTGCTGGGGCGGACGGCCGGGCTGTTCAGCGTCGTGGCCGGCGGGATGACGGTGGTCGGCGCGCTGCTGGGCGGGGTCCTGGGCGACTGGCTGGGGCCGCGGGAGACCTTGGGCCTGGCGGTCGCCGGGATCGCGGCCGCGCCCTTGTTCGTCGCCTTCAGCCCCTTGCGCCGTCTCAAGACGATCCCCGGGGGATCCTGAACCTCAGGCCCGCGCCTCGATGTCGTCCACCAGCCTGCGGACGAGACGGATCAGGCTCTGCCGGTCCGCCTCGCTCCAGCCCGCCAGGATGGGACCTGCGATCCGCTCGCGCGCCTTGTCGATCGCCCGGGTCATCGCCAGGCCCTTGCGGGTGATCGCGGCCTCGCGCAGACGCTTATCGGACTTGCCGGCCTGGCGCCGCACCAGGCCGAGCTCTTCGAGCTTGGCGACCTGGCGGCTGACGGTGGTGTGGTCGCGGCCCGCGAGGCTCGCAAGGTCGACGACGCCGATCGGTCCGCGCCGCTCGATCCGCACCAGGAGGGGAAACAAGGCCCGGTCGAGCGCGATCCCGGCCTCGGCGATCAGCGCGTCGTCGCGCTGCGGCGCGTTGAAGATGCCCATCAGGTCCATCAGGGCCTCGTGCAGGCGGCGCAGGTCGGCATTCGCGGTCATATGTGTATTATGCACATTGTTCTTGACGCGGTCCAGCGCGGCTATTATGTGCAAAATACACATATAGGAGATCGCGATGAAATCCGGCTCGACCGATGTTCTGATCAGCGGCGCCGGCGCCGCCGGCCTCACCCTCGCCGTCGAGCTGGCGCGGCGGGGCGTCGCCTTCGTCCTGGTCGACAAGACCCCCGCGCCGTTCGCCGGCTCGCGCGGCAAGGGCGTCCAGCCGCGCACCCTCGAAGTGTTCGAGGACATGGGCGTGCTCGACCGCATGGCCGCGGCGGGCGGGCCCTATCCGCCGCAGCGCGCCCACAAGGGCGGCGGTCACACCGATGAACCGATGTTCGAGGACTTGGCGCCCATACCGGCCGAACCCTATCGCACGCCGCTCATGCTGCCGCAGTTCCTGACCGAAGCCGTCCTGCGCGAGCGCCTTGCCGAGTTGGGCCACGCACCGCAATTCGGCCGCGAGCTGACGGATTTCACGCAGGACGAAACAGGCGTCACTGCCCGGCTCGGTCCCGAGACGATCCGCGCCCGCTATCTGGTCGGCGCCGATGGCGGGCACAGCTTCGTGCGCCACGCCCTCGGCATCGAATTCCCCGGCAAGACGCTGGGCATTCGCGCCGTCGTCGCCGATCTCGCGCTGGAGGGCCTCGGCACCGACGCCTGGCATCGCTGGAACGACGGCGCGCCGGAGCAGATGTCGCTCTGTCCGTTGCGCGGGACGGATCTGTTCCAATTGCAGGCGCCGGTCCCGCTGGAAGGCGACATCGATCTCACGGCGCCGGGCCTCGACGCGATGATCGCGCGGCGCACCGGCCGGTCCGACCTCCGCGTCGATGCCGTGGCCTGGGCCTCGGTCTACAGCATGAACGCAAGGCTGGCGGACCGTTACGGCGTCGGCCGCGTCTACCTTGCCGGCGATGCGGCACACATCCATCCGCCGACCGGCGGGCAGGGGCTCAACACCAGTGTCCAGGACGCCTACAATCTCGGCTGGAAGCTGGCCGCCGTGCTCGGTGGCGCGCCGCAAACGGTCCTCGACAGCTACGAGGCGGAGCGCCGGCCCATCGCCGCCGAAGTGCTCGGCCTCTCCACCCGTCTGCTCGATGCCCTCAACCGCCGCGGCGAGATGCGGCGCGGCCGCGAAACCCGGCAACTCGATCTCGGCTATCCCCACTCTCCGCTGTCGCTCGACGGGAGCGATGCGAGCGCGCCGCTTCGGCCCGGCGATCGCGCGCCCGACGCGCCATGCAGCGGCGCCGGCGGCCAGCGCACCAGGTTGTTCGAGCTTTTCAAAGGCACGCACTGGACCCTGCTCGGCACCGCCGACGCCGCCATCCGTCCGCGCCCGGGGCTGCATATCCACCGCGTCGGCCGCGACATCCTCGATTGCTGCGGCCACATCCGCGAGGCTTACGGCCCCGCCTGGATTCTTGTGCGCCCCGATGGCTATGTGGCCGCGAACGTTCCTGCCGGCGCTGGCGATGTCCTGGAAGGTTACCTTCCCCGCGTCGGCTTGCCGGCCCCTTGATACGGCGCAAGGAAATCACCGGCGGTGCGCCGACACTGCCCCCTTGAAGAGTACGGACCGGGAACCCAGATAAGCTTCACGGGAACGGCGCCCCGGAGGGGCCGTATACTAATCCCGTGGGACTCGTCCGGGCGGCCCATCAGGGGGTCCGGGCCAGGGCTAAGAGAGGCAAAATGGACGTCGAGAAATTCACCGAGCGGGCGCGCGGCTTTATGCAGTCGGCGCAGGGGTTGGCCCAGCGCGAAAACCACCAGTACTTCACCCCCGAACACCTTCTGAAGGTCCTTATCGACGACGAAGAGGGCCTCGCCACGCGGTTGATCGCGGCGGCCGGCGGCAAGCCGGAACAGGTGCGCGATGGCGTCGAAAAGGCGCTCGCCAAGCTGCCCAAGGTCCAGGGCCAGTCCGCTCAGGTCTACCTGAACCAGGACACCGCCAAGCTGTTCGACAACGCCGAAGCGATCGCCAAGAAAGCCGGCGACAGCTTCGTGACCGCCGAATATCTGCTGCTCGCCCTGGTGCTGGCGCCCGGCACGGAGTCGGCGCGCATCCTCAAGGACGCCGGCGTCACCGCCCAGAACCTCAACAAGGCGATTGCCGACCTGCGCCAGGGCCGCACCGCCGACAGCGCCACCGCCGAGAACACCTACGACGCGCTCAAGAAATATTCCCGCGACCTCACCGAGCTCGCGCGCAGCGGCAAGCTCGATCCGGTGATCGGCCGCGACGAGGAGATCCGCCGCACCATCCAGGTGCTGGCGCGCCGCACCAAGAACAACCCCGTCCTGATCGGCGAGCCCGGCGTCGGCAAGACCGCCATCGCCGAAGGCCTCGCGCTGCGCATCGTCAACGGCGACGTG
This sequence comes from Rhizomicrobium sp., assembly GCA_037200865.1. Classification (GTDB taxonomy): domain Bacteria; phylum Pseudomonadota; class Alphaproteobacteria; order Micropepsales; family Micropepsaceae; genus Rhizomicrobium. The sequence goes on along the minus strand of JBBCIC010000006.1, from coordinate 17,588 downwards.
CCGGAATCCCTGCGCAACAAGAAGCTGATGGCGCTCGACATGGGCTCGCTCATCGCCGGCGCCAAGTTCCGCGGCGAGTTCGAGGAGCGGCTGAAGGCCGTGCTCAACGAGGTCACCGGCGCCAACGGCGCCATCATCCTCTTCATCGACGAGATGCACACCCTGGTCGGCGCCGGCAAGGCCGACGGCGCGATGGACGCGTCCAACCTCTTGAAGCCCGCGCTCGCCCGCGGCGAGCTGCATTGCGTCGGCGCCACCACGCTCGACGAGTACCGCAAGCATGTCGAGAAGGACGCCGCGCTCGCCCGCCGCTTCCAGCCCGTCTTCGTGAGCGAGCCGACGGTGGAGGACACGATCTCCATCCTGCGCGGCCTCAAGGAAAAGTACGAGGCGCATCACGGCGTCCGCATCACCGATTCCGCCATCGTCGCCGCGGCGCAATTGTCGAATCGCTACATCACCGACCGCTTCCTGCCCGACAAGGCCATCGACCTGATGGACGAAGCCTCGTCGCGCCTGCGCATGCAGGTCGACTCCAAGCCGGAAGAACTCGACGAGCTCGACCGCCGCATCGTCCAGCTCAAGATCGAGCAGGCGGCGCTGAAGAAGGAGACCGACCGCGCCTCGCAGGACCGCCTCAAGACGCTGGAGCACGACCTCGCCGAGCTCGAAGAGAAGGCGAGCGTGCAGACCGCCAAATGGCAGGAGGAGAAGAAGTCGGTCTCCGACGTCCAGGGCCTCAAGGAAAAGCTCGACCGCGCCCGCATGGATGCCGACGTCGCCCAGCGCAAGGGCGACTTCGCCCGCGCCGGCGAGCTCACCTATGGCGTCATCCCCGACCTCGAACGCAAGCTGAAGGCCATCGAGGACAAGGACACCAACTCGCTCGCCAAGGAAGCCGTCACGCCGGAGCAGATCGCCAGCGTCGTCTCGCGCTGGACCGGCATCCCGGTCGACAAGATGCTGGAAGGCGAGAAGGACAAGCTGCTCAAGATGGAGGACGCGCTGGAGAAGCGCGTCGTCGGCCAGCACGAAGCGGTGCGCGCCATCGCCAATGCGGTGCGCCGCGCCCGCGCCGGCTTGCAGGATCCCAACCGCCCGATCGGCTCGTTCCTCTTCCTCGGCCCCACCGGCGTCGGCAAGACCGAGCTGACCAAGGCGCTCGCCGCCTTTCTGTTCGACGACGACACCGCCCTGGTGCGCATCGACATGAGCGAGTTCATGGAGAAGCACTCCGTTGCCCGCCTGATCGGCGCCCCGCCGGGCTATGTCGGCTACGAAGAGGGCGGCGTGCTGACCGAAGCGGTCCGCCGCCGGCCCTATCAGGTGATCCTGTTCGACGAGGTCGAGAAGGCGCACAGCGACGTGTTCAACGTCCTGCTGCAAGTGCTCGACGACGGCCGCCTGACCGACGGCCAGGGCCGCACCGTCGACTTCAAGAACACGGTGATCATCCTGACCTCGAACCTCGGCACCGAACTGCTCTCGACCGGCGAGGAGACCCGCGAGGCCCGCGCCGCCGTACTCCAGGCCGTGAAGGCGCATTTCCGCCCCGAGTTCCTCAACCGGCTGGACGAGATCATCCTGTTCCACCGCCTGTCGCGGCAGAACATGGACAAGATCGTCGAGATCCAGCTCGGCCGCCTGGAGAAGCTGCTGGCCGACCGCAAGATCGAGATCGCGCTCGACAAGAAGGCGACCGAATGGCTCGCCAATGCCGGCTACGATCCGGTCTACGGCGCGCGGCCCTTGAAGCGCGTGATCCAGCGCCGCCTGCAGGATCCGCTCGCCCATCTGCTGCTCGAGGGCAAGATCCTCGACGGCTCGAAGGTCAAGGTCTCCACCGGCAAGAACGGGCTCACCATCGACGGCGTCGAATTCGCCACCAGCGAAGACGACGTCGACATCGACCACACCCCGCAGGTCAGCCGCGCGGTGCATTAGCGGCTCCGCCGGCCGGGATCGACGATAGGACCGCGCGCGTGCCTGTGGCACCCGCGCGGCTTCCTTTGTATTGTGTACGCATGGCATTCGCGATCAAGGCCGAAATTCTCGATCCGCGGGCGAAGACGTTCGACTTCGCGGCGCAGAAGACGATGTATGGCGGCAAGCACATCGCCGAAGGCGACACCATTTTCGTGTTCGCGAGCGAGAACGAGGGCGGCGAAGGCCTCGTCGCACGCGGCGTCGTCACCGCCGCCGCAGCGACCCCCAAGAAACGCGGCGTCGCCCGGCAGACGCCGCGCGTGAGCGTCGCCGTCCGGCGCACCGCGCGCGCCAAGCGGCGGCTGGGGCGCGGCGAGCTCAAGGGCTTCGCGAAATGGAACGACGGCCGGCCCGAGACCGAGCTCAATTTCAAATTCTACCGCCAGGCGACGAACAAGATCGTCGGCCTCTCGGACGCGGCGGCGGCGTTCCTCGGCGAGTTCTTCTGATCCGCAAGGCGGCCCGGCGCTAGCCCGGCACCTCGTCGGTGGTGACGGCGAAATTCACCAGCTTGGCGACGCCGAACGCCGTCGTGATCGCCGCGTCGGTCGCGTCGCGGCCGCGCGCCATCAGGATGCGGCCGATGCGCGGCGTGTTGTGGCGGGCGTCCCAGCTATGCCACGACCCGCCGAGATAGACGTCGAACCAGGCGCTGAAATCCATCGGATTGGGATCGTAGGGCACGCCGATGTCGCCGAGATAGCCTGTGCAATAGCGCGCCGGGATGTTCATGCACCGGCACAGCGCGATGGCGAGATGGGCGTAGTCGCGGCACACTCCGACCCGCTCGTAATTGGCGTCGGCGGCGCTGCGGTCGGAGCGTGCCTGCTTGTAGTCGAACAGGATGCGGTCATGGGCGTATTTGGCGATCGCCTGCACGCAAGGCCAGCCCGGTTCGAGATGGCCGAAATACGACCAGGCGAGACTGGTGAGCTTGTCGGTCTCGCAATAGCGGCTGCCCAGCAGGAAGACGATCGCCTCCTCGGGCAGCTCGTCCACCGGTATCTGGCGCGCGCCTTCCGGCCGCTGCTCGGGCCAGCCGCTGTCGCGGATCAGGAAGTCGCAGGTGAACCGCGTCACGCCGACCGGCGCCACCAGCCGCGTGCAGACATTGCCGAAGCCGTCGCGATAGATGCGATAGGGCACGTTCGGCGTCACCGCGAAATTCTCCGGCGTCTGCAGATCGCCGTGCCGCTCGGGGCGCACATGCAGCATCGCCAGCATCGGCGTCTCGGCGGTGCATTCGAACGCGATGTCGTAGCCCGCCCTGATCAGCATCCGCTATCCTCTTCGCACCCCGATGATGCGCCCCTTTTGTTCGTCGCCCGGCTCTTCCGCCACGACGTCGACTTCGACGTCCATCCCCAGATAGTCGCCGGCATCGCCGTCCCATGTCCCGCACAACGGCGAAGCCTGCACCGGATCGCGCACCACCGCGACGCGGATGAGATCGCGGTTGCCGACCAGCCCGTTGGTGGGATCGAACTCGGCCCAGCCCCCGCTCGGAAGGAAAACGCGCACCCAGGCATGAGTGTTCCCGCCGCCGCGGCTCGCCGCCTGGCCGGGGCGCGGCGGGGCGTAGAGATAGCCCGAGACGAAGCGCGCCGCGAGGCCGAGCGTCCGCGCCGCCTCCAGCATCAGCACGGCGAAATCGCGGCAGGTGCCGCGGCCCAGGCGCAGCGTCTCGATCGGCGTCTGCGGCGGCCCGCTGTGGCGCGTCTGGTAGGTGAGCTCGTCGTGGATCGCCAGCGTCATCGCCGCCAGGATGTGCGGCGCGTCCAGCGTGGTGAGCCCTTGCAGGAAGCGCCGCGCCCAGCTCTCCAGCACCCGCTCGGGATCGGGATGGATGCGCTCGCGCGACGGCAGCAGATCGGGCTCGTCGACCGCGCTGTAGACGAAGGGAAAGGCGTTGCGTTCGCGCTCATGCGCCTGGGGATGGTCGAGCGAGTTCTCGGGATGATGCTCCAGCCGGTTGATGCTCTCGAACACCAATTCCTTGGCGCGGGTGGCGAAATGCGCGATGCCGATGGAATTGCCGAACACGTCGTGGACATAGCGCAGCCGCGACGGCTCCGGCGTGATGCGCAGGAACGATTCCAGCACATGCTGGTCGAAGCTCTCGCGCGGGCGGAACATCATGCGGTGCTCGCCGAACGAGACGCGCTTGGCGTAGCGGTAGCGCGTCAGGTGGCGAACGGAGAGAACGGTCATGGCGGCGGGGACGATGTCATCCGTCCATCATGGGGCCATTCCGCCGTCATCCGGCGCGGCGGAAGGTCGCGCAGCGCCGCCGTATCGTCCGTCGCCGTCCCGAAATCGAAACGTCACGGAATATTGGCCGAACACTTGCCTTATGCCTCTTGCACTTGGCAAATTCCCGGCTAGCCTGTCTTCAGCAAGCAATGGGGGCGCATAGATGGCGGATGACGCCGCGGACGCGGTCACCGACTCGGTCGCCCAGGTCGATGTCTCGGCCCTGGGCACGGCGCCGGCGACCACCCTCGGCGCGATCTACCAGGCCACCGCCCAGGCCCTCGCCAACGCGGCGCACAACGCCGCCGCCAGCCAGCAAAACACCCACATCGTCGCGCAAGCGGCCACGACGCAAGGTGTCGCGCTTCTCTACGGCCTCGGCGCGGTGGCGGCGACGATCCCAAAACCCGGCAGCAAGGAGCCCTGACATGGCACTTCCCACTCCCGTCAACGGCCAGATCACCGATGCCGTCACCCAGGCCAACGTCACCGTGCTGGGCGATGCTCCGTCCATGGCGATGGGCAATCTGTTCCAGGTCGCGGCGCAATCCTTCGGCCTGATGATGCAGAACGCGGCGGCGGCGCAGCAGCAGGTGAACATCACGGCCCAGGCCGCCACCACCCAGGGCGTTGCGCTGCTTTATTCGACCGGCGCGGCGGCGACCGCGAAGATCGCCCAGTCGGACGTGCCGGACAACCTGCTGTCGCTGCTCTCGGCCCTGCGCGCCACCAGCGCCCCGATCCCGACCTGACGCCCGCCGCGAAGGAGCCGTCGATGGCCGAACCAACGACCGACAGCGCGCCCGATTCCGCCGAGCCGGACGAAGCGCCGTTCGCGCAAGCCGAACAGGCCGACACGGCCAGGCCGGCGCAAGGCGAGGGCACCCTCAATACGCAGATCACCGACGCGCTGGCCGCCGCCAACGCCGCCGCGCGCGACACCACGACGGCGGCGCTGGCGCAGGTCATCGCGCAGGCCGCCGGCCTCGCCCTGCTCAACGCGGTCAATGCGCAGCAGAACGCCTATGTCGCCGCCAACGCGACCGTGCTGGCGACGGTGAACCGCATCCTCGGCGCCGGCGCGCTGCGGGCGGAGAAGGGCGCCGATGTCTGATCCGCTCCCGCCGCCGCTTCCCCCGTCTCCCCCCGCCGAAGGCCAAAGCTACGCGCTGGTGGCGCAGGCTTGCGCCATGGCGGTCCAGGATGCCGTCGCCTATCTGCGCAATGTCGAGACCGTCGCCAACGCCGTCATCGGCGTCGCGCAGGAGCGGCTGCTGGCCGGCGCGGACGGCGACACGCTGAAAACGATCGCGACGGCGCAGGAGACCGTCTCGGCCGCGGTCCGCACGCTGGAAGAAGTCAGCGCCGCCGCCACGAAAATCCTGCTCGAGTTTCCCCGCAACTAGCCGGGATAGCCCCGCCACAGCCATTCCAGCGCGTCCGGCAGCGTCGCCTCGGTGACGCGCGGATCGACATGCACCGCGCCCTTCGCAAGCACATAGCGGTAGTCGTAGCCCTTGGCCTTCAGCACCGCCGCCAACCGCGCATTGGCCAGCGGCCAGTTGTGCCAGGTCTCTTCCGGATCGTCGAAATGCAGGTCCTTCTCGCCCACCGCCATCCAGATGCGGATCGGCTTGCGCGCGGCGGCGGGAAGGATGCTGGCGTGATACTCCCAGGCGCCGCGCGGCGTCTGGGCGTCGGGCGGCGATTGCTGGTTCACGAAGGTGCCGGAATAGGACAGCACGCGGCTGTAGCGCTCCGGGTGGTACCACGCCATCGTGAACGCCGCCGCCGCGCCCGAGCTCGCGCCCATCGTCGCGCGCCCTTCGCGGTCGGCGGTCAGCCGCACGCCGTAGTCCTTCTCGACCCGCGGCAGCACTTCGCTTTCGATGAAGTCGCTGTAGCGCCCCGACAGCGTATCGTATTCCAGGCCGCGCTCCGAGCCTTGCGCGTCGCCGCCGCCATTGTCGACGAAGATCGCGATCAGCGCCGGCACGCGCTTGGCGGCGATCAGGTTGTCCAGCACCCGCGGCATGATCCGCGCATAGCCATAGCCGTCCTGCGCCACCAGGAACGGCGCCGGCGTGCCTGGAACATATTGCTTGGGGACATAGACCCACACGGTGCGCATAAAGGGGTAGGGCGCCGACTGCTCCGCGCCCGCCGCCGCGATGCGGTTGCCGAAGGCATCGCGCCGCTTGGTGACGTCATTCTCCAGCCGGCGGATGCCGGGATAGAACGCGCTGTCGCCCGATTGCATCGTGAAGGCATGCACCGCACCCACCGGCACGCCGGCCTGCACCTCGAATTCCGGCGCCCGCGCATAGGCCGGCCCGATCACGGCCTCGCTCTGGTCGCTCTGCGCGCGCGCCATCGTCATCCCCGCTACCGCTATGCCCACCGCAGCAATCCGCATCAGCATTGCGTCGCTCCGTGACAGCGCAGCGCTCGCGGCCTCAGCGCGCCTTGGCCTGGCGCAGGTCGGTCGCGACGTCGGCGACCTTGCTCTCCAGCGGCATCGAGGCCAGCACCGCGTCGGTGTGCAGCCGCGCGATCAGGAAGTCGCGCAATTCGCTCGCCGCGAGCTTGCGCCCCTGCGCGATCTTCACCTTGAGCGGATTGACCTGGGTGCCGTTCTGGAAAATCTCGTAGTGCAGATGCGGCCCGGTCGACATCCCGGTATTGCCGCTATAGGCGATGATCTGGCCCTGGCGCACGCGGCTGCCGGCATGGATGCCGGGCGCGAAGCGCGACAGGTGGCCATAGCCCGTGCCCCAGCCATTGCCCATGTCGATCTTGACGAAATTGCCGTAGCCGCTGGCGCGCCCGGCGAGCTTGACGATGCCCGAGCCCGCCGCCATCACCGGCGTTCCCACCGGCACCGCGAAGTCGATGCCCTTGTGCATGCGGCTGTAGCCCAGCACCGGATGGAAGCGCATGCCGAAGCCGGAGGAGATGCGGGCGCCGTCGACCGGCGTCTTCATCAGCATGCCTTTGACGCTCTCGCCCTTCTCGTTGAAATAGTCGGCCGGCTGGTTGGGGTCGGGCTGATAGCGGTAGAGGACATATTCCTGCCCGCCGGTCCGCATCACCGCATAGTCGATATTGCCGTCGCGCGCCGGCAGGCCTTCGGGCGTGTAGTAGAAGCTGTAATAGACCTCGAAGGAGTCGCCCGGGCGCAGGTCGCGCTGGAAGTCGACCTTGTAGGAGAACATCTTGATCATCGCGACCACGGTGGCGGTCGGGATGCCGGCCTGGGTCGCGGCGAGATAGAGCGAGGAATCGATCGTCGCGCCGGCACGGTGGGTGTGCTCGACGAGCTGCTTGACGACGTCGTTGGCGACGAAGCTGTTGTCGGCCTGGCGCGCCACCGTGATGTCGTGCTCGACCGTCGGCGAGAACGCGATCGACAGCAGCCGCCCCGGCGGGATGGTCGCGACCGGGATCACGATGTCGCCGTCGTTCGAACCGTCGTCGAGATTGTTGATCGTCGGCTCCGGCAGGGCGGCGGGGGGCTCGGGCGCCTCCGGCAGCGATTCGAAGGTCACCGTGAAGCTCTGCCCGGCGCGCGCGCCGCGCAGGTCGTAGATCTTGGCGAGCGCCAGGATCGCCGCGTTGGTGTCCTCTTTGGAGACGCCGGCTTCTTCCAGGACGCCGGCCAGCGTGTCGCCGGCTTCGAGCGCGATGGTGCGCGTTTCGACCCCGGGCGCCGAATTGCCGTCGTCGCCGGCTTCTTCCTCGGCCAGGGCATGGTCGAGCTGTGCCGGCGCCGGCACGGCGCGCTCCCGTTCGCCGCCGATCAGGCTGTTGCCGGCGGCGACGAGCTGGGTGAAGAGCTTGTAGGGCAGGAAGGTCGCCGAGGCTTCCTGCGTCGTGGCATGCAGCGGCGGCATCGCGCCGGCCGCGAGCCACGCCATGGAGCCGGCGACAAGGCCGGTGATGGTGGTCGAGACCACGGCCCAGCGGCCGTCGGTCGTGGAGAGTGCGGCGCTGGCGGCGCGCAGCGAATGGCGCACACGGTCGATGCGCGCCGAGACGAAACGACGATCCACGTCGGCTCCTGTCGTTCAGTGCTGACGCGTGAGGGACGCATCAACCCCAGCCCAGTGTTATGCCCCGGCTCAGCCGGCGTGCAGGGCCATATAGCCTTTGCAATTATAGGGCCGTCAACCCTTGCCGCCTGGTTAACGATTCGTTGATTCGCCTTGCGGAACAAATGTTCCCGGCTCTTCCTTCACCTGAAACCGCAAGACGGCGCGCCTTCCAAGAAAAAAGCCCGCAGCGTTCGCACGCTGCGGGCCAGTACCGGCTCCAAGGGGGACTCACAGCCGGACGAGAAGGCCTTCCGCGATCTTGCCGTGCACCCAGCCGACCGCACGGGCGACGTGCAGGACGAGGAAGAACAGCAGGATGCCGCACAGCGCCAGCACGACGAGGCCGGGCGCGGTGTGCAGGAAGTGTTCGAGATAGGGCGCGCCGTCGATGTTGATGTGCGACTCGCCGGTGATCAGGCCATAGATCGAGCCCGCGGTGACGCCGAGCGACGCGGCCAGGCCGACGACGCCGAGGACGAAGTAGCCGACGCCGAGCGGCAGCATCAGCAGCATGTAGAACAGCGACGACCAGGTGCGCAGATCCGTGAAGACCTCGCGGATCTTGGCCCATAGCGTGTCGTCGGGCGCCGGCGTGGACGGCAGCCGGCGCGGCATCCGCACTCCCAGCAGCGCTTCGACGATGCGGCCCTCGACATGGGCCAGCACGCGGATCGACGCGATGAACAGCAGGAAGAACGGGATGCCGATGATCAGGACGGCGAAGCCGAAGGACAGCGAGATGCCCGTCACAGCCCAGGTGAAATAGAAGATGCCGGTCGCCAGCGACAGCAGCATGTAGAGCAGGGCGCCATAGGTGCGCGGATCGGAAACCACGTTGAAGAAGCCGAAGCGGCGCTCGTCGCGCGCTTCCGGCTGCGGGAAGGGTGTCGAAATCGTGTGTTCCATGTCTCGATACTCCTCGGCGATTTCCTCGGGCGTGCCATAGGTCTCGACGACGGCGGCGAGGATCTGGGTTTCGTTCAAATCGGGATTCTGTGCGATCTCGCTGTTGAGATGGTCTTCGCAGTCGGCGAGCGCGTCGCTGATCAGCCCTGCGGGGGCGCCTTTCAGCGCCTTGCGCAGTTGCGCCAGATACGCGTGGACTGTGTCAGGCGGCGGCGCCGGCATGACCATCGCTCGTCGCTCCAGGGACGTTGCCAGCCTGCAGGGCGTCATCGACGAATTCGCGCATGTCGCGCCAGGCGTATTGCCATTCGGAGAGGGCTTTGCGGCCGTCCTCCGTGATGTCGTAGTAGCGCCGCGGCGGTCCGAAGGCCGACGCCTCGACCCGGCTGTGCAACAGGCCCGTGGCGTTCAGCGAGCGCAGGACGGGATAGATCGCGCCCTGCTTGAAGATCAGTCCGCCTTCGCCCTCGGCCTTCACGGCCTTGGCGATTTCGTAACCGTACATTTCACGACCGGCGCGCGCGAGCACGGCCAGAAGGACGAGCGATGAAAGCCCTGCCATCAGTTCTTTACGGAATTTGCGTGTGAATTGAGATTCCTCGGTCACAACGCGTCTTCTCCGCCTCCCAAGCTATTGCGAAGTGATATCTAGCACGGACTTCACACTATGCAAGAGTGAACTGTACTGAAGTTGAAAATATTTTGAATCCGGGCATTTCCCACGGCAGCAGAGGATAATTTCCCCATGAGTCGGGCTCGGCAATGGGCAGCGTAGCGGTAATGTGCGACAATCAAATCTGCCGGCCGGGATGGAAGATAATTTATTCCTACACAAGAATATTATCTTGTTGAGGGAAAAAGAGCCGAGAAGGACTGCCGGTTGAAGGGGAGGGGACCCGATGGACTCGAAAAACAATTATCTTGCTGAAGCGGAGCCGGGATAATGATAAAAGACTATCTCTCCCGCATCGGTCTCGACGACCCGCCGCCGCCGACTTTGGCCGGCCTGCGCGCCGTCCATCGCGCCCATTTGCTCGCCATTTCCTACGAGGATATCGACGTCCAGTTCGGCCATCCGCTGACCACTTCGCCGCAAGCCGCCTACGACAAGCTCGTCACCCGCCGCCGCGGCGGCTGGTGCTACGAGATGAACGGCGTGCTCGGCTGGGCGCTGGGGGAGCTGGGCTTCCAGGTCACGCGCGCCACCGGCGCCGTCATGCGCCAGGCCAAGGCGGAAGCGGCCCACGGCAACCACCTGGTGCTGCGCGTCGACCTGCCGGAGGGCGTCTGGCTCGCCGATGTCGGCTTCGGCGCCGGCCCGATCGACCCCATCCGCGTCGTGCCGGGGCCTTTCGCCTCGCACGGCTTCGACTACGCGCTGACCGAGCTCGACGCCGATTGGTGGCGGCTGACCGATCCGCGGCCCGGCGCCATGAGCTTCGACTTCAACCTCGCGGCCGCGGACGAGGCGCTGCTCGCCGCCAAATGCGACTTTCTGCGGACCTCGCCCAAATCGCCCTTCGTCCAGAACCTCGTGGTCCAGCGCCACACGCAGGAAGGCCACGCGATCCTCCGTGGACGGATTTTATCGCTTGTGACGCCGCACGGCACGACCGAGCGAGAACTCGCAGACGCCGCCGAGCTCGTCGCGACGCTTCGCGAGGTCTTCGCGCTCGACGTGCCGCAGGCCGCCTCGCTCTGGCCGAAGATCCTCGCGCGGCACGAAGAGGTGCTCGCGCAACGCCTTGCGGCACAGCCCTCCGCGTGATGCCGCGCGGCCTCAGGCTCCCGGCTTGGCCGGCGCGTCGGCCGGTGTCGGCGGCGTCGCCGGCGCCGGCAAGGCCGGCAGGGGCGCGTCCACCGGTACCATCGTCACCGCGATGTTCTCCGGGAAATTGTAGTTCGCGCCGGTCATCGCATCAACGCCGATCCCGATCACGCCGCCGGCGATGATGTTGCCCGCGGTCGCGCCGTTGAAATGCGACACCGCCACGGTATGGCCGTCCTTGTAGCCGTCCCTTGTGCAGACCACGTCCATGTCGTGCTTGGTCTTGTGCACCGTGGCGTTGCCCGGCGTCGTGACGTAATAGGTGCCCTCGCTGCTCGTCAGCGTGCATTTGGCGCCGTCGACCGGCGGCGAGGTCACGGCCAGTATCTGCGTCGTGCCGGTCACGATGCTCGCGCATCCGGACACGCCAAAGCCAAGCGCGGCGAGCGCCGCGACTGTTGCGAATTTCATGATTATCCCCCTCCAATGGACGGGAACTCTAGCGCAAATAAAAGTCGGCGGCGCCGCGATGCCGGAGAGTTAAAGCGGAAATTGCGTGCGGTTGCACCGCGCCCACGCCTGGGCGGGCCGCTTAACGATAAATCGGCAGCCTCGCATTGGCCGCGGCGTGGCGGCGCCCGGACAAAGAAAGGCCCGGAGCGGCGTTCGCCGCTCCGGGCCGGTCTCGAACGACGTGTCTGGCGTTAGTCGTGAACGCTGAACGTCGTGACTTCGCAGAGGTTCTGGCCGCGGAATTCCGCGGTGCCGCCGTCGCTGAACACAGCCTTGATGTCGTATTCGCAGGTGGTGCGGCCGTCTTCGATGTCGACCGGCTGGCTCGCGCCCGGCTCGGCGGCTTCGGGAAGGATGTTCTCTTCCCAGGAATTCGTGCCGACATGCGAGACGTACAGTTCGGTCAGGTCCGTGCTGGTGTTGTTCTTGATCGTGATGTGGAGGTCTTCAGCCAGCGCCGGTGTGGCGAAAGCGAGCGCCGCCGCGATAGCGACGGATGCAAAAAGCTTCATGTGTTCGTACCCTCTTTTGGGCGCAGCCCCTGCCACGCGTCCGGTGGACACATTGGCCTCAAGATTGTGGAGAGATCAAGGCATCTCATGCCTTAAATCGGAGGCCGGCTCGACAGAGGGTTAACCCGCGACGGAACTCGTCGCGCGCCATGGCTCCGATTACGGATTTGCAAGAATCGTGTTGCGCACGATCGGATAGATTTGCGTCTGCCAGCGCGTTCCCGAGAACACGCCGTAATGCCCGACACCGGGTTGCACATAGTGCTTCTTGCGGAACGGTTTGATCGAAGTGCACAGATCGTGCGCCGCAACCGTCTGGCCGACGGAACAGATGTCGTCGCGCTCGCCTTCGACGGTCAACAGCGCGGTCTTGCGAATCGCCGCCGGTTCCACGCGGCGGCCGCGATATTCGAAAATCCCGCGCGGCAGGTGGAACTCCTGGAACACCTTGCGCACGGTCTCGAGATAGAACTCGGCCGGCAGGTCGGCGACCGAGAAATACTCGTCGTAGAATTTGCGGTTGGCATCGGCCTTTTCGTCTTCGCCCTTGCGGATGTGGTCGAAGAGATCGAGATGGGCGCGGATGTGGCGCGGCAGGTTCATCGAGAGGAACGCCGAGACCTGGACGAAGCCGGGATAGACGCGGCGGTAGGCGCCGGCATAGCGCCCCGGCACGGTGGCGATCAGGTTCTTCTCGAACCACGCGATCGGATGCTCCGTCGCCAGCTTGTTGACCGAGGTCGGGCTGACCCTCGTGTCGACCGGGCCGGCCATCAGCGTCATGCTGCGCGGCTGGCAGGAGTGGTTGTCCTGCGCCATGACCGCGACCGTCACCAGCAGCGCCGCGCAGGGCTGGCACACCGCCACGACATGGGCGCCCTCGCCGATCCGCTCGAAGAAGCGGATCGTGTGCTCGATATATTCGTCGACGCCGAAGCGCCCGGCGCTCAGCGGCACGTCGCGCGCGTTCTTCCAATCGGTGATGTAGACGTCGTGATCGGCCAGCATGGTCTTGGCGGTCTGGCGCAGCAGGGTGGGAAAATGTCCTGCCATCGGCGCCACGATCAGGACGCGGGGCTGCTCGACATTGGTGTCCTTCTTGAAGTGGAGCAGGCTGGCGAACGGGGACTCGAACGCCGCCTCCTCGTGCACCGCCACGGTGCGGCCCTCGACCTCGACGCTGTCGATCTCATAGCTCGGACGTTCGTGGATCAGGTGCGCCCGGTTGACGATCTCCGCCGCCGCCGACACGCTCTTGAGGATGTAGTTGGCGCTCGGCCCGGCGCAGGTGTTGCGGAGCGCCGCACTGGTCAGCCCCGCCCAGGCGCGCAACGGCGCGAGCAGATCGGACTGTGCCTGGTAGGCGTCGTATAACATCACGCGCGTAAGACGCCCCTAGAAGCCGGCCCCGCCTCTTGCGGTGCGGCAATATTTGGTCGATTTCACGCCGTAGCGCTGAAAAATACTAGTGCATTTTATGCTGCGCTGCGAAATAATTGGTTTACGGTCCAGCGAAAGAATCGTCCGCCATGAGCAAACCACTCCTGACGATTTCGAGCAAAAACTACTCCTCCTGGTCGCTGCGCGGCTGGCTTCTTTGTCGCATGGCGGGCCTCGATTTCCGCGAGAAGCTGCTGTCCAACGACGACCCGGACGCCCGCGCCGAGCTGCTGCTGCTGTCGCCGTCCTTCCTGGTGCCGTGCCTGACGGACGGCGAGATCAAGGTCTGGGACACGCTGGCGATCGCCGAATATCTGTACGAGACCTATCCACAAGCCGGCCTGCTGCCCAAGAACCTGAAGGCGCGCACGCATTGCCGGGCGGTGGCCGGGGAAATGCATTCGGGCTTCGCCAATCTGCGCTCGGCGCTGCCGATGAACCTGAAGGCCAGCTATCCCGACTTCAAGGTCTGGGCCGGCGCCCAGGCCGACATCGACCGCGTCGTGGCGATCTGGCGCGAATGCCTCAAGACCTATGACGGTCCCTACCTGTTCGGCGACCGGCCGACGCTGGCCGACGCGATGTATGCGCCGGTCTGCACGCGCTTCGTCACCTATCACGTGAAGCTCGACCGTCTCTGCGCCGATTATTGCGACACGATCCTCGGTCTTCCCGACATGCTGGAATGGATCGAGGCCGCGAAAGCCGAGCCCGACGCGGTGGAAGAACTCGAAGCCGAGTTCTGACGGCTTACGCCCCGCTTTCGTTCGCCTTGGTCTGGAGCTGGACGTAGTTCTGGATGCCCATCTGCTCGATCAGGCGCAACTGGGTCTGCAGGTAGTCGATATGCTCTTCCTCGCTTTCGAGGATATGCACGAATAGCTCGCGGCTGCCGAAATCGCGCACCGCCTCGCAGTGCTGGATCGCGTTCTTGAGGTCGGGATAGGACGCCATCTCAAGCGACAGGTCGCAGGTGATGACCTCCTTCACATCCTCGCCGATCAGCAGCTTGCCGAGATCCTGCAGATTCGGCAGGCCGCCGAGGAACAGGACGCGCTTGATCAGCGCGTCGGCGTGCTTCATCTCGTCGATGGATTCCTCGTATTCGTGCTTGGCGAGCTGGGAGAGGCCCCAGTCGGCCAATATGCGCGAGTGCAGGAAGTACTGATTGATCGCCGTCAGTTCGTTCTTCAGGACGGTGTTGAGCCAGTCGATGGTCTGCCGATCCCCCGCCACGCCGGCATGCGGCTCGGGGCCGGGCGCTATTCCGCCGCCAGCAGACGCGGCGACGCTTCCGCGCCGTCCAGCATTCCTTCGATTGTTTCCTGGCATCGGCCGCAATTCTTTCTGACGTTGCAATAGGAATAGACCTGATCGGAAGATTCCGCACCTTGCGCAATCGCGCCGCGAATCTTCGTGTCGTTCAGCCTATTGCAGACGCAGACGATCATCCAAGCACACACCACAGCCGGTCCGGACTATATGGTGCGACTGAGAATGATTGTCAATAACGCCCCAGCGGCATTGGTAAAGCTGCGGAATTTCCGCCGGAACCGCGCGTTACGCCGTCGCCGGAACTTCCAGCGAAGCCTTGGCGGTCTTCTCGACCTGGACGTAGTCGGTCTTTCCGGTGCCCAGCACCGGAATGTCCTCCACCGTCATGATCCGGCGCGGCACCGCGAGCTCGGCGACGCCGTGATTGTGCGCCCAGCCGACGAGGTCGTGCCGGCTGGCCTCCTTGTTGGTCGTGACCAGGATGATCTGCTCGCCCTTGCGGCCGTCGGGCACCGCGATCGCGGCGTGGCTGTGGTCCGGCCACAGCGCCGAGGCGATGCTCTCGACCACGGCCAGCGACACGGTCTCGCCGCCGATCTTGGCGAATCGCTTCACCCGGCCCCGGATCGCGATGAAGCCTTCGTCGTCGATCGACACGATGTCGCCGGTGTCGTGCCAGCCGCCGTCGGGCGGCACGATCACGCCCGGCTGATCCGGCTTCATGTAGCCGAGCATGACATTGGGACCTTTGACGAACAGCCGTCCGGCATTGGCGATGCCCTCGACCGCCTCGAGGCGGGCTTCCATATGCGCCATCAATTTTCCCACCGTGCCGGGCCGGTTGGCGTCGGGCTGGTTGGCGGCGATCACCGGCGCCGCTTCGGTCACGCCGTAGCCTTCGAGCAGCTCGATGGAATATTTCTTGCGCAGGAGCGCGCGGGTCTCGTCGCGCAGGCGCTCGGCGCCGCACACCGCGAGGCGCAGCGAGTTCAGATCGCCCTGGTCGCCGGCGCGGGCGTATTGCGAAATGAAGGTGTCGGTCGACAGCAGGATGGTGGCGCCGGTCTCGCGGATGCGCTTGACGATCTCGCGCGGCTGCAGCGGCGTCGGATGGCACACCACCTTGATGCCCAGCAGCAGCGGCATCAGCGATCCCACGGTCAGGCCGAAGCAATGGAAGGTCGGAAGGGGATTGAACAGGATGTCGGTCTGATAGAGCGGCAGGTGCGCCCGCACCTGCTCGACATTCGACAAGAGGTTGCCGTGGCTCAGCGCGACGCCCTTGGGCTCGCCCTCGGTGCCCGAGGTGAACAGGATCACGGCGGGCGTCGAATGCATCGCATTGGCCGCAACCAGGCTCGGCACGAAGGTGCCGACCGCCGCGAATATCTTGTCCAGCAGCGACAGCTTCTCGCGCACGTCTTCGAGATAGACGATCTCGTAATATTTCGACATCGCATCGACGATGGGCTCGGCCTTGGCGAGCTCGACGAAGCGGCGCGCCGTGACGATGCGCTTGACCTTGGCGGTTTTCAGCGCGCTGCGCAGGCCGGCGATACCGCTGGTGAAGTTCAGCATCGCGGGCACGCGGCCATAGGCCGACACCGCGAAGAACGCGATCACGGAGCCGGCGCCGGTCGGCAGCATGATCCCGACATTCTCGCCCGCCTTGGTGCCGCGCTTCAGCGCGTGCCCCAAGGCCAGCGCCGCGCGGATGATCTGCTCATAGGTCAGGACACGCTCGTCGCCGTCGATCAGGGCAGGGGTGTCGGCGCCATAGCGCGCCCGCGCATCGACCAGCGCATGGAACACCGGCTTGTGCGACTTGTTGATGTCGAAGGCGACAGTTTCCTCGCCGGACGCGGCGGCCATACTCGCGACGCTCAATGTTCCACCCGTGGGTTGTTCTTGTGCGGCCGGTTTACCCCGCCAGCTTCAACCCATATTACGGAATTTTTCGGGCGTCGCCCCCTTGAACCTGCGTCAATCGGACTATATTCCTGTTCATGACCGGTTCGACCTTGGACGCCGCACAGATCGACAGGACGTTGCGCGGAGAAATCCTGCAAAGCCTCGTGTTGGTGCGCGCCCGCGGCAACTCGAACGGCCCCTTGTTCCTGCGGGACATGCGTTACGCCCAGCGCGTGCTGCGCACCTGCGTCGGCCTCACCGCGGCGCTGACGACCGTCCGGAGCAATCCCGGGATTTCCATCCCGGCCGATTGGGAGGGGGGAGGGATATCTTCGAATTTGGAGGTTCGAATGCCCGGGCCGGCATCCGGCACCAGCACTGGTGTTCTACCCCGACATCTGGGCGGCCAGCCGGGCAACACCAACCGCATCAAGCATGGCGGTTGGTCGGCACAGGCCAAACAGCGGCGAGCGCTGCTCAGGCGGCATCTTCAGCGGATCCATCGCCTGCTCGCCAGCATCCGGGCGGCGCGCCAGGACTTGCGTGTCAGCGCAGGCGGTCGAGCCAATGGCTGAGCCGGTCGGCAATCGCCTCCCGCACGTCCTCGGTGTTGATCGAGGAGAGCAGGCGCGTGACGTGATCGCGCCAGGGGCGGGTCTCGGCCCACACCCGGTCGGCCTGCGGCGCCGCTGCGGCGGCCAACGGCACCAGCGTCGCCTGGCTGAACGGCTTGAGGATTTCGTCGTTGAACCGACGCGGGCCGAACAGGCCGATCGCGACGGCGGCGATTCCCGCGACGCCGACCACCACGATCGCGGTGCGGAGCAGGGGCGAATGCAGCAGCGACGGCGTCGCCTGCTTGCGGCGTGCCGGGACGGAGCCGCGGGAAAGGGCCTTGTTGGCCGGCTTGGCGGCTTTGCGGGATGCCAT
>JBBCIC010000005.1:0-132371 GCA_037200865.1 Rhizomicrobium sp. | reverse complement strand
GTCCGCCGATCCCCAAATGCCGCCGCGCCCCAAGAGGCCCCGGCACGCCGCCCCTGCACGACCACAGTTCTTTGGAACTACTCACGAATCTTAGACGAAAGGCGGGTCCCTGTCATGCCGCCCCCCGCCGCCGTTCCGCTGCGTCGCGGTGGCCAGGGCGTTAACCCGTCTTGCGGACGGCGCGCGCTTGAAGCGCCGCCGTCGCCAACCATAATGCCCCGCGCAACGGGAGGACTTTGCATGCAACCCAAGTATCTGGCGGCGACCGCCCTGGCGCTGGTTCTGGCGGCGTCGGCCGTGCTCGATGCGACCGCCAAGCCGTCCCGGCCGCCGACCCCGCCGAGGCGGTCGCTTTCGTCGCCAAGGTCGAAGCCGACCTCGCCGGATGTCGGATATGAGAACCATGCCGCCTGGGTGCGCGCGACCTATATCATCGCCGATACCGACTGGCTGGCGGCGAAAGCGAGCGCCGAGGGAACCACGCTGTCGGTGCGCTACGCCAAGGAAGCGGCACGCTTCGACCACGTCCAGGTCGACGACGTCACGCGCCGCAAGCTCTACCTGCTCAAGCAGGGCCTGGTGCTGCCCGCCTCGTCCCGGCCGGCGCCAGCCAGGAACTCGCCGACGTCAGGACCCGGCTCTCGACCGACTATGCGACCGCGAAATTCACCTACAACGGCAAGCCGCTGACGCTCGACGACATGGAAAGCGTCCTGCGCACCTCGCGCGATCCGAACGAGACGCGGACCCTGTGGGAGGGCTGGCGCGCCGTCTCCTCGCGCCAGATGGTGACCGACTACACGCGCATGGTGACGCTCGCCAATGAGGGGTCGCGCGAGCTCGGCTATGCCGATACCGGCGCCTTGTGGCGCTCCTGGTACGACATGCCGCCGGACGCCTTCGCCGCCAAGACCGATGCGCTGTGGCACCAGGTCGAGCCGCTTTACGACAAGCTGCATTGCTATGTCCGCGCCCGGCTCAGCGAGAAATACGGCACCGCCGTGCAGCCCGCCACCGGCCCGATCCGCGCCGACCTGCTCGGCAACATGTGGGCGCAGGAATGGGGCAACATCTACGACATCGTGGCGCCGAAAAACGGCCCGGCCTCGGCTACGATCTCACCAAGCAGCTCGTCGACCACGGCTACGACGCCGTCAAGATCGTCCACACCGCCGACAACTGGTACCAGTCGATCGGCTGCCGCCCGAGCCGGCGACGTTCTGGACGCGCTCGATGATCACCCGGCCGCGCGACCGCGAAGTGGTGTGCCACGCCAGCGCCTGGGACATCGACGCCAAGGACGATTTGCGCGTCAAGGCCTGCTTCACCGTGACCGCGGACGACTTCTTCACCGCGCATCACGAACTGGGCCACAACATGTACCAGCGCGCCTACAAGGATCAGCCCTACCTGTTCCGCGGCGGCGCCAATGACGGCTTCCACGAGGCGATCGGCGATTTCGCCGGCCTCAACGCGCTGACGCCGGACTATCTCAAAGAGCTCGGCCTGATCGATACCGTCCCCGTCCCGACGCCGACATTCCGTATCTGCTGCGCCGGGCGCTGGACAAGGTCGCGTTCCTGCCCTTCGGCCTGATCGTCGACAAATGGCGCTGGGAGGTGTTCTCCGGCAAGACGGCGCCGGCCGCGTATAATCGGGCGTGGTGGGATCTGGTCGAGAAGTATCAGGGCCTGACGCCGCCGGGGCCGCGCCCCGCGGATGCCTTCGATCCGGGCGCGAAATTCCACATCGCCGGCGGCACGCCCTACATGCGCTATTTCCTCGCCGCCATCTACGAGTTCCAGTTCTACCGCGCCGCCTGCCGCCTCGCCGGCTGGCAGGGGCCGCTCAACCGCTGCAGCCATCTACAGCGACAAAAAGGTCGGCGAGAAATTCCAGGCGATGCTGCGCCTCGGCAGTCCAAGCCCTGGCCGGAAGCGCTGGCGGCGTTCACCGGCGAGCACGACATCGACGCATCCGCGATCGTCGACTATTTCGCGCCGCTGTCGAAATGGCTCGACGAGCAGAACGCCGGCCAGGTCTGCACCCGGCAATAGCGCCGCGTCATCCCCCGTGTGTCATGGCCCGCGGTCGCGGGTCGCGACATGCGTCGGATTGCGCGCCGCTCCCAGAGTCATAAGGCCGCCACCACGTAGAAATACCGATCCCTCCGGCGCGGCGATTTTGACAAACAGCAAGGCGATGCGAGTCTTAAGGGCGCTTTCATGTGATTCGCGGGATGCAGAAAGCGTCCCGTTCATCGCGAAGGGCCCGCAGAATGCAGGATCTCAGCCGACGACGCCCCACCGCTCCGCGCAGCTTGCGCGCGAGCGTGGCGGCGCGTTCCTTCGGCTCTGTCGACGTCAGAAGGCGTGGCGCGGCGCAGAACGCGCGCCGCGGACGCCAGGCGGCGCCGGGCGCCGTCTGGCGGCGCACGGAATTGGGCACCAACCATATCGCCTGTTTCGGCGTCTGGCGGCGCGGCACGCGCCGGCAGGCGGCACGCGCCGACCGCTCGGGCACGACACGCTGGCACATGCCGCACCGGGCCGGCGCGGCCGACGTCTCGCCGCAACTCGACCGCGAGATCGCAAACCAGGATTGAAGGCATCGGCCGCGGGCGTCTCGCTGCCTTCGCGCACTTTATCCAACACCCCCCATGAGCCGTCTTATGATCGGGCCATGACCGCTCGAGCCTGTCATCCGCGCCCGCAACACCAGTCCTCGAACGGCGCCCCGCGCCCGCGCGGCGGCGTGCCTCCGCGCCTGGCGTGTTATCCGGCGCGTGGACAGACATCTGCTGCGTCCATGTTCCGGAAAGGAAACCGGCGGCCGCTAACCGGGTCGTCGCGATTTGAAAAACATTATGTTGCTAATTCGACCCGAGCCCGTTTCGGAATCGCGTTTCACCGTTTCACGACAGGCTTTGGCCGAAGCGCGCATCTGCTCCAGCCAGCGCATCCGCTGGGCGGCGGAAATGTCGTCGACGCTGCCGATATAGAGGGCTCGCCGGCTGCGACGCCGCACAGCGGCAAGGGTGCCTTGGCCACGTCGCGGCGCTTGCCGCGGTACAGGAAGGCGGGAAGGCCGGTGGTCACGACCACGCGCGCCGCCTTGGCCGGCGGCGTCAGCGGATCGATATGCGCCCCGAGGCGCGAGACAAGTCGAACATCTGGCGCAGCGGCGCCGGCGGGCCGTCGGCCCACAGCGGGTAGACGATGGCGAGCCGGTCGGCGGCGCGCACCAGGCGGAAGGCCTGTTCGACATCATCCATGCCGCGTCGCCGCCCGACGCCGCGGCAAGCGCGGCGAGGTTGAGCGCGCCGACATCCAGCCGCCGCGTCGTGCAGCCCCGCGCCTGCGCGCCCGCGGCGTAGGCTTCGCACAGCGCGGCGCAGAAGCGCTCGGGCCTGGATCGGGATGGCGTTGACGACCAGGATGTTCTTGCTCATGCCGGCACTGTGCGGCCGGACTCCGGTTCCGTCCCTGCGTTTTGTCAAACCCGGCGCGCCTCTTGCGTTTCGTTTTGTTCACCCGGGCGGGCGACAACAGATGAGAAGGACAACCCCATAATCGGTCTGCCCATTCCGCTGGTCACGCTCGACTATCTGGGCGTCGCCGTGTTCGCCGTCACCGAGCGCTGGCGCGGCGCGCAGCCGCCACGACCTTCTCACTTTCGCAGCGTTCGCGATCCTGACCGGCGTCGGCGGCGGCCACGCTGCGCGATCTTCTGATCGCGCGCCGGTCTTCTGGATCAGGGCCAGCGGCTACATCTATGTCTGTCTCGCCGCCGCGGCGATCGTCTGGGTCGCGGGCGAGCGGCCCTGGCGCTCGCGCGCGCTGCTCTGGTCGACGCCGTCGGGCTCGCCGCCTATGCGGTGCTGGGTGCCGCCAAGGCGCTCGGCGCCGGCGTGCCGCGCCGGTGGCGGTGGTGATGGGAACGCTGACCGCGACCTTCGGCGGCATCCTGCGCGATCTGTTTCGCCGGCCAGCCCTCGGTCCTGCTCCGGCGCGAGATCTACATCACCGCCGCCGTGCTCGCCGCACGGTGTTCCCGCCGCCCAGTCGCTCGGCCTGGACGCGCGTCTCTCCGGTCTGGCCGCCTTCGCCGCCGGCTTCGGTCTGCGCGCCGGCGCCATCGCCCGCGGCTGGACGCTGCCGGGTTTCGGAACGAACGCTGAAGGTTGGGTTTGGGCCAATCGTGCGTAGAATGCGTTAGGGAATCAGGCGGTTCGAGTGCAAGACATTATTATCGCCTCGATCGTACCCTGTGGGTCGCGTGCATCGTGGGTGGAGTGGACGGGCATTGGAATGAGAACGAGCGTCGCATCAGCGCGAACCGCCCGTCGCGGGCAAGGCCCGGGGCATGCAGTACGCCGCGCTGCCCTACCGCGAGACGCCCGGGGGGATCGAGATCCTGCTCATCACCTCGCGCCGCACCAAGCGCTGGATCGTGCCCAAGGGCTGGCCGATCGACGGCCTCACGCCCGCGCTCTCCGCGCGCGCGAGGCGTTGGAAGAGGCCGGCATCAGCGGCGAAATTCAAAACGAGCCCGTCGGCTCCTTCCACTATTTCAAGGCGTTGCGGCATGACGTTAACATGCCGTGCAAGGTCGATGTCTTCGCGCTGAAGGTTACGCGCCAGCGCAAGACCTGGCAGGAGAAGATCTGCGCGCGCTGAAATGGTTCCCCCTCGCCGAAGCCGCCCGGACGGTCGAGGAACCGCAACTCCGCAAGCTGATCCTGAAGTTCGGCGCCAGCTCGCGCCCGCGCTTTAAGACTCCAGCACGTCCGCCGCTTCCCGGTGCCGCTTGAACCAGGCGGCGGCATAGGAACAGGTCGGCGTGATCTTGAAGCCTTCCGCCCGCGCCATCGCGACGATCCCCTGCATCAGCCGTCCCGCCGCGCCGGTCCCGCGCAGCGCCGGCGCCGCCTCGACATGCGGGATCACGACATGCGCCCCGTCCCGTCGCCGGTTCGCGAAGGCGATCTCGCCGTTCTCCTCGAGCTCGAAGCGCTGGCGCGCGGAGTTGTCGGCGACCGGCATGCTCAGGCGCTCGCCGGCCGGCGGGCGCCGCGCCGGCGGTCCATCGCGAAGAACGGCGCATAGTAGATCACGGTCGAGGCCAGCCCCATCAGGATCAGGACGCCGACATAATACGGCCAGGGCGGCATGAAATCGAGGATGGTGGGGAAAGGCGGCTTGCGCCGCAGCATCCCGTAATTGGCGCCCGACACCCAGTCGAACAGCCCGGCGACGCCGGCATAGACGAAGGTCCACAGGATCACCCGCGGCAGCGACGCAAGATAAGGCCGCATCCTGAGGCCGAAAGTGAGATACAGGACGCTGGCGATGATGCCGCCATGGAACACGAAGAACAGCAGGAACTGGATCTCGGGGAAGTCGTAGATCACGTCCGGCGTCATCATGCCCTGCAGCGTCCCCGCCAGCGCCCAGAAATACGCCAGCTCATAGGTCCGCTGGTTCGGCCAGAACAGCGTGACCACCGTCGCCACCGTCGCCCAGTCGCACAGGTTGAGGGGAAACGCGTTGTCGACGCCGAGCCAGCCCTTGCCGTGGAGCAGCAGCATCCACGCCGCCCAGTTGACCGTCATGCCGCGCCGAGCGTCCAGCGCACGATCCTGTCGGCCTGCGGATGCTTCAGCGGCTGGACGATCCACGCCGCGACGAGCGGCACGACGAAGGGCAGGACGAGCGCGATGAGGTGCGACTGCCCGAACAGGACGAACGGCACGTTCATGCCTCAGACCCGCACCAGCAGCTTCCGCGGTTCTCGCCCGCGAACATCCCGGCGAGCGCCGCCGGCATCTTCTCGAAGCCCTCCACCACGTCCACCGCCGCCTTGATCCTGCCTTGCGCGACCCAGCGGCGAGCGCGTTCTCCGCTTCGCGGCGGCGGTGGTAGAAATCCATCACCACGAAGCCCCTCCATGCGGAGGCGCTTGGTGACGAGAAAGCCCGGCACCCCGGCCGGTCCCGGCGCCGGCGTGCCGGTGTCGTAATTGGCGACGGCGCCGCAGCATGCGACCCGCCCCCAGGGGTTCATCCGCGACAGCGCCGCGCCCAGCACCTCGCCGCCGGTGTTGTCGAAATAGACGTCGATGCCGTTCGGGCACGCCTCCTTGAGCGCGCGATGGATGTTGCCGCTCGTGTAGTCGACGGCCGCATCGAAGCCGAGTTCGTCCACCAGCCAGCGGCACTTGTCGCCGCGCGTCGTGCCGACGACGCGGCAGCCCATCAGCTGGCGATCTGCCCCACGATGGTGCCGACCGCCCCCGCCGCCCCGACACCAGCACCGTCTCGCCCGGCCGCGGCCTGCCGACGTCGAGCAGGCCGAAATAGGCGGTCAGGCCGGTGATCCCGAGCACGCCCAGGATGTGCTCCGGCTTGTGCCGCCTGTCGTGCTTGGTCAGCGCGCGCGCCGGCAGCGCGGCGTATTGCTGCCAGCCATATTCGCCGCTGACGACATCGCCGGGCGCAAACCCGTCGGCGTTCGACGCCACGACCTCGCCCAGACCCCAGCCCGCCATCACGTCGCCGGGATTGAGCTGGGAGCGATAGGTCTGGCCCTGCATCCAGGCGCGGCTCGCGGGGTCCAGCGACAGCAGCGTCGTGCGCACCAGGACCTCGCCGTCCTTGGGCTGCGGCATCGGCGCGTCGTGGAGATCGAAATTGCCCGGACCCACTTGCGCGTTCGGTTTGCGCGCATAGATCCATTGCTGGTTGACGGTCATCGTTCCCTCCGGTCGTTTTGCTCAGTTTGACTCAGGGCCGGACGATTTCCGATGCTCGCGCCACAATAATTGTGCCATCCGGAGAACCCCATGAAGTACCGCAAGCTCGGCGCCAGCGATCTGACCGTGTCGGAGATTTCCTTGGGATCGTGGCTGACTTATGGCGTCGGCGTGGAAAAGGCGGCGGCGATCGCCTGCGTGAACCGCGCCTTCGATCTCGGCATCAACGTCATCGACACCGCCAACGTCTATGGCCGCGGCGCGTCGGAGACCGTGCTCGGCGAGGCGCTCGCCGGGCGCCGGCGCGGCTCCTACATCCTGGCGACCAAGGTGTTCGGCGACATGGGCGGCGGCAATCAGGGCCTCTCCGCCAGGCAGATCGAAAAGCAGCTCGACGATTCCCTCAAACGCCTGCGCACCGATTTCGTCGACCTCTACCAATGCCACCGCTACGACACCGACACGCCGCTGGACGAGACGATGGAAGCGCTGACCAAGGCGGTGAAGAGCGGCAAGACCCGCTGGCTCGGCTTCTCCGAATGGTCGCCGGATCAGATCGAAGCGTCCATCGCGATGAAGGGCGTCGAACATTTCGTCTCCAGCCAGCCGCAATATTCGCTGCTATGGCGCCGGCCCGAGGCCAAGGTCATCCCCATTAGTGCCGCCAACGGCATCTCGCAGATCGTATGGTCGCCGCTGGCGCAGGGCGTGCTCACCGGCAAATACGATCCCGGTGCGCCGCCGCCCGCCGGCACGCGCGCCGCGTCCGACAATATGGGCGGCCCGATCAAGGGCTGGATGGACAGGAGCTGGCTTGAAGGCGTGCAGCGCATGAAGCCGCTGGCGCAGGAGGCTGGCCTCACCATGGGCCAGTTCGCGCTCGCCTGGGTGCTGCGCGAGCCCAACATCGCGTCCGCCATCGTCGGCGCCAGCCGCCCCGAACAGCTCGACGAGAACGCCGCGGCGAGCGGCGCCAGGGTCGATCCGGCGCTGTTCGCCAAGGCGGAAGCGATTGCGGAGGAAGCGCGGCCGAAGCGGGCGTGACTGGTGGCCGTCGCTACGTCATGGTATGTTCACGCCATGAGCGAGCTTGTTTTCGATGTCACGCAAGATGGCGATGGCGGCTTTGTCGCCGAGGCGTTGGGCGAGGGCATCGTCACCGAAGCCGACACTTGGGAAGAGTTGCGCGACAATGTGCGTGAGGCCGTAGCTGCCTACTTTTTCGACCGGACCCCGCCGCAACGGGTGCGCTTGCATTGGTGCGCGACGAAGTTCTGGCGTGAAACTGCCACGCGATATCAGCGGCGAAAAAGTCGTTAGCACCTTGGTCCGCCATTGGGGCTATGTGCAGATACATCGGGTTGGCAGCCATATCATCCTCCAGACCAAGTCGCCTCGGCACCACCGCCTGTCCGTTCCCAATCACGACCCGCTGAAGATAGGTACGCTGAACGCTATTTTGCGTCAGGTTGCGGACGCGAAGAACGTTGGCCGTGATCAAATCGTGGCTACTCTTTGAAAGACATTCCCCTAGGGAATAGTTGCGTTGCGGCGCGGGTCGCGATTTGCTGCCGCCCGGCTTCGTAGGAGACCATGCATGTCAGCCGCCGCCGTGAAACCCGCGCCGACGACCAAGGGCGTCGTCGCGTTCCTGAAGATTCCGAAGGACGGCGAGCCTTATCTCGCGGGCTCCCGATGCGCCCATTGCGGTGAGGTCGCGGTCGGCACGCGCGAGGTCTGCGGCAAGTGCGGCGCGCGCCAGGGCGTCGAAGCGATCAAGCTCGGTTCGACCGGCAAGCTCTACAATTTCACCGTCGTGCACCGCAATTTCCCTGGCGTGCCGGTGCCCTTTATCTCGGCGATCGTCGATGTCGACGGCGGCGGCACGCTGAAAGGCAACCTGCTCGGCGTCGAGCCCGATCCCGCGAAGATCGCGTTCGACATGCCCGTGAACATCGTGATCAAGCCGGTCCCGCAGAAGGACAAGGACGGCAATTCCTATCTCGCCTATTTCTTCGAACCGCGCGCTTAAGGAGGACGCCCATGGCAAACGACGTCTATGTCGTCGGAACCGACATGATCAAGTTCGGGCGCTTTCCCGAACGCACCGTGCCCGAATTGGGCGCGCAGGCGGCGCTGATGGCGCTCGACGATTGCGGTCTCACCATCCAGGACATGCAGGCGCTCTACAGCGGCAACCTGTTCGAGGCGAGCGCCGGCGTCGGCCAGCGCATCCTGCGCGAGATCGGCCAGACCGGCATTCCGGTGGTCAACACCGCCAACGCCTGCGCCACCGGCGCGACGGCGTTCCGCGAGGGCTGGATGGCGATCAAGGCGGGCGTCTACGACATCGTGCTGTGCGTCGGCTGCGAGCAGATGGGCTCGGGCCTGCTCGGCGGCGGTGGCGGCGGCAAGGGCATTCCGACCGAAGGCCTGCTCGGCTCCGGCACGATGCCGTCCGTCTTCGCCCATGTCGGCCTGGAGCACACGAGGCAATACGGTACGACCTTCGAGCAGTTCGCCAAGGTCTCGGTGAAGAACCACCACCATTCCACGCTCAATCCGAAAGCGATGTACCAGAAGGAAACCCCGCTGGAGGAAGTGATGGGAGCGGAGATGATCTCCTATCCCAACACCAAGCTGATGTGCTCGGTCAACGTCGACGGCTCGGCCGCGGCGGTGCTGTGCTCGGAGAAGAAGGCGCGCGAGCTCGGCCTGATGGGCCGCGCCGTCAAGGTGCGGGCCTCGGCGCTGGCGTCCGACCCCTACACCGCGCGCAACATCGCGATGATGGACTTCAACGCGGTGACGCGGCTCGCGGCCAAGAGCGCCTATGAGATGGCCGGCCTCGGGCCCGACGAGGTGGACCTGATCGAACTGCACGACTGTTTCGCGACCGCCGAGCTCGTGCATTACGAGAATCTCGGCATCTGCCGGGACGGCGAGGCCGGCCGGCTGATCGATTCCGGCGCGACGCAGCTCGGCGGCAGGATACCGGTCAACGTCTCGGGCGGCCTCTTGTCCAAGGGCCATCCGCTCGGCGCCACCGGCATCGCCAACATCTACGAGGTCACCACCCATCTGCGCGGCGAGGCCGGCAGCCGCCAGGTCGACGGGGCGAAGATCGGCCTGACCCATGTCGTCGGCGCCGGCAGCGCCTGCGCGATACACATCCTGGAAAAAGCGTAACGCATAGCAGCGTTGCCGAGACTTTGAGGCGCGGCGGAGCTAGTCTCCGCCGCGTTTCGCCTTCTGGGGGATGTCGTGAAGCGATTTCTGATCGTCATTGCCGCCTTGCTGCTCGCGCTGGTGCCGGCGGCCGCGGCCGAGCGCACGGTGGTCGTCGTGCTGTTCGACGGCTTCGCGCCGGCGGAACTGGATGCCGCCCATCCGACGCCGAATTTCGACCGGCTGAAGCGCGAAGGCGCCTGGTCGCGGCATCTGGTGCCCGCCTTCCCCACGATCTCGCTGATCAATCACACGACGTTCCTCACCGGCTGCTGGCCGGAGCATCACGGCGTGATGTCCAACGCCTTCTTCGATCCGAAGCTGGGGCGGTTCGGGGCGCGGGACAATCCGGTCAATGTCGGCGATGCGATCTGGCGGACCGGCTGCGAGACCATCTGGGAAGCGGCGGAGCGGCAGGGCGTGCGGGCCGGCGCCTTCAACTTCATCGACCGCTGGTCGAGCAAGACCGGCGCGCGCGCGACTTATGTCAATCCGAACCTGCCCTGGGACCAGCGCGAAAGCGACGCTGCGATCGTCGACAGGGCCATCAAGCTGCTCAAGGACAATGGGCCCAAGCACGCAAGGCTGATCTCGCTCTACTTCAACATCCCCGACCACGTGGCGCACGAATACGGCGTCGCGGGCGCCGCAAACCCAGGACGCGGTGAAGCGCGCCGATGCGATCGTCGGCCGGCTGCTGGCGGCGCTGAAGGCCTTGCCGCCGGACCGCGAAGGCACGCTGGTGATCGGCACCGATCACGGCATGATGGACGTCGGCCCGATCGTCAATCTCGGCCGCATCATGCGCGAGAACGACATCCATGCGCGTCTGGTGGCGGACGGCGCCAGTGCGTTCCTCTATCTCGACAAGGGCGAGGACAAAGCGCGCGTCGAGAAAGCGCTGCGGCAATATTCCGGCATCTTCACCACCTATCGCACTGGTCACTATCCGGCCTTCGCCCATCTCGGCACGGGCGCCCGGGTCGGCGATTTGATGCTCCTCACCCCATCCGCCCTACTGGATGGCGGATCCCAAGGAAGATTTCCCCTGGTGGGCGAACTGGCTCGGGATCAGCTGGTTCTGGAACACGACGTTCACGCCGGTGATCGGCGGCATCAAGGCGACGCATGGCTACGATCCGCGCATCGTGCAGATGCACGGCATCTTCTACGCCTGGGGCGCCGGCGTGACGCCCGGCGAGGTCAAGCGCCTCCGACCAGATCGACGTGCACCCGACGGTGCTGAAACTGCTGGGCTTGCAGCCGGGCAGACCGGTGGACGGCCACCCGATAGCAGCGGTGCACTGATGGATCAGGGGACACGGGACCGGCACATCGCGCGCGTGCAGCGCGACGGCCTTCACCGTCGTCGAGGACGCGATCGAGCCTGCGCTGATCGATGCGTTGAACGCCGGCCTGGAGCGGCTGGAGCGCGAGCTGGAGGTCAAGCCGGCAATGAACGGCTTCGAGGGCCACAACACGTCCGCATCTACAACCTGCTTGCGTTCGGCGAGCCGTTCCTGCGCGTGCCGGTGCATGACAACGTCTTGCCGGTGATCGAAGGCGTGCTCGATCCCGGCTGCCTGATCTCGTCGCTGTCGTCCATCGCCATCGATCCCGGCGAGACGGCGCAGCCGATTCATGCCGACGACATGGTGATCCCGCTCGACAAGCCGCACCGCGCCATCGTGTGCAATTCGATGTGGGGCGCTGACCGACTTCACCGACGCCAACGGCGCGACGCGGCTGGTGCCCGGCAGCCACAAGAAGCCCAATCCCGACTATGGCGGCCGCTATGACACGGTGCCCGGCGAGATGAGGAAGGGCAGCGTGCTGATCTGGGACGGCTCGCTCTGGCATGGCGGCGGCGCCAACCGGACCGACAAGCGGCGCACCGGCATCGCGATGAACTACTGCGCCGGCTTCATCCGCCAGCAGGAGAACCAGCAACTCGGCCTCGCCCCGGAACTGGTCAGGAGCTTTCCGCCGCGCCTCCAGGAACTGGTCGGCTACGGCGTCTATCAGGGACTGATCGGCCACATCGACAAGAAAAGTCCGGCGCAGCTTCTGAACGGCGGCGGCGATTTCCACTCCATCTGGACCAGGACCTGAGGCCGAGGTTTTGGGACTCAGGTCCCTTGCTGGACGAACGGCACCTGGGCGAACAGTTCGCGCTCGCGGCCGCGCGGGTCGTTTTCCGGATGCGACGGCGCATCGAAGATCATCGTTTCGCGGCCGGGCAGGGTGTAAGGCTTCCATTGCGGCAGCGCCGGATTGTTGGGGTTGCCGGTGCGGGCAAACGCGATGAACGTCTCGCTCATCTGCGCCGCGAGCTTGCGCGCTTCCGCGCCGTTCCCGGCCAGCGCCCCGGGCTTGTCGGTATTGTCGAAGGCGAGCGCGATGTCGATGGTATGCGGCGCATGCCCGTCGAGCGGCGACGGAAATCGACCTGGTAGGCATAGGCCGGCGTGCCCGCTTGCGCGCGCAACTCGTCCTCGACAATGGCGGCGCGCCAGGAGCGTGCCGCCGTCGTCGCCTTGAAGAACAGGTCGGTCGGCGTGATGCCGGGGAACCAGGCGCGATATTTCGCGATCACCAGTTCGGGCGAGATGTCGACGCGCAACTGCGGTCCGAGACGTTCGGGGAGATCCTCCCAGGTCAGCTTTGGCACCCAGTCGTCGTGGAAGAAGGCGCGCGTCTCGTCGGCGGTGTTGCCGATGATCATCGGTATGTCCGCCGATTGCGCCGGCGCGTCGGGATAGAAGGGATGGCGCGTCAGCGTGCGCTCGTCCAGAACCGGCCCGAAATAGATGCCGCCGCTCCCGATCACGGGGTCCGCGGCTTTCAGCCCGGCCTTGAGCTGTTCGGTCGAGAGCTTCGACAGGTCCTTCGCCGACGTGACGTTCAGCGCCGCCATGAACGCCTGCGCGCGCCTGGTGGCGTTGAACGGGCCCGAAGCGGTGAGTTGCTGCCCCGCTCATGGTCGCGGCGCGATGGAACAGGCCCTTTGCCGCCGGCATCGCCATCATCGTCGCGATCTTGGCGCCGCCGCCGGACTGGCCGAACACGAGCACGCAGCCCGGATCGCCGCCGAACGCGGCGACGTTATCTCTCACCCAGCGCAGCGCCTGCACTAGGTCGAGTTGGCCGCAATTGCCGCTGTCGGGAAAGTCGGGATCGAGCCGCGCGAGATAGAGATAGCCGAAGGCGTTGAGCCGGTGATTCACGGTCACCACCACGACATCGCCCGCGCTTGCAGAGGTTCACGCCGTCATAAAGCGGACTCGAGCCCGAACCGTTCGAATAGGCGCCGCCATGGATGTAGACCATCACCGGCCGCTTGCCGCCGTCGCTGAGGCCCGGCGTCCAGACATTGAGAAAGAGGCAGTCCTCGCTGGTGTTGGATTCGTTGCCTGCCCTGTGGGCTGCCGGGTCCGTAGGCGAAGGCATCGGCGGTCCCCCGCCACGGCGCCGGCGACGTGGCGGCTGAAAGCGGTGCGGCGCGGTGTCGGCGCCGTAACGGATGCCGTTGAAGACGTTGATGCCCCGGTCGCGCACCCCCGCGCACCCTGCCGTGCCGCGTCGTGGCGACCGGTGCGGCGTCGGTCGCGCCTGCCGGCGACGGCGCCGCGGCGGCGGCGAGCGCCGACACCATCACTTGGCGCCTGGAAACCGGTGTCACCATTGGCCAATCCTCACGGCCGCTCGCGTGGCCTTCAGGCCGTCGGTTTGGGCTCTCGCATCATCCAGGGGAACAGCATGCCGACCGGCACCGCCCACAACGTCCCGGCCAGGGCATAGAACAGGAAAGCGGCGAAGCCGTTGGCGCGCGGCAGCACATGCGCCGCGACCCCCATGGCAGGAACGCGTAAGACCGGTATCCACAGCAGGATGAGGATCGTCCCGATCAGCTTCTTGATGCGCGGGCTCATGCGACGGGTCCGTTCCTCATGCAGCCGGGCTTTGCCCATGTCAGAATCTTGAGCCGGTGAGCGTGACATCGGCGAGCGTCCAGGTCTTGGCGAAATCCCTGCGGGTCGCCTCGGCGCCGACGTGATCGCCTTCCGCGTCCTGGGCTTGCGCCAGACCATACAGCGCCCAGCCGTCGAGTCGATAATAGGTCAGGCTCTTGCGATAGACATTTTCCGCGTCCTTCGCGCGCCCCGCCTGCAACAGCGCGGCCCCCAGCAGGTGACTGGTCGGCTGGTGCCAGTAGGGCGGCTCGGTATAGGGCAGGGCTTCCTCGATCTCGAGCGCCTTGGTGAAGTCGGCGACCGCGGTCGCGAGATTGCCCGCGGTGCGCGCGATCTCGCCGTCGAGCTGGTTGAGCGCGATGTCGACCATCGCCGAGGCCGGAATGATTGTGATGGTCTTAAGCTCTTCATCGTTCGCAAGCTCGGCAAGCGCGGCCCGCTCGGCGGCGGCGTTCGCTCTGTCGCCCTTGTTGGCATAGGCGAAGCCGCGCGCCAGATGGGCGATGGCGCCCGTCACCTTCTGGTCCGGCGGCGGCAGCGGCTCGGCCAGCACCGCGTCCCATTTGCCGAAGCGCAGCAAGGTCGCGACGGGCGTCAAATAATAGAGCTGCGCCTGCGGTCCCAGCTTGGCGGCGCCGGGGCCGACCGCCCTTGACCAGCCGCCGCGCCGCGTCGATCGCGCCTTGGTAGCGCCCCTCCATCTCGGATGAGGTCCACAGGAAATGGATGTTATGCCGTAATAGCCGATCGGGTAATAGCCCTGGGCGTGGCAGGCGGCGATGTACTGCTCGTCGACCAGCGCCGCCAGCTCGTTGACATGCGCCGCGTCGCGATAGCGCCCGATGCGGTAATAGATGTGCGAGGGCATATGCACGACGTGCCCGGCGCCGGGCATCAGCTTTTCCAGCCGGTCGGCGGCGACCTCCGCGCGCTGCGGCGTGGTGGAGGCTTCGACCGCATGGATGTAGAGGTGCAGCGCGCCGGGATGGTTCGGCGACTGCTTGATGATCGTCTCCAGCGTCTTGACGATCTCGCCGCCATGGCCTTTTCGGCGCCACGCCGTCCATCTGCCAATAGTCCCAGGGTTGGGTGTCCATCATCGCTTCGGCGTAGAAGGTTCCGGCGTCGAGGTCCTTGGGGTACTTCTTCCACAACGCGCCCATCGCGCCGGCATAGGCGGCATCGAGACGCGCCCCGGTCGGCGGTGGGGTCGGAGGAATAGCGTTCGGCCAGGGCATCGATCCAGTCGCGCTCCTCCGCCGAGGCATAGCGCTTCAGCGCCAGCGCGTTCTGCGTCGCTTGCCAGGCCGGCTTGATCGCGTCGTCCGGCATCGGCAGGTTGATGTTGGAGCCGAGCGCGAAGGCGACGCCCCACCAGCACATCGCGCAATGCGGATCGAGCCGCGCCGCCTCGCGGAACGAGCGGATCGCCTCGGCATGGTTGAAGCCGAAGGAGAGATTGATGCCCTGGTTGAACAGCATCTGCGTCCGGGCGTTGCGCGTGCTGATCTTGTGGGTGTGGCGGCCCAGGCCTTTGAACACCGGGGCGCCGGCTTGTCGGCCGTGCCCATGTACACGGCGGGCATCGGGTCGATCATCTTCATGACCATGCCGGCCATCGGCATGTCGGCGGCGGTGGCCGTGCCGGCGGCGCAGGCGGCTGCGAGTATCGCGATGAATCGGTTCATGATGTCCTCTTTGCGGCGCAGAATGCTCAGGTCCCGGCGCCGCGACAAGATGGCGGCAAGACCTTGAGGCGGAAGGTCTTTATGGAGGCATCATGAGCGTGGGAACCCTCCATCCGCCGACCTTCTGGCGCAGCCGCCGCGCGGTCGGTTTCTGGCTGCTGGCCATCGCCGCGATCATCCTGGGCATGATCACGGTCGGCGGGCTGACGCGGATCACCGGCTCGGGTCTTTCGATCACCGAATGGGACCCGATCATGGGCGCGATCCCGCCTTTGAGCGACGCGGCTTGGGCCGAGGCTTTCGCCAAGTACCAGCGCATCCCGCAGTACGTCCACCAAAACGCCGGCATGAGCTTGGCGGCGTTCAAGGGCATCTTCTGGTGGGAGTGGATTCACCGGCTGCTCGGGCGCCTGCTCGGCGTCGCGTTCCTGGTGCCGTTCCTGTGGTTCGCCTGGACGGGCGCGATCGCGAGAGCCGAATGGCCGCGCATGCTGCTGCTCTTCGTGCTCGGCGGGCTGCAGGGCTTCGTCGGCTGGTGGATGGTGCAGAGCGGCTTGGAGACGCGCCTCAGCGTCTCGCAATACCGTCTCGCGATCCATCTCGGCTTCGCGCTGATCCTGCTGGTGGCGATCGTCTGGATCGCGCTGGAGTATCTGCGGCTGAGGGACAAACCGCGGCGCGGCGCAGCCTGGCCGAGACTCGCGAGCGGCTTCGCGGCGATGGTCTATGTCCAGATGCTGCTCGGCGCGCTGGTCGCCGGCCTGCATGCCGGGCTGATCTACAACACCTGGCCGTTGATGGACGGGCGGGTGTTTCCGGAAAGTCCGTTCTTCGCATCGCCCTGGTGGATCAACCTCTTCGAGAATCCGGGCCTGGCGCAGTTCGACCACCGCATCGGCGCCTACATCATCGCGGTGGTCGCGATCTTCATCGGCAACGCGGCGCGGCGGGCGAGCGGCTGGGCGCGCTTCTCCGGCACACGCGTACTGAACCTCACCGCAATCCAGCTTCTCCTCGGCATCGCGACGCTGCTGTTGCAGGCGCCGGAATTCCTCGCGGCGGCACATCAGCTTGTGGCCGCCCTTGCTGCTGTGCACAGCGGTTTGGCACGTTTTCGAATTGCGCTATCCGCCCAGCGCCTGATCCAGGTCCGCGATGATGTCCTCGGCGTTCTCGATGCCGATCGAGAGGCGCATCACGTCGCCGCCGGCGCCGGGCGCGGGTGCGCTCCTCGTCGGAAAGCTGGCGGTGCGTGGTGGACGCCGGATGGATGATCAGGCTGCGGGTGTCGCCGACATTGGCGAGATGGCTGATCAGCTTGACGGCCGTTCACCACTTTCACGCCCTCGTCATAGCCGCCCTTGAGGCCGAAGGTGAACACCGCGCGCGCCCTTGGGACAATAGGTGCGATGCAAGCCGTAGGACGCGTCGCTTTCGAGGCCGGCATAGTTCACCCACTCGACCTTCGGGTTGAGCTTCAGCCATTTCGCGACGGCGAGCGCGTTGTCGCAATGCTTCTGCATGCGCAGGGGCAGGGTCTCGATGCCGGTCAGCACCAGGAAGGCGTTCATCGGCGACAGCGCCGGCCCCAGATCGCGCAGGCCCAGCACGCGGCAGGCGATGGCGTAGGCCATGTCGCCGAACGTCTCCCACAGCTTCATGCCGTGATAGGACGGGCAGGGCTCGCTCAGCGTCGGATACTTGCCGCTGCCCCAGTTGAACTTGCCGCTGTCGACGATGACGCCGCACATCGAATTGCCGTGGCCGCCGAGGAATTTCGTCGCCGAATGCAGCACGATGTCGGCGCCCCATTCGATCGGGCGGATCAGATAGGGCGAGGCCAGCGTGTTGTCGACGATCAAGGGCACGCCGGCGGCATGCGCGATGCCGGCGATCGCCTGGATGTCGCTGACGATGCCGCCGGGGTTGGCGATGCTCTCGATGAACACCGCCTTGGTGCGCTCGTTGATCGCGCTCCGGAACGATTCCGGATCGCGGGTGTCGGCCCAGTTCACGCCCCAGGAGAATTTCGCGAAGCCCTGGGAGAACTGGTTGATCGAACCGCCATAGAGCTGGCGCGCCGCGACGATGTTGTCGCCCGGACCCATCAGCGTGTGCAGCGCGATGAGCTGCGCCGCGTGGCCCGATCCGACCGCAAGCGCGGCGCGGCCGCCTTCGAGGGCGGCGACCCGCTCCTCCAGCACCGCATTGGTCGGGTTCATGATGCGCGAATAGATGTTGCCGAAGACCTGGAGATTGAACAGCGCCGCGGCGTGATCGGCATCCTCGAACACAAAGGCGGTGGTCTGGTAGATCGGGGTGGCGCGGGCGCCGGTCGCGGGATCGGGCTGGGCCCCGGCGTGGACGGCGAGAGTGTTGAATCCGTAGTCGGACATGAAATCCTCCGTGAGCCGATGGATACACTACCTATTCTATAGGGAATAGATCAAACGCTGTGTCAAAAGGCGAGTCGGCCTTTCAAATCATCGAACGGCAGCATGACATGTTCGCGATAGGCCGGGCGAGCCTTCAGCCGCTTATACCAGGCCTCGACGGCGGGCAGGGCCGGACGATCGATCTCGAGTTCGAAATAGCGGTAGAGTTGGGTGCCGGCGGGCAAGTCGCCGAAGGTCAGCGTGTCGCCCGCGACGAAGGCATTGGCTTCCAGGTGGCGGTCGAGCAGGCGGAACAGGATGGCGCTGCGCGCGATGCCCTGCCGGATCGTCGGCCAGTTCCGCTGCGCTTCCGGCGTGCGGTAGAAATTCCAGAACAGGCCCATGAAGGCGGGCTGAAGGTCGGCGAGAGTCCAGTCGGTCCACTGATCGGCGCGGGCGCGCGCGCCGGGATCGGCGCTCCACAGCGTGCCTTCGCCGTATTTCGCGGCGAGATAGCGGAGGATGGCATGGCTCTCCCACACCACGGTGTCGCCATCGTCGATCACCGGCACGCGGCGGTTGGGATTGAGGACGCCGAACGCTTCGCTATCGAGGCCGCCGAACGCGCCGCCGGCGGGGATGTGCTCGTGCGCGAGGCCGAGTTCGCCCACCGCCCACAGGACCTTCTGCACGTTGATCGAATTCCTGCGGCCCCAGATCTTGAGCATCGCTCTTACGGCCGGTCGGGCGCGATGCGCAGGATGGTGGCGTTCTTGTCCTCGGTCACCCAGATCGCGCCGTCCGCGGCGACGGCAAGGCCGACCGGCGTGCCCATCGGACGCTCGCCGGCGATCCTGTTCCAGCCCGGCGCGAGCAGAAGAGGCTCGGAGGCGGGTCCGGGATAGGGTTTGGTGATCGTGTCATCGCCGGTCGCGCCGGCATAGGCGGCGTAGCGCGCGTTCGGCGTCAGCACTGGAATACCCCGCCCGTCGACCGCGAAGGCGGCGATCCGGGCGCCTGTGGGGCGATAGCCGTGCCAGGTCATCAGCAGGGCGCCACGCAGGGCAGGGAACATCGCGCCATCGTAATAAAGCATGCTCAGCGGCGCCGCATGCGGCGGCAGGAGGCGCACCGGCTTCTCATGCGCGGCGGACCGGCAATCCATCGCGCCGCTCTTGGCCCAGA
Organism: Rhizomicrobium sp.; assembly: GCA_037200865.1. Taxonomy (GTDB): domain Bacteria; phylum Pseudomonadota; class Alphaproteobacteria; order Micropepsales; family Micropepsaceae; genus Rhizomicrobium. The sequence continues at coordinate 113,168 of JBBCIC010000005.1, read as the reverse complement.
CCGGTGCGGCGCTCGCCATGTCGTAGCAATAGGGCCAGCCGTAATGAGCGCCGTCGCGCAGCACGTTGAGCTCCTCGAACGGGCTGTCGGCGGGCGGATAGTCGATCGAGTTCTCCGCCTGGAGCAGCGTGCCCGACGCGTGCCGCACCAGCCCCAGCGAGTTGCGCAGGCCGCGCGCGAACATCGTAAAGTGCGGATTCCACCTGCCGCCGCCGAGATAGGCGTAGCGGCGCACGCCGGCGGTCTTCTCGTCGCCTTCGGATTCGACGCAGGCGGTGGTGCCGTTCGGCTTGCCGTGCGTCGCGCATTGATCCGACGGCGCGCCGACATTGACCAGCAGGTCGCCATTGGCGTCGAAAATGAAGAACGACAGGGGGGTGGCGGTTCTCGTGCAGGCGGTTGTCCGGCAGGCCGGTGACGACGGGCTCGACAGTCGATTGCGGGTCGGCGGCATCGGGATCGAAGCGGAAGATGCGGCTCATCTCGCCGATGTAGATTTTACCGTCGGGACCGCGCGCCAGGCCGTGCGGAATGTAGAGCCGGGACAGCAGCGGCGTCAGGCGAACCGGCTTGCCGCGCTCGGCGGTCAGGCGGAATACATGGCCGTTGCGCGCGCCCCAATTGCCCATGTCGGTCACCAGCCAGTCGCGTCCGCCGGTCAGCGGCAGCAGCAGGCGCGGGAAGCGCAGCGTGCGCGAAGCGAAGTCGGCCGGCGGCGCGACCACGATGCCGGCGCAAAAGCCCTTCGCCATGCCGATCGGCGCGCGCGCCCAGCCGTCGCAGGTCTTTGCGGTGTCGCGGTACGGCGAATGGGAGGCGGCCGGCGCCGGCGTGGCGAAACACACGGCGAGCAAGACGACACCAAGCCAGCGCCACGGCATCATCGGCGGGCTCCCTAGACGCGTTTGAGGCTGCCGCCCTTGCCGAACAGGAGCGGCTTGCGATTGTCGATCACCTTGCGGTTGACGCCCATCCAGCCGATCTCGCCGGAGAAGCGGCCGTGCTCGATCTTGGGGCAGCGGTCCATGATGACGGTGAGGCCGGCGGCGCGCGCCGTCGCCGCGGCGTCCTCGTGGATCACGCCGAGCTGCATCCAGATCACCTTGACGCCGAGACGGTCTTTCTCCGCCAGCGCTTCGGCCACGATGCCGGGCGCCGCGTCGGAGGTGCGGAAGATGTCGACCATGTCGACCGGCGCGGGAACGTCCTTGAGCGAGCCGTAGACCGTCTGGCCGAGGATCTTCTTGCCGGCCATCGTCGGATTGATCGGATGCACGACATAACCCTTGGCGAGCAGGTACATCATCGCGAAATAGGACGGCCGCATGTCGTTGCCGCTCGCCCCGACCATGGCGATGGTCTTGACGCTGCGCAGGATCGATTTGATCAGGTCGTCGGGATATTGCGGCATTTCACTAAACTCGCTGTCATCCCCGGCGAGCCGCGGAGCGGCGAGGGAAGGGGACCCAGGTGTTTACACAAAGACGGTGGTGGAAATAAAGGCGCTGCATCCTGGCGTGCGATAGCTGAGAAGTATGATCGCCTCGGTCTTCTTACGCTTCGCTCTGGTGGGGATGATAAGCGGTGTTCATTCTGGCCATTTGGGCTCTCTTTTTTCCACGAACGCCCCGATGCCTTCCTCGGCCTCGGCGGCCAGCATGTTCATGGTCATGACCTGGCTGGTGTAGTTGTAGGCGTCCTCCAGCGGCATTTCGATCTGCTTGTAGAAGGCTTCCTTGCCGATCTTCAGCGTGCCGTGCGGCTTGGTGGCGATGAGTTCGGCCAGCTTCAGCGTCTCGGCTTCGAGCGCCTCCGGCGCCACCACGCGATTGATCAGGCCGATGCGGCGGGCTTCGTCTGCCGCGATCATCTCGCCGGTCAGCAGCATCTCCATTGCCTGCTTGCGGGCGACGTTGCGCGACAGCGCCACCATCGGCGTCGAGCAGAACAGGCCGATGTTCACCCCCGGCGTCGCGAAGCGCGCGGCGGCGGAGGCGACGGCGAGATCGCAGCTCGCGACAGCTGGCAGCCGGCGGCGGTGGCGATGCCCTGGACCTGCGCGATCACCGGCTTGGGATGGCGCACGATGGTCTGCATCAGCCGGGAGCACTGCGCGAACAGGGCGGCGAAATACGCCTTGCCCTTGTCGGCGTCGGTGCGGCGCGCCGTCATCTCCTTGAGGTCGTGGCCGGCGGAGAAGGCGGGGCCGTCGGCGGCGATCACCACGACGCGCACCGCTTTGTCGCTCGCCGCGTCGTCCAGCGCCGCCTGCAGCGCGCCCATCAGCCCGACGCTGAGCGCGTTGCGCGCGCCGGCGCGGTTGAGCGTCAGCTTGAGGACGGTGCCGCTCTTGGCGGCGAGAACCAGCGGTTCGGCGGTCGGTGCGTTCATGGCGCAAGTCTAACAAGTTTGCCGCCGCATGTCAGCGGCGCGCCCCCGCGCGGTGCCGTTCAGTCGCCGCCGAACCAGTTGAAGGCGACGGTGAAGCTCTGCTTGCCGACGGTCAGCTTGCCTTTCAGGATCGGGTGATCGTCGGGATGCGGCACGTCGGGCGTGGGCTTCTTGAAGAAATCCTTTTCGAACTTGCCGTCGAACACGACGGCGCCCAGCGTCTTGTCGGTGCCGGCGAAGTGCACGATGCCGTTGCCGACGGTGTAGCCGGTCGGCAGCACGCGGATCGTGCGGGTGTAGAATTCCTGGCCGTCCTCGCCGGTCTTCTTCGGGCTGGTGACGTCGTCGAATTCGGCCATCACCGCGGCGAACGCCTTGTCCGCCTTGCCGGACTCGAAGGAGACGAATTCGTCCTTGCCGCCGATGAAGAGATTGCGCAGTTGATAGCGCCCGGTCTTGACCGTCGCATCCGGCAGATAATAGCCGAAATAATCCTTGCTCTTGTCGCTGACGAAAGGCTTGACGCCGGCGATCGCCGCGGCGCCCGCGGCAAGGCCGATCACGACGGCCAGGGCGAAGCGAAAACTCGTTTTCATGATGGAACTTGTCTCCGATGGTGGGAACCGAGCGAGCGGCGGAACGAAGGCGGGAAAAAGGCGTTCAGTGTGGGACTTAACAAGGGAGACTCTAGCATGGTCACTTCCAGCGGTCACACCGGCGCGATCCTCGCATCCAAGGTCCAGGGCACGGCGGTCTACGACCGGGCCGGCGAGAAAATCGGCCATGTCGAGGATCTGGTGCTCGACAAGACGTCCGACAAGATCATGTTCGCCGCGCTCGGGCAGGGCGGCGTGCTTGGGCTCGGCGAAAAGTTCTTTCCGGTGCCGTGGTCCATGCTCGACTACAACAAGGACAAGGGCGGTTACGTGGTGCCGGTGGCGCAGGACGTGCTGTCCAAGGCGCCGACCTATCGCCTCGAAGACCTGACCCGGGCGGACGGCGAGTTCGGCAAGATTCGCGAGACGACCTACAACTACTTCGACGTTAAGCGGGATTGGTGAGGCGCGTTTCCCGACCGTTCCGTGACGGAAAGGCCCGGCTGTCCCCCCAGCCGGGCCTTTTCATTTGCGCTCCGTAGTTCCTACAATGCGCCGTCCGCTGGGAGCATGGCGCCATGGCCTCGAAGATCGTCGACGATCCACGCATCGATCCGCGCATCAAGGCGATCATGGGCGCGCTGCCCGAGATGTCGCCGCAGGGCGATGTCGCGAACCGCGCGGCGATGCTGGCGGAGGAGGCCACCGAAGCGGCCAAGGCGGCCGCGGCCCAGACCACCGCCGTGCTCGCGATGATGGACAACGAGCAGGTGGCGCCCTCGGCGGGACTTGCGATCCGCACCGAGACGTTTCGCTCGGAGCCGGACGGCAACACGGTCAAGATTCAGTTCATCCGGCCGGACAATGACGAGCGGCTGCCTTGCGTCTACTACATCCATGGCGGCGGCATGGCGGTGATGTCCTGCTTCGACGGCATGTACCGCGCCTGGGGCCGCATCATCGCGGCCCAGGGCGTCGCGGTGGCGATGGTCGATTTCCGCAACTGCCTGCGCCCCTCGTCGGCGCCCGAGGTCGCGCCCTATCCGGCCGGCCTCAACGATTGCGTCGCCGGGCTGCGCTGGGTCCACGCCCATGCCGACCTGCTCAAGATCGATCCGGCGCGGATCGTGGTCGCGGGCGAGAGCGGCGGCGGCAACCTGACGCTCGCCACCGGCATGAAGCTGAAGAAGGAGCGCGATCTCGGCCTGATCCAGGGGCTCTATGCGCTGTGTCCCTACATCGCCGGCGAATGGCCGCTGGAGCGCTTTGCGTCGTCGATTGAGAACAACGGCATCCTGCTCGACCTGCACAACAATCGCGGTGCGATGGGCTACGGGATCGAGGCGTTCAAGGCCGGCGATCCGCTGGCCTGGCCGGCTTTCGCGACCGTCGCCGATGTCGAGGGGCTGCCGCCGACGGTGATCAACGTCAACGAATGCGATCCCCTGCGCGACGAGGGCATCGCATTCTACCGGCTGCTGCTGACGGCGGGCGTGCCGGCGCGCGCGCGGGTCCAACTCGGCACGGTGCACGGCACGGAGATTTTCGCGATCAGCTGTCCCGACATCAGCCGGGCGGCCGCCCGCGACATCGCCGATTTCGCGCGAAGCGGGACCTGAATGCTGGGTTTTGATACGGTACTATAATACCGTACAAGAAAAATCCCGATAAATCGAGGTTTTTCCTTGACCGGTTGCGCGGCTGCGCCTAAGACGCCGGCCCGAACAGCATTTTCCAAAGGTCTCCCATGAAAACCTACTCGGCCAAAGCGTCCGAGATCGAGAAGAAGTGGATCCTGATCGACGCCGAAGGGCTAGTCGTCGGGCGCCTCGCCTCGATCATCGCGCTGCGCCTGCGCGGCAAGCACAAGACCACCTTCACGCCTCATATGGATTGCGGCGACAACGTCGTCGTGATCAACGCCGCCAAGGTCGTCCTCACCGGCAACAAGCTGAAGGACAAGACCTACTACCACCACACCGGCTATATCGGCGGCATCAAGGAGCGCACCGCGGGCCAGATCATGCGCGGCAAGTTCCCCGAGCGCGTGCTGCACAAGGCGGTCGAGCGCATGCTGCCGCGCGGTCCCCTGGGCCGGCGCCAGCTCTCGAACCTGCGCGTCTTCGCGGGCACCGAGCATCCGCATGCGGCGCAGCAGCCCCAGCCCTTCGACGTGGCGAAGCTGAACCCCAAGAACACCAACTTCAAGAAGGCGAGCTAGGCTCATGGCGGAAGACGTAAAAAGCTTCGGCGAACTGAAATCCACGCTGATCAAGGCCAAGGTGCCGGAGAAGGCGGAGGCCGGCGACGCGCCCAAGTCCAATCGCGACTCCAAGGGCCGCGCCTATGCCACGGGGCGCCGCAAGAACGCGGTCGCCCGCGTCTGGATCAAGCCCGGCCGCGGCTCCATCACGGTCAACGGCCGCGACGAGAAGGTCTATTTCGCCCGTCCCGTGCTGCGCATGATCCTGCGCCAACCGCTGATCGCGGCGGCCCGCGACGGCCAGTTCGACGTCGTCGTCACGGTGGTCGGCGGTGGCCTCTCCGGCCAGGCCGGCGCGGTGCGCCACGGCATCAGCCGCGCCCTCGTCGCCTATGAGCCGACGCTGCGCGCCGCGCTCAAGCCCGGCGGCTTCCTGACCCGCGATCCGCGCGCCGTCGAACGCAAGAAGTACGGCCGCCCCAAGGCGCGCCGCAGCTTCCAGTTCTCGAAGCGCTGATACGACGGCCCAAGTTTATCGCTTGGAAACAGCGGCCTACGGAAACGTAGGCCGCTTTTTCGTAGTGCCGAGATACTACACGACGCGCAGCATCTATGGCTGGCGGCTCATCTTCTCCTGGCGGTTCTGCCACTCACCCATCGCGCTTCTTCGGAAGATCGCAGGCCTGGGTCGCGAGGAAATCGCGGATCGCGCGGGCGGCTTCCATGGCTTCTTCCTTGGTATAATCGCCCAGCGAGATCGACCGCCCGCTTCTGACCTCGACCATGGGAGAATACATCTTCAGGCGTTTGCGGCGCCTCACCACGACGGAGTGGACATCGGCGAACGCGATCCGCCTGCGCCGGTACGGCACGCGCAGCGCCAAGCGCACGAAATCGGCCAGGTTGTTTTCACGATCAAACGTGCAGATGCCGGCACCGACACCCCAGCCGCCCAGCCGCAATCGCAGCCGTTGGGCGGAATTCTCAAGGACTTCGATCATTTTCGCCTCTGGACCTACGCAATATCCAGGGCGTTTCCTCGCCCCGATATTGGACACCAGATAGGCGAAATATTCAACGGCCGCGTGACGACTCTTTTTTTTGCGCGGCCTTTCTATTTCGCTTTGACGACGACGAACGCGCTTTCGGCGAACTCCATCGTGCCGTTTTTCGCCGGATCGCCGAGCCCGACGACGCGCGCCCCGCACGACAGCGCGGGGCGTCAGGCCTAAGCGCCGAAATTCATTTGCTGGGATCGAAACGGTGGCGAGCGAGTTGCCTGTCCGAGGAAGCGCAGAGGCGCTTGCCCTATCCGGCGCTATTTCCCTTCGGAACCTCGCGCCGGCATCCCATCAAGGAATCTCTTAATGTTGAACAAGACGAGCATGTTGCTTGCCGCGGCGGTTGTCGCGCTAAGCGCCGGCGCTGCGAGCGCCGACGACAGCAATCATCGCGGCGATCGCAGCGGCGCCAATGTCGGCGGCGCATCGAACCAGCCGGTCTATGGCAGCGGCTACAATTACGGCTACGACGACGGTTATGCCCGCCGCGAGCGCAACGACCGCTTTCGCGCCGATCCGTGGCGCGCGCCCGACCGCGGCTATCAGCGCGGCGCCTATTATTACGGCAACGACTGCAGCGGCAACACCGCGGCCGGCACGATCCTCGGCGCGATCGCCGGCGGCGCGATCGGCAACCAGATCGGTCACGGCAGCGGCGGCGCGACATTCGCCGGCGTCATCCTGGGCGGCCTTGCCGGCAATTCGCTGGCCCGCGACGTGGACTGCAACGATAGGCGCGTCGCCCTGACGTCCTACAGCGCCGGCTTCGAAGGCCGCATCGGCGAGCGTCACGACTGGCGCAACGGCAGCAACTACGGCAGCTTCACGCCGGTGCGCGAATATTCGCGCGACGGCAACACCTGCCGTGACTTCCGCGAAGCCTCGACCCGCCGCGGCCAGGGCTCCTCGCGCAACGGCACCGCCTGCCGCCATACCGACGGCAACTGGTACTTCGACTAGGCAAGCGCCCGCCGCGACGCGGCGGGCTGCCCGAAACGGCGCGCGGGTCATCACGGCCCGCGCGGACTTCTCCACCCTCAAGGAAACACATCCATGAAAAATTCTCATCGCCTGCTTCTGACGGGCGCGGCGCTCGCCGCCTTCGCCCTGGCTTCGCCGGCTTCGGCCGCCCCCCACGGCGTCAATGTCGGCAGCCTGACCTGCAACGTCGCCAGCGGCTGGGGCTTCGTGTTCGGCTCGTCGAAGGACCTGCATTGCACCTTCCGCCAGAACAACCGCCATTTCGAGCACTACACCGGTACGATCTCCAAATTCGGCGTCGACATCGGCTACACCGAAGGCGGCGTCCTGGTCTGGGGCGTCGTCGCCCCCAGCTCGGACACCCGTCCCGGCGCGCTTGAGGGCGACTATGTCGGTGCCACCGCCAGCGCCACGGTCGGCGTCGGCCTCGGCGCCAACGTGCTGGTCGGCGGTTTCGACAAGTCCTTCGCCTTGCAGCCCGTCAGCGTCTCGGGCAACGAAGGCCTGAACGTCGCGGCCGGCGTCGGCGCGATCAGCCTGACCCATACGCCTTGAACGACGACTGCGCGCGCCCCCCGTGGGCGCGCGCAGCTTTTCCTGCCCAGCAAACGACATGAATGAGGGGACACAGCCATGCCGGTCGAAACACTTCTGATTTGGATTCTGGTCGGCGCGGTCGCGGGTTGGCTCGCCGGCGTCATCGTCAAGGGCGGCGGCTTCGGCCTGATCGGCGACATCGTCGTCGGCATCATCGGCGCCTTCATCGGCGGCTGGCTGTTGCCCAAGCTTGGGGTTCACCTCGGCGGCATGACCCCGATCGTCGCCACCATCGTCAGCGCCACGATCGGTGCGGTCGTGCTGCTGCTGGTTCTCAGACTCGTGCGGCGCGCCTAGGTCGCCTGCGCCTGGCGCAGCATCGCGGTGAGGTCGGCCACCGTCCTGGTCAGGTTTAGCACCTCGTTCTCGCGCAGCGCGTCGAGCTTCTGGTGCAGCAGCTCGATCTCCAGCTCGGCTTTGATGTTGATGTCGTAGTCGCTCTTGGCGGCGAGGCGGTCGATGTCCTGCTGGCGGTTCTGGCTCATCATGATGAAGGGCGCGGCATAGGCCGCCTGGAACGACAGCGCCAGGTTCAAAAGGATGAACGGGTAGGGGTCCCAGTGGTTGATGAAGGCCATGATGTTGGCCGTGATCCAGAACACCAGGATCGCCGACTGGATGATGATGAAGCGCCACGATCCCATTGTTGCCGCGACGGTGTCGGCGACCTTCTGGCCCATGGTGAGCTTGTTGGGATCGGGAATCTCGCCGGCCTCGACCTTGCGGCGGTGCCGGCGCAAGGCGCGCAATTCGTGCAGCAGATGCTGCTCGGCTTCCTGAAGCTCGTGCCTGATGTGACCGACGTCGACCATCGTTTTCTCCCAGTGACGCTCCGGCCGCTCCCCCCGACGGACGGGCCGCAGCTCGGCAAGCGGCAAGCCCCAGCCGCGCGAGCGGCCGGGGCTGTGCTCAGCCAGTCAGGCGAGACGACTGCGTTAGGCAGCCGCCTTCGGGTCCGGACCGTAGGCGTTCGGGCCGGTATTGCCCACGCCGGCCCAGAAGACGATGTTCACGATCGGCAGCAGGATCCACCAGCCGCTGCGGCCGGTGTCGTGCATCCGCCGCACCGCGACGCCGAGATAGGGGAGAAGGGTGGCAAGCTGGAACAGGCTGGTCAGGATCTGGCCCAGGTGAAGGATGCTGCCGATCACGTTCAGGATGACCACGATGATGACGTAGACCAGCACAAACCACCAGAATTCGGCGCGCCGGGCGCGGCCGTTGAAATCGAAATAGTGCTGGGTGACGACCTTCATGAACCAATTGATGGGTTCCATTTTCTTCTCCCGATGGGCGCCGTGACGGCAAGCCCAGGCCCTAAGTTGATGCGAAGGAGGTTCAAAGACCCATCGCCAGCCATGTGTGGCGCGCAATGGTGCCGACGCCCGTCCCCCCCGCGGAAAGGTGTATATTTGCGGGATCGTCAGCGTTAATGAGCTAAAGAGCGGTTGGCGGCCCTGTCAAGGAAACCGGGCCTTTTTTCGGTGGGCAAGTGCACGGATGGCTACGAAGATATTCATAGACGGCGCCGCCGGGACGACCGGGCTGGAGATTCGCGAGCGGCTGGCCGCCCGGCGCGATCTTGTCGTCGTGCAACTCTCGGACGCCGACCGCAAGGACGTAAACGCCCGCAAACAGGCCCTGAATGACGCCGAGATCGTGATCCTGTGCCTGCCGGACGAGGCCGCGAAAGAGGCGGTCGCGCGGATCGAAAACCCGGATGTGCGCGTGATCGACGCGTCGAGCGCGCACCGGGTCGCGCCGGGGTGGGTCTACGGCTTCGCCGAATTCGAACCCGGAAATTACGACGCCGTGGCTTCCGCGACGCGCCTGACCAACCCCGGCTGCTATGCCACCGGCTTCGTCGCCCTGGTCGCGCCGCTGATTCGCGCCGGTCTCCTGCCGGCCGAGACGCCGCTTTCGGTCAATGCGGTGTCCGGCTATTCCGGCGGCGGCAAGGCGATGATCGCGGAGTTCGAAGACAGGAATTCGCCCGACTACACCCAGACGGTCGTGCGCAGCTATGCCCTCGGCCTCGCCCACAAGCACGTGCCGGAGATGACCGGGCGGTCGGGCCTGCGGCATCCCCCCGTGTTCGCGCCCAGCGTCGGCCGCTACTACCGCGGCATGATCGTCGAGGTGCCGCTGCACCTGTGGGCGCTGCCCGGCGCGCCGAGCGGCGCTGACCTGCGCGCCGCGCTGGCCGACACCTATCAAGGCCGGCCCTTGGTCGAGGTCGCGGGCGCGGCGGAAACCGCGAGCCTCAAGACGCTGGACGCCGAAGCGCTCAAGAACACCAACCGCATGAAGCTCCATGTTTTCGCCAACGAGAGCACCCGGCAGGTGCGCCTGACCGCGGTGCTGGACAATCTGGGCAAGGGCGCCTCGGGCGCGGCGGTGCAGAATCTCAACCTCATGCTCGGCCTGCCAGAGACCACCGGGCTGGTGTGATGTACCGGCCCAAAGCCTTCGCCGTGGACGATGCCGCGCGCCTGCACGATTTTATGCGCGCGCATCCGTTCGCGACCCTCGCCGCGGTGTTCGAAGGCGCGGCGCAGTTCGCCTATGCCCCGGTGATCGTGAGCGCCGACGGCACGGCACGCTTCCACCTGGCGCGCAACAACGCCGTCTCGCAGCTCGCGGACGGTGCCCGCGTGCGCCTCTCGTTCCTGGGCGCCGATGCCTATGTTTCGCCGGACTGGTACGCGACCGAGGGCATGGTGCCGACCTGGAACTACCAGGCGGTCGAGGGGCAGGGCACGGTGCGGCGGCTGGACGATGCGGAATTGCGCACGCTGCTGATCGACCTGTCCGCCGCCGAAGAGGCCAAACTGCTGCCGAAGAAGCCCTGGACCGTCGACAAGGTGCCCGCGGCCAAGATGGCGGCGCTGCTGGGCGCGATCGTGGGCTTCGCGGTGCGCTTCGAGACCCTCGAAGGAAAGTTCAAGCTCTCGCAGAACGTCAAGCCGGAGGATTTCGCCGGCGTGCTGCGCGGCCTCGAGGGGCGCGGCGACGGCGGGAGCGCAGCGATTGCGGCCGCGATGCGGGAGCATTGAATCGCGAGTACTTGTTCTTTACTTGAATAGTCATTCGTGACAGCCTCCCAGTATTGGTCGAGGCGCCAGTTGTGTTGCCGAGTTTTAACGAACTTGTCACTGCACCAACAGTCATCGAACCAGGGGCACCCCATGGCACAGAAGAAAGCCAAGTCGCCGAAGCCTGCTTCGGCAAGCAAGGTCACGACCCTCGCGGTCGGCGAGGAAAATCCGCCCATCACCACGCTTGCGCTCGGCGAGGAGAACCCGCCCGTCACCACGCTCGTTTATGGCGAGGAATATCCGCCGGTCACGACGCTGGCGCTCGGCGAAGAGCATCCCTATTCGCACCCGACGACGCTGGTATATGGCGAGGAAGACCCGACGACGCAGATCGCGGGCGAGGGCCAGCCGGGTCACGGCGGCAAGCCGCCGACCAAGAAGAAGGGCGAGGACCCGCCGCCGATCTCGACCATGGCGCTGGGCGAGGAAACCGTGATCTCGACGATGATGTACGGCGAGGAACACCCGATCACCCAGATCGCCGGCGAAAAGTAAACCGGGCGCCATGCTCCTCGTCGCCGGCGGCCAGCACGATCCCAATATCGGCTGGCTGCTCGGACGGGTGCTGGCGCGCCGGATCGCGTTTGTCGATCTCCTCAACGGTCCTGGCTTGCGGCCCGATGCGTCCTACGATTTGGCGCGGCGCCGGATGACGCTGAACGGCCGGCCGCTGCGCCCGCGCGGCCTTTTCATCCGGCACAACGTCTTTCTCGAAGCCTATCCCGACAAGGCCGAAGCCCAGGCCGAGGCGCTCAACTGGTTCTATTTCATCCGCGGCTGGGCCTGCGCCGATCCGGCGATCCGCTGCTTCAACCGCAACGGCGGCGGCGAGAACAACAAGATCGAGAACCTGCACGCCGCCGCGGCGGCCGGCCTGCGGCTGCCGCGGACGCTGATAGGGTGCACCGCGCCGCCCGGCGCCGTGCCGCGCATCCGCAAGCCGGTGGCTGGCGGCGAACTCACCGAAGCGTTGTCGGCGGGCCGCGCCGCCGACCCGGCGACGCGCTGGCGGCCCTACTTCCACCAGCCGAAACTGCGCCGGCCGGAATTGCGCGTTTTCGTCGTCGGCAAGCGGACATTCGGCTGCGCCCTGTCGTCGGATCATGTCGACTACCGCGACGACGACAAGACGGCGCTCGAGCCGGCGCCGGTGCCGAAGGATGTCGGGCGCGGCCTGCTCAAGCTTTGCGCCCGCCTCAGGCTCGATTTCGCGGCCGCCGATTTCATGCTGGATCGCGAGGGGCGCTACCGCTTCCTCGAGGTCAACACCCAGCCGATGTTCATCGCCTTCGACAAGGCCCTCGGCGGCGCCATCGCCGACGCGATCATCGATCACCTGACCGGCGGCTGAGGCCTGCCTCTGTAGGCCGCGGCGGCGTCGCCGGGGGAACTCAATCCGCCTTGATCTTCACATAGGTGCCGGGCGCGTTGTCCAGGGGCTTGAGCTTGCCGTCGCCGGGCTTGCGGGCCGGGATTTTCCTGCCCGACTGCTTGGACAGCCATTTGTCCCAGTCCGGCCACCACGAGCCCGCATGCTCCTTGGCGCCGGCGATCCAGTCCTCGACCTTGGCAGGGTAGGGCTTGGCGACGGCGCCGCCGAACTGGTCGTTGGTCCAGTATTGGTACTTCTTGGCCACCGGCGCGTTGATCACGCCGGCGATGTGGCCGCTGCCGGCCAGGATGAAGCGGATCGGGCCCTTGAACAGCTTTGTCGTCTTGTAGATCGAGCGGTAGGGCGCGATATGGTCTTCCCGCGCCGACTGGAGATAGACCGGGAGCTTGACCTTGGAGAGGTCGATCCGCGTCCCGCCCAGCACCATCTTGCCGCGCGCCAGGTTGTTCTCCTTGTAGCACTCGCGCAGGTAGAACAGATGCGTCTTCTCCGGCATCCGCGTGGTGTCTGAATTCCAGTAGAGCAGGTCGAACGGCATCGGCTGCTTGCCGAGCATGTAGTTGTTGATCACGAACGACCAGATCAGGTCGTTGGCGCGCAGCATGTTGAAGGTGGTCGCCATCTTGGCGCCTTCGAGCACGCCGCCCGCCTGCTCCATCTGCTTCTGCATCGATTCGAGCTGGGCCTCGTCGACGAAGACGGTGAGGTCGCCGGCCTCGCTGAAATCGGCCTGCGCCGCCCAGAAGGTGGCGCTGTTGATCCTCTTGTCGTCCTTGGCCGCCATGTAGCCGAGCGTCGCGGTGAGCAGGGTGCCGCCGATGCAGTAGCCGACGACGTTGGGATCGGCGACGCCGGTCGCCTGCTCGACGGCGTCCAGCGCCGCGAAGATGCCCTCGCGCATGTAGTCTTCGAACGTCTTCTGGGCGAGGCGGCGGTCGGGATTGACCCAGGAGGCGACGAACACCGTATAGCCCTGGCCCACCAGCCATTTGATGAAGGAATTCTCCGGCCTCAGATCCATGATGTAGAACTTGTTGATCCAGGGCGGAAAGATCAGCAGCGGCCGCTCGTAAACCTCCGCGGTGGTCGGATCGAATTGCAGCAATTCGAGCAGCTCGTTGCGGAAGATCACCTTGCCCGGCGTGGTGGCGATGTTCTCGCCGATCCGGAAGGCGTCGGCCGACTGGCGGATCGAAAGCTGGCCGTGGCCGCGCTCGATGTCCTCCAGGAGGTTGTCCAGCCCCTTGACCAGGTTCTCGCCGTTGGATTGCAGCGTCGCGCGCAGCACCTCGGGGTTGGTCAGGATGAAATTGGTCGGCGCGACCGCGTCGGCGAACTGCTTGGTATAGAAGCCGACGCGCTTGCGTGTGTCGTCGTCGATGCCCTCGACCTTCGCCACCGTGTCCTGCATCCAGTTCGCGGTGAGCAGATAGCTCTGCTTGATGAAGTCGAAGATCTGGCTTTCCTGCCAGTCCTTGTCGCGGAAGCGCTTGTCGCCCGGCTTGGGCGCCACCACCGGCTCGACCTCGCTGCCCAGCAGCTTGCGCGCCGTATTCTCCCACAGGCCCATGAAATCGCGCCACAGCTGGAACTGCGCGTCCACGATGGCGGTCGGATTGGCGCTCATCGCCTTGATCAGAGTCATGAACGGCGCGGTAATGTTGAGGGGATCGAGCGGTTCCTTGCCCGCGCCGGCCTGCCGCTTGAGAAAGTCCGCCAGGAGTTTTTGCGACTGTTGTCCGACCCGGATCATGTTGCGCGCGAATTCGCCGGCATCGCCCAGGGCATAGGGATTGGCGGGCGCGGCGCCCGCCTTGTTAACCGTCTCGTCGCCCTTGGCGCTTCCTAGCGAATCGTCGAGCTTCTTTTGCATAGTCACCACCGGCCCGCGTCCCATCTGTGATAGCGCGTGCTCCGTCGCGCCCGCAAGGCGCGCGAAATCGCGTCCTAGGGCCATTTGCCACAAGATTTCATGCGTTTGTCCGGCTTAACCGCTTGGAAGCCGCTGGCGCGGCCTGTATACCGGACCGATCACGGATTCCGTATTTGGGCTGAGGGTTTGACGGCATGACCAGAACAGCGTTGCGCCTTGCGGCAGTGCTGGCTTTCGCCCTGACCACGAGCGCGTGTTCGACCATCGACGAAATGATCGGTGACGACACGCCCTCGACGACGCCAGTGGCGGACGCCGGCGGGTTCCCGCCCGACACCGCACCGCCGGCGAACGCGGGCGGAACACCCGACCTCGCCAGCGTGCCCGACAAGCCGAGCGGCACCACCAATCCCGACGATCAGCGCGAAGTCGCCGACTCGCTGGCCGCCGATCGCAATCGTTCCAACTACAGCGCCGACGCCCTGCGCGGCGGCACCGAAGCCGCGGCGCCGCCGCCAGGCCCCGCGCCCGAGCCGGGCACCGCGGTCGCCGAGAACGCGCTGCCGACGGCGCCCGCCGACAACGCGCTGCCGCCTCCCGACAACGGGCCGGCGCCTTCCGCGCCCGCGGTCGGCGACAACACGCCACCCGCAATGCCGCCCGCACCGGCACCGACCACCGCCGTCGCGGCGCTGCCGAGCGCACCGCCGCCCGGCTCGCAGCCGGCGGTTCCGGCGCTGGGCGGCGTGCCGGGCTCGCAGCCCATGATGACCAGCGACGCCTCGCTCGGCTTCAAGCCGTCCAACGCGCCGGCGCTCGATGCCAACATTTCCCAGTTCGTGGCGCAGCCCATCATCGCCCGCTATCAGCAAACCGCCGCCAATGCCGGCGTCGCCACCGGTCCGATCACGCCCCTGCCGGGCGGCGGCGTTGCGGCAGTCGCGCCGCGCGGCGGCCGCCGCGCCATGGGCGGTCCGGAAGCCATGACCGGCTCGGTCGTGGCCAATTTCGATGCCCTCAATTCGAGCACGCCCAGCGTCTATGCCAATGCCAGCGGCCTGCCGCCGACGGCGGTGGTGATGTTCCCGGGTGACGGCACCGCGCTCTCGGCTGCCGGCCGGGCGCAGGTTCGCGCCGCGGTCTCCGCGTTCCAGCAACGCGGCGGCGTGGGGTTCATCAAGGTGGTCGGCCATTCTTCCAGCCGCACCGGCAACATGCCGGTCGAGAAGCATCTGGTGGCGATCTTCGCCAAGTCCCAGGCACGGGCCCAGGCCGTGGCCGCCGAACTCATCCGCGAGGGCGTGCCCGCCAGCCGGGTGCTGGTGGAAGCGGTCGGCGACAGCCAGCCCGTCTATTACGAATCGATGCCGCAAGGCGAAGACGGCAACCGCCGCGCCGAGATCTTCGTCCAGGGCTGACCCGCGTTCCGCGCAGGTTAAGATCGCGCCCTAACGTCATTGACGGCGCAGCTTTTTTGCCGTGTGCTGCCCTCGCGACGCGCTGCTTCGCAGACGAAATCACGGTCCCACGCCCATGCAAACCGACTTCTACCGCATCAAGCGGCTCCCGCCCTACGTCATCGAGGAAGTGAACATCCTCAAGGCCAAGGCGCGCGCGGCGGGCGAGGACATCATCGACTTCTCGATGGGCAACCCGGACATGCCCACGCCGCAGCACATCGTCGACAAGCTGATCGAGACTGCGCGCGATCCGCGCTCCAACCGCTACTCCGCTTCGCGCGGCATCAAGGGCCTGCGCAAGGCCTATTCGGCGTTCTATCAGCGCCGCTTCGGCGTGAAGGTCGATCCCGACAGCGAAGTCATCGCCAACATCGGCTCCAAGGAAGGCTTCGCCAACCTCGCCCAGGCGATCACCGCGCCGGGCGACGTGGTGCTGGTGCCCAATCCGGCCTATCCGATCCACGCCTTCGGCTTCATCCTGGCCGGCGCGGCGATCCGGCACGTGCCGGCACGCACGCCGGAAGAGTATCTGAGCAATCTCGGACGCGCGGTGAAGCATTCGGTGCCGTCGCCGCTGGCGCTGGTGGTGAACTATCCGTCGAACCCGACGGCGCAGGTCGTGGGGCTGGATTTCTACAAGGAGATCGTGGCCTTCGCGAAGAAGCACGAGATCTGGGTGCTGTCCGATCTCGCCTATGCCGACATCTATTTCGACGACGCCGATCCGCCGCCGTCCATCCTCCAGGTCGACGGCGCCAAGGACATCGCGATCGAATTCCAGTCGCTGTCCAAGACCTATGCCATGCCGGGCTGGCGCATGGGCTTCGCGGCCGGCAACAAGCACCTGATCCACGCGCTTGGCCGCATCAAGTCCTATCTCGATTACGGCGCCTACACTCCCATCCAGGTCGCGGCGGCCGCGGCCCTGAACGGACCGCAGGACTGCGCCGACGAGATCCGCGCCATCTACAAGTCGCGCCGCGACGTGCTGGTCGAGAGCATGAAGCGGGCCGGGTGGGACATCCCCTCGCCGCCGGCTTCGATGTTCGCCTGGGCCCCGGTGCCGGAAAGCTACCGCGACAAGGGCTCGATGGAGTTCGCAAAACAGTTGCTCATCCATGCCAAGGTCGCGGTCCTGCCGGGCACCGGGTTCGGTGAATACGGCGAGGGCTATGTCCGCGTGGCGCTGGTCGAGAACGAGCACCGCATCCGCCAGGCGGCGCGCAACGTGAAGAAATTCCTGGCGCTCAGGGTCAACGAGCCCGCCGAGCTGGAAGGCGCCAAG
Source organism: Rhizomicrobium sp. (assembly GCA_037200865.1). Classification (GTDB taxonomy): domain Bacteria; phylum Pseudomonadota; class Alphaproteobacteria; order Micropepsales; family Micropepsaceae; genus Rhizomicrobium. The sequence goes on along the minus strand of JBBCIC010000005.1, from coordinate 96,230 downwards.
TGAAGCCATCCCTGCGCATCGCAATCGCCGGCCTGGGCACGGTCGGCGGCGGGGTCGTCAAGGCGCTGGCCAATCCCGAATTGGCCGAGCGGGCAGGGCGCAAGCTGGAAATCGTCGCGGTTTCGGCGCGCGACGCCAAGAAGGACCGCGGCTTCGATCATTCGCGGTTCGCGTGGACGGCCGACGCGGCGTCGCTGGCGAAGTTCGAGGCCGACGTGGTCGTCGAGCTGATCGGCGGCGAGGACGGCATCGCGCTGGCGGTGGTCGAAGGCGCCCTGAACGCGAAAAAGCACGTCGTGACCGGCAACAAGGCGCTGCTGGCCAAGCATGGCGCCCGGCTTGCGATCTTGGCCGAGGCAAACGGAGTCGGCCTGAAATTCGAGGCGGCGGTGGCCGGCGGTATCCCGATCGTGCGGGCGCTGCGCGAGAGCCTGGTCGCCTATGGCATCGATGCCGTGCGCGGCATCCTGAACGGCACCTGCAACTACATCCTGACCCAGATGGAAGCGACCGGACGCACCTTCGCCGAGGTGCTCGCCGAGGCCCAGAAGCTCGGCTACGCCGAAGCCGATCCCGCCCTCGACGTCGGCGGCGGCGATACGGCGCACAAGCTGGTGCTGCTCTCCAGCCTCGCCTTCGGCACGGTGCCCGACCAGAAGAACATCCGGATCGAGGGGATCGAGGGCATCACCACCGAGGACATCCGCTTCGCCCGCGAGTTCGGCTTCCGCATCAAGCTCCTGGGCATCGCGCGGCGCACGGCGGCGGGCATCGACCAGCGCGTCCAGCCGGCGATGGTCCGCGCCGGCACGCCGCTCGCCGACGTCGACGGGGTGTTCAACGCGGTGATGGCCAATGCCGGTCCCGCCGGGCGCTACTTCTTCGAGGGCCGCGGGGCCGGTGAGGCGCCGACCGCGCTGTCCGTGGTCGGCGATCTTGTGGATATCGCGCGCGGCAATTTCGCGCCGTCCTTCGGGCGGCCGGCGACAACATTGAAGCCGCTGCGCCCGGCCGATCCCGGCGCCGCCTCGTCGGCCTATTACCTGCGGTTCGAGGTGCTGGACCTTCCCGGCGTCCTGGCCGAAATAGCCACCCATCTGGCGGAATCCCGGGTTTCCATCGAGAGCATGATCCAGCGCGGCCGCAGCCCCGGCGAGCCGGTGTCGATCGTCATGATCACCCACGAAACCTCACAGGCTTCCGTCGAGCGTGCCTTGAAGACCATAGCCACCTCCGACAAGGTGCGCGCCCGCCCGTGCATGATTCCCATGGAGGCAGCTTGAACACGAAAAACGAAGTGGCGCCGGGCAAGGCGAGCCCGCTCGACCGTGCCTTCGCGCTGGAGGCGGTACGGGTCACCGAGGCTGCCGCCATTGCTGCGGCGCAGCAAATCGGCCGCGGCGACGAGCATGCCGCCGACCACGCCGCGGTCGAGGCGATGCGCATCGCGTTCAACTCGCTGCCGATCTCCGGCACCGTCCGCATCGGCGAAGGCGAGCGCGACGAGGCGCCGATGCTCTACATCGGCGAGCAGGTCGGCTATGGCGGCCTGGCCGTCGACATCGCGCTCGATCCGCTCGAGGGCACCACGCTGACCGCCAAGGCGATGGCGAACGCGCTGGCGGTGATGGCGATGGCCGAGCCCGGCACGCTGCTGAACGCGCCCGACACCTACATGGACAAGATCGCGATCGGCGGCGGCTATCCCGACGGCATCGTCGATCTCGACGCCGCGCCGGAAGACAACATCCGTGCCCTCGCCAAGGCCAAGGGCGTTCGCCCGAGCGACATCACCGCTTGCATCATGGACCGGCCACGCCACGAGGAGCTGATCGCCAAGGTGCGCGCCGCCGGGGCGGCGGTGCGCCTGATCACCGACGGCGACGTCGCCGGCGTGATCGCCTGCACCGATCCTTCGACCAATATCGACATCTATCTGGGCGTCGGCGGCGCGCCGGAGGGCGTGCTGGCGGCGGCGGCCTTGCGCTGCGTCGGCGGCCAGATGCAGTCGCGCCTCGTCATCCGCAACGATTCGGAGCGCGAGCGCGCCGCGAAATGGGGGATCAAGGACCTCAAGCGCAAATACGCGCTGCTGGACATGGCCTCGGGCGACGTGGTGTTCGCCGCCACCGGGGTGACCGACGGCTCCATGCTGCGCGGCGTGCATTACGAGGGCGCCTTCATCACCACCGAGAGCGTGGTGATGCGCTCGGCGACGCACACGGTGCGCTGGATCAAGGCCCGCCATGTCCGCTCCCGCCATCTGAAGGATGAGCGGTAAGGATTGATCGGTTCTTTTGCACCGAAATATTCCAAACCCGTCATGGCCGCCCTCGTGGCGGCCATCCATACTCCCCACTGCTGCAGTGTGATCATGGATCGCCGCCGGCGATGACGGTTGAGAACGTGTCTTCTGCCTCAATCCCTTTGAACAGCACACCGATTGCGCCGGACGCGGCCTTCGGTGTCGCGCGATCCTTCACGGGCCGGCGCTGGCGCCTGGACGCCGGCGACGGCAGGGCGGCGCAAACGCTTGCGCGCGCGGCGAATATCTCGGAGGCCTTGGCGCGCCTGCTGCTGGCGCGCGGCATCGCGGCACCCGACGTCGCCGACTATCTCAACCCGACGCTGAAGCGCTTCCTCCCTGAGCCGCGAACTCTCAAGGACATGGACAAGGCGGTGGCGCGGGTCGCGGCGGCCCTCGAAACCGGGGAAAACGTCGCGGTGTGGGGCGATTACGACGTCGACGGCTCGACCTCGGCGGCGTTGCTGTTCGAGTTTTTCGCGAGCCTCGGCGCGCCGCCGCGCATCTACATCCCCGACCGCATGGCCGAAGGCTACGGCCCCAACGCGGCGGGGCTGCTGCGGCTCAAAGCCGAGGGCATCGGCCTCGTCGTCACGGTCGATTGCGGCGCCGGCGCGGTCGCGCCGCTGACCGCCGCGCGCGATGCCGGCCTGGATGTCGTCGTGCTCGACCATCACGCGGTCGAAGCCGCGCCGCCGGCACTGGCGCATGTCAATCCGAACCAGCCCGGCGACAGTTCGGGGCTTGGTCACGTCTGCGCCGCCGGGATCGCCTTTCTCTTCGCCGTGGCGCTGAACCGCCATCTGCGCGACGCTGGTTTCTATGCCCACAAATCCATCGCCGAGCCGGATCTGCGCAACGCCGTCGACCTCGTCGGCCTCGCCACCGTCGCCGACGTGGTGCCGCTGACCGGCGTCAACCGCGCCTTCGTGCGCGCCGGCCTGGCGCGTCTGGACAAGCTGGAGCGGCCCGGCTTTGCCGCCCTCGCGAAGGTCGCGAACATCCTGCCGCCCTTCACGCCTTACACGTTGGGCTTCCTGTTCGGCCCGCGCATCAATGCCGGCGGCCGTGTCGGGCGTTCGAGCCTCGGCGTCGATCTGCTCACCGAGCGCGACGCGGGCAGGGCGGAGGAACTGGCGCTCGCCCTCGACCTCCACAACCGCGAGCGCCAGGGGATCGAGAAGCTCATCCTCGAAGAAGCGATTGCGCTGTCGCAGGCCCAGGCCGACGCGCCTTTCGTGCTCGCGGCGAGCGACGGCTGGCATGCCGGCGTCGTCGGCATCGTCGCGGGACGCTTGAAGGAGCGCTTCGGCAAGCCCGCCTTCGTCGCGGGCTTCGAGGGCGGGTATGGCCGCGGCTCGGCGCGCTCCCTTCCCGGCATCGACATCGGCGCGCTGGTGCGCGAGGCGCGCGACCTGAAGCTGATCGAGAGCGGCGGCGGACATGCCATGGCGGCGGGCTTCGGCCTCAATCCCGATCAGGTCGAGGGCTTTCGCCGTTTCCTCGCCGACCGCTTCGCGGCGGCCGGCGGGGCGCTGGCGGGATCGAGCGATCTCACCCTCGATGCGGCGGTGTCGCCGGCCGGCGCAACCGTAGCGCTTGTCGAGGAACTGGCGCAGGCCGGGCCTTTCGGCGCCGGCAATGCCGAGCCGCTGGTCGCGCTGCCCGATGTTTCGGTCGTGTTCGCCGATGTCGTCGGCAAGGACCATGTCCGCCTGCGTCTTGCCGGCGGCGACGGCGCGCGGCTCGACGCCATCGCGTTCCGCATCGCCGACCTGCCGCTGGGCAAGGCCTTGCTTGCGAGCCGCGGCAAACGCATCCACGCCGCCGGACGCCTGCGCGCCGACGAGTGGCAGGGCCGAAAACGCGTGCAACTTCAACTGGAGGACGCCGCCCCGGCGGGGGCGTAGTTCCAGGCCCAGCGCAGCGGGTTGGCGGGCGGCACTGCGCGAGCCCGTGCAAAAAGTGCCCGGCTTGCAAAGCCCCGGCGGGGGCCTTAATACCCGCCCCCACGCGCCCTTCGTCTATCGGTTAGGACTCAAGATTTTCATTCTTGCAAGAGGGGTTCGACTCCCCTAGGGCGCGCCATCCCCTCGGCTTCTCGAACGCGGCGGGCGCCTAGAGTCGGTTGTGACCTGATTGACTCGTAGGGATTCCCAAAGGGCCGCGAGTCAGATTCAAGATGCTGGCTGGGATGGAGGCCGGCATGGATGGTCAAGCCGTATTCGCAGGATTTGCGCTCGCGTGTGATCGCGGCGGTTGGGGAAGAAGGTCTGTCTCGGCGGGAAGCGGCGCGCCGTTACCGGGTAAGCGAGTCCAGCGCGATCAAATGGGTGCGGGCGTATGAACGTACCGGCCGCGCGCGGGCCTGTCCGATGGGCGGGGACCGGCGTTCGGTTCTGAAGCCGCAGGCCGCCTGGCTGCTGGGCTTGATCAAGCGGGAGACGGATTTGACGCTGGCAGCGGTCGCGGCCCGGCTGTTGGCCGCGCATGGGATCAAGGCGGACGTGCCGATGCTGTCGCGCTTCTTCAAGGCCCAAGGCATCAGCTTCAAAAAAAAGTCTCTACGCCGTCGAGCAAGACCGGCCTGACGTGGCGCGCCGGCGGGTGCGCTGGAAGCGTTATCAGGGTCGGCTCGATCCGCGCCGTCTCGTGTTCATCGACGAGACCTGGGCCAAGACCAACATGACGCGCACCCGGGGCTGGGCTCCAAAGGGTGAACGCCTCCTGGCCAAGGCGCCGTTCGGCAAATGGCGCACGCTCACCTTCCTGGCGGCTCTGCGTCACGACCGCATCGATGCTCCCATGCTCTTCGACGGGCCCATCAACGGCATCAAGTTCCGCAGCTATGTCGAGTGCGCGCTCCTACCCACGCTCAAGCCCGGCGACATCGTGATCATCGACAATCTGGGCAGCCACAAAGCAAAAGCCATCCGCGCGGCGATCCGCAGCGCCGGAGCGCATCTGTTCTTCCTGCCGCCCTACTCGCCAGACCTCAATCCTATCGAGATGGTCTTTGCCAAGCTCAAATCAGCTCTGCGTAAGGCCGCCGCAAGAACCGATATCGCCATCAGCGGCGCCATCGCCGACGCCCTGGGCACCTTCAATAAAGCTGAATGCGCCAATTATCTTCGCCATGCCGGATATGCGTCATGTTGATCACAACTGACTCTAGGCGGCTGCCTCGTCGAGCAGCTTGTTCACTTCGCGATAATAGCGGGTGACGGGGCGATGCACCCAGAAGGCATAGGCGAGGGCGCCCGCGATCAGGATGAGATAGCCGGCGACGGTTTGGTTCGAATTGCCCTTGAACCAGCCGCTGAAGAAGATGACGCTGCCGAGGAAGTAGATCCCCAGCGACAGGAGAATCCGGGAGATCGGTGGGCGCGCCTGGCCCTGCATGCTCGACGACACGACCAATCCGCCGATGATCGCGCCGAGCCCGCCGCTGAAGGCGGCAAACTGGCCCAGGAACGGGAGAAGAAGAATCGCCAGCGTGAATATCCTCAGGATGACCGATCCCGCGCCCGAGCCCTTGCTGGCGTGATCGAACCAGATCGACTGGTTGAAGCGCTGACCGGTCTGGCGGTCGACGAGAAAGATCGCCTGGTCGGTGCCGCGATGCGCGACGACGCCGACCGGGGTTCCCGCCTGAAAGCCGCCGGCCGGGCCTTTCACCTTGAAGCCGAGAAGGCTCCCGTCTTCCTTCCGCACCCGGATGAAGTCGTCATAGCCGGCGATGACGATCCCTTTGACGATCTCATAGTCCGCCCTGGCCTTGCCGGCCAGATCGCTCACGATACACCGGAGAAGAGCATGGCGCCGAGGAAGAAGGCGACGAGCAACTCCAGGACAACGACGATAGACGACACCGCGATGCCTATCGTGCCCAGCAGCATGCCCGTCGAGTTGCCGGCGAGCTTGGCCTGCTTGCGCGCGAAAATGCCAAGAACGAACCCGCCGATCACGAACAGCACACCGAAGCCGGGGACCAGGCCCAGTATCGCCGAGCCGAGCGACAGGCCGCCAAGCAGGGTCCCGTCATTCGTCGACTGGCTGGCGGCGGGAGCGGGCGCTGCCGGGGAGGGCTGGGACAACGGGGTTTGCCGGATCGCGAATATATCCTTGGCCGCGCCGCCGTCGGTCACGAAATCGACCGAAAGCCCCGCCACCGGCCGGGCCGCCTTATCCGACCAAGTTTGCTCCGTGAATGTGCAGCGATTGCCGTCGTCGGCGAGGATGATTCCCTCACCCCGACTCGAATCGAAACTCAGGACACTCCCCCGCATTCTACCCCCACTGATATTCGCCAAAATTAAAGTTACTGCATCCGCGCAAGCCCGATCAATCGGATAATTGGCGAAAACCCGCCATCGAGGCGGGCATCCTCAACTAGGGGATGAGAACGGCGCCGGTCCGAGTCGCGGCCGTAGCTGTACGTCGCAACGACCAAATTCCCCGTTTCATCGCCCGCGCAGCGCTCACTCCCACCTAATCGAGACCATCGCCGATCCCTCCGGCCTGGTCGAAGTCGCGTTGCTATGCTCCCGAGCGGCGCGTAAAAACGCGTGTTGCGCGGGGCCCGACCAAGATTTGGCGTGGTCGAGCCGTAACGATGCAGTGAGGTGAACCGTGAAGAGGTTCCTGGGTGCACTGGCAGGACTTGCCCTGGCGGCTTGTCTCGTCGCGGCGCAAGCGGCGTCCGAAGCATCCGATTCCGTCGCGCTCAAGCTCATGGCCGCGTGCAAGGCTGCGAGCGGCGGTGCGGCGCTGGATCGGCCGGCCGCGTTCCACGAGGTCGGCACGATCGTGCGGGATGGCATGTCGGGAACATACGAAATGTATGCCGATCTTCATGCGCTGAGGACGGCGGGCATCCACACGATCGAGGGCAAGATCGGCGGCGGCGGCTATGACGGTACCAAAGCGTGGCACTTCGGCCCCGACGGAAAAGTGGTCGTCATCACCGATCCCACTCAGTTGTCCGACGAAAGGTTGGGTGCTTATCTCACGGTCGGCGGATATCTGTATCCCGAGCGTTTTCCGGCCAGGTTCAACTACCTTGGCCGCAGGAAAATCGGCACCAAATCCTACGACGTCGTCGCCGTGACACCGGAAGGCACGCGCGCGGTGGATCTGTGGCTGGACGCGCATAGTCATCGCCTCATGAGGGTGTCCTTCACTGTCGGTGACATGAAGTTCGAAGGCGAAATCCTGCGTTATCGTGTCGTGGACGGGACCTGGATCGGGTTCGAGAACCGGCAGCACGAAGGCGCTCACAAGATGGTCCAGACGCTCGCCGCGCTCGACTATGTGCCGCTCGATGCCGAGCGTTTCTCGCCGCCGGCCTTTGGCCAGTAGACGCTGGACAGGGCTCGGTCATGCTCGTTCACCCCACGGGAAAATTCGACAACCGCGCCGAGGCGTATGACCACATCGAGGCGCGGCCGCTGGCGGCGGCGATGGGCGCCGAGATTCGCGGCGTGCGGCTGGCGGACATCAGCGACGCGCAATTCGCCGAGGTCCGCCACGCCCTGTTCCGCCACAAGATGATCTATTTCCGCGACCAGGAGATCGGCCATGGCGACCAGGAGGCGTTCAGCCTGCGCTTCGGCCCCTTCGCGGAGGATGCCTACACCAAAGGCGTTCCCGGCCATGTCAACGTCCAGCCGCTGATCAAGGACGCCGACACCCGGACCGGCATGGTCTTCGGCTCGGGCTGGCATACCGACTCCCCCTTCCTGGAAAAGCCGCCGGCGATCAGCATGCTCTACGGCGTCGACATTCCGCCTTACGGCGGCGACACGATCTGGGCCAATGCCGCGCTCGCCTATGCGATGCTGAGCGAGACGATGCAGCGGATGCTCGCGCCCTTGCGGGTGCACATGTCCATGGCGCGTGTGCTGGAGTCGGCGCGGACCTATGGCAGGGTCGACGCCTCGCCGGTCGGCCGGCTGGCCGCGACGCGCGGCGCCGCCGCGCTGCCGGACGACGTCGTGCGCAAGGTCGAGGGCACGACGCATCCGCTGGTGCGCAGCCATCCGGTCACCGGCGAGAAATCGCTCTATTGCGACGGTTCCTACGCGGTCGGCATCGAAGGCCTGACCGAGCCGGAGGCGGGGGCCTTGCTGACATTCCTGGTCGCGCACATGACGCAGCCCGCGTTCACCTGCCGGCTGCGCTGGGAGCCCAGGACCTTCGCGCTGTGGGACAACCGCATCTGCATCCACCAGGCCTTCAACGACTATGACGGCTTCCGGCGGGAGCTCTATCGCACCACGGTCGCCGGTGAAGCCCCGAGCTAGCCGCCGCCGGCTTACATCGGCTGCCAGAATCGGATTTGGATGTCCCGGCGACCGCCGGGAGGCCCATCCGAATGCGCAACTATCTCGCCCGCACCTGGGTGAACCCCAAGCTCGTCCATGGCGAGTCCAAGATTCACTATGACGGGGTCCTGGTCGCCGCGCCGGTCAAGGCGGGCGAGAAGCTGATGGAATTCGGCGGGCAGAAAGTCACGCGCGCGGAGGCGGACGATCTGGAAAAATTCCGCGTCCGCTCGGTGTGGATCGTGGGCGACGACGCCTATCTCGCCCTGCCGGTGAGCGACACCGCGCCCAGCCTGGACGAGAATCTGAATCATTCCTGCGACGCCAATGCCTGGCTGGCGGACGAGGTGACGCTCGTCGCCAGGCGCGACATCGCCGCCGGCGACGAAGTCACGCTGGACCAGGGGACCTGGAACTACGATGTCGCCGAATACACCGTCGACGCCGAAGACTGCACCTGCGGCGCCCCCGATTGCCGCCGGCGGCTGACCGAGAACGACTGGCAGCTCGCCGTCGTCCAGAAGCGCTATCGCGGGCACTTCCATCCCATCGTCCAGGCGCTGATCGACGCCCGGCGCAAGGTCAAGGCCGCTTAGTTCGCGCGAACCACGCGATGATCGTGCCGAACAGCAGCATCGCGAGGAGGTTGAGCCCGAAGCTCTGCGGCGTGAATTTCGGGACATGGCCGATCGCGGACAGCGGCACGACCACGAACTCCATCACGAAGAACACGGCGACGCCGAAGGCAAGGCCGGCGGGCAGCCAGCGGCGGCGCAAGACGGGCAGGACTTGGGCGCCGGCCGCGTAGATCGCGGCGATCAGCAGCGACATCGCGATCTGCAGCACCAGGCCCAGGGCCACGGTGGGCAGCCCGCCGGCCATAGCGGCGTCGCGCCCGATCGCGCCGGCCGCGATGACGTGACAGACGGTGATCGGATCGAGAAAGCCGTTGATGGCGCAGGCGGCGCCGATATCGACGATCCCGGCGATTCCGCCGCCGAGCACGATCGCGCCGATCGCGGAATGACGTCCCCGCATGCAATCCCCCCTTCTGTGATCCCCGGCTCTACATCGCGATCGGCATGGTCTCGCACACTTCGATCGAGCCGCCCGATTTGAGATGCGGATGGCCCTCGGTGAGCCTGACCGCTTCGTCAAGATCGGCCGCGTTGACGATGGAATAGCCCGCCACTCTCGCGTCCGGATGCGTGCCGACGGATTTCTGCGGCCCGATGGGCGCGCCGCCGTCGACGATCCTGTCGCCCATCTTGCCGAAATAGGCCATCCAGGCATCCATCACCGCCTTGCCTTCTTCGGGCGATTTGGGCGGGCTGCCGCCGAAATAGAGATAGAGGAACTTCTTCATGGCCGGTCTCCGCGAGGTGCCGGCCCAGCCTAGCCGATCCGCGCCCTGCGTGCAGGCGGCGGATCCTTCACGTTCCGGTGCTTTCCCTCGGCGTTCCGGCTGTGGCAGGTTCGTGCCACAGACCTTTTGCTGGAGCCGCCGATGTCCGCCAGACCCGTGTCTTTCCTTCTGGTCGCCGTCCTGCTTGTGCCCGGTGCCGCGCTCGCCGCGCACGGCAAGGCCGGCCTGTGGTCGAGCACGACGACCATGACGATGCCGGGCGTGCCGCCCCAGAGCCACAGCGCGACCTATTGCATGACGCCGGCCCAGGTGAACTCCGAAGCGCCGATGGGGGGCAATCCCGATTGCACCTATCTGAACGCCCATGTCAGCGGCCAGACCTATACGGCGGACATGGTGTGCAAGGGCCAGTTCAACGCCACCGGCCATTTCACCTCGACCTATTCCGGCGACAGCCAGTACACCGCGACCATCACCATCAATACCGGCGACATGACGATGACCAACACCGTTGAGGGAAAATGGCTGAAAGCCGATTGCGCCGGCGCGACGCAGTAGGCGTCAAAACACCTTCGGCGCGTTCGCGTCCTCGAATTGCTTGTCGTAGGTGAACCAGCCCGCATAGGTGTAGCGCAGGCCCTTGGTCACGCGGGTGACGCCGTGGACGTATTCCGGGCCGGCGCCGAACACCAGAAGCGCCCCCGCCGTCGGCTTGACGCGGATGCCGTGTCCCGGAAAATAGGTCTCGCCGCCCTCATAGTCGTCGTTGAGATAGAGGATGGACGAGAACGAGCGGTGCGGCGAAATATTGGCTCGCCCGTCCGGCTCCATGTTGTCGACATGCGGCGGCAGCTCGATGCCTTCGTGCCAGCGCACGAGCTGCGCGGTGTCGGAATAGAGCGGCTCCTGCGGCCGCACCGCCTGGTTCAGCGTCGCGAGCGTCAGGAAGCGGACCTGCTGCATGATGCGGATGGCGTCGATCTCGGTTTCGGGGAGGGCGTTCTGCCAGATGAAGCGCCCCGCCCAGTAGTCGCCGCCGGTCTGCGCCGCGTGCGCCGCCCGGCAGCGCTCGAAGCAATCGATCAGCAGCTGGCATTGCGCCGGCGTCAGGACATCGCGCTTGCTGACGAAAAAGCGGTGGCGGTCGCCGGGATGGAAATAGGGAAATTGCGCCGCATCGCCCTTCCACCAACTGGTCTGGCCCGGCTTGGGCGTGAAGACGTAGGACGGCTTCTCAGCCGCGACGGCGGTATCGCTCAAGGACTCGGCCCCATGTTTGCCTTGCCCATTATCGGCGCAATGGCCGCAATGTTCCAGTGCCGCTATTTCGCGGGCGCGAAGCAGCGTTTAGGCTTGGCCCATGAGCACGAACAGGGCCGTCGCGCCGGATGCCGGCGCCGAAGAACTCGCCGCCATGCTGCGCGCGGCGCGCCGCGTCGTGGTTTTCACCGGCGCGGGCATTTCCACCGAATCCGGCATTCCCGATTTCCGCTCGCCGGGCGGCATCTGGACCAAGATGATGCCGATCAATTTCGACGAATTCGTCGCCTCGCCCGAAGCGCGCCGCGAGAGCTGGAAGCGGCGCTTCGAGATGGAAGCTACCTGGCGCGCGGTCAAGCCGAACGCCGGACATGACGCCGTGGCCGAGCTGGTGCGGCGCGGCAAGGTCACCCACGTCATCACCCAGAACATCGACAACCTGCACCAGGATTCCGGCGTGCCGGAGGACCGGGTGATCGAGCTCCACGGCAACACGCGCTATGCCAAATGCCTCACCTGCAACACCCGGGTCGAAATCTCGGATATCCGTGCGCATTTCGACAGGACCGGCGAGCCGCCGGACTGCCGGTTCTGCGGCGGCATCGTCAAGACCGCGACCATTTCGTTCGGCCAGGCGATGCCGGAGGCCGAGATGGAGCGGGCGACGCGCGCCACGCTCGCCTGCGACCTGATGCTCGCCATCGGCTCGTCGCTGGTGGTGTACCCGGCGGCGGGTTTTCCCCTGCTGGCGAAACGCAATGGGGCGGCCTATGCGATCCTCAACCGCGAGGTCACCGAGCAGGAGCCCTATGCCGATCTCGCCCTGCACGGCGAAATCGGACCGACGATGCGTTCGGCTGTGGAATTGCTCCGGGCAAGCCGGCGATAGCGGGTATTCGGAGGATTGCGCGCCTTTTGAGCATGGCGGCGATCTATGTTAAGCATATCCTACGATTTGTATCGGAGGAGATATGTCTGAAATCGATAGTATTGCGCGAGACGAGGTGACCGTTCCGGTGCCGCAGCGCGAAGCGTGGCGGGCGCCGCGATTGCACCAATTATCGGCAAGCCAGTCAGAGGGCGCGCCCGGCGCCGGTCCCGAGGGCGAAGGGCACTCCTGACCGGACAACATGAACGGACTGATCTGGTCGCCATCGACTTGCGACGACCTTGTCGTCCCGGCGACCGCCATCGCCATGCTGCGACGGGCGATTGAAGCCGATCCGCATTCTGCCGTGCCGCATGAAAAGCTCGGCAGCATCTACGTCGATTTGCACGATTTTGCGAAAGCCGCTCCCTGTTTTGCGGCCGCCGCAGCGCTTGCGCCGGAGCGTGCGAGGACGCGCCTGCGCTTGGCGTATGCGCTCAACGTCATCGATCGCCCGTTCGAGGCCCTGGCCGAGGCGTCGGCTGTCGCCGATGCCGATCCCGTCGTGGCGGCCTCAGCAAAAACGCAAGCCGGCATCGCTTTTCGGGGTCTGGCCCGAGCCGAGGACTCCGAAGCGGCCTTTCGCGCGGCGCTGGCGCTCAATCCACACGACCGGGCGGCGCTCTTCCAGCTCTCCCGCGACCTTCGTCGCGCCGCGCGCCACGCGGACGACCTGGCGCTCTGCGCCGATGTCGTTGCGCGTGGGGCGCGTCATGCACAGGTTTTTCTCTCCTGGGGCCGTGCGCTGATCCATAACGGCCAGATCGAGCGGGGGCGGGCGCTGCTGTTCGATCCGGCGCGCGTGACCGTGACGCAACTGGACATGCCCCTGGGGTTCAACGCCGCTCTGGCCGACGACCTGCTGCGCAATCCGTTCGCGATCGGCGAATTTCCCGACGGCGAGCAGGCCAACCGCGGCAGCCAGCGGATCCATCATCTGATGTGCGGCGCGCGCCCGCAGCTTGCCCGCGCGATGCTGATTGCGATCCGTGGCGCGGTCGATGCGTTCGCCGCGACGCTGGAACCGCTCGGCGGGTTCGACCCGTGGGCCGAGAGCAAGCCGTCCGCGGCGCACCTCCATCCCTGGGGTCTTGTCCAGCGCAACGAGGCCTTCGAGGAATGGCACACCCATCGCGGCGGCTGGCTCAGCGGCGTGTACTATGTGAAAATACCTGAGCGCTTGCCGCCCGATCGCGGCTGCATCGAATTCGGACCGCCGCCGTCGCTGGCACGGGGCGCCGGCAACGTCATCCAGACGCGCCGCTATCCGCCCCGGGAGGGCATGCTGATCCTGGCGCCGTCGCACTATCACCACCGCACGATTCCAAGCGGTTTGAACGAATACCGGATCAGCTTGGCTTTCGACGTGGTTCCGGACGAAACCCGTTGATTCCGTAAGGCCTTTTGCCGCTTTAATGCTTTGCCCCGGCAAAGCTAGTATGACAACTGGATTCGACCTGTTTCAGGAGTACGCCCTTGCGCCGCCTCGACGAAGAAGACGAAGACGAAAAGTCCGAGAAGAAATCCCCCGACCCGCAATCCTCGCAAGTCGCCAACGCGCTGTTCAAATCGCGCACCGTGCTGATCTTCGGCGAAGTCGACATGAAGATGGCCGAGCGCGTCACCGCGCAGCTCCTTGCCTATGCCGAGAGCGAGGGCGATATCCGCGTCATCGTCAATTCGCCGGGCGGCCATGTCGAGTCGGGCGACACCATCCACGACATGATCCGCTTCGTCGCGCCGCGCGTGAAGATGATCGGCACCGGCTGGGTCGCGTCCGCCGGGGCGCACATCTTCCTCGGCGCCAGGAAGGAGAACCGCTTCTGCCTGCCGTTCACCCGCTTCCTGCTGCACCAGCCGCTCGGCGGCGTGCGCGGTCAGGCTAGCGACATCACGATCGAGGCCGAGGAGATCATCAAGATGCGCGAGCGCCTGATCCGCGAGATCGCCCTGGAGACCGGGCAGTCCTATGAGCGCGTGGTCAAGGACACCGAGCGCAATTTCTGGATGGGCGCCGAAGACGCGGTGAAGTACGGCCTCGCGGCGAAGGTGATCCAGAGCGCGAGCGAGGTCTGAATCTACCCTCCCCTTGAGGGAGGGTCCAAATTTGCTTCGCAAATTTGGGGGAGGGGTCCGACGCCGATGAAATGGGCAGATGGCCTGCGCCGGCGCGATCTCAAGCAGTCCGCTGCAAAGCAGCTTCGCTCGGCCATGACCGATGCCGAACGCAAGCTTTGGGCTGTATTGCACAAGAAGGGGATGGACGGGATACGGTTCCGCCGGCAGCAGCCGGTCGGACCCTACATCGCGGACTTCTATTGCGCGCAGGCCAAGCTCGTCGTCGAGCTTGACGGTGGTCAGCACAGCGAACAAGCAAATCTCGGGCATGACGAAGTGCACACGCGATTTCTCAGCGAACAGGGCTGCCGTGTTCTGCGGTTCACGAACCTCGAATTCTTCGAGCACCGCGACGTGGTTCTCGAAGGTATCTGGAGGGCGCTAGGCGACCGACCCCTCCCCGAACCGCCTCCGGCGGCTCGACCCTCCCGCGAGGGGAGGGTGGATTGAGCTGGTGGCGAGGCGCCGTCGTTTATCAGGTCTATATCCGCTCCTTTTGCGATTCCAACGGCGACGGGCAGGGCGATTTCGCCGGGCTGATCTCCAAGCTCGACTACATCCAAAAGCTTGGCGTCGACGCCATCTGGCTGTCGCCGATCCATCCCTCGCCGAACCGCGACTGGGGCTATGATGTCGCCGACTATGAGGGCGTCCATCGCGACTACGGCACGCTGGCCGATTTCGATGCGCTGCTCGCGGCGGCGCATGCGCGCGGCCTGAAGGTCATCCTCGACGAGGTGCTCTGCCACTGCTCGGACGAGCATGCCTGGTTTCGCGAAAGCCTCGATGCCGCGTCGCCCAAGAAGGACTGGTTCGTCTGGGCCGATCCTAGGGACGACGGCACGGTGCCCAACAATTGGCTGGCGGTGTTCGGCGGCCCGGGCTGGGCCTATCAGCCGGCGCGGCGGCAGTACTACCACCACAAATTCCTGCGCCAGCAGCCCAAGATCAACTGGACCAACCCGGAGGCCCGGCAGGCCTGCCTCGCGGTGCTGGAGACCTGGCTGAAACGCGGCGTCGACGGCTTCCGCCTCGACGTCGCCAACGCCTATCTCCACGACGCGGCCCTGACCGACAATCCGGCGATCCCGCCTGCCGAGCGCGGCGGTTACGAATGGAGCCACGCCGCGAACATGCAGCGGCACCTGCACGACTCCAACCTGTTCGAGAACCGCCGGGAACTCGACGTGATCCGCCGCACGGTCGATGCGTTCGACGACCGCTTCGTGTTCGGCGAGTTCTCCGAGGAGTTCGAGCGCTCCGGCGCCTATCTGCCGCCGGACCTCGGCCTGCACGCCGGCTATACCTTCGCGCTCCTGGTCGCGAGCCGGCTGGCGCCGAGCTATATCCGCAAGCACTTCGAGGGGCTGAACGAGCATCCGCGCCATTGGCCGTGCATCTCGTTCTCCAACCACGACGTGCCGCGTACCGTGACGCGCTTCGGCGGCGACGCCGAGGGCGATCCGGCGCTGGCGAAGTTCCTCTTCGCGCTGCTGTGCAGCCTGCGCGGCACGACCCTGATCTATCAGGGCGAGGAGCTCGGCCTGCCGGACGTCGATCTGCGGCGCGACCAGCTCAAGGACCCGGTCGGCGATCTCTACTACCCGATCGCCAAGGGCCGCGACGGCTGCCGCACGCCGATGCCGTGGGACGCCGGCGCGCCGAATCTCGGCTTCTCCCGCGGCACGCCCTGGCTGCCGATGGGGCCGGCCCACAAGGCCCTCGCCGTGTCGGAGCAGGAAGGCAACGCCGACTCGGCCCTGGAGTTCGCGCGGCATTTCCTGGGCGAGCGGAAAAAGAGCCGGGCGCTGCGCCTCGGTGACCTGCGCTTCCTCGAGGCCGAAAAGCCGATCCTCGCCTTCACCCGCAGCCACGACGGCGAGAAGATGCTGTGCGTTTTCAACATGAGCCGCGACGACGCCACCTTCACCCATCCGCTGATCGCGGGGAGCCGGGTCCTGGGGCTCGGCTGCGGCAACAGCCTCGACCGCGGCGAGACGCTGCACCTGGGTCCGCTAGCGGCCCGCTTCGCCGCTCTCTGAGGCGTCGAACGCCGCCAGCACCGCCTCGATCGGCAGCAGGACGCATTTGTGCCGGCTTTTCACCGTGGCCACGCCGTCGAACACCTCGAAGACATCGAACGGGGCGGGCGGCGCCGGCCCGCCGTCCAGCATGGCGCCGACCGCGTCGTGCAGGGCGGCGACTTCGGCGCGGTCGAGGCCGCAGATCTCGGCGCCCAGGATCGCCGCCGAGGCCTGGGTCAGGACACAGGCTTGGGTGTGGTGCGCCAGCCCGACGATGCGGCCGTCCGCAACGGCGACATCCACGGTCACGCGGTCGCCGCAGGTCGGATTGTGGGCCCGGCCGGTCTCGCAGGGCACCGCCAGGCGGCCGGACCCCGTGGCGTCGGCGGCAAGGCGCAGGAGTTCCTTCTTGTAGAGGGGATCGCTCATTTCTATTGGCCTACCGCTTCGCTGCTTGAGGCCGCCTCATGCTCCGCCAACATCTGCGGCGTGTCGATGTCTGTCAGCGGCCCGTCGTCGTCGGCCTCGACCTCGCAGACCAGTTCGGCGTATTGGCCGATCAAGTGAC
The DNA here is from genome assembly GCA_037200865.1 of Rhizomicrobium sp. Lineage (GTDB taxonomy): Bacteria > Pseudomonadota > Alphaproteobacteria > Micropepsales > Micropepsaceae > Rhizomicrobium. The sequence goes on along the minus strand of JBBCIC010000005.1, from coordinate 79,335 downwards.
GGGCGCCAACATCGCCTTCCAGCGCCAGCATCTCCGGAAAAAAGCGCCGCGCCCACAGTACGGGGTTGCCGCGTCTGCCGTGCCGTGTGGCGACGCAGATGGCGCGGTCCTCGGCCGGATCGAAAGCCGCGATCAGCCGGTCGAGCAAGGTGGCGTTCACGTCGGGCATGTCGCCGAGCAGGATCAGCACACCGTCGCAATCGTCGGGCAGCGCCTTCAGACCGTGCTTGAGCGATGTGCTCAAACCTTTTGAAAAGTCAGGGTTGTCCACGAAGAGGGGCGCGAGAGGGGACAGCGCGTGCCTGACCTCGGGCCCGTCCCTGCCGGTGACGACGATGACCTGGGACACCGGACTCGCCAGCGCCGCCTCGACGGCGTGCCGGACCATCGGCTTGCCCCGGACGCTCGCCAGCAGTTTGTTCGCTCCCATCCGCGACGACAGCCCGGCCGCCAGGACGATCGCCGCGATCCGGGACATCCGCGGCGGCTCGGCCGGGTGCTCGTCGCGGGGCTGCGGCCGGGACGGGATCTCGGTCAGGAGGCCGCCGACCCCCATCGCCGCGAGTTCGGGCCGTCCGACCGGCAATCCGGCCAGCAGCCGCCAGAGAACGAAATCGAAGCCGTTGAGCTTGGGCGAGCGGGCGCAACTCGGCAGGCCGACGACCGTCCGCCCCTCCAGCGTCCCCAGCAGCAGCAGGTTGCCCGGATCGACCGGCATGCCGAAGTGGACGACCGCGCCGCCGGCGACTGTAATGGCGGCGGGGATGACGTCTCGCCGGTCGGTGATGGCGCTGGCGCCGAACACCAGGATCGGGTCGGCGCCGGCGGCCGCCGCTTCGGCGAGGGCGCCGGCGAGGGCTCCGGTCTCATGCGCCACGCGACGCTCAAGCCCCAGCGTCGAGCCGAGCGCGGCGAGGCGGTCTTCGAGCGCGCTGCGGTTCTTGTCCAGCAGGGACGGCTTGGTGCCCGGCAGGAAGGTCGAGATCAGCGCCGCGCGCTTGGGCTGGAACGGCGCCACATGGACAAGGGGGGCGGCCAGCAGGCGCTCGGCTGCCGCGATCGCCGCGCGCGGTGCCGCGAAGGGAATGATCTTGACCGTCGCCAGCATCTGGCCCCGCGCGACGCGGGCAAACAGCGGCACCGTCGCAACGGTGATCGCTTCGTCGATGGCGTTCAGCCGGGCCACGGCCTCGCCGGCGATGACCGCGACGCCGTCGGCCAGGGCATAGAGGTTCACCCGTCCGGTGAACGCCGCGCCGGCGCGAACCTGCTCGCCCTTGGCGCGTGCCGCGAGGCGTGTCGCCGCCTCGTCCTCGCCGACGTCCTCGGGCCCCAGCCGTGCCACCGCGACGGTGGCGATGCCGGCGCCGGCGATCGCGGCGACATCGGCGGCGGAGAGCACGCGGCCCTTCTTGAACCGCGCCTCGCCCGCGCGCACGCCATGCGCCAGGATCGCGCCTTGCGCTTGCGTGATCGCGACTGTGCCGAATTCCATGGCGGGAGTTTACGCGGCCATCGCCTCGCGCGGCAAACGCAGGCAGGCGCGCAGGCCGCCCTCGTTGCGGTTTTCCAGCGTCACGCCGCCGCCATGGCCCTGCGCGATGGCCTTGACCAGGGTGAGGCCGAGACCGGTGCCGCCGGTATCGGCGTTGCGCGAGCTTTCCAGCCGCACGAAGGGTTCGAAGACGCGGCTCTGGTCGCAATCGGGGATGCCGGGGCCTTCGTCGTCGACCAGGATCTGGTATTCGCCCGAGGTTTCGCGCAATTGCACGTCGGCGCGGCGGCCATAGGCGACGGCGTTCTCGACCAGGTTGCGCACCGCGCGGCGGATCTCGTCGGGACGGCAGGCCAGCGGCGCCGGGCCGTGGGCGCGCCAGGTCACCGGCTCGCCGAGGTCGTCGAGATCGGCGCACAGGCTCTCGACCAGCGCCGACAGGTCGATATTGCGCTTGGTCTCGCCGCCGGCGCCGCGCGCCGCCGAAAGCACCGACTCGGTCAGCGCCTGCAATTCGTCGAGATTGGCGGCGAGGCGCTCGCGCAATTCCTCGTCGCCGACGAATTCCAGATTGATCCGCATCGCGGTCAACGGCGTGCGCAGGTCGTGGCCGACGGCGGACAATAGCTGGCGCTGGCTCTCCATGGTGCGCGTCACCCGGTCGGTCATGGCGTTGAAGGCGATGGCGGCGTTGCGCACGTCGTCGGGGCCTTCCTCCGGCACCGGCGGTGCCGTGCCGCCGCGCGCCGCGATGCCGGCCGCAGCCGCCAGCGCCGTCAACGGCCGTGCCACCCGGCGCGAGATATAGGCCGCGGCGGTCGAGGCGACGACGATCGCCATCAGCGCCGCGACGATGATCTCGGTCGACCAGGGCGGCGTCGGTGGACGAAAGAACGTTGCGCTCAACTGCGTGCCGCGCACCACAGGCAGCGTCATCTGCACCGCCGCGCCCGCCTTGTTTCGCGGCCGCGCCCGGCCGTCATTGGGCGGCACGGCGGTGACCAGTCTCACCGTGACCGGCTGCTTGGCCTTGTTGTCGGGAAGGAGGTCGCGCAGCCGGGTCGCGAGCAGCGTCTCCTCCTCGTTCATCGCGCCCTGTACCGCCTTGCCGTGCAGCAGCGTGTAGTTCCAGGCGCCGGAACTCATCGCGATCGCGGCGCCCTCGCGCGCTTTGGCGGGGATCGCGGCGAGCAGAGTCGACATCGAGGCGGCGCGGTCGAGCAGGCGCTCGTTCTGGTCGCTCTCGGTCAGCCGCTCATTGCCGAGCTGGAACCAGGCGGCGACCGCGAGGTTCGAGATCAGCACCGCCGCCGCCGTCACGACGATCAGCTGGACGCCAAGCGTGCGCGGCCACAGCGTCATTGCAGTTCCGGCTCCATCGCGAAGATGTACCCGCCACCCCATACGGTCTTGATATAGCGCGGATTCTTGGGGTCGGGCTCGATTTTCTTGCGCAGGCGGCTGACGTGATTGTCGATCGAGCGGTCGAACAGGTCGGCGTCGCGCCCCTTGGTGAGATCGAGCAGCTGGTTGCGGGTGAGCGCGATCTTGGGCCGTTCGAGCAGGGCGCTGAGCAGGCGGAATTCGCCGCTCGACAAGGGCAGGGCGACGCCGTCGATCCCGATCAGCTCGCGCTGTCCGGTATCGAGCGTCCAGTCGCCGAAGCGGATGCGCTCGGCGGCCGGCGGCTTCTGGCGCGGCGGCAGGGCATGGGTGCGGCGCAGCACGGCGGCGACGCGCGCGATCAGCTCGCGGGGACTGAACGGCTTGGGGATGTAGTCGTCGGCGCCCATCTCCAGCCCGATGATGCGGTCGACTTCCTCGCCGCGCGCGGTGAGCAGGATCACCGGGATCTGCGAGGTCTCGCGGATCGAGCGGCACAGCGACAGCCCGTCCTCGCCCGGCATCATGATGTCGAGCACGACGAGATCGATCGCCGAGCTCTTCATCGCCTTGCGCGCCGCGATCGCGTCCGCCGCCGTGGTCGCCCGATAGCCCTGCTCGCGCAGGTAACGGGCCAGCGGCTCGCGGATGTCCCTCGCGTCCTCGACCAGGAGGATATGCGGCTTGGTGTCGTCTTTGATCATCAGGGCGGCAATTTGGGCTTTCGCTCCACGCCCTGCAAATCTCTTTTGCGACAAAGTTTGCGCCGGTAAGTTTCCAGCACACTTTGATACGATCACGTTTTGTTCTGATATCGATTTGCGACCCTCTTGGCGTTTTCTGGCGCCGCCGATTGGGAGAATCCACATGACCAGGACCATCAAAATCGCATTGCTTCTGGGCGCCGTCGTGGCCGGCGGCTCCAGTCTCGCCTATGCCCATATGGACGGGCCGCCGCCGCCGGACGGGCCGATGCAGGGCCTCGTCCACCGCCCCAGGCTCGCCGACCGCCTGCTCGCCGAGTTCGACGCCAACAAGGACGGCAAGATCACCCGTGCCGAGTTCAACAACGCGCTCGGCACCCGCTTCGCCGCCGCGACCCACAAGGGCGGCGGCATGACCGAGGACCAGTTCTTCGCCCTGCACCAGGGCGATTTCCAAAGTCATGTCGGCGAGATGTTCCGCCGCATCGACTGGAACGGCGACGGCAAGCTGACGCTGGACGAATTCACCGCGCCGCAGCGCGCCCATTTCCAGATGATGGACCGCGAGGGCACCGGCACGGTGTCGTGCCGCCCGGTGATGCACGCCGATTTCCGTCCCGATGGCGCGGCGCCGCCGGATGCGCCGCCGCCGGACCGCGGCTGGCGCGGCGGGGGGCGGGGCGGCTTCGGCGGCCACCGGTTCGGCGGCCGCGGCGGCCCCGGCGGTTTCGGGCGCGCCCGCTTCTGCGGCGACAGCGACATCAGCCGCGACGGCAAGGTCACGCGCGCCGAGTTCGACGCGATCATGGCCAAGCGCTTCCAGGCGGCGTCGGCCGGTGCGCCGGCGATCACGCTCGCCGCGTTCGCCGCCGACCAGCAGGTGCATTTCCGCGACATGAACGACAGGATGTTCAAGCGCCTCGACAAGGACGGCGACGGCAAGCTCAGCCTCGCCGAATTCGCCGCGCCGCCGCTGAAAATGTTCGCGCGGCTGGACCGCAACGGCGACGGCGTCGTCACCGCCGACGAGATGAAGCCCCGCTCCCAAGGGCGCGGCGGCTGGGGCCGCGGCGGCCATCGCCCGCCACCGCCTGGTGGTGACTGAGTTCATCGTCGTGGCCGGCCTCGTGCCGGCCATGACGATCCTCTCAAGCTTTGGCTTTCGTGCCCCGCAGCACCAGCGTCATCTGCGCCAGGATCGACACCGCGATCTCCGCCGGGCTGCGGGCGCCGATGTCGAGTCCGACCGGGCCGTGGATGCGGGCGAGATCGTCGTCGCCGAAACCGGCGGTGCGCATCCGCGCATTGCGCGCGGCCTGCGTCTTCTTCGAGCCCAGCGTGCCGATGTAGAAGCAGTTCGACTTCAGGGCCGCGATCAGGCCGGGATCGTCGATCTTGGGATCGTGGCTCAGGAACACGATGGCGCTGCGCGGGCCGAGCGGCCGTTTGGCCAGCGCCTCGTCGGGCCAGTCATGGCTGATCGGCACTTCGGGAAACCGTGCCGCGGTCGCGAACGCGGTGCGCGGGTCGATGATCCGCACGCCATAGCCGGTCTCGCGCGCCATCGGCACCAGCGGCTGGGCGATGTGCACCGCGCCGACGATGACGAGGTCGAGCGCCGGATTGAACACCGCGAGGAACCAGCTACGCCCTTCGATCTGCGCCGGGCCGGAGGTGTCGGCGCGGGCCGCGCCCGCCGCCGCGAGACCGAGCGCGGACGCGTCCGTCGCGGGATCGATCAGCGTTTCTTCGCCGCTTTCGAGGTCGGTCGCGCGCACCACGGCGTGGCCGGCGCGGCGCGCCTCGTTCAGGGCCTGGAGCGTTTCGCGTTTCATTGCACCGGTTCGACGAAAATCTCGATCCGGCCGCCGCAGGCGAGCCCGACCGACCAGGCGGTTTCGTCGCTGACGCCGAATTCCAGCGTCCGCACCTTGCCGTCCGCCATCGCCGCGACCGCTTCTTCGATCACCGCGCCCTCGATGCAGCCGCCCGACACCGAGCCGGCGAAGGCGCCGTCGTCGCGCACCGCGATCAAGCTGCCGGCCTGACGCGGCGCCGAGCCCCAGGTCTTGATCACGGTCCCGAGCGCGACCTTGCGCCCGGCGTCGAGCCAGAGGGCAGCGGCGTCCAGCGGGTCGAGGGCGGTATCGCTCATCGGCGGTCCCTGGAAAAGGTTTGCCGGCGCAGCATGGCGTCCCGCAGCAGCGAAAAGCAATGCGCAAACGCGCCGGACCTTCCGCATCAGAATCTTGCCCTATGCTTACCCCTCTGTTTGAGGGGGCTCCCATTTATTTGATCTTCTTCTCCTATACTGTTCGCGCGCCTTGACGCGCGACTCGCGCGGCGCTCGATGAGGGGGACTGTCATGCAAATTTCGCTGAAGAAGATTCTGCGTCCTGCGTTATGGACCGGCGGCGCACTCGCGCTTGGCCTGGCCGCCACGGTCGCCGTCACCCAGATGGCGGAGTCGGCACAGCCGATGCGCCGGAACATCGCTCCCGGCGTCGCGGTGCAGCGCCCCGCAGCCGCGGCGGCGGCATTGCCGGCGCCCTGCAACGGCGTCTTCAGCGACGGCAGCAAGATCAACGTCGGCAGCCCGACCTATCTCCAGGACGTGCCGGGCGATCAGCTGTTCTGCGACTTCCACACCTTCGCCTGGAACCAGTTCATCTACCTGGCGCAGATGCAGCCCGATCCGAACAACGGCAATCAAGTGACGCCGCTCTTCCTGCACATGGCGCCGTGGTACAATCTGCTCAAGCCGAACGGCTCGCCGCCGCCCAAGGCCTATCCCGGCGGCAGCACGGCACTGTCCGGCGCCCCGCTCGACCAGGGCCAGGCCGGCGACGACGACCATCTGCTCGACGTGCGTGGCGCGACCGTCCAGTACGACATCCGCTTCAACAGCTATATGTACAACGCCATCGCGGGCGCGGGCCTCTACACCCAGGCCGGCTACGCCAAGGCGTGCAATCCGGTCGCCAGCGGACCCAATCAAGGCAATTGCCAGGCCAGCCAACTTTACCTGCCGCCGACGACGGTGGGCTCGCCGAGCAATCCGACGCCCGGTTCGCTCGAGATCAAGACCGCGTGGCGCGATTTCGGCTCCGCCGCCAACTGCCCCGGCACGCAGTTCTACTGCAACGGCCGCTTCGGCCTCGTCGGCATGCACATCGTGCAGAAGACTCAGACCCATGGCGAGTGGATCTGGGCCTCGTTCGAGCATGTCGCCAATGATCCCGACTGCTATCCCGGCAGCGACACCCCGATCGCGGCGCAATCGCCGCTCGGCACGCCGTGGTCGTTCTTCAATCCCGCGACCGCCGGTCCCGGCGTGATGTCGACCCAGATGTGCGAAGTGGGCGGCACCAGCCCGCAATGCAACGCCAATCCGAAATACTATCTCTCGCAGCATCTCTTCATCTACAAGCCGGTCAACGTCTGCCGCACCGACTCCATCCCGGCGGGCGGCGCCAGCGCCGCGAACTGCGCCAGCATCCCGGACGGCCCGCCGGTGCAGAGCTCCAACAGCGGCGGCAATGTCGCCTGCCTCAATGCGACGCTGATGCCGCAGCTCTCGGGGGTGTGGAGGAATTACAAGATGATCGGCTCGCTGTGGGTCCGCGGCACCACCGCGCCGACCCAGAACTTCCGCGTTCAAATCTTCCAGTCGCAGGTCACGGGACTGCCTTACGGACAGCCGGTCGGCTTTCCCAATCTCGCCAACACCATGATGGAAACCTGGATGCAGTGGGGTTCGACCGGCTACGACCCGTTCGACGACAACGCGACGCAGGCCGGCTGCTTCAACTGCCACAACATGCCGTCCTCCACCTTCGAGGACGACCTCAGCCATTATCCCGGCAAGCTGCCGCAAGGCGAGTTGCGGGCGCGGCTCGAGGAGTTGCTGCCGGCGACCTCGACCAAGGTCGTGACGGAGCAGCCGATGGCGGTGACGGCACCCAAGCCGGTGAAGCCGGCAAAGCATCACTAGAAGCGAGAGGGAGCGGCATGCGCAACAAACGCGCGTGCCGCTCGGGCTCTCCCGCGTGTTGCTATCTCAATGCAGCGATACTTCGGACGAGTCGTTGCGTTTCAGGGCAACCAGAAGTTTTTCTACATGCGGTTCAACGCAGTCGCGGATTTCCGCGAGACAGCTTTGGTAGCGCCGGGCGCGCCTTTCCTTATTGTCGCCCCTTGTTGGCTTGTAGGGATTGGCGATATCGCCCTCGATCCCTTTGAACAGCTTGGTGAAGAGGACTGCCTTGCTCCTGACGTCTTTCGGCAATCGCTTCAGAATTGAGCGGCTCATGGGAACGACCAAATCTGCTTCTTCCGCAAGGCCGGGCGACAGTTTGGTCACGATGTGTTCGGCGAGGAGATCTTCTTTGAAGTGTTTTCGAATTGCCTCTCGCGCGCCATCGCTGGCCGTCCGGCTATGGCCGTACTCTTGCGCCACAGACATCGCCTGCAGGTCAAAGGGCAGTTTTCTGCCTTTCAATTCTTCGTTGAGAACGACTTTCGCCATCGCGCAGCGGCAGGTGCCGCCATAACTAACAAACAGAATGCGTTTCTGTCCCGGATGTTTCCTTACGCCGATGTCAACGAGCCAGTCCATCACAGCGGCTCGCACCGTCACCTCGGCGTTGCGCGCCGAAAATTCGCGATATAGAAAGCCAATGACGTCGGTCTGCAGCTGTTTCAGCTTGCGCTCTTTCAGGAGCAGGACGTCCTTTCCACCGGCTAGCATGTAGCCGAGCTCCAGGCTGACATTTGGATTGAAATAGCGTCCGTCGACAGGGATGAACACGGCAATGGCACGGGCGGCGCCCTCCATATGTTCGCGGACATTGCCCCATAGGTCGCCGGTCTTGGAGATCATCCGCTCGTCAGCGACCGTCAGCTCCAAGCCATGATGTTCCAGCACATCCCTTATGGTGGCGCGCATGACCCGCAACAGCCGCGCATCGCCGAAAGGTGTGATGAGGAATACTTTGTTCGCCGCTCTCGCGCTGTCGTCGTCAGCTTCGGACAGGATGTGTCCGGACGCCAGCGATTGCGAAGCCGTCCGGTTCACGCCGCTTCCGCCACCGCGCGCTTCGCCATCACGGTGACGAGGTTGGCGCGGTATTCGGCCGAGCCGTGGATGTCGGAATTGAGCCCGCCGGCATCGACCGCGATGTTCGCCACCGCGTCGGCGGTGAAGCTCGCGGCCAGCGCCGCCTCCATGTCGGGCACGCGGAAGACGCAAGGGCCGGCCCCGGTCGCGGCGACGCGGATGCCGTCCGCGAACTTGGCGACGAAGACGCCGGCCATCGCATAGCGCGAGGCGGGATTGGCGAACTTCTTGTAGGCTGCCTTCAGCGGAACGGGGAACGAGACCTCGGTGACGATCTCGCCCTCGGCGAGCGCGGTCGAGAACATGCCGGTGAAGAAATCGTCGGCCTTGATGCTGCGCCTGTTGGTCCGGATCGTGGCGCCGAGCGCCAGCACCGCGGCCGGATAATCCGCCGCCGGATCGTTGTTGGCGACCGAGCCGCCGAGCGTGCCCTTGTACCGCACGGCGGGATCGCCGATCACCGAAGCGGCATGGGCAAGGGCAGGAATTGCACCCGCGACCTCCTTCGAGGTCGCGACTTCAAAATGCGTCGTCGCGGCGCCGATGGCGACTGCGCCGCCGGCGACGCGGATGTAGTTCAGTTCCCTGATGCCGGAGATGTCGATCAATTCCGGCGGGTTGGCGAGCCGCATCTTCATCGCCGCGATCAGCGTCTGGCCGCCGGCCAGCAGCTTGGCGTCCGGCGTCGCCTGCAGCAGCGCCTCGGCCTCGGCGACGGATTTCGCGCGCTTGTAGGTGAAGGGATAGGGGATCACGCCGCTTTCTCCGCCGCGGTCATGCGCCTGGACGCGTCCTCGATCGCCGAGACGATGTTGTGATAGCCGGTGCAGCGGCAGATGTTGCCTTCGAGCTCGTGACGGATGGTGTCGCGGTCCATCGCGCCGTTGCGGCGGATCATGTCGACCGCGGTCATGATCATGCCGGGGGTGCAGAAGCCGCATTGCAGCCCGTGGTTTTCGCGGAACGCCTCCTGCACCGGATGCAGCTTGCCGTCCTTGGCCAGGCCCTCGATGGTGAGCACGTCGGCGCCCTCGGCCTGCACCGCGAACATGGTGCAGGATTTCACCGCCTTGCCGTCGACATGGACGACGCAGGCGCCGCACTGGCTGGTGTCGCAGCCGATATGCGTGCCGGTCAGGCGCAGCTGCTCGCGCAGGAAATAGACCAGCAGGGTGCGGTCCTCGGTATCGACCGAAACCGGTTTTCCGTTCACCGTCATGGACACAACGGCCATTGGCATTCTCTCGGTTTGTGAATTGTGGCGGAAAGTTTCGGGCTATGGCGTCCTCACGTCAAGCATGGGGCTGCTATAGTGTCGGCGGACAAGGGAGTGCCACATGCCATTCGTCGCCGTCCATATCGCGCGGGGCCGCCCGCTGGAGAAGCGCCGCCGCATCGCCGTCGCCATCACCGATGCGATCAGCGAGATTCTCGAACTGGAGCGCAGCCAGACCCAGGTGCTGATCCACGAGCATGATCGCGACAATTGGGCGATCGGCGGCGAGCTCCTGAGCGAGCGCCAGTCGGCGCAGGCGAGCGGCCTGCCCGACCTCGATTCGCTGTTCAAAAAGCCCGCCGAAAAGCCGGCGCCGCCCAAGCCGGCGCCTAAGTCCCCGCCCCGAAAGCCAGCAGCAAAATCGCGATCACGGCGATAAGTCCGGCCACCCAGACGACGGGGGAGAGCCCGGCCCGCACCGTCGGCGCCGGCGCCACGACCTCCGCGCTGGCATGGGGGGCATGCAGCTGCGTCACCCCGTCCAGCTCGGCCGTGGTGGGATCGGGGGCCAGCGCCGGCGGCCGTTCCAGCGCCGCGGTGAAGCGCTTGAAGAAATCGTCGGCGATCTGCTTGGCGGCGCCGTCGATCAGGCGCTGGCCGATCTGCGCCAGCTTGCCGCCGACGGAAGCTTTGGCGGTGTAAGTCAGCACCGTCCCGTCGCCTTCCGGCGTCAGCACCACCTGCGCCCCGCCCTTGGCGAAGCCGGCGACGCCGCCCTGGCCCTCGCCGGTCAGGGTCAGGGCCCGCGGCGCCTCGATGTCGGACAGGGTGACCTTGCCCTTGAACGTGGCGCTGACCGGTCCGACCTTGAGCTTGGCGGTAGCCACAAAATCCGTGGGGCTGGTCTTGTCGAGCTGTTCGCAACCGGGGATACACGCCTTGAGGATGGCGGGGTCGTTGATGCCCTCCCAGACCCGCTCCGGCGGCGCGGCGATCAGGTAGCGCCCGGTAAAATCCATGATTTCTGCTCCAGCCTGCGGTTGCAGCGTCATCCGCCGTACCCCCCTGTTTGAGGGAGAGACGGCCTCACGCCGACGTGACAGATTCAACTCGGGCGCGAAGAATCTTTAGCCCAATTTTGTGCGTAGAACATGGGGCATCATATGGTCATGGCGGCAGTTTCTCCCGGCGCGGACGTCGCCGGCCTGGAGGTCATGGGGCTGGTCAAGTGGTTCGACCTCAACAAGGGCTATGGCTTCATCCGGCCGTCCGGCGGGATCGAGGGCGATATCCTCCTGCACCAGACCTGCGTGCGCCAATCCGGCTTCAAGGCCGCCTATGAGGGCGCCAAGGTCGTCTGCGAGGCGGTCCAGGGGCCGCGCGGCCTGCAGGCCCGCCGTCTGATCTCGCTCGACAATTCCACCGCCCAGTCGGTGCCGCAGGCCAATCCCCGGCCGCTGCGCTATGTCGCCGAACCGACCGGCGAGCCGTTCGAGGCGACGGTCAAATGGTTCAACCGCGGCAAGGGCTATGGCTTCGTGTCGCGCGGCGCCGGCACGCCCGACGTGTTCGTGCACATGGAAACCCTGCGCCGCGCCAGCATCCGCGAGCTGCGCCAGGGCCAGCGCGTCCGGGTGCGCACCGGCGAAGGTCCCAAGGGCGAGCTTGCGGCCGAGGTCATCCTCCTCGATCCTTGAGCGGCAACTCCGTCCGGGTATCCGATCATGTCCGACGTCGCGGCGCGCTTCCGCGCGTTCCAGGCCGAAGCGCCGCATTGGCTGGCCCTGCTGGCGCAAGTGCCGGCGCGGCACGTGCTGCGCCACGACACCAACCACCCCGCCTTTCACGGTTGCATCGACTGGCACTCGGCCTGCCACGCCGTCTGGGCGCTGCTGGCGGCGCGGGATCCGCAATTCGACGCGATCATCGACGGCATCCTGATGCCGTCCAAGCTCGCCGCCGAGGCCGCCGATCTCGCGGCCCGGCCGCAATTCGAGATGCCCTACGGCCGCGCCTGGTTCCTGCGCCTCGCGCTCGAGGATCGCCTCGCCACCGGTTCGACGCGCCTGACCTACATGGCGCGCGACGTCGCCGCCTCCCTGATGGCGCAGTATCGCGGCCGCAGCATCGATCCCTTCGCGCGCGAATACGCCAATCCCTTCGACGCCGCGGGCGCCTATGTTTCGCCGCGCACGCTGAATCGCTGGCCGGCGGTTCGAAGCGTGGCAGGCGGAATTGAAGAAGCGCGGCACGCCGGTCATCGACGCCACGACGCGGCTGCTGAAGCGCGGGCCTTATCCGACCGTCGAGCAGCAAAAATTCCTCCTCGGCCACGGCTTCGGCGAGACGCTATGGAATTCGCTGACCATCACCGGGATCATCGAGGCGCGCGGCGGCATGCTGGCGCAGGCGGTGGCGCCGGACTTCCAGAACATCGTGGTGGAGGACATCTCCGACACCTGCCTCGGCCATCTCAACAAAGGCCTGCTCGCGGCCCATGGCTACGACGAAGGCGGCCAGAAGGCGCAAGGCATCGGCGGCCATGACGACATGTGGTTCGCGGTGCGCGACGCGCTGTTCGGCAAGGACGCCTATCCGATCCCCGAAGTGCCGGCGAGCATCGCGCGGCCCGAAACCGGCCGCCGCATGCCGCAGATTCCCAAGGAATACGAAGACTGGATCCTGCTGCTGATGAACGTGCTGATGATCGAGGTGAAAGCCGAGAGCTTCTTCTCGTTCTGCCAGACCATCATGCGCGATCCGGCCAATTTCGCCGACCGCCGTCCCGCCGCCGGCCACGCCGCCGAGCTTGTCGAGCGCATCCGCACCGACGAGGCGATCCATGTCGCCTATCTCGCGACCGTGGTGTCGGAGCTGCGCAGCTTCACGCTCCGCGCCGAAGGCGGCGCGACCGTGCCGGGCAGCAGCGTGATCGATCCGGTGTGGAACCAGATGATCGAATGGCATGCGGTCACCCAGGCCGATTTCGGCCGCGCCCAATCGCGCGATGCGATCGTCGCCCGGCTCAAGACCAAGCCCAACGGCCCGGCGCTGGCGGCGACCTTCGACAGCCTCGAATTCCAGCAGGCGGCGGAATAGATCATGAAAGAGTTCAAGGGGCGCACCGCCTTCATCACCGGCGGTGCCAGCGGCATCGGCCTCAGCATGGCGCGCGCCTTCGGCCGCGCCGGGATGAACGTCGTCGTCGCCGATATCGACCTCGGCGCCGCCAAGCACGCGGCGGAGCAACTGGCCTCGGAGCAGATCAAGGCCTCGCCCGTCCATGTCGACGTCACCGACCGCGCCAGCGTCAAGAGCGCGGCGCTCGACGCCGTCGCCGCCTTCGGCAAGATCCACGTCGTCTGCAACAATGCCGGCGTCGCGGTCGGCGGCCCGATCGGCACGGTCCGCGAGCGCGACTGGGACTGGATCGTCGACGTCAATCTCAAGGGCGTGGTCTACGGCACCGAGGCCTTCGTGCCGCTGATCAAGAGCCATGGCGAGGGCGGGCACTTCGTCAACACCGCCTCGATGGCCGGCATGGTCTCGCCGCCCGGCATGGAGCCCTACACCGCGACCAAATTCGCGGTCGTGGCGATGAGCGAGGGCTGGGCGGGGCAGCTCGCGCCGCTCGATATCGGCGTCTCGGTGCTGTGCCCGGGCTTCGTGCGCACCCGCATCCATGAGAGCGGGCGGGCGCGGCAGGACAAATACGGCGGCATCGGCGACGTCGATCCCGGCGTCGGCGCGACGCGCTCTGAGGCCGCCTCGAACGTGCTGAACGGCATCGATCCCGACATCGTGGGCCGGCGCGTCCTCGAAGGCGTGCGCGACAACGACCTCTACATCTTCACCCATCCGCACTTCAAAGAGTTCGTCCAGGCGCGCTTCGCCGCGATCCTCGCCGCCTTCGACAAATCCGCCGCCAGCCAGGCCCTGGCCGAGGTCGAGACCTGGCAGCCGGTCGTGCCGCGCCGCCGCGACTAATCCTGCGTCCACAGCGACAGGACGATGCCTTTCTCGACCAGCGCGTTGCGCCCGGCGGGGGAGTAGAAGACGCCGGTTTGCAGCGACCAGTGGCGGCTGAGCTTCTGCACCACCGACAGTTCCAGCTTGTGGGTGCGGTAAGGCGTGTAAGGCGGCGCGGCATCGCCGGCGCTCATCGTGTTGAAGCTTTGCGCCATCACCATCAGCGATCGCGTCAGCCACAGGCCGAGCGTGAGATCGAGCGGCGTCTCGTTGGGCCTGGGCGCCTCGATCCAGCGCTGCGCGATCTGGATGTCGGCGAAACCGTCGCGGCGCAGAAGCTTGAAGCCGGTGCCGTAGAGCAGGCGGAGCTCGACCTGTCGGCCCGCGGCGCCGCCCGCCGAGGTCGAGAGGTCGAAGGCGCCCGCGGTCTTATAGGATGTCTGCAACGACAGCCGTCCGGCCCCGGCGTACAGCGACAGCCGCGTCCCGGCCTCGAACGAGGTGTCGCGCGCCTTGGTCGGCGGCACGAACGGGGTGAGGATGTTGCCGTCGGCATAGCCGGCGGTCGCGAACAGCGTGATGGCGCTGGTCAGGCCGTACTCGACGGTGTTCTGGACCAGCAGCTTGTCGAATTTGGTCGGGACGCGGCCGCGCCCCTGCGCATCGAAACTCGCCGTCGCCCGGCTTTGCGTCGCGGTGCTGAAGATCTGCCAGTGCCCTTGCTTCAGCGTCCAGGCCCCCGCCTGTGCGCCGCCGGCGCCGAGCAGCAGGGTCAGCGCCGCGACCGTCCAGCGCATCAGCGCCGCCGCAGGCGGGAAAGGCCGTGCGCGGTCTTCTCCCAGTGGAACGGGTTGGTGACGAGCTGCCACAGCCCGCGCAGCGCCGCGAGCGAGATCAGCGCCCAGTACAGCGTGACCGTCAGGCCGTAGGGCACGAGGTCGCGCCGGCCGCGCTGCAACGGGCCGATCGTCGCCAGGAGCGTGAGGGCGAGGTTGCCGCCGATCAGGCCGCAGAGCGCGATCGCGCCGGTATCGCCGCCCTCGCCGCGCCAGAGCGACATCGCGAATATCAGCCACAGGACGGGATTGGCCAGGGACGCCGCGACCGCACCGCCGATGAAGAGGTGAAAGGCGAAGAAGCCGGCGAGCCCGGCGCGCCGCACCAGCGCGAAAGGCGCGCGGGTATGGACCAGCCAGGTCTGCATGTAGCCCTTGAGCCAGCGCGAGCGCTGCTTCAGCCAGACGTCGAGACGGTTCGGCGCTTCTTCGAAGGTCGTGGAGTCGAGCATGGCGGCGCGCATGCCCAGTTGCGCGATGCGGATGCCCAGATCGGCGTCCTCGGTGACGTTGAACGGGTCCCAGCCGCCCAGGCGGCGCAGCACCTGTGTCGGGAAGTGATTGGACGTCCCGCCCAGCGGCATCGGCACGCCGATACGGTCGAGTCCCGGCAGCAGCACGTTGAACCAAAGGTCGTAATCGATCGCGAACAGCCGGGTCAGCCAGTTCTCGTCCGCATTGTAGACGGCCAGGCGCGCCTGCACACAGGCGAGGCACCCGGGCTGGGCGCGAAACGCCGCCAGCGCCTTGCGCAGTTGATCGCGTTCGGGCCGGTCTTCCGCGTCGTAGATCACGGTGAAATCGCCGCGCGCGGCCTGCAGGGCGAAGTTGCAGGCCTTCGGTTTCGTCCTGGGCGCGATGTCGGGAACGACGACGACCTCGAACGGCCCGCGCCCCGCGATACGCCGCGCTACGGCCGTGGTCTTGGGATCGTCCGCCTCGACGATCAGTTTGATGTCGAGACGGTCGCGCGGGTAGTCGAGCGCCAGGAGGGCGCGGGCGAGGCGTGGCAACACATTGGCTTCGCGATAGAGCGGTACCAGGATGGTGTAGAGCGGAAGCTCGCCCGCCTCCGCCTTTTGCTCGACGCGTTTGCGCCCACCGAGGGCGGCCAGGGCGGCGCGGAAGAAGGTGCCTGCAAGAAAGGCTAAGGTGGTGAACTCGACCAGCGCGCGCCACGCGGCGTACGGCCAGGCGACGCTCGCCGCGATCAAGACCATGCCCAACAGGACGAAGGCGGCGATTTGCGGCGGCGTGATCACCCGGTGCGCCGATAGCGCCGGCATGCGGCGCATCAGCCCGTGCGCGGCTTCGTCGGCGCGCGCCGCCGCGCTCGCGTCGGGCGCAAGCGGGCACGAATCCAGGATCGCCTTCTTCCCCATGAAGGTCCCTGACGCTGCAACGGCGTTGGCAGCCGCCGCGAAGGCGACCGCTGGCAACATGCTGGAATGGGAACTCACGCAGGAACGCGCGCGGACCGAATCATCCGGCGTAAGTCATTGGTTGAGCAACATTTCAAGATTCAACCGGAGGTATTTCTGGCGCGACGTTCGGGCTGCTGTACTTGCGAATGAGTTGCGATTACAGTTCCTCGCGCCCCTTCCTCTGGATCGTCATGCTCAGACCCCTTCTGCTTGCCGCCGCCGTCGTCCTTATTGCCGCGCCCGCTTTTGCCGGCGCGCCGATCCCGGTGACCTTGAAGAACCACAAATTCTCGCCGGCCACGATCCGTGTGAAGGCGGGCGTCCCCAACGTCATCGTGCTGACCAACAACGACGCGGAAGCCGAGGAGTTCGACTCGTCCTCGCTGAAGGTCGAGAAAGTCGTCGCCGGCCACAGCACCGGCAATGTGCGGCTGCGGCCGCTGGCGCCCGGGCGCTATCCCTTCATGGGCGAGTATCACGCTTCGACGGCGCAAGGCGTCGTGATCGCGGAGTAGGCCATGCTCTCGGCCCTGATCATCGTCTTTCGCGAAGTCATCGAGGCCGGGTTGATCGTCGGCATCGTGCTGGCGGCGACGCGAGGCGTGGCGCGGCGCAGCCTCTGGGTCGCCATCGGCATCGGCGCCGGCGTCGCGGGCGCCTGCGTGGTCGCCGCCTTCGCCGAGCAGATATCGGCGCAGTTCGAAGGCTACGGCCAGGAATTGTTCAACGCCGCGATCCTGCTCGTCGCGGTCGCGATGCTCACCTGGCACAATGTCTGGATGGCCGGGCACGGCCGGCAGATGGCGCGCGAGATGCGCGCGCTCGGCGCCCAGGTCTCGGCCGGACAGCGCACCCTGACCGCGCTCGCCATCGTGGTCGGCGTCGCGGTGCTGCGCGAAGGCTCGGAGGTCGTGCTCTTTCTCTACGGCATCGCGGCCCAGGGCGGCACCTCGGCGTCTTCGATGCTGGCCGGCGGCCTGCTCGGCCTCGTCGCCGGCGCCGGCGTTTCCGCCGGCATGTATTTCGGCCTCCTGACGATCCCGGCGCACCGGCTGTTCGCGGTCACCGGCTGGCTGATCACGCTGCTCGCCGCCGGCATGGCGGCGCAGGCAGTGCTGTTCCTGCAAAGCGGCGGCTATCTGCAATTCTGGATGATGCCGCTGTGGGACACGTCCTGGCTGCTGCCGGAAGGCGGCGAGGGCGTCGCCGGCATCGTCGGCCGCATGCTGCACACCCTGGTCGGCTACAGCGACCAGCCCAACGGCTTGCAGCTCGCCGCCTATCTCGGGACCATCCTCGCCATCAACGGGCTGATGCGCATGGTGAACCGGCCGAAGCCGGTCCCCGCCGCGCTTCCCAACGCCGCCGAATAGCTATTTGCGCACCGTCGCCTTGAGGTCCGCCGCCAGCGCGGCGTTCTTCAGGTAAGGCGCGACCTCGGCCGGCGACAGCGTCAGCGTCGTGCCGCAGGCCGCGATGACATGCGGAAAGTCCGGCTGGAACACGATGCCGCCCTTGGCGTCGAGCCACACGATCGGCGCGCCGGAGAACGGGTCCTGCTCGTTGATCGCCTGGCGGCACTCGGCATCGTCCTTCGCCTTGCTGTAGCGGGCGCGATAGAGCTTGGTCAGCGTCGACGGCGGCGGCACCTCGGCGGTGCTCTCGACGCTCAGGAAGCCGGGCTTGAACTGCGTCGACCAGTCGATTTGCGTGCCGTTCGACAGGTCGTAGGTCACCGGCGTCTCGGCGCCGTTGGTGGGATAGGCGCCGGCGCAGTAATAGCTCGTCACCACCTCGATGCTGAAGAAGCGCGCCGAGAGATAGCGGACATCGGCCGACTCCACATAGCTGTCCGCCTCCGGCTTCATCTTCATCTCCTTGAGCTGCGCCAGGCAGTCGACATAGGCCTGCCGGTCGGTCTTCTCCAGGATCGCGAGGGCGGCGTTGACCTTGGCCAGAATCCTGGGAAGGGGATATTTGGTCAGGCGCGGATAGGTCGCCTTGGCGCCGCTGGTATGCAGCGGCGCGGCGGCCACGCCGGGCGCCGCCGGCGCGGCGGCAAGGCTGGCGAGCGGCACGGCGACGAGCGCGGCGCCCAGCAGGAGCGCGGAACGGATGAGCATGTCGGATATCCCCAAAGAAGACGGTGGTTGCGGTTCTAAAGTGCGGCGTACAGCGCGTCCAGCAGGGCGCGGTTGCGCGGGTTCTGCCAGCGCGGCCCCATGTCGTTGGTGACGTAGCCGAAGGCGATGCGCGCTTGCGGATCGCAGAAGCCGAGCGAGCCGCCGGCGCCGAAATGGCCGAAGGCGCCCGCATTGGGCCCGAGCGGACGCTCGGGTTGGGTGAGCTGGAAGCCGATGCCGAAGCGGCTGGGACGCTGGTTGACGATGTCGTACCCGTTCACCTGCTCGGTTGTTGCGGCGGCGATGGCATCGCCGCTCAGCACGCGGACGCCGTCGATCTCCCCGCCATTCGCCAGCGCCGCATAGACCCGCGCCACGCCGCGGGCATTGCCGTGGCCGTTGGTCGACGGAACTTCCGCCTCGCGCCAGGCGCGCCGGTTCACCCAATGCGCGCCCGAGAAGCCCGGCGGATTCCAATAGGTGTTCCAGCGCATCAGCGCATCATCGCTGTCGAAGTCCGGCGGCGGGCTCGGATTGCCGGGCCACAGGAATTCGCTGACCCGGTCATGTTCGCTGGCGGGAAGCCCGATATGGAGGTCGGCGCCGAGCGGGCCTGCCACGTCCTCGCGCAGCAGCGTGCCGATGCTGCGGTTGTCGATCCGGCGCACCAGCTCGCCGGCGAGGAAGCCGAAGCTGTTGACGTGATAGCCATGGCCGCTGCCCGGCGTCCACCACGGCGCCTGCTCGGCCAGCGCCTCGATCATCACGGCCCAGTCGAGCGCCGCGCCGTCGGGCAGGGGCTTGCGGATCGCCGGCAGGCCCGCCTGGTGCGACAGCACCTGGCGGACCGTGATCGCTTCCTTCCCGCCTTGCGCGAACGCGGGCCAATAGCGCGCCACCGGCGCGTCGAGATCGAGGCGGCCCTGGTCGACCAGCCGCAGGCAGGCGATGGCGCACAGCGCCTTGCTGACGGAAAACACGTTCACGAGGGTGTCGCGCGCCCAGGGCGCGGTGCGCGCGACGTCCGACCAGCCGCCCCACAGGTCGACGACGGCGCGGCCGTCGTGCCAAATTGCGACGGCGCCGCCGCGCTCCCCCCGCTCCGTGAAATTGCGCCGGAACGCTTCGCGCACGCGCGCGAAGCGGCCGTCGCAAGTTCCCTCGATCGCGGTCATCGCGGCGCTGTTTTCCGGGTTCCCTGCCGACTATAGACCGCCCGATAGCGATAAATAACGTAGAAACCGAACAATCGGGTTGCACCTTTGGTAACGCGGCCCTGTCACGGTGGCGCCCGGCGAGGCCCCGCGTGCAGACCAACCAGATCAGCGACGACGTTCAGGATCGGCCGGCGATGCGCGCCACGGTGATCGCGGCGGCGCGCGCCCTGGCGGAACGCGACGGCGTCGAAAACGTCACGCTGGGCAAGGTCGCGACCGCGTGCGGCGCGACGCGGACCGCCGTCATGGGCCAATTCGCGCGCAGAGAGGATTTGCTGATGTCGATCGTGTCCGAAGATCTCGCGGCCCTGGCCCGCGGCATGGAAGGCGTCGCGTGGCCGGAAGGCGGCGAGACCCCGGAAGCGGCGGTTCCGCTGCCGGCCGTCGCCGCGCCGGAGATTGCCGAGATCGTCGAACCGCCGGTCGAAACGCCGGACGCTGCGAAGGACGCTGCACCTGCGGCACCGCGCCAGCGCTTGGCGCGGCGCGGCGACCTCGCCCAGATGCTGGAAGGCAAGGGCGAAGAGCCGGCGCGCGCCGACGCCTGGCTGGAGCGCCGCCTGCGCGTTTTCGAGCGCGCCATGAGCCAGATGGAGGCGCGCCAGGCCGAGGTCGAGAAATCGAGCCGCACCGCCGTCGCCACCGCCGAAGAAGCCGTCAAGGCGCTGGAAGCGACGATCGCGGAATTGCGCGCGCGGGTCGACGCTGCCGACGCGAAGGCCAAGGCCGCCGCCAACGAAGTGCGCACCGCGCTGAACGAGACGGCGTTGCGCCTTCAGACGGTCGAAAGCGTCGCGCGCGCGGCGCTGGCGGAAAACACGCGCGAGGGCGCGGCCGAACCTCCGGCGCCGGAGCCCGTCGCCGCCGAAGTGGCGCCTCCGGCACCGTCCGATACGGCGTCACCGGCCACGCCGGAGCCTGCGGCGGTTGAAACCCCGACCGAAGACGAACCGAAATCCTTCATCGCCGGAGTGCGCAAATCGGTCGTCGCGGCCACCGCCGCCGCGGCTGCCGCGCAGAACGATGCCAAGGCCGAAGCTGCGGCCAGGTCGCAGAAGGGCCGCAAGAACATCACGCGTTACCTGCTCGGCGGCCTGATCGTCCTGGTCATCTTCGTCGCCGCCGCCGGCATGGCGTTCAGCAAGGGCGTCAATGACGGCCGGCGCGATGCGCTGACCCATGTGGTCCGCCTGGCGCCCGCCGCGCACACGGCGCCCGCCGAAACGCCGCTCGACCAGTTGACCGCCCGCGCCCGCCGCGGCGACGCCGTGGCGGAGCTGCAGGTCGCGCTGCGCTATCTCGCGGCCGGGCACCGCGATCCCGCGCAAGCGCTGCGTTGGACCTCGCTCGCCGCCGTCCACGGCCATCCGGTGGCGCAATACCTGCTCGGCACGCTCTATGCGCAAGGCACCGGCACGGCTGCCGACGCGGCGCGCGCGCTGCAGTGGTACGAGGCGGCGGCGTTGCAGGGCAACCGCAAGGCGATGCATGCGCTGGCGGTCGCCTATGCCGAAGGCCTCGGCACCGCCAAGAGCCCGTCGGAATCGGTGCGCTGGTTCAGCCGCGCCGCCGGCTTCGGCTATGTCGACGCGCAATTCAATCTTGCCGTGCTCTATGAGCGCGGCGCCGGCGTGCCGCAGAGCCTGCTCGACGCTTACAAGTGGTACGCGGTGGCGGGGCGCCAGGGCGACGCCGAGGCGCAGCTTCGCATCGAAGCGCTGCGCAGCCAGCTCGGCAGCGACGATCTCGCCGCCGCCGAACACGCCGCGCGCGCTTTCCACGCCACGCCCTACGACGTCGCGGCGAACGTCGCGCCTTGAATTTTGTCAGGCGATTTGGGCTGCCCCCGGCGGGGTCTCGCGCACGGCGCTTTGCTGGCTGCCGAAATGGCGGGCGAAGACCTTGGTGAACTCGGCCCCCAGGAGGAAGACCTGGGCGGAATAGTACACCCAGAGCAGCATCACGATCAGGCCGCCCGCCGCGCCGTAAGGCGTCGCCAGGCCGCTGCTGCCGAGATAATAGCCGATCAGGAACTGGCCGAGCTGGAACAGCAGCGCGGTGCCGAAGGCGCCGGCCGCGACGTCGCGCCATTCCAGGTGCATGTTCGGCAGCACTTTGTAGATCGCGGCGAACAGCAGCGACATCAGCGCGGTCGAGATCACGAAGTTGATCGCCGTCAGCACGGCCTGGCTATAGGGCGTGTGGCTGTCGATATAGTGGCCGAGCGCGGTGATGCCGGCGGTGAACACCATCGAGATCAGCAGCAGGAAACCCAGCCCGATGACGAGCGCGAGGCTGACCGCCCGCCCGCGCAGCAGGCGGCGCAAGACGTTGCCCTTGCGCGGCGCACGCCAGATGACGTTGAGCGCGTCCTCCATCTCGCCGAACACGCCCGACGCGGTGAGAAGCAGCGTGACGAGGCCGATCAGGCTGCTGGCGATGCCGGTCGCGGTCCCGGGCGCGTGGCGGATGGCAAGCTCCAGCACCTCGGCGCTCTCGCGGCTCATGAGCTGGCGCAACTGCGAGGCGATGGCGCCTTGCGCCGCGTCGGAGCCGAAGCCCAGGCTGGCGATCGCGACGGCGATGAACAGGGTGGGGGCGATGGCGGTGGCGCCATAGAAGGCGATGGCGGCGCCGCGCGTCAGCGCCTCGTCGTCGATGAAGGCCTCGATGCCCTCGCCGAGGAGATCCCACAGGCGCGCGATCCGGCTTCCCCGCATGCGGGAACAACGTTTATGCCGCGCAGTCGTTGCAAATCTTCTTCGCAGCGCAATGCGAGCCGACGCGTTGTCCCCTCGGAGGATTTCGCATGGCGCTGGCGCCGGAACGAGGTGCGCCCGATTCGGGCTGGAAAACCGCGGCTTTGCGGACGCGCGCGGCGGCGGCGCGTGCCGGCCGTGCCGCCAAGACGTTCCTGATCGAGGCCGAATGGAGCTGGCTGCGCCTCCTCAAATGGACCGCAACCCTCGCGATTGCGCTGCTCGCGGCGGCGATCCTCTGGCTCTATTTCCTCGACTGGAACACGATGCGCGGGCCGCTCTCGCGCTACGCCTCGGCGCGGCTCGGGCGCCCCGTCAGCATCGCCGGCAATCTCGACGTCGACCTCTTCAGCTTCGCGCCGCGCGTCTCGGCCTCGGGCGTGCGCGTCGCCAATCCGGCCTGGGCGGGCACGCCGCACGCCGCCGACATCGCGAACCTGACCTTCACCGTCCGCTTGGTGCCCTTCCTCTTCGGCGACGTCATCCTGCCGCTGGTGCGCTTCGAGCGCCCCGACATCGTGATCGTGCGCCAGGCCGACGGGCGCACCAACTGGGACTTCGGCGGCGGCCACAGCGGCTGGGAGCTTCCCCCGATCCAGCGCTTCCTGGTGCATGAAGGCCACATCCGCATCGAGGATCATGTCCGCAAGCTCGTCTTCACCGGCACGGTGTCGTCGGAAGAGACCGCCGGCGCGGGCGGCGCCGCGTTCCAGCTCCTGGGCGACGGCACGCTCAACGGCGGCAAATTCACCGCCACCGTCCATGGCGGTCCCTTGATCCATGTCGATGCCAGCGCGCCTTACCGCTTCACCGCCGACGTGCATGCCGGCGCGACGCATGTCGCGGCGGACGGCGCGATCACGCATCCCTTCCATCTGGGGCAGTTCACCGCCGCGACGACGATCTCGGGCCCGAACCTGTCGGAGCTGTACTATCTGACCGGCCTCGCCATGCCGCGCACCGCGGCCTATCGCGTGAAGGGTCTGTTGACGCGCGACGGCAGCCTCTATCGCTTCGAGAAGTTCGCCGGCGTGGTGGGATCGTCCGATCTCGCCGGCACGCTCTCGATCGAGACCGCGGGCGAAAAGCCGCTGGTGCGCGGCGCGGTGTCATCGAAGGTTTTGGACTTCAAGGATCTCGGTCATCTGTTCGGCGGCCAGTCGGCCGGCGCCGCCGCCTCCGGCCGCCTGCTCCCCGACCTGCCGCTGCATGTCGAGCGCCTGCGCCAGATGGAGGCCCAGGTCGACTACGACGCCGCCGACATCCGCAGCCGCGACTTCCCGCTGCGCGGCGTCCACGCCCATATCGACCTGCGCAATTCCGTCCTGACGCTGAAGCCGCTCAGCTTCCAGTTCGCCTATGGCCGGCTGTCGGGTTCGCTCGCCATCGACGCGCGCGGCGCGGCAGCGGTGACCTCGGTCGATGCCCGCGTCACCGACATCAAGGTCGAGCAGTTCCTGAGCGGCGATCCGCCGATCGCGACCGGCCTCCTGGAGGCGCGCGCGCGACTCACCGGCTCGGGCAACAGCGTGCAGATGGTGGCGTCTTCCGCCAACGGTCCGGTGACCCTCGTGGTCCCGACCGGCGGCTTCCGCGAGAAGCTGGCCGAGCTGACCGGCATCGACCTGATCGAGGGCCTGCTCATCGGCGGGCGCGCCGAAACCGGCCTGCGCTGCGCCGTGGCGCATTTCGATACGAGAAACGGCGTGATGCATTCGCCGCGCTTCGTGTTCGACACCGATCCGGTGCGCATCGAGGGCAAGGGCGCGATCGATCTCAAGCACGAGACGCTGGACCTGACGGTGGTCGGCAAGCCGAAGGAATTCCGCATCGGCCGCCTCCGCGCCCCGATCCGCATCACCGGCCCGCTGACGCATCCCCATATCGGCGTCGAGGCGGGCGCGGCGCTGGCGCAGGGCGGCATCGCGGTTGCGCTCGGCTTCCTGTTTCCGCCGGCGGCGATCCTGCCCTTCGTCGATCCGGGTCTCGCCAAGGACGCGAACTGCGCCGGGCTGCTCACGCAAGCCAAGGCCCAAGGCGCCCCGGTGAAGACGCCACGACGCCGACGTCACTGATGTGGGCGGGCAAAGTAGGGTTGGCGGGCGGCTGCTTCGCCCGCCCACCAATAAAATGGTGCCGGCTACAGGACTCGAACCTGTGACCCCCTGATTACAAATCAGGTGCTCTACCAACTGAGCTAAGCCGGCGTCCAACGCGATCAGATACTTAGGCGGTGCCCGGAACGCAAGGGCAGGACAATTGCCGGCGGACCGCTGCTGTTCTCAATCGTTCGCTTTTGTGCGCCCTTCGTCCATCGCAACGGCAAACGCACCGTCGAAAGTCGTGGCTGCGCGATCGTCGGTGCTGGAAAACAGGTGACCATAGGCGTTCGGGGTGATCGACGGTGATGTGTCGCGATCTGGCAGCGAATCCCGCTTGCTCAGTTCGTCGCGCAGCAGCCATCATGTGCGGCGGCATGGAGGTTGAAACGGTTGAGCGCCCTCGCGGGATTGTGGCGGCATGACGGGGGGCCATGCGCGGATGCCTGCGCCGCGATGCTCGCTGCCCAGCGCGTCTATGGCCGCGACGACACGGCCACAAGGGATTTCGGGGCGATTGCCCTGGGCCGGAACCTGACACGGTCGCTAACGGAAGATGCGTTCGACGCACAACCGTTGTGTGGCGGCGGCGGCCGCTTCGTGCTTGTCGCCGACCTGCGACTGGACAATCGCCTGGAGCTCGCAAGGGATTTGGGCCTGATTCCGGAACGGCTGCGGACAATGAGCGATGCCGAGGTTCTTCTGGCCGCCTATGAACGCTGGGGTATCGCATGCTGCCAGAGGCTCCGCGGAGATTTTGCATTCGCGCTGTGGGACGGCGCCGAGCGACAGCTCCTTCTCGCGCGGGATCCGACCGGTCAGCGGCCCTTGCATTATTTCCATACCGCCGGCCTGACCGCGTTCGCCTCGATGCCGAAGGGACTCCTGGCGCTGCCGCAAATCGAGCGCCAGCCCGATCTGATATTTGCCGCGCAGGGTTTGGTCGACCTGTCTTGGGCGGGTAGCCGCTCCTATTTCAAGGATATCAGCCGGGTTCGCCCGGGACATGTCGTGATGATCGATGCGGCGGGCGAACGGCAATGCCGTTATTGGGACCCGGCCCCGGAGCCGCTGCGGCTGAAAGACTATGGCGCGTATGTCGAAGTCCTGCGGGCGACCTTCGACCGGGCGGTGGCGCGCCAGCTGCGCGGCCTGTCGAACGTGGCAACCCATCTGAGCGCCGGGTTGGACAGCGCGGCCGTGGCGACTTCTGCGGCGATACACCTTGCGGGCTTGGGACACGTCACCGCGTACACCGCTGTCCCGCGCGACGGGTACGCCGATAGCGGCACGCGCCAGATCGCCGATGAAGGCCCCCGCGCCGCGGCGGTGGCTGCGCGCTACGCCAATATCGATCATCGCCGGGTGCGGACCGCCCAAGCGTGGTCGGTGCTGGACACCATGGCGAGCGTCCGCCATCTGTTCGACCAGCCCTGTCCCAATCCCTGCAACATGGGCTGGATCGTTGCCCTCAATGAACGCGCCAAGGCAGATGGCCATCGCGTGCTGCTGACCGGCGGCTTCGGCAATGTGACGCTGAGCTATGGCGGTGAAGGATTCCTGGCCGAAGGCATCGCGAGAGGTCGGATCGGCCCTTTGTTGCGGCAATTGTCCTGGCTTCACGACGGGGGATGGGGATTTGCCCGGCCGGAGTTCACCTGGGCCATCCGCGCCGCCTTGCCGCCGAAGGTTCAACGCAGGCTCGGCCGGGCGCGCGGACGCCAGGCGCACATCGCAGCGCATCCCGATCTGAGTCGGGACGCGATCAGGGTCTATGCGCCCGATACGGTATTCGCGCGCAAGCAATGGTTCGACCGGACCGACCTCGGCAATTTCAACAAGGGCGTTCTCGGCGGCTGGGATATCGAACTGCGCGATCCGACAGCGGACCGCGACCTCATCGAGCTGTGCCTCGCGATTCCGGCGGCGTTCTTCTGCCATCGTGGCGAACGGCGGTCGCTCGCGCGCGACATGCTCGCCGATCGCATGCCGGCTGAAAATCTCCGCGACTCGCGCAAGGGCCTGCAAGGCGCCGATTGGCACGAAGCTCTCGCGCGCGACCGCCGGAAGATCGGCGAGGAGATCGAGATTTTCGCCGGCTCTGCCTCGCTCAGCCGGCTTCTGGATATCGAGCGGCTGGCGCAGCTCGTGACCGATTGGCCCACGGGAAACTGGAACGCGCCCGCCGTGTCTGCGCCGTATCGCGCGGCACTGTTGCGCGGCATCGCCATGGGCGACTTCGTGCGCCGCGCATCGGACGCCAACCGTTAGCGCGTCAGGGCGAAGCCGGCTCGCTGCGATTTGCCGACCGGCGCAGATATCGGGCGACACGGGCGGCGTTGCGATAGAGCGTGCTGCCGCTGCTCAGACGCATCAGGCTTAGAAGGCGGACCCGCATGCCGCCGGGCGGCGGCGCGCCGAATTGCGTGCGATATTTGCAGTAGATGCGAAACGCCTGTGGCCCGATGCCTGCAGACTCCATGCAGACTCGCCGCCATCGCAATGCCAGACGCTCGCGATAAGGCAGCTCGTCAATGCCCGCCAAGGCCGCCAGCCATTTGCCGGCCCGGTCCAGCGCCTCAACTGAACCTTGCGGGCGGTTCACCGCCGCGGCGTCGAAGGCGTCGAAATCTTCCCGGGTTGCGTCCGGAAAAAAGCGGAAGAAGCATTGCTCGCGGCCGCGGCGCCATTCCGCGAACACCTCCTGGCTGTGACGCTTGCTCAGATTGGTGTCGTGGCCCCGCCATCGATACAGAACCTCCGGCACGTTCCCCACATGCTCGGTGCGGATTCGTTCGTTCCACCACGCGTGGTCCTCGAAGATACGCTGATCCGTGCGGTCCAGTCCCGCCAATATGCCGGTTCGCATCATCAGGGCGGGCGTGAAAAGACCGAAGCGGAACAATTGCTCGCGGGCGATGGCCTCGTGCGATCGGGGAAACCACAGCAGCCGCCGATGCGTGGGAGTGAACTCCTCGACCAGGCAGCCGCAGATCGCGAGATCGTGCCGTCGCATATAGGCGAGCTGTGCTTCCAGGCGGTGCGGCAGCGAAATGTCGTCGGCGTCCATGAAGGCGATATGACTGCCGCGCGCCTGGCCCGCGGCCAGGAGGCGCGCCGCGGTCGGGGTGATGTGCGGCGTGGGGATCGGCCGGACGCGCGCGTCGTGCGAAGCCCATGCCTCGACGATACTGCCCGACGCGTCGGTCGAGCCGCCATCGACCGCGGCCAACAGCTCCAGATTGCGGTGGCTTTGACCAAGGATGGAAGCGATCGCCGCGTCCAGATAGGGCGCCGCATTGTAGACGGGCAAGACGACGCTGATGCATTCGGCGCGGTTGTTCTCGTCAGCTGGGAGATTCACTGCGCCTAAATCCACAATGCCGCAGGCAGTCCGCGCGCCGACGCCTGGCTAGGCGTCAGGAGGCATAGGCGCCAAAATCCGGACCGCCCAGCGGATGCGTGAAGTTGGCGGTTTCCGATACCGGTGTTTTCTTGGCGTGTGGCGCGGACCAAACCATCCGCCGCGAGGTGTGATGCGTCTCTTCGATTTCTTTGTCTGTCTTGACCGGAAACGCCAGCATCATACCCCCACATGCCCTACCTGGGAAAAGCATAGATCGAAGCCGCCGGAATTGCCACCGGACACGCTGGTATTAGGACGGAACGGGGGACGACGGCATCCCGCAATATCTCGCAGAATCCCGTCAAATCTCATACGCGCCGATACTGCGAGTGACTGAGCTAAGCCGGCGTCCAACGCGATCAGATACTTAGGCGACGGCCATGTGGCAGGGGCAAGGCGATTGCCGCTGCCGGTGTTCTCATTCGTTGGCTTTCGCGCGCCCTTCGTCCATCGCTGCAGCAGCAAATGCGCCGTCGAAAAACCCGGCCGTCGGCGCTAAGCTCGCGGCAGGTGTTGGGGGGCTGCATGGCAATCGATATGAAGACCGTCGAGAGGATCGGGACCATCCTCACGATCGTCACGGGCACTGTCGCGCTCATCGTCTACATATCCGGCAGTCCCTATGCCCCCTGGGTCAACAGCGGCAAATCGAATCCGGCACCGGAAGCCGGCCGGGCTCCTGTTTCCGCGCCCCCGTCCTTCGTGGGTGATCCGCCCGCCCAAGACTCCATCGAGAGATTCTTCGAGGCCGTCGTGGCGGTGGACAGCAAGAAGGCGTCCGAGTTTGTCGTTCCCGAGAAGCGGTCCGCCCGGTTGGCCGGGATGCCGCGCGGCGACTTCCCGTTTTTGGGCGGGTTGCCTGCGGCCAACAACATGGGCGTGCAGACGATCAAGCCGAAAACCGCCGACAGCTTCAAAGTCGAGTTCATCTACACCAACGGACCGGCCATGCAGTATTGCTACTATCAAGCCGTCATATCGACGGTGCCGCGCGGCTCGTCCTGGCTGATCGATTCGATCGACGTTCGTTACCACAATTGTCATCTGCTGTGAGGGCGCGGGCCTCTCGACGGCAGCCGCGCCGCGCCTTTGCCGGTTTCGCCTTTTGCGGCTAGCCTTCGGCGGGGTTCTTGCGGTGCGGTGCATGCGGGTCTTTCGTGTCGGGTTGCTCGGCCTGTGCGCGCTCTCCGGCTGCGCCACCTGGGTCGAGGGCAGCCGGCAGCTCATCACGGTGACGACGCCGCCGACCCAGGCGGCCTATTGCATCCTCACCCGCCCGGGCAGCCGCTGGACGGTGACGACGCCGGGCACGCTCAGGGTCGACAAGTCGAGCGACGACATCGCGATCCGCTGCTCGCGTCCCGGCTTTCAGGATGCCCAGGCCGTCATCCCGTCCGAGATCGAAGGCTGGACCTTCGGCAATCTCGCCTTCGGCGGCGTCACCGCCGGCATCGACGCGACCACCGGCGCGATGTTCGCCTATCCCAACGACGTCGCCCTGCCGATGACGTCGCTCGGCAGCGCCGCGCCCTTGCCGCGCTTGGTGCCGCCCGAGCCGTCGGCGGCCCCGGCGGAACCCGCCGCGCCGTCGCAGCCGCCTCTGCCCGGAACGCTGCCCGCCGAATTCTAGGCGAGCCATGCCATTGGCGTTCACATCTTCGGCGCGATCGAGACATGGTCCGGCGTCACCGCGCCGCCGGAGAGGATCATGGTCATCGCCTCTTCGCCCTTCAGCTCGGTCGGCGTCAGGTTGGCCAGCGGCAGCACTTGCAGATAGCCCGAGGTCGGGTTCGGCGCCGTCGGCACATAGACGGCGGCGAGCTCCTCGCCGGTCTTGGCGTCGGGAAAGGTCCGCATCACGAAGCCGATGGCCTTGAGGCCCGGGCTGGGGAAGTCGATCAGCACGACGCGCTGGGTGTTGGCGCCGGGCTTTTGCCGCAGCACGTCGACCAGCTTCTTGGCCGCCGAGTAGATGGTCTCGACCAGCGGGATGCGGGTGATCAGGCGCTCGGCATAGTGGATCAGGCGCTGGCCGATCATCCGGCTGGCGATGGCGCCGATGGAGTAGAGCGCCAGCAGGGCGACGATCACCGCGATCACCCAGCGCACCCCGGCATTGTCGAGCAGCGGCCGCAGCACCGGGAAATGATCGTCGAGGAAGGCGGTGAGTTCGGCCGCCAGCGGCGCCCCCCACTGCGACAGGGTCGTCAGGAAGAAGTCGAACACCAGCCACACCACGATCAGCGGCGTCACCGTGAGCAGGCCGGCGATCAGGTTGGCCTGGAAGTTCGCCTGGAAGTGGCGCCCGTGAACCGGTGTTTCCGTCATTTCCGCCCTCCCTGCCAGGCAAGATGGGCCTTTTGCAAAGCGGCCCCGACACCCTTAAGGGTGGACGGATTCGGCGCAGAAGTTAATCTGCGCGCCCTTTTTAGAGCCGAGCATGAAACGCGTCCTCATCACCTCCGCCATCCCGAGCGTCAACGGCGTCAAGCATCTGGGCAATCTGGTCGGCTCGATGCTGCCGGCCGACGTTTTCGCGCGCTTCTGCCGGGCGCGCGGTTACGACACGCTGGCGATCTGCGCCACCGACGAGCACGGCGCGCCGATCGAGCTGGCGGCGGCGGAAGAGGGCATCTCCGCCCGCGCCTTCAGCGACAAATGGCACGCGGTGCAGAAGGACCTCGGCGAGCGCTTCGGCCTCTCCTGGGATCATTTCGGGCGCTCGTCGTCCGACCAGAACCGCGAGCTCACCTGGCATTTCGCGCGCGCGCTGTGGAACAACGGCATGCTCGACGTGCGCACCACCAAGCAGGCCTATTCCGCGACCGACGGGCGCTTCCTGCCCGACCGCTACGTCATCGGCACCTGTCCGCACTGCGCCTATCCCAACGCCCGCGGCGACCAGTGCGAGAACTGCACCCGCGTGCTCGATCCCGTCGACCTGATCGACCCGCGCTCGGCGGTGTCGGGCGCCAAGGACATCGAGATCCGCGACAGCCAGCACCTCTTCCTCAAGCAGTCCAAATTCGTCGACGAGCTGCGCGCCTGGATCGCCGGTCACAAGAACGACTGGCCGGTTCTGGTCACCTCCATCGCCAACAAATGGCTGGACGAGGGCCTGCAGGACCGCGGCATCACCCGCGACCTCGAATGGGGCTTCGCGGTGCCCGACGACATCGCCGGCGGCCAGCTCAAGGGCAAGGTGTTCTACGTCTGGTTCGATGCGCCGATCGAATATATCGGCGCGACCAAGGAATGGGCCGACAAGAACGGCCTCGGCGACGCGGTGTGGCGCGACTGGTGGTACGGCGACAAGGCCAGAGACGTCACCTATTTCGAATTCATGGGCAAGGACAACGTGCCCTTCCACACCATCATCTTCCCCGCGATGATCCTGGGCACCGAGGAGCCGTGGAAGAAGGTCGATCGGCTCAAGGGCTTCAACTACATCAATTACGACGGCGGCAAGTTCTCGACCTCGGGCAAGCGCGGCATCTTCATGGATACGGCGCTGGAGATCCTCCCCGCCGATTACTGGCGCTACTACCTGATGGCGAACGCGCCGGAGAGCTCGGACAGCAATTTCACCTGGGAGCATTTCGCCGGCGTCATCAACAAGGACCTCGCCGACGTGCTGGGCAATTTCGTCAACCGGGTGACGAAGTTCTGCGCCGCGCGCTTCGACGGCAAGGTGCCGGGCGAGGGCGAATACGGCGAAGAGGAACAGGCGCTGTGCGCCGAGCTCGACCGCCGCGTCGCGCAATATGCCGAGCATTTCGAGGCGCTGGAGTTCCGCAAGGCGCTGGGCGAATTGCGCGCGATCTGGGTCGCGGCCAACGAATACATCACCCGCGCCGCGCCCTGGACGCATTTCAAGACCGACCGAACCCGGGCGGCGGTCGGCATCCGCATGGGGCTCAACCTGATCCGTCTCTTCGGCCATCTCGCCTGGCCGGTGATGCCGACCGCGGCGCGCGCCATCCACCTCGCGATCATGGACGCGCCGGCGATCATCCCCTGGCCGGACCAGCCGATGGCGCAGTTCCTCAGCCAGCTCGAGGCCGGCGAGGCCATCGACCCGCCCGACGTCCTGTTCGCCAAGATCACCGACGAGCAGGTCGTGGAATGGCGCACGCGCTTCGGCGGCGCCGAGTGACCGTCCGCCGCCTCGCGGAAAGCGATGCCGAGGCGGTGCGTGCGGTCCGCTTGGAAGGGCTCAAGGCTCATCCGGAGAATTTCGGCGCCGATCACGACCGCGAGGCGGCGCAGACGCTCGACTGGTGGAAGAAGCGCATCGCCGGCGGCGGCGGCTTCGGCGCCTGGGAAGCAGACGAGCTCGTCGGCGTCATCTCGTTCTGGCGGCACGGCGAGAAGAAGCACGCCCACCAGGGCGTGATCGGCGGCTTCTATGTACGACCCGGCCATCGCGGCAAGGGCATCGGCGACGCGCTGATGAAGGCGGCCCTGGAAGAGGCGACGAAATCGGTCGAGCACGTCACGCTGACGGTCACCGCCGCGAACGCCGGCGCGATCCGGCTCTACGAGCGCAACGGCTTCATGACGGTCGGCCGCCTGATCGCCTCGATCCGCGTCGACGGCGTCGACCACGACGAGCTGTCGCTGCACCGCCGCGTTTCGGCCAGCGATTAGCGCTTCATCGCTCTCGGCGCGCCCCACACCAGCTCCGACGTCAAATCGAGAGTCAGCAGGCCGTCCGTCGCATAGGGCGTCAGTTGCGCTTGGAGCTCGGCGTCGAATTCGCGCGCCAGCTCGGCGCCCAGCCGTGTCCGCGACCAACTGGAGCGGCTGTGCTCGCAGGCGATATGATCGGCGATGCTCAGGCGGTAGGTGAAGGCGAAGCTGCGCCGCCCGGCGATGTCGAGCCAGGCCTCATAGCTGCGGCCTTCGGCGCTGAAGCCCTTTTCGTCGTAGGTTTGGCCGTGCACGCGCGCCAGCCACTTGCTCAGGAAGGCGCGCTGCTCGGCGAGCCAGGGCGGCGCGGGCGGCGCGTCGCCGGTGATGACGGCGACCAGCGGCGTGCGGGCGGCGAGCCGCGGGAACAGCACCTCGTGCTTCATCCAATGGATCGATGTGCCGGCGGTGACCAGATCGATCGCCTCGGGCAGTGCGGCGTCTTCGGCCGGCGCGTTCAGCCAGCGGATATTGGCTTGCGTATGGGTGGCGCGGGCGGCGTCGATCATCGCCGGCGCGGCGTCGATCGCGACGACCTCGGCGAAATCGCCGGCCAGGGCGGCGGCGATCTTGCCCGGCCCGCAGCCGAGATCGACCAAGCAACGGCGGCTGGGAACCAGATCGCGCAGAAAGTCGTAGAGCGCCGGCGCATAAGGCGGGCGGTAGGCGTAGCAGCGGGCGACGTCGGCGTCGTCGAAGGCGCCGACGTTCTGCTGGATATCCGTCATGCAGCGATCTTTCCGTTGACGCGGAACCTTAAGGCGCTAGCCTCACCGCCGGTACTCGCGTTTCATCGGATGGGTTCGCATGGCAAAGCAGCAGGCGTTTCAACGCCGTAGGCCGCGGCAGGCGCGCGCGCGGATCACCTATGATTCAATTCTGGAAGCGGCGGTTCAGGTACTGGAGCGCTCAGGCCCCGATGGACTCAACACCAACGCCGTCGCCGAACGCGCCGGCGTCAGCATCGGTACGCTCTACCAATACTTTCCCGGCAAGGAAGCGATCCTGCTCGCGGTCGCGCGGCGCGAGATCGCCGCGCCGCGGCCCGGTATCGCGGCGGTGCTGCTGGACGCACTCGCGCGGATGCTGGAGTCGCTGCTGGGCGGCGATTCGGTGCCTGTCCGGCGCGGCGCCCGCCGCAATCCCGCCATCGCGCGTTCACGCGAGGTCGCATCGAAGATGGAAGCACTGCTGGATTGGCTGATGCCGCTGCCCGCGCCGATGCGCCTTCACACCCGCGTCCAGCCGTCGCGCAGCAGCGCTTCCATCGGGCGGAAGCGCGTCTTGTAGTTCATCTTCTCGCTGCCCTCGACCCAATAGCCGAGATAGACGTGCGGCAAGCCGCGACTCCTGGCGTCGCGGATGTG
The DNA here is from genome assembly GCA_037200865.1 of Rhizomicrobium sp. Taxonomy (GTDB): domain Bacteria; phylum Pseudomonadota; class Alphaproteobacteria; order Micropepsales; family Micropepsaceae; genus Rhizomicrobium. The sequence continues at coordinate 45,526 of JBBCIC010000005.1, read as the reverse complement.
GTCGAGGATCATGTAGGTGCCCAGGCTCCGCGCATCCTCGCCGGGATGGAAGAAGCTGTAGACCATCGAGACGCCGTCGCGCAGCACGTCGGTCAGGGCGCAGGCGATCAGCGCACCCGGCGTGCCGTTCTGGGTGGCGCGGCGGTATTCGACGATCTGGGTGTCGACCGGCGTCTCCTCGACCATCGCGACATAGTCGAACAGCCCCATGTCCGACATCCCGCCGCCGGCATGGCGCGAGTCCAGATAGGTGCGCAGCAGCGCGAACTGCTCGCGTGTCGCCTCGGCCACCACTTCGCGGCGGACGAGGTCGCTGTTGCGCTTGAGCGTGCGGTTGAACGAGCGGCTGAGCTCGAATTCGTTGACCAGGATGCGGACCGAGACGCAGGCCGAGCAGCCGTCGCAGGCCGGGCGGTAGGCGATCGACTGGCTGCGGCGGAACCCGGAATGGGTAAGGGCCTCGCTCAGCGGCTGGGCGAAGGTCCCCGAGAGCCGGGCGAAAACCTTGCGCTCGATGCGGCCCGGCAGGTAGGGGCAGGGGCCGCCCGGCGTCAGGAAAAACTGCGGTACGCGTGCGTTATGCTGTTCAGTCATCGCTGACCTAAGTCCCCCCGCGGGACACTATGACAAAACTTGGGACCGCCGCGCCAGTGCGCCGTGCCGCCATCGTCCATTACAGTTGATGGCCGGGCGGCACCGGCGGCGCCTCGCGCAGCAGCACGATGCTGAGGCGGCGGTTGGCGGAGGCGTTGGGATCCTCGGGCAGCAGCGGCTCGGAGCCGGCTTTTCCCGCCACTTCGTAGATCCGGTCCTGCACCAGGCCGCCGCTCGCCAAGAGCGCCCGCGCCGCATTGGCGCGCGCCGAAGACAGCTCCCAGTTCGTCATCCCGCCGGGGCCTTCGAACGCCTTGGACTCGGTGTGGCCGCTGATCGAGACCCGGTTCGGCAGGCGGTCGATGATTCGCCCGATCTCGGCGAGCAGCCGCGTCGTGTAGGGCATCGGCTCGGCGGTGCCGGGCTGGAACATCGGCCTTCCATCCTGGTCGACGAGTTGGATGCGCAGGCCCTGCGGCGTGTTCTCGATCATCACCTGCTTGGACAGCTTGGCGATGTCGGGATTGTCTTGGATCGCCTGGTGGATCGCTTCGGCGGCATGGGCGAACTCGCCGTCTTGCGCCGAGGCCGTGCCGTGGCCGTCCGCGGCGCCCTGGCCGTTGGCGTCGGCGCTGCCGCCATGCGCGGTTCCGTTCTGGGTGGATTTCGTCGGCGTCGCCGGCGAGGTTGGGCTGTTCTTCTGGAACACCGAGGCCGCGCCGCCGGCCTTGGAATCGTCTTCGCCCATCACCTTGCCGCCCAGGACGCCGCCGGCGCCGCTGACGGTTTCGGCGATGCTCTGGGGCGCGAAATAGTCGGCGATGCCGCGCTTCTGCTCGGGCGTCGTCGTGTTGATCAGCCACATCAGCAGGAAGAATGCCATCATCGCGGTGACGAAGTCGGCATAGGCGACCTTCCAGGCGCCGCCGTGATGGCCGCCGTGACCGCCCTTCTTGATGCGCTTGATGATGACCGTGCCGTCGGCCATGGCCCTTGATCCCGCCTCATTGCCCTTGCGCCGGCGACGGTGGCGCGGTCTTTTCGCCGCCCCATGCCTCGCCTAACGTGGCGCGCAGCATGCCTTATGGCGCCTTAACCGAGTGTGAAACGACATGACCTTCGACATCCGTGCCTACCGCGCCGCGCTGGGGTCTTTTCCCACCGGGGTCGCCGTGGTCACGACGGCGGCGAGCGCCGAGCATCATCTGGGCATCACCGTGAATTCCTTCACCTCGGTATCGCTCGAGCCGCCGCTGGTGTTGTGGTGCATGGACAAGAAGTCGGACCGTTACCGCGCCTTTACCAAGGCCGAATCCTACACCGTCAGTATTCTTGGTACGGACCATCAGGAGATTTCGGCGCGGCTCGCCAAGCCGGGCAATCACAGCCTCGACGGCATCGCGCTTGCGCCCACCGCGCTGGGCCCTCCGGCGCTGGCCGACGCACTGGCGGTTTTCGAGTGCAAGGCGCAATCGGTGCACAATGCCGGCGACCACGCGATTCTGATCGGACGGGTGCTTCGTTTTTCCCGTCGCGACGCCGGCGCGCCGCTCGTTTACTACCGTGGAAAATATGGCGCACTCTCGCAAGCCGTTTGAATCGCTTAAGAATTTCGCTGTCTTATTACCTTCACAGATTCGTCACGCCCCCGTTGTGCGGCACTGGAATCGATGCCCCTGACGGAAGGGCGCGGCGTTACCGGCGGACCCTTCCCGGACCATTTTCCAAGAGGGGTTTCATGCAGGGGAAGAACTATTTGATGGCCACCGTTGCGGCCATCGCCTTGGTCGCGTCTACGGGCGCCGGCCTCGCCAAATCGCCGCCGTCCTATTCGTCGCCGCCGTCGGCGTCGACCGGGCCGAGCAATGCGGAGCTCTCGGCGCGCATCGACGCGCTTGAGGCCGAACTGGCTGCCGAGCAGGACCGCCGCGTTGCGGACCACTCCCGCCTCTCGGGTCTCGAGCAGAGCTTCAACGACACGACCTGGACGTTCGACAATGCGCGTCCGGTGGTGAAGAGCGGCGACGGCCGCTTCTCGCTGGCGTTCCGCGTCCGCTTCCAGGCCGACTTCGCGAACTTCCTGCAGGACTCCTCGGCCCAGCTGGCGGTGAGCGCCCCGGCCGGCGCGGCGTTCCGCGATCTGTCGAGCGGTGCGGTCGTCCGCCGCGCCTTCTTCGGCGTCGAAGGCAAGGCCTTCAACGACTTCTGGTATGAGTTCCGTTATAACGCCGGCGGTTCCGACGGCGGCAACAACGGCACCGGCATCACCGGCGGCGAAGGCGACGGCTCGATGAGCCTGGCGCGCGTGGCCTATACCGGCATCGACCACTTCATGCTCAACGTCGGCGTCATCGAGCCGGCGCTGATGTTCGAAGGCACGACCTCCTCGGGCCAGCTGATGTTCATCGAACGCCCGGAGATCGACAACATCGCCGCCGACACGTTCGGCGCCGGCGATGCCCGCCGCGGTATCGAAGTGCGCTACCAGAAGCAGGGCGTGTTCAAGGGCGACGACAATCTCGTGCTCAACGCGGCGTTCACGGGTGCCAAGACCGGCACGGCGAACGGCCACGGCCCGGGCGGCGACGAGCGCTCGCAGATCCTCGGCCGCATTTCCTATCGCGCGTGGAGCGACGGTCCGTCCAACCTGGCGTTCGGCGTCAGCGGTGCGCAGATCCTCTACACCGGCGGTGTGGCGGGCGGTAACACCCAGACGATCAACCTTCAGGACCGCCCGGAAATCCGGGTCGACGGCACCCGCCTGATCTCCACCGGCGGCATCGCCGGCAAGAACGCGACGATGTACGCCTTCGACGCGGGCTTCAACTACGAGAACTTCTTCATCGGCGGCGAATACGCCAACTTCCAGGTCGATCGCTTCGCCTCCGGCGCGCTCGCGGCGGACCATCCCAACTTCTCGGGCTGGTACATCGAGGGTTCGTGGATCCTGACGGGCGAGACCAAGACCTACACGGTCTCCTCGACCAACAACGAAGTCGGCGGCTTCGGCGCTCCGGCGGTGTCGCGTCCGTTCTCGCTCAACGGCAATTCGTGGGGCGCGTTGGAACTGACCGCGCGCTACAGTGATACGGACCTCAACTGGCACTCGACGACGCCGGCAACCCTGACGACCCAGGCCGGCATCAACGGCGGCCACTCGCAGGTCTATCTCGTCGGTGTCAACTGGTACCTCAACCGCAACGTGAAGCTCGTGGTCGACGACATGATCGTCAAGGTCGACAAGTTCTCTGGCGTCTCGCACGTCCTGGCGAACAACCAGGGCCAGGATTTGAACATCCTCGGCGTGCGTCTCCAGTTCACCAACTAACGACAGGGCGGGGCTTCTGCTCTAACCATCGAGAGGAAAAATTATGAAGAAGTTTGTGAGAAATGTGATCGCTGCGGTCGCGGGACTGATGTCCGCGGCGGCGATCACGAGCGCTCTCGCGGCGGATATTTCCGGCGCGGGCGCGAGTTTCCCGCTGCCGATCTACGCGAAATGGGCGTCCGCCTATAAGGGCGTATCCGGCATCGGGCTCAACTATCAGTCGATCGGTTCGGGCGGCGGTATCGCCCAGATCAAGGCGAAGACCGTGACCTTCGGCGCCACGGACGCTCCGCTCACGCCGGCGCAGCTCAACGCGGCCGGCCTGGCGCAGTTCCCCACCGTGATCGGCGGCGTCGTGCCGGTGATCAACGTGCGCGGCGTTGCCTCGGGACAGCTCGTTCTCGACAGCGCGACTCTTGCCAACATCTTCCTCGGCAAGATCGCGCGCTGGAACGACCCGGCGATCAAGAAGCTCAACCCGTCCCTCAACCTTCCCGATCAGGCGATCGCGGTCGTGCATCGTTCCGACGGATCGGGCACCACCTTCATCTTCGCCACCTTCCTGTCGCGCGTGAATGCCGACTGGAAAGCCAATGTCGGCGCCGCGACGGCCGTCGACTGGCCGGTCGGCATCGGCGCCAAGGGCAATGAAGGCGTCGCCGGCAACGTGGCGCAGACCTCCGGCGCGATCGGTTATGTCGAATACGCCTACGCCCGGCAGAACCACCTGACCACGGTCAATCTGGTCAACAAGGACGGCAAGGTCGTCAGCCCGACGGTCGACGCCTTCCGCGCAGCGGCCTCGACGGCCGACTGGGCCGGCGCTGCGAACAACGGCTTCTACATCATCCTGGTGGACCAGGCCGGTGCGGGCTCGTGGCCGATCACGGCGACGACCTACATCCTGGTCTACAAGCAGCCGATCGACCCGGCCGCGACGGCCGACGTTCTGAAGTTCTTCAAGTGGGCCTATGCCAACGGCGACCAGTACGCCCTCAACCTCGACTACGTCCCGCTGCCGGACAATGCGGTGTCGGCGATCCAGGCGAGCTGGAAGCAGATCCAGGGCTCGGGAATGTAATACGGGCCTTCCAACGCGAATGTCGCGAGCAGGGGCGGATCATCGATCCGCCCCTGCTTTCGTTGTTCCCGGTTTTCTTTTGGCGTGCCGCGGCTCACTTTGGCCGCATGACGCGGCTGACGATTCGGATCGATTTCGGCAACGGCTCGGCGCTGGGACCGGGCAAGGTGCGCCTGCTGGAACTGGTCGACGAGACCGGGTCGATCCGCAAGGCCGCCGTCGGCATGAAGATGAGCTATCGTCAAGCCTGGCTGCTTCTGAAGGCCCTGGGAAGCACGTTCGGCGAGGCGCTGGTCACCACCGCCACCGGCGGAAAGGCCGGCGGTGGCGCCCGCCTGACGCCTCTGGGCCGCCAGGTGGTGGCGCAATACCGCCACTTGGAGAAAACTGCCGCAAGGGCAGGGGCACGGCAGATCGCGGCCTTGAGCGGCCTTTCGGCCGGAGACGAAGCGCCGCAGACGGCAAAAAAACGCTCGATCCGGCGCTGATTGGCGAAATTCCTTGCGCTTGACATCTTGTCAGAGAACGTAACGCGCCTTATCTTATCCGTGCTTAAGAGACGCCGTACGCCATGTCGCATTCCTTCGACACCGATCTGCTGGTCCTCCTGCACGACGTCGCGCGCGCCATGCGCACCCGCTTCGACCAGAAGGCGCGCACCGCCCACGCCATGACGCGGGCGCAGTGGATCATCCTGTCGCGCTTGGAACACCAGCCGGGCATGTCGCAGAACGAGATGGCGGCGATCTGCGAAGTCGAGCCGATCACGGTGGCGCGCCTCGTCGACCGCCTGGAGGCGCGCGGCCTGGTCGAGCGGCGCAACGATCCTACCGACCGCCGCATCCGCCGCCTGCACTTGCTGCCGGCCGCGGCGCCGTTCCTGGAAATCATCAATCATGCGCGCGCGACGATGGGCGAGCGCATCACCGCCGGCCTCGATCAAGCGACACGCAAGACGCTGCTCGATGCCCTGTTGACCATCAAGGAAAATATCGCAAACGAAAGCCTGACCGGCGACATACTGCCGGCAGCCGGAGAATAGATCAGACATGGCCCGCACCGCTTCCGTCGATTATCCTTTGCCCGGCCTGGGCTCGCGCTTGCGCGACTGGGCCTCCGGCCTGTGGTCGGACCGCGCCCGGCTGCGCCGCATTCTCATGATCGGTGGCGTCGCGCTGGTCGCGGCGCTGACCCTGTATTTCTATTTGAGCGGCGGCCGCTACGTCACCACCGACGACGCCTATGTCCACGCCGCCAAGCTGATGGTTTCGACCGACGTCTCGGGCCTGGTCGCGGAAGTGAACGTGCACGAAGGTCAGGTCGTGAAGAAGGGCGACATCCTCTTCAAGCTCGACACCCATCCCTTCCAGATCGCGGTCGACAACGCCAAGGCGGCGCTGGCGCAGGCGGTGCAGGACGCGGAAGCGACGCGCGCCACCTACCACACCATCCTCGGCCAGATCGCGGCGCAATCGGCGCAGGTCAGCCTCGCCAACCTCACCAACAACCGCATGGCGGCGCTGGTGCGCCAGAACGCGATTTCCCAGTCGCAATACGATCAGTCGCGCATGACGCTGGCGGCGGCGCAGGGAACGCTGGCCTCGCTGCAATCCACCGCGCAGAACACCCTCGCCAAGCTGAACGGCGATCCCAACCTGCCGGCTGAGAAGACGCCGGCCTATCTGAAAGCCCGCGCCGCGCTCGACGAGGCCGAGCGCCAGCTCGCCCACACCGTGGTGCGGGCGCCGTTCGACGGCACGGTCGGCGAAGTCGACTCGCTGCAGCCCGGCACGCTGGTGATTTCGGCGATGAGCGCGTTCACCACCACCAGCGCGGTCGGCCTGGTGTCGTCCAAGGACGTCTGGATCTCGGCGGCGATGAAGGAGACCGATCTCACCTATGTCCGCAACGGCAATCCGGTCGAGATCACGGTCGACACCTATCCCAGCTGCTCGTGGACCGGTACCGTCGACGCGGTCGCGGCGGCCAGCGACTCCGCCTTCTCGCCCCTGCCGTCGGAGAACGGCAGCGGCAACTGGGTCAAGGTCGTGCAGCGCATCCCGACCCGCATCAAGATCACCGGCGGCACCTGTCCGAGCGCCGCCCTGCGCGCCGGGATGAGCACGTCGATCGCGATCGACACCGGGCACCGCCGCTGGTACCGCCTGTTCAACGGCGGCTAGGTTTTTGTCGCGCAATTCGGGGTGAGGCGAACAGCGTCACTCCGTTGCGCTTCGTGAAAGGATGCCCGCCATGCGGGTTCAAGCGCTCGCTCATACCGCCGACGCTTATGAGAACAAGGTCGAGCTGTGGATCGTGCTCGCCGCCTCGATGGCCGGCACGCTCATGCAGGCGCTGGATTCGACCATCGCCAATGTCGCGCTGCCGCATATGCAGGGCAGCCTGTCGGCCTCGCGCGACCAGATCACCTGGGTCCTGACCTCCTATATCGTCGCCGCCGCGATCATGACCGCGCCGGTGGGCTGGATCGCATCGCGCTTCGGCAAGCGCAACTTCCTGATCGTCTGCCTCACCGGCTTCACCATCACCTCGATGATGTGCGGCGCGGCGCAGAGCCTGGAGCAGATGATCCTGTTCCGCCTTTTGCAGGGCGCCTTCGGCGCCGGCCTGTCGCCGCTCAGCCAGGCGGTGATGCTCGACCTCTATCCGCCGGCCAAGCGCGGCAACATCATGGCGATCTGGGGCATGGGCGTGATGCTCGGGCCGATCCTGGGGCCGACCCTGGGCGGCTATCTCACCGAATCCTTCGACTGGCGCTGGGTGTTCTACGTCAACGTGCCGTTCGGCATCGCCGCGGTCACCGGCATCTGGCTGTTCTTCAAGGACAGCCCGCGCGACGAGGGCCTCAAATTCGACTGGTTCGGCTTCTCGGCGCTCGCCGTCGGCCTCGCCGCGCTGCAATTGATGCTCGACCGCGGCGCCGGGCTGGGCTGGTTCGGCTCGGGCGAGATCATCCTGGAGGCGATCATCGCCGGCGTCGGGCTCTACCTGTTCGTCGTCCACATGGTGTTCGGAAAGAACCCGTTCATTCCGATGAAGATCTTCGAGGACCGCAATTTCAACTCGGGCCTCGTGCTGATGTTCGTGCTCGGCGCCATCCTGCTCGCGAGCTCGGCCCTGCTGCCGCCGTTCCTGCAGAATCTGGGCGGCTATTCGGTCTACGACACCGGCATGCTGATGGCGCCGCGCGGCTTCGGCACCATGTTCGCGATGATGTTCGCGGGGCGGATGGCGCTCAAGATCGATCCGCGCGTCCTGATGACCATCGGCGTCGCGATGCTGGAATGGTCGATGTGGGACATGTCGGGCTGGACGCCGCAGGTCAACACCAACTGGCTCATCTTCCTGACCTTCATCCAGGGCATCGGCATGGGCTTCGTCTTCGTGCCGATGAACCTGACGGCGTTCGCCACCCTGCCGGGCTTCTTCCGCACCGACGGCACCGCGCTGTCCAATCTGGTGCGCAACATCGGCAGCGCCATCGGCGTCAGCGTGACCACCGCGGTGCTCGGCGGCAGCGTGCAGATGGCGCATTCGGCGCTGATCGGCCATGCCACCGCGTTCAACCGCGCCCTCAGCCAGAACGCGCCGTCGATGATGATGAGTCCGCAGATTCCCTTCGGCCTCCAGAGACTCAACGGCCTGATCGAGTACCGCGCCGAGGTGATTGCGTTTCAGAACGACTTCCTGTTCATGTTCTTCCTCAGCCTGCCGGCCTTTCTCGTCGTCTGGTTCATGAAGCGGCCCGAGTTCGCGACGGGAGCGCCGGCGCCGCAAGCGGAGGTCATGGAATAATGCGCGTCGCCTTTCTCGGACTGGGCGTGATGGGCTATCCGATGGCCGGCCATCTTGAGCGCGCCGGTCACGACCTGACCGTCTACAACCGGACCAAGGAAAAGGCGGAGCGCTGGGTCGCCGAATTCGGCGGCGTCTCGGCCCCGACACCGGCGGAAGCGGCCGCCAATGCCGACCTCGTCTTCGCCTGCGTCGGACGCGACGACGACGTGCGCGAGGTCGCGACCGGGCGCCACGGCGCCTTCATCACCATGCGCCAGGGCGCGGTGTTCGTCGATCACACCACGGCCTCGGCGGGCCTCGCGCGCGAGCTTGCGGAAGACGCCCACAAGCGCGGCATGCATTTCGTCGACGCGCCGGTCTCGGGCGGCGAGCAGGGGGCCAAGAACGGCCAGCTCACCATCATGTGCGGCGGCACGCCGGCGGCCTTCGCCAAGGCCGAGCCGGTGATGAAATCCTATGCCCGGCAGTGCCGGCTGATGGGCGATGCCGGCGCCGGCCAGCTTACCAAAATGGTCAATCAGATCTGTATCGCCGGCCTCGTCCAGGCGCTCTCCGAGGGCCTCAGTTTCGCCCGCGCCGCGGGCCTTGATCCCCTTGAAGTCGTTGAGGTTATCTCCAAGGGAGCGGCGCAATCCTGGCAGATGGAAAATCGTCACAAGACGATGCTCTTGGGACAGTTTCGACATGGTTTCGCCGTAGAGTGGATGCGTAAGGATCTTGCGATCTGCCTGGACGAAGCGAGACGGAACGGAACCGCGCTGCCCGTGACATCTCTGGTGGATCAGTTCTACGCGGAGGTAGAGAAGATGGGCGGCAGCCGCTGGGATACATCGAGCCTTTTTGCGCGCCAGGAAGGGCAGCGGAACACCTGACATGGACAAACAGGATGCTTCCGTCGCGCCGGTGCGCGGCAAGTCCTATCATCATGGCGATCTGCGCAACGCGCTTTTGGATTCGGCACGCAGGATACTGGAAGAGCAGTCGCTGGCCGATCTGAGCCTGCGCGCCGTGGCGCGCCGCGCCGGCGTCAGCCACGCCGCCCCCTATCGCCACTTTCCCAATCACGAGGCGCTGCTGGTCGAGCTGGCGCGCGAAGGCTTCGAGGAGCTGCGCGGCGACATCTCGGCCGCCGCCGTCGCGTCCGGCGCGGAGTCGGATCGCATCGCCAAGATCGGCGCCGCCTATATGCGCTTCGTCGCGCGGCGGCCCGAGGTCGCAAGCCTGATGTTCGGGGCGCAGCTTCCCAATCGCGACACCTTCCCCGAACTCGGCGCCGCGGCCGACGCCATCGGCAACGAGATCGGTGCGGCGCTGCATGATTCGGCGCTCGGCCTTGCGGTGTGGGCGGCGGTGCATGGCCTCGCCATGCTGATCCTGCGCAACGTCATCGATCTGGGCCAGCGCAAGTCGGGCCTCGACGTCCTGCCGTCGCGCGCCGAGATCATCCTGCGCAGCCTGTTTTCCACCCGTCGCGACTGAAGATCGCGCAAGATATCCGACGCGCGGCAACGGTCTTTTAACGCAGAACCGAGGCGCGTTGGCGCACCGCGACGATTTACGCAGTCTCCGCTGGACGAGCCGTCATGGTTTGCCATTACTCCGCGCACCATGAAAAAACACATCTCTATTGTATTTTCGACTGTAATGTTGACCGGCTGCGCCAACGATCTCGATGAACTCTCCGGCAAGAAGCTGACGCTGATCAGCGAGGAATGCCGGGCTCGCGCCGCGGTGCATGTCCCGCCCACCGGCGCCGTCTGGGAAAAGACCGATCGCGGCTGGCAGACCAGCTTCGATCGCGAATTTCACGAGTGCATAAAGGCCAGGGGCATGGTGCCCGCCGCGCCCTAGCACCGCTCAGCGCGCCAGCAGCCTGGCCGCGTCGCGTGCGAAATAGGTCAGGATGCCGCTGGCGCCGGCGCGCTTGAAGGCCGTCAGGCTTTCGAGGACGACGCGCTCGCGCTCGAGCCAGCCGCGCTCCGCCGCCGCCAGCAGCATCGAATACTCGCCGGAGACCTGATAGGCGAAGGTCGGCACGCCGAATTCCGCGCGCACGCGATACACCAGGTCGAGATAGGGCATGCCCGGCTTGACCATCACCATGTCGGCGCCTTCGGCGAGATCGAGCGCGACCTCGCGCAGCGCCTCGTCGCCATTGGCCGGATCCATCTGATAGCTGCGCTTGTCGCCCTTGAGCGTCTTGGCCGAGCCGACCGCGTCGCGGAACGGGCCGTAGAACGCCGAGGCGTATTTCGCGGCATAGGCCATGATCAGCGTGTTCTTGAAGCCGTTGCTCTCCAGCGCGCCGCGGATCGCGCCGACGCGGCCGTCCATCATGTCGGACGGCGCGATGATGTCGCAGCCGGCCTCGGCCTGGACGAGGGCCTGGCGCACCAGGATCTCGACCGTCTCGTCGTTGGCGACGTCGTCGTCGATCAGGATGCCGTCATGGCCGTGGCTGGTATAGGGATCGAGCGCGACGTCGCACAACACGCCGATCTGCGGCACCGCCTTCTTGATCGCGCGCACCGCGCGGCAGACCAGGTTGTCGGCATTGACCGCCTCGCGCCCGTCTTCGCTGCGCAGCGACGGATCGGTGTAGGGAAACAGCGCGACCGCCGGAATGCCGAGCTTCGCGGCCTCCTCCGCCGCGCCGACCGCGAGATCGACCGACAGGCGCTCGACGCCGGGCATGGACGGTACCGGCTCGCGCTTCCTGTCGCCCGCGATGACGAAGAGCGGCCAGATGAAATCCGCCGCCGACAGCGTCGATTCCGCCACCAGCCGCCGCGTCCAGTCGTGACGGCGCAGGCGGCGCAGACGGGTGGCGGGAAAGCGGCCTTGGGTCATGGGCCTGTCATGCCAAGTCCTTTGCCTGCCCGCAAGCGGAGCCTTTGCGGCGCCGCAAAACCGGGCTAATGCTCGCCCGCCCGGCACAATGGCGACCGTCCATGGATTTCGCACTCACCGAAGATCAGCGCGCCATCGAGGACGCGGCAAGGCGTTTCGCCAAGGAGCGGCTGGCGCCCTTCGCCGCGCAATGGGACGAGACCGAGCATTTCCCGGTCGATGCCCTGCGCGAGGCGGCGGCGCTCGGCTTCGCCGGCATCTACGTGAAAAGCGATGTCGGCGGCTCGGAGATGACGCGGCTCGACGCCGCCATCGTGATGGAAGAGCTCTCCGCCGGCTGCACTTCGACCGCCGCCTTCATCTCGATCCACAACATGGCGTCGTGGATGATCGACCGCTTCGGCAGTGACGAGCAGCGCCGGCGTTTCCTGCCCAGGATGACGACGATGGAGAAGATCGCGTCCTATTGCCTGACCGAGCCGGGCGCCGGCTCCGACGCCGCGTCCTTGAAGACCCGGGCGGTGCGGGACGGCGATCACTACGTCCTCAACGGCGCCAAGGCGTTTATCTCCGGTGCCGGCGTCTCGGACGTCTATGTCTGCATGGTGCGCACCGGCGAGGACGGGCCGCGCGGCGTGTCCTGCCTGGTGGTCGAGAAGGGCACGCCCGGCCTCTCCTTCGGCAAGAAGGAGCGCAAGATGGGCTGGAACAGCCAGCCGACGGCGCAGGTGCTGTTCGACGACTGCCGCGTGCCGGCGGCCAACCGCGTCGGCGGCGAAGGCGAGGGCTTCCGCATCGCGATGGCCGGGCTCGACGGCGGCCGCATCAATATCGGGGCCTGCTCGGTCGGCACGGCGCGCGCCGCGCTGGCGGAAGCGCTCGCCTATGCCCGGGAGCGCAAGCAGTTCGGCCGCGCCATCGCCGATTTCCAGGCCTCGCAGTTCAAGCTCGCCGACATGGCGACCGAGCTGGAAGCCGCGCGCCTGATGATCCGCAACGCCGCGGCGGCGCTCGACCGCCGCGATCCCGCCGCCACCATGCTGTGCGCCATGGCCAAGCGCTTCGCCACCGATACCGGCTTCAAGATCGCCAATGATGCGCTGCAACTGCACGGCGGCTACGGCTATCTCAAGGATTTCCCCGCCGAGCGCCATGTCCGCGACCTCAGGGTGCACCAGATCCTCGAAGGCACCAACGAAATCATGCGCGTGATCGTCGCCCGCGAGCTTTCGCGGCAATAACCGCTGCTGCGCTGCGGCGATTTTTACGGGCTTTTAACACATCGCGCCTAGTCTGCCTTCCATAACAACAGGTGGGCCCGCAAAACGCGGGAAAGGGTCGATGACAGCACACACGAAACCGCAGACCGCGGTGCTCGAGGGCAACCGCGTTGAAGCCAGATATTATCTGGAGACGCTCAATCTGGTCGAGCGTCTGCACCGTCAATTGCTCGACGTGATCAAGGACGAACTGGACCGCCGCGACGAACGCGAAATCAACAGCGTCCAGGCGCTGCTGCTGTTCAATGTCGGCGACCAGAATTGACCGCGGGCGAGCTGCGCACGCGCGGCCACTATCTCGGCTCAACGTCTCCTACAATCTGAAGAAGCTGGTCGAGAGCGGTTATATCCACCACGAGCGGTCCGAGGCCGACCGGCGCTCCGTCCTGGTGCGCCTGACGCGCCAAGGGCGAGGCGGTGCGCGACATGCTGCGCGAGCTGTTCGAGCGCCACCTGAACTCGCTCAACGCCGTCGGCAACGTTGCCTCGTCCGACCTGGACGGGATGAACGTGACGCTGAGCGGATGGAGCGGTTCTGGATCGACCAGGTCCGTTTCCGCCTCTAGGGCCGGCGCGACTCTGATAGAAAGGCCGCGGCGTCCCCCGGGGAGGTTCCGCTGCCGGCCTTTCTGTTGCATCAAGTGCATCATCACGGTCGCTCTCTACGCCCGCGCTGATTCTCGGCGCGGCGGCGTATGCGCTGGCCTGGGCTCTCGGCTGCCCGGTGCCGTCGGCGGTCGGCGCCGACACCTTCTTCGCCGTGTTCCTGGCCGTCGGCTTCTGGCTGATCGTCACGCTCACCAGCAGCGATCTCGAGCGCAAGGCCGACATCGCGGACGACGGCGCGTTCCTCGTCACGCTGATCGCGCTCGGCGCATTCGTCCTATGCGAGCTATGCGATCTTCACCATCCTGAACGCCAAGCCAGGCCGCGCCGCCCTCCGTGCTGTGGCTGACCATGGCCGGGGCGCCGCTCAGCTGGTTCATGCTGCACATGGTGATGGTGTTCCACTACGCCAACCTGCATTACCGCGACGACGACCGGAAGGATTACGTCGAGCCGCAGAAATTCCCGAATGCGGCCAGCCCGGCCCTGGGACTTTCTGTATTTCTCGATGACCGTCGGCATGACGGCGCAGGTCTCCGACACCGTGGTGCAGACCACGGCGATGCGCCGCGCCGTGATGCTGCACGCCGCCGTGTCGTTCTTCGTCAACACCGTCCCTGATCGCGATGGCGGTCACGCCGCCGTCACCCTCGCCGGCTAGGGTTTCCCACCCCCGCCCACCGGGCCGGCCGGCCCGCCTCCTGTGACAAAAGCGTGCGTTGGGCGAATATTGCTGCGGTATGTTTGGGCTGCGTTGCAATTTTTGCGGGGCCGCCCCAAATCGCTGCGTGAGAGACTGGCTGCATGACGTTCCCTTATCTCAATCGCTTTCGCGACGCACTCGCAGGTTTACGCCGCGAAGGCCGTTACCGCGTCTTCGCCGACATCGTGCGCCGGCGCGGCGGCTATCCCGCCGCCGATTCTATACCGACGCGGACAGCGCCCGATCACCGTGTGGTGCAGCAACGACTATCTGTGCATGGGCCAGCACCCGGTGGGTGCTCGCCCGCGATGCATGAGGCGATCGACACCACCGGCGCCGGCGCCGGCGGCACCCGCAACAATCTCCGGCACGACGCACTACCATGTCGAGCTCGAGCAGGAACTTGCCGATCTGCACGGCAAGGACGCGGCGCTGCTCTTCACCTCCGGCTACATCTCGAACGACGCGACGCTGGCGACGCTGGGCAAGATCCTGCCCGGCTGGTCGTGTTCTCCGACGAGCTCAATCACGCCTCGATGATCGAGGGCATCAAGCATGGCGGGATGGAGAAGCATCTCTTCCGCCACAACGACCTTCAGCACCTGGAGGCGCTGCTCGCCGCCGCCGATCCCGCCGCGCCAAGCTGATCGCCTTCGAGTCGGTCTATTCGATGGAAGGCGACTTCGGGAAGATCGCCGATTTCTGCGACCTCGCCGAGAAGTACGGCGCGCTCACCTATCTCGACGAAGTCCACGGCGTCGGCCTCTACGGCCCGCGCGGCGCCGGCGTCGCGGCGCGCGACGGCGTCATGCACCGCGTCGACATCGTCTGAGGGCACCCTCGCCAAGGCGTTCGGCGTCATGGGCGGCTATATCGCGGCCTCGGCCGAGCTGGTGGACTGCATCCGCTCCTTCGCGCCGGGCTTCATCTTCACGACCTCGCTGGCGCCGGCGATCGCCGCCGGGGTGCTCGCCAGCATCCGCCACCTCAAGGTGAGCGACGTCGAGCGGCAGAAACTGCACGAACGCGCGGCGCGCTCAAACGGCTGCTCGCCGATGCCGGCTTGCCGGTGATGGAGTCGCCCAGCCACATCGTGCCGGTGTTCGTCGGCGACGCCGCCCTGTGCAAGTCGGTGTCGGACGCGCTGCTGCGCGATCACGCGATCTATGTGCAGCCGATCAACTATCCCACCGTGCCGCGCGGCAAGGAGCGTCTGCGCTTCACCCCGTCGCCGCACCACACCGACGCGATGATGGAGCACTTGGTGCGTTCGCTCGACACCGTGTGGACCGCGCACAAGCTGAGCCGCGCCGCCTGATGGCCGCGCCGGCGGGCGGCGAAGTCTTCGTCGAATTCGTCGTGCAGGGCGCCGTCGTGCGCGTCACCGCGATCGAATCCCAAGACCGGCACCGAAGCGGTGGTGATGGGACCGGCCGGCGCACCGCGCGCAGCTTTGTCCGACGCCGCGGTCCGCAAGCTGAAATACGTTCTGAACAAAAAAAACGGCGGCGGTTGATGGCCGCCGTTGCTGTGCCTAGCGGCGGCCCTTCTTGGGCGGCGAGGTGCGGCCCAGGCCGATCTTCTTGGCGAATTCCGACCGCTTCGCGGCATAGTCGCCGCGACCATCGGATAGTCGGCGGGCAGGCCCCATTTGGCGCGGTACTGGTCCGGCGTCAGCTTGAAGCGCGAGCGCAGGTAGCGCTTGAGCATCTTCAGCTTCTTTCCGTCTTCGAGGCAGATCAGATAGTCCGGCGTGATGGACTTCTTCACCGGGATCGCCGGCTTCTGCGTCGTGACAAAATCGTACCCCTCCGGCGCCGGTCAGGCCGCCGAGCGTCGCATGTACGCTCTTGATCATGGCCGGCAGGTCGCCGACCGCGACGGAATTGTTGCCTCACATAGCAGCGACGATGTCGCTGGCCAGTTTCAGGATATCCTCGTACGACCAAGGGACTCATCATTACTCATGAACACACCCTCTACACATGGATTGAAATGGAAGTCCTAACCAGACCGGTATTGCTTGGCGCGCCGATGAAAATCAAGGACTACTACTCATTTTGGGCGAGGAAGTTTTTCACTGACGCAAATTTTCCTTTCAAGGCACTCAACTCTAGGTTCATGCAGCGACTGATTCTCTCGTCCATGACGATTGGTTCCGTACCTCTCAAGACTTCGCGAATACACGAAATTGCTTAATGAGGACTTCTGGCGTCAAGCATCGGCACAATCCACGGGCTGGCGTTCGGACACATCTATGGGATGTAATCTGGCGACTGGCGCTAGATTTGGTAAAGCGCTAGGGGTAGCGCCCCCGCCCGGGCGACACGGCGGACAGCGTCAATTTCAAGGGGCAAAACAGTGGCGGCATCGAACCCGGCTGGCAAGCTGGGAGCCGGATTTTTTCAGCCGATCTTTGGCGCAAAGCGATCCCGAGGTCGCGCGCGCCATCGAGCGGGAACTCGGCCGCCCAGCCGCGACAAGATCGAGCTGATCGCCTCGGAGAACATTGTCAGCCGCGCCGTGCTGGAGGCGCAAGGCTCGGTTTTGACCAACAAATACGCCGAAGGATATCCCGGGCGGCGCTATTACGGCGGCTGCGAGTTCGTCGACATCGCCGAGGAACTGGCGATCGACCGCGCCCGGCGGCTGTTCGGCTGCGAGTTTGCCAACGTCCAGCCGCATTCCGGCGCTCAGGCCAATCAGGCCGTGTTCTTCGCGCTTATGCAACCTGGGGATTCATTCCTGGGGTTGGATTTGGCGGCCGGGGGTCATCTGACGCATGGCTCGCCCGCCAACCAGTCCTGGCAAGTGGTTCAGCCGGTGTCCTATGGCGTGCGCCGCAGGATCAGCGTATCGACATGGACGAAGTCGAAGCCCTGGCGAAACAGCACAAGCCCAAAGTAATCATCGCCGGCGGCTCGGCCTATGCGCGGATATTGGATTTCAAGCGCTTCCGCGCCATCGCCGATTCGGTCGGCGCCTTCCTGATGGTCGACATGGCGCATTTCGCCGGCCTCGTCGCCGGCGGCGTGCATCCCAGCCCGCTCGAGCACGCTCATGTCGTGACCCACGACGACGCACAAGACGCTGCGCGGCCCGCGCGGCGGCATGATCCTGTCGCGCGACGCCGAGCTCGGCAAGAAGATCAACTCGGCGGTGTTCCCCGGCTTGCAGGGCGGTCCGCTGATGCAACGTCATCGCGCCAAGGCGGTGGCGCTGGGCGAGGCGCTGCGCCCCGAGTTCAAGCTCTACGCCAAGGCCGTGGTCGAGAACGCCAAGGCGCTGGCCGAAACGCTGCACAGCGAGGGGCTCGACATCGTCCTCCGGCGGCACCGACACCCATCTGATGCTGGTCGATCTTCGCCCCAAGGGCGCCAAGGGCCGCGACAGCGACGCGGGCGCTCGACCGCGCCGCCATCACCACCACAAGAACGCCGTGCCCTACGACACCGAGAAGCCGGCGATCACCTCGGGCATCCGCCTGGGCTCGCCGGCGGGCACGACGCGCGGCTTCGGCGTCGCCGAATTCCGCACGATCGGCAAGCTGATCGTCGAGGTGATCGACGCGGTTGCGACGCACGGCGAGGCGGGCGATCCGGCAGTCGAGGTCGCCGTCGCCGCGCGCGTCGAGGATTTGTGCCGGCGTTTTCCGATCTACCCATAACCAGGAAAGCCTTTTCCATGCGCTGCCCCTTTTGCGGTCATGACGACACCCAGGTGAAGGACAGCCGTCCGAGCGAAGACAACGCCGCCATCCGCCGGCGCCGCCACTGTCCCGAATGCGGCGGCCGCTTCACCACCTTCGAGCGGGTGCAGCTGCGCGAGCTCGTGGTGGTCAAGAAGAACGGCCGCCGCGAGCCCTTCGAGCGCGAGAAGCTCGAGCGCTCGATCACCACGCGCTGCGCAAGCGCCCGGTGGAGCGCGAGCGCATCGACCGCAACCATCACCGGCATCGTGCGCCGGCTGGAGAGCATGGGCGAGAACGAGATCCCGTCGCCGGTCCATCGGCGAATTGGTGATGCAGGCGCTGTCGAGCCTCGACAAGGTCGCCTATGTCCGCTTCGCCTCGGTCTACAAGAACTTCCGCGAGACCAAGGATTTCGAGATCCTGCTCGGCGAGCTCGAAGGCGACGAGAAGGGTCCGAAGGACTAGTGGCCACCGCGGACAACGCAGCACGCGACGGCCGCGTCACTGGTGGGACATCCTGATCGTCGTCGTGCTCGGCGGCGTCGCGGGCGCCCTGATCACCATCGCGGTCGCCGTCGCGGCGCTGCTCATCGCCATGAAATACGGCTTCCGGCCGGGCGACGCGCAGCAGCTGTGGGCGCCCTCAAGCTCGACTTCAACGCCAACATGGTGGCGCTGGTCACCAGCGATCTCGGCTTCTTGCTTGTGACCTGGGTGGATCGCGCAGCGGCGCAGCGGCGCGGCGCTCGCCGCCTTCTTTCCCCCGGTCGGCTGGCGGCTGTTTGCCCTGGCCCTGCTCAGCGGCGTCGCCTTGTCGGTCCTGCTCAACGGCGGCAACGAATTGCTCGCGCACTGGAAGCTCGTCGATTTCCAGGACAGCGACGTCGAGCGCGCCATCCAGCCCCACACAATGCCGCAGATCGCCGTCGCCCTCGGCGTCATCGCGCTGTTCGCGCCCCTGGCCGAGGAGTTCTTCTTTCGCGGCCTGCTGCTGCGCTGGCTCAGCGCCCGCGGCACGGCGCTCGCCGTCATCGTGACCGCGCTGGTCTTCGCCGCGATCCACGGCCAGATCTTCCTGCATCCCGGCGCGCAAGGGTTGCTCTTCACCGCCGAACTCTTCGCGGCCGGCGTGGTCCTGGCCTTGTGGGCGATCCGCACCGGCTCGCTGCGCACCTCCCTCGCGACGCATGCCGCCTACAACGCGACGGCGGTGCTGTTCGGGGTGTTCTTTCGTGAGCGACGATGTGCGCCATATGCGCCATGCCCTGGCGCTGGGGCGGCGCGGGCTCGGACGCACCGCGCCCAATCCGTCGGTCGGCTGCGTGATCGTCTCGCCGGACGGAATCGTCGTCGGCCGCGGCCGCACCGCCGACGGCGGCCGCCCCCATGCCGAAATCCAGGCGCTGGCGCAGGCCGGCCGCTGCGGCGCGCGGCGCCACCGCCTATGTCACGCTCCGAGCCTTGCGCCCACCCGTGACCACGACCCCGGCCTGTTCGCGAGACCTGGTCGATGCCGGCGTCGCGCGCGTCGTCGCGGCGATGCAGGGACCCCGAGCCGCCGCACCGCCGGCGCCGGCTTCGCCAGGCTGCGCGCCGCCGGCGTCGCGGTTAAGACCGGCGTGCTGGAAGAGGAGGCGGCGCAGAGCCATGCCGGCTTCCTGATGCGGCTGAAAGAGAACCGTCCCTTCGTCACGCTCAAGATCGCGCAAAGCGCCGACGGCCGGACCGCCACCGCGCCGGGCGAAAGTCCCTGGATCACGGGCGAAGAGGCGCGCCGCTTCGGCCCACCTGATGCGGGCCGAGAACGACGCGATTCTGATCGGCATCGAGACCGCGCTGGCCGACGATCCGATGCTCGATTGCCGCATCCCCGGACTGGAGCGCTATTCGCCCACGCGCGTGGTGCTGGACAGCCGGCTGCGCCTCGATCCGTCGCTCAAGCTGGTGCGGACCGCCGCCGCGCTTCCGACCATCGTCTTCACCGCCGCGCCCGGCGACGGCGCGCTGGAGCGTCACGGCGTCTTGGTCGTCACGGTCGCCGCCGACGCGCAGGGCCGCCCCGATCTTGGCGCCGTGCTGACCGCGCTGGCGGCGCGCAACGTGACGCGCCTGCTGGTGGAAGGCGGCGCCACCGTGCACCGGGCGTTCCTCGCGGACGGTTTCGCCGACGCCCTGGAAATCTTCACCGCGCCGATAACCCTAGGAGAGAAGGGGCATGGTGCCATCGCGGCACTAAAGGGCGACATCGCGGGGAAGTTTACCCGCACGTCGCGGCGGAAAATCGGCACCGATGTTCTGGAAAGCTATTCGCGCAGGGCCTAAAAGAGACCCCCAATGTTCACCGGAATCGTCACCGACGTCGGACGCGTGCGCCATCTCGAGAAGCGCGGCGACACCCATGTCGTGATTTCGACCAATTACGACCTCTCGCATGTCGAGATGGGCGCCTCGATCGCCTGCTCCGGCATCTGCATGACGGTGGTCGACAAGGGCACCGGGAAAGACTCCTGGTTCGCGTTCACCGCCTCGGGCGAGACGCTGTCCAAGACGACGTGGGAAGCTGGAAGGTCGGCGATCCGGTCAACCTCGAACGGCCGATGCGGGTCGGCGACGAGTTCGGCGGCCCACATCGTCAGCGGCCATGTCGACGGCGTCGCGGACCGTCAAGGTCGTCGTGCCGGAAGGCGAGTCGACGCGCTTCACCTTCGAGGTCCCGTCGCGCTGTCGAAGTTCATCGCCTCCAAGGGCTCGGTGGCGCTCGACGGCGTCTCGCTGACCGTCAACGAGGTCGACGGCGCGCGCTTCGGCGTCAACATCATCCCGCACACCCAGAAGGTCACGACCTTCGGCAAGCTGAAGCCGGGATCGAGGTCGATCTGATGGCGCGCTATGTCGCCAGGCTGGTCGGCAAATGAACGTCCCGGGTCTATCACGACTACATCGCCGCGATCGAAGACGTCATCGAGGACCGCGCAACGGGCGCATGTTCCATCTGATGGACCGCCGACGACCGCGAGAACGAGGGCGACCTCGTGATCCCGGCCCAGATGTGCACCCCGGCGGCGGTCAACTTCATGGCCAAGTACGGCCGCGGCCTGATCTGCCTCGCGCTCACCAGGAGCGCGCCAACGCGCTCAACATCCCGATGATGACGGCGGTCAACGGCACGCCGAACCAACCGCCTTCACGATCTCGATCGAGGCCAAGAAGGCATCTCGACCGGCATCTCGGCGCATGACCGGGGCCCACACCATCTCGGTCGCGATCGATCCGACCAAGGGTCCCGGCGACATCACTTCGCCCGGCCACGTCTTCCCGCTGGTGGCGCGTCATGGCGGCGCATTGGTGCGCGCCGGCCACACCGAGGCGGCGGTCGACATCGCGCGCCTCGCCGGCCTCAATCCGGCGGCGTGATCTGCGAGATCATGAACGACGACGGCACCATGGCGCGGCTGCCCGACCTCGTGCCCTTCGCCCAGTTCCACGGCCTCAAGATCGGCACCATCGCCGACCTCATCGCCTATCGCCGCAAATACGACCATTTCGTCAAGCGCAAAGCTCGAAGTGCCGTTCGAGAGCCACAACGGCGGCACCTGGAAGATGGTCGTCTACGTCAACGAGCTCGAATATGCCGAGCATATCGCGCTCATCAAGGGCGACATCTCCACGCCCGAGCCGGTGCTGGTGCGCATGCACGCGGTCAACATCTTCACCGACATGCTCGACTGGAAGGCGTCGGAGCGCGACGTGATGGGCGAAGCCATGCGCATCATCGCCAAGGAGGGGCGCGGCGTCGTCGTGCTGCTGCGCACCACCCGTCCCACCTTCGTCTCCGACGTCGTGACCCGCCGGGTCGACGAGGACATCGACCGCCGCCGGGTCAAGGAATACGGCGTCGGCGCGCAGATCCTGCTCGACCTCGGGGTCAAGGATATGATCCTGCTCACCGACACGCCGGAGAAGAAGATCGTCGCGCTCGAAGGCTACGACCTCAACATCGTCGGCACCCACGCGATCCGCGGCACAACGAAAGACGGCGCATGAGCGACAAGCCCAACATCCTGATCGTCGAGGCGCGGTTCTATTCCCACCTCTCCGACATGCTGCTCGACGGCGCCACCGCGGCGCTGGAGAAGGGCGGGGCGCATTTCGAGCGCCTCGCCGTGCCGGGCGCGCTCGAGATTCCGCCCGCCATCGCCATCGCGGGCGCGCGCCGGCGAGCATGGCGGCAAGAGCTTCGACGGCTATATCGGGCTCGGCTGCGTCATCCGCGGCGAGACCTATCATTTCGAGATCGTCGCCGGCGAATCGGCGCGCGGCCTGATGGATCTGGGCATTGCGCACGGCCTTGCCATCGGCAACGGCATCCTGACCGTCGAGAACGAGCGCCAGGCGCTGATCCGCGCCGCGGTCGACGACGGCGACAAGGGCGGCGACGCGCGCGCGCGCCTGCCTTGCGCTGCTCCACGCCCGCAACCGCTTCGGCGCCCACCCGATGACCGCGCCCCGGCCCGCACGACGCGCGCCGCGCGGCGCGGCTCAACGCGGTGCAGGCGATCTACCAGATGGAGCTGGCGGGCGAGGACGCCGAGACCGTGGCGCAGGGAATTCGTCGACCATCGCCTCGGCCGCGAGCCCGAGATCGGCGGCGGCGCCGCCGACGAGGATTTCTTCCGCGCCATCGTGCCGGCGTGCCGCACCACCAGGTCGAGATCGACCCGCGCCATCGCCAAGGTGCTGGCGGCGAACTGGCGGCTGGAGCGCGTCGACTCGATCCTGCGCGCCATCCTGCGCGCCGCCGCCTTCGAGCTGATCGCCCGCAAGGACGTGCCCGCGAAGGCGGTGATCGACGAATATGTCGAGCTGACCCACGCCTTCTTCAACGGCGAAGAGCCAAAATTCGTCAACGCCGCGCTGGACAAGCTGGCGCACAGAAAGCGCGCCCCCGAATTCGGCGAAGCCCCTCCGGAGGACGAGTTGGAGTTCTAGTTTCGTGTTTTACCCTCCCTCAAGGGGAGGGTGGAATAGAGTCCCTTCATGCCCCTCCGCGAATTCGCCCTCATCGCCGACCTCTTCGCGCCGCTCGCAACCTCGAAAGGCGCGCTCGGCCTCACCGACGACGTCGCCCTGCTCAGCCCTCGCGCCGGCCACGAACTCGTCCTGACCACCGACGCGATCATCGCCGGCGTCGACTTCTTCGCGAACGATCCGCCGGACAGTGTTGCGCGCAAGGCGCTGCGGGTGAACCTCTCCGATCTCGCCGCCAAAGGCGCCGACCCCATCGGCTATCTGCTGACGCTCTGCCTGCCGAAAAGCACCAACGAAAAATGGCTCCGCGCCTTCGCAAGCGGGCTCGCGAAAGACCAGAAGGAATTCGGCCTCACGCTGCTCGGCGGCGACCTCTCGTCCACCCCGGGTCCGCTGACCATTTCGATCACCGCGTTCGCAGCGTGCCGAAGGGCAGGGCGATCCTGCGCCGCGGCGCCAAGCTGGACGAATCTGGTCTTCGTCTCCGGCACCATCGGCGACAGCGGCGGCGGCCTGGCGGCGCTGAAGGCCAAGAAGCGCGCCCCGTTCCTCGTCGACCGTTACCGCGTGCCGCAGCCGCGCCTCGCGCTAGGGCGGGCGCTGCGCGGCATCGCCAGCGCGGCGCTCGACGTGTCGGACGGCCTCATCGCCGACCTCGGCCACCTCGCCGACGCCTCGAAGCTGCATATCGTGATCGACGCGGCGCGCCTCCCCGCTGTCGGCCGCGTTCCGCAAGACGGGCGGCGCGGTCCTGGCCGCCGCGACCGCCGGCGAACGACTACGAGATCGCCTTCACCGCCCCGCTCGCCCGCCGCGCCAAGGTGTTCGCCACGGCCAAGGCGGCGGCGTGCCGGTGACGCAGATCGGCTGGGGCGATGAAGGGCAGGGGCGTCGCGCTGCTCGGCCCCGGACGGCAAGCCGATGAAGGTGGCGAAGCCGGGGTGGACGCACTTTTAAGAAGTAACGGTCTATTAGCTTCGTTTTGCGACGCTCGCCCCCATGCGCCGCTTCCTTGCCCTTCTCGTCCTTCTCGCCGCCGCGGCGCCCGCCCTGGCGTCCGAGAAGCCCGGCGCGCCGGGCACCAATGTCGAGATGCCGTTCCTGATCGCGCCGCTCAGCGTCGACGGCCGCCTCTACGGCTACGCCTATATCTCCCTGAAGGTCGTGACCGCGAACCAGAAGCGGCGCTGGAGGTGCGCGAGCGGGTCGCCTTCGTCCAGGATGCCTTCGTGCGCGACGTCAACGCCCGCTCCGTCGCTCCTGCCGCCGACCCCAAAACGGTCGACAAGCCGGCCCTGGCCGCCCGCCTCCTGGCCGACGCGAGGCGGGTCATCGGCGCCGCCAAGATCGTCAACGTCCAGCTTCTGCAGATCGCGATATCCCCGATCCGCCCCGGCGAGGCGATGGCGGCGCGCGCCCCGGACGAAGCCCCGGCCGCCGCGACGCCGGCCCGCCCGCGCATGGCGAACACGCCGAGCATTAACTCCCCCGCCCCTGCGACATTTCTGGATTGTTGCCTCCGCGCGGCGCTTTTGGCATACCTCCCGCGCCCTTGAAGCGGTTCCGCGGCCATGGGGATGGGCGGTTTCTTCGCGCCGTCCGAGAACCCAACAAGATCAGAGGGATCTTCCATGGATAACGTCCTACTGCTCGTCCTCGCGGCGGGGTGTTCTGGCGCTGCTCTACGGCGGCTGGACCATCCGCTCCGTGCTCAGCCTCAGCGCCGGCAATGCGCGCATGCAGGAAATCGCCCTGGCGATTCAGGAAGGCGCCGGCGCCTATCTGAACCGCCAGTACACCACCATCGCCATGGTCGGCGCGGTGATCTTCGTTCTCGCGCTCCTGTTCCTCGGCTGGCAGGTCGGCGTCGGCTTCCTGATCGGCGCCGCGCTGTCCGGCCTCGCCGGCTATGTCGGCATGTACGTCTCGGTGCGCGCCAATGTCCGCACCGCCGAAGCCTCGCGCCAGGGTCTCGCCCAGGCCTCTCGGTCGCGTTCCGCTCCGGCGCCGTCACCGGCATGCTGGTGGTCGGCCTCGGCGTCCTCGCGGTCGCCGGCTACTATGCCGTCCTCACGCCGGCCTCGGCCTCGACATCGCGGTCCCCGAACAGAGCCGCATCGTGGTCGACAGCCTGGTCGGCCCTCGGCTTCGGGCGCCTCGCTGATCTCGATCTTCGCCCGTCTCGGCGGCGGCATCTTCACCAAGGGCGCCGACGTCGGCGGCGACATGGTCGGCAAGGTCGAAGCCGGCATCCCCGAGGACGACCCGCGCAACCCGGCCACCATCGCCGACAACGTGGGCGACAATGTCGGCGACTGCGCCGGCATGGCGGCCGACCTGTTCGAGACCTTCGCGGTGACCACCGTCGCCACCATGGTGCTGGCCTCGATCTATTTCACCGGCGAGCTCAAATCGGCGCTGATGCTCTATCCCCTCGCCATCGCGGGCATGAGCATCGTGACCTCGATCGTCGGCACCTTCTTCGTCCGCCTCGGCGCCTCCAAGAACATCATGGGCGCGCTCTACAAGGGCGTGATCGCCACCGTCGTCCCTGTCGCTGATCGGCCTGTGGCCGCTCACCAGCTGGCTGATCGGCCTCGACACGCCGATCACCATCGGCGACGACGCCGGCGCCATCACCTTCACCGGCATGACGCTGTTCTGGTGCGGCGTGGTCGGCCTCGCCGTCACCGGCGCGCTGATCGTGATCACCGAGTACTACACCGGCACCAACTACCGCCCGGTCAAGGTGATCGCCGCCTCGTCGGTCACCGGTCACGGCACCAACGTCATCCAGGGCCTCGCGATCTCGATGGAGTCCACCGCGCTGCCGGCGCTGGTGATCTGCGTCGGCATCGTCGCGACCTACCTGCTCGCCGGCCTGTTCGGCATCGCCATCGCGGTGTCGACCATGCTGTCGCTCGCCGGCATGATCGTGGCGCTCGATGCGTTTGGCCCCGTCACCGACAACGCCGGCGGCATCGCCGAAATGGCGGGCCTCGAGGGCGACGTGCGCAAGACGACGGACGCGCTCGACGCCGTCGGCAACACCACCAAGGCGGTGACCAAGGGCTATGCCATCGGTTCGGCGGGCTTGGGCGCCCCTGGTGCTGTTCGCGGCCTACACCCAGGACCTGAAGTACTTCGCGGCCCCAAGGCTCCGGCTTCTTCGCCGGCTCGAGCAGCCGACCTTCAGCCTGGCCAATCCATGGGTCGTGGGTCGGCCTCTTCATCGGCGGCCTTCTGCCCTACCTCTTCGGCGGCATGGCGATGACCGCGGTGGGGCGCGCGGCCGGCGCGGTGGTCGAGGAAGTGCGCAAGCAGTTCCGCGAGATGCCGGGCATCATGGCCGGCACCCAGAAGCCGAACTATGCCCGCGCCGTCGACCCTCCTCACCAAGGCGGCGATCCGCGAGATGATCATCCCGTCGATGCTGCCGGTGTTCTCGCCCATCGTCCTGTTCGTCCTGGTGGACTGGATCGCGGGCAAGACCGAGG
Organism: Rhizomicrobium sp.; assembly: GCA_037200865.1. Lineage (GTDB taxonomy): Bacteria > Pseudomonadota > Alphaproteobacteria > Micropepsales > Micropepsaceae > Rhizomicrobium. The sequence goes on along the minus strand of JBBCIC010000005.1, from coordinate 19,049 downwards.
CGTTCAACGCGCTCGGCGCCATGCTCATGGGCGTGATCGTGACCGGCCTGTTCGTCGCCATCTCGATGACCTCGGGCGGCGGCGCCTGGGACAACGCCAAGAAGTACATCGAGGACGGCCATTACGGCGGCAAGGGCTCGGACGCCCACAAGGGCCGCGGTGACCGGCGACACGGTCGGCGATCCCTACAAGGACACCGCGGTCCGGCCGTCAACCCGATGATCAAGATCACCAACATCGTGGCGCTGCTGCTGCTCGCGGTGCTGGCGCACGCGTTCTGACGGAAATCGACCCTCCCCATGAGGGAGGGTCTTTTCTTTACGGCCGGGTCCGCCGCTGCCGCCGGGCGGGCCGTTGCCGCCGCCGGGGTTCTGGTTCTGGTTGTTGTTGCCCAGCGGCACGCCCGGGGTCGCATTGAAGAGCTGCTGCAGGAAGGTCATCTCGCGGCCCTTGGTCGGGGTCTGGCGCGACTCGAAGGCGACGATATGGCCGTCGCGCAGCGAATAGTGCTTGAGGTCGGTGACCTTGCCGTCCTTGTCGAAATAGACCGCCAGGATGGCGCGGCTCTGGGTCGAGGGCGCGAAGAACGCGATCTGCTTCTCGAGGCTCGTGATGTAGTACCAGGCGTCGCCGGCGGCGACGAAGGTCGCCTGGGTCGAGGGATAGCCCAGCGCCTGCTGGATAGACGTCTTGGTGTCCTTGCCGACGGTGATCTTCTTTTCGGCGTCGGGATCGGGCAGATAGCCGCGGTTGTTGATCACCGGGGTGCAGGCGCTAAGGGCCGCCGCGGCGATAAGGACCAGAACCGTTTTTCGCATGCACAAGGTCCCTAAACCGGATAAATCCCGCCCCACACCGACGTGCTAGCCTTCGGCAGGCGCGCTGGCAAGACCGCCGCGAGATGAGAGTTCCGTCATGCTGAATGCCCTGCGCCGCAACAGCGGCAAAGCCAAGGTTACCGCCGCCCTGCACGCCGCCCTGAACGCCCAGGCGCGCCAGCCCGCCTTTTTCCTGGCCTGTGGCGTCGCCGACACCGTCGACGGGCGCTTCGACCTGGTGGCGCTGCACGCCTGGATGGTGCTGAGCCGGCTGAAGGCGGCCGGGCGGAACGACCTCGCCGAAAGCCTGATCGACGCGCTGTTCGCCGCCTTCGACACCGCCCTGCGCGAGCTCGGCACCGGCGACATGGGCATGGGCCCGCGCATGAAGAAGCTGGGCAGCGCCCTGAACGGCCGTGTCCTGGCCTATGAACAGGCGGCGGACGAGGCCGCCTTTACCGACGCCGTCCTGCGCAACGTCTATCGCGGCGAGCCGGGCCACGAGGCCGCGGCGCGGGCGCTGGCGCGCTATGCCCGCGCGGCGCGGGAGCGGCTCGAGCACGGCGATCTTGCGGCCGGCGACATTGATTTCCCTCCGGTGCCGGTGGCATGGGATTGACGATGACGACGATCCCTTTCCAGAAGCGCTACGACCTCGGCGGCCTCGGCCGCGCCGGCGCCGAGCTGCGCCTCGCCGCCGACGGCGAGGAGCGGGCGCGGATCGCCCGCTGGGCCGACATCCAGGGGGTCGAGGCCTTCGGCGCGACGGTGAGCCTGCGCAAGCAGTCGGCGAACAATTTCTCCTACGACGCCGTGCTGGTTGCCGACATCGTCCAGGAGTGTGTGGTGACGCTGGAGCCTGTCCGCACCCGGATCGAGCGTCCCATCCACCGCGAATTGCACCTGGCCGCCCACACCCGCCACCGCGGTGAGCCGGAGATCGTGCTCGGCGAGCGGGCCGGCGAGGACGACCTGCCGGAGGAGATCGACAGCCTGGACTACGACCTGGCGGCGCCCCTCCTGGAGGAGCTCGTCCTGGCGATCGACCCCTATCCCCGCGCGCCGGGTGTGGAATTTGCCGCTCCGGCCGAGCCCGGCGGCCGCCCGGAACCCGGCGAAAGCCCCTTCGCGGTCCTCAAGAACCTGAAAAAGCGCCCCTGACGTCCGGGCGCCCCGGCAGAAATGCGGCTTGAAACTCTGTGGGCTTTCCTGCTACCCACGCCGCTCGTTTTGCCGCCCGCCAGTGGTTTGCGGTGCAACAATGGAGTGACCCGCAATGGCGGTGCCCAAAAGAAAAACCTCGCCGTCCAGGCGCAACATGCGCCGGTCGCACCACAGCCTGGCGACGCCCGCGCACAATGAGTGCAAGAATTGCGGCGAGCAGAAGCGCCCGCACCATGTGTGCGGCGCCTGCGGCCATTACGACGGCCGCGAAGTCGCGAAGACCCAGGCCTGATTGCGAGCTTCGCTGGCCGGCGGACTTTAGAATAGCGAGGCAGGCGTGGCCCGCGAATTGACGGTTTCGGTCGATGCCATGGGCGGCGATGCCGGCCCCGGCGTGGTCGTGGCCGCGCTGGCGCGCTCGGTGCTGCGCCATCCCGGCGTCAAGTTCATCCTGCACGGCGACGAAGCCGAACTGAAGCCGCTGCTCGACAAGCGCGGCAAGCTCGCCGAGCGCGTCGTCATCCGCCACGCCGCCGAGCGCGTGCGCATGGAGGAAAAGCCGAGCCTGGCGCTGCGCCGCGGCCGCAACACCTCGATGTGGCACGCCATCGACTCGGTGAAGACCAAGGAGGCCGAGGTCGCGGTCAGCGCCGGCAACACCGGGGCGCTGATGGCGATGGCGATGTTCCAGCTCGGCACCCTCGAAGGCATCTCGCGCCCCGCGATCGCCGCCCTGTGGCCGACCAAGCGCGGCCAGAGCGTGGTGCTCGACGTCGGCGCCAATATCACGGTCAGCGCCGGTCAGCTCGTCGATTTCGCGGTGATGGGCGAGGCCTTCGCCCGCGCCATCCTCGGCCTCGAGCGTCCGACCGTCGGCATCCTCAATGTCGGCACCGAGGACATGAAGGGCCATGACGCGGTCAAGGGCGCCGCCCATATCCTGCGCAACAATTCCTCGCTGCCCATCGAATTCGCCGGCTTCGTCGAAGGCGACGACATCGCCGAAGGCACCGTCGACGTCGTCGTCACCGACGGCTTCACCGGCAATGTCGCGCTCAAGACCGCCGAGGGCACCGCCCGGCTTGTGACGCATTTTCTGCGCGTCGCGCTCCGCCATTCGTTCTTCGGCCGTCTCGGCGGCTTCCTCGCCGCCGGCGCGCTCAACGTCCTCAAGCGCAAGCTCGATCCGCGCGCCTCCAGCGGCGGCATCTTCCTCGGACTCGACGGTGTCGTGGTGAAGAGCCATGGCGGCACCGACGCGCTCGGCTTCGCCGGCGCCCTCGACATGGCGATCGACATGGTGCGGGCCGGCGTCATCGCACGCATCATCGCCGACCGCCGTGGCATCCAGCTCGAAGTACCGGAGGCCGCCGCCTCGTGATCCGGTCCCAGATTCTCGGTTGCGGGGCGTATCTGCCCGAGACCGTGCTCCACCAACGCCGAACTCGCCAAGCGCGTCGACACTTCGGACGAATGGATTCGCGACCGCACCGGCATCCGCCAGCGCATATCGCGCGCGACGGCGAGAAGACCTCCGACCTCGCGCTCCAGGCCTCGCGTCAGGCGCTGCTCGCATCCGGGATCGACGCCGGCGAGCTCGACCTCGTGGTCTGCGCCACCACCACGCCGGACCAGACCTTTCCCGCCACCGCCACCCGCCCTGCAGGCGCGCCTCGGCATGAACCGCGGCGCCGCCTTCGACGTCCAGGCGGTGTGCTCGGGCTTCGTCTACGGCATGGCGGTGGCCGACAGCTTCATCAAGACCGGCATGGCCCGGACGGTTCTGCTGGTCGGCGCCGAGACGATGAGCCGGCTGATGGACTGGGACGACCGCACCACCTGCGTCCTGTTCGGCGACGGCGCCGGCGCCGTCGTGCTGCAGGCGGCGGAAGGCGAGGGCACCACCGCCGACCGCGGCGTCCTCGATACCAAGATCTATTCCGACGGCCGCCTCGGCCATCTTCTCTATGTCGATGGCGGGCCGTCCTCGACCCAGACCACGGGCCATCTGCGGATGGAGGGCAAGGAAGTCTTCCGCCACGCCGTGACCAATATCTCCGCCTCCATCGTCGCCGCGATCGAGGCGGCGGGGCTCAAGGTCTCCGACATCGACTGGTTCGTGCCGCACCAGGCCAACCAGCGCATCCTGGACGGCACCGCCCGCAAGCTCCACATCGATCCCGCCAAGGTCGTGAGCACCGTGGCGCAGCACGGCAACACCTCGGCGGCCTCGGTGCCGCTGGCGCTGGCGACGGCGGTCGCGGACGGCCGCATCCAGAAGGGCCAGCTCGTCCTCCTCGAAGCGATGGGCGGCGGCTTCACCTGGGGCGCCAGCCTCATCCGCTGGTGAATGCGGTGCATCAAGTCCGCCGCCTATCCCGTTGACGTTGACGGGTAATTCGCCCGAGCCTACCTTTCGTTAGGCATAAGGGAGTCGCCCATGACCACCAACACGCTGACCCGCGCCGACCTCACCGAGTCGGTGTTCCAGGCGGTCGGTCTGTCGCGCAACGAGTCGGCCCAGATGGTCGAGGACCTGCTGGAAGAGGTGTGTTCGGCGCTGGCGCGCGGCGAGACCGTGAAGCTCTCCTCCTTCGGCACCTTCGCGGTGCGGCAGAAGAGCCAGCGCATGGGGCGCAACCCCAAGACCGGCGACGAAGTGCCGATCGCGCCGCGCCGCGTGCTGGTGTTCCGGCCCAGCCATGTCCTCAAAGCCGTGATCAACGGGCAGACGCCCGACCCGAACAAGAAGGATTGAGGCGTGCTGGGTTCCGCCGCCGTCCGCGTCAAATCTCCCGAAGCCTTCCGCACCATCTCCGAGGTCGCGGTCGAACTCGACGTGCCGCAGCATGTGCTGCGCTTCTGGGAGGGCCGCTTCGCCCAGATCAAGCCGGTCAAGCGCGCCGGCGGCCGCCGCTACTATCGCCCCGAGGACGTCGATCTGCTGCGCGGCATCCGCACGCTGCTCTACGGCGAAGGCTTCACCATCAAGGGCGTGCAGAAGATTCTGCGCGACAAGGGCTATCGCCATGTCGCCGAGCTCGGGCGCGTCGAAGCGGCGCCATTCGTCGTCGTGGCGCCGCCGCGTTCGAACGTCATCGCCCTGGAGCGCGCGACCGAGCGCGAACCGGAACTGGCGCCCGTGGCCGCGAGCACGCCCGCCGCGCAGCTCGCCGAGGAAGAGCGCGTGAAGCTCGAAATCCTGCTCGCCGAGTTGCAGCAGATGAAGGCCCGGCTGCGCGCCCGCTGACCCGTCTGCCGGGCCGGCGGCGCCGCGCGATGCTCAGGTGACCTTGAACATGCCGCCGTCGACCACCAGCAACTGACCGGTCACGAATTGCGCGTCGGCGCTGGTCAGGAACAGGATCGGTCCGACGATGTCCGAAGGCTCGGCCACCCGCTTGATCGACTGCAGGGCGACGGCTTGCTTGAACTCCTCGGCGTCGCGGTTGCTCGTTCCCGGCGTCCGGGTGAGCGCCGGCGCGACGGCGTTCACGGTGATGTTGGAATCGCCCAGATCGTTGGCGAGGCCTCTGGTAAAGCCGATCGCGCCCATCTTGCTCGCCATATAGTGGGTGAGGCCGGCGATATTGGCGGCAATCGAATTCGACGCGATGTTGACGATGCGGCCCCAGCCGTTGCGCTTCATCAGCGGCACGAAGGCCTTGGCGCCGAGGAACTGGCTGTCCAGGTTGATCCGCAGGACCTTGCTCCACTGGGCGTAATCGAGGTCGTCGAATTTCTGGAAGGGGTAGATCCCGGCATTGTTGACGAGGATGTCGGCCCGCCCGAATTTCGCCTCGACCGCGTCGCGCACCCGCGTCCAGTCTTCCGGGCTGCTCACATCGGCCTTGAGCGGGAGCGCCTCGCCCCGCGCTTCGGAAATCCGCGCCGCGGTCTCCTCGACATCGCCGAGGTCGACCAGCGCGACCTGCGCCCCGCGCCGCGCCAGTTGAATGGCGGTTTCCTGCCCGATGCCTCTTCCGGCACCGGTGACGACGGCAACTCTGCCCGTATGCGTAGACATGATCGAAACTCCTGTTTCCGGGACCTCCCCGGGGTGCCGACGGGCTCGCCGAACCATTCGGGCGGCGCCATCGCCCAAGTCATGTAGGCGTCCATGCCGCAGGCATTAGGCACGGCGGCGTGGAAACATTTTTCAACCGGATGGAAAATCGATCCGGCGCTGCCTGCCGGGGCCGGCCGAGGGCGGGCAGGAACGGGCCATCGTCGGCGCCCGTTCCCCGCCGCCGATCGATTACGAGGCTCGCCGCCAAAGGACCTTGGACATCCCGCCATCGACCAGGATGTCCTCGCCCGTAATGTACGATGCGTCGTCCGAGGCGAGGAACAGGGCGGTATTGACGACCTCTTCCATCTTCGCCGGCCGCCCGAGCGGGGCGGGGCCCCAAAGCGCCGTCATCTCGGGCGATGACGGATTGCCGTAAGGTCCCGGCGAGTTGGGGTTCGCGACGATCCCGGGGCTGATGCTGACGGAGCGAATGCCGTACGGCGCGCCTTCGGAGGCGAGCATTCTCGCCATCGCTTGAACGCCGGCATTGGCGACCCCGTGTGCGACGAACGGCAGGCCGGCAAGCTCGATATGGCCGGCGACCGACGCGACGCTGACGATGACTCCGTGCTTCTGGCGGACGAAATGAGGCCAGACCGCCCGGGCGGCGACATAGCCCAGGGTGAGTTCGTTGCGCAGCGTATAGTTCCAATGATCGATCGTCGCGGTCTCGAACGGCGCGAGCGCGATGCCCGCGGCGTTGTTGTAGAGGGCGTCGATGTGCCCCCAGCGCTCGAGCGCCGCCGCCACCCAGCGTTCCGCATGCGAGGGGTCGGCGAGATCGAGCGGCTCCAGCGAGATCATGTCGCCTCCGGCGGCGACCACTTCCTTCGTGGTCGCGCGCGACCGCTCGATGTTGACGTCGCAGCCGATCACGCTCGCGCCCTCCCGCGCGAAAGCGTGCGCGGCAACACGGCCCTGGCCGCCGCCTGTTCCGGAGATAAGGACAACCTTGCCGGCAAATCGTTTCATTGAATGCTCCCATGATGGGCAGTCCGATGCGTTCCCAAACCATTTGGGCGGCTCCATCGCTGCCACTGTCATGTAGGGGCGTGCGCATCGCGCATTAGGCGGCATAATATGGAAACATTTTTCACTGGGATGGGAAGTGGCCGCCCACAGGTCCTATGCCGTGTCCGCGAAAACTTCGGCGAGCGCCTTGGCCGCGAAATCCACGAAGGCGCGGATCTTGGCGGCGACGAAGCGCTGTGCCGGATAGACCAGGTTGACCGGATCGGTTTCGCCCGCCCATTCCGGAAGGATGCGCACGAGCTTTCCCTCCTTGAATTCGCTGCGGCAAAAATAGGTCGGGAGCAGCGCGATCCCTTCGCCGCGAAGGGCGAAGGCGCGCACCGCCTCGGTGTGATTGGTGATGATCTGCCGCGACAGCGGAACGGTCGCGACGCTGCCGCCGCGCCGCAGGAGCCATTGTTCGCGTCCCTTCCGCTCGAACTGGATCAGGGTATGTTCGCGCAGCTCGTCGGGATGCGCGGGGCGGCCCAGCGCGCGAAGATATTTCGGGCTCGCGACGGGAACCCATGTCCCTGTCCCCACCTTCCGCGCGACCAGGCCGGAATCCTTGAGCGAACCGGCCCGGATGGCGACATCGATGTTGTTCGCGAACATGTCGGCGACGTCCTGCGAAAAATGCATCTCGAGCGCCACCTTGGGGTATCGCCTGCGAAAGTCGGACAGCAGCTTGACCATCGCTTCGTCCATGTCGATCGCAGCGGTAATGCGAAGCGTTCCCTGCGGCTCGTGCCGCCCGGCGGAGACCTGGGCGCCCGCATCCAGGATCGCCTCCACGCCGACCGAGACCGTCCGGAAATAGTCTTGCCCGGCCTCGGTCAAGCGCAGCTTGCGCGTCGTTCGCTGCAGGAGGGTCACGCCGAGCTGTCGTTCGAGGCGTGAGAGCTGCGCGCTCACCGTCGAATTCGGCATCGCCAACTGGCGCGCCGCTTCGCTGAAGCTGCCGGTCTGGGCAACCTTGACGAACACCGCCACCGGGTTCAGGTCCATGCTATTGGTCCGCTCGCTGGAAAGTGCGGTAAGATTGTCCAATCCGGCGGGGGGGCGCGCAAGGGCGTGGGGGCACTGGGCCGGTTCGGCCGCTTGCCCCGCCGCGAAGCCCGGCTGTGGGCGTGCGCCGGTGCAAAAGCGCCGAGTTGCGTTTGCCGGGGGCGCGACTATAGTCCGCGCCCTTCGCGAACCGGCTGCCAAAATCGGCGATTTCGCGGGAAATATTGGATACGGAGCGTGGCGCAGCCTGGTTAGCGCACCAGTCTGGGGGACTGGGGGTCGTGGGTTCAAATCCCGCCGCTCCGACCAATAAATCAACGAGTTGGAACAATTCAGCCGGTGCCGCCGCGCGACTTCGTCGTTAGTGACCCGGGTGGGTGTCGCCGTGATGCTGGCCGCCGCCGACGCCGATGCCGAAGTGGAAGCCGCCCTTGTCGTCGTCGTCCTTCTTGTCGCGATCGTCGCGCCCGCCGCGGTGGAACAGCCGGTCCAACACCGAATCGTCGTCCTCGCCTTCGCACTTGCCGCGCTTGAGCGTCTTGCCCTGCGGGCAGACGCAAGCGGTTCCGGCGGCGTTGGGCACCAGGGGATCGTGGCATTGCAGCGGCGGCGCGACGCAGCGGTTGGTGCGGCCGTTCCACTCCGTCTCTCCGGGGCAGGTCACGCAGCGGCGGCCGTTCCAGTGCTCGTCGGGATCCGTGCACATCTCTTCCTGGCTGACGCAGCCGCGTCCCGGCCGCAGCGTCGTGCCCTGGCGGCACAGGCACTGGGTCTCGTCGCCCGGCGTGCGGCGCATGCCCGGATAGAGGCAGATGCAGGCGCCGCCCGCGGCCTTGGCCGTCTTCGGATCGCAGTGCAGCGGCGGCGTCGTCCGGCAAATGAGCGCGTTCGCCACGCCGAAGACGTTGGACGGCAGGGTCGCGGTGCTGACGGTCACCGGGAACGAGGTCACCGGCGTGCCGTTGAAGGTGTAGCTGGTCGTCCAATGACACTGGGCGTGGCCCGGCGGCAGGGGCGGCGTGGGCTCGTTCACCGTGCAGCGCGTGCCGGGCGGCAGCGTATGCACCGCCGTGCTGAAGCCCGAACCCGACGACGCGGTATAGCTGAGATCGGCCGACGTGCCGTCCGGCTCGATGCAGGTCGCGGTGATGGGGAACGCCACGCCGGGCGTCGTCGTGATCTCGCCGTCGATCGTCACCGTCTTGGTCACCTTCACGTTGACGCCGGGCGGCGGCTGGGTGTTGGTGATGCAGCTCCTGTTGTTCGACAGGTTGGTGTCCATGACGCCGTGCCCCGGCACGAAGTCGGTATCGGCGCAGTTGGTGATCGTGGGGAGCTGGGTGCCCGGCACCGCGTTGGTCGACACCACCGTGATCGGCGGCAGGACCTGGCCCGTCGCCAGCGTCGCGGCGCCGATATAGGTGCAGGTCAGCGTGCCGCCGGCGGCGATCGGGAACGGGCCGGCGCAGCTCCAGTCGGTGCCGGAGGCATTCGCGAAGCTCAGGCCGGCGGGAACGATATCGGTCACGACGACGGCGTTCTGGCCGGGGACCGGCACGCCGTAATTGGTGACCGACAAGGTGTAGATGTAGCCGGTGCCATTGGCCGGCCCCTGTCCTTCGGACACGCCGGTCTTCTGGATGCCGATATCGGTCTGGTGGTCGTGGCCGTGCGGCGGCACGACGACCGTGACCGTCGACGAGCAGCATTTGTCGCCGCCATTGGCGCCGGCGCCGGGATCGACGGCGTCGATCTGCAGGTCGACCGCTTGGCCCGGCGTGACGCCCGACAGCGTCCAGGCGGCGGTGAACGGCCCAGGCGGGAAGGTGCGCGTCGGCGGCGCCACGCTCACGCCCGGCGTGTTGGAGTGAACGTTCACGATCGTGCTGTTGAAGCCGGGGGGCCCCGATCCGGTGATCGTCACCGTCGCGGTGCCGTCGGGATTGAGCACGACCGTCTCGGTGAGCTGCAGGCAGGGCGGCGGCCCGCAATGGCCGCCCACGACCTTGCCGAGATTGACCTCGGCTTCCTTGGTGCCGTCGGCGTCGGTGTAGACCGCCTTGTTGGTGACGGGTCCCTGGCTCAGCGCGTCGCTGCAATCCTTGACCGTCGTCTTGTAGCAGATCTGCGGATCGACATCGGCGGTGTAGTTGAGCGTGAGCTGATAGTCCGCCTCCGGCGGCGGATTGCTGCCGTAATTCGGCGTGAACTCGACGGTCACCGTGCCGTTGGTGCCCGTGGCCGGAAGATTGACGGTGTAGGAATTCAGCGCCGTCACCGTGATGGTCTGCAGCACCGTGCCGGTGCTGTCCTTGATGGTTATGGTGCCGCCGATCAGCGCGCTCGGCCGGTTGGCGATGTCGAGCGTCGTCCAGGTCGCGCGGTGCGGCTTGTGGGCGCAGAACTGGTCGTCGAGTTTGTAGGTCGCGGCGTAGGTCTTGGGCGTGCATTCGAGCGTCGCCGGGGTGCCGTCCGGCTTGAAGCGCACCAGGATTTTGCCGTCGCCATAGCCGTAGATGCAGTCCGGCGAAACCGGATCGACGGCGTAGCCGTAATCCCTGACCGGCAAGGACGGTACCCAATACGGCGCGTATCCGGGGCAGCCGAGGTTGTTTCCGAAGTCGTAGCACCTGGAACCTGAGCTGTAGCCCGGAAAGTAAACCCTTTTCGTGCCGGGAAGGTGGTAGGGGGCGATGATCGCTGCCGAGGCGAGAAAGCCCGTCGGCCAGGAGGGGCCGGCGGGGCCGGTAACGACGGCGCTCGTCAAGGTGTCGAAGCACTTGAAATTCGGCGCCGTGCCGAAATTCTGGCTGAAGCAGATCGCCTTCATATTACCGCTGGTGTCCAGGCCCGGTCCAAGAACGGTCGCGTTGGTCGCGCCACCGGTCACGCCGGCCGCCGGCCAACCGGTACAGGTCGCGCCGTCCGAGAAATTGAAGCAGCGCACGGTCCCTTGGCCGGCGACGGAGTTGGAAAAGAACAGGCGCGTGCCGTTCTCGTCCGCGAACATGTCGGTGCCGCGCGCATGGGCGGTAGCCGTGGGCGTGATCGTCGGCGCGGTGAAGCCGGTGCAGGCCGGCATGCCGGTCGCCGCCAGATCGACGCAATAGATCTTGCCCATCGCGTAGATGTAGGCATGCGTCGGGTTGAGCGGATCGGCCCTGAGGCCCGCGAGATAGTCGTCGAGATTGGTTCCGAGAAAGAGGCTGTTCGCATTGGCGCTGCCGCCGATGGTCAGGGTCGGCGCGCCGGGCAGGGGCACGAACGGGCAGGCCGCGTCGGCTTCGGCATCCCAGCAGCCCAGGCCGAATTCGATCGTGCCGTAGGCGACGTCGTCATAGCGTCCGGCGGGAAAATAGATCTTCTTCTGGTAGATGACGGCGTGCGGAAAGTCCGGCGTGGCGCGCCGGTCGGTGCCGGGGCTGCTGTTTTTCGGATAGGACGGCAAACAAGGCGTAAGGCTGGCGCCGAACCAGCACATGACCCGCGGCGTCTCGCTCTTGGGCGAGTACGGTTGGTGGTGATTGACGACGAACACCTTCACGCCGGCGGAGGTAAGGACCGGAATCGGCTCGAAGCCGTCGCCGCCGTTGTCCTGCGTCCCCGTCAATCCGGTGATCGCCGGAACGGTCAGCACGAAGCCCGTCGGCGCCCCCGACCCGGCCCTGGTGTAGGTCTCGGTGTTGCCGGCATAGCCCGGCGTCGGATAGGTCCAGCCCGCCGCCTGGATGGACGGATCGACATAGGTCTGGTTGGGGCTCAGCGTGTCGGTGATCGTGACCGGGCCGCTCGAACCGATTGCCGGCGGCTTGTAGGTCAGCACGTATTCGATCTGGTCGCCCGGATGCACCGGCCCGGTGAAGGGAACCGGGTCGCCGTTGGAGTCGAGAACCAGATTGCCGCTCGAATCCACCTTGTAGGCCGTCTTGGTGAAGTCCGGCGAGGTTGCCGTGGTCGTCGCGGCGGATGGCGGCGGCGGGCTCGGCGTCCGGTTCAGATAGGACACGCCGAAATAGCCCGCGACGGCGAGGACGGCGGCCGAGCCGCCGCCGATCAAAAGATAGCGCAGCCAGTTTGTCATCGTTCCGGCACCTCGCCCGGCTTGCACACGCCTCTGGGCACGCGCACATGCAGGGTCTCGCGGCAGCAATCATAGGGCTTGCCGCTCTGGTAGTTCGGATCGGCGCTGTTGAAGGCGCAGATGTCGATGGCGACCGTCTGCCCCGGCAACGCGCCATTCAGCCGGATGACGCCCGGCGGCGGCACCAGCGATATCTGCGGCCCGTTGGCGACGCTGACGCCGGAAGCGTGCGAATAGGCGCTGATCGTATCGAGGCCCAGGCCGAGCGGATCGGCGGTCGTGAGCTTGAACACCCAGCCGCCCGACGCCGGATCGCATACCGCCTGGCCTTTGATCTCCATGCAGATCTTCGGCTCGGTGCAATCGGGCCCGGTGCAGTGCGTGCCGCAATCCGGCTCGATGCAGGGCGTCCCGCAATCTGGTCCGGTGCAACCGGGATCGGGCGGTGGATCGCCCGGGGGCGGATTGCCTGGCGGGGGATTGCCCGGCGGCGGCCCCCCGGGGGGCGCCGAAGGCGGGCCGGTGGTGACCGCGACGTCGCCGTCATGCCGCGGCCGGCAGGCGAGATCGGCGCAGTCGAGGCGGTAGACGCGAATGCCGCCCAGCGTCCCGTTGTGCGCGGTGCTGTCCATCCGGCCCGAATAGTTGACGAAATAGCTGATCGCGGGCGGCGTATTGAAGCCGCGCACCGGCCGCGCCGGACTGATCTGCACGCCGTCGAGCTTCAGCGGTCCGCCCGGCACGAAGCCCTCCGGCGTCTGGCGGAAATCGCGCAACGCCTGGCCGGTGAAGAAGATCGCGTCTTCGCAGCCGTCGAGGTCGAGCGTGCCGTCGCTCTTGTAGCCGTAGCCGAGATCGACGCCGCCGCTGCCGCCGCGATTGTTGCCGGCGAAGCCGACGGCGTATTCCTCCGGCTGCTGGTACCAGCTGCTCGGCGTATTGGGATCGTCCGGCCGCTCCGGCCAGAAGCGCCAGACATGGCTCGCGCCCGATGGCGCCAGCGCGCGATAGTCGAAATGCGTTCCGATCACGGTGCGCTGCGCCGCGATCATCGCGCCGTCATGCGAGAACACGATGTCGGAGACCGGTGCCGCGCCGGCCGGCAGGTCGATCTCCTTGCGCGGATCGCCGGCGAAGTCGCCGTCGTCCTTCAGGCCGACCGACCAGATATGGCCGTCCGCGACCGCGTAATAGAGCCGGTGGCCATGCACCGCCAGGCCCCAGACGCGGCGCGGCGCCGGCGCGAAGCCCCAGGTCGCGGGATTCTCGGGGTTGAAACGCGGATCGGCGATACGCGCCGGTGTCGCGGAATCGAAAGCCACGGCGTCGAGCGCGGCCGCGCGCCGGCCGTCGACGCCATGGTCGAAATGGCCGAGATCGCGGCCCGCAAGGTCGAGCCGGTGGATCATGCCGGTGGAGAGGTCGGATACGAAAAGCTGATGGTGCTCGGAATCGTAGGCGAGGTTGCCGAGCGCCGCCGGCCCGCCGGCGACGCCGTTCAACGTGATGGTCGCGAACAGCGAGATTGCGCCGCTGCGGCCGTCGATCTTCCAGATGCTGGTGGGACCGCCGCCGGGACCGAATTGGCCCTCCATCCATTGCGCCGTCGGACCGCCGCTGCGCAGCCGCTGCGGCAGGCGGTCGTCATCGTCCTCGTCTTTCTTCTTGTCGTCGTCATCGTCGTCGTCGCGCGGCGGCGCCGCGACGAGATTGAGGCCGTAGACCGACGTCGCTGCGAGATAGACGTCCGGATGGGCCCGGTCGTCGATGGCGATGCCGAAGACTTGCCCGACCTCGCGCGCCGTCACGGCGCGCGCTTGCGGCGGCGTCCAGAACTGGCCGTTCCACACCGCGCGCGGCGTGCGCATGTCGAGGATGCGTGCCGCCGGCCCGTTCGTGTCGATGAAGGTCTGCCGGACGGCCGCCTCGCCTTTCGGCGGCGGCGCGAACTCGACCGTGCGGACCGCCGTTCCGGAAAAGCCCGTCACCACGGCATCGTTCAACCCGAGAACCCAGCTGCTGTTGAGCGAAGCCGGCGTCAGGGCTTCAACCGGCCGTTCGCGCCAGACGGCGTAGAAGTGGCAGATGCCGAACGCAATCAGCAGGAGCAAAAGCAGTAGGGCGGCCGCTAAAAGAAGCAGCCGCAAAACCCGCGACTTTGCCACGAATCCCCCCAATGCGAAGCGAGGCCCCTCGCTTGGAATCGACGCTCGCACAGTTCGGAGGCTTTGGACAGCACCCAATTTGGGGTCGACGACGCATGTCGGGTGCTTTTCGATGGCGCGGAGTCGATAGCGGCCGTTTGGCTATTTCTCCCGCATGCCGCGGCGGAACACGTCGGTGATCGGCTCGACGAAATAGTCGAGCGCGGTGCGCGTGCCGGTGTCGATCGCGACCTCGACCGGCATGCCGGGGATCAGGCGCGCGTCGGGATATTCCTTCAGCGGCGTGCGGTCGACGGTGAGCTGGACGTTGAAATAGGCCTGGCCGGTGCGCTGGTCGGTGATGCGGTCGGCCGAGATGTTGGTCACCAGGCCCGAGATCACCGGCAGGCGGCGCTGCTGGAAGGCCGAGAGATTCACCCGCGCCGACATGCCGGCATAGATGCCGTCGGCGTCCTCGGGCCGCACATGCGCCTCGACCTCCAGCGCGTCGTTCTGCGGCACGATCTCCATCACGGTCTCGCCCGGCTTGATCACGGCGCCCCTGGTGTGGACCGCGAGTTCGACGACCTTGCCCGAAACCGGCGCGGTGACCTTGAGGCGCGTCATCACGTCATGCGCGCCCTTGAGGCGGTCGAGCAGGTCGAAGCGCTTGGTCTGCACGTCGCGCAAATCCTTGACCACGTCGCTGAGCTGCTGGTTCTTGAGATTGACGATCTGGAGCTGGTTCTCGCCGGAGCTGAGCTGCACCTGCGCGATCTTCTCGGCGATCTGGCCGCGCTGGCCGCCGAGATCGGCCGCCTGGCGCTGCAGCGCCAGCAGGCGGGGCAGGGTGGAGAGGCCCTTGGCGTAGAGCTGCTGCACGCTCGCGGTTTCCTGGTCGATCAGCTCGATCTGCCGGTTGATCGAGGTCGCCTCGTAGCGCAGGCCGCCGACGATGCGGTCGTTCTGGGTGTTGCGCTGGGTCAGGATGTCGATCTGCTTGGCGACCGTCTGGCGCCGCGTGTTGAAGGTGTTGAGCTCGCCCTGCATCGCGTCGGCGACATGCGGATCGCTGGCGCGGTCGATCAGGTCGGCGGGGAAGGTCACTTCGCTTCTGCCGTCGCGCTCGGCGATCAGGCGCGCCTCCTGCGCCGCCAGCGCGTCGGCCTCGCCGCGCAGCATGTCGAGCGTCGAGCGCGCCTGGGCGTCGTCCAGCGCGATCAGGAGCTGGCCGGCGGCGACGCGCTGGCCCTCGGTGACGTGGATCTCGCGCACGATGCCGCCTTCGAGATGCTGGATCGCCTTGCGGTGCGATTCGACCACGATCACCCCGGGCGCCAGGATCGCGCTGCCCAACGGCGCCAGCGCCGCCCAGCCGAGGAAGCCGAACACGAAGATGATGACGATCAGGCGGCCGCGGCCGACGATGTGGCGCGTGCTCATGAAGGCGAGCTCGGGCGCGTCCTCGACCGGCGTCGGATAGATGATCTCGCGCGTCCATTCGCCGGTCGTGCGGGCGAGGCGCGCCCCCAGCGGCCAGCGGCTTTCCAGCCATGCCATGAACCGGTTCACGACTTGCTCCCCGGATCGCCCAGCGGCGGCAGCGGCGCCAGCGACACGACGTTCTGCTGCGGCGGGCGCTGCTGCTGCGGCGGTTGCGGCTGCGGCGGGCGGCGGGCGAACTGCTGCATGACCTCGTTGCGCGGGCCGAACGCCTCGACCGTCCCGTTGGCGCGCAGCACCAGCATCTTGTCGACATTGCCGAGCATGCTGGGGCGGTGCGCCACGACGACCAGCGTCACCCCGTCCTGCTTGAGCGCGGCGAGCGCCTGGAGCAGCGCTTCCTCGCCCGGCGCGTCGAGATTGGAATTGGGCTCGTCCAGCACCACCAGGCGCGGGTCGCCGTAGAGCGCGCGGGCGAGGCCGACGCGCTGGCTCTGCCCGCCGGAAAGCTGGTGGCCGTTGCCGCCGACCTCGGTGTCGTAGCCCTTGGGCAGGGTCAGGATCATCTCATGCGCCTTGGCGCGCTGCGCGGCGCGCACGACCTCCCCGGGATCGCCGTCGTCCATGCGCGCGATGTTCTCGCGCACCGTGCCTTCGAACAGCTCGACGTCCTGCGGCAGGTAGCCGATATAGCGGCTGAGTTCGGCGCGCGGCCACGAATAGATGTTGGCGCCGTCGAGCCGCACCACGCCGCCGCTCGCCGGCCAGGCCCCGATCAGCAGGCGCAGCAGCGTCGACTTGCCCGACGCCGACGGCCCGATCACGCCCAGCGACTCGCCGGGCAGGAGTTCGAGCGACACTTGCGACAGGATGGTGCGCCGCGCCGCCTGCGAATTGAAGGTGACGCCGCCGAGCTGCAGGTGCCCGTTCGGCGCCGGCAGCTTCATGCCCTCGTCGCGCTTGGGCGCCCGGTCGAGCAGGTCGACGATGCGCTGCCATGCCAGGCGCAGCGCGATGATGCTCTTCCAGCTTCCGACGATGGTCTCGATCGGCGCCAGGGCGCGGGCGCCGATGATCGAGGCGCCGATCATCACCCCGCCGGTGGCGCGGAAGTCCAGGATCAGCAGCGCCCCCGCCCCCAGCAGGAAGATCTGGATCAGGAGGCGCACCCCTTTGGACATCGAGGCGAGCCGGCTGTCGCGGTCGGCGGCCTGGGCCCCGGCGCGCTGCGCCTCGATCCATTTGCGCCGCCAGCCGGAAACGAAGGTGTGCGACATGCCCATGCCTTCGAGCACGTCGGCATTGCGCAAGCCGTCCTCGGCATATTGATGCGCCCGGGCGTTGAGGCCGATGGCGTGGATGACGTCGCTATGGGTGGTGCGCTGGTTGATCAGCGCGATGCCGACCAGGATAGCGCCGCCGACCACGACGATGACGAGGAACAAGGGGTGCAGCAGCGCCAGCACGATCAGGTAGAGCACCACGAAGGGCGCATCCATCAGCGCCCCGAGCGCCGGGCTGCCGACGAAGTTGCGCACCGTCTCGACGTCGCGCAAGCCGCTGCGGATCGCGACGCCGCCGGTCTGCGAGGTCGCCGCCACCATGGCGCGCAGCACGGTGGAGGAGAGGTTCTCGCCGATCCGCATCCCGACCCGCATCAGGAGGCGCAGGCGCAGCGAATCCAGCGCCGCGAACACCGCGATGGCGCCGACCGCGATCACGGTGAGCAGCAGCAGCGTGTCCTCGCTGCGGCTCGACAGCACGCGGTCGTAGACCTGCAGCATGTAGAACGAGGTCGTCAGCGCCAGCACGCTCATCGCCGCCGAGAAGCCGAAGGCGGCGGCGAACAGCGGCCGGTTCGCCAGCAGGGCGGCGCGCACCGGATCGGTGGCGCCGCCGACGACGGTCGGTTGCTCAGCCATGGGCCCGCCTTTTCCTCATTCGCCGAAACCCACCCACGCGCCGGCATCCTCGCCGTAATGCTCGACCGGATCATAATACGTTACCGGCAGGGCGAGAGCCCTGGCGTTCAACTGCCCGGTGGCCCACAGCACCCGGTAGGCCGCGACCACGGCATCGTGCCGCGCCGTCGCCGCCGCGACCTGGGCGCTCAAAAGTTCCTGCTGGGCGTTGAGGATGTCGAGCACCGAGCGCTCGCCCGCTTCCTGCTCCTGCTTGACGCCGTCCAGGGCGCTCTGGTCGGCCGCGACCTGCTGGTCGTTGGCGACGATCTGGAGCCGGGCGATGACATAGCCGTCCCAGGCATTGCTGACGTCCTGCCACACCGCGCGCTGCGCTGTGGCGATGGCGAGCTGCGACTGGCCGCGCAGTTCCTTGGCCCGGCGGATCGTGGCTTCCTCGGCGCCGCCTTGATAGATCGGCACCGTGACCTGGCCGGTGACGCTGAGGATGGTCTGCGGGTTCTTGGTCGCGAAGATGTTGGTGCCGGCGGAGTCGCGCAGATACTGCGCATTGGCCGAGATCGAAGCCTGCGGCAAGAGCGCGCCGACGGCATCGGTGACGGCGTAGTCCGCCGCCCGCCAATCGGCCTTGGCTTGCAGGATCTTCGGGCTGCGGTCGGCGCCGATGCTTTGCGCGGCATCGACCGAAGCGGGCAGCACCGGCGCGGCCGGGGTGCTTTCCAGCGTCCCGGCGGGCCGTCCGATCACCGCCTCGAAGGCCTGGCGGCTGGCGTTCATCTGGCGCTGCGCGGCGGCGAGGTCGGCCTGGGCCCGCGACAGGCGGGCCTGGGCCTGGTCGACATCGGTGCGGGTCACGGCGCCCGCCTTGTGCTGCGTGTTGGCGGCGTCGAGTTCGGCCTGCAGCGTGCGCACGTTTTCCTGGTTCAGCGCGAAGATCTGCGAGTCGCGCACCACGTCGAGATAGGCGCCGGCGGCGTCGAGCAGGATGCCGCGCTCGGTGTCCGCGAGTTCGGCACGCGCCGAATGGACCTGGGCGATGGCGCGCGCGACTTCGGCGAAGGTCCGCCCGCCGCGGAAGATCTGCTGGGTGATCGAGACCGAGCCGGTCAGCGGATGGCTGTTGAAGGCGCTCGCGAAGCCGCCGACCCGGCCGTGCTGCACGCCATAGGTGCCGCTGGCGTTGATCGTCGGCCGCCAGGCGGCGTTCGCCTGCGCCACGCCCTCGTCGACCGCGCGCACCCCGGCGCGGGCGCCCTCGAGCTGCGGGTTGGTCTCATAGGCCAGCGCGAGCGCCTGCTTCAGGCTCAGGGTCTCGGCCTGCGCCGCCACGAACGAGACGGCAACCGCCATCGCTCCGGCAAGACAGGCAACGCGCCCCGTTTTCAT
>JBBCIC010000004.1:0-36400 GCA_037200865.1 Rhizomicrobium sp. | reverse complement strand
CAGAGCGTCTCCGCGAGCGCGGCGGCGAAGGCGTCGGCGTCTTCGTCGGTGGTGGTTTCGGTGGCGGCGACGATCAGCAGATCGCTGACCTGCGGATCGTGCGGCATCAGGCGCGAGGCCGGCACGCCGGCAAGGATGCCGCGCTTGGCCAGCGCGTCGACGATCTCCGCGGCGGGCCGGGGCAGTTCCAGCGTGAACTCATTGAAGAATGTGCGGTTGACCAGCGTCACGCCCGGCACCTTGGCCAGCTTGTCGGCGAGCGACGACGCCCTGGCGTGGTTGATGCGCGCGAGGCGGGTCAGGCCCTCTTCGCCCAGCAGCGACAGGTGGATGGTGAAGGCGAGGCAGCAGAGACCGGAATTGGTGCAGATATTGCTGGTCGCCTTCTCGCGGCGGATGTGCTGCTCGCGGGTCGAGAGCGTCAGCACATAGCCGCGCTTGCCCGCGGCATCGACGGTCTCGCCGCACAGCCTTCCCGGCATCTGGCGCAGGAATTTCTCGCGGGTGGCGAAGAGGCCGACATAGGGACCGCCGAAATTGAGGCCGTTGCCGATCGACTGCCCCTCGGCGGCGACGATGTCGGCGTCCTGGAAACCCGGCGGCTCGATCAGGCCGAACGAGACGGCTTCCGTCACCACCGCGACCAGCAGCGCGCCCTTGGCGTGCGCGGCGGCGGCGATGGGACGGAGATCGCGGATGTTGCCGAACACGTCGGGATTCTGGACGACGACGCAGGCGGTCTCGCCGTCGATCAGCGCGGCGATATCTTCGCTGCCGTCGGGCCTTGCGGGCGACGACACGACCTGGCCGGACAGCGCGGCGACGGTGTCGACCGTCTCGGCGTAATGCGGGTGCAGGCCGCCGGACAGGATCGCCTTGGGCCGCCGCGTGACGCGTTGGGCCATCAGCACCGCCTCGGCCGTCGCCGTCGAGCCGTCATAGAGCGAAGCGTTGGCGACCTCCATGCCGGTGAGCAGCGCCACCTGGGTCTGGAATTCGAACATGTATTGCAGCGTGCCCTGCGCGATCTCGGGCTGGTACGGCGTGTAGGAGGTGAGGAATTCCGAGCGCTGGATCAGGTGATCGACAGCGGCGGGAACATGGTGCTTGTAGGCGCCCGCGCCGCAGAAGAACGGCGCCGCGCCGGCGGCGGTGTTCTTCGCCGCCATGCGCGACAGCTTGCGCTCGACCTCCATCTCGCCCTGGCCGTCGGGAAGATCGAACGCCGAATGCGGTACAACCGCGATCTGCGGCACGTCCTGGAACAACGCATCGACGGAAGGCACGCCGATCTTCGCCAGCATCGCGCTGCGGTCGGACGGGGTCAGCGGGTGATAACGCATGCACTCACTCCATTGTTATGGCCCGCGCCCTTCGACGCCGCCTGCGGCGTCGCTCAGGATGGCGAGCGGCCACCCAGGTGACATCTGCACGATGTCGCAAGACAGCGAAAACCCAAGGCGCCAGTCGAAGGTGCAGGCTTCAACTGGGTGGCCTGCTGTTGCGGGCCATGACACCGAGGGAATCAAAGCCCCTTCACGAATTCGTCGTACTGGTCCTTGGTCATCAGCTTTCCGACCTCGCCGGCGTCGGCGAGCCTGAGCTTGAAGAACCAGCCCTCGCCTTCCGGGTCGGCATTGACCTTGGCCGGATCGGCGGTGAGGTCGGGATTGCTCGCGGTCACCTCGCCGCCGACCGGGGCATAGACCTCGCTGGCGGCCTTCACGCTTTCGACCACCGCCGCCTCGCCGCCGGCGCCGACCTTGCGGCCGGCCTCGGGCAGCTCGACGAAGACGACGTCGCCGAGCTGGTCGGCGGCGTATTTGGTGATGCCGATGGTCGCTTCGTCGCCCTCGACGCGGACCCATTCGTGCTGATCGGTGTAACGGACGTCGCTCATGATGGCTCCTTCAGACGGCGCGGCGGTAGCGGTGGGGGACGAAAGGCATGGGCGCGACGCGCGCCGGCAAGGGCTTGCCGCGCACGATCAGGTCGATCTGCGTGCCGTCGGCCGCGAAGTCGGAGGCGACATAGCCCATCGCGACGGGCGCGTTGAGCGTCGGGCCGAAGCCGCCCGAGGTGATCCGGCCGATGATCCTGCCGGACTTGTCGGCGATCTCGGTGCCCTCGCGCGCCGGAGCGCGGCCGTCGGGACGGATGCCGACGCGCTTCTTGTGCGTGCCGTTGAAGATGCGGTCCATGATCGCGTCGGCGGCGGGGAAATCCTTGTCCATCTTGCGGCGCTTGGCGATGGCCCAGACCAGGTTGGCCTCGACCGGCTCGGTGGTCTCGTCGATGTCGTGGCCATAGAGGCACAGGCCCGCTTCCAGGCGCAGGCTGTCGCGGGCGCCGAGCCCGATCGGCAGGACCTCTTCCTCACGCAGCAGCGCATGCGCGACGCGCTCGGCATGGTTGGCCTCGATCGAGATCTCGAAGCCGTCCTCGCCGGTATAGCCAGAGCGGCTGACGATCGCGGGCGCGCCGGCGACGAGGCAGCGCACGACCTTCATGAAGCTCAGCCGGTCGATGCCGGGCGAATGGCGCTCCAGCACGGCACCGGCCGCGGGCCCTTGCAGCGCCAGCAGCGCGCGGTCGGGCCGTTCCTCCAGCACCGCGACGCCGTCGAGCTTCGCCGCGATGTGATCGAAATCGCCCTGCTTGGTGCCGGCATTGACGACGAGATAGAGCGGCTGCTCGTTCACGAAGCGCGTGAACATGAAGTCGTCCTTGATCGTCCCGTTGTCGTTCAGCAGCAGGCCGTAGCGCTGCATGCCGGGCCGCAGGCCGAGCACATCGGCCGGCGTAAGCCGTTCGAGGGCGCGGGCGGGATCGTCGCCGGAGAGGAACGCCTGGCCCATGTGCGAGACATCGAACAGCCCGGCCCTGGCACGGGTGTGCAGGTGCTCCTTCAGGATGCCGGTCGGATAGTGCACCGGCATGTCGTAGCCGGAGAACGGCACCATCTTGGCGCCCAGCGATACATGCAGCGCATGCAGCGGCGTCCTTTGAAGCGTCTCGCCCGTGTCGGCCATGATTGGTCCGTATGCAGAGTGTTGCGTGGGCGCGCGCCGCTGCCGCGGCGTTCGCGCCCCTCTGTCATGGGACCTGAGAGATTTCCCCGCGACTGCGGGTTACCCCTTCGGTGAGGGCGCGCCTGACGGCGACCCTGCTTTCCAGAAGTTCATTACCTTCGCGGTCCTTTTGCCTGAGAGTTTCCGGGGCGGTTGCTCCTTCGGCGTCAGATAGGCTGATCTCTCCCGCGAGGGGTCATGTGTCGGCCGCGGCAGCGCGCCATCCGGCGGGCCATCACGTTGCGACGCATCATAAGGACGGAGCGAAGCGAGTCAACGAAAGCGCGCATCGCGTCGCTTTTGCTCACATTCTCTGCGGAACCTCGATGCCCAGAAGGCCGAGCACCTTGACCAGCACCGCCAGGGTCAGGCCGCTGAGGCCGAGGCGGGCGGCGCGCAGGGCGTCGTCCGATTCGGACAGGATGTGGAAGGCGGCATAGAAGCGGCTATAGGCCTGCGCCAGTTCGAACGCATATTCGCACAGGATGTTCGGCGCGCGCTTGGCTTCGGCCCCCGCCATCGCCTCGGCGAGGCCCAGAAGCTGGAGAATCAGGGCGCGCTCTTCCGGCGACGTCAGGATCGCGCGGTCGGCCGGCATCAGATCCTTCGGCTCCGCCTTGCGCAGGATCGACTGGATGCGGACGGCGGCATATTGCAGATAGGGGCCGGTCTTGCCCTCGAAACGCGAGAAGCGCTCGATGTCGAAGATGTAATCGGTGAGGCGCCAGTTCGACAGGTCGGCGAATTTCAGCGTCGCGATGCCGACCTTGCGCGCGATGTCGGCGCGCTCCTCGGGCGGATATTCGTCGCCGATGCCCTGCTCCGCCAGCCGCTTCTCGGCCTCCGCCGTCACCATCGCGATGAGATCGTAGAGCTTCATCACGCCGCCGGCGCGGGTCTTGAACGGCTTGCCGTCGGTGCCGTTCATGGTGCCGAAGCCGGCATGCTCCAGCACCGCCTTGCCCGCCAGGCCCGCCTTCTCCGCGGCACGGAACACCTGTTCGAAATGCAGATGCTGGCGCTGGTCGACGACATAGACGATCAGGTCGGGGTTCTGGGTCCGGACGCGGTCGACGATGGTGGCGAGGTCGGTCGTGCCGTACAGCACCGCGCCGTCCTGCTTGACCAGGATCAGCGGCGGCATCTGCTTCTTGTCGCTGTTGCGCTCGACGGGGATCACGATGGCGCCTTCACTCTCCACCGCGATGCCGCGCGCCTTCAGGTCCTCCACCATCGGCCCGACGATGGGATCGACGCTGGCCTCGCCCTTCCACAGGTCGAAATGGACGCCGAGGCTGTCATATTCGCGGTCGAGGCCGACCTTGGAAACCTCGAAGAAGTGCTTCCACAGGGCGCGATAGCCGGGACGGCCCGCTTGCAGCTCGGCGGTGGCCTGGCGCGCTTCGGCAAGGCGCGTCTCGTCGGTTTTGCAGGCGGCGGCGGCGGCGGGATAGATCTCCTGCAGATCGTCCATCGTGACCGGCGACTGTTCGGGATAGGAACCGGTGTGATTCGCATCGAAATAGACGGGCGCGATGCCGCGATGGGCGATCTCGGAGATGAGCTGGCCCATCTGCAGGCCCCAATCGCCCAGATGGACATCGCTGGTCACCGTCCAGCCGCCGGCGCGGAACAGCCGCTGCAAACTGTCGCCGATGATGGCGGAGCGCAGATGCCCGACATGCATCGCCTTGGCGATGTTGGCGCCGCCGAAATCCAGCACCACCGCTTTGCCGGTGCCCGACAGCGGCGCGCCGAGCCGGCCGTCCTTCGCCATCGCGCCCAGCCGTACGGCCAGCGCTGCGTCGGTCACGTCGAGGTTGATGAAGCCGGGACCGGCGATCTCGACCCGGGCGAACAGCGGATCGGCCTTCAGGCGCGCGGCCACCTTTTCGGCGATGGCGCGCGGATTGGCTTTCGCGGCTTTCGCCGCGGCGAGCGCGCCATTGCACTGGAACTGCGCCAGGTCGGGCCGGCCGGAGCGCTGGACCTGGCCGAAGCCTTCGGACAGTCCCTCGGCCGCGAACGCGGCTCCGGCGATCGCGCTCAGCTCTTGCGGGAGCGCGGTCATTGCCCGTGTTTCTTGTTGTAGTCGCGCTGCTCGCGCGTGAGCTGGAGCCCGACGATGAGACCGTACTGGTACGGCTTCTTGCCGTTGTCGAACTTGACCATGAAGGACGGCACGTTGGCGGTGAAGATCGTGACCGCCTCGCCGGGCTGGAAGGCAAACGTCGTCGCGAGGATCTTCTTGTTCTGGATGGTCGCGCCGTCGACCACCGAGGCGATGAAATACGGCACCGGATAGTCGCCGACGTCGCCGGTCGGCGTGCGCGTGGCGCGGAACGAGACCGTGATATTCGAGTCCGTGGTGCCTTCGTCCTTGTCGAAATCGCACCTTTCGGTCACGCCGGTGATCTGGACCGTGTAGAGCAGGCCGGACGGATCGTCCTGCAGTCCCGGCTTGAACAGGGTCAGCGACGAAGCGTTGGCCAGCACCGTGGCGACCGGGCAGTTGGCGCGATCCTTCGCCGACTGGCAGCCGGAGAGGAGCAGGACGGACAAGCCGGCAAGGGCGGCAGTGCGGAAGAGCATGTTCATACGTTGCTTGACTTTTAGGGGGCCGCGTCGGAGTTGTCCGAAGCGGGCCGGACAATAGCCAAGCGGGCGCTCCAGGGGAAGCAGGTGGCGGTTTATACCGACGTTTCGTTCGAGGACCTGGAAACGCTGCTGACGGGCTACGACGTCGGCGTGCCCCTGAGCTTCAAGGGCATCGCCGAGGGCGTCGAGAACTCCAATTTCTACCTGCAGACCGACCGCGGCGGCTATTTCCTCACGCTTTACGAGAAGCGGGTGAGCGAGGCCGACCTGCCGTTCTTCCTGGGGCTGATGGAGCATCTGGCAGCGCGCGGCATCGCCTGCCCCGAGCCCGTCCGGCGCATGGACGCAAAGCAATGGAGCACCCTCAACGGAAGGCCGGCGGCGCTGGTGACCTTCCTGAGCGGCTTGTCGCTGCGGCGGCCGGAGGCGGCGCATTGTGCCGCGGCCGGCGCGGCGCTGGCGGCACTGCACGCCGCCGGCAAGGACTTCGAATTGACGCGCCCGAACGCGCTGGGGCCGGCCGGCTGGCTGCCGCTGGTCGAGAACACCGCCGACGGCGCCGACGGCATCGAGCCCGGCCTGCGCGACCTGATCGCGCAGGCGCATGCCCGGCTGGTGGCGGCGTGGCCGCAGGACCTGCCCGCCGGCGTGATCCATGCCGACCTGTTCCCCGACAACGTGCTGTTCATGGGCGAGGCCGTATCGGGGTTGATCGATTTTTATTTCGCCTGCAACGATGCGCTGGCCTACGACCTTGCGGTGATGCTGAACGCCTGGTGCTTCGAGGCCGACGGCGCCTACAACGTGACCAAGGGCCAGAGCCTGATCGCGGCCTATCGCGCAAGGCGGACGCTGACGGCGGCGGAGATCGCCGCGCTGCCGGTGCTGGCGGGCGGCGCGGCGCTGCGCTTCCTGCTGACGCGGCTCTACGACCGCATCCACCACGATCCGACCGCGCTGGTGCGGCCGAAGGACCCGCGGGACTACTCCAGGCGGCTGCGCTTTCACCTCAAGGCCCGGTCGGCCGCGGAGTACGGATTGTGAGCAAGCCCCACGTCGACATCTTCACCGACGGCGCCTGTTCGGGAAATCCCGGGCCGGGCGGCTGGGGCGCGATCCTGCGCACCGGTGCGCACGAGAAAGAGCTGTCGGGCGGCGAGCGCGCCACCACCAACAACCGCATGGAGATGATGGCGGCGATCCAGGGCCTGGCGGCGCTGAAAGCGCCCTCCGCCGTCACGCTCTACACCGACTCGCGCTACGTGCTGGACGGCGCGACCAAATGGCTGGCGAACTGGAAGAAGAACGGCTGGAAAACCGCCGACAAGAAGCCGGTGAAGAACGACGACCTGTGGCGCCTGCTCGAGATCGAGATGGCGCGCCACGACCTCACCTGGAAATGGGTCCGCGGCCATGACGGCCACCCCGAAAACGAACGCGCCGATGCGCTGGCGCGCGGGGCGATTCCTTAATTCAATTTCGGTCCCCGCTACCGCAAAACGTCCTTGAGTGTCTCTGAACGAGCCTCTACCCTCGGTTGTGGGCGGGGTGCCTCCATGCAGACTGACAATTCGGGCTCTGTAGCCGCGGAGTATCACCGCGCTGCCTATGAGACGGGCAACGTGACGACGCGCCGCGTCAAGCTGGCGGTTGTTCTTGCCGCCATTGCCTGTGTCTGGGGCTATGCGCGTTTCTCAGATGCCCCGCAGATGGATGCCGCTTCGGCGGCCGAGCGTTTCAATGGAGCGGGGACTTTCCCCAATCCGGAACTGTTCATAGCGACGCCGGGTGAGGGCAACATCCACAGCCATATCCGTTCAGGCCCCGGCGCGGAATATCGCATCGTCGGCTCGCTCAATCGGGGAGATCTCGTCACCGGCATCGCCCGGTCGTCGGACCGGACCGGCGCGTCATGGATTCGTCTCGCAGGAGAAGGCAACCGGTTTATCAAGGAGTCGGTGCTGCGCTTGGAGGAAAGCACGCCGCCATGAGCACCGACGAACTGGTCACGAATTTCTTCGGCGACGAAGTCCCTAAGCCGGCAATCCTGACGCGGCCGTGGTTTCACCGGCACTATCCGTTCAGCATTGTCGGCGCGATCTTGCTGATCGCCAACTTTTCCAAGCTGATGTCGGGCGTGATCGACGCGCACGTCGCGAACCCAACGGTGCGCGCAATCCTGCATGCGCCCATCCAATTGGTTGGCGGAACGCTCGCGACGCTTGTCGGACGGGACCCCGTGGGCTTCTTCGAGCGATCCATGGCGTGCGGCTTCTTCTTGATCGGTCTGTATCTCGTCCTGCTGGCGGCGTTTTCCTTTCGCCGGCGCGGGCTCCGGATGTTCGCTTACGGCGCCGGCGGCATCGTCATCGGCGTCCTTGCGCTTCACACGCTTGCTTACGCGGTGCTCATCACGTTGTTCCTGGCCAAGTTCCTGTTCATCATCGTCTCGGCAATCGTCTACGTCGTGAAAGCGTTGCTCTACTTTCTTTTCCACGACCTGTGGCCCGTGTTGGCGCTATTGGCCGTCGCAGGCGCCGTCTTCCTCGCCTATAAACTGCGGGAAGAACTGCTGTATGCCTTGCGCGTCGCCTGGCTCCTGATAAGGCGCAACGTCACTCGGCTGCTTGCAATCGCCGTTGTCGGCTGGCTTTTTTATCTGATTTATCCGGTCATTTATCGCTGGATCATCGTTCCCATCATAGCGTTCCTGAACTGGTTCCTGCCTATTCTCTTTCTTATCGTAGGCTGGATCGCACTGGTTGTCGGTGGCCTGCTTGCCGGCTTCGCCGTTCTGGCCTTCGCGTTCATGGCGCTTGCGTTCGTCGGAAGCCTGGCCGTCACCCAATTGCAGGCGGGTTGGCATGCCGCGCGCAGTCAAGCGCAAGCATTGACGGCTGGCATAGCCATCGGAAGCGCGTTGGCGCTGATTGTCCTGGTATCGGTCGGAACGCCGGCGCTGGCGACGGCGCTAGATCAGGCCTGGCGTGGCGCATTCGCGTTCACCGGGGCTTCTCATCTCGCCACGAGTCAGAGCGTCGCGAGCGTCTTCGCGAATTTCCTGCCGACTGCTCTTCGCGAATTCGCGTTCACCTATCTGACCAACTTGCAGGCGCCTGCGCTGGACAGCTTCCTGCTGCTGGCAACAGCCTGTTTGGCCAGCCTGAGTGTGCTGTTCCGGCTCTTCAGCAACCAGCCGGTCGCAGACGAGTACGTGCCCATTCGCCTGCTCGCTGTCGAGTACACGAAAATGATGATCGGTGTATTCGCGCTGCTGTTCTTGATTTTTGCCGCGGCGCTCTCGGGCGACTCGCATAACGGCTAGTGCTCAGGCGAGCCGGCGCACCCCGAATCTCTCGAGGCACGCCGCAATCCTTACAACTGCCCCAGCACGTGCTCGGCGCTCGACACCGAGAACGCGCCCGGCTCTTCGATGTTCAGCGCGGTCACCACGCCGTCGTCGACCACCATGGCATAGCGCTGGCTGCGCTTGCCCATGCCGAAGCGCGAGCCGTCGAATTCCAGGCCCATGGCGCGGGTGAAGTCGCCATTGCCGTCGGCCAGCATGCGGACCTTGCCGCCGGCCTGCTGGTCCTTGGCCCAGGCGCCCATCACGAAGGCGTCGTTGACGCTGACGCAGGCGATCTCGTCCACGCCCTTGGCCTTCAGCGCGTCGAAATTCTGCACGAAGCCCGGGACGTGCTTGGCCGAGCAGGTCGGCGTGAAGGCGCCCGGCAGCGCGAAGACCACGACCTTCTTGCCGGCGAACAGATCGTCGGTCTTGACCGGCTTGGGGCCGCCCTCCTGCATCTCCATCAAGGTCGCGGAAGGAACCTTTTCGCCAATTTGAACGGTCATGGAAGTCTCCTGTCGGGGTTAACGCGCCGGAGGGTTTCTAGCCCACGCGCCGGGCAGTCGCAAAGCCTCCCGGATGGATGTAGCGTGGCCGTCATGACGCTTGGCGATCAACCCCTTGGCCGCGAGGGCTTTCTGCACGGGAAGCTGCTGATCGCGATGCCCGGCATGCCCGATCCGCGCTTCGACAAGAGCGTGATCTTCATCTGCTCGCATTCCGAGCAGGGCGCCTTCGGCCTGATCCTCAACAAGCCGATCGACGAATTGAGCTTCAAGTCCCTGATGGAGAAGATGGACATCCCCACCACGCCGCAGACCTCGACGAGGCCGGTGCTGCTGGGCGGTCCGGTCGATACCGACAGCGGCTACATTCTGCACAGCAACGAGGCCGCCAACCGGCCGCCTTCGACCATCACGGTGACGCCGGAGATCGCGCTGACCCTGACCGTCGACCTGCTGCGCAAGATCGCCGGCGGCCGCGGGCCGGACAAATGGCTGATGGCGCTGGGCTATGCCGGCTGGGGGCCGGGCCAGATCGAAAGCGAGATGGCGTCGAATGGCTGGATCCATTGCGACGCCGACGACATGCTGGTGTTCGACGAGGACTTTGACGGCAAATGGGCCAAGGCGCTGGGCAAGCTGGGCGCCAGCCTGTCAGGCCTGTCGTCCGAGGTCGGCCGCGCCTGACGCGTCGAAGTGCAGCGCGATGTATGTCATCACCTCCGCCGCCGGCAGCGGCTGCGAGAAGTAAAAGCCCTGGGCGTATTCGCAGCCGAGCGCCTTGATCCTGTCGGCATCGGCCCCGCTTTCCACGCCCTCGACCACGACGGCACGCTTGAGGTCGTGCGCCAGGGCGACGATGGATTTGAGCACGACCTCGCCGTCCGCCGCCGCCGCCGCATCGCCCTGGCGGACAAGGAAGCTCTGGTCGATCTTGATGGTGTCGAAGGGCAGCGTCTTGAGCTGGCTGAGGCTCGACGTGCCGGTGCCGAAATCATCGATGGAGATGCCGGCGCCGAGCGCCCTGGCGCGCGCGAGCACGTCCTGCACGTCGTGATTGGCGGCGGCGACGCTTTCGGTGACTTCCAGGTTCAGCGTGCCGGGCACGACCGCCTCGCGGCGCAGCAGCGCGCCCAGGAACAGCACGAAATCCTCGTCGCGCAGCTGTCGGCGCGAGACGTTGACGCTGACGAAGAGCGGCGGCTTGAGCGGGAAGAAGCGCTGCCACTGCGCCACGTCGTGCGCCGCGCGCTCCAGCGCGAAGCGGCCGAGCGCGACGATGGTGCCGGTCTCCTCCGAATGGGCGATGAAGTCGGCCGGCGCGATCAGGCCCCGCTCGGGATGGTTCCAGCGCAGCAAGGCCTCGAAGCCGGCGACCGCGTCGTCGGCCAGCCGCACGATCGGCTGGTAGTAGACGGCGAGCTGCTTGTCCTCGACCGCGTGGCGCAGCTCGGTCTCGAGCGCCACCGCGTCGCCCGGCGCCAGGATTTCGAGCTCGCGCGCATAGGCGCGGACGCAGCCGCCGCCCAGCCGCTTGGCCTGCAGCAGCGCCAGCTCGGCGTTCTTGATCAGGTCGAGCGGATCGTGCGCCTCGCCGCCCCTGGCGACGCCGACACTGGCGGGCGCGAAGATGTTGCGGCCTTCATAGGCATAGGGCGCGGCGCCGGTCTCCAGCAGCGCCTGGCCGAACGCTTCGGCCTCGCCGGCGGCGTTGACGAACAGCACCGCAAAGGCGTCGCCGCCGACGCGGAAGACCAGGCCAAGACCGGCGAAACGCTGGGTCAGCCGCTCGGCGATCATCGCCAGCACCGCATCGGCGCCGGCATCGCCCAGGCTGGCATGGATGGACTTGAAGCGGTCGATGTCGAGCAGCGCGAAGGTGACGTCGGCGAAGCGGCCGCCGAGCTGCTCCATCTCCTCCATCATTGCGACGCGGTTGCCCAGGCCGGTGAGCGGATCGCGCAGGGTGCGGTCCAGCGCCTCAGTCTCATGCTCCTTGCGCACGGTGACGTCGGCCATCAGGCCCAGGCAGCGCGCCGCCGGGCTGTGCTCGCCCAGCATGGTGGCGCGCAGCTCGATCCACACCGTGCGGGCGCCGCGGATGCGGAATTCGATGCGGAAGGCGAGGCCCGGATGGCTGCGGTAGTCGTCGAGCGCGCCGGCATAGGTCTCGCGGTCGTCGGCATGGATGCGCTGGATCCAGTCGCCATGCGCCATGGGCGAGACGAATTCGGACAGGCCGATCAGCGCCGCCGCGTCGCGCGACAGGGTCAGCCGCTCGGACTCGAAATCCAGGTCGAACAGCCCCTGATGCGAGGCGCCGATGGCGTGCAGCGCGGCGTCGGACGGCGGCTCGATATCTTGTATCGCCGCGACGGACTGGAACGGCAGCACGGCGATGCCCTCGCCCGCCGCGATCGCCAGGGCGAGCAGCAGCGCGCCGGCGGCGGCGAATCCGCCGGCGGCGGAGGTCGCCCAGGAATCGCCGGCATTGTTCATCGTCGCCGCGACCGAGGCCAAGGCGACCAGTGCGAACACCAGCGCGCTGGGCGCCGCGACGCGCGCGGCCTGCGCCCCCTGGCGGCCGCGATAGACCAGATAGCCGGCGACGGCGAGCGAGCCCAGCACCACGAAACTGTCGGTGAGCACGGCGGCGGCCGGGATGCCCAGATAGGCGAAGATCGACACGCCGACCAGGGCCCACAGCGCATAGCGCAGCAGGCGCACAAGGCGCGGCCAGACGTGCGGCACGATCGCATCGGCCAGCGCCGCGCCGGCGGCAAGCGCAAAGCCCGCCAGCATCGCCGTCAACCCGTAAGGCCCGCCGACCCCGGTCGCCAGCGAGCCGTCGAACAGGCCGGTCTCCGACAGCCGCTCCAGCAGCACCAGGGACAGCGTGATCGCGCCCCAGCGCGCCGGCGCGTGGCCGAGCGTGACCGCGAGGCCGGCCGCCATCAGCGCCGCGGCGCCGATCAGCGCCCACACCGCGGTGGTGAAGATCGCAAGCTGGCGGTTGTGCGCGGCCAGCGCGGGCTCGGTCCAGGCGAGCAGCGCGGGCGGCTCGGCGGCATTGGCGATCTGCACCGCGATGGCGACGGTCGAGGCCGGCGGCACGATCACGCGCACCGCGCGGCGGCCATAGGCATTCATGGCCTGGATGTCGACCAGCGAGTCCGAGCTGGCGACGCGCAGGATGGCGGGGCGCCGCGGCCGCGGCAGCAGGCGGAAGCTGACGCTCTGCGGCTGCGCCGCCTGCAGCACGCGCGCGGCGGGACGGATCGAGGAATTGGTCGCGGCGATCAGGTACCAGCCGGAATTGTCGGCGCCCTGGCCGCCCGACGGCGCATGATAGGGCTTGAGCGCCGACTTGATCTCGACCACGCCGTCGGGCCCCGCGAAGTCGATGGCGTTCGGATCCACCGCCGGCGGCGCCGCGGCGATCACCGCGAAGGCGGCAAACAGGACGGAGCAGAGAGAGGCCGCGAAGGCGAGGTCGTTTCATCACCGCTCTCATGTCACGACCGGCGCAGCAAATATACCGCTGTCATCCCCGGCGACCTTCGCGCCCGCGCGCGAAGGTCGGGAAGGGGACCCAGGCCGAGCCGCCCCTGCGGCGGTCACGGACCTGAAACGGGGCCTTTTCGAAACTTCGAGAGCGGACAGATTTCACCACCTGGGTCCCCTTCCCCTCGCATCGCTGCGCGACGCTCGGCCGGGGATGACAACCGTGTTTCGTTCAACCGACGAGTGACGGCGTCATGCTACCTGCACCTCATCGGCGAGCAAAGCGAACTGGACGTGATCGCGCCATTCGCCGTTGATCTGCAGATAGCGCAGCGCCAGGCCTTCCTGCCGGAAGCCGACCTTGGTCAGCAGATTCTTCGAAGGCTCGTTGGACGGCAGGCACGCCGCTTCGATGCGGTGCAGGCCCAGCGTGGTGAAGATGAACGGCACCAGCGCGCGCACCGCGTCGTACATGTAGCCCTGGCGCGCGAAGCGCTCGCCCACCCAATAGCCCAGCGCACAGCACTGCGTCACGCCGCGCCGCACATTGGACAGCGTGCAGCCGCCCATCAGCGCATCGTCCTCGTGGCGGAAGACGAAGAAGGCATAGGCCGAATCCAGCCGCGCCTCCTTCTGGTAGCGCTTGATGCGGCGGCGGAAGGCGCCCTTGGTCAGCTCGTCGCTGGCCCAGACCGGCTCCCACGGCTCGAGGAAGGCCCGGCTTTCGCCGCGCAGGCGCTGCGCTGCCAGGCGGGAAAGTCGGCCATGCGCGGATAGCGCAGATAGACCGCGCCCGCCTTGATGACCGGCTGCTGGCCCCCCGGAAAGGTCAGGCCCCGCATGAACGCCATGGGGGCCGTTGTTCACTCCGCCGCTCGCAGCGTTCGCGCCGTGCCGAAGCGGCGCGCGAAGACGTCGAATTGCTCCAGCCGGCTCACCGGACCGATCGCCGCCATTGCGGGATTGCCCACGGCCATCAGGCGCGTGCCGAAGCGGCGTACCGCGGCGGGCGTCGACCGCGTCGAGCCTGGCCGTCATCTCCGCGATGGAGAGCACGCGGCCATAGGAGAACATCTGCCCGGCGATCTGCTCGGCGCGCTGGCCGGGCCGCTCCAGGCCCATCAGCAGCGAGGATTTCATCTGCGCCTTGGCGCGCGCCACTTCGGCGTCCGCTCGCCGTGGCGGCCAGGTTCTCCATCTCGCCCGCGATCACGGCGGAGATGTCGGCCGCCTCCTTCTCGCCGGTGCCGGTGTAAGATGCCGATCGTGCCGCTGTCGCGCGACGCCTGGGCGAAGGCGGAGATCGCGTAGCACAGGCCGCGGCGCTCCCGCGCTTCCTGGAACAGGCGCGAGGACATGCCGCCGCCCAGCGCGGTGACATAGACCTGCGCGACATAGAAATCCGGATCGGCGCTGGAGACGCCGGGCAGCGCGTAGGCGATGTGCGCCTGTTCGAGGTCCTCCTCGAAGCGCAGCGCGCCGCCGCCATAGCGCGCGCCGGGCGGCGGCGGCGTCGGGCCGGGCGCGAGGCGGGCGAATTTCTCGCCCACCAGCGCGACCATCGTCGCGTGATCGACCGCGCCGGAAGAGACGAAGGTCATGTCGCCGGGCGCGGTAGTTCGCGCCCTTATAGGTGCGCAGGTTCGTCCTGGGTGAAGGCGCTGACGGTCCTCGACCAGGCCCAGGATCGGCCAGCCCATCGGCTGATCGGGATGGCCACCGCCTGAAGTTGGTCGAAGATGATGTCGTCGGGCGTGTCGGCGGCCTGGCCGATCTCCTGCAGCACGACGTGGCGCTCGCGCTCCAGTTCGTCCTGCGCGAAGGTCGGGTTGATCAGGATGTCGGACAGCAGGTCGACGCCGAGCGGCACGTCGGCGCGCAGCACGCGGGCGTGGAACGCGGTCTGCTCGCGGCTGGTATAGGCGTTGAGATAGCCGCCGACATTCTCGATCTCCTCGGCGATGTCGCGGGCCGACCGCGTCGCGGTGCCCTTGAACGCCATGTGCTCGAGCATGTGGGAGACGCCCATCTGCGGCAGCGTCTCGTTGCGCGTGCCGGCATTGACCCAGATCCCGAGCATGGCGCTCTCGAGCTGGGGCATGGGGTCGGTGATAACGGTCAAGCCGTTGGAAAGTCTTGTGGATTTCAGGGGACATGGGAGTGGAGCTTAGCCTCGATAAGAGCGCGGACCAAGTCCTTGTTGTTGGGCAGGGACCGTGACCCTTTCGACCCCGGAAAACAGGCCTTTCAGGCGCTCCGGCACCGGCGGGGCGGCGCCCGGTGGCCCTGGCGACGGCGTCCGGGAACTTGGCCGGGTGGGCGGTGGAGAGCACAACCACCGGCCGGCGGTCCTGCCCAGGCGCAGCGCCGCGGTCAGCGCCACGGCGGTGTGCGGATCGACGAAGCGGCCGGAGGCGTCGAAGATAGTCCCCCATCGT
This sequence comes from Rhizomicrobium sp., assembly GCA_037200865.1. Classification (GTDB taxonomy): domain Bacteria; phylum Pseudomonadota; class Alphaproteobacteria; order Micropepsales; family Micropepsaceae; genus Rhizomicrobium. Next base: position 20,934 of record JBBCIC010000004.1, on the reverse strand, counting down.
CGCCCAGCGTTTCGTCGTCGTTGACGCTGTCGGCATCGTAGCGCTCGCAGAGCGGCACGAAGCCCTGATCGATCTCGATCTTCCCGGTGCGCGCGAAATGGCGCATCTGCTGATCGATCCAGCGGCCCCTTGCGTCCGCTGGCCTCGAACAGCGCGCGCTCGAAATTGGACGCGACCTGGATGTCCATCGACGGGCTGAGCGAGGGCTGGAGGTCGCCGACCTCGTTAGAACCGGTCGTCAGGGCACGGACCATGATGTCGTTGGCGTTGGTCGCGACCACCAGCTTCTCGACCGAAAGGCCCATGCGCATCGCCGCCTCGCCGGCGAAGACGTCGCCGAAATTGCCGGTCGGCACGACGAAGGTGGCCGCTTGGCCGAGCTGCGCGGTGGCGGTGAAATAATAGACGGCCTGCGCCGCGATGCGCGCGAAGTTGATCGAGTTCACCGCCGTCAGGTTCACCGCCCGGGCGAAATCGGTCTCCGCGAACAGCGCCTTCACGATGGCCTGGGCGTCGTCGAAGCTGCCCTCCAGCGCGATGTTGTGGACGTTGGCGTGCGCCGAGGTCGTCATCTGCAGGCGCTGGACCTCGCTGACGCGGCCCTTGGGGTGCAGCACGAAGACCTCGATGTTCGGCAGCCCGCCCAGCGCCGCGATCGCCGCCGAACCGGTGTCGCCCGAGGTCGCGGCGACGACCGTCGCCTTGCCGCCGCGCTTGGCCAGCGCGCGCGCGAACATCCGCCCCAGCACCTGCAGCGCGATGTCCTTGAAGGCCAGCGTCGGGCCGTGGAAAAGCTCAAGCAGGTAAAGATCGGGACCGATCTCGACCAGCGGCGCGATGGCGGGATCGTCGAAGCCGGCATAGGCGGCAGCGACGTCGGCGGCGACCTCGTCCGGCGTGAACGCGCCGGCGGCGAAGCGGGCGAGGATGTCGCGCGCAACCTCGCCATAGGGGCGGCCGGCGAAGGCCGCGATCTGGGCCGGCGAAAACTGCGGCCAGGCCTCGGGCAGGTAGAGCCCGCCATCCGGCGCCAGGCCGGCCAGCAGGACTTCGGCGAATCCAGCCCTTGGGGCCCGCCCGCGCGTGCTTACAAAATATTGATCATTCGTTTTCAAGTTTGACTCTCTCCCCCACCCTTCAGGGGCGCTTCAGCAACATAATTGTTCCGCAAAAATTTAGAGGGGGTCCCCCCTCCCCCGTCTTTCCTGCCTGGGGGAAACGGCGCGGCGCGGAAGGCCGGGGCTGGGCATGTTGGGGTTCACCCTCGCGGTTTCAAGCCCAGCCGGCCCTTGGAGACATGATAGGCGACATACACGCCCAGCAGGCCCGCCGCCATCAGGAACCAGGTGATCGCATATTGCAGGTGCTCGTTGCGGAAGGCGACCACGGTCTGCCGCCGCGCGGCCAGCCGCCGGCATTGGGCGTGGCGTCCGCCTCCAGGATCGCGGGCGCCGCCAGCCGCACATGGTCGACACGGGCGATGCCGCCGGCGCTGCGCACGAACCAGACGCGCCTGATGGTATCGGGCGGCGGGGGTGAAATAAACCGGGCATCTCCTCGTTGCGCCACACCGCGGTGACGGCGGTACGGCCGAAGATCAGGCCAGCGCTGGGCGGGTCGCCGGGTTCTTCATGTCGCGCGGGGACGATGCCGCGATCGACCAGCAGCACGCGGCGGTCGTCGGCGGTGAACGGCACCACGACATGGAAGACCGGCGCGCCTTCCGGGCCGATGCCGTAGAGATAGGCCTCCTTGGCGTTGTCGTAGCGGCCGGTCAGCATCACGCGGCGGTACTGCGCATCGGGCCCCAGCCGCAGCGCCTGATTCAGCGAGATCGGCGGCGCCGCCATGTTGCGGTCCACCTGCTCGATCAGCGCGAGCTTCCACTGCAGGCGCTGCAACTGCCAGACGCCCGAGGCCCAGCAGCATCGCCAGCAGCACCGCGACCTGCAAACTGCCAGACGCCGAGGCCCAGCAGCATCGCCAGCAGCACCCGCGACCGCGACGGTGATGCCGGGAATGGGACGGAAGAACACTTTCACCTCCCCAGCATGGGGAGGTCGAAATGCGAAGCATTTCGGGTGGGGGATGCTTTGCCCAAGCATGACACGTCCCCACCCGCCGCGCTGCGCGCGCGTCGACCTCCCCCATGCTGGGGGAGGTGAAAGGGGATAGCGTCCTCATTCCCCGATCCGGCCCTCGCCGGGCCGAGGCGGACAGCGTGCGCCGCGATGAGCAGGTCGTAAGGGCCGATGGGTGTGCCGCCCGCCTTGAGAGTCGCGCGGATTTCGCCCGCTGTGATCGCCTCCTCGTCGGTGAACGGAAGCACGCCTTTCAGCGTGTCGCGGAAGAGACGCAATGCGCGCATGCTTTTCTCGACCTGCGCGCCGTTCGCGACGCCATACCAAAGCTCGAATATCACGAGGGACGATACGAACATCGCTTCGCCGTCATCGCGAAGACGCTCGTATTGCTCGCGATATTCCGTCCGTCGGCCGTTGATGATGCTTATGACGGTGTTCGAGTCGAGGTGCCGGCTCACTCGAAAGAGTCCAGATCGTCCGGCGGCATGGGAGGCTGCTCCCGGCCGCCTTCCATGAACCGTCCTTGCACGAGCTGGTCAATCTCCGCAAACACCTCGCCAAGATCGGTCGGCACAGGCTCCAAAATCACCTTCTTGCCGTCTCTCGTCACGCTGACGCGATCGCCCGGCATGCGAAATTCGGCGGGGAGGCGAACGGCCTGACTGCGGCCATGCTTGAAAAGTCTAGCGAATTTACGGTCGGGCAGGGTAACCCCCCGGCTGGTAGATACCAACGGTATATACCATTGCCTCGATGGCCGGACAACAGCAGGCAAGGAACCTATATCAGCCCCGTCATCGGGCTGGGACGGGTCGCCATAGTTCTTTTTCGGCATGCGGCCGGCCAGGAAGGCGAGCCGTCCGGCTTCGACCGCGAGTTTCATCGCGGCGGCCATCTTCACCGGATCCCGCGCATGCGCGATGCCGCTGTTGGAGATGACGGCGTCGCAGCCCAGCTCCATCGCCACCGCCGCATCCGAGGCGGTACCAATGCCGGCGTCGACGATCACCGGCACCTTGGCGCTCTCGATGATCAGCCGGATATTGACCGCCGACTGGATGCCCATGCCCGAACCGATCGGCGATGCCAGCGGCATGATCGCGACCGCGCCCAGATCCTCCAGGCGCTGCGCCATCAAGGGATCGTCGCTGCAATAGACCATCACCTTGAAGCCCTCCCGGGTGAGCATTTCGGTGGCGCGCAGCGTCTCGATCATGTCGGGATAGAGCAGCTTCTTTTCGCCCAGCACTTCGAGCTTGACGAGATCCCAGCCGCCGGCCTCGCGCGCCAGGCGCAGGGTCCGCACCGCGTCCTCGCCGGTGAAGCAGCCGGCGGTGTTCGGCAGATAGGTGATCTTCTTCGGATCGATGAAATCGACCAGCCGCGGCTGGTTCGGGTCGGTCAGGTTCACGCGGCGCACCGCGACGGTGACGATCTGCGCGCCGCTGGCCTCCAGCGCCCGCGCATTGTCTTCATAGGTCTTGTACTTGCCGGTGCCGACGATCAGGCGCGAGGTGTAGGTCTTGCCGGCAAGCATGAAGGGCTTGTCTTCGGGCGGCAGCTTCGCCGGCGCATTGCCGCCGCCGATGAAGTGGACGATCTCGAACCGGTCGCCGTCCGCCACCGTGACCGCGTCATAGGTCGAGCGCGGCACGATTTCGAGATTGCGCTCCACCGCGATCTTCTTCGGATCCAGGCCGAGCGCCGCCAGCATTCCGCGCACGCTGAGCGCGCCTGCGAAATTGCGCGGTTCGCCGTTGACGATGACGTTCAGGGACATCGGAGACATTGGGGGCGTCGTTCCTCTCATGTTGGAGTGGCGGCGCCGTTCGCCGTCCGCTCCCTACGCCGGTGCTAGCCGGATCAGGTTCGAAGGGACTCGAGGAAGCCTCGATCTCAGCCCTTGCGGGCGCCCCTGGGACTTGGGGGACTTTAGCGCCGCTGCAGCCACCGATAAACCCCGGGTTTCCGCGCGGCCCGCATGTGACTATAAGAGGCGAATCCAGCCGCCTTTCGGAGTTCCCTTGGCCAAATCCGGCAACCAAAACAACGCCTTGCCGATCTACGTCCTGAACGGTCCGACGCTCAATCTGCTGGGGACAAGGGAGCCGGAGATTTATGGCCGCACCACACTGGCGCAGATCGAGGCGCTGGTGACGGCGCGGGCCGAGACTCACGGCCTCGCCGTCGTTTTCCGGCAGTCCAACCATGAAGGCGAGCTGGTGGACTGGATCCAGGAGGCGCGGGCCAAGGGCTGCGGCGTGATCCTGAACGCCGCCGCCTATACGCATACCTCCGTCGCGATCCACGACGCGCTGAAGGCGCTGGACAAGCCGATCATCGAGGTCCACCTCTCCAATCCCCATGCGCGGGAACCATTTCGCCACCGCTCCTTTGTCAGCAAGGTGGCCACCGGCATCATCGTCGGCCTGAAGGAACAGGGCTATCTCGCCGCTATCGACGCGATGGCGGTGCTCATCGAAGGTCAGTCATGAACATGCAAGACATCATGGAGTCGATCGGCGCATGGCTGGGCGGCAAGGCCAGGGCGCCCGGCGCCCTGGTGGCCACCGCCGCGATCCGCGAACTGGCGGAGCTGCTGAAGGAGACCGGCCTCACCGAGATCGAGATCGAGCACAATGGCGCGCGGCTGCGCGTGTCCAAGCAGACCGGCGGCACTGTCATGACCGCCGCCCCGGCCGCAGCGGCCGGCTCTGCGGCCGTGCCGGCGCCGGCCAAGGCGGCCGGTCCCAATCCCGGCGCCGTCCCCTCTCCCATGGTCGGCACCGTTTACGCATCGCCGGAGCCGGGCGCCAAGCCCTTCATCAGCGTCGGCCAGACGATCAAGGAAGGCGATACGCTGTTCATCGTGGAAGCAATGAAGACGATGAACCCGATTTCCGCGCCCAAGGGCGGCGTCGTGGTCGAGATCTGCGTCGGCGACGCGACGCCGGTCGAGTTCGGCCAGACGCTCTGCATCATCACCTGATGTTCGAAAAGGTCCTCATCGCCAATCGCGGCGAGATCGCGCTTCGCATCAACCGGGCGTGCAAGGAGATGGGCATCGCCACCGTCGCGATCCATTCGACCGCGGATGCCGACGCGATGCATGTCCGCCTGGCGGACGAGAGCGTGTGCGTCGGCCCGCCGGCGAGCGCGCAGAGCTATCTGAACATCCCGGCGATCATCGCGGCGTGCGAGATCACCGGCGCCGAAGCGATCCATCCGGGCTACGGCTTCCTGTCGGAAAACGCGCGCTTCGCGGAGATCGTGCGCGCGCACGGCATCACCTTCATCGGGCCGACGCCCGAGCACATCCGCATGATGGGCGACAAGATCACGGCGATCAAAGCCGTCAAGGAAGTCGGCATCCCGACCGTGCCCGGCTCCGGCGGCGCGGTGGAAGACGCCGATGCGGCCCGCGTCGCGGCGGAGATCGGCTATCCGGTGCTGATCAAGGCCACCGCCGGCGGCGGCGGGCGCGGCATGAAGGTGGCGCAGAGCGAAGCCGACCTCGTCCTGGCGCTGTCGACGGCGCGCGCCGAGGCCAAGAGCGCGTTCGGCAACGACCAGGTCTACATGGAGAAATACCTCCAGAAGCCGCGGCATATCGAGATCCAGGTTCTGGCGGATGCAGTCGGCAACGTCATCCATCTCGGCGAGCGCGACTGCTCGCTGCAGCGCCGGCACCAGAAGGTATGGGAAGAGGCCGGCTCCCCTGCCCTCAACGCGGCGCAGCGCGACGACATCGGCGCCGTCGTCACCGGGCGCTCCAGAAGCTGGGCTATCTCGGCGCCGGCACGATCGAGTTCCTGTTCGAGGACGGCAATTTCTACTTCATCGAGATGAACACCCGCCTGCAGTCGAGCATCCGATCACCGAGGCGATCACCGGCATCGACATCGTGCGCGAGCAGATCCGCATCGCCGCCGGCGGCGCGCTGGAAATGCGCCAGGAAGACGTCACCTTCGCCGGCCACGCATCGAGTGCCGCATCAACGCGGAGAACCCGTTCACCTTCCAGCCCTCGCCCGGCACCATCACGCAGTTCCACACCCCCGGCGGGCTCGGCGTGCGCTTCGACAGCGCGATCTATGCCGGCTATCGCATCCCGCCCTATTACGACAGCCTCGCCGGCAAGCTGATCGTGCATGCGCGCAACCGCAACGAGTGCCTGCTGCGCCTGCGCCGCGCGCTCGACGAGCTGGTGGTCGGCGGCATCGAGACCACGATCCCGCTGTTCCAGCTCCTGGTCCGCGACAAGGACATCATCGACGGCGAATACAACATCCACTGGCTGGAGCAGTGGCTGGCGAAGCACAAGAAGGAGGCGTAGGCACCGCCCTCAAGACCGCGACACGCTTCGCCGAAAGCTCAGCGGCAGTCCATCAGGACCCGTACATGCCGTCGTTACCTGTCGGCAAAAAAAACAGTTCCGACAGGCGGAGCGCGACCGGCCGCAGGCGCGGAGTGGACCATGGGGCGCGCCCCGCGCCGGGCGCATCGCTGGCGGAGCGCGGTGTCGCACGCGAAGCTGGTTTGTTCGAAGCCATGGCGCGATATTAACAACGGTCGATTTCGCGGTGCAAGGCAGGGCATCATACGGGCGCAACGGATTCGTCGTTGCGCGTTATGTTGTGCTGTGCCGCTCCGAGGCCTTAGCGTGGCGCATGGCCTATGCGCAAACCGTCGGTTCGACCCGCTACGTTTTCGACGACCTGAAGGCGCTGCTGGCGCGTGCCTCGCCGGCACGCTCGGGCGACCGTCTGGCGGGGCTGGCGGCGAGATCGGGCGAAGAACGCGTGGCGGCCCGAATGGCGCTGGCCGATCTGCCGCTCGGCGAGTTCCTGAAGACGGAGCTTGTCCCATACGACAGCGACGAGGTCACGCGGCTGATCGCCGACACGCATGACGCAGCCGCCTTTGCGGCCGTGAAGTCGCTCACGGTCGGCGAATTCCGCGAATTCCTGCTGGCACACACGACCACGGCGGCGACGCTGGCGGCGCTGGCGCCCGGGCTGACGCCGGAGATGGCGGCGGCGGTCTGCAAGCTGATGCGCAACCAGGACCTGATCGCCGCGGCGCGCAAGGTTTCGGTCGTGACGCGCTTCAACAATACGATCGGCCGGCCCGGCCGGCTGTCGGTGCGGCTGCAGCCCAACCATCCGACCGACGACGCCAGGGGCATCGCGGCGTCCATCGTCGACGGCCTGCTCAACGGCAGCGGCGACGCGGTGATCGGGATCAATCCGGCCAGCGACAATGTCGGCACGGTCACGAGCCTGCTGGCGATGATCGACGAAATCCGCCGGCGCTGGGAGATACCGACCCAGTCCTGCGTGCTGGCGCATGTGACGACGACGTTGAAGGCAATGGCGCAAGGCGCCGCCGTCGATCTGGTGTTCCAGTCGATCGCGGGAAGCGAGGCCGCGAACCGCAGCTTCGGCGTCGATCTGGCGCTGCTCGGCGAGGCGCGCGACGCGGCGCTGTCGCTGCGGCGCGGCGCGCTCGGTGACAATGTGATGTATTTCGAGACCGGCCAGGGCGCGGCACTGTCGGCGAATGCGCATCACGGCGTCGACCAGCAGACGATGGAGACCCGCGCCTATGCGGTGGCGCGGCACTTCAAGCCGCTGCTGGTCAACAGCGTCGTCGGGTTCATCGGCCCGGAATATCTGTTCGACGGCAAGCAGATCCTGCGGGCCGGGCTGGAGGACCATTTCTGCGGCAAGCTGCTCGGCCTGCCCATGGGCGTCGACGTCTGCTACACCAACCATGCCGATGCCGACCAGGACGACATGGACAATCTGCTGACGCTCCTCGCCGTGGCCGGCTGCACCTATGTGATGGGCGTGCCGGGCGCGGACGACGTGATGCTGTCCTACCAAAGCACCTCCTTCCACGATGCGCTCTATGTGCGCGAGGCGCTGAATTTGCGGCCGGCGCCGGAATTCGAGGCGTGGCTGCTGCACATGGGAATCCTCGACGCCGGCGGGCGGGTGCAGCCGCGGCTGGCCGGCAGCGCGGCGGCGCGGCTGCTGGATTTCGTGCCGTGAGCGAGGACGAATGGCACGCGCTGGCCGCCTTCACGCCTGCGCGAATCGCGCTGGGGCGCGCGGGGAACGCCTTGCCGACGCGGCGCGTGCTGGAATTCCAGCTCGCCCATGCCCGCGCCCGCGACGCGGTGCATGCACCGTTCGAAGCCGCGGCGCTGGCGACGGCGCTGGGCGCGATCCGCCTGGAAACGCAGGCCGCGAACCGCGAGGACTACCTGGCCAATCCCGACCGCGGCCGACGCTTAAACGATGCATCGCGCGCCAGGCTCGTGCGCGGCGCGTTCGATGCGGCGCTGGTGATTGCCGACGGCCTGTCCGCCACGGCGATCCACGCGCACGGCGCGGCGCTGGCGCGGCTGATCCTGGCGCGCCTGCCGGAGCTGAACTGGGCGCCCGTTGCCGTCGTGACGAATGGCCGGGTCGCCATCGGCGACGAGATCGCGCAAGCGTTCGGCGCCGACCTGGCGGTTGTGGCGATCGGCGAGCGCCCCGGTCTCTCGGCGGCGGATTCGGTCGGCCTGTACCTGACCTGGCGGCCGTGTCCCGGCGCCACCCGGGACGCGGAGCGCAACTGCATCTCCAATGTGCGGCCGGACGGCCTGGCGCCGGACGAGGCCGCGCACCGGCTGGCATGGCTGGCGCGCCAGGCGCGCAGGCTCGGCCTGACCGGCATCGGCCTGAAGGAGGACGCGCCCGGGCGGCTGACTGACGGCGGCGCGCAGGCCTGATAGCATCGCCACGGTCGCTCGAAAGGGAATCGCATGGCATGGCTTTCGAAGTACGAGCCGCAATTGCTCAGCATCCTGCGGATCGTCGCGGGCCTGCTGTTCCTCGAGCACGGCATGCAGAAGATCCTGCACTTTCCGCCGCTGCTGCCGCAGATGACGGGAGCGATGCCGCCGTCCGTCGTGACGCTGCTCTTGGTGGCGGGCGTCATCGAACTGATCGGGGGCGTGCTGATCATCATCGGCCTGTTTACCCGCTTCGCCGCCTTCATCTGCTCGGGAGAAATGGCGGTCGCCTATTGGCTCGGTCATGTCGGGCGCAGCCATTCGCTGTTCCCCGCGGTGAATGGCGGCGATGCGGCCATCCTGTTCTGCTTCGTGTTCCTGTTCCTCGCAGCCGCAGGCCCAGGGTCCTGGGCGGTGCGGCGGGATTAGCCCTTCCCGGGTTTCGACCTGCCGTCGTCGGCAAGCTATAGTCGGGGCATGCACGGCTCGCCCCGGGTCACGCCTGAGCTTCTGCTGCGCGCCTATGCGGAAGGCATCTTCCCCATGGCGGAGCGGCGGGACGACCCGACGCTCTATTGGGTATCGCCCGAGCGGCGCGGCATCATTCCGCTGGGCGACTTCCACGTGCCCAGGCGCCTGGCCCGCACCGTCCGCAGCGCGCGTTTCCGGATCACCGCCGACGTCGCCTTCATCGACGTGATGCAGGCCTGCGCCGAAGCGGCGCCGGGCCGGGCGCAGAGCTGGATCAATGCGGAGATCGTACGGCTCTATGCGGCGCTGCATGTGATGGGCCACGCCCATTCGATCGAATGCTGGGAGGGCGAGGCGCTGGCCGGCGGGCTCTATGGCGTAAGCCTGGGTGGCGCCTTCTTCGGCGAAAGCATGTTCTCGCGGGCGCGCGACGCCAGCAAGGTGGCGCTGGTGCATCTGGTGAAGCAGCTCCGCCGCGGCGGCTATGTGCTGCTGGACGCGCAGTTCCTCACCACGCACCTGGCGCAGTTCGGCGCCCACGAAATCCCGCGCGATATCTACCTCGCGCGCCTGCACGCGGCGCTGGCCGTGCCGGCGTTCTGGCCGACGGGGAGCCTAGCTCCCGAACGGCTGTAATCCCTTGCCCAAGTCCTTGAAACCGAGCCTCTCGGCGTAGCGTCGCGCCTGGGCTTGATGCGTCGGCGTCGCGTGCATCATTGCGTACCATGCCGATGCCATCCAGCGCGCCTGCGGATCGAGCGGACCGTTCTTGGCCATCTCGCTTTCCAGCCAGGCCTGGACGTCGCGCCAGAAATCCGGCCGCGAACCGTCGATATCACCGAAGCCGTATTCCGCCGCAAGATCGGCACCGCGCAGCGCCAGGCCCGACTTGGCGCGTACCTGCGGATCGGCCGCCAGCGCCGCAACGGCGCGGCCGATATAGCGCGGCGACTCCGAATAAGCGAAGTCCGGGTTCTTTTTCGCACCGTCGCGCCAGTTCGCCTCGGTCACGCCGATCTTTTCCAGGACCACCTCCGAGCGCAGGAAGCCTGGCGACAGCGCCAGCGCCGTCACGCCGGTTCCGGCCAGGTCCCACGCCATCGCATAAGCCAGGCGGATAACGGACGATTTCACGAAATCGTAGAGAAGATGGCCGCGATAGCCCGACAGCGCCCCGTCGGTGACCTCCACGATCAGCCCGCGTCCGGCTGCCACCATCATCGGCGCCAGATGGCGCGAGGTGATGAGGTGGCTGAAGATCGCCTGGTCGGCCAGCGGGCGGACGTTGGAGATGTCGAGCGTCCAGAATTTCGCGCCCCAGTCGATCATATCGTCGCCGCCCCAGATGTCGTTGACCAGGACATCGAGACGGCCCTCCTCGGCCTTGAGGCGGGCCGCAAGGGCCGCGACGTCCTCCTCCTGCGTGTGGTCGGCGCGGACAGCGACGGCCTGCCCGCCGGCGGCGGCGATCATCGCTGCGGTTTCATCGATGGTCTCGGGGCGTCCGGGCGTTGCGAGACGGCGGCCTGTGCTGCGCCCGGTGCACCAGACTTTCGCGCCGGCGGCGGCCAGTTCCAGCGCGATGCCGCGGCCTGCGCCGCGCGTAGCGCCGGCGACCAACGCGACCTGGCCCCTGAGCGGCTGTTGCACGGCGCCCTCCCGGCATGCGAAATCGACGTTGCATTTATATGTGAACAGTCATTTATAATCAACATGCCCCGCAAGAAGACCATCGGCGACAAAACCGTGCTGGAGGCTGCAGCGAAGGTGATGTTCGCCGAAGGACCGGAGTTCACCCTGGCGAAGGTTGCCGCGGCGGCCGGCATTGCGCCGGCGACGCTGCTACAGCGCTTTGGCGACAAACACCGCTTGGTGGTCGCCGCGATCGCACACGACAACGCGTTGTTCGCCGAACAACTGGCATCGCTAGACCGGACGAAGGGCGCGGACGCGGTCATCGCGGTCTTTCGCCTGCTCACGCCGGACGACGTGGCGGCGGAGCGCGCCGGCGACGGGCTGCTATGGCTGCGTCAGGACATGCGCGATCCCGATCTCAACGCCCTGGCGCGCGAACGTTTCGCGATGCTGCGCGCAGCCGTGATGGTGCGGTTGCCGCCCCTGCCCCTCGATCCGGCAGAGGCAGCGCAGTCGGTCGAAGCGCAGTGGCAGGGCGCGCTGCTGCAATGGGGCATCGCGCGCGAAGGCAAGCTTGATGCCTTCGTGACGCGGAGCCTGAAAAACTGGTTTCGACTGGCTACTGGCCGGCGCCTTCGGGGAGTTCGGCGGGCTTCTCGGCGTCGTTCGCGTCGGGCGACACCGGCGTGACGATCTTGTTGGGGCCGACCATGACGGTCTCGCCCGGCGTCACCGGGCGGCAGGTGATCACCCAGACGTCGTAGAGCGGATGCTCCACGCCATGCAGGCCGGGGCTGGAGGCGTACATCCAGCCCGAGAAGATGCGCCGCGGCGGCTGGTCGGGACGGTGGTCGACGATCTGCACGAAGGCGGCGGTCTCGGGCGTCTCGGTGGACGGTGTCGAGTAGCAATACTTCGCCGTGATCGTCAGCGTGGCGTAGGACACCGGCTTGCCGATCGGCGCCAGCACCGTCACGGCGCGACCGGTGATCTTGTCGAGGCCGCGCATGACCAGGGTGAGCGGACCGGAGGACTTGGCCGGCGCGGGCGCGACGAGCTTGTCGGACTTGGCGAAGCCAAGCACCGGCAGCGCTGCGAGCGCTGTGCAAAGAAGGACGGTCCCGGCGAAGCGCTTCACTATTTGCCCGGCGGTTTTTGCTGGCCGCCGCCATTGTTGTTGTTGCCACCGCCGCCGATGAAGCGGCCGACCAGGCCCATCAGGTCGACGGAGCCCTGGACGTTGGTGATAGCGCCGCCCGGTGGCAGCATTTTGTCTTCGCCGCCCGGCGTGATGGACAGGTAGGAACCGCCGAGCAGGCCCGACGAGGTCACCATCAACGAGGAGTCGACCGGGATATGGATGTCGTCGCGGATGTTCATGTGCAAGGTGACGAGATAGGTCTTGGGATCGAGCGTCAGCGCGCTCACCGCGCCAACCTTGATTCCGGACAGGCGTACGTCGGTGCCCGTGGCAAGACCGTCGACCCGCGGCATCCGGGCGGTCAGCTCATAGCCGCCCAGGCTGCCGGAACTGGTGTTGGTGTAGGCGAAATAGAGGAACGCCGCGGCGACGGCCACGACGATCGCGCCCATGATCGTTTCGACCGCGTTGTTGGTCATGGGCTAGTCCGGCTTCCAGGCCTGGTAGTCGCCCGTCGCGCGGGGCCGGTCGCCGGAGCGCAGCAGGCTGCCGTCGGGACGATAGGCGCCCGGCGTGCCGGTCAGGTTGGGCTGGTGCTCCTTCTCCCAGGCCTTCTCCTTGAACGGCGCGGTGGTCGGCGGCTCCTGGAAGGTGTGGTGCAGCCAGCCATGCCAGTCCGGCGGCACGCGGCTCGCCTCCACCGTCCCGGCATAGATCACCCAGCGCCGCAGGCCGGCTTTGTTCTGGTAGTAGCGGTTGCCGTATTTGTCGGTGCCGACATAGACGCCGGAGAACCAGGTGGTGGTCAGCGTTCCGAGCGTGGCGGAATGCCACCAGGCGTAGAGCATGCGGAGGAAGGACATGGGGAGTGCGACCGAGCGGATCTGTCGGCGGAATATAGAGGGCCGGGACCGCCGACGCCAAGCGGACTTTGTCTCGCTTTCTGCGACCTAATCCCTAAGGCCCACACGCTGGCGACGATGTCTTCGCCCGCGGCGGAATACGCCGAGCAGTCAACCGATTCGCCCGCGTGCGAATCAGCATGCGCCGCACCGCGCCGGCGCGGCCCTTCGCGGACCGCAAACGCATGCGCGTAGCCCCTTGCGATATCCACAATCGATCCAAAGCGCGACAAAGGTTTCAGCTGTCACAAACCATAAAAAATTTTCTGCGCGATTCGCGTTACCGTCTTGACTTGGTGTTTTCCCGAGCAAAACCGCGCCTTCACACATCCACCACATCTGGTAGGTAAGGTTTCGTTTACTACTTTTCGCTTGCGAGCGTTTTGGGTTGGTGCCCATACTTGGGGCCTGTCGCTGCTCGCGACACCAAATCTGGCGGACGAAATCCAAAACCCCGCCGAGGTCTCCGTCACATCGGCGGCGATCCGGCGCAGGGAAAATCGTCTCCAAAACGGTGCCGAAGCAGTGGGTTTAGGGCCGGTCAAACTTGCTTCGGGGATTACGTCATGAAGATTCGCCGCCTTTTCACCGTCGAGGGTCGTTCGCCCTATGACGGCATCGCGTTCCGCTCCGCCACCAGCGAGATCCGCAATCCCGACGGCTCGGTGGTCTTTTCCCAATCCGACATCGAGGTCCCGCAGGAGTGGAGCCAGGTCGCGTGCGATGTGCTTGCGCAGAAATATTTCCGCAAGGCGGGCGTGCCCACGGCGCTGAAGCCGCTGCCGGAAGACGGCGTGCCGGAATTTTTGTGGCGCCATGCGGCCGACAGCGACAAGACCCGCGGCGAGAACTCCGCCAAGGAGGTGTTCGACCGCCTGTCCGGCACCTGGGCCTATTGGGGCTGGAAGGGCGGCTATTTCGACACCGAAGCCGACGCGCGCGCGTTCAAGGACGAGCTCGCCTACATGCTGGCGACGCAGAAGGCGGCGCCGAACTCGCCGCAATGGTTCAACACCGGCCTGCACTGGGCCTACGGCATCGACGGCCCGAGCCAGGGGCACTACTACGTCGACTACAAGACCGGGCGCCTGACCAAGTCGGCGTCGTCCTATGAGCATCCCCAGCCGCATGCCTGCTTCATCCAGTCGGTCGCCGACGACCTGGTGAACGACGGCGGCATCATGGATCTGTGGACGCGCGAGGCGCGGCTGTTCAAATACGGCTCGGGCACCGGCACCAATTTCTCCTCGCTGCGCGGCGAGAACGAGCGGCTGTCGGGCGGCGGCAAGTCGTCGGGCCTGATGAGTTTCCTGAAGATCGGCGACCGCGCCGCGGGCGCGATCAAGTCGGGCGGCACCACGCGGCGCGCCGCCAAGATGGTGATCGTCGACGTCGACCATCCCGACATCGAGGCCTTCATCGACTGGAAGGTGGTCGAGGAGCAGAAGGTCGCGGCGATGGTCGCCGGCTCCAAGCTGGCGGAGAAACACCTCAAGGCCGTGATGAAGGCCTGCATCAACTGCGAGGGCTCCAACGACGATTGCTTCGATCCGACCAAGAACCCCGCGCTGCGCCGCGAGATCAAGGCCGCGCGCAAGGCGATGATCCCCGACAATTACATCGAGCGCGTCGTCTCCTTCGCCCGGCAGGGCTACAAGGAGATGGAGTTCAAGTCTTACGACACCGACTGGGACAGCGAGGCCTATCTGACCGTCTCGGGCCAGAACTCGAACAATTCGGTGCGGGTGACGGACGAATTCCTCACCGCGGTGCTTCAGGATCGCGACTGGAATCTCACCTATCGCGGCACCGGCAAGGTGGCACGCACCGTCCAGGCGCGCGACCTGTGGGAGAAGATCTCCTACTCGGCCTGGGCCTGCGCCGATCCGGGCATCCAGTTCCATTCCACGATCAACGATTGGCACACCTGCCCGGCCGGCGGCGACATCCGCGCTTCCAATCCGTGCTCGGAATACATGTTCCTCGACGACACCGCGTGCAACCTGGCCTCGCTGAACCTGATGCAGTTCCGCAAGGACGTAGACGGCGGCGCGAAGATTTTCGACGTCGCGGCGTTCGAGCATGGCTGCCGGCTATGGACCATCGTGCTCGAAATCTCGGTGCTGATGGCGCAATTCCCGTCCAAGGAGATCGCGCAGCGCTCCTACGACTACCGCACGCTGGGCCTGGGCTTCGCCAATATCGGCGGCCTGCTCATGGCGGCGGGCATCCCCTACGATTCGCGCGAAGGCCGCGCCATCGCCGGCGCGATTTCGGCGGTGATGACGGGCGTGTCCTACGCCACCTCGGCGGAGATGGCGGGCGAGCTCGGCCCGTTCCCCGAATATGCCGCCAACAAGGAGGCGATGCTGCGCGTGATGCGCAACCACCGCCGCGCCGCCCATGGCGACAAGACCGGCTACGAGAAGCTCTCCACCCTGCCGGTGCCGCTGGACCTCGACGCCGTGGTCAACAAGGAGCTCGCCTTCGCGGCGCAGCGCGCCTGGGACGACGCGGTATCGCTGGGCGAGGGCTTCGGCTATCGCAACGCGCAGGCGACCGTGATCGCGCCCACCGGCACGATCGGCCTCGTCATGGACTGCGACACCACCGGCGTGGAGCCGGACTTCGCTCTCGTGAAGTTCAAGAAGCTGGCCGGCGGCGGCTATTTCAAGATCATCAACCGCTGCGTGCCCGAAGCGCTCGGCACGCTGCAATACCGCCAGGGCCAGATCGACGAGATCGTGGCCTACGCGGTCGGCCACGGCACGCTGGAAGGCTTCAGGGGCGCGCTGACCCATGACGCGCTGCGCGCCCGGGGCTTCGGCGACGCACAGATCGCGGCGGTCGAAGGCGCGCTGGAATCGGCGTTCGACATCCGCTTCGTGTTCAACAAATGGACCCTGGGCGCGGCGTTCTGCACGACCGTGCTGGGCCTCGACGCCGCGGCGCTGGACGCGCCGGACTTCGACATGCTCAAGGCGCTCGGCTTCTCGCGCGCCGACATCGAGGCGGCGAACCTGCATGTCTGCGGGGCGATGACGCTGGAAGGCGCGCCGCATCTGCAGGACAAGCACCTGGCGGTGTTCGACTGCGCCAATCCCTGCGGCCGCATCGGCAAGCGCGCGCTCGGCGTCGAATCGCACATCCTGATGATGGCGGCGGTGCAGCCCTTCATCTCGGGCGCCATCTCCAAGACCATCAACATGCCAAACAACGCCACGGTGAAGGCCTGCGGCGAGAGCTACATCCAGTCCTGGCGCCTGGGCCTCAAAGCCAATGCACTCTACCGCGACGGCTCCAAGCTCAGCCAGCCGCTGGCCAGCCAGGTGCTGCAGGTCGAGGACGACGAGGAGGAGATCGTGGAGATGCCGCAGGCGGCGCGCACCACCGTCGTCACCGAGCGAATCGTGGAACGCGTGGTCGAGCGCATCCGCGAGCGCGAGCGCGAGAAGCTGCCGCAGCGCCGCAAGGGCTACACCCAGAAGGCGATCGTCGGCGGCCACAAGGTCTATCTGCGCACCGGCGAATACGAGGACGGCCGCATCGGCGAGATCTTCATCGACATGCACAAGGACGGCGCGGCGTTCCGCTCGCTGATGGACGCCTTCGCCATCGCGATCTCCATGGGGCTGCAATACGGCGTGCCGCTGGAGGAGTTCGTCGACGCCTTCACCTTCACCCGCTTCGAGCCGGCCGGCATGGTGATCGGCAACGATTCGATCAAGAACGCGACCTCGATCCTCGACTACATCTTCCGCGAGCTCGCGGTGTCCTATCTCGGGCGCTCCGACCTCGCCCATGTCCAGCCGGAGGGCGACGCGGATATCGGCGTCGGCACCGACGAAGGCAACACGGAGATCGTGCGCCGCGTGGTCTCGCCGGGCTTCGTGCGCGGCCGCATCCCGCGCACCATCGCGGTGGTGCGCGGCGGGGCGCAGCCCAAAGTGCTGGAAGACCACGGCGTGCATGCCCATCTCCACGCCGAGCATCACGAGGTGACGGAATTCCTCACCGGCGACGACGTGATCCTGTCGGACGCGATGAGCGAGATCCGCGCCAGCGTGATGGCGGAGGCCTCGAATCCGGTCGGCGACCTGGTCGATGCGCTGGGCTCGCGGCTGCGCGACAAGGCCGAGACGGCAGTCAAGGCCGGCAAGGCCCGCGAGCTGCAGGCCAAGCGCGCCGCCGAGGCCCGCATGAAGGGCTATGAGGGCGACGCCTGCGGCGGCTGCGGGAACTTCACCCTGGTCCGCAACGGCACCTGCATGAAATGCAACACCTGCGGCAGCACGAGCGGCTGCAGCTAAAGGACACCTCGCGATGGGTGGAGGGGGTGGACGTGTGCGCGTCCGCCCCCTTTTCTTTGACGGGAACGCGAATCGCAGCGCAGACGTTGGTGCGCGACAAAGGAGCGATCATGGCCAAGCAGCTTGTCGAAGTAATCGACCGTCATGGGCATGTGGTGGACCGCTACACGGTCGCCCTGCCCGACGCGGAATGCCACGATACGGAATACGAGGAAGTCGCGCTGATCCTGGCCGAGCAGTCGGGCCGGATCGAAGACGTCGAAATCGTCCATTTGCGGGCGCGTTGCGTGCGCTGAGCACGGGCGTCGCTTTGGACGAATATTTCGCGG
Source organism: Rhizomicrobium sp. (assembly GCA_037200865.1). Lineage (GTDB taxonomy): Bacteria > Pseudomonadota > Alphaproteobacteria > Micropepsales > Micropepsaceae > Rhizomicrobium. Next base: position 3,276 of record JBBCIC010000004.1, on the reverse strand, counting down.
TCGCAGCATGTGATTCGCTTTCTGTGGACAAGTGATTCGCCGCCCTCGACTCGATGAAATTTCGGCGACAAACTCCTTCTCGCGTCTGGGGCACCTGCGCACACAGGAAAGGCCCAAGGCACCCGAAAAGGTGACCGGCGCACACCTTGCACCGGAGCGGTGAGGGCTCGAGCCTGAAACGCTACGGAGTGCGGCAAGGGCTGCGGAAAGGGTTCTAGAATCCTGACGCGGACCGAGGATCCAGGGACTGGCGGGGAAACCGGTCAAGCTGGGCGCAAGAGGCGGAACTAGACCGCGCGAGCGTGACGTGGAAGGCCCGACGAAAGAAGGGCGCGCCGGCCGAGAGGAAGGCGTAGAAGAAACGTCGAAACCGATAGGCACGGGGCTTTGCTCGGACTGCGCTGCGCAGTGCGGGACGACAGGGAAACCAGTGACTGACCGTGGACGGAGGCCATCGCGAGGGGCCTCCGTTTGCGTTTGTGGGACGGCGCCGCACGCGCCTCCTCACCCCGCCGCGCTCAGCCGCCGGGCGGTGTCCCCTTGAGGCAGGCCGTAAGGTCCACCGGTGCCGTGCCGTCGACCGGCACCACATTGTTGATCGAGCCGCCGCGATATTTGAGATCGGCATATTTGGCGTCGCCAGCCGCCAGCTCGACATACCAGTTGGCCGTCGCCGTCGTGTGCATCGTGTGTTTGCCCGGCGGCAGATCGAAATAGACGCAGGTGCCCGGCTTGATCGCATCGGCGAGCCACGCATCGTCGATCGCGAACTGGCTGTCATAGGTCGCCTTGTCCTGCGCCGGATAAGAGATGTAGACGCGGCCAGTGGTCGGCGGCGCAACGGGCGGCGCGATCGCCGGCGCGGCGGGAGTCGCCGGCGCGGGGTCCTCGGCGAACGCCGGCACGGCCAGCACGGTGGCGGCCAGAAGCGCGGCGGCAAGCCTGATCGTTGTCATGCTGGGGTCCTCCTGCCTGCATCTTAAGGCGCAGCGCGGGACGAGCAATGGTCACACGCAACCTCAAGCGGCCCGGAGGGACCGCGGACGCGAAGGACCATGGCTGTCCCCGATTGGGTCGTCGCGGCGCAACCTCGCCCCATCTGCTCCGCCTTTCGACCCGATTCTTGCGGTTTCGCGGGCCGGCACGGCGCTTGCGAGACCAGGGGCGAGCCGTCCCAGAGCGAGACATCTGCCCGTGTCCAAGCTTCTCTTTGCCCTCGTTGCGGTGATGGCGGCCCTGCCCGCCGCCGCGGCCGGTACCTATGACGCCGCCGCGGTGGCGCGCATCCATGCCGGCATCGTCGACTGTCCCGGCTGCAACCTTGAAGGCGCCGACCTGACCAATACCTGCGTCAAGGCCAAAAACCTCACGGGCGCGGATTTCGACCGCGCCAACGCGGTGCTGATGTGCATGTCGTTTGCGAACTTCTCGGGCGCCACCTTTCGCGGCACCGACCTGTCGGGCGCCAATCTGGCGCATGCCGATCTCGACGGTGCCGACCTGACCGGCGCGGTGATGACGATCACCTCGCTGAAGGGCACCGATCTCACCAAGGCCAAGGGCCTGACGCAGGCCCAGCTCGACGCCGCCTGCGGCGATGCCGAGACCAAGGCGCCCGCCGGCCTGAAGGTGCATCTGTGCACCTGACCCATTCCGTCTCCACCCTGAGACACACCTGACCCTCGTTCGAAAGGACGGGGGTTATTTTCACTCCGCCGCCTGCGGCAGGTCCTTCTTCTTCCAGCGCAGCACGGGCTTGCGGGCGGCGGCGGTCTCGTCGAGGCGGCGGCGGGGCGCAAGGCGCGGGGCACCTTCGAAGCGGGCAGTTTTGCCGGCCTTGGCCTCCAGCGCCAGCGCGCGCAGGACGTGGATGAAGCGGTCGAGCGATTCCTTGCTCTCCGACTCGGTCGGCTCGATCAGCATCGCGCCATGGACGACCAGCGGGAAATACATGGTCATCGGATGATAGCCCTCGTCGATCATCGCCTTGGCGAAGTCGAGCGTGGTGACGCCGCTGCCGTCGAGGAAATGATCGTCGAACAGCGCCTCGTGCATGCACGGGCCGTCGCCGAACGGCGCGCTCATCACGTCCTTGAGCGAGGCAAGGATGTAATTGGCGGACAGCACCGCGTCCTCCGACGCCTGGCGCACGCCGTCGCGGCCGTGGCTGAGCATGTAGGCGAGCGCGCGGCTGAACATGCCCATCTGGCCGTGGAAGGCGCACATGCGGCCGAACGGCCTGGCGCCGCCCGGCAGCTCGGCGCGATCCTCGATCAGGCGGAAGCCGTCCGCATCGTGCACCAGGAGCGGCAGCGGCGCGAACGGTGCCAGCGCGGCGGAGAGCACCACCGGCCCCGCCCCCGGCCCGCCGCCGCCATGCGGCGTGGAGAACGTCTTGTGCAGGTTGATGTGCATCGCGTCGATGCCCAGGTCGCCCGGCCGCACCCGGCCGGCGATGGCGTTGAAGTTCGCGCCGTCGCAATAGAAATAGGCGCCGGCCTTGTGCGTCGCGTCGGCCATGTGGCGGATGTCGCGCTCGAACAACCCGCAGGTGTTCGGGTTGGTGAGCATGATGGCCGCGACGTCGGGGCCGAGCTTGCCTTCGAGCGCCGCCATGTCGACGCGGCCGTCGGCGGTGCCCTTGACCTCGTCGATGGTGAAGCCCGCGAAGGCGGCGGTGGCGGGATTGGTGCCATGCGCCGATTCCGGCACCAGGATGCGCCGCCGCGTCTCGCCGCGCGCCGCGATGGCGGCGCGGATCGCCAGCAGGCCGCAGAGCTCGCCATGCGCGCCGGCCTTGGGCGACATCGCCACTGCCGGCATGCCGGTGAGCGTGGTGAGCCACTTCATCAACTCGGAGATCAGCTCCAGCGCGCCCTGGGTGGTGGATTGGGGGCTCAGCGGATGCAGGTCGCCGAAGCCGGGCAGCCGCGCCATCTTCTCGTTCAGGCGCGGATTGTGCTTCATCGTGCAGGAGCCGAGCGGATAAAGCCCGGCGTCGATCGCATAATTCATCCGGCTGAGCCGCACATAGTGGCGGACGACCTCCGGCTCCGACAGGCCCGGCAGGCCGATGGGGCCGCGGCGGCGCTGGCCGCCAAGCCGCGCGTCCGACATCTGCACGTCCGGAAGGTCCACGCCGGTCATGCCGTCGCGGCCGATCTCGAAGATCAGCGGCTCTTCATGGTCAAGACCGCGGTCGCCGGAGATGGTCGGCAGTTCGTTTGCTTCGATGGTGCCCGGCGCGGAAGGGCGTCCCTGGTTGTTCATCGTCAT
>JBBCIC010000003.1:0-319597 GCA_037200865.1 Rhizomicrobium sp. | reverse complement strand
TGTGCAATCTCGCTCACGGTAGGCCCGACGGGCGATCGGGACGAACAGGACAGGGATCGGGACTTCTTCCGTCACGCCTGTCTCAGTTCGGATCATCTTGGTTAAATGTTGAGAAAAGCTTTCCGCCGTCCGGATTTCGTCCGATTTCGGCACACCGCCGTCGGCGCGACCCGCGCGCCGCCTGGATTTAACCGTTCGATAAGGATTGGCGGCAGTCCGGGCGTCTAAGCCTCCGCCAGCGCCGTCTCGTATTCTTCCTGCATCTTCAGCCAGCGCGCCTCGACGTCGGCGAGCTTCTTGGCGGCGTCGGCGCGCTTCTTCGACACCGCCTTGCCGCGCGCCGGGTCCTTGGCGAACAGCAGGGGATCGGCCAGCGACTTGTCGCATTTGGCGATCTCGGCGTTGAGTTCGGCGATCTGGTGCTCGGCGCCCTCGATCTTGTCCTTCAGGGGCTTCAGATGGCGCCGCCGCTCGGCGCTGTCGCGCCGCGACGCGGTCTTGTCCGGCTTGGCTTCCGGTTCGGGCGCCCGCCGCGTCGGCGTGTTGTCGCCGCTGAGCAGGAATTTGCGGTAATCGTCGAGGTCGCCGTCGAACGGATGCACCTCGCCGTTCGCCACCAGCAGCAACCGGTCCGCCGTCGCCTCGATCAGGCGGCGGTCATGGCTGACCAGCACCACGGCGCCGTCGAAATCGTTGAGCGCGGTGAGCAGCTCGCCGCGCGCGTCGATGTCGAGATGGTTGGTCGGCTCGTCCAGGATGAGCAGGTTCGGCTTGTCCAGCGTCGCCAGCGCCAGCATCAGCCGCGCCCGCTCGCCGCCCGAGAGATTGCCGACCCGCGTCATCTGCTTGGCGGCCGAGAAGCCGAAGCCGCCGAGCTGGGTGCGCACCTCCTGCAAGGTGAGCTTGGGCCTGAGGTTTTGCAGCGTCTCGATCGGCGTGATCTGGCCCTGCAATTCCTCGAGCTGATGCTGCGCGAAATAGCCCGGGATCATCTTGCGCGATGTCACCATCTCGCCGCCCATCAGGCCGAGCTTGCCCGCCATCAGTTTCGCCAGCGTCGACTTGCCGTTGCCGTTCTTGCCCAGCAGCGCGATGCGGTCGTCGGGATCGAAGCGCAGCGACACCTTGGAGAGGATCGGCTTGCCCGGCTCATAGCCGACCGCGACGCGGTCCATCGTGATCAGCGGCGGCGCCGCCTCGACCGCCTTAGGCAGGCGGATCGGCGCGACATGCTCGTCGAGCGGGATCTCGATGCGGCCCAATTTCTCGATCATCTTCATGCGGCTCTGCGCCTGGCGCGCCTTCGACGCCTTGGCGCGGAAGCGGTCGACGAAGCTTTGCAGGTGCTTGCGCTGGAGGTCCTGCTTCTTCTGCACCGCGGCGTCGAGCGCCCGGCGCATCGCGCGGGTGTCGACGAAGGTGTCGTAATTGCCGCTGTAGAGCGTCAGCTTGCCGTGTTCCAGATGCAGGATGAACTCGGCCGCGGTGTTGAGCAGGTCGCGGTCGTGGCTGACGATCAGCACCGTGCCGCGATAGCGCTGCAGGAAGTTCTCCAGCCACATCACGCCTTCGAGGTCGAGATAGTTGGTCGGCTCGTCGAGCAGCAAAAGGTCGGGGGCCGCGAACAGGATCGCCGCCAGGGCCACGCGCATGCGCCAGCCGCCGGAGAATTCGCTGCACGGCCGCAATTGGTCTTCCGCCGAGAAGCCGAGACCGGCCAGGATCTCCGCCGCCCGTGCCGGCGCGGTATAGGCGTCGATCGCGTCCAGCCGGTGATAGATGTCGCCCAATTTGTGGGCGTCGCTCTCGTGCTCGGCCTCGGCCAGCAGGCGCATGCGCTCGGGGTCGGCCTCCAGCACGGTGTCGAGCAGGCTGACCTGGGTCCCCGGCGCCTCCTGCGCCACCGCCCCGATGCGCCAGGCGCTCGGCCACGACACCGTGCCGTCGTCGGGATGGAGCTGGCCCAGGATCACCTTCAGCAGCGTCGACTTGCCGGCGCCGTTGCGCCCGACCAGGCCCGTGCGCCGCCCGGCGGGGAGACTCGCGGTCGCCCCGTCCAGGATTTCGCGGCCCGCGATGCGGACGATGAGATTGTCGATGACCAGCATGGCGGGCGTATAGCACGGCGATTTCAATTTTCACCTCCCCCTTGCGGGGAGGTCGAAAAACTTCGAGCGCAGCGAAGATGTTTTTCGGGTGGGGGGCCGGCGTTGCGCGCGATGCCGGACCCCTCCCCGAAATTGCTTCGCAATTTCGACCCTCCCTCAAGGGGAGGGTTGCTTGGTGCCCTTTCTCCGCTATAACCCGCGCACTTTTCGATCTCTTGCGGAGACTCCCATGGCCGTCGAGCGCACCCTTTCCATCATCAAGCCGGACGCGACGCGCCGGAACCTGACCGGCGCCATCGTCGACCGCTTCGAGAAGGCCGGCCTGCGCGTCGTCGCCTCGCGCCGCATCCGCCTCTCCCAGGCCCAGGCCGAGGCGTTCTACGGCGTCCACAAGGAGCGCCCGTTCTTCGCCGGCCTGGTCAAGTTCATGACCTCGGGCCCCGTCGTCGTGCAGGTGCTGGAAGGCCCCAACGCCATCGCCAAGAACCGCGAAGTGATGGGCGCCACCAACCCGGCCAACGCCGCCGCCGGCACCATCCGCAAGGACTTCGCCGAGAACATCGAGGCCAACTCGGTGCACGGCTCCGACGCGCCGGAAACCGCCGCCCAGGAAATCGCCTTCTTCTTCTCGGGCCTCGACATCGTTCCGTAGTTATCCTCCCCGCGCAGCGGGGGAGGTGGCCCGCAGGGCCGGAGGGGGCAGCGCCGATGTCGAACGCCATGCAAGGCAAGACCGTCGTCGTCACGGGCGGCACATCGGGCATCGGCGAGGTCGCGGCGGTCGCGCTCGCCGGCCAGGGCGCCCGCATCGTGCTGATCGCGCGCGACCGCGCCCGCGCCGACGCGACCCTCGCCAAGCTCCGCGCCGCCAACCCCTCGGCCGCGCACACCGCCCATCTCGCCGACCTCTCGGCCATCGCCGAGATGAAGCGCGTCGCGTCGGAAGTCGCCGCCGCCGAGCCACGCATCGACGTCCTGATCAACAATGCCGGCGCGGTCTTCACCACGCGGCAGGAAAGCGTCGACGGGCTGGAGATGACCTTCGCGGTCAACCACCTGGCCTATTTCGTCGTCACCAATATTCTGCTGCCCAACCTGAAGGCGACGCCGGGCGCGCGCATCGTCTCCACCGCTTCGATGGCCCACAGCTCCGGCAGGATCGACTTCGACGACCTTCAACTCCGCAAGGGCTACGGCACCTTCCGCGCCTACGGCACCTCGAAGCTCATGAACATCCTGTTCACGCGCGAGCTGGCGCGGCGCCTCGAAGGCAGCGGCGTGACCGCCAACAGCCTGCATCCCGGCGGCGTCGCCACCCGCTTCGGCTCCAACAACAGCGGCTGGCTTGCCGTGCTCTTCAAGGTCGCCATTTCCGTCGCCGGCATTTCGCCCGAGAAGGGCGCGCAGACCATCATCCATCTCGCCTCCTCGCCCGACGTCGCGACGATCAGCGGCGAATATTTCTACAAGTGCAAGGTCGAGGAGCCGAGCCGCGCGGCGCAGGACGACGACGCGGCGCAGCGCCTGTGGGAGGCTTCCCGGCAGCTCTCCGGCGTCGGCTAGGGCTTGGCGCCCGCCGCCGCCTTCAGATGCGCCTTCAGCGTTTTCGACATGTCCGGCTCGCGCAGGAACGCGTCGCGCAGGCGCTTGGCCGCCGCCGGCGCGAGCTGCTTGCCGCCATTGGGATCGGCCTCGAACGCCGCCACCAGTTCCTTGTTCTTGGAGCGGAACATGAGCTGCGCCATCTCGGTCTCGTACATCTCGTCGACGCCGGGCCCCGGCGGCGGCAGGCCGAACAGCAGCCGGACGAACGGGATCGACACCGAATCCGGCGCGACATGCGGCAGCTTGCCGGCCTGGTAGGGCCGCCTTGACCTTGGCCAGCGTCGCGGCGCTCAGCATCGCGCCGGCGTCCAAGAGGCCGACGCCGATATGGGCGAGGTCCTTGCCGCGGTTCTTCGCCGACTCGAACAGCGCATGCGGCAGGCCTGCACCCGCACCCAGCCGGCGGGAAACTGGTCGCCGTATTTCGCCAGCCACAGCGCGCAGGCCGCCGCGATCTGCGGCGTCGCCGCCGAGGTGCCGCCGCCGTCGAGGTCCCAGCCGTTCGGCGTGTCGTCGTAGCGCATCCACGGCACGTTCGGGGTGTAGCCGGCGATCGCCTTCTTCATCACCGCATCCGGCCCCCAGCAGCCCTGCATCGCGCCCAGATCGCGCGACGTGTCGGCCCCTTGCCGTAGGTCGCGCCGGTGGCGGTGATGACGCGGTAGAACGCCGCCGGATAGACGGTGAAATGCGTCGCGATATCGGCGACCTTGAGGCTGTAGCTGTCGCCCGACGCCGCGACGATCACGACGCCGGCCTCGTAGAGCGCGTTGACCGCGTCGGCCCAGCTGTTCGACGGCAGGCCGCCATGGCCTCAGCGACACCACGCTGCACGGCCCGCCCGCATGCGGCGCCAGCGCATAGCTGAGCCCCTGGGCGACGTTGGCGGTGTAGAGATGGATGACGGAATAGCCGATCAGCACCGGCACCACCGATGCCTCGGGCGCGCCGCCCAGATCGCCGGAATAGGCCGCGCCGCCGTTCGCCGCCAACAGGTCGACCTTGCCGCCCGCCAGCAGGCGAGCGTCGCGGTGCCGTGCCCCGGCATGTCCCAGGGCGCGTCGTGCTTGCGGTCGGTGAGATCGGCGGTGTCGTCGGTGACGTTCCAGCCCTGCTGCGGCAAGAGCTGCCGCGGCGTCGAGGCTTGCGCCTTGGTGTAGCCGGTTGTCGAGATGGGCGATGCGCACGCCGGCGCCCTTAGCTGGACCTTCAGGCCCCGACGAAGTCGGCATAGTCCTTCTGCAGGTGCCAGCCCGGCGAGAACTTGTCGCCCGGCCTGGGCGGATAGTGGCTGTCGAGCGCTTCGTCGGGCAGGTAGGGCGGGCCCTTCTTCTGACCCGGCGCCACCGCTTCGGTTCGCGCCGGCGGCGGCGGCGCGATCCGGCGCGGTAGCAGCAGGTCGGGCTCGGCATAGATCTGCGGCGAGCTGACGAAGGTCGCGCCGCTCGGCCCCTTGCCGCGCACCAGGTCGTGCGCCGCGTCCACGGATTGCGCTCGTCGGCGGCGAGATTGTGCAGCAGCCATTCGCGCTGCTCGGCGGCGGCCTGGTGCTCTCCGTCAGCACGCCCTGGGCGTGAAGATTGGCGAACAGCCGCCGCGTCGCACCCGGGCCCGTCGTGGCGCGCCGCGCCGCGGACTCCGCCAGCGCCTGCCCTTGCGGCCGCGGCACGCGCACCATGATCCGTCCGCTCGATTGGACCGCCACCGCCGCCTCCCTCCAAGGACCGCCGCATCCTGAATACTGCGGTCTTCCCGGTGACCACAGTATACAATCGAGGAAGACAAGAAAACCGCTAAGCGAAGACCGCGCGGGCCGTCTTCGAGCCGGACCTTGCCTTGCGCCACCAGCCGCAGCGCGGCGGGATAGAGCCTGTGCTCCTCCGCCAGCACCCGCGCCGCCAGCGTCAGCGGCGTGTCGCCTTCCAGCACCGGCACCGCCGCCTGCGCCACGATCGGGCCGCTGTCGAGTTCGGGCACCATGAAGTGCACGGTGCAGCCGGAGATCTTCACGCCCGCCGCCAGCGCCTGCTCGTGCACCTTGACGCCCTTGAACGCCGGCAGCAGCGAGGGATGGATGTTGAGCATCCGCCCTTCCCATTTGCGCACGAAGCCTTCGGAGTGAATCCGCATGAAGCCGGCTTCGCAGATCAGTGCGACCCCGCCTGCGTCAGCACCGCGTCGAGCGCGGCGTCGAACGCCGCACGCGTCTCGAAACCCTTGTGCGAGAACGCCGTGGTCGGCACGCCCGCGGCGCGCGCGAAATGCCAATCCCTCGGCGCTCTCGACGTTGGAGAACACCAGGACGATCTCAGCGGGAAAGCCGGTCTCGCGGCTCGCCTCGATCAGCGCCGCCATGTTCGAGCCGCGTCGGAGATCAGGATCGCGACTCGTTTCCTCACAGTCGCAGCGCCCCGCGATACACCACCTTCGCCTCGCCCTCGCCCGGCACCAGCACGCCGACCCGCCAGGCTTGTCGCCGGCCTCCTGGAAGGCGTCGATCACATGCCCGGCGCTCCGCTCATCGACGATGGCGATGAAGCCCAGGCCGCAATTGAACGGCGCAGCATCTCGCCGACCCCGATGCCGGCCTGCCGCGCCAGCCAGCCGAACACCGGCGGCGGCGTCCAGGCGTCGAGCTCGATCTCAGCATTGATGCCCGTCGGGCAAGGCGCGCGCAGGTTCTCGGTGACGCCGCCGCCGGTGATATGGGCAAAGCCCTTCACCCCGCCGCTGCGGATCGCGGCCAGGCCGCTGCGGATATAGAGGCGCGTCGGCGCCAGCAGCGCGTCGGCGAGATCGCGCGCCGCGTCCGAACGGCGCCTTCGCGTCATAGGCAGCGGCGCTGTCGGCCACCACGGCGCCGCACCAAGGTATGCCCGTTGGAATGAACCCCGCTCGACGCGACGCCGATCACGACGTCTCCCGGCTTCATCTGCGCCGTCCGGGGCAGAACATGGCCGCGCTCCACCGCGCCGACCGCGAAGCCCGCGAGATCGAAATCGCCCTTGGCATAGAGTCCCGGCATCTCCGCGGTCTCGCCGCCGATCAGGGGCGCAGCCGCAGTCCTTGCACGCCCGCGCGATGCCTTCGATCACCTGCGCCGCGTCGTCGACGTTGAGCTGCCGCTGGCATAGTAGTCGAGGAAGAACAGCGGCTCGGCGCCTGGACCACCAGGTCGTTGACGACCTTCGCACCAGGTCCTGGCCGATGCCGGCGAAGCGCCCGGTATCGATGGCGATCTTCAGCTTGGTGCCGACGCCGTCGGTCGCGGCGACCAGGATCGGATCCTTGAAGCCCGCCGCCTTGAGATCGAACAGCCCGCCGAAGCCGCCGAGATCGGCATCGGCGGCCGGGCCGGTGCGTCGCCTTCGCGGCCGGCGCGATCGCGCGACCAGCGCCCTCGCCCGCGTCGATGTCGACGCCGGCCTCCTTGTAGGTCAGGCCGTTGCGGCCCCCCGCTCCTTCCTGGAAACCTCGTCGGTCATGGGAATCGCCGGCCGGAACTTCCGGCCCCGTTTAAGGAGCCACCTCCAAACGCGCAAGGCATGCCGTGCGCCCCGCGCGCAGGGCGCGCCGTGCAATTACCGCTTTTGCCCTTTAGAGAGGCGCTTTCGGAAGGCTCCTGCGCGCTTTAATAGTCGCCGCCGCTCAATCAAGGTTCCCGAGGTCACGCGCTTTTTCCCGGCTTGCACCCCTCCTGCGCTCGCCCTGGCTTTTGCATGGCCGGCCGCCGCCGCGCCGACCGATCCGACCTATACGGTCAGCGGCATCCATGTCGACGCGACGGGCCCCTCGGCCAGGCGTCGCCGAGGCCGTCGCCATCGACCAGGGCCGCCCCCGCGCCTGGGACATCCTCTACAAGCGCATCGCCAAGCAGGCCGACTGGGGCAAGCAGCCCAAGCTCGACGCCGCCGGGCTCAAGCGCATCGCGCGCGGCTTCACCGTCAGCCATGAGAAGCGCTCGACGACGCGCTTGTCGCCGACGTCACCTACATCTTCAGCCCCGAGGCGGTGGGCGCGGGGTGAGATGGGTGTCTCGCCCACCTATCGCCTCGCCGCGCCGGGCCGCCGCATCCTCCTGATCCGATGTCGCCGACCTTCATCCGCAATTCGGGGTGGAACAGCGCCTTCTCGAGCCGCGCTTCGGCGGCAGCCTGGTGCCCTTCGCGGTGCCGACCGGCGAGGCGCCCGACGTCGTCGCGCTCGAGCGGCTGCAATTCGACTCCGCGACCTGGGCCGACGTCCAGCTCGTCGCCGCCCGCATCCACGCCAGCGAGGCGGTGCTCGCGCTCGCCGTGCCGCTGACCCAGGGCGGCACCTCCACCACCGACAAGATGACCGGCAAGGTCCAGATCTGGCTCAAGCGCATCGGCATCGCCGAGACGCCGATGAAGACCTCGGTCGACGTGCCGCTGGTCAAGAACGTGGTGCAGACCTATCCGCTCGCCGCCGACGCCGCGGTGCATGCCATCGAGGTGATGTTCCAGCAGAAGCCGGCGATCGATTTCGGGCCCAAGGCCACCCTCGCGGCGGACGTGCATGTCGATTCGCTGGGGCAATGGACCATGCTGCAGAACGCGATGACGTCGGTGCCCAACGTCGTCGGGGTGCAGGTGACCGCGATGGATATCGGCCTGGTGCGCATCGTCCTGACCTATCAGGGCTCGAGCGACGGGCTGCAGTCGCGCTGGGCGCCGGTCGGCGTCGGCCTCAGCCGCGACGGCGACGGTTGGGTCGATCGCCTATGCGACGCCGGTCAGGCCCGGCACGGCAGCGGCCGCGCCCGCGCCTGCGCCGCCACCCAAGCCCACGGCGGCGGCGGGCGACTCCGTCAAACCCGGCGCGACGGCGACGCCGTGACCGCCGTGCTGCGCCAGATTCCCAATATCCTGACGGCGATCCGTATCGTCCTGGCGCCGCTCACCGGCCTATCTGATGCTGCACCACCAATATCTTGCGGCGCTGTTTGTCTTCGCCTTCGCCGGCGGCAGCGACGCGCTCGACGGCTTCCTGGCGCGCCGCTTCGGCCTCGTCTCGCGCTTCGGCGAATATCTCGATCCCGCCGCCGACAAGCTGTTGATGCTCGCCTGCTTCATCACCCTGACCTGGATGGACCTGACGCCGCTGTGGCTGACCGCGCTGGTGATCGGCCGCGACGTCGCGATCGTGCTCGGCGTCGGCATCGCCCGGCTGTTCGCGCTGCCGGTGAAGATGGAGCCGCTGGCGGTCGGCAAGGCGAGCACCGTGGTGCAGGTCGGCTATATCGGGCTGGTGCTGTTGCTGCTCACCTTCGACGTCGGCATGCCGGTGCTGGCCGAGGCCGCCGGTCTCATCGCCGCCGGGTTCACCTTGATGTCGTGGTTCTCCTACGGCCAGCTCCTGGTCAAAGCCGTCGCCGTCGGGCGCCGGGCGGCGTGAGGCGCTATTCGATATGACTATGAGAACCCGCTCTGAACTAGTTTGCGAGTGTGGCCACAGGGGCGTTCACGCACATTCGGAGAATGACCAGCCATATAGCAAGGGCTGGGATTCTTATCGTCTAGAAGGCTTCGGCGGTGGTGGCGAAAATCAGTCAAACCCTGCAGAAATGCGATGCCCGGATTGCGGCCAGATGGGCAAGGTGGCGTATGTCTAAGCGCTCTAGAGGCTCAAAACGTACCTCAAACATCGCTGGCAGTTCCTCAAAGGAATTGCCGTTCGATAGTGTGCAATTCGTGGTGAGTACGAAAGTGCACGCAGAAATTCTCGCAAGACTTGATGCAGCGCCCAAGCCTAATGCTCGTCTTCGGCGCAGTCTGAAGACGCCGTTACCGTGGAAGTAGGCACGGTGCTATCCGATCGCCAGCGCTTGGTGTGTTCTTTTGAAATCAAAATGCAGGTTGTCATCCCCGGCGAGCGTAGCGAAGCGGAGCGAGGGAAGGGGACCCAGGTTAAGCCGTATCTCCGCTCTTTCAGAAAGGAGCGCAGCTCTGTTCTTCGATACCTCCCGAGCCGCTTATCCTGGGTCCCCTTCCCCTCGCTTCGCTCGGCCGGGGATGACAGGCGGTATGTGGGGCGTTCAATCCCAACCCGCTCAGGGTTGTGATCCCACCGTGCCCGCCCAGCTCCCCCTTCCCCTGCCTCCGGCGCCCGCTCTGGGCCGCGCCGATTTCATCGTCGCGCCGGGCAATGCCCAGGCCGTCGCCTTCATCGATGCCTTCCCGCGCTGGCCCGCCCCCGCCGCGGCGCTCTACGGGCCACCGGGCTCGGGCAAGACCCACCTGGTCCATGCCTGGGCCGAGGTCGCGGGCGCCAAGGTCGCCGCCGCCGCCGGGCTCAGCCTCGCCTTCGTCGCCGCGCTCGAACCGGGCCGCGCCGTCGCGGTCGAGGACGTCGAGCAGGGCGACGACGCGCTGTTCGCGCTGTTCCAGCATAGGGGGCCGCTGCTCCTGACCGCCGCCACCCCGCCCGCGGACTGGCCGGCGGCGCTGCCGGACCTCAAATCCCGCTTCGCGGCGCTCCTCGCCTTCCCTCTGTGGCAGCCCGACGACGCGCTGTTAACCCTGCTGGCGCGCAAATTGTTCACGGATCGGCAACTGGCGGTGCCCGATCCTGTGATCATGCGAATCCTGAACGCCGTCGAACGCTCCCCCCGCCGCGGTCCGCGACTTCGTCGCCCGCGCCGACGCCCGCGCGCTCGCGGAAAAACGCCCGGTTACCGTGGCTTTGGTGGCCGATCTGCTGGCCGAAGGCGGCGCGTCATGACTTCGTCTCATGCCTCGGCTAGGTTAAGTCCTTGATGCCCAACCCGAACACCACACGCGACGTGGCGGCGGAAACCGCGCTGGAAGAAGCCGTGGCGGCGGAGGCTTACGAGCCCGCTTTCGCCATCGATCCCGCCGCGCCCGAACGCTTCGTCAACCGCGAGTTGTCCTGGCTCGCCTTCAACCGCCGCGTCCTCGAAGAGGCGCGCAACCGCCGCCACCCGCTGCTCGAGCGCCTGCGCTTCCTGTCGATCTCCGCCTCCAACCTCGACGAGTTCTTCATGGTCCGCGTTGCGGGCCTCAAAGACATGGTCAAGGAGGGCGTCGCGACCCAGAGCGCCGACGGCCTCACCCCGGCGCAGCAGCTCGCCCAGGTCGACGAGATGGCGAAAGCCCTGATCGCCGACCAGCAGCTGGTGTGGCGGCCGATCTGCACCGAGCTGCGCGAGGCCGGCATCGCGGTCATCGAGGCCGACGAGCTCACCGATGCCGACCGCATCTGGCTCGACGCCCATTTCCGCGAGCAGATCTTTCCCGTGCTGACGCCGCTCGCGATCGATCCGGCGCATCCCTTTCCCTTCATCCCCAATCTCGGCTTCACCCTGGCGGCGCGCCTGACGCGGGCCAAGGACGGCAAGACGGTCACCGCCCTGGTGCCGATCCCGCCGCAGCTCCAGCGCTTCATCCGCCTGCCCGACTTCGCCCGGCCGGTGCGCTTCCTCCCCCTTGGAGAAGATCGTCACCCTCTACCTCCACAAGCTCTTCCCCGGCCACGAGGTCGCCGGCGCCGGCGTGTTCCGCGTGTTGCGCGACAGCGACGTCGAGATCGAGGAAGAAGCCGAAGACCTCATGCTGCTGTTCGAGTCGCTGCTCAAGCGGCGGCGCCGCGGCAGCGTCATCCACATGAAATGCTCGGCCTCGATGCCGGACGATCTGCGCGAATTCCTCATCGACCAGCTCGACCTCGACACCCCGGACCTCGTCATCATCGACCGCATGCTCGGCCTCTCCGACCTGCAGAAGCTGATCCTCGACGAGCGCCGCGACCTTCAGTTCAAGCCCTATGTCGCCCGTTTCCCCGAGCGCATCCGCGACCATGGCGGCGACTGCTTCGCCGCCATCCGCGAGAAGGACATCGTCGTCCACCACCCGTTCGAGAGCTTCGACGCGGTGGTGCAGTTCGTGCGCCAGGCCGCCGCCGATCCCAGCGTCGTCGCGATCAAGCAGACGCTCTATCGCACCTCCTCCGACTCGCCGATCGTCGCGGCGTTGATCGAGGCGGCGGAGGCCGGCAAGTCCGTCACCGCCCTGGTCGAGCTCAAAGCCCGCTTCGACGAGGCCGCCAACATCAAATGGGCCCGCGACCTCGAACGCGCCGGCGTCCAGGTCGTCTACGGCTTCATCGAGCTGAAGACCCACGCCAAGGTCTCCCTCGTGGTGCGGCGCGAGGGCGGCTCGCTCCACACCTATTGCCATTTCGGCACCGGCAACTACCACCCCAACACGGCGCGCATCTACACCGACCTGTCGCTGTTCAGCGCCGATCCGGCGCTGGGACGCGACGCGGCGCAGATCTTCAACTTCATCACCGGCTATGCCGAGCCCAGCAGCCTGGAGAAGATCGCGGTGTCGCCGATCAACCTGCGCGGCCGGCTGATCGACGCGATCCAGCAGGAGATGGTCCACGCCCAGGCCGGCCGCCCCGCCGCGATCTGGGTCAAGCTCAACGCCCTGGTCGATCCGCACATGATCGACGCGCTCTACAAGGCGAGCCAGGCCGGGGTGAAGATCGACCTCGTGGTCCGCGGCATCTGCTGCCTGCGCCCGGGGGTCCCCGGCCTTTCCGACAACATCCGGGTCAAGTCCATCGTCGGGCGCTTCCTGGAGCATGGCCGCATCGTCTGCTTCGGCAACGGCCAGGCCCTGCCCTCGCCGCAGGCGAAAATTTATATTTCCTCGGCCGACTGGATGCCCCGCAACCTCGACCGCCGGGTCGAGGCCCTGGTCCCGATCGAAAATCCCACGGTCCACCAACAGGTTCTCGACCAGATCATGGTCGCCCTGCTGAAGGACCAGGCGCAGTCCTGGCACATGAGCGGCGACGGAACCTATGCCCGCGACGCCGAGGCCTCGTCGCCGGACGCGTTTTCGGCGCATACTTACTTCATGACGAATCCTTCGCTTTCCGGCCGGGGCCGGGCCCTCAAGATCGCGTCCCCCATCGCCATCGTTTCGCGGCGGGACTGAAATGAGCGGCACCGTCACCCCGTCGGGCGGATGCTCGCGCGCCGTCGCACGCAAAGCCGCGGGCGCGCGGCCGCGGCCCCGTCGCGGTCGTCGACATCGGCTCGAACTCGGTGCGTCTCGTGATCTACGAGGCCGAGACCCGCGCCGCCGCCACCCTGCACAACGAAAAATCGATCTGCGCCATCGGCCGCGACATGGTGACCAGCGGCCGCCTGCACGCCGAGGGCTGCGCCATGGCGCTCGAAGCGCTCGCCCGCTTCAAGATGCTGTGCGACGGCTTCAATGTGGGGGTGCGCGAGGCGGTGGCGACCGCGGCGGCGCGCGACGCCTCCAACGGCGCCGATTTCGTGCGCCGCGCCGAGGCCGCCTGGGGCGCCCCGGTGCGCGTGCTCTCGGGCGAGGAGGAGGCGCGCATCGCCGCCGAAGGCGTCGTCGCCGGCATTCCCCAGGCCGACGGCCTGGTCGCCGACCTGGGCGGCGGCAGCCTCGACATGGTCAGCGTGCGCGGCGGGCGCACCGGCGACGCCTTCACCCTGCCGCTCGGCCCCTTGCGCCTGATGGACGCCGCCCGCGGCGATGCCGACCGGGGCGCGCAAGCTGGTCGATGACGGCCTCTCCCGGCTCAACATGATGGGCCTGAAGGACCGCGCGCTCTACGCCGTCGGCGGCATCTGGCGCAGCTTCGCCCGCGTCGACATGGAGGCGATCGAGTACCCCGCTGCATGTCCTGCAGGAATACGAGATCCCGCGCAACCGGGCGCTCAAGCTCTGCCGCGTGCTTTCCGGGCTGTCGCGCAAATCGGTCGAGAAGATGAAGGTGGTGTCCAAGCGCCGCGCCGATCGCTGCCCTATGGCGCCATCGTGCTCGAGCGCCTGCTGCTCGCCTGCGACCTCCGATCGGTGGTGATCTCGGCCTATGGCCTGCGCGAGGGCATCCTCTATGCGCGCCTTGCGCCCGAGGAACGCGGCCTCGACCCGCTGCTCGAATTCGCCGAGGGCTACAATGCGCGCCAGGCCCGCTCGCCCGGCCACGCCCAGGAGATGTTCGACTGGATGGCGCCCCTGTTCGGCGACGAGACGGCCGAGCTCAAGCGCATCCGCCGCGCCGTGTGCCTGTTCTCCGACGTCGCCTGGCGCCGCCATCCCGACGACCGCGCCATCGGCTCCTTCGGCCAGGTCCTGACCGCGCCGTTCGCCGGCGCCGACCACCGCGCCCGCGCCCTGATCGCGACCTCGGTGCACCACCGCTATTCCGGCGACGAGGACTTCCCGCGCGACATCGCCAATGCCGATCTGCTGAACAAGGACGACGAGCTGCGCTCGCTGCGCATCGGGCTGGCCTGCCGCCTCGCCTTCGCCCTGTCGGCGTCCTCGACCGACGCCCTGCCCCACTACAAGCTGCGCGCCACCCCGGCCAAGATCGTCCTCGACATCCCCCGCCGCGACGAGGCCATCGCCGGCGAGCCGGTGCAAAAGCGCCTCGGCGCCCTGGCCGCCGCCTTCGACCGCAAGGGCGAGATCGTGATCGGGTAGAATTCCCTCGCCCCCGCGGAGCGGGGCAGAGTGAGGGGCGGTGCAGAAAATTCTCCCCCCAAACACCTCGTCTTCCCCGGGCTTGTCCCGGGGACCCCTGAACACCCATCTGGCAGTTGTGAGTATGGATGGCCGGCACCAGGCCGCCATGACGGTGTTTTGAATGACGGAACTCGTAACGCTATACTCTTGTCCAGCTTGCACTCCCGGCCCCAAAGGGTCTTTAAGGGCAAGACACGGGCCCGCAGGCCCATCCTCGAGCGGGGAAAAAGGAGCATTCCATGGGTGCGTTCAGCATCTGGCACATTCTGGCGCTGGCCGTCGTCGCCCTCCTCTTGTTCGGCGGCCGCGGCAAGATTTCCGACCTGATGGGCGATGTGGCGAAGGGCATCAAGAGCTTCCGCCAGGGGCTCAACGATCCCGAGGACGCCAAGACCATCCCCGGCTCGGCCAACCCGCCGCAGCCCGCGCCGAGCAAGGACAAGACCACCGTCGGGTAGGGCATGCTCGACTTCAGCTGGAGCCACATCCTCGTCTTGCTGATCGTCGCCCTCGTCGTGGTGGGGCCGAAGGATTTGCCGCGCCTGATGCGCATCGTCGGCCAATGGATGGGCAAGGCGCGCGCCATGGGCCGACCAGTTCCGCAAGAGCTTCGACGACATGGCGCGCCAGTCCGAGCTCGACGAGCTGCGCAAGGAGATCGAGAGCCTGCGCCAACGAAAAGCCGCTCGCCGACATCGACCGCGAGATGAACCGCTCGATCCTGCCCGACGACCTGCACTCCCGGGCGGCGGCAGCGCCCGAGGGCGTCTCGCTCGAGGCGGTGCCGGAAGAGATCGAGACCGCGCCCGGCGAAGGCGACTTCGTCGAGCCGCGCGACGGCGAATTCGAAGTGACTGCCGAGCCCGTCGCCGCCGGCGGCTACCAGCCGCCGCAACCTTGATTCCCTAGCGCCATGAACAAGCCGACCGAGGACGACGAAGCGGCGATCGAGGCGACCAAGGCGCCGCTGATGGATCACCTGATCGAGCTGCGCAAGCGGCTGATCTGGTCGATCCTCGCCTTCGCCGTCTGTTTCCTGTTCTGCTTCTATTTCGCGCGCGAGATCTACGGCTTCCTCACCCTGCCGCTGGCGCATGCGCTCCAGGGCTTGCCGAACGATCACCTGATCGCCACGGCGCTGACCGAGACCTTCTTCACCTATATGAAGGTCGGGATGTTCGGCGGCCTGTGCCTGGCGTTTCCGATCGTCGCCGGGCAGGTCTGGATGTTCGTCGCCCCCGGCCTCTACCGCAACGAGCGCCACGCCTTCCTGCCCTTCCTCGCCGCGACGCCGGTGCTGTTCGCGATCGGCGCCGCCTTCGTCCTCTATGTGATGATGCCGTTCGCGATCCATGCGCTGCTGGCGTTCAACACGCCGGGCGACACCGGGCGGCTGGGCATCCAGTTCCTCCCCAAGGTCAGCGAATATCTCGACTTCGTGACGACCCTGATCTTCGCCTTCGGGCTGACCTTCCAGATGCCGGTCCTCTTGATGCTGCTGGGCCGGGTCGGCATCGTGTCGTCGGCCCAGCTCCGCGCGATGCGGCGCTAACGCCATCGTCGGCATCACCGCGGTGGCGGCGGTGCTGACGCCGCCGGACATTTTTCAGCATGGTGAGCCTGATCGTGCCGCTGGTCTTCCTCTACGAAGTCTCGATCCTCCTGGTCTGGCTGATCGAGCGCGACCGCATCAAAAAGGACGCGGCGGCGGCGACTTAATTCGTGTTGTCATCCCCGGCGAGCGCGCTCTTCGCGCGCGAGGGAAGGGGACCCAGGTGGTTCGTTCAGGACCGGTGTTGCAGTAGTCTGGCGGAGGCATGGTCCGCGAATTCTACACTTACATGCTCGCGAGCAAACGTAACGGCACGCTGTACATCGGGGTCACGAATTGCCCTCGCCCGCCGTACGCTCGAACACAAGCATGGCCTCGTCGATGGCTTCACCAAGAAGTACGGCGTGAGCATCCTCGTCTACTTCGAGACCTACGACCGCATCGAGACCGCCATCGCCCGCGAGAAGCAGCTCAAGGGCTGGAATCGCGCCTGGAAGATCAAGCTGATCGAGAAGAACAATTCCGGCTGGAACGATCTGTTTCGATGAAAACTCCCTTGTCATTCCCGGCCGAGCGCAGCGAGGGGAAGGGAACCCAGGTGGATAGATCAAGCCCGGTCTGTCCACCTGGGTCCCCTTCCCTCGCGCGCGAAGGGCGCGCTCGCCGGGGATGACAACGGAGTTTTGACGAAGAACCCGCCTCATGCCATTACCGCGCCACACGGAGCGCAGCCATGCACGACATCAAATACATCCGCGACCACACCGACGCCTTCGTCGCCGGGCTAGGGCGTCGCCCAGCGTATCAGGAGAGCGCTGCATCGCTTACGGCCGAACTGGTTAAGCGGGACGCTGTATTGCGCAACTTGCAAACCCTCCTCCAGAAATCTCAGGCTAGGCGCAACGAGGCGTCCAAGGAGATTGGCCAAGCGAAAGCAACAAAAGACGAGGCAAAGGCACAAGAACTTTTGAACGAAGTTGCTGTGATCAAGGAGACGATACAGAAAGGCGAGCAAGACGAGCGTGCGTACAAGCGAGCGCTCGAACTGATTCTCGCCGAGCTTCCCAACATCCCGGCCGACGACGTGCCACAAGGCGGCGGCGAGGCCGACAACGTTCCGATCGCGCACCGCCACTACGAATCGATCCGCTCCGCCGCCGGCGGCATGAACGCGCCCAAGGAGCATTTCGAGCTCGGCGAGAAGCTCGGCCTGATGGATTTCGAGCGCGCCGCGAAAGTCTCCGGCGCCCGCTTCGTCTATCTCAAGGGCCCGCTCGCCCGCCTCAACCGCGCGCTCGCCAGCTTCATGCTCGACATCCACACGACGCAATTCGGCTACGAAGAAGTTGTGCCGCCGTTGTTGGTGCGCGACGAGGCAATGTTCGGTACCGGTCAGTTGCCGAAATTTGCAGAGGACTTATTTTCGACCAGCCGTGAATTCATCGAAGAGCGCAAGCCGAATGAATTTGCGAATACGCTCGCGCGACATTGGCTCATCCCCACCGCTGAAGTCCCGCTCACCAATTACGTCAGCAGCGAAATCCTCGCCGAGGCCGAACTGCCGCTGCGCTTCACCGCCTACACGCCCTGTTTCCGCTCCGAGGCGGGCGCCGCCGGCAAGGACACGCGCGGCATGATCCGCATGCACCAGTTCGACAAGGTCGAGCTGGTCTCGATCACCACGCCGGAAAAATCGAACGAAGAGCACGAGCGCATGACCGATGCGGCGCAGGAAATCCTCAAGCGCCTCGACCTCGCCCATCGCGTCGTCACGCTGTGCACCGGCGACATGGGGTTCAGCGCGCGCAAGACCTACGACATCGAGGTCTGGCTGCCCGGCCAGAACCGCTTCCGCGAAATCTCCTCCTGCTCGAACTGCGGCGACTTCCAGGCGCGGCGCATGAACACGCGCGTGCGCGGCGCCGACGGCAAGGTGAAGGGCCCGGCGCATACGCTGAACGGCTCGGGCCTCGCCATCGGCCGTACCCTGATCGCGATCCTGGAGAACTACCAGAACCCCGACGGCTCCATCGCCATCCCCGACGCGCTTAAAAGCTATTTGCCCGGGCTGGAGAAGATCGAGAAGAAATGAGCCGCTCGCCCCCCAAAACTCCGTTGTCATCCCCGGCGAGCCGCGTAGCGGCGAGGTCAAGGGGACCCAGGTAGAAAACACCGTCACGGTATTTCCTACCTGGGTCCCCTTTCCCTCGCCCTCGTGCCGCGCTTCGCGCGGACACGGGGGCTCGGCCGGGGATGACAATGGAGTTTATTTCACGATCTGACCTTGAACTCCGATTATCCACGCCCATTTTCCCCTTCCTCCCTCGCCGATCCTGGCGGCGGAGATGAAGGAGACACTCCCCCGGGGTACCCCCTTCGATTTTTTTGCGCACAATTATGTTGCCGAAGGCATTTCGGGTATGGGGAGGGGGTACCGGCCGAATCCTCAAAACAAAGATCAATTGGCTGCGGTTTTGAGCACGAGAAGGACCAGATTTAGCGATGCGGATTTTGGTGACCAATGACGACGGCATCCACGCGCCCGGCCTGCTCTCGGCCGAGAAGATCGCCCGTGCCCTGACCGACGACGTCTGGGTCGTCGCGCCCGAGACCGAGCAGTCCGGCGCCTCGCATTCGCTCACCCTCACCCTCCCCTTGCGCCTGCGCGAGATCGAGAAGAAGCGCTTCGCCGTCAGCGGCACGCCGACCGACTGCGTGATGATGGCCTGCGCCCATGTGATGAAGGACGCAGCCCCGACCCTGATCCTCTCCGGCGTCAACCGCGGCTCCAACCTCGCCGACGACGTCACCTATTCCGGCACCATCGCCGGCGCGATGGAGGGCTGCGCGCTGGGCATCCCGTCGATCGCGCTCAGCCAGTCCTATGGCTGGACCGAGGGCGCCGAGATTCCCTGGGCCTGCGGCGAGGTCCAGGGCCCGCCCTTGATCCGCAAGCTGGTCGAGGCCGGGTGGCCCTACGACGTGCTGATGAACATCAACTTCCCCGACGCAGCCCCGGACGCGGTGCAGGGCATCGACATCGCGAGCCAAGGCAAGCGCGACCTGCAGACCGCCGCTCTCGAGCGCCGCATCGACGCGCGCGGCAATCCCTATTTCTGGATCGGCTTCAAGCGGGTGCGCTCCGATCCCCCGGCCGGCACCGACCTGCACGCGATCTACAACCGGCGCATCGCCGTGACGCCGCTGCACCTCAATCTCACCGAGTTCAAGGTCGTCGAGACCCTGCGCCAGAAGCTCGGAAAAATCGCGCTGGCGTAGCCGGATGGACGTGCTCTCGATCCCCGCGTCGCCGGGGCCCGCGACGATGGGCCATCCAGTCGGAGACAAGCGCGCGCGGCCCCGCCGCCAGATTGATCCGGGGCCGCTCGCGGAAGAGGTAAAATCGGTTATCGCGCGGGGTTGGCCTTCGGCGCGTTCAACGCAAGCCCCGCCGCGCGATGTCGGCCCATTCCTTCTGCGCCTTCTGATAGCGCGGCGGCGCCCCGTCGAGCAGCTTGACGATCTCCTGGTAGAGCGCGCGCGCTTCGTCGCGCTTGCCGGTGCGCTCGAGCAAGAGGCCGAGGCGGGCGCGCGCCTCCTCGCCGGAGAAATAGGGCACCAGGCGGCGGTATTCTGCGAGCGCCTCGTCCTCCTTGCCCTGCTCTTCCAGGGCGCGGGCATAAAGCAGGTGCGCCTCGCCCGAGACGAAGCTGGGATCGGCGGCCTGCAGCGCGTCGAGCGCGGCCTGCGCCCCGGCGGGATCGCCGTTCAGGAACTGCGCCCGCGCCAGGCCCATCAGCAGGGCGGGATCGTCCTTGAACTGGCCCTGCGCCGCCTCGCGGTAGATGTCGACCGCGCCGGCATAGTTGCCGCGCGCGATGTGTTCCTCGGCCAGGGCGCGCTTGGAATCCACCGAACCCACCAGTTCGGCGGCGCGGTGCGCCTCGCGGAAGCCCCGGTTGGGATCGGCCATCTGGCGGGCGCGGGCCCCCAGTTGCGCCGCGCCGCGGCTGCGGAACAGCTCCGGCAGCATGACCGCCACGAGATAGATCAGGCTGCCGATCGCCGGCAGGAAGATGATGATGTAGATCCAGGGAAAGATATTGCCGCGCCGCACCGCGTGCACGATGCAGACCCCGATCAGGACCAGCGAGGCGAGCCCGACGGGGCTTTCCAGATAGGCAAGCGGGTTCAGCAAGCGCGGCTCCGGGTTGGGCGTGCCCCCTCAGATGGCCCAAGAGACCGGCCTTCTCAAGCCCCGCCCGGGGCGAAAACCTTAACCGCCATCAAAACCATACCCGCGCATCACTTTTTGCTAAGCTGGCCGGATCGCATTAAGGGGACGGCATGACCGACGACCGATTCTTCCAGCGCGCCGGGCCATTCGAACTGGGCGAGATCGCGCGCCATATCGGCGGCGAGATGGACAACCGCTCGGCCGCCGACTTCCTGGTGCGCGACGTCGCGGCGCTGGAGAGCGCGGCGGCCGGCGACATCTCGGTGTTCAGCGACGCCAAGTTCGCGCCCGCCTTCGCCCATACCGGCGCCAGCGTCGTCATCACCGACCGCAAGCTCAGCACCCATGCGCATGACGGCACCTGGCTGCTCTATGCGCCCAATCCGCGCCTCGCCTTCGCGCAGGTCGGGCACCTGTTCTATCCCCCCGACAAGCTGACCGAGGGCGTGCAGCCGCTGACCCCGGTGCATCCGACCGCGACGGTCGGGCCCGGCACCCAGGTCAGCTCGGGCGCCACGATCGGCGCCGGCGCCAAGATCGGCAGCCGCTGCCTGATCGGCCCCAATGTCGTGATCGGGCACGGCGTCGTGATCGGCGATGACTGCGTGATCGGCGCCAATTGCGTGATCCATTTCGCCCTGGTCGGGGCGCGCGTGACCTTCGCGCCCAACGTCACCATCGGCAGCGCCGGATTCTCCTTCGTGCCGAGCGGCAAGGGCCTGTTGCGGGTGCCGCAGCTCGGCCGCGTGATCATCGAGGACGATGTCGAGTTCGGCGCCAATTGCGCCATCGACCGCGGCGCCATCGGCGACACCGTGATCGGCGCCGGCACGATGTTCGACAACCTGGTGCACATCGCCCACAACGTGAAGATCGGCCATCACTGCCTGATCGCCGGGCAGGTCGGGATCGCGGGATCGAGCACGATCGGGCCGTTCGTTATGATGGGCGGCCAGGTCGGCGTCAGCGATCACCTGACGGTCGGCGCAGGCGCCCGCCTTGCCGCCAAGGCCGGCGTGACGCGCGACGTGGCGCCAGGCGAGACCGTCGGCGGCTATCCGGCGCTCCCCGTGAAGCAGTGGCACCGGCAGGTCACAGCGCTCAAGAATCTCGTCGGCCGCGGCAAGAAATAACAAAATTTCACAAACCCTGGCGCGACAGCCGACGGCCGCGACTGGAAAAACGGGGCGCGGTCCTCCACATTAAATGGGTTGGAGGGGCGCCCAGAGGGACAGGTACCGCAGCCGAGTAGCGTATGACGGACGATCGTTTTTACCGCCGCGCGGGACCTTTCCCGCTCGGCCAGCTCGCGGACCTGGTCGGCGGCGAGATCGGCAACGAAGCCGCGGCGGATTTCCTGATCCGCGACGTGGCCGCGCTGGAAAGCGCCAACGACAGCGACATCAGCGTCTTCAGCGACGCCAAATATGCCGCCGCTTTCGCCGCCACCCGGGCCCGCGTCGTGATCACCGCCCACAGGCTGAGCGGCCATGAGCACAACGGCGCCTGGCTGCTGCTGTCGGCCAATCCGCGCCTTGCCTTCGCGCAGGTGGGGCACCTGTTCTATCCGGCGCCGGCGCCGACGCCGGGGCTGAAGCCCGCGACGCCGGTGCATCCGAGCGCCCGCATCGGCGACGGCACCGAGATCGCGGCGGGCGGCGAGATCCGCGCCGGCGCCAAGATCGGCGCCCGCTGCGCGATCGGACTCAACGTCACGATCGGCGAGGGGGTGGAGATCGGCGACGACTGCGTCATCGGCCCCAATTGCACGATCACGCATGCCCTGATCGGCAACCGCGTGGTGTTCGGGCCGGGCGTCTCGATCGGCAATGCCGGGTTCAGCTTCGTGCCCGGACCCAGGGGCCTGTTGCGCGTGCCGCAACTCGGCCGCGTGACGATCGAGGACGACGTCGAGTTCGGCGCCAATTGCGTGGTCGATCGCGGCGCCATCGGCGACACCCAGATCGGCCGCGGCTGCCGCTTCGACGGCCTCGTCCATGTCGGGCACAATGTGAAGATGGGCCCGTTCTGCATCGTGGTGGCACAGGCCGGCATCGCGGGATCGACGACGATCGGCCCCGGCGTGATGATCGGCGGCCAAGCCGGCATCGCCGACCATCTGACCATCGGCGCCGGCGCCCGGCTGGCGGCGCGCGCCGGCGTGACCCAGGACGTGGCGGCGGGCGAGACGGTCGGCGGCTATCCGGCGCAGCCGATCAAGCACTGGCACCGCCAGGTGGTGTGGCTGAAGAAACAGGCGGCACATAGGGGCGGCTAGCGCGTCCCATTTCGGCGCAGGCTGCGCCTTGATACGACCTCAGGTGTTAAACCTAGACGGCGCAACGACTTGCGCTGCGGCCCGTTTCCTCTTCATGGAACATGCAACACAGGTGGAATTCGACATGTGCCGCAGCCTGGCGGCCGATATGCGTTTGGACGCGACACGCGCCACCATGCCGGGCTTCGCAGAGCGCCTGCTAAAGGGCGCAGAAGATTTGGAGCGGCACGCCGTCGTCCTGCGCGGATGGGTTCCGAGCTTCTTCTGAACCTAACCCTGCTTCTCGAACTTCCCGCTTGGCGACTCTTTCCAATAGGTCACGTCGTGGCCGGCAGCCTTGGCGTCCTTCCAGGCGGCGCGGGCGGCGGCCAGCATCGCCTCGTCGCGGCCGTCGAACATCAGCACGACGCGGGTGAGATCGCCGACCGCGCCCCACGCCGGCGTCGCGCCGCCGACGCAGAACAGCACGTTGGCGCCGTTCGGGTTCTCGTCCTCGACCGTGATCACCACCGGCTGGCGCTTGGGGTTGCCCTCGCCCGCTTGCGCATGGGCGAGGAAGGTCTGGTCGTTGTAGGTCCACAGTAGATTGTCGATGGCGTCGGCGCGCTCCGACGATTCGGCGCGGACCACGGCACGCCAGCCGCGCTCGAGCGTCTTCTCCAGCAGGCCGGGGAGGACATCGTCGAGGCTGCGGCGTTCGAGATGGTAGAAGAGGGTTTCGGTCACGTGCCCTCTCCCCGCCCTTCGGGCGATCCTCCCCCGCTGCGCGGGGGAGGATAAGAGGCATCAATCCTCATAATGCGCCGCGACCAGCTCGTTGAGGATGCGCACGCCCCAGCCAGTGCCCCAGGTGGGAGCCAGCGCCTTCTGCTCGCCGTCCTGCCAGGCGACGCCGGCGATATCGAGATGCGCCCAGGGCCGCTTGTCCTCGACGAAGCGCGCCAGGAACTGCGCCGCGGTGATCGCGCCGGCATTGGGGCCGCCGATGTTCTTCATGTCGGCGATCTTGGAGCGGATCAGCTTGTCGTAGTTCGGCCCCATCGGCAGGCGCCACACCGGCTCGCCGATCGCCTTGCCGGCGTCCGCGATGCGGTCGGCAAGCTTGTCGTTGTTGGAGAACAGCCCGGCGGTGTCGGGGCCGAGCGCCATGATCACCGCCCCGGTCAGCGTCGCGAGGTCGATGACGAATTTGGGCTTGAAGGTGCGCTGGGCGTAGGTCAGCGCGTCGGCCAGCACCAGCCGGCCCTCGGCGTCGGTGTTCAGGATCTCGATGGTCTGGCCCGACATCGATTTGACCACGTCGTCGGGGCGCTGCGCCTTGCCGTCCGGCATGTTCTCGACCAGGCCGATGACGCCGACGGCGTTGACCCTGGCCTTGCGCGTCGCGAGCGCCTGCAGCGTGCCGACCACGGCGGCAGCGCCGCCCATGTCGCCCTTCATGCCCATCATGCCGGCGCCGGTCTTGAGCGAGAGGCCGCCCGAATCGAAGCACACGCCCTTGCCGACGAAGGCGATCGGCGCCTCCTTCTTCTTGCGCCCGCCGTTCCACTGCATGACGACGAGCTGGCTTTCGCGCTCGCTGCCCTGGCCGACGCCGAGCAGCGAGCCCATGCCGAGCTTGGTCATCTCCTTGACGCCCAGGATCTCGACCTTGACGCCGAGCTTGGTGAGGTTCGCCTTCACCCGGCGCGCGAACTCGGCCGGATAGAGGATGTTCGGCGGCTCGTTGACGAGGTCGCGGGCGAAGAACATGCCGGCGGCGACGCCTTCGAGTTCCGCCCAGGCCTTCTTCGCATCGGACACCGCGCCGGTCGCGATGGTGACGCTCTGCAGGCGCTGCTCGTACTCGTCGAGATTCTTGGTGCGGTAATGGTTGAAGCTGTAGCTCTTCAGCCGCGCCCCGAGCGCGAGATGGGCGGCGAGCGCGCCGGGCTTCAGCTTGGCGCCCTTGGGCACGTCGATCTCGTAGGTCACCTGGGTTTCGCCTGCGGTGTTGAGGCGGCCGCCGATCGCGGCGCTCAGATTCGCCGCGGCGTTGGCGTCGAAGGCATCGGCCTTGCCGAGGCCGGCGAGCACGATGCGCGAGACCGCCAGGCCGGCCGGCGCGAGCACTTCCAGAACCTGGCCGGCCTTGCCGGTGAACTTGCTGACCTTGAGCCCCCGGGTCAGCGCGCCGCCCGCGGCCTTGTCGGCCTTCTGGGCCGCGGCCGTCAGGACGGCGCCGTCGAGGGCCCCGGACGACCCAGGCTCCCGCGCCCACGGCATGCGGCGCGGCAAAGGACAATTGCATTAGAGTTCTCCCGATGATTTCTGGCGCCGACGCGGGTTTGACGCTATTGAGGCCAAGGCAGGCGCGCGACGGGGTTTCCGGTTGCCGGACCGCCGCTTCAAGATGCTAGTTTAGGTCGAATCACAGAAGGGGCGAAAGGGCTTGAAACGGCCCGCGCCGGACGGCTGGAAAGCGTGAAACTGCCGCGACTGTCGATCTATGTGCTGGGCCAGCTGATCGGACCGACGGCGCTGTTCGCCTTTTTGCTCACCGCCGTGATCTGGCTGAGCCAGGCGCTGCGCCTGCTCGACCTCGTCATCAACCGCGGCCAGTCGGCGCCGACCTTCGTCTACCTGACGCTGCTGGTGCTGCCGAGCCTGCTGGTCATCATCCTCCCCATCGCCTATTTCGCCGGGACGCTGTTCGCGCTCAACAAGCTCAACACCGATTCGGAGCTGGTGGTGATGTCGGCCGCCGGCTTCAGCCGCTTCCAGATCGCGGTGCCGGTGTTCCTCTCCGCCTTCCTGGTGATGGCGCTGACCTACCTCAACGGCCTCTACCTGATGCCGGCGGGGCAGCGGACGCTGAAGGACAAGGTGGTCGACATCCGCGCCGATATCGGCACCGCGCTGCTCAACGAGGGCGAGTTCAACACCCCTGCCCTGGGGCTGACGGTGTTCATCCGCCAGATCGATTCCGACGGCACGATCCGCGGCGTCATGGTGCACGACAACCGCAACAAGGCCCATCCCATCACCTATCTGGCGGGCAGCGGGCAACTGGCGCAGACCGCGGGCGGGGCGCGCCTCATCATGTTCGACGGCACCGTCGAGCAGGGCGGCGGCGGCGGGGCGCAGCTCTCGGTGCTGAAATTCCAGCGCTATGTCTTCGATCTCGACCAGTTCGCCGGCCCGGCGCGGGCGACCGACCGCGCCACCTCCGAGCGCTATCTCGACGAACTGTTCTGGCCCAGCGACAAGCTGACCGAGAAGATCCGCAACGCCTATATCGCCGAAGGCCACAACCGGCTGGCGCAGCCGCTCTACTGTCTCGCTTTCGCCTTCATCGCGCTGGCCGCGATCCTGCGCGGCCGCGGCGCGCGCGGCGCCAATGCGATGCGGATTTCGTTCGCGATCGCCGCCGTGGTCGCGGTGCGCATCGCGGGCTACGGCGTGCAGGGGCTGGCGGTGCGCGATCCGGCCTATTGCGTGCTGTTCTACCTGATCCCGCTGCTCGGCGCCGGGCTGGGGCTGGCGAGCCTTCTGGGCGTCGATCCGCTGGCCTGGTTCCACAGACCCCCGGCAACGGCGGAAGCGGCGCCATGAGCTGGTCGTGGACGCTGTACCGCTATCTCGCCCTTCAATTCCTGGCCGGCATCGCCGTTGTCTACGGCACCTTCCTGCTGCTGGCCTTTTCCATCGACATCGTCGACCTGACCAACCGCACCGCGCGGCACAGCGTGTCGACTCTGGTGGTGATCGGCATGGCGATCCTGCAATTGCCCAATCTGGGTCAGAAGATGCTGCCCTTCGCGGTGCTGCTGGGCGGGGTGTTCGCCTTCGCGCGGCTGTCGCGCAATCAGGAACTGGTCGCGATCCGCGCCGCCGGCATGTCGGCCTGGGACTTCCTGGCGCCGCCGCTGGTGGTGGCGGCGGGCCTCGGCATCGCGATCGTGCTGGCGGTGACGCCGCTGTCGGCGCGCATGCTGGCGCAGTTCTCGGCGCTGGAGGCCAAGTACATCAAGGGCGAGGCGTCGCAGCTTTCGGTGTCGCGCAACGGACCGTGGCTGCGCCAGGGCGACGAGACCCAGCAGCAGGTGATCCACGCCCTGCGCGTCACCAACCAGGGCGTTCACCTGGAGAACGTCATCGTGTTCCGCCTGGGGGCCAACGACCATTTCCTCGGCCGGGTCGACGCCAAGACCGCCGATCTCGAACCCGGCACCTGGATGCTGCGCGACGCCTTCGTCAGCGGTCCCGACGGCGCCCCCGTGCATCACGCCGAGTACCGGCTGGCGACCACACTGACGCCGGCGCAGATCCAGGAGAGCTTCGCGCCACCCGACACGCTGTCGTTCTGGGAACTGCCGAGCTTCATCCGCGCGGCGCAGAATGCCGGCTTCTCGGCGGTGCGCTATGAGCTTTATCTCTATTCGCTGCTCGCCATGCCGGCGTTGTTCGCGGCCATGGTGTTCATGGCGGCGAGCTTTTCGGTGCGGCTGGGGCGTTCGGGAGGCCTGCTGCGCGTGATCCTGATCAGCGCGCTCGCCGGCTTCGGCATCTATTTCTTCAGCGAATTCGCCCGCGCCCTCGGCCAGACCGGCATCCTGCCGATCGCGCTGGCGGCGACCGCGCCGGCCTCGGCCGCGATCCTGATCGGCATGACGCTCGTCTTCAACCAGGAGGACGGGTGAAGATCCTTCGGCCCCTCGCCGTCCTGCCCCTGCTGCTGTGGGGGACGCCGGCGCTCGCCGCCGACGGCGCCTTGCCGATCAAGGGCGACGTCCTGTTCCAGGCCGACGAGATGGCCTACGACGTCGACAACAAGATCGTCACCGCGCGCGGCCATGTCGAGATCAACAGCGACGGCCGCATGCTGCTCGCCGACGAGGTCGCCTACGACCAGGTCCACGACACCATGACCGCGAGCGGCCATGTCAGCCTCACCGACGAGAAGGGCAATGTCGCCTTCGCCACCCATGTCGTGCTGCACGACAAGATGCGCGACGGCGCGCTCAGAAGCTTCGCGGCGCTGATCGGCAAGAACGGCCGCATGGTGGCGGCGAGCGCGACGCGTACCGGCGGGCGCTTCATCGAGGCGTTCGACGCCGCCTATACGCCGTGCAAGATCTGCAACAAGCCGGGCCAGCGCACCGCGGTGTGGCGGGTGCGCGCCAACCATGTGCGCTACGACCAGCAGAAGCACCGCATCGTGTTCATGGGCGCGGCGCTGGAATTCTTCGACGTGCCGGTGCTGTACACGCCCTATCTGAGCGAGCCCGACCCCAGCGTGCGCTATGCCAGCGGCATCCTGACCCCCGACCTCGGCAATTCGACCTCGATCGGCTATTTCCTGCGCCTGCCGGTCTATATCGCGCTGTCGCCGTCGAACGACGCGACGATCACGCCGATCGTCTCGACCCGCGGCGGCGAAGTGCTGTCGGGCGAATATCGCGAGCGCTGGCAGCATGGCGGGATGTGGCTGCAGGGCAGCATCGCGCACAATCCCCATGGCGGCCTCAGCGGCAACGAGGACCAGTTCTACGCCAGCCTGTTCGGCTCGGGCCGCATCGCGCTCAGCGATACCTGGCGCACCGGCTACGACGCCCAGCTCACCAGCAACGACACCTATCTCAAGCGCTACGACTTCTCGCAGATCGACCGGCTGGTGAACGACATCTTCATCGAAGGCAGCGGCGGGCGCACCCGTTTCGCGATCACCGGCTATTTCTTCCAGGGCCTGCGCGCCCTGGACGTCGACAACGTCATCCCCTTCGTGCTGCCGCTGGTCGAGTTCAGCTACATCCCGACGAGCAAATGGCTGGGCGGCCAGTTCCGCTTCGACGTTTCGAGCATCGCGCTGACCCGCGAGGTCGGCGAGGACGATCAGCGCCTCACCGCGGAGGTGCGGATGCGCTGGCCGACCGTGCTGCCCGGCGGACAATTGTTCACCGTGCAGTTCGACGCGCGCGGCGACGTCTATCACGTCAGCGATGCGCTCTCGCCCGGCAGCTCGGACAAATTCATCTCTCGCGGCGTGCCCTATGCCGCGGTCGACTGGCGCTGGCCGTTCCTTTCCTCGAGCGGACCGGGCCGCGCCGTGATCCTCGAGCCGATCGTGCAACTCGTGCTGCAGCCCTATGGCGGCAATCCCGCCGGCATCCCCAACGAGGACGGCGCCGCCTTCGAGCTCGACGAGAACAACGTGCTGTCCTTCGACCAGATTCCCGGACACGACCTCGTCGAAAGCGGCCCCAGGGCGAATTTCGGCATCCATGCCCGCGCCGTGTTCCCCTCCGGCTCGCTCGACGCGGTGCTGGGCCAGACCTACCGCCTGAAGGCCGATCCGATCTTCGGACCCGATTCCGGCCAGCACGGCACCGCCTCGGACATCGTGGGGCGGGTCAGCGTGAAGTTCCTGCCCTATGTCGACCTCACCGACCGCATCGACATCGACCGCGACAACGGCACGGTCCGCCGCCACGAAGTCTACCTGACCGGGATTTTCGGGCGCTCCTCGGTCCAGCTCAGCTATGTCCAGCTGCCGCAGGAGCAGTTCTCGCTCGGCCTGCCCGAGCGCCAGGAAATCAACGCCCAGGCCGACATCAACTTCTACCAGAACTGGCAGGCGTTCGGCGCGATCCGCCGCGACCTCCTGGCCGGCAAGATGCTCGATACCGAGCTGGGACTCGGCTATGAGGACGAGTGCCTGGGCATCTCCGTCGCCTATCGCCGCAAGTTCACCACCGACCGGGACCTGCCGCCCTCGACCTCGGTCATTCTGCGATTCAACCTTAAGACCGGCGACGAGGGGATCGAGCCGTTTAGCTTGTTCCCACAAGACGTCTTCTCGCGTCCTTGAACATGACGCAATTATCCGTATTCTCCGGCGCGGTTCGGGGGCGAGCGCGTAAACCATTGAGATTGCTGCCGAAGGTCCGAGCTTTGTCAAAAAGACACCTGCAAATCGCGTTTTTCGGCGGCCTGTTGGCGGCGCTGGCGGCTCCGTCGCTGGCGCAGGACCTGTCCGGCCCGCCGGCCGGGACGCAGCCGCCGGTTCCGAGCGCGGCGCCGCCGGCCGACGCACCGCCGCCCAAGCCCTCGACCCGGCCGCTCGGCAACAGCGGCGCCTCCGCCGATGCCGCCGCCGCGGCGCCGGCGCCCGACGAGCATCCCGAGGACCGCATCGCCGCCAAGGTCAACGATGCCGTCATCACCGACTACGATCTGCGCCAGCGCGTCCTGCTGTTCATCGCGACCTCCAACCTGCAGCCGACGCCGGAGATCATGGCCAAGCTGCGGGCGCAGGTCCTGAGCCAGCTCGAGACCGAGCAGCTCCAGATCCAGGAGGCGCGGCGCAAGAGCATCACCGTGTCGCCGACCGACGTCGACAAATCGATCGAGCGCATCACCGCCGACAACCATCTGACCAAGGAGCAGCTCGCCGATCTGCTCGCGAAGGGCGGCGTCCAGATGTCGACGCTGCGCGCCCAGATCGCGGTGCAGATCGCCTGGCAGAAGGCGGTGCAGGACGAATTCCAGGATCGCGTGAACATCACCCCGGCCGACGTCGACGCCGAGCTGGCGCGCCTGGGCGAGGGCGCCGACAAGGCCCACTTCCTGGTGTCGTCGATCTTCCTGGCGGTCGACAATCCCGATACCGACGCCAAGGTGCTCAAGGACGCGCAGGACGTCCTGGCGCAGCTTCAATCGGGCGCCAACTTCGCCACCGTGGCCCGCCAGTTCAGCCAGAGCCCGACAGCGGCCGCCGGCGGCGATCTCGGCTGGGTGCACCAGGGACAATTGCCGGCCGAACTCGACGCGGTGCTGCAGAAGATGGAGACCGGGGGGCTGACGCAGCCGATCCGCTCGACCGGCGGCTATTACATCCTGGGCCTGCGCGAGCGCCAGGAAGGCATCAATGCCCGCCTGCCCGATCCGGCGACGCTCAAGCCGGTCGGGCCGCTGACCGTGGCGCGGCTGCTGCTGCCGGTCGGGCCCAATCCGCCCAAGGCGCTGATGGAAAACGTGATGAAGATCGCGGCGCAGATGCACGAGCACGTCAGCGGCTGCGAGATGCTGCCCAAGCTGGCCGAGCAGGTGCACGGCCTGGTGTATCAGGATCTCGCCAAGATGGGCCTGCAGATCACCGACCTCAGCCCCGAGATCCAGTCGGCGATCGCCAAGGCCGGCCCCGGCGAATCGACGCCGCCCTTCACCTCGCCCGCGGGCGTCGAACTGATGGTCCGGTGCGACAAGCGCGCCCCGGAACTGCACAAGTTCAACCTGCCGACGCGCCAGCAGGTCGAGGAGATGCTGTTCGATCAGCAGATCACCATGTTGTCGCGGCGCTATCTGCGCGACCTGCGGCGCAGCGCCAATGTCGAAGTCAAATAGCGCGCCGATCCTCATCACGATGGGCGAACCGGCCGGCATCGGGCCGGAGGTTGCGGTCGCCGCCTATCGTCAGCTCGACCGGCAGGTGAACGGACGCCCGCTGTGGCTGGTCGGCGATCGAACCGTGTTCGAAAGCACCGGCTTCGAATGGGGCGCGATCATGGAAACGAGCGCCAAGGCCTCGCGCATTCCCGGTAAGCCCGATCCGCGCAACGCCGGAGCGGTTATCGAAGCCATCGAAAATGCCGTGACCGCGGTTCGGTCGGGATCTTGCGCCGCCGTCGTCACCGCGCCGATCAACAAGGCGGTGCTGGCGGCGGCAGGCTTTCCCTACCCCGGCCACACCGAATTCCTGCAGGCGCTGACCAAGGCGCCGCGCGCGGTGATGATGCTGGCGAGCGATGCGCTGCGCGTCGTGCCGCTCACCGTGCACCTGCCTTTGGCCGAGGTGCCGAAGGCCATCACGACCGAGGCCATCGTCGAGACCGGCGAGATCATATTGGTGTCGCTGAAACGCGATTTCGGCATCGCGGCGCCGCGCCTCGCGGTGGCCGGCCTCAACCCACATGCGGGCGAGGACGGCGTGCTGGGCGGCGAGGACGGCGCGATCATCCTGCCGGCGGTCGCGGCCCTGAAAGCCAGGGGCCACGCCGTGCGCGGGCCGCTGTCGGCCGATACGCTGTTCCACGCCGAGGCGCGGGCACGCTACGACGCGGCGCTGTGCATGTATCACGACCAGGCGCTGATCCCGATCAAGACGCTGTCCTTCTGGGACGGGGTCAACGTGACGCTGGGCCTGCCGATCGTGCGCACCTCGCCCGACCACGGCACCGCTTTCGACATCGCCGGCACCGGCAAGGCCGATGCACGCAGCATGATCGCGGCGATTCGCCTGGCGGCGGCGATGGCGGATGCGCGTGCCGGATAGTCTGCCGCCGCTGCGCGAGGTGATCGCGGCGCATGGCCTCGATGCCAAGCGGTCGCTGGGGCAGAACTTCCTGCTCGACCTCAACCTGACGGGGCGCATCGCGCGTGCCGCCGGGCCGCTGGCCGACACGACGTTCCTCGAAATCGGTCCGGGGCCGGGCGGGCTGACCCGCGCGCTCCTGAGCGAAGGCGCCGGCCGCGTCATCGCGGTCGAGCGCGACGCGCGCTGCCTGCTGGCGCTGGCCGAGATTGGCGAAGCCTATCCCGGCCGGCTGACGGTGATCGCCGGCGATGCGCTGGAGATCGACGAGGCGGCGCTGCTCGCCGAGCACGGCGTTATTGGGCCTGTGCGGGTCGCCGCCAACCTGCCCTACAACATCGGCACCGCTTTGCTGGTGAAATGGCTGACCGTGCCGGCCTGGCCGCCCTTCTGGTCGAGCCTGACGCTGATGTTCCAGCGCGAGGTGGCGGAGCGCATCGTCGCCAGGCCCGACACCGAGCATTATGGCCGCCTGTCGGTGCTGACGCAGTGGCGGACCACGGCGAAAATCCTGTTCGACGTGTCGCGCAGCGCCTTCGTGCCGCCGCCCAAGATCACCTCCAGCATCGTGCGCCTGGAGCCGCTGGCCGAACCGGTGGCGCCGGCAGTGCTCGCCGATCTGGAGCGCGTGACGGCGGCGGCGTTCGGCCAGCGCCGCAAGATGCTGCGGCAAAGCCTCAAAAGCGTCACATCCGATGCCGAAGGCGCGATCCGCGCCG
Organism: Rhizomicrobium sp.; assembly: GCA_037200865.1. Lineage (GTDB taxonomy): Bacteria > Pseudomonadota > Alphaproteobacteria > Micropepsales > Micropepsaceae > Rhizomicrobium. Next base: position 287,181 of record JBBCIC010000003.1, on the reverse strand, counting down.
CCGGTCTTGACCCCACGGCACGCGCGGAGAATCTCTCGGTCGCCGATTTCGCGGCCCTGGCGCGGACGGTTGCCGCCGTGCGCTAGGCCGTGCCAGACTGACAACCAGTCAGAACTCAAAAAAATCCCGGGAGAAACGCATGCGCAGTCAGGCGATCGTCGAATTCGGCAAGCCGCTTCAGGAAATCGAGACGCCGACGCCGGTGCCGGCCGGCACCGAGGTGCTGCTGAAGGTTCTCAACGCCGGCGTCTGCCACAGCGACGTCCACATCCATGACGGCTATTTCGACATGGGCGGCGGCGCCAAGCTGCCGATGGCGAACATGAAGCTGCCGCACACGCTGGGGCACGAGATCGAGGGCGAGGTCGTCGCGGTCGGGCCAGACGTGAAGGGTATCAAGGTCGGCGCGCGCTATGCCGCGTTCCCCTGGATCGGCTGCGGCAAGTGCCCGTCCTGCCTGCGCGGCGAGGAGAATCTGTGCATCGGCGGGCCGCGCCAGCTCGGCTGCTCCTCGGGCGTGGCCGGCGGCTATGCGACGCATGTGCTGGTGCCCGATGCCAAATACCTCATCGACTACGGCACCACCGATCCGGCGCTGGGCGCCGCCTATATGTGCTCGGGCCTCACCGCCTATTCCGCGATGAAGCGCGTCGGCGCGCTCGGTCCCGGCGACCAGGTGCTGGTGCTCGGCGTCGGCGGCGTCGGCATGATGGGGGTGCAGTTCGCCAAGGCGATGTTCGGCAAGGGCCCGCTGGCCGCCGACATCGACGAGGGCAAGCTGGAGGCCGCCAAGAAGGCCGGCGCCAGCGCGGTCTACAACACCAAGGAGCCGGACGCGGCCAAGAAGCTGATCGCCGACACCAAGGGCGGCGCCTATGCGGTGGTCGATTTCGTCGGCTCGGAGAAGTCGTTCGCCTTCGCCAGCCAGAGCGTGCGGCGCGGCGGCAAGGTGATCATCGTCGGCCTGTTCGGCGGCGCCATGAGCATGCCGATCCCGATGTTCCCGTTCCGCACCATCTCGATCGGCGGCTCGATGACCGGCTCGCTGCCCGAGACGCATGAGATGATGGAGCTGGTGCGCGCCGGCAAGGTCGACCCCATCCCCTATTCCAAGCGGCCGTTCGACGCCGCGAGCCGGACACTGGACGATCTGCGCGAAGGCAAGATCACGGGGCGGGTGGTGCTGACCCCGTGAAAAAAGCGTCGCTTACCCTTCTCTTGTTCCTTACGGCCTGCTCGTTCGAGACAAGATGGAAAGACACGACTGATCAGAGACGCGGAGAAGACGTTGCCGTGCAGGACTTGAAAGGTTGTGACGAAGAAGCGGGGTTCAACCCGAATGCATCTGCTATCTCCACAGACGAAGCTCGAGCCAAGTGGCATAGGGTGCGGGTTTGCATGAAGGCGCGCGGCTGGATGTTGGTGAGAGCTGACAATGGCGAGCCCATAACGTTCAGGGATGAATAAATGGAACAAATCCTCGAACCCGACCTGCCGATCGTCGATCCGCATCATCATCTTTGGGACCGCCCGACCGCGGTGCTGCAGAACCTGCCGCCGTCCGAGCACGGCTTCATGGACATCATCCGCAATACGCCGCGCTACCTGCTCGACGAACTGCTGAAGGATCTCCGGAGCGGCCACAACATCCGCGGCACCGTCTACATGGAATGCGGCGCGATGTACCGCGCCGACGGCCCGGCCGAGCTCAAATGCGTCGGCGAGACCGAATTCGTCAACGGCGTCGCGGCGATGACCGCGAGCGGCATCTACGGCGATCTGCGCGCCTGCGCCGGCATCGTCGGGCATGTGGACTTGCGCATCGGCGAGCAGGCCGAGGACGTGCTGCGCTCGCATATCGCGGCGGGGCATGGGCGTTTCCGCGGCATCCGCCATTCGGCGTCCTACGATGCCGATCCGAACGTGCTGGGGCCGCTGTCGGGGCGCAACACCGAAGGGCTCTATCGCGATGCCAAATTCCGCGAGGGCTTCAAGGTGCTGCACACGCTCGGCCTCTCGTTCGACGCCTGGCTCCTGGAGCCGCAACTGCCCGACCTGATCGACCTGGCGCGCGCCTTCCCGGAGACCACCATCGTGCTCGACCATGTCGGCACGCCGCTCGGCATCGGCGCCTATGACGGCCGGCGCGACGAGCGCTTCGGGGTGTGGAAGGACAACATCCGGACGCTGGCGAAATGCGACAACGTCGTGGTCAAGGTCGGCGGCCTGCCAATGCCGTTCGCCGGCTGGAAGAAGCGCATGCACGAGGCCGACCCGCCGTCGGCGGTGCTGGCCGAGCAGTGGAAGCCCTATGTCCTGACCTGCATCGACGCCTTCGGGCCGTCGCGCTGCATGTTCGAGAGCAACTTCCCGGTCGACCGCTTCGGCTGCGACTATGCGAGCCTGTGGAACGCGTTCAAGATTCTCGCAAAGGACTACTCGAAGTCCGACAAGACCGCGCTGTTCAGCGGCACGGCGAAGCGGGTGTATCGGGTGGCGCTGGACTAACTTCTCCCGCCGGCGCGAGAAGCGAGTCAGCGCGTCAGCGCGTCAGTTCCGCCACGAACTCGCCGACGCCGACCAGCCGCGTGCGGCGGGCGCGCTCGGCTTCGAGGATCGCCTTGACCTGCTCCAGCGCGCGGCGCAGGTCGCGGTTGACCACGACATAGTCGTATTCCGGCCAATGGCTGATCTCGCTCGCCGCCTTGGCCATGCGCTGGGCAACCACGTCGTCGGAATCCTGGGCCCGCGCCTTCAGGCGGCGCTCGAGCTCGTCATGGCTGGGCGGCAGGACGAAGATGCTGACGAGATCGTCGCGCGCCTGCTCCTTGAGCTGCTGCGTGCCCTGCCAGTCGATGTCGAACAGCACGTCCAGCCCGTTGCCCAGCGAGCCCATCACCGGCCGCTTGGGCGTGCCGTAGCGCTGGCCGAACACCACCGCGTGCTCGAAGAACTCGCCGGCCTTGGCCATGTCCTCGAAGCGTTCGGGGGTGACGAAGAAATAATCCTTGCCCTCGGTCTCGCCCGGCCGGCGCGCGCGCGTGGTCGCCGAGACCGATATGCGCACATTGTTGTCGTCGCCCAGCAGCGCCCGCGCCAGCGTGCTCTTGCCGGCGCCGGACGGCGACGACAGCACGAGCATCAATCCCCGCCGCTTGATGTCGCTAGTCATTCCACATTCTGCGCCTGTTCGCGGAACTGGTCGATGGTCGCCTTCAGCGCGAGGCCGAGCCGCGTCAGCGCGATGTCGGACGACTTGCTGCACAGCGTGTTGGCTTCGCGGTTGAACTCCTGGCTGAGAAAATCGAGCTTGCGCCCCACCGCCTCGCCGGCGGCGAGCAGGCGCCGCGCCTCATGGACATGGGCGTGCAGGCGGTCGAGCTCCTCGCGGATGTCGGCCTTGACCGCGAGCAGCGCCACTTCCTGCGCCAGGCGCTCGTCCGACACCGTGCCGGCGGCGAGCAGCTCGGCGATCTGCGCCGCGAGCTTGTCGCGCAGCGCCGCCGGCTGTGCCGAGGCGAGGCCCGCCGCCGCCGCCGTCAGGCGCTCGATCTCGTCCATCTGGCCCGACAGCACGGCGAGCAGCTTGTTCCCCTCATTGCCGCGCGCCCGCGCCAGCGCGTCGAGCGCCGTCGCCAGCGTCTCCAGGATGCCGGCGTCGCGCAGGCCGCGTTCCGGAGCCTCGATCGGGATGACCTCCTCCTGGACGATGACGCCCTTGAGCGCCAACAGGCCGTCGATGCGCGCCGGCGCCAGCCCGGTCTCGGCAGCGACCTCGCGCGCGATGCGCACCGCGGCGGCGAGCGCCGCGGGATCGATCTTGAGGCCGCGCGCGGCGTCGCCGCTCTCATAGGTCAGCGCCGCCTGCAGCGAGCCGCGCTTGAAGCGCTCGTTCGCCAGCATGCGCGCCGGCGGCTCCAGCGTGTCGAAGCCGGGCGGCGTGCGCAGGCGCAGGTCGAGGCTGCGGCCATTGACGCTCTTGACCTCCCAGCGCCAGCGCGCGCCGTCGCGGCTGCCATGCGCCTCGGCGAATCCGGTCATGCTGACGATGGTCATGGCGACTCCGATGAGGGGAAACGATAGACCCGCCGATAAGTGCCGCAAAGCCCCGGGCGGAACTTCTACAGATGCGGAACCGGCGGCGCCGGAATCGCGATCTTGCCGGTCTTCTGGATGCGCTCGCGGGCCCGCAATTCGGCGACGTGGCGTTCCTGTTCGGCGATGGTGGCGGAGAAATAGTGCCCGCCGGTGCCGCTGGCGACGAAATAGAGATCCTTGGTTTCGCCGGGGTTAAGCACGGCGGCGATCGCGTCCTTGCCGGGATTGCAGATCGGCGTCGGGGGAAGGCCGGCGACGGCGTAGGAATTGTAGGGCGTGACGCGGGCAAGCTCGCTGGCGCGGATGCCGCGGCCCAAGGGATAGCCGCCGGTGATCGCATAGATGATCGTGGGATCGGATTGCAGCTTCATGCCGATGCGCAGGCGGTTGACGAAGATCGCCGCGATGTGGCGGCGCTCCGACGGCAGCGAGGTTTCCTTCTCGACGATGGAGGCGAGCGTGATCGCCTCGGCGATCGTCTTGTAGGGCAGGTTCTTGTCGCGCCTGGGCCACAGCCGGGCGATGAGCTTTTGCTGCGCCTTGGTCATGCGGCCCATGATCTGCTGCCGCGTGTCGCCGCGCATGAAGAGATAGGTCTCGGGCAACAGCGTGCCTTCGGCCGGCACCGCGACCGGCTCCCCCGTCAGCACCGCGTCCTTGTTGACCAGCCGGGCGATCATGTCGCTGGTCAGGCCCTCGGCGGCGGTGAGCTTGTGCTCGATGGATTTTCCCGCGACCAGGATGTCCATGACGTCGTGCATGCTGGCGCGCGACGGAATCGCGAACTCGCCGGCCTTCAGCTTGTCGCCGGTGCCGTTGAGGCGGATGCCGATCTGGAAGATGTCGGCATTGTCGATGACGTTGGCGGCGGCCAGCGCCTCGGCGATGCCCTTGACGTGCATGCCGGGCCGGATCAGCACCACGGTCTCCTTGGCCTTGTTGGCGGCGAACGGGCCGGGGGCGGAGAATTTCGCGATCTCCCATTCATAGGCGCCGGCCACGGCGATGGCGACGACGACGATGGCGATGAGGATGAAGCGGAGCATCAGAGAATCGCCTCGATCCCTTTACGCTGGATGACGTTCAGCAGCGCCAGAGCCGCGCCGGTCGGATGCTTGGTGCCGCGCTCCAATTGGGAGACATATCCTGTCGTCACGTTCAGATGATGCGCAAATACCGACTGGCTCATCTTCGCGCGCTCACGCAGAGCTTTGATCTCCTCGGCGGAGAGCGGCCGCACGGCCGTGGTGCTGCCCAGATGGCGCTTGGTGATTTTCTCGTGCGCCGCCTTGGTCATGATGCCGGAGCGCAACATACCGTCGGCCGTTTCCAGCAAGGCTTTCGTCAACCGGGACATCTTTGCCCTCGCCATATTCATATCTCCTGCAACTCGTCGATCTCGATCGCTCTTTCGAGGCCCGAGCTATCTGCCGCAAGCCAGCCAGCGCCGACTTTTTTCAAGAATTCCAACTCGTCGTCTTTGATGTTGTCTCTTTCGCTCTTCGCGAAACCGTACAGAAATATGGCCCGGTCCTCCCAGCAAACCGCAATAAGAACCCGATAGCCACCTGATCGTCCTCGCCCCGGCCTTGCTATCCGCTGCTTGATCAGGCCGCCGCCGATATCGGCGTCGACAAGACCTTTTTCGGCCCGCCCGATGGCTTCCAGCAACGCGGCATCCGCGATGCGCTCCCGTCTGGCATATCGGACAAACCATTTGGTCTTGAAGATCCGCACGGACTATCCACGCACTATGGACTATAGCACTATGAATTATAAATCAAGGGCGTTCTAATCCACCGGGGTGAAAATCAGCGCCGCGTTGGTGCCGCCGAAGCCGAAGGAGTTGGACATCGTCGCCTTCACTTCGCGCTTCTGGGCGACCAGCGGCACAAGGTCGAGCTGGGTCGGCTGATCCGGATTCTCCAGGTTGATGGTCGGCGGCACGATCTGGTCGCGCATCGCGAGCAGGCAGAAGATCGCCTCCACCGCGCCGGCGGCGCCGAGCAGGTGGCCGATCGACGACTTGGTCGAGGACATCGCGGTCTTCGCCGCGGCGTTGCCGAGGAAGCGCTCGACCGCGCCGGCCTCGATGTAGTCGGCCATGGTCGAGGTGCCGTGGGCGTTGACGTAGTCGATGTCGGACGGCGAAAGGCCCGATTTCTTCAGCGCCATCGACATGGCGCGGAAGCCGCCGTCGCCGTCTTCCGACGGGGCGGTGATGTGGAAGGCGTCGCCCGAGAGGCCATAGCCCTTCACTTCGCCGTAGATCTTGGCGCCGCGCGCGCGTGCGTGCTCGTATTCCTCGAGCATCACGGCGCCGGCGCCCTCGCCCATCACGAAGCCGGCGCGGCCCTTGTCGTAAGGGCGCGAGGCCTTTTCCGGCGTGTCGTTGTAGTCGGTGCACAGGGCGCGGCAGGCATTGAACCCGGCGATGCCGAGCCGGCAGATCGCCGCTTCCGCCCCGCCCGCCAGCATGACGTCGGCATCGTCGAACGCGATCAGCCGCGCGGCGTCGCCGATGGCGTGCGCGCCGGTGGCGCAGGCCGTGACCACGGAATGGTTCGGGCCCTTGAAGCCGTGCTCGATCGAGGCGTAGCCGGAGATCAGGTTGATCAGCCGGCCGGGGATGAAGAACGGCGACAGACGCCGCGGCCCCTTGGTCTCGATCAGCAGGGCGCCTTCCTCGATGCCCGGAAGCCCGCCTATCCCGGAACCGATCAGGACGCCGGTGCGGTAACGCTCCTCCTCGGTCTTGGGGGCCCAGCCGGAATCGGTCACCGCCTGCTTGGCGGCGGCCAGCCCGAAGACGATGAAATCGTCCATCCGGCGCTGTTCCTTGGGGTCCACCCAATGGTCGGGATTGAACGTCCCGTCCGTGCCGTCGCCGCGCGGCACGTCGCAGGCGATCTTGGTGCCGAGGTCGTCGGTGCGGAACTTGGTGATCGTCCGCGCGCCGGACTTGCCGGCGAGCAGGCGCGACCACGTTTCCTCCACGCCGCAGGCGAGCGGCGTGACGAGGCCAAGACCTGTTACGACGACTCTACGCATACGCCGGGCCGGAAACGCGGATCAAGCCGCCGCCTTGTCGATGTATTTGACGGCGTCGCCGACGGTCACGATGGACTCCGCCGCGTCGTCGGGGATTTCGATGCCGAATTCCTCCTCGAATGCCATCACCAGCTCGACGGTGTCGAGGCTGTCGGCGCCGAGATCTTCGATAAAGGACGCGACCTCGGTGACCTTGTCGGCATCCACATTCAGGTGCTCGACAACGATCTTCTTCACGCGTTCCGCCGTATCGCTCATGGTATTGTAAGCCTCTCCTTGGATCCTGCTGGGGTTGGTTGGTCGGCCCGCAGGGTGGGCCCTCACGGGTAAAGCTTGTGGGGGTCGAAGGTTTCGTAACACAAAGCCCGGCGCCCCGCCACAAAAGGGTTAAGCATCTGATTTGACTGTCAGATCATCGACATCCCGCCATTGACCTGGATGGTCGCGCCGGTGACATAGGCTGCTTCGTCGCTCGCCAGATAGACCACCGCGGCGGCGATTTCCGCCGGAGTTCCCATGCGCCCCGCCGGGATGCGCTGGCTGATCGTCTCCTTCTGGGCGTCGGTCAGGACGTCGGTCATCGCGGTCTGGATGAAGCCCGGCGCCACCGCGTTGACGGTGATGTTGCGCGAGGCGACCTCGGCGGCGAGCGACTTGCTCATGCCGACGAGGCCCGCCTTGGCGGCGGCGTAATTGCCCTGGCCGGGATTGCCGGTCTCCCCGACCACCGAGGTGATCGAGACGATGCGGCCCCAGCGCTTCTTCATCATGCCGCGCAGCACGGCGCGGGAGAGGCGGAAGGCGGCGGTGAGGTTGACGGCGATGACCTCGTCCCACTCGGCATCCTTCATGCGCATGAAAAGATTGTCGCGGGTGATGCCGGCATTGTTGATCAGGATGTCGATGGGCGCGCCGGCGGCAGCTTCCGCCGCCTTGGGCAGCGCCTCGACCGAATCCTTGTCGCCGAGATTGCAGGTCGCGACGAAGGCGCGGGCGCCGAGTTCGGACTTGAGCGCTTCGAGCGCTTCGGCACGGGTGCCGGACAGTACGACGCTCGCGCCCTGGGCGTGCAGCGCGCGGGCGATGGCGCCGCCGATGCCGCCGGAGGCGCCGGTGACCAGAGCGACTTTTCCGGTGAGGTCAAACATTCAGAGCGTCCTAACGAAGGCTTCGATATCGGCGGGCGTGTCGAGCGTGACGGTCGCCAGGTCCTTGTCGATGCGTTTGACCATGCCGGTGAGCACCTTGTTGCCGCCCGCTTCGACCGTCGTCGTCACGCCATAGCCACGGAAGGCCAGCACGCTTTCGCGCCAGCGCACCCGGCCCGTCACCTGCTCGACGAGCAGGCGGCGGATGGTTTCCGGCTCGGCGGTCTCCGCCGCGGTGACATTGGCGACGACCGGCACGGCGAGCGGGCGGATCGTCACCGCGGCAAGCTTGGCCGCCATCGCGTCGGCGGCGGGCTGCATCAGCGGGCTGTGGAACGGGGCGGCGACGTTGACCGGCATGGCGCGCTTGATGCCGAGAGCCTTGGCAATCTCGGGCGCCTTGTCGATCGCGGCCTTGATGCCGGAGATCACGACCTGACCCGGCGCGTTGTCGTTGGCGACGACGCAGATTCCGCCGGCCGCTTCGGCGCATTGCTTGGCGAGCGCTTCGGCCTGCTCGATCTCGGCGCCGAGCAGGGCGCTCATGCCGCCCATGCCGACCGGCGTCGCGGTCTCCATCGCCTCGCCGCGCGCCTTCAGCAGGCGGGCGGTGTCGGCGAGGCTGAAGGCACCGGCGGCGCATAGCGCGGAATATTCGCCGAGCGAATGGCCGGCGACGAGGCGTGCATGTTTGGCGAGGTCGAGCCCCGCCTCCTTCTGCATGGTGCGGATGATGGCCAGACTCAGCGCCATGATCGCCGGCTGGGCGTTGAGGGTGCGCAGCAGTTCCTCGGGCGGGCCTTCCCATATGAGGTGGGACAGCTTCTGGTTCAGAGCGTCGTCGACTTCCTCGAACACCTCGCGCGCCGGCGCGAACGCCTCGGCGAGGGCCTTGCCCATGCCGACGGCCTGGCTACCCTGGCCGGGGAAAATAAACGCTCGTGTCATGGGCGCGCGGTTTATAGCGCCGGCGGTCCGGGCGCAAGCAGGGGTGCGTTTTCGACTCGCGCGGGCTATGAGTCGGCGATGAGCGATACGAAGCGGGCGGCGGCTTTCGCCGCGCTCCTGAAAAAGGCGGAAGGACAGCCCGAAGCCATGCTTCGCCTCGCGGCGCTGATGCGCGAGGCCGGTCTGGACGCCGAGGCGCAGCCCGTCGCGCGCCGCGCCCTCGCCCTGGCGCCCGCCGATCCCGGAATCGCCGTCATCGGCCGCGCCTTCCTCAGCGCGCGTGTTTCCCATTGGCACTTCGACCTGGTGCGCGACGAGATCCGCAACGCCGCCTATGACGCCGCGCTGCGCCGCGCGATCAGGCCCGGAATGCGGGTGCTCGAGATCGGCACCGGCACCGGCCTCCTCGCGATGATGGCGGCGCGCGCCGGCGCCCAGGAGGTCGTGACCTGCGAGGTGAATGCCACCATCGCCGAAACCGCCCGCCGGATCATCGCCCAGAACGGCCATGCCGACCGCGTGCGCGTGCTGACCCGGCACTCCGACGCGCTGGACGCCGCGGCCGATCTCGGCGGCCGCATGGACCTCCTGGTCTCCGAGATCATCAGCAACAGCGTGCTTTCGGAAGGCGTGCTGCCGGCGCATGAGCGGGCGGTGCGCGATCTTCTCAAGCCCGGCGCCCCCGTCATCCCCGCGCGCGGCAAGGTTCGCGTCGCGCTTGCCGAAGACACCGGCCCCGGCCCGGCGCCGGTGACGACGGTCGACGGGTTCGACCTGTCGGCGATGGAGGAATGGCGGCCGGCATCGCGGCTGGTGCGCTCGCGGGCGGACCGGATCGTCCTGCGCAGCGCGCCGGCCGACCTGTTCGCATTCGACTTTGCGAGCGCAAGCCACGCACCGGGCGAGTCGCGCCGGGTCACCGTCGTCGCGAGCGGCGGCCGGGCCGACGGCATCGTGCAGTGGATCCACCTCGCGCTGGATGCGGCGACGGAATACGAGAACGCGCCCGGCTCGCCGCATCGCTCCAACTGGGCCTTGCGTTTCTTTCCCCTGGCCGCGCCGATCGAGACGCGCCCCGGCGAGGTTCATGCGATTCACGGCTTGCACGACCGCAACCAGGTCCAGGTGTGGCCGGGCGGTTAGTGCAGCGCCACGCCCGCCACCGTGATGCGGTGCATCAGGCGTTCCTCGCCGTGATAGTCGTTGAGCGCGAAGTGCCAGGTGGCGCGGTTGTCCCAGAAGGCGACGGAGCCGGGGCGCCACACGAAGCGGCTGGTGAATTCGGGCTTCATCGCCTGCGCGAACAGCTTGTGCAGCAGCGGCCGGCTGGCGTCCGGCGACATTCCCTCGAAGCGCGTGGTGAAGCCGGGGTTCACATAGAGGCTCTTGCGGCCCGACAGCGGGTGGGTGATCACGACCGGATGCACCGCCTTGCTGACCGCGCCGTCATTGGCGAATTCGGTCCGCTCCGGATTGCTGTAATAGGCTTTGGAGCCGAAGACATGGGCGTTGGAGTGCGCCGCCTTGAGGCCCGCGATCTCCCGCTTGGTCGCGTCGTCCAGCGCCGCATAGGCGGCGTGCATGTCGGCGAACAGCGTGTCCCCGCCGCCCGGCGGCAGCACCCGCGCCACCAGGATCGAGCCCATTGCCGGGATCTGGTCGTAGGAATGGTCGGTGTGCCAGCCACCGCCGATATTGGTCTTCTGCTCCTTCTCCTTGCTCACCTTGGCGATCTCGGGATAGCCGTCGATGTGCGGGAAGAAGCGGTTGACGTCGATCGCGCCCCAGCGCCGGGCGAAGGCGATGTGATCGTCCGCGCTGAGCGACTGATCGCGGAAGAAGAGCACGCCGTGCTCGGCATAGGCGGCGCGCAGCACGGTCATCTCGTCCTCGGAGAGGGTGCGAAGATCGAGCCCCAGCACCTCGGCGCCGCAGCCGCCGGGATAGCGCCGCACCTCGATCCCGCTGTCCACGATCCTGTCCATGCCGTCCTCCGTCGCGCGCCGAGCCTATCACAGGCGCTTGCGGCTGCAGAAGTTGTGCTAGTTTCCGCAACGGCGAGGGACACATGCGGCGCGCGGACGGAATTCATCTGGGGTTGATGCTGGGCGCGCTGGCGCTCACCTATGTCCTGCCCTTCGAACTGCTGCTGCTGTCCTACGCCGTGCTGGGGCCGGCGCATTATTTCACCGAGATTTCCTGGCTGCACGACCGCAAATATTTCCTGCCCCACCGCGCCTTCGCCCTGGCGCTGGTCGCGGCCGGCGTCGCCTCGCTGCTGATCACCGACGGCCATTGGGCCGGGATCGTGATCTGGAGCGCGTTCGTGGGCGCCGCCATCCTGGCCACGGTCTCCTCGCCGGTCCGGGCCGCGACCTTCGTCCTGCTCGCCGCGGCGACGACGGTGGTCCTGCTGCTGCTGGACGTGCCGTTCGTGCTGGCCGCGATCCTGCTGCCGACCTTCATCCATGTCTGCGTCTTCACGCTCGTCTTTATGACGCTGGGCGCGCTGCGCGCCGGCAGCACCGTGCAGTTCGCCCTGGTCGGGGTCTATCTCGGCGCCATCGCGCTCATCCTGATCGCGCCGCCGGCCGGCCGCGTCGTGATTCCGGCCCTGGCCGGGATCGCCGAGAGCAATTTCGGCGGCGTCGCGCCGGCGCTAGGCGCGCTGGTCGGGGTGCCGGACCTGGACTTCACCGGCCGCATCCCCGCCCTGCTCTCCTTCGTCTACACCTATCACTACCTCAACTGGTTCATCAAAGCCGACGTCATCCGCTGGAGCGCGATCCCGCGGCCGCGCCTGGCGGTGATCGCGGCGCTGAGTCTCGCCTCGACCGCGCTCTATTTCTACGACTACGGGATCGGGCTGAGCGTGCTGCTGGCGATCAGCCTCGGCCATGTGCTGCTGGAATTCCCCCTGAACGGGCTCGCCATCCGCCAGCTCGCGGGCGCCGCGCTGGGGCGCGGCGTCAGGCATTCAACCGCGTGAATTTCTCCAGCGCCGCGGCGCGGCCGGCGAAACTCAGCGTGCGGCCGATGGCGACGACGAGGACCGCCGCCACGATCATGCCGAGCGCCAAGACGCCCATGCCGGCGGAGAAGCTTCCGGTGTGCTGCTTGAGCCAGCCCATGATCGCGGGCCCGAAGAAGCCGCCGAGATTGCTGATCGAGTTGATCAGGGCGATGCCGCCGGCTGCGGCGGTGCCGCCGAGGAAGGACGGCGGCAGCGTCCAGAACACCGCCAGCGCCGCATAGGTGCCGCACACCGCCACCGCGAGCGACAGCAGCACGGCGAGCGGCGCGTGGAACAGCGCCGCGCCGACCAGCCCGGCGGCGCCGACCAGCGAGGCGGAGGCGACATGCCAGACGCGCTCGCGCCGCGCATCGCTGGAGAGGCCCCAGGCCACCATCGCGAACATCGCCGCGAGATAGGGCGCGGCGCCGATGAAGCCGGTCTCGATGGTCGTGAAGCCCATCTCCTTGACGATCTGCGGCAGCCAGATGTTCACGCCGTAGAGCGCCAGGACGATGCCGAAATCGGGGATCGCGAGCAGCCAGACCCGGGGATCGCGCAGCATGGGCAGGAGCTTGGTGTGCGCGTGCACCGGCTCGGCGGCGAGCGCCGCGGTGATGACGCCGCGCTCCTCGTCGTCCAGCCATTGGGCGTCCTCAGGCCCGTTCGGCAGCCGGAACAGGACGAGCACGCCCAGCAGCACCGACGGCAGGCCCTCAAGCAGGAACAGCCACTGCCAGCCGTGCAGCTTGAAGACCCCCTCCATGCCGAGCAGGAAGCTGGAGGTCGGCGCGCCCACGACATTGGCGAGCGGCACCGCCGCCAGGAACAGCGCGATCAGCCGCGCCCGGACGCCTGAGGGAAACCAATAGGTCAGATAGAGCACCATGCCGGGGAAGAAGCCGGCCTCGGCGAGGCCGAGCAGGAAGCGCAGGACGTAGAAGCTGAGGGGTCCGGTGGCGAAGGCGGTCGCCATCGAGACCACGCCCCAGGTGAGCATGATGCGACAGATCCAGATGCGGGCGCCGACCTTCTCCATGATGACGTTCGACGGCACTTCGAACAGGAAATAGCCGAAGAAGAAGATGCCGGAGCCGAAGCCGAAGATTTCCGCCGTCAGGCCGAGGTCCTTGTTCATGGTCAGGGCCGCGAAACCGACATTCACGCGGTCGAGATAGGCGACCACGTAGAGCAGCACCATGAAGGGAATCAGCCGCCAGGCCACCTTGGCGAAAACATTGTTGTCACTGGCCACCCGCACCCCCACGCTCGGTCCGCCGATCATGCTTACCGGGCGGCGCGGCGCAATCTCTCAATTTCAACGAACTGACACGGAGTCATTCATCCTGCGTTCAGGCGGCGGGGCGGAACATGGTTGCCGAAGGGGCTGGGAACTTGGCATAGCAAGTCGCGTTAACAACAATGTCGTTGGCGCGTGTTCAACCAACAGAGGGATCATCCATGAAATCAGTACTCGTCGCCGCGGCGCTCGTCGTCGGCATGCTCGGCGCCACCACCGGCGCCGCCGACGCCCGGCCGCATCACGGCTCCGGCTGGGGCCATCACCGTCATTGCGTTGCCTGGGGCTGGCGCCACCATCACCGCGACCGCTACTGCCGCCGCTGGGGCTGGTAAGAGCGCCTAACCATTCCAACAGGAGAATATCCATGAAGGCATTGATCGCATCCGTTTTCGCCCTGGGTCTGCTCGGCGCGTCGGCCATGCCGGCCGAAGCGCTCACGATCCATATCGGCGGCGGCGGACATCACGGCTCGCACCATCACCGGCACTGCACCGGCTGGGGCTGGCACCGCCATCACGAGCGCTATTGCCGTCGCTGGGGCTGGTAAGCTCCGCGCCGAACTGGCCGACAGAACAAGGGCGCGGGCCTAGCGGACCGCGCCCTTATCTTTTTCGAGCGGCCGTTCAGGGCTTCATGCCGAGCTGATCGAACAGGAAGGTCAGTATGTCGGTGCGTTGCGCGATGCGCTCGTCGAGCGAACTGCCGATGCCGTGCCCCGAATTTGCGCTGGTGCGCAGGAGGATCGGCCGGCCGGAGGTCGTCGCGGCCTGGAGCGCGGCGGCGAATTTGCGCGAATGCATCGGATTGACCCGCCCGTCGGTCGCCCCGGTGAGCATCAGAACGGACGGATAGGCCGCGCCCTGCGCGACATGATGATAGGGCGAATAGCCGTAGAGCACCTTGAACTGCGCCGGATCCTTGATCGTGCCGAACTCGGCGGTGTTGAAGGCGCCGTTCGGGTCGTTCTCCCAGCGCACCATGTCGTAGATGCCGACGGCGGAGACGACGGCGCGGGCGAGGTCCGGATGCTGGGTGATCTCGGCCCCCATCAGCAACCCGCCATTGGAGCCGCCGAACAGCGCCAGCCTGTCGTGCGAGGTATAGCGCTGGTCGATCAGGTATTGCGCCACGGCGGCGAAGTCGTCGAACACGTTCTGCTTCTTGAGCAGCATGCCCTCCTTGTGCCAGCGCTCGCCATATTCGGCGCCGCCGCGGATATTGGCGTCGGCATAGATGCCGCCGGCATCGAGCCACAGCCGCCATTGAGCGCCCAGGAAGAACGGCGTCTCGCTGAGGCCGTAGCCGCCATAGCCGTAGAGCAGCAGGGGATGGCTGCCGTCGAGCCTGGTGCCCTTGCGCATGATGAGGTTGACCGGGACCTTGGTGCCGTCCTTCGAGGTCGCGAAGACGCGCACGACCTCGGCATCCGCGAACGAGACCGGTGAGGTGATCTTCAGCCCCGTCTCCTCGGTCTTGCCGGTGGCGGGATGCCAGAGCGCGAAATAGGCCGGCCGCAGATAGGTCTTGACGTCGAACAACACATCGCCGTCGGCGAGCGGCACGATCTCGTCATTGGCCGCGATCTGCGGCAGCGGCAGCTTGCCGAGCGGCTTGCCGTCGAGATCGAAGACGCGCACCTGGTTGGGTCCGCCGACGATGTCGCGGACGAAGAAGCGCGTATCGCCGAGCGCAAGGTCGCTCTGCTGCTCCGCGGCGCCGCCGGAGAGGATCGCGACCTTGCTTTCGGGCACAATCACCGGGGCGCGGGCCAGCGCCCCGGCCGCGAAGGGCGGCTTGAGCTTGACGATCTTGCCGTTCGGCGCGCCGTCGCGGCTGATCGCGTAGATCGCGCCGTCCGGGCCGAGCGTTGCGAACGCCAGATGATCGCCATAGGTCGCGACCCGGATCGCCGCCCCGTTGCGCGGCAGGACGTAGAACGCCCACTGGTTGCCGTCGCCGTGCTGCACCGCGACGAAGCCTTCGTCGCGGCCGTAGCGGCTGTCGAGGAAGATTTCCGAGATGCGCTCGAGCCCGTCCTTGGCACCGAGCACCAGGGGATCCTTCGCCGCGTCGCCGCCCAGCGCATGGAAATAGACCTGCTGGAAGAAATTGCGGTCGGCTTGCGGCCTCTCCTTGCCGGGATAGCGCGTGTACCAGAAGCCCTTGCCGTCGCGCGCCCAGGCGGCGCTGCCGCCGGCGGTCGGGAACTGCACGCGGGGAATCGGCTTGTCGATCTCCTTGCCCGTCGCCACGTCGTAGACGTGCAGCGTGCCGTCCTCGCTGCCGTTCCGTGACAGCGACACCGCAATCTTGCTGCCGTCGAAGGACGGCACGAACCAGTCGATCGCCGTCAGGCCCTTGGCGTCGAGCGTGTTGGGATCGAGCAGCGCCTTGCGCGACGAGGGCGTTGCCTTGGTATCGAGCGTGACCAGCAGGGGCTGCTGGAATTTGGGATCGGAATAGAGCGCGAAGACGCGGCCGCCCCGCGCCTCGAGATGCGAATAGGACGGCGAGGTGGCCTTGATCAGGCGCGTCAGCGCGTCCTTGACCTTGCCCCGATAGGGCAGCGCATCGAGATAGGCGCGGGTGCGCGCGTTCTGGGCATCGCTCCACGCCTTGACCTTGGGATCGTCCGCGTTCTCCAGCCAGCGATAGGGATCGGCGACGCGGACGCCGTGGACCGTGTCCACCGTCGCACCCGGCTGGCCGGGCGGCGGCAGCGGGATCGTGGCGGCGACGGCGGCGGTGGCCGCCAGCGCAGCGGCGGCCAGGACGTGCGACAGGTATTTCATGAAATCCCCCAAACGGGCCAGCGGCGCGATTTCAGCCCCGGAGGCGGGCCGCGCCAAGGGGAAAAGCGCGGCAAAAACCTTAAACTTTCGGGGCCTTGCCCTCCCGCGGGGCTTCGCCTATAAGCCGCGCCTTCACAGCGGCTGCGGTCGCCGGACGATCCTCTGATCAAAAGTCACAGGATCGGTGCGCATGGTGCGTATTCCGGGCGATCCGAAGCGGCGACGGGTGTCCGCCCCGAGCCGTTCCGCAGCCCCGGAAAGGACGGACATGGCTCTTTACGAGCATCTCCTGATCGCGCGCCAGGACATCAGCGCGCAGCAGGTCGACGCCCTGGCGACCCACCTCAAGACCATCGTCGAAGGCGAAGGCGGCAAGGTCGAGAAGCAGGAATATTGGGGCCTGCGCGGCCTCGCCTACCGCATCAAGAAGAACCGCAAGGGCCACTTCGTGCTGCTCAACATCAACGCGCCGTCCAAGGCCGTGGTCGAGCTCGAGCGCCAGCTCAAGATCAACGAAGACGTGCTGCGCTACATGACCGTCAAGGTCGACCAGTTCGACGTCTCGTCCAACAAGAACCGTCGCGATGATCGTCCCGAAGGCGAGCGCAAGCCCGACGACGCAACCCAGGAGGCCGCATAATGTCTTACGGTGGTGATCGGTCCGGCGGCGGCGGCCGCGAGGGTGGCGGCGGCGGTCGTGAAGGCGGCCGCGGCGGCGAAGGCGGCCAGCGCCGTCCCTTCTTCCGGCGCAAGAAGACCTGCCCGTTCAGCGGCGCCAACGCGCCGAAGATCGACTACAAGGACGTGAAATTGCTCCAGCGCTTCATCTCGGAGCGCGGCAAGATCGTGCCCAGCCGCATCACGGCGGTCTCGAACAAGAAGCAGCGCCTGCTCGCCAACGCGATCAAGCGCGCGCGCTACATGGCGCTGCTTCCCTATGTGCTGAACTAGGGGCCGCGACCATGCAAGTGATCCTGCTCGAACGCGTCGAGAAGCTCGGCCAGATGGGCGACGAAGTCCGCGTCAAGGACGGGTTTGCCCGCAACTATCTTCTGCCCAAGAAGAAGGCCCTGCGCGCCAACAAGACCAACCGCGAGTACTTCCAGGGCCAGAAGGTCCAGCTCGAAGCCCGCAACCTGGAACAGAAGAAGGAAGCGGAAGGCCTCGGCAAGAAGCTGGACGGCAAGACCTTCACCCTGATCCGCCAGGCCGGCGACCGCGGCCAGCTCTACGGCTCGGTCAGCCCGCGCGACATCGCCGGCGCGATCTCCGAAGGCGGCGTCACCGTCAGCCGCACCCAGGTGCCGCTCGACACCGCGATCAAGGCGATCGGCCTGGTGAAGGTCAACGTCGTGCTGCATCCCGAAGTCCGCGTCGCGGTGACGATCAACGTCGCGCGCAGCGAGGACGAAGCCGAACGCCAGCTCCGCGGCGAGGACGTGCTCGCCGAGCGCACCGAAGCGCAGGAAGCCCGCGTCGCGGCCGAGGAGCTGTTCGAAGAAGGCGCCGGTCCCAAGGCGGAAGACGGCGAAACCGAGGCGGCCGACGCCGAGTAGGGCGCTTCCTGTTTCCGGGTATCGGAAAGCCGCGGTCCAACAGGCCGCGGCTTTCGTCGTTCGGCCTACTCGTTCCGATCGCGCAAATGGATCCGCACCCGTCCCGGTGCCACGATCCACAATTTGCCGTCCAGGGGCTCGTCACGAGCAACGGTCAGGAAGTCCTGCAAGCGGCCTTGGATTGTCGATACGCTGGCGCGCGAACCGACATCCAGTATGACGATCCCTGCGCCCGGCGCCGGCGGAAACCGCAACACTTCGCCGAAATCGCGATCCAGCGTGACAAGCACGCGGCGTTCCCGGACGCAAACGGCATACAGCACGGGGTCCGCTGCGCCTTCGAGCGGCTGATCGCGAACCGTCATGACGTCATGCCCGGCCGCTCAGGAATTCCACGCCGCGGCGCCCGATATTCTCGTCGAGCTTGATCTTCAAGCGACTAGGCCGACGCCGAAACGAACCGCTCCCGCGCCGCTTCCGCCCCATAAGCCATCGCCGCGAGCACGTCTTCGTGCGTCAACTGCGGGTACTCGGTCAGCAACTCCGTTTCGCTCATGCCGTCGGATAGATTGTCCAGGATCAGCGACACCCAGATGCGCGTGCCTTTGATGCACGGCTTGCCGCCGCATATATCGGGGTCGATCGCGATGCGTGCTAGCCTGACGTTCATCGATTGCAAATCTCATGCGACCGAGGACGGATACATACCACGAACGAAGCGAGCGGAAAATGCCGGCCGGCACCCGGTCGGCCTTTGCGGTCCTTCAGGGCCTGCGCTGAAGGAGATCCCAGCGGTTGCCGCAGAGGTCTTCGAACACCGCGACCGAGCCATAGGCTTCGTGGCGCGGGGCTTCGAGGAATTTCACGCCCCTGCCCTTCATCGCCGCATGGTCGCGGTCGAAGTCTTCGGTTTCGAGGAACAGGAAGACCCGCCCGCCGGTCTGGTCGCCGATCCGGCTTTCCTGCTCCGGCGACACCGCCTTGGCCAGCAGGAGCCGGGTTCCGCCGCCGCTCGGGCCGACCAGAACCCAGCGCTTGCCGCCGCCCAGATCGGTGTCGGCAAACATCGCGAAGCCGAGCTTCTGCGTGTACCAGGCGATGGCGTCGTCGTAGTCGCGGACGACCACGGTGACATGAGCGATGACCGGCATGGCGACGACCCGAAGTTCCGCGCCATCATAGCCGCAAAAAGGGCGCGAAGCCGGGGATTTGCCGGCGGCAAATCCGCCCTCGTCTCGGCTGCGGTTCTTCTCTATACTGCGGTCCACGGGTCAAGGACCGTCGCCGTCCGCCTGGCGCTGAGCGCCGCGGAGTCAGGCCAACCACAGCCAGGTCAGCGAGAGGAATCGCGTCCATGTCCGTTGTCGTCCCGACCAAGCGCGTCACCGTTCCGGAGATCCGCGCTCACAAGAACGCCAAGCCCATCGTCTGCCTGACCTGCTACCACGCCCATACCGCGCGGCTGCTCGACGACCATGTCGACCTCATGCTGGTCGGCGACAGCCTGGGCATGGTGATGCACGGCATGGAGAACACGCTGGGCGTCACCCTCGACATGATGATCACCCACGGCAAGGCGGTGATGCGCGGCTCGCGCCAGGCTCTCGTCGTCGTCGACATGCCGTTCGGCTCCTATGAGGAAAGCCCGCAGATCGCCTTCCGCAACGCGGCGCGGGTGATCCAGGAAACCGGCTGCACCGCGGTGAAGATGGAAGGCGGGGTGCGGCTGGCCGAGACCGTGCGCTATCTCAGCCAGCGCGGCATCCCGGTCATGGGCCATATCGGGCTGACGCCGCAGGCCTTCAACGTCACCGGCGGCTTCAAGACCCAGGGACGAACCGAAGCCGAATGGCCGGCGATCGAGGCCGACGCCCAGGCGGTCGCCGAGGCCGGCGCCTTCGCCATCGTGCTCGAAGGCATGGCCGAGCCGCTGGCCGCCAAGATCACCCGCGCGGTCGCGATCCCGACCATCGGCATCGGCGCCTCGGCGCAGTGCGACGGCCAGATCCTGGTGATGGAAGACATGCTGGGGCTGAACCCCAATCCGCCCAAATTCGTCCGGCAATACGCGCAGCTGGGGGCGGCGATCGAGACCGCGGTCAAGGCCTATGCCCGGGACGTGCGCGCCCGGCAGTTCCCCGGCGAAGAAAATGTCTATGCCATGAAAAGAGTTAGCTGAGCCGTCGGCCTTTCACCTTATTCACCCGCCGTCAGTTGCCAGTCGCCCCTCCAGCGGCTAAATCATCCCGCGCGGTCAATAGCTTGGGGCATCCGGGCTTGGGCATTACCGCTCCCGAAAGAGGATATTCCCTTGAGCGACATCTTCCGCGAAGTCGAGGAGGAAGTCCGCCGCGAACGCTTCGAGCAGATCTGGAAGCAGTACGGCGACTACATCATTGCCGGCGTCGCGCTTGTCGTCATCGCGATCGCGGGCTGGCAGCTCTATCAGCGCTACGAAACCAATGAGCGGCTGAAGGCCTCCGAGACCCTGATCGCGGCGCAGGAACTCGCCGGGGCCGGCGATATCGGCAAGGCGACGCCGGCCTTCGCGATCGTCGCCAAGGACGCCCCCGGCGGCTACGCAAAGATCGCGCGACTCTCCCAGGCCGGCGCGCTGCTGGCCGCCGGCCAGCGCGCCGCCGCGGTGGAGATCTACAAGAAGATCGCGGCGGAGGATCGGGGCGTCCTGGGCCGGGTCGCGGTCATCCGCACCGCCTGGGCGCTGGCCGACAGCGCGCCGCGCAGCGAGATCGCGACGCTCTTGGGACCCCTGGCCGACGCCGCCAGCCCGTGGCGGTTCGCGGCGCGCGAGATCCTCGCCTATGCCGATTACCACGCGGGCGAAATGCTGAAGGCGCAGGCCGCCTTCCAGGCGCTCGCCGACGATGCCAAAGCGCCCGAGGGCATGCGCAGCCGCGCCAACGCGATGGCGACCTTCCTCAAACAGGGCGGCCTCGTCAATTTCGGCACGGTGCCGCCGCCCGCGCCGCCCGCTCCGCCAACCGGTACGCCCCCGCAATGAACCTTCGTGATTTTCGCAACATCGTCCTCGTGCTGACGGTCGCGCTCTTCACCGCGAGCTGCGCCATGACCGACGTGGTCGGCAGCTGGTTCGAGAGCGGCAACAAGAAGTCCAAGCTGCGCGGCGAGCGCATCTCGGTGATGACGATCGACGAGACGCTGCGCATCGACGACACCCTCAAGGCGGTGCCGGTGGTGCTGCCGCCGCCCTACAAGAACGCCGAATGGCCCGAGCCCGGCGGCTATTCCTCCAACGCGATGCACCATCTCGAGGCCCCCGGGCCGCTGCGCCCGGTGTGGCAGCAGGATGCCGGCAAGGGCTCGGACCGCAATTCGCGCCTGACCGCGGCGCCGGTGATCGGGGCGGGGCGCATCTATGTCCTGGACGCCCAGGCGCATGTCTTCGCGTTCGACGCGGCCAGCGGCAATCCTCTGTGGGACCGGAGCATCGCGCCGGAAGGCGTCGACACGACGCTGATCTTCGGCCTGTTCGGCGAGGACACCACGGTCGATCCGACCAAGGGCGCGGGCGGCGGCGTCGCCTTCGACGACGGCAAGGTCTTCGCCACCAGCGGCTTCGGCGACGTCGTCGCGCTCGACGCGCGCACCGGCAAGCAGCTCTGGCGCCAGAACCTCGGCGTGCCGATCGTCAACGCCCCGACGGCGAATGGCGGCCGCGTCTTCGTCTCGACCCAGGAGAACCATTTCTACGCCCTGGCGCAGGCCGACGGCCGCCGCCTGTGGGACCATCAGGGCATTTCCGAATCCGCCGGCATCCTGGAGAGCACCAGCGCCGCGGTATCGGGCGAATACGTCATGGCGCCCTACTCTTCCGGCGAGATCTATGCCTTGAGGGTGCAGAACGGCCGCCCGGCGTGGAACGACATGCTGACCCATTCCGGCGTGGCGACGGCGCTGTCCGAGCTCGACGACATCGCGGGGCGGCCCGTGGTCGACCGCGACACGGTCTACGCCATCAGCCATTCGGGGATCATGGCGGCGATCGGGCTCAACACCGGCGACCGGATCTGGTCGCGCGACATCGGCGGCATCCAGACGCCATGGGCGGCCGGCGACTATGTCTATGTCCTGACCTCGGACCAGCAGGTCATCTGCCTCACCCGCAAGGAGGGCAAGGTGAAGTGGATCCACCAGCTCCAGCGCTGGGACAATCCCGAAAGCCGCAGCGGCGCCATCGTCTGGGCCGGCCCGGTGCTGGCGTCGGACCGCCTGGTCCTGGTGTCGTCCAAGGGCATCGCGGCGGCGCTGTCGCCCTATAGCGGCGAATTGCTCGGCAAGATGGAGATTCCGTCGGGAACCTATATCGCGCCGGTCGTCGCCAACGGCATGATGTATCTCTACACCAGCGATGCGGAGCTTGTGGCGTTGCGCTGAGCCGCGCGCTACAAGCCCGCCATGCCCTTCGTCCTCGCCATCGTCGGCCGGCCCAATGTCGGCAAATCCACGCTTTTCAACAAGCTGGTGGGACGCCGGATGGCGCTTGTGCACGACACGCCGGGCGTGACGCGCGACCGCTTCGAGGCCGACGCCGGCCTCGGCAATCTCGCCTTCCGCGTCATCGACACCGCCGGCTTCGAGAACGACACGCCCGAGAGCCTCGCCGGCCGCATGACGGCGCAGACCATGACCGCGATCGCCGAGGCCGATGCCTGCCTCTTCGTCATGGATGCGCGCGACGGCGTGACCGCGGGCGACGAGGTGATCGCCCAGGCGCTGCGCAAGGCGGGCAAGAAGGTGATCGTCGCCGCCAACAAGTGCGAGAGCCATGCCGGCGATTCCGGCTACGGCGAGGCCTGGGGGCTGGGCTTCGGCGAGCCGGTGGCGATCTCGGCCGAGCACAATCTCGGCTTCGGGGCGCTGGAAGAGGCGCTGGCGCAATACATCGAACCGCGGGTCTTTGCCGACGAGGACGACGAGGCGGAAGAAGACCTGCCGGCAGACGGCGAGGACGCCGATTACGAGCCCGATCCCGACCGCGTCATCCGCCTCGCCATCGTCGGGCGGCCCAATGTCGGCAAGTCGAGCCTGTTCAACCGCCTGCTCGGCGAGGAGCGCACGCTCACCGGGCCGGAAGCCGGCATCACCCGCGACACCATCGCGGCGCCGTGGCACGCCGGCGGGCGCGAGTTCCTGCTCCACGACACCGCCGGCCTGCGCCGCAAGGCGCGCACCGCCGGGCACACGCTGGAGGAGATGTCGGTCTCATCGACCCTGGAGGCGATCCGCTTCGCCGATTGCGTGATCGTGATGCTGGACGCGACCCAGGCCTTCGAGAAGCAGGACCTCACCATCGCCGACCTGATCGCGCGCGAGGGCCGCGCCGTCGTGTTCATCGCCAACAAATGGGACCTGATCGAGAACCGCGCCGGTGCGGTCGGCGATCTGCGCGAGCGGCTCGACAAGTCGCTGCCGCAGGTGATCGGCGCGCCGCTGGTCGGCATCTCGGCGCTGACCGGCGAAGGCCTCGACCGCATCGTGCCCGCGGTGCTCGCCGCCGACGCGGCGTGGAACAAGCGCGTCGGGACCTCGGCGATGAACCGCTTCCTGGAGAAGGCGCTGGAGCGCCACGCCCCGCCCGCGATCAGCGGCCGCCGCGTGCGCATCCGCTACATGACGCAAGTCAAGGCGCGGCCGCCGACCTTCGCGCTGTTCGGCAACCAGCTCAAATCGCTGCCCGAGGACTACGTCCGCTACCTCACCAACGGCATCCGCGAGGCCTTCGACCTCAAGGGCACGCCGATCCGCTTCCTGATGCGCGGCGGCAAGAACCCGTTCGCGAAGGATTGATCCAGCGGGTCAGGGTGCCGTCTCGGACTTCGGGCCGAGGGCTTCGGCGCAGAGCCGGTCGGCGAAACTCGTCAGCGTGACGGCCGGGATGGTCCAGTAGGGCCGCGGAATTTGCACGCCGACCACCAGGATGTGGTCGACGGCGGCGTCGCTCGCGCCCAGCGGAAGGAACACTGTCTCGTGATAGAGCATGCGGGGATCGGCGGGATCGTGATCGACGGCGCCACGGACGAGGAACGGCAGGCCGAGCGCGCACGCATGCTCGTAGACGCTTCGCAGCACGGCGCCGAGTTGCGGAACGACGCCCTCGATCAGCGACAGCCGAAGCCCCTTGAAAGAGGTCTTGAAGGCCTGCCTTTGGGCATCGCCGACATAGCGGTATTCGAAATCGGCGCCGCCGTCGATCACGCTGATGATGACGCAATAGGGCAGGATCGACGCCATGCCGCGCAGGGTAAGCTCGCCGCGCGCCGGGAAGCGTCTGTCGCCGCGCACCGCACGCCAATACAATACGGCGCGTTTGACGAAGGGATTTATCGCCTCGTCGATGCTGAGCGTTCCGGGTGCGGCCGTCTCCGCGCGCACAGGGTCTTGTGACATCCGAGAGATGCTCTCATGCGATCGCCGCCAAGTTCGACCCAATTCCCTAATTTGGCTTGCCGGCCTGCCTAGGGATAAACACGTAGCGGCGGCCTCAAGCCTGGAACGCCACCAGTTCGCCGTTGCGGGTGTTGGACGGCGACAGCAGTTCCACGATCAACGGCCCCAGCGCGGCGGGCTTGGGCAGGGTGTCGGGGTCCTCGCCGGGGAAGGCGCGGGCGCGCATCGCGGTGCGGACGGCGCCGGGATCGAGCAGGTTCACCTTCACGTTGGTCCCAGCGCACTCGCCGGCATAGGTCAGCGCCAGCGCCTCCAGCGCCGCCTTCGAGACGCAATAGCCGCCCCAATAAGGCACCGCGGCGCGCGCCGCGGCGGAGCTGACGAACAGCGCGCGCCCCGCCTCCGACAGCCGCAGCAGCGGATCGAGCGAGCGGATCAGGCGCCAATTGGCGGTGACGTTCACCTCGATCACCTCCTGGAACACCTTGGGGTCCATATGGGCCAGCGGCGTCAGGACGCCGAGCGATCCGGCATTGCCGAGGAAGGCGTCGAGCCGGCCCCAGCGCTCGAAGATCGACTGGCCGAGGCGGTCGAGCGCGGCGAAGTCGCGGATGTTGAGCGGCACCAGCGTGGCCGAGCCACCGACTTTCTTGATCTCGTCGTCGACTTCCTCCAGCGCGCCGGTGGTGCGCGCGAGACAGACGACATGCGCGCCGGCGGCGCCCAGCGCGATGGCGGCGGCGCGCCCGATGCCGCGCGACGCACCGGTAACGAGAGCGATTTTGTCGGCGAGGGATTTGGTCATGTGTTGCTCTCAACTCAGCTAAACTGTCATCGCCCGCGAATGCGGGCGACCCAGTTAGAACTTGCAAAACCCGCGCAAGAGATCGCGAATTTGCCGCGACAGATATTGCAATGGAAAGCCGCTGTCACCTGGGTGGCCCGCATTCGCGGGCCATGACACGGAGCTTGTCAGGCCACATCCGCCAGCAGCGAGAGCTGGCCGTCCTTGGCGCCGCCGGTCTGGTCGGTGAGCGCGATCGGATAGTCGCCGGAGAAGCAGGCATCGCAGAATTGCGGCGCCGCCGGGTTGCGCCTGCCCTCGCCCATGGCGCGGTAGAGCCCGTCCATCGAGATGAAGGCCAGGCTGTCGGCGCCGATCGCCCGGCGCATGCCCTCAACATCGGCGCTGTGCGCCAGGAGGTCGGCGGTGTTGGGCGTGTCGACGCCGTAGAAGCAGGAATGCGCCCAGGGCGGGCTGGCGACGCGGAAATGGATCTCGGTGGCGCCGGCGTCGCGCACCATCTGCACGATCTTCTTGGAGGTCGTGCCGCGCACGATGGAATCGTCGACCAGCACGACCCGCTTGCCCTGCAGCGTGGCGCGGTTGGGATTGTGCTTCTTGCGCACCGAGAAATTGCGGATGCCGTCGGTCGGCTCGATGAAGGTGCGCCCGACATAGTGGTTGCGGATGATGCCGAGCTCGAACGGCAGCCCGGCCTCGGCGGCATAGCCGATGGCGGCGGGAATCGAGGAATCCGGCACCGGGATCACCATGTCGGCCGGCGCCGGCGCCTCGCGCGCCAGCTCGACGCCGGTGCGCTTCCTGTGCTCGTAGACGTTGCGCCCTTCCAGGATCGAATCGGGGCGCGAGAAATAGATGTACTCGAAGACGCAGAGCCGGTGCGGCTGGCGCGCGAAGGGATGGAAGCTCTCGATCCCCTCCTTGGTGATGACGATCAGCTCGCCCGGCGCGATGTCGCGGACGAATTCGGCGCCGATGATGTCGAGGGCGCAGGTCTCGGACGCCAGGATATAGGCATCGTCCAGCCGGCCCAGCACCAGCGGCCGCACGCCCCAGGGATCGCGCACCCCGATCAGCTTCTTGGAGGTCAGCGCCACCAGCGAATAGGCGCCCTTCACCTTCTTGAGCGCGTCGATCAGCTTTTCCACGATCTGGCGATAGGTGCTGCGCGCCGCGAGATGGATGATGACCTCGGTGTCCGAGGTCGACTGGAAGATGCGGCCCTCGGCCACCAGCTCGGCGCGCAGCGACAGCGCGTTGGTGAGATTGCCGTTATGGGCGATGGCGAGGCCGCCGGCCGAAAGGTCGGCGAACATCGGCTGGATGTTGCGCGCGGCCGAGCCGCCGGCGGTGGAATAGCGGTTGTGGCCGATCGCGAAGGAGCCCTTGAGACCGGTCACCCGCGTCGCGTTGCGCCCGCCGAAGATGTCGCCGACCAGGCCGGGATGCCGCTCCGACATGAAGTGACCGTCGTCGAAGGTGACGATGCCTGCGGCTTCTTGCCCACGATGCTGCAGGGCGTGCAGGCCGAGCACGGTCAGCGCGGCCGAATCCGGATGCCCGAAAACGCCGAACACGCCGCACTCGTCATGCGGCTTATCGTCTTGATCCGTCTCGCCTTTTTGAAGGCCGATCATGGCTTTTGGGTGCCGTCGCTGCCGGTCGCCTCGAAAAGTCTGTCTAGCGCGCGGCGGTCGCCGGCGCCATAGGACTTTTTGGGATGTTTTTTCGGCTTCACCGGCAGGGGCGGCGGCGCCAGCAGATCGCGGATCGACTCAGGGTGGCGCGCGGCGGGCGGCGCTGCTTGGCGCGGCGGCGGCGCGGCGGCGTCGTGACGGTCGGGAAGCAGCACCAAGAGGACCTCGGCGGAACTCTGGATCAGCGGCAGGGTCTGCGCCTCCTTGAGCCAGAGCGGCTGGTCGCGGATGGGGACGAAGGCGGTGAAGATCAGATAGGCGATGCCGAGGATGGCAAGGCCGCGCACGACGCCGAAGGCGGCGCCGAGCGCGCGGTCGAGCGGCCCGACCGGCGAGCGCTTGACGCCTTCGGAAAAGCGGTGGCTGGCGAATTGCAGCGGGATGAAGACGACGATGAACACGGCGGCATAGCCGACCACGGTGGCGATCCATCCCGTCGCGATGAGGCCGTGCGCCAGGCGCGCGACCCAGGGACCGACATAGAGCGAAGCGAGCGCCGCGGCGGCCCAGGCGACGATGGACAGCGTCTCCGACACGAAGCCGCGCCAGGTGGCATAGGCGGCGGAGCCCAGGATCACCAGCACGACCAGAAGATCGACGAACGAGAACGCCAGACTCATGCACGCATTGTATCACGCCGGGACACCGGCGAGTCGGCGCCGATCCGCGAAACCAGCTCCGTAACATCCCGTACAGGTTCGAGTGCGATGCCGGCGGCTTCGATCTTGGTGCCGGAGGGCACGATGGCGGTGGCGAAGCCGAGCTTGGCGGCCTCTTTCAGGCGCAGTTCCGCCTGCGGCGCGGGACGGACGTCGCCGGAAAGGCTGATCTCGCCGAAAAACACGGTGTCGCGCGGCAAGGCGCGGCCCGAAAATGAGGAAATCAGCGCCGCGGCGGCGGCAAGATCGGCGGCCGGTTCCCCGACTTTCAAGCCGCCCGCCACGTTGAGATAGACGTCCGAGGCGCTGACGCCGAGGCCCCCGCGCGCGTCGAGCACGGCGAGGATCATGGCGAGGCGCCCGGTGTCCCAGCCGACCACGGCGCGGCGCGGCGAGCCGTAGCCGGCGGCGGCGACCAGCGCCTGGATCTCGACCAGCAGCGGCCGCGTGCCCTCCAGCCCCGCGAACACCGCCGTACCGGGCGAGGTCGAGTTGCGGTCGCCGAGGAACAGCGCCGACGGATTGGCGACTTCGGCGAGACCCTTGCCCGTCATCTCGAACACGCCGATCTCGTCGGTTGGGCCGAAGCGGTTCTTGACCGCGCGCAGCACGCGGAAGTGATGGCCGCGCTCGCCCTCGAAATAGAGCACGGCGTCGACCAGATGCTCGACTGCCTTGGGCCCGGCGATCTGGCCGTCCTTGGTGACGTGGCCGACCAGGATGACGGCGGCGCCGGAGGATTTGGCGTAGCGCACGAGGTCGAACGAGGCGGTGCGGACCTGGGCGATGGTGCCGGGCGCGGCTTCGAGCGCGCCGGTCCAGATCGTCTGGATCGAGTCGATGGCGACGATGTCGGGGCGTTTGCCGGTCTCCAGCGTCGCCAGGATGTCCTCGATATTGGTCGCGGCGCCGAGCGCCACCGGCGCGTTCGCCACGTCCATGCGCGCGGCGCGCAGGCGAACCTGCGCCATCGCTTCCTCGCCGGAGATGTAGACGGCATGGCCGCCGCGTTGCGCGAAGCTGGCGAGGGCCTGGAGGATGAGGGTCGATTTGCCAACGCCGGGATCGCCGCCGATCAGAAGCGCCGAGCCCGGCACGATGCCGCCGCCGGTGACGCGGTCGAACTCGGCGACGCCGGTGACGCGGCGCGGCGGAGCTTCATCCTCGGTCTTGAGGTCCTCGAGCGCGAATTTGCGCCCCTTGACCCGCTTGGTCGCGGTGGCCCCGATGGGCGGCGCGGCGCCTTCTTCGGTGATGGTGTTCCAGCCGCCGCAGGATTCGCACTTTCCCGCCCACTTCGACGAAGCGGCGCCGCAGGACTGGCAGACGAAGGAGGATGAGGGGCGGGCCATGATTCGATTATAGCAGGCTCGTCAAGCGACCGACCTTGGCTCTCTTGTAAAAATGAAACCCGTCGCCGTTGCCGCGGCCGAGCCGGAAGCACACTCATGCATGGCGTCGAGGAGCTTCTGTGACAGAGGCACACCGACGACCTCGAAAGTCTGCCAATCGGGGTGATGATCGTCCACGGTGCCGATGAATGCGACCGCCGAATCTTCAGCAGTCCTTCCAGACACCGCATCAAAAACTGTGGGAGCACTTGGCCAGGGTGACGTTTCGTTCGCCCAAAGCCACTCGATCACCGGCGTATTCCGTGGCGATTTGATAACCCAAAGAGGATAGAGCTTCGCATGATTTTTCGCCCGTTGTCCGAAATCGGGATCAACCACCAGCATCACGTGGGTGTAGATTGGCTCGCTCAACACCCTACGCCTTCACTTCCATCTTGATCGGGCCTTCGACGCGCCGCACATCAGCTAGTGCCGAAGCCAGCGCCTCATCGAACGTTGGTGCTTCTCGCGCGAATTCTAAAATGATGGCGCCCTTCCAAAGCGAGATTGTGGCGTCATCGCAACCGGCATTGTAGAAGCGGTCCTCGAAGTCATCGGACTTCGTGTCCATGCCAAGCGCAACGATAGTAAATGCGTGGGTTTTCATAGTCGGGCGCATACTGGCGCAGTTCGCGCTCTCTTGAAATCAAAATAAAGGTTGTCATCCCCGGCGAGCGAAGCGAAGCGGAGCGAGGGAAGGGGACCCAGGCGGGAAACACCGTGACGGTATTTCCCGCCTGGGTCCCCTTACCCTCGCTTCGCTCGGCCGGGGATGACAAGCTGTTTTATGGAAATAGTAGAACGCAAATTGCTCAGGCGCTCTCACGCCTTCACTTCCATCTTGATCGGTCCCTCGGCGCGGCCGTGGATGAACTGGTCGACATAGGCGTTGCCGCTGGCGTCGATCTCACCCGTCGGGCCGTGCCAGATGATCTTGCCCTTGTAGAGCATCGCGATTCTGTGCGCGATCTTGCGGGCGCTGGTCATGTCGTGGGTGATCGACAGCGTCGTGGCGCCGACGTCCTTCACCGTGTCGACGATCAGGTGGTTGATGATGTCGGCCATGATCGGGTCGAGGCCGGTGGTCGGCTCGTCGAAGAAGATGATCTCCGGGTCCGCGGCGATGGCGCGGGCGAGGCCGACGCGCTTCTGCATGCCGCCGGAAAGCTCGGACGGCGACAGGCTCGCGACCTCGGCGCCGAGCCCGACCTGGGCGAGCTTGGCGATGGCGATGTCCTTGGCCTTCTTGCGCGCCATCCCGCGGCCCTGGATCAGGCCGAAGGCGACGTTCTCCCAGACGGTGAGCGAGTCGAACAACGCCGCGCCCTGGAACAGCATGCCGAATTTGCGCAGCACCCGGTCGCGGGCGCGGCCGCCGATATGGGTGACCTCCTCGCCGTCGACGAATATTTGCCCCGCGTCGGGGCGCAATATGCCCAGCACGCACTTGATCGTCACCGACTTGCCGGTGCCCGAGCCGCCGATCACCACCAGCGACTCGCCCGGGTTGATCACGAGGTCGATGCCGTCGAGCACGACCTTGGGCCCGAACCGTTTCTTGACGCCGCGCAGCTCGATCTTGGGAGTCATCGCGGTCACTTCGAGAACAGGATGGAGGTGAGGAGGTAGTTCGCGGCCAGGATCAGGATCGAGGACGAGACCACGGCATTGGTCGTCGCGGCGCCGACGCCCTGCGCCCCGCCCTTGGAATTGAAGCCGTGATAGCAGCCCATCAGCGCGATGATGAAGCCGAACGCCGCCGCCTTGTAGAGGCCGGAAACCACATCCTGGTGCGTCATGAAGTCGACGGTGTTCTTGAGATAGATGCCGCTGGAGAAGCCGAGGCTCTGGGTCGCGACGACGAAGCCACCGAACACGCCGATCGAATCGGCGATCGCGACCAGGATCGGCATCGAGACCACCGCCGCGATCAGGCGCGGCACGACGAGATATTTGACCGGATTGGTGGCGAGCGTGGTCAGGGCGTCGATCTGTTCGGTGACGCGCATGGTGCCGATCTCGGCCGCGATGGCGGCGGCGACGCGGCCCGCGACCATCAGACCGGCGATGACGGGGCCGAGCTCGCGCGTGATGCCCAGGACCACGATCTGCGGCACGATGGCCTCGGCGCCGTAGCGGTTGCCGCCGAGATAGATCTGCAGGGCGAGCGCGCCGCCGGTGAAGAACGCGGTCAGGCCGACCACCGGCAGCGAGAAATAGCCGATGCGCAGCATCTGGCGCAGGAGCTGGTGCCAGTAGATCGGCGGCACGAAACAACTCGACACCGCTGCGGCGGTGAACAGGGCGAGCTTGCCGATCTGGGCGAGCAGCGCGAGGAAGGCGCGGCCGATGGGCGCGAAGACGTTCATGACGGCGCGCCTTCATAGACGCGCGGGATGCGCGGCGTGATCGAGGTCAGGATCTCATAGGCCGCGGTGTCGGCGGCGCGCGCCACCTCTTCCAGCGCGATCGTGTCGCCGAACAGCTCGGCGAACGCGTCGGTCGAGAGCGAAGTCGCCGGCACGTCGGTCGCGTCCAGCGTGA
This sequence comes from Rhizomicrobium sp., assembly GCA_037200865.1. Taxonomy (GTDB): domain Bacteria; phylum Pseudomonadota; class Alphaproteobacteria; order Micropepsales; family Micropepsaceae; genus Rhizomicrobium. Next base: position 255,747 of record JBBCIC010000003.1, on the reverse strand, counting down.
TCAGGTCCATCGAGACGCGTCCCGCGACGGGCGCGCGCGCGCCGGCGATGGCCCCCGCCCCGCGATTGCCGATGGCGCGCATGATCCCGTCCGCATAACCCGCCGCCACGGTGGCGATCACCGTGGGCCGCTTCGCCCTGAAGCTGGCTCCGTATCCAACGCTCTCGCCTCTGTCAATTCGGCGCAGTTGCAGGACGCGGACCGCGAGCACGGCGACGACCGCGAAGGGATTTTTCGGCATGTTCTGGACGTTGCCGCCGTACAGCCCGATGCCGGGCCGCACCAGGTCGAAAGCGTAGTCCTTGCCGAGCAGGACGCCGCCGGTCGAGGCGAAGCTCGCCGGCGCCGGCGGCAGCATGGCGAGCGCGGTCTTGAAGCGGTCGAGCTGGATCGCATTCATCTTCACCGCCGGATCGTCGGCGCAGGCGAGGTGACTCAGCCACAGCACGACGCGGATGCCGCCCAGCCGCTTCTTCGCCTCGGCCGCCAGCACCGAGAGTTCCTCGCCCGGCAGGCCCAGCCGGTTCATCCCGGTGTCGACATGGATCGCGGCTTCGAGCTCGCCGCGCGTCTCGCGCGCCGCCGCCGACCAGCCCGCGATCTCGGCCAGCGAATTGAGCACCGGCGTCAGGCGGTGGGTGATCAGGGCCGGCACCGTGTCGGGGGCGGCGCCGTCGAGGACGAAGATGCGCGGGCCGGGCAGCGCCTTGCGCAACTGCACGCCCTCTTCCAGCCGCGCGACGAAGAAGGTGTCGCAGCCGGCGGCGGCGAGCGCGGCCGAGACCGGCCCCAGGCCCAGGCCATAGCCGTCGGCTTTCACCACGCCGGCCACGGCGGCGGGTCCGGCCAGCCGTTGGCACAGGCGATAATTGGCCTGGAGCGCGCCCAACCGCACCGTCAGGCGCGCCGCTTCGAAGTCCGAAGGTTTCATGGCCGGACAATGCCGGGGGGCCGGGGCGGCGTCAAAGGCCCCGCCTATTGCTGCGAACCGTTGGTCACCGGGTCGCGGTTGGGCAGCACCTTGCTCAGGCACGGCACGTTCTGCAGCACCGGACAGGGCGGCGCGGTCTGCATCTCGTGGCGCATCAGGTCGCCGCCGGTGAAGGCGGGCGGCGGCGGCGGCTTGTCCAGCGGCGCCAGCACGATGGTGCCATCGGGCCGGCGCACGAAGTCCCAGGGCCGCCGTATGCATTGCGCGCGCTGCTCCGGCGTCAGGTTTTCGTAGCGCGAGGCGCCGCAAGCGAGCGAGCGGCCGACGCCGCTGAGATCGCCCGGCGCCGGCGTCGCGGGCGGGCGGGTGCGGATCGGCGGCACCGTGATCGGCGCGGTGATCACCGGCATCGGCAGTTCATCCTCGGGCAGCGGCGGCGTCTCGACCCGCGGCTTGGGCGGCGCCGGCTTCTGCGGCATCAGGATCCAGATCGCCTCGGGGATGGTGGTGCGGACGCGCTCGACGAGCGGAACATGCACGCTGTAGATGAAAACCGCGATCGCGACGACATGGACGAGGAAAACGGCGGCGCCGGCAATGGCGCGGCGGATCGTGCGCTCGCGCTCGGTCGCCTCCGCTTGCGCGTGTGCGGCCAGGATGCCCGAGAAGTCCGCAGGGTCGACCGTACTGTCCGTCACAAAATCCTGCTCATCGCCGGGGCGCCCGGACATAGCCTAGCCGGTGCGCAGCTCGTCCACGTCGAGCCGGTCGCGCGCCCTTCTTACCCTAGCAGAATTCCACAATGCCATCGTGGCGTCGAACCGCTTTTCCCAGCCCGGCCGGGCGGGACGCGCCCCCCGGGCCACGGGGGTATCCGCCTGCGAATCTTCCGTCATGGTTGACAGCACGGCGTCCGGCGGGATCGCGCGCCCGAGGAAGCGGCCCAGCGCGTCGGCGACGCCAAGCGGCTTGGCCAAGAGGTCCTCGAAGCGCAAGAGACGGCAATCGCTGTTCCGCTTCAGCCAGGCATAGCAGGCGAGGCTGCGCATATATTTGCCGACCGACTTGCCGGGCCCGTTGCGGAAGGCGCGGCCGTTGGAGCGGGCCCAATCTTCGAAGCCGCGCGTCATGAACAGGGTGCGGCGCTCGCCGGGTCGCAGCAGCAGAGCCGGTGCACGGCAGGACTCGGCGCGCAATTTCACCACCGGCGGCAGCGCCGGATCGAGCGCCGCCGCAAGATCGGCGCCCATGGCGGCGGCGGCGTCTGCGATCGCGGCGCGAAACGGGTTGAGGGGGCTGGCGCTCAGCGCCGTGGTCGCCTGGGTGTAGAAGTCCGGCTCCGACGCATTGGCGGCGCCCGAGGCCGACAGGATGCGGCTGAGCAGGGTCGAACCGCAGCGGCCCGGCGAGAACAGGAACACAGGCGCGCGCGCGGCGCGGCCGAGCGGTCCCATCTCCCACGGCACCGAAACCACGCGCTGCGCCTCGCGCCGCAAGTAGAGATAGTAGAAGGACGCCGCCTGCGCCCCCTTGGCGTCGACGCCGCCGACATACAGCGCACGCCGCCGCGCGACGTCGAGGCAGTAGGGCAGCAACGGCTCGCGCGCCGCTTCGTCGCGCGCCAGCACCGTCCTTTCGCCGAGCCGAAAATCGCCCGGCGACGAGATCGCGATCCGGTCGATGCGGCGCGCTTCTTTAATGGGTGCGGAGACGATGGCGCGGCCGACGGTCATGATGTCCGAAAGATTGCCCAAATGTTGTCGCCGGCAGCGGAAATACTCTTGCAGCGCAGGTATTGCGCCGCGAAACGATCCTGCGGCCCGCTGGAGACAAAGGCACGATTATTTTGTCGCAATTTGTCGCAGCATGAACATCAAGCAAACAATGTCGCAATCCAAACCAACAAGCGAGGCAACGGTCTGCGTTGAATTTGCGTTGGCGAGTACAGAGTCGGAGGGCGGCTTTCGATGCAGACGTTTCTGATCAATCTCCAGCGTCGAACCGACCGCCTGCACAAGATGACGATGCAGCTGGACGGCCTCGGACTGCCGCATCAGATCGTCATCGCGGTCGACGCCCGCAACATGCCCGACGACGTCGCCGACCGGAATTTTCTCGCCCATGGCCCGCTCGGGCCGCTGCCCAAGGGCGACAAGTGCTGCACCCTCAGCCACATGCGCGCCTGGAGCATGTTCCTGTCCACCGGTGACAGCCACGGCGTGATCCTGGAAGACGACGTCGCGCTCGATCCCGATGCCGGCGCGCTGTTGCGCGACGCGAGCTGGATTCCGCCTTGGGTCGGCCTGCTCAAGATCGAACGTTTCGGGCCGGAGAACCAGCGCGTCCTGCTCGACGAGGTGGTCGACGCGCCCGACGGCCGCCAGATCGGCCGCCTGCGCTCGCGCCATACCGGCGCCGCTGCCTATATCCTGTCGCGCGAGAGCGCGCGGCAATTGCTCGCCTGGCCCGAGCGCTGGTCGCTGCCCGTCGATCACATGCTGTTCAACCCGAACAATTCGCCGCTGGCCGGGACGCTGCGGCCCTATCAGCTCACGCCCGCGGTGGCGCGCCAGAGCGAAGCCTTGGGCGGCGCCACCGATATCGGGGAATGGCGCACCGAGCTGCGCGAATTCAACTGGCGCTACGTCAAGCAGGAGCTCGTCCGCTCCTATTACGAGGTCCGCCTTCTGCCCAGCCAGGTCGCGAGCGTATTGCGCCGCGACGCCAATCTCGTCCGCGTCGAAGCCGTCGCGCGGCATTAACCGTCGCGCCGGAAAACCGCCCGCGCCGCGCCGTCCTGCGGCATACTTAACCGCTGTAAAGCATTCGCGGGATGCGAGAGAGAGCGGATATGCGGGTCCTTGTGGCGGCGGGCGCTGGCCTGATCGCATTGACGGTCACCGGCTGCGACATCAACACGACGCCGCGGACGGCGAAGGTCGATTGCCACTGCACCGTGCCGCCGGCGCCGCCCGCCGACATGCGCGGCAGCTACGACTATCCGCCGCCGGAGCGCCATCGCGAGCACTGGCACGGCCATCGCGGCTATGCCCATGGCGGACACGGCCACTACTGGCGCCGCGAATATGCCGAGATGTCGGTGTTCACCTATGACTATCACTCCAGCAGCACCAGCTACACCACCGGCGGCCATGGCGGCGCGGGCGCGAGCGTCTCGGCTTATGCGTATGCCGGGGCGGGCGCCTATGCCGGTGCCGGGGCGCATGCCGGCGGCGGCGCCTATGCCGGCGACGCGGCGCATGGCGGCGGCTATCATGTCGTCCCGCAAGGCTCGATCGACGGCTATGGCGGCCGCGATCCGGCGCATCACGACGCGGGCCGCGCGGACGTGTGGCACGGCTATGACGTCGACTGCCCCGATCCGTCGCATCATCATTGAAGTCGGGCTAGCCCCGGCCGTCGTCCGTCGCCAGGTTCGAGAAGCGCGTGAAGCGGTCGTCGAATTGCAGGTCGATCTTGTTGGTGGCGCCGTGGCGGTGCTTTTCCACCAGCACCTCGGCGCGGCGGTGGGCGCGTTCGCACTTCTCCAGCCACTTGGCGTGGTCGGGCGACGAGGGATCTGGCTCGCGCGACTTGAGGTAGTACTCCTCGCGATAGACGAACATCACGACGTCGGCGTCCTGCTCGATCGAGCCGGATTCGCGCAGGTCGGACAGGATGGGGCGCTTGTCGTCGCGGGCGTCGACGCCGCGGCTGAGCTGCGACAGCGCCACCACCGGGATGTCGAGCTCCTTGGCCAGGACCTTGAGGCTTTTGGAGATCTCGGTCAGTTCCTGAACGCGGTTCTCGGGGCGCCCGGTGCCGGCGACGAGCTGGAGATGGTCGATCATCACGCAGCCGATGTTCTTCTCGCGCTTGAGGCGCCGCGCCCGCGCCGCGATCTGGGCGATCGAGATGCCGCCGGTGTCGTCGATATAGAGCGGCAGGGTCGAGAGGTCCTGCATCGCGAGCACGAACTGCTCCCACTCGCTCTCCGAGAAGCGGCCGTTGCGGATCTTCCACATCTCGATCTCGGTCTGCTCCGACAGGATACGGGCCGAGAGCTGCTGCGCCGCCATCTCGAGGGAGAAGAACAGCACCGGGGCGCCGCGCGGCACCTCGGCGCCGCTCTCCATGTCCTGCACGTAAGCGCGGGCGGTGTGGAACGCCATGTTGGTGGCGAGCGAGGTCTTGCCCATGCCGGGGCGTCCGGCAAGGATGATGAGGTCGGACGGCTGCAAGCCGCCGAGCAGGCTGTCGATGTCGGCAAAGCCCGTGACGAGACCCGAGATGCGGCCGCCGCGGGCCTGCGCCTTCTCCGCCAGTTCGACCGTGCGGCGCAGGCTTTCGGCGAAATCGATCGGGCCCTGGCCGTATTTGGAGCTTTCGCTGACGCGATAGAGCGCCTTCTCGGCCTCTTCGATCTGCGCCTTGGGCGGCTTGTCATGCGGCGCCTCATAGGCGGTGTTGACGATATCCTCGCCGATCCCGATCAGGACGCGGCGCACCGCGAGGTCGTGCAGGATGCGCGCGAGGTCGCGGACGTTCGGAATCGCAGGCGCCGCCTGCACCAGGCCGGCGAGATAGGCATGGCCGCCGACCTCCATCAGGCCGGGATCGGCCTTCATCTGGGCGTGCAGCGTCAAGGGCGTCAGCACCATGCCGCCGCGCTCCGACGCGGTCAGCATGACCTCGAACAGCCGCGCGTGCAGCGGATCGTAGAAATCCTCGGCCTTCAGGATCGCGGAGACGCGCTCCACCGCCTGGTTGTCCACCAGGATCGCGCCGAGCAGCGCCTGCTCGACTTCGATGTCATAGGGGACGTGACGGTAGGCTTCCTGTTCCATTTTGTTCTTTTTCTTCGGCGCGCAGTGCGAGCGGGCGAATCAAGCGATCCCATACAGGCGCGGCAAGGCGACGGCGGTGTTGTTAACAGGTAACTTTTCTCGCGGGCATAAATTCACGACAACCGAGCGGCACTTGCGTTTTTTCCTGTGCATGGATCGCGCGAAACTTTCTAAACGCTTGCAACGCCCGTCCGTTCGGCGGCGAGCCGCCAGCGCGCGAGATGGACATGCGTCGTCTTGCCCAAGAGGCTGTGCACAAGCACGAAGTCGCGCACCGTCCACATGATCGGCGCCAGCGGCGCGGGCGCAACGCGCCGCGTGTCGCGCAACAGCGTGACATGCGGCTTGAAATCGCCCTTGGTCGCGCCGCCGAGGCCGGCCTTGGTCAGCGCCGCGCCGAGCAAGGTGCGAAAGGCACGCAGCTTCGTCGCGCCCGGCTCGCCGAGCAGGACGAAGGGATAGACGCCGGTGCTGTTGCGGAAACTCTCGACCCGGTTGAACGCGACCTCGAAGGGTGGCGCGGCGATCGTGGCCGCCGCGGCGCTCGCGATCTCGACGATGGAAGCCGGCAAGCCGTTCCAGTCGCCGAGATGGAACAGCGTCACATGCAGATGCTCGGGCCGGATCAGCGTGCCTTCGAAGCCGTGCGCCGTCTTCAACGTCTCGGCCAGGGCATGGATGCGCGCCGCCGTCGCGACGTCCGGCAGGACCGCAAGGAAGATGCGGTCCTTCTGGGTCGCTCCGAACTTCCGGCGCGAGGCGCGCTTGGCGGCCATCGCAGGAACGTATAGTGAACAAGATTCGCAGTCAACCACCCGGTGATGGCTTCGGGCGATTTCCCGCGGCAAAGTGCGGGGCCGCCGCGCGCACTCTCGCGAACGACAAGGAGGAAGCGAGGATGCCGACCACGAATTACGGGCTCCGTGCGCCATGAACGCGTTGCGCAGCATCGGCGCCGTAATCGGCGGCTTCGTCGTCCTCGCTGTCCTGTCGACCGCGATGGACGCGGCGCTGGAGAGCACGATCCTGCCCGGCCTCGCCAAGGCGCAGGCGACGACCGGCGAATGGATTTTCGTCACCGTCTATCGCGCGGTGTTCTCGATTTTCGGCTGCTATCTCGCGGCGCGCTGGGCGCCGTCGCGTCCGATGGCGCACGCGCTGGCGCTGGGCGCGATCGGCGTGATCCTGTCCAGCCTCGGCGCCCATGTGATGTGGAGCCTGGGCACGCACTGGTATCCGATCGCGCTGATCGTCATCGCCCTGCCCTGCGCCTGGATCGGCGGCTGGCTCTACGAACGCAGCCGCGCCGCGTAGATCTCGGGCTTGAAGCCGACGAGAATCTCGCCGCCGGCTTCCAGCACCGGCCGCTTGATCATCGAGGGCTGCGCCAGCATCAGCGCGACGGCCTTCTTCTCGCTGACGTTTTCCTTGTCTGCGTCCGACAGCTTGCGGAACGTCGTGCCGGCGCGGTTGAGCAGCACCTCCCAGCCCGCCTTCTTCACCCAGCCCTCCAGCCGCGCCCGCTCGATGCCCTCGGCCTTGTAGTCGTGGAAGGCATAGGCGATCCCGTGCGCGTCGAGCCAAGCCCGCGCCTTCTTCATCGTGTCGCAGTTCTTGATGCCGTAGATCGTCACGGGCTTGGACAATTTGCTCGCCTCAAAAACTCAGACCTCATCCTGAGCCTGTCGAAGGATGGGCCGCAAGCGCAGACCGCGCCGTCATCCTTCGACAGGCTCAGGATGAGGAGAGAGCAGAAACTCCCGTCGCTAAAAAAACAGCTTGAAATTAGATACACATCTAATTAGATGGCTGTCAAAGGAACAGACGATGACCGAAACCCTGCTGGCTTTCTTCAAGGCGATGGCGGACGAGAGCCGCCTGAAGATCGTGGGCCTGCTCGCCCATGGCGAGCGCAGCGTCCAGGACCTGGCCGAGGCCCTGGGTCTCAAGGAGCCGACAGTGTCGCACCACCTGGCGGTCCTCAAGGCCCAGGGCCTCGTCACCGCGCGCGCCCAAGGCACGACGCGCTGGCACGCGCTCGACCGCGCGGCGCTGGCGCGCTTGAGCAAGCGCGTGCTGCAGCCGGCGTCGGAGAAGGCGGCGCGCGCGGCGCCGCGCCCGCCGGAAGACTTCGACGCCACGGTGCTCAAGAACTTCGTCGCCGCCGACGGCACGCTGAAAGCGATCCCCGCCGCCCGCAAGAAGCGCGGCGCCGTTCTGCGCTGGCTGATGCGCGACTTCGAGAGCGGCCGGCGCTATCCGGAAAGCCAGATCAACGCGGCGATCCAGGCGCATCACTGGGACAGCGCGACGCTGCGCCGCGAGTTGATCGGGCACAACATGCTGGCGCGCAAGGATCGCGTCTATTGGCGCCTGCCGGAAGCCGAATGGAAGGCCGGCGGCGAAGCCTGAGCCGGCGCGGCCGCTTGCACCAAGGTATTAGCCGGATAGACGCCCGGTCAGGCGGCGCATCCGCCCGCACAATTGCCGCCCCCCTTGCACGGCAGCATCCTCGCCGGCGAACGACCGGAAGAAGGGGCCGAAAGCCATGGCATGGGAAGCGACCGCGAGCAGCGCCCCGACGCAGTTCCTCGACGCCAACGGCCATAGCTATGCTTACCGGCGCTTCGGCGGCGGTTCTGGGCGCCCTTTGCTCTTTCTCCAGCACTTCACCGGCACGCTCGACAATTGGGATCCTGCCGTCGCCGACCCGCTCGCGGCGGGGCGGGAGGTCATCCTCTTCGACAATGCCGGCATCGGCCGCTCCTCCGGCGAGGTGCCGCGCACCATCGCCGGCATGGCGGCGCATGCGCTCGCCTTCCTCGACGGCCTCGGGCTAAGCAATTGCGACGTCCTCGGCTATTCGCTGGGTGGGATGATCGCGCAGCAGATGGCGCGGGAGCGTCCTTCGATCTTCCGGCGGATCGTTCTCGCCGGCACCGCGCCGCGCGGCGGCGAGGACATCATGCACCTCGACAAGCCGGGCCTCGCCGAGCACTTCCGGAATCCGGCGCTCAAGGGCTACCAGATCCTGCAGAAGATCTTCTTCACGCCGTCGCCGGCGAGCCAGGCGGCCGGCGCGGCGTTCATCGCAAGGCTGCTGCAGCGGACGCAGGACCGCGAGCCCGCGTCCGGCCCCCAGATCGCGCAGGCGCAACTCGCCGCCTTCCGCGAATGGGAGCAGTTCGCCGGCACGCGCTTCGCCGACCTCAAGGACATCCGCCAGCCCGCCCTGGTCGTCAACGGCGTCGCCGACGCGATGATCCCGGTCCCGAACTCCTATTGGCTGGGCGAGAATCTTCCCAACGCGGTCCTTCTGACCTACCCGGACGCCGGGCACGGCGCGCTCTTCCAGTATCACGAATCCTTCACGCGGCAGGTGGCGGCGTTCCTCGCCGCCGACTCGCCCTTCGCGCCCTATTGACGCGCGCGCCGCTCAGCCGCGGCGCGTCAAATCCTCGGGCAGGAAAGTTTGGCCGCTGCGGTTCTTGACGGCGGGGAGTTCGGACACGCGCGCCTGCCACGCCGCGAGCGCGCCGAGCTCCGGCGCGATCGGCAGCCCGGCACCGGCGGCGAAGACGAGCGCGGCGTAGAGCGTGATGTCGGCCATCGAAAAGGCATCGCCGGCGAGAAACGGCCGCTCGCGCAGCACCGCATCGAAATAAGGCAGGCTCTCGACCGCCTGCTCGCCGCGCCGCACGCCCCATTCCTTCGCGCCGCGCCAGTCCGGCATCCGCCACGGCTTCAGGGCCGGGCCGAGGCCCGGCGTGCCGTAGTGGAAATAATCGTCGACCGGATCGAGCAGCATCATCTCGACGCGCCGCTGCATCATGTGGATAAGCCCCTTCTCGCGCGGCGTCTTGCCGGTCAGCGCCGGCTTGCCGTCGAGATTGTCGAGATATTCGGTGATCGCGGTGCATTCGGAGAGATACAGCCCGTCGTCGAGTTCGAGCACCGGGGTCTTGCCGATCGGGTTCATCGCCAGGAAGGCGGGCTGCTTCTGCGCGGCCGCGATCAGGTCGACGGTGACGAATTCGATTCCGTCTTCCAGCCCCTTCGCGGCGAGGACGATGCGGATGCGGGCGGCGTTGGGCGTACCCTGGCGGTCGTAGAGCTTCACGACGTCTCCGGACTTGTCCATCGGCAGATCGTCAAACAAAGCCCTTTCCCGCGCCGCTGTCCACGGGCGGCTAGGCGGCCGGCGGCGCCCGCGTTAAACTCGCAGAGAGGAGACCGTCATGCTTCGCATCGTATTCGCCGCCGTTTTGGCTTATGGCCTCATCCCCTGCGCCGCGACGGCGGCGACGCCCCAACCGCACCCCGGCGAGTTCGGCCGCGCCGTCGTCGGCGCCGAAGCCGAGCGCCATATCGCGACCTTCGACACGCTCGATTTCGTGGTGTTCTCGAAACAGGAATGGGGCCGCCTGCACGAGAGCCACGCGGAGAACATCATCGTGTCCTGGCCCGACGGGCACGACACGCATGGGATCGAACGGCACATCCAGGACCTGAAGCAATTGTTCGTGCACGCGCCCGATACCCGCATCGAGGTGCACCCTATCCGCATCGCCAACGGCGAATGGACCGCGGTCACCGGCATCATGAAGGGGACCTTCACCCGGCCGATGCACCTGGCCGACGGCACGGTGATCCAGCCGACCGGGCGCGCCTTCGAACTACCGATGGCGACCGTCGCGCATTGGAGCAAGGGGCGGATGGACCACGAATGGCTCTATTGGGATAACCAGACCTATATGCGTCAGCTCGGCATCGCCAAATAGGCGGGCGTCCTCGCGTCCGTCCGTTCGCGCCTGCCCGGCCCGGTCGCGGCGGTGTTCGCGCGGAGCAAAATGGTTGCGTCGCGGTGGCGGCGAATACGGCCAATCCACGCTCTACCTTCGTATAATGGCAGGTGGCGGGGGCGCCCGCCTACATACCCTCCGACCCTCGAGGAGGATGCCGAGACGCACGGTCCGCGAAAATATCCCAAGTCCGGGCTGCTGCTGTCGTCGTCCGGGCGGGGCTGGGCCTCGGTCGCGGCCGAATTGCGCTCGCACGCCGCGGGCGTCGTCCCGGCCATCGTGCCGCAGCAGACCGAGATCATCATGGTGGTCAACGGCCGGACGGACTGCTTCGTGCGGCGCTCGGGCGCCGGCAAGCTCCAGGCCGCGCGCCCCGCAAAGGGAATGATCTGGCTCACCCCCGTCTGGGTCGACGACGACGAGGCCATCCTGCCGGAGCCGATTCCGGAGTTGCTGCATCTGTACCTCCCGCAGCGGCAGTTCGAGACTCTGGCCGACGACTACAATCTGCCCCGATCGCCCACGCGCTCCATCCAGTTTCTCGCCGGCCTGCAGGACGAGTTGATCCGCCAGGTCGGCCTGTCGATCCTGTCCGAGCTCGCCTGCGAGACCGCGGCCGGGCGCATGCTGGTCGAGACCGCTTCGCTCGTGCTCGCCGCCCGCCTGACCCAGCGCTATTCGGAGGGCGCCAGAGCCGTGGCGCCGCCGGGCCGCCAGCACCGGCTCGACAATCTGCGCCTGCGCCGCGTGCTCGACTACATCGAGCAGAACTGCGACAGGGACATCTCGCTGCAGGAGCTGGCGGACGTCGCCTGTCTCAGCACCTTCCATTTCGCGCGCATGTTCTCGGCGGCGATGGGCATGCCGCCCGCCCGCTTCGTCAGCCGGCAGCGACTCGAAAACGCCAAGTCGATGCTGGTCAACGGCAAGCTGCCGCTGAGCGAGATCGCGCTCAACGCGCGCTTCTCCTCGCAGGCCAGCTTCAATCGCGCCTTCCGCCGCGCCACCGGCATGACGCCCGGCGAATATCAGCGGCAAGTGCGTTAGCGTTCGCCGCGATCAAGCCGAGCCATCCTGAACGTCCATAGCGTCGGCTCCTGAACGCCTGGCACGGCGCGCGTCACGCGCGTCGATCGGATCGCAGCGCGCGCCGGCCGAACCGCAAGATCGGCATAAACGACGGCAGCGGCGGGAAATACGCCCACCATGCATCGACTTATCTTCCTGGCGTCGAACTAACGACGCCGGGCGTCCCTCGCCTCGGCATCCAACGAGACGAGAAGCCCCATGAAACACACCCCGAAAATCGCAGCGCTGCTGCTAGGAGCCACCCTCATGACCCAGTCCACTCTGGCCGCGCCCGACGCCGCCAAGGATCCGCGCATCGATCCGCAAATCCGTCCCTTCCTCGCCGATCTCAACAAGGACAGCAGCCCGTTCTGGACGCTGCCCCAGCCCAAGCCGCAGGACATCCTCACCGCCCTGCAGAACAAGACGCCGGTCGACATGTCGGGCGTGAGCACCGTCGAAAAGACGATCACGCAGGACGGACGCACGGTGAAGCTCTACATCATGACGCCGGCGCACGCGGCGGCCAAGCCGGGCGTGCTGTTCTTCATCCATGGCGGCGTCTGGATCGTCGGCAACTTCCAGAACCATCAGCGCCTGTTGCGCGACCTCGTGGTCGGCTCGGGCCAGATCGGCGTGTTCGTCGAGTACACGTCGCTGCCGGCGGCGCGCTTCCCGACCCAGCTCGAGGAATGCTACGCCGCGCTCAAATGGACGGCGGCGCATGCGAGCGAGTTCGGCGCCGACGGCAGCCGCATCGCGGTCGCCGGCAACTCGGTCGGCGGCAACATGTCGGCGGCCCTGACGCTGATGACCAAGGACCGTCACGGGCCCCCGCCATCCGCTACCAGGTGCTCCTGATCCCGGCGACCGACGCCAGCGTCGACACCGCCTCGTATCACGAGTTCGGCACCGGCCGCTTCCTGGCGCGCGCCTTCATGAAATATGGCTGGGATCTCTACGCGCCCGACGCCAAGGAGCGGAACAATCCCTATGTCTCGCCGCTGCGCGCCAGCGACGCCGAGCTCAAGGGCCTGCCGCCCGCGCTCGTCATCACCGCGGAGAACGATCCCCTGCGCGACGAGGGCGAGGCCTATGCGCGCAAGCTCAAGGAATGCCGGCGTCGACGTCACGGCGGTGCGCTTCGAAGGCGTGATCCACGACTTCGTGCTGCTGAACGCGATCCGCCACGTGCCCGAGGTCGAGGCGGCGATCGAGCAGGTGAACGAGGGCCTCCGCGCGCATCTTGCGCCCTGACGCGCCTATCCGCGGCGGGCCCGGCGCTTCACGCGAAGCGCCGGGCCCGTCTGCTTTGGCAGGCGCCCAAATCATCCTTTCGGACGATGGTCCCGTGCCGCGCCGCGCGATATGTTGAGCGCGCACTTCGCGATGGGGCCATGGCATGACGTTCCAGCAGTCCGGCACGCCGGTGACATTCCTGTATGTGAGCGACGGCGCGCAGGCGCTGGCCTTCTACGGCGAGACGCTCGGCCTGGCGCTGCGCGAGAGCGACGCCTACGGCTATTCCCTCGATCTCGGCGGCGCCTTGCTGCGGATCACCGTGATCGCGGAGCACAAGGCGCATGCCCATCCGGTGCTCGGCTGGGAGGTCGACGATATCGCCGCCGTCGCCGAGGCCTTGCAGGCGCGCGGTATCGCGCTCACCGTCTATGACGGCATGGGCCAGGACGCCCCGCGGCATCTGGACCGCGCCGGACGGCAAGACGAAGCTCGCCTGGTTTCCCGATCTCGACGGCAACGTGCTGATGCTGTCCGAAGACGTCGAATGAGCATCGAAAGCAGAATCGAAGCGCTGGGCTTCACCCTGCCGGCCGAGGCAAGGCCCCGCCCGGCGTCGTCATCGATTTCGCCTGGGCGCGTCTTCACGGCGACCGCGTCTTCCTGTCCGGTCACGGCCCGCAGGCGCCGGACGGCGCCATCGTCGGCCCCTTCGGGCCGGTCGGCGCCGAGGTCACGCCGGAGCAGGCGGCGCACGCCGCCCGGCTCGCCGCCCTCGCCGCCATCGCCAGCCTCAAGCGCGCCATCGGCTCGCTCGACCGCGTCGCCGCCTGGCTGCGGGTCGACGGCTTCGTGCTGGCCGCGCCCGGCTTCGACCGCACGACCAATGTCGTCAACGGCGCCTCGCGCCTGATCGTCGAGGCGTTCGGCGACGACATCGGCCGCCACGCCCGCACCGCCATGGGCGTCGCCGCGACGCCCCTGAGCTGTCCGGTGGTGATCGCGGCGGCGGTCGCTTTGCGCCCCGCCGCGTATTCCAAATACATCTTGAGCGGCTATCATATCTATGCTTGGGGAAATTCCGGTGATCGAAATGAAACACGCCTTCACGCGGGCCGCGACGCGTTCGCTTGCGGCTGCGATTGCACTTTCCGTTGCGCAAACAGGCTTCCGCCGCCACCTGCACGATCTATGAGCATCGCGACTACCAGGGCGCGCATTGGACGCTGCACAACGGCGACGACCTGAAGATGATCCGGGAGCCGAACGTCGGGACGTCGGACGGCATCCATCGCTTCCTCTATCAGCCGTCGTGGAACGACAAAGTATCGTCGTTCCGGGTGGACCGCACCTGCACCCTGACCCTTTGGGAGCATGTCGACCGCGGCGGCCATTACTTCCGCGCCAACAAGAGCTACCGCTATGTCGGCGGCGCCTGGAACGACAAGGCGAGCGAAGCGGTTTGCACCTGCCCCGGCCTGCCCAACTTCTGAACCGTATCGCCAGCCATCGCCGGCCAAGGCGGGGTCCCGCCTTGGCCGTGATGTCCCCGCCGAGATCGGGTCGAAAGCGCACGCGCCTTCAGGCCCGGATCTCATGCCGCTGGTTGCCGAGATTGGCGATGCCGCATTCCAGCACGTCGCCCGGCGCCAGGTACCGGTTCTTGCCGAAGCCGACGCCGGGCGGCGTTCCGGTCGCCAGGAGGTCTCCGGGAAGCAGCGTCATGTGGGCGGAGAAATACGCCAGCATTTCGCTGATCGAGAACAGCATGTTGCTGGTGTCGCCCTGCTGCTCGCAGCGGCCGTTCACCTTGGTCCACAGGTCGAGCTTCATGCCGTCGACAGCCGGTGACCAGGTAAGGCCCGATCGGGGCGTAGCCGGGCCGGGACTTGGCGCGGACCAGGTGCTGGCCGCCCTCGCTATCGACCTGGGTGGGCGCGGTCCGAGGACGTCGTTGATGCAGACATAGCCGAAGATGAGATCAAGGAGATGGAGGCGCGGATGGGGGCGCAGCTCCTCGACCGCAGCGGCCGCCGCATTCGCCCGACCGACCGGGGCAGCGCCTATCTGGAGCGCGCCCGCCGCGCCCTGAACGAGCTCGACGAAGGCGCCCGCGCCATCCGCGACGTCGAAGACCTGTCCACCGGCGCGCTCCGCCTCGGGATCACGCCCAGCGTGGCCGCCTATCTGATCGGGCCGCTGTTGCAGCGTTTCCGCGCGCGCCATCCGAACATCACGTTCTCCATCCGCGTTTCGGCGCAGGAGGAGATCGAGCCGGCGCTGATCGACGACACGCTCGACCTCGGGATCGGTTTCGGCGACCTGCCGTCCGAGGACATCGAAGCAACGCCGCTGCACATGGAGCGCGTTGCGCTGATCATGGGTGCGAAGCATGCGCCGGCGCGCAAGGCTGCGATCGCCGCCGCCGAACTCGCCGCCATGCCGCTGGCGCTGCTGGATTCGTCCTTCTCGACCCGCCGGATCGTGGACCGCTATTTCCGCAGCGAGAACCTGCGCCCCCGCATCGCCGTGGAGGCGGACTCGCTCCTGGCGCTGATCGAACTCGTGCGCCTGACCGACCTTGCGACCATCCTGCCGCGGAACGTCAGCGGCGCGGCCTCGTCACCGTGAAGACGAACCCCGCGTTCGAATCCCGGCGCGCCGCCGTGCTCCGCCGCCGCACCGCCTATTGTTCGGCCGCCGCCCGGGCCTTCATCGCCACGACCCGGCAGGTCGCGGCGGAATTCGCGGCGCGGTAACGGTCCCCGGCGGCTTCTATCCGGCGGCGCGTTTCCGCGACACGACGTTGCGCCAGAAGCGTTGCAGGCCGTCGAGGCCGCCGCCGTGGAGCTCCAGATCGTCGTATCGCAGATCAGCACGCGGCCGGGAAACACGTCGGCTCTGCTTTGCAGCAGGGCGTCGAAATCCCGCCGTCCGCCCGCGGTGAAGGGATGCGGCGGGGGCGGCGGGATCGACCGGCTGGCGCGCCAGGACCTCCAGCTTCGCCAGGGCCTCGCCCAGCCGCTCGAAATGCGGCAGATGCGCATGGAGGTTGAAGCTCGTGACGCCCTCCAGCAGTCCGTCGCGGTCGGACGCGGCGGCGATGTCGAGCGGCGCCGGCGAACCGTCCGGCTGCTTCGCGGGGCGGAGGCCGAAGCGGTTGCGCACGCCGGCAGGCCCAGCCCGCCAGGAGCGACAGGCCGAAATCGCCGAACCGCTGCCGCGCCGGGATGGCGGGATCGCCGTGATGATGGAATTCGATCTCTTGCCGCGTCCGCCTTTCGCCCTCGGGCAGAGCGGCGACATTGCCGATGTCGTGATGGGGGCAGACGAACAGCGTGTGGTCGGGATCGGCGAGAAACGATCGGACGGCGGCGATCTCCGCCGCGCTCGCCTGCTGGGCGGTGCGGAACGAATCGAAGCTGATGATGACGAGCGTATCGACGCCGGCGAGGAATTCGCCGTCGAGGGCGCAGAGGCCGGCGTCCGTCCGGCGTTCGGCGCGCCGCACGGGATTTCCCGTCCACGCCGCCGCGGAATCGGCGAACAGCTTGAAATTCGCCAGTTGTATGTTGTCCAGAAAGCCGCCGATGCCCTGATCGAAGGCGGCCGGATCGGCGAATTGCTCGAAGCGCGGCCAGAACAGCCGGCGCAGCTCGAACAGCGCCGGAAACCGGTCCTCCAGGACGCCCAGCGGCGCCGCGACCTCGTCCGGCCGGCTCCAGGCGAAATACAACGCGACGTGTCGGCCCGTCATGGCTGCTCCCACGCGATCGTCCCGGACGGCTCGGCCGGGCTGCCGTAGACCCTACAATGCCCGACGCGCCCGGCGATGGATTGTCATAAATTGCCGTCGCAGGCGTCCGCCCGGGCGAGGCGGCCAGCCGGCCCGGCTCCGGCCCTCAGGCGACGCCGAGCTTGCCGCGCTCGCCGTCGCGGGGGCCGCGAGTTCCTCGGGAGTCATGAACTGGGCCAAATCCTCCGCCTCGTAGAACGGCAGGATCTCCATCGAGCCTGTCATGCCCGGCGCGGGATCGGGCACGCGCTTCACCCAGGCGAGCGCCTCGTCCATATCCTTGACCTGCCAGATCGAGAAACCCACGACCAGCTCGCGGCTCTCGGCAAACGGCCCGTCGATGATCGTGCGGCCGGAACCGTCGAACACGATGCGCTTGGACTGAGGCCCGTTCTTGAGGCCGGCGGCGGCGACGAAGACGCCGGCCTTGACCAGCTCCTCGGTGAACCGGTCCATCGCCGCGAACGCCTCGAGCATTTCCGGCGTGGGTTCCCCAATGGCCGCCTCGCCGCCTTCCGTGGCCTTGTGAAACACCATAACCCGCATGGCTTATCTCCTGTTTTGAGCCCGCCCCTTCGGCGCCTCAAGGATACGACGAACGAGGGTGCCGAAAATCGACAGTGGAGTGCAAATTTTTTCGCCGGTCGAAGGGGCGAACAGCCGTAGCGGCGACGATACCAGCCCCGCTTGGGTAGATTAGAGGCGCCCGAACAGCCGGATGTTCATTTCTTTCTCGGCTTTGGTCAGATAACGCCCCTCCGACATCGACGGCATGCGTCGCCTCTTGTTCGGTGCACGTCCCTGTGCGTATCGCAATGTATATAGCGCGAAATCGACCAACTCGATCACATCGGCCTTGAGGTGCGATTGAACGCCATGCGCTTCGAGCATTGGCCATAACTCGGCACCACCGATTGGAAAGCGTTTCCACCAGCAGACTTGGATGAGTCCGTGAAGACCCTCTAGACAATGCATGTCTGTCTTCCGCTAAGAACAACGTCCGCACATTTTGCAACAACCGCTCGTGCAAAGCGGCGTTGTCGTCAATCGCAAGTTCCGGCAATCCAAGCCGGTACGCGGTAATACCTTACATCGAGGTAGCGGTCATGAGCAGGCATAACAGAGCGCAGCGTCCTGCCCTCTTCATATTCCATCCTAACAAAGAAGCGATCGGAAATGCCCTTGTCCCCACGAGTTGTCGGCAACGACGCAGCGGTACCCGGCGTTTCGCTTGTTCAGGAGAATAAGTTTCGTACCCGGCAGCGGCCAGCACTCATCCTTGTACGAGAGGCAGTAAGGGCACTCCCAAGCGGCTGGTGGATCCTTCGCACAAGAAAGATCACGCACGCCTCACTCCCACTCGATCGTCCCCGGCGGCTTCGCCGTGATGTCGTAGACCACCCGGTTGATGCCGCGGACTTCGTTCACGATGCGGGTCGAGACCTTCGCCAAAAAGGAATGCTCGAACGGGTAATAGTCCGCCGTCATGCCGTCGCTGCTGGTGACGGCGCGCAAGGCGCAGACCGAGTCGTAGGTCCGCGCATCGCCCATCACGCCGACCGTGCGCACCGGCAAGAGCACCGCGAAGGCCTGCCAGATCTTGTCGTACAAGCCCGCCTTTCGGATCTCGTCGAGGTAGATGGTGTCGGCCTTGCGCAATATCTCCAGCTTGTCGCGGGTGATCTCGCCCGGGCACGCGGATGGCAAGGCCCGGCCCCGGGAACGGGTGCGGCCGACGAAGCTTTCGGGCAGGCCCGAGCTCGCGCCCAGCGCCCGCACCTCGTCCTTGAAGAGGTCGCGCAGGGCTCGACCAGCTTCATCTTCATCCGCTCCGGCAAGCCGCCGACATTGTGATGCGACTTGATCGTCACCGAGGGCCCCCCGGTGGCCGACACGCTCTCGATCACGTCGGGATAGAGCGTGCCTTGCGCCAGAAAATCGGCGCCGCCTATTCTGTGCGCTTCGGCGTCGAACACGTCGATGAAGGTCGCGCCGATGATCTTGCGCTTCTGCTCCGGATCGCTGACGCCTTCGAGGCGCCTAAGAACAGGTCCTGCGCCTGCGCATTGCACCAGCGGGATGTTGTAATGGCCGCGGAACAGCGAGACGACCTCGTCGGCCTCGTTGCTGCGCATCAGTCCGGTGTCGACGAAGATGCAGGTGAGCTGGTCGCCGATCGCCTCGTGGATCAGCACGGCCGCAACCGAGGAGTCGACAGCCGCCCGAGAGGCCGCAGATCACTTTGCTCTTGCCGACCTGCTGGCGGATCTTCGCGATCTCGTGCTCGCGGAAGGCGTGCATGTTCCAGTCGGGCGTGATGCCGGCGATGCCGAGCACGAAGTTGCGGTAGATCTGCGCCCCGCGCGGCGTGTGCACGACCTCCTGGTGGAACTGGATGCCGTAGAGCCGCCGCGCCTCGTCGGCGATCACGGCATAGGGCGAATGGTCCGAGGTCGCGACGACCTGAAAGCCTTGCGGGATCGCGGTGATCTTGTCGCCGTGGTTCATCCACACCGGCTCGCGCGCCCCGATGCCGCCCAGCCCCGCGAGCAGCGGCGAGTCGCGCGCGATCACGATGTCGGCGCGGCCGAACTCGCGGGTGTGGCCGCCCTCGACCTTGCCGCCGAGCTGCTCGGCCATCGTCATCTCGCCGTAGCAGATGCCGAGCACCGGCACCGCCGAGCTCGAACACCTTCTGCGGCGCCCGAGGCGTGTGCGCCTCGGTGACGAGGCGGGGCCGCCCGACAGGATGATCGCCTGCGGCAGCGGCGCTAACCGCCAGCGCCTCCTCCGCCTTGTTGAAGGGCACGATCTCGCAATAGACCCCGGCCTCGCGCACCCGGCGCGCGATAAAGCTGGGTGACCTGCGAGCCGAAATCGATGACGAGGACGGGAGCTGCCATGACCGGATTTAGAGAAGGCGGCCCAGCCTGTCCAGCGAAACAACGCCGCGTGGCCGGCTATCCACGCATTGCCGCTATTCGCGGCGCAGAACCGCAGTAAAGAAGCCGTCCGTGCCCGTCGCATGCGGGCTGGCGCGGAAGAATTCGCCCATCCCCGGCGGCGGTTCGGACCCCGCCGATTCGCGCCAGGCGGCGTCGGCCCGCACCGGCTTGAACGCGGCATTGCGGCCCAGGAGGCGGCGACGCGCTCCGCGTTCTCGCGCGGCAGGATCGAGCAAGTGGCATAGACCAGGCGCCCGCCCGGCTTCACATGCGCCGCGGCCTGCGCCAGCAGCCGGTCCTGCAGGGCACGAGCTCGCGCAGGCGTTCCGGCGTCGTGCGCCAGCGCAGCTCCGGCTGGCGCCGCCATGTGCCGCTGCCGCTGCACGGGCGCGTCGAGCAGCACGGTGTCGAACAGCCCGTCCGGCGGCGCGGCGGGGCCGAGCAGATGCGTCTTGATGTTGGTGGCGCCGGCGCGCCTGGCCCGGATCGCCAGTTCCTGGAGCGCCGGCTGGCGGATATCGCAGGCGACGATCTCGCCCTGGTTGTGCATCTGGGCGGCCAGCGCCAGCGACTTGCCGCCGGCCCCCCGCCGCAAGATCGAGATGCGGCTGTCCGGCCGCGCCCGGCACAGCAGCGCCGCGATCTGCGCCGCCTCGTCCTGGAATTCGAAGGCGCCGCTCTCGAACATCGCGCCGCGCCGAGCGCGGACGAGCCGTCCGCAATACGGATGCCCTGCGGCGCATATGGCGTCGGCACCGCGGCGAAGCCCTGCGCGATCAGCGCGTCCAGCACCTCGCCGCGTTTCGCGCCGCAGCGTGTTGACGCGCAGGTCGACCGGCGCCCGCGCCGTGAGCGCCGCCATCTCATCGAGCAGTCCATCGCCGAAGGCGCGCACCAGCTCGGCTTCGAGAAAGGCGGGAAATTCGCCGCGCACGGCGAGCGGCGCATCGGCGGTGGGCGGCACGGCGATGACCGCGAGTTCGTGGCCGGTCAGTTCCGCCGGCCCGTAACCGCCGCCGGTGAAGAGCGCCGCCGGATCCTCTGCCGCCGCCAGCACCGAGGCGAGCACCAGCGACCGCGGGCTCTCGCTCCCCAGCCGCCACGCGAAGGATGCGCGATGGCGCTGCACGTTGAACACGCGCTCCGCGATCGCGGCGCGGTCCTTGGAGCCGGCGAACCGCCTGGTGCGGAACCAGTCCTTGAGCAGCCGGTCGAGCGGCTGATCGGTCGTTTCCATCGCTTGGAGAATGTCGATGGCCATCTGCAGGCGCGCGGCCGGGGTCATGGCGCGATATATAGAGAGCCGTCCGCAGCGAGTCGAACCATGCCGTCCATCATGCCTAAGGGCGCCCGCGTCGTCGTGATCGGCGCCGGCTTCGCCGGCATCGAGGTGGCGCGCGGCCTCGGCCGGGCGGGCATCGCGGTGACGCTGATCGACCGGCAGAACCATCATCTGTTCCAGCCCCTGCTCTACCAGGTGGCGACGGCGGCGCTGTCGCCCGCCGACATCGCCGAGCCGGTCCGCAAGATGCTGCGCGGCCAGGAGAGCGTCGAGGTCGTGCTGGGCGAGGTGACGGGCATCGACACCGCCGCGCGCGCCGTCACGCTCGCGAGCGGGGGCGCGCTTCGCTTACGACGTCCTGGTCGTCGCCAGCGGCGCGACGCATTCCTATTTCGGACACGACGAATGGGCCGCCTTCGCGCCCAGCCTCAAGACCATCGAGGATGCACGGGCGATCCGCTCGCGCCTGCTGCTCGCCTTCGAGCGGGCGGAGATGAGCCGCGACGCCGCCGAGCAGAAGCGGCTGATGACCATCGCGGTGATCGGCGGCGGGCCGACCGGCGTCGAACTCGCCGGCTCGATCGCCGAGTTGGCGCGCTACACGCTGGCCAAGGATTTCCACCGCATCCGCGCCGAGACCGCGACCGTGCTGCTGCTGGAGGCCGGTCCGCGCATCCTCGCCGCGTTTCCGCAAGCGCTCGCCGACTACGCGGCGCGCAAGCTCGCGGCGCTCGGCGTGACGCTGCGCACCGCCACGCCGGTCGAGCGCATCACGGCCGGCGCCGTGACCGCGAAGGGCGAGGCGATTCCGGGTCGGCTTCGCGATCTGGGCGGCGGGCGTGACGGCTTCGCCGCTCGGTCGGATGCTCGGCGTGCCGACGGACCGCGCCGGCCGCGTGCGCGTGAACCGCGATCTTTCCGTGCCCGGTCTGGAGAACGTCTATGTCCTGGGCGATCTCGCGCTCACGCCCGACGCGCAGGGCAAGCCCCTGCCCGGCCTAGCGCAAGTCGCCAAGCAGGAGGGCGTCTATCTCGGCCGCGCGTTGGCGAAAAAGATTCTGAATGGCACGGCGCCCGAACCCTTCACCTTCCGCAACCGCGGCAACACCGCGATCATCGGCCGCCACGCGGCGGTGTTCGATTTCGGCTGGTGGCAGCTCAAGGGCTGGCTCGCCTGGAGCTTCTGGGCCGTGATCCACGTCTATCTGCTGGTCGGCTTCGAGCACCGGCTGATGGTCGCGATGCAATGGCTGTGGCGCTATGCGACGTATGAGCGGGGGTCGCGGTTGATCGCTGAGCAGGCAAGACAAGAATCGCTTTCTTGAAATCAAACTAAAGGTTGTCATCCCCGGCGAGCGAAGCGAAGCGGAGCGAGGGAAGGGGACCCAGGCTGAGCCGAGTGGACGGTGTCGAACACTTTAGCAGTGAATTGTTCTGCGGCAGCAGCGATACGGCTTAGCCTGGGTCCCCTTCCCTCGCCGCGCGAAGTGCGCGGCTCGCCGGGGATGACAACGGCGTTTGGTGCGCGACAGCGCGCGCAAAAAGCTGCCCTACTGCCCGCCCGGATAGTTCGGCGCCTCGCGCGTCACCACGATGTCGTGGACATGGCTCTCGCGCAGGCCCGCGCCGGTGATGCGGACGAATTCGGCGCGCGCATGGAAGTCGGCGATGGTCTTGCACCCGGTGTAGCCCATCGCGGCGCGCAGGCCGCCGATGATCTGGTGCACGACGTTGCTCACCGGCCCCTTGTACGGCACCTGGCCCTCGACGCCTTCGGGCACCAGCTTCAGCGAGTCCGAGACCTCGGCCTGGAAGTAGCGGTCGGCCGAGCCCCGCGCCATCGCGCCCAGGCTCCCCATGCCGCGATAGCCCTTGTAGGAGCGGCCCTGGTAGAGGAACACGTCGCCCGGCGCCTCTTCGGTGCCCGCCAGCAGCGAGCCCACCATCGCGACGTCGGCGCCCGCCGCAATCGCCTTGGCGAGGTCGCCGGAATATTTGATGCCGCCGTCGGCGATCACCGGCACGCCGGCTTTGCGCGCCGCGCTCACCGCGTCCATGATCGCGGTCAGCTGCGGCACGCCGACGCCGGCGACGATGCGGGTGGTGCAGATCGAGCCCGGGCCGATCCCGACCTTGACGCAGTCGGCCCCGGCGTCGATCAGCGCCTTGGCGCCTTCCGCCGTCGCGACATTGCCGGCCGCGACCTGGATGTAGTTCGACAGCTTCTTGATCCGCGTGATGGCGTCGAGCACGCCCTTGCTGTGGCCGTGCGCGGTGTCGACCACGACGACGTCGCACTCCGCCTCGACCAGCGCGTTCGCCCTGGCATAGCCGTCCTCGCCGACGCCGGTCGCCGCCGCGACACGCAGGCGGCCCAGGCTGTCCTTGCAGGCATTGGGGAAGTTCTTCGCCTTCTCGATGTCCTTGACCGTGATCAGCCCGACGCAGCGATAGTCGTCGTCGACGACGAGGATTTTCTCGATGCGATGCTGGTGCAGCAGGCGCTTGGCCTCGTCCGGCTTGACGCCCTCGCGCACCGTGACGAGGTTGTCCTTGGTCATCAGCTCGGCGATGCGCTGGCGCGGATCGTCGGCGAAGCGCACGTCGCGATTGGTCAGGATGCCGACCAGCTTGCCGGCGCCCTTGCCGTTGGCGCCCTCCACCACCGGGATGCCGGAGATGCGGTAGCGCTCCATCAGCGACAGCGCCTCGGCCAGCGTCGCGCCGGGCGCTATGGTTACCGGGTTAACCACCATGCCGCTCTCGAAGCGCTTGACCCGGCGCACCTGCTCGGCCTGTTCGAGAATCGGGAGATTCTTGTGGATCACCCCCATGCCGCCGGCCTGGGCCATGGCGATGGCGAGGCCGGCCTCGGTAACCGTATCCATGGCCGAGGAAATCAGCGGAATGCCCAGTTCGACCGTCTTGGTCAGGCGGGTGCGGGTATCAACCTGGGCGGGAAGGACCTCGGATGCCGCGGGCACCAGGAGGACATCGTCGAAGGTTAATGCCTCGCGGATGTTCATGGGCGGCGCTCCATCCTTTGGAGCGCCGAGCCTTTAGCAGCGCCGAAACGATTCGGCAAGCCGCGGAATTCATGCAAAAAGCCGTCCGATTTGTCACGAAAAGACCAATCCAAAGCGGGAACTCTTCTGTAGAATGGCCGTTTCATGGGTCGACGGGCGCGTAGCCCTTCGCCTCACGGAAGGGCTATTCCAAGGATCGAAATAAGGAGTGTTTTCGACATGCAGAAGAAATTTCGCGTAGTGATGGGCGCGGCCGTTCTGGCGGCCGGCGCATTGGCGTTCTCGGGCGCCGCGGATGCGGCACCCCATGGCGTCAAGGTCGGCAGCTTGACCTGCAACGTGTCCAGCGGCTGGGGCTTCGTATTCGGCTCGAGCAAGGATTTGCGCTGCACGTTCCGCCCCAACAGCCGTACCGGCGAGCATTACACCGGAACGATCTCCAAGTTCGGCGTCGACATCGGCTACACCGATGGCGGCGTTCTGGTGTGGGGCGTGTTCGCGCCCTCGTCCGACATCCGCGCTGGCGCCCTTGAGGGCGACTATGCCGGCGCCACGGCTTCGGCCACGATCGGTGTCGGTCTCGGCGCCAACGTGCTGGTCGGCGGTCTCGACAAGTCGATCGCCCTGCAGCCGCTCAGCGTCGAAGGCAACAAGGGCCTGAACGTCGCGGCCGGCATCGGCGCGATCTCGCTCAGCGCCGCGCCGTAATCCGATACGGCACCTTGAATGACGAAAGCCCCGCCGGCAACGGCGGGGCTTTTGCTTTGGGGGCGCCCTATTTTCCGGCGACCGCCAGATGCGCCGAGGGCGCGGGCACGCCGCGTCCCATTCGCCTGGCTTCGTCGATCCAAGCAGCGATCGCATCGGCGATGTTGCGTGCCGCTTCCTCGCGCGTCTCGCCGTCGGACATGCAGCCGGGAAGATCGGGCACAGTCGCCTGAAAGCCGCCGCCGTCCTCGTCGGACAACGGCTCGATGACGACAGGATAGTCACGATTTTCCACTATCGGCTCCCACGGCTTCGATGAACCGTATCAGTCTGCGAATATAGACCGGCTTGACCGGCCTGCGAAACGGCACGGTCAGAATTTCGCGCTGCGAAGGATGGGAAATCTTGTAGTGCGATCCGCCGCCGCGAGGCGGCGTGCAAGAGACGCCGCCCTTCCGGCAGACCGCCTCGATATCCTTGATGGACCAATCGCCGGGCGGGGTTGCGCCGCATGTCTTCGAGCAGATCGCTCATGAGTCCGAAAACCCGATGCCGCCGCATCCAAGTCCAGCGGATCGGAAATCCAAATGCAACCGGCCGCTCAATCGGAAGTAGGCGGATCGCCGGCCTTTTGCCGCTTGGCGCGATCGCCGTCTTCGCGCGCTTCGGCGATCTTCTCGTGGCTCGGATTGTAAAGCCCGAAGGCGAAGAACAGCGCCGAGGCGACGGCGAAGGCCTTGCCGTTGCGGCGGATCGGCGCCGTCAGCCAGATCGACAGCGGCAAGCCCATGGCCAGCGCCGCCGCCACGCCAAGCACCGTCAGCCAGACCGTCATCGCGCCTCCCCTCCCCGGTAAGTAGGCGAGGGCGCGCCGATTCCAAGGTGCTATCGGAGGCGCGGACCGCGAAACCCCGAGGCGACGAGATAAAGCTCCACCGACTCGGCGCGGCTCGCCGGCGGCTTGACGTGCTTGACCGAGGCGTAGCTCTTGCGCAGCCGCTGCAGTAATTCGCCTGCGGCGCCGCCCTGGAACACCTTGCCGACGAAGACGCCGCCGGGCTTCAGCGTCTCGTCCGCCATGTCGAGCGCCGCTTCGAGCAGCGCGCTGGTGCGCAGATGATCGGTGGCGCGATGCCCCGTGGTCGGCGCCGCCATGTCGGTGAGCACGACATCGGCCGGCCCGCCCAGTGCCCCGACCAGCAGCGCCGGCGTCGCGGCGTCGAGGAAATCGGCTTGGAGGAAGGTGACGCCGTCCAGCGCCTCCATCTCCAGGATGTCGGTGGCGACGACCTGGCCCTTGGGCCCGACGCGCGCCGCGGCGATCTGGCTCCAGCCGCCCGGCGCCGCGCCGAGATCGAGGATGCGCGCCCCCTTCTTGAAGAAATGGAACTGGCCGTCGAGCTCGATGATCTTGAACGCGGCGCGGCTGCGATAGCCCTGGGACTTGGCGGCGTGGACGTAGGGATCGTTGAGCTGGCGCTCCAGCCAGCGCTTGGACGACACCGTGCGCTCCTTGCGGTTCTTCAGCTTGGCGCGCACATGGCCGCGCCCGGATGTGCCGGCTGGTTTGGTCATCGCGGCGCCAGTAGCTCGCGTAACATGCCCTCGCGCAAGCCCCGGTCGGCGACGCGCAGCCGCTCGCACGGCCACAGGTCGCGGATCGCGGCGAAGATGGCGCAGCCCGGCACGATGAGATCGGCCCGGTCGGGGCCGACGGCGCCGATCGCGGCGCGGCCGGCGAGATCGAGCGCCGCCAGCCGGTCGGCCACCGCGAGGATGTCGGCGCAGCGGTGCCAGGTGGCGTCGACCTTTCCGCGGTCGTAGCGCGGCAGGCGCAGCGCGATCGCCGCCAGCGTCGTGACCGTGCCCGAGGTGCCCAGCAGATGATGCGCCCCGACGTCGAGCGCCGCCGTCGCGTCCATCCGCGCCTTGACCGCGCCGAAGCGCTCGCGCATCTCGCCGCGCAGCCGGGCATAGCCGGCGGCATCGAAGGCGCCGCCGCCCCAGCTCTCGGCCAGGGTGACGACGCCGGCCGGCTCCGACGACGACACCACGACGCCGGGCGCGCCCCCGCCGTCGCGCCGCATCCAGATGATCTCGGTCGAGCCGCCGCCGATGTCGAAGATCAGCGCCCCCTGCGCCGCCGGATCGATCAGCGGGGCGCAGCCGACCGCCGCCAGGCGCGCTTCCTCCTCGGCGCTGATGATCTCCAGCTCGATGCCGGCCTCGTCGCGGGCGCGGGCGAGCAGGACGTCGGCATTGCCGGCGCGGCGCGCCGCCTCGGTCGCCACCGCGCGCAGGCGGCGGACGCCGCGCGCCCGCAGATGCTCGGCGCAGATCTTCAGCGCCGCGACGGTGCGCGTCAGGGCGGCCTCGCCGAGCAAGCCGCTCTGCCCCACGCCCTCGCCCAGCCGCACGATGCGCGAGAAGGAATCGACGATGCGCAGGTTTCCGCCGCGCCCCGGCACGGCGATCAGGAGGCGGCAATTGTTGGTGCCGAGGTCGAGCGCGGCAACCGGCGACGCCGGTCCGCGGCCACGCGACCCGCGCCTCATCCCTCGCGCCAACGAAACCCTCCCTCGCGGTTCCGTCTGTCGCGAACCAGCGGCGGGCATGCTAGCACGCCAAAGGGAAAAACCCGCAGGGAACCTGAAAAAAGCACTGTCCGGCGGCGGGCGGCTGCGGCGGGCCGGGGGCGGCTTTCCGGGTAGCCGTCCGCGCTTGCCAGCACCAAACGGGTCCGTTAAACGGGCGCACCGTTGGGGGATCGTCTAACGGTAGGACTGCAGACTCTGACTCTGCCTGTCTAGGTTCGAATCCTAGTCCCCCAACCAGCCTTCGCCGGTATTATGGCGCAAACGCCCCAAGGCGAAGCTATGCCCGGTCGGTAGCCGCCAATGACTAAGCGGCAAGCGGGATTTGGCGAGATATTCCGGGATATAGCGGGATACCGCCGGACGGACTCGGAACCTACTGCCGGTTGCGGTAGGAGTCGGGGATGGGTCGCTGGGAAACATTCAAACGCATCTACACAGATGTCCCCGACCATTGGGGCAGAGTCCTGTTTTGGATCGCCTTCGGGCTAGGGGCTCCTGCATTTATGGTTTGGCTCGCCCTACAGCTTTGGTGGTTTTGGTTTTGGTTCCGTTGGTTCGGGGTCGGTGCGGTTATTCTTCTTACATGGATGATCGTCAGCGTTGGCTTTGCCGCCTATCGCGTAGCTACCAGGGCGGCGCAGCCGCCGGTCGCTCAGGCCAAGCCTGTGGACTGGATTCCTTGGCAGCATTTGGACAAGTACACGATTAGCGAATTCTCCAAGATTTTGGCTAAGAGCGATCCTGCGATTCTTTCCTTCAATCCGTCCGCGAGCGGATATCGAAAACTGCTCTTGGATGAGGCTGCGGGCGACCACATTGAAACCATCGCTCGGTCGTTACGCAGACTTGGGGGGCGCGGTACAGTAGAAGCCCCAATTACTGACAAGACGGAAATCACGCGCGACACAGCTATCAAGTGGGCGGACGAACGGAAGTTCGATATTCGGCACATCAAATAGCTATAAGTCTTCCAGCCTAAAGCCTTCCATTTCTAACGCCGCTATTGTTGCCAGCAAAAACGATGCTGCGAACGTCCCGCGCATGAGTTTGTTTTTGACGGACGCTTCCGTCTCGCCCTTTAGCCCATGCTTCGCCAGCAACTCCGCCAGCCCGGCATAGGTAATGTTGGACCGCTTCAACTCGGCCTTTAGGAACCGGCTCACCCGTTCCTGAATCTCGGCTTCGGTCTTTGCTAGACCCATGCAATCCCCGCATATCAGATATGAGACCTAGGGATCATATCTAATGCTTTGCGGTATTGCAACCGGCCTCTACGTCTTGTATATGAGACTTGTAGACCGGAAACGATCCTTGTGGCCCAGCACTTCCTTCTCTCTTCCAAGGCCAAGACGCTCCGGCTGGCGGAAGTGCTGCGCATGTCGGATGCGGAGGCGGAGACGGCTTTCCGCAAGGTCCGGTGGTTTGAGACGGAAGGCGCGCCGATCTGCCCGCATTGCGGTGGACTGGACGCCTACCTCAACCCGCGCCCGAACGGCTCGACCCGCTATCGCTGCAAGGCATGCACGAGGGATTTCACCGTCACGTCCGGTACGCTGTTTTCCTCGCACAAGCGCCCGCTGCGCGACTACTTGGCCGCCATTGCGATCTTCTGTAACGAGGTCAAGGGCAAGTCAGCGCTGGCGCTCTCGCGCGATCTGGGCCTCGCCTACAAGTCGGCCTTCGTGCTGGTCCACAAACTGCGCGAAGCGATGGCTCAGGAGATGAAGGGCCGCACGGTAGGCGGTGCCGGCAAGACCGCAGAAGTCGATGGCGCATACTTTGGCGGCTATGTGAAGCCCGCGAACATGCGCGAGCATCGCCTTGACCGTCGTCTAGCAGAAAACCGCAGCGGCAAGCGCAAGGTCGTTGTGATCGTTCGCGAGCGCAAGGGCAATTCCGTCCCTGCCGTATTCGCGTCGGAAGGTGCAGCGCTGAACTGGATCAAGTCCCGTATCGAGCCGGGCACCATCGTCAATGCCGACGAAGCCGGATCATGGAACGGTCTCGAAAGCCGTTTCGAAATGAAGCGCATCAACCATCAAGAGGCGTATTCGTTGGACGGCGCTTGCACAAACATGGCTGAGGAATATTTCTCTCGCCTGCGCCGCGCTGAGATCGGCCACCATCACCATATCGCTGGAGCTTATTTGCTTCGCTACGCCCAAGAGGCGTCATGGCGCGAAGATAACCGCCGTCTGCCGAACGGCGAACAGGTCCGCACGGTCGCCCACTTCGCCATGAAGCGCGGCCCGTCAGTTGACTTCAGTGGTTATTGGCAGCGGCACGTCGAGAAAGCGGCCTAACTCCCCGACTCGCGCCAGATGCAAGGGCGCGCTATTCTCCCCGCAGATCGGCGCTCACGCCGGTCCGGGGCGTGATAACCCCTCACATAGCGGCGCCAAGTGCCGCCTAAAGCACTCCTCTACCCCTATGGTCGAGGAGGCCGTTGCGCATGTTCAGGGCGAAAGCCTAAAGGCAACGGCGACCTTGCTATGTGAGGTTTATCAACTCCCCGATCGCCAGAGGGGAGATTGGGAATGCGCGCATTTCGAGGTCTTGTCGTTGCATCGGCACTATTCGCCAGCGGTTGCGCCAGCGACCACTACGATGTCTTGCCGAGCGGTCCAGGTTCACCAGCACGTCTCAGCAGGGATCTGCACGCCTGCAAGCAGTGGGCAATCCGCGAACACTTTGCGCGTGAGAACCCGGGCGGTAGCGCAACGGCTGGCGTTGTGGCCGGCGCCGTCGGCGGGATGATTTATGAGGCTGCGCAGCCGGAAGCGAATAATCCGAACCGCCTTACCGAACGATGTATGCGCCAGCGCGGGTATTCAGGGACGAGCGCTGGTTAGACCATGGCCATTACCACCAAACACGCACTCGAAATTCTTGGTGATCGGCGCATCATGATCGCAGCGCCCGCGATTGCAGTTGCGGCTGTATTGTCTGTCCACCACTATAATCCAGCGCTCGGCCTATTGGGAAATATCATCAATGGGCAAATATATTTGGCGGAAGCGTGTCCGCTATCATCGTCCTGCAATGGCGCGGTGCCGTGCAAGTTCGTAGTCTTGGCTGCCGTCGTTCTACTTGCGGCAAGCTGGGTTGCGCGCCTATCGGCCCCGAAGTAGCTTCGGCACCAAACGAAACGGCCCCGGATGCCAGTCCGAAGCCGTCGTTACTTAGATGGCGCGCGCCATCCCGCGAACAATTTATGCGGGAGCCGCAGACATGTCCAGCACAGACCTTCCAATTAAAATCCTAGACGGCACCCAGGTCGTCCGCGTTCGCGACACGGCGGTGGTCAAGCTTCCAACTTGTACGGTGCCCGAAAATGTTGAGCTTGTGCAGGTCGAAATTCCATCACATGCCCGCACTGTGAATTTGGACAAGTGGCTTGAAGAACAACTTGGGACTCGAATTTCAACGGATCGCGTCCTTGCGACAGATCGGGCCAAACGATAATAGGCCGCTCGCAGCTTGCGCAGCGCACCCCGTAGCACCAATCACCTGCGTTGATTGTCACCATGGCGGTAGCTAACCCCACTTATGCTTTCAGCGCCACGCATGGGTACCCTTATCTGAGCTTCCACAGGGTCACGCCCTTGCGGCGCTCGCGGTTGTCCACCTTGGTCCGCTTGAGGCGAAGGGTCTGGACGATGCGCAGGGCGATAGCCTGGCCCAGCACCTTGTCGTCGGGATTCAGGCCCTTGGCGCGCATGACGCGCTGGGCGAGTTCGCGGGTGTCTAGCGGGCCTTCGGTCGCCAGAGCGGCCAGACAGAGCCGTGTCGTCTCTCCCCGCCGTAGGAGCCTGTTGAGGTCGATATAGGGCGGGAATTCGGAAGGGTCGCCGGTTAGCTCAAATAGCCGGAGGGACGCCACCACATGGATTAGATCGTGCTGGGCGTCTTTGATTTTGCGCTCGTACTCGGCGATGATGCCGGAGATATGGTCACGCCGTCTCCGCAAAGCCAGAACTGCTATAGGGTCGCCCATGGGGCGAACTTAGGGCTGGGCCGGACGATTTTCTTGGGGCGTTTGCGCCATAATACCGGCCTTCGCTCCATTATGCAGCAAGCACACCTAGACTGAATCCCCGTCACGTGGCCGACGAGGACGCAGGTAATTCTGCCCCCACCGTATTGCGCCGACGATGAGAACTATCGCCGCCAGCATCGCGAGCCCAGCGCACGGGCCAGCCGAACCTTCCTCCCAGTGGTAGCTATCCATCAGCCGATGCGCGAAGTGGTTGGTGGTCCAAATCCACGCCGCGCCCAACACGACAAACTCGATTACTACTGCTGACGCCTCGACCCGGCGCAGCCGCCCGCGCAGTTCTTCGTCATCCATAGTCACCCTCCGCCTTAGTGGTCAGGACTATAACCCGGTGCCTCATGTGCGCGCACGTTCACTAAATGGAACAAATGGGGTCCAAACCGCCTAACTATGGCTAGCGTCTCAGAAATCCGGCGCCCCATTCGCTTGACGGATTATCAAGAAGATCAACTTTGTTGATATCATTTGGTCCCCCTGTTCGTTCTTCTATGGCCCAATGGCCTTGCGAATGATTCATTCGCAGCCTATACGTGTGCCTATGACACGCTACCGAGCCAAGACGATCATATCGACCACCCTCGTGGGGAACCTCAAGGATCGCCTCGACTTGCTCGACGCCGAGGCTGTCGAAGTTGAGAAGCGCTCAAGTGAGATCGCTGAGCAAAGGGATTTGATCCGCAAGCTCCTGGAATTGGAGATGCGCACGACTGGCCGCACCGATCCGAAACGCCGGCTTGACCTCGGCGACATCGTGAAGGAGGCCCTGCTGGACGGGAAGGCAACGAAGTCTGGGATGAATATGGAGGCGATGGAATCAGGCCATTCCGCTCCGGCACGCGGAATCAACGCTATTCTTATGGGTTTTGTGAACCACGGATATGCGGAAAAGGTCAGTGATGACCACTACATCATCACTCCAAAAGGAAAGGCCGCCTTCGCGGAGAAGGCGGCCCCATGAATGGAAGCGTGGCTCAATGGTACGGCTCCGGGTTCCTACCCCGGT
This sequence comes from Rhizomicrobium sp., assembly GCA_037200865.1. GTDB lineage: Bacteria > Pseudomonadota > Alphaproteobacteria > Micropepsales > Micropepsaceae > Rhizomicrobium. Next base: position 223,446 of record JBBCIC010000003.1, on the reverse strand, counting down.
GGAGGGCGTTCACAGCGCCCTGTGGGGGTTCGAGTCCCCCCGCTTCCGCCAGCCCCTGAGGTCCAAACTCAGGAATGGAAGTAGGAGAGTGAAGCGAACCGCCTCCCGGGTCCAAACCGGGGGGCGGTTTGGTTTGTGCCATAACCTATTGGAAATGGCAAGGATTCCCAATGGGACCGGGGGGAATCCCATTGAAACCGATAGGAACTTCCTCAATGTTTCAATCCCGCTTCAGTGATAGATTACTACAGCCAATGACCTCCAAGCATTGGACGAAGTAGGCGGCGGAGAACCCTCCCCGGCTGATCTTGTTGGCTATGTTCGCCTCGGTCTCTGGCATTCCGGCAGCCGTCAGGCGCTCAGCTAAGTCCTTGTAGGACAAGCTTTTCAGCTTCAATTCGGCTTTGAGCAGCGCCTTCACCCGCTCTTGGTACGCCTTGTCGCCGACCATATCGCCTCAATTGGGGAGAAATATCACCACAAACGATATATTCCTATTGACTTCGATAGGCAATATCTCCAAATTCAGGATATACCTATCGGAAACGATGATGTCGCAGCACTTCCTCCTGAGTTCCAAGGCCCGGACCCTTAGCCTCGCCCAAGTCATGCGGCTGACCGAGGACGAGGCGTTCAAGATGTTCACGGCGATCCGTTGGGCCAACAACGGCGGGGAGCCGGTCTGCCCGAAGTGCGGCTGCGTCGAAATCTACAAGTTCGCGGCGCGCCGCATCTTCAAGTGCAAGGGCTGTATGGCCCAGTTCTCTGCCACGTCCTCGACCATCTTCGCCAGCCGCAAGCTTTCGTTCCAAGACATGCTCGCCGCGATTGCCGTTTTCACGAACGGCGCGAAGGGCCACAGCGCCTTGCAGATGTCGCGCGATCTCGACGTGCAATATCGGACGGCGTTCGTTTTGCAGCACAAGCTTCGCGAAGCGATGGCGTCCGAAGTTGCGAACGCCACGTTGTCCGGCACGGTCGAAATTGACGGCGCGTATTTCGGCGGTCACATCAAACCCGCGAACTACAAAGAGGATCGCAAGGATCGTCGCCTTGTTGAAAATCAGACTGGCAAGCGCAAGTGCGTTGTTGTCATGCGCCAGCGCAAGGGCCGCACGATTACGCACGTCGCGCAATCGGAGCGCGCCGCCGTCTCCGAAGTGATGAAGCGCGTTCAACCCGGCACGGTTATCCATGCCGACGAGGCGATGGCTTGGGATAGCCTGCACGACCATTACGAAATGCGCCGCATCAATCATTCGGTTTGCTACAGCGACGGACAGGCCTGCACGAACGGTGCGGAGAGTTTCTTTAGTCGCCTGCGTAGGGCCGAACTCGGCACGCATCACAGCATCAGGAAGGCGTATCTGTCCGGCTACGCGGCTGAAATGGGATGGCGCGAAGATCACCGCCGCGAGGCGAACGGGGCGCAGTTCGTTCGGATTGTGAACCTGTCAGCAACGCAGCCGGTTTCACGCCAGTGGAAGGGTTACTGGCAGCGCCACCTGCCGAAGTGAGTTGCCAGACGCAGACGCCGCGCCGCCGGAGGGAACCGTCTATCCCTTGGCGGCGCTTGGCGCGCACCCGAAGCGTCTGAACGATCCGCAGCGAAATGGCTTGCGCCATGACTTTATCGGCAGGGTCCAAACCCTTCGCGACCATCAGGCGCTCGGTTAGCTGCCGCGTGTCTAGTGGTCCATCTGACGCCAGCGTTGCCAGACAGAAATCGGTCGTCTCACCCCTTTGGAATATGCGGTTTAGATCGACATAGGGTGTGAAGTCGGCAGGCTCGCCGCTGGCTTCGAACAGCCGAAGCGTTGACAGCACCGCAGCCAGGTCCGCGCGCGCCTCGCGAAGCCTCGCCTCATAGGCGGCTATCGTGTCGCGTATCTCATTGCGCTTGCGGCGCAGCATGAAAACAGAGAGCGGGATTCCCATGCGGGCAATAATCGGGCCGTTCGGCCTCGGAACCTAGAGGCTATCTAGGTGTGCTTGCTGCATAATGGAGAGCCTTCGCGGCTTTGCCGTCCCGCCGGCAGGCGTCACATGCCTGTCATGCCCGTAATGTCGCCGCCATCAACAGCAGCAAGACAATCGGTCAAGACGGATTCGCCGCGAAACGCTGCGAAAAGAACTCGCCCGCCATCTTAGTTGGCCTTATTCTCGGGCTCTTCATAGCTGGCGCGCGTGGAACCATTCATGAGCAGGAAGGACCTTTTCGGGGTCGGAGCTTCGCTGCTCGATAGCGACCTGATTCCGGATCGCCGCGCCACGGGGGCGATCGGCGACGGCGCGCCGGCGCCGCGCGTCCACACCGCACCGCTCGCTTTCGCGATGACCCCGGCCGCCCCGACCTTCTTCGCCACGATCAACGGCAGCGCCGGCGCGGACTTCATCCACGTCGCGGGCGACGGCGCGGTGCCGGTCTGGGGCGGGCCCTATGCCGAGGCGACGAGCGCCACGATCGACAGCGACGTCATCTATGGCCTGGGCGGCGACGACGCGCTGTTCGGCGGCGGCGGCGACGACTATATCGACGGCGGCGCGGGCGACGACATTCTCTCGGGCGGGCCGGGCAACGACACGTTGATCGGCGGCGGCGGCTACAACACCGCGTTCCTGCACGGCGCCAAATCCGACTACACCTTCACCTACTTCGCCGATCACATCCAGGCGGCCGGTCCCGACGGCACCGACCAGCTCTACGATATCCAGCGCTTGACCTTCACCAGCGGCAACCCGCTCACCACCGTATCGGGGCCTTCGCCTTCCGTCGTGAGCGTCTCGCCCGGCGTCTATGCCAATGACGTGCCGCTGAACGCCAACATCGTGTTCACCTACGACCGGCCGATGCGGATCGCAAACCCCGGCAACATCTCGCTCAAGCTCGGCGGCAGCACGATCCTGATCCCGGTCACCGATGCGTCGCAGGTCACCGTCTCCGGCAACACGCTGACCATCAACCCGCACGACGATCTGCTGCCGGGCGGGGTTTATACGATCAGCTTCCCGCAGGGCCTGTTCGCCGCCGGCTCCGGCCAATGGGACGGCGGCCAGTCGACCATCTTCACCGCCACGCTGAACAGTTCCGATACCACGCCGCCCCTGCTGGTCGGCTTCACGCCGGCCGACGATTCGACCGGCATTTCGCAGGATCCGACCTTCACCTTCACGTTCAACGAACCGGTGCAGCCCGGCATCACCGGCGTCATCACCGTCCACCGCGCCTCCGACGGCGCGGCCATCGCCTCGGCCGTCACCAGCGATACCGGCCACGTCTATTTCGACAGCGAAACCGCGACCGTCACCGTCACGCTGACGCAGTCGCTGGCGCCGCAGACCGCTTATTACGTCACGATCGACGGCAATGCGTTCCGCGATACCGGCGGCAACGCCTTCGCGGGCGTCACGTCGCCCACCGCGATCGACTTCACCACCGGCGGCGGCCCGCCGCCGGGCGACCACACGCCGCCCGCCCTTGTCGCCGTGACGCCGCCGGACGGCACCACCAATGTCGACGCCGGCTATCCCGTCGCGCTTCAGTTCGACGAGCAGGTCAAGGCCGGCAGCGGCGCCATCCAGATCCACAAGGCGTCGGACGGCAGCGTCTTCGCGAGCTACGCCGCCTCCGACACGGCGCACATCAAATTCACCGGCAACACGGTGCAGATCTCGCAAGCCGATCTGGTGCGCGGCGACGCCTACTATGTCACCGTCGGCGCCGACGCGATCGAGGATCTCTCCGGCAACGCCTATGCCGGATTCAATGCCGCCGGAACGCTCGACTTCACCACCTCGCCGACCATGTCGATCACCGGCGACTACACCCTCGCCCACGGCCAGACCGTCGGCTTCTCCTTTGCTTTCGGCTATGCCGCCTATCGGCTCGACGACAATGGCGGCGCCGGCGGACCCAATTTCACCAATGCCGGCGATATCCATGCCGAACTTGGCAGCGGCAGTCCCGTCGGCAGCTATGTCACCGGCATCAGCACCGGGGACGACATCTCCGTCCTGGTCACCCATTCGCTGGTATGGAACCAGGCCGGCGCGAGCTTCACCGTCGCCGGCGCCGACGCCAACGGCTTCTATGCCGGCGGCCTTGCCGCCGATTTCCGCAACGACGGCACCTTCACCGTCAGCGCCGATCACGACGCCTTCGGCGTCGTGAGCTGGGACCCCCGATTCCATTTCAGCAACAGCGGCACGCTGCACGTCACCGGCCACGGCGATTTCGCGCATGGCGTCAACCTGAACAATGGCGGCGTCTTCGTGAATACGGGCGATATCCTGGTGGAAGGCGGCGGGGTCGATACCACCGCGGTCTACATGCTCGACGGCGGCGGCGTCTCCATCTTCAACAGCGGCGACATCACCGCCATCGCCGGCGCCGCCGACGCCCAGGAGGTCGGCCTGCGCTTCGGGGCCGCCTCGTTCAACACGACGCAGATCACCAACACCGGCACCATCACCGCCGACGTCGCGGTTTGGGAGATCCAGAACGATTTTCCGGCGAGCCAGGCCAATGTCGCGCTGGAGAATTCCGGCACGATCGACGGCATCGTCTCGCTCTGGCTGTTCGACGAGGAAATCCCGGGCAACAACACGCTGCACAACACCGGCACGATCAACGGCACCATCTATTTCGGCGCCGGCAACGACGCGCTGACCAATGCCGGCCACATCGTCGCCGGCCGGATCGACCTGAATGTCGGCGACGACACCCTGACCAACAGCGGCACGATCGCCGTCGACCAGTTGCTGCTCGGCACCGGCAACGACAGGTTCAACGGCGCCGCCGGCACGTTCAGCGGCCGGATCGACGCCGGCGGCGGCGACGACACGATCCTGCTCGGCCAGGGGGACGTCAGCATCGACGGCGGCACCGGGCGCGACACCGTCGTGTTCTCCGGACCGCAGGCGAGCTACACGATCAGCTATGACGGCGGCACCGAAATCGTCCACGGCGCCTTCGGCACGGCGCGCCTCGACCATGTCGAGACCGTCCAGTTCAGCGACGCGCGCACCGAGCCGGCGGCGCACAGCGGGCTGCTGATCAACGTCACCTACGACGACAGCGTCGCGAGCGCCCCCGCCGGGTTCAAGGCGGCGGTCGACGCGGTGGTGCGCTTGTACGAGCAGACCTTTTCCGATCCCATCACCATCAACATCGCGCTCGGCTATGGCGAGCTTGCCGGCACCGCCCTGGATGCGGGCGCGGCGGGCGAGAGCACCTTCGATCTCAGCGCCGTCGACTACGGTCAGGTGCGCGCCGCGCTGAACGCCGACCGCAGCTCGAACGACGACATCGCCGCCGCCGCGACCTGGCCGGCCGCCAACCCGCTACCCTTTGGCAACGCCGTGTTCCTCGTGACGCCGGCGGAAGCCAAGGCGCTGGCGATTGACTTTCCGGCCTATGGCGACGGCGTGCCGCTCTATGACGGGTATGTCGGCATCAGCAAGGACATCGCCTTCGATTACGATTCGAGCGACGGCGTCGCCGCCGGGAAATACGATTTCTTCGGCACGCTGGCGCACGAGATTTCCCATGTGATGGGACGCGATCTCGGCAACGGCATGTGGTGGAACGGCTATCCCGCCTATCTGCCGTTCGATCTCTACCACTACTCCGCGGCCGACACGCGGCTGTGGGCCGGCAGCCAGACCGGCTATTTCTCGATCGATAGCGGCCACAGCGCCCTGCAATATTTCAACACCGATCCGGACGGCTCCTTGAGCGACTGGGCCGACAGCGCGGGCAATGATGCGTTCCGCGCCTTCATCGCCTCGGGCGTCGCGACCGCGATGACGCCGGTGGACTTCACTTTGCTCGATGCGCTGGGCTACGACCTGGCGGCCAACCAAAGCCACACCACCAGCCTGAGCGATCCCGGCGAGACCTACGCCTGGGCCTCGGTGGCGACGACGACCGATCCGATCGGCAGCCTGGTCGGCCAGAAGGTCGTGAACGACGGCGGAAGCTGGTGGCTGAACGATTTCGACGCGGCCAATGCCGAGCCCTGGGCCTGGCGCACGACGTCCTACGACGCGTCCGGCCACGCCCTGACGCAGACCGGGACCAATGACGACGGCTCGCACTGGCTGACGCTCTATGATGCGGCCGGCAGCTATCGCTGGGCGAGCGCGACGATCACCTTCGACGCCGATTGGAATCCGACCGGCATTAGCGGCACCAATGACGACGGCAGCCACACGGTCACGCGCGGCGACGTCGCGGCGGCGCTCGACACCGCGACCTGGTACGCCACGCCCTACGATCCGAACGCCAACGGCATCCCGGCGAACGACGTCTTCACCGGCGGCGCCGGCATCGACATGCTTTTCGGCTATGCCGGCGGCGACACGCTGAACGGCGGCGGCGGCAACGACGTCCTCAACGGCGGCCTGGGCGACGACACGCTGACCGGCGGCAGCGGCGACGACCGCTTCGTCTTCCGGGTCGGCGACGGGCTGGACACCGTGACGGACTTCGTGCCGGGCGCCGCGAGCGGCGATCTGCTCGACCTGCATGGTTACGGCGTTTTCACCTTCGCGGCCCTGCTGCCGCTGATGTCCCAGACCGGCACCGACACCCTGATTGCATTCGACGATCAGAACCGCATCGCGTTGCACAATGTGCAGATGGCGCAACTGAACAGCGGCGATTTCCTCTTGACCTGAACGGCGGCGATCCGGCGTTCCCGGCCGGGAACCGCATGCGGTTTGACGCGCCTTTGCGCTCCACTTTATTGTCCGAATCTCCAACCGGCTCAGGCTAGGCGTGATGGCGATTCGGGTCGAACGGGACGGCGAAGTCATCGACCCTCACGACGCGTCCGGCGACGAAAGCTTTCCGCGCCAGAGTGCCGAGCGCTTCCATGGCGTCTTCTCGCCGGTCTTGCCGGCGGCCACGCCGTTCCACAGCGGCCTCGCGGCAGCGCGGCCCACCATTCAGCCGACGCTGCACGACGGCACGCTGGGCCAGACCGCGCCGGCGCCGCAACCGCTGGCACAAGTCTACGGCCAGGCCGACGAGGTCGCGTTCATCGCCGGCGTCTATGACGACGGCACCCTGCCGCTCTATGCCTTCTCGGCGTGGAACAGCGACACACCCGCCACCTATACCGGCGGCTACACCAACACCGGCAAATGGGGGGCGTCGACCGCGCATACCTCCGGCGGCACGGTCAGCTACTACTTCACGCCGGGATCGAACTGGAGCGCCGCCGAGAAGCAATTCCTCGCCGCCGGCCTTGCCCTGTGGTCGGACGTCGCCAACATCTCCTTCGTCCAGACCACCACTTCGGCAGGGGCGCAGATCGTCTTCACCCGCGGCAACGACGGCAGCGCCGCGACCAGTCCGCGCTATTCCGATCCGACCGGCCATGGCGGCGAGACCGGCGGCTCCGTCCTGCTCACCCTGACCAAGGCGACGATCTCGATCGACACCAGCGTCGCCGGTTTCGGACCGATCGACGGCACGTTCACGAGCCAGGGCGGCTATCCGGTCATGACCCTCCTGCACGAGGAAGGCCACGCCATCGGCCTGGGCCATGGCGGTCCCTATAACGGCACGGTCAACGTCGCGACGCAGCAGTTCAGTCCCTACGACACGCGGCTGTGGAGCATCATGTCGTATATCGAGCCGCGCACCAGCACGGCCCAGTATTTCAACCAGTATCCGGTCACCGGCACCAATTGGGGCACCGGCCCGTCCGGCTTCCGCAGCGATCCCACCGGCCTGATGCCGCTCGACATCCTGGCGGCGCAGGCGCTCTACGGCCTGCCGACGTCGACGCCGCTCTCCGGCGGGCAGGTTTTCGGCTTCCACGCCAACATCACCGGGCCGAGCGCGATCTTCTTCGATTTCACCCTCAACAGCGTTCCCATCCTCACCCTGTGGGACATGGGCACCGGCAACACGCTCGACCTCTCCGGCTTCACCCTGCCCTCGACGATCAACCTCAATCCCGGCACGTTCTCGAGCTGCGCCGGGATGGTCAACAATCTCGGCATCGCCTTCGGCACCGCGATCGACAGCTTCGTCGGCGGCAGCGGCGCCGACAGCGTCACCGCCAACGGCAATGGCGACCATGTGACCGGCAATGGCGGCAACGACGTCCTGACCGGCGGCGCCGGCAGCGACACCGCCGTCTATTCCGGCGCCCGCGCCGACTACCAGGTGACCGATCTCGGCGGCGGTTCCATCCGGATCCAGGATCTGCGCCCCGGCTCGCCGGACGGCAGCGACACGGTCACCGGCTTCGAGTTCGTCGCCTTCAGCAACGGCACGGTCGGCATAGCCGCGCTGTTCGGCAACAGCGCGCCCAGCCTCGCGGGCGCCGCCAGCGTCGGCTATACCGAGCAGGCCGCGGCGGTCGCCATCGCCCCCTCGCTCGCGGTGAACGACGACGGTGCGACGCTCGCCGGCGCCAGCGTGACCATCGCAAACGGCTTCGTGGCCGGCGACGCGCTCAGCTTCAGCAACCAGAACGGCATCAGCGGCAGCTACAATCCCGCGACCCACGTGCTGACGCTGAGCGGCACCGCCTCGGTCGCGGCCTACCAGGCGGCGTTGCGCTCGGTCGGCTTCTCCTCGAGCAGCGACGATCCGACCGCCGGCGGCAGCACCGCCCGCACCATCGCGTTCCAGGTCAGCGACGGCGCGCTGTCCAGCGCCACGGTCAACGCCACCGTCAACGTCGCGGCGGTGGACGATCCGCCGCTGCTGCACAACGACGCCGTCGCGACGCCGGAAACCACGACGCTGATCATCGGCGTCTTCGCCGACAACGGCGCCGGCGCCGACAGCGATCCCGACGGACCGCCGCTGCAGGTCGTTTCGGTCAATGGCGGCCCCATCGCGACGCAACTCACGCTCGCCTCCGGCGCCCATGTCGAGGTCGGCGGCAATGGCGCGCTGACCTTCACGCCCAATCACGCCTATGACGCCCTGCCCGCGGCGGGGTCCGGCGCCAGCAACACCACCGCCACCGAGACGATCACGATCGGCCTCCTCGGCGGCTACAGCGAGACGGTGACGATCACGGTGCAAGGCGTCGATTCCGACGACACGCTGCTCGGCAGCTCGGCGAACAACACGTTCGACGGCGGCATCGGCAGCGACACGCTGGTCTTCACCGGCGCCCATGGCGACTACGCGGTGTCCTACGACACGGCGCTGGCGCGCTATACTTTCGCCGATCAGCGCCCCGGCAGTCCGGACGGCACCGACACCGCCAAGAACGTCGAGTTTTTCCGCTTCAGCGACGGCACTTTCGCCTACGACATCAGCGGCGACGGCAGCAGGACGTTGACGCAGTACGACGCGGCGAGCACGGCGAACTGGGCGACGCAGGCGACGCAGTTCACGGCGGGCGGCTCGATCGCGGCGCAGACCATCGTCACCGACGGCGGCACGCATTGGGTCAATAGCTACGACACGGCGGGAACCGCGAGCTGGCTGTGGACCTCCGCGAGCTTCGACGCCGCCGGCCACCCCCTCACCGAATTCGGCGTCAATGACGACGGCACGCAGTACCTGACCCTGTTCGACGCCGCGAACCAATATGCCTGGGCCAGCGCGACGCTCGCCTTCGACGCCGGCGGCAACCAGACCGGTCTTTCCGGCACCAACGACAACGGCAGCCACACCGTCACCATGGCCGATATCGCCGCCGCGCTCGACACCGCGGCGTGGTTCGCCGTGCCCTATGACGCCGATCACGACGCCGCGCCGGCCGCCGCCGTGCTGACCGGCGGCACCGGCATCGACGTGCTGTTCGGCTATGCCGGCAACGACACGCTGAACGGCGGCGGCGGCAACGACTATCTCGACGGCGGCCGCGGCAACGACACGCTGAGCGGCGGCAGCGGCGACGACCGCTTCGTGTTCCACAATGACGGCAGCGGCCTCGACGTCATCACCGATTTCTCGCCGGGCAATGCGAGCGGCGACGTTGTCGAACTGCACGGCTACGACATCGCGAATTTCGCCGCGCTGCTGCCCTTGATGTCGCAAGCCGGCGCCGACGTCGTCATCGCCTTCGATCCCTATGACAGCATCACCCTGCAGCACGTCACGCTGGCGCAGCTCAATGCCGGGGATTTCAGCTTCGGCTAGCGGCCGTCGATCAGCCGTCCCATCGCTTCGAGATAGCCGCCGAACGCCTTGCGCCCGGCGGGCGTGATGCGCGCCCGGGTCAGCGGCTTGCGGCGCAAAAAGCTCTTTTCGATCGCGACATAGCCGGCATCCTCGAGCTTGCGCAGATGGATCGACAGATTGCCCTGCGTCGCCTGCAACACCGCCTTCAGCTCGTTGAAATCGGCGACCTCGGCGTTGGCGAGATAGGCCATGATCCCCAGCCGGAGGCGGCCATGGATGACATCGTCGATCCGTCCGATGTCGAAGCCGGCCATCGGCGCGCCTCAGGCCCGGCCGGCGTGGCGCAGCACGATCCAGCCCGGCAGCGCCATGCAGAGCCAGAGGCCCAGGCCGATGAACAGGATGTAGAAGGGGGGCGACGGGATCGACAGCGCCGCCGCGATGGCACAGACGAACCATCCGGCCGCGACCGCGTAGTGCCAGGCGCGGCGCCGCATCATGGCGGTGAACAGCCAGGCCGTGCCCTGCAGGATGCAGATCGTGCAGGGATAGATCAGCCAGGTCTCGAGGCTGTGCTGGCGCAGCGCGACCGAGCCGATCACCGCGACCAGCACGAGATTGGCGAGGCCGACGGCGCCGAACACGCTGCCGACGGCGCGGCCCGCGGCGCCGCGCATCGGGCTTTTGCGGTTGCGGAAGATGATGAGGGCGAGGACGGGGAGGAAGAGCAGCGTCGGCCCCAGGCCGATGGCGAGACTGGTCGCGGAATCGCGCGGCAGGAGCTCCAGTCCCTGCACCGCATGCAGGATCATCTGGCCGCCATAGATCAGCCCGGCGGCGAAATAGGCCTCGCCGAAGCTGCGCATCTGCGGCTCCTCGCCGTCGCCCACCAGCGCGCGCAGGAAGGCGAGGTCGTCGCGGGCGGATTGGCTGTCGCTGCTCATCGGGCGGGCTCCTGTGCCGGTATGGGCGGAGCGCGCGTGGCCCCGTCTGTTGGTGACTAGATACACCAACTAGTTTAAATTACAAACTTGTTTTTCCTATTCCAAAGCCCTTGGCGATACCGCGCGGAATTTGTTGGATTTTTTGCTCAGGCACGCCGCCTCCCGCGCCCTCGGGAGACGTCGCATTCTGGCGCCGGCGGGCCCCGCGAAAATATTTCGTGCCGGCAAAACCGCCGCCGTCGTTGCCTACCGGCGCCGTCTATCCCCGCCGCGCGGGAGACAACGCCGCCCAATCCGCGGCCCGGCGCGCGCCCATGCGTTGATAGTACGTATACGGATTTATTTTCGCGCACTCCTTGAACCGAGTCGGTCGAAACGCCATTTCGCCCATATCCCCATAGGTGCATGCAGACCGAGAGTGCCGGCGTCCGCCGCATGCCCCGTTCGAATCTCGATTCAGCACGAACCCCGATTGCGTCCGCGGCGCGGATTCAATCCGGCACCGGCGCCTCGGGATGGATCAGGCCCTGCTCTTTCAGGTCGCGCCACAGCGCCGCCGGCGTCGCGGCGTTCATCAGCGCGACGTTGCCGTCGACTTCCGCCGCGCTCACCGCGCCGGGTATGACGCTGACGACCAGGGGATGCGCGGCGACGAATTGCAGCGCCGCCTGGGGCAGCGCGACGCCGTGCGCCGCGCACACGGCGGCGAGCCGGCGCACGCGCTGCGCGATCTGCGGCGGCACGGCGTCGTAGTTGAACGTCGCCTTGCCGGCGAGCACGCCCGAATTGTACGGCCCGCCCAGCACGATGCCGGTGCCCGCGCGGGCGCATTGCGGGAACAGCGTGTCGAGCGGCGCCTGCTCCAGCAGCGTGTAGCGCCCCGCCAGCAGGAAGAGATCGGGATCGGCGAGTTCGAGCAGGCGGGCGCAGGGCTCCCACTCGTTGACGCCCAGGCCGATCGCAGCGACCGCGCCGCCGGCGCGCAAGGCGTCCAGCGCGCGCCAGCCGCCGGTCCGCAGCAGCTCTTGGATGCGCGCTTCGGAGGCTTCGCGGCTGCCATGGGTGAAGCCGTCGACGTCGTGCACCAGAAGGATGTCGATCCTGTCGAGCGCCAGCCGCTTCAGGCTCGCTTCGACCGAGCGCATCACGCCGTCATAGGAATAGTCGTAGACATATTTGAGGTCGGAGCGGACCTGGAACACCCCGGCATTGGATTCGCCCGGGGCGCAGGGTTCGACCAGCCGCCCGACCTTGGTCGAAAGCAGAAAATCTCCGCGCCGCTGCGTCGCGAGCAGGCGCCCAAGCCGGACCTCCGACAGGCCGAGGCCATAGAGCGGCGCGGTGTCATAATAGCGCAGGCCCGTGTCCCAGGCGCGCCGCACCGTGCCGTCGCAGCTTTCTTCGCTGAGCACCTGGCCCAGATTGCCCAGCGTCGCCGAACCGAAGCCCAGGGTGGTGAAAGGCAGCGTCTTGCCGCCGCGGGTGACGAAATTGCGAACGGCGGCATGCGGCGGCACGTCCGTATTGGCAGTCATGGCGGCTCCGCTGGCACGCGTTCTCGCGCGCTCTCGCACAGCTTAACGCAGCCAAATCCGGCGACAATCATTATATGCTGTCAGCACCGCCGCCGAGGACCAAACGCCATGCTGAAACTCAAGGACGAAACCCTGCTCCGCGCCGACGCCTATATCGACGGCGGCTGGACCGCCGCCGCTTCCGGCGCCCGCTTCGCGGTGACCGACAAGGCGACGCATGAGACCATCGCAGAGGTCGCCGATTGCGACGCCGCCGACGTCCGCCGCGCCGTCGCCGCCGCCAACGCCGCTTGGCCGGCCTGGCGCGCCAGGACGGCCAAGGAGCGCGCCGTCCTGATGCGCCAATGGTTCGACCTCATCATCGCCAACCAGGAGGATCTGGCGCGGCTGATGACGGCGGAACAAGGCAAGCCGCTGGCCGAGACCCGCGGCGAGGTCGCCTATGGCGCCGGCTTCATCGAATGGTTCGCCGAAGAGGGCAAGCGCATCTATGGCGACGTGATCCCGAGCTTCGCCGCCGGCAAGCGCATCCTGGTGTTCAAGGAGCCGGTCGGCGTCGTCGCCGCGATCACGCCGTGGAATTTCCCCAACGCCATGATCACGCGCAAATGCGCCCCGGCCCTGGCGGCGGGCTGCACCTTCCTGATCAAGCCGCCGTCGGAGACGCCGCTCTCGGCGACGGCGCTGGCCGAGCTGGCGCACCGCGCCGGCATCCCCAAGGGCGTGTTCAACGTCGTGACCTCGACCCGGTCCTCGGAGGTCGGCAAGGAGATGACGGCCAATCCGCTGGTGCGCAAGTTCTCCTTCACCGGCTCGACCCCGGTCGGCAAGCTCCTGATGGCGCAATGCGCCTCGACGATCAAAAAGGTCAGCCTCGAGCTCGGCGGCAACGCGCCCTTCATCGTGTTCGACGACGCCGATCTCGACGCCGCGGTCGAGGGCGCGATCCAGTCCAAGTACCGCAACATGGGCCAGACCTGCGTCTGCGCCAACCGCCTGCTGGTCCAGGACGGCATCCACGATGCCTTCGCCGCCAAGCTGGCGGCGCGCGTCGCCGCGATGAAGGTCGGCAACGGCATGGACGAGGGCGTGACGCAAGGCCCGCTGATCAGCGAGAAGGCGGTCGAGAAGGTCGAGCGCCTGCTCGGCGACGCGACCGCCAAGGGCGCCAAGGTCATCGAAGGCGGCCACCGCCACAAGCTCGGCGGCACCTTCTTCGAGCCGACCGTCGTCACCGGCGCGACCGAGCAGATGGACATCTCGCGCGAGGAGATTTTCGGGCCGGTCGCCACCCTGTTCCGCTTCAAGGACGAAGCGGGCGCGATCCGCCTCGCCAACGCCACGGAGTACGGCCTCGCCGCCTATTTCTACACCCGCGATATCGGCCGCGTGATGCGCGTCGCCGAGGCGCTGGAATACGGCATCGTCGGCGTCAACGAAGGGCTGATCTCGACCGAGGTGGCGCCGTTCGGCGGCATGAAGGAATCCGGCATCGGCCGCGAAGGCAGCAAATACGGCATCGAGGATTACCTGGAGATCAAATACATCCTGCTCGGCGGGCTGGGCACGTAGCCCTCAGCCCGCCTTGCACAGCGCCGCGCCGACGAGCTGCTGCAGCGCCTCGCTGCGCGGATAGGGCGTGCCGGTGTATTGCCGGAAGCCCTCGGCATAGGCGACGCCGAACAGCCTGCCCTGCTTGGCCGACCAGCGGTCGATCGAGGCGCTGAAATCGGCGATGCCGTGCTGCTTGATCACCCAGGCGAACTGGCTCTGGTGCTTGAGCAGCATCGCGCGCTTGGCCGCGACATGGGCGGAGATGTCGACGCCGAAGCCGGGCGCGACGCGCTTGCCGTCGCGGTCGCGGCCCTCGATCGGGTCCATGTAGTAGAGATGCGGGATCGCGGCCGGCGCCGGACCGGTGGCGTAGTTCTTCACCGTCACCGCGAAACAGGCGTCGCGCACCAGGAGGCTGGTCGCTTCGTGGTCGGGATGGTAATCGACCGGCGAGCCGGTGAGCACGATATCGGGCGCCACGCCACGGATGAGCTCGGTCGTCAGCCGGCGCGTCGAGTCGTCGTTGAACACCGAAAGGTCGCCGACCCCGGCGCACAGATAATCGGCGCCGATCAGCGCCGCGGCGGCCGCCGCCTCGCCCCGGCGGATGCGCGCGGTCTCTTCGCGCGTGTATTCGGTCGAGCCGCAATCGCCCGCCGTCATCGTCGCGATGGTGACGCGGTGGCCGGCGGCGGCGAGCAGCGCCAGCGTGCCGGCGCACAGCGTCTCGGCGTCGTCGGGATGGGCGTGGAAGGAGAGGATATGGCTCATGGCGCGATCCTAGAGAGGATGGCTTCGGCGGCAAACCGTCCTGTCGCGAAACAGGCTTGCAGCAGATAGCCGCCGGTCGGCGCCTCCCAGTCCAGCATCTCGCCCACGGCGTAGACGCCGGGAAGCGCCTTCAGCATCAGGCTCTCGTCGAGCGCCGCGAACGCGACGCCGCCGGCGGTCGAGATGGCGCGGTCGATGCGCTGGGTACCCGCGAGCCGCAGGACGACGTGCTTGACCTGGTGCGCCAGCCGCGCGGCATCGGGCACGAAGGCGGCGCCGTGGACTTCGCGGAGCAGATTGATTTCCAGCGGCGAGAGGCTCAGCGCTTTGCGCAGATAGTTGGCCGCGGAATCTCCGGCGCGCGGCTTTTGCAGCCTCTGGATCAGTTGCGCCTCGGATTGGCCGGGCCGCAGATCGATCTGCAACTCGGCATTGCCGTCGAACGCGATGGTTTCGCGCAGCGCGGAAGAAAGCGCGTAGATGGCCCCGCCCTCTATGCCGTATTGGGTGATGACGGCTTCGCCGCGCACGGTGCGGTCGCCGAACCGGAATTCCGCGTTCTTGAGCGGTTGTCCGGCGAAGCGCGCGCGGAAGACGGCGCTCCAGGCGACGTCGAAGCCGACATTGGCGGCCCGCAATGGCGCAAGGAGGACATTTCTTTTGGTCAGCAGGGAGATCCAGCTTCCATCGGAGCCAAGGCGCGGCCAGCTCGCGCCGCCGAGCGCCAGCACCGTCGCATCCGGCATCGTGGTCTCTTCGCCGTCCGGCCCGTGAAAGCGCAAGGCGCCCGCTTCCGTCCAGCCCTGCCAGTCGCGGCGCAGCCGGAACGTCACGCCTTGCGCGTTCAACCGCGCCAGCCAGGCGCGCAGCAGCGGCGAGGCCTTCATCGCCTTGGGAAACACCCGGCCGCTGGAACCGACAAAGGTCTCCTGGCCCAGTTCGTTGGTCCAGGCGATCAAAGCCGGCGGCGGGAACGCTTCCAGCATCGGCCGCAGCGCCGCCGCCGCGCCGCCATAGCGGCCGATGAACGCTTCGAAAGGTTCGGAATGGGTGAGGTTGAGGCCGCCGCGCCCGGCCATCAGGAATTTGCGGCCCGCCGACGGCATGCGGTCATGGACCGTCACGGCACAGCCGCCGGCGCTCAGCACCTCGGCGGCGGCCAATCCGGCCGGACCCGCGCCGATCACGGCGATGCTGGGGCGCTTGCTCATTGCGCTTGTATCGGAGAGGCGGCGCCCAATCGCAAGCGGCCTTTTCTTTCCGGTGTTCCTCGCCTAATGCTCCGCCATGCTGCGTGTTTCGGAAATCAGGCTGCCGCTCGATCACGGGCCGGAGGCGCTCAAGGCCGCGGTCCTGAAGAAGCTCAAGATCGGCGCCGGCGGCCTCAAGCACTTCCAGGTCTTCAAGCGTGGCCACGACGCGCGCAAGAAGAACGCCATCGTCTACGTCTACAGCGTCGATGCCGAGATCGCCGACGAAGCGGCGGTGCTCAAGCGCCTCGGCAAAGACCCGCACGTCCAGCCGGCGCCCGACATGGAGTACAAATTCGTCGCGCAGGCGCCGCAACGGCCGTTCAAGCGCCCCATCGTGATCGGCGCCGGGCCGTGCGGGCTGTTCGCGGCGCTGATCCTGGCGCAGTCGGGCTTTCGCCCCATCATCCTGGAGCGCGGCAAGGTGGTGCGCGAGCGCACCAAGGACACCTGGGGGCTGTGGCGCAAGGCGGTGCTCGATCCGGAATCCAACGTGCAGTTCGGCGAAGGCGGCGCCGGCACCTTCTCCGACGGCAAGCTCTACAGCCAGATCAAGGACCCGCGCCATCTCGGGCGGAAAGTTCTGACAGAATTCGTCAAGGCCGGCGCGCCGGAAGAGATCCTGACCGAGGCGCACCCCCATATCGGCACCTTCCGCCTGGTGACGATGGTCGAGAGCCTGCGCGCCACCATCGAGGGCCTGGGCGGCGAATACCGCTTCCGCCATCGCGTCGCCGATCTCGACCTCGGCGACGGCCGGCAGGTGCGCGGCGTGATCCTGGCGAATGGCGAGCGGATCGAGTCCGATCATGTCGTGCTCGCGGTCGGGCACAGCGCGCGCGATGTGTTCCAGATGCTGCACGCGCGCGGCGTCGCGCTCGAGGCCAAGCCGTTCTCGATCGGCTTCCGCATCGAGCATCCGCAATCGCTGATCGACAGGGCGCGCTATGGCCGCACGGTGAAGGAGCTGGGTGCGGCGGAGTACCGGCTGGTGCATCACGCGTCGAACGGCCGCTCAGTCTACAGCTTCTGCATGTGCCCGGGCGGCACGGTGGTGGCGGCGACCAGCGAGGAAGGGCGCGTCGCGACCAACGGCATGAGCCAGTATTCGCGCAACGAGCGCAACGCCAATGCCGGCATCGTCGTCGGCATCAGGCCGTCGGATTATCCTGAGCACGTCCTGGCCGGCGTCGAGTTGCAGCGCAAATGGGAGAGCAAGGCCTTCGCAGCCGGCGGCGGAACCTACAAGGCGCCGGGCCAGCGCGTCGGCGATTTCCTCGCCGGCCGCGCTTCGACCGAATTGGGGGCGGTGACGCCCTCCTACCGTCCCGGCGTGCATCTGACCGACCTGTCCGATTGCCTGCCGGATTACGCCATCGCCGCGATACGCGAGGCGCTGCCGGCCTTCGCGCGCCAGATCCCGGGCTTTGCGATGGACGACGCGATCCTGACCGGGGTGGAGACGCGCACCTCCTCGCCGGTCCGCATCGTCCGCGGCACCGATTTCGAGAGTCCGAACACAAAAGGCCTCTATCCCGCCGGCGAAGGCGCCGGCTTCGCGGGCGGCATCCTCTCGGCCGGCGTCGACGGCATCAAGGTGGCGGAAAGCGTCGCGCGTTCGATCGCCGGCTACGCCACCACCGCCACCAGGGCCGGACCGCCCGGGTAGTCTTCGATGAACAGCAGCACGCGATAGCCGGGCACCAGCACCGGCCTGCCGTCGGCGTAATGCATCACGGCGCCCTCGCCGCTGGTGCGGTTGCGCGCGCTGTCGAAGGCGAAGAGCGGAACGTCGCCCCGCGCCTCGGCCTGGAAGCGGCGGAACAGCTCGGCCGCCTTGTCCGGCGGCAGGCGGACGCAGCCGCCCGAAGCACGGTTGCCCAAGAGCCGCGCATGCGCGTTGCCCGAGGAGTGCAGCGCGATGCCGGTCTGGCGCCCGCGGATCGTCGCGTTCAGGAACATCGCCCACGGCATCTGTGCGTGCCAGGTGCGCGAGTAATGCGAGACCTCGAAACGGTCGGGATCGAGTTCGAACAGCCCGGTCGGGGTCGTGGTGAAATAACGCTCATACTGCTCGCGCCCGGTCGATACCGGAAAGCTCTGCTCGAAGACGAGGTTGTTCGCGCCGTCCTTGTGGAACATGTAGAGGTGCTGCGCCAGCGAGCCGGACGCCGCCTTGCTCACATAGAGATAGATGTCGAAATAGTCGTAGAGCTCGGACGGGATCTTCGCACGCAGCCGGCCGGCGGCATCGGCCTGCTGCGCCAGTCTGGGGTCCGGCAGCGGCGGCGGCGCGGCCTGCGCTTGCGGCGCGCCGCCGAAGGCGAGACGCAGCGCGGAATTCGCCTCGTTCGACGCGAACCGCAATTTCTCGCCGACGATGGCGGGGCGGAAACCGACATGAATCGTTTGCAACACCGGAAAGGCGCTGAGCGTTCCCATCGCCGCCCCGCACAGGGCGGCGGCCGTCGCCAATTCGCGCAAACGCACCATTTATCCCACCCGTCGTTCGGATAACCCTAACAGAAAATTCCGCGCCGGCAGCCACTTGACTCGCCCAATTCACACAAACCCAGGCGTGGAGCCCGTTTCGTCAAGCTGGCGTATCGTTCGAGCAATGCAAGCGAGTCTGCCATGCCGTTTCCGCCCCACCGTCTGATCTGCCTGACCGAGGAGACCGTCGAGACGCTCTACCTCTTGGGCGAGCAGGATCGCATCGTCGGCGTCTCGGGCTATGCCGTGCGGCCGCCGCAGGTGCGCAAGGAAAAGCCGCGCGTCTCCGCGTTCACCAGTGCTAACATCCCGAAGATCCTGGCGCTCGAACCCGACCTCGTGCTGGCGTTCAGCGACCTGCAGGCCGACATCCTGGCCGACCTCGCGCGCGCCGGGGTCGCGGTGCATCTGTTCAACCAGCGCGACGTCGCCGGCATCTTCGCTATGATCCGCACCCTGGGCGGCCTGATCGGCGAGCCGGGAAAGGCCGAAGCGCTGGCGGCCCGCCTGGAACGGCATGTCGAAAGCGTCGGCGCCCAAGCGCGGGGCCCAAGACCGCGGGTCTATTTCGAGGAATGGGACGAGCCGCTGATCGCCGGTATCGGCTGGGTGTCGGAACTGATCGAGATCGCCGGCGGCACCGACTGCTTTGCGCATCTGCGCGGCGGCAGGGCGGCGAAAGACCGTTTCGTGACGTCCGCCGACGTGATCGCGGCGCGGCCCGACGTGATCGTCGCCTCCTGGTGCGGCAAGAAGGTCGCGAAGGAGAAGATCCGGGCGAGGCCGGGCTGGGACGCGATCCCGGCCGTCGCCAACGGCCGCATCGTCGAGATCAAATCGCCGCTGATCCTGCAGCCGGGACCGGCGGCGCTGACCGACGGGCTGGACGCTCTGCGTCAAGCCATCGTTCAGACCTGACGCAAGACGACCGTCACGACCGTATCTGCTTCTCCTTGGGCACGCGCTGCTGCGCCGCGGCGATAGCCTCGTGGGTCTCCCGCATGACGCGCTCGGCGATGGGGTCGGTCCTGATCGTTTTGTAATAATGCGACAACTTCGGCAATTTGCCCTGCGGGCTCGGGCGGTCGAACAGCTTGGGCGCCCATTCGAAGGCCAGCATCAATTGCGGCGCCAGCGCGCCGTCCGCCTGGGTCAGCGCTTTGCCGACGGCGTAGCCGTCGCTGCCGATATAATGTTCGAGATAGTCCAGCGATTTGCGCATTTCGGCGAATGCCGCGTCGATCTTGGCCATGTCCCAGCTCTTGCGCGGCCGGCCCGCGGCGTTGAACAGCGGCACCATCGCCATGACGAGATAGAAATCGCACAGCCGCGAGATCAGGCGCACCTGGGCCCGCGCCCAGGGGTCGGCGGGGCGCAAGGTCGGCGTGGGATGAAGGTCTTCGAGGTATTCGCAGATGACTTCGGATTCCGGCAGCGCGCGGCCGTCGTCCAGCTCCAGTGTCGGCACGCGGCCGAGCGGATTGATCGCCAGATAGTCGCCCTTGCCGCTGCCGTCATGGATGCCGGACGGCTCGACGAAGGCAATGTCGAGGCCCTTGGCGTAAAGCACCAGCCGGACCCGCGTCGGGAACGGCGAGAGGAATGTCTGATGCAGCTTCATGCGGCGGGGCTCCGGCGTGGCGGCGCCACGCTATCACGCACAGGCCGGCCCGAACGGCCAAAACGCTACGCCGGCGGCGGACGCCCGGCGAAAATCCGGCGCAGCGCCTGTATCTCGTTCTCCAGCATGTTCAGGAAGCGCGAGCGGTCCTGTTTGGTGAACCCTGCGTTGAAGGTCTGCCCGCCGGTGGTGGATTCGCGCAAATGCCGGTGCAGGTCGCGCAGGCCCAGGGCCATGCCGATGCTTTGCTCCGTGAACGGCTTGCCGGTCGGCCCCAGCACCCGCGCGCCCTTCTTGAGCGCCCGCGACGCCAGGGGGATGTCGGCGGTGATCACCAGGTCGCCCTCGCCCGCATGTTCGACGATCCAGTCGTCGGCCGCGTCGGCCCCGGCGTCGACCGTGACATGGCGGACCAGCGGGTTGCGGCTGGGGCGCAGGCCCCCATTGCTGACGATGGTCACCGTCAGGCCATGGCGCGCCGCGACCTGCTCGACCTCGCCCTTCACCGGGCAGGCATCGCCATCGACGAAGATCACAAGCACGGACGGCCCATCGCAATCGCTCCGTGTTCCTGTAAAGTGAATCCGCCCGGGAGGAAATGGTGGCGCTCGCTCCGAACGACATGGACTTCATTCAGAACTTCTCGACCGTATGGGCGGTCTTCCTGGGCGCACTCCTGGCGACCATCGGCGGCTTCACCGCGACCCAGCTCGAATGGTATCTTGAGCGCCGCCGGCGCGAGCGCAACGCCGCGCTGTTCTTCGGCGAGGTGCTGTCGACGCTGCACATCCTGCTCGGCTATGCTGCCGAAACCAAGAAGATCGGCGAACCCTACGGCCCGATCACCCAGCGCATGTTCCGCTCGGCTTCCGGCGAGATCGACATCTACAACCGCAACCGCGAGACGCTCTACGATCTGCGCAGCGCCGAATTGCGCGCCCGAATCCATACCCTGACCCTGCGCATCACCATGTCGATCGACGGGCTGTTCGACGCCAACAACACGATCCTCGGCATCCAGGAACAGATGCGCTCGACCGACATGACCGAAGCGCGCCTGCGCGAAGCCGAACAGCGGATCGAGGTTCTTGCCCTGAGCCGCGAAGGCAGTTTCGAGTTCATCATGGAAAACGTCGGCCAGCTCAAGGGCGTGATCAAGGACCTGGAGCCCATCGCGCGCTTCTCCTTCGACGATGTCGAGAAAGCGGTGCGTAATGCGTAGGGCGGTGGGTATCGCCGCCGCCGCCCTGTTGCTCGCCGGATGCGATTCGATCGGCGAGCTCACGTCCGACGCCTTCGATCCGCGCGGCGCGACGCAATCGCGCTTCACCCTCGACAGCGCCGATTGCGCCGCCGCCGCCGGGGTCCGGATCGACACCGACATCCGCGGCATCGCCGGCACGCATGTCGAGCGTCACGAGATGTTCAACCGTATCTATACCGATTGCATGCGGCGCAGCGGCTATGTCCGGCGCGACTGGTCGCCGGACATAGCGATACCCTACACGATCGATCCGACACCCTAGGCCGCGCGGCGCCCGCCGCCACGCGGCGCCCAGCGGCGCTTCGGGTTGCGGTAGTTGCGCTCGCCCGGCACGCGCGCCGGGTTGGGACGGCGCTCTTCGCCGCTGTTGGCCGCAGCCATCGCTTCGGCAGGCATATCGTGCGTCATTACCGGCAACGGCTTGCGCACCAGCCGTTCGATGTCGCGCAGATGGGTGCGCTCGGCCGGATCGCAGAACGAGATCGCGATGCCTTCCGAGCCGGCGCGCGCGGTGCGGCCGATGCGGTGGACATAGCTCTCCGGCTCGTTGGGCAGCTCGAAATTGATGACGTGCGTCACGTCGTCGACGTCGACGCCGCGCGCCGCGATGTCGGTGGCGACCAGGACGCGGACGTCGCCGGACTTGAAGCCTTCGAGGGCGCGCTGGCGCGCGTTCTGCGACTTGTTGCCGTGGATGGCGTCGGACGAGAAGCCCGCCTTCTCCAGATGCTCGGAGACGCGATTGGCGACGTGCTTGGTGCGGGTGAAGACGATGACGCGCTTGAGCGCTTCGTCGCGCAGCAGATGGCTGAGCAGGGCGCGCTTGTTGCGCTGCTCGATATGGATCACGTGCTGGTCGATGCGGTCGGCCGTCCGGGTGGGCGGCGAGACCTCGATGCGCTCGGGCTGGTGCAGCATGTCGCCGACCAGCTTGACCACGTCGTCCGGCATCGTCGCCGAGAACAGCATGGACTGACGCTTGCGCGGCAGCATGCCGACGATCTTGCGCACGTCGCGGATGAAGCCCATGTCGAGCATGCGGTCGGCTTCGTCGACGATCAGGAAGGTCACGCCGTCGAGACGGATATGGCCCTGCTTGACGAGGTCGAGCAGGCGGCCGGGCGTCGCGACCAGGATGTCGACGCCGTTGCGGGTCGCGTTGACCTGGGCGTTCTGGCCGACGCCGCCGAGGATCACGGCCTGGCGCAGGCCGAGATGACGGCCATAGGTTTTCAGGCTCTGATCGATCTGGATCGCGAGCTCGCGGGTCGGCGCCAGTATCAGGGCGCGGGCACCCTTATGGGCCGGCGCGACGCGGTTTTCGGCGAGGCGCTGAAGCAGCGGCAGGCCGAACGCGGCGGTCTTGCCGGTGCCGGTCTGGGCGATGCCGAGGAGGTCGCGCCCCGCCAGCAGCGCCGGGATGGCGCGGGTCTGGATCGGAGTCGGTTGGGTGTAGTTCTCGGAAGTCAGGGCGCGCAGGAGCGGCTCGGAAAGGCCGAGTTGAGCAAAGGTGAGATTCGTCACAAGTGAGTCCTTAACCGCGCAAAACGTGCGGAATGCACGGGCGCAACGGCTTTGTTGCCGTCATCCACGCACATCTGGAGCAAACGGGAGTTTTCGATGAAGCCTGCGGTGGGAACGCGCAAATCGCTCGGCGCGCCTCGTGCGACCGCGAGGTGATGGGCGGCTTATGGTCGGTGCCTGTGGAGAAGTCAAGTCACGGATCGATCGCGCGCAGGTCCCCGCCCGACAGCACGATGGCGGTCGGCAGGCCCAGACCGCGCCAGAACGGCATCGGATCGATGCCGGCGATGCGCGCGACATAGGCCGTCAGGATCGTTCCATGCGTGACGGCGATGACGTCGCCGGCGCCTTTGGCCAATTGACGATCCAGCGCCTGGCGGAACCGGTCGAAGCAGGCATCGGCCGTCTCGTCGCCGAACACCAGCTGGCCGGGATTGGCAAAGAGACCGGCGATACCCGTCTCCAAGTCCTCCCGCGACAGGACGCCAACCGAGCGCCGCGCCTGCTCGGCGAGGCCGTGGTCGATCTCGACCGTTAGTCCCAGCGGCCCGGCGATGGCCTTGGCGGTGCCGATAGCCTTGGGCTCCGGGCTGCTGGCGATACCGGCGAAGCGGAATTCTCGCAGCCGCTCGGCCAGCCTTGCGGTGGCCTGGACGCCCTCGGGCAAAAGCTTCCACCGCGGCGGCGGAACGTTGTCTTCGATCCGCGGCCTGGCATGCCGGATAAGAACGATGCGACGTGCGCTCATGGCCTTCGAACTTTTTCATGGCCCGCATGCGGGGTTGTCCAGGTGACAACACCCCGCGACTTCGAGGATTGTATATCCATGACGGACTTGCCGGAAATGCGCTTCACCCGCCGCGCCTGCAACGGCGTCACGCTGCACGTCGCCGAGGCCGGGCCGCAAGACGGCCCGCTCGTCATCCTGCTGCACGGCTTTCCCGAGTTCTGGTTCGGCTGGCGCCATCAGATCGGCACGCTCGCCGCTGCCGGCTATCGCGTCGTCGCGCCGGACCAGCGCGGCTACAATCTCTCGGACAAGCCCAAAGGGGTGGCGAACTACGACATCGACAAGTTGGCGGACGACGTCGTCGCGCTGGCGGCGCATTACAGCGATGCGCCGTTCAACCTGGTCGGACACGATTGGGGCGCCATCGCCGCGTGGTGGACGGCGACACGCCATCCGCAAAGGCTGCGCAGGCTCGCGGTCCTCAACTGCCCGCATCCGGCGGTGTGGCGCCAGGCGATGGACAACGATCCGGTGCAGCGCAAGGCGAGTTGGTATGTGCGGGCGTTCCGCGTTCCGGTGCTTCCCGAATGGGGCATGCGGCGCAACAATCATGCCGCGATGATCGGCGCGTTGCGCGAATCGCGCAGCCCACTGTGCGAGGCCGACGCCGAACGCTATCGCGAGGCCTGGCGCCAGCCCGGCACCCTGACCGCGATGATCAACTGGTACCGCGCCGTGCTGCGGCACAAGTTCCAGCCGATCGCGCCGGGCAGTATAGCCCTGCCGGTCCGGATCATCTGGGGCGAGAAAGACCGCTATGCCCTCCCCCGCGCTGGCGACGGCGAGCAAGGCGCTGTGCGCCGACGCGGCGCTGACCTTCCTGCCCGAGGCGACCCATTGGGTGGCGCAGGACGAGCCGGAGCGCGTCAACGCGATCCTTCTGGAATTCCTCAAATAGCGTGGCTGCCCCGAGGCTTAGGATAGCCGAAGGCCGTCAAACCCCAGGTTTAGACCGCTAGGTACCTGTTTCCGGCTGCTTGTTCCGTTCACCGTCCGATGAACTGGTCCGACCAGTCCGCTTTATTCGCGCAATGGAACGCGCAGGAGCGAAGGGCGAATTGCTGCTCGCGGCCATGGGGCATGCAAACTGGACTTGGCCGAAAACACCGACGATTGCGCCACCCCCGTTGCGGATTCACCGTAGTTTTGCGCATGATGCCTGGGACGGGACTGTCCGTTGCCGGACGGATGGACGCGTTACTGGGTATTTCCGGCGGGGCACGGCATTCGGCGACATCATGGCGAACTACGATAATGGCGGCTCGCGCGGCGGTCTCGCGCAGGCATCGGTGAAGGGTACGGTCAAGTGGTTCAACGGAACCAAGGGCTACGGTTTCATCACTCTTGAGAACGGCGGCGACGCCTTCTGCCACGCTTCGGCGCTGCAGGCGGCGGGTCATTCGAACTTGCACAAGGCGCGACCATCGTCTGCGACCTGCAGGATTCACCGCGCGGCCTGCAGGTCGTGGCGGTCCACAGCGTCGACACCAGCACGGCCGATACGGGCGGTGGCGGCGGGCCGCGCGGGCCGCGCCGCGACTTCGGCGATGGCGGCGGACGGCGCGGCGGCGGTGGTGGTGCACGCGGCGGCTTCGGCGGCGGCGACCGCTTTGGCGGCGGCGACCGGTTCGGTGGTGGCGACCGCTTCGGCGGCGGGGACCGTTTCGGCGGCGGCGATCGCTTCGGCGGTGGCGACCGGTTCGGTGGCGGCCGCGAGCGCGATTCCGGCCCGGCCGGACCGATGGTCGAAGGAAAGGTGAAGTTCTTCAACGATCAGAAGGGCTTCGGCTTCGTGATGCCGGACAATGGCTCGGGCGATGTCTATGTCCACGCCAGTGCGCTGAGGCGTTCGGGCGTCCAGGCTTTGGCGCCGGAACAGCGGATTCGCTACTCCACGCGCCAGGGCCAAAAAGGCGTCGAAGTCGACCGGGTCGAGGTCATCTAAGCCTTTCTCGGCAATAGACTATTTACTAGTTGCGACGGTTGTCTTGCCTGCAACCCTGCGCCGCACCGTAAATTTGCGCCGAACGCTTGAATCTTGCACCTGCGAACATATATAGCGTCGATCTATATCGGACCTATATAGATGCAGGGGCTCAGGGAATGGACGTTCGCACGATTTGCCTGGGCATCCTGACCCGCGGCGACGCCACCGGATACGAGATCAAGAAGCTGTTCGAGGACGACGGCTATCAGCATTTCGTCGAGGCCAGCTTCGGCTCGATCTATCCCGCGCTCAACCGGCTGACCGACGAAGGCTATGTCTCGGTGCGCTCCGAAGCGCAGGAAAAGCGTCCCGACCGCAAGGTCTATTCGATCACGCCGGCGGGCCGCAGCGCCTTTGTCGCCTCGTTGCTCAAGCCCTTGCCCGAAGACCGCCACCGCTCGCCATTCGTGTTCGCCATGCTGTTCGAGGATCTCCTGCCCGCCAGCCGCGTGAAGGGGATGCTCGACGACTATATCCGCCAGGTCGAGGACAAGCTGGCGCATCTGAACACCCAGAGCGACGCGTCCAAGTCGAGCGGCGAGCGCTTCGTCGCCGGCTATGGCCGCACGGTCTACCAGGCAAGCCTGGAATTCCTCCGCGCCCACCGGGCGGAGATCGCAAGAGAGCAATTGGCCGAGGCGGCCGAGTAACGGAGCTTAGCGTTCATGTTCAGGTCCATCGCCGACGCCATCAACAGCATGTACCAGACGGTCATGCCGGGCTTCTGGCTGCGCTTGAAGCCGGCCTATCAGTGGGCGGCGGGCATCGCGGTGGTGGTCGTGCTGTGGGTTGCCAGCGGCCAGCTCACCGGCCATGCCAAGCCGCATGACGATACCGCCGCGGCCGCCAACAGCGGCATCACGCAGGTGCGCGTCGCTCTGCTCGTCGCCACCACGCGCGACGCCATGATCACGGTGCGCGGCCGCACCCAGGCCAAGCACGCCGTCGACGTGCGCGCCGAGGTCGAAGGCGTCGTCCAAGCGATCCATTTCGACAAGGGCGACCGCGTCAAGAAGGGCGACACGCTGTGCGAGATCAAGCTCAAACGACCGCGGCGCCAGGGCGCAGCAGGCCACGGCGCTGGTGGCGCAGACGCTCAAGGAATTGCAGGTGGCGCAGGAACTCTACAAGCAGGGCTTCCGCTCGAAGACCCAGCTCGCCCAGTCCGAAGCCGCCGCCGCCCAGGCGCGCGCCGCGCTGGCGACGATGGAGGTGGCGCTCGCCAACACCCGCATCAAGGCGCCGTTCGACGGCATCGTCGACGACCGCTACGTCAATGCCGGCGACTATATGCGCCCCGGCGACCGCTGCGAGCTCGTCATCGCCCCCGAGCCGTTCCTCGCGGTCGGCACGGTGTCGGAGCATGACGTCGGCCTCGTCCGCGTCGGCGACACCGCCTCGGCGACGCTGGTCAGCGGCGAAAAGGTGGACGGCCAGGTCACCTTCGTCGCCGACCGCGCCGATCCGGCCACCCGCACCTTCCGCGTCGAGGTCACGCTGCCCAATCCCGAGGCCAAGCTGCGCGACGGCGTCAGCGCCGACATCCACATCCCGGTGCGCCAGATCAAGGCGCAGCACATCTCGCCCGGCATCCTGGTGCTGGACGACACCGGCGCCGTCGGCGTGCGCACCGTCGTGGCCGGCGTCGTCAAGTTCATGCCGATCGAGATCCTCTCCGACGGCCCCGACGGCATGTGGGTCGCCGGCCTGCCCGACCGGGTCGCCGTCATCACGGTCGGCCAGGAATTCGTGACCAATGGCGAACGCGTCAAGACCGTGACCGACAAAGGCGGAGCTGCGACATGACTGGCATAGTCGAGTGGGCGACTCGCAACACCAGGCTGGTTCTCGCGCTGATCGCGGTGACGATCGTCAGCGGCATCATGGCGTTCAACGCGATCCCCAAGGAAGCGCAGCCCGACATCCCGTTCCCGATGCTGGTGGTGCAGGTGACCTATCCCGGCATCAGCCCGGAGGACAGCGAGCGGCTGCTCGTCAAGCCGCTGGAAACCAACCTCCGCTCCATCGAAGGCATCAAGACGATGACGGCGCGCGCCTATCAGGGCGTCGCGGTGATCATGATGGAATTCGACGTCAATTTTAATAAGCAGAAGGCGCTCGAAGACGTCCGCGCCCAGGTCGACGCGGCGCGCTCGCGCCTCCCCGTCGACGCCAATCCGCCGCTGGTCCAGGAGTTCAACACCAGCCTGTTCCCGGTGATCACGGTCGGCCTCTCGGGCGACGTGCCCGAGCGCACCCTGCTCAAGCTGGCGCGCGACCTCTCCGACGACATCAAGACCATCCCGAGCGTTCTGGAGGCGGAGCTCTCGGGCGACCGCCCGGAAATGCTGGAGATCGTCATCGATCCGGCCAAGCTCGAAGCCTATGGCATCTCGCAGGCCGAGATGTTCAACGCGATCTCGCAGAACAACCGGCTGATCGCGGCCGGCTCGCTCGACACCGGCCATGGCAGCTTCGCCGTCAAGGTCCCCGGCGTCATCGAGAACGGCGAGGACGTCCTCAACCTGCCGATCCGCTCGACCGCGGACGCCACCGTGACGCTGAAGGACGTCGCCGACGTGCGGCGCACCTTCTACGATCCGACCAGTTACGCGCGTATCGGCGGCAAGCCCTCGATCGCCATCAACGTCACCAAGCGCATCGGCGCCAACATCATCTCGACCAACGCCGCGGTGCGCGCACTGGTCGACAAGGCGGCCAAGAACTGGCCGCCGGGCGTGCACCTGTCCTACATGTTCGACGCGTCGACCGACATCCGCGACCAGCTGACCTCGCTGACCGATTCGATCGTGCTCGCCATCATCCTGGTGATGATCATCGTCGTGGCGGCGCTGGGGTTGCGCTCGGGCCTTCTGGTCGGCGTCTCGATCCCGACCTCGTTCCTAATGGCGTTCTTCGTCCTTAACGGCCTCGGCTACACGCTGAACTTCATGATCATGTTCGCGCTGCTGCTCGCGGTCGGCATCCTGGTCGACGGCGCGATCATCGTGGTCGAGTACGCCGACCGCAAGATGACCGAAGGCCACAAGCCCAAGCAGGCCTTCGCCGAGGCCGGTCTGCGCATGTTCTGGCCGGTGGTCAGCGCCACCGCGACCATGATCGGCGCCTTCCTGCCGATGCTCTTGTGGCCCGGCATCCCCGGCAAGTTCATGAGCTTCTTCCCGATCACGCTGATCGTCGTGTTGTCGGCGGCGCTGATCGTGGCGCTGATCTTCATGCCGGTGCTCGGCGGCATGTTCGGCAAGGCGCCGCCGCGCGACGAGAAGCACGAGCGCGCGATCGAAGCATCCGAAACCGGCGATTGGCACGACATTCCGGGCATCACCGGTTGGTATGCCCGCCTCGCCGCGCGCCTGACCGAAATCCCGGGCCGCACTATCGCGGCGGGCCTGGGTGCGGCGTTCCTGGTGCTCGTGTCGGTCTTCTTCTTCGGCCGCGGCGTCGAATTCTTCGTCGACACCGACAACAGCGTCGCGACCATGCTGATCTCGGCGCGCGGCAACCTGTCGGCGGGCGAGAAGCGCGACGTCGTGATGAGCGTCGAGCGCATCGTCGAAGGCATTCCCGGCATCAAGCAGATTTATGCCAGCGCCGGCGGCCAGATGAACACCTCCAATCGGGACGGCGGCGCGCCGGTCGACACGATCGGCCGGATCACCATCGAACTGAAGGATTATCGCGAGCGCCGCCCCGGCAAAGAGATCCTGGCCGAGATCCGCGCCCTCACCGCGCACCTGCCGGGCATCAAGGTCGAAGTGCGCCAACCGCAGCAGGGCCCGCCGACCGGCAAGGACGTCATGATCGACGTCTCGTCGGACGACTATCCGCAGCTCGCCGCCGTCACCGCCGCGGTGCGCGCGCATATGAGCAGCCTCAAAGAGCTCACCGACCTGGAAGACACCCGTCCGCTGCCCGGCATCGAGTGGGATCTCGACGTCAACCGCGAGATGGCGAACCGCTTCGGGGTTTCGACCCAGACGATCGGCACCGCGGTCCAGCTCGTCACCAACGGCATCCTGGTCGGCAAGTACCGACCCGACGATTCCAACGACGAAGTCGACATTCGCGTGCGCTATCCGGCGTCGCAGCGCGGCATCGCGGCGCTCGACACGCTGCGCGTCGCGGTCCCCGGCGCGCCCGGCATGGGCCCGCAGATGGTGCCACTCAGCACCTTCGTGAAAGTGCGCCCCGCACAGCAGGTCAATTCGATCGAGCGCGTCGATGCGCACCGCGTCTATCATGTGCGCGCCAATCTCGACAAAGCCTCGGGCATCCTGCCCAGCGCCGAGGTGGCAACGCTGAAGAAATGGATCGCGGCACAGAACTTCCCGCACGAGGTGCGCGTGACGTTCAAGGGCGCCGACGAGCAGCAGAACGAGTCCGGCAGCTTCCTGATCGTCGCCGGCTTGCTGGCGCTGTTCCTCATCGCCATCGTGCTGCTGGCGCTGTTCAACAGCTTCTATCATGCCGGCCTGATCCTGATGGCGGTCATCCTCGCCATGATCGGGGCTCTGCTCGGCATGGTGGTGATGGGCCAGACCTTCTCGCTGATCATGACCGGCACCGGCATGCTGGCGCTGGCCGGCATCGTGGTGAACCACAACATCGTGCTGATCGACACCTTCCACCGCCTGCTTGAATCCGGCATGGACCCGATCGAGGCGGTGATCCGGTCGAGCGCGCAGCGCCTTCGTCCGGTGTTCCTGACCACGATCACCGCGATCGGGGGCCTCTTGCCGATGATGTTCGCGATCGAGATCGACTTCGCCAGCCGCCAGGTCACCATCGGCGGACCGAATGCCGGGATGTGGGTGCAGCTCTCCACCGCGATCGTGTTCGGCCTCGCCTTCTCGAAGATGATCACGCTCGGCATCGTGCCGGCGATGCTGGCGCTGCCTTACCGCCTCAGGATGCGGGAGCGCAGCGTCGGCTCGTCCGTGGCGGACGTGCTGACGGCACCGGTGCGCGCGGTGCGCAAATGGCGCGGCGGCGATACCTCGCCCGAAGCGCAGCCTGCGGAGTGATCAGTCGGCGGCAACCGGCGCGGCACGGGCCACGCCGGGCTGCACGTCCGGATCGTCCTGGACGGCCTGGAGGATTTCCAGCGCCTCTGCCGCCTGCTTCTGCTTGTTCCACATTGAGGCGTAGTGCCCGCCGCGCGCGACCAGGTCGGCATGGCGACCGCGCTCGACGATCTCGCCATGGTCCAGCACCAGGATTTCGTCGGCGTCGATCACTGTCGACAGGCGATGGGCGATCACCAGCGAGGTGCGGCCCTGGCTGACCTCGGCCAGCGCGCCCTGGATCTCGCGCTCGGTATGCGTGTCCAGTGCCGACGTCGCCTCGTCGAGCAGCAGGATCGGCGGATTTTTGAGGATCGTCCGGGCGATGGCGACGCGCTGCTTCTCGCCGCCGGAAAGCTTGAGGCCGCGCTCGCCGACCATGGCGTCGAAGCCGAGCGGCAGTTCAGCAATGAATTTGTCGATCTGGGCGTGGCGCGCCGCTTCCTTGATCTCGGCCTCGGTGGCGCCGATCCGGCCATAGGCGATGTTGTATTTGACGGTATCGTTGAACAGCACGGTGTCCTGCGGGACGATGCCGATCACCTGGCGCAAGCTTGCCTGCGTCACGTCGCGGATGTCCTGGCCGTCGATGGTCACGCGGCCCGAGGTGATGTCGTAGAAGCGGTAGAGGATGCGCGAGATCGTCGACTTGCCGGCGCCCGATGGGCCCACCACCGCGACCGTCTTGCCGGCGGGAACCGTGAAGCTGACGCCCTTGAGGACGGTGCGCGCCGGCTCGTAGGCGAACACGACGTTGTCGAACTTGATCTCGCCGCCGGAGACTTTGAGGTCCGGCGCGCCGGGCTTGTCCTTGACCTCGACCGGCTGGTGCAGAAGACGGAACATCGCCTCCATGTCCACCAGCGCCTGGGTGATCTCGCGATACACGGTGCCTAGCAGGTTGAGCGGCTGGTAGAGCTGGATCAGGATCGCATTGGCTGCGACCAGGGCGCCGACGCTGATGCGCCCGGCCTTGATGTCGTAGGCCGCCAGGGTCATCACCGCGCCGAGCCCCAGCGCCATGATGATCGCCTGGCCGGTGTTGAGCACCGACAGCGAAATCTGCGCCTGGATCGAGGCGCGGGAAAATTTCTCCATCGACACGCCAAAGCGGCGCGTCTCGTGTCCCTCATTGTTGAAATACTTGACCGTTTCGTAGTTGAGCAGGCTGTCCACCGCCTTGGTGTTGGCGTCGGTGTCGCTCTGGTTCATATCGCGGCGGAACTGGATGCGCCAGCGCGTGATCGCGAAAGTGAACCAGATATAGGCGACGACCATGACCAGCGTGGTCAGCGCGACCCAGATGCCGTTCTTCTGGAGCAGGATGAAGCTGTAGAAGCCGAGCAGCAAAATGGTCGGAAAGATGCTGAACAGGGCGAAGGACAGCATCGTGTCGATGCCCTTGGTGCCGCGCTCGATCACCCGGCTGAGCCCGCCGGTCTTGCGCTCCAGATGGAAGCGCAACGACAGCGTGTGGACATGCGCGAAGGTCGAGACCGCGACCTCGCGCATCGCGTGATACTGCACCTTGGCAAAGATGCCGTCACGGAACTGCGCCAGGGTCTGCATCAGGATACGCGACACGGTATAGGCCGCGATCAGCGCGATCACGGCGCCGATCGCGACCTGTTCCGGGCTCCTGGCCAGGCGGTCGATGGCGTAGCCGTAGAACAGCGGCGAGTAGCTGGTCGCCGCGGTGGCGGCAAGCAGGAACAGCACGGCCACCACCACCCGGAGGCGCAGTTCCGGCTGGCCCTTGGGCCACAGATAGGGCATGAGCATCCACAAGGGACGGAAGGACGGCGCGCCGTCGCCGTCCTCCACCACCGGGCGCGCCATCTAATGCCCCATGTTACCGCCGCCGAAGGCCAGAAAGCCCGCAATCAGGGCGATCACGGCGATGGCGGCGATAATGACGAGTGCGCGGGGCACGGCTAACCTCGGTTGTCTCGATTCTGTTTAGGAACTGGCGCGGCGGCGCGCAACCCTCAAGGCGTTATGGACAAGAAGACTCCTGCCATTTGCGTGTTCTGCGGCTCGTCGCACGGCGTGCGCCCAACCTATGCCGAGGCCGCCAAGCGGCTGGGAACGTTGATCGGCGAACGCGGCTTTTCCATGGTGTTCGGCGGCGGCAAGAACGGGCTGATGGGCGACGCGGCGATGGCCGCCGCCGCCATGGGCGCGAAGGTGCTGGGCGTCCTTCCCGATTTCCTGCGGAAGATAGAGATCCCGCTGGCGGCGGAATCCGAGGAACTGGTGATCGTCCCGGACATGCAGATACGCAAGCAGATCATGCTGGAAAGGTCGGATGCGTTCGTCGTGCTCCCAGGGGGGCTGGGCACACTTGACGAGTTCTTCGAAGTCCTGTCGATCTCGCAGCTCAAGGTTCACGCCAAGCCGATCATCGTTGTCGACACCGACGGCTTCTACGAGCCGCTCTGGCCCCTCCTGGCCCGCGTGGTCCGGGAGGGCTTCGCGCTGCGCTCCATCGAGAACTTCTATCACGTCGTCAAGACGCCGGAAGAAGCGATGGACAAGCTGGAGGCGCTACTCGGCCACGCGCCGTGACAGGAAGCCGAAGCGGCCTTCGGTGCTGACCAGCACCAGCGCGGTCCAGATGCAGCCGAAGGCGATCGTGTTGGTGTGAGTGAAGGGCTCGCCCAGGGCCAGCGTCGCGACCAGCAGCGTGATGGTGGGCGAGAGATATTGCAGGAAGCCGAGCGTGGTCATGCGGATGCGCCGTGCCCCGGCCGCGAACATCACCAGGGGCAGCGCCGTCAGGGGGCCGGTGAGGATCAGGAAAACGTCGCGCGACAGCGTGGCGGCCGGGAAGGCGCCGCTGCCGTCGAGCGCCCGGAGAGCGACCGCCACCGCCGCGACAGGCAGCAGTAGACAGGTCTCGAGCGTGAGGCCGTCGAGCGCGTCGACCGGCGTCAGCTTGCGCACATAGCCGTAGAACCCGAAGGAGAGCGCCAGGCCGGGCGCCAGCCAGGGGATGTGGCCGAGAGAATAGGTCTGCACGCCGACGGCAACCGCGGCGAGCGCGATGGCGGCGACGCGCAGGCGCGAGATCTTCTCGCCCAACATCACGACGCCGAGGGCGATGGAGACCAGCGGCGTCATGTAGTAGCCGAGCGATGCCTCGACCAGTTGATGCGTCGCGACGCCGTACATGTACAGCGTCCAGTTCACGGTGATCAGAAGGCTGCTGGCGGCCAGCGCGCCCAGCAGGCGCGGGGTGCGGATGACGGCGAGGAAATGCCCAAGCCGGCGGCGGCCGGCGGTGACCGCGAGGCCGAACAGCGAGCACCACAGGATGCGGTGCAAGGTGACCTCGAGTGGCGAAACACCCTGCAACAGGTTCCAGTAGAGCGGCACCAGACCCCAGAAAAAATAGGCGCCGCCGGCATAGAGGATGCCGCGGGTCTCCGAGGTTTCGTCGTGATGGGGTGCGCCGCTCATGACATTTCCGCTGTCATGGCCCGCGAATGCGGGCCACCCAGTTCAGGTTGCCGAAAATGCTGAAGGACTTGGCTGAGATGCACTTTTGGAAGCCTTGCCGGTGTCACCTGGGTGGCCCGCATTCGCGGGCCATGACAATTGGGGATTGGGAGGGCGATTACATCGTCCGAAGACGCGCATCCGTCATGCGCGGGCGCCATCGCGAAACAATTTGTAGCAGATCGAGTCGGTCAGGGCCTCGAACGAGGCGTCGACCAAGTTGGGCGAGACGCCTACCGTGGACCACCGGTTACCCTTGCCGTCGGCGCTCTCGACCATCACGCGGGTCACGGCCTCGGTGCCGCTTGTGAGGATACGCACCTTGTAGTCCACCAGCCGGAGGTCTGAGAGATAGGACGAGTACTTGCCGAGGTCCTTGCGCAGCGCGGCATCGAGGGCGTTGACCGGGCCGTTGCCCTCGCCCGCCGTCAGCAGGATTTCGCCGTCGACTTTCAGCTTGACCACGGCTTCCGACACGGTGACGAGTTCGCCGCGCACATTGTGGCGGCGCTCGACCAGGACACGGAAGGAATCGACCTCGAAATAGTCCGGCACCTGGCCCAGGACGCGGCGCGCCAGAAGCTCGAACGAGGCCTCGGCGCCGTCATAGGCGTAGCCGAGGAATTCGCGCTGCTTGATGTCTTCGAGCAGGCGACTGATGCGCGGGTCCTTGGCATCGAGATCGATGCCGGCCTCGGAGAGGCGCGCCAGCAGGTTGGAGCGCCCCGCCTGGTCGGAGACCAGTATCTTGCGCGCATTGCCCACGGCTTCCGGCGCGATGTGTTCGTAAGTGCGCGGGTCTTTCGCGACGGCCGACGAGTGCAGCCCGCCCTTATGCGCAAAAGCCGACGGTCCGACATAGGCGGCGTGGCGGTTGGGGGCGCGGTTGAGGATCTCGTCCAGCAGACGCGAGACGCGGGTGAGCTGCGCG
Source organism: Rhizomicrobium sp. (assembly GCA_037200865.1). Lineage (GTDB taxonomy): Bacteria > Pseudomonadota > Alphaproteobacteria > Micropepsales > Micropepsaceae > Rhizomicrobium. The sequence continues at coordinate 188,092 of JBBCIC010000003.1, read as the reverse complement.
AGCTGCGCTTTCGACACCCCCGTCTCGAATTGCGACGCGTAGGGCTCCTTGAGCAGCAGCGTCGGCAGCAGGGCACAGAGATTGGCGTTGCCGCAGCGCTCGCCCAGGCCGTTGAGCGTGCCTTGGATCTGCCGCGCCCCGCCGCGCAGCGCCGCGAGCGAGACCGCGACCGCCTGCTCCGTGTCGTTGTGGGCATGGATGCCGAGCGCCGCGGCCGGCAACTTCGCCTTCACCTCCGAGACGATGCGATAGACGTCCTCCGGCAGCGTGCCGCCATTGGTGTCGCACAGCACCAGCCAGCGCGCGCCGGCATCGTGTGCCGCCTTGATGCATTGCAGGGCGTAATCCGGATTGGCTTTGTAGCCGTCGAAGAAATGCTCGGCGTCGAACAGCGCTTCGCGCTTTTTCGCCACCACCGCGGCGATGGATTCGGCGATGCCTTCGACGTTTTCACCGCGCGGGATTTCCAGTGCGACGTCGACATGGAAATCCCAGGTCTTGCCGACCAGGCACGCGGCGTCGGCCTTGGCGTCCAGCACCTGGCTGAGGCCGGGATCGTTGGCGGCGCTGCGGCCGGCGCGCTTGGTCATGCCGAAAGCGGTGAAGCGGGCCTGGGTCAGGGGCGGACGCTCGGCGAAGAAGGCGGTGTCGGTCGGGTTGGCGCCCGGCCAGCCGCCTTCGACATAGTCGACGCCGAGGCCGTCGAGCGCGAGCGCGATCTGGCGCTTGTCCTCGACCGAGAAGTCGACGCCCTGGGTCTGCGCCCCGTCGCGCAAGGTGGTGTCGAAGATATAGAGGCGTTCCCGGCTCACCGTTTGATCTCCCAGGTCGTGCCTTGCGGGCCGTCCTTGAGCACAATGCCCTGGGCCAGGAGGTCGTCGCGGATGCGGTCCGACTCCCTGAAATCCTTGCGCGCCCGCGCCGCCTTGCGGGCCGCGATGGCCTGGGCGATGGCGGTGTCGTCGACCGCCTTCTTCGCGGCTAGGTTCATCTGCACGTTGGAGAAGCCGAGCAGGCCGAGGCCGCCGGCGAGCTCGTGGTCAGGCGCCTGGTGCAGCGCCGCGATCGCGGCCGGGGTGTTGAGATCGTCGGACAGCGCTTCGAGGAAGGCGGCGCCTACTGGCGGATCGGCCAGCGGCTCGGTCACCGCATACCACTTCTCCAGCGTCTTCCAGCTTTCGTTCATGCCCGCGACAGTCCAGTCCATCGGCTGGCGATACTGGGTGCGCAGCATGTTGAAGCGTAGCACTTCGCCTGGCCAGTCCTTCAACAGCTCGTTGATGGTGACGAAGTTGCCGAGGCTCTTCGACATCTTCTCGCCCTCGACGTTGAGGAAGCCATTGTGCATCCACACATTCGCCAGCGCGTGGCCGTGATGGGCGCCTTCGCTTTGCGCGATCTCGTTCTCGTGATGCGGGAAGACGAGGTCGATGCCGCCGCCATGGATGTCGATGGTCTCGCCCATCGTCGCCTCGATCATCGCCGAGCATTCGAGATGCCAGCCGGGGCGGCCATAGCCCCAGGGCGAATCCCAGCCCGGCTGCTCGGGGTCCGATGGCTTCCACAAGACGAAGTCCATCGGGTCTTCCTTGTAGGGCGCAACGTCGATGCGGGCCCCGGCGATCATGTCGTCGAGGCTGCGGCGCGCCAGCTTGCCGTAATCGGCCTTGCGCTTGACGCGGAACAGGACATGGCCTTGCGCCGGATAGGCGTAGTCGGCGGCGATCAGCGCCTGCGTCATCGCGATCATCGGCGTCACATATTGGGTGGCGCGCGGCATATGGGTGGGTTCGAGGCAGCCCAGCGCCAACACGTCTTCGCGGTAGACGCCATAGGTCGCTTCGGTGATCTCGCGCAGGACGTCGAGGATCGGCAGGTTGCGCCCCACCGCGCGCTCGGCGGCGCGGGCGTTGATCTTGTCGTCGATGTCCGTGATGTTGCGGACATAGGTGACATGGCCGGCGCCGTAAGTGTGGCGCAGCAGGCGGAACAGCACGTCGAACACGATGGCCGGGCGGGCGTTGCCGATATGCGCGAAGTCGTAGACCGTCGGGCCGCAGACATACATCCGCACATTCGCCGGATCGATGGGCGCGAAGTCCTCCTTGGTCTTGGTCAGCGTGTTGTAGAGGCGGATGGTCATGGGCGTACTCATACAGTGATTTGGCGGAATTTCGGACCCCTGCCCCGGCTGTCATGGCCCGCGAATGCGGGCCACCTAGCTGGTGCGCCTCAGGGTCATGTCCCGAATTTGAATCTCGCGAACCTTGCGAGAATGTCGAAGACGTCACCTGGGTGGCCCGCATTCGCGGGCCATGACAACTGGGTTTTAACGATGGGGTTTAGGCACGGGGGCTCATTTGCGGCTTAGCCGCAAATAATCTTCAGACAAATCTGGCGGAACCTAGTCACGCCGTTTCCCCTTTGAGGCGCGCGAGGGCTCTCGCGGGCCCGATGAGGGGTAGCAGCTTTTTCAGCTCCGGTCCATCACCCCGCCCCGTCAGCGCCAGGCGCAGCGGGTGGAACAGGGCGCGGCCCTTGGCGCCGGTGGCAGCGGAAACCGCCTTGGCCAACGTATTCCAGGTCGTCTCGTCCCAGGGTTCGGACGGGAGCAGTCCCGCCGCCGCGGCGGCCAGCGCGGGGTCTTCGAGCGACGGAGTCACCGGGCCGACCACGACCGCCCACCAGTCGGCGACCTGATCAAAAGTGCTGAGGTTGGGCCGCACCGCGTCCCAGAACGCCGCGCCGCCGGTGATGTCGCGCGCGACGAGGCGCGCCGCCACGGCCTCGTAGGGCAGAAAGTGCAGGAGCTTGCCGTTGAGCGCCGCGAGCTCGGTTGTGTCGAAATGCGCCGGCGCGCGGGCGATCTTGTCGAGCGCGAATTCACCCGCGAGCGCGGCCAGCGACAGGCGCGGCTCGACCGCGTCGGACGTGCCGATCTTGGCGAGATAGGAAGCGAGCGCCAGCGGCTCGATGCCGTCCGCGCGCATGGCGCGAAGCGAGAGCGAGCCGAGGCGCTTCGACAACACCTCGCCGCCGGCGGTGATGAAGAGCGGATAGTGCGCGAAGGCGGGCGCAGCGGCGCCCAGCGCTTCGAAGATCTCGATCTGCGGCGCGCTGTTGGTGACGTGGTCTTCGCCCCGGATGATGTGGGTGACCGCGAAGTCGATGTCGTCGACCACCGACGGCAGGGTGTAGAGGAAGCGGCCATCCTCGCGGATCAGGACCGGATCGGACAGCGTGGCGGTGTCGATCTCGACGGGGCCGCGGATCGCGTCGGTCCATTTGACGTGAGCGTGGCTGAGCTTGAAGCGCCAATGCGGCTTGCGGCCCTGCTCTTCCAGTTTGGCGCGGTCGGCATCCGTAAGCGCGAGTGCGGCGCGGTCGTAGACCGGCGGCTTGTGCGCCGCCATCTGGCGCTTGCGGCGGCGGTCGAGCTCCTCAGCGGTCTCGTAGGCGGGATAGAGGCGGCCGGTGGCCTTCAATTTCTCGGCGGCCCGCTGGTACAGCGTCACGCGGTCCGACTGGCGCGCGAAGATGTCGTGTTCGAGGCCGAGCCAGGCCATGTCTTCGACGATCGCGGCTTCGTATTCCTTGGTCGAGCGCGTGTCGTCGGTATCGTCGATCCGCAGCATGAACTTGCCGCCGGTCTTCTTCGCGAACAGCGCGTTGAGCACGGCGGCGCGGCCATTGCCGACCTGGAGATAGCCGGTGGGGGACGGCGCGAAGCGGGTGATGGGGAGACTCATATCTTCCCAACCAAATCAAACTTGTCATCCCCGGCGAGAGCGCCCTTCGCGCGCGAGGGAAGGGGACCCAGGCCTGCGTGCGCCTGAGGCTCTGCCAATCCTGGGTCCCCTTCCCTCGCTTCGCTCGCCGGGGATGACAACGGTGTTTTAGTTGCGAGCATGGTCAGTCCCGCGCATCGCGGAACGCGTTGGTGATCGGATAGCGCCGGTCGCGCCCGAAATTCCGCGCGCTGATCTTGACGCCAGGCGGCGCCTGGCGGCGCTTGTATTCGCTGACATAGAGAAGCTGCTCGATGCGCTTGACCGTCGCCGGATGGTAGCCCCGGGCACAGGTGGCCTCGAACGTCATCTCGTTTTCGACCAGGCATTCGAGGATGCCGTCCAGGATCTCGTAGGGCGGCAGCGAATCCTCGTCCTTCTGGTTGTCGCGCAGCTCGGCGCTCGGCGGTTTGGTGATGATGCGCTCGGGGATGACGCGGCCGGCAGGCCCGAGGCCGTGGCGCGGCTGGCACCGGTTGCGCCAGTGGGCGAGGCGGAAGACCTCCATCTTGTAGACGTCCTTGAGCACGTTGTAGCCGCCACACATGTCGCCATAGAGCGTGGCGTAGCCGACGCTCATCTCGCTCTTGTTGCCGGTGGTCAGCACCATGGGCCCGAACTTGTTGGAGATCGCCATCAGGATGACGCCGCGGGCGCGCGACTGGATGTTCTCTTCCGTGGTGTCGACGCGCTTGCCGGCGAAGGTGGGCGCGAGCGCCTTGCCGAACGACTCGACGACGTCTTCGATGGCGACGGTGTCGTAATGCACGCCGAGCAGCGCGGAGCATTCGGCGGCGTCGTAGAGGCTGTCGCCCGAGGTGTATTTGCTCGGCAGCATCACGCAGCGCACGCGGTCCTTGCCCAGCGCGTCGACCGCGACAGCGGCGCTGAGCGCGCTGTCGATGCCGCCCGACATGCCGAGCACGACGCCCGGGAAACGGTTCTTGTTCACATAGTCGCGCAAGCCCAGCATCATGGCGTGATAGACCGAATGCGAGCGCTCCTCCGCCGGGGCGCGGGGGCCGGGGGCGCAAACCCAGGTGCCCCGCTGACGCGTCCATTCGGTGACGACCAGCGCTTCTTCCCACGCCGGCAACGAGACCGGGATCGAGCAATCCGCGTTCGCCACGATCGAGGTGCCGTCGAACACCAGCTCGTCCTGGCCGCCGACCTGGTTGAGATAGACCAGCGGCAGCTTGGCCTCGGTGACGCGCGCCGCGATCAGGTTGAGGCGGACGTCTTCCTTGCCGGCCTCGAAGGGGGAGCCGTTGGGAACGAGCAGAATCTCGCCGCCGGTTTCGGCCAGGCACTCGACGACGTCGGGCGTCCAGATGTCCTCGCAAATCGGCACCCCGATGCGCACGCCGCGGATGTTGAACGGTCCCGGCATCGGACCGGGCGCGAAGACGCGCTTCTCGTCGAACACGCCATAGTTGGGCAGGTCGACCTTGAAGGTCTTGGCCGCGATCTTGCCGCCGTCGAGCAGCAGGCAGGCGTTGTAGAGCTTGTCGTCCTGGATCCAGGGCGCGCCGACGAGCACGGCGGGGCCGCCGTCGGCGGTGTCCAGAGCGAATTTCTCGACCGCCTGCATTGCATCGGACTGCAGCGCAGGCTTGAGCACGAGGTCTTCGGGCGGATAGCCGACGATGTAGAGCTCGGGGAACAGGATGAGGTCGGCGCCTTGCTTGGCGGCCTCGGCCCGCGCGGCGCGGGCCCGGGTCAGGTTGCCGTGGATGTCGCCCATCACAGGATTGAGCTGGGCCAGCGCGATGCGGAAACGGTCTGTCATGCGTGTTGTGTAGCGTTCTCTTTGGGGCCGTGCAAAACTTTGATTCCGCAAACCGCGCATGACGTTTGCGAATACGGGGGGGATGGCATGAAGGGGTTCAAATATCTGGCCTTCGCCGTTGCGGCGTTGGCCTGGGCAGGCGCGCAGGCGGAGGAAGCGGCCACGCCGCCCCCGGCGGTGACCGCTACGCCGGGCGAGGCTGTGCCGCCCGCCGCGCCGCCGGCGTCAGCGACAGCACCGGCTGAGACGACACCGGCCGAGCCGGCGCCCGTCCCGCCACCTGCCGCGCCGGCGGGTCCTTACCAGGGCGCGACGCTGACCTCGGTGACCTATGTCATGCCGAGCATGACGAAGACGTCGGCGGGCGCCGCCGCGCTGGGCGTGCTCGGCGCCCTGATGACGCTCGGCGAAGGCGACAAGATCGTCCGGGCCTATGGCGTGACCGACGCCGCCATCGCGATCTCGGCGGCGCTGACGCCGCTGGTGGCGGCGAAGTACCAGACCGGCAGCACCGTCGCTGCGCCCGGCTGGAACAGCAACGACACCGACGACCTCGCCAAGCTGGCGAACCACAGCGGCCTGGTTCTCGACGTCGAGACGCGCCAATGGATGGTGGGCTATTTCCCGTTCGACTGGGGACATTACAAGCTGCAATACGGCGCCCGCGCGCGCCTGATCGATGCGGTCACCGGCAAGGCGATCCGCAAATCGACCTGTTATTTCACCACCGCGGACGACGAAAACCCGCCCAACGACACCCGGGTGGTGGAGAACGACGCGGCGTGGCTGAAGGACAGGCTGTCCAAGGCGGCCGACGCCTGCGTCGCGACCTTCACCAAGGAACTGGTCGAGCCGTAGCGCTCATTCCATCGGGCAGACATATCCGCCATCGGACGGTTTGGGCGCCTTGTCGCACAGCGCGGCCCAGAACGGCATCAAGCGTCCGCTCGCCTCGTCGGTCATCGCGCGCAGCCGGGCATAGCTGTAGTCGCGCGGCCGGGTGAGCCAGGCCGGCTGGAACGGCCCCTTGCAGAATTCGCGATCGACGATGCCGTTGCGGCAGGCCCGCTGCGACAGCGCATTGTATTCGAGCACGGCGGAGACAAGGTTGTCGTAGATCCAGGCGCGGCGCTGTTCCGCGGTCTCCGGCTGCGTGGGCACTGGGGGCGCCTCGATCTGCGGGATCAGGGCGCGGCTTTGCTCCATCATGACGCCCAGGCGGCCGGAATCGATGACCACGCCGCTGCTGAGGGTGTCGTCCTCGGCGAGCGCCGGCATCACGGCCAGGAGAAGCGAAACAACGGCAGCGATACGGATCATGCGGGGCGACTCCGGCGGATGGCGGAGCGTGGCACCGAAATAAGGAGAATTTTAGCGCGCCGCCGCCACGGTCTCGGCGTAACCGGCGGGAGACGCGGCGCGGTCGGCGGCGTCGTCGATCGCCAGCGCGGTGTGGAGGGCGAGACGCGCCTCCTCCGGACGGACCAGCGTGGTTTCGCCGTCGCGCACGGCGCGGACGAAGGACATGACGGACTCGCCGAGCGGGTCGCCGAGTTCGAGGGCTTTCAGCGGACGCGGCGTGGTGTTGCGGATGCGGCGGCTCACGAAATCGATCTCGATCACGCCGTCGCGATACTCGGCGCGCATGCCGCGGCGGCGGGCGTCGGAGATACGGCTGGTCTCCAGATGCGCGACCGTGCCGTTGGCGAAGGTGAGCTGGGCCGCGACCTCGTCGGCGAGGACGCTGTGCAGCGCCTTGGCGCGGGCGTCGACATGGGTAACGGCGGACGGTACCAGCTGATGCACCAGGTCGAGGTCGTGGATCATGAGGTCGAGCACGACCGAGACGTCGGCGCTGCGTCCGGTCCACGGACCCATGCGCCAGCAGGAAATCTCGAGAGGGACTTCCTTGTGATGGAGCAGCCCGGTGCCGGCGAAGACGAAACGTTCCTGATGCCCGACGGTTAGCACGAGGTTCGTGTCGGCGGCGAGCGCGATCAGCGCGTCGGCTTCGTCGACCGAAGTGGCGATGGGCTTTTCGACCAGGACATGGGCGCCGGCGTTCAGGAAGGCGCGCACGATCTCGGCATGGGTCTGGGCCGGAGTGCAGACGCTGACGAGATCGACGGCGCCGAGCAGTTCGCGCCAGTCGGCGACCGCCGGAACGCCATGGGTGGTGAGCGAGGCCTTGCGCACTTCGGCGGAAGGGTCTGCGATCGCGGCCAGCTCCACGCCGTCGATGTGGCGATATTTGGAAGCGTGATGGCGGCCGAACGCGCCAGCGCCGATGACGGCGGCCTTAAGCATGCCCTTGGGACGCAGGCGGAACGGGGACAAAGGGAATCTCGCCGGGATTTCAGTGACATAAGGTCAGCCGGCGGGGGCCAGGGCGACTCATAAAATGTTTCGCCTTGTTACGCCCTGCCCCTGATAGGCTCAAGGATCGCGAAATCCCTCGATTTTCAGCCTTAAGGAGCCGACCATGGACAACCAGAAAAACCACGAAATCCGCCTGAAAAGCCGCCCGGTCGGGCTGCCGACCCCGGACAATTTCGAACTGGCCGAGACGGCGGTGCCGACCCCGGGCTCCGGCGAGGTCCTGGTCCGCAACAGCTACATCACCGTCGATCCTTACATGCGCGGGCGGATGATGGACCGCGAAAGCTATGTCCCGCCGTTCCAGATCGGCGAGACGCTGCAAGGCGGCGCCATCGGCCAGGTGGTGGCGTCCAACGGCAATACCGCGTTCCAGGTCGGCGATTTGGTGCAGAGCAATTACGGCTGGCGCGAAAGGTTCGTCTCCAGCGGCGGCGACATCCAGAAGCTCACGCCCGCGCCGGGAACGAGTATCCAATCCTATCTTGGGGCGCTGGGCATGCCGGGATTGACCGCCTATGCCGGCCTGCTGCGGATCGGCGCGCTGAAGGACGGCGAGCGCGTGTTCGTGTCGGCGGCGGCCGGCGCCGTCGGCTCCATCGTCTGCCAGATCGCCAAGGCCAAGGGCTGCTATGTCGTGGGCTCGGTGGGATCGGACGCGAAGGCGGCCTATCTCAAAGGGCTCGGCGTCGACCGGACGATCAACTACAAGACCTGCGGCGATCTCGACGCCGCGGTCGCGGCCGCCTTCCCCGAAGGGATCGACGTCTATTTCGAGAATGTCGGCGGCGCCCATCTGCAGGCGGCGCTGAACAAGATGCGGCCGTTCGGGCGTGTCCCGTTCTGCGGCATGATCGACATGTACAACGCGACCGAACTGCCGCCGGGGCCGAACAACCTGGCGCTCATCATCGGGCTGCAACTGACGGTGAGGGGGTTCATCGTGCCGACCCATTACGACATGCTGGCCGACTTCCACCGCGACATGGCGAAATGGGCGGCCGAGGGCAAGATGCAGTGGCACGAGACGATCGTCGACGGCATCGCCAATGCGCCGGCGGCCTTCATCGGCCTCTTCAAGGGCGAGAACCTGGGCAAGATGCTGGTGCGCGTCGGGCCGGACAAGGCGGTTTGAACGGCCCTACTTCGCCGGCCCGCTCGCCTTCAGCATCGCAAGCGCCGCGACGATGAGATAGGCGAGGAGCAACGGGACAAGGCCGATCAGCAGCGCGCCGGTGATGTCGGTGAAGGCGGCGACATCGAGCCAGGGATAGACCGAGCCGACATAGAAAAGCTGGATGCCGACGATCGCGACCAGGCCGTAAAGCGCGGCGAGCAGGGTCGGACCGAAGGGACTGGGACGCAGGGCGCGCTCCAGCCGGATGAGGCCGGCGGCAAGCCCGATGCGCGATACGGCCGAGGCGACGTAGATGATCGCGAGCAGCCAGGCGAAGGCACTGGCGAACAGCCGGCCGCCGTCCAGGCCGTGGGCGCCGAGCGCCGCGGCGAGCGCATGCTGGCCGGGGACCACCTTGTCCATCGCGTTCTGGATCGCGGTCGCGACCGGGCCGCCGATGGTGGCGGGCGCCACCGCGATCTGGACCAGCAGGCTGAGGGCCACGAAGACGACGAACACCATCTCGTTGAAGCCGGGCATGAAATGACGCGGCCTGAGCCGCGCCAGAAACGATCCGGCCCCCGACGAGGCGCCGAAGCCGCCGACGAACAGCAATCCCATGGCGGCAAACAAGGCGACGCAGATCCCGACCGTCTGCACCGCCTCCACCGGCATCTCGCCGCGCGCCAAGGCGAGGTTGAGGGCATGGGCGCCCGCGAACAGGCAAAACACGACCCATCCCTTGGCGAGAAGCCGCGCCACGCCCATCGATCAATGCTCCCTTGTGGAAATGGCGTCAGGCGGACGCCGCGATGCGTTCGCTTTTCAGGCGCTCGTCGCGGATGGTGTCGGCGATCAGGAAAGCGATCTCCAGCGCCTGGCTGGCGTTGAGGCGCGGATCGCAGGCGGTGGTGTAGCGGTCGTAGAGGTCGATCTCCTTGAGCGCCTGGGCACCGCCGAGGCATTCGGTGACGTCCTGGCCGGTCATCTCGAGATGGATGCCGCCGGGGTAGGTGCCTTCGGCGCGATGGATGGCGAAGAAGGCGCGCAACTCGTCGAGCACGCGCTCGACCGGGCGCGTCTTGTAGCCGGATTGCAGCTTGATCGTGTTGCCGTGCATCGGGTCGCAGGACCACACGACATTGGCGCCCTCGCGCTTGACGGCGCGGATCAGCCTGGGCAGCGAAGCGGCGATCTTGTCCGAACCGTTGCGCGCGATCAGCGTGACGCGGCCGGGCACGTTGTCCGGGTTGAGGATGGCGAGCAGCTTGAGCAGCTCGTCCTCCGACAGGCTCGGGCCGCATTTGAGGCCGATCGGATTCTTCACGCCGCGGCAGAACTCGACATGGGCGCCGTCGGGCTGGCGCGTGCGGTCGCCGATCCAGATCATGTGGCCGCTGGTGGCGTAGTGGCTGCCGGTGATAGAGTCCTGCCGCGTCAGCGCTTCCTCGTAAGGCAGCAGCAGCGCCTCGTGGCTGAAATAGAAGTCGACGCGGCTGGTCTGCTGGCGCACCGCGCTCTCCAGCGAGAAGGTGCGCATGAAGCCGACACCCTGGTCGATCTTGTCGACCACCTCGTTGTAGCGCTGCCCCAGATCGGGATGGTGATGGTCGAGGTTCCAATGGCGCGCGCGCGACAGGTCGGCATAGCCGCCGGTCGCAAACGCGCGCACCAGGTTCGCCGTGGCAGCGGCCTGGTAGTAGGCGCGCATCATGCGCTCGGGATCGGGGGTCCGCGCCTCTGCCGTGAACTCGCCGCCGTTGATGTTGTCGCCGCGATAGGAAGGCAGCGTGACGCCGTTCTGGGTCTCGAAATCGTCGGAGCGCGGCTTGGCGAACTGGCCGGCGATGCGGCCGATCTTCACCACCGGCAGGCCGGCGGCGAAGGTCAGGACCGTCGCCATCGCCAGGAAGACGCAGAATGTGTCGCGGATGTTGTTGGCGGTGAACTCGGCGAAACTCTCGGCGCAGTCGCCGCCCTGGAGCAGGAACGCCTTGCCTTGCGACACCTGGCCGAGCCCGGCCAGCAGGTTGCGCGCCTCGCCCGCGAAGATCAGCGGCGGGTGGGTCTTCAGGCGCGCCTCGACGGTCTCCAGCGCCGCCTGGTCCGGATAGGCCGGGACCTGACGGATGGGCTTGGAACGCCAGCTTTGCGGGGTCCAGGGCTGGGCCACGCTCGAAACCTCCAATTTGGGCCTGTGGATATATGGTAAGGCGCGCCGCTTTGCCAGCGGCAGCACACGGGCTGGTGAACGGCCCTTAGCGCCCGAAGGCCGGACGGGCGCTGGACGCCATCTGCGCCAGGGTGATGGCGCAGGCATGGCGGCGGAGCAGGCCGTAGCGCACGTCCAGCCGCTTGCGGAAATTCCAGTCGGGATGGCGCAGCTTGGCCCAGGCGAAATAGCGCGCGAGTTCCTCTATCCGGCTGTCGGCACCGGCTAGGGTCTCGGGACACAAGAACGCGGCATCGAAAGCGACGTCATCGAGCGGCGCGGGAGCGTCTTCGCCGGGCGGTGCGGCCTGTGCGACCACGGGCGGCGCCGGTACGGGAGGAGGCATCACAGGAGCGGGCGCGGCAGCGTCGGGCGCCGCGGCCGGGGGAGCGGCAGTCGGCGTGTCGACCGGCGCCGTCTCGGACACGGGGGCGACGGGCGCCGTGTCGTCGGCGCGGACCGGCGCGCAGGCCAGAAGGCCCGCCGTCACGATCATCGCCACCCGATTGCGCATCCCGCATCCCCCATGCGATGGCGCAAGCCTAGCGTTCGAAGGCCGCGCCGTGCAATCGGCGCGGAGCGCTAACTATGTTGCGGCCGGTGCCGCCTGCTTTCGCGGGGCGAAGCCTCTCGTTTTCGCGCCGCCCATTCAGTAGCTTAAACCCCGGACACCGATCACGAGCCGCCGCAGCGCTGCGCGGCGGGAGACAGGATGAACACCGCCGATCCCAAATTCCTGGAACCGTTGCTGGCCTACGCCGCCGCCGGCATGGTCAGCGCCTTCTGGGCCCAGGTGAAACCCGAGGCGACCGCGGTGTGGGACCGCTTCGGCGCGCACAGTTACGCCAAGATCAACGCCAACTCGAACCGCCTGGCGCGGGTGCTGCGCGGCACGGGGCTCCGGCCCGGCGATTCCGTGGCGCTGTTCTGCACCAACCGCGCCGAGTTCATCGAGACGCTGAACGCGACGCGGCGCGCGGGCCTGCGCGTCACGCCGGTGAACTGGCATCTCGCGGCCGACGAGATCGCCTATATCCTGAACGACTGCGAGGCGCGGGTGTTGGTCGCCGAGACCAAGTTCGACACCTTGCGCGAAGCGGTGAAGCAGGCGCCGGGCATCGGACTGAAATTGTCGGTCGGCGGACTGGCCGACGGCTTCGAGGATTACGAAAGCGCGATGGAGGGAGTCGACGCGCGCGACATCCCCGATCCGCAAATGGGCAGCCAGATGCTCTACACCTCGGGCACGACGGGGCGGCCCAAGGGCGTGCACCGGCCGCACGGCGTCGCGACGCCGCCGCAATTCGAAGGCACCAACGCCAATTACGATCCCGATACCGACGTGCAGATGTGCGCCGGACCGGGCTATCACGCCGCGCCGCTCGCCTTCGACATCGCGATCCCGCAGGCGAGTGGCGTGCCGATCGCGTTCCTCGGCGAGCGCTGGGACACCGAGGAGGTCCTGCGCACCATCCAGACGCGGCGCGTGACGCATGCCCATCTGGTGCCGATCATGATGCAGCGCCTGCTGGCGGCGCCGCTGGCGATGAAGGACAAGTACGACCTGTCGAGCCTGAAGATGATCATCCACGGCGCGGCGCCCTGCCCGCCCGAGGTCAAGCGCGCGATGATGGCGTGGCTGGGGCCGATCCTGTTCGAGTACTACGCCGGCTCGGAAGGCGGCGCGGGATTCTACATCCGGGCTGAGGAATGGCTGCAAAAGCCCGGCAGCGTCGGCAAGCGCCCCGCCCTGACGCGCGTCAAGATCATGGATGAGGACGGCAACGAGCTGCCCAATGGCCAGGCCGGGCTGATCTATCACGAGGCGCAGAAGCTCAACCCGTTCCAGTACTACAAGGACGAGAAGAAGACGGCGGCATCGCATCGCGGCGATTTCTTCACGCTTGGCGACATCGGCTATTTCGACGCGGACGACTACCTGTTCCTCACCGGGCGCTCGGCAGAGATCATCATCTCGGGCGGGGTGAACATCTATCCGCAGGAGATCGACAACGAGATCGTCAAGCATCCGGCGGTCGAGGACGTCTGCACCATCGGCGTGCCCAACAAGGAATGGGGCGAAGAGGTCAAGAGCGTAGTGATGCTCAAACAGGGAGTGGCGCCGAGCGAGACGCTGAAGAAGGAGATCATCGACTTCGTGCGGCCGCGGCTGGCGGGCTTCAAGGTGCCGCGCTCGATCGACTTCGTCGCCGAACTGCCGCGCAGCGCGGCGGGCAAGATCAAGCGCGGCGAGGTGAGGAAGCCGTTCTGGGAAGGGCGCAAGGTTCAGATTTAGCGGGGGAGCGCGCGCGTTCCCGTGAACGGATTGAAACGCCGCTCGGCAAGCGCGGCCCAGGCGGCGGCGGCGAGCGCCGGGATGCGGAAATAAGCGCGTGGCTTAGTCGGGTCGCTGTCCTGCATGAAACCCGTCGGCAGGGCCGCCGTGCCCGCCGCGTCGTAGCTGCCGCCCGGCGCGCGCATGGACGCAACGACCTTGTTCAGGGCCGCCGCCTCGGCGCCACGGCCGAGCAGAGCCAGCAGCAAAGCGGCCTGGGCGGTGCCTTCGGTCCAAATTCCGTCGCGCGCCTCGCCATAGGCGAAGCCGCCGGACGCGCCGAACCGTTGCGGCAGCGTCGCAAGAACGGCGGCGTAGGGTTGCGTGCCGCCGAGCGCAAGCAGCGGCCAAATCTACGCATCGAGCGCGAGCATCGGGTTCGACGTCACGCCGTCCAGGCCGGTACCGACGGCGAAGCAGCGGCAGGCAGGCCTCCACATCGCGCGCACAAGTGCTTCGGCCGCGCGCGCCGGCCCAAGCCAATGCGCGTCGCCGGTGGTGTGCGCCAGCGCGGCGAAGGCGGCGACGAGATCGGCGTTGTGCTCGGTCGATTTCCAGGTAAGCGCGGCGGGCGACGGCTCGCCGCCGAACGTGCCGCCGGTGAAGCCGCCGGCGCCGCGGCCGTCGCGCCAGCGCTCCACCCAGGCGCCGATACGCGCCGCGCCGGCGCGATAGCGCGGATCGTTGCTTGAACGATCCAGCGCCAGAAGCGCCAGCATCGCCCAGGCCATGTTGCCGGTATCGCTGGCGGTCTGATAGCCGTCCTCGAGCCAGCGGTTCTGGCGGTTGTCCCACCAGCCGGAGAGCTTGACCGGCTTTTGGACCGCGCCCGCAAGATAGGCGTCGCGCAGGCGGCCGTCGCGCCAATAGCGATCATGGCCGAGCGCGACGAGGATCGCGTCGCCGACGCGGCGGGCCTTTGGGATCTGGCCGCAGCCGACCAGCGCGACGGCGGCGGCGGCGTTGTCGTAGAGAAACGCGACGTCTTTCAGCGGACCTGGACCGGCGGTCGGGTAGCTGACGAGGAAGACAGGGCCGGGCGGCGCGGCGTCGAGCTGGGCGGCGAGGTACGCGCAGGGGGATGGCGGTGCGGCAGCGGTGGTGGACGTGAACGAAAACATCAACGCAAGCAAACAAAACACTGTTGTCATCCCCGGCGAGCGGAGCGAAGCGCAGCGAGGGAAGGGGACCCAGGTGGTCATGATGGGGACGGTCTGAATTCCTTGCGCGAATTGCAAGATCGTCAATGTATTTGACACCTGGGTCCCCTTCCCTCGCGCGCGAAGGGCGCGCTCGCCGGGGATGACAAGGGTGTTTTGCGAATCGACTCTTACGCCGGCTCCTTCGAGTAGCTCTTCGTCCGCATCGTCACAAGTTCCTCCGCCGCGGTCGGGTGCAGGGCTATCGTCGAGTCGAACTGCGCCTTGGTCGCGCCCATCTTCAGGCAGACGCCGACGATCTGGACGATCTCGGCCGCGTGATCGCCAAAGATGTGGCAGCCCAGCACCTTGTCGGTCTTCGAATCCACGACCAGCTTGAAGGTGGTGCGCGCCTCGCGGCCGCTCAGCGTGTGCTTCAAGGGCCGAAAGACCGACTTGTAGACGTCGATGCTGTGGCCGAGGCCAAGCGCCTTCATCTCGGTCATGCCGACGACGCCGATCTCGGGCGTCGTGAAGACGGCGGTCGCGATGTTCTCGTGGTCGGCCGGCGTCGGGGTGTCCTGGAACGCGGTCTTCACGAAGCACATCGCCTCGTGAATCGCGACCGGGGTGAGCTGGACGCGGTCGGTGACGTCGCCGATGGCATAGATGTGCTCGGCGCTGGTGCGCGAGAAGCGGTCGACCACGACCTCGCCCCTGCGGCCGAGCTCGACGCCGGCCTTCTCGACATGCAGCGCCTCGGTGTTGGGGGCGCGGCCGATGGCCAGCATGATCTCGTCGCACTCGATGACATCGCCCTTGTTGGTCTCGGCGTGCAGGCAGTCGCCGCGCTTCTCGATCTTGGTGAACTCGCAGCCGGTCGAGACATGCAGCCCGATCTTGTCCATGTTCTCGTGCAGGGCGTCGCGGATGTCCTCGTCGAAGCCGCGTAGCACCTTCTCGCCGCGATAGAGCAGCGACACCTTGGAGCCGAGGCCGTGGAAGATGTGGGCGAACTCCAGCGCGATATAGCCGCCGCCGGCGATCAGGATGCGTGGCGGCAGCTTGTCCAGGTGAAACGCCTCGTTCGAGGTGATGCACAAATTGCCGCCGGGGATGATGTGACTGGTGCCGAGCTCGCGGGTCGGGCGGTTGCCGGTGGCGATCAGTATCTTGCCCGCGGTGACCGTGCGGTCTTCGTTGAGCAGGCGCAGGGTGTGGGGGTCCTCGAACACGGCGCGGTCCTGGAAGATGGTGACGCCAGCGGCCTTGACGTTCTTGGTGTAGAGCCCTTCGAGCCGCGCGATCTCCTTGTCCTTGTTGGCGATCAAGGTCGCCCAGTCGAATTTCGGCTCGCCGATCGTCCAGCCATAGGCGGCGGAATCCTCGAAATCCTCGCGGAAATGGCTGGCATAGACGAACAGCTTCTTGGGGATGCAGCCCCGGATGACGCAGGTCCCGCCCATGCGCCATTCCTCGGCCAGCGCGACGCGGGCGCCGGCCAGGGCCGCCATGCGGCTGGCGCGCACGCCGCCCGAGCCGCCGCCGATGACAAAGAGGTCGTAGTCGTATTGTGCCATGATATCTTCCGTTCGGGCGGGACGCGTTCCGCCCCCTTCTATGTGGGGCACAACCTAGCATGCAACAGGGCCGGACATGCCTGCGCGCCGCAGCCCTGCTATGCGCCGGCCTGGCGCTGGCGGGCTGCACGCTGTCCGATTCCCTGCGGCATGACGACATCCGCTCGGTCTGGGGCCGGCCCGACAACGCCGCGACGCCGCAGACGGTGATCTTCGCGACCGACCGCGAGGCCGACGACAGCGCGCTGGGCTACGGCCTGCACTGGAGCTCCGCCACCCATTGCGGCGTTGCCGATCTCTCGATCCCCACCGCCTTCATGCCGCGCGCGATGCCGCGCTGGGCCAAGGCCGACAAGCCCAGAACCATCGCCTGCGACGACAAGCAGGACATGGAGGCCTTCGCCCGGACGGTCGCCGACGCCGCCAGGGAACGGCATTGCGACAGCGTGCTGCTCTTCGTCCACGGCTACAACATGACGTTCCAGAGCGCCCTGATGCGCAGCGGCCAGCTTGCCACCGACACGCAATGGGGCTGCGTCAGCGCGCTGTTCAGCTGGAGCAGCGAGGGCAAGTTCGACCGCTATGCCGCCGACATCGAGCGCAGCGGCTATGCCGTTCCGGTGCTGATCGACATGCTGCGGGCGCTGGGCGCAACCGGGCTCAAAGTGAACGTCGTCGCGCACAGCATGGGGACACGCGTGACGCTGACCGCGCTGGCGGCGCTGTGCGGCCGCCGCGCCCGCCCAATGGCGAACGAGCTGCTGCTGGTGGCGCCGGACGTGAGCGCCGAGCACGACAATGACGATTTCGGCCACCTGCTGCGGCACAGCGGGCCGTGCGTGAAGCGGGCGACGATCTATGCCTCGGACAACGATTTGATCCTGATCACCTCCGAAGGCGTGCATGGCGGCATTCCGCGCGCCGGGCGCGTGCCCATGAAGGACCTGCAATATGTGGGCGCCGGCTTTGGCAACATCGTCGAGGTGGTGGACGCCAGCCGGGCGCCGGGCGATCCGTTCGGCCACGGCTATTTCGTGCTCTCCTACGAGATGATGGACGACATGATGTGGACGCTGGCGGGGATGCCGGTGGCGGGCCGTGCCGCGGCGGACGCGCCGGGCGGGCCGACGCTGAGCTGCGGCGACGCGGCCTGCAGCTATTATGCGCTGAAGGTTGCGCCTGGGCGCGGGCCGGATTTCCAGACGCGGCTGCTGCGCCGCCTCTGGCCCCTCATTTTCCGCGTTCAATGATCTCGACTTCGCCGGGATGGGCGACGATCAGGGTGGTCGCGATGCCGGTGAACAGACCGTGCTCGACCACGCCCGGGATATCGGCGATCGCCTGCGCCAGCTTCGCCGCCGAGGTGATGGCCCCGAAGGCGCAGTCGTAGATCAGGTTGCCGGAATCGCTCTTGAACACTGCGCCGTCCTTCTGGCGCAGCGTGATCGCGATGTCGCCATAGCCCAGCGCCGTCGCGGCGGCGGCGAGGCGCGCGGCGGTGGATTTGTGGCCGAACTCCAGAACCTCGACCGGCAGGGCGAAGCGCCCCAGCCGCGCCACCAGCTTGCTGTCGTCGGCGATCACGACCATCCGCTTCGAGGACGCGGCGACGATCTTTTCGCGCAGCAGCGCGCCGCCGCCGCCCTTGATCAGCGTCAGGTCGCGGTCGGCCTCGTCGGCGCCGTCCACCGTCAGGTCCAGCGGCGTCAGCTCGTCGAGCGAGGCGAGCGCGAAGCCGAGGGCGCGCGCCTTCTGCGCCGTGCGCTCCGAGGTCGGCACGCAAAGCAGCTTGAGGCCGCCGCGCACCCGCGGCGACAGAAGGTCGAGGAAGACTTCCGCGGTCGAGCCGGTGCCGAGGCCGAGCTTCATGCCCTCGCTCACATAGTCGAGCGCCTTGGCGGCGGCGGCGCGTTTGAGCGCGTTTTGATCCGTGGCGGTCATGCGGCAAGCTTATAGACGAACGGGCGAAAGTTCAGCCCGGCATTTTCGCGGCGCTGGCGGCGGCAATGTTTGCGAGGGAGCGGGGCGTGGCGGAGCGATACGACGTAGCGGTGGTCGGCCTGGGCGCGGCCGGGGCGGCGGCGCTGTCGGCGCTGGCGCAGGCCGGCGTGCGAGCCATCGGGATCGACCAGTTCAAGCCGCCGCATGCCCTGGGCAGTTCGCATGGCGAGACGCGGCTGCTGCGCACCGCGTATTCCGAGGGCGCCTTCTACGTGCCCCTGGTCCGGCGCGCGATCCTGCTGTGGCGGGCACTGGAACAACGAACGGGGACGCGGCTGTTCGAACAGACGGGTGTCATCTATGCCGGGCCGCGCGACGATCCGTTCCTGACGGGGGCGCAGGACGCCGCCAGGCGCTGGCGCCTGAGCCTGCCGCGCGGCGTCGAGATGGAGGCGTGGTTCGACTTGCCCGGCGACTGGCTGAGGCTGACGGACAGCGCCGGCGGCTATCTGCGCCCCGAACGCGCCATCGCCGCCTTCCTGCGGGACGCCAAGGCGCAGGGTGCCAAGGTGCTGAACGAGGCACGCTGCGACGCGATCGACCGCGCGGGCAAGACGATCCGGCTTTTCACTACCAAAGGCGGAATCGAAACGAATCGCCTGATTGTCACGACCGGGGCCTGGGCAAGCGAGCTTGTGCCGGAACTCGCACCGTGGACCGCGGTCGAGCGGCGCGTGCTGCATTGGTTCGCCGATCCGCAGCGCCGCTTCATGCGCCGCAAGGGCCTCCTGCCCTTCGCGATCTCGACCGGGCGGAACCAGCTATTCTATGGCTTCCCGGCGAATGCCAAGGGCGAGGTGAAGGTGGGCGAGCACGACACGGTCGAACGCATCGCGTCGCCGGCGGCCCTGAGCCGCAGGATCGGCCAGGCCGACATCGCCGCCATCCTGCCGCTGGTCCGCCAATACATGCCGGGCCTGGGAAGGCGCGTCCGCTCGGAAGTCTGCATGTATCCGATGTCGAAGGACGAGCACTTCATCCTTGACCGCCATCCGGACGATGCCCGGATCGCGATCGGCGCCGGCCTCTCCGGTCACGGCTTCAAATTCGCCCCGGCGATCGGCGAGGCGCTGGCGAATCTCGCCTTGCGGCGCAAGCAAGCGGTTTCGATCGCGCCCTTCAGGCTCAGACGTCTCATCTGCAGCTAGAGAGCGGCCAAGGCCAGACCCAAGACGCGGGCGCTGGCCGCCATCTGGGCGTCGAAGGTCGCAAGCACGGCGCCGAGGCGCCGCGAGATCGAAATGTGCAAGGCGTCCGGTGTGCGAAGCGGAAGATCGAGCCGCCTGAGAATGGCTTCCGCGCTGCGGACGTCGGCGGAAACGGTTTCCACGCGCTCGGCTGCGGCGCGAAAAACATCGAAGTCGGCAAACAGACTGCGGGCCCCCGTCTCATCGATCTGCTTCGTGCGCACACTGCGCGCCACGACCGAGGCGAATTCGGCGGCCGCGAAATCGCTGACCAGCAGAATTTCGCCGCGACCGCGAAAATAGGCGTCGGCCCTTGTCGAGAAGCTGTCGTCGGTGAGCAGGGCGACAAGCACGCTGGCGTCGAGATAGACGCTCAACGCCAATCCTCATCCCGCATTCGAGAGACGAGGGTTCCCGCATCTTCCTTGCCGAGGCGCCGCCCCTTGCGGCGCGCCGCCAGCCAATCGAGATCCGCATCCGTCGTTCGCGCCGCCGCCGTGATAGCGCCCAGTTTCACCACCGGCCGGCCGTGACGCGTGATCACGATATCCTCGCCCTTCAGGGCGCGATCTATCAACTCGGAAAGCTTGTCCTTAGCGCTGGCGATGCTGTGCGTGGTCATGGAACAATTATAGCCATATGATGGCCATAAGTCCAGAAGCCAGCATAACTTATTGTTCTAATTACTATTCCACCGTCACGCTTTTCGCCAGGTTGCGCGGCTGGTCGACGTCGGTGCCCTTGGCGATGGCGGCGTAATAGGCGAGGAGTTGCACCGGCACCGCGTAGAGGATCGGCGCGATCAGGGGATCGGCGTCCGGCACCTCGATCGCATGCCACAGCTTGTCGCCGGCCCGGCGGATGCCTTGCGCGTCGGAAATCAGCAGCACCTTGCCGCCGCGCGCCATCGTCTCCTGCATGTTGGAGATCGTCTTCTCGTAGACCGCGTCATGCGGCGCGATGACGATCACCGGCACGTTCTCGTCGATCAGGGCGATGGGGCCATGCTTCATCTCGCCGGCGGCATAGCCCTCGGCGTGGACATAGGAGATTTCCTTGAGCTTCAGCGCACCTTCCAGCGCGATGGGAAAGCTCGGGCCGCGGCCGAGATAGAGCACGTCGCGCGCCTTGGCGACTTCCTGGCCCAGCGCCTCGATCTTCGGTTCCTGCTTGAGCATCTCGACGATGTGGCGCGGGGTTTCGAGCAGCGCGGCGCACAGGCGCTTTTCCTCGTCTTCGTCGAGGACGCCGCGGGCGCGCCCCGCCGCGATGGCAAGCGCGGCGAGCGCCGCGAGCTGGCAGGTGAAAGCCTTGGTCGAGGCGACGCCGATCTCGGGTCCGGCGAAGGTCGGCACCACGACGTCGGCGTCGCGCGCGATCGAGCTTTCGACCACGTTGACCATGGCCAGCGTGGTCTGGCCGTTCTGCTTGGCATGGCGCATCGCCGCCAGCGTGTCGGCGGTCTCGCCCGATTGCGAGATGAAGAGCGCGGCGCCGCCCGGGGCATAGACCGGATCGCGGTAGCGCAGCTCGGAGGCGACATCGACTTCGACCGGGACGCGGGCGTATTTCTCGAACCAGTACTTGCCGACCAGCGCCGCGTAATAGGACGTGCCGCAGGCCGAGATCATCAGGCGCGGCGCCGCGGCGAGCGCCTTGGCGAGGCCGGGCTCGTGCAGCGCGACATTGGGGCCGACCGCGTCGATGTAATGCGCCAGGGTGTGGCCGATGACTTCCGGCTGTTCGGCGATCTCCTTGGCCATGAAATGCTTCTTGCCGCCCTTGTCGACGATGGCGGCGGAAGCGGAGGTGACCTTCACCTCGCGGTTGGCGGGACGCCCCTGCTCGTCATAGATCGCGACGTCCGGACCCTGGACGACGACGACGTCGCCGTCTTCGAGATAGGAGACACGGTTGGTGAACGGCGCCAGCGCGAAGGCGTCGGAGCCGAGATAGCCCTCGGTCTCGCCATAGCCGACCGCGAGCGGCGCGCCCTTGCGGGCGCCGATCAGAAGGCCCTCACGGTCGGTGAAGATCATCGCCAGCGAATAGGCGCCGGTCAGTTGCCGCGTCGCGGCGACCGCCGCACCCTTGGGCGACAGGCCCTGATCGAGATAGTCGGTGACCAGATGCACGGCGACTTCCGAATCGGTCTCGGAGGCGAAGACATGGCCCTTGGCGATCAGCGCCTCGCGCAATTCGCGGAAGTTTTCGATGATGCCGTTGTGCACGATCGCGACCTTGGCGCTGGCATGGGGATGGGCGTTGATCTCGGTCGGCGCGCCATGGGTCGCCCAGCGGGTATGGCCGATGCCGGTGAAGCCCGAGAGCGGATTGCCTCGCAGCACCTCGCCGAGCGCGCCCAGCTTTCCCGGCGAACGGCGGCGCGCGATATGCCCACCGACCAGCGTAGCGATGCCGGCCGAGTCGTAGCCGCGATATTCCAGGCGCCTCAGCGCCTCGAGGATGACGGGGGCCACATCGCGCGTGCCCGCAATGCCGACAATTCCGCACATGCTATTTGCCCTTTGTTTTCGCGGCCTTCTCAGCCCGCTTGCGGGCGCGGAATTTCTCCGCCCAGCCGGGGATTTCCTTCTGCTCGGCGCGCGTGACCACGAGGCTGTCCGGCGTCATGGACTTGGTGACCACCGAGCCGGCGCCGACATAGACGCCGTCGGCGACCGTCACCGGCGCGACCAGCGCGGTGTTCGAGCCGATGAAGGCGTTGGCGCCGATGTCGGTGCGATGCTTGTCGAAGCCGTCATAGTTGCAAATGATGGTGCCGGCACCGATGTTCGCGCCCGGCCCGACGCGCGCGTCGCCGAGATAGGTCAGATGGTTCGCCTTGGCGCCCTTCTCGACCCGGGTGTTCTTCACTTCGACGAAATTGCCGATATGGACGTCCTGCTCGATGTCGGCACCGGGGCGCAGGCGGGCATAGGGCCCGACCAGGGCGCGTTCGCCGACGACGGCACCTTCGAGATGGGAGTGCGACTTGATCTGCGCCCCGCTTTTCACCGTGACGCCGGGACCGAACACGACATAGGGACCGATATGGGCGTCGGACTCCAGCACGGTGTCGTAGGACAGGAACACCGTCTCAGGCGCCGTCATGCCGACGCCGGCGTCGAGCGCGGCGCGGCGCAGGCGCTGCTGCATATGGAATTCCGCGTCGGCGAGCTCGGCGCGGCTGTTCATGCCCATGACGGTGATCTCGTCGGCCAGGGTGATGGCACAAGGCACGCCGTCGGCCTTGGCGATCAGCGGCACTTCGGGCAGGTAATATTCCTTCTGCGCGTTGTCGTTCTTGAGCTGCGCCGCCCATTCGAAGAATTTCCGCGCGCTCGCGGCGGAATAGGTTCCAGCGCAGCACAGATCGACGGCGCGCTGCGCCGCCGTCGCGTCCTTGAACTCGACGATGCGGTCCAGCGTGCCGTCGGCATTGCGCAGGACGCGGCCATAGGCGGCCGGATCCTTGGGGCGGAAGGCGACCAGCGACAGGCCGGCGGCTTCGGCGGACGCCAGCGACTCTTCCATCATCGACGGCAGCGCCAGCGGCATGTCGCCATTGTTGACCAGCAGCGAGCCTTCGAAATCGCCGAGCAGCGCCCGCGCCGCCAGCGCGGCATGGCCGGTGCCTAGCGGCTTGTCCTGGATCGCGTTCTCGGCACCGAGCGAGGAGACATAGCCGCGCAGGCTGTCCATCGCCGGCGCACTGACCACGACGATGCGGCTGGCACCGGCGCCGCGCGCCGCGGCGACGACATGGCCGAGAATGGGAAGGCCGGCGACGGCATGCATGACCTTGGGCAGCGCGGACTTCATCCGCGTGCCTTGGCCGGCGGCCAGAATGACGAAAGCGCGTGCTGCCATGCCGTTCCCCTAAACCACCGCGAAAAAAGGACAAAGTGACGAATTGCGACGCTATATTGCCTGCGATTCTCAGATAGTCAGGTTAATGGAAACCGCAGCCCCTGGCCTGATCTTCGACCTCGACGGCACGCTGGTGGACACCGCGCCGGACCTCTTGGGCGCCACCAACGCCGTGCTGCGGTCGGAGGGGCGGCGCGAAGTCGATCCGGCGACCTTGCGCCATATGGTCGGGTTCGGAGCGCGCTCGCTCATCGCCCAAGCGATGGCGGCCACCGGCAGACCGGTCGAGGATGTGCGGCTGGCGGAACTCGTCGACCGCTTCATAGTTCATTACCGGGCCCACATCGCCGACGACAGCCTGCCGTTCGACGGGGTCGAGGAGACGCTGACGAAATTGCAGGCGCGCGGCACGCCCCTCGCCGTCCTGACCAACAAGCCGCAGGAATTGGCCGACCTGCTGCTGGGCGCGCTCGGGCTCGTGCGGTTCTTTCCGGTGGTCTACGGCGCCGGGCGGATGTCCTATGTCAAGCCGGACGCGCGCATCTTCCACGACGTGCTGCGCGATCTTGATGTCCCGCGCGGCATCATGATCGGCGACAGCGTGACCGACGTCGCCACCGCGCGCGCCGCCAAGGCGCCGGTGATCCTGGTGTCCTACGGCTATACGCCGGAGCCGGCGCACACGCTGGGCGGCGACGCGGTGACGGATGCGTTTCGCGAGATTCCCGGCCTGGTGCAGCAAATCCTGGCGCGGGACGGCGGACGCTAGGTCTCGCGTCTGTGGCCAATTGCGCTAGGATCGGAGCGTTAGCGTCGCGCAGGAGCGCAGCATGTCTTCCATTCTGGTGTTCTACGGCTCCTACCGGGTCGACCGCATCGGCATCCGGTTCGCGAAATTCATCGTCGACGCTTTCGCCGCGCGCGGCGAGAGCGTCGAGCTGATCGATGCCAAGGCTGTCGGCCTGCCGATCCTCGACCGGATGTACAAGGAACATCCCAAGGGCACGGCGCCGGCGGCGATGGAGGCGCTGGCGGGCAAGATCAAGGCGGCGGACGCCTTCGTCTTCGTGACCGGCGAGTACAATTGGGGCGTGCAGCCGGGGTTGAAGAACCTGACCGACCATTTCCTGGAAGAATGGTTCTGGCGGCCGGCGGCAATCGCGAGCTATTCGCCCGGACGGCTCGGCGGCGCCCGCGTCAACACGGCATGGCACTCCATCCTGTCCGAGATGGGCATGGTGGTGATCTCGAGCGCGCTGACCGTCGGGCCGCTCGCCGACGCGATCGACGCGGAGGGCAAGCCGCATGGCGAGGCCGGCGCCATCCAGCAGAAGGCCTTCACCCGCTTCGCCGACGACCTGGCATGGTGGACCGAGGCGGCGAAAGCCCAGCGCGCCGTGAAGACGCCGCCCTATTGAAGGGGACCGGCCAGCTTGACGCCCGGGGCGCGCCGCCCCTATACGGCGGGTCCGCGCAGGCGGGCGCGTAGCTCAGCGGGAGAGCACTCCCTTCACACGGGAGGGGTCACAGGTTCAATCCCTGTCGCGCCCACCATCGTTTCCAGCAAATTCAAAATCTTACCGCCCGGCCCCTTTGTTCCCGCAGGCGCAGAACCGCTTATCCCTTGGTAGGGGTTCAGCCGGGCGCGGCTATCGCATAGGGTCTGCCGTGGCCAGGCGTAACGTATGGACAACCGGCGCAACTATGGCGATGCGATCGCGCGCAGTTTCGGGCTGAACGGCGCCCCCAGCCTTGTTGCGCGCCCGCTGCAGAGCTCGCGCATCGCCATCAGCCGCCTTTGCATCGGTGCCGGGCAGATGGGCATGTCGGCGCGCATCCCCGCCGAGGACAGCTTCGTGCTGGCGATGTACCAGACCGATGTTCCCCATCACGAGCTGTGGGCGGGCGGACGGCGCGTGATCGCGCAAGGCTATCAAGCCCATTCGATCCGCATCGTGAACCTCGAAAGCGAATTCTCGGCGCTGGTCAGCCACCCGCATGAATCGCTCGTCTTCTATATCCCGCGCGCCGCCCTGGATGCCTTCAGCTTCGAGCAAGGCGCGCGCCGAGTCGACGACCTGCGCTGCCTGCCGGGCGCGCGCGACCCGGTGCTGGAAGGGTTGGCGGCGGCGCTCCGCCCCGCGATCGAACGGCCGGCGGACACCGATCCCCTCTTCGTCGACTATGTCTCGCTTGCCGCCCTCGCCCATCTGTCGCGAGTCTATGGCGGAGACGCGCGGCGCTTTTCCTCCGGCGGGCTGTCGCCGGCTCAGCTGCGCCGCGCCTTGGAGTTCATGAGCGCGCGCCATGCCGACCGCATCACCCTGGCGGACGCTGCCGAGGCTTGCGGCCTCTCACGCGGCCATTTCGCGCAAGGCTTCCGGCGGGCGACCGGCACCACGCCGCACCAATGGCTGCAACGCTACCGGCTGGAGCGGGTGCAGCAGCTTCTCATCGCCTCGGACGGCGCGATCGCCGAGATCGCCGTCGCCTGCGGCTTCACCGACCAGAGCCATCTCACCCGCGTTTTCGCGAAGCTGACGCGGCAAACGCCGGCGGCCTGGCGCCGTTCGCGGCGGACCTAAGCCGCCGGCGCATCGCTGCGCGGGGCGAAGAGATAGGCCAGCAGCGCGACGGCCGGCGGGACGAAGAAGGTCCATTCCCGCAGAAAGGCAAAGCCGAGCGCCGCCGCGGCGCAGCCGAAGGCGAAGGCGCCGACGATGGCGGAGAGGCGCCGAACGCGCGCGCGGGTCGCGGGGCGGTCCAGCGGATTTTCGCCGTGCAGCAGGTTGGCGATGTCGATCATGATCTGGGTCGTGGTGCCCGTCATCATGGTGCTGGGCGGCGAATGCGGAAGATGGATGCGATGGGCGGCGTTCTGCACCGCCATCGCGGCCACCAGCGTCATGCCGGTCAGCAGCGCGCCGGCACTGTCGCCGTTGGCGAAAGGGCCGCGCCAGACCGCGAGGACGGCGGCGGCGAGCAGCAACAAAAGCATCAGTAGCAGCGTCGTGCGCAGCACCGCGACGCCCATGCGCCGGAGCCGGAAGCTGAGCAGATGCGCGACGACGACCGCGGCGCAGAACATCGGCAGCGCCAGGAGCTTGGCGGTGGCGCCCGAGGTGCCGAGCACCAAGGTCGCGCCGAGAGTGACGAAGTTGCCGGTGACATGCGCCGCGAACAGGCCGTGCAACGCCAGGAAGCTCATCGTGTCGACAAAGCCGCCATTGACGCTGAGCAAAAACGGGATGCGGGTTTCGACCGCCGCGTTGCGCGATTCCGGAAGGGTCACCATCCGATCTTTCCTTCGACGCCGATGTAATTGCCGTCGCTGCCGCCGGCGGCGCGCACGGCGTCCGCGACGCTGAAGCGGACGGCCTCGACCGCGGTCGACAGATGCGGCGTGACCTGCCAGTCGAGGCGTGCCTGGAAATAGGTGCCGGTATAAGAGCCGCCGTGCCCGGCGGTGCCGGCGACGGCAAGGTCCGGCTGGGTGAAGACCGCGTCGGCCGTGGTCTCGCGCCATTGCGCCGCCGCCGCCAGCACAAGGCTCATCGCCGGCGCGGGATGCAGCGTCACCGACGGCTTGATGTGGATGAAGTTGGTGTAGCCGGTATAGCCCGAGAGCGTGACGTAATAGCCGTTGGGAAAGAGCGGGTTGAAGGTGCCTAGCGTGCCGTCATGCGGATCGTCGTCGCCGGAGGCGGCATCGACCTGGAGGCCGAGGCGCGGCGTCCAGGCGAGGTTCGCGAGCGTGTAGCCGGCGCGGCTGCCGACCGCCCAGGCAGCGATGGAAAGGCCGGCGATGCGGCCGCTCTGGCCCATCGCCTCGACGTCCCAGTCGAAGGCGTCCGCCTGGCCGGCGAAGCGCATGTCCAGGATGTTGCGGCGCTCATTGCCGCTGACGGCCGGGAAGCGCGCATTGTCTTGTTTGAATTGCGACAGGTAGACGATCAACGAGGCGTTCTCGAGAATCTTGCGCTCGGCGCGCACGCCGCCATAGGTCAGGTGGCCGCTGCTGTAATCGTCGAAGGCGCGCCGGTCGCGGTTCTGCACCGGCTGGCTCCAGAAGCCGATGAAGCGCCAGCGTTCGGTCTCGTAATCGGCCCACACCGCGTCATAGGACTGACGCACATTGGGGCCGTCGCGCACCGAGATGAAACGCTGGAGATCGAAGCCGATCTGCTGGCGGCCGAGGCGCAAGCGGAAGATCCCGCCGTCGAGCGGCTCGGTGAGCGTGACGAAGGCCTGTTCGAGATCGAAACGGTTCTGGTCTGAACGGCCGGGTCGGATCGTAGGTGGCGCGGCGCGTATGCATGGCGATCAGCGTTTCCTGCAACAAATCCTCCGCGTCGGCGGCACGGCCGAGACGGCGCAGGTAATAGGCCCGCAAATAGCCGTTCAGCTTCTTGAGCAGCGTCGCATAGGCCCGCGCCGTCGCCGCCCAGCGACCGGACCATCAGCGCCTTCAACTCCGCTTCCGCTTCGATCAAGCCGATGCCATCGGAAGGAGTTCGCGTCACTTCGCCTCAAGGTTACATCGCGGCCCGGCGTTTCGCCAAACGGCGAAAATTTCCGGCAGCGGTGTAACCGCGAAGCCACCGGCGCCGAATTTGGTGGTGCAAACACGGTCGCGCCCCGGAGGCGGGCCGCGCCGGCAAGATGAGCGGTTCGCATTCTCCCTCCTGCGAATTCGCTCAGAAGTGGGCGGAGCGCCCTCCCCTCCGGCGCTCCGCCCATGCTTCCCCCGGCGGCGCCCGGCGCGATTTGCTTGATCGGCGGCGGCGCGGGCGCCTAGCATGCGGCCATGCTGACCCGAAGACATGGCTATCTGCGCCTGCGCCAGGAGCCGGCACCGGCCGCCTCGGCGCAGCTCGAGCGCGAGGGTTATGCCCATATCCGCGGCGTGCTCGACGCCGAAGCCATAGCGGCGCTGGGCGCGGAGATCGCCGCGGTGTTCGACGCCTCCGGCACCGACCGCGAGCGCGATGCGCGCAACGAATTCCGCTTATGCCATGCTCAACCGCTCGCCGCTGGCGCAGCAGGCGATCGCGTCGCGCGCCCTCCTGGACGCGATCGAGCCCTTGCTCGGCGAGGATTGCCACGTCATCGCCAACACCGCCTGGCGCAACGCGCCGGGGCATCAGGGCGGGGCGCTGGCATTGCGATGCCGGCCCGCACGTCCCGCGGCCCGAGAACGTGGCCTGGCCCGACGCCATCCCCTATCCGGTTTCGCGATCGGCGTGCACATCTTCCTGCAGGACTGCCCGATGGAAGCGGGACCGACCGCGGTGCTGCCCGGCTCGCACCGCTCGGGACGGCTGCCGCCGAAGGAGCGGCTGGACGATCCGGGTCTCACCTTCGAGAACAAGCCGCCGGTCTATCTGCCGGCCCGGGCGGGCGACGCGATCCTGTTCGTCTCCGATCTATGGCACCGCGGCACGCCGGCGCAGGACGGCCATGGCCGCTTCTTCCTGCAATGCCATTACGGCCGCCGCGATCTGGCGCAGCGCATCGTCCCGACCGCCGAGGTCAATCAGCTGTCGCCGGAGGCGATCGCGCGGGCGCAGAGCGAGCGCGACAAGACGCTGATCGGACTGCATCCGCCGTTCTTCTACGACGGTTGATTTTTGCTTCTTCCAACAATCGTCATGGCCGGGCTTGTCCCACTGGTGTCCGGTTTAAATTTTGGCCCATGACATCTCCATTTGGTCTGGGTTTGGCCGGGTTTTGGGTTCGTGGTCGAGCAATCGATTGATAGGCTTTCGGTGCATGAGGTTTGCGCGGACGAGGCGGGCGAAGGCGAGTGGGCCGGCGATGGCGTTTTGGGCGGCCCGGGCCAGGCGCAGCAGCAAGAAGGCGATGAGGGCGACGGCGATCTGGATGCGGACGGCGTTTTCGGATGTCCCGAGGAAACGCACGATCTTGAGGGTCTGCTTGATCCATCGGAAGAACAGCTCGATGGCCCAGCGGCGTTTATAGAGGTCGGCGATTTCCTTGGCGGGCGCGTCGATGTCGTTGGACAGGATGCGCAAACGCTTGCCGGTATCGGTCAGGACGCAGACTTCGCGCACGGCGTTGGCTATGGGATTGGCTCTGCTGCGCGCCTGACGCTCGGGCAGGAACCCGATGCGGTCCGAGAGGATCGAGCCGTCCGTCACCTCCAAGTCCTCGATCACGGTCAGGGGCGTGTTCTTCTTGAAGCGCGTGACGATGCGGCAACCGGCATCGTCGAGCTTGGCCCACCAGCGATAAT
The DNA here is from genome assembly GCA_037200865.1 of Rhizomicrobium sp. GTDB lineage: Bacteria > Pseudomonadota > Alphaproteobacteria > Micropepsales > Micropepsaceae > Rhizomicrobium. Next base: position 158,439 of record JBBCIC010000003.1, on the reverse strand, counting down.
CGTAATAGCCCAGGTCGAAGACATAGGTCGCGCCTGGCTCGATGGGCATCTGCTGGGCTGGCGTTATGTCGTTGACGTTGGCCGTGCTGACGGCGGCGTAGATCGGCTGATCGGCGTGCGGATCGTAGATCACATGCAGCTTGGCGCCGCAGACCCCACTGGAAAAGCGCGCCCAATCGGCGCTGCGTTGGTCCAGGCGCAAGCCGGTCGAATCGATCAGGTAGGTCGTGTCGGCGAGCGCGCGCCGCAGACCGCGATGGGCCTGGCGCATCATCGCACCCAGCACTCCGACGAAGACCTCGGCAGGCCGCAGCCGGTTGGCATCCGAAAGCGTCGAACGCTTCGCAGGCCCGGCGCCCAGATGATAGAGCCGCTGGCCATGGCTCCGCAGCCCCGCGACGGTCTCGCGCAAACTCGAGGCCCCCGACAATTGCGCGTAGATCATCGCCACAAACTGGCTCTTCGTCGTCAACTGCCGAACATGCTTGTCCGCCGCGTGCGCCTCCACAAGGCCGTCAAACCGCGACCAAGGAACCTGCTTCAAGATTTGGTGCAGAACGCTATTGTCATGCCGCATGGTGTTGTCCTCTTCCGCGTCCAAAACGTCGCCAAACGCTTGGAAGGCAGAAGAATCAACGCCATGCGCCCTGTCTACAAAATTAAACCGGACACCAGTGGGCTTGTCCCCGCCATCCATGAACACCCAAGCATCAATCGGGAGTATGGGTCCCCGTGACAAGTCCGGGGATGACGGTCGCTGGAGATGAGTGAGCCTCCCGGACAGCCCTCAGATATGGATGAGCTCCGCGCTGACGCGCGGCAGGCTTTCCTTGCCGAACAGCGCGTTCAATTCGCCGGCGAGGCGCTGGAGCTGTTCGGTCTCGATGAAGTCGTCCAGCGCGAGATAGATGTCGAGCTCGTCGGCGCGGCCTTCGGCGACGACGCTCATCTCGCGGATCGGGCATTGCGCTCGGAGATTTTCTTCGCCGCGGCTTAGGTCGTCGCGCAGCCTGAGCCGGCGGCTGGCGTCGAGTTCTTCGATTTTCACGCGATAGAGGAACATGGGCGGTCAATCCGTTTCTCGGACGGGCACATGCTGCGCCCTCAGGCGCTAAAAGTTCCTCAGCCAAATCGCTCGCATTTTAGGGAACCCGCGCCCTGCTATGGGTATCTACGGAGTGCGCAAACCCTCCGATGCTGCCACTGCTTAATGCGCGTTAACCGATTCAAATCTCGAAAGGATTTGAATCGGTTGGCCCGAAATTTACGAAGGTTAATCGTTTACCAAACCACACCCCTCAAATGAGGGGATGCTATACGATTGATTCCTCAGACTCTTTCGTCTATTAAGACTTCGTTAACTTATTCATTGGCGACTGAACGACTCAACGGTCAGCGTCAGGTTCTCGGTAAAGGCGTCCAAAAAACTGGCGCCGGTGGGGTGCCTTAGGAGGGTCATTGGTTGTGCTCCAAGAGGTACCGACATGCTTGCGTATGAAGAGCTTAAAGGATCGTCCGGCCGGCAAATCCGTTTCCGCCCGCCGCGCTACGACGCCCGCCGGATGTTTCCCAGCCTCGCGCCGCGCGTGCGGGTGCGCGCCGCCGCTTACCGTCTGCACGACATAAGCCTCGGCGGCCTGTCGGCGCTGTCCAAGCAGAGCCATGACGATCTGCCGGAAGTCGGCGAGACGGTGCCGCTGAGCATCCAGCAATCGGGGCTGCCGATCTTCGAAAGCTCGGCGCGCGTCTGCCGCGCCGAGAACACGGTGTTCGGCTCCAAGATCGCGTTCAACTTCGTCGACCACTTCGTCGAGTTCGACAAGCTCCTGACGCGCAACACCCAGGCGCAGATCGCGGCGCGTTCGCCGGCCTTCGCCTCGGAATCGGCGCAGCTCGTGCCGCTGGAATACCGCGCCTTCTGCGCCGACGTGCTCAAGCTGCTGCGCTCCTACCGCATGGTGCTGGAGTCCAATTCGGCGGTGGCGAACGAATTCCGCCACGGGCTCGACCAGATCGAGGCGTTCGAGACCTGCGAGCCTAGGCTGATCCAGCAGTGGCGCGCCCTGTGGCGGACCGGCAACGATCTGACCCTGCCCTTCATCGACGACCGCGACGTGCGCGAGGCGGCCAAGGAGTACACCGAACTGGTCCTGACGCCGGAGCTGCGCAAGGGCGCGATCTGGGACCGCTCCTACGCCAAGCCGCTGGGCTATCCCGGCGACTTCCAGATCATGAACCAGGTCTATGACTGGAACCGCGTCGGCGCCGACGCCTATGAGATGCTGATGCACCGCGTCGGCCTGGAAGTCGCCGAGTGCATTCGTACCCGCATGGAAGTGGTGCGCACGCACATCGCCGACGTGGTGCGCGAGCGCGGCCACGACCGTCCGGCGCGCATCACCAGCCTGGGCAGCGGCCCGGCGCGCGAGGTCGAGGCCTATCTCAGCGGCCATGTCTCCTCGGGCCATCGCGCCGAGTTCTCGCTGATCGACCAGGAAGAAGTCGCCCTGCTCTACGCCCATGAGACGACCTATCCGTTCGTGCTCAACTCCGACGGGCGGATCAAGGTGCAGGGGCTGAACCTGTCCTTCACCGACATCCTGCGCGGCACCGACGGCCTCGCCGGCCTGCCGCCGCAGGACCTGGTCTATTCGGTCGGGCTGCTCGACTACCTGACCGACCATCGCGCCAAGGCGCTGGTCAAGCGGCTCTACGACCTCCTGATGCCGGGCGGCCTGCTGATCATCGGCAACATGAACGAATGCCCGCTCAGCAATTACTGGCCGATGGAGTACATCGCCGACTGGACGCTGCAATACCGCGACGATGCTTGCATGGTCGCCTGGGCCGACGGCCTCAATGCCGCCAGGGCGTGGACCGAGACCGAGCGGACCGGCCGCGTCAGGATGCTGTTCGTCCGCAAGCACTGACGGATGGCGGGGTCAGACGGCCTTCAGCAGGCGCTTCATCGGCGCGGCGCGCAGGCGCTCGGGCGGCAGCGACACCGTGACGGTGGTGCCGACCGCGACCTGGCTCTCGATGCTGAAGCGGCCGCCGTGCAGTTCGGTCAGCTTGCTGGTCAGCGGCAGGCCGAGGCCGGTGCCGCCATGGCTGCGCGAGAGCACGGTCTCGACCTGCTCGAAGGGGCGGATGACGCGGGCGATGTCCTCGGCGGCGATGCCGATGCCGGTGTCCTTGACGCGGATGAAGATGCCCTGCTCCGGGTCGGCCTCGACGCTGAGGCTGACGCGGCCGCCCTCGCGCGTGAACTTGACCGCGTTGGTGAGCAGGTTGAGCACGATCTGGCGGATGATGCGCTCGTCGACGCAGGCATAGACCCCCTGGCCGGGATGGACGAATTGCAGGTCGACGCCGCCGGCGGCGGCGCGGCCGCGGCACATGCGCACCGCCTCGTCGAGGCAGCGCACCAGGTCGACGTCGTCCTCCTGCAAGGTCAGCTTGCCGGCTTCGGCCTTCGCCAGGTCGAGGATGTCGTTGATGATGGCGAGGAGATGGTTGCCACTGTCGTTGATGTCGCAGACATATTCGACATAGCGGGCGTTTTCGATCTCGCCGAAGAGCTGGCGCTTGAGGATGTCGGAGAAGCCGATGATCGCGTTGAGCGGGGGTGCGCAGCTCATGGCTCATATTGGCGAGGAACTCGCTCTTGGCGCGGTTGGCCTTGTCGGCCTCCAGCAGCAGCACGTTGGCGGCGGCGTTCTTGGCCTCGATCACCTTCTGCGCCCGGTAGCTGCGGCGGATGTACATCTCCTGGATGTAGCCGGAGAACAGGCCGACGCAGGTCGCCATCACCAGGAAGAAGTTGTTGTTGATGTAGTCCTTGAACGGGATCGGATTGATCGTGGTCGACACCACCTGATAGGCCGCGACCAGGATGAGCGAGATCACCACCGAATTGACGAAGCGCAGCCGCACCAGCGAGCTGCCGTAGATCACCACCATGATGAGGCCGGCATAGTACATGCTGTTGGACGGCGGCGGCATGATCGCGGTCATCGCCACGATGCCGAGGCCTGGCGTGATCATCGCGGCGGAGACGATGCCCTGGGAATGGCGTTCGAAGGACGGAATATAGGTCAGCGCCGCGGCGCCGAACAGGGCGGGACAGGCGACGGCATAGCGGATGAACCACAGCGTATACATCATGTCGCCGCCGACGACGGCGTCGAGAATGCCGAACGACAGATAGAGCAGCGCCGCCGCGATCAGATAGGTGCGGATCAGGGAGCGGGATTCGTTGAGGCTCTCGACCATGTAGCGCTCTTCGAGCGCGTCGTCGCGAAAGCGCAGACGCAGGCGGTCGAGCTCGTAGCCGCCCTCGGTCGGCCGCGGAACGGATTGGAATGGCGCCTGCATCCGGATAACCAGCGGACCTTTGTGAACCTGCCAGTCCCATCATCAGCTTGCGGAGTAAAGATTTGCATAGCAGCAAAGGTTAACGCGGTTTTGCGCAGTTTGATTGAATTTCAACGAACTGGACCGCCGCGATCCCGCAGACCATCATGCCCTCCGGGGGGGGAATTCACGATGCGTAAACTTGCCTGGGCGCTCGCCTTCGCGTGCGGGGCGTCGCCGGCGCTGGGCGCCGGATACGGCCTCAAGGAACACAGCGCCGATGCCATGGCGGCGGCCTATGCCGGGGCGGCGGCGGGCGACCGCGACGCCAGCTATCTCGCCTACAATCCGGCGTCGCTGGCGGGCGTCGAAAGCACCGATGCCGCAGTCGACATGGTCGTCATCCTGCCGGGTTCCCGGGGCGACTATGCGGCCGCGACGACCGCGGCGGGCACTCCGGCCGGCGGCGACCTGCATCCCGGCGGCTTCATCAGCGACGCGCTGGTGCCGGCGTTCGGCCTTCGCCATCGCCTGAGCGAGCGCCTCGCGGTGGGCGTCGGGATCTCGGCGCCCTGGGGCCTGCGCACCGACTTCAAATCCACCTGGGCCGGCCGCTACTACGCGCAGCGGACCTCGCTGCTGACGATCAACGTCTCGCCGGCGGTTTCCTATGAGGTCACGCCCGCCATCGCGCTCGGCGCCGGGCTGCAGATCGAATTCGCCCAAGGCACGCTGACCAGCGCCATCGACACCGGCACGCTGGGGGCGCTGAACGGCATTCCGGCATCGATCCCCGGCGGCCAGGACAGCTTCGCCCGGCTCGGCGGCAAGAGCTGGGCCTTCGGCTACACCGCGGGCGCGATCGTCAAGCCGCTGCCGGGCCTGGCGCTCGGCCTCTCCTACCGCTCGTCGCTGCGCCACGACCTCGAAGGGCCGCTGCGCTTCACGCTGGACGGCGCCGGCATCGGCGCGACCATCCGCACGCTGACCGGTCTCTTCGCCGACACGCAGCAGACGACGCCGCTGACCATGCCCGACATGATCGAATTCGGCGCGCGCCAGGATCTCTCGGACGCGTGGTCCGGCATGATCGAAGTCGACTGGACGCATTGGAGCCGCTTCCGCGCGCTGACCGTCATGGCGGCCAACCCGGCCCAGCCCAACGAGGTGACGACGACGCGCTGGCACGACACGTTTTTCGGATCGCTGGGCCTCGAATACCGCAGCAGCCCGGCCTGGGCGTTCCGCGCCGGCGCCGCCTATGACGAGAGCCCGGTCCCCGACGCGACGCGCGAGCCGCGCATTCCCGACGCCGACCGCATCTGGCTCTCGGCCGGGGTGCGGGCGCGGCTGAACGACAGCCTGGCGCTGAACGTCACCGCGTCGCACCTGTTCTTCCTCAAGAGCACGCTGGCGCTCGATCCTGCGATCCCGGGCGCGGCGCTGCGCGGCACGCTGACCGGCACGACGCAAGCCTCCGCCGACGTCGCGGCGTTCCAGCTCACCTGGCGGCCGTAGCCGCCGCCTCGCCGGTCTCGGCCGGCTTGTAGTTCGGCGTCAGCAGGTGGACGACGGTCAGGGCCACGAGATAGGCGCAGGCCGCGACCAGGAAGATCGGCGTGTAGCTGCCGACCCCTTCCAGCACCCAGCCGGCATATTTCGCCATCAGCATGCCGCCGATCGACCCGGCGGCGCCGCCGAGCCCGACCACCGAGCCGGCGGCCCAGCGCGGAAACAGGTCGGAGGGCAGCGCGTAGAGATTGGCCGAGAAGCCCTGATGCCCGGCGCAGGCCAGGCCGATCAGGCCGACCGCGAGCCACAGGCTGCCGGCATTGACCGCGAAGGCGACCGGCACCACCGCGAGGGCGCAGATCAGCATCGCCGTCTTGCGCGCGATGTTGAGGCTGAGGCCGCGCTGCAGCAGGGCGGAGGAGGTCCAGCCGCCGGCGATCGAGCCGACATCGGCGAGGACATAGATCGCAACCAGCGGCGGCCCGTAGGTCTTGAGGTTGAGGCCGTATTGCTTGTCGAAGAAATCCGGCAGCCAGAACAGGAAGGTCCACCAGATCGGATCGATCAGGAAGCGGCCCATGATGTAGGCCCAGGTCTGGCGATAGCGGAAAAGCTGCGTCCATGGCAGGGGCGCATGCGGCGCCTCCGGCGGATCGGATTCGATATGCGCCAGCTCCGTGGCCGAGACGTGCTTATGCTCGCGCGGGCGGCGGTAATACCACAGCCACACCGCCAGCCAGACGACGGTGAAGAGACCGGTGATGACGAACGCCATCCGCCAGCCGAAGGCCAGCGTGATCGCCGGCACGATCAGCGGCGCCAGGATGGCGCCGATATTGGAGCCGGCGTTGAACAGGCCGATGGCCAGCGCCCGCTCGCGGGTCGGGAACCATTCCGAGACCGCGGCAAGCGAGGCCGGGAACGCGCCGGATTCGCCGAGCGCCAAGGGAATGCGGACGATGGCGAAGCCGAGGGTCGAGGTGACGAGCGCATGCGCCATGTGCCCGACGGTCCACAGCGTGACGGCGAGCGCATAGCCGAGCCGGGCGCCGATCTTGTCGACGATGCGGCCGAAAGCGATGTAGCCGACGCCATAGGCGGCCTGGAACCAGAACACGACGTTGCCGTAGCCGGTCTCGCTCCAGGAATAGTCGTGCTGCAGCGTCGGCTTGAGCACGGAGAGGACCTGGCGGTCGATATAGCTGAGCGCGATGGCGGCGAAGAGCAGGCCGCAGACGATCCAACGCGTGCCGCTCATCGGAGCGGACCTGTCTGCGGCGATGCTCATGGCGTCCTCACCAGTTGAAAAGCGTTCCGTCTTCGAGGCGGTTCACGGGGAGATAGGCGCGCTTGTAGGGATATTTGGCGGCGAGGCTCTCGTCGATCTCGACGCCGAGGCCCGGCGCCTCGCCGGGATGCATATAGCCGTCCTTGAACGTGTAGGCGTGCGGAAAGACGGCGTCGGTCTGGGCGGTGTGGTGCATCAGCTCCTGGACGCCGAAATTCGGCACCGAAAGATCGAAATGCAGCGCCGCCGCCATGCACACCGGCGACAGGTCGGTGGCGCCGTGGCAGCCGGTGCGGACGTGATGGAGATCGGCGAGGCTGGCGATGCGGCGCAGATGGGTGATGCCGCCGGCATGGACCACGGTGGCGCGGATGTAGTCGATAAGCTGCTCCTCGATGAGCTGCTTGCAGTCCCAGATCGAGTTGAAGATCTCGCCGACCGCGAGCGGCGTCGTGGTGTGCTGGCGGATAGTGCGGAAGCCCGCCTGGTTCTCCGCCGGCACCGCGTCCTCCAGCCAGAACAAGCGATAGGGTTCGAGGTCCTTGCCCAGCCGCCCCGCCTCGATCGGCGTCAGGCGATGATGCACGTCGTGCAGCAGATGCACGTCGTCCCCAGGGCTTCGCGGCCGGCGGCGAAGAGATCGGGCACCGAGCGCATGTACTTTTCGGTCGACCACAGATTCTCGCTCGGCAGGTCGGCATCGGCCGGCTCGTAGGGCTTGCCGCCCTTGGCGACGCCATAGGTCGAGGCGAGGCCGGGAACGCCCGATTGCAGGCGGATCGCCTTGTAGCCCTGCGCCCTGTATTTGCGCGCCGCCGCGATGGTCTCGTCGATGGTCGTGCCGTTGGCGTGGCAATAGACCATCACGCCGTCGCGCGACGCGCCGCCGAGCAATTGATAGAGCGGCAGGCCCGCGACCTTGGCCTTGATGTCCACAGGGCGGTGTCCACCGCGGCGATCGCCGACATGGTGGACGGGGCCGCGCCGCCAATAGGCGCCGCGATAGAGATATTGCCAGATATCCTCGATGCGGTGGGCGTCGCGCCCGATCAGGCAGGGGACGACGTGATCGGCGAGGTAGCTCGCGACGCTGAGTTCGCGGCCCGTTGAGCGTGGCGTCGCCCAGGCCGGTGACGCCGTCTTCGGTCTCGATCTTGAGCGTGACGAAATTCCGCCCGGGACATGTGACGATGACCCGGGCGGATTTGATCGCCGCCATCGGCTCAGGCCTTGACCGTCAGCACGGCGGTCTTGAGCGCGACCGAATTGCCCCCGACCATGATGTCGAAGGCGCCGCCTCCACCACCCGCTTCATGTTCTCGTCGAACATCCGCAATTCGCGCGACCCGATGGTGAAGGTGAGCGTCTTGCTTTCGCCGGGCGTCAGGGTGACGCGCTGGAAGCCCTTGAGCTCCTTGACCGGGCGGGTGACAGACGCCACCTGCTGGTGCAGGTAGAGGCTGCACCACCTCGTCGCCGGCCTGGTGCCGGTGTTCTTGACGTCGACCGACACCGTGACCGAGCCGTCGGGCCGTATCGTACCGGCCGACAGGCGCGGCGGCGAGATGTCGAACGTCGTGTAGCTGAGGCCGAAGCCGAACGGGAACAGCGGCGCCACCGTGTCGAACAGATAGCCGCGATGCGCCGACGGCTTGTAGTTGTAGAACATCGGCAATTGGCCGACGCTGCGCGCGATGGTGACGGGCAGCTTGCCGCCGGGATTGGCGTCGCGAACAGCACGTCGGCCAGGGCGGTGCCGGTGTTCTGGCCGAGATACCAGCCCTCGACCAGCGCATTGGCCTTGGCCGCGACATTGACCACCGACAGCGGGCGGCCATTGATCAGCACGACCACGACCGGCTTGCCGAGCGCGAACATCGCATTGGCGAGATCGTCCTGCTGGCCGACGAGGTCCAGGCTGTCGCGGTCGCCCAGGTGATTGTCGGCCCAGGGCCTCGCGCGAAGTCTGCTCGGTGTCGCCGATCACCAGCACGATGACGTCGGCATTCTCGCCACCCGCACCGCATCCTTGATGCGCTGCGCGTTCTCGGCCGGATCGGCGAGCTTGACCTCGTCGGCGCCCCATTCGCTGCTCTCGGTGATGCGGGCGCCTTCCGAATAGACGACGTTCACGCCGGCGCCCAGCTTCGCCTTGATGCCCGACAGGATGTCGATCGTGTGACGCGGCACGCTGGAATAGCCGCCCAGATGCGTGCCGAGCGCGTTCGGCCCGATCACCGCCAGCGTTCTGACGCTCTTGCTCAGCGGCAGCGTGCCGTCGTTCTTGAGCAGCACGATGGAACGCCGCGCCGCTTCCGTCGCCAGCGCATCGGCTTCGGCGTTGCCGGTGAGCGCGTCGGCCGCGTCAACGTCCTGATACGGGTGCTCGAACAGGCCGGCCTGGAATTTCAGCGTCAGGAAGCGGCGCACCGCGACGTCGATCTCCTTCTCGCCGACCTTGCCGGCTTTCACCGAGGCGACCAGGGTCGAGAACGCGACGCCGTTGGGATTGTCGAGATCGACGCCGGCGCGCAGCGAGCGGATCGCGGCGGACGGGATGTCGGCCGCGATGTGGTGGATCTCCGCCATCTGCTCGATGGCGAAATAGTCGCTGACCACGGCGCCCTTGTAGCCCCACTCGCCGCGCAGCACGGTGCCGAGCAGCCATTTGTTGGCGTGGGAGGGTATGCCGTCGATCTCGTTATACGAGGCCATCACCGCGCGGACATTGGTGCGCGCCACCGCCTGCTCGAAGGGCGGGAAGAAGTTCTCGCGCAAGGTGCGCTCGGCGTAGGGCGCGGGGCCGACATTGGTGCCGCTTTCGGGCTGGCCGTGGCCGGTCATGTGCTTGAGGGTGGCGAACACCTTGCCGGGCGCGAGCGGCAGGCTGTCGCCTTGCAGGCCCTCGATCGCGGCGACGCCCATCTCGCCGACGAGATAGGGGTCTTCGCCGAAGGTCTCCTCGATGCGGCCCCAGCGCGGATCGCGCGCCACGTCGACGACCGGCGACAGCACTTCGCTGACGCCGCGTGCCGCGAGCTCGCGCCCGGTGACGGCGTTGACCCGGCGCACCAGGTCGGGGTCCCAGGTGCTGGCGAGTGCGATGGCCTGCGGGAAGCTGGTGCCGTCGACCACCACGGCGCCGTGCAGGCCCTCTTCGTGGAAGAACACCGGAATGCCCAGCCGCGTGCGCTCGACCGCCCAATGCTGGATGGCGTTGATCAGCGCCGTCGCGTCGCGAGTGTTGCGGCCGCGGCCTTCGAGCTTGGTGCCCTGGAGATCGGAAGGGCGCGCGATCTGGCCGATGCCGAAGGGAAGCTGTGCCGTCGCCTTGGCGGGATCGAAGGCGCCGTCGGGCGCCAGGATCGTGTCCTTGTTCTGCCACAGCGTGACGATCTGGGCGACCTTCTCTTCCAGCGTCATGCGCTTCAAAAGGTCTTCGACGCGCTTGTCGATCGGCGCCGTGGCGTTCTTGTAGAGCGGCGTAGCAGTCGTGGCAGCGGCCGGCTTGGGGCGGTGCTTGGCGGGCTTGTGATGCGGCGGCGCGGCGCCGACGGCGAGCAGCGCGACAAGCGCGCCCGCGATCACGACGGCCGCGCTGGAAACAGCCCGTTTGAGCGCCATGGACGTCTCTCCCCTTTTTGCCGCACTTCCGGCGGCATTGGTAACGCTATCACGCTAGATAAACCGGCGCTTTTTGTAAAGTGCGGGCGGCTTCAAGGAATCGGAATGTAATCGCGCTCGCGGTAGCGGAAATAGTCGAAGTCCGCCGGATGCGCCGTTCCCGACATGTCCTGGCACGCCATGCCGACGAAGGCGCCGGTGAAGTTGGGATTGCCGGGCGCCGTCGCCTCGTCTGACAGGATGCTGGCGTCGAAGGTTTCGGGCAAACGGTGCCAATCGCCGCCATCGACGCGATAGGAAAAGTACAGGCGCTGGTAGTCGACGTCGGCGCGCAGCTGCACGCGCCCCGGCGGCAGCGGGATCGGCGCGGTGAACGCGTCGGCCTGCGGCGAGTCCGGCAGCGCCGACATCACGCGCAGATGCCGGCCCAAAGCTTCGTCATGCGAGACATGCAGATAGTGGAATTTCGCGCCGCTGTAATAGCAGACGAGGCCCGCCGCCTGCTGGTAGTGCTCGGGCTCGAAGTCGAGTTCGGTTTCGGCGGTGTAGCAGAACGCCTGCTGCCGCCGCGCCACCAGCGCCTGGGTGAACAGGCTGCCGATGCTCTCGCGGCCGAACAGGCGCAGATGGCCGGGCCGCGCCGTGAGGCTGAACAACGCGCCCGGATCGGGCGTGCGCAGCCATTGGAAGGCGAGCGGCAGGTCCGGCTGGTCGAACTCCTCGCGCTCAGGCTCGGCCGCGAAGGGATGCGGCGGCAGCGCGGGCGCCGTCACTTCCAGATGCGGGACGCCCTGCCCGTCCGGCGTCCGCAGCCAGCCGTCTTCGCCCCACACCATCGGCTGGATCGCGGTTTCGCGCCCCAGCACGCAGCGGCCGCGCCCCGGCAGCGGCCGGCCGCACAGATAGACCATCCAGGTCTCGCCGCTTTGGGTGTCGACCAGATCGGCATGACCGGCGCGTTGCAGCGGTGCGTCGGGGCGGTTGCGCGACGACATGATGTGGGTGTCGGGATGCAGCTCGTAAGGGCCTTCGACATGGCGCGCGCGCGCCATCGTCACGGCATGGTTCCAGCCGGTGCCACCCTCGGCGGTGATGAGGTAGTACCAGCCGCCCCGCTTGTAGAGATGCGGCGCTTCGGTAAGCCCGAGCGGCGTGCCGGCGAAGATGATCCTGCGTTCGCCGACCAGGTGGCGCGCGGCGGGGGAATATTCCTGGAGCACGATGCCGTTGAAACGGTTGCGGCCGGGGCGGTGGTCCCAGAGCTGGTTGACGAAATATTTGCGCCCGTCGTCGTCGTGGAACAGCGAGGGATCGAAGCCGCTGGAATTCATGTAAATCGGATCGGACCAGTCGCCGTCGATGCGGTCGGCGGTGACGAGATAGTTGTGGAAGTCGCGCAAGGAAGCGCCCGAAGCGCCGCCGACCGTCGTGCGGCCGTAACGCTTCACGTCGGTGTAGATCAGCCAGAACTTGCCGTCGGCATGGCTGAGGCACGGCGCCCAGACACCGCCGGAATCGGGATCGCCGCGCATATCGAGCTGGCCGGCGCGCCGCAACGGCCGGGTCAGCAGGCGCCAATGCTTCAGATCGCGCGAATGGTGGATCTGCACCCCGGGATACCATTCGAAGGTCGAGGTCGCGATGTAGTAGTCGTCGCCGACCCGCAGGATCGACGGATCGGGGTTGAAACCTTTCAGGATCGGATTGACGATCGTCTCAGGCATGGACGGGCTTCCGCACCAGGGTCCAGAGCAGCGTCGCGCCGATGAGATCGAGCACCCCGAGCGCGACGAAGAACGGCGTATAGCCGACCGTCGTCACCAGCCCGCCGATCAAGAGCGAGAAGCCGAGCACGCCGGCATTGCCGCAGGTCCCCGCCATGCCGGCCACGGTCGCGACCTCGCTGCGGCGGAACAGGTCCGACGCCATGGTGATGACGGTGACCGACAGCGTCTGGTGCGCGAAGCCGCCGAGCGAGATCAGCGCCACCGCGGCATAGGGGCTGTCGACATAGCCGGTGAAGGCGAGGCCCGTCATCATCAGCGCGCCGAGCGTGAAGGCGCCGCGCCGCGCATCGATCAGGTCGATCCCCTGGCGCTGCAGGAACAGCACGACCGCGGGCCCGAACAGGCAGCCGATATCGGCGGCGAGGAACGGCAGCCAGGCGAACATCGCGATGTCGCGCAGATCGAAATGGCGCACCGTCGTCAGATAGAGCGGCACCCAGAAGGACAGCGTCCCCCAGGTCGGATCGGCGAGCAGGCGTGGCAGCGCGATGCCCCAGAAATTGCGCTGTTTCAGGATGTCGAGCATCGCCGGCGGCGTGCCGGCGTGTTCGAGATGCTTCTCCTGCCCCGCTGCGATATGGGCGCGCTCGGCATCGCTCAGCGCCTTGGCATCGCCCGGCGCCTGATAGAGGAGCAGCCAGGCGGCGACCCAGACGAGGCCGAGCCCGCCGGTGATGACGAAAGCGCTCTGCCAGTCATAGGCGAGGATCGCCCAGGCGACGAGCGGCGGCGCCAGCATCGATCCGACCGAGGCGCCGATATTGTAGATGCCGCCGGCCAGCCCCCGCTCGCGCGCCGGAAACCACTCCGAGATCACTTTCATGCCGGCCGGATTGGCCGAGCCCTCGGCGAAGCCGAGCGCGGCGCGCAGGCCGGCCAGCCCCTGCCAGCTATGGGCGAGGCCGTGCGCCATGCAGATCAGCGACCAGGCGACGGCGAAGATCGCCAGCCCGATCTTCAGGCCGATGGTGTCCAGGACATAGCCGACGATCGGCTGGAACATGATCGCGACCTGGAACGCGCCGGTGATGTAGGAATATTCCTGGGTCGAGATGTGCAGCGCGCCCATCATGGTCGGCGCCGCGACGGAGAGCGTGCTGCGGGTCAGGAAGTTGAGGATGGCGCCCAGCATGATGAGCGCGATCGTCCACCAGCGAAGCCCCGCGATCTTTCCCACTATCGGACTTTGCCGGGCGGCGGCGGCTTGAAATAGCGCTGCGCGTATTTCAGGAACACCGGCCAGTTCGGCTCCATGGTGTGGCCTTCGCCGTGCAGGCTGAAGGCGAGCTCGCCGGTGGTCAGCGGCTTGCCGACCGGCGGCAGCGCCGCCCCGCCGAGCCCCTTCTTGCCCAGCAGCTCGTAGACCGGGCCTGCCGCCGCCGCGGCCATGAACATGCCGCGCGGATCGGCCCAGTCGTCGCCCGCGGCGCCGGCACTGAAGAAGATCGGATGCGGCGCGGCGAGCGCGATCAGCTCATGGGCATCGACGGAAAGGTCGTTCGCGGTCTTGGGCCCGGCATAGAGACGGAAGTGCGGCGCGAACCAGTGATACTCGCCGGCGCCCGCCAGGTTCTCGATCCGCTCGCCGAAATTGCGCCGCAGCAGGGCCGCGCCGCCGGCGCCGGACGACGAGATATAGGCGATGGCATAGCGCGGATCGTAAGCCGCCGCGATCAGCGCCGCCTTGCCGTAGCGCGAATGGCCGGCGATGCCGATGCGGGCGGGATCGATCGCCATGTCGCCTTCGAAATAGTCCATGGCGCGGCTGGCGCCCCAGGCCCAGGCGCGCAGCGCGCCCCATTGGTGCGGCAGGCGCGGCTTGCCGCCGGCGGCAAGACCGATGACGCCGCGGTCGAGGTCCCGGCCGCTGTCGGGCTGCACGCTGGTGACGTCCAGCACCGCCGCACCCCAGCCCTTGGCCAGCACCTGTTCGCGCCAGGTCGAGGGCTGCCAGCCTTTCGGGTCGCCGCCGCTGAGCAGGAGGATCAGCGGAACCGGGCCGGCGGCTTTCGCCGGCAAGGTCACGATCATCCGTACGTCGATGGCGCGCCCCCCGACGGCAACATGCCCGACGAAGTAGCGCCGCGTGGCGGCGATCCGGCCGACTTTTTCGGACCGCGTGTCGACCACGACCCAATCGAGACGCGGCGCATTGGCCGGCGGCTGGCCGTAGATCTCGTACTCGATGGCGTCGGTGATTTCCTGGCGCCGCTGCTGCCACCACGCGTCGCGCGTGACGACCGGCTTGCCGTCCTTGAGCCGCAGCGGATCGGCAGCTTGGGATAGGGATTGGCCTTGGCCTCGTCGTAGTTGGGCGGCTTCGGCGCGCCGCCCGGGCGATCCTGCCCGGCGGTCAGCGGGGTCGCGAACAAGGTCACTGCCAGGGCGGCAGCGGCAAGACGATTCATTTTAGATCTGCTCCGGCACGGCGGCCGATCTCGCCGGGCGCGCCAGGACGGGCGAACCGCCCGACAGCGCCGCGCCCGTGAAGTCGGCGGGTTTTCGCGCGGCAGGATGGTCAATTGGGCCCGGCGCGTCCATCATCGGCCGCGCCGCTGCTGCACCCTGCCATCGCGTGAAATTCCGCATCCTCGCGCCCCCCGCGCCGGCCGCGCCCATGGTTGAGCGGAAGGCAGCATGGTGGTAACGCTACCTTCTACGCCGCGACAATGCAAAAAAGCCAATAGTTACGCTGCGTTAGCGAAGAAATTTGGTGCGGTGCAACATGGGGCCTAAGCCGCTGGAAGGGATGTTCGGTGCCGTCGCGGCGCTGCTTCTCTTATGTCTTCCTGCGCGGGCCGCGGACCTCACGCTGTTCGACGGCAAGAGCGTGGCCGCGATCGTCACCGATGGCGGTATCCCGATCGGCAAGGCGGGGGATTTGCTGGCGCGCGACCTGGCGGCGCTGAGCGGGCGGGCGCCGACAGTCGCCAAATCCGCCGAAGGCGCCAAGGGCACGCTGATCATCGTCGGACCGTTGGATGCGCCGCTGATCGCGTCCCTGCTGAAAGCCAACCACATCGCCGCCGCGCCGATCGCCGGCAAGTGGGAGAGCTATGGCCGCGCCGTGATCCCCTCTCCCGCCGATCCCCGGCAGAAGGCGCTGCTGATCTTCGGCTCGGACGTGCGCGGCACGATCTACGGCGTCGTCGATCTGACGCGCGAGATGGGGGTGTCGCCCTGGGAATGGTGGGCCGACGTCACGATCCGCAAGGTCCCGTCGATCAGGATCGACGGCGCGCTACGCTATTCCAGGGAGCCGAGCGTCCGCTATCGCGCCATCTTCCTCAACGACGAGGATTTCGGGCTGAAGCCCTGGGCGGCGAAGACCTATGAGCCCGCGGCCGCACCATCGGCCCCAAGACCTATGCCCGCATCTTCGAGCTGATGTGGCGGCTGAAGGCCGACACGGTGTGGCCGGCGATGCACAAGGGCACGGTGGCGTTCGACGACGTGCCGGGCAATGCCGAGATGGCGGACGCCTACGCCATCCTCCATGCCACCAGCCATGCCGAGCCGATGCTGCGCAACAACGACCGCGAATGGGATCCGGCGAAGCGCGGCGCCTTCAACTGGCTCACCAACCGCCGGGGCCTGCTGACCTATTGGGACGAGGCGGTCGACAGCCACAAGCAGTTCGAGAACATCTACACCATGGGCCTGCGCGGCGTCGGCGACTATCCGATGCTGGGCGCCGACGGCCCGGCGGCGATGCGCGACATCCTGGAGGATGTGATCAACCAGCAGCGCGCCATCCTCGAGCGCCGCATCGGCCGGCCGGCCGGCCAGATTCCGCAGGTGTTCACGCCCTACAAGGAAGTGCTGCCCGCCTACGACACCGGCCTCAGGATTCCCGACGACATCACGCTCACCTGGCCGGACGACAATTACGGCTATATCCGGCGGCTCTCCAACCCGGAGGAGCGGGCGCGCAGCGGCGGCAGCGGCGTCTACTACCATATCTCCTATTGGGGCACGCCGATGTCCTATCTGTGGCTCGCCTCGGCGCATCCGGCGCTGATGTGGGAGGAGATGCGCAAGGCCTATCAGTACGATGCGCGCCGCATCTGGGTGCTGAATGTCGGCGACATAAAGCCCGGCGAGTACCTGACGCAGCTTTTCCTCGACATGGCGTGGGACGACGATTCCTATGGCGACATCGCCAAGGTGAAGGCACACTTGCGCAAATTCGCGGGCGAGACCTTCGGGGCGCAGAACGCCGCTGCCGTCGCCGACATCCTGTGGCGCTATTACGATCTCGCCTTCTCGCGCAAGCCGGAATTCATGGGCTTCAACGGCCACTATCCGACCACGGCGCCGCGTCAGACCGACTACGACCTGCTGAATTTCGGCGACGAAAATGCGCGGCGGATGGACGGCTATGCCGACCTCATGGACGCGGCGGCCGCCCTGGCGGCGAAGCTGCCCAAGGACCGGCAGGGATGCGTTCCATGAGCTCGTGCGCTATCCGGTCGAGGCCTCGGCCGAGATCAATGCCCGCGTCCTGAACCTCGACAAGGCGATCGCCTACGGCCTGCAGCGGCGGGCGAGCGCCAACATCTATGCAGCGCTGGCGCGGCGGGCTGAGGTCGCGCTCAAGGAAGGCGAGACCTTCTACAACGAGACGCTGGCGGGCGGAAAATGGCGCGGCATGATGGATATCGCGCCGGCGCGCCTGCCGCTCTATGCCGAGCCCGCGGTGCCGGTGTGGGACGGCAAGGACGACAAGACCTGCGGCATCCAGGCCGAAGGCGGCGGCTTCTATGACGGCGGCGGCTCGGCGCCGCGGCTCCCCGACTTTCGCCGCGAGCTGCCGCGCGAGCGCTATGTCGACGTCTTCGTGAAATCGCCGGTGGCGACACGCTGGACCGCGACGGCGAGCGCGCCCTGGATCAAGCTCGACCGCACGTCCGGCGCCTTCGCCGACCGCACGCTGGAAGCGCGGCTGCATGTCACCGTCGATTGGCGTCGTGCGCCCGCAGGCGGCGCCGGCACGGTAACGCTCAAATGCGATGCTTCGGACACGGCGTTTCCGGTCGGCATCAAGCTGGCGCCCGACAACAAGACGACCAATGTGTCGTTCCTCGAACTCGACCGCATCGTGTCGATCTATGCGACGCACAGCGACAGCCGCACCGGGCCGTGGGACGTGCTCGACGGGCTCGGCCATACCGGCGCCAGCCTGCGCGCCGGGATCGACATGGCGCCGATGGAGCTGGTGTCCAGCGGCGCGCCCCGCGCCGTCTACCGCTTCGCCACCGTCACCGCCGACGATCCCGCGACCCTGCGCGTGATCGCGCTGCCGATCCTGCCGTCACGTCCAAGACCGGTATGCGCGTGGCGGTGAGCATCGACGGCGGCGATCCGGTGGTGCTCGACCTCAAGACCAGTGAATTCAGCGCCACCTGGAAACGGAACGTGCTGACCAACACGGCTATCGGCGAGGTCAACAATCTGCGCCTGGCGCCGGGCGCGCATGAGCTGGTGGTGACCGCGCTCGATCCCGGCATGATCCTGGACCGCTACGAGATCGCCTTTGCCGGAAGCCCGCGCGCTTATGACCCCGTCCCCGAAACACGGATCGTGAAATGACCCCACTCTCCCGCCGCGACTGGCTCAAGCTTTCCGCCTCTGCCGCGGCACTGGCACCCTTCCCGGCCTTCGCAAGCAGCGCTCCGGATTCGCTCAACGCCCTGGCGGCCGCCAAGGGCCTGCGCTTCGGAAGCTGCATGGGCACGGGGCCGAGCGGCGCGCCGCGTCCCTCCGGCGACAGCGGCGCCCGCGCCAACCAATATGACGATCCCAGATTGCGCGCGCTCTTCGCGCGCGAATGCGGCGTGCTGGTGCCGGAGAACGAGCTCAAATGGTACGCGATCCGCCCCAACGCGACGGAGTTCGACTTCACGCGCGCCGACAGGCTGATGGGCTTCGTCGCCGACAACGGCCTCTTGGTGCGCGGCCACACGCTGCTGTGGAACCGCGACGTCTGGATGCCGGCCTGGACGCAGAGCTACGACTTCGGCCCGCAGCCGCGCGCCGAGGCCGAGCGGCTGCTGACCCAGCACATCGCCAAGGTCGCGGGGCGCTATCCGCAGATCTTCTCCTGGGACGTCGTCAACGAGACCATCGATCCCAAGACCGGCGAGATGGAGCCTTCGGTCTTCACCCGGCATATCGGGCCGGAGGTGATCGACATCGCCTTCCACGCTGCGCGCGCCGCGGCGCCCAAGGCAGAGCTCGTGTACAACGACTATATGAGCTGGGGACCGGGCAATGCGGTGCATCGCGCCGCCGTGCTGAAGCTCCTGGAGCGGCTCAAGAAGAACAGCGTGCCGGTCGACGCGCTGGGCGTGCAGGCGCATATCGGGCCGGGCGCTTCCGACTCCACCAACACGCTGGACGGCGAGAACGAGCGCGAGTGGCGCAAATTCCTCGACGCCGTCACCGCGATGGGGCTCGACGTCATCGTCACCGAGCTGGACTATGGCGACACGGCGCTGCCGGGCGACGTCGCGGTGCGCGACGCGATGGTGGCGAGCGCGACCGGGCACTATCTCGACGTGATGCTGTCCTACAAGCAGCTCCGCTATGTGATGGCGTGGGGCCTGGTGGACAAATATTCCTGGCTGCGCGGCCTTCGCCCCCGCGCCGACGGCATGCTCAAGCGGCCCCTGCCCTTCGACGACGACTACCGGCCCAAGCCGATGCGCGATGCCATCGCGGCGTCGTTCCGCGCGGCGCCGAAGCGGGACTGGCTGGCATGAGCGCGGACCGGCGGCAGGTGATGGGCGGCCTCGCCGCCGCGACCGCGGCGACGGCGTTGGGCGGCGCGGCGCAAGCCGCGCGCCCGCCCTGGCGCGTCGGCGTGGTCGGCGCGGGCTGGTTCGGCAAGCTCAACCTGTTCGCGCTGATGCAGGTGGCGCCGGTGACGGCGGTGGCCCTGTGCGATGTCGATCCCGCGATGCTGAAGGAGGCCGGCGACCTCACCCTGGCGCGCACGGACTCGGTCGTGAAGCCCACCAAAGCGCCCGCGCTCTACACCGACTACCGCGAGATGCTGGCGCGCGAGAAATTCGACATCGTCGTCGTGGGCACGCCGGACCACTGGCACACCCTGCCGGCGCTGGCGGCGCTCGACGCGGGGGCGCATGTCTATCTCGAGAAGCCGGTCTGCGTCGACATCGTCGAGGGCAAGGCGCTGGTCGCCGCGGCGCGCCGGGCGAGGCGCGTCGTGATAGCGGGCACGCAGCGGCGCACCACGAAATTCCTGATCGAGGCGCGCGACAAGATCGTGCGCGGCGGCCTGCTCGGCAGGATCGCGCAGGTCGATCTCTACGGCTTCTACCACCAGCGCCCGGCGAGCTTTCCGCCGCCCTCGCCGGCGCCGGCGTTCTGGGACACCTATTGCGGCCCGGCGCCGCTGGTGCCGTTCAACAGCGCGATCCATCCGCGCGCCTGGCGCGCCTTCATCGAATTCGGCAACGGCTATATGGGCGACATCGGCGTGCACTTCATCGACAGCGCGCGCTTCCTGCTCGATCTCGGCTGGCCCAAGACCGTCGCCTCGACCGGCGGCATCTATGTCGACAAGGCGAGCGCGTCCACCGTGCCGGACACCCAGATCGCCTCGTTCCAGTTCGACGACCTCCTGATGACCTGGACCAACCGGCAATGGGGCGAGGCCAGCGATCCCGCGACACCCTGGGGCGCGCGGCTCTACGGCGACAAGGGCACGTTGCGCGTGACGCCGTCGGGCTACGAGTTCACGCCGGCGGGCGCCAAGGCGCCGACGCTGTCGCTGGCGCTCGGCCCCGAGCTGACGGAGTTCGACAATCCGAAGGACACCGCGCTGTATGCGATCACGCGCGGCAATATGCGCGACTTCGTCCATGCCATCGCGACCGGCACGCGGCCGGCGGCGGACATCGAAGAGGGCTACATCTCGACGGCGTGCTGCATCCTGGCGACCTGTCGCTGAAGCTGGGCCGCCCGATCCGCTGGGATGGCACCCATGTGGTCGGGGATGCCGAAGCCGAGCGGATGCTGGCGCGGCCCTATCGCGCCCCCTGGGTGCATCCGGCATGAGGCGTCTGGCGCTTGTCGCGGTCCTCGCCGGTGCGCTGTCGGCCTGCGGCACGCTGGGCGCTGCGCCGCCGCCCGTCGTGGCCGCGCCGCCGGGCGCCGGGATTGTTACGGGGCATCGACCCCGCGCGCATCGATGCGGCCTTGCAGCGCTTCATCGGCGACAAGCGGCTGGTCGGGGTTTCGGCGCTGGTGTTCAAGGACGACCGCGAGGTCTATTTCGGCGCCTTCGGCGCCGCGGACCGCGAGAACGCCGTGCCGATGCGGCGCGGCACGCTGATCCGCATCTATTCCATGACCAAGCCGGTGACCGGCGTGGCGCTGATGACGTTGTATGAAAAGGGGCTGTTCAAGCTCGACGATCCGGTCGCCAAATACATTCCCGAGCTCGCGGACGTCAAAGTGTTCGCCGGCCTCGACCGCGCCGGCAAGCCGATCCTGGAAGCGCCGCACCGGGCGATGACGATCCTCGACCTGATGCGCCACACCTCGGGCCTGACCTCCGGCTGGTCGAAAGTACAATATGTCGAGGACGAGGCGAAGCGCCTCGACCCCGCCAACCACGACAACACGCTGGCGGACGAAGCCCGCATCCTGGGGCAGATCCCGCTGGTCTATCATCCGGGCGAGCAGTGGCTCTACAGCCCCTCCGTCGACATGCAGGCGCTCTTGGTCGAGCGGCTGTCGGGCGAGCCCTTCGACCGCTATCTCCAGGAACACATCTTCGCGCCGCTGAAGATGACGGATACCGGCCGCTATGTGGAGCCGGAGCGGCGGGCACGGCTGGCCGCGATCTACGACTGGCACGAAGACGGCGCGCTGACGCGCATGCCGGACGAGCGCGCCACCAAGACCAACACGACGCACGAAAAGCTGGCGCAGGGCACGGCGGGACTGGTCTCGACCCTCGACGACTATATGCGTTTCGCCCGCATGCTGGAGCACGAAGGCGAGCTCGACGGCGTGCGCATCCTGAGGCGCGAGACGGTGCGGCTGATGTCCACCAACCAGCTTCCGGCCGAGATCAGGGAGCGCGGCTTTTTGCCCGCCAAGGGCCGCGTCGGCTTCGGGCTCGATTTCGCGGTGCGCACGGCGCAGCCTGAGGCCGGCGAGGCGGCGGGCACGGTCGGCGAATTCTTCTGGGACGGCGCCGCCGGCACGCTGTTCTGGTCGATCCCGTCAACCGTATCGCGGCGGTGCTGCTCACGCAGTACATGCCGTTCGGCAAGGTGCCCCTGCACCGCGATTTCCGCGACGCCGTCTATGGCGTCCCACAATAGGTGAAACGATGAAAACGCTTCTGCGCCTGGCCGTCCTGCTGTTCGTGTTCGCACCGACCCTCGCCCTGGCCGAGACGGCTATGATCTGTGGCTGCGCTATCGCCCCGTCGAGCAGGCCGCGCTGGCGCGCTACCGCCCCGCCGCGACGGCGCTGCTGCCGCGCGGCGACAGCCCCACGCTCCAGGCGGCGACCGCCGAATTGCAGCGCGGCCTCGGCGGCCTGCTCGCCCGCCCCATTTCCGTCGCCGGCGCGATCAAGACCGACGGCACCATCGTCTACGGCACGCCGGCCAATTCGCCGCTGATCCGCTCGCTGGCGCCGGCCCTCGCCGCGCTCGGCAACGAGGGCTATCTGATCCGCAGCCTCACCGCCGAGGGCCGCAAGGTGACGGTGATCGCCGGCAACAGCGATGCCGGCGTTCTTTACGGCGCCTTCGCCTATCTGCGCCTGCTCCAGACGCGCCAGCCGGTCGACAAGCTCGACATCGCCTCGGCACCGCGCCTGATGGTCCGCATCATCGACCATTGGGACAATCTCAACGGCACCATCGAGCGCGGCTATGCCGGCTTCTCGATCTGGGACTGGCACAAGATGCCGGACTACATGGACCCGCGCTACACCGACTATGCCCGCGCCGAGGCCTCCATCGGCATCAACGGCGTCAACGTCCAACAATGTCGGGGCGCAGCCCGAGATCCTGACCGCGACTTATATAAGGCGCCTCGCGGCGCTGGCGGCGGTGTTCCGCCCCTATCACATCAAGGTCTATGTCTCGGCCCGCTTCAGCGCCCCGATCGAGATCGGCGGCCTTGCGACCGCCGACCCCGCTCGATCCCGCGGTGCAGGCGTGGTGGAAGGCCAAGGCCGACGAGATCTACGCCGCGATCCCCGATTTCGGCGGCTTCCTGGTGAAGGCGAACTCCGAAGGCCAGCCGGGGCCGCAGGACTACAAGCGCACCCAGGCCGACGGCGCCAATGTGCTGGCGGACGCGCTCAGCCCCCATGGCGGCATCGTGATGTGGCGCGCCTTCATCTATTCGGCGGAGAACCCGGAAGACCGCGCCAAGCAGGCGTTCAGCGAAATCCAGCCGCTGGACGGCAAGTTCCGCGACAACGTCATCATCCAGGCCAAGAACGGCGCCATCGACTTCCAGCCGCGCGAGCCGTTCCACCCGCTGTTCGGCGCCCTGCCGCACACCGGCATGTTCCTGGAGCTGCAGATCACCAAGGAATATCTCGGCCTCGCCACCAGCCTCGCCTACCTCGCGCCGCTGTGGGAGGAGGTGCTGCACGCCGACACCTATGCCAAGGGCCCCGGCTCCACGGTGGCGAAGGTGATCGACGGCTCGCTGTTCGGCGGCAAGCTGACCGGCATGGCGGGCGTCTCGAACATCGGCACCGACCGCGACTGGAGCGGCTCGACCTTCAACCAGGCCAACTGGTACGCCTTCGGGCGCCTCGCCTGGGACCCGTCGCTGTCGTCGCGCGCCATCGCGGAGGAGTGGACGCGGATGACCTTCTCCAACGATCCCAAATTCGTCGCGCCGGTCGTCGACATGATGATGGCGTCGCGCGAGGCGGTGGTCGACTACATGACGCCGCTGGGCCTGGCGCATCTCATGGCGACGGGGCATCATTACGGCCCGGGGCCCTGGGTGGACGATCTCAAGCGCCCCGAATGGAATCCGGTCTACTACCACCGCGCCGACGCCGCCGGCATCGGCTTCGACCGCACCGCGACCGGCAGCAACGCGGTCGCGCAATACGCGCCGGGGGCGGCGGCGATCTTCGCCGACAAGGACAAGATCCCGCAAGAATTCCTCCTGTGGTTCCACCACGTCCCCTGGACCGCCAGGCTGAAGTCGGGCCGCACCCTGTGGGACGAGCTGGTCATCCATTTCGACGACGGCGTCGCGGCGACGGCGCGGGCGCGCCGGACCTGGGCGACGCTGAAGCCCTATGTCGATCCCGAGCGCTACGCCAAGACCGCGGCCTATCTCCAGATCGAGGAAAACGAGGCCCAGTGGTGGCGGGACGCCGAGATCGCCTACTTCCAGACCTTCTCCAAGCTGCCCCTGCCGGCCGGGCATGCGCCGCCGCCGCACGACCTCGAATATTACAAGGCGATCCACTACCGCTACGCGCCGGGCCAGGTGATCGGGGGGCAATGAACCAAAAGTTCCTCCGCGCGTTTTCGCGTGGGGCGTTCGTTCGGAGATGGCTATGAAGAAGACTTGCATCCTATTGGCGGGATTTCTCGCCGCGACACCGGCGCTGGCGGCGGAAACCCCTGCCCCGAGCATCTGCATCGATCCGCATAAGGACTACCAGGCGCTCTATCTGTCCGGCCACGACATCGTCGCCAAGCAGACGCTGGGAAAAGATCACAGAGAATTGAAGCTGACGATCAGTTGCCTCGACCTGCGGCCGGAGGACTATTTCTCGCTGTCGTCGCAGTTCGCCTGCATCGGTCTCGGCGACACCGTGATCGCCAACAAGATCGGCGCCGGCCATCAGGCCTGCCGCATCACGCATGTCGAGCCTTACGTCGCGCCGGCGGCGGCTCCCGCCCCGGGCTGACGCAAGGCCCCCGTCGAGATCGTCATAGGCGGCGGCGACCGCGGCGGCGAGGCCGGCGCGGCCGCGAGTTCGCGCGGGAATATCGCCGCCAGGGCGAGAAAGCGCGGCACGTCCGTCGCGGCGGAACCGCTGCACGCCTTGCCGGCAGCGAGGAGTTCGTCCGCCAGCGGGTCGGCGAGCGGCTGGCCGGCGCGCGCGGCGCCGCGCACGAAGCGCATCCAGGCGGCGACGGCGACGCAGGGACGCGTCACGGGACGGCCGAGCTTCAGGAGATCGGCGATCGGTTCGAGGAAGCGGTAGGGCAGCTTCGTGGACCCGTCGGCCGCGATCTGGGCCAGGCGATGCGACACGGCGGGATTGCGCAGGCGGCGGAGCAGGACGCCGACATAGTCCTGGATGTCGAGGCCGCGCGCGGCACACAGCGTCGCCGCGACGTCCTCGCGCATCAGCCGCTCGACGAAGGCGCCGAGCCGCGCATCGCCCATCGCCTCGCCCACCGTGGCATGGCCGCGCTCGAGGCCGATATAGGCCAGCGCCGAATGGGCGCCGTTGAGCAGGCGCAGCTTGGCCTGCTCATAGGCGTGGACGTCGCCGGTCAGTTGCGCGCCGGCGGCGGTGAGGTCCGGCATGCCCGGGCCGAGCGAATCCTCGATCACCCATTGCGCGAAGCTTTCGCGCTGCACCGGCTCGGCATCGCGCAGATGCGTCGCGGCGGCGACGCGGGCGCGCAGGGCGTCGTCGGTCGCGGGCGTGATGCTGTCGACCATGGTGGCGGGACAGCGCAACTCGTCTTCGATCCAGCGCGCCAGGTCTGCCTGGCCGGACGCGCCGGCGAAGGCGATCAGCGCGCGCCGCAGCTTGGGGCCGTTGGACGCGAGGTTGTCGCAGCTCATCACGACGAAGGGCGGCAGGCGCGCGGCGCGGCGGCGCGCCAGTCCCAGCGCCAGCCAGCCGATCAGGCCGGCGGGCGCCAGGGGCTGCGCGAGGTCGCGGACGATGCCCGGATGGCCGGCATCGAGTTCGCCGCGCGCATCGAGGCCGTAGCCTTTCTCGGTGACCGTGATCGTCACCAGGCTCGCCGCGTCGAGCCGCGCCACGGCGCGAGCGGGCTCGGCCGGCGC
Source organism: Rhizomicrobium sp. (assembly GCA_037200865.1). Classification (GTDB taxonomy): domain Bacteria; phylum Pseudomonadota; class Alphaproteobacteria; order Micropepsales; family Micropepsaceae; genus Rhizomicrobium. Next base: position 132,808 of record JBBCIC010000003.1, on the reverse strand, counting down.
GACGATATAATCCTTGAGGGCGCCGAGGACGCGGAAGCGCGCCGGCTCGTCCAGTTCCGCCAGCGTGTAGAGATAGTCCTGCGCCGCCAGCGCCGCGCCCTGCGCGCCCTGGCGTAAGGCGATGCCGGCGATGCCCCAGCGCGGATCGGCCGGCAGCAGGACTTCGACATAGGAGGCGATATGGGCGCGCTGGAACGCACCGGGCCCGAAATGCACGATGCCGGGCGCGATGCCGGCGCGGTCATAGGCCGGCACGGCGATGCCGGGCGCGGCGGCGGCAAGGGTCGCTTGCGAAAGTCGGGGATAGCCGGTCATGGCGCATGCTTGGGCCAGCGGGCCGCCGCATTCAACCCAAAAAAAACGAGCGGCAAACCGAAGGGTGCGCCGCTCGAAGTTTACCGGGGAATTCACACTCCCCGCCGCGCCCCTTTTGGGAAGCGCGGCGGTCCTTACATCGCGGAAGGATCGGAAGCTTCCGCGAAAATCATGCCGCGATCAGAACGAACCGCGGACACCGAGCAGGAACAGCGAGCCCGGATCGTAGGAGTAGTTCAACAGGTTGGGGAACTGCTTGTACGAGCGCCCGACCTTCGCATGCGTCAGGTTCTGGATATCGAAGGTGATCTCGGGATCGCTGGGCAGATCGCCGAACAGCTTCGACAGCCGGAGGCTCGATGAGATGTCCAACTGGCCGTAAGCCAGCGAACGTTCCTCGGTGAAGGACGCCAGGCCGCTGATCAGGCCGTACACGTTGGAGTTTGTGAGCGCCCCGCTCTGGTAGGTGTAGGAACCCCGCAGCATCACGCCGTCGTTTTCGTAATAGGCCGTGAAGTTGTAGGTCGTGGGCGAAACGTTGAGCACGACCGTCGGCGCCGCGCCGGACGACCGTGTCCGGACGAAGGTGGCGTTCGCCTGGAAGCCGAAGCCCGGAAGGCCGACCGGCTCGAGCAGGAAGTCGAGCGGCTGCACCCAGGTGAGCTCGGTGCCGTTGATGGTCTCCAGACCCGCTGCGTTCCGCGCCTGGACGATATTGACGGTCGCGACGCCCGGGCCGCCGGCAGCCGTGATCGCCGTCTGCTGCGTGCTCGACAAGGTGTCGAACGTCACGCCGAACTGCGCCAGATAGCTGAACGGCTGCACGGTGGTGAAGTTGTTCTGGAAGCCCGACATCATCTTCCGGAAGATGCCGACGCCGATATAGCCCTCGCCGCCGGTGTAGAGTTCGGCGCCGAAGTCGATATTGGTCGAGTAGTACGGCCTGAGGTTCGGGTTACCCAGGTTCCACGTCGCCGCGTCCGAACCGCCGCCCGACAACTGCGGCAGCATGCTGGCCGGATTTGCCCGTGTCAGGGTGCGCGACACCGCCGCCCTGACCTGGAAATCCTCGGCAATTTCCCACACCAGGTTCGCGGACGGCAGGAACGCGGAATACGTGCCCTTGAGCGTCGCGGGGTTGATGGTGTTGGGATATCTGCCGCCATCCGCCAGACCCAACGCCGCGTTCCTGGGGTCCACCACGGAGGTGTAGCCGGTCAGCGACTGGTCGGTCGTGATGTAGCGTCCGCCGAAATTGTATCGCACGTTCTGAGTGCCGCGATGCAGGGTTCCGGAGAACTCGATATAGGTGCCGACGGTCGATTCGTCGATCACGCCCGAGCTGATGTTGGTGTTGGTGCCGATGCTGAAATTGGTACGGCCGGGATCCTGCAGATTCGTCGCCGCGCCGGGAGACGGCGTGGTGGCGAAGGTGTTGTAGTTGGTCACCGACTTCAGCAAGGCGTAGTTGGCCTTCACGAACCCGTTGGGGCCGACCGACAGATACAGCGGAACGGCGGCATTGGGGATCGTGGGCCCGGCGGCGACCGGGAACGCCCCCATGCCGGCGGAGTAGCCGGTGCCCCAGCCCGGATAAGCCGGCACCGTCGGCGCCGTCACGCTGCAGCTGAACGTGGAGTTCGGCGGCGGCAGGAACTTGTTCAAGTTCGGGCCGCAATTGGCTTCCTTGTAGTAGTTGCCGTTGTCATAGCCGCGGATCAGGCGATAGGCGTCGTCATAGGCCGCGCCGACCGTGACCTTGAAGGCATCGCCGCCATAGGCGATGTCGGCATGCGCGCCCTGGGTGTGCTGAAAGCGCCGCTCCTGCTGCAGGCGCAGATCGCCCTGGTTCCAGGTGAAGTTGTTGGGGTTCTGCAAGCCACCGGTATTCGGCAGGCCGTCCATCGTGAACGTCGGGACCGCGCCGGTGTTGTTGTAGTGGACGATGCCGTTCGGCGTGCCGAACAGGAACGACGGCGAATCGCGGAAGAAGTGGGCGCGGCTGTAGTTCACCTGCGCCTTGACGTTCAGCAGATCCGAGACCTGCCAGTCCATGCCGGGATTCAAGCTGAAATAGTCCGACTTCTCCTTGTACGGACGGGCTTCCAGCGCCATGGCGGCGTTCGCGAAGTCGCCCTTGGTGACGACGTTGTTCGCGTCGACCTGCATGTTCATCGGAATGCTGTTGCCGTTGCGGACGACCCAGAACAGGTCTTCGCGATCGAGGTTGTTCTGGATCACGCCGACGATGCCGTCGAAGTAGAAGTGCAGGCTGTCGCTGGGACGCCATTCCAGCGAGACGATGCCGTTGTAGCGGTTGCGGTCGCCCGATTCGAACATCGGCCGCGGGGTACGCGGAACCAGGCCGTTGCTGATCTGGTCGATCGTCAGGCCGGGGTTCAGGGCCAGCAAATTGGCCTTGTTGATCGGCAGGCCGACATAGCCCGCCGGCACGCCCGTGTTCGGGAACGTGGCTGGCAGGCTCCAGTCGGTGTTGCCGCCCAGCGTGTTGCAGGTGTTCGCATTGCCGCTCGTCGCGGTGCAGGCGGCGCCGTACTGCGTCGCGTTCAGGTTCGGGGTCGTGAGGTTGTTGAAGGCGCCTTCATAACCCGTGGTCATGGGATGGCTGATCTGGGCCGAGCCGCCGATCAGCACGCCGAACTCGCCGTCGGTATAGCTGGCGATCACGGTTCCCCGCGCGCCCGGATCGCCGCTCTTGGAGTAGTCGGTTCCCTGGACGTTGTAGTTGATGTGCGTCCCCGGATTGTCGAACGGGCGCAGGCTGCGCATGGCGATCGTGCCGGAAGCGCCGCCTTCGAGCATGTCCGCGGTCGAGGTCTTGGCGACCGTCAGCTGCGAGAACAGTTCGATCGGGAAGATGTTCAGGTCGACTTCGCGGTTGGCGCCGTTCTGGTCGGTGCCGCCGGTCGAGGCGGTCGAGACGACCGCGCCGTTCAGCGTGATCTTGACGAAGTTGGTGTCGAGACCGCGCAGCGCGATGCGCAAGCCCTGACCGTCGTTCTCACGCTGGATCGTGACGCCCGGAATGCGGTTGAACGCTTCGGCGATGTTGGTGTCCGGGAACTTGCCCAGATCCTCGGCGAACAGCGAGTCGGTGAAATTGGTCGAGGCGCGCTTGGCATCGGTCGATGCCGCCAAGCTGGCGCGGTAGCCGGTAACGACGACGGTTTCGATCGCGTCCGCGGCATGGGCCGGAGCGGTCGCGACAAAGGCTGCGCCGAGTCCGGCGAGCAGAGTCGTGCCGCGCAGAACGGATTTGGCACAGTTGTTCAGATTGAGAAAATTCGGACGCATGCATACCTCCCCAAATTGTTGCTGCCGCGTCGATCAGCGCGCGTTATGCGGGCTGTCGCTTTAGTTAGCGGTAGCGAACAAGCGTTTCCTGTTAATCCCCTTGTTATGGTAGCGGTCCCATAACAGCTTCGGTTTATTCCTCTATGGCAATCGCGTCAAGAGAAATAGATCGTGTTGCACTGCAACTACGCAATAGAATTTCATTCGGTGTTGAAATAGCAACTACCGATCGCGGACCGCGATCGTCATCGCGACCGACAACGACTCGTTCGGCGCGAGCACGCGAAGACCGCTCGAGTTGACCGGATGATGAACCGCATCCGGCATCGCGCTGACCGGCTCGACGCAGAAGAACCCCGCATTCTGCGGCACGAAGCAGTGCAGGAAGGTGAGCGCGTCGGAAGCAGTGAGCGCCAGCACGCGCCGGTGTTCGGGTTGTTCGATGATCGCTTCGCCGCGCCAGCCGAAATGGCAGTGATCGACGAACGGCGCGGTGGCGAGTGGCGCGCCTTTCATCAAGTCGAGAAATTGTGCAGGTCCGGCTGCGCGCGTCGGGATGCAGGTCTCGTCGCTCAGCCACACGCCGTCGACGGCGGCGCGCAGGACCGTCCGCGGCGTCCGTTCGAAATAGGGATGAAAGCCGAGACTCGCGGGCATGGCGCGCGCGCTGCGGTTGACCAGCGTCAGGCCGATGCGGAGCGAACGCGGCGCGAGCGTGAAGCTCTGCTCCGCGGTGTAGTCCCACGGCCAGGCATCCGCCGCATGCTCGAAGGTCAGCGTCGCGGCGCTTTCGGAGCGCGCCCCGACCTCCCAGGCGCTCTGCCAGCCCTGCCCGTGCAGGGCATGCGGATGGTCGCCGAAATTCCGCGGCAGGCGGATCGTCTCGCCCTGGAAGTCGAAGACGCCGCCGGCGATGCGATTGGCGAAGGGCACGAGCGCGAAGCATCCGGTCTGCAGGACATCGGCCGTCCCCGCCGGCGCCGGCCGCAGCACGTCGGTGCCCTCGACCGCGAAACGCGAAACGGCGCCGCCGATCCCGGGCAGGAGATCGAGAACGGCGCCGCCGCTGCGAAGCGCGATCATCGGCGCGTCACGCCGGGAGCTTCTTGCCCCAGAGTTCCTGGATCGCTTCCAGGCTGCGCTGCTTGGTCTCGGGCACGAAGCGCAGCACGAACAGCGCCGCCAGGATGCTCATCGCGCCGTAGATCCAATAGGCGAAGCCGTGATTGAAGGCGTTGTTGAGCGCCGAGTTGCCGTCGAGGATCTTGAACGACCAGGAGACGAACAGATTGGCGATCCATTGCGCCGCGACCGCGATTCCCATCGCCTTGCTCTTGATGGAATTGGGGAAGATTTCGGACAGCATAACCCAAGTCACCGGACCCCAGGACAAAGAGAAACCGGCGATATAGGCCACGGCGGCGACCAGCGTCCACAGCCCCACGCTGTGGGCGTTGAACAGGAAGCCGAGCGTGAACATCGCCACCGCCATGATCGCCGCCCCGGTGATCAAGAGCGGCTTGCGCCCCCAGCGGTCGACGGTGACCAGCGCCACCAGGGTGAAGACGATCAGCGCGATGCCGACGACGATGGTCTGGGCCAGCGAGGAGTCGGTGCCGAAGCCGGCGTTCTTGAACATCAAGGGGCCGTAATAGAGCACCGCGTTGATGCCGATGAACTGCTGGAACACCGACAGCATGATGCCGACGAAGAGGACCAGGCCGCCGAAGCTCATCAGCGGACGGGTCTTCTCGACCAGCGTGTTCTCGATGTCCTTGAGCGTGGCCAGCGCCGTGCCCTCGTCGGTGATGCGGCGCAGCACCGCGAGCGCCTTCTCCTTGTGGCCGCGCATCACGAACCAGCGCGGCGTGTCGGGGGCGAGCAGCATCAGCAGGAAGAAGATCACCGCCGGCACGCATTCCGAGGCGAGCATCCAGCGCCAGCCGATGGCGAGGCCCCAGGCCTCGTCGCCCTGCAGCGCGATCGCCCAGTTGACGAAATAGACCACGGTGATGCCGACCACGATGGCGATTTGTTGCAATGTCACAAGACGCCCGCGATCGGCCGGCGGCGCGATCTCGGCGATGTAGAGCGGCGACAGCATCGAGGCGACGCCGACGCCGATGCCGCCGAGGATGCGGTAGATGATGAACGGCGTCAGCGCTTCCGGCCCCATGCCGCCGATCGGGCCGAACCCGACTTCGGGGATCGCCGAACCCAGCGAGCCGAGGAAGAACAGCACGGCGGAAACGAGCAGGCCGCCCTTGCGCCCGAACACCGTGGACAGCGGCCCGGCGACCGCGGCGCCGATGACGCAACCGAGCAGCGCGCAGGAGATCGCCCAGCCCGAAAGGCTGTCGCGCGCCGCTTCCGGCAGATTCTGCGGCAGGATGAAATTGTGATCGATGGCGCTGACGGCGCCCGAGATCACGGCGGTGTCGTAGCCGAACAGCAGGCCGCCGAGCGATGCGATGAAGGCGAGTCCCATCACGAGACCCGTATTGGCCTTGGCCATGAATATGTCCCCTGTGCTTCCTGATCCTGAGCATCCGCCGTTCGTCGACAGCGGTTGGCAATGCGCTGTGCAGCCTATTGATAGCGATACCAGTGCGCAAGCACGCCGAAATTGTTAGCGCTACTCGTACCCTCCCCTCGAGGGAGGGTCGAAGAACTCAGTGATTGTGCCGCGGCGTCTTGTTCGCGACGCGGCGGTATTTGAGCGCCGGCTCCATCACCGCGCCGCTGTCCATCTGGCCGACGGTGGCGCGGAACAACTCCTGCCACACCGTCGCGCTTTCCGGCACCGGCGGCAGCGCCTCTTTCCGGCGCGCCGCGATCTCGGCCTCGGGTACCAGCGCGTCGCAGGTCCCGGCGTTGAGATCGATCCGGATGCGGTCGCCGGTCCGGAGCCAGGAGAGCCCGCCGCCGGCCGCGCTCTCCGGCGCGGCGTTGAGGATCGAGGGGCTGTCCGAGGTGCCGGACTGGCGCCCGTCGCCCAGCGTCGGCAGGCTCTGGATGCCCTGCTTCAAGAGCGCATCCGGCGGCTGCATGTTCACGACTTCGGCGGAGCCCGGCCAGCCCACCGGGCCGGAACCGCGGATCACCAGGATGGTCTGCGCGTCGATGCCGAGCGACGGCGCGTTGATGCGGTGGTGGTAGTCGTCGGAGCCGTCGAACACCACCGCGCGGCCCTCGAACACGTTCTCTTCGCCGGGGCGGCTCAGATAGCGCTTGCGGAAATCGTCGGAGATCACGCTCGTCTTCATGATCGCGAAGTCGAACAAATTGCCTTTCAGCACCAGGAAGCCGGCGCGCGCCATCAGCGGATCGTCGTAGGGGCGGATCATCTCGCGGTCGTGGCTGTCGCGGCCTTCGATGTTCTTAGCCAGGGTCCGGCCGGTGCAGGTCAGCGCGCCGCCGTCGATCCGCCCGGCTTTGAGCAACTCGCAGAGGATCGCGGGCACGCCGCCGGCGCGATGGAAGCGCTCGCCGAGATATTTCCCCGCCGGCTGCATGTTGAGCAGCAGCGGGATGTCATAGGCGCCGCTCCAGTCGGCGGGCGCGATCTCGACCTCGGCGTGGCGCGCCATGGCGACGATATGCGGCTGGGCGTTGGTCGAGCCGCCGATCGCGGCCACGGTGGCGATGGCGTTGAGAAACGCGGCGCGGGTGAGGATCTTCGACGGGGTGAGATCCTCATAGGCCATCTCGACGATGCGCTTGCCGGTCTCGTAGGCGATCTGGCCGCGCTCGCGATAGGGCGCGGGGATCGCGGAGCAGCCGGGCAGCGACAAGCCGAGCGCCTCGGCCACCGCGTTCATGGTCGAGGCGGTGCCCATGGTGTTGCAGTGCCCGGCCGAGGGCGCCGAGTCGCAGGCCGCCTGCAGGAACTCCTCCTCGCTGATGAGGCCCGCGGCGAGCTTGCGGCGGCTGCGCCAGATCACCGTGCCGGAGCCGACCAGCTCGCCCTCGTGCCAGCCGTCCAGCATCGGGCCGCCGGAGAGCACGATGGCGGGGATGTCGACGGTCGAGGCCGCCATGATCGCCGACGGCGTGGTCTTGTCGCAGCCGGTGGTCAGCACCACCGCGTCGATCGGATAGCCGTAGAGCAGCTCGACCAGCGTCATATAGGCGAGGTTGCGGTCGATGGCGGCGGTGGGGCGGCGGCAGTTCTCGAAGATCGGATGGGTGGGAAACTCGATCGGAATGCCGCCGGCGTCGCGGATGCCCTCGCGCACCCGCTTGGCGAGTTCGAGATGATGGCGGTTGCAGGGGTTGAGGTCGCTGCCCGATTGCGCGATGCCGACGATGGGGCGGCCGGAACGCAATTCTTCCGGCGTCATGCCGTAGTTCATGAAGCGCTCGAGATAGAGCGCCGCCATGTCATTGCGGCCCGGCGCCGCGAACCAGTCCAGGGAGCGAAACCGCTTGGCGGGCTTGCGCTCGGTCATGGCGAACTCCTTAAATTGTCATGGCCCGCGAATGCGGGCCACCCGGTTACCGTCTTCGTCGATTCCGCCGTGGGATCTCAGCTTAATCCTGCATCGATTCGATTGTCGTCACCTGGGTGGCCGCGAATGCGAGCCATGACAGGAATTATGCGATCTCGAAGCGGAACAGGCCGCCGGCCAGCGGTTGCTCCGCGCGCGCCTTGGCGTCCAGGCCCTTCCACGCCGTCGTCGCGTAGACGGTCTTGGGCCCGGCGAAGGCGAGCTTGGTGATATTGGCACAGGGAAAGCGCACGGTGGAAATCAGCTTGCCGTCCGGCGCATAGCGCCGCGCCGCCCAGCCGGCGAACAGCCCGACCCACAGGCAGCCTTCCGCGTCGATGATCGAGCCGTCGGGAAAGCCGGCGCCGTCCTCGATCCGCACGAAGACGCGCTTGTTCGACAGGCTGCCGTCGGCCGCGAGGTCGTAGGCATAGATCGTCTTCTGCAGCGTGTCGGTGTGATAGAACGTCGTGGCGTCCGGGCTCGAGCACGGGCCGTTGGTGATGCAGATGCCGCTCTCGACTGCCTTGGGGCCGTCGGCGTCCAGGCGGTAGAGGCAGCCGCTGGAGGCTTCCTCGCCATTGTCCATGGTGCCGAACCACAGCCGCCCCTTGGCGTCGCGGGCGCCGTCATTGATGCGGTTGCCGGGCCGGTCGGCATCCACCCGATGCAGCAGCGTGAAGGCGCCGCTCGCGGGATCGAAACGGTAGAGCCCGTCCTGGAGCCCGGCGATGAAGCCGGTGCCGTCCGGCACCAGGAAGCCTGGGCTCTTGGGCGCGTCATAGGTCCGCTTGGCGCCGGTCGCGGGCTCGAAGCGGTGGATGTGCTTCTTCTTGATGTCGACGAACCACAGCGCGGACGCGGCCCAGAGCGGGCCTTCGCCCAGCTCGGTCTCAAGCGGCCATACGCATTCAGGTCTCATCGCCAGCCGGCATCGATCCAGTATTCGTGGCCGGTGCACATCTTGCCGTCGTCCGAGGCCAGGAACAGCACCAGCGAGGCGACATGCTCGGGCTCGACGCGCGCCTTGAGCGACTGCTGCTCGACGATCTCGCTCTCGCCTTCGGGCGTGTACCATTTCATCTGGCGCGGCGTCTTGACGTTGCCCGGCACCACCGCGGTGACGCGGATGTTGTCGCCGCCGAGCTCGCGCGCCAGCGCCCGCGTCATGCCCTCGATGCCGGCCTTGGCGGTCTCGTAGATCACCAGGTCCGGCAGGCCGAGGTGCCAGGAGATCGAGCCGAAATTGATGATCGCACCGCCGCCGCGGCTCTTCATGCCCGGTACCGCTTCCTTGGCGCAGAACAGCATGTGGCGCAGGTTGACCGCGATGCGGTCGTCCCAATAGGCCGGCGTGATGTCGCCGAGCTTGTGGCGGTCGTCATTGCCGGCATTGTTGACCAGCACGTCGATCGGACCGACCTCCTTGAAGAAGCCGGCGACGGCTTTGAGGTCTTTCAGGTCGCAATGGTGGAATTTCGGCATATGGGCGCCGGTGAAGTCCTTCTCCAGCTCGGTGCTTTCCTTGTCCAGGATGTCGAGGAAATGCACCTCGGCGCCCTGGCGGACGAAGGCCGCGACGATGGACGCGCCGATGCCGGAGCCGCCGCCCGTCACGACGACGCGCTTGCCCTTGAGGCTTGGATAGATGGCTGCCGTCGTCGTCATTTGTTCCTTCAGGCCCATGAATAGGCCGTCTTTGTCTGGGTGTAGAACTCGATGGCCGCGAAGCCCTGTTCGCGCGCGCCGTAGCTCGATTTGCGCGAGCCGCCGAACGGGACGTGATAGTCCACCCCCGCCGTCGGCAGGTTGACCATCACCATGCCGGCACGGACGTTGCGCTGGAAGTGACGGGCATATTTGAGCGAGCCGGTGCAGATGCCGGCCGAGAGTCCGAATTCGCCGGCATTGGCGGCGGCGAGGGCTTCTTCGTAGTCCTTCACGCGCAGCACCGAGGCGACGGGGCCGAACACTTCCTCGTTGTTGATGCGCATGTTGAGCTTTGTGTCGGCGATGACGGCCGGGCTCATGTAATAGCCCGGCTTGGCGAGGCTGAGGCGCTGGCCGCCGCCGGTCAGCTTGCCGCCCTCCTTCACCGCGATGTCGACATAGGAGAGGTTCTGCTCGAGTTGGGTGTCGCTGACCGCCGGGCCCATCTTGGAGGCGGGATCGAGCGCGTCGCCCACGGTGAGCGCCAGCGTCCTCTCGGTCAAGGCGGCGACGAATTTCTGGTAGATGCCGTCGGTCACGATGATGCGGCTGGACGCGGTGCAGCGCTGGCCGGTGGCGAAGAAAGCGCCGTCGAGGGCGCACATCACGGCGCGGTCGAAATCGGCGTCGTCGAGCACCACCAGCGGATTCTTGCCGCCCATTTCGAGCTGCACCCGTGCCTGGCGCGCCACCGCCGCGGTCGCAACCTGGGTGCCGACGCCCTGGCTGCCGGTGAAGGAGATGCCGTCGACGCCGGGATGCTTGGCGATGGCGTCGCCGACCCGGCCGCGGCCGATCACCATGTTGAAGACGCCGGCAGGCGTCCCGGCTTCGAAGATGATGTCGGCCAGCGCCGCGGCGGTGGCCGGTGTCGGGCCGGCGGGCTTGAGCACCACCGTGTTGCCGAAGGCGAGCGCCGGCGCGGTCTTCCAGGCCGGGATCGCGATCGGGAAGTTCCACGGCGTGATCATGCCGAAGACGCCGACCGCCTCGCGGAAGGTCGCGACTTCGACGCCCGGACGCACCGAGTCGAGGTTCTGGCCGTGGCGGCGGATCGCCTCGCCGGCGAAATATTTGAAGATGCGCCCGGCGCGGGTCACTTCGCCGATGCCCTCGGGCAGCGTCTTGCCTTCCTCGCGCGACAGCAGTTTTCCGAGGTCGTTGCGGCGCGCCAGGATGGTATCGCCGACCTTGTCGAGCAGGTCGGCGCGCACTTCGGGCGAGGCGCCGGACCAGCCCGGGAACGCCTTGCGCGCGGCATCGACGGCGGCGTCGACCTCGGCGGCGCTGCCGTCCGGGAAGCGGGCGACGACTTCGCGCGTGTCGGACGGATTCAGGCTCTCATGCGGCGTGTCCGCCTTGACCCGCTCGCCATTGATGAAGTGCGTGAGTGTGTCTGTCATGGGAGAAGGCCGCGCTTGCTGAGATTCTTCATCAGGTCGCCGACGCCGAAGGTCCAGGGCGGCGCCGCTTTGGAGGTCGTCACCTTGTTCTCCAGAACGCCGAGCCTGGGCGTCGAGACCCGCACGAGGTCGCCGATTTTATGCGTGAAGCCGCGTCCCGGCGCGTCGCGGTCCTGGGTCGGCGCGAACAGCGTGCCGAGGAACAGCGCGAAGCCGTCGGGATACTGGTGCTCGCTCATCGCCTGTTTGCACAGATCCAGCGGATCGCGGCTGATCTCGGCCATGGTCGAGCGGCCTTCGAGGCGGTAGTTCTCGGGCCCCACGATCTCCAGCTCCAGCACCGCCTGGCGGACATGGTCCATGGTGAAGCCCTCGTCGAACAGCCGGATGAACGGCCCGATGCTGCACGAGGCGTTGTTGTCCTTGGCCTTGCCGAGCAGGAGCGCGCTGCGCCCCTCGAAATCGCGCAGATTGACGTCGTTGCCGAGCGCCGCGCCGACCGCTTCGCCCTTGCGATTGCAGACGATCACGATCTCGGGCTCGGGATTGTTCCAGTCGGAATCCGAGCGGATGCCGATATAGTCGCCCCAGCCGACCGAGGACAGCACCGGCGCCTTGGTGAACACTTCGGCGTCCGGGCCGATCGCGACTTCGAGATATTGCGACCACAGCCCGTCGGCGATCAGCGCCGCTTTCAGCTTCACCGCGTCGGGCGAGCCCGGCCTCACCGCGCGCAGGTCGGAACCGACGCGGTCCTTAAGCGTGTTGCGGATGTCCTGCGCCTTGCCGGCATCGCCGCGGGCGCGCTCCTCGATCACCCGTTCGACCGCCGAGACCGCGAAGGTCACGCCGGCGGCCTTGATGCATTGCAGGTCGACCGGCGCCAGCAGGCGCGCCGCGCCCGCGTCTTCCCAGGCGGGATTTAGGCCGAGATCGGCGAATTCGCCCAGGTCGCGGCCGGCGGCGGAACCGGTCCAGCCGTCGAGCAGCGCCGAAACGGTAGGAGCGAATTGCGAGACGTCGAGCACCCGGCCGCCCGTCACCACGACGGGCGTGGGGCCCTGGCCGAGTTCGAGGCGGCCGACCAGCGTCGCTTCGCGCCAGTCGCGCGGCAGAAAGTCGGTCATGCCCGGGCCTGCTGAAGCAAGCGTTCCATTGCAACATCCCACGCGGCGCCCGCCCCGGCGCGCTCGTCTTTGGTTGCGCTACCAACACACGCCCGGGCCAAAACTGTCAAGGGTCGAAAAACCTGCCGGTCAGCGGCGATGGGTGCTGAGCCGGCCGGTGGATTCGCGGGGAATGAGAGTGAATTCAAGGAGTTTCTGCACCGGCTGCTCGTCGGCGCCGGCGCGTTTACGGCGGATTTGCTCGAGCAGGAGCTTGACCGCCTCGCGCGCCATCTCGGCGATCGGCTGGCGCACCGTGGTCAGGGCCGGCCAGACGGTGGTGGCCAGCGGCGTGTCGTCGAACCCCGCGATCGTGAGGTCGCGCGGCACGTCCAGCCCCATGCGGTGCGCCACCGCCACGGTGGCGGCCGCCATGTCGTCATTGCTGGCGAAGATCGCGGTCGGCTTCTTGGGGGCGCGCAGCAGCTTCTCGGCGGCATCGAGGCCGGAGCGATAGGTGAAATAGCCCTGCGCGACCTGCTTGGGATCGGGGGCCAGCCCGGCCTCCTCCATCCCGGCGACGAAACCCTTATAGCGCTGCTCGCTCGCGGTCTGGTTGGGATGGCCCATGATGAAGGCGATCTTGGTGTGGCCCAGCGCGATCAGCCGCCGCGTCATCGACCGCGCTGCCTCGAAGTCGTCGATGCTGACCGCGGACAGGCCGGGCGCCGGGCGCCCGGTGGCGACGACCACCGCCGGGATGTCGGCGTCGGCGACCGCGCTCAGGGCCTCTTCGGAATCGCAGAGCGGCGGCGGCAGGATGACGCCGTCGGCGCCGGTGCGCACCAGCTTCTCGATCGCGGCGCGCTCGCTGTCGGGCCCGTCGCATTTCTCGATCACGAGCTGGCAGCCCGACAGGCTCGACTGCTCCAGGCTGCCGACCAGGAACTCGCTGAGATAGGCCGAGGACGGGTTCGAATAGAGCAGCCCGACGCGCACCGCATTGGCGCTGGCGAGGCTGCGGGCGGCGAGATTGGGCGAGTAGTGCAGCGTCTTGATCGAGGCGGCGACCTTGGCGCGCGTCGACTCGCGGACATTGCTCTCGCCGTTGACGACGCGGCTGACCGTCATGGGGGATACGCCGGCGTGGCGTGCCACCTCATGAATGGTCACGACATTGTTGCCGCGTCGACCACTCTTTTGCGCCAAATCGAGATCCCCAGATGAGCGATACCAATCCCGTACCAGACAATGGCCGAAGGGAAAAGCTTCCTGTCGGCCGCGCCCTGCGCCTCCAGTCCCCGCCGCCTCAACGATTAATCCTCTTCCCATTCAACAGGTTATGGCGATTTCGCCATGCCTTCGAAAAATTCCAGCAGCAGCGCTTCGACGCGGCCATAGGCCTTGTCGGCTTCGCTCAGCGTGTCGTGGTGAGTGAGCTGTTCCGGCGCCAATCCGGCGGCGAGATTGGTGATCAGCGACAGCGCCACCACCTTCATGCCGCAATGGACGGCGGCGAGGCATTCGGGGACCGTCGACATGCCCACGGCATTGGCGCCGAGCGCCGCGAACATGCGGATCTCGGCCGGCGTCTCGAAGTTGGGACCCAGCGTGTAGACATAGACGCCTTCCGTCACCGCGACGCCCGCGCGCGCCGCGGCGCTGCGCAGTTGCGCGCGCAGTTCGGGATCGTAGGCGCGCGACATGTCGGGAAAGCGCGGCCCGATCTTCGGATCGTTGGGCCCGATCAGCGGGTTCTGTCCCGACAGGTTGATGTGATCGCTGACGATCATCAGCGTGCCCGCCGGCTTGTCGAGCGAAAGGCCGCCGGCGGCGTTGGTGAGCACCAGCCGCTCGACGCCCAGGCCGCGCAGGATGCGGATCGGCGTCGCCAGCGCCCGCGCCGGATGACCCTCATAGGCATGCAGGCGGCCCTGCATGCAGGCGACGGCATGGCCCGCGAGCGCGCCGATGCGCAGGCGGCCGTGATGGCCCTCGACCGACGGAACGGGAAAGCCCGGAATGTCGGCATAGGACACGTCGCTGGCCGCCGTGATCTTGTCGGCGAGAGGACCGAGACCGCTGCCGAGGATCAGCGCGGTCCGCGGAAAGGCGCGGGGGAACTTCGCCCGCAGCGCGGCGATGCCGCGCGCGACGTCTTCGGCATATGGATCGGCCTGTGCCATGCGAGCGGTCCTGCGCGTCATCCCACGGACTGAACTATATATTTCCGTCCGCCGCGACAAATCTGTAGGCTGGCGGCGAGCTTTCCGGACCTTGGACCTTTGCGCGCGATCATCGGCGTTCTCGACTCTTTCGGCCTGGGCGCCGCGCCCGACGCCGAGCGTTTCGGCGACGCCGGCGCCAACACCTTCGGGCACATCGCCAGGGCCTGCGCCGACGGCCTGCCGCGCAAGGACGGCCGCACCGGCGCGCTCGACGTGCCCAACCTCCTGGCGCTCGGCCTCGGCAAGGCGGCGCAGCAGGCCGATGCCAGCGTCGAGATCGCGGCCCCGGCGCGCATCGTCGGAAAATTCGGCTATGCCGCGGAACTCGGCCTCGGCAAGGACACGCCGAGCGGCCATTGGGAGATGATGGGCCTGCCGGTCGACTACGAGTGGGGCTTCTTCCCGCGCACCGTGCCGACCTTTCCCGCCGAGCTCACCCGCGATTTCATCGCCGGGACGGGCGTGCCGGGCATCCTGGGCGACTGCCACGCCTCGGGCACCGAGATCATCGAGCGGCTCGGCCTCGAGCACATCGCGAGCGGCAAGCCGATCGTCTACACCTCGGCGGATTCGGTCTACCAGATCGCGGCGCACGAAACGCATTTCGGCCTCGAGCGGCTCTACGAGTGCTGCCACGTCGCGCGCAAGCTGGTCGACGCCTACAATATCGGCCGCGTCATCGCGCGGCCCTTTGTCGGCGAGGCGCCCGCCACCTTCAAGCGCACCGGCAACCGCCACGACTACGCCATGCCGCCGCACGCCCCCACCCTGCTCGACCGCTATGCCGCGACCGGCAAGCCGACCTACGGCATCGGCAAGATCTCCGACATCTTCGCCGCCAAGGGCATCACCGACTACGTCAAGGCCTTCAGCAACGACGACGTGTTCGACGCGATGATGAACCTCGTGAAGACGGGGCCCAGGGACGCGATCATCTTCGCCAATTTCGTCGACTTCGACACGCTCTACGGCCACCGCCGCGACACCGCCGGCTATGCCGGCGCGCTCGAAGCCTTCGACAAGCGCATCCCGGAATTGCAGGCGGCCTTGAGGGACGGCGACCTCGCGATCTTCTCGGCCGATCACGGCTGCGATCCGACCTGGCCGGGCACCGACCACACCCGCGAATATGTGCCGGTCCTCGCCTTCGGGCCGGGCATCGCGCCGGGCCCGATCGGCGAGCGCAAGACCTTCGCCGATATCGGCCAATCGGTCGCGATGCATCTGGGCCTCTCCCCTCTTCCCGTCGGCACGTCGTTTCTCTAGAAAACCGGATGGCTACGCCCTCCCACGGACCGAAATTCGGCAAAGTCCCGGCGACGAATCTGGTGCGCTGCGCCGACGTCAACGACGTCGTCGACCGCCTGATCGAGCTCTATGACGGCGCCATCGCCCAGATCGAGAAGAACTTCGAGGCCTTCGCCCACGGCAAGCACAAGCCGTCCAAGGATCCGGTCTATCCCTATCTCGGGATCGAGGTGGAATCGGTGCCGCGCGCCACGACGCTGGCCTTCGGCAAGGTGCCGCGCCCCGGCTTCTACGGCACCACGATCACCGCGCCGCGCCTGTTCCGCGCCTATCTCATCGAGCAGCTCTCGCTGCTGATCCAGAACAACAAGGCCGACATCTATGTCGGCAAGAGCCACACCCCGATTCCGCTGACCTTCGCGGTCGAGCGCGCCGCCTCGGCGATGTCGGCGGAGCGGCGGCTGGAGCTGGCGCAGCATTTTCCGCTGCCCAAGCTCGACGCCGCCGACGACACCGTGGTCGACGGGGCGCGCTGGAGCGGCGAGGAGAGCGGGCCGCTGTCGCTGTTCACCGCCGAGCGTGTCGACTATTCGCTGCACCGCCTGCGCCACTACACCGGCACCACGCCGGAGAGCTTCCAGGGCTTCGTGCTGTTCACCAACTACCAGCGCTATATCGACGAGTTCATCGGCTACGGCCTCGCCGAGCTCGAAGCGGGCCGCGCCCTGCGCTTCATCGAGCCGGGCATGCGCGTCACCGAGAAGGGCAAGGAGCCGAGCGCCCCACCCCTCGCCAAGATGCCGCAGATGCCGGCCTATCACCTCGTCCTGCCGGACGGCGAAGGCATCACGCTGGTGAACATCGGGGTCGGGCCGTCCAACGCCAAGACCGCGACCGATCATCTCGCGGTGCTGCGCCCGCATGTCTGGCTGATGGTCGGCCATTGCGGCGGCTTGCGCCAAAGCCAGCGCCTCGGCGACTACGTGCTCGCCAACGCCTATCTGCGCGACGACCATGTGCTCGACTCCGTGCTGCCGCTCGCCATTCCGGTGCCGACCATCGCCGAGGTGCAGCTCGCGCTCGCCAAGGCCGTGGAATCGGTGACCGGCCTCAAGGGCAAGGTGCAGAAGGAGCGCCTGCGCACCGGCACCGTGGTGACGACCGACGACCGCAACTGGGAACTGCGCTTCGACGAGCTCGCGGTGCGCTTCAACCAGTCCCGCGCCATCGCCATCGACATGGAATCGGCGACCATCGCCGCCAACGGCTACCGCTTCCGCGTGCCTTACGGCACCCTGCTCTGCGTCTCCGACCGCCCGCTGCACGGCGAGATCAAGCTGCCGGGCATGGCGGATGCATTTTACGAAGAGCGCGTCGGCCAGCATCTGCAGATCGGCATCAAGGCGCTGGAATTCATGCGCGAGGAAGCCCGCGCCGGCACCCTGCACTCGCGCAAGCTGCGCAGCTTCACCGAGCCGGCGTTTCGGTAGGACGCAAACCACGATTGCCATCCCCGGCGCGCCGCGCAGCGGCGCGGGAAGGGGACCCAGGTAGGAAACACCGTCACGGTATTTCCTACCTGGGTCCCCTTCCCTCGCTTCGCTCGCCGGGGATGACAGCGAGTTTTGGATTTCGGCAGCAGGAAAAATTTTCACGCCGCCACAAAACACCCTTCGCCGCGCCGCACACAACGCTCTATCCAACACCGCCCGCGCAAATCTCCGCGTTCTCCGCGGCTCCGCGTGACCTCTTCCGTTGATAGTGCGTATACGGATTTATTTTCGCGTACCCCTTGAACCGAGTCGGTCGAATCCCCAATTTCCCCATATCCCCGCAAAAGCGAGCAGAGCCCGGCGCCGTCCGGCGCGGGAAGGATTGCGCATGCCTTGCGAGCTACAATCCGGCCTGGTTGGCGTAGTCGTCGACCGCCTGCACATGCTTCGCCTTCTCGGCATCGCTCAGGAACGAGCCCAGGAAGCTGTTCTTGGCGAGCTGCACCAGCTCCGCCCGCGTCAGCCCGAGGCCTTGCGTCACCGCGTTGTAATTGTCGTTGAGATAGCCGCCGAAATAGGCCGGGTCGTCGGAGTTCACCGTCGCGCGCAGGCCCGACGCGAGCATGCGCCGCAGCGGATGCGCCGCCATGTCGGCGACGACGCAGAGCTTGAGGTTCGACAGCGGGCACACCGTCAGCGTCATCTGCGCGGCGGCGAGGCGCCGCACCAGCCCGTCGTCCTCCAGCGAACGGTTGCCGTGGTCGAGGCGGTCGACGTTCAGGATATCGAGCGCTTCGTGGACGTATTCCGGCGGCCCCTCCTCGCCGGCATGGGCGACGAGCTTGAGGCCGCGCTCGCGCGCGGCGCGAAAAACGTTCTTGAACTTCGACGGCGGATGGCCGAGTTCGGAGGAGTCGAGGCCGACGCCGGCGATGCGGTCGAGATACGGCTCGGCCGCCTTCAGCGTCGCGAGCGCATCGTCCTCGTCGAGATGGCGCAGGAAGCAGAGGATGAGCTTGGAGGTGACGCCCCGCGCCTCGGCCGCCCTCAGCGCCCCCAGCATGCCGTCGGCGACGACGCCGAACGGAATGCCGCGTGCGGTGTGGGTCTGGGGATCGAAGAACACTTCGACATGCCGCGCGTTGTCGGCGGCGACGCGGGTGAGATAGGCCGCGGTCAGGTCGAAGAAATCCTGCTCGGTCCGCAGCACGCCGGCGCCTTGGTAGTAGATGTCGAGGAAGTCCTGGAGGTTGGAGAAGCTGTAGGCGGCGCGGACCGCTTCGACGCTCTTGAACGGGATGGCGATGGCGTTGCGCCGGGCCAGCGCGAACATCAGCTCGGGCTCGAGGCTGCCTTCGAGGTGGAGGTGGAGTTCGGCCTTGGGCAGGCCGGCGATGAAGCGCGAGAGCATCGCAATCTGTTATTGCGGCCCGGGAAAAAAGTCGAGTGCCCAAGTTTTGGTCACGTGTGACAGAACATTGTCAGGCCCGGCGCCCTCCACTACCGTCCTTGCCATGCACGCGATCGAAAAGCCGGCGAGCACCATCGCGTACGGTCCCTGGGCGAGGGTGCCGGCGGCCGCGTCACGCGGCGGCGAGGCCCGCCTCGTCCTGAAGCGCGCGGCGGTCGGCGGGGCGTCGCTCGCCGATCTCTATCAGGCGCAGCCGCTGCGCGTTCTGTTTCCCTATGTCGAGCGCGGCGACATTTTCCAGGCGGCGATCGCCTGCGTCTCCGGCGGGCTGGTCGGCGGCGACCGGCTGGATGTCGCGGTGACGCTGGAGGACGGCGCGCAGGCGGTGGTGATCGGCCAGGCGGCGGAGAAGGTCTATCGCTCGCTCGGGTCCGATTGCACCGTCGAGACGCAATTGCGGGTCGGCGCCGAGGCCTGGCTCGAATACCTGCCGCAGGAGACCATCCTGTTCGACGCGGCGCGGCTGCGGCGCCGGACGCAGCTTTTTCTCTCGCCAGGAGCACAAACCTTAAGCGGCGGCATCCTCGTCTTCGGCCGCACGGCGCGCGGCGAGATGCTGAAGCGGGGTCTGGTCCACGACGCCTGGGAAATCCGTGGCGCCGATGGGCGCCTCGTCTGGAAAGACGCGCTGCACATGGACGGCGATCTCGAGGCGCTGCTGGCGAACCCGGCGACGTTCGGCGGCGCCGCCGCCTATGGCTCGCTGATCTATGCCGGCGAAGGCACAGCAGGGCTCCTTGACGGCGTGCGCGAAATCCTGCCGCAGACGGCGGCCCTACGCGCCGGCGCCACCGCGTTACGCGGCCTGCTGATCGTGCGCTTCCTGGGGCACAACGCGCTGGAATTGCGCGGCGCCTTCGCCGCGGTCTGGAAACATCTGCGCAGCGCGGCGGGCGGCTTGCCCGCCGCTTTGCCGCGCCTCTGGAGCATCTGATGCATCTGACGCCGCGCGAAAAGGACAAATTGCTGATCGCCATGGCCGCGACGGTGGCGCGCCGCCGCTTCGAGCGCGGCGTCAAGCTCAACTATCCCGAAGCCATCGCGCTGATCAGCGACTACGTCGTCGAGGGCGCGCGCGACGGCAAGTCCGTCGCCACGCTGATGCAGGAAGGCGCCCAGGTCCTGACCCGCGCCCATGTGATGGAGGGCATTGCCGAGATGATCCACGAAGTCCAGGTCGAGGCCACCTTTCCCGACGGGGTCAAGCTCGTCACCGTCCACAATCCGATCCGCGCATGATCCCCGGCGAAGTCCTCCCCGCCGCCGGCGCCATCGTCCTCAACGAGGGCCGCCCGACGCTGACGCTGACCGTCGCCAACAGCGGCGACCGCCCGATCCAGGTCGGCTCGCACTATCATTTCTACGAGACCAACGATGCGCTTCTGTTCGACCGCGAGAAGACGCGCGGCATGCGGCTCGACGTGCCGGCCGGCACCGCCGTCCGCTTCGAGCCCGGCCAGGAACGCGAGGTCACGCTGGTGCCCTATGCGGGGCTGCGCCTCGCCTACGGCTTCAAGGGCCGCGTCAACGGAGCGCTGTAGATGGCTTTCACAATCGACCGCGCCGCCTATGCCCGCATCTACGGCCCGACCACGGGCGACCGCGTGCGCCTCGCCGACACCGACCTCATCATCGAGGTCGAGGACGACAAGACGATCTATGGAGAGGAAGTGAAATTCGGCGGCGGCAAGGTGATCCGCGACGGCATGGGCCAGAGCCAGTTGAGCCGCGCCCAAGGCGCCGCCGACACCGTCATCACCAACGCGCTGATCCTCGATCATTGGGGCATCGTCAAGGCCGATGTGGCGCTGAAGGACGGGCGCATCGCCGCGATCGGCAAGGCCGGCAATCCCGACGTCCAGCCCGGCGTCGACATCGTGATCGGCCCCGGCACCGAGATCATCGCCGGCGAGGGCCGCATCCTGACGGCCGGCGCCATCGACTCGCATATCCACTGGATCTGCCCGCAGCAGGCCGACGACGCGATCGCGAGCGGCGTCACCACCATGCTGGGCGGCGGCACCGGCCCGGCCGAGGGCACCAGCGCCACCACCTGCACCCCCGGCCCCTGGCACATCGCGCGCATGCTCCAGGCCGCCGACGGCATGGCGGTGAACATCGGCCTGTTCGGCAAAGGCAACGCGTCCCAGCCGCAGGGCCTGGTCGAGCAGATCGAAGCCGGCGTCTGCGGCCTCAAGCTGCACGAGGACTGGGGCACCACGCCCGCGGCCATCGACAACTGCCTCACCGTCGCCGACGCCTGCGATGTCGGCGTCGCGATCCACACCGACACGCTGAACGAAAGCGGCTTCGTCGCCGACACCATCGCCGCCATCGCCGGGCGCACCATCCACGCCTTCCACACCGAGGGCGCCGGCGGCGGCCACGCGCCCGACGTGATCAAGCTCGCAAGCGAAATGAACGTGCTGCCGTCCAGCACCAATCCGACGCGGCCCTATACCGTGAACACGATCGACGAGCATCTCGACATGCTGATGGTGTGCCACCATCTCGACCGCCGCATCCCGGAGGACGTCGCCTTCGCCGAAAGCCGCATCCGCAAGGAGACCATCGCGGCGGAGGACATCTTGCACGACATCGGCGCCTTCTCGATGATCTCGTCGGACAGCCAGGCGATGGGCCGGGTCGGCGAGGTGCTGATCCGCACCTTCCAGACCGCCGACAAGATGAAGAAGCAGCGCGGGCGCTTGGCCGAGGAAAAAGGCGACAACGACAATCTGCGCGTCAAGCGCTACATCGCCAAGGTCACGATCAACCCCGCGATCACCCACGGCATCGCCGCCCATGTCGGCTCCATCGCGGTGGGCAAGATCGCCGATCTCGTCCTGTGGAAGCCGATGTTCTTCGGGGTGAAGCCGGACCTGGTGCTGAAGGCCGGAAGCATCGCCTGCGCTGCGATGGGCGATCCCAATGCCTCGATCCCGACGCCGCAGCCGGTGCATTACCGCCCGATGTTCGCCGCCTATGGCGGCGCGAGCGCGGCCAGCAATTTCACCTTCGTGTCCAAGGCGGCGCTTGATAGCGGCGTTGCGGACAAGATCGGCCTGCGGCGGCAGATTCTGGCGGTCTCGGGCACCCGTAACGTGAAAAAGACCGACATGGTGCTGAACGGCGCGACGCCCAGAATCGAAGTCGATCCCGAAACCTACGAAGTGCGCGCCGACGGCGTGCTCCTGACCTGCGAACCCGCGAGCGTGCTCCCGATGGCGCAGCGCTACTTCCTGTTCTGACCATGAAACGCGCGACCAAAGTGCTTGCCCCGGGAAGCTGGAAGGAAAGCGTGGGAACCGTTTCGCTCACCTTCGACGACCGCTACCGCCGCCGCACCAGGCTCACGGATACAGCCGGCAACGCCTTCCTGCTCGACCTCGAAAAACCGCGCGTGCTCCAGCACGGCGAAGGGCTGCAACTCGAAGGCGGCGGCGTGCTTGCGGTGGTCGCGGCGGACGAGCCGGTCGCCGACATCCACACGCATTCGGTGGCAGAGACCGCGCGCATCGCCTGGCATATCGGTAACCGCCATATCCCGGTGCAGGTGCTGAAGGACGGGTCTTTGCGCATCCGCGACGACCACGTCCTGGTCGAAATGATCGAGGGTCTCGGCGCCCATGTCCATCGCGGCCAGGCACCGTTCTCGCCCGAAGGCGGCGCCTATAGCGAGGAAGCCAAGGCGCATCACCATGATCACGGCCACGATCATGAGCACTGACGGCAATATTGATTCTGGGGCGCTCTACCGCCTGATGAGCTGGCTGTCGCCGTCCTTCCCGGTCGGCGCCTTCTCCTATTCGCACGGCATCGAATACGCGGTGGAGGCGGGGCTGGTGCGCGACGAGGAAAGCCTGCGCAACTGGATCGCCGGCGGCCTGGCGCACGAATTCGGCCCGGTGAGCGGCGCCATGCTGCGCGGCGCCTACGAAGCGAAGGACCGGCGCGCGCTGGCCGACGCGCTGGAGGACGCGCGCGCCTTCGTGCCGACTTTGGAATTCGAGCTCGAACACCGCGCCCAAGGCGACGCCTTCATGACCGCGTTCCGCGCCGCCTGGGGCGAGGCGCTGCTGCCGCCGGGCTGGGTGCCCTATCCGTCCGCCGTCGGCATCGCCGCCGCCGCGCTGGCGATACCGCTGCGCCCCGCACTGATCGCGTTCTTCCATTCGGTGGTGAGCAATTTGATTTCCGCCGGCCTGCGCACCGTCCCGCTCGGCCAGACGGCGGGCCAGCGCGTGCTCGCGGCGCTCCAGCCCGAGGTGATCGCCGCCGCCGACGCTACGCTGCGGCGCGATCCGCGCGATATCGGCGCGGCGGCGCCGGCCGTCGAATGGTGCAGCATCCGGCACGAAACCCAGTACACGAGGCTCTTCCGCGCATGACCACGGCATTACGCATCGGCGTCGGCGGCCCCGTCGGCTCCGGCAAGACCGCGCTGATGGACAAGC
This sequence comes from Rhizomicrobium sp., assembly GCA_037200865.1. GTDB lineage: Bacteria > Pseudomonadota > Alphaproteobacteria > Micropepsales > Micropepsaceae > Rhizomicrobium. The sequence continues at coordinate 109,572 of JBBCIC010000003.1, read as the reverse complement.
TCTGCAAGGCGATGCGCGACCGCTACAACATCGCCGCGATCACCAACGACATCTACACCCGCGAGGACGCCGAGTTCCTGACCCGCTCCGGCGCGCTGGTGCCCGAGCGCATCGCAGGCGTCGAGACGGGCGGCTGCCCGCACACCGCGATCCGCGAGGACGCCTCGATCAACCTCGCCGCCGTGGCCGAGATGAGCGCGAAATTCCCCGGCCTCGACGCCATCTTCATCGAGTCGGGCGGCGACAACCTCGCGGCGACCTTCTCGCCCGAGCTCGCCGACTTGACTCTGTACGTGATCGACGTCGCGGCGGGCGACAAGATCCCGCGCAAGGGCGGCCCGGGCATCACGCGCTCGGACCTGCTCATCATCAACAAGATCGACCTCGCGCCTTATGTCGGTGCCAGCCTGGAGGTGATGGACCGCGACGCGAAAAAGATGCGCGGCGAGCGCCCCTTCGTGTTCACCAACCTGAAAACCGGCCACGGCCTGGACACGGTGGTGAGCTTCATCCGCGAACGCGGCGGATTGGATGTGGAGAGGAACAAAAACTAAAATATGGTTTGTCATCCCCGGCCGAGCGACCGAAGGGAGCGAGGGGAAGGGGACCCAGGTAGCAAACACGTTGACGTGTCTCGGTCAATCGAGCAACATCTTCAAGACCGTCCTTGTCACAACGACCTGGGTCCCCTTCCCTCGCCGCTACGCGGCTCGCCGGGGATGACAGCTTTTCTTTATCTACACGCGGCTGTAAGCCCGCTCGCCCATCACGTAAGTATGCGCCACCGCGCGGTCGTCGCCGAGGATGGCGAGCGCGAACAGCTTGTCCGCCACCGATCTGGAATGCGCCGCTCGCCGCGCCAGCAGCGGCGTCGCCGCCGCCCAGTCGAGCACGACGAAATCGGCCTCCTTGCCGGGCACGAAATTGCCGATGCGACTGTCCATCCTGAGCGCCTTGGCGCCGCCCAGCGTCGCGAGATAAAACAGCTTGAAGGCATCGAGCGTTTGCCGCCGCAACTGGCCGACCTTATAGGCTTCGTTCATCGTCGCGAGCAGCGACAGCGAGGTGCCCGCGCCGACATCGCTGCCGAGGCCGACACAGACCTGTTCGCGCTCCGCCGCGGCGAGATCGAACAACCCACTGCCGAGGAACAGATTGGAGGTCGGACAGAACGCCACCGCCGCGCCGCACGCACCCATGCGCCGCCACTCGTCCGGCGAAAGATGAATACAATGTGCGAAAACCGAACGATCCGTCGCCAGGCCGAATTTTTCGTAGACGCCGAAATAGTCGGAACAATTGGGATAGGTGGCAAGCACCAGCGCGATCTCGTCGCTGTTCTCGGAGAGATGCGTTTGCAGCAGCACGCCGGGATTGGCCGCGAGCAGGCTGTGTGCCAGCTCCAACTGGCGCTCGCTCGACGAGGCCGCGAAGCGCGGCGTCACGGCATAGGCGAGGCGTCCGCGGCCGTGATAGCGGTGCAGCAGATCGACGCTGTCGGCATGCCCGCTCTCGGCGGTGTCGCTGAGATCGGCGGGCACGTTGCGGTCCATCAGCACCTTGCCGCTGGCGATCCGCATGTTGCGCGCCAGCGCGGCATCGAACAGCGCCTCGACCGAACCCTTGTGCACGGTGGCGAAGACCAGCGCCGTCGTGGTGCCATGCGCCAGGAGCTGGTCCAAGAAAAACGCTGCAGTATCGGCGGCAACGGCCGGATCGGCGAAGCGCTTCTCGGCAGGAAAGGTGTAATTACTGAGCCAATCCAGAAGCTGGCCGCCCGGCGAGGCGATCATGTCGATCTGCGGGTAGTGCACATGGGCGTCGACGAAGCCGGGCACGATCAGCGCGCCAGGATGCTGCATGACCGCGACGTCGCCGCCCAGCCGGGGGCCGATGACGCGCCAGTCGCCGGCTTCGACGACATGACCGTCATCGACCACCAGGACGCCGTCCGCAAAGTAGGTGTCGAGCGGCGGCGGCCCGCTCGCCGGGTCGTCGAGCAGGTGGAACACCGCCGCGCGATGGGCCTGGCGCGCCATCACAACCCGTCCGGCGCGGCGAGCAGAATGGAGCCGTCGAGCGCGATCTCTTCGAGATTGTCGCCCGGCCCGTCGCGGTCGACCACGAGGAAGTCGCTGACCGCGCCCAGCGCCAGGCTGTAGTGGTGCCAGACGCCCGGCGCGATGTTCACGCCCTGATCGGGCGCCGCCACGAAGGCGCGCAGGGCCAGCGGATCGAACGCGCCGCGCGGCGCCACGACGACGAGGAACGCCCGCCCGCTCAGCGGCATGAAAAGCTGACTGCCCAGCGGATGGTTCTCCATCACGCGGAGCGCGAAGGGATAGGCCGGCGGCGTCGAGCGATAGAGATGCACGGTAGTGCTGCCGTCTCCGGCGTGGATGGCGGCGAGATCGGCGAATTTCTGCGTCGCGCCGTAGTTGATCGTGGTGGACATGCCATGCGCGCCGATCACCTCGCCGAAGGGGCGGAAATCGTCGGGCCGCAGCGGCACCGGCTTCAGCATGCGGCTCATGGGATCTGCGCTCCCTGGCGGATCCAGGCGCCCAGCGTATCGCGCTCGGCATCGGTCATGTGGGTTTCGTTGCCCAGCGGCATCGCCTGGGTGGTCACCGCCTGGAACAGGATGCGCGCGACGTTGCGCTTCACGGTCGCGTCGTCGGTGAAGTCGAGACCGAGCGGCGGCACGGAAACGCCGGGATGAGTGGGATGGGCGCTGTGGCACATGATGCAATTCCTGTCCAGAATCGCGCGCGCGGTGGCGAAGGGCACCGCGGCGGCGGGAACCGTCTCGCCCCTGTGTTGCACGCTGATGGCGATGAACATCGTCGCGACGAACATCAGCACGGCGCCGAATGCCAGCAACCCGTTGATCTCGCCCTTGTGGCGCAGGTTGAAGACGTGGCGGATCATGATGCCGCTGAGCGACAGCGCTGCCAGCACCAACCAGCCGATGCCCCCGGCATAGAGCATCGGATAGTGATTGCTGATCATGATCAGCAGCACCGGCAGGGTCATGTAGTTGTTGTGCAGCGAGCGCTGCTTGGCTTGCAGGCCCAGCCGCGCGTCCGGCGCCTCGCCCGCCAGCATCGCCGCCACGACCTTCTTCTGGTTGGGGATGATGACGAAGAAGACGTTGGCGACCATCGCGGTGCCGACGATGGCGCCGACATGGAGATAGGCGGCGCGGTCGCTGAAGATCAGCGACAGGGCGTAGGCGGCGGCGACCAGGACCGCGAACCACAGTGTGCCGAAGACGATGCCGTCCTTGCCGAGCGGCGAGCGGCAGAGCCCGTCATAGACGAGCCAGCCGCCCGCCAGGAAGGCGAGCGAGAGGAGGATGGCCTCGGGCGGATCGAGCGCCAGCTTCGCCTTATCGATGAGAAAGATGTCGGCGCCGAGATAGTAGATGACGGCGAGCAGCAGGAAACCGCTGATCCAGGTGAAATAGGCCTCGTATTTGAACCAGTGCAGATGCGGCGGCAGGTGCTCCGGCGCCACCAGGTATTTCTGGTTGTGATAGAAGCCGCCGCCATGCACCGCCCAGAGCTCGCCGGCGACCAGCGGATTGCCGCCTTCGACCTTGCGGATATTGCCGTCGAGCCAGACGAAATAGAACGAGGCGCCGATCCAGGCGATGCCCGTGATCACATGCAGCCAGCGCAGCGCAAGCTCGAGCCAGGGAACGATGTCAGCTGCCATGGACCGCCCTGGAAAGCCGCGCGACGGCGCGGGATTGCACGGTCAACAATAGCTCCGCCGCGACGGCGATGGCGAGAACCTCGGGCGCCTTCGACGCAAGGCCGATATTGCCGATGGGACAGATGAGGCGCGCCAGACGGGCGGGCGGAATGCCGTCGGCGACGAGGCGCTTCTCGAAACGGGCGCGCTTGGTCGCCGAGCCGATCAGGCCGCAATAGAGGAAGTCGTCGCGGGCGAGGATGGCGCGGGTCAGGTCGTAGTCGACGGCATGGCTCTGGGTGAAGACGAGATAGAGCGCGCCCGGCGGCGCGGCCTGGGCGTTCGCCACGAGGTCGTCCGCGATCGTCACGCCGGGCGCGGCGAACTCCTCGCGGTTGTCGAACCAGCGCAGGCGGAACGGCAGCGTCGCCACAAGCGGTGCCAGCGCCCGGCCGACATGGCCGGCGCCGAACATCAGCAGCAGCGGACGCGGATCGACGCGCTCGACGACGGTCAGGCCCTTGGGATCGATGCGGCTGACGGTGTCGATCGGCCGTCCGTCGGGGCCGCTGAGGCGCACCGTCTCGCCGGGGATCTCCGCGACGCCGCGAAGATCGACAATGCGGCGGGCGATGCCGCCCTCGCTCAGGATCGAATGGATGGCATAGGGATGGCCGGCGTCCTCGGCCTCGGCGACGGCGGTCAGCCAGCCGGTGCTGGCGGCATCGATCCGCTCCAAGAGGATGCCGACGCGGCCGCCGCAGCACTGGCCCAGCAGCGGACCCAAGGGATAGCACTGGAACCGATGCGCCGCGCCGCTCGCGATCAGCTTGCGGCCCTGATCGACAAGGGTGAATTCGAGATTGCCGCCGCCGACCGTGCCGTCCTGGCCGCCGTTCCACACCAGCATCCTGGTGCCGGCCTCGCGCGGCGCCGAGCCGGCGACGGAGCAGACGGTGACCAACGCCGCCGCCTCGCCGCTCGCCGCCCGCTCCAGCGCCGCACGCCACCACGCGCTCATGCCGCACCCCGAAGCTTCTCGACCGCCATCAGGATGCGCTCCGGCGTGGCGGGCGCGTCGAGGTCGGGAAGTACTTTGTAACCGGCAACGCTGGCGACCGCATCGGCCAGCGCCGCGAACACCGAGATTGCCAGCATCAGCGGCGGCTCGCCGACCGCTTTGGAGTTGTGGACGGTCGCTTCGCGATTTTTAGCCGGCCACAGGTCCATGTTGAACGCCGGCGGGCGGTCGCTGCACGCCGGAATTTTATAGGTCGAGGGTGCATGCGTCTTCAGATGCCCCTTGTCGTCGAACACCAATTCCTCGGTCGTCAGCCAGCCCATGCCCTGGACGAAGCCGCCCTCGATCTGGCCGAGATCGATGGCGGGATTGAGCGAGCGGCCGACATCGTGGATCAGGTCGACGCGCAGCGTGCGGTTCTCGCCGGTCAGCGTGTCGATCACGACCTCCGACAGCGCGGCGCCATAGGCGAAATAGAAGAACGGGTGGCCGGTATGGGTCGAGCGGTCGTAATGGATCTTCGGCGTCTTGTAGAAGCCGGTCGAAGACAGCGACACCCGCGCAATATAGGCGGCGCGGACCAGTTCGGCGAAACGCATGCGATGGGCGCCGGCGGCGACGTGATTGTCCTCGAACACGACCTCGTCGGGGCGGCATTGGAACTCGGCGGCGGCGAAGGCGACGAGCCGCTCCCGGATCGTGCGCGCCGCGGCCTGCGCCGCCATGCCGTTGAGATCGGCGCCGGCCGAGGCGGCGGTCGCGGAGGTGTTGGGCACCTTGCCGGTGGTGGTGGCGCTGATCTTCACCAAGTCGAGGTCGATGCCGAATTCTTCGGCGACGACCTGGGCGACCTTGGTCATCAGCCCCTGCCCCATCTCGGTGCCGCCGTGATTGAGATGCACGCTGCCGTCGGCATAGACATGCACCAGGGCACCGGCCTGGTTGAGATGGGTGGTGGTGAAGGAGATGCCGAACTTGACCGGCGTCAACGCCAGGCCGCGCTTGAGCACCGTATTCGCGGCGTTGAACGCGGCGACCGCGGCGCGGCGGGCGCGATAATCGGCCTTCTTCTCCAGCACCGCGACGATGTCCGGCGCGATGTTGTCTTCGACAGTCTGGTGATAGGGCGTGATGTTGCGCGGGGCGGCGCCATAGAGGTTCGCCTTGCGGATATCGAGCGGGTCCTTGCCCAGCGTCCGCGCGATCGCGTCGATGACGCGCTCTATCCCCATCATCCCCTGCGGCCCGCCGAAGCCGCGGAAGGCGGTGTTGGAGACGGTGTGGGTGCGGTAGCGGTGCGAGACGATGGTGACGTCGCCGAGGAAATAGGCGTTGTCGGCATGGAACATCGCACGGTCGTTGATCGCCAGCGACAGGTCGGTGGAATAGCCGCAGCGCGAGGCGAGATCGAATGCGACGCCCGCAATGCGCCCGTCGTCGCCGAAGCCGACGTCATAGCCGATCTCGAAATCGTGGCGCTTGCCGGTCAGGATCATGTCGTCGTCGCGGTCGAGGCAGAGCTTGGCCGGCCGGCGCAGCGTGGCCGCCGCCAGCGCGGCGACGGCCGCGGGCAGCGCCGCCTGCGTTTCCTTGCCGCCGAAGGCGCCGCCCATGCGGCGGACCTCGACCGTTACCGCGTTGCTGGAGACACCAAGCATCGAGGCGATGAGGTGCTGGACTTCGGACGGATGCTGGGTCGAGGAATAGATGACGAGATCGCTGTCCTCCTGCGGCACGGCGATGGCGACCTGGCCTTCGAGGTAGAAATGATCCTGTCCGCCGATGACGAGGCGGCCCTGGACACGGTGCTTGGCCCCGGCGAGCGCGGCGGCGCTGTCGCCCAGCGCCATGCGCTGGGGCTTTTCGAGTTCGAGCCCGGCGGCGCGCGCCGCGGCGATGTCGAGTGCGGCAGGCAAGTCCTCGTATTGCACCTTGGCAAGCCGCGCGGCGCCACGCGCCTGCTCGACCGTTTCGGCGGCAACGGCGAACAAGGACTGCCCGGCATATTGCACCAGGCCGTCGGCGAAGATCGGATCGTCATGGACCACCGGCCCGACATCGTTCTTGCCCGGAATGTCGCGCGCCGTGAACACCGCGATCACGCCCGGCGCCGCGCGCACCGCCGACAAGTCCATACCGAGCACCTTGGCGTGTGCGCGCTGGCTGAGGCCGAGAGCGAGATGGACGAGGCCCGGCGGCTCCGGCATGTCGTCGATATAGACGGCGCTGCCGGCGACGTGCTTGGCGGCGCTGTCATGGTGCCGCGAGGTGCCGGCCCGGCCGCTGGCGCCGCGCTCACCCATCGGCGGCCTCGAGCACGCGGGTGGCGACGGCGCCGGAGATTTCGAGCCACGCCTTCAGCAGGAGGTTCTTCGCTGTCGTCATGCGGTAGGCGGCGGAGGCGCGCATGTCGCTGAGCGGCGTGAAGTCGATCTCCAGCGCCCGCATCGCGGCGCGCACCGTTGCTTCCGTGAACGGCTTGCCGGTAAGCGCCGCCTCGGCGGCAGCCGCGCGCTTGGGCGTGCCGGCCATGCCGCCATAGCACAGGCGCGCCTCGTGCACCGTGTCGCCGTCGCGGCGGATCAGGAAGACGCCGCAGACCGCCGAGATGTCCTGGTCGAAGCGCTTGGAGATCTTGTAGACGCGGAAATCCGCGCCCGGCTTCAGTTTCGGGACGATCACCATCTCGACGAATTCGCCCGGCTGGCGGTCCTGCTTGCCATAGGCGAGGAAGAAATCCTCCAGCGGCATCCGGCGCTGCGTGTCGCCGCGGCGCAGCACCAGCGTCGCGCCCAGCGCGATCAAGGGCGGCGGGCTGTCGCCGATCGGCGAGCCGTTGGCGATGTTGCCGCCGATGGTGCCGGCATTGCGCACCTGCACCGAGCCGAGGCGGCGGATGAGCTCGCCGAGATCGGGATGCAGCCGCGCCAGCGCCGTTTGCGCGGCGCTGTAGGTGACGGCGGCGCCGATCTCGAGCGCGTCCGGCGTTTCCACGATGCGGCCCAGCTCCGCCACGGACATGACGGAAATCACCGTCGGGAGGACTTGCAGCTTCTTGGTGACCCACAGGCCGACATCGGTGGCGCCGCCGAGCACCGTAGCGTCCGGATGCGCCAGCACCAGGCTCGCGAGTTCATCGAGCGTGCGAGGCGCGAAGAACCGTTTTCCCGCCGAGGCCAGGGCGAGGCTTTCACCAGCGGCGATTGCCACCTGCGCCTTGGGGGCGACGCGCGGCGCGTCGTTCATGCGCTGCGCCGCCTCGACGATCGGGCCGTAGCCGGTGCAGCGGCAGAGATTGCCGGCGAGCGCGTTGCGGACCGAGGGCGCGTCCGTGGCGCCGCCGTTCAGGTAATGGGCATAGAGCGACATCACGAAGCCCGGGGTGCAGAAGCCGCATTGCGAGGCGTTGGTCTCGACCATCGCCTGCTGCACCGGGTGCAGCGGGGCGCCCGGGGCGCTCAGGCTCTCGACGGTGAACAGCGTCTTGCCGTCGAGCATCGGCAAAAACAGGATGCAGGCATTGACGGCGCGATAGACGGTCTTGCCGTCCTGCGCCTCGCCCAGCACCACGGTGCAGGCGCCGCAATCGCCCTCGGCGCAGCCTTCCTTGGTGCCGATGCGCCGCGCCTCGCTGCGCAGCCAGCGCAGCACCGTCCGGGTCGGATCGGGGTTCTGGATCTCGTGCAGCCTGCCGTCGAGTTGGAACCGGACCGTGTCGCGCATGGTCAGCTTCCGCGATAGGTCGAGTAACCGAAGGGCGAAAGCAGGAGCGGCACATGGTAATGCGCCTCAACATCGGCGATGCCGAAGGCGATCTTCACGACGTCGAGGAAGGCCGGTTCGGGCAGCGTCATGCCCCTGGCGCGGAAGTAGGCCCCCGCCTCGAATTCGAGCACATAGCGCCCAGGCTTCAGCGCCACGCCTTCGAGCAGCGGCGCGTCGCAGCGGCCGTCGGCATTGGTGCGGGTCTCGGCCAGGAGGCGGTCCTCCGCATACAGACGGACGGCCAGCCCCGCGCCGGGGCATCCGTTCGCCGTATCGAGCACATGCGTCGTCAACCGTCCCACGAAGCGGCCTTTCTCCTTGCGTGATGGTGTCACGTTTGCTTGGGCTGTAAAGCGCCTTGTGTATAGTGTCGTCGGCGAAATGACCAAGCGAGAGCGTGCGTTAACCCGTGACTGCCCAATATCCGCGCGACTTGATCGGATACGGATCAAATCCGCCGCATCCCCGCTGGCCCCATGGGGCGCGGATCGCGGTCCAGCTCGTGCTCAACTACGAGGAAGGCGGCGAGAATTCGATCCTGCACGGCGACGCGGGGGCGGAGACCTTCCTGTCGGAGATCATCAACGCCGCGCCGGTGCCAGGGGCGCGGCATATGAGCATGGAATCGATCTACGAATACGGCTCCCGCGCCGGGGTGTGGCGGCTGCTGCGCCTGTTCAAGAAATACGACGTGGCGGTGACGGTCTTCGCCGTCGCCGCGGCGCTGGAGCGCTACCCCAGGATCGTCGATGCCTTCCTAGGCGACGGCCACGAGATCTGCAGCCACGGCTATCGCTGGATCAACTACCAATATGTCGACGAGGCGACCGAGCGCGCCCATGTCGCCAAGGCGGTGGAAGTCATCAAGGCCCTGACCGGCGAGGCGCCGCTGGGCTGGTACACCGGGCGCACCAGCCCGAACACGCGGCGGCTGGTGGTCGAGCATGGCGGCTTTCTCTACGACGCCGACGACTACAATGACGACCTGCCCTTCTGGGTGACGGAGGGCGGCAAGCCACACCTGGTCGTGCCCTACACACTCGATTCCAACGACATGCGCTTCGCGGCGGCGCAGGGCTTCAATTCGGGCGACCAGTTCTTCACCTACCTGAAGGACGCCTTCGACGTGCTCTATGCGGAAGGGCAGACAGCGCCGAAGATGCTGTCGGTCGGGCTGCATTGCCGGATCGTCGGGCGGCCGGGGCGTATCGCGGCGTTGGAGCGTTTCCTGCGCTACATCCAGGAGCACAAGGACGTCTGGATCTGCCGCCGCATCGACATCGCCCGGCACTGGCGCGCGACGCATCCGTACAATGGCTGACCTGAAAGCGCCGCCCAGCGGGATGACCGAGGCGCAATTCGTCGCGGCCTATGGCGGTCTCTACGAGCATTCGCCGCATTTCCCGCGAGCAGTGTGGCGGAACGTCCCTCACACCGCGTTGGACACGGTGGAGGGCCTTAGCCATGCTCTGAAGGCGGCGGTCGAGGCGGCGGGACATCCCGCGCAGCTCGCGCTGATCCGGGCCCACCCCGACCTCGCCGACCGGGCGCGGCTGTCGGCGGAATCGGTGTCGGAACAGGCCGGCGCCGGGCTCGACAATTGCTCGGCGGAGGAGCTGGCCGAATTCCGCAGCCTGAACGAGGCCTACAAGGCGCGATTCGGCTTTCCGTTCATCAAGGCGGTGCGCGGCTTCACGCGCGGGCAAATCCTCGCGGAACTCCGCCGCCGCGCCGCTAACGATGCCGACGCGGAGTTCAGGACGGCGCTGGACGAAATCCATAAGATCGCGCTCCTACGATTGAGTGATCTGGCTTAGGACGGGACCATGGACGATTTTACCGAGAACTGGGTGGACCTGGCGCAGCCGCGGCTGGGCTCGGAAGTCGTATATGCGACCGACGATTTCTTCGCCGACAAGGCCCGCCTGATCGACCCCGCCGAGCCGGTGTTCATCCCCGGCAAATATGACGAGGACGGCAAGTGGATGGACGGCTGGGAAAGCCGCCGCCGCCGCGACGCCGGCCATGACCACTGCGTCGTCAGGCTGGGCAATCCCGGCTTCGTCCACGGCATCGTGATCGACACCAGCCATTTCACCGGCAATTACCCGCCGGCGGCGTCGATCGACTGGTGCCGCTCCACCGAGCACATCCCTTCGGCTAAGACCAAATGGCTGCCATTGCTGGGCGCGACGGCGCTCAAAGGCGACGACCGGCTCGTCCTGCCGCTGGCCACCGCCGAGGCCGTGACGCATCTGCGCCTGAACATCTTTCCCGACGGCGGCGTGGCGCGGCTTCGCGTCTACGGCCAGGTGGCTCGGAAATGGAAGGCCGGCGAGCGCGCCGACCTCGCGGCGATGGAGAACGGCGCCCTGCCGGTGGCGGCCAATGACGAGCATTTCGGCCGGGTCTCCAACATGCTGGCGCCGGGCAAGGCCCGCGACATGGGCGACGGCTGGGAAACACGGAGGCGGCGCGAACCGGGACACGACTGGGCGATCGTGGCGCTGGCGCGGCCGGGACGGCTCGACGAAATCGTGGTCGAGACGACGCATTTCAAGGGCAACTATCCCGACCGCTGCTTCATCCAGGCGGCGGGTCCGAGCGACCTGCCGCGCGACTCGCTGATCGCGCAATCGCTGTACTGGCCGGTGCTGCTGCCCGAGCAGAAGCTTTCCGCGAACAGCGACCACCACTTCAAGGCGCAGATCGTGAAGCACGAGCCGGTCAAGTTCGTGCGGCTCAATATCGTACCCGACGGCGGCGTGGCGCGCCTGCGGCTGTGGGGACGCGCCGTCTAGGCGGTGAGCCGCGCCGAGATCATCGGGCGCGGCGCCACTTGCGGATCGTCGATATGCATGATGCGGCCGAGCACCGCGACGGCAGTATTGGCGGATGCCTCGTCGGCGGCATGGACCAGCGCCAGCGTGTCGCCCTTGGCGACCTTGGCGCCGGCGTGGACGACCTGCGAGTAGCCGACCGAAAGGTCGAGCGTGTCGGTGGTATGGCGCCGGCCGCCGCCCAAATCGGCCAGCGCGATGCCGACGGCGCGGGTGTTCATGCCCTGGACATAGCCGGTGCGGCGGGCGATCACGGGCTTCGCGACGGGCGCGGGCTTCAGATACTTGCCCGGCTGTTCGACGAAATCGTTCGGACCGCCGAGCGCCGCCACCATGCGCGCGAAGACCTCGGTGGCGCGGCCGGAATCGAGCGCCTGCTGCGCCTCGTCCCTGCCCTCTTCGAGGTTGGGTACCAGGCTGCCCAAGAGCAACATCTCGGCGGCAAGCTCTATGACGACTTCGTGCAGGCGGACGTCGCGCGCACCCTTGCCGGTGAGGTAGTCGAGCGTCTCGATCATCTCCAGCGTGTGGCCGGCGGTGGTGCCGAGCACCGAGTCCATGTCGGTGATCAGCGCCGTGATCGGAAGGCCCGCGCCCGTGCCGATGGCGACCAGCGCCTCGGCCAGCGCGCGCGCGTCTTCCGCCTTGGCCATGAAGGCGCCGGAGCCGGTCTTCACGTCCATGACGAGGCCTTGCGAGCTGGCGGCGAGCTTCTTGGACAGGATGGACGCCGAGATCAAAGGGATGGATTCGACCGTCGCGGTGACGTCGCGCACGGCATAAAGGCGGCGGTCGGCCGGCGCGAGGTCGGCGGTCTGGCCGATGATGGCGCAGCCGACCTCGCGCACGACGCGTTGGAACTCCTCGATGCCGGGAGCGACACGATAGCCCGGAATGGCACCCATCTTGTCGAGCGTGCCGCCGGTGTGGCCGAGGCTGCGGCCCGAGATCATCGGCACCACGCCGCCGCAGGCCGCGACGATGGGCGCCAGCATGATCGATACCTTGTCGCCGACGCCTCCGGTCGAGTGCTTGTCGAGCACCGGGCCGCCGAGCGCGTGATCGTCCCAGTTCAGCACGCGGCCCGAATGCGTCATGGCGCGAGTGAAGGCGACGCGCTCCGCCGTGTTCATCCCTTGAAAGAACACGGCCATGGCGAAGGCTGAGACCTGGCTTTCCGAAAACGTGCTGTCGGTGATGCCGGCGACGACTTCGCCGATCTCGTCGTCGGAAAGGGCGTGGCCGTCGCGCTTCTTGCGGATGAGTTCCTGGGGAAGCACGGGCGGTATCAGACTTTGGACGGGTCAAAGGCGAAAGCGGCGGGCAGCAGGGCGCCGACCGTGGCGATCGTCATCTCGCGCTTCAAGTTCGCGCCGATGACGACCGTATCCAGGCCGAATTCCGCCAGGACCTGGCGGCACAGGCCGCAGGGCGTGATCGGCGCCGGCAGATCGGCGATCACCGCGATGGCGGTAAACTTGCGATGACCCGCGGCGACGGCGGCGAACACCGCGGTGCGCTCGGCACAGACGGTCGCGCCATAGGAGACGTTCTCGACGTTGCAGCCCTTGAAGACCGTTCCGTCCTCCGTGAGCAGCGCGGCGCCGACGAGGAAGTGCGAATAGGGCGCATAGGCCTTCTGGCGGACCTCGAACGCGGCGTCGACGAGCTTGTGCTGCTCGGGCGTCGGGCCGGCGGCCGCCAGCGAATCCCTATGCGCCATAGGGTATCCAGATGTTCTTGACCTGCGTCGCCTGACGCAGGAAGTGGCGGCCTTCGCCCTCGTCCGCATCGTGCCAGGGTACGGGATGGAGATCGCCGGCCCAGGTCCGCTTCAGATCGGCGGCGGACGCCGTCTCGATTCTGGCGACGCCCTCGCGCGGACCGAAATACCAGACCGCGTCGACATTGCCGTGCTCCGCCAGCACCGGCGCCAGCGCATCGCGCGCACCGGTGACGATGTTCACGACCCCGGCCGGAACGTCGGAGGTCTCCAGCACCTGGTAGAAATCGGTCGCGGCCAGCGGGTGCTTTTCCGACGGCACGATCACGACGCGGTTGCCCATCGCGACGGCCGGCGCCAGCAGCGAGACGAAAGCCAGCAGCGGCGATTCGTCGGGACAGGCGATACCGATGACGCCCAGCGCTTCGTGCATCGCGAGCACGACGCCGCGCAGCGGCGGATCGTGTATCGCGCCATCGAACTTGTCGGCCCAGGCGGCATAGGTGAAGAGGCGGCGGATCGAGGCTTCAACTTCGCGCGCAACGGCGGCGGACGACGCGCCGGTCATCCGGCGCAGGCGCCCGGCGAACTCGTCGGCGCGGGCCGAGAGGTTTTCCGCGCAATAATAGAGGATCTGCGCGCGGGCATGGCCGCTGGTCGCGGCCCAGCTTTCGGCCTTGGCCGCCGCTTCGACGGCATTGCGGATATCCTTGCGGTTGCCGTCGCCGACCAGCCCGATCTGTGCCCCGGACGAGGACAGCACGGGACGGCTGTAGCCGCTGTCGGGACGCGCCTGCTTGCCGCCGATGAAGAGCTTGGCGGTGCGGTCGATCGGCAAAGGCGCGGTATCGGACGTCGCGCGAATGATCTGCGGCTTCGCCGCCTTCTCGGATTTCACCGCGTGCTTGCGCTTGAGGTACTCGTACATGCCCTCGCGGCCGCCTTCGCGGCCGAAGCCGGATTCGCGGTAGCCGCCGAAGCCGGCGGAGGCGTCGAACTGGTTGGTGCAGTTCACCCACACCACGCCCGCCTTTATTTTGGGCGCGAGATCGAGCGCGACATTGATGTTCTCGCTCCACACACTGGCGGCGAGGCCGTAGCGCGTGTTGTTGGCGAGCTGCACCGCCTCGGCCGGGGTGCGGAACGTCATCGCGACCAGGACGGGGCCGAAGATCTCGACCTGCGCCACGCTCGATGCCGGCTCGACATTGCCGAGCAGGGTCGGCGGGTAGAAACAGCCCTCGGGGCAACCTTTCGTCTGATAGAGCGTCGCGCCTTCGGCGACGCCCTTCTTGACCAGGCCGTCGATCTGCGCGCGCTGCTTGGGCGAGACGATGGCGCCGACATCGGTGTTCTTGTCGAGCGGATCGCCGACGCGCAGGTTTTCCATGCGGGCGCGCAGCTTGGCATAAAGCTTCTCCGCGACGCTCTCCTGTACCAGGAGGCGCGAGCCGGCGCAGCAGACCTGGCCCTGGTTGAACCAGATCGCGTCCACCGCGCCTTCGACCGCAGCGTCGAGATCGGCGTCGTCGAACACGATGAAGGGCGACTTGCCGCCGAGCTCGAGCGTCAGCTTCTTTCCCGTGCCGGCGGTGGCGGCGCGGATGATGCGGCCGACCTCGGTCGAGCCGGTGAAGGCGATCTTGTCGATCCCGGGATGCTCGACCACCGCCTTGCCGGTCTCGCCGGCGCCGGTGACGATGTTGACCACGCCCTTGGGCAGGTTCGCCTCTTGGCAGATCTCGGCGAACAGCAGAGCAGTTAGCGAGGTGTCTTCGGCGGGCTTGAGCACCACCGTGTTGCCGGCGGCGAGCGCCGGCGCGATCTTCCACGCCAGCATCAGCAGCGGGAAATTCCACGGGATCACCTGACCGACGACGCCGAGCGGCTCGTAGCCGGCGAACTCGCTTTCGATCAGTTGGGCCCAGCCCGCGTGATGATAGAAATGGCGCGCCACCAGCGGGATGTCGATGTCGCGGCTCTCGCGGATCGGCTTGCCGTTGTCCATGGTCTCCAGGACCGCGAACAGGCGCGCGTGCTTCTGCACCAGGCGGGCGAGCGCATAGAGATAGCGGGCACGGCCATGGCCGCCGAGCTTCGCCCAGCCGGCTTGCGCGGCGCGCGCCGCGGTCACGGCGGCATCGACATCCTGGGCGCTGCCTTCCGCAATTCGGCCGAGCTTCTTTCCCGTGGCGGGATTGATGCTATCGAAATGCTTCTGAGCATCGCTCCAGGCGCCACCGATGAAAAGCCCGAAGCCGCCGTCATGCTTCTTCAGCCAGGCCTCGGCGGCCGACGACGCCTCCGGCGCGACGCCGTAATCCATCGATTGCAGAGCGTTTGCGACGGACATGCTCAACCCATCGGATGGCGGTGCGCCGCCGAGTAATGGCCGGTGACGAAATGCTCAAGCTGGCGCTCGATGTCGGTCAGGAGGCTGGAGGCGCCGAGGCGGAACAGGTCGGGTGCGAGCCAGCGGTTTCCCAGCTCTTCCTTCATGACGGTCAGATAGCCGATCGCATCCTTGGCGGTGGCGATGCCGCCGGCCGGCTTGAAGCCGATGCGGATGCCGGTCATCTCGTGAAAGCTGCGGATCATGCGCGCCATGACGAGGGCGAAGGCCGGCGTCGCGTTGGTCGGCTCCTTGCCCGTCGAGGTCTTGATGAAATCGGCGCCCGCCATCATGCAGGCCATCGAGGCCCTGGCGACGTTGGTCAGCGTGCCCAGATCGCCGGCGCCGATGATCGCCTTGACATGCGCGGGGCCGCAGGCCTCGCGGAACAGCTTCATCTCGTCGTAGACCGCTTTGGTGTTGCCGGCCAGAACGTGGCCGCGGTCGATCACGATGTCGATCTCGCGCGCGCCGGCGGCGACCGAGGCCTCGATCTCCTTGATGCGCAGCGCCAGCGGCGAGAGGCCGGCGGGAAAGCCGGTGGAGACCGCGGCGACCGGGATGTTCGTGCCTTCGAGCGCGGCGACCGCGGTCTCGACCATGTTGTGGTAGACGCAGACCGCGCCGGTGGTGAGCTTGAGCGCGCCGACGCCCATGGCATCGAGCAGATCCTGGCGCACCGGCTGCCTCGCCTTGGCGCACAGGCGCCGGACGCGGCCCGGCGTGTCGTCGCCGGAAAGGGTCGTGAGGTCGATGCATTGCACGGCTTTGAGCAGCCACGCCGCCTGCCATTCCTTCTTCACCGAGCGGCGGCCGGGCAGCGTCGCGATGCGGCGCTCGGCGGCGCTGCGGTTGACGCGCAGGGAGTCGACGGCGTCGGCGTCATAGGCCATGCCGGGATTGCGGGCCTGATCGTGCGGCGCCGGAGCGCGGTCACGCGAGGGAAGAGCCTGGACATTGGTCATGGCGCGGACGCTTTCATCGGGCCAATCCCGTGTCAACCCGTTCCGGCCTCGCCACACTACACGCCATTTGCTATCCTCCGGCGCCACATGCCTCTTGGGGAGGGGACCATGAAAATTCTCGTCGCGTCCGTCGCGTTTGCCGTCGCAACTCTGGGCGGGAGTGCGGCCCATGCCGCTTCCACCGGCGGCTATACCGCACTGTCGCTGGCCGAAGCGGTCGGCTTGCAGTCGCCGGTGGTGTCCTTCGCGCACAAGGTGACCCTGACGAAATTCCGGGCCGGCAATACGTCGTTCGCCTCGTCGAACGCGCCGTTCACCTTCAGCGCAGCGGCAATCGATTGCGGCGCCAGCAACGTGGACATCACCCACTATCGCTGCCGGCTGACCTTCGGTTCGTCGACGATCGACATCGTCGGCGCCGCCGCGCAACAGCTCTTCGCGACCCTGATCCAGGCCGGCGTACCGGGCGACGGCGCCGCCGGCACGATCCACGAAGCCGTGACGGCGCTTTCCTGCACCGTCAATGTCGGCCAGGTGAAGCAGCGGGCCGGCGGCGGGGCGACCTGCAGCTTCACGCCGAACTGAGGCCCCGCGCGCGCTATTTCGTCCCGAACATGCGGTCGCCGGCATCGCCGAGGCCGGGGACGATATAGCCATGCTCGTTCAGATGGCTGTCGATCGCGGCGGTCCAGACCCGCACGTCGGGATGGGCGGCGGTGAAGGTCTTGATGCCCTCGGGCGCCGACAGCAGCGTCATCAGGCGGATGTTCTTCGCGCCATGGGCCTTCAGCCGCGTCACCGCCGCGGTGACCGAATTGCCGGTCGCCAGCATCGGGTCCATCACGATCACCAGGCGGTCGGCGAGATCGTGCGGCGCCTTGAAATAGTATTCGACCGATTGCAGCGTCGTGGGATCGCGATAGAGCCCGATATGGGCGACGCGGGCCGACGGCACCAGGTTCAGCATGCCTTCGAGGAAGCCGGTGCCGGCGCGCAGGATCGGCGCGAAGACCAGCTTCTTCCCGGCGATGTGCGGCGCCTTCATCGGCGCCACCGGGGTCTCGATATCGATGTATTCGATCGGCAGATCGCGCGTCACCTCGTAGCAGATCAGCATGCCGATCTCGTTCAGCAGCTCGCGAAAATTCTTGGTGCTGCGGTTCTTGTCGCGCATCAGGGTCAGCTTGTGCTGGATCAGCGGATGATCGATGACCGTTACGCCTGGCATGGCTGATCTCCCCGGTGGACCTTCGTTCCCTAGCACCGGCGGCGCGCGGGCCGGAAGTGCGTCGCCGCGAAATCCTGTGGCGCTCAAAGACCCAAAGGGCTTAACTGTGGATAAATCCGGCCCCTTTTCGCGGGCCGGGCGCGCCCGTGCACGAGAAGCCGACATGGACCGAGAACCGCCGACGAACGACCTCGAAGCCTATTGGATGCCGTTCACCGCCAACCGGCAGTTCAAGGCCAATCCGCGGCTGTTCGCCTCCGCCGACGGGATGTATTTCAAGACCACCGACGGCCGCGACGTGATGGACGGGGTCTCGGCGATGTGGTGCTGCAATGCCGGGCACAACCGGCCGCGCATCGTCGAAGCGATCCGCCGCCAAGCGGGCGAACTCGACTATTCGCCCGCCTTCCAGATCGGCCATCGCAAGGCGTTCGAGCTGGCGAACCGGCTGGCGGCGCTGATGCCGGGCGGGCTCAAGCACGTCTTTTACACCAATTCCGGCTCGGAATCGGTCGAGACGGCGCTGAAGATGGCCATCGCCTATCATCGCGTGCGCGGCGAAGGCAGCCGCGTGCGCCTGATCGGGCGCGAGAAGGGCTATCACGGCGTCAATTTCGGCGGCATGAGCGTCGGCGGCATGGTCGCCAACCGCAAGATGTTCGGCACGCTGCTCGCCGGGGTCGACCACATCCGCCACACCCATGGCGATCCGCGCAACGCGTTCAGCAAAGGCGAGCCGGAACATGGCGCCGAATACGCCGACGATCTCGAACGCCTGGTGCAATTGCACGACGCGTCCACCATCGCCGCCGTGATCGTCGAGCCGGTGCAGGGTTCGGGCGGCGTGATCGTGCCGCCCAGAGGCTACCTCAAGCGCCTGCGCGAAATCTGCGACCGCCACGGCATCCTGCTCATCTTCGACGAGGTCATCACCGGCTTCGGCCGCCTCGGCACGCCGTTCGCGGCCCAGTATTTCGGGGTCGAGCCCGATCTCGTCACCACCGCCAAGGGCATCACCAACGGCGTGATCCCGATGGGCGCGGTGTTCGCGCAGAACAAAATCTACGACGCCTTCATGCAGGGACCGCCGAACGCCATCGAGTTCTTCCACGGCTATACCTATTCGGGCAATCCGATGGCCTGCGCCGCAGCGCTGGGCACGCTCGACACCTATGAGGAAGAAGGCCTGCTGACGCGGGCCGCCGGCCTCGCGAAATACTGGGAGGACGGATTGCATTCGCTGCGCGGCCATCCCCATGTGATCGACATCCGCAATATCGGCTTCGTCGGCGCGGTCGAGCTGGCCGGCGTGCCGGGCGAGCCGACCAAGCGCGGCTTTTCGGCCTATCTGAAGCTGTACGAGGCCGGCCTGCTCTGCCGCACCACCGGCGACACGATCGCGTTCGCGCCGCCCCTGATCGCGGAGCACAAGCACATCGACTTCCTTGTCGAGACGCTCGGCAAGGTCATCAAATCCATCGACTAAAAGAGCCGCCATGACCGTTCCCGGTGTCGAGATCAAAGGGCCGCTGGGCCATCGCTTCGACGAGATTCTGACCGACCCGGCGCTCGCCTTCCTCGCCGGACTGCACCGCGCCTTCGATGCGCGGCGGCTGGCGCTGCTGGCGGCGCGGGCCGAGCGGCAAACGGCGCTCGACGCCGGCGCCCTGCCCGACTTCTTGACCGAAACAAAATCCATCCGCGACGGCGACTGGCGCGTCGCGCCGATTCCCGCCGACCTTCTGGATCGCCGCGTCGAGATCACCGGCCCGGTCGACCGCAAGATGATCGTCAATGCGCTGAACTCCGGCGCCAAGGTGTTCATGGCGGATTTCGAGGACGCCAACGCCCCGACCTGGGCGAACAATCTCGACGGCCAGATCAACCTCAAGGACCGCTGGCACGGCAGCCTCGATTTCACCGATGCGACGAACGGCAAGCATTATGCGCTGGGGCCCAAGCCCGCCGTGCTGCTGGTGCGGCCGCGCGGCTGGCACCTGCCGGAGCGGCACCTGACAATAGACGGTGCGGCGATCTCGGGCGCGCTGTTCGATTTCGGGCTCTATTTCTTTCACAACGCCCGGGCGCAGATCGCCAAGGGCTCGGGGCCGTATTTCTACCTGCCCAAGCTCGAGAGCCATCTGGAGGCGCGGCTGTGGAACGACGTCTTCGTGCTGGCGCAGAAGAACCTCGGCGTGCGGCACGGCACGATCAAGGCCACGGTGCTGATCGAGACGCTGCCGGCGGCGTTCGAGATGGACGAGATCCTCTACGAGCTGCGCGACCACATGGCGGGACTGAACTGCGGCCGCTGGGACTACATGTTCTCCTTCATCAAGAAGCTGCGCGCCAATCCGGCCTACATCCTGCCCGACCGCGCCCAGGTGGTGATGGGCAAGGCGTTCCTGCGCGCCTATTCGCTGCTCCTGATCAAGACCTGCCACCGCCGCGGCGCCTTCGCGATGGGCGGCATGGCGGCGCAGATCCCCAACCGCAAGGACAAAGCCGCGAACGACGCGGCGTTCGCCAAAGTGAAGGCCGACAAGGAGCGCGAGGCGGGCGACGGCCATGACGGCACCTGGGTGGCGCATCCCGACCTCGTGCCCGTCGCGCAGGAAGTCTTCGACCGGCTGATGCCGGGGCCGAACCAACTCGCGCGCCAGCGCCAGGACGTGGCCGTCGGCCAGGGCGAACTGCTCGAAGTCCATGACGGGACGAAGAGCGAGACCGGGATGCGCGAGAACATCCGCGTCGGGGTGCAATATATCGAAGCCTGGCTGCGCGGGCGCGGCGCGGTGCCGCTCTACAACCTGATGGAAGACGCCGCCACCGCCGAGATCAGCCGGGCGCAGGTCTGGCAATGGGTGCGCTATGGCGTGACGCTGGAAGGCGGCGGCACGGCGACGCCGGCGCTGTTCGAGCGCCTGCTGGACGAGGAGATGGCGCGCATCCGCGAGGAAGTCGGCGCCGAGGCCTTCGCCACGGGGCGCTTCGCCGGGGCGCGCGCGCTGTTCCACGACCTGTCGCTGGCGCCGGCGTTCGAGGAATTCCTCACCCTGCCGGCGTATGAGCTGCTGGAAAAGGTCTGAAAGATCGTCCGGTTCGTCATGGCTTTTCGCGCGCCGCTTTCGCGGTGCGGTCCTTATCGATGCAATTGTGGGGATATGGTTGAATTGGGGATTCGACCGACTCGGTTCAAGGGGTGCGGGAAAATAAATCCGTATACGGTCTATCCCCGGAGGGATGCACGCGGAGCCGCGGAGAGCGCGGAGATGCCGGCGCCTGGGTGTGGATAGAGCGTCGTTGTGCGATGCGGTGGAGATGGTTTGTTGTCGCGCGAAAATATTTTTCCAGAGCGCTTTACCGCTCCGCGCCGCTGATCGGGTCGACGAGTTCGGGGGTCGCCGTCGCGGGCGTCCCAGGGGAAGACGATCCAGGAATTCTGCGGCGCCTGGAGGAAGCGCATGTCGACCACGTCTTCGCCCTCGGGCTTGGAGAAGATCGTCACATAGAGCGCGTTGGGCCAGACCTTGCGCAGCTCGCGGAAGGTGCCGCCGGTGTCGACCAGGTCGTCGAGGATGATCATGTTCTCGCCGCCGTTCTCGATCCTGGCCACGATGTCGGGATGCAGGGGCTTGATGATCTGGGCGCCGCTGACCCTGTCCTCGCCGCGATAGGAGGTGACGCCGATGGTCTCGATGTTGTGCTTGATGTTGAGCTCGCGCGCCATGACGGCGGCGAACGGCAGGCCGCCGCGCGACACCCCGACCACGATGTCGATCTTGCGGCCGTCCAGCATGAGGTCGTGAACCCAGCCCGCCATCTCGCGCATCTGACGGTGGATCTCGTTCCAACTGACGCGGACATAGAGACGGCGCTTGTTTTCGAGACGCATGGGGTCCTCCAAGGAGCGGTTTTGCCACGATTCTGCGGTGGCCATTTCGACGCGGCGGAAAAAACTGTGGATCGCGACGCCGGTGCGCCGCTGCCGATTCAAGCCGCCGGCGCGTGGCGTGGCCGCTTGCCCGCATTCGTCGCGAGCCAGACGATATGCCGGGCGCCGCGGCCCTTATGGGCGCGCACCGTGACCTCCTCCACCGCGAAGCCGGCATCGCCCAGGCGGCGGCCGAACGCCTTGTTCGGCGACGCCGACCATACGGCGAGCAGGCCGTTCGGCCTCAGCGCTTTGCGCGCGGCTTCGAGGCCCTGACGGGTGTAGAGCCGGTCGTTCTCGCCGCGGCCGAGACCGTCGGGACCGTTGTCGACGTCCAGCAGGATCGCGTCTAACCCGGCCCGCGCCGATGCGATGAGTTCGCCGACATCGGTTTCATGGACGGCGACTCTCGGATCGTCGAGGCCATGCGCGGTCAGCGCGGCCATCGGACCCCGCGCCCAGGCCAGGACGGCCGGCACCAGCTCGGCGACGACGACCTGGGCATCGGCGCCAAGTCCGGCCAAAGCGGCGCGCAGCGTGAACCCCATGCCGTAGCCGCCGATCAGCACGCGGCAATTTCGCCGGCCCGCCAGACGCGCGCAGGCGAGCTCGGCCAGCGCGACCTCCGAGCCGCTCATGCGGCTGTTCATCAGCGGCACCGCGCCCGCCATGATCGCGAATTCGTCGCCGCGCTGCATGAGCCGAAGCTCGCCGCCGCCGGGCACCGTCGCGCTGTCGAGAGGGACCCAGGGCTTCATCGCTGCTCCGCAAGCCGAGGCCGCCATGCCGACGGCCGCGGCGCGGGCGAGATTGAGCATAAAACGCGAAGCGAAGCGACAGCCGAATTCCCGGTGCGCTTGGAGGCCGCGCTTTCGCCCGACGCTAGGCCGGCGCTTCGGCCACCACGTAGCGGACCAGCTTCTTGTTCACGAATTGCTGGATGCCCATGTCGCCGAGCTCGCGGCCATAGCCGGAGTCCTTGATGCCGCCGAACGGCAGCTCGGCATCGGACCAGGAGATGTTGTTGATGAACATCATGCCGGTGTCGATGCGGCTGGCGACGCGCTTGCCGCGCGCCGGGGTCGCCGGTGAAGACCGAGCCGCCCAAGCCGAAATCGGAATCGTTGGCGAGCGCGACGGCGGCGTCCTCGTCCTTGACGCGGAAGAACAGCGCGACCGGGCCGAAGAACTCCTCGCGGAACGCGGGGTTCCCGGGCGCGATGTCGGTCAGGACGGTCGGCTGCATGTAGGAGCCCGGGCGAGCGATGCGCTTGCCGCCCATCAGGACCTTGGCGCCGTGGGCGACGGCACCGTCGACCTGTTTCAGAAGGTCGACCAGGGCCGATTCCGAGGACAAGGGACCCAGCGTGGTCTTTTCGTCGAGCGGGTCTCCCGGTTTCAGGGCGGCGAGCGCCGCGAGGAATTTCTCCAGAAAGCGGTCGGCGAGCTTTTCGACCACGACGAACCTTTTCGCGGCGCAGCAGGTCTGGCCGGTGTTGTACATCCGTCCCCACACCGCCCATTTGACGGTGTGCTCCAGATCGGCGTCTTCGAGCACGATGAAGGCATCGCTGCCGCCGAGCTCCATCGAAGACGGCTTGAGGTTGCGTCCGGCGCGCGCCGCGACGCTGCGGCCGGCCGCGACGCTGCCGGTCAGCGCGACGCCCTTGACGCGCGGATCGTCGACCACCGCGTCGGACTGGTCGTGCGAGATCAGGAGATTGGTGTAGAGCCCGGCCGGCGCCCCCGCCTCGCGCAAAAGCGTCTCGAAGGCGATGGCGCATTGCGGCACGATGCCGGCGTGCTTCACGAGCAGGACATTGCCCGCCATCAGATGCGGCCCGGCGACCCGGGCGAGCTGGTAATAGGGGAAATTCCACGGCTCGACGCAGAACACCACGCCGATCGGACCGCTCTCCATGTGCCCTTCGCCCAGGGTGGGATGCAGCTTCACCGGCGCCAGGAAGCGCTCGGCGTTCTTGGCGTAGTACGACAGGATGTTCGCGCTGAACTCCACCTCCCCCAGCGCCTCGCCGATGCGCTTGCCCATTTCCAGCGTCATCGTATGGGCGAATTGGGCCGCCTGGGCGTGCAGCAGTTCCGCCGCCTTTGCGATGATGCCCGCGCGCTCGGCATAGGTCTTGAGCCGCCAGGTCGCGAAACATTTCGCGGCCGCCGCTAGCTTGATCTCAAGCTCCTTGTCGGTCAGTTCGTCGAACGTCTTCAAAAGCTTGCCCGTAGCGGGATTGAAGCTCTGATAGCCCATGGACTTGTCCTTTTTTGGAAATCGCGCCGCGGGAGCCGCGGCGACGCGGCGCTCACGCCTCGATGATGACTTTGAGCGCCTTGGCCTCGGCGGCATTGCCGAAGGTCTCATAGGCCTCGAGAATCTTGTCGAGCTTGAAACGGTGTGTGATCAGCAGCTTGGGATCGATCTTGCGCGACGCGACGGTCTTGAACAGCATCGGGATCGTGGCGGTGTCCACCAGCCGCGTTGTGATCGAGATGTTGCGGTCCCACAGGCTCTCCAGATGGAGATCGACCTTCTTGCCGTGCACGCCGATATTGGCGATGTGGCCGCCCGCGGCGACGATTTGCTCGCAAAGCTCGAACGTGGCGGGGATGCCGACCGCCTCGATCGCGGTGTCGACGCCGCGCTTCGCGGTCATCTCCAGGATCGCCTCCGCGGCCTTGCCGCCGCTGCTGTTGACGGTCGCGGTGGCGCCGAAGCGCTTGGCGACTTCGAGGCGGTTGTCGTCGAGATCGACCATGATGATCTCGGCCGGCGAATAGAACTGGGCGGTGAGCAGCGCCGCGAGCCCGATCGGCCCGGCGCCGACGATCGCGACGGTGCTGCCCGGCTCGACCCTGCCGTTGAGCACGCCGCATTCGAAACTGGTCGGCAGGATGTCGCTGAGCATCACCAGCGCCTCTTCGTCGGCGCCCGCGGGAATGGGATAGAGGCTCATGTCGGCATGGGGGATGCGGACGAATTCGGCCTGCGTGCCGTCGATCGTGTTGCCGAGGATCCAGCCGCCGGTGGTGCAGTGCGAGTACATCTGCTTGCGGCAATAAACGCATTTGCCGCAGGCGCTGACGCAGGAGATCAGGACGTGATCGCCCGGCTTGAACACCGTGACGGCGGCGCCGACCTGGTCGACGATTCCGACGCCCTCATGGCCCAGGACGCGGCCGGGCCGGCAGCTCGGCAGATCGCCCTTGAGGATGTGGAGGTCGGTGCCGCAAATGGTCGTCTTGGTGATCCTGACGACGGCGTCGGTCGGCGCGGCGATGACCGGTTTCGGCCGCTCGTCCAATGCTTTCTTGCCGACGGCCAGATAGACAAGCGCTTTCATCGGCGAATTCTTTGCGTATGCCCGCGCGAGGTTCCGAAGGGAAATAGCGCCGGATAGGGCGAGCACCGGCCGTGCTCACTCGGCTGGATAACGGTCCAGTGCCGGCTTCGATCCATTATTGTTCGGCAATGCCGCGGCCGGTCGGCGAAGCGCCGCAGCCGCTGATCCAATGGTGCCCGGGGACAGAATCGAACTGCCGACACGTGGATTTTCAATCCACTGCTCTACCGACTGAGCTACCCGGGCCTGCCAGAAGGACGGGCTTTTTAGGCGAGCCGTGCCGCCCTGTCCAGCCGGGGGAAAGTCAATGCAATTCAGGGGGTTCTTCCGACTCGGGCGGCTCGTTGCCTTCCCCGGTCGGCGCCCCGGGAATGGAATATTCGCCCTTCAGCCATTTGGCGAGGTCGAGGTCGGCGCAGCGCTTGGAGCAGAAGGGGCGGAATTTGGCCTCGCGCGGGCGGCCGCAGATCGGGCAGGACCCGCCCTCAGACGGTGGCGACATCGAAGCCCTCGCGCGCGAACGCCTCGTTCGCCTCGAAGCTGACCCGCGCGGCGCCGCGGCGGACGAGCGCGGCGCGCACCTCCTCGCCGTGGTCCTCCAGCCAGCGCACGACCTCGGCCGAGGCGCGCACCACGATGACCTTGCCGGGGGCGGCGGCGGCGGCACGCTCGATGCCGCGGATGATCTCCAGCGCGACGCTGTCGCGGGTGCGCTTGCGGCCCGAGCCGGAACAGGAGCGGCAGCATTCGCTCATCAGCTTGACCAAAGGATCGCGGATGCGCTTGCGCGTGATCTCGACCAGGCCGAACTCCGACATCGGCGAGATCTGGGTCGGCGTGTGATCCTTGGACAGGCTCTCGGCCAGGGTGTCGAGCACCTTCTCGATGTTGGAAGCGTCGCTCAGATGGATGAAGTCGACGACGATCAGCCCGCCGATGCCGCGCAGGCGGACCTGGCGGCCGATCTCGTCGGCGGCTTCGAGGTTGACATGGAAGCTGGTCTCTTCGAGGCCGGTCGAGGCGGTGAAGCTGCCCGAGTTCACGTCGACGGCGGTCAGCGCCTCGGTGCCCTCGACGGTGATCCAGCCGCCGGAGGGCAGCGGCACCTTGGGCACAGTGAGGCGCGCGATCTCGTCCTCGATTGCGTCGAACAACAGGCCGGGGCCGGTGAAGAGCTCGACCTTGGCCTCCGCTTCCGGCATGGCGCGGCGGCAATAGGCGCGCGCCGCCTCGAACGAGGCCATGTCGTCGATCACGACGCGGCCGGTGTCGCTGCGCACCGTGTCGCGCATCGTGCGCTCGACCGGGTCGAGGTCGTGATAGAGCGTCGCCGGGGCGCGGGCGCCCTGGCGGCGGGTCAGCACGGGGCGCCAGGCCTCGGCGAGGCGCTCGGCGTCTTCCTTGAGGTCGGCCAGCGTCGCCTCGATCGCGGCGGTGCGCAGGATGTAGCCGGCGCCGGGCACCAGGCGGTCGCCGCCCTGCGCGATCATCGCCTCGCCGAGCGCCAGCATGCGCTCGCGCTCGCCCTCTTCCTCGATGCGGCGCGACAGCGCGACGCCGGGGGTGTTGGGCACCATGACCGCGAGGCGGCCGGGGATGGTGATGTTGGCGGAGAGCCGCGCCCCCTTGTCGCCGATCGGGTCCTTGACGACCTGGACCACGATCTCCTCGCCCTCATGGACGCAATCGCCGATCTTGGGCGTGCGGTCCTCGTCATAGCCCGGCAGGTCGGCGAGGCAGCGCGCCTCGCGAGCGCCGAGGAAGCCGGCGCGCTCCAGCCCGACATCGACGAACGCCGCCTGCATGCCGGGAAGCACACGCTGGACGCGGCCCAGGATGATGTTGCCGATCAGGCTGTGGCCGCTGCGCCCGTCGGTCTTCTTGCGCGGGCCGCCGTCTTCGAGGCCGATGGTGCGCTCGAGCATGAGGTCCTGCAGGCGGCCGTCCTCGACGACGGCTACGCGGATTTCCCCCGCCCCTGCGTTGATCAGGACGTCCTTCGACATATCGGTGCTCAGGCAATAGCGACGGGCAACGCTAACATGGATAGCCGCCGGCCCGAAGAAGGGAGATTGTTTCGCGCAACGGCAGGCCCACCACATTGGAATGGGACCCGCTCAAGGCGCGCACGAAGATTTCGGCGCGGCCCTGGACCGCGTAGCCGCCGGCCTTGCCGAGACCTTCGTTGCAGCGCACATAAGCCTCGATCGCGGCGGCGTCGAGGCGGTCGAAGATCAGCCGCGTCGCCACCATCCGTGTGCGGAGCTTTCCGTCCGGCGCCAGCAGCGCAACGGCCGTGAGCACGCGATGGGCGCGGCCCGACAGCAGTTCCAGGCATTGGCCAACCTCCGCGTCGCTCGAAGCTTTGGGCAGGATGCGGCGGCCCACCGCCACCACCGTATCGGCGGCGAGGAACAGGGCCGGGATCCCGTCCCAGGCGGCGGCGGCGGCGCGCGCCTTGGCGGCGGCGAGGCGGGCCGCATAGGGCCGCGGCTCTTCTTTCCTGTGGATGCTTTCGTCGATCGCGGCGGCGCGGACCGCGTCGGGGACGATGCCGGCCTGGGCGAGCAGGGCGAGGCGGCGCGGGCTCTCGCTCGCCAGGACCAGGACTTTACTTGAAGCGATAGGTAATGCGCCCCTTGGTGAGGTCATAGGGCGTCATCTCCACCATCACCTTGTCGCCGGTCAGCACGCTGATGCGGTTCTTGCGCATCTTGCCGGCGGTGTGGGCGATGATCTCATGGCCGTTCTGCAGCATGACGCGGAACGTCGCGTTGGGCAGGCGCTCGCTGACCGTGCCCTCGAATTCCAGCAGTTCTTCCTTCGCCATTCGTCCTCGGATGCTTATCAGGCGGGGGAAATGCCACCGAAAGCGGCCAAAAGCAAGGAATTCCACCCTCTCTTTGCGGGAGGGTCGGAAAATCCAAGCGCAGCGAAGATTTTCCCGCCTTCGCTGAAGCTACGGCGGGTTACGCGCTACTCATGGTCCGCCGTAGCCTTGGCATAGGCGGATCGCGGAGGGGTCGGGCCCTTGGCGTCGGACCCCTCCCCCAAATTTGCTGCGCAAATTTGGACCCTCCCGCAAGGGGAGGGTGGTCTACGTATCCCCCGCCTGGCTCTCGGCGAAGCGGGCCTTGATGCGCCTCAGGATGCCGTCGCGGGCGGCGCGGTAGGCGTCGAGGCGCTGGTCGCGGTTGCCCTCGACCAGGGTGGGATCCATGGTCGGCCAGTATTCGATCTCGATGGCGCTCGTGTGGGCGAGGTCGACGGCGCGGTGCTGCGCCTCCGGCGACAGCGTGATGCAGAGGTCGAACATGGAGGAATCCTCCATGTCCTCGAAGGTCTTGGGGTGGTACTTGCCGATTTCGATGCCGATCTCCTCCATCACCTCGACGGCGAGGGGATCGAGCTCGCCGGCGCGGACGCCTGCGGCGTCGACATAGACGAACTTGCCGAACAGATGCTTCATGATCGAGAACGCCATGACGCTGCGCACCGAATTCATCGTGCAGGCGAACAGGACGGCGCCCGGCAGCTCCTCGCCGTGAGGCCCCCGCATCGCGTCAGCCCTTCAGATGCAGGACGCAGATCAGCGTGAAGATGCGGCGCGCCGTGTCGTGGTCGAGCTCGACCTTGCCTTTGAGCCGCGCCTGCAGCAGCACCGAACCTTCGTCGTGCAGGCCGCGGCGTCCCATGTCGAGGGCCTCGATCTGCGACGGCGGGGCGTTGCGGATCGCCTTGAAGTAGCTGTCGCAGATCAGGAAATAGTCCTTGATCACGCGGCGCAGCGGGGTCAGCGAGAGGATGATGCGGCCATGCGCGGTGCCGTCCTCGAGGCGGATGTCGAAGGTCAGGCGGTTGTCCTCGATGCCGAGCACCAGCTTGTAGGGGCCGCCGGGCGAGCCTTCGGGCTTGAAGCTGTTGGCTTCGAGCAGGTCGTAGATCGCGATGTCGCGTTCCTGCTCGATCTCGCGGGTGCGGCGGACGATCGAGCTTTCGTCCAGCGTGATCTCGACGAGGCGATACGGATCGGCCGCCATCCGTCAGGGCGCCCTGTTGAGGCGCGCCGCGATGGAGCGGGCATGGGCGTCCAGCCCCTCGGCCTCGGCCAGGGCGATGGCCTCGGGGCCGATCTTCGCGATTGTGGCGGGATCGCATTCCAGCAGCGTCGTGCGCTTCATGAAATCGAGCACCGACAGGCCGGAGGAAAAGCGCGCGGTGCGCGAGGTCGGCAGCACGTGGTTGGGGCCGGCGATGTAGTCGCCCATCGCCTCGGGGGTGTGGCGGCCGAGGAAGATGGCGCCGGCATGGCGGACAAGCTTCGCGAAGGCGTGCGGCTCCGCCGTGGCGATCTCCAGATGCTCGGGCGCGATGCGGTCGACCAGCGGGGCGGCGTCTTCGAGGCTTCCGACCACGATCACGGCGCCGAAATCGCTCCAGCTCGCGCGCGCGATTTTCTCGCGCGGCAGGAGCGCGAGGCGGCGCTCGACCGCCTGCTCGACCGCTACGGCGAAAGCGGCGTCGTCGGTGATCAGGATGCATTGCGACGAGGCGTCGTGCTCGGCCTGGCTGAGCAGGTCGGCGGCGATCCATTCCGGATCGTTCAGGGCATCGGCGACCACGAGAATCTCCGAAGGCCCGGCGATCGAGTCGATGCCGACCGTGCCGAACACTTCGCGCTTGGCGGCGGCGACATAGGCGTTGCCGGGGCCGACGATCTTGTCGGCGGGCGCGACGGTCGCGGTGCCGTAGGCCAGCGCCGCGACGGCCTGGGCGCCGCCGATGCGGTAGATCTCGCTCACCCCGGCCCGCTTGGCCGCCGCCAGCACCAGGGGGTTGATCGCGCCGCCGCTCGCCGGCGTGACCATCACGACGCGCGCGACGCCGGCGACCCGCGCCGGCACCGCGTTCATCAGGACGGAGCTGGGATAGGCGGCAGTGCCGCCGGGGACGTAGAGGCCGACGCTGTCGAGCGCGGTCCAGCGCCAGCCGAGCCTGGCGCCGATCTCATCGGTGTACCATTCGTCCCGGGGCAATTGGCGGCGGTGATAGGCCTCGATCCGCGCTGCCGCGACGGCGAGCGCGTCGAGCGCGGGTTTGGAGCATTGCGCCTCGGCGGCGTCGATCTCGGCCTGGGTCAGGCGCAACGTGGCAGGCGTGACGTTGGCGCGATCGAACTTGTTGGTCAGCGCGACCAGCGCCGCGTCGCCGCGCGCCCGCACGTCGGCGATGATGCCGCGCACCACCGCCGCGACGTCTTCCTCTTCCGCGCGCTTGGCGTTCAGAAGCGCGTCGAAGGCGGCCGCGAAGTCCGGCGCGCTGGCATCGAGACGGCGCGCCATGGTCAGGTTTCTTCGTGCTCGGGGCGGCCGCGCGCGGCCCAGACGCCGCCGAAGTCGGAGAGCCCGGCGTCGATCACCTCGACCTCGAGCTTGAGGGCGCCGCCGCCGGCGAAGGTCAGTTCCACGATGCCGCCGGGATCCTCGCCGCCGCCGGGCGTGAAGCGGATCGCGAGCAGCGACAGCACGGCGTCCGGCGCGCCGCGCTTGAGCTTGTGCGACTTGACCGAGAGCACGCCGTCGAAATGCAGGCCGGCGCGGATGCGCTGGTCGCCGCGCTTTTCGTCCTCTTCCCAGCGGAAGCGGTTGAACACGGCGGCGAAGCGCCGCTTCTTGGGCAGGTAGACGAGATCCTTCATCTGCGCGACCGCATCCTGCAGGCGCGCCGAAATCACTTCGAGATCGGCGGCGTCTTCCGCCGCCAGAGTCAAACCAGGCTTCATGCGCTGAGCCGCTCTATGTCCGCCCCGACGCCGGAGAGCTTTTCCTCCAGCCGTTCGAAGCCGCGGTCGAGATGATAGACGCGGTTGACCACCGTGTCGCCCTCGGCGACGAGCCCAGCCAGCACCAGGCTGACCGAGGCGCGCAGGTCGGTCGCCATCACTTGTGCCCCTTTGAGGCGGTCGACGCCGGTCACCGTCGCCATGTCGCCTTCGACGCGGATATTGGCGCCCATGCGGGTCAGCTCCGGCACGTGCATGAAGCGGTTCTCGAACACGGTCTCGCGGATGTGCGAGATGCCGCCGGAGATCGCCATCAGCGCCATGAACTGCGCCTGCAGGTCGGTCGGGAAGGCGGGGAAAACGTCGGTGGTGACGTCGACCGAGACCGGGCGCACGCCGTTGCGGTGCACCGCGATGCCGCGATTGGTGACGGCGACGTCGGCGCCGATATTGCGCAGCAGGTTGTAGAGCGCGCCGTTCGACTCGGCGCGGGCCCCGACCAGCTCGACCTCGCCGCCCGCCAGCGCCGTGGCGATGGCATAGGTGCCGGTCTCGATGCGGTCGGGCATGACGGAATAGTCGCAGCCGTTCAGGCGCGCGACGCCGTCGATCGTGATCTCGGAGGTGCCCAGACCCGTGATCTTCGCACCCATCGCGATCAGGAAGCGCCCGAGATCCTCGGTCTCCGGCTCGCGCGCCGCGTTCTTGAGCACGGTGCGGCCCTCGGCCAGCGTCGCGGCGGTGAGCAGGTTCTCGGTCGCGCCGACCGAGGCGCGCGGCACGGTGAAGGTCGTGCCCTTGAGGCCGCCGCCGGCGCTGGCGATGACATAGCCGTCCTCGAGATCGATCTTGGCGCCCATCGCCTCGAGGCCCTGGATGTGGAAATCGACCGGGCGGGCGCCGATGGCGCAGCCGCCGGGGAGCGAAATCTTGGCCTCGCCGTGGCGGGCGAGAAGGGGCCCGAGCACCTGGAAGCTGGCGCGCATCTTGCGCACGATGTCGTAGGGCGCCAGCGACGACTCGATCTTCGGGACATGCAGGCGCATCGTGTCGCTCTGCCCGAGGCCGGCGCCGCGGCGGATATTCATGCTGACGCCGAACTGCATCAACAGGTCGCTCATGCCGCCGATGTCGGCGAGGCGCGGCATGTTGCGCAGGGTGACGGGCTGGTCGGTCAGGAGCGACGCGGCCATGAGCTTGAGGGCCGAGTTCTTGGCCCCGCTGATCGGAATCTCACCCTTGAGGCGGTTGCCGCCGTGCACGCGAATTCTGTCCATGGTCCCTCTGGGCGCCGGTCGGGTTTGTTGTAGCGCGGGCGGTGGCTCGCGAACAGCAGCGCGATGGAGCCAAGTTAACCCGGCTTCTGGGCGGCATTCGGGCGGGGCGGCGGCGGTTCGGCAGCAGGCTCGGCCGGCGGGCGGGCGACGGCGCGGGCGGCCTGCTTGCGCCGCTTCAGGTTCTCCCGCAAGGCGGCGGCGAGGCGCTCGTCCCGGGACGGCTTGCGGCCTTTGGGGGTGGGCGGCATGGCGGCGAAAACGGGCCTTTCCCTTTGGCCTGGGGTTGGCTATAGCAGCCGTCCTTCGGGTCCGGACGGGGCCGAATACCACAAATGCCGCAGTAGCGTAGTGGTAGCGCAATCCCTTGGTAAGGGATAGGTCGTGAGTTCGATTCTCACCTGCGGCACCACCCTTCGCAGCGAAGCGGAGAAGGGTGGTGTCCTCCGGAGCCTTGGCGAAGGAGGACTGTAGACGCCCCGCTGCTTCGGGTGGCAGGCCATCTCGCGCGAATGAAACCCCTCCTCCAGACCCTCGCCGGACAGGCGCTCGAACGCCCGCCGATCTGGCTGATGCGGCAGGCGGGACGCTATCTGCCGGAGTACCGGGCGCTGCGCGCCAACGCCAAGAACTTCATCGATTTCTGCCTGAACCCCGACCTCGCCACCGAGGTGACGCTGCAGCCGGTGCGGCGCTTCGGGATGGACGGCGCGATCCTGTTCGCCGACATCCTGCTGGTGCCGCATGCGCTGGGGCAGAGCGTGCGCTTCGTCGAGGGCGAAGGACCGCGGCTCGAGCCGATCCGCGACGCCGCCGGCCTTGCCAAGCTGTCGGACGCGCGCGCCGCCGAGATTCTTTCCCCGGTCATGCAGACGATCAAGCAGGTGCGCGCCGCCCTGCCCGCCGACGCGACGCTGATCGGCTTCGCCGGCGCGCCCTGGACGGTCGCGACCTACATGATCGAAGGCCAGGGCGGCACCGAATACGAGAATTCCCGCCGCCTGATGTGGACCGAGCCCAAGCTGTTCACCACGCTGCTCGACACGCTGGCCGAGGCGACCGCCGCCTATCTGATCGCGCAGGCCGATGCCGGGGCCGAGGCGCTGCAGATCTTCGACACCTGGGCCGGGAGCGTGCCGGCGCCCCTGTTCCATCATGCGGTGATCGAGCCCACGGCGCGCATCGTCTCGCGGGTGCGGGCGAGGCATCCGCAGATTCCGATCATCGGCTTTCCGCGCGCCGCCGCCTCGCACCTGGCGCATTATGCCGAGCGCACCGGGGTGAGCGCCGTCGGCATCGACCACTTCACCGGCCTGGCCTTCGCCGGCCATGCCATGCCCAAGGGCGTCGCATTGCAGGGCAATCTCGATCCCATGCTCCTGCTGGCCGGGGGCGACGCGATGGAGCGCGACGCGCGACGCATCCTGGGCGCCATGACGGGGCGGCCCTTCATCTTCAATCTCGGCCATGGCGTGTTGCAGCCGACGCCGCCCGAGCATGTCGCCCGGCTAGTGGATATCGTCAAAGGCCGGTAGGGCGCGGTGGTATTCGCCCGGCCGGCGCGGCAAGACGCGGCGGTAAAGATGCCAGGTCGCATGGCCGAGCACCGGCAGCACGACCACCAGCCCCAGAAACAGCGGCAGCGCCCCGATCACCAGCGTGGCGGCGACGATCAGGCCCCACAGCGCCATCGGCCCGGGATTGGCGAGCACCGCCCGCACCGAGGTGCGTATCGCGGTGTCGAGGCCGACATCGCGGTCGATCAGGAGCGGGAACGAGACGATGCCGATGGTCGCGGCGACCAGCGCGAAGAAGAACCCGACGCCGATGCCGACCACGATCATCTCCTGCCCGCCGGGAGTGCGGAACACGTCATGCGCGAACTGGCCGAGCGAGACGATCGGCGCCGGCCCGAACGACAGCAAATAGATCTGCCAGGCGGTGAACAGCCACAGCGCGAAGAGCGCGACCAGGAGGCCGCCGAGGATCGCGATGGCGCCGACCGCGGGCGCCTTGAAGACGTCGAAGGCGTTCGACCAGTTGGCGGCGACGCCCATCTCGCGCAGCCGGCTCATCTCGTAGAGCCCGATGGCGGCGAAGGGACCCAGGATCGCGAAGCCCGAGGCCAGCGGGAACAGCAGCGGCAACAGGTCCATGCCGAACACCAGGCGCGACAGCACCAGCCCGGCCACGGCGTAGATCACGCCGACGAAAAGGACGTCGCTGCGGTAGGCCGCGAAATCCTCGAACCCCGCCTTGAGCGCGAAACGCAGATCGGCAAGACCGATCTTGCGCACCGCCGGCAGCGGCGAATGCGCGGTGTCCTGAAGATGCTGGATGGAATGGCCGGCGGAGCGCAGGGCGTGCGCCGCCTGGACGAATTGCGCGCCGCTCCACTCGATCGGATTTCTGATGGTCATGAGCGATCCTCCCGAACCGTTGGTTCGAGGCCGAGGATCAATCCGTGGCCTGGCGGCCGCCCCTGCCGTCGGTCACGGCCGAGCCGCAACCTTCGATTGGTGCGACGATACGCCCGATGCGGACGGGATGCCAGAGCGGACGCCGGTTCAGGGCGCCGCCAGGATGTTTTTGCCGACGAGTTCCGTTTCGGCCCGGCAGAGCTTGGGGTCGGGCACCGCCGCGGTGCGGCGCAGCGCGTCGAGTTCGGCGCGCGCCGCGGCGAAATCGTCCTGATAGGCCCTGGTGGCGCGCACCGCGGTCAGGGTGGCGGAGGCCGACAGCCGGCCCGCCTCGACCGCGCTGGCATTGTGTGCGCCGCAGACGATGCGGCTTTCGCCATAGGCGCGGCCGCGCGCCAGGATGGCGCCGGCATGGTCGGGCGCCAGCTCGGCCAGGATCGTGGCCCAGGTCCAGCCCAAGGTGGTGTGGCCGGAGGGATAGTCGTAGCTGCCCGCCAGCTCCTTCACCGGCTGGCAAATCTTCGCCGCGGGCACCTTGTCGATGCGGAACGGCCGCGCCCGCTTGTAGAGGTTCTTCGCGATATTGGTCTGGCCCGACGTGTCGCGCCCCGCCCTGCCGACCAGCGCGACCAGCCGGGGCGCGTTGTCGGGTGTCAGCTCGATGCCGACCGCGCAACTGAAATCGTGGAGCATGTCGGCCGGCGCCGTCTTCACGTCCGCCGTCGCGAGGATCCAGCGCGGCGAGCCGACCAGCGCGCGGGTCTTGCGGAAGATCGCGCGGTCGGCGGCATAGCGCGCATCGCCCTTGACCGGCGCGGGGGGCAGCACCGAGATGATGCCGAACGGGGTCGTGAGGTAGCCGTCCTCGCCCTGGCTGAGGACGGCCGAGGGCAGCGCCAGCGCAACGACGGCGCCGAGCGCCAGGAGAAGGCGCGAGGGGCGCATCTATTCCGCCGCGATCGAAACCGTCCGGCTCTGATCCTTGAAGTTGATCGCCTGGAGGTAGCGGATGCCTTCCTCGGCGATGTCGTCGCCGACCATGCGGGTGCCCTCGGCCGAGAGCTCGTCCATGTCGATATAGGCGGCATAGAAGCCGCGGGTGCGGGCGGTGATCAGCCCGGCATTGAGCAGGGTCTTGACCAGGACGCGGAAGATGTTGGTCTCGCCGGTGAACCGCTTCTTGCCGTCGCGGTTCTTGCGCCGCTCGACGATGTCCGCGATGACGCGCATCGGATCGAGGTCGAATTCGGCGAAGATCACCTGCTGCTGCTCCGGCGAGCCCTGGTTGAAGAGCAACGACTGGGCGCAATGCGCCGCCCAGTCTTCCACGATGTTGCGCTCGCTTTCGGTGAGCTGGGGGATGGTCTTGTCGGCCCAGATCTTGCCGAACTTGTGGTGGAACGCCTCGTCGGTCATCACGAGCTGGAACAGCTTGCGCGCCAAAGGATCGCGGTTGTAGCGGTAGCCGCTCGCGAAGGCGCCCATGGCGAGGCCTTCGACCAGCATCTGCATGCCGATGATCTTCTTGTAGACGGCCGGGCTGTCGATGATCTCGATCAACAGGGCCTTGAGCGCCGCGCCGCACGGCACCGGGCGGCCCCAGCGCACCTTGATGTATTTGGCGAAGGCGGTGACGTGGCGCGCTTCCTCGCGGGTCTGATTGGCGGCATATTCCTGGGCGCCCTGGTCCTTCAGCACATGGCAGAGCGAGGCGGAAAGGTTCAGCGCCCCCTGCTCGCCGTGCAGGATGGAGGAGAAGCTCCAGAGCTGCATATGGTTGATGAAGCGGATCCTCTCCTTGGGGTCCTTCAGCTTCTCGGCGATGTAGGGAAGGCGCAGCAGCGGCTGCATCTCCTCGGGCATCATCGCCTCGTTCACGAGGTCGAAGGGCTCGTCGAAGTCGATGTAGCGCTTGTCGAGCGGGTCCCAGAAATGGTCGTGGGTGGCAGAGATGATCTTGTCGAAGGCGGTCGAGCGCTGCTCGTAGCGGTCGAGCTCGATCATCGATTCGAAATCGTCGGGCGCCACGGCGCCGTACATCCGGTCCTTGGTGATGTTCGTGTCGGTCATGGTTTTGTCCCCTGCCTTGCGCCTTACAGGCGTCTCGGTATCACGACGTCGAGATGCTCGTAGCCCTTCACGAAGGTCGAGTAGACCCGCCGTGGCTCGCCGACCTGCTCGATCACCGGGAAGCGCTTGAAGATCTCCTCCCAGATGATCTGGAGCTGGAGCTCGGCGAGGCGGTTGCCGACGCAGCGGTGGATGCCGAAGCCGAACGAGATGTGGCGGCGCGGATTCTCGCGGTCGACGATGTAGTCGTTGGGGCGCTCGATCACGGTCTCGTCGCGGTTGCCCGAGACGTACCACATCACGACCTTGTCGCCCTTCTTGATCTTCTTGCCCTGGAATTCGATGTCCTGCGTCGCGGTGCGGCGCATATGGGCGAGCGGCGTCTGCCAGCGGATGGTCTCCGACACCATGGAGGGGATCAGTTCGGGATTCTCGCGCAGCTTCTTGTATTGATCGGGGTTCTGGTTCAGGGCCACGACGCTGCCGGTGATGGTGTTGCGCGTCGTGTCGTTGCCGCCGACGGTGAGCAGCACGACGTTGCCGAAATACTCGCGCGGCTCCATGTTCCGCGTCGCCGGATTGTGCGCCAACATCGAGATCAGATCGCCCTTGGCTTCTTCCGAATTGACGCGCTCGTTCCACAGATTCGTGAAATAGGCGTGATATTCGTGAAGCACCATCATCTTCTGCTCGAGGGTGTCGATGAGGCCGTGGCCCGGCACCGCCGTCACGACGTCGGACCAATAGGTCAGCTTGCGCCGTTCCTCGAACGGGAAGTCGAACAGGGTGGCGAGCGTCATCGTGGTCAGCTCGATCGAGACCTTGTCGACCCAGTCGAACGGCACGCCGATGGGCAGCGCGTCGAGGATCTTGCCGGCGCGCTCGCGGATGATGGGGCCCAGGATCTGGAGGTTCGCCGGGTTGACGACCGGCGTCACCACCTTGCGCTGGATGTCGTGGCGCGGCGGGTCCATGGCGATGAACATCGGCAGCGGTTCCTGGTTCGCCGCGCCGCCGCCGATCGTGATGCCGCCATAGGTGAAGTCGGAGCTGAACACCTGATGGTTGGTGTCGACCGCCATGATGTCGTTGTATTTCGTGATCGACCAATAGGGGCCGAACTCGCTCTCCTCGGTGAGGTGGACCGGATCCTCTTTCCTGAGGCGCTCGAAATACGGCCACATCGTATCGGTCTGGAACAGGATGGCCTGCGCCGGATTGAGCTGGTCGAGCGGCAGCGCATAGGCGGCGTCGCGCGCGTCCTTCATAACGTCCTTGACGGCGATGTTCATGGCGATCCTCGCTAGTGCTGGCTCTGCGGCATGCGGACGACGAGGCCGTCGAGGTCCTTGGTGACCTTGATCTGGCAGGACAGACGGCTGTTGGGCTGGGTCTCCGGCGCGAAATCGAGCATGGTCTCTTCCATGTCGGTCTTGGGCGGGATTTTGCCCTCGAACGCCGGATCGACGAAGACGTGGCAGGTGGCGCAGGCGCAGGCGCCGCCGCAATCGGCATCGATGCCGGGAATGAGGTTCTTCACCGCCCCTTCCATCACCGACCAGCCTTCGGGCACCTCCGCCTCGTGCTCCTTGCCGTTGTGCTCGATGTATTTGATCTTGGGCATATCGGTCCGTCTTGGTGCTGCGAAACGCGCCGCCCTTCGAGGCTCGCACCTCAGGACGACGCGACTGTCAAAACCGTCACCCTGAGGTGCATCGCGCTCTTCGCGCGATGCCTCGAAGGGTGCACTCACTACTCCGCGGCGATCCTTATCGCGGCGGCGTTGCTGCGGTCCTTGAAGTTGATGGTCTGGAGATAGGCGATGCCTTCCTCGGCGATGTCGTCGCCGACCATGCGGTCGCCTTCGCCCCTGAGCTCGTCCATGTCGACATAATTGCCGTAGAACGCCTTGGTGCGGTCGCTGATCAGGCCGGCCTTGAGCAGGGTCTTGATCAGGACGCGGAAGATGTTCGTCGACTCCTTGAGACGCTCGCGGGTGCGCGCTTGCGAGCGGATTTCGATCAGCCCGGCGATGACGCGCTCCGGATCGAGGCCGAAGGAGGCGTACATCTCGGCCTGCTGCTGCGGCGAGCCGAGATTCATCACCAGCGACTGGAAGCAGTGCGCCGCCCAGTCCTCGACCACGTTGCGCTCCTGCTCCGACATGCGCGGGATGGTGCGGTCGGCCCAGATCTTGCCGAACTTGTGGTGGAACGCCTCGTCGGTCATCACGAGCTGGAACAGCTTCCGCGCCAGCGGGTCCTGGTTGTACTTGTAGCCGGTGGCGAAGGCGCCCATGGCGAGGCCCTCGACCAGCATCTGCATGCCGATGATCTTCTTGTAGACCTCCGGCGCCGAGATGATGTCGACCAGGAGCGCCTTGAGCACGCTGCCGCAGGGCCGCGGGCGGCCCCAGCGCGCCTTGACGTATTTCGCGAAGGCGGTGACGTGGCGGGCTTCCTCGCGCGTCTGGTTGGCGGCGTATTCCTGCGCCCCCTGGTCCTTCAGCACATGGCAGAGCGAGGCGGAGAGGTTCAGCGCCCCCTG
The DNA here is from genome assembly GCA_037200865.1 of Rhizomicrobium sp. GTDB lineage: Bacteria > Pseudomonadota > Alphaproteobacteria > Micropepsales > Micropepsaceae > Rhizomicrobium. The sequence goes on along the minus strand of JBBCIC010000003.1, from coordinate 70,556 downwards.
CTCGCCGTGCAGGATGGAGGAGAAGCCCCAGAGCTGCATCTCGTTGGCGAATTTGATCTTCTGGCCGGTCTTTTCCAGGTGGTCGCGGACATAGGGGATCTGGAGCTGGAAGACCTGGTCGTCGGGCATCATCTGCACGTTCTCGATGTCGAACGGCTCGTCGAAGTCGATGTATTTCTTGTCCAGCGGATCCCAGAAATGGTCGTGGGTGGCGCTGATGATCTTGTCGAAGGCGGTGGAGCGGTTCTCGTAGCGGTCGAGCTCGATCATGGATTCGAAATCGTCCGGCGCCACCGCTTCGTAGATCGTGTCCTTGGTGATGTTACCGTCTGCCATGGCTCTCTCCCGATTGTGGTTGCTCTAATGGTCCACCAGCGACTGCAACAAGGCCGCGGTGCGTTCGATGAAGGCTTCGCGCTCGGTGCCGCTCAGCGGCTCGTCGCGGATCAGGCGCTCGACCAGGAGGCCGATGAAAACCGAGGCGAGCAGGCGCGCCCGCGCCTCGACATGGTCGCCGCCGATCCAGTCGCGGATCGGGGCCATGAAGCGCTCCTGAACCGCGACGTTGAGCAGCGGCGCGGTGGCCGGATTGGTCGCGGCCTGGAGCAGGAACTCGAACGCATGGGTGCGCTCGACGCTCTGATGCGCGTGGCCGGCCATCATTTTCGCGACGTCATGCGCGAAATTCTCGCGCGACCATTGCGAGATCGCGTCGGGGCGGATGGAATCCTTCAGCGCCGCCTGGAACAGGCCGTCCTTGCCGCCGAAGTAACGGTTGATCAGCGCCGCGTCGGCGCCGGCATCGGCCGCGATGTCGCGCAGGAAGGCGCCGTCATAGCCGGACTTGGCGAAGTGGAGCTTGGCGGCGGCGAGGATCGCGGCGCGCGTGGCGTCGGCGTCGCGCTTGCGCGGGCGTTCGGGAGCGAGGGTCGCGGCGCTTGTCATTCTGGGATGACAAGGTGGCGAAGGCTGGGGCGGATGTCAACGGGGAATGACTTGTTTCCGCTCCCCCCCCTTGGGGCGCCAGGACGCTTTCTAGCCCATCTCCCGCTCCATCGCCTCGCGCATCTTGAACTTCTGCGGCTTGCCGGTGACGGTCATCGGAATTTCCGCGACGAAGCGGACATAGCGCGGCACCTTGAAGTGGGCGATCCGGTCCTTGCAGAAGGCGCGAACGTCCTCCTCGTCCAGCGTGTGACCGCTGCGCAATTTGATCCAGGCGCAGACCTGCTCGCCGTATTTGCGGTCGGGCACGCCGAAGACCTGGACCTCCTGCACGGCGTGATGGGTGAAGAGGAATTCCTCGACCTCGCGCGGATAGACGTTCTCGCCGCCGCGGATGATCATGTCCTTGAGCCGCCCGACGATGCTTGTGTAGCCCTCGCCGTCCATCAGCCCCAGATCGCCCGAGTGCAGCCAGCCGGCGCCGTCGATAGTCTCGGCGGTGCGGGCCGGCTCGTCCCAATAGCCCTGCATGACGGAATAGCCGCGGCAGCAGATCTCGCCCGGGGTGCCGACGGGCACGACGGCGCCGTCCTCGCCGATCAGCTTGATCTCCAGATGCGGGCCGGGACGGCCGACGGTCTCGACCCGCTTGTCGAGCGGATCGTCGGCGGCGGTCTGGTGGTTGACCGGCGCGGTCTCGGTCTGGCCGTAGGCGATCAGGACCTGCGTCATGTGCATCTCGTGCTGCACCCGCTTCATGACTTCCACCGGGCACGGCGCTCCCGCCATGATGCCGGTGCGCAGCGAAGAGAGGTCGAACGCGGCGAAGCGCGGATGCTCGAGCTCGGCGATGAACATGGTGGGGACGCCGTGCAGCGCGGTGCATCTCTCCGCCTCGACCGCTTCCAGCGTCTTGACCGGGCAGAAGCCGTCGTTCGGGAACACCGCCGCGGCGCCGTGGCTGACGCAGGCGAGATTGCCCATCACCATGCCGAAGCAGTGATAGAGCGGCACCGGGATGCAGAGGCGGTCTTCCGCGGTGAAGCGCATGCCTTCGCCGACGATGCGGCCGTTGTTGAGGATGTTGAAATGGCTGAGCGTCGCGCCCTTGGGCTGGCCCGTCGTGCCGGAGGTGAACTGGATGTTGATCGCGTCGTCGGGCGACAGCGTGTCGGCGATGGCGGCAAGCGGCGCGGGATCGGCCGCGATGTCGGCGAAGCGCAGCATGCCGCGCGGCGGCGCCTCGCCGGTCGCGATGATGTGCCTGAGCTGCGGCAGCTTGCCGTCGCCCTGCAGCGTGCGCAGCATGCCGGCATAGTCGCTGGTCGCAAAGCGCTGCGCCGTCACCAGCGCCTTGCACCCCGCCTTGTTCAGGGCGAATTCCAGCTCGTAGACGCGATAGGCGGGATTGATGCAGACCAGGATGGCGCCGATCTTGGCGGTGGCGAATTGCGTCACGCACCATTCATAGCAATTGGGCGCCCACACCCCGACGCGGTCGCCCTTGCCGATGCCGAGCGCGAGCAGCCCCGCCGCGAACCGATCGACCTCGGTGCGATAGCGCGCATAGGTCCAGTGGATGTCCTGGTGGCGGACGATCAGCCCGTCGCGCTCGCCATGGCGCTCGGCGATGCGGTCGAAGCAGGCGCCGATGGTCTCGTAGACCAGCGGCTTGTCGGACGTGGCGCTGAAGTAGGATTCGGTGAGCATTGTCCCCTGATCCCAATCGTCATCGCCGGCCTTGTGCCGGCGACCCATGATCTCACTGCATCATGGGTGTTCATGGGTGGCCGGGACAAGCCCACTGGTGTCCGGTTTAAATTTTGGCCCATGACATCTCCATTTGGTCTGGGTTTGGCCGGGTTTTGGGTTCGTGGTCGAGCAATCGATTGATAGGCTTTCGGTGCATGAGGTTTGCGCGGACGAGGCGGGCGAAGGCGAGTGGGCCGGCGATGGCGTTTTGGGCGGCCCGGGCCAGGCGCAGCAGCAAGAAGGCGATGAGGGCGACGGCGATCTGGATGCGGACGGCGTTTTCGGATGTCCCGAGGAAACGGACGATCTTGAGGGTCTGCTTGATCCATCGGAAGAACAGCTCGATGGCCCAGCGGCGTTTATAGAGGTCGGCGATTTCCTTGGCGGGCGCGTCGATGTCGTTGGACAGGATGCGCAAACGCTTGCCGGTATCGGTCAGGACGCAGACTTCGCGCACGGCGTTGGCTATGGGATTGGCTCTGCTGCGCGCCTGACGCTCGGGCAGGAACCCGATGCGGTCCGAGAGGATCGAGCCGTCCGTCACCTCCAAGTCCTCGATCACGGTCAGGGGCGTGTTCTTCTTGAAGCGCGTGACGATGCGGCAACCGGCATCGTCGAGCTTGGCCCACCAGCGATAATCGTAATAGCCCAGGTCGAAGACATAGGTCGCGCCTGGCTCGATGGGCATCTGCTGGGCTGGCGTTATGTCGTTGACGTTGGCCGTGCTGACGGCGGCGTAGATCGGCTGATCGGCGTGCGGATCGTAGATCACATGCAGCTTGGCGCCGCAGACCCCACTGGAAAAGCGCGCCCAATCGGCGCTGCGTTGGTCCAGGCGCAAGCCGGTCGAATCGATCAGGTAGGTCGTGTCGGCGAGCGCGCGCCGCAGACCGCGATGGGCCTGGCGCATCATCGCACCCAGCACTCCGACGAAGACCTCGGCAGGCCGCAGCCGGTTGGCATCCGAAAGCGTCGAACGCTTCGCAGGCCCGGCGCCCAGATGATAGAGCCGCTGGCCATGGCTCCGCAGCCCCGCGACGGTCTCGCGCAAACTCGAGGCCCCCGACAATTGCGCGTAGATCATCGCCACAAACTGGCTCTTCGTCGTCAACTGCCGAACATGCTTGTCCGCCGCGTGCGCCTCCACAAGGCCGTCAAACCGCGACCAAGGAACCTGCTTCAAGATTTGGTGCAGAACGCTATTGTCATGCCGCATGGTGTTGTCCTCTTCCGCGTCCAAAACGTCGCCAAACGCTTGGAAGGCAGAAGAATCAACGCCATGCGCCCTGTCTACAAAATTAAACCGGACACCAGTGGGACAAGCCCGGCCATGACGTTGTTAAGAAAGAGTTCTAATAAACCACCACGCTCCGGATCGACTTGCCCTCTTCCATCAGGTGGAAAGCGTCGTTGATCTTCTCGAGCGGCAGCACATGCGTGATCATCGGGTCGATCTGGATCATGCCCTTCATGTACCAGTCGACGATCTTGGGCGTGTCGGTGCGGCCCTTGGCGCCGCCGAAGGCGGTGCCGCGCCACACCCGCCCGGTGACGAGCTGAAACGGGCGGGTCGCGATCTCGGCGCCCGCCGGCGCGACGCCGATGATGACGCTCTCGCCCCAGCCGCGGTGGCAGGCCTCCAGCGCCTGGCGCATCACGGTGACGTTGCCGGTGCAGTCGAAGGTGTAGTCGGCGCCGCCGTCGGTCAGGGCCACGAGATGGGCGACGATGTCGCCCGCGATCTTCTTCGGATTGACGAAATGGGTCATGCCGAAGCGGCGGCCCCAATCCTCGCGCTCGGGATTGAGGTCGACGCCGACGATCATCTGGGCGCCGACGAGCTTCAGCCCCTGGATGACGTTGAGGCCGATGCCGCCGAGGCCGAACACGACCGCGTTCGAGCCCGGCTTGACCTTGGCGGTGTTGATCACGGCGCCGACGCCGGTGGTGACGCCGCAGCCGCAGTAACAGGCCTTGTCGAACGGCGCGTCGTCGCGAATCTTGGCGACCGCGATCTCGGGCAGCACGGTGTAGTTCGAGAAGGTCGAGCAGCCCATGTAGTGGAAGATCGGCTTGCCCTTATAAGAGAAGCGCGAGGTGCCGTCGGGCATCACGCCCTTGCCCTGGGTGGCGCGGATCGCGGTGCACAGATTGGTCTTGCCCGAGAGGCACGACTTACATTGCCGGCATTCCGGCGTGTAGAGCGGGATGACGTGGTCGCCCGGCTTGACGCTGGTCACCCCGGCGCCGACCTCGCGCACGATGCCGGCGCCCTCATGGCCGAGGATGGAGGGAAAGAGGCCTTCGGAATCCAGCCCCGACAGCGTGTACTGGTCGGTGTGGCAGATGCCGGTGGCCTTGATCTCGACCAGGACTTCGCCGGCCCTGGGGCCTTCGAGATCGAGCTCGACGATTTCCAGCGGCTTCTTGGCCTCGAAGGCGACGGCGGCTCTGGTCTTCATGCGATCCTCTGAATCGGGCGGCGCGGAGATTTGCATATCGCGGCGCGGCCGCCCACCTGAATAATCGCCCATTATCGCGGCGCGGGCTTGATTTTGCGGCGCAACGGCGCCATGTGCCGGGACGTTCCGTCCATTATTCAGGGATCATCCTCATGGCGCAGGCGGGGGCCGCCGAGAGCACCAGGACCGCGCGCGTCGCCGCCGGAATCGAGCGGCTGATCGTCTGGATCGGCTCGCCGACCTCGCTGGTGGTCCACACGCTCGCTTTCATCGCCTTTTTCGCCGCGCCGGTGCTGGGCGTCGTCGGCTGGGACACGATGTTCCTGGTGCTGACCACGGTGGTGTCGCTGGAAGCGATCTACCTGTCGATCTTCATCCAGTTCAGCGTCAACCGGCAGGCCGCCAGCCTGAAAGAGGTCGAGCAGGACGTCGAGAGCATCCAGGAGAACGTCGAGGAGCTGGAAGAGCACGTCGAAGGCATCAAGGAGGACGTCGAGGAGATCCAGGAGGACATCGACGAGATCGCCGAGGACGAGAGCGAGGAAGCGGCCGAGGAGGCGCGCAAGACCAAGCAGACCGAAACGCTGGAAGCGCTGACCAACGACGTCAAGACGCTGCTGCGGCATCTGGAGTCGCTCAAAGCGCCGTGACGGCGGGACAGGGGCGCGACGAAAGACGGGTTCGCGCGTTGACGACATGTGCAAGAGGGATAGTTCCATGCATCTCGACGCCACGACCATCCAGCCGCTGATCGCGCTGATCTTCGGCGTATTGATCCTGCTGATACCGCGCATCCTGAACTACCTGGTCGCGATCTACCTGATCCTGATCGGCCTGTTCGGGTTGTTCCCGCACCTGCTCGGCCGCCTCACCGGCTGAGGCAACCAATCGCGCGCCGGGCCGTTTTCTAGGGTTCGAGGCGGGCGCATCCGCGCGTGCCGCGAACAACGGAGGACACCCATGTCCGTAGCCAACGACAAGAAGACCCCCGCGCCCAAGCTGAACAAGCAGAAGCTGGACGAAAAGGTCGACCAGCAGACCGAGGATTCCTTCCCCGCGTCAGACCCGCCCTCCTATTCCGGCGGCAACCATATCGTCGGCGCACCGCAGGAGCGCGAAAGCGATTGCCCCACGGCGGACAGCCATGCGGTGAAGGAAGCCGAGAAGAAGGTGAAGAGCGGCGACGCCGCCGTGCCGCATACCTATTGAGTCGCGCGCGCGCGAGGGCGGCTACTCCGCCGCCTTCGCCGCCGGGTTCTTGTGCCGCGCGATGCGCTCCACCGCCATACGGTCGGCGATGACGCTGGTCGGCTCGCCGTCTTTGGTGGCGCGGACAAAGATCGCGCTCAGCGTGTCGGCGATGGCGAGGACGCGGCGCTCGACCTCGGCATCGCTCCAGTCCTCGATCTGGGCCGCGACGCGGATGATGCCGCCGCCGTTGATGACGTAATCGGGCGCATAGAGGATGTCGCGGTCGCGCAGCATCGCGCCGTGGGGATCGCGGGCGAGCTGGTTGTTGGCGCCACCGGCGACGACGCGGGCATGCAGGCGCGGGATCGACTGGTCGTTCAGGATCGCGCCCAGCGCGTTGGGCGAGAGCACGTCGCATTCGACGGTCACGATCTGGTCCGGCGTCGCGGCGACGGCGCCCAGGGTCTCGACCGCTTCCTTCACCGCTTCCATGTTGGTGTCGGCGACGATCAGCCGGGCGCCTTCGGCGTGCAGGCGCTTTGCGACGCCCATCCCGACCTTGCCGAGGCCCTGGATCGCGACGCGCAGGCCCTTGGTGGTGTCGGTGCCGAGGCGGTGCTTCACGGCGGCTTTCAGGCCCGCGAAGACGCCGAGCGCGGTCGCCGGGCCGCTATTGCCGCCGGCCTTGCCCGGCTGGTCGTAGCCGGCGATGTGTTCGGTGCCGCGCGCGATCACCGGCATGTCGGGCGGCAGAATGCCGACATCCATCGCCGTGATGTAGCGCCCGCCCAGCGTGTTGATCGCTTGCGCATAGGCGGCGAATTTCGCGTCCGACTTGTCGGTCGCGGGGTTGCCGACGATCACCGCTTGCCGCCGCCGAGCGGCAGATCCGCGATGGCGTTCTTGTAGGACATGCCGCGCGCCAGGCGCAACGCGTCGGTCAGCGCCGCGTCCGTCGTGGCGTAGGGATACATCCGCGTACCGCCGCAGGCCGGGCCGAGCGCGGTGGAGTGGATCGCGATGATCGCTTTCAGGCCGGTCTTTTCGTCGCAGAAGAACGAGACCGCTTCGTGATTGTCGAAATCCGGGCGAGTCGAAGACGTTCATTCCGCGGCCTCCGTGACCGGTGCGAGGCGCTCGGCGTCCGTCATGTGCAGGCGCCGCAGCAGCGCGGCCTCGCGGCCCTTCGCCAGGTCGTAATTGCCGTCCTTGATGTAGCCGTAGCCCTTGATGTCCAGCGCCGCGCCGGCGAGCGCCACGGCGGTGGCATGGTTGGCCGGCGTCAGCGCGTTCGCGATCTCGGCCAGCAGCTTCTCGTAGTCGGCGATCATCGCCACCTCGAGCTTGCGCTCGGGATTGCGGGCGAAGATGTCGAAGAACGTGCCGCGCAGGCCCTTGAGGCCGGCGAGCAGGCGGAAGGCGCCCATCATCCAGGGCCCGAACTCCATCTTGCGCGGCCGCCCGGTGTTGGAATCGATGTTGCTGAAGATCGGCGGCGCGAGGTGGAAGGAGAGCGTGAACTTGCCCTCGAACTCCTCGTGCAGCTTCTTGTGGAATTCGCCGTTGGTGTAGAGGCGGGCGACCTCGTATTCGTCCTTGTAGGCCATCAGCTTGAACAACCCGCGCGCCGCCGCTTCGGCGAGCCCGTGCTTGCCCGGGGTCCGGGTCAGCTCGACATTGCGGATGCGCTCGACGGCGGCGCGGTAGCGCTCGGCATAGGCGGCGTTCTGGTAGCCGGTGAGGAATTGGGCGCGCTTGGCGACGATCTCGTCATAGGTCTGGGACGGCGGCGGCGCGTCCGGCTTGTCGAGGCCGGCCAGCTTCAGGATCTTCGGCCGGTCATGGGCGGCGAGGCGGCCGAGCTTGAAGGCGCGCTGGTTGGCCTTCACCGCGGCGCCGTTGAGCTCGATCGCCTTGAGGATCGCCTCTTCGCCGATCGGAATCTCGCCGAGCTGGTAGGCATAGCCGGTCTGGAACATGTTGGCGTAGATCGTGTCGCCGAGCAGGCGCAGCGCCAGCTCCTCGGCGTCGATGCTCTCGATCCGGCGCGCGGCGCGGGCGATGCGGGCCCGAAGCGCCGCCATGTCGTAGTCGATGGTGTTGTCGGTGACGAAGGCGGCGGTCGGGGTCAGGCCGTCGTTCACGACGGCGACGGTGCGCTCGCCGCTGAGATAGCCGAACGTGTCGGGCTTGGCCGACATCACGATATCGCAGCCGATCAGCACATCGGCCTGGCCGGTGGGGACGCGCGGGCCGTGGATGCGCCCCTTGGGCGCCGCGACGCGCACGAAGCTGGTGACGGCGCCGCCCTTCTGCGCCAGGCCCATCATGTCGAGGGTCGCGGCGGTCCTTGCCTTCCATATGCGCCGCGGTGCCGAGGATGGCGCCGATCGAGGTCACGCCGGTGCCGCCGATGCCGCCGATCACGATGTTGAAGGTCTCCTTCGTCACCTCGGGCAGGACGGGTTGCGGGATGTCGAACACCGCATTGGCGGCGCCGTTCTTGGCGCGGGTCTTGAGGGCGCCGCCATGCACGGTGACGAAGCTGGGGCAGAAGCCTTCGACGCAGGAGAAATCCTTGTTGCAGGACGACTGGTTGATCTTGCGCTTGCGGCCGAACTCGGTCTCCAGCGGCTCGACGCTGACGCAGTTCGAGGTCTTGGAGCAGTCGCCGCAGCCTTCGCAGACCAGCTCGTTGATGAAGGCGCGCTTGGGCGGATCGACCATCAGGCCGCGCTTGCGGCGGCGGCGCTTCTCGGCGGCGCAGGTCTGGTCGTAGATCATCACCGTGACGCCGGGGATTTCGCGCAGCTGCTTCTGGATAGCGTCGAGGTCGCGGCGGTGCTCGATGCGGGTGCCGGACGGAAAGTCCGCGGCGGAGTGCTTTTCCGGCTCGTCCGATACGATGATCAGCTTCTTGATACCCTCGGCGGTGACCTGGGCCGCCATCTCGGGCACCGTCAGCTCGCCGTCGACATGCTGGCCGCCGGTCATCGCGACGGCGTCGTTGTAGAGCAGCTTGTAGGTGATGTTCACCCCGGCCGAGACGCTGGCGCGGATGGCGAGCAGGCCGGAGTGGAAATAGGTGCCGTCGCCCATGTTGGAGAAGACGTGGTTGCGCGTGGTGAAGGGCGAGGCGCCGATCCACGGCGTGCCCTCGCCGCCCATCTGGGTGAAGAGCGCGGTGTGGCGCTGCGGCTGCCAGGTGACCATGTAGTGGCAGCCGATGCCGGCCATGCCGATCGAGCCTTCCGGCACCACGGTCGAGGTGTTGTGCGGGCAGCCCGAGCAGTAGAACGGCGCGCGCTCATAGAGCGCGGTCATGCTCTCCTGCTCGCGATGCTTCTGCTCGATGCGGCCGATCACGGCGCGGATGCGCGGCGTCCAGTTCGCCTCGCCGACGATCCTGGCGACCGCTTCGGCGACGCGGCCGGCGTCGAGGTCGAGGATCGAGCGGATGAACGGCTTGCCGTCGCGCCCGAGCTTGCCGTAGACGCGCGGGCGCTTTTCCGCGGTCATGTTGAACAGGATCGACTTGATCTGGCCCTCGATCAGGTCGCGCTTCTCCTCGATCACGAAGACTTCTTCGAGCCCGTAGGCGAAGCGCTGAATCTGCGTCGGCTCGATCGGCCAGGTCATGCCCATCTTGAGGACGCGCAGGCCCAGCGCGGCGGCTTCCTTGTCGCCGATGCCGAGATCGTCGAGCGCCTGGCGCAGGTCGAGATAGGACTTGCCGGCGGTGACGATGCCGATGCGCGGGTTCTCCGAATCCATCACGACGCGGTTCAGCACATTGGTGTGGGCGAAGGCGATGACGGCGGGGATCTTGAAATCGCGCAGGCGCTTTTCCTGGGCCTGGGGATTGTCGCCGAGGCGGATGGAGAGCCCGTCCTTCGGCATCGGGAAGCCGAGCGGGCGCACGATCGGGACGCGGTGGGGATGGACTTCGACGGTGGCCGATGCGTCCATCGTCTCGGCGAGCGCGATCATCGAGACCCAGGTGCCGGCATAGCGCGACAGCGCCCAGCCATAGATGCCGAAATCGAGCACTTCCTGGATGCCGGCGGGGTTGAGCACCGGGATCTCGGCGTCGAGCATGGCGTATTCGCTCTGGCTCGGCAGGGTCGAGGATTTGCAGGCGTGGTCGTCGCCCAGGATGGCGAGCACGCCGCCCTTGCTCCACGTGCCGGCGGCGTTGGCGTGCTTGAAGGCGTCGCCCGAGCGGTCGACGCCCGGCGCCTTGCCGTACCACATGCCGAAGACGCCGTCGTAGAGCGCGCCGGGATAGAGATTGGCCTGCTGGCTGCCCCACACCGCGGTGGCGGCGAGGTCCTCGTTGAGGCCGGGCTTGAACACCGTGTTGTGCTTCTTGAGGAACTTGCCGGCGCGCCACAGCTGCTGGTCGAAGCCGCCGAGCGGCGAGCCGCGATAGCCGGAGATGAAGCCGGCGGTGTTGAGGCCGGCGCGGCGGTCGAGCTCGTGCTGCATCAGCGGCAGGCGGACCAGCGCCTGGATGCCGGTGAGGAAGACGCGGCCGGTCTCGACTTCGTATTTGTCGTCGAGCGAGATGGGCATGACGGTCATGTGTCGTTCCTTGGCAGCGGGAATGCCCGACTCTTCTCGAATGTTGCGCGACCATAGCTTCTACAGGCCGCAATTGGCTGCGTTTTTTGCCCGTCCCGCCGCAATACTGGTGCGAGCCGGACGCGGGGCACGCAATAAAAAATACTAGACGCGTCCGTGCTTTACAGGCCGGTCGCCGCGTTCTTTAGTCCGCCCATGGCGACGCTCGACCAGTTGCGAATCTCCCATCCGGAAATCCGCGCCGACTACACGATCGACCAGCATTGGAAGCGCTATGGCGCCGCCGAGCATGGCGTGTGGAAGACGCTGTTCGAGCGCCAGGCGAAGGTGCTGCCGGGGCGCGCCTGCGGCGAGTTCCTCGACGGTCTGGAAAAACTGAAGCTCGATGCTGGGGGTATTCCCGATCTGGAACGTCTATCCGACGGCCTGGAGCGGCTCACCGGTTGGCGCGTGGTGAGCGTTCCGGGCCTGGTTCCCGACGAGGTGTTCTTCGACCATCTCGCCAACCGCAGGTTTCCCGCCGGGCAATTCATCCGGCGCGCCGACCAGCTCGACTATCTCGAAGAGCCCGACATCTTCCACGACGTCTTCGGCCATGTGCCGATGCTGGCGCATCCGGTGTTCGCCGACTACATGCAGGCCTATGGCAAGGGCGGGCAGCGGGCGCTGACGGAGTTTCACGCCCTCAAGAACCTGGCGCGGCTCTATTGGTACACGGTCGAGTTCGGCCTGATCGCCAGCAAGGAGGGCCTGCGCATCTACGGCTCCGGCATCGTCTCCAGCCGCGCCGAGTCGATCTACGCCGCCGAAAGCCCCTCGCCCAACCGCATCGCCTTCGATCTCGAGCGCGTGATGCGCACCAACTATCGGATCGACGATTTCCAGGAGAGCTATTTCGTCATCGACTCGTTCGACGCGCTGTTCGCCGAGACCTACAAGGACTTCGCCGCGCTCTACGCCAAGCTGCAGAGCGGGCCGGCCTACCGGCCGGGCGACATCCTCGCCACCGACCGCCTCCACACCCGGGGCACCCACACCTATGTCGGCGGCAGCCACGCGGCGGAGTGAGCGCAACCGGCGCCGGTCTCAGAGCAATTGCGGGATGAGCCGGCGGTAGTCGGTGAGGCCGAGCAGGAAATCGGGCAGCTCCTTCTCCGGCACGAAGACCGGCGACGCCATCTCGTCTTCCTCGCGGTGCGCGAAGGCGGCTTCCGCTTCGTCTTTCGTCAGGCGCGTCGGCGTCGCGGCGATCAGCAGGACGTTCGAATTGCTCGACAGGATCACGCCCAGCCCGTCCATGCCGGTGAGCTCGCCGGGCGCGATGCCGACCTCTTCGAAAATCTCCTTGCGCAGGTTTTGTTCGAGGTCGGCGCCGGACGACACCGCCAGCTCCTCGGGCTGAACGCCGCCGCCGATCAGGTCGATGGCGCCGCTGCCGCGCCGCCCGAACAGGTAGTGGCCGTCGCTGGTGCGGATCAGCGCCGCGGTGGTGAGATGGTTGAACGGCTCCAGCCCGAACGCCGCGTGCTGCGCCTGCAGCAGGCGGTAGGTCGCGACATAGCGGTAGGCGACCGTGCCCAGGCGCAGCGTCACCGGAGCGCTCCCTTCGAGCGGCGACAGGTCGGCGAGGCGATAGAACACGCCGTCCCATAGGGGCCTGCCCTGCGCCGCCGCCTGGCCGAGCCGGGTCTGCCAGGCGGGACCGACCAGCGCGTCGTATCGCTCGTCGGCGCGCCAGGATTCGCCGCCGTCTTCCACGACGAAGGCGCCGAGGCGAAACGGCCCTTTGCGCAGGATGCGCGGCACGTACATGGAAAATCTTTCGGGCGCGGGCGCGGCGAGTCTTGCCGCATTGCCGGCGCCGTTCAAGGTCAAACGACCGGGAGCGGCGCCTGCGGCACGGTTTTCCAGAATTCGGTGTCGTGGCCGTAGAAGATGCGGGCGCCCTCGCCCCGCAGGCGGCGCAGCAGGTCCAGGCTCGCGAGCATCTGCTCGCGGTTGTAGCACGTGGCCGGCAGATGAAGCGCGTCCAAGGTGCGCTTGAGATAGCAGCAGTCGGCCGCGAGCACGACCGGGCCGTTCTCAAGCCGCACGCGCATCGACTGATGGCCGGGCGTGTGACCGGGCGTCGGGAACACGACGACGGTGCCGTCGCCGAACAGGTCGAGTTCGCCGTCGAGCTCGCGCACCGCCGCCATGTGGTCGAAATCGTCCGGGTGATAGATGCCGGCGGCCCGGGTGTTGGGGCGCTGCGCCGCGCGCCATTCCCTGGCGTGGACCACCAGCGTGGCGTCCGGAAAATGCGCGTTGCCGCCGCAATGATCGAAATGCAGATGCGAGTTCACGACATAGCGGATGTCGGAAGGCCCAAGGCCGAGGCGGGTGAGATGCGAGGCGATGTCGGCGCCGTCGGGGAAATCGATCTCCCAATCGCCCGCGGTCGGCCCCAGCAGGCGCTCCTTTTCCTGGCGGACGGCGAGGTTCAGCCCGGTGTCGAAAACGACGCGGCCCTCGGGGTGCGCGATGAGATAGGCCGGCACCGGCACGTTGAGCTTGCCGGTCTCGCCGGCGAGGAAGCCGCTATGGGCGCCGGTGACCGTGCCGCAGGTGAAGGCGAACAGCGTCACGGTCATCTCACTGGCCCTCCAGCGCGGCGAGCACGGTGCCTTCGGTCAGGATCTGCGGCAGCACCTTGGGCTGGGTCGCCCCCGGCGCGAAGTAGAGATAAAGCGGCACGCCGGAGCGGCCATGCGCCGCCAGGAGCGCGGTGATCGCGGCGTCGCGCCGGGTCCAATCGGCGATCAGGTAGGCGATCTTGCGCTGCGCGAAGGCTTCCTTGATGCGGGCGCCGGAGAGCGCCGCTTCGTCGTTGACCAGGCAGGTGATGCACCACGCCGCCGTCGCGTTGACGAACACGGCGCGGTTTTCGGCGCGCAGGCGCGCCAGCCGCGCCTCGGAATAGGGTTCCGACGCAAGGCCGGTGACGTTCACGCTGCCGGCGGCGGCGGGCGGCGCGGATTTGAGCAGGGCGAGGAAGGACAGCGCGACGACGAGTGCGATCAGCGTGACCAGCGCACCGATGCCGCGACCGCGTGGGCTGTAGGCGCGGCTGATGCCCCAGATCCAGGCGCCGAAGCCGGCGGCGATCCCCGCCGCGAGAACGCAAGCCACCGCGTTGGCGCCGGCCTGCTGCGCCAGCACCCAGACCAGCCAGGCGGCGGTGCCGTACATCGCGAAGGCGAGCGCCTGCTTGAAGCGGATCATCCAGGCGCCGGGCTTCGGCAGGGCGCGCAGCAGCAGCGGCGAGAGGCCTACGGCCACGAAGGGCGCGGCGAAGCCTATGCCGAGCGCGAGGAAGATGCCGAGCGCAGCGGGCGCCGGCTGGGTCAGGGCATAGCCCAGGGCCGCCGCCATGAACGGCGCGGTGCAGGGCGCGGCGACCGCGACCGCGAGCACGCCGGTGAAGAACGAGCCGACCTCGCCGCCGCGCCGGGTCAGGCTGTCGCCGCCGCCGAAGCCCGCGACCTCGAACACGCCGGAGAGGTTGAGGCCGACGCCGAACATCAAAAGCGCGAAGCCGGCGACGATCACCGGCTCCTGGAGCTGAAAGCCCCAGCCGATCGCCTGGCCGCCGGCGCGCAGCGCGATCAAGAGGCCGCCCAGCCCGACGAAGCTCACGATCGCGCCGATGCCGTAGGCGAAGCTTTCGCGCACCGCTTCGCGGCGGTCGCGCCCGGCCTGCGACGACAGCGCGAAGGCCTTCAGCGCCAGGATCGGCAGCACGCAAGGCATGAGATTCAGGATCAGCCCGCCGAGGAAGGCGAACAGCAGGGCGAGCAGCAGGTCCGCGCCCGAGGCTTGCGCCGCGGGCGTCTCGAACACGGCGTCCGGCACCGGGCCGGGCGACGCTTTCACGTCGATCGCCTGCACCGAACCGTCGGACGAGGTGAGAACCAGCACGCCTTCCAGCACCCCGCCCTTCCTGGCGAAGGCCTTGCCCGGCGCGGTGCGGAGCACGAGGCCGCCGGGTGCGAAGCCGAGCGTCTGCGGCGCGCTGCCATTGGTGGCGCCGTTCTGCAGCGGGAAGAATATCGCCGACGCGGGGTGCGCCGCGACCAGCGGCTTGGCGGCGACGAAGAGATCAAGGCCGTCCTTGATGCGGTAGCGCACCGCCCAGGGCGACGGCGCGGGAATGCG
Source organism: Rhizomicrobium sp. (assembly GCA_037200865.1). GTDB lineage: Bacteria > Pseudomonadota > Alphaproteobacteria > Micropepsales > Micropepsaceae > Rhizomicrobium. The sequence continues at coordinate 55,425 of JBBCIC010000003.1, read as the reverse complement.
ACCGCGCGCGGCGGCGAAATCGGCGGCGCGCGGCGCGGCGCCCGGCGCGCCGATGCGCAGCGGCAGCGTCAGGGTCGTATCTTCGGGGATGCAGACTTCCTTGCACACCAGCCAGGCGACCTTGGCGGTGAGCGTGACGGTGTCGCCGGGCTTGGCGTCGGCCGGGGCGGTGACATCGCCGAGCAGCCAGACCTTGCCCTCATAGCCGAAATCCATGAACGGCCCGACCGGCAAGCGGATCGGCCAGGGCCATTGCAGCGCCGCGCTCGTCCAGCCGGCCGGGAGCTGCCAGTCGAGCGTCGTCGGCTGGCCGACGTCGCCGGGGTTGAGCCAATAGGTGTGCCAGCCCTCGCGGATCACCTGCTCGAAGGCGATGGTGACGGTGCCGCCGGGCGCGACCGCATCGTGCTCGGCGATCAGCCGCGCATGGACCTTCGGCAGGTCGTCGATCTGCGCCGCGGCGGGAACGGCGAGGCCCAGAAGGAGGAGGAGCGCGGCAAGCCATCTCATGGCCTTGGCTATAGCTTCCGCTGCGCGCCGCCGCCAGCGCCCTCGCCTATCCGTGGCGGCGACGCTACGCTTTGCTGCCGGCCAACTCCCGGTGCCGGTGTCGGAGGAACCCCGCGTGAAGCTCGCGCTCGAGAAGGACGCGGACGACGAAGTCCTGAAGGCGTTGATGGCCGGGATGAAGGCGTTCAACAACGCCGCGATCCCGGACCTTGTCCCGCACAAGATCGTCGCCGCGATCCGCGACGAGGCGGGCAAAGTGGCCGGCGGCGTGATCGGGCGGCTGGCGGGGGATTCGGTTTACATGGAAGTCGTCTACACCGATGACGCCGTGCGCGGCACGGGGCTGGGGCGCGACGCGATGCTGCTGGCCGAGGCCGAGGCGAAGCGGCTGGGGGCGCGCGAGGCGTGGCTCTATACGATGAGCTTCCAGGCCAAGCCGTTCTACGAGAAGCTGGGCTATTGCCAATTCGCCGAGCTGCAATGGCTGGACGGCCGGCACCGGCGGCATTTCATGCGGAAAGACCTGTGAGAATTACCGGCGGCCAGTTTCGCGGGCGCAATCTGGCCGAGCCGCCGGACAACCGGGTGCGGCCGACCTCGGACAAGGTGCGGCAGGCGGTGTTCAACATCCTGGCGCACAACGATTTCGGCTTCGCGCTCGACGGCGCCAAGGTGGTCGACCTGTTCGCCGGCACCGGGGCGCTGGGACTGGAGGCGCTGAGCCGCGGCGCCCTTTTCGCGCTGTTCGTCGACGACAGCGCCGAGAGCCGGGCGCTGATCCGCGCCAATGTCGAGGCGCTGAACCTGACCGGCGCGACCAAGATCTGGCGGCGCGATGCGCGCGACCTGGGTCCGCTGGGCGCCGGCGCCGGCGGACCGTTCACCCTCGCCTTTCTCGATGCGCCCTATCGCAAGAACCTCACTGCACCGGCGCTGCAAAGCCTGCGCGGCGGCTGGCTGGCATCCGAGGCGATCGTCGTCGCGGAGACCGGCGAAGACGAGACGCTTGACGCGGAAGGCTACCGCCTGCTCGACCGCCGCAGCTACGGCGAGACCGCGATTCATATCTTGGCCGCTTCCTCCGGCTGAGTGCGCGCGGCGTCGACCAGCTCGGCGGCGTGCGCGGTGTAGTAGCGCCGCAGCAGGACGAAGGAACAGGCGGCGCCGGCCAGCGACAGCAGCACGGTGTGGTGGATCGCGATGCCGCTCCACACCAGGAGCGCGGCGAGCAAGAGGCCCGATGTGATGCCGGCGTCCCAGCCGCCTTCCGCCACGATATGGAAGCGCAGCACGCAGGGCGAGCGCTTGGCCCGGTTGTAGACCGCCGTCATCAGCGTCGGAACGTAGAGACAGCCGACCAGCGAGCCGAGCGCGTTGGCGACGACGGCGAGCGCCGGGTTGCCCTCAACGCTGGCGCGCAGCACGATCACCAGCGACAGCAGGCCGATCGAGAGCCACACGGCGCGCGTGCCTTTTCCCGAGTCGATCAGGCGGCCGAGGAACAGGCCGCCGACCGCGCCGACCAGCGCCGCAATCGCCAGCGCCCCGCCATAGGCGAGATAGTTCTGGCTGAGCGTCAGGAACAGCGCGACCTGCCAGACGATGAAATAGCCCGCCGCGACCAGGCCGTCGCCGACGAACAGCAGCGCACCGGGGAGCGCGGCGCGGAAGGCGCCGGGCGCGGCGCGGGCGACGGGAATGTCCGGCGTCCACAGCAGCGGCACGGCGGCGAGCGCCATGACGACGGCGGTGAGCGCGAAGGCGGCGCGCGGGCCATAGGTGACGAGCACCCAGCCGGCGGCGAGCGGGCTGACGATGCCGAGCGTGGTGTTGACCGCCTCGCGCACGCCGAGCTGCTGGCCGCGATGATCCTCGTCGCCCAGCGCCGCGAAATAGGCGTGGTAGCTCGGCCAATAGACCGCGTCGGCGAGCGCCGTCACCGCCACCATCCAGAACAGGACCCAGCCGACGCCCTGCACTTCGGCCACCAGGGGAAAGGAGAGCGCCATCAGGATGGAGCCGATCACCACCAGCCGGCGCAGGCCGGTGCGCACCGCCAGCAGCAGCAAGCCGCTGCGCAGGACGAAGCGCAGGCCGAAGGTCGCCGCCGCGGCGAACAGGACGCCGGGCACGCTGAGGCCGGCTTTGAGCAGGTAGACCGACCAGAACGCGCCGCCGCCGCTCATCGCGATGGCGGTGATGGCGGCGTGCAGGTTGATCAGGTTGACGGCGCGGTTGTGGAAGAAGGCCATGGAATGTCCCGGAAGAGATGTTGGCGCGAAGTCGGCGTGAGGCATCGTCCGGGCGGGCCGCGAGCCGCGCGTTCCGGAAGATGCAGTTACCTCAGCCGAACGACCGACATGTTTGGGACAGACCTTTGACCAACGGGCCGGACGCTAGACCGGTTCGCGCACCGCTTCAACCGGCGCCGCGCGCCGGGCGGCGAAAATGCGCTACTGTGTGGCCATGACCACTACCATCAGGCCCGCGACGCCGGACGATGCGGCGTTCCTCGGCTGGGCGAGCGTGATCGCGTCGCGCAGCCAGCTCGAACGCGGCTGGTTCGAGATCGTGCTGGAGCGCGACGACGCGTTCTGCTTCGAGTTCGCCGAATACCTCACGCTCGCCAAGGCGGTGTCGTGGTGGCACTGGTCGCTGTTCCTGGTCGCGGAAGTCGACGGCGAAATCGCGTCGGCGATGTGCGGCTTCGGCGACGAGAGCGTCTACAGGAATTCCGCCGCGGCGATGGCCGAGGCGGGCGACCGGATGGGAATCGCGAAAGCCGAGCAGGCGCGCTTCTGGCCGCGCGGCGCCTTCATCGTCTCGCCGGCGACGAGCGAGGACGGCGCCTGGACGGTCGAGAACGTCGCGACCGCGCCGAAATTCCGCGGCCGGGGCATCGCGGGGACGGTGCTGGCGGCGGAGCTGGACGTGGCGCGGGCCAAAGGCTTCCGCCGCGCCCAGATCAGCTTCTTCATGGGCAACACGGCGGCCGAGCGCTCCTACACCAAGGCGGGCTTCGTCTTCGCCGAGGAAAAGACCGCGCCCGATTTCCAGGCCGCCCTCGGGATCCCCGGCGTAAGACGTTTCGCCCGCGACCTGTAGACGCCGATGTGATAATATATTCATTATTGATTTCTACATAAATAATAATATATAGGTTATTGTATGACCGACGCCATCCGCCACCTCGATCAACGATTTGCCGCGCTGAGACCGCTCAAGGACAGCCGCCGGCCCCCGCATGGCTGGATCCGGGCAGTCCGCGATGCGCTGGGCATGACCACGGCGCAACTGGCGCGCCGGCTCGGCGTATCGCAGCCCCGCATCGTCGCGATTGAAAAAGCCGAGGTCAGCGGCGCCCTGACGCTGCACAGCCTGGAACGCGCCGCCGAAGCGCTCGGCTGCCGGGTGGTCTACACGCTCCTTCCCGAGCAGCCGCTTGCCGACACCGTCCTCGCCCGGGCTGAGGCGCTCGCCCGGCGAAACCTGGCCGCCGTCGATCAGACGATGCGGCTGGAGGACCAGGAGGTTGCCGCGAAGACGAGCCGCGCCGAACTGCTGCGCGACCTCGTCGCCGATCTGGTGCGCAACCCGGCGCGCCTTTGGGACGACGCGTGAGCTTCGCAGCCGCGACGCCTCTGGCGCCGGCGGAACGCGACGGATTGATTCCGACCCATGTCACGCTCCGAAGCGAGTTGAACGAGCTGGAGCAAAGGAACATCCTCGAAGCCGATCGCTGGGTCTTCGGACGAAAGCGCAAGGTTCTCGACGAGGCCTTCCTGCGCGGCCTGCATCGCCGCATGTTCAAGAGCGTGTGGCGCTGGGCCGGCGCCTATCGCGTGTCGGAGCGCAACCTCGGCGTGGCGAGCTATCGCATCGAGACCGAACTGCATCAGGTTCTCGCCGACGTCCGCTATTGGATAGACCACGCGACCTACCCGCCCGACGAGATCGCGGTCCGCTTTCACCACCGGCTCGTTTTCATCCATCCCTTTCCGAACGGAAACGGCCGCTGGTCGCGTCTCGCGGCCGACCTGCTCGTCGTGCAGCTGGGCGGGCACCGCTTCACCTGGGGACGCGCCGCCCTCCAGACGGCGGGGGCCGTGCGCAAAAGCTACATCGATGCCTTGCGCGCCGCGGATGCGCATGATCCCGCGCCGCTTGTCGCATTTGCGCGGTCGTAGTTCGTCCGCCGCTACGCCGCCACGGCGGCGGGGGCGCCGAGGCCGAGGGCGGCGATCGGTCCTTCGAGCACGGCATGATTGAACTGGATTCGGCTGGCTTCGGCACCCGTGAAGTCGGGGGCGAGCGTCTTGCCGCCGGGGAGCTTGAGGCTGCCGAGATTGGCGCCCTCGAACTTGGCGTGCGCGAGCTTGGCGTTGCGGAACGAGGCGCCGCGCAGATCGGCGCGCGCGAACTCGCATTCGCGCAAGTCGGCACCGTCGAAGCGGGCGCCCTGGAGCTGGCAGCCGGTGAAGTCGAGGCCGAGCGCGACGGTGTTGCGCGCCGCCAGGCCGGTCAGCGCCTTGCCGGCGAAGAGCTCGCGCACCACGCGCAGATCATGGCCGTCGAGCACGGCGGGGGCGCCCCTGGCGGCGGCGCTCGCGATCAGGAGCTGGTGCGCGTCCAGCAGGGCGGCGAGCGCGGCGGCATTGGCGACGCTTTGCGCGCTCGGGCCGGTGATGCAGCCTTCGAAGGCTTCCGGCGGCAGGCCGAGGCCGGCGATGTTCACGCCGGTGAGCACGGCGTTCTTGAACGAGACGTTCGAGAGCTGGGCGTTCTTGAAATTGGCGCCTTCCAGGATCGCGCCGGAGAAATTCACGCCGTCGAGCCGCGCATTGCCGAACGAGGCGCCCTTGAGCGAGGCGTTGGAGAAGTCGACGGTGACGTCGGCGGCGGCGTCGGCGCCGCCTGGGCCCTTATACGCCACGGTGGCGGCGCGCAGGTCGGCGCCGTCCATCTTGGCGAAGGCGAGCTTGGCGCCGCGGATCGAGGCGCCGCGCATGTCGGCCCGGTTGAGCCGCGCCGAGCTGAGATCGCAGTCGCGCAAATCGGCGCATTGCAGGTTGGCGCGGTCGAGATTGGTGCCGAAGGCGGTGGCGCCGACCAGCGAAGCGAAGGAGAAATCGGCTTCGGCGAGATTGCGGTTGGCGAGGTTGAGATGGTCGAGCTTGGTGTGCGCGAGCTCCGCCTTGGCGGCGCCGCGCTGATAGGACAGCAGGCGCTCATGCGCCAGCAGCGCCGCGTTCAGCTCCTGCTGCGTCAGCGCCCGGCGCGGTTCCTGATGGATCGACTTCAACATGGAGTGCTTTGCCCCGACACAACGCCGCTGCGATCGCACCGACGCAGCTTACCCAAAAAGGGTAGAGCGAAAATGTTAAGGAAGGACTTTGGGAAACCGTTAACGCAGGCCGGCAACGGCGGGCCGCCCTAGCGCGCGGGCACGAGGCCGAGGGCGAAAATCCTCCCCTCGAGGATGCTGTCGGCGAACTGGTGCTCGGCGGCATCGGCCCCGGTCAGGTCCACCGTCAGGGCGCCGCCGCCGCTGAGGGCCAGGCTGCACAGATTGGTCTTGGCGAAGGCGGCATGCGCCAGGTTGGCACATTTGAGCGACGCGCCGCGCAGGTCGGCGTTCGAGAAATCGGCGCCGCGGAAATCCGCGCCGTCGAGCTTCGCCGCCTGAAGCTGGGCCCCGGAGAGATCGACCCCGATTGCGACGGCATTGCGCGCCGACAGCCCGGTGAGGCAGCGCCCGGCCAGCAGGCCGTTCAGGGGGCGCAGGTCCTCGCCGTCGAGCACGGCCGGGGCGCCTTCGAACCCGTTGGTCGCGACCCAGCGGCGGTGCGCCTCGAGCCGCGCCTTGAGCTCGTCGAGCTTCGCGGCCGGCACCGGCGCGGCGTCCAGCACGCAGCCGGCGAGCGCCGAGGGCGGCACCGCCAGCTCGGCCAGATTGACGCCGGTGAGAACGGCATTCTTGAAGACCACATTGGTCAGCCGGGCGCCCTTGAAATTGGCGCCCTGAAGCAGCGCGCCGGTGAAGTTCGCGCCGTCCAGCTTGGCGTTGCCGAACGAGGCGCCCTTCAGCGAGCAATTGGAGAAATCGACGCTGGGGCTGCCCTTGCTGCGGTCGCGGCTGATGACGGTGACGCCGCCGGCGGCGACATACATCATCGTCGCGGCGCGCAGGTCGGCGCCGTCCAGCACCGCGTGCGACAACATGGCGCCGCTGAACGACGCGCCGCGCAGGTCGGCGCCGGGCAGGCGCGAATAGCGCAGATTGCAGTTGCGCAGATCGGCGCAATAGAGCGCGGCCCGCGTCAGATTGGAGCCGCTGATATTGGTGCCGACCAGCGAGGCGCCGGTGAAATCGGCTTCGGTCAGATTGCGGTTGGCGAGATTGAGGTCGTCGAGCCTGGCATGCGCCAGATGCGCGCGCAGGCCGCCGCCGATGCGGGTCAGATAGCGTTCGTGCGATTGCAGGACGGCGTTGAGCTCTTTCTGCGTCAGCGCGGTGCGCGTGTCCTCGTACAGATTCTGAAACATGGCCATTCTGCCATACCCATTCTAGGTAAGTGGTCAATTTGAGCCTAACTCGGAAGTTGTAAAGAAATCGCAGCCGGCACCGAACGCAGGCCGGAGCGGCACGCGCAGCTACCGCAAGGATTTCCGGCCGCGCCCCGCAACCGCGAGCAGGCCCCGGCTCAACGGCGGCCGAACAGGCGCTCGATGTCGCTGAGCTTCAGCTCCACATAAGTCGGCCGTCCGTGGTTGCACTGGCCGCTGTGCGGCGTCGCTTCCATCTCGCGCAGGAGCGCGTTCATCTCCTCGGCATTGAGGCGGCGGCCGGCGCGGACGGAAGTGTGGCAGGCCAGCGTGCCCGCGACGTCTTCCAGGCGTTCCTTCAGCGACAAGGCCTTGCCGGTTTCGGCGATGTCGTCGGCAAGGTCGCGGACCAGGGCCTTGATGTCGGCCCGGCCCAGCATCGCCGGCATCTCGCGCACCATCACCGCGTCGGGGCCGAAGGCTTCGAGGACGAGGCCGAGCTCGGCGAGTTCGCCGGCGCGCCCCGCCAGGCGCGCGACCTCCGACGGATCGAGCTCGACGATCTCGGGAATGAGCAGCGGCTGGCGCGCGATGCCGCCGTTCGCGAGGCCCTTCTTCATCTTCTCATAGACGAGGCGCTCATGCGCCGCGTGCTGGTCGACGATGACGATGCCGTCGGCGGTCTGGGCGACGACATAAGTCTCGTGCACTTGCGCGCGGGCGACGCCGAGCGGCAGCTCGGGCGCCTCAGCCTGCGGCGAGGCTTCTTCGATGCGCGCGGCGGGCGCGACGTCCTGCGGCAGCAGCGGGGCATAGAACGAGCGGCCGGGATCGTTCAGCCCCGGGCGCGGGGCGTAGCTCTGCTGATAGAGCTGCGGGCGCAACGCCGCGAGCGCGGCGCCGGCGACGGTGGTCGAGGCGCGGTGGCCGGCCTCGGCGAGCGCGTGCTTGAGCGAGGAGACGATGAGGCCGCGCACCAGCCCGGCGTCGCGGAAGCGCACCTCCGTCTTGGCGGGGTGGACGTTGACGTCGACGAAGGCGGGATCGCATTCCAGGAACAGCGCCAGCGCCGGGTGGCGGTCGCGGGCGAGGAAGTCGGCATAGGCGCCGCGCACCGCGCCGACCAGGAGCTTGTCGCGCACCGGGCGGCCGTTGACGAAGAGGAACTGCATCTGGGCGTTGGCGCGGTTGTAGGTCGGAAGGCCGGCATGGCCGGCGATGCGCAGGCCTTCGCGTTCGACATCCACCGGCGCGGCATTGTCGGCGAAGTCGCGGCCCATGATCTTGGAAAGTCTTTTTATTCGGCCTACCGCTTCGCTGCTTGAGGCCAGGTCGAGTTCGGACGGAAGATCGAGCGTGCGGCGGCCGTCCATCGTCAGGGTGAAGGCGACGTCGGGGCGCGCCATGGCGAGGCGCTTGACGACGTCGAGGGTGGCGAGATCCTCCGAGCGCGCGGATTTGAGGAATTTGAGGCGGGCGGGCGTCGCGAAGAACAGCTCGCGGACTTCGACGCGGGTGCCGTGCTGGCCGTGCGAGCGGAAGCCGGCGGGCGCGGGACCGGCGAGGGCGCCGCCGTCGACGCGGATCTCATGCGCCTCGCCGCTCGCGGTGCGGCTGGCGATGGCGAGGCGCGCGACGGCGCCGATCGACGGCAGCGCCTCGCCGCGAAAGCCCATGGTGACGATGCGCGAGAGATCGTCGTCGCTGAGCTTGGAGGTGGCATGGCGCTCGATGGCGAGAACGAGATCGTCCGCCGCCATGCCTTCGCCGTCGTCCTCGACCACGATGAGATCGGCGCCGCCATTCGCGGTGGCGATCTCGATGCGGCGGGCGCCGGCGTCGAGCGCGTTCTCGACCAGCTCTTTCACCGCCGCGGCGGGGCGCTCCACCACCTCGCCGGCGGCGATGCGGTTGACGGTCCCCTCGGAGAGGCGGCGAATCTTCATGGGGAGAATATAGGTGGGGGGGCGCGGGCGGCAAAACGGCGCCCGGGCCTGCCGTGTGGACAAGTGGGCTACTTCGCCGCCAGATATTCCCGCGCCAGGACCTTGCCTTCTTCGACGCCGGGCTGGTCGAACGGATCGACCCCCATCAGGCGGCCCATCAGGATGGTTTCGAGCATGAAATGCATCATCAGGGCGCCGAAGCTGCGCTCGTCGATGGTGGGGACGTGGATGGTGCGCACGGGCCGCCCGTTGCGCGACAGCGTCTGCGCGGTGGCGCGGCATTCGGCGTCGACGAGATCGCCGACGGTGCGGCCGGCGAGGTAGTCGAGACCGAGCGCCTGAGCGCGTTCGCGCGGCGCGGCGGGACCTTTGCCGGCGGTGTCGGTCGAGACGATGGTGTAGAGCGTGTCGTTGGGACCGTCGCGGAAGTGCTGGAGCTGGCTGTGCTGGTCGACCGGGCCGACCGCGGCGACGGGTGTCGAGCCCTTGCCGTCCTTGCCCAGGCTCTCGGCCCAGAGCTGCCGCCACCAGGCGCCGAGCGTCGCGAGCTTGTCGGCGTAGTTCCACAGCACGGTCTCGCGCATGCGGCCTTCGTAGGCGAGCGCGTGATGCAGCGCGGCGCCGGCGAGCGCGGCATTGGCTTCGCCATCGGCAACCAGCGTGGCCTCGACGACGCCTTTGGCGCCGGCGCGGATCGCGCCGACGTCGAGGCCGGCGATCAGCGCCGGCAGCAGGCCGACGACGCTGAGCACCGAATAGCGCCCGCCGATGCCGAGCGGATGGTCGAGCACCGGCGCGCCGATCGACTGCGCGAAGGACAGCAGCGCGCTCGGCTTGGGCTCGGTGACGATCGCGAAGTGGTGTTTGAGATACTTGCCGCCGCCGGCCTTTTCGATCGCGTCGGCCGCCGTCAGCGCCTGCATCAGGGTCTCGGCGGTGCCGCCGGATTTGGAGATCGCGATGAAGCGCGTGGTCTTGAGATCGTAGCCGGCGAGCGCGCGGGCCCAGCTATCGGGATCGGGATTGTCGTGAAAGGCGAGGCGCGGGCCGGTGCCGCCGGCGAGCGCCATCAGCGCCTTGCCGCCGAGGCTGGAGCCGCCGATCCCGAGCACGGCGACGTCGGAAGTGTCCTTGGCGAAGCTTGCGGCGATGGGACGCGCGGCGTCGATGTCGTCGGTGCGCTCGGCGATGCCGAGCAGTTCGAGCGATTTGTCCCCGGCCTGGCGGCGCAGCCAGGGCGAGCGCGGGCTTGCCGGTTTCGAGCGCGGCGGCGAAAGCGACACCGCGGGGCGCAAGATCGAGCGAGACGGTGAAGTCGGGCGATTTGCGGAGCATGGACCGATCCAACCGGCTAAACCATTGATGGACTTGGTGAGCCCGGATGGGATCGAACCATCGACCCTCTGATTAAAAGTCAGATGCTCTGCCGCTGAGCTACGGGCTCCAAGATGCGGCGGACCATATGGGCCGGCGCCAGGTGGGTCAACCGCGCGGCGGCCGAAGATTCCGGCGGCGCGCAGACGCGCTCAACCTTCGGGGCGGAACAGCAGGCAGGCATCGCCATACGAGTAAAAGCGATAATGCTCGCGGATGGCTTCCGCGTAAGCGGCCTGCATGGTCGCAAGACCGCAGAACGCGCTGACCAGCATGAACAAGGTCGAGCGCGGCAGGTGAAAATTGGTCAGCAGGACGTCCACCGCCGCGAAGCGGTGGCCCGGCGTGATGAAGATGTCGGTTTCGCCGGCGAGCGGGCGGATCGCACCGTCCGGCCCCGCGGCGCTTTCCAAGGTCCGCAACGACGTCGTGCCGACCGCCACGATGCGGCCGCCGTTTGCGCGCGCGGCGTTGAGCTGGGCCGCGGTGGCGGAATCGAGCGAAGCCCATTCGGGGTGCATGCGGTGATCCGCGGTGTCGTCGACGCTCACCGGCAAAAATGTTCCGGCGCCGACATGCAGCGTCACGCTCGCCTGCGAAACGCCCTGTTCCGTCAGGCGGGCCAGAAGCCCGGGCGTGAAGTGCAGCCCCCGCGGTCGGGGCGGCGATCGAGCCCTCGTGCCGCGCGAAGATCGTCTGGTAGTCCAGGGCGTCCTGCGCATCGGCGGGCCGCTTGCCGGCGATATAGGGCGGCAACGGCATCTCGCCCTTGCGCCGCGATCGCCAGATCCAGCGTGCCGCCGGGCGCGGTCGAAAGCAAGCTCGATCTCGCCGCCCGCCCCGCGCGCCGCGACCGTCGCCGCGAGGTCCCGGCCGAGCAGCAGCCGGTCCGCGGGCGCCAGCTTGCGCGCCGGGCGCGCGAAGGCGAGGAACCGGTCGGGCCCCAGGCGCTTGTGCAACAGGACCTCGATCTTGGGCTCGCTGTCGCCGCGGCCGACGCGCTGCCCGCGCAGCCGCGCGCGCAGGACTTTGGTGTCGTTGACGACGAGCACGTCGGGCGCGCGCAGATAGAGCGGCAGGTCGCGCACCCGGCGGTGCGCGAACCGGCCGTCGGCCGTCACCACCAGCAGGCGGGCGCTGTCGCGCGGCGCCGCCGGGCGCAGGGGCGATCAGTTCCTGCGGCAGCGCGAAGTCGAATTGTGCGACATCCATGGCGCCGGTTCTAACGTCAGACGAACCGCGCCACTTCGACGAAGTCCGCCGCGACGGGATACCCCGTGACTTCGATCGAACCGGCATCCAGCCAGGCATGCGCCAGCAGCGCCTCGTGCGGCTTCTTGGCGACGCCGAAATGCATCACGCTGCGGATGCGGCGGCGGCCGAGCATCGGCCTTGGCGGCGATCGCCTGCGGCAGGCAGACGGCGCGGAACGGGACATAGCGCGCGGGCGCGCGTCACCGCCCAGCCGACCTCGCGGGGCGTCGTCCTGCTGCGGGTGCGGCAGGGCCGGCGCCGCGCCGGGATACGGCGGCGGGTTGCGTGACGGTGCCGAACCAGGCGGCGAGCGTGCGGAACGGCACGAACAGCAGCGCGGCGCGCGCGAGCGCCAGCCACAGGACGGCTTCGGCGAGCAACAGCCGCTGGCGCGCGGACATCTGCAGAAAGAAGCGGCGCAGCAGGGCGCGGAGGCGGCGGCGGGACGCGGCCGGCGGCCGGAATCGGGTCCGTTCCCTCAGCCATTGCCGACGTGAACGAGACCCTGCGCCACCATCTCGTCGAGGAAGGTCTTGGTTTCGAGCTTGCACTGGTCCTCTTCGACCTCGAACTGCGCCATCAGCGTCTGCACCATGGCGTCCAGGGAGGTGGGAGCGCCGAGCAGGCCCCAGATCGCACCGCCCACCTTGTCGAACTCGAAATACTGCCAGCTCACCGTGTGCAGGAGCACAACCTCGCCGCCGACATCGGCTTCGATGACATCGTCGGTTCGCGAGGTAAAGGGCCGGCGGTGGACATCGCGCTCATCATGCTCCGGTTGCAGTGTGAGCCGACCCTACCCCGCAGCCTCGGGTTCGGGCAATGCCACCCCAGGGGCAGCCGCAACGATTAACTTTTCACATCGCGCCAAGTCCAGTAAGGAGGCGCATGGACTTGCAAGGCCCCCGTTCCCGGCATGCCCGGCGCCACGATCCGCAGGGTGGCGAACCTGCCCACGGAACTGCCGGACGGCAAGCCCGCCGGCTCCTTCGCGCAGGCAAAGCCGGGCCACCTGCTTTCGGTGCTGCCGGGGGTGGGCGCGTTCTCGGCGCGCGACGGAACCTTGATCGAGTTCGCCCATGCCGACGATGCCGATCAGGGCGCCCTCGCCCTGCACCTCGGCGGCACGGCGCGGGGGGGCGCTGATCCATCAGCGCGGCGAATTGCCGTTGCATGCCGCGACCCTGGTGCCGCCGGGCGGCGAGACGGCGCTGGCGATCTGCGGCGCGTCGGGCGCCGGCAAAGTCAGACGCTCGCCGCCGAACTCTGCCGCCGCGGCTGGGCGCTGGTGGCGGACGACACGACGCGCGTGACCTGGGACGGCACCCATCCCGTCGCCTGGCCGAGCCGCGACACCATAAAATTGTGGAAGGACGCGTGCGACGCCGCCGGCCTCGATATCGCGGACCTGCGGCGCGTCATGAACGGCCTGGACAAGTTCTATGTCCGCGTCGCGGCGCGCGACAAACCGGTCCGGCTGGGGACCATCGTCGAACTCTCGCCGAGCGGCGGCGCGGACAGCTTGTCGGCGGGCGACAAGATGGCGCTGGTCAGCCGCAACACCTACCGGCCGGCGCAAATCTTCCCCTGGGAATCCACGGCAGCATGTGCGCATCGTGGCGCAGACCGCCGCCGCCTAGCGCCCTGTTCCGGTTCCCCGGCGATCAAACCATGAGCGTCAGCGCCCTTTGCCGACATGGTCCGAACGCCTCCCGAGGTGATGCGGTAATGTCGGCCTTGGCTGGAATCTGGAATTTTCGACGACAGGCCCGATGCGGGCCGCTCCTGCGCCCGCATGCTGGCGGCGCAGGCGATCTACGGCCCGCACGACGAAGCCCAATGGGACATGGGTTCGCTCGCCATGGGACGCCGGCTCTATCGCACGCTGCCCGAGGACATCCACGACAGCCAGCCGCTGAGCGGCGGCGACGGGCGCTGGGTCATGGTTGCCGATGTCCGGCTCGACAATCGCGACGAGCTGATCGGCGAGCTTCGGCTATCGGCGGAGCAGGCGCGGACGATGGCCGATTCGGCGCTGCTGCTCAGCGCCTGGGAGCGCTGGCAGGAGAACTGTTTCGACCGCCTGGTGGGCGACTATGCGTTCGCGGTGTGGGACAAGGCGAAACAGCGCCTGGTCCTGGCGCGCGATCCCTTGGCCTTTCGCCCGCTGCAATACCACCGGGGAAAGGATTTCTTCGCCTTCGCCTCGATGCCCAAGGGCCTGCACGCGCTTCCCGAAATCCGCGGGCGCCCGACGAGGACCGCATCACGGAACATCTCGCGCTCCTGCCCGAGTCGGGGCCGCAGTCGTTTTTCAAGAACGTCGAACGGGTCGAAGCCGGCAGCTACGTCACCGTGACCCGGGACGGACTGACGTCGCGCCTGCATTGGCAGCCTCAGCGCAAGGTCATCAAGCTGGCCGGCGCCGACGAATACGCCGAAGCGATGCGCGAGCACCTGGATCGGGCCGTCCGGGCCCATTTGCCGCGGCGCCGGCAACACGGTCGGGCGCGGCATCTGAGCTCGGGCTTCGACAGCTCCGCCGTGGCCAGCAGCGCCGCCATCCAGATGGCGCGGACGGGGGGCAAGGTCGTCGCCTTCACCTCGGTGCCGCGCGCGGGCTATGACGGCCCGGCGCCGCGCGGCCGTCACGGCGGACGAAGGTCCTGTCGCGGCGCGAACCGTTGCACGCTACCCCAACATGGAACACGTGTTGATCCGGGGCGGCGAGCGCTCGGCCGCTCGCCAATCTCGACCGCAATTTCTTTTTGTACGACCGGCCGGTGCTGAACTTGTGCAACCGCCACCTGGTCGAACGCGATCAATGACGCCGCCCAGGCGCGAAAGCTCTCCGTCGTCCTGACCGGACAGATGGGAAATATGAGCATCAGCTACGGCGGCGAGACCCTGCTGTTTCAATTGATGCGCAGCGGCCGCCTGCTGAATGGGCCCGGGAGGGGATCGCCGCGGTACGCAAGCGCCACATGCGTCCGCTGGGCGTGCTCAACGCCACCTTCGGCCCTTACGTGCCGCTGCCGCTCTGGACCTGGATCAACAAGGTGCTCGCCGACCGCGCCACCGGCATCGGCTCCTATGCCGCGATAAATCCGAAGCGCCTGGACGGTTTCGACCTCGAGAAGCGCGCCCGCGAGCGGGCGCTCGACCTCAGCTACCGCCGCGGACGGACGCCTTCGAGACGCGCCTATGGGTGCTGCGCCGCGTCGACCTCGGCAACTACCACGCCGGGATCCTGGGCGGGTGGGGCGTCGACCAGCGCGATCCGACCGCGGACCGGCGGCTGGTCGAGTTCTGCCTGAATGTGCCACCGGAGCAGAACCTGGTGAACGGCGAGACCAAGGCCCTGGCGCGCCGCGCCTTCGCCGGACGCCTGCCGCAAGACGTGATCGCCTCGCGCGGCAAGGGCTACCAGGCCGTGGACTGGCACGAAGGGCTGACCGCCGCGCGCGACTCGCTGCGCGCGAAGTGGAAAGGCTGGAGGACTGCGGGCCGGCGGCCGACGCTATCGACCTTGCCCGGTTGAAGGCGCTGATCGAGAACTGGCCGCAAGACGGGTGGGAAACGAATGGGGTGATGCGCCCCTATCGCCTGGCCCTGCTGCGAGCGGTTTTCGTCGGGTCATTTCCTGCGCCGGGCGAGCGGCAGCAACGCCTGACGCACCTCTACGCCCAAATCCGCAAGGAATGGCGGTCGTGCTCGCCAAAAACGGTTTACCACCTCTCCCGGCTGAAGATCACGGGCGGCGGGAAAAGGACGGAAAACAACGGCCCAGGCCGATGTCGACCCGACAAGCGGCGCGTTTTCGTACCATCCGCGCTCGTCCATCTTGAGCGCGATCCACTGTGCCACGCCATTGGCGCGGCCACCCATGCTGGTCAACGCGACCTTCGCCGCGGCGGCCGGAAACGGGCCGCCCCGATTGAAAATCGAAATCGAAGAGATCCGCGGGCTCGCTCGAGAGTGACAGCCGCGCAGCACCCCGCTCGATCGTATAGGAACTGGGAGCGAAACGGTTTGAAGAGAGAGAGATCGAATCCTTCGATCTCGTATCTCGTCCATGCGCTTGCGGTGAAGGAGCGAATCGTAGCCGAGAGCGACGCGCACGATGCCGCGTGCGGGAATGATCTTTGCGCCGGGCGTCAGCAGGACGCGGGCAGCGTGCTCCGTCATCGGCAGCGCGTCTTCACCGACGATCGTGTTGCTTACGATTTCGGAAACGTACAAATCCGCCCGCCCGCCCATATCCGCCTCGACGTCGAGATCGGTGGACTTTTTGGCGATCACACGCACCCGGTCCGAATAGCCGTTGAGGGCGACGATCTCGCGGGCTGCGGCGGCGATTGCCGGCACCATTTCGCAAGTCACGACCTCTCGGGCACCCGCACGCGCCGCCATCATCGCGAGAATTCCGCTGCCCGTTCCGATCTCCAGAACTTTGGTCTGGGGCGTGACCGCGCGTTTGAGAGCGGCCTCATAGGCCTGGTTGCGCGCTCCGTCGCGCACAATGCCGAAATGCCAGCTCGGTGCGTGCCGCGAAAGAACGGTTGCCGCCAGGCTTTGGACCTGCGGGTCCGCCGGGCTCAATGCGAGAGCCTGGACCGCCAGATCATGGGCGCGGGCTTGGTCTCCCTTTTCCAGGAGAATCACCGCCAACCGGGCCAGCGCGACAGGATGTTCGGCGGCACGCGATATCAGCGCGTCTATCGGCTGGCGCTCGTTCACGATTGGTCGTCCAAGAAAGCGTCCTGACACTAAGGCAGTGCCGCATATCAACAAACCGATGGCCAGGAACCACAGCGGCACCAATTAGGAGGAATAGCGGGCGCGATGGCGACCCTGATTGCGCAAGAGCCATATTTTGCGATCTCCAGTGCCGACACGCACCGGATCTCAGCCCCTTAACGCTTTTGCCGATGTGGCTTTTTGGTCACCTGGGAAGCGAACTCTAGGCTTTACTAACGGCCAGAATTTTGCGATATACGGATACCAAGATTTTGGGGATGCGTATGAACGACGAAATCAAATCGCCTGTGGAACGCGTTGTCGGCGAGCGGGCTGAGTGGCACAAGCCTGAAGTGCGGAAGCTGGATGCGTCCGCTGCTGAAGGCGCGTCCGGCGCACCCGCCGGGGATAACGCCTATCTATTCTTAAGCCGCCTGTTCGCAGGCTGGGCCCTTTTTGGGCTCGATGGGCTTGGAATTTAAAAACCCGTTCCCGAAAGGGAGCGGGTTTTTGTGTTTGGAATCATCAGCGCAAATCGTCTTATGCCGGCGGTTCGAAGTCTTGACTCGGTCCTTCGAGGCCTGGCGCGTGATCCTGAGGTGAGCATCGATAGCGGCGGCGTGCCGGCGGCCTCGAAGAGCGATGCGCCGAGCACCTTGGGATCAAGTCAATGACCGGGGCCACCGGCACAATGTAACAAAAAAGCCTTGGGCAGAGGTGTCCGCCCAAGGCTTCTTGTCAGTTAGCGACGTGCGCTAATGCAGCGAGGTCGTCGCCGGCAGCGTGTTGGTGGCGTTGCCGTCGATCTCGTTGTTTCCGTAAGACAGCAGCGACGCGCCACCGTTCAGCAGGCTCGTGCCATTCCCGGTAATCGCGGAATACCCGACCTTGAAAAACACCTGTGCGCCGGATGTCAGGATACCGAAACCAGGGTTGTTCGAGATTTGGTCCCTGACAAGCGTAATATTCGTCATGGCGCCCGTGCTGACAGTCGTCACGTCACGCCCGTCTGGCTACCCGCGAGGCTGCTGTTGGCGATTGTGGCGTTGAGCGTTCCGGTCATGCCGGAGCCGTTGAACGAGGGACCCTGCGTGTTATTGAGGAACGAGACGCGGTCGAACAGGACATTGACCGTGCCGGATCCCGTCCGGCACCACATTGACCGCCCCGCCGGTGCCCGATGGGCCGCTGCCCGCACCATTCGTGGTGATCGTCGTGTCGGTGATGATCAGCTGCTGGACTACCGAGCCGGTGCCCGCAACCGGGTTGAACAACACGCCGAACCCGTTGGGCGAGCCGCCCGTGAAGTTGCGGATCGTGCTGTTCTGGATTTCCAGCACGCGTCCGGCAATGAACCTCACGCCGTTCAGCGAATTGGAGCCGACCGGGCCGCCATCGATCTGCAGGCCGCGCAGGATGACCACGCAGTTGGGATCGGACACGCAGTTGACGGTGACGCCCATTGGTGCCGGCAACCACAATACCGGCTTCGCCGGTACCTTCGCTGGCGATGGTCATCGCCTTGGTGACCGTGACCGCGCCGAAGCCGCCGGGATCGAGCGTGTCGATCTCGCCGCCCGCAGCGGTCTTGGAAATCGCGCCGGGGAAAGTCTTGCACGGCGCCGTGCGGCTGCACGGATTGACGTCGTCACCGACGCCGGAAACCCAAGTACGCGTCGCTTGCGCTTGCGCCGGCGCCGCCCACATGACGGCAACAAGCGCCGCCGCTAGTACACCGGTGATTGCTGGTATTCTGAACATCCCTGCCTCCTTTGCGAGCGCCCGCAACACGTACGCTCATCCTGCCTATTGTTCGAAAAGGTAAAATCCCGAGAAGAGGCAAGCGGCGCGCGCATTGCCTCCGTGTAACGCCCTCCCCATACCATGGATTGCCGCTGTAAACTACGCGCAGAACGAAAAGCCGGCATCTTTCGAACGATACTGTGATCGTCGGCGACGCTCAAAAATTTTATTGCGTCGGGAACTTTAAAACTCATTTCCTGGCGAACATCGACGCCTGCACGCGGTCGCCGGGGGCGATACCGAGCGCCCGCGCCTGCCCCCCGCCGATCTCGATCACGACGCGTATCGGTTCCGCCGACGCGATCTCCACCGTCGAGTTCGGCACCGCGTTCGCCGCAACCGTCGAGATCGTGCCGTCGGCGCGGACGAACAGCATGTCGAGCGGCAGGGGCGTGTCTTTCATCCAGAAGGCGGTCATCACCGGCGTCTTGAAGTCGAACAGCATGCCGGCGTCCTTGGCGAGATTGGTGCGGTGCATCAAGCCGCGGGCCCGCGAGGCGTCGTCGGCGGCGATCTCCATCCGGAACGGGCGCGGCCGGAACGGGTTTCGATGACGATCTTTTCCATCGGCAGGTGCCGGGGCGCCGCGGCCGACACGGGCGCGAACAGCAGGAGTCCGAGAACGGCATAGGTCAGGCGCATGGACGATCCAAGGGCGGGCGAGTCGGGAAAAAACACAGGAT
Source organism: Rhizomicrobium sp. (assembly GCA_037200865.1). Lineage (GTDB taxonomy): Bacteria > Pseudomonadota > Alphaproteobacteria > Micropepsales > Micropepsaceae > Rhizomicrobium. The sequence goes on along the minus strand of JBBCIC010000003.1, from coordinate 36,569 downwards.
GATTAAGCCTTAACGGCGCCGGACCGGTTTGTGGCGCCGCCAAGGCCCAGTCCTTATAATAGACGGGCGTTGGGAGTGGATAGATGCCGGCCGGCCAGGAAGCGATCATAAGCCAGGACGCGAGCGCTGCGTCGCACCCGGTCCGCAAGGCGCTGGCGGCGCACCTGATCGGGGCCGGCAAGCTGACGCCGCCGCGTCGCAGCGCGCCGAACGGCTGGCAGCGGAAAGCGGCGAGCGGCTGGAGCTGGTCCTCGCCCGCCTCGGCCTGGCGTCGGAGAGCGACATCGCCGGCGCGCTCGCGGCGCTGCTCGACCTGCCGCTGGCGGGGCCGGGCGACTATCCCGCGGCGCGGTTCTCGAAGACCGCCTCAACCGCCAGTTCCTGCGCGAGGCCCAGATCCTGCCGCTCGGCGAAGACGCCTCGGGCGTCGTCCGTCGCAATGGTCGACCCCTTGAACGATTACGCTACGGAAGCCGCGCGCTTCGCCGCCGGCCGGCGATCCTGCGCCGCGTCGCGCTGCCGGCAGATCTGGAAGCCGCCTTCGCCCGCCTCTATGGCAGCGGACGGTCAGAGATCCACCAGATCGCCCAGGAGACCAGCGCCCGGCCCGAGGAAAGCGTCAGCGAAGACGTCGACCGCATCAAGGACAGCGCCAGCGACGCGCCGGTGATCCGCCTGGTCAACCTGCTCATCGCGCGCGCCGTCGAGGCCCGCGCCTCCGACATCCATATCGAGCCGTCGGACGGCGACCTGCATGTCCGCTACCGCATCGACGGGGTGCTGCACGAAGTCGAATCGCCGCCGCGCAACCTCGCGCCCGCGGTGCTGTCGCGCATCAAGATCATGGCCAAGCTCAACATCGCCGAGCGCCGCATCGCGCAGGACGGCCGCATCCGCCTCGCGGTGCGCGGCAAGGACATCGACTTCCGCGTCTCGATGATGCCGACGATCCACGGCGAATGCGCGGTGCTGCGCATCCTCGACCGCGGCTCGCTCAAGCTCGACTTCGAAGCGCTGGGCTTCGACGGCGAGACCATCGCCGCGATCCGCGGCCTGCTCGGCCAGCCGCACGGCATCCTGCTCGCCACCGGCCCGACCGGCAGCGGCAAGACGACGACGCTCTATGCCGGCCTGTCCGAGCTCAACACCCGCGACCGCAAGATCCTCACCATCGAGGATCCGGTCGAATACCAGCTCTCCGGCGTCAACCAGGTCCAGGTCAAGCCGCAGGTCGGGCTGACCTTCGCCAGCGCCATGCGCGCCTTCCTGCGCCAGGACCCCGACATCATGATGGTCGGCGAAATCCGCGATCTCGAAACCGCGCAGGTCGCGGTGCAGGCCGCCCTCACCGGCCACCTGATCCTCTCGACCCTGCACACCAACGATGCCCCCAGCGCGGTGACCCGCCTGCTCGACATGGGGATCGAGGACTATCTTCTGACCTCGACCATCGCCGGCGTGATCGCGCAGCGCCTGGTGCGCACGCTGTGCCCGCACTGCAAGCGGCCTTACGAGGCCGATCCCGCGCTGCTGGAGCGCCTGCAGATCGCGCGGGGGCGCCGCGACGCTGCATGCGGCGCAAGGCTGCGCCCACTGCAACCACACCGGCTATAGCGGGCGCAGCTCCATCGTCGAAGTGCTGACCATGTCGGACGCCTTGCGCCACCTGGTGCTCGCCCATGCCGAAGCCGGCGCGATCCGCAAGCAGGCGGCCGGCGAAGGCATGCGCAGCATGCACGCGCACGGCATGGCCAAGGTGCTGGCCGGCGAGACCAGCGTCGAGGAAGTCCTGCGCGCCGTGCGGGCGGTCTGACGCCATGCCGAGCTTCCGCTACCGGGCCATGACCGCTTCCGGCGCCATCGTGACCGGCGTGCTCGACGCAGCCTCCGAACCGGCGGCGATCGAGGAGATCAGAAACCGCGGGCAGTATCCCATCGCCGCGACCCATGGCGCGGGCGGGCGCCCGGCGTGGGGCGAATGGCTGCGCAAGGACCTGTTGCCGACGCGCCGCTTCTCGCCGCGCGCGCTGGTGGTGGCGACGCAGGAACTGGCTTCGCTGCTGCGCGCCGGGCTCGAACTCGACCGCGCCCTGGAAATCCTCGTCCATCTCGACGAGAGCAAGCCGATGCGCGCCACCTTGGGCGCGGTGCTCGAACAGGTGCGCGGCGGCTCCAGCCTGGCCGACGCGCTGGCCGGCCGGCCGGCTTTCCCGAAATTCTACGTCAACATCGTGCGCGCCGGCGAACAGGGCGGCGACCTGCAGGCGGCGCTGGAGCAGCTCGGCGAATATATGGGCCGCTCGCTCGCGGTGCGGGAGTCGGTGATCTCGGCGCTGATCTATCCCAGCCTGCTGCTGGCGACCACGGGCGTTTCGATCATCGTCATCCTGGTCTTCGTGCTGCCGTCCTTCGAGCCGATGTTCGCCGAGGCGGGGAAAGCGATCCCGCCGGCGACCCGCTTCGTGATGGACGCCGGCCATTTTCTCACCAACTGGTCCTGGGCGCTGTTCCTCGGCGCGGCGCTGGCGGCGATCGCCCTTCGCCGCGCGCTCAAGGAGCCCGGCTTCAGGCGGCAATGGGACGGCGCGCTGCTGCGCCTGCCGCTGCTCGGCGGCCTGCTCGCCAAGATGGATATCGAGCGCTTCAGCCGCACCCTCGGCACGCTGTTGAAGAACGGCGTGGCGCTGCCCCAGGCCCTTGTGATCACCGGCGACACGCTGGCCAACAGCGTCATCGCCGGCGCGGTGCGCGGCGCCGCGACCGGCCTGAAGGAAGGCGACGCCCTGTCGCGCTTCCTGCGCGACTCCAAGGCGTTCCCCCGCCTCGCCCTCGACATGATGCGGGTCGGCGAGGAGAGCGGCCAGCTCGACGTCATGCTGCTGCGCCAGGCCGACCTCTACGAGCGGGAGATCAAGCACACCGTCGACCGCCTGGTCGCCCTGCTGGTGCCCTGCCTGACCATCTTCATGGGCTTGATCGTGGCGGGCTTGATCGGTTCCATACTGGTCGCGATCCTGAGCGTGAACGATTTGGCGATCTGAGGGACAAGGACGATGCGGACCCGCCTACCCAAGAGCCGCCGCGGCGAACGCGGCTATACGCTGGTCGAGGCTGCTGGTCGTGCTGGCGATCATCGGCCTGCTCGCGACCATCGCGACGCCGCTGCTGCTGCGCTATCTCGGCTCGGCCAAGGTGAGCACCGCGCATGCGCAGATCGAGAGCCTGTCGGCGTCGCTCGATCTCTACAAGCTCGACGTCGGCCGCTATCCCCACGACCCAGGAGGGGCTTGCCGCGCTGAAAGCCAAGCCGCCGGCGACCGACAACTGGAACGGACCTTATGTGAAGGCCACGGCGAACCTGAACGATCCCTGGGGGCGGCCTTACGTCTATGTCGCGCCCGGCAAACACAACAACGAGTTCGACCTGTCGAGCAACGGGCCGGACGGAGATGCGGGCAATGGCGCCGATCCCCCCGTCAAGAACTGGTGAGGCCGGCTTCACGCTGACCGAGCTGCTGGTCGTGCTCGCGATCATCGGTCTCCTGGTCGCCGCGGTGCCCGCGCTTTTGCAGTCGGCGCTGCCCGGCGCGCGGTCGCTCGCGGCGGCGCGCGCATTGGCCGGCGACCTGCGCGCGGCGCGCGGCCAGGCCATCGCCGGCGGTGGCGCGACCGCGATCCGCTTCGACGCCGCGCGGCAGATATACCTGTCGGAGCCCGGCGACCGGCGCCACGTCCTGCCCCACGCCATCCGCTTTTCCCTGCAAGGGGCGAAGCCCGCCGTCCGGATCGGCTTCTATCCCGACGGCAGTTCCACCGGCGGCGTCGTGCTGGTCGGCGACGCGGCGCAGCGGCACCGCGTGGCGATCGACTGGCTGAGCGGACGGGTTTCGGTCGATGAGTGACCGCCGCGGCTTCACCCTGGTCGAACTGCTGGTCTCGCTCGCGATCCTCAGCGTCGCGCTCGCCGTCCTGCTCGCTGCGATCTCGTCGTCGCTCGACCGCTCGCGCCTCGGCCGCGACGAGGCGCTCGCCCAGTCGCTGGTGCAATCGCTGCTGGCGCGCGCCGGAACCGAGGGGCCGCTGCGCGGCGGCGAGGGCGTCTATGCCGGCGGCTATCGCTGGCGGCTGGCGGTCACGCCTTACGGCGGCGGCGACGATGCCGCGGCGCGGCACATGTCCGCCTTCCTGGTCCGCGCCACTGTGACATGGGACGGGCGCACCAAATCGTTGAGCGCCTTGCGCCTCGTGCCCCTGCCGCCCAAGGCGCCGGCATGAGGAAGGAGCACGGCTTCACGCTGCTCGAGCTTCTGGTGTCGATGACGCTGCTCGCCATGCTGTTCGTGCTGCTGTTCGGCGGCCTGCGCTTCGGGATGCGGGCGTGGCAGCGCGGCAGCGAGACCACCGATGCGGTCGACAGCGTGCGGACGGTGCAAGACCTGCTGCGCAGCGAGATCGAACGCGCCTGCCCGCGGCGCAGCGCCGCCGGTCCCACCGACACGCCGCGCGTGGCGTTTTTCGGCGAACGATCCGCTTTGACGTTCCTGGCGCCGGCCCCCGCGGCTGCCGGCGGGGCGCGCTGCGTCACCGCCGTTCTGGAAGTGAAGCCGGACGGCCGGCTCAAGCGTCTCGCGCTCGCCTTCGGCGTTAACCCTGGCACCGACCTTTTGCGCGGCGCGCAGGACATCGAGCTCTCCTATCTCGGCGAAGGCGGCGCGTGGGTGAGCGGCTGGAGCGCCCAGGCGGCCCTGCCCGCCCTGGTGCGGCTGCGCGCGCGCTTTCCGCAAGGCGACCCCCGATCCTGGCCCGAACTATTCGTCGCGCCTCGGATTTCAGCCGAGGCCGATTGCACCTATGATCCCACGACAAAATCCTGCCGAGGCGGTTGATGGAGGGTTCGCGTCCCAGTGCGTTGCTTGATCGTGTGCTTGCCGGCTGGCGCTGGTGGGTGGACGAGCTTGCGTCGCTGGTGCCCGCCGGGCTGCGCGAGGCGCTCGGCGGCGGCCGCGATGCCACGATCATCGAAGCGCTGCCGGACGAATTCGTTGTCGCCCGCCGTACCGGCGGCACCGAGGCCGTGGTGGCGCGGGTGCCGCGCGACGACTTCGCGGCGCGGACCCTGCGCCTCTCGGTGCCGCAGGCCGCAGGCCTTGCCGCCTGGCTCGCCGATCCCGTCATCCTGCAACTGCCGGCGGATCAGGCGCTGACCCGCGCCCTGCGCCTGCCGCGCGGCGCCCGCCGCAACCTGGACGACATCCTGCGCCACGAAGTGGTGCGCCAAAGCCCGATCGCGGCGGACGACATCTATTACGACTACCGGGCCGTCGGTGACGGCGAAGCGCTCGACGTCGCCTTGCGCCTCATCCGGCGCGAGCCGGTCGACGACTGTCTCGCGCTCTGCCATGGCGCCGGCATCGCGGTGTCGGCGGTCGCCTTCGCCGGCGACGACGCCCGCGCCGACGGCGGCACCTTCCCGGTCGACGCCGGCGCCGCGAGCCGGCTGCGCTGGCAGCCGCGCGTGGTGCCGCTGCTCGCCGGCCTCGTCCTGCTGTTCGGCTTAGGATTGATCGGCGCCGTCTATCTGCGCGGCGAAGCCGTCGCCGCCGATCTCGACGCCCGCGTCGCGGCGGCGCGTTCGCGCGCCGTCGTGGTCGAGCGGCTGCAGCGCAAGCTCGACGCCGCCAACCGCCAGGCGGCGTTCCTGGCGCAGCAGAAGCAGAGCCCCGCCGCCGTGGCGGTCCTGGCGACCGTGGCGCGGCTGTTGCCCGACAACGCCTGGCTCTACGAATTCGAGCTGCATGGCGACGAGGTGCGGCTGCACGGCTTCTCGGCCGAGGCCGCCTCGCTCATCGCGCTGTTCGATTCCTCGCCCTTCTTCGCGGACGCCGAGCTGCGCAGCCCGCTGATGCAGGGCCCCACCCCCGCGCTGCAGCGCTTCGACATCTCCTTCAAGCTCAAGAAGGGCGCGACATGACCGCATCGCGCCAACGCCTGCTCGCGCTCGGGCTGCTGGTCGTGGCGCTCGGCCTTGTCTGGCTGTCGATCGTCCAGCCGGTGATCGATGCCTTCGCGGCGCAAAGCGAGGCGATCGACCGGTCGCACCGCCTGCTTTCCGCCTATGCGCGCCGCATCGCCCTGCGCCCCGTGGTCGAGGCCAGGCTCGCCGAGCTCAAGAACCACGAATCCAGCGCCGCCGGGCTGATCGACGGCGGCAGCGCCGAGCTGGCGGCGGCCAATATCCAAAACCAGGTCAAGGCGCTGATCGAAAGCGAAGCCGGCCAGATCCGCAGCGCCCAGAACCTGCCGCCGCAGACCGAGGGCGGCTTCCAGCGCATCGACATCCAATACGACGTCTCGATCCCGATGACCCGGCTGAAAAGCATCGCCTATCGCATCGAGACCGGCACGCCCTATCTTTTCCTCGGCGGCATCGACCTGCACGCACCGGAAAGTTGGGAGTCGTATGGCGTGCTCAGCGATCCGCCCAATCTCGACGTGCGCTGGACGGTGCGTGCCTATCGCTGGATGGGCGCGCGATGAGGCTGCTGGTGCCCGGCGTGCTGTTCGGAACCGCGCTGCTGCTCGGCGGCGCCATTCTCTACGAGGCGGTGACGCCGCTCGACCCGGTGACGATCGAGACGCCGCGCCTGCCGGCGCGCCGTCCCGCCGCGCTCCGCCCGCCGGCCTATGCGCCGCCGCCCGCCGAGTCCTTCGCCGACATCGATGCGCGGCCGCTGTTCAGCGCCAAGCGCCGGCCGCTGGCCGATCTGCAGGCGAGCGGCGCCGCGGCGGCGACCTCGGATTTCGTCCTGGTCGGCGTCATCATGGGCGGTGAGCGCGCCGTCGCGCTCCTGCGCAACAAGAGCACCGCGGCGACGACGAGCGCCGGCGTCGGCGACCTGGTGAACGGCTGGCGCGTCGCGCGGATCGACGCGACGGCGGTGACGCTGCACGCCAATGGCGGGGAATTCGTCGTGCCGCTGGACGGGCCGGCGAACCGGCCGCCGAGCGCCCCGCTCACCGCGCTCGCGCCGGTTCCGGCCGCGACGCCGGCGCCGGCCCCGCCGCCATCTGCGGCCACCGTCGTCGCGCCGGCGCAACCTGCTGCGGCGGCGCCGCCGCCCAAAACCGCCGCGGTGCCGGCGAGCCCCGGCCTCGCGGCCCACCACCCGACGATCGCCCCCGAGGCGCTCATAGGGGCCCCGGTCGATCCCACGACGGGCGAGCCAACCCTTTGACTTCACGGCGGAAATAACGCCTATAGCGTTTGAGGGGCGAGCCAGGAATGCCGGCGAGGTTCACAGGCAAGAGGGTTGCTGCGACGGGCGTTCTGGCGCTCGCGCTGTCGCTTGCCGCCTGCACCGAATTCGACAAGCCGGTCGAGGCGGGCCCCAGCGCCGCCGAACTCGCCGCCCACGCCCACGATCCCGCACCGGCGCCGCGGCCCGGCCCCGCCATCCCCGAACCGCCGCCGCCCGAGATCATCCGCGGCACCGGGCGCCTCGTCGGCCACACCGTGCCGCACGCCGCGCAGGCCGCGGTCACCGAAGAGGGCGGCATCACGCTCAACTTCATCAACGCCGACGTCCGCGACGTCGCCAAGGCGGTGTTCGGCGATTTTCTCAACGTGAACTACACGATCGGCGCCGGCGTCGCCGGCACCATCACGGTGCAGACCAGCAAGCCCTTGGCGCGCAGCGAGATCCTGCCGGTGTTCGAGCAGATCCTGCGCATGAACGGGCTCGCGGTCGTCAAGAACAGCGGCGTCTACAAGATCGTGCTGAGCGCCGACGCGCCGCGCGAAGTCACGGCGCCTGCCGCCGTCGGCTCGTCCGCCGCCGAGGCCGGCTACGGCTCGCAGATCGTGCCGCTGCACTTCGTCTCGGCCGCCGAGATGCAGCGCCTGCTCGAAGGCATGCAGCCGGCGCAGGCCATCGTGCATGCCGATGTCGGGCGCAACCTGCTCATCATCCAGGGCACGCAGCAGGAACGCGCCGCCATCGTCGACGAGATCGCGCTGTTCGACGTCGACTGGCTGGCCGGGATGTCGTTCGGGCTGTTCACGCCGAAATACACCGACGCCCGCGGCCTCGCCCGGGAGCTGAACCAGATCCTGGGCGGCGTCGGCGGCCCGCTCGCCGGCATCGTCAAGCTGATCCCGATCGAGCGCCTGAACACCGTGCTCGTGATCTCGCCGCAGCCGCGCTATCTCGACCAGATGCAGCGCTGGATCGCGCGCCTCGACCGCCCCGGCCTCGGCAGCGACCGCCGCATCTTCGTCTATGCCGTGCAGAACGGACGCGCCAGCGACCTCGCCGCGACCCTGAAGAAGGCGCTCTATGGCGGCGGCGGCGGCGATTCGAACAAGGGCGGCGACAATCCGGGCGGCGATGCCGGCGGTGCGCCGCCGGCGCCCGGCGGCGCCGCGCCGCCGCCTTCGCCGGGCGGCAACACCAGCCTGATCGACAGCGACTCGTCGCCGGCGCCCAGCGGCGCCGCCACCATCACCGCCGACGATTCCAACAACGCGGTGGTGATCTACGGCACGCCGCAGGAATACGCGACGATCGACGCCGCGCTGCGCCAGCTCGACGCCGCGCCGCTCCAGGTCCTGCTCGAAGCGGCGATCGCCGAAGTGACGCTGACCAACAACCTGCAATACGGCGTGCAGTATTTCTATCAGCCCGACAGCCACGACACGATCGGGCTCTCCAATTCCAACTCGATCAATATCGGCCAGGTGTTCCCCGGCTTCTCCTACATGTTCAGCCAGGGCACCAATATCCGCGTCGTGCTGAACACGCTGTCCCAGGTCACCCATGTCGACGTGATCTCGACGCCGGAGATCCTTGTCCTCAACAACCACACCGCGACCTTGCAGGTCGGCGACCAGGTGCCGATCGCGACCTCGCAGGGCCAGAGCGTGGTCGGCGGCTCCTCGCCGGTCATCAACACCATCGAATACCGCGCCACCGGCGTCATCCTGAAGGTCACGCCGCGCGTCAACCAGGGCGGCATGGTGACGATGGAGATCAGCCAGGAGGTCAGCGACGTCGCCGCGACCAACACCTCGACGCTGGATTCGCCGACCATCACCCAGCGCAAGATCGACAGCACCATCGCGGTGCAGGACAACGAGACCATCGCGCTCGGCGGCCTGATCAAGGACACCAAGACGCGCGGCTCGAGCGGCCTGCCCTATCTCTCCGAAATCCCGGTGCTCGGCGGCCTGTTCGGCACCAAGAGCAACAAGGTCAACCGCACCGAGCTGATCGTGCTGATCACGCCGCATGTCGTGGACAATCTGCAGAAGGCGCGCGCCATCACCGAGGAGCTGCGGCGCAAGCTCCCGGCGCTGCAGACGCTGTTGCAAAAGTAGTGCGCCGCGAGCGCGGCCTCGCCCTGGTCTCGGTCCTGTGGGGCATCGCCATCCTGTCGCTGATCGCCGCCGCGATGCTGTCGGCCTCGGTGACCTCGGCCAGGATCGGCCACAACACCTGGAACGCGGCGCGCGCCGGCGCCGCCGCCGACGCGGCGGTGAACCAGGCGATCCTCGCCCTGCTCGACGAGCGCGCGGCGCAGCGGCCGCGCGTCGACGGAACGCCTGCAACGCTGGGGTTCGACGGCCTGGCGGCACGGGTGTGGATCGAGGACGAGACCGGCAAGGTCAATCTCAACTTCGCGTCCAAGGAGCTGCTCCAAGGCCTGTTCGTCTCCGCCGGGCTCGCCGGCGGCGAGGCCGGCGCCCTGGCCGACCGCATCGTCGCGCGCCGCGGCGATCCGAACGATCCGCGTCCGCGCCTCGCCTTCCGCGCCGCCGACGAAGTCCTGTCCGTTTCCGGCATGACGCGCGCGTTGTTCGACCGTATCGCGCCGGCGCTGACGGTCTATGGCAAGAGCGGCGCGCTCAACACCCAGGTCGCGCCGCGCGCCGCCCTGCGCGCCCTGCCCGGCATGTCCGAGACCGCGGTCGAACGGGTCCTGGAGCGGCGCGAAGAAGCGCGCGACGCACCGGCGGCCGCCGGCGGACCGCTCGGCACCGCCGGCAGCGACTTCCAGATCACGGCCGAGGTTTCCGCCGACGGCGCCCGCGTCGTGCGCGTCGCGGTGGTGCAGTTCACCGGCGATGCCGCCAAGCCCTATCTGATCCTGGCGTGGCGCTAAGCGGGCACCAGCGGTCCGTACAGCCAGACAAGCCAGGTCGCGGCGGCGAGCGCCGGACCGAAGGCGAGCCGGTCGGTCGCGGTCAGGACTTGTCCGCGCGCGCGCCGCGCCAGCACGAGCGCGAGACCGAGGAACGCCGCGAACAGCACGACCGTCGGCAAGGCGCTCCACGACAGCCAGGCGCCCGCGGCGCCGAGCAATTTCGCATCGCCGAGGCCGAGCCCGTCGCGCCCGCGCAGGCGGCGATAGATTTCCGCCAAGGCCCAGAAGACCGCAAAGCCCGCGACCGCGCCGAGGACGTGATCGGGCAGCGCCGTCCGGTCGAGCGCGAAGGCGACGCCGAGGCCCAGCGCGGCCAGCGGCAAGGTCAGGACATCGGGCAGCAGGCCGCTGCGCCAGTCGATCGCGGCCAGCGTCAGCAAGGTCCAGCCCAGCGCGCAACTGGCGACCAATATCCAGCCCGAAGTCACGACCGCGGCCCAGACGGCGACGGCTGCCGCCCCCAGCTCCATCGCGACATGCAGCGGATCGATCCCGGCGCCGCAGCGGCGGCAGCGGCCGCGCAGCAGCGCGAAGCTCGCCAGCGGCACCAGATCGCGCGGCGCCAGCACCGCGCCGCAGCTATCGCAGGCGGAGCGCCCGAACAGGACGGTGCGCCCCTGGGTCAGGCGGATGGCGACGACGCCAAGGAAGCTGCCGATGAAGGGCGCGGCGACGATCAGGCTGAGCGACAGGGCGTCGACGGTCATCGCGCCACCGCCGGTTCAGTTCGCGTCGACCGGCAGCCGGCCCGTCGCGGCCGCGAGCTCGTTGCGCACCCGGCTCATCGGATAGGCGTACATCAGCCGGCGGCCGCCGGGATCGTCGTAACCGAAGATGATCCCGACCACGCGCCCGCTCGCCGCATCGATCACCGGCCCGCCGCTGAAGCCCGGCCCGGCATTGCCTTCGAAGGTGAAGGCCGATTGCACGGCGCAGGTCGGGCAGCGCGCCTCGACCGGCATGTTGAGCCCGCGCACCACGCCGCGCGCCACCCGCACCTTGCCGTAGACATCGGTGCCGTAGGCGACCACCGCCATGCCGACGATCGGCACCCCGGTCGGCGGCGTCAGCGACCGCTCGGTGCGGAAATAGAGGAGGTCGTAGTCGCGCGAACGGCCGATCACCGGCGCCTTTCCGATGACGTCGGCGAGATGCACATTGGTCACCGCGACGCCCGGCGCGATCACGAACGCCGAGCCGCTATTGCCCATGATCAGATAGGAGGTGTGCTCCAGCGGGATGAACGCCTGGGCGACGGTGTCGTTCAGAAAGCCGGCCGACGGCACGCCCGAGCCGCTCGCGCAGCCCGCCAGCGCGAGCGCCAGCAATCCCGCCAGGAAGACGCGCATGGTACGGGTCAGAACGGGATCTCGTCGTCCATCTCTTCGCGCTGGAAGCTGGCCGGCGCTTCGCCGGCGCCGATGCGCTCGCGTCCCCCGCCTTCGCCCTTGGTGTCGAGCATGGTGAGCTCGCCGCGGAAATTCTGCAGCACGACCTCGGTCGAATATTTTTCCGCGCCGTCCTTGTCGGTCCATTTGCGCGTCTGCAACGAGCCCTCGACATAGACCTTGGAGCCCTTGCGCAGATATTTCTCCGCCACCTCGGCCAGGTTCTTGTTGAAGATCACGACCCGGTGCCACTCGGTCTTTTCCTTGCGCTCGCCCGACGCCTTGTCGCGCCAGGTTTCCGAGGTCGCCAGCGAGAGGTTCACGACCGGATCGCCGCTCTGCATCCGGCGCACTTCCGGATCCTTGCCCAGATTGCCGACCAGAATGACCTTGTTGACGCTGCCCGCCATGACCTTCTCCTTATCTAGCTTTCTTAGCTTGTCGAACCGAACGCGAACCTAGTCCGCGGGCAGCGCCCGCACCATCGCCGGCGCCGCGCGGTCCTGTGGACAGCCGTCTATAGCATTGTTCCCTGTTTGTTCCAAGTGACAAAAGCCGTCAAAATGCGCCCCGGAACAGCGGCGCCAGGCGCATCGCGCCGAACACCGTCAGGTGATGATGGTCGCGGTAGAGCGGCCGGCCGCCATCCTCGACGGCGCAAAGGCCGGAACCGCAAAGGATCGCCGCGGGCGCGATCACCGCCACGCCAGAGCGCCTTTGCAGCGCGGCGAGATCCTTCGCGACGAATTCCTGCCGCGCGCGGTAGGCCTCGCGCGTCGGACGGATCTCCACCGGCGCGGCGCCGAGCGCGATGCGGGCCAGGGTCTGCGGCACGTCGAAATCGATCTCGGGCACGTCGGCGACCAGGATCACCTTGCGGCCCCCGGCGCTCAGCCTCGCGACCGTGCGGTCGAGCGCGCGCGCGAACACCGCGTGCTGCCCGCCGCCGGCGAGATCGAACAAGCGCCGAAAGCCCCTGGGATCGGCGGCGGTGCCGCGCCCCGTGTCGTAATAGGCCCAGCGTCCCGCCACGATCACCTCACGGATATTCTTCCGAGCGATCAGCGCCAGCGCCGCATCGTTGACGCGGGCGCAACGCTGCGACGGCTCGTCCGAGGTCGTGACGCCGAGCAGCGGGGCGCAGCCGACATGGCCGACGAAGTATCCTGCCCGTCCCAGCCGCGCCGCGACGCCGGAGACGACCGGGATCAGAGCCGCGGCATGCGAGTCGCCCCACAGCGCGAAGGACGGTTTGGCCCGTGCATCGCCCAGGACGCAGACGAAACCGGCCTCCAACTGCTTGAGGGTCGCGCCGCCGCAAGTGTGCTCGCGCGGATCGCGGTCGTCGGCCGCCGCGAGCAGGCGCTGCACCGCCGGCGCGAAGCGCTGCGGCAAGCCGCCTGGGGCGACCAGCCCGCCGCCCGCCAACAGGCACATCGCCATGCCCGCGCCGGCCCAGATGAAGATGCTTCGCCGCGACAGCCGCCGCCGGTCGCGGAACGGCCGCTCGACGAAGCGCCAGGACAGCACCGCCAGCCCCACGGACAGCGCGATCAGCGCCAGGGTCTCGGCGGCCCCGAGCGGCGCCACCCGCAAATAGCGCGCGAAGACGAAGACCGGCCAATGCCACAGATAAAGCGAGTAGGAGATCAGCCCGACGAACACCATCGGCCGCAGGCTCAGCCCGCGCGCCGCCAGCGTGTCGCCCGCGCCATTGGCGTAGATCAGAAGCGCCGCGCCCAGGCAGGGCAGCAGCGCGTTCGCGCCGGGCATCGGCGTGTCGGGCGAAAAAGCGAAGACCGCGACGGCGAGCAGCGCGAGGCCCAGCAGCGACAAGGCTTCCGCGATCCAGCGCGGCGGGCGCGGGACCTCCGCCAGCGCCAGGATCGCGCCCAGCATCAGCTCCCACACCCGCGCCGGCGCGAGATAGAACGCCATCGCGGGATAGGCCCGCACCGCCCACAGGCCGAACCCGAACGACGCCAATGCCAGCCCGCCCGCGAGCAGCAGCAATCCGCGCCGGCCGGCGCTCCGGAACGGCCCCAGCAGTAGCGGGAACAGCAGATAGAACTGCTCCTCCACCGCCAGCGACCAAGTGTGCAGCAGCGGCTTGGCCTCGGCGCCGGCGTCGAAATAGCCGGACTGCTGCCAGAAATCGAAATTCGACACGAACAGCGCCGTCGCCGCGACGCTCTCGCCGAAGCGCCTGAGGTCGGCCGGGAACAGGAGGAACAGCGCCGCGACCGCCGCCGCCGCCACGACCGCGAACAGCGCGGGCAGGATGCGCCGGGCGCGCCGCTCGTAGAAGGCGGCCAGCGAATACTCGCCGCTCCGCATCTCGGCGTGGATCAGCCCCGTGATCAGGAAGCCGGAGATGACGAAGAAGACGTCGACCCCGACATAGCCGCCGCCGAACGGTGCGACATGGAAGTGGTAGAGCACCACCGGCACGACCGCGAGCGCCCGCAGCCCGTCGATATCGGCGCGGTAAGGCAGGCTGGCGCGTTCGGGAACCTGAGCGTGCGGCATGGACCGATGCGAAACCGCCGCTGAGCCCCCAATCGCCCCGGCGCCGGGCCATGAAACAGCGCTTCGCGCGGTTTTCCAATTGGCAGCAGCCCGCCCCGCAGTGGAACCATACGACGCAGCATCAAAAGGCGGTCGCGGCGCGTCGCCAACGCTGCCGCTGCTGCCAAAATCCGGCCGCCGGAGGGTGCTGGCCGAATTAGGCCACTCGAATTTCAAACTAGGCCACTCCCACAAACGCCAAGGCCGCCCTTTAAGAGCGGCCCGGAAAAGCTTAAAGTCGGGAGCGATGGGCGGGATTGCAGTCCCGCTTTCCATCATCAGCGATAGCGCGCGCCATCTCGCGAACAATTTACGCGAGGTGCGCCGCCATGTCCATATCCGCAAGAACTACTTCGGCGGTCGCCGCATCTCTGCACGCACGACTGTCTGGAATCCACCTTGGCTTTCGATTGGTGCTTCGAGCGGCCAACCCATTTCGTTCGATTTCTGGATCAGTGTCAAAAGAAGCTGAATTAGCGCCTTCTGTGCCATATGCACTACCACCGTGGTGGCCCCGTGGCGTGAAGTATCTGTCTGGTGAGGAGATGACAGCGTTAGCTCAAGCCTGGCGAGATGATGCTCGCCGTCGTAGCCCTCCCACACCACATGCTGGATCGTTTCCTCAATCTCATGCCGCCCGGCAAGTAGCCGAATAGTCTCGGAAGCCATGAACTTCTCCTAGTCTGTGTCGCAGCAACTAGGATACTGGCGAAGCCCATCGGAGTCACATCCGGTGGGCTTCTGCTTTTCAGGCGCCGCCATCGATTACCGTGAACCGGCCTACCTTGCGACCGGCAACGGTCGGCGTCTGCGGACTTGGCCGACGCGGGATTGGTGAAGGCTCTGACGGCAACCTTCCGTCAAGCGCCGCGCCCACAAGCTCGCTAATCGTCCAGACATGATCCGTGACGCCAAGCTGCATGGCGGGCGTCACCCTCAAGGCTTCGTGAACTCGGCACAGATTGTAATGCGCGACGTACAGGGCGACGGCGGCGCAATGATTTAGATAGTTCTTGCTGAACCCGTTTGTCAGGCGCGTGAAGCGGCGTTGTTGCATTCTCAGAGTGAGGTTCTGGCGTTCCACAAACGACGTGCTGATATGCTCCGGCGCGCCTTGTACGGCATGGTACTTTACCGTCGTTACCCGACCCGGCGAATAACGGCGTGCGGCTTCCGGTGAACCGTTTACCGCGCAGTGCTTCTCCACCACGCCATGTGCGACTTCCTCGCCGAAGGCATGACGGATGCACCATGGGTAAGCGTTGAAGCCGTCCGTTGAAATCTCAGGCGAGCCGATCACGCGGGCGCGGAGGTCATCCGCGAAGTCCTGCGTATTGATCGCGGTGCGCTTGCCGGTCTTGTACGTGATGATCGCTTTCGCGGAGTCGGCAAGCGCAATGAAGGTGTATTGGTCGCCCACCATGTCGCTGTCATCATGCGTCACAAGGCGCTGCTTCTTACCGACGAAGGCCCAAATCTCGTCAAGCTCGATCCGGTTGACGTGTAGGTCCCGCATCATGGCGCTGTGAAGCTTCAGGCATCCCTCCCCGACGCGGATGCCTAACGAGAGGATCGTGCCGCGATTGACGCCCGTAAGGCGCTCTGTGGCGCGGACGCTGACACCCTCAACCAGGGCGGAGATTGCGGCAACTTGCTTTTCGCGAGGCAGGACGTTCATGTCACCGTATCCATTACTTCTGTAACGAATATGGTGGTAATGAGTAGCCTTGTCAATGGCGAAAGTAACGAATATGTTGATATTTACAGCGTCGGGAAATGCGAGGTTTTGCAATGGTTTCCAAGGTGGATTGGACGGAAAAGACCAAGAATCTCCTGAAATCGGAGATGAAACGACACGGCGTGACCTATGACGGGCTAGTCGAAAGGCTGGGCAAGATCGGAGTGGACGACACCGCCGTGAATATCCGCAACAAGGTCGCGCGTGGCGGGTTTACAGCGGTGTTTCTAGTGCAGTGCTTGGAAGCGATGGGAGTGCGGGAGTTGCGGCTCTAGTTTACGGGCCAATCATCCGGCTTCAGGCCGATGTCTAGTTCTACCTGCCCATCTCGGAGAAGGGCATTTTCTATGCTGGCGTATTTGATTCCAGATTTTGCTAGCACGTAGGACAGTACACCCGCGCTCTTTGGCGCTGTTTCTTTCGTAGTGCCGTTTGCAACCCCGACCCAGACACCTTTCAGGTTAGGGCGTAAATCGAAGTCGATGGTGCCGTTGGCTTCCCAATGGTGTTGTTTGAACAGCGTGAGAATTTCATCGCCGAAGACCCTCGAAGCGCCGTCGCTCGCTAATACATGCATTTCGACCGTGAATCTGTCGGCGACAGGAACAGAATCCAGGACCGCCCCCAAACGAGTCTTCTGATCAGCAGTTAGGTGCCACTCCGTATCGGGCAGGCGTTTCAAGATTTCTGCAGCCAATGAGGCGGCGGAAGAATCCGGGCTGATATGAATGGCATTGGCGATTTCAGTCAGTTTGGCCTTCGTGTCGGCGCTGTCTTGAGCATCGCTCGCTGCGCTGTACCAAGCCGCGACAGTCAGTAGGAGGCCGATAGTCAGTAGGATGTAGAACAGCTTCAGCGAGATCATGTCTTTGATCCCGACAAAACCGACCACAACACCGAAGGCAAACGAGGTCGCCAAAAAGAGCGCCGAGCCGCTAAACCAATATTGGAGAGGGGGTAGTTCCATCCCCGACTCCTACCGCAACCGGCGGTAAGTGCCGAATCCGGCCTGCGGCATCCCGCTATATCCCGGCAAGTCCCGGCAAATCTCGCCTTGGGCCGTCCAATCCAAAACCGGCCACTGCGATTTGAACTTCGGCCACTTGAGGGGCAAAACCGGCCAGTACCCGCCGGAGACGTTAAGCTGGGCACGAGCAATTGTTCCTGTTATGTTCCTTGGATTCCTCTGGGGTTGCGTTCCGGCGACGGCGTCACCATCTAAGCCGGTCCGCCGCCGGCGGAGACTCCCGGGGATCATGACAGTCACGCGGTTGCGGGTATGGGACCCGACAGCCAAAGTGCGCGTTTCGACAAAGTGAAAGCACAGATGCTGAAGAACATTTCCATCCGCGGCGCCCGCGAGCACAACCTCAAGAATGTCGATGTCGAGATTCCGCGCGATACGCTGACGGTGCTGACCGGGCTTTCGGGTTCGGGCAAGTCCAGCCTCGCCTTCGACACGATCTATGCCGAGGGCCAGCGCCGCTATGTCGAATCGCTGTCGGCCTATGCCCGGCAGTTCCTCGAACTGATGCAGAAGCCCGATGTCGACCATATCGAGGGCCTGTCGCCCGCGATCTCCATCGAGCAGAAGACGACCTCGCGCAATCCGCGCTCGACGGTCGGCACCGTCACCGAGATCTACGACTATCTGCGCCTCTTGTTCGCGCGCGTCGGCGTGCCCTATTCGCCCGCCACCGGGCTTCCGATCGAGAGCCAGACCGTCAGCCAGATGGCCGACCGCGTCCTCGCCCTGCCCGAAGGCACGCGCCTCTATCTGCTGGCGCCGATGGTGCGCGGCCGCAAGGGCGAGTACCGCAAGGAATTCGCCGAGCTGCAGAAGAAGGGCTTCCAGCGCGTCAAGGTCGACGGCAAATATTACGAGATCGGTTCGGTGCCGGCGCTCGACAAGAAGCTGAAGCACGACATCGAGGTCGTGGTCGACCGCATCGCGGTGAAGAAGGACCTCGGCAACCGCCTGCCCGACTCGCTGGAGACCGCGCTCGGCATCGCCGACGGCCTGGTGATCGCCGAATTCGCCGACGAGAAGGAGAAGGACGGCTCGCCCAAACAGCTTCTGATGTCGTCGAAATTCGCCTGCCCGGTCTCCGGCTTCACGATCCCGGAGATCGAGCCGCGCCTGTTCTCGTTCAACAATCCGCACGGCGCCTGCCCCGCCTGCGACGGCCTGGGCACCCAGCTCTATTTCGATCCCGCCCTCATCGTGCCCGACGGCAGCCTCACCCTGCGCAAGGGCGCCGTCGCGCCGTGGTCCAAGGGTTCCTCGCCCTATTACCTCCAGACGCTGGAGGCGCTGGCGCGGCACTACAAATTCTCGCTCAACGAAGCCTGGGACGACCTGCCCAAGCGCGCCAAGGAGATCATCCTGCACGGCTCGGGCGAGGAGGAGATCAAGTTCATCTATGACGACGGCCTGCGCCGCTACGAGACCAAGAAGGAATTCGAGGGCGTCATCCCCAACATGCAGCGCCGCTTCAAGGAGACGGACTCCGCCTGGGTGCGCGAGGAGCTGGAACGCTTCCAGGACACCAGCCCATGCGACGTCTGCAAGGGCTATCGCCTCAAGCCCGAAGCGCTGGCGGTGAAGATCGGCGGCAAGCACATCAGCGAGGTCTGCGACCAGTCGATCCGCCATGCCGACGAATGGTTCCGCGACATCGACCGGAAGCTGAACAAGCAGCAGACCGAGATCGCCGCCCGCATCCTCAAGGAGATCCGCGCAAGGCTGAAATTCCTCAACAATGTCGGCCTCGATTATCTCACCCTGGCGCGCGCCTCCGGCACGCTGTCGGGCGGCGAGAGCCAGCGCATCCGCCTCGCCTCGCAGATCGGCTCCGGCCTGACCGGCGTGCTCTATGTCCTCGACGAGCCCTCCATCGGGCTGCACCAGCGCGACAACGAGAAGCTGCTGGAATCGCTCAAGGGCCTGCGCGACATGGGCAACACCGTGATCGTGGTCGAGCATGACGAGGAGGCGATCCGCACCGCCGATCATGTGATCGACATGGGGCCGGGCGCCGGCATCCATGGCGGCCACATCGTCGCCGAGGGCACGCCCGACGACATCATGCGCAATCCCAAGAGCCTGACCGGCAAATACCTCACCGGCATCGAGCAGATCACGGTGCCGGCGCGCCGCCGCAAGGCGGTGCACGACCGCTGGCTGAAGGTCGTCGGCGCCAGGGGGCAACAACCTCAAGAACGTCACCGCGTCGTTCCCGCTCGGCACCCTGACCTGCGTCACCGGCGTTTCCGGCGGCGGCAAGTCGACGCTGACCATCGAGACCTTGTTCAAATCGGCGTCGCGCAAGCTCAACCAGGGGCGCGAGCATCCGGCGCCGCACGACCGCATCGAGGGCCTGGAATATCTCGACAAGGTGATCGACATCGACCAGTCGCCGATCGGGCGCACGCCGCGCTCCAACCCCGCGACCTATACCGGCGCCTTCACCCCGATCCGCGACTGGTTCACCGAGCTTCCCGAATCCAAGGCGCGCGGCTACCAGCCGGGGCGGTTCTCCTTCAACGTCAAGGGCGGGCGCTGCGAGGCCTGCCAGGGCGACGGCGTCATCAAGATCGAGATGCACTTCCTGCCCGACGTCTATGTCCAGTGCGACGTCTGCAAGGGCAAGCGCTACAACCGCGAGACGCTCGAGGTGAAATTCCGCGACCACTCCATCGCCGACGTGCTCGACATGACGGTGGAAGCCGCCGCCGACCTGTTCAAGGCGGTGCCGTCGATCGCCGAGAAGATGGAGACGCTCAAGCGCGTCGGCCTCGGCTACATCCAGGTCGGCCAGCAGGCGACGACGCTGTCCGGCGGCGAGGCGCAGCGCGTCAAGCTGTCGAAAGAGCTGTCGCGCCGCGCCACGGGCCGCACGCTCTACATCCTGGACGAGCCGACCACCGGCCTCCACTTCCACGACGTCAAGAAGCTGCTCGAAGTGCTGCACGAGCTGGTCGACAACGGCAACACCGTGGTGGTGATCGAGCACAATCTGGAGGTCATCAAGACCGCCGACTGGATCGTCGACCTCGGCCCCGAAGGCGGCGACGGCGGAGGCGAACTCGTCGCGGCGGGGACGCCCGAGGACGTGGCGAAGGTGGCGCGCAGCTACACCGGGCAATATTTAAAGCCGCTGCTCAAGAACCGCGTGCCGGAGAAGATAACGGCGAAGAAGCTGAAGGCGGCGGAGTAGATGCAAGCAGCCATCGGTTATGGCAGATTGAGGTCATGACCGTTGAAGAGATCGAACGAGCCGTTGCAAAGCTTCCCGCTGAGGATCTCGCGCGGTTCGCGGCTTGGTTTGCCGAATTCGAGATCGTCCAGTTCGCGGATGATGGCGTCTACTATCCCACCGAAGAAGAAAAGATCGGGATCGAACGCGGATTGCGCGATGCGGTGGAAGGCCGGTTTGCGACGGCCGAAGAGTTGCCGAGACATTCGCAAAGTTTCGCAGGCCGTGACGGTTATCTTCACAGCCGGCGCACGCGCCGATCTGGAGGAGATACAGGCCTACACGAGACAGCATTATCCGGCTCAGTTGCCGGAGCTTGAAAAACGCATAAGCGCGGTGATCGCCCGAATCGAGAGACGTCCGAAGAGCGCACCTCTGGCGTCAGGCTATCCCGGCGTCGGAACCGTCCTGTTGCTGCGATATCCGTTCAAGATTTTCTATCGTGAAATTTCCGGCGGTGTACAGATTCTGTACATTCGTCACACATCGAGAAGCGCGCCGTGACCTCACCCGCCCAGCAATCACTCCTCGACGCCATCACCCGCGTCCTCTCCGCCGACGCGCGGATCGAGTCCGCTTGGCTCTCCGGCAGTCTCGGAAAAGGCGCAGGCGATGAATTCAGCGATGTCGATGTCACCGTGGTCGCGCCCGAGCCCAGTTTCGATGCGGTGTTGAAGCACCACACGGCCGATCTCTCCGCCATCGCGCCCGTCGTCCACCGATTTGTCCACGGCTTCGACCGCGTCGTCAGTTCGGTGACGGACGATTGGCAGCGTTTCGACCTCACCTTCCTCAAGCCCGCGGAGTTCGCCGCCATGCCGCTGGGCGAGGTCAGGCCCCTGTTCAATCGCGGCACGCCGGAAAAGCCTGCGCCGGCCGCGCCCCCGCCGCACATACCGCAGGCCGCACGGATCGAGCATCTCGTCCGCGAATTCCTGCGCATCCTGGGTCTCGCGCCGGGGGCAATGGGGCGCGGCGAGTATCTCGCCAGCCTCGAAGGCGTCGGCATGCTGCGCCGCATGGTCATCGACCTGATGCGGGAGAAGAACGGCACCGCTTCCGTGCCGGGCAGCGCCATTCACGTCAACGTCCATCTGACCGGCGAGCAGCGGCGCGCGCTGGAAGCCCTGCCCCCGCTCGGCGCCAATCGCGAGAGCCTGCTCGCCATGAACCGGGCGCTGTGGCGAATCTTCCGGCCCCTGGGGCAGGAGCTTTGCGCGCAAACCGGCGCGCCCTGGCCTGCCGCGTTCGAGGACGCGACGCGCCGCCGTCTTGCGGCCACGCTCGGCCTTGAGATCTAGAACCCTGCCTTAAGCCGCACGGGCGTGATGGTGATGGCCGTCGCCGTGCCCGCCATGACCATGGTCGCCATGCCCATGGCCGCCATGGCCATGGCCGTCGTGGCCATGACTCTTGTCGCCGTGACCGTCGTCGTCATGACTGCCATGGCCATGATCGTCATGGCCGTTGCCGTGCGAATCGCCGTGACCGCCGCCGTGGTCGTCGCCGCCATGGGCCTTTTCGCCGTGACCGTGATCGTCATGCCCATGGTCGTCATGTCCGCCGCCATGGTCGTCGTGACCATGGCCCTTGTCGCCGTGATCGTCATGCCCATGATCGTCGTGGCCATGTCCCTTGTCGTCATGGCCGCCATGACCATGGTCGTCATGCCCATGCCCCTTGTCGCCGTGGTCGTCGTGCCCGCCATGGCCGTGATCGTCGTGCCCATGACCCTTGTCGCCATGGTCGTCATGGCCGCCATGACCGTGATCGTCGTGCCCGCCATGGCCGGTGTCGTGCCCGCCGCCGTGACCGTGATCATCGTGACTCTCGACCGGCGCGATCAGCGGCGCGACCAGCGCGGCGTCGTCCTCCGGCTCTTCCAGCTCATGCCCGGTGACGGTGCGATAGGCGGTCGCCGTCGCGCCGGCCAGCAGCGCGCCGCCGACGATCGAGACGACGCCGACGATGGCGGAAATCAGCATCGCGTGGCCGGCATAGAATTGCAGCGCCGCGTGGCCCCGCGCCGCGGGATCGGCGCCGGCCGCCTGCAAGGCCGATGCGAGGTCGGCCCCCACCAGGAAATACAGCAGGGCGCAGAGGCCGGCGATCAGCGGCGCCAGGATGCCGACGAGCACGAACAGGATCCGCCAGCCGCTGCCGGCAGCGAGCCGCCAGCCGCGGCGGACGCTGGCGCGATGCTCGACCGCGGCGACGGCGGCGAGGAAGAAACTCAGCTTCAGCACCGCCAGCACGAAGGCGACGTAGATTACGAGCGCGACGAACATCGCGGCGACGACCACCAGCGGCTTGCCGGCGACCAGCGGCAGACCGGCGATCGCGGAACCGTATTTGGCCGCGGCGCCCAGTCCGAGCACGACCACGGCGACGACCGCGATTTCGAGCACGATGACGAGGAGCAGAAGCCGGATCTGCGCGAAGAACAGCCGCAGCTCGCGCGGCCCGATCACGAAATGCGCCAGCGCCAGATCCTTGCGGATGCCCAGGGCTTCCTGGGTCAGCGAGATGCCGAGGACGGCGCGCACCACCAGGGCGAGGACGACAAACCCGGCCGTCGCCAGGACGCCGTTGATCAGCAGGCCCTGATCCTGGGTGAGCGGCGCAAGCCAGGTCGCGGAATTCTCCAGCCAGAAGAAATATCCGACGGCGTAAAGCAGAGCCGGCAGCCAGGCAGTACCGATGACCTGGAAAAACCGCCCGAACAGAAACCCATAGGCGTGCGCAATGCTTTTGCCGACCGGCACTTTTGACATTCTATCCCCCAACAGAATCCGTCCCGGGACGGCCCACCATTGCGTAAAGCTTAACGCGCTCGTGTGAAACGTCAAAGACGGTGGGCGACCGGCTGCGGCGGCGATTCGAGCTGCCGGCGCACGGCGAAAACCAGCGCGGCCAGGAATATGAGTCCCGAGACGAAGAACGCCGCGCCCGGTATGATTAACGGCGCCGCCGGGCTGACGAAATAGCCGAACAAGCTCGTCCAGATGATGGGACCGACGATGCTCGTCAGATTGGTTACACTGGCGATGGCGCCTTGCAGCAGACCCTGCTCGCTCGCCGAAACCGCGCGCGACATCAATCCCTGGATCGCAGGTTGTGCCACCGTCCAACCGGTGATGGCAAACGGCATTACAAGGTAAAGCATCCAGCCTTTGCTCGCCGCGCCGTACAGCATGCTCACCACGACGCTGACGCCGAGCCCGAGAAGAATGGCGCGCCGGTCGCCGATGCGCGGGATCAGCACGCGGGTGAACCAGCCCTGCCCGATGACGAAGATGACACCGACAACGCCGAGCGAGAGGCCGACCTCGAAGGTCCCCCAATGGTAGCGGTAGTCGGTGTAGAGCACCCAGATCATCTCCGGCGCGCGATTGGCGAAGGTTGCCAGCACGAAGATCGTCATCAGCCCGTAGATCGAGCTGTAGCGTCCGACCACGATCAGCGCCCCGACCGGGTTGGCGCGCGCCAGGGTGAAGGGCTTGCGGTTCTCCGGATCGAGCGATTCCGGCAGCGCGAAATAGCCGAAGACGAAATTGGCCAGGCACAGCACGCCGGCGGCGAGAAACGGCAAGTGGAGATCGATGCCGCCGAGCACCCCGCCGATCAGGGGGCCGGTGATGAAGCCGAAGCCGAACGCCGCGCCGATCAGGCCGAAGCTCTGGGCGCGCTTTTCCGGCGGCGTGATGTCGGCGAGATAGGCGGCGGCGGTCGAAAACGAGCCGCCCATGATCCCGGCCACCAGCCGCGCCGCCGTCAGCACGATCAGGCCGGGCGCGAACGCCATCACGAAATAGGACAGCGCCGAGCCGCCGAGCGAGGTCAGGACGATCGGGCGGCGGCCATAGCGGTCCGACAGCGCCCCGAACAGCGGCGCAAAGAAGAACTGCATCAGCGAATAGGCCGCGGCGAGAAAGCCGGTGACGTAGGACGCCCGCGAGACGTCGCCGGACTCGAACTGCTGCACCAGCTTGGGCAGGATCGGATAGGCGAGGCCGAGGCCCAGCATGTCGATATAGACGACGGTGATGACCAGGATCAGTCGGACGTTGCGCAACTTCCCGCTTTCCGCATACGGCAACTCCGCCGCGTTGACCGCTACGCCCTAGGCCGTGGGTTCGACCACCGCTTTGCCCGACAGGATGCGGTAGGCGAAAGCCGCCGGCGCGAACACCAGGCCGTAGAGCAGCGGCGACACGACGAAGTTCAGGCCCATCAGCAGCGGCATGTGCGCCTGCACCGCGCGCATCTGCGCCGCCAACTGCTTCAAGTTCGCCGCCGCGTCCTTGGCCGTCGCCGGATCGGGGGGAACGAAGAATTCCGGCCCCAGGATTGCGGTCTCGGCGACGGCGATGACGAGGAGAACCGGCAGCAGCGTCGCGGCCCCGACCGCGGCGATGCGCCAGAAATTGCCCTTGGTGAGCTCCCAGCTCCGCGCCAGCCCGAAGTCGTGGCCGTCGAGCACCGCCGGCACCATCAGGAAGCTCAGGCGCACGCCGATATAGATCATCGCGAACAACCCGGCGAGCGCGAGCAGCGAGACCCCCACCCCGATCAGCCCCGCCGCGCCGCTGTTGCCCGCCGCCGCCGCGACGCCGCCGGCCGCCGCGCCCACGGTCACCCCGAAGAAGACGATGAAGAACAGCAGCAACAGCAGATAGAGCCCGAAGAAGCCGCCGAACACGCGCAGTTCGGCCCGGCCGAAGGAAAAATGCACGAAGGCCGGGCCCTTGCGCAGGCCCAGCGCCTGGCGCGAGATCGCGGCGCCGATCATCGCCAGCAGCAGCAGCGTCAGCACCAGCAACAGGAACGGCAGCAGCAATTCGCCGCCCGGCGGCGGCGCCGCGCTGTCGATCATGTCGGCCACCGCCTGATAATAGGTGCGCAGCACGAAGAAGCCGGCGACGGAATTGATCAGCGTCGGTATCCAGATCAATCCGATGACGGTTCCGATCTCTGCGAAGGTGAAAACGTAGGCGAAGCGGATCGTCTGGCCCACGGGAAGCTTGTTCATGCCGCAACCTTTGCTGGCGGCGCGTCGTCCGCGCCGGTGACGAGCTTATAGGCATTGGCGGAAGCGCCCACCGTGAGGCCCGCCTGCAGGACGAAGCTGAGCAGTTGCAGCGCGGCGTAATAGGGCCACAGCCGGCCGAAGGCATGCAGCACGTCGGCGATCAGCTTCTGCAGCTCGGCCGGATCGTCGGCCATCATGCCGCTGCCGAACTCCGGCCCGAGGCCCAATTGCAGGATCGACTGGGCGATGGTGTTGACCGCCATGCTCAGGGGCACCGTCACGATCAGGAATATCCCGAGGATGCGCCAGAAATTCCCGCGCCCCAGATGCCAGGACCGGCGGATGCCGATATGGTTCTCGGCCACGACCACCGCCGGGATGAAGAATATCACCCGCACCGCGGCGTAGATGAACCACAGGATCGCGAGGAAGATGAGCAGGCCCGTCACCGGCGCCATGGCGGCTTCTGCCACCTTCGACAGCAGGAGCGCGATGCCCGCGATCCCCAGGACGCGACCAGAATCGCGCCCCAGGCCAGCAGCATGAGCAGGAGGTAGGAGCCGATCAGGCGCAGACCTGGCTGCCGAGCGAGAAGAAGATGAAGACCGGGCCGGGATGCTGCCCCAGCGCCTTGCGCATCAGCCCGACATTGACCATGGCCTGGACGATGGTCCCCACCACGATCACCAGGAAATAGGAGCCGGCGATGGGCGCGACCGCGCGAAGACTTGGGCGGGATCGAAGTTCGGCTTGTCCTGCGCCTTGCCGATCATGGCGACCAGTTCGCCCAATTGCGGCAGCCACAGATAGATCAGGCCGCCGATCAGCGCGGCGAGCAGCAGGAAGGGAAACCAGCCGATCCCGATGATCGACAATATATTCGTGAAGGCGAAGCGATAGGCGCTTGCGATCGTGCGCTCGAACGGAATTTTCACGGCCTGTCCCCCCGACATTGCGCCAGACGGCAAGCGTATCCTAAGTTGCGCCTCTTGCCACGGCAATCGACGCGCCGCATGTGCGGCGCCGCCGCCGTGACATATTCGCGACGCAGCGGCTAAGGTCGCGGCAGGCGATAGCGCGATAACAAAGGTCACGGCCATGGCGTTAGACGACTTCAGTTCCTTTGATGCCCTCGCCTCGCGGCGCTCGTCGCACAAGGAAGGTCAAGCCAGCGGAAATCATGGACGCGGCGATCGCCCGCGCCGAAGCGCTCAACCCCCGGCTCAATGCCATCGTCTTCAGCGATCCCGACGGTGCCCGCGCCGCCGCCAAGGGCAAGCTGCCCAAGGGCGCCTTCACCGGCGTGCCGATGCTGCTGAAGGACATGCGCGCCAATGTCGTGGGCTGGCCGACCCGTTCCGGCTCGCGCTACGTGCCGGCAACCCCCGCCACCCAGGAGTCCAACACGGTCGCCCGCTTCAAGGGCGCCGGCCTCGTTCCGTTCGGCAAGACCAATGTGCCGGAGTTCGGCATCCTGCCGACCACGGAAAGCAAGCTCTACGGCGCGGCGCGCAATCCGTGGAATCTCGCGCATTCGACGGGCGGTTCCTCGGGCGGTTCGGCCGCGGCGGTCGCCGCCGGCATCGTGCCGATCGCGCATGCGACCGACGGCGGCGGCTCGATCCGCATTCCGGCTTCGGCCTGCGGCCTTGTCGGCCTGAAGGCGACGCGCGGCCGCGTCTCCCAGGGCCCCGAAGCGGCGGATGCGACCATGGGCCTGTCGATGGACGGCGTCGTCAGCAAGAGCGTGCGCGACACCGCCGCCGCCCTCGATGCGCTGTGCGCGATCGACTACGGCGATCCCTATTGGGCGCCGCCGCCGGAAGGCTCCTATCTCGAAGGCATCAGGCGCAAGCCCAAGCGGCTGCGCCTCGCCGTCAGCCTGAAGATGATGAACGGCACGGCGCACGATCCGGAGGTCACCGCGGCGGTGAAGGCGACGGCCAAGCTGTGCGAGGGTCTGGGCCACCAGGTCGAGATCGCCGATCCCCCGCTCGATGCCGGCACGCTGATCAACGCCTTCTCGACCATCTGGTGCGCCAATGTCGCCTATTCGCTCGACATGTTGGCGGAGCAAACCGGCATCGCGCCGTCGCTTGCAGCCGTCGAAGGCCTGACGCTCGGGCTTTATCGGGTCGGCAAGGCCATCAGCGCGGTGCAGCTCACCCAGGCGCGCCAGGCCATGATGCGCGCCGGCCGCCAGATCGCCGCCTGGCACGAGACCTATGATTGCTGGCTGACCGCGACGCTGGGCCGCCCGCCGATGAAGCTGGGCACCATCGACATCGACGAGACCGACATCCAGAAAGGCTTCGCGCCGAATTTCGGCTATGTCCCCTTCACCTCGATGCAGACGCCACCGGCACGCCGGGCATCAACCTGCCGCTCAACTGGAGCAAGGCGGGGCTGCCCCTGGGCGTCCAGTTCACCGCCCGCGCCGGCGGCGAAATGACCTTGCTCAAGCTTGCCGCCGAATTGGAAAAGGCGTCACCATGGGCGCAGCGCTATTCCAAATTGCACGCAACCTTGAACTGAAAGGTTTCCCCCATGTCCTTCGCGAATACGCAGACTATGACGGCCTCGGCCTGGCGCAACTCGTCCGCTCGGCGAAGTGACGCCGCTCGAACTGCTGGAGGAGGCGATCGATCGCGCCGAGCGCCACAATCCCAAGCTCAACGCCATCGTCTACAAGGCCTATGACGAGGCGCGCGCGGCCGCCAAGGGCAAGCTGCCGGACGGGCCGTTCAAGGGCGTGCCGTTCCTGATCAAGGACATCTCGATGGGCGTCGCGGCTGGCCGATGACCAATGGCAGCGCCCTGCTCCAGGGCTATGTCTCGGACGTCGACGGCGAGCTCACGCGCCGCTACCGCGCCGCCGGCATGGTGCTCTTCGGCAAGACCAACACGCCGGAGTTCGGCATCCCCGGCACGACGGAAGGACGCTTCCTGGGCAACTGCCACAATCCGTGGAACCCCGACCACAGCACCGGCGGCTCCTCGGGCGGCGCCGCCGCCGCGGGTGGCGAGCGGCATCGTGCCGATGGCGCATGCCTCGGACGGCCTGGGCTCGATCCGCATTCCGGCGGCGCAATGCGGCTTGTTCGGCATGAAGCCGACCCAGTCGCGCAATCCGGGCGGGCCGGACGACCGCGGCCGCGCCCATGGCCTGGTGGTCGACCATGTCGTGACCCGCACGGTGCGCGACAGCGCCGCGATGCTCGACTGGACCGGCTATCCCGAGGACGACGCGCCTTACGCGCCGGCGCCCAAGACCCGTCTGTATACGGATGAAATCGCGACGGCGCCGGGACGCCTGCGCATCGCCTATTGCGCCGAGACCATCCAGGGCCTCGGCCTGCATCCCGACGTGCAGAAGACGTTCGAGGCGACGGTGAAGCTGCTG
The DNA here is from genome assembly GCA_037200865.1 of Rhizomicrobium sp. Lineage (GTDB taxonomy): Bacteria > Pseudomonadota > Alphaproteobacteria > Micropepsales > Micropepsaceae > Rhizomicrobium. Next base: position 7,978 of record JBBCIC010000003.1, on the reverse strand, counting down.
GGCGAGCTCGGTCACACCCTGATCGACAAGCCGGTGCTCGGCCCGAACTCCGCAAGCTCTACAAGGCGCAGGGCTATGTCTCCGGCGCCATGGCCGTCACCGGCTACGAGGAATGGGCCGAGAAGATGGGCCGGCCGCTGGACATCACGACGCTCGAATGGCTGGCGCTCAGCGGCTACAAGGCGGCCAAGGAAATGGCGGGCAAGGATGTCGCCTGGGGCTTGCAGACCATCCGCCAGATCGGGCGCGAGACCCTTGCGCTCTACCGCGATTTCGACGTGCTGCTGCAGCCGATCCAGATCACGCCGCCGCCGCCGCTCGGCTTCCTCGATCCGATGAATGTGCGGGCCCGCGAATTCAACCGCCGCCAGGGCCAGACCTTCGGCATGACGCCGCTCGCCAACCTCACCGGCCAGCCCGCGATGTCGGTGCCGATGGCGCTGTCGAGCGACGAGCTTCCGCTCGCGATGATGTTCAGCGGCCGCTATGGCGACGAAGCCACCCTGTTCCGCCTCGCCGCCCAACTCGAGCAGGCGCAGCCTTGGATCGCCCGCAAGCCGCCGATCTGGAATTGACGCGTGCTGCCCAAGGGGCAAGGCGCGGTTCGCCGCCTACCGGGACATCAACGAGCAGGATCGCCTTGCGCCGTCAGCGGATTCGTCCAGCGCACGTTCGGAAAGCGCGAAAAATCCTTGTCGTTGGTGCATACCGTCAACTCGTGTTCGATCGCCAGCGCCGCAAGATGGGCGTCCGATACCAGATCGCCGTAAGCTGCGCCGGCATCGAGAAGCTCGCGCAGCGTTGCGCCATGCCGCTCGGTGGGTTGCGGGATCCACGCCGGCGCGCAGGCCAGCCAATCGTCCACGAGCCGCCAAGCCTCGGCCATTCTCAGGTGACGCGTGAACGCGCGCGGATTGGTCGTGATGCGAAGAAAGGCGAGCAGGCTATGCCATGGCAGGCCGACCGGCGCCGTGCCGGAAAGCTGTTCGTCGAGCCAGGTGCGGGCGCGTTCGTGCTGGGGAAGAAGGTGACGCCAGCATAGAGCAGAATATTCGCGTCGATCAGGATCACGGCAGGCCGAGCTTCTTGCGGTCATATTCGTCGTCGAGCGCCTGCAATGCCTCTTTGACCGACGGAAACAGGAACTCCCCGGCATCCGCCGCCTTCGTCCGGAAGGGCTCGCGCGGGCGCGGCGGCTTCTCGGCCTCGTCGAGGCCGCGTCGGATCACGTCGTTGACAACGGCCTTCAAGCTGGCGTCGCGCGCCTTGCGCAGCCGCGTCAACCGGCGGGCATTGTCTTCGTCGAGGGTCAGGGTCGTTCTCACGCATCAGAGCATCAAATAGTTGATGCCTTGATGTCAAGCCGGTGTGGAGCCACGCCCGTCACTCAAATGTTTTCAAGGCTTTAGCGAGGTGCTATCGACCAGGCATGAACGACGAACTTCACGTCATCGGCGGTGGTCTCGCGGGCAGCGAGGCGGCCTGGCAGGCGGCGGAGGCCGGAACCCGCGTCGTGCTGCACGAGATGCGCCCCGTCCGGGGCACCGAGGCCCACATCACCGATGGGCTGGCGGAGCTGGTCTGTTCCAACTCCTTCCGCTCCGACGATTGGGAGAACAACGCCGTCGGCCTGCTGCACGAGGAGATGCGCCGCGCCGGGTCGCTGATCATGCGCACCGCCGACGCCCATCGCCTGCCCGCCGGCGGCGCGCTGGCGGTCGACCGCGTGCCGTTCTCGCAAGCCGTCACCCGCGCCCTGGAGGCGCACCCGAACATTGCCATCGCCCGCGAGGAGATCGCCGGCCTGCCGCCGGAGAACTGGCGCGCGACCATCGTCGCCACCGGCCCCCTCACCTCGCCGGCGCTGGCCGAGGCGGTGCGCGGGCTGACCGGCGAGGAGTCGCTTTCCTTTTTCGACGCCATCGCGCCGATCGTGAACAAGGACAGCATCGACTTCGACATCTGCTGGATGCAGTCGCGCTACGATAAGGGCGAGGGCGCGGACTACATCAACTGCCCGCTGACCTCCGAGCAATACGACGCCTTCATCGCCGCGCTGCTGGCCGGCGAGAAGACCGACTTCAAGGAATGGGAGACCTCGACGCCCTATTTCGAGGGCTGCCTGCCGATCGAAGTGATGGCGGCGCGCGGGCCCCAGACCCTCGCCTTCGGGCCGATGAAGCCGGTCGGCCTCGCCGATCCGCGCCGCGACCGGCGCCTGCACGCCGTGGTGCAGCTGCGCCAGGACAACGCGCTCGGCACGCTGTGGAACATGGTGGGCTTCCAGACCAAGCTGAAGCACGGCGAGCAGGCCCGCATCTTCCGCATGATCCCGGGGCTCGAGAACGCGACCTTTGCGCGGCTGGGCGGGCTGCACCGCAACACCTTCATCAATTCGCCGCGCCTGCTGGACGCGCAGTTGCGCCTGAAAGTCCGCCCCGCGCTGCGCTTCGCCGGCCAGGTCACCGGCGTCGAAGGCTATGTCGAAAGCGCCGCCATCGGCCTGCTCGCCGGGCGTTTCGCCGCCGCCGAATTGCGCGGGCAGGACGCCGCGCTGCCGCCGCCGACCACGGCGCTCGGCGCCCTGCTCGGCCACATCACCGGCGGCGCCGACGCCAAGACCTTCCAGCCGATGAACGTCAATTTCGGCCTGTTCCCCGAACCGCCGCCCAAGACGCGCGGCAAGGACCGCAAGCGGGCGCAGTCGCACCGCGCCCTCGCCGATCTCGACGTCTGGCTGAACCCGCCGAAGGCCGCCGCGGAATAGTCAGAGCCGCCGCCGCAGCGCGGCGCCCAACAGCCGCATCTGCCGCCGGTGGATCGGCACGTCGGCGCTGCGCAGCAGCGGATCGGCTTTCCGCCGGGTGACGCGGCCCAGGAACAGCGGCACCAGCGAAGCGGGCAGAAAGGCGGGAAGAAGTCCCTGGGGAAGGCGCAGCGCGCGGGCCGCCGCGAGATGCGCCTGCGCCCACTGCGCCATCTGGTTCACCACCGCCTTCAGCTTCTCGCGCCCGCCGCCGTGGAAAATCTCCTGCGGCGTCAGGCCGATGATCCCCAGCAGGTCCAGCGGCAGGAACAGCTTGTGCCGCGCCGCGTGATGCGGCAGCGAGCGCAGGATGCCGGCGAGCGCATAGGCGATCCCGGCCTCGCGCGCCGCCGCGTCGGCCTCGCCGCCCAGGATGCGCGCCGCCAGCCGCATCAGGTTTCCGCTCGTCGCGTCGCAATAGGCCTCGGCCGCGGCGCGGTCGGCGAACGCGTCGGACGACGAGTCGAAGCCGCGCGCCGCGATCATCGCCTCGAACAATCCCACAGGCAGATCGACTTGCGCCAGCAGCGCGGCGAGCGCGCGCGCGACCTCGTGGTTGCGCGGCGTGCCGGCCCTCGCCCCCGCCAGCGTCTCGCGCCACCATTCCAGGCGGATCTCGCCCATCATCGGCTCGCGCACCGTGTCGGCGACTCGCGCGATCTCGACGTTGAAGGCATAGAGCGCCAGCAGCAGCGGCCGCTTGTCCGCCGGCGCGAACAGGGCGGCGAGATAGCGGTCGGGATCGCTCCGCCGCACCAGCTCGGCGATGGCGTTCATGCCGCCTCCGACGAAAGAGCCGCCGGATCGCTCCGGCGGCTCCGCTTCCGGCATCCGGTTCCCCGTCCTACGGCAAGTGCGACGCCGCCGCCATGCAGAACAGCATCGGGATGGAAAGCATCGTGTTGATGCGGCTGAACTGGCCCGCCGTCCGCGCCGACGCCGCCTTGTCCGGCGCCGCCAGATCGGGATAGCGGTTCTCGATGTTCAGCGCCTTCTGCTGGTTCGGCCAGATCACGAACCAGACGTTGAACCACATGATCGTGCCCAGCCACATGCCGATGCCGATCAAGAGATAGGACGGCGTCGAGAACGCGCCGGTCGGATCGCCGACGATGTCGAGCGTGTAGGCCTGGATGAGATAATGGTTCATGCCGGCGAGGATGATGCCGAACACGATGGTGCCCATCGCGCCCCAGCGGAACCAGAACAGCGCCGCCGGCGTGATGAACTTGCCGAGCGCCGGCTTCAGCTCGTCGGGGATTTTCGGCATCGTCGGGGTGGCGACGAAGTTGAAGTACCAGAGCAGGCCGATCCACATCACGCCGCAGATGATGTGGGCCCAGCGGATGATGAAGGCCCAGAAAGCCTCGGTCCCGAAGTCGAGCCCGCCGAACGACACCCGGACCAGCAGCGCGCCCAGCGCCAGCACGAAGCCGGCGATGACGACGTTGCGAAGATTTCCCAAAAAGGCCGCCATGGCCGTCCTCCCCATTTGAGTCTGGGCCGGACTCTACCGTATTCCGAGAGCTTTTCAGCCCCTTTCTCTATATGGCCAATCGCTTGGGGCGGCGGATGTTGAGCCACATGATCACGATCAGCCTTGTCACCATCACCGCGGTGAAGAACGAGGTCGCGATGCCCAGGCCCAGGGTGACGGCGAAGCCGCGGACCGGCCCCGAACCGAGCTCGAACAGGATCAGGGCCGCGATCAGATGGGTCGAGTTGGCGTCGATGATGGTCGCCATGGCGCGGCGGAAGCCCTGGTCGATCGAGGCCAGCATGCTGCGCCCGTTCTTCTGTTCCTCGCGTATGCGCTCATAGATCAGCACATTGGCGTCGACCGCCATGCCCATGGTCAGGACGATGCCGGCGATGCCGGGCAGGGTCAGGGTGGCGCCGAACAGGGTGAGCGCCGCGATCAGCAGGATGACGTTCAGGGTCAGGGCGATGTCGGCGAACACGCCGAACAGGCCGTAGCGGGCGATCATGAACAGGGCGACCAGGACGAGCCCGGCGAGCGTCGAATAGCGTCCCGCCTCCACCGAGTCGGCGCCGAGCTCGGCGCCGACGGTGCGCTGCTCGATCACCTTCAGCGGCGCGGGCAAGGCGCCGGCGCGCAGCAGCGTCGCGAGGTCGTTGGCCGATTGGGTCGTGAACGAGCCCTGGATCTGTCCCGAACCGCCCAGGATCGGCTCGTCGATCATCGGGGCGGTGATCACCACCTTGTCCAGCACCACGGCGAAGCGCTGGGTCCGGGGGGGATAGGCCTTGGTGATGTCGCCGAACTGCTTGGCGCCGACGCTGTCGAAGCGGAACGAGACGATGGGCTCGCCGTTGCGCGAATCGAAGCCGGCCTGGGCGTCGACCAGGCGGTCGCCCGCCACCACGACGCGTTTCTCCACCACGACGGGCGGGAACTGCTCGCCCTTGGTGCCCTTTTGGATCGGCAGGATTTCGTCGCCGATCGGCGCGATGCCGCGGGTCGCGGCGCCGCTGCGGTCCGCCGCTTCGTCGACCAGCTGGAACGACATCTTGGCGGTCTTGCCGAGAATTTCGATCAGGTGCTTGGGGTCGCTGAGGCCCGGCACCTGCACCACGATGCGGTCGTCGCCCTGGCGCTCGATCGCCGGCTCGCGGGTGCCCATCTCGTCGATGCGCTTGCGCACCACTTCGATCGACTGGTTGACGATGTCCTGCTGCGTCTGGCGCTTGTAGTCGTCGGTCATGCGCAGCGCGAAACCGCCGGCGCCGTCGTCGCTGAAGTCGTAGGCCTTGGTGCCGCCGCCGAGCACGCCGCCGGTCGAGGGGTTGAGCGCCTTGATCAGGTCGCGGGCTTCGTTGAAGCGGGCCGGATCGCGGATCTGGACCGACACCGCGTCGTCGGACGCCTTGCGGAAGCTGTAGCCGATAGAGGGATGCGCCTTGCGCAGCGCCCGGCGGACGTCGCTGGTGAGGGAGTCGATCCTGTCCTTGACGACGGCGTCGAGCTCGACCTGCAGCAGCAGGTAGGAGCCGCCCTGCAGGTCGAGGCCGAGCGAAACGGTCTGGTGCGGCAGCCAGGCGGGAATTCTTTCGCGCACCCGGTCGGGCAGCGCATTGGGCAGCGCGACGGCAAATCCCGCCAGGAGGAGGACGGCGACGAGGATTCTGACCCAGTTCGAGACCTGCAGCATGCGCGGACTAGCTCTTGTCCGACTTGGCGTCGACCGGCTGGGTCTTGGCGCGCACTTCCGACAGCGTGCCCTTGATCACCTTGATCTGGACGTTGTCGGCGATCTCGATCGTGACTTCGGCGTCTTCCTTGACGGGAGCCTTGGTGACGCGTCCGATGACGCCGCCCGCGGTCACCACCGTGTCGCCGCGGCGCAGATTGTCGATCGCCTGGCGATGCTGCTTGGCGCGCTGCTGTTGCGGACGCATAACCAGGAAATAGAAGATCAGCCCGATGGGCAAAAACATGAAAAGCGGATTGGACAGAATGTCTTGCATCGCGGGGTCCGAAGGGCTGGGGCGCCGCACCGTATCGCGGCGGCTCTGCGGGCGCGAATATAGCGGCGCGCCCTTCCTTTGCAACCACGGAAAAACAAGGGCTTAGACGATGGCAACGGGCGGCAAAGACAGCTTGAAAGGCGGCGACGGCGTGGCTCTGGCGCGCATCGCGGCGGCGCTGGAGCGGCTGGCGCCGGGCGCCATCGGCAGCGCCGCGCCGGCCGACGGCGACGCCTTCGTCTGGGAGCCGGCGCAAGGCGGGCTGCTCCCCGTCGAGCGGATCGCCAGCGTGCCGCTGCCGCTGCTCAAGGGCATCGATGCCTCGCGCGACACCTTGCTGGAGAACACAAGGCGCTTCGCCGCCGGCCTGCCCGCCAACAACGCCCTGCTCTGGGGCGCGCGCGGCATGGGCAAGAGCTCGCTGGTCAAGGCGGTGCATGCCGAGGTCAACCGCCGGGGCAAGGCGCGGCTCGCCCTGGTCGAGATCCACCGCGAGGAGATCGCGAGCCTGCCGCAATTGCTGCGCCTCCTGCGCGGCGACGCAAGGCGCTTCCTGCTGTATTGCGACGATCTCTCCTTCGATCACGACGACACCAGCTACAAGTCGCTCAAGGCGGCGCTGGAGGGCGGCCTCGAAGGCCGGCCCGAGAACGTGCTGTTCTACGCGACCTCGAACCGCCGCCATCTGATGCCGCGCGACATGATGGAGAACGAGCGCTCGACCGCGATCAACCCGTCGGAGGCGGTGGAGGAGAAGGTGTCGCTGTCGGACCGTTTCGGGCTGTGGCTCGGCTTCCACAATTGCGGTCAGGACGAATATCTCGCCATGGTCGACGGCTATGCCGCGCATTACGGATTGGCGCTCGACCAAGCCGACCTGCATCGCCGCGCGCTCGCCTGGGCGGCGGGACGCGGCGCGCGCTCGGGCCGCGTCGCCTGGCAGTTCATCCAGGACCTGAGCGGCGAGCTCGGCCGGAAGCTTTAGCTTGAGCGCGACGCGACCAGCAGCAGCTTGGGATTGACCGGCTGGACGCCCTTGCGGATCTCGAAGTGGAGCTGCGGGCTGGTGACGTCGCCGGTCTGGCCGGCATAGCCGATGATCTGGCCCTTGGCGACATAGTCGCCGCGATTGACCACGATGCGCTCGGCATGGGCATAGGCCGTGACGTAGCCGTCGTCGTGCTTGATGAGGACGAGATTGCCGTAGCCGCGCAATTCGTTGCCGGCATAGCTGATCTGGCCGGCGGCGGCGGCATGGATCGGCGCGCCATAGGGCGTGGCGATGTTGATGCCGTCGTTGCGGCCGCCGCTGACGGTGCCGCCGAAGCTGGAGATGATCGGGCCGCTGACCGGCCAGGCGAAGGCGAGCGTGCCGGGAGTGTAGGAAGCGGGCGTCGTGGTCGGCATTGCCGGCGGCGGCGCCGCGGTCGTCGTGTACCAGGCGGGCTTGCCGCGCGGCGTCGGCGGGCAATCGGCGGCGAGCTGCACGGGCGGGGCGCGATGGTGCCGTACCGGCGGCCGCGGCGCGGCGGCGGTGCGCGGCGGCCGCGCGCTGTCGGATTTCGGGAACCAGTCGAGCTGGGTGCGCGGGGTTTGCGAGACGCAGCCGCTCAGCACGACCGACGACAGCAGCACAGTGGCGAAGAACGCCGCGGCGCGTTGAACCTGGAAGCTCCAAACCAT
>JBBCIC010000002.1:0-1058144 GCA_037200865.1 Rhizomicrobium sp. | reverse complement strand
GACGTCAGATCCTGATCGTTTGCAGAAAGGCCGCGAGATTGTCGGTCCGGTGATCGATATGGAGCTCCGGCCGCTCGATGTTCCAATAGGATTGGCCGAGCCCGTTGTTGAACCACACCGTCTTCATCCCCATCGCATGGGCCGGGATGAGGTTGCGCGCGCTGTCGTCGAACAGGGCGGCGTGCGCGGGATCAAGGCCGGTCCGCGCCAGCAGCGCCGCATAGGCCGCCGGCTTCGGCTTGGGCACGAAATCCATCGCGCGCGCATCCACGATGTCGTCGAACAGGTCGCCGACCGCCAGCCGCGCCAGCACGCCGGCGGCGAAGCGGCCGTCATTGTTGGTGAAGACGAAGCGCCGCCCCGGCAGCCGCGCAAGCCCCGCGCGCAAGGCCGCATCGGGCTTCAGATCCAGCACGTCGATGTCGTTGATCGCTTCGTGATAGGCATCGGGGTCGATGCGCTCGTTATGGATCAGCCCGGCCAGCGTGCTGCCATAGTCGCGCAGATAGGCCTTCTGGACCTCCCAGGCGGCGTCGCGCTCCAGTCCGTAGTGGCGCTGGACATAGCGGCAGATGCGCTCCTCCATCTCGTCCTGCTGGCCGGCGTCCATGGTGTAGAGCGTGTGGTCGAGGTCGAAGACCCACGCATTCACGCCGGCGAAATCGGGCTTTTCGGTCGCGATTCTGTGCGGGTCGTTCATGGGCCGGACCATGGGGGAAGGCTTTCGTCCAGGCAAGCGCGGCGGGTCCGCAAGCTTTCCTCAACCACATCTTTTAAGCGGCGGTAAACGGCCCCAAGCGCACAATCGGAGCGTGCGGCGGAAGGGTCCTGGATGCCAGCAGAAAAACCCGTGGCGGGAATGACGCGCGACGAGGCCTTGGCGCGACTGGAGATTCGCACCCAGGCGGCGCAGGGCGAACTCGCCTGCCGCACCGATGCGGGATCCGAGGTGCTCGACTACCTCGCCCGCAACGGCGCGCCGGCGACCCGCCGCGCCGTCGCCGCCAATCCCGCGGCGCCCGCGCCCACCAATCATCACCTTTCCGACGATGCCGACGACGACGTGCGCGCCGAGCTGGCGCGCAAGATCGCGCGCCTGATGCCGGGCCTCTCGCGCCACGAGAGCGAGCACGTCCAGAGCCTGACCGTCGCGACGCTCGAGCGGCTGGCGCGCGACCAGACGGCGCGCGTCCGTTCGATCCTGGCGCAGGAAATCAAGACCCTCGACTGCATTCCCAAATTCATCGTGCTGACGCTGGCCAAGGACCTGGACAATCTGGTCGCGGCGCCGGTCCTGGAATATTCGCCGCTGCTCTCCGACGCCGACCTGATGGAGATCGTTGCGGCGGCCAAGGCGGAAGAGGTGCTCGCCGCCGTCGCCCGGCGCCGGCCGCTCGGCGCCAAGGTCGCCGGACGCCATCGTCAGTTCGCTCGACATTCCCGCGATCGCCGCGCTGCTCGCCAATCCCGACGCCAAGATCCGCGACAAGACGCTGGAAGACATCGCCGCCCAGGCGGAAAAAATCCAGTCCTGGCACGTGCCGCTGGCGCTGCGCGCCGATCTTTCCAAGCGCGCGATTTGGCGCATCGCCTCCTTCGTCGGCGCCGGCCTGATCGAGCAGCTCGCGGCGCGCTACGGCCTCGATCCGGAGACCAAGGGCCAGCTCAACAAGGAATTGCGCGCCCGGCTGCAAGAGGAAGACAAGCCCGAGCATTCCGGCGGCGAGGCGGCGGCGCGCGACGTCGCCGCGGCCAAGGCCGCCGGCAGGCTGGACGAGGCCTTCGTCGAAGCCGCCGCCAATGCCGGCCAGCGCGACGCCGTGGTCCTGGCGCTCGCCGCCCTCGGCCAGGTGCCCGAAGCGACGGTGCGCAAGATCTTCGCCTCGCGCTCGGCCAAGGCGGTCACCGCGCTGGTGTGGCACGCCCGCCTGTCGATGCGCATCGCGTTCAAGGTCCAGAGCTTCGTGCTCAAGCTCACCGCCGGCGAGTTGCTGCCGGCGCGCGCCGGCGTGCATTTCCCGCTGACCGAAGACGAGATGCGCTGGCACCTGGGTTATTTCGACATCGCCGCCTGACGCGTCGCTATTTGGTCGGGCGGCGCTGCATCGGCTTGATCAGCCCGGTGTCGCCGACATGCGCGGCGAAGCCCAACAGGCCCTTGACCTTGGTCTCGGCGAAGCCGGTTTCGGTCAAGCCGCGCTGGGCGCAGCGCGCCCGGCCCTGGATGTCGAATTCGATGTCGGCGATGCAGAACTTGTTCGCCCCGCTCACCAGCGCCGGTCCGTTGATCTTCTGGACATAGAGGAAGACCGAATCCAGTCCGCGCAGATCGTCGATCACCCGGGCGCAGCTTCCCGCCGCGATCTTCCACCAGCCATGGCTGACCCAGTCGTTGCGCAGGCGCTGGCCGGTCGCCGCCGCGACCGCTTTCGCGGTGTCGTTGCAGATCGCGAAGCCCGCCGGCGTCGCCGTCTTCAGGGCTTCGGTCTCCAGCGCGTCGAACAGGTCGCTCGCGGTCGCCGTCGGCGTCAGGCGCAGGCGCTTGCGGAAATCGGCCAGCGCCGCGTCGGCCGCCTTGTCCGGCTTGGCGTCGACCGCGCCCAGCTTGTAGCCGACGTCGCGCAGCAGCCGCTTGAGGCCGGCGGCCTGCGCCTGCGGCAGCGTCGCAAGCTCGCGCGATTCGCTGAAGGTCGCGGTCCAGGAGCGCAGATGATGCGTGTCGACCGCGGCGAAGGGCAGGTCGAAGAAATCGTCGCTCTCGCAGCGGTTCGCGGTGAGCGGCCCGCGCGACGTGAAGTTGGTGTCCTTGACGCAGATCGGGACGGTGCCGCCCCAGGCGCGCGCCGCCCCCGAATGGGCCTGGCTGGAGCGGGCATAGAGATAATAGGCCGGCGCGGTCAGGTCGTTCGGCAGCACGATGCGGCAGCCGCCGGGGGCGACGCGGCTCCAGCCTTGCGCGGTCACGGCGGCATCGGCTCCGACGCCGGTCGCGGCGTAGAGGACATAGGAGGTGCGGTTGCACACCGTCATCGCCGCCTCAGACGGCGCGGCGAAGAGGCCGAGCAGCAGCATCCCGGCGGCCAGGGCGCGAGCGAGGAAGATCATTCGGCGGTGATCAGCGTGCCGGCGCCGTGCTCGGTGAACAGTTCGAGCAGCAGCACGTGCGGGATGCGCCCGTCGAGGATGACCGCGGCGTGCACGCCGCCTTCCACCGCATCGATCGCGGTCTCGATCTTGGGGATCATGCCGCCCTTGATGGTGCCGCGCTTGATGAGGGAGCGGGCTTCGGTGACCGAGAGCCTGGGGATCAGCTTCTTGTCCTGGTCCAGCACGCCTTCGACGTCGGTCAGAAGGATCAGGCGCTCGGCCTTCATCGCGCCGGCGATGGCGCCCGCCACCGTGTCGGCGTTGATATTGTAGGTCTCGCCCGCCTCGCCCACGCCGATCGGCGCGATCACCGGGATGATCTCGGACCGCATCACGGTGTGCAGCACGTCGGGATTGACCTTTTCCGGCTCGCCGACGAAGCCGAGATCGACGCCGTTCTTGATGAGCTTGCGCGCCAGCAGCAGCGTCGAATCCTTGCCCGACAGGCCGACGGCGCGCCCCCCCGCCGCGTTGATGCTCGAGACGATCTGCTTGTTGATCGAGCCGGTCAGCACCATCTCGACGACGTCGATCGCCGCCTGGTCGGTGACGCGCAGGCCGTCGACGAAGGTGGACGGGATCTGCAGCTTGGCCAGCATCGCGCCGATTTGCGGCCCGCCGCCATGGACCACGACGGGATCGATGCCGGTCTGCTTCATCAGTACGATGTCCTGCGCGAAGTCCGCCGCGGTTCCGCCGCCGGCCATGGCGTTGCCGCCGAACTTCACCACGATGGTCTTCTGGTCGTATTTCAGAATGTAGGGCAGCGCCTCGACCAGGACGCGCGCGGTCGAACGCCAGCGCGCCATCACGCGCAGATTGCGTTCGGGGCCGAACTCGTCCTGAAGCGCCATGGCCTTGAAACCTTTGTGGAAACGCTTGGGCTTATAGCCCAAAGGTCAGCGCTCGGCCAACGCCGCCAGTTGCATTTTCAGGGGATCGAGGCCGAGGCCGCGGAACGCCGACGTGGCGCAGATCTGCGGGAACGCCGCGGTATGCTTGCGCGCCGCGGCATCCGCGGCGGCGACCGCGGCCGCCGCTTCGTCGGGCTTCAGCTTGTCGATCTTGGTTAGCGTGACGCCATAAGACACCGCCGCCTCGTCGAGCAGCTTCATCACCGCCTCGTCGAGCTCGCCGACGCCGCGCCGGGCATCGATCAGCAGGGATACGCGCCTGAGGCTCGCCCGCCCGCGCAGATAGGCGAAGATCAGCTTCTGCCATTCCGCCGTCATCGTCCGCGACGCCTTGGCGTAGCCGTAGCCCGGCAGGTCGGTGAGGATCAGCTTGTCCGCGAGATTGAAGAAATTGATCTCGCGCGTGCGCCCCGGCGTGTGGCTGACGCGCGCCAGCGTCTTCCTGTTGGTCAGGGCGTTGATCAGGCTCGACTTGCCGGCATTCGAGCGCCCGACGAAGGCAATCTCCGGCAGGCTCTGCGGCGGCAGGCTGTTGATGTCGCCGGTGCCCCAGATGAAATCGCAGGCGCCGGCGAACAGTTTGCGCGCCGCGGCGAGCGTCTCGGCGTCGTCTTCGCCGCTCATTTTTCCGGCACGGTCTTGCCGCCGGTCAGGCGCTGGATCAGGTTGTCGATCTTCAGGTTCTTGAACAGGTGCACTTCGACGCCCTGGCGGCGCATGATGTACCACTGCTGTGCCACGCCCAGGATGTTGTTCCAGGTGTAGTAGATCACCAGACCCGCCGGGAACGTCGCGAACATGAAGGTGAACATGATCGGCATCAGGCCGAACATGCGCGCCTGGATCGGATCGGCCGGCGCCGGATTCAGCTTGGTCTGCACCCATTGCGTCATGCCCATCAGGATCGGCCAGATGCCGATGGAGAGAAAGCCGAGGAAGCCCGGAAGCAAGGCGTGCGGATCGAAGGGCAGCAGGCCGAACAGGTTGATGATCGAGGTCGGATCGGGCGCCGCGAGATCGTGCACCCAGCCCCAGAACGGCGCATGGCGCATCTCGATGGTGACGTACATCACCTTGTAGAGCGAGAAGAACACCGGGATCACCAGAAGCTGCGGCACGCAGCCGGTGACGGGGTTCACCTTCTCGCGCTTGTACAGCTCCATGATCGCCGCCTGCTGCTTGGCGGGGTCGTCGGCGAAGCGTTCCTTGATCTTCTCCTGCTCGGGCTGGACCTTCTTCATCTTCGCCATGGTCTTGGCCGAGGCGTTGGCGATCGGGAAGGTGATGAGCTTGACCGTGACGGTGAGCAGCAGGATGGCGAGGCCGAAATTGCCGATCAGGCGGTAGAAATAGTCGAGCACCCAGAACACCGGCTGGGTCAGCGGGCGGAACCAGCCCCAGTCGACCGCCAGGATGAAATTGTCGATGCCCAGCGTGTGCTCATAGGCCCTCAGCGTATCGACCACCTTGGCGCCGGCGAACATGCGGTGCGTCACGCTCGCCGTGCCGCCGCCGGCCGCGGCGGTGCGCGCGCCGAGGCGATAATCGGCCTGGAAGGATTTGGTGCCGGGGAAAGGGTGGGCGCTGAACGAGCCGTCGAACTTCTCGTTCTGCGGCGGGATGACGGCCGCCATCCAGTATTTGTCGGTGATGCCGACCCAGCCGCCGGTGGAAGAGAACGCGATCGGCGGGGTGCCTTCGTCCTTGAACTTGTCGTAGGTCGGGTCGTTCAGCGAACCGCCCTCGACGCCGACAAAGCCTTCGTGCAGCGTCGACATGTAGCCGGCGTTGAGCGCGCTTTCCGGGGCGCCGACCCGCACCGCCAGCGCATAGGGATAAAGCGTCGCCGCAGCCGTGCCCTTGTTGGTCACGCTGTCGTTGACGGTGAACATGAACTCGGGATCGACCGCGATCTGGCGCGTGAAGATCAGGCCGTGGCCGTTGTCCCACTCCAGCGTCACCGGCTTGCCGGGACTGAGCACGCTGCCGCTCTTGAGCCGCCACACTGTGGTCTCGTTCGGCAGCGGCTGGTTCATGCCGGGCGCGTTGCTCCAGCCGAAATCGACGAAATAGGGATAGTCGGTGCCCTTGGGCGCCAGGAGCACGATCTCGGGGCTCTTGGGGTCGATGGTCTCGCGATAGTTCTTCAGCCGCAGATCGTCGAAGCGCGCGCCCTTCAGCAGCAGCGAGCCGTCGACCGACGGCGTGTCGATGCGGACCCGCGTGCCGCCGACCGCCAGCGCCTGGGCCCGCGGCATGTGCAGGCCGGGCGTGATGCTGGCCGCGGGAACGCCGGTCGGCGTCGCGGCCGCGGCCGTTGCCGGCTTCTTGTTGTTCTTGTCGCGCAGCGCCTGCTGCTCTTGCTGCTTCTTCATCGCCGGCGCGGCGATGAAATACTGCCAGCCGGCCAGGATCGCCGCCGACAGGAGCACGGCGAGGATGAGATTGCGGTTGTTGGTATCGTTCATGTTCGGGAAATGCCTATCGGGGAGGTACGGGATCGAAGCCCGACGAACCGCCGAGCCAGGAAATGGGATGGCAGCGCGCCAGGCGCCGGAGCGCTAGGCCGAGGCCCTTCAGCGGGCCGTGAATCTCGATCGCCTCCATCGCATAGTGCGAGCAGGTCGGCTGGAAGCGGCAGGCCGGCGGGAACAGGGGCGAGATCACGGCGCGATAGGCTCGGATGGGCGCGATCAGTGCCGCCACCGCGTAGCTGCGCAGTCCCGTCCTGTCCTCGCTCAATGAACGTCTCCTGGCCCGTTCGGCTTGGGATGGGCGAGCTTGAGATGGGCCGCACGCAGCGCTTGGGCAAGGTCGGCCGTCAGGCTTTCGAACGGCCGCAAAACCGTGTCCCGCCGCGCCACCAATACATAGTCGGTGCCGGGCAGGGCGCAAAGGGGAAGGACCTCGGCGGCGGCGGCGCGCAGGCGCCGCTTGGCCCGGTTGCGCACCACCGCGCCGCCGATCTTGCGGCTGGCGGTGAAGCCGACCCGGACCGCCTGGCTGCCGGGATTGGCGCAGATTTCGAGGGTAAGTCCGGGCGTCACCCGGCGGATGCCGCGGGCCGCGCGCAGAAAATCGCTGCGAACCTTAAGATGTTCCATGCGGCGCCCCGCGTCTGGGGCCGGCCGGCTCAGGCCGAAAGCTTCTTGCGGCCATGGGCCCGGCGGCGGGCCAGAACCTTGCGGCCACCCGCCGTCGCCATGCGGGAACGGAAGCCGTGGCGCCGCTTGCGGACGATTTTGCTCGGCTGATAGGGGCGCTTCATGGCGGTTCTCGGGTCTGGTCGGGGTCGGCGAAAAAGAGCGCGGTTTCTATGGCCTTCTCTGGCAGCCTGTCAACCGCGCCCGCCCAGGCGTGGGGTGGGGCCGGCACCCTATTATTTGCCCCGCTCTTAAGGCCTTATGCCGCCATGCCTGGCCGCCTCCGCGCCCGACTGGCCGCCGCCTATGGTCTTGTCGCCCATAGCCTTTCCGGACGGCTCCTGCTGCTCACCGTCATCTATGTGATGGTGGCGGAAGTGATGATTTTCGTGCCCTCGGTCGGGCACTATTACCGCGAACTGCTGAACAACCACATCGAGTCGGCGGAACTCGCGGTCCTGCCGTTCCATGAGCCGGGCGGCGACAAGCTCTCGGCGGAACTGCGCTCGCAGCTCCTGATGCGGGCCGGCGCCAGTTCGGTGCTGCTCAAGAGCCCCGACCGGCGGGAATATTACGAGATCGAAGAGCGGCCCTGGATCGACGCCACCATCGACCTGACGGCGCAGCGCCCGGGCGGCGACATGCTCGATGCGCTCGGCTGCCTGTGGCACGACGGCAATCGCGTCCTGCACGTCATCGCCCCGACCGGGATCAAGGATGCCGACAGCATCGGCATCGTGCTCGGCGAGGCGCCGATCCGCGCCGCGCTCGTCGCCTATGCCGACCGGGTGATCGTGACCGGCCTGGTCGTCTCGCTCATCACCGCGCTCCTGGTGTTCGCCAGCCTCTATTGGGTCCTGGTGCGCCCGATGCGGCACATCACCAACGCCATGGTCTCGTTCCACGACAATCCCGAAGACCCTTCGCGCATCATCAGCGCCAGCGCCCGCCAGGACGAGATCGGCATCGCCGAGCGCGAGCTCGCCGCCATGCAGCGCGACCTTTACGGTTTCCTCCAGCAGAAGACGCGCCTCGCCGCGCTCGGCGCCGCGATGGCGCGCATCCAGCACGATCTGCGCAACATCCTCTCCAACGCCCAGCTCGCCTCCGACCGCCTCGCCGCGATCGACGATCCGGTGGTCAAGAAGCTGGCGCCGCGCCTCGTCGCCTCGATCGACCGCGCCGTGTCGCTCGCCACCAACACGCTGCGCTACGGCCGCGCCGATGAGCGCCCGCCGCAGCGCAAATTCCTCTGCCTCGCGCCCTTGCTGGCCGAAGCCGGCGAGGCGGCGATCGAGGCGCGCATCGCCCCCATCGACATCGCGCTCGACATCGAGGCGCAGGCGGACCTGCAGGTCGACGCCGATGCCGAGCAGCTCTACCGCATGGTCCTAAACCTGGTCCGCAATGCCGTCGAAGCGCTGGTCGAGCGCGGCATGCCGGGCCGGATCTCTGTCCGGGCCGAGCGCCACGGCCAGCGCGTGCATATCGATATCGCCGATGACGGCCCGGGCATTCCCGCCGCGCTGCACCCGCGCCTGTTCCAGCCATTTGCCACCGCGGCGCGCAGCGGCGGCTCCGGCCTCGGCCTCGCCATCGCCCGCGACCTCGCCCGCGCCCATGGCGGCGACATCGTGCTGGTCTCGACCGGCGAGACCGGCACGACCTTCCGCCTCGACCTGCCGGACCGGGAGCTGCTGTGACCTGGAACCCCGCCACCTATCTCGCCTTCGCCGACGAGCGCACGCGCCCGGCCGGCGAACTCCTCGCCCGCGTGCCGGACGAGGCGCCTTCGCGCGTCGTCGATCTCGGCTGCGGCCCCGGCAATTCCACCGCGCTGCTGCGCGCCCGCTGGGCGCGTGCCAAGCTCGAAGGCCTCGACTCCTCGCCCGACATGCTGGCGCAAGCTAAGAAGGCCGGGATCGAAGCCGACTGGATCGAGGCCGACGTCGCATCCTGGCAAGCACAGGCGCCCTACGGCGTGATCTTCTCCAACGCGACGTTCCAATGGCTCGGCGATCACGCAAATCTGCTGCCGCGTCTCATGGGCTTTGTGAAGCCGGGCGGCACCTTCGCCTTCCAGGTGCCGCACAACCAGGACGCCCCCAGCCACGCCCTGATGCGCGAGACGGCAGCGAGCGGCCCCTGGAAATCCAAGCTGACGAACGTCCGCGAGATCAGCGTTCTTAGTCCCGACTCTTACTACGACATCCTCAAGCCGCACGCCGCGTCGGTCGACATCTGGGAAACCGAATATCTCCATGTCCTGACCGGCGAGGACGCCGTCTACCACTGGACCAGCGCCACCGGCCTGCGCCCCTTCGTGCAGGCGCTGGAGGGCGCGGAGCGCGAGGCATTCGTAGCCGACTACAAGCGCCGATTGTCGATTGCCTATCCGATGCGGCTTGACGGATCGACGCGATTTCCCTTCAAGCGCCTGTTCTGTGTTGCTCAAAAATAAAACAAAACTTGTCATCCCCGGCGAGCGTAGCGAAGCGGAGCGAGGGAAGGGGACCCAGGCTAAGCCGTATCTCCGCTGCAGCAGGACAATTCACCACTGAAAACTTCGCCATCGTCCACACGGCACATCCCTTCCCCTCGCTTCGCTCGGCCGGGGATGACAAGCAGAGAAGTGGGCGCAGCGCCGCTAATCCCCCAGCGCCACGCCGTCGCGCCTCGGATCCGCTCCGCCGCGATAGCCGCCGCGCACGCGCTGGATGATGTGCAGCCCGCTCTCCAGCTCGCGCGTCGTCACCGTGTGCCCCATCGCGGTCAGCGGCGCGGCGAGCGCTTCGAGCGCGGTGCCCTTCTCCAGGACGGTCGCCGAATTGAGGTTCAGCACATGCGGCAGCGCCGCCGCCTGCGCCGGGTCCAGCTTCGCGTCCAGCATGCCGATCAGCGATTGCGTCACGAAGTCGATGATCGCCGGCCCGCCCGGCGAGCCGGTGGCGACGGCAAAACGGCCCTTGGCGTCGAACACGATGGTCGGCGACATCGCGCTCATCGGTCGTTTGCCCGGCGCCGGCGCATTGGCGACCGGCTTGCCGTCGCGCACCGGCTCGAAGGAGAAGTCGGTCAGCTCGTTGTTGAGCAGGAAGCCGTTCGCCATCGTCTCGGAGCCGAAGGCGAATTCGATGGTCATGGTCAGCGACACGACCTGGCCGCCGTCGTCTACCGCGGCGAGATGCGAGGTGCCGGGAAGCTGGCGCGACCTTTGCGGCGCATAATCGGCGCGCTTGTCGGCCGGCGTGCCGGCGCTCGCCATGCCCATGTCCCTGGCGGGATCGATCAGCGCCGAGCGCGCTTTCAGATAGCCGCGGTCGGTCAGGCCGCGCAGCGGCACATTGATGACGTCGGGATCGCCCAGATACATGGCGCGGTCGGCGAAGGCGAGGCGGCTCGCCTGGGTGAACAGATGCACGCCGCTCAGCGTCCGGGGATCGAGCGCGGCCGACGAAAATCGCTCCAGCATGCCCAATATCTGCACCACCGCGACGCCGCCCGAGCTCGGCGGCCCCATCGAGCACAGCCGGTAGAAGCGATAGAAGCCGCACACCGCCGGCCGCTCGACGGCGCGATACGACGCGAGGTCTTTCAGCGTCATGCCGCCGGGATTGACCGGCGCATGCTGCACGGCATCGACGATGGCCTGCGCGATCTTCCCCGAATAGAACGCCTTGGCGCCGCCCTTGGCGATGATGCGCAGCGTCGCCGCCAGTTCGGGATTTTTCAGCACTTCGCCTTCCGCCACCGGCGTGCCGTCGCCGTGGAAGAAATAGCGCTTCATGTCCGGCATCTTCGCGACGAAGGCGAGCTCGCGCAGTTCCTTGGCGAGCTTGCGCCCGACCTTGAAGCCGCCCTCCGACAGCCGGATCGCCGGCGCGAACAGCTTGGCCCAGGGCAGCTTGCCGTACTTCCTGTGCGCCAAGTCGAACATCGCGACGACGCCGGGCACGCCGGTCGAGAGCCCGCCGGGGATCGCGTCGAGATGCGGCCGCGGCTTGCCGTCGGCCCCTAGGAACATCCCGGGCGTGGCGCTGGCCGGCGCGGTCTCGCGCCCGTCGAAGCTCAGCGTCTTCCCGTTTTTGGGATCGTAGACCATCATGAAAGCGCCGCCGCCGATGCCGGACGACTCCGGCTCGACCAGCGTCAGCACGAGCTGCGCCGCGATGGCCGCGTCCACCGCCGAGCCGCCCTGGC
Organism: Rhizomicrobium sp.; assembly: GCA_037200865.1. Lineage (GTDB taxonomy): Bacteria > Pseudomonadota > Alphaproteobacteria > Micropepsales > Micropepsaceae > Rhizomicrobium. The sequence goes on along the minus strand of JBBCIC010000002.1, from coordinate 1,046,740 downwards.
GCAAAATCTGCCGCCCGGCCTCGGCCGCATAAGGGCTGGCGGCGGCGATCATGTGATGCCTGGCGAAGGAGGCTGCGGCGCTCGCCGGCGCGGCGGCCAGCAGCATCAAGCAGACGGCGGCCAGCACGCGTCGCGACAAAACCATGAACATCCCCGCTCTTTCCGCCGGCACGGCCAAACGCTAGCCTGACACACATGCTACGGCCTGGGCCAAGGAATCTCATCACCGACGTGGCGGGGTTGCGTGTCGGCAATGCCGCAGACGAAAAAGTCCGCACCGGCGTCACCGTCATCCTCGCCGATTCGTTCTCTACCGCCGTCGTCGATGTGCGCGGCGGCGCGCCCGGCACGCGCGAGACCGACGCGCTCGATCCCTCCGCGATCGACGGCGGCGCCGACGCCATCGTGCTCTCCGGCGGCTCGGCCTACGGCCTCGACGCGCCAGCCGGCGTCGCCGCGCTGCTGCGCGCGCAGGGAAGGGGCATGCCGTTCGGCGGCGTGCATGTCCCCATCGTGCCCGGCGCGATCCTGTTCGATCTCGTCAATGGCGGCGACAAGGAATGGGGCGCGGAGACGCCGTATCGCCTTCTCGGCCGTGCTGCCGCCGAAAACGCCGGCCCCGCCTTTGCGCTCGGCAATGCCGGCGCCGGCCTCGGCGCGCGCGCCGGCCTCTACAAGGGCGGCCTCGGCAGCGCCTCGTCGGTCAGCGCTGACGGCTTGACCGTCGGCGCCATCGTCGCGGTCAATTCGCTTGGCTCGCCGCTCATCCCCGGCACCGGTGTGTTCTGGGCCTTCCCCTTCGAGCAGGACAAGGAGTTCGGCGGCCGCCGCCTCGGCGGCGAGGTCGCAACCGTCTCCGACCTGCCGGACGACATGAAAGGCGCAGCGCCGAGACAGAACACCACCATCGCCGTCGTCGCGGTCGACGCCGAGGTCAGCGGCGTCGAGCTCAAGCGCATCGCGATCATGGCGGCCGACGGCTTCGCCCGCGCCCTGCGCCCGGTCCACACCCCGTTCGACGGCGACGTCGTCTTCGCCCTTGCCACCGCCAAGCGGCCGCTCGGCGAGCCGCGCCAGCGCCAGGTCATGCGGCTCGGCACCATCGCCGCCGACACGCTGGCCCGCGCCGTCGCCCGCGGCGTCTACGAGGCCGACACGCTGGGCGCGATGACGAGCTATCGCGACACCTTCGCGCCCTTGCCGCGTTAAACTGGACCATCCGGAGGACCATCATGGACAAGCCCACCGAACCAGCCTTCGCCCTGCCGCGCCGCGCCTTCGTCACCACCCTGGTCGCGGGCTTTACCCTGGCCGCCGGGCCGCTGCGCGCCGGCGCCATCGTCACCGACGCCAACGGCCTCGATGCCGGTCCGGTCGACATTCCGGTCGCCGACGGCAAGATCCCCGCCTATCGCGCCCGCCCCGCCGGCAAGACGAACGCGCCGGTCGTGCTGGTGGTGCAGGAGATCTTCGGCGTCCACGAGCACATCAAGGACCTGTGCCGCCGCCTCGCCCATGCCGGCTACTACGCCGTGGCGCCGTCGCTCTACGCCCGCTACGGCGATCCCGGCGCCTACGACATGGCCCACATCAAGGACCTGTTCGACAACGTCATATCCAAGGTCAAGGACAGCGAGGTGATGAGCGATCTCGACGCCACGGTCGCGTTCGCCAAGGGCGAAGGCGCCGACAGCGCCAGGCTCGCGATCACCGGTTTCTGCTGGGGCGGGCGCGTCGTCTGGCTCTACGCCGCCCACAACCGCGCGCTGAAGGTGGGCGCCGCCTGGTACGGCCCGCTCGGCGGCACCGACAGCGAGACCAAGCCGCACACCGCCATCGAGCTGGCGGGCGAGATCAAGGCGCCGGTGCTCGGCCTCTATGCCGGGCTCGACCAGAACATCACCCAGGCCGACATCGCCGCGATGGCCGCGGCGCTGAAAGCCGCCGGCAACACCAGATCCCGCATCGACGTCTTCCCCGACGCCCAGCACGGTTTCAACGCCGATTACCGCCCCTCCTACAACGAGAAGGACGCCAAGGAAGGCTGGGCCCGCATGCTGGCGTGGTTCAAGGACAATGGGGTGAGCTGACTTTTACCTCTCCCGCGAGCGGGAGGGGATAATCAGCGCACGAATACCCGCACTTCGCTGGCGGTCGCGCCCGGATCGGTGGCGCTCGCGACGGCCAGCCGCGAGGCCGGCACGCCCATGTCGGTCATCGAGCGCAGCACTTCCTGGGCGTGGTTCTTGGCCGTGGTCTGGGCCAGTTGCACCGCCGAGGCGGTGCCGCGGGTCGGTGCCACTGCGACGACCGAGAACCCGGCATTGGGCCTCGTCTGCAGCGCCTGGCTGAGCGCGGCATAGAGAATCTGCTGGTAGTCGACGCCCGGGCGGTCGAAGCGGATCACCACCAGCGGCGTGCCGGCATAGGCGAGCGTCGAGGCGGGGATCGCGCCGCCGGCGGAAGCCGCGATCGACGGCGAGCCGAGATCGGCGCCGTACAATTCGCCGTTCTTGATCGCGCCGGCCAGGGTCGTCAGGTTGGCGCGCTCATTGGCGACATAGGCGGTCTGGCGCTGGGTGTCTTCCGACGCCGCCTTCAGCAGGCGGTCGATCAGCACGATGGTCTGGCTGGTCTCGTCCTCCAGCACCGCGAGCTGGCGGTGGTCTTCGTCCACCGCGCCCGAGACGTTGAAGGTCGCCTGGATCTGGTCGAGCGCATAATGCGCCGCCGACGAATCGGCGGCGATCGCCGCGCTCAGCGAATTCAGCGCGTTGATGTTGCCGGCCAGGCTGTCGAGCGAGGTCTGGGCCGCGTTCCACTCGGTGACGAGTTCGGGGTTGCCGCGCGTCGTGCCGACCTGCAGGCGCGTAGTGATGTGCGCCTTGGCTTCGTGATAGGCGCCGGCGGCGTCCGCGCCCTGGTTGCGCAGCGCCGCGAGCTGGGAGGCGTTGGCCGCCAGGTGGTCTTCCAGGGTCTGGACCTGGCCCCGCAGGGTCGCGATCGAAGTGCTGACGGCGGTGCCGGTGTTGGCGCCGGGCTCGATCTGGACCGGGGTGATGGCGATGATCGGCGCCGAACCGCCGGCGCCGCCGGGGAGCGTCCCGGACAGGGAGCCGGGCATCGAACCGGGCATGGTGCCGGGGGGGCCGCCGGGCGGGAATTGATCGGCGCTGGCCGTGCTGCCGGGCACGTCGCTGCCGCTGTCGTCGCTGAACAGGGCCGAGTCGAGGTCGGAACAGCCGGCAAGGCCAAGGCCCGCGGTAAGCGCCAAGATACTGGCAAGGCGCGATTTCCGACCCACCGCTCGAATTCCCCTCATGTGCCGCTCTCCGCGAAACCGGCTCCAGCCACCTCGCGCCACTGTTATGGTTACGCGAGTCCGTCCGTCAGCCAGTCTTAACGAGCGCCGCCGACGCAAACAAGGGTGCGCAATGACGCTTTCTGGGGAGATTTTCTGCCGAAGGCGGAAGGACTTGGGGCATTTCGGGACGGGGAGCATCGCACTGCGGGAGGAACCGAGGGCGGCTTGCCTTTGCCCTCGCCCCTCAATAAGTTCGCCGCCCTTGAACGCACCCGTAGCTCAGCTGGATAGAGCACCAGACTACGAATCTGGGGGCCGGAGGTTCGAATCCTTCCGGGTGCGCCATTCCCGTTCAAAACTGCGAACTTCCCCCAGCTTATCCGGGGAAGCGACTGCGGCGGCCAGCGCCAGCGGTTGCCCGGAGATTGTCGCGGTTTCTGAATTGACGACGATTTCCGTAACCAGCCCATGAACGTAGCGTTTCTGTAGCGGCCCCGGCGCGTCCAGCAGCTTCCGCTTGAGGCTTCCGGCGATGGACACCGCCTGCTGCTTGGAAAGCGTCTGGCGCAGCTGCGGGAGTTCGGAATCCAGAGCCGCCAGCAGATGCGCGCCTTCGTCCCGGTGGCGCGTCAATTCATCGATTTGGGCGCGAACCGGCTTCATGTCCGGGAGATCGCCGCCCGCGACGGCTGCGATCAGGCGGTCGATTTTGCCAGACGTTTCCTTGACCTGTTTTTCCAAGGCCGATTTTCGCACGCGATTCTGTGTCGCCGTCTTGTGCCGGTGGCCCAACGCCTCGCGAATCAGGCCGGGCAGACGCTCGGGCGTCAAAAGCTGGTCCGCCAACGCGCCCAATACGAGCGCATTCAATTCGTCCTCCCGCACGGCTATGGGCCGTTTGCAGGTAGAGGCTCCTTTGAGCCGATTCGCGGAACAGGCGTAGTAGCGGTAGGTGCCGCCCATACCCTTGCCAGTGCGCATCATCATCGGACTGCCGCAGCTATCGCAGCGGGCAAGGCCGGTCAGCAGAACTTCGCTGTTCGAAGTCCGGGGAGCCGTCATATTGGGACGGCGGGAGTGCAAGAGCGCCTGGACGCGCTTGAAGTCCTTGGCCGGGATGATTTGCGGCACTTCGACCGCAATCCATTCGTCCTTGGGACGCGCCCGGCGCGTCCGGCTGTCATGGGTGTTGTAGTAATAGACACCGGAATAGGCGTCCCGCGTCAGGATGGCGTGTACGATGCTCACATAATATGGATTGCCGTTCCGATTGCGGAATCCGTTGCGATTCATCCAGGACGTTATGTCCTTGACGCCCATCGGCCCCTTGGTGCCGTCGCCCTTGAGAAACAGTCCGAATATCTGGCGCACGGTGGCGGCTTCCCGTTCCTCGATTTCCAGCCGCTTCTTGATTTTCTGGCCGCGCTTTTCGGCCTCGACGGTGCGATAGCCGAACGGCGCTTGCGAACCGTTCCAAAATCCCTGCCGGGCATTTTCCAGCATGGTCCGCGTGACGTGCTTGGCGGTTTCCTCGCTGCTGTATTGATCCGCTGCCGCCAAAACTGTCTCGGCAAAATTGGCGCTCGATCCTTCGCCGAAATCTTGCGTCATCGAAACGACCGCCACGCCGTATTTTTCAAGCTTGCGTTTCCAGAACGAATAACCGGCAACGTCTCTGAAAAATCGCGACTGGCTGTGAATCAAAACTACGTCAACCGGCGAGGGGTCCACACAAACCGCTTCCATCATGCGCTGAAATTGAGGCGCTTGTCGTCCCGCGCGCTGGCACCCGCATCGATATATTCCGAGAAAAGGGACCAGCCCTTTGTCGCGCAAAAACGCTTGGCGTGCGCCAATTGATCCGGGATCGAAATATCGTTGTCCGCCTGTCGCGTTGTGGACACCCGCGCATAAACAGCGACACGTTTGGTCATTTGGAGTGATCCTCTTGAGCGCTGGGCTCGATCCCATCCCAATCGTCCAACAGCGCGGCAATCACTTCAATCTCAATCTGCGTGACCGGTGAATCCTTTGATATCAGCACGTTTGCCCGCAACGGCGAGCGTCCGCACGGGGCGGGCGTACCGTCGCGCTTGCCAACAAGTTTCGTTCTTTTGACCGAACCGTGCATGCCGAAAGCTTGGCTTGCGGCCTTGCCGCACACACGCTTTTCCGGTCACGATATTTACCATGCCAATCGGGCCGCGAATCTTGGGAGTGCTGCACGAATTATCGAGGCGCTATTTCGCGATATTCTATGAATTAGCCGCTGAGATATTTGCTACCCAGCCTTTGCATTTAATTTGTGCCGGACACTCTGCTCCGCGCGAATTGCCGTCATAATTTCGGTATCGGAAACATCGTCCAGCGGTGCAATAAGCGCGGCGACAAAATCGAATGCTTCGCTTGCGGCGATGGGTTTGTGGTGATCGATGGTAAATGGTCGATTTAATGTGGTCAGGAATAAATCTGCGACGTGGCGCACGAGATATTCCAGGCCGAAATTGATTTTAGGCCCCCGACGCTCCCGGAAGTGATTTATCTGGTCGAGGGCGGATTTTTCAAGCAATTCCAATAATCGGATTAATTCCAGATAATAGGGTTCGCCGCTTTGCCGCTGCTCATGCTTGCTTAGCTCGGGAAATATCGTAGCAGGCAACTTGGCGTCGGTACGAAGCGCCGTCATATGGAGGCCGAAAGTAATATCGTCCCGTGGGGCCTTCCGCAGCGTTTGCAGGAATTTGTTGGTTTGTCTTGCCAGCAGCGCATTTGCCTTGCGCTCGTCCTGGCGCGTTTTTCGGTCATCCTCGCGGCGCCGAGCGATCAGGTAATGTACCCCGATGTTCTTAAGTTTGCGGCGCGTCTCGGTATTTCCGCTCACAAGGCCGAATTGCCGCTCAAGCCCATCGAAATACTGATCGGAATATGCCCCATCAATTAGAGCATGGAGGTTTGCGTCTCCCGCCTTATCTATGCGCGCACGCATGGCGTCATCCCATTATATTTGCCTGCTAGATAATCCGATGCCTGCGTTTCGGTTTATGCGGGTCGGGTGGCCCTTTCGGCGCGTTTGGGGGCTTAACAACAGGCGTTGCGGGCGGGCTGGCACCGGGTTTGGATTTCCTGCGCTTCGATATCGGCGGTTGCTTCGCCGCTCCCTTCGTTTTGTGAAAGGTGCGGAGGTCCGGGTCGAATACCGCATTTATGTCGTTCGGTGCATAGTCCTGATCGGCGTCGTCAGGCTCCAAGATGTTTCCGGCCTCATCCGCCCCTTCGGCTTCCTCACCGGCCCAACTGCGGCTTTTCGAAACGCCGAGGTATCCGAGCATCACTTGGGTTAGGGCGTCCTTCATGCGCTTGGTACCCGCCACCATGGGGCCAGGGCGTGGCTGCAAGACGGCATCTGTGACAGTGGCAAAAACCATCTGCATACCCAGCCGTATGGGGCCGGTCGAATTGCCTTGGAGGCGGGGTGCAAGGACCGCGATCGCTAACCGGGTCACTTCCTTTCGATAGTCCTCGAATAGTTCGATCGTGATTGGCTTGACGGTGGAGAGCTTAATCGTCGCCCGGATAACACCCGCTGCCCGCGCAGCCGTCATGGTGTTCACAACACGCTCGACAACAAGCCTTACCAGAGAGGGCAGGGACAGGTGGCGAGTCGGCATGGCTTCCAACTCCGTCTCGGCACGATGCGCCAAGGTGCGATAGGCCGAGGCGACGAGATGGTAGAGATAGGAGTTCTTATCGGGAAACCGGGCGTAGAACGCGCCGACCGAACAGCCCGCCTCGCGCGCTATCCTCGCAATCGAAATGGCTTCGTAGTCTTTCCGCGCCAGCAGCCGGATACCGGCATCTATAATGCCGGGAACCTTGCCATCAGGAAGCCGCCGGCGGCGGCCGCCTTTGCGTACTAGCTTTTGGAAAATCGATATCACTGCATCACCGGTCTTTATAAGCCAATATTAGCACCGTTTTGCAGTATCGTGAATTAGAATTCGGATTTCGATACTGGTTCGATCGGGGCGAGGGCTACAATGCCACAAGACACTGAACCACACCTTCGGTGTAAAAATGTTGTCCGCTTTAGGCCGAACAGAAACCTTAAACTTCACCTTTGAGAAATATTGCACTCAACGAAATAATTTTAGTGGTATCTCGGCGTTGCGCCAACGGCCAGATCCGGCATCGACTGGAATGTGCGGCCGCACCTCCTCGACCGACTTCTCGTAGAGCAGTTCATTTTGCCCTTTGAAATCCCAAAAATGAAAGACGAATGATGTGCCGTAGCGATTGGCCTGCTCCCATTCGTTTCGACTAATTACGATGACCGGCGGATTTGCCGACGATGACTTCACTTCTATCAAACGCGCGGGCGGCACTTCGGGACCAGCATTCCACGACCGGATGTCATACCCAGCTGTGTTGTCGTCAATTGAAACCCACACCGGATCATCCACAATCCCCAAGCCTTGCAGACGGCGTGCCTCGAACGCGAGGGAGAGTCTTTCGGCCCGGCGTCCTTGGGCCAAAAGCTCAGCTTCGCGAAGGAGACGAAGCTTTAGGCAAATCCCATCCCACCAATCAACAATGTCCCCCGTGGGCGGGTCACCGAACAATCCAGCAGATCTGAATACCTGGCGCTCGTCGCCGTTGAGCTGAGAGAAGACGCGCCGCCGCCCCAATACCATTTGCCGTGTCCACAAGGGGCGATGGTATTCTGCAAGAAACGAGATCATGCCGCGCAGACCAGCTACAGGATCCGCGCAAGAGCATTCAATCGGGACCAATGCGTGCAATTCAAGCGCCGTTCGATAGTCGGAACTGGCGAAATCCGCATCAATTCGAATGAGCGAGGTAGCGGCCTGCTCAGGCGTCACGCCCGCATTCCCATCGATATACTGCCGCAGAGCGATTACACCGTTCAGAGCGCTCATGCGAAAATGGCGTTCTGCCGACATCTTCTATTCTGCGTCGTCGATATCGAACTGGATCCGACCTTCAAGCTCATCGATCAGGTCGATAATATCTTGTTGATCGATACCGTAGTCGATTGGCTCCTCTGCGGATTCCTCATCAAGCGCGATCTCATGCAGATCGGGATCGTTCAGCAGCACCTGAAGCGCCCGGACCTTACGGGCTAGGCGGCGACTTACAGAGTGATCGATGCATCCAAGGCCACTCGGTGCCCTCGTTTGGAAAATATGGATGTTCGTCTCGATGCCGGGTGCAAGCCCCAGACGATGGATACGGTCAATGGACTGAAGATAGTGCGTGGTGTTGTAGCTGCGGTCGAGATAGATGGCGTCATGGCAGGCTTGGTGCAGGCTAATGCCTTCACCTGCGGCTGCCGGATTCGCGATCATGACGAAACAGGTCGGATCATCATGTATCCGTCGGATTTTTCCCTCTCGCGTACCGGAATTGGTCGGATCGCCTGTTGGAATGCCGCCGTGTAGAACCTCCGGATTGAGATCAGCTAGCAGAAGCTGCATCTGCTCGATTGTGTCAGTAAAAATTGTCCAAATGACAGATTTGCGGTTCTTATGGGCCAACTCGCGAGCCAAGTCTGCGACCGCCAGCATCTTGGTTGACGGTCCCTCGGCTAGAACCTGATCGACCACGCCTGAATCCAACATCGCCGGATTATTTGTAATCGCGTTGAGCGCGAGAACCGGATTTGCGGACAGTTGAAGAAGGCGCATTACTGATCGTTTCGCGCCGACAAGATCGATGCCCTTGGACGCACGAAAATCCGTAAAGTCGCGCAATGCCTCGCTACGAACCAAACTGTATAGAGCCATCTGCCCCTTGGCCATATCGACGGCATGGAACGTGCGGATTGGCTTCTCAAGACCAAGTTTATCTTTCGTGGTCCTGACGTAGAGTTCTCCGAGTACGTCGCGTGGCGTATCGCCCCGCCCGATTCGCTCACCAAGGCCAGTGCCGGGCCATAGAAAATCGAGCTGTGATTGAAGGTCGGACGGGCCCTGCGGCATGGGCGTGCCAGTGAGGATGTCACGTCGAATGGGCAAAGATGCAACGTTCAACAGGATTGCGCCGCGTTGCGAGCGCGTGCCGGCCTTCATTCGATGGGCTTCGTCGAGAATCAGGTGGACAGGGTGACTCGCCAGATACGTGGCGATCACGTCCGGCACCTGAATCAGCATGTCATAGTTGATCAGGAACCGTGTGGCGCCACTCTCAAGAAGCGCATGGATGCTTTCTGCCCCTCCCGAAAGAAGCGTAAACTGCTCATCGTTGAGATCAGGCGAGCCAGGAGCAATACAATCCCTAACAACATCGTTCCACGCCATAAAAGCGGATTTTGGTGAAATGACCAGAAGATGATTGCCGGCCTTTCTCACCAAGATATGCAGCGCGAGTGCGACGGTAGTTTTACCCGCGCCTGGGACAGAGAAATTCGCTCCGTTTTCCAGCGTTAGAAGTCGCTGCAAGTCATGCAGTTGAAAGTCTTTGAGTTCGCGGCGCACAAAACCGGCCTGTCGCAGACGTGCGCCAATCTCCTCGACGGAAATTTCTGCGACAACGCTGCTCCGAGCCTGCTGGACGCGACGAAACTGCTTCGCGAAATCTTCAATTCGGGATTTGGCCTCTCCCTCCGGCCGAAACCGAAAGGCAAGCAAGCGTTGTTGGCTGCTAAATTCTCTTATGATGGACAGGGTGGCGGGCCAAGGTAGCGTTATCCGGTCTTCCGTGAAGATAGCACCGGCCCCCAAACTGATGGCCGCCTGCCTTAAACGATTCCAGATTGACGATTGCGGCACACCAGACAGCACAAAACTGCCAGTGATATGTTGAGGATCATATGAGATCCCTATATTCAGCGTCCCCGGTTCGCTCAAGGTGCGTCCTTGCTGCCTGCTTCGCCTTGATCCTTCGTGGCTGCTGCCCTTATCCGCGAGAGCTTTTCCATCAGTTCGGTTGCGCGGTGGAGCACGGCTTCAAGCTGCTTCTCCATCGCGGCATAAGTCGCGGCGGCCGCTTTTGTAAAGTCGACCTCTCCCAACAAGCGATTGGCCTGCTGGATCGTGTCTAAGGCCAATTTCCCTTCTTCGACGGTCCGATCACCCGCGATTAATGTCTCGCATACGTCCCTCAGTTCGTCGAAAATCTCTTTTCGACGGCTGCTATCGTCGATCACTCTTACGAGCGGCTCATAGAGCTGGGAAGTCGCCGGCGCCTCGCCAAGATCGATCTCAAGATCATCGCCGGAGCTTCCGGCGTTTACGTTAGAGTGCGTCTTGCCCAAATCCACATCGATCCGCTCCGCGAGTCTGGATAAGACTTCTGGCGCGCGATCACCGAACATGCGGTTGTAGGCATACACCCGTCGTCCGAGTTCCCGGCTCCGTTCGACCAGCACCCAGCCTATACGCCGGCTCGCTTCCAAAAGTAGGCCATCTTTGCCCTTCAACCGTGTCGGAAAATCATAGAAAAACTGTTCGTCATCTTTCACCCGGCGGTAGTCGCCAGGGGCATGAAGCCAATCCCGCAGATATATGTCTGCCTCGTTCAACGCCGCCAAGGCAGCCAAGATGTCTTTCGGCTTTTGCCGCATTAATGGCGCGACCTGCTTCTCGTCTTTTCCTGAGTTCAAGAGTCGCTGTATCATCAAGCATTCGTTGACCCAGCCATAGCTCAACCGTGTTTCGGGGCGCATTTGCAGGCGCACCTCGATCTCCATGATCTGATTCGGCGTAAGAGGAGGCAAAACCGCGCATGCGATGTTGGCGAATTGAGGAAATTTCGACGGGCTGTCGGCAGCAAACAACTCGCGCATCGCGGCCAACCTGCGATTTCCATTCACCACCATGCCGCGCGGCGTGACCAGAATCGGTTCCCGCTGATGTTCAGCTTTGAGAACATCGGTTATTGGCGTAACGCCGCGTTCTTCGTCCGCGAAATTCCAGAGTATTTTGTGTTGCGCCCTCTGCGCAGACTCGTTCTCTTCGCCGGCTGCGAAAAAGTCCGCTGCTAGCCCTCCCTTATCTTTCAAATAGGCAATTTGTTCAGTTTGTGTCCGACCGTTGCTCATGCGGTAGATCGGCACATCAATCGGAAGGGTAATCAGCTCCAATTCGACGGGCTGGCTTTCATACACGTCGAAATTCTTTTGCCGCTCCGTCGAATGCTCGCGGAGCGTCTTTATCAGGGCCTCGCGCTCATGCTGCGGCCTAACGGTCACGTCGTATTTGCTTTGCATCGCGCGCTCTATTCAAAGGCCAGCAAGAGAAGCGGAACGTTGATGATCCGGTCAAACAGTTGGATTTCACCCCAGAGCCGATTAACGTTCGCCACATTGCTGCCGATAATATCGGCGGCAGCCTTGGTAGGAACCGCTAACGCGGCTGCTTCAATCTTCTTCTTTTGATAGAGATATTCCAACTTTGTCAGGTCGTAGATCGCCCGGCTGACGTTCCCAGTTTGAATTTGAAATCCAAGGTCGCGATAAGTGCCGGTGATGGTCAAGTCGAATGTTGGCTCGATGCGGACGCTATGCGCCCATCCCGCTTTCTGTAGCTCGCTTCGAACATGATCTCGAATTTTAGCGGTGCTTCCCGCCTCTACGATCAATCCCGGCACGTTGAACATGTCTGTCAGCCATTCAAACAGATCACGCTTGCGCCATTCTGCGTCGCCATTGTGAAGGGAATATGCAGCGTCGAATTTCATCACTCATCCCATACCGGTGGCTGATAGATGGGTTTATTCATCGGGCGCGTCTTGAGCTGACCGGTTCGAAGCATATCGATGCGTTCAAGTGCCGTATTTGTATAGTTTTTTGAGACTTCGCATCCGTAAGCTTTGCGCTTATGCAACAGCGCGGCAATGGAAGATGATCCGACACCAAGATAGGGGTCTAGGACGCTGTCACCCTTGTTGGTGAGCGCAAGGACCAGGCGTTCGACCAACTCAACGGGGAACTGGCACGGATGATCGGTTTTTTCCACATGGTTTGCCTTGACGTTGGGAATTTCCCACACGTCGGATGGATTCTTGCCCAACGGATTGCTGGAAATCTGTCCCTTGTTGGGGCCTTTGAAATGCTTCTTGTAAGGATACTTCGAAGGAACCCTTACCGGGTCGAGGTTGAACGTGTAGTCGTCGGATTTGGTGAACCACAAAATTGTTTCGTGCCGGCCAGAGAACCGTCTTTGGCAATGCAGTCCGTGGCCGAATGTCCACACGATCCTGTTGCGCAGTTTAAGTTCGTGGTTCTTGAACAGCTGGTAGAGTATGATGTCGAGTGGGAAGACCTCCCCGTCCTCAACATAATTCCCAACCTGCCAGCATATCGAACCATTCGGGTGCAGCAGCCGAACAGCCTCGCTGATCGCGGATGCCTGTTCTGAGACATAGGCTTCCAAGGAGCTACGCCGCTCATAAGCCTTGCCCATGTTGTACGGCGGCGACGTTACGATCAGCTTCATCGATCCGGGATCGAGCGAGCGCATGAATTCGATATTGTCCTCGCAGCGGATGACGACATCTGTCACCGGCCGAAGCGGCACGACATTCGGCGGCGGCTGCTCAAGAGGTAGTTGACGTAATACGGCTGATTTAGACATGAGCGCTTTCATGGTTGATAGAAACGTCTTGCTAGCGTACGACCCTTCTATCTTGGGCCCAAACAGAGACGGTCGCCAACCGAGATTTCTGTTTTTTCTTTTCGATTCACTGACTTAAGCCTACTTCCAAAGCCCGGCTCAATCACTTGGCGGCCGACGCGTTTGTCATGTGGCATCTGATTCGGCAAATCTTAAACAGTGGGCTCCAGAAAGCTCCGGTTGTCAGTGACATTTTCGACGTAACGCTGCATAAAAAAGAAGATCGATCGACTTAACTTGCGCGACCTCAGCGATGTCGAGTTTTGACGATTAGAAATCCTGCTGACCTGAGCCCCTGAACTTCCTCCAAATTTGAGTAGAGTCCGGCACCTTGGAAGGGGTACGGACGATGAAGCGTTCGAGGTTCACGGAAGAGCAGATCATTGGGATTTTGAAGGAGCACGAGGCTGGCGTGAAGACGGCCGACCTGTGTCGCAAGCACGGCGTCAGCAGCGCGACCTTCTTCAAGTGGAAGGCGAAGTTCGGCGGGATGGACGTGTCGGATGCCCGCAAGCTGAAGGCTCTCGAAGACGAGAACCGCAAGCTGAAGAAGCTGCTGGCCGAGACGATGCTCGATGTCGCCATGTTGAAGGATCTCAATTCAAAAAAATGGTGACGCCCGTCGTGAAGCGGCAAGCTGTGGTCCATCTCTGCCAGTCCTACGAGGTGAGCCAGCGCCGGGCGTGCCAGGTAATAGCGGCGGATCGGACCTCGATGCGGTATCGCAGCGTGCGGCCCGACGACGCCGTCCTGCGCGCCCGGCTGCGCGAGCTTGCCGCCATCCGCCGCCGGTTCGGCTACCGGCGGCTGCTCATCCTGATCCGCCGCGAGGGGACACGCGTGAACCACAAGAAGCTGAGACGCCTCTATCGCGACGAACGCCTGCAGGTCCGCCGACGCGGCGGGCGCAAAAGAGCGCTGGGAACAAGGGCTCCGATGGCGATCCCGCAGGGGCCGAACCAGCGCTGGTCGCTGGACTTCCTGAGCGACCAGCTCAGCGACGGCCGCCGGTTCCGCATTCTCGCGGTGGTGGACGACTTCACGCGAGAGTGCCTGGCGCTGGTGGCCGATACCTCGCTCTCGGGCCTGCGTGTCGGGCGCGAACTCGATGCCATCGTCGCGCGGCGCGGCAAGCCTCTGTCGATCGTCAGCGACAACGGTACGGAGTTCACCAGCATGGCGATCCTAAGCTGGTCACAGGAAACGCGGGTCGAGTGGCATTACATCGCGCCTGGCAAGCCGACCCAGAACGCCTTCATCGAGAGCTTCAACGGCCGTCTGCGCGATGAGCTGCTCAACGAGACACTCTTCGCATCGCTCGCGGACGCTCGCGTGGCGCTGGCGGACTGGATGGACGACTACAACACCGTCAGGCCGCACAGTGCCATCGGCAATTTGCCGCCAGCGATCTACGCCAAACCACTCAGCGATCCCGCGATGCAACGGGACGGGTCGCTGCGCTTTGGGGGCTACGCGCCCCGTCCCGTTGCATCACCGAGCCAGCAAGGCTCAAATGAAGGGCAGGCTCTACTTTCAAACGGATGAAAGATGGGGCTCAGGCCACTGCCAGAGCAATTCCGTGACTCGTTGAATGTCAATTCAGACTAATTTACTTGAACAAACGTAGCCTCTGGAATAGCCGCCTCGCGTACTTCCGATAGGCTGATTGGCCGGCTGACTCCGCTTAGAGGAAACACTTCCGTCTTCACCCCCGATGAGCGAATGAGACTGGATATCTTGTTGCAGTAGCCGACCTCGCCCGGTTTGGCGTTAGCGCATATACGGGCCGCGTTTACGATCGAGCCTCCGATCGCCCGTACACCTCGCCAAGAATAAAGCCAAACCGCTTTTCCAGCAAAAAGGCCGACAGCGCAACCAAGTCCCTGCAGTCTCAAACTTAGATGCTCTTGATATTCTCCGCATAGGCGCGTTGTAACATGAGAAATGCCGCGCGCTGCACGAAGCGCGTGGTTTAGAGCTGTCGCGTCCTCTTCCCAATTTACTGGCGCTTCAAAATGCCCAACAACGCCATCACCCGTGTCCTTATCAAAGTATCCACCGTTCTCAGTAATTATCTCTCGCGCTCCTTCGACGACCTTATCTACAAAAACCGAGAATTTAGGTGCGTCGGGTGTCAACAACATAGCCGAGGAGGAATTGCGCAGGTCCATTATGAGCGAAATTGTAGGTATCTCAATCGGACGAACTACCCCGTCATGCCGCTCGAGACATTTTTGCCATGGCCAAGCAAACATCGCCGAGTGTTCATATGAGGGATCATAGCAGATCGGCCCAAAATATTGCCTTATTAGATCGTCCGGGCTTTGATCGATGTTCAACACACTTTTTGGGATGCGCTCAAAGAAAGTTTCTGCCTGCCGCGCAAACTCAAATCCGCGCTCGCTTCGATCAAGGAGGTAGGTTCGAAGACTCAAATCATCCAAGCCTTTCGATGCGCCCGGTTTCTTCAGTTGATAGAAGTAGACGAAGGACTTACCCGCGTAAATTTCGACGCTGAAATGGGTATCGATACTGGTGCTAGAAACATATTTTATCGGATCCGCTGCAGCCGCTTTGAAAATAGTATCCGCAAGCAAAACACCGCTGCTAGCCCTAAGCGTTTCAAAAAAATGCCTAAACTTTCTAAGGCAGTATCCGAGTCTCCCGGTGACTTCGGTCTTGTCGTTGAATTCAGATCTATCGCCCCAAAAATAAATTAATCGCCGATCACGACAAGAAATGCACCACGCGGCGCTTATTTTGATGTCCGCTCGTTCGAGGAATAGATAATCGAGATCCGGACTCTGAAAGCTATCGGGTCGTTCAGAGCCCCCGTCACGCTGAAAACTGAACCAGCCCTCGGTCATTGCCGCTTCCAGTCGCTCCAAACTTTTTCAAAAAGGTATTCAACAAGTTCCTTAAATTGCTTTTTCATGAACCCCTGAAGTTCGCTGGTGTCGGCAATTTTCTCCGGATAATTTGAAAAGTACCTCCAACTTTCTTTGTCGAAACCATCTCGGTGATAGATAGGTTCAAGTTCCCGGAGGATCGAAACGAATCGACCCTTCTTATCGCTGCGCATTATGTCAACAACTACGATGTCATCTTTCGTCACTAGTTCGTTGAGTATATCTAAGTCTGTGACGAAAAGGTATTCAAACACCTGATGTTGAATTCCCTTTATTTTAAGGAATACAGTTATCTTTGCGACCACCTTTTCTTTCGAGTTTTCCTCCTCCTTGAGCTCAAGTTCAACTTGCTCTGCGGGAGAGAGGGCCTGAAAGACTCGATCATGCAGCCAATGGGCGATAGATCGAACTCCAGCCCATTCATCTTCAAAATGAACAATTCTCACGCTTTTGCCTCACCCTTACCCTTGAGACTTAGCTCAAAGAAAAAAATCGTCTTCGCCGTTGGCGGCCTTTCTGCGATTAGGTCTGACGTATAGTCAAATACCATGTCCTCATCGTGAGCCATCAATATCTTCGTATTAACAGCCAGCCCGAGACCTGTTCCTGGTCGGCGGTTTGCCAAATGATGGCGAAACGATCTGACGAATGGGTGGAAGATTCTCTTTCTATCCTCGGGTCGAATGGGTACTCCGAAGTTTTCCACCTCAAACCTCCAGTGAGCCTCCGTAAACCTTAGTTCGATTCGAATATATCGTTCTTGAAATGAATATTTGAGCGCATTGTCGATCAGATTGAAGATGACTATCTTGATAAATTCTGGGTCGGCAGATACGGCATGTGTCGCTTCCTTTTCCGACGGCTCAAAGTCTAAACGCACACCTCTTCTGCGAGCTTCAGCGTTACAGATGTCTAAGACCGAGCGGATAACCGTCGCAGGTACCACGTCGGACCATCGGATTGAAGCACTGTCAAAACTGTCCAGCAGGTATCGAGGCGCTTCTACCAGTGCGAATGCTTCGTTGAGCCAAAGTAGGGCGTCAGACATACCGTCTCGCATAGTCGGCGTATCAAAGAGCCGAGCGAGTTTGGTTGGCAAATTTGCATACAGCCGTACTCTGTTAGCGACCAATTCAATTCCGGAGATGGCCGCCGACAAGGATCCCCGGATCACATGTCTGATCTGAGCCTGCATACCGATGTGATACTCTCGAAAGTCACTGGCACTGGATTCATTCCTCGCGTGCTCAACCAGCACATTGAGAATTTGCATTTGTGGTTCTGGAATGAACTGATCGTCGAACGCAAAGACGAGCTTTTGCTCAGAGCGATACTCGGTTGCGATGCGAAACACGAGACAATTCAAAACATCGCCAGCTTCGTCTAGCCCGGAGCACACATCGAAGGGCCTCGGCGAATCCGACAATGGCATTGAGTCGCTGAGCACTTGAAAGGGGCCTGGATCACAAATCGCTGTATCAGCAGTTGGGTATTCAGGAAAAATGCCAACAAAATGTAAGCTCGGAAGAAATTGCCGCGCCAATTTCGAATACCAAGCCAGATCAAAAACACCTAACTGTCGCTGGTCTAGGGCTCGGTGAATTTCTGCAAATTTTTCCGACAATCCGATATACGGAAGGTGGCTTGAAAGAAGCGACGCAAGAGTATGAGCAATACTTAGGTCGGTTCTGCTGAAGTCCTCGCCCAAATACTCGGTGTTTTCCTTCCCCACTAGTAGCAAGAAATATTCAGATCGCTGTGTTTTCTGAGCAGACATAATGTCTGATGCGTTGGCCAGGCAGGGCAGCATCATCCATGCGGATTCTTCGACGATAGATCGGAGCGACTCTGGTAGAAAATTCGGAAAGACGTGACTTCTTAGGGCGTGGTTACGCTTCAAAAGTTGGACGACGCTATTGTTGTCCACAGAGTGCGGCGCTAGCTTACCTCGATGCTGGTTTTCCGTATTGGCAGCTGTTATGCGATACGAGTTTCCAAACCTTTCGTACAGATAAACGGAGTGTGATCTGCAATACCAATTTAAGACATCGCAGAGTTCGTCCTTTGACGCAGACGTCGCCATTGATTTGAGCATGGCCTCTGTCGCGAGGGCCTTTCGCCTGTACCGAGACCGCGCGGCCTCAATTGAAAACAGCCTCCAAGCTATTCGAAGCTGAGTCTTCGCAAGTGACGAGAGCAAGGATTGGTCAGGGACGAAAACGACCGCCAAGCCAAGATCATCTTCGCGAAATGACAATTCAGTCGTAGTATTAGGGCGTTCGGAAAGTACGTAAAAGAGGATGTCATCGAAATCGCGATCAAGCGCAAATTGCGTTAGATCTACCTCATCGAATGAGAATAAATTGTCTTGCGCTGCAACACCCTTAGTTAGAGGGATCGTTCGGGGAAGCGACGAATTTTCTTTTTGTACGCTTTGAGCATACGCCAAGGTTAGGAAGCAGTCATCGCCGCCATGATCTTGCATATACACAGCGACAATCGCGTGTGGCGAAACAATGTCGCGAACATGCTGCAGAAATTCCTGCCTGGAGATGACCCCCTCGGCTCGCTCGTAGTCGATTTGACTTGGCAGTGATGCCAGCCAGCTTCGAAGCTTCTTGAATTGTTCAGGTTCCGCTTGCGCCACGACGCTCATCGCGACGCCTTATAGAAAACAAGCTGGAAGCCATGACAAGCACCAGCCTCCACTCAAGACAAGCAGTGCGTATCTCAATAGATGAAACTTTCGTGCAGCAATTCTAGCGTTGACGTACACCTGTTCCGCTAACATTTGCGCTCTGGGCCTCTCGTCGTCAGATACTTTAATTCCTGTCGCGGCCAACCAGTCGTTACTTGTTGAATAGTTAGCTATGCTTATAAAGAAGTACACGTTGTCGGGCTTTCTTTTTGGAATGAACCAAGTTAGCCGTCGCGATGGATTCAAATCTGGCATGACGGCAAGCAATGCGAAGGCCAGACTTATGCTGGCGCCAATGTTATTGACAACGGAATTTCCTCCTCGCAATAGAGCTAGGGGCTCGGGTAGTTGGCCGGACGCTGAATTGATGACGCTGAGGACGGCGACTACTAAACCAATGAAAAAGGCGAGCTTGGTTTCCGCATATCGATTGTACGAACCGATTTCCATCCAGATTTCTGTAAGTTCACCCATGCCCCCTCCCTTTTTCGAGTACTTTGTAGGCAACCATCGGTCTTTGCAACCCAGGGTGCTATCCAAGACGGCTCGCGGGAGGGGATCACGTGAAGGCGCAAATCAAATTTGGGGAAGCCGCCGACTGCTAAGCAGATATCCTACTGTGGTTGAGAGAAGCGGAACCACTCTTTGCGTTCATCGCGTGTCCTTGGTCGTAGCGCGGCTTCGTTTGTTATCTAAATCTATCTCGGATTCCGATGCGGGTTTCAGTTCCAAAAATGGCGCGATGCACCCTTCGTTATAATGTCCTCAAGACGCAAAACTCGATAAGATATTGAATAGGTTGGTATTTGTGCGGTTGATTGGGGCGAGGCCGTGAGCTCACGACTCCAAATCATTACTTTCTCACGTTTGTCTGCCTGCGCCGCGCAACTAGACACCAGTTCTCACTTTCATCCTGTCCGGTGCGCCACCCTACGCCGCTTCGCGGCTTCGGGTGGCAGGCCACCGGCAACAGCGGCATGACCGTTCGCAGACCCCGTTAGGCAGCGACGGTCCCCGATCAGAACCCCATCGAGACCGACTTGATCTCCGTATAGGACAGCACGCCCTCGCGCCCGTTCTCGCGGCCGAGGCCCGATTGCTTGTAGCCGCCGAACGGCAGGGGGCCTTCGCCGCCGCCGCCGTTGACGATGATCGAGCCGGCCTGGAGCTTGCGCGCCATCTGGTGCGCCGTGCCGAGGTCGCGGGTCCACACCTTCGCCGCCAGGCCATAGGAGGTGTTGTTCGCCATCGCGGCGAGCGCCTCCAATTCGTCTTCGTTTCCGAACGGCATGGCGCAGAGCACCGGTCCGAAGATCTCGTCCTCGACCACGCTCATGCCGGCCCTGGTGTTGGCGAGGATCGTCGGCTGCACGAAATACCCGTCGCCCGCGATCCGCTTGCCGCCGGTGACGATCTCCGCGCCCTGGCTCGAACCGGCCGCGATATACCCGGTCACGCGGTCGAGCTGCTTCTGCGAGATGATCGGACCCATATCGGTGTCCGGCGCCGTGCCCGGGCCGACCTTGATCTTCCGCGCCCGCGCCGCGATGTCGGCAACCACCGCGTCGAACGCCTTGCTGTGCACGAACAGCCGCGTGCCGGCGGCGCAGAACTGCCCGGTCTTGAAGAAGATCTCGTTCGCGATCGCCGCGCCGGCGCGCGCAAGGTCGGCATCGGCGAACACGATTACCGGCGACTTGCCGCCCAGCTCCAGCGTCACCCGCTTCATGTTGCCGGCCGCGCCCTGCAGGATCGACTTGCCGACGCGGGTCGAGCCGGTGAAGGAGATCTTGTTCACGTCGGGATGATCGACCAGCGCCTGGCCCGCGACATTGCCAAGGCCGGTGACGATGTTCACGACGCCGGCGGGAAACCCGACCTCCGCCACGATCTCGCCCAGCAGAAGCGCGGTGAGCGGCGCCAGCTCCGCCGGCTTGAGCACGCAGGTGCAGCCGGCGGCCAGCGCGGCGGAGAGCTTGTTCACCGCCATCAGGAACGGCGCATTCCACGGCGTGATCAGCCCGGCCACGCCGATCGGCTCGCGCAGCGTATAGGAAAAGCCGGCCACCCCCGACGCGGCAAGCGGCGTCTCGCCCGCCAGCTTGGTGCTCCAGCCGGCGTGATAGCGCAGGCTGGCGACCGCCATGGCAAGGTCGACATGGCGCACCGACTTCACCGGATTGCCGCCGTCCAGGCTCTCCAGCAGCGCGATCTCGTCGATCCGCGCCGCGATGGCGTCCGCCAGGCGGTTGAGGAGCAGGGTGCGCTCGGCGGAGCGCATCTTCGACCACGGACCGGACTGGAAGGCCTGGCGCGCCGCCGCGACCGCCGCGTCGATGTCGGCCGCACCGCCGGCCGCGGCGCGCGACAGGACCTTGCCGGTGGCGGGATCGATCACCTCGAACGTCTCGCCGGACCGCGCCGGCCGCCACGCGCCGCCGATGAAGAGCTGATGCGTCTTGGCGACAAAGCTCCGCACGGCGCTTTCAGGGCGATCCGCGGCCGGCACTGCGCTCATGGCTGGTTCTCCACAGAATGGACCGTCGGTCCCTGCATGATATCCGGCGGAACATAACGCCCTTCGGGCGAATCTTGCCCACCTGCAGCGAACAGACAGCGTTGCGACGGCGCAGTGGGATCGGCGTGAATCCGGGCGCCCACCGGTCCGGCATGTCCCGAAGCCCGTTATATATGGGCGGACATCACGCTATGATCCGCAGGCTTCACTACCGCGGCCCTAACCGCGAAACGCAAATCCACCGGAAAGGCACACCATGAAATACCGCAAGCTCGGCGCCAGTGACCTGAACGTTTCGGAAATCTCGCTCGGCTCCTGGCTGACCTATGGCGTCGGCGTCGAGCGCGACAAGGCTGTCGCCTGTGTCGATCGCGCCTTCGAGCTGGGGATCAATTTCATCGATACCGCCAACGTCTATGGCCGCGGCGCCGCCGAGACGTTTCTCGGCGAGACGCTGGCGGCGCGGCCCCGCGACTCTTATGTCCTGGCGACCAAGGTGTTCTTCCCGATGAGCGCGACCGACAAGGGGTTGTCGCGGGCGCAGATCCTCAAGCAGATCGACGCCTCGCTGCAGCGGCTGCGGGTCGATCACGTCGATCTCTACCAGTGCCATCGCTACGATCCCGAGACGCCGCTGGAAGAGACGATGCGCGCGCTGAGCGACGTCGTCCGCCAGGGCAAGGCGCGCTATATCGGATTTCAGCGAGTGGTCCGCCGAACAGATCGCGGCGGCGTTTGCCGTGGCCGGCAGCGAGCCCTTCGTCTCCAGCCAGCCGCAATATTCGCTGCTGTGGCGCCGGCCCGAGGAAAAAGTCATCCCGCTGTGCCGGGAAAAGCACGTCTCGCAGATCGTCTGGTCGCCGCTCGCCCAGGGCGTGCTCTCGGGCAAATATCTGCCCGGCGCGAAAATCCCGGCCGACTCGCGTGCCGGCAGCGACAGCATGGGATCGTTCATCCAATCCTGGCTGCAGCCGAGCGTGCTGGAGGCCGTGCAGAAACTGAAGCCGCTCGCGCGGGAGGCCGGCTGCACACTGTCCCAGTTCGCGCTGGCCTGGGTTCTGCGCGAGCCCAATGTCGCTTCCGCGATCGTCGGCGCCAGCCGGCCCGAGCAGCTCGCGGAAAACGCCGGCGCGTCCGGTCTCGCCATCGATCCGGCGCTCTTCGCCAAGGCCGAAGCGCTGGTCGCCGGCGCCCAGCGCGCGCAATAGCCCTGTAACGGATCGCGACGCGAAGTAGCGCCCCACCGCCGGAGGAGCCGTCTTGATTCTGTATCTTCTGTCCTATCTCGGCGGCGTCCTCACCATCGTCAGCCCCTGCATCCTGCCGGTCTTGCCGTTCGTGTTCGCGCGCGCCGACCGGCCTTTCCTGCGCTCCGGATTGCCGCTGCTGCTCGGCATGGCGCTGACCTTCGCCGTCATCGCGACGCTCGCGACGCTCGGCGGGAGCTGGGCGATCCATGCCAACCAGTACGGCCGCATCGCGGCGCTGGTTGCTGCTCGCTTTCTTCGGGCTGACGCTGCTGTCGGATGCTCTTGCCGACCGCTTGACGCGCCCCCTCGTCGCGCTCGGCAACCGGCTCAGCCGCAACGACGGGGGCGGCGGCGGACGCGAACGGCAATATCGGCGGCTCGCTCCTGCTCGGTGTCGCGACCGGCCTGCTCTGGGCGCCCTGCGCCGGACCGATCCTCGGCCTCATCCTCACCGGCGCGGCGATCAACGGCGCCAGCGCCAGCACGACCCTTCTTCTCCTTGCCTATGCGGCGGGCGCCGCGACCTCGCTGGCCGCCGCGCTCCTGATCGGCGGCCGCGTCTTCGCCTTCATGAAGAAGTCGCTGGGCGCCGGCGAGTGGGTCCGGCGCGGCCTCGGCGTCGCCGTGCTGCTCGGCGTGGCCGCGATCGCGTTCGGGTTGGACACCGGAATCCTCACCCGCCTGTCGCTCGCCGGCACGGCGGGCCTCGAACAGGCTCTGGTCGACAAGACGCTGCCCCGGCGGCCCGCCGCGACCACCGCCGTGGCCGGAAGCGACCTGCCGAGCGAGGGCACGTTCCCTTCGCTCGCCGGCGCGACGGCGTGGCTCAATTCGCCGCCGCTCACCCCGGCGCAATTGCGCGGCAAGGTCGTGCTGGTCGATTTCTGGACCTATTCCTGCATCAATTGCCTGCGCTCGCTGCCCTATGTCCGCGCCTGGGCGGCGAAGTACAAGGATCACGGCCTGGTCGTGATCGGCGTGCATGCCCCGGAATTCGCCTTCGAAAAGGATATCGACAATGTGCGGGCCGCGGTGCGCGATTTGGGCGTGACCTATCCGGTCGCGCTCGATAACGACCTGAAGATCTGGCAGGCCTTCCACAACATGTACTGGCCGGCGCACTACTTCATCGATGCGCAGGGCCGCATCCGCTATCACCATTTCGGCGAGGGCGAATATGCCGAATCCGAACGCGTCATCCAGAAGCTGCTGAAAGATGCGGGCTACAAGAACGCGCCGGGCGGGATCGTCGATCCGCGCAGCGGCGGCGCGCTGGCTGCCGCCGACTTGGCCGAGCTGCAGTCGCCGGAAACCTATGTCGGCTACGCGCGGACGGAGGGTTTCGCCTCCGGCACGATCGCCAAGGATGCATCGCTGACGTACAAGACGCCGTCGTCCCTGTTTCTCAATCAGTGGGGGCTCGTCGGGCGCTGGACGATCGGCCTGCAGATGGCGGTGGCGGATCGGGCGGGCGGGAAGATCGTCTTTCGCTTCCACGCCCGCGACCTGCACCTCGTGCTCGGTCCCGGACCGGGCAACAAGCCGATCCGCTTTCGCGTGACGATCGACGGCAAGGCGCCGGGCGCGAGTCACGGTGTCGATACCGATGCGCAAGGCGAAGGCACGATCACCGGCCAGCGGCTCTACCAGCTCGTGCGCCAGAGCGGCCCGATCGCCGACCGGACCTTCGCGATCGAGTTTCTCGACCCCGGCGTGCAGGCCTTCGCCTTCACCTTCGGCTAGGTCAGCTTCGGATGCCACTCCGTGCCGCGCCCTTGGCCCTTGCGACGAGCAGCAGATGCGTTGCGTGATCGAGGAATTCCGGGTTGCGGCAATAGGCTTTTTCGAGCCGCTCCAGGTGCCGGGCGAACGCGGCGTTGCCGGCGCAGTCCGGATTCCAGCGCGGATCGCCGGCGAACCGGCCATGGAACAGGTCCAGTCCGCGGAGGTCTTCGACCGCCAGATGCGGCGCCGCCAGCGTGCGCAATTCCGCGGCGCTGAACAGGTGCGACGGCAGCGAGATCCGCCGCCCGTTCTGGAATTCGACGTCCAGGCGGTTCAGCCGGTTGTCTTGCCGGAACCGGCGCGCCTGCGGCAGGGCTTCGACATAGACCGACGGAGTGCTGCCGACCGTGCGCGCCGTGGTCACGAAACAGCCCGCGGTCACGCGCGCGATCTCGGCGAAGACCGGCGGCAGTTCGGCGGCCGGAAGATGGTTGAGGACGCCGCACAGACAGAGCGTCAGGTCGACGCTGGCGTCGGCCTCGGCGAACGGCTCGAAGATGTCGCCGATCTCGAAGGTGAGGGCGACGCCGGGCAAGGCCGCGAGGTCGGCCGCGAGCGCGCGCGCCCGCTTGACCTGGTCGCCGGCGATGTCGAAGCCGCGCGCCGTGATGCGGTCGAAACCGATGGCGCGGGTGACGAGGCGGCGCAGCCAGGTGCCGGGGCCGCAGCCGAGGTCCAGGATGCGGATCGACCGCGCGCCGGTGGCGCGGATCGCGCACAGCTTGGCGAACAGGGTCTCCCACACGGTGCGGTCGCCATAGGCATACTGGCCGTCGAAGGCATAGAGCCGGCGGGGATCGCCGTCGGCATAGGGTCAGGTAATTGTCGCCGGCCTGGTTATAGGCGGCGGCGATGGCCGGCTCGCAATGTCGGGTCGGGGCGAGACGCGCGGTTCTTGCACTCAAGGGTTGCTCCATCTGTGACGCCGGGCGCGCGGGCCGAACGGCCGGCGAAACCGATGGTCGCCATCGCCGACAGCGGCACGCACCCCATCGCTGGGAATGCCAGGCAGGCGAAGACGGAAACCGGCTCGGACTCGTTGCGCTTCATGGCAGGCGACAGTTAGGCGCGGCGGCATAAGTATTCGATGTGTTTCGCGCCGCCGCCGCGTTTCCGCATGGAATTTTTATGCCCCGGCCGCCTATCTCTGGGCCACGGCGCCGTCGCGCAGCGGCGGACGGCGCCGGCAAAGTGAGTGCGAACGATGTCCCAGGTTCTCGATTTCAACGGCGCGGCGCGGCCGCCGAAGCTGCGGCTGCGCGTGGTGCCGCGCGGCGACGACGATTTTCTCCCCGACGTGCTGCGCGCGCCCGGCGAAGCGGCGGCCGATCCCGCCAATGCGCCCCGGCAGGTGCTGTCCGAAGTGGTGGCGCTGTTCGCCGGCGTCGCGGTCTTCGTGTTCGCGGTGACGGCGCTCGTCCCGGTTCCGTGAGTCCCGAAGGTTCTTATGAAATTCTTATGCCGGCGAGGCCGTTTCGCTCTCGAACCTTTACGGCGGACGGGCCTAATCAGGCCTGCGTTTTTCTCGTCCGCAACATCGGTCGCGGTAGAAACAAACTATAGCCGGCAAATCACGCGCGTTAGCCTGACGGCGCGCCGCGCCTGGAGCAGCCCCACATGATCGATGCAATACTCGTCGTCGCCGGTATCGGCTTCTTCCTCCTCTCGATCGCCTATGCGGTCGCCTGCGACCGTCTCTAGGAGGCCGGCCATGACCTTCGACTATGCCCTCGGTGCCGTCGTGACGCTCTTCCTGCTCGGCTATCTAGTCTATGCCCTGATCCGCCCGGAGAAGTTCTGATGACCGTCAACGGCTGGATCCAGATCGCGCTGTTCGGCGTGATCGTCATCGCCATCACCAGGCCGCTCGGCGGCTATCTGGCGAAGGTGTTCGGCGGCGAGCGGACCTTCCTCTCGCCTCTGCTGCGCCCGATCGAGCGCCTGTTCTACGCCGTCGCCGGCGTCGACGAGAAGGAAGAGCAGCATTGGGTGACCTACGCCGTCGCCATGCTCGCCTTCAGCATCGCCGGCTTCGTGTTCCTCTATGGGCTGATGCGGCTCCAGGACGTGCTGCCCTTCAATCCGCAGCATTTCCCCGCCGTCGGCGAGCATCTGGCGTTCAACACCGCGATCAGCTTCGTCAGCAACACCAACTGGCAGTCCTATGTCGGCGAGACGACGATGAGCTATCTGGTGCAGATGGCGGGGCTGACGATGCACAATTTCGTCTCCGCCGCCACCGGCATCGCGCTGGCGGTCGCCCTGGTGCGCGGCTTCGCGCGCCGCTCGGCCAGGACGATCGGCAATTTCTGGGTCGATCTGACCCGCTGCACGCTCTACGTCCTCTTGCCGGTCTCCGTCGTCGTCGGCCTGTTCTTCGTGTGGCAGGGCATGCCGCAGAACCTGTTGCCCTATACCGAGGCCGCGACGCTGGACGGCGCCAAGCAGCTCATCGCCCAGGGCCCGGTCGCTTCCCAGGAAGTGATCAAGATGTTCGGGACCAATGGCGGCGGCTTCTTCAACGCCAATTCCGCCCATCCTTTCGAAAACCCGAACGCCGTCACCGATCTCGTCCAGCTCGTGCTGATCTTCGCGCTCGGCGCGGCGCTGACCAACATGTTCGGCCGCATGGTCGGCAATCAGCGCCAGGGCTGGGCGATCTTCGCGGTGATGGGGATTCTCTTCCTCGCCGGCGTCGCCGTCGTCTATGCCGCCGAGGCTCCCGGCAACCCGGCTTTCGCCGCGCTGCATGTCGACCAGGCCGCGAGCGCCCTGCAGGCCGGCGGCAACATGGAGGGCAAGGAGGTGCGCTTTGGCATCGCCGACTCGGCGCTGTTCGTCGCCGTGACCACCGATGCCTCCTGCGGCGCGGTCAACGCCATGCATGACAGCCTGATGCCGCTCGGCGGCCTGATCCCGATGCTCAACATCATGCTCGGCGAGATCATCTTCGGCGGCGTCGGCTCGGGCCTCTACGGCATGCTGCTGTTCGCGGTCATTTCCGTGTTCGTCGCCGGTCTGATGGTCGGGCGCACCCCGGAATATCTCGGCAAGAAGATCGAGGCCAAGGAAGTCAAGATGGCGATGCTCGCCATCCTGGTGCTGCCGCTGTCGATCCTCGGCTTCACGGCGCTCGCCGTCGTGCTGCCCGCGGGCCTCGCCGGGCCGCTCAATGCCGGCCCGCACGGCTTCAGCGAAATCCTCTACGCCTTCGATTCCGCCACCGGCAACAACGGCAGCGCCTTCGCCGGCCTCACCGCCAACACCTGGTTCTACAACGTCACGCTGGGCGCCGCGATGCTGATGGGCCGCTTCCTGATGATCGTGCCGATGCTCGCCGTCGCCGGCGCGCTCGCCGCCAAGAAGATCGTGCCGCCCTCCGCCGGCACCTTCCCGGACCGATGGCGGCCTGTTCGTCGGCCTCGTCGTCGGCGTCATCCTGATCGTCGGCGGCCTCACCTATTTTCCCGGCGCTCGCGCTCGGGCCGATCGTCGAGCATCTGGCGATGCTCGCCGGCAACGCGTTCTAAGGAACAAGCATCCTGAGCTCGCCCGCAACCACCATGACCGATCCAATATCCTGCTCCCCGCGCTGTGGGATTCGGTGCTGAAGCTCGACCCGCGCCACATGATCGGCAATCCGGTCCATGTTCGTGGTCGAGGTCGTCCGCGGCGCTGACGACGGTGCTGTTCGTCCGCGACCTCGCGACGGCGCGCCGCATCTGGCTTCGCGTTCCAGATCAATCTGTGGCTGTGGTTCACCGTGATCTTCGCGAATTTCGCCGAGGCGGTGGCGGAAGGGCGCGGCAAGGCGCAGGCCGCCTCGCTGCGCCGGACCAAGACCGATGCCGCCGCCAAGCTCTACGACAGGAACGGCGCCGCCTGGTCGCTCGTCCCCGCCACCCGGCTCAAGCCCGGCGACGTCGTGCTGGTCGAGGCCGGCGATCTCATCCCCAGCGACGGCGAAGTGATCGCAGGCGTCGCCTCGGTCAACGAGGCGGCGATCACCGGGGAATCCGCGCCGGTCATCCGCGAGAGCGGCGGCGACCGCTCGGCCGTCACCGGCGGCACCCAGGTCATCTCCGACCACATCAAGGTCAAGATCACCGCTGCCCAGGGGCGCCACCTTCATCGACCGCATGATCGCGCTGGTCGAAGGCGCCGAGCGCCAGAAGACGCCCAACGAGATCGCGCTCAACATCCTGCTCGCCGGCATGACGCTGATCTTCGTCTTCGCCGTCGCCACCATCCCCAGCTTCGCGGCCTATGCCGGCGGCTCGATCAGCGTTCTCGTCCTGGTGGCGCTGTTCGTGACCCTGATCCCGACCACGATCGGCGCGCTGCTCTCGGCGATCGGCATCGCCGGCATGGATCGCCTGATCCGCTTCAACGTCCTCGCGATGTCGGGCCGCGCCGTCGAGGCCGCCGGCGACGTCGACACGCTGCTGCTCGACAAGACCGGCACGATCACGCTCGGCAACCGCCAGGCCACCGAATTCCTCGCCCTGCCCGGCGTCGGCGAGCGCGATCTCGCCGACGCGGCGCAACTCGCCTCGCTGTCGGACGAGACGCCCGAAGGCCGCTCCATCGTCGTGCTCGCCAAGGAGAAATACGCCATCCGCGGCCGCGAGATGTCGGCGCTGGCGGCCCGTTTCATTCCCTTCACGGCGCAGACCCGCATCAGCGGCATCGACGTCGAAGGCTCTTCGATCCGCAAGGGCGCGGTCGACGCGGTGCTGGACTATGTCCGGGCGCAGAAAGGCATCCCGGCGTCCGCCGGCAAGGACGGCGCGGTTGGCGGCCGCGCTCCAGGCCGTCGGCCCGGAAACCGCCCAGCAACTGATGAGCCTGGCCGAGCGCATCGCCAAGTCGGGCGGCACCCCGCTCGCCGTCGCCCGCGACGGGACGCTGCTCGGCGTCATCCATCTCAAGGACATCGTCAAGGGCGGCATCAAGGAGCGCTTCGCGGCGCTGCGCAAGATGGGCATCCGCACCGTGATGATCACCGGCGACAACCCGCTCACCGCCGCCGCCATCGCCGCCGAATCCGGGGTCGACGACTTCATGGCGCAGGCGACGCCCGAGACCAAGCTCAAGCTGATCCGCGACGAGCAGGCTAAGGGCAAGCTGGTCGCGATGTGCGGCGACGGCACCAACGACGCGCCGGCGCTCGCCCAGGCCGATGTCGGCGTCGCGATGAACACCGGCACCATGGCGGCGCGCGAGGCCGGCAACATGGTCGATCTCGACAGCGATCCGACCAAGCTGATCGAAGTGGTGGAGATCGGCAAGCAGCTCCTGATGACGCGCGGCGCGCTCACCACCTTCTCCATCGCCAACGACGTCGCCAAGTATTTCGCGATCATCCCGGCGATGTTCCTCGCCTTCTATCCGCAGCTCCAGGCGCTCAACGTCATGAATTTGCATTCGCCTGAGAGCGCGATCCTCTCGGCGATCATCTTCAACGCGCTGATCATCGTCGCCCTGATCCCGCTCGCCCTGCGCGGCGTCGCCTATCGTCCGGTCGGCGCCGCCACCATCCTGCGCCGCAACCTGCTGATCTACGGCCTCGGCGGCATCCTCATCCCGTTCGCCGGCATCAAGCTGATCGACCTCTTCATCACCGCGACCGGTCTGGTCTGAAGGAGCACGCCATGGTCCGCCAAATCCGCCCCGCCATCCTCCTCCTCGTTCTCATGACGCTCCTCACCGGGCTCGCCTATCCGCTCGGCATGACCGGCCTCGCCCAGCTCCTCTTCCCGCACCAGGCCAATGGCAGCCTCGTCACGGCGGGCGGCAAGACGATCGGCTCCGAACTGCTCGGCCAGGCGTTCACCAGCGCCAAATATTTCCACGGCCGTCCCTCGGCCGCCGGCAACGGCTACGACGCCGCCAATTCGTCGGGCTCCAATCTCGGACCGACCTCGAAGAAGCTCATCGCGCGGGTCACGGCCCGATACCGCCACGCTGCAGAAGGAGAATCCCGGCGTGCCGGTGCCGGTCGATCTGGTGACCAGTTCGGCCAGCGGCCTCGACCCCGACGTCACGCCGGCCGGCGCCTATTTCCAGGTCCCGCGCGTCGCCAAGGCGCGGGGCTTGCCGCAGGACGCGGTGCGCAAGCTGGTAACCGGCCATATCGAGGGGCGCTTCCTCGGCGTGATCGGCGAGCCGCGCGTCAATGTCCTCAAGCTCAATTTGGCGCTGGACGCCATGCAAGCCGGCGGGCGCTGAGCTAGTCTGGCGGCATGGCCAGGGTTGACGATCGTCCATCGCCGGAGGCGCTGCTCGAACAGGCGAACAAGGAAGGCCGCGGCCGGCTCAAGATTTTCCTCGGCGCCGCGCCGGGCGTCGGCAAGACGTTTGAGATGCTCACCCAGGCGCGGCAGCGCCGCCGCGACGGCACCGACGTCGTCATCGCGGTGGTCGAGACCCATGGCCGCGTCGACACCGACGCCCTGACCAAGGGCTTCGAAGCCGTCCCGAAAAAGCGTTCGCTCTACAAGGGGCGGGTGATCTTCGAGATGGATCTCGACGCCATCCTGCAACGCCGTCCCAAGCTGGCACTGGTCGACGAACTCGCCCACAGCAACGCCGAAGGCAGCCGCCACCCCAAGCGCTATCTCGACGTCGCCGAACTGCTCGGCGCAGGCATCGACGTCTACACCACCGTCAATATCCAGCACATCGAAAGCCTGAACGACGTCATCGCCCAGATCACGCGCATCCGGGTGCGTGAGACCGTGCCCGACGCGGTGCTCGACCAGGCCGACGAGATCGAGCTGGTCGACACCACGGCGGACGATCTCCTGCAGCGCCTCAAAGAGGGCAAGGTCTACGTCAAGGCGCAGGCCGAGCGCGCCCTGCGCCATTTCTTCTCGCCCGGCAACCTGACGGCGCTGCGCGAGCTCGCCCTGCGCAAGACGGCGCAGCGCGTCGACCGCGACATGACCGATTACATGCAGGCGCACGCCATCGGCGGGCCCTGGCCGGCCAGCGAGCACATCCTGGTTTGCGTCAACGAACATCCCTCCGCCGCCGAGCTGATGCGCCGCGCCCGGCGGCTGGCCGACAGTCTCAAGGCGAGCTGGACCGCGCTCTACGTCGAAAGTCCCCCGCCATCTTGGTCTCAGCGAAGTCGAAAAGGACCGCGTCGCCGACACGCTGCGCCTTGCCCAGCGCCTGGGCGCCGAGGCCATGACGCTGCCGGGCCGCGACATCGCGCACTTACCGTTCTCGACTATGCCCGCAAGAATAACGTCACTCAGATCCTGATCGGCAAGTCCGAGCGCTCGCGCTGGTTCGAGCTTCTGCACGGCTCGGTCGTCCGCGACCTGATGCGCGAAAGCGGCGCGATCAGCGTCACCGCGGTCCTCGCCGAAGGCGACGTCGTGGCGCCGAAATCGGTCCGGACGGGGGGCGGCGCCGATCCCCGCGCCTGGCGCGACTACGGCCTGAGCAGCCTGGCCGTCGCGGCCACGTCCGGCGCCGCCTGGGCGCTCACCGCGATCCTCCCGCGGGCCCTCGGCAGCATCGATCTTTTGTTTCTGATACCGGTCCTGCTCAGCGCCGTCTCGTTCGGGCTCAGGCCCGCGCTCTTCACGGCGTTCCTCGCCGGGCTCACCTATAATTTCTTCTTCCTGCCGCCGCTCTACAATTTCGCCATCGCCGATCCCAACAATTTCCTCTCCTTCGCCGTCCTGCTCGTGGTCGCGATCACCGCCGGCAACCTCGCGGCGCGCGTCCGCGTCCAGGCCGATCTCGCCGCGGCGCGGGCCGCGATCGCCAGCGAGCTCTACCGCTTCACCGGCAAGCTCGCCGCCATCGCCCGGCTCGACGACATCCTGTGGGCGGTCGCGTTCCAGATTTCCTCGATGCTGAAGGTCAACGTCGTCATCCTCCTGCCCGATCCCAGGACAAGGCGCCTGGAGATCCGCATCGGCTATCCGCCGGAAGACGAGATCGACGCGCAGGATTACGCCGCCGCCACCTGGTGCTGGGAGCGCGGCAAGCCGGCGGGACGCAATGCCGAGACGCTGCCCGGCACCAAGCGGCTGTTCCTTCCGATGCGCACGGGCGTCGGCCTTGTCGGGGTGATTGGCTTGCAAAGGCTGGACGACAAGGCGCTGTTCACGCCCGACGAGCGCCGCCTGCTCGACGCGCTGATTGACCAGACGGCGCTGGCGATCGAGCGTTCCGAACTGGTCGAGCGCATCGACGAGGCGCAGGTCCATGTCGCGGCCGACAAGCTGCGGGTCGCGATGCTCACCTCGCTGTCCCACGATCTGCGCACCCCCGCTGGCTTCGATCCTGGGCGCCGCCACGACGCTGCTGTCGAACCGCGATCTCTACGATGCCGAGCGGACCCAGGAGCTGCTGTCCACCGTGCGCGACGAGGCCGAGCGGCTCGACCGCTTCGTCGGCAATCTGCTCGACATGTCGCGGCTGGAGGCCGGGGGTCCTGGGCGCCCGGCGCGAGACGGCGGAGGTCGGCGAACTCGTCGACGCCGCCCTCAAGCGGCTCTCCCGCCTCCTCGCCGGCCACAGCATCGTCCTCGCCGTCCCCCCCGATCTTCCGCCGGTGACGGTCGATCCGCTCCTGCTCGAGCAGGCGCTGGTCAATCTTCTGGACAACGCCGCCAAATATGCCCCCCTGGGGTCGACGATCGCCCTCACCGCCCAGGCGGCGGACAACCGGGTCCTGCTCAGGATCGCGGACGAAGGTCCCGGCATCCCGCCCGAGGCGCTGCCGCACATCTTCGACAAGTTCTATCGTGCCAAGGCGTCGGACAGCAGGATCGCCGGCACCGGCCTCGGCCTTGCCGTCGCGCGCGGCTTCGTCGAGGCCTTCGGCGGCACGCTGGACGCCGCGAACCGAACCGACAGGCGCGGCGCCGTGCTGACGGTGTCGTTACCGTCGGCAGCGCCGCAGTGAACCGCCATGGCCAATAGACTGCCGAAGATTCTCATTGTCGACGACGAGCCGCAGATCCAGCGCTTCCTGCGCGCCGGGTTGCCGCCGCACGGCTATGCCTGCATCGAGGCCGCCACCGCGGCCGAAGCGCTCAAGCTGTTCGCGCGGGGAAAACCCCGACGCCGTCATCCTCGATCTCGGCCTGCCCGACCGGGACGGCTTTGCCGTGCTCGAACATATCCGCGCCGCGGCGCCTGACCCCGGTCGTGGTGCTCTCCGCGCGCAGCGACGTCGACGGCAAGGTCCGGGCGCTCGAAATGGGCGCCGACGACTACGTCACCAAGCCGTTCGACATGGCCGAGCTGCTGGCGCGCCTGAAGGCGGCGCTGCGCCACGGCTTGCAGACGACGGGCGAAGCGCCGGTGTTCCACACCGGACGGCTGACGGTCGACCTCGTCACCCGGCGCGTGAAGCTGGGCGAGGCCGAGGTGCACCTGTCGCCGAAGGAATACGCCTTGCTGCGTTTCCTGGTCGGCCACGCCGGCAAGGTGGTGACCCACCGTCAGCTCCTCACCGAGGTGTGGGGGCCGGCGCATGTCGAGGACGTGCAATATCTGCGCGTCCTCATGCGCCAGTTGCGCCAGAAGCTGGAGCCCGACGGAACGCCCAATGTGCTGATCACCGAGCCCGGAGTCGGTTACCGGCTGCTATTGCTTTCGTAGCGCCGCCTAGTCCTCGACCGCGAAGGTCAGCCCGGCGCGTTCCGGCAGGCGCTGCAGCAGCGTCGGCGCCATCGCGGCGGCGGGGGCTCCAGCAGCCGCCCGGCGTCGTGCCGTGCGGCACACCGATCAGCGCCAGCGCCGCCTCGGCGAGGATCTTCGAAGTCGAGCCATAGCCGGGATCGCGGTCGCCTTTCACCGCGGCGCGCAGGGTGCGGCCGTCGCTCGTCTCGGCGATGAACAGGATGTCGTACCAGCCGGCGTCGCGCTCTTCCTTGCTCGGCCCCTCGCCGGGCTTGAGCGAGGTGTCGAAGCTGAAGCCGCCGCCGCGCTGCCGGCCTTGGGCGGCCCGTCCAGCATCTGCATCTCGTCATACTTGAAGCCGGTGCCCCAGGGATGACCGAGCAGGAAATTCGTGCGGTGCACCGCCTTGGTGTTGATGCCCGCCATCATGAACGGCCCGACCCACGACCCCGTGACCTTGTCCTCATAGGGCGTGTTGCCGTCGGGCTGCTCGGCGCCGGCAAAGCCCGGCGTCAGCGCGAAGGGATTGCCCAGCACCGCCATCACGGCGTGGTCCTTCTGCACCGCCGCCATGGTCGCCTGGCCGCTCGCCAGCGTGCCGCCCGACAAGCCGCCGACCATCCCGCGAATCCGCCCGCGCACCCTGGGCGCATAGGCGCCGAATTTCTTCTTCGCTTCCTCCTGCGCGAACCAGACGCCGAGATCGAACGGGATCGAGTCGAAGCCGCAGGAGAACACCAGCCGCGCCCCGCTCGCCTTGGCCGCGGCCTCATGCGCCGCCATCATCTGCGCGATCCAATGCGACTCGCCGGTGAGGTCGACATAGTCGGTGCCGGTCTTGGCGCAGGCCGCGACCAGCTTCGAGCCGTAGAGCTGATAGGGCCCCGCCGTGGTGATGACCACCTTGGCGCGCGCCGCCATCGCTTCCAGCGACGCGGGATCGTCGGCATCGGCGAGCACCAGCGGCACTTCGGCGCCGATCTCGCGCGCCACCGCCGCGAGCTTGTCCTTGGCCCGCCCCGCCATCGCCCAGCGCACGCCGGCCGGCGCCGTCCGCGCCAGATGCTCCGCGACCAGCCGCCCGGTGTAGCCGGTCGCCCCGAACACGATGACGGTCGAATTCCCTGCTCATGTCGTTCTCCCAATGTGTCAGGCCCGCGTCGGTCTGCGGCCGGGTCAGCGGCTTGACCGCGATGATCGCCGCGCCCAGCGCCGCCGCCAGCACCGAGCCGATCAGAACACCGATCTTGGCGATCGCCGAATCGTCGCCGTGCGGGAAACGCCTGGTCGGCCAGCAGCAGCGCCACCGTGTCGCCGATGCCGCACAGGCAGGCGGCGCCGATGAAGCCGCGCAGGGTGACGTCGGCCGGCATGCGCGCGATCCCGGCCTTGACCGCGAGCAGCGCCGCCAGCCCGATCCCGATCGGCTTGCCGAAGACGAGCCCCAGGATCACGCCCCGCCAGCACCCGGTCCGAGCCCGGCTCCGAAAGATCGAGCGCCAGCCCGACCCCGGTCGCCGAGAACGCGAACAGCGGCAGGATGAGATAGGCGCTCCACGGCGCCACCGCGTGCTCGATCCGGTCGGCCGGCGACAACAGCCGGTCGCTCGCCGCCAGCAGGGCGCGGCTCGCCCATTCCCACACCGGTTCCTCGGCGATCTTCACGTCGCCGCCGGCCTCGCGCGCCTCGTTCTCGGCATGGTCCAGCGCCGCCAGCGCGGTCGCGGCCTGGGCCAGCAGCGGCGACACCGCCGGCGCCGGCCGCGTCGGCAGGAAGGCGGCGAGGAAGATGCCGGCCAGCGCCCCGTGCACGCCGGCGGCGTGCAGCGCCACCCACAGCGCCGTCGCCGCCACCGCATAGGGCCACATCGCATAGACCCGGAAGCGGTTGAGCACCGACAGCGCCAGGATCGCCGCGGCGGCGAAAGCCAGCCAGCCGATCTGGAAATCGCGCGGATAGAACACCGCCAGCGTCAGCACCGACAGGATGTCGTCGACCACGGCCAGCGCCGCGACGAAGATGCGCAAGCCTACCGGCACGCGCGGTCCCCAGCAGCGCCAGCACGCCGAGGGCAAAGGCGATGTCGGTCGCGGTCGGCACCGACCAGCCGATCGCGGTCGGACCTTGGTTGAGCGCGAGATAGACCGCGGTCGGCACCAGCACGCCGCCCACGGCGCACAGCGCGGGCAGGGCGGCGGCGCGGAAGTCGGTCAGCGAGCCCGTCGTCATCTCGCGCCGGATCTCGAGCCCGACCAGCAGGAAGAAGAAGGCGAGCAGGCCTTCCGAGCACCATTCGCCGACGGTCAGCGACAGCACGCTGCCCGGCGTGCCGATGCCGAACGGCGCCGCCATGATCGCGTGATAGACGGGCGCCAGCGCCGAATTGGCGCACAGCAGGGCGGCGGCCGCCGCCAGCAGCAGCATCAAGCCGCCCGAGGCCGGCAGGTTGGCGAAGGCCCGCGCCGAGCGCTGGAGCTGCGCCGCCACCGGGCGCTGCAATTCCTCCAGCATGGAATGATAGTCCCAGGCGCCGTCATAGCGCAGCCCGTCGACGAAGAAGGACGGCGTGCCGGTGACGCCGTTGCGCTTGCCTTCCTCCAGGTCCTCGTCGACGCGCGCCTGCACGCCGGGGTCGTCGAGGTCGCGCTCGAACTGCGCCATGTCCAGTCCCAGCCGCTTGGCGATGGCGCGCACCGTGTCGGGCTTCAGCGGCGGCTCGGCCTCGAACAGCGCGTCGTGCATCTCCCAGAACTTGCCCTGGCGCGCCGCCGCCTCGGCGGCGCGGGCGACGAACGCGGCGCCGGGATGGGCGCGCTCGTTGGGGTACTGGCGCACGACATAGGCGAGGCGCTCGCCCACCGCGCGCCTGAGCCGGGCGATGATGGTGGCGCAGCCGCCGGCAATAGGGGCACAGATAGTCGGTGTAGACGACGACCTGGACGGCATTCCTCGC
Source organism: Rhizomicrobium sp. (assembly GCA_037200865.1). Taxonomy (GTDB): domain Bacteria; phylum Pseudomonadota; class Alphaproteobacteria; order Micropepsales; family Micropepsaceae; genus Rhizomicrobium. The sequence continues at coordinate 1,010,036 of JBBCIC010000002.1, read as the reverse complement.
CGAGCCGCCGCGGACATGATCGCGCGCCCGGTCGACCGGTCGTTGCAGCTTGTGCGGTGTCGCTTCTGCCATTCCCGTCCCCCGCGATTGCCGTTCCACCTTAGGCGGAGCGGTCGCCGCAAGGGGAGGGATCATTTTGCGAAACCCTGCGTTTCTTGAAAGCCCCTTCTTTAGGGGCCGCGTGAGATTATGTGTGTTGACGTAGACAAGGACGGATCCCTTCAAGGTCACCGTCCCCAAGTTGGGCCGAAGCGCCGCGGTTCCCCCCTCCCCGCCGCCTTCGGCCCAACGCTTTCGCTTCGCGGCGAAATCGAGGCATTGGCCACAATCCTTCCCGACAATGCCCCAAAGCCGATGGGATTTGCGTTGCGCGCAACACAGTGCCGCCGCCATCGCACTTGAAGATTGTTCCGTCGAACACGATGTGACTCGAACTGTCGGAGCAAACGCCGTGCATACGCTGGTTTCGCCAACTGTCTTTTCCTCGGGCCTGTCGGTGCTGTTCGCCGTCACGGCGGCGTTGCATCTGCTCGGCTGGCGCGCACTGCGAGAGACCTACACCCGCTGGGGTTATCCGCGCGGCTTCCGCGAGGTCACCGGTTCGCTGCTGCTGGTCGCCGCCGTCTGCCTCTACTTCCCGCCCGCCCGCCTGGTCGGTCTGGCAATCGGCGCGCTGGTGATGTTCCTGACGGCGACCACCCTGCTGCACCACCGCCAATACGGTTTCGCCGCCCCGGTCATCGCCCTGCTATTTGCGCTGATCCCGGTTACGCTTGGCGCGTCCGTCTGAACGCGACAGCTTCGCGGCCAGGAATTCGCCCAGGACTTCGATCCGCGCCGGCTTGGGCCCGCCCGGCGGCGTCACCCAGTGCAGCCCGCTCGATGGCAGCGACCAGTCCGGCAGCACGCGCTCCAGCCGCCCGTCCGCCAGCGCTTCGCGCAGGATGAAATCGGGCAGCACGCCCAGCCCCAGCCCCGCGATCAGCGCCGGCAGCATCGCGTCGCCATTGTTGACGCGCAGCGGCCCGCCGCTCGGATGCACCACCGCGGTCTCGCCGTTCTTGTGCACGAAGTGCCAAGTGTCGGGGTTGAGCAGATAGGCGTAGCCGAGGCAGGCATGCTCGGCCAGCGCCATCGGATGCTTCGGCCGGCCATGCTCCTTGAGATAGGACGGCGCCCCGACCAGGATGCTCTCGACGCTGCACAGCCGCCGCGCGATCAGCGACGAATCGGGCAGGGTGGCGATGCGCAGCACCGCATCGAAGCCTTCGCCGATCACGTCGACCATCGCGTCGCTTAAGTGCAGGTCGACCTGCACCTCGGGATAGGCCTTGAGGAAGTCCGGCATCAAGGGCGCGACCGCGAGCAGGCCGAACGACATCGGCGCCGCCAGCCTGACCAGGCCGCGCGGGTTCACCGACTGGGACAGCGTCTCGTTCTCCGCCGTCTCCGCCTCCTGCAGGATGCGGGCGGCGGGGACCGAGAGCAGGCGCCCGGCATCGGTCAGCGCCAGGCGGCGCGAGGTGCGGTTGAACAGCCGCGTGCCGAGCCTGCCCTCCAGCCGGCTCACCGCCTTGGACACCGTCGCCTTGGACAGCGCGAGCTCGCGCGCCGCGGCGGCGAAGGAGCGGGTCTCCACCACCTTGGCGAAGACCGCGAGGCCTTCGAAATCGGGCAGTTTTGCCATATCGCTTCCTGAAACGATGGGTTTCCAAGGTTTCTATTTTTAATCCAATCGCCCCGCGATATCTACACCCCAGGAAATCGGGCCGCTGCGGCGGTCCAGAGGAGATGGACATGATCGAGAAAAGACCCTTCGGCGGCCTCGGCGGCGCCAACCATGGCTGGCTCAACGCCAAGCACCATTTTTCCTTCGCCGAATATTACGACCCCAAGAAGATGGGCTGGGGCGACATCCGCGTCTGGAACGACGACGAGATCGCGCCCAACTCCGGCTTCCCGCCGCACCCGCACGCCAACATGGAGATCGTGACCTATGTCCGCCAGGGCGCGATCACGCACAAGGACAGCCTGGGCAACCAGGGCCGCACCGAAGCGGGCGATGTCCAGGTGATGAGCGCCGGCGCCGGCATCCGCCACGCCGAATACAATCTGGAGCCCGGCACCACGACGCTGTTCCAGATCTGGATCCTGCCGCGCAAGGATGGCGGCGCGCCGGCCTGGGGCGCCAAGCCGTTCCCCAAGGGCGACCGTTCCGGCAAGTTCATCGCGCTGGCCAGCGGCTTTGACAACGACAATGACGCGCTGCCGATCCGCGCCGATGCCCGCGTGCTGGGGGCGACGCTGAAGGCCGGCGACGTCACCGCGTACAAGCTGGGCGCCGGCCGCCACGGCTATCTCGTGCCCGCCACCGGCGCGGTCGAGGTCAACGGCGTCAAGCTCGACGCCCGCGACGGCGCCGCGATCACGGACGTCGAGGTGCTGACCGTCAAGGGCGCTCGAAGACTCGGAACTGGTTCTGGTCGACGCCGCCTAGAGACCGGCCCGCCGAGCAGGATTCGACCAGGGCGCGCGAGGATCGTGCGCGATGGCGCGGTGGCTGCGCCCTAGCTTTCCCACAACAGCGCAAGACAAGGAGACTGACATGCCCAAGATTCTGGGTTCTCTACTATTCGGCCTATGGCCATATCGAGAAGATGGCGCAGGCCGTCGCCGAAGGCGCGCGCGAAGCCGGCGCCCAGGTCGACATCAAGCGCGTGCCCGAACTTGTGCCGCCCGAGATCGCCAAGGCGTCCTACTACAAGCTCGATCAGGCCGCGCCGGTGGCGAAGATCGAGGATCTGGCGAACTACGACGCCATCATCGTCGGCACCGGCACGCGCTTCGGCCGCATGGCGTCGCAGATGGCGAACTTCCTCGACCAGGCCGGCGGCCTTTGGGCCAAGGGCGCGCTGAACGGCAAGGTCGGCGGCGCCTTCACCTCGACCGCGACGCAGCATGGCGGCCAGGAGACGACGCTGTTCTCCATCATCACCAACCTCCTGCATTTCGGCATGGTGGTGGTCGCCTCGATTACGGTCACGCCGGCCAGATGACGCTGGACGAGATCACGGGCGGCTCGCCTTACGGCGCCACCACGATCGCCGGCGGCCAGGGCCAGCGCCAGCCGAGCGAGAACGAACTCGTCGGCGCCGCTATCAGGGCCGCAGGATCGCGGAAACCGCCAAGAAGCTGCACGGCTGATTGCCGGCGCACGATTATCCTCCCCCGCTGTTGCGGGGGAGGTGTCGAACGAAGCGAGACGGAGGGGGCGGCCGCCCCGCACCGCCACTACGCTCCCTTGAGCCGCTCCATCTCGCCCGCGAACGCCAGCCGCAACTGCGCTGCTTCCTCGTCGGGCAGCCAGTTCGCCATCTGCGGAAAGATCGTCTGGTAGAGTAACACGGTCTGACGCTCCCACGGCATCGCGCGCGCCCATCAAGCGATATAGATTATGGGCAATCGTGGATAAGTGCGCGTTGCGACCGCTCGCATCTCATGCGTGCGCTCTGACTCTATTCGCGAATTTGCTCCAACATTAAATTGCTTATCCACATCTTTACACGCATTGCGTGCATGCCCATTTCTCTTCGGTAAGCACGGAGGATCGGGCCCTTCTAGAGTCGATTGCGCGAGCACAGACAGGTCGGGGTGCAAAAGCTGGTGCGCACCCACGCGAACTTCAGAAGTGGGTATCTCTTGCGGAGCAGCCGTGGCGCTCGCGGGGGAATCTTCGAAAAGTCCGCAAGGGACCGAGGCGGTAGGGCGAAGGTGCCGTGCGGATCGACTCGGACGAGTCTTTTACCGGCCTGCCTGTCGCCCGCGACCAAGGCGGAATCGTCCGCGCGCCCACAGCCCCAAGCCTTTCGGCATCGCGCGCCGTTCGATTGTCCGCCTTATTTATTTCATGGCCGTGGATGGAAGCGCCGCACCGCGAAATAGCCCGCCACGATGAAGGCGACCAGCACCGCGGCCTGCGTCGCGCCGAACACCGGTCCGGCCGGCGGCAGGCCCGGCGCCAGCGCGTGCAGCGCCGGCACCTTCAGATAGGACTGCACCACCAGCACGAAGCAGTTGAGATAGAGCGAGAGCACCGCGCCCACGACATAGATCCAGCGCCACGAGCCCGCCAGGCGATAGCCGTAGCGCGCCGCCAGCGCCGCGACCAGCGCGACGCTCAGCACCACGCCGGTTGCCACCGCCGGCGTCACCGGCGTGACCTGGAGGATGAAGCCGGTAGCCGCGGTCAGGACCGAGAACAGCAGGAAGATCGTATGGACCAAGTCCATCCTTTCGTTGCGCAGCATGCCCCACAGCATGACGAGGCCCGCTACGATCGCCACCAGCGTGATCAGCGTATGCACGAAGACGAAGGAATCGACCGGAATGCCGAAAAACATCAAAAGCCCCCACTGTTCAAATCATGGGGACTGTATCACGCCGCGACGCGAACCGGCATCCGTCCGCCGCGGCGCGCGCAAAGTGGCGGAGACCGAAGCCGCCTATAGTATCGTGTGCGCCGCAGCAGGAGCGTGATGACGTGGCGAACACCGACGACGTTGCGCTCCTGAAGGAGGAACTGGCGCAGTTTCTTCTGGGCGAGATCGCTTCCGCCCAGGGCGGCCAGGCCTTCCGCCGCGAGGTCGGCGAGCAGGTCGGCGCCGTGATCGATTCGGTCTTGACCGAACGGCTCAAACCCACCCTCGACCGCCTGGAGCGCCAGGCTGCGGAGCACGCGCGCCAGACCACCGCGCTGCTCGACGACGCCCTGGCCAAGCTCAAGGCGGCGGCGCCGCCGGAAGACTCCGCGGAACTGGCCCGTCGGCTGTCCGAGGTCGTGGCCGGTCTCGAACAGTTGCGTCAGCGCGTCGGCCGAATTGAGGATCAGGGCAAGCCGCGCCTCGGCGCCGCCACCGTGCAGCCGATCGTCTTGCCGGCACGGGCCGAGCCCAGCCTGGCCGACGAGCGCATCGCCGCGCCGCGCCCCGGCGGCCCGGTCCTGCCGCGCTGGCTGCTCTGGCTGCTGCTGCTCCTGATCGCGCTGACCGCGCTCGGCCTCGGCAATCTCTACTACGAGCGGCTGTTCAAGCCCGATACCGCGCCGCCGCCCGGGCCTGTCGCGGTCGCCGAGCCCAAGCCGTCGGCGCCGGTCGCCGTTGCCACTGCGCCGCCGCCGGCTGCCGTCTCAGTTCCGCCGCAAAACACCCCCGCAATCCCGCCCGTGACACCGACGCCGGCTCCCAGCACGCCTGCCGCCCCGCCGCCGCAAGCGGCGCCGCGCGTTCCGGCCGACTTCGCCATCGAGCGCGGCTGGCTGGCGGCGCAGCCCTTCGCGGTCGAGCCGCGTCTCGCCCGCCGCGCCGGCTCCGACGACGCGCGGCCGACCTTGAAATCCCTCGTCTGCGGCCGCTCGCCCAACTGCGCCTCCGATGCGCTGATGACCGAAGGCAGGGCGGGCAAGCAGCTCATCGCCTTGCAGATGCTGATGTCCCAGATCGGCGACCGCTTCTGCACGCCGCGCCGCGCGGTCGCGGTGACCGGGCTGGTGTCCGCCGAGGGCCTCGCCGATCTCGCCGCGATCGCGGCCTGCGCCGGCGGCGCGCCGGCGACCTGCCGCGAGACGCAGAACCGGGTCTGTCCGCCCGAGCCCGACGCCCTGCAATCGGGCTCGCAATCCGCCCGCGCGGCGCTGCTCCGCTGGGCCTTGTGGAAGACGGGTTCGACTTGAGCGCCGCGCGAGAGCCGCACCTCGCCGAAATCGAAGCGCCCTGGGTGGTGCTGGGCCCGCGCAACGAAGGAAGCAATTACGGGATCCTGTCGCACTCGCCGCACGCCCCGATCGACAATGCGACGCGCGAACTGCTCGACGACTACGCCCTGATGACGCTGGCGGCGCCGCCGCTCGACCGCCGCTATCTCAGTTTCTTTCCCCTCGGCAAAAGCGGGTTGTGGCTGCTCGCCTCCACCCAGCATGTCGGCGAGGCCCAGCGCGGCGCGATCCGCATCACCTGGGGCCTGTTGCTCGACGAAGTGCAGGTCTGGGCGGTGCGCTCGCATCTTGCGGCGCTGGCGGGGAGCTTTCCGCCGCCCGAAGCGCCCGCCGTCGCGCCCGACGCGCTGATCTGGAAAATCCCGCCGCCGCTGCCGCGCCCGTCGTCTCACCTGCTCAACGAGATCGGCAATATCGTGCGCGACCGGCCCACCGCCTTGATGACGCCGTCCACCATCTCGACCGAAGAGGCGGCGCTGCAGCTCTACGAGCGTGCCAGCCGCACCAATGCGCGCCTGTCTTTCGTCACCCGTCCCGATCTGGAGCCGCGCGGCGGCATGGCGGGGGATCGAGAAGCCGTGGCTGATCGTGTTCACCGAAGACGATCCGCCGGTGCCCATGGCGCGCTTCGAGGGCTATCACCCGATTCGCTTGACCCAGGATCGTCACTTGGTCGGCGCGCCGCCGCTCCCGCCCGGCCGCCGCGAATGGTTCGCGCTGCTCGACGCCGCCCACGCCCGCTATCCGCATCAGCACGAGCGCCTGCTCGAGATCGTCAACGTCCCGGTCGCCGCGGCGGAAGACGATCCCGAAGGCGTCATCGCCGCCAAGGTGCTCAACCTGGCGCGCCGGCTGTTCACCGACCGCGAAACGGCGCTCACGGCGCTCACATGGCTCGCCGGCGGCGCAGCCGCGATGAACGAAGAGCACAACCGGATCGCGCCGACGCAGGCCTTCCAGCGCGGTTTCGCCGACGCCGTGCCGCATGCCGGCAAGGAAGCGTCGGAGTTCCTCGACACCTATGTCGGCGAGCTCGAATGGTTCCTGACGGTGCAGCGCAAGGGCACCCCGCGCGATCCTTTCGCCGCCGAATTGGCTCTGGCGCGCGGCATCGTCTTCATGGTGAACGAACAGACGCTCGCCAAGATCGCCGACGAGGTGCTGCGGCGCCCGGAAAAGCTCAATCTTTCGCTGCGCTGGGCGGCCCAGCATCTCCCCGCCTTCCGTCGGCTGACGACGGAACTCGCCGATCGCCTCGGCCAGGATCCCGTCGATCTCGCCTTGGCGGAAAGTGGACGGTTGATGCTCGAAAAATGGACACAATTGCGCGGCCAAGATCGCAGCGTCGACGAAGGGGTGGTCGCGCTGATTAGGCAATTGGCGCGGCGGCCCTATCATGGCGTGCTGGCCCGCTCGTTTCACGAGGGGCTCGGCCGGGCGTTGCTGGAATCTGGCGGGCGGGAAAAGGTTCATGCCATCATGAACGACGTCGCGAAGGAATTGCGCGGATTGAGCGCGCGCCGCAACGCCGGCGAACTGGCGGCGACGCTGCTTCTGGCGGTGCAAATCGCCAGGCTGTTTCGCTGAACGCCGGCTGGGGGCGCGAGAGCATGAGCGATGCCGGGCAACGCAGGGGTCTAGCGGGCGGCGTCGACGTGCCGCGGCCCGAAGACGTGTTCGGCAGCGCCCCCAGCTACCGCCGCGATACGGTCGCCACCGAACGCGTCGACGGCGACGAGCAGCAGAACCTCCGCGACCTGCTCCAGCTCTGCAAGCAATCGAACCGGCCGCCGATCATCCTGCTGTTCGGCTTCTCCTACAGCGGTAAGACGGCGTTGGCGCAGCGCCTGCAGGACATCTTCCAAAGCCGCGGCTACGGCGTGACGCCCGCCGTCGGCCCCAAGGCGCAGGCCGAGCGCACCAACAAGATCCAGCCCTATTGGTTCTCGCATCCGCGCCGGCCCAAGGATGCGTTCATCCTCGTCGACCTCCCCGGCGAGCGTTTCAGCCGCGCCAAGGAAGCCAATTTCTCCGACGCGGTGGCGAAGGAGACGCTGGCCCTGATGGCAGCGGCCGACGCCTATCTGCTGCTGCTCGAGGCCGACAAGACTTTGTATCTCGACGAATTGCGCGGCCAGGGCGCGATCGGCGATCTGGAGACTAAGGACTATCAGGAAGTCGTCGCCACCATGGTGCAGTTCGCCAAGCTCGACTGGCTGCTCGCGCGCAAGCTGGGCCGTCACGGCGACATCGAAGCGGCGGCGAAAGCGATCGCGGAGATGCCGCCGGAGGAACGCTTCCTCGAACGCAGCCGCGGCGCCCGCGCCATCCGCAAGCCTGTCCTGCTAGGCCTCTCCATCGCCGACCGGCTGCACGAAACCATGGCCTCGCTCGAAACCCAGGTCTTGAAGAAGCGCCTGGAAGCGCGCGGCGAGACGCGCGAGCTGAGCGAAGACGAGCGTGGTCGCGTGCGCCAGATCGTGGCGAACTTCGATCGCGATCCGCTCCTGCTCGCCCAGATGCGCCAGCCCAAACTCCTGGCACAAGTGATGAGCAGCTTTCGCTATTTCCGCGCCGATTTCCTCACCAGCTTCGCCGGCTTGCCGCCGAACTTCACTGGCGCCGCCAGCATGACGCTCTATCCGCCGCGCGGCGTGGAGCGCAATTTCGACTGGCTGCGCGACGCGGCGCGGCGCACCCGCGGCGGCCGCCTGCGCACCTTCGCGCGCAAGAACCGCTTCGTCCTGCCGCTGGTCGAGGGGCTCGATTGGCTGCCGTCGTTGCGCGAAACGTTATGGGCGCTGCGCGCCCGCGCGGCCTGGGACGAGGAACTCCCCGATGCTCGCTGAAGCCGCGCAGGACCGGGTAAAGGTGCCGCCGGCGCAGCGCGCCGCCGCGCAACGCCGCGGCCTGCTCGAGCGCGTCAAAGGCTGGGTCCTGTTCACCGCCGTCGACGGACGCGGCGAAAAGCGCGCCCGCCTGAACGCCCCGTTCGAACCGCGCGACCGGCGCGGCGTCGTGCTCTTGGCGTTGATCCCCGGCGTTCTGCTGTTGCTCGCGACCGGCGCCATCTTCTTGCGGCCTCTCACGGCGGAGCCCGACGCGCTCGCCACGATTCCCGTCGCCGTTCCGGCCCAGACCGAGGTGGAACGCAAGCTGATCGGGAAGATCGTCCTGCTGCGCGACGGCCTCTGGGAAGCGCGGCTGCCGCCCTGGTCGGCCGTGCCGTTCAAGGGCATGGCCCGGGTCAGCAATCCCGAGGTCCATGCCGCGCTCGATACGCTGCTCGGCGAGATCACCGCGTTCGGCGCCGCCATCGGCAATCGCGCCCCGCCCGGCATTCATCGCGACCGCGTGTTTCTCGGCCAGGTGGCGGATTTTCGCGCGCGGCTGCACGCCATCGAGGTCAAGCTCGGCGGTGTGCGCAGCGTCACCGCCTATCATCTGGGATTGCTGGCGCTGTGGGCCGGCGACGCCGCCGACGCTGAGCCGCAATTCGCCGGCGCCCTCGCCGTGGCACGCAGCGCCCAGCCGCTCGACGATGCCGGCAGGCAGCGCCTGGACGGCATCGAAGCCTCGGCCGCTTACGGGCTCGGCCTCGCCGAAGCCGCGCGCGGCGCCTGGCAAAACGCCATCGGCGACTTCGATGCGGCGTTGACGGCGTCGTGCCGCGCCGCCGCCTTGGGCAAGACGCAAGCCGATTTCGGCTTCGCGCTCGGGCCGGCCAACCTCGTCCCGCTCGATACGAGCAGCGTCCGCAACGACCGGCTGGTCGCACTGATCGGTGCGCGCAACAGCGGCGACGGGGCAGCGCGCGGCGCGATCGTCAGCCCCACCTGCCGGCAATTGCTCTCGCCTTCGAAAGCCGCGCCGCGCGGCGATGCGGATGCCGAGGCTCGGGCGCTTTTCTCCTCGCTGTCGGTGGCGGACGATCCGATCCTGGCCGCCAATCTGCAACTGCGCGCGGCGCTGATGGGCGAGCGCGATGTGGTGCAGCGCCTCGCTTTCGACGGCGCCGACGCCGAAGCGATGCAGGCGCAGGCGCTGGCGCGCGCCGTCGCCGGATTGGAAGCGGCGGATGGCGGCGTCGACAAGTCGGCACTCGCGGATTTGCAGAAGCTGGGAATCCTGAAATCCAAGCTCGCGGCCGACCTCGGCAACGGCGCTCTGGTGGAACCGGAAAGCGATCCGGCCTGGTCCTGGTCCGATCCCACCTTGTTCATGGCCTGGAAGAACGCAGTTGCCCGGGTTCTCGCGGCGGAATTGCTCGGCCGAGCCGACGAGGTCCGCGACGGCAATCCCGGCCTTGCCGTGGCGCTGTACGATGTGGTGCTCGACAACCGCGGCTGGCTGTCCGACGCCGACGTGTTCGACGCCTGGTGGCGGCTCAACACCGGCACGTCGCTCGCCTTCGTGCTGGCGATGCTGGGCGTCGCGGCCGCGCTCACCATCATCCTGCTGCTGGCGCTGCGCCGCTGGCGGCAGACCTATCGCACGACGTTCGAATCCCATCATCACGACGACCGCGTCCGCGCGCCGGAAGGATAAAGCGTGCTCGCCGTTCCGGTTCTGCTGCTTCTGCTTGCCTGCCTGCTTGCGGCGGCGGCACGCTGGCGCGATGCCGAAAGCCGGCCGCGCACCGCTTTTGTGATCGCGGCGGGCGCGATCGCGCCGCTCCTCATCGCGACACAGCTCTGGACGGCGGAGACCGATGGCCGCTTCGGCGATCTGCGGCTCTCCGCCGTGTCGGTGAAGCTCACGCCCGACGCCATCGAGGGCGCCAGCATCGGCGGCGACCGCGCGCATGATTTTCTTCTGGTCGGCGACCTGCCGGGGTCGCTGATCACGCTGCACCGGATCTCCGATCGCGAAGTCGGCCTCGTCGTCGCCCGCCCGCTGCGCGGCGAATTCGCCGGCGCGGTGGCGTTCGAGAGCGCCGAACCGGACTGGACCGCGCGCCTCTTCGGCGTGCCGTTGCGCTTTGCTGGCGAGCGCGCGGTGCGCGAAGGCGAGATGTTCTGTCCGCGCGGCTGCGCCGCGGTGTGCCGCGTCAGGCTGCCGGTCGACGGCGACAGGCTGGCGCTCGCGGGCGACCCAACCGCCCAGTTGCCGCGCATGGAAGAGCGCGGCTCGCTGGTGTCCTGGGGCCCGTCGCAACGCATCTATCCGTTGCGCAGTTTCGCGGCCGCTGGCGCGGCCTGCACCGATGCCTTGCAGGGCGACGGCTTGCCGGTGACCGCTTTTTTGTTCCGGCACGGCGGATTGTTCGCGAGCCGCCTTTACGGGATGTTCCTCGACGGCACGGGTAGCGGCGCGCCCGACGCGGTCCTGACGCGCGGCGGGCCGGCGCTACGGATCCATCTCTACCGCGCCGACTACACGCCGGGCGGCGTCGCCGAGGAGCACGATCGCCCCAGCCGCGTCGTCGAACGGCGCAGCGTCACGGCGCGGCTCACGCTCGACGGCGCCCTCGTCGTCGCCTACGACACGCCCGAGGATTTGCAGCTTCCGGCGGGCGCCATCGCAAAGGTCCTCGCCGCCAAGCCGGACGGCGATGTCGTCCTGCCGATCGACAACGACCGCAATGCCGGCCGGCCCTTTGTCGGCGACTCGACGTTGCAGTTCCGCTCGCTCGGCGGCCAGCTCGCGGAGACCGCGCTCGGTCGCGTCTTGCTGCACCCGGACCGTAAGGCCAAGGCGCTCGCGCCCTATTTCACCGTGGTCGGCGGCGGGCAGACCAGGAACGTCGCATTCGGCGAACACTTCACTCTCGGCAGTTCCTACAGCGCGGAATTCCGCCTCGATCGCCTGGCGCGCGACGCCGGCGTGCTCGGGCTCATCACATGGCCGTTCCTGGCGTTTGCCGCGGCGGCAGGCATCGCCGCGACCTGGAGCGCGCGGCGCGCCTCGCTCACCCCGTTTCTGCTCATCACCTTGGCCGAAGTGCTTCTGGCCTTCCGCCTCCTGATCGCGATCTCGGGCGCTTATGTCGACGCGCCGGCGGCGCGCGCCGCCGTCGTCCCGTCGGCGTTGTTTGCCTGGCTTGCGGTGCCGTTCCTCATCGCGCATCTCGCGACGGCGAAGCGGTCGTTCCTTGCCACGCTCGCCTATGCCTTGTTGATCGGGATCGTCGGCGTCGTCGCGGAGCGGGCATACGGCCTCGACAAGACGTCGCTGATCGCCGGCGCTCTTGTCGTGGCCGCCGTCGTCACCGATGCCCTGACGCAGCCGTCGCTGCCGGAGGAGTTGCGCCGCACCCTGGCAGGCTGGGGCGCGTGGCTTGGGAGGCAGGCAGCAGCTCCGATGAATCGGTTGCGGGCGCTCGTGTGGTATCCGGCCGGCATCGGCCGTCCGCTGCTCGGGCTCGCCCTGTTGATCGCGGTCCGTCTTGCCTTGCTGCTGTTCGGCGTCAAGGAAGGCATTCCATTGCTCGGATTCCGCGTTGCGCTCAGCACGATCTACCTGCCGCTCGCCTTGATCGTGCTGCCGCGCCTGCTGGTCGTCCTGCGCCGGGGCGAAGGCGGTATCTTGTGGCGGCCCTTGCTATGGAGCGCCGCCGTCGCGCTCGCCTTTGCCGCGCCGATCGCGGCACGCGACACCGGGTTCATTATTTTCGCGCTCGGTACGGCGATTCTCGGCATCGTCGTGCTGCTCGGTGAGCGCCAGGCACAGAGCTGGATGTGGCCGTCGGGCCTGCTGCTCCTGCCGCTGGGCTTCCTCATGATCTGCTACGTCCTGCTGCACTCCTTCATCGTCGACAGCGCAGCCGGCTTCGTCGTCGCCGGCCTTGCGGCGCTCGCGGCGGTCGCGCTCGCGGTCACCGCGATGCGTTGGAGCGAGCGCCTCGCGAGATTTTCGCAGGGCCTGCCGCTTGGCCTGCTCGTCGCCGCGGCGTTGTTGCTGGTTGTGCCGTTCCTGGCGCTGGCCGACATGGTCGACGCCGCGTTTGTCGGCGCCGGGGCCGCCATCCTGTTCTTTGTCTTGTGGAAGCAACCCGTCACGGCCTGGCTTCTCCCCGCCGCCTTTGCCTTGGCGCTCGCCCTGTCGTTCCAGCTTCCGGTCCTTCCTTCCGCCACCTTCGCCAGCGGTCCGGCGGTGCATGACGAGACGGCGGAGCGCGAACTCGACCGCCAGATGCACAAAACGCAGAACATCCTGCGCATCTGGTACAGCGTCCGTCCCGACGATGTCGGCGATTTCGCGACCTCGAGCGCCCAGAACCTCGGCGCCGCGATGGCGCATCTGCACGACTACGGCGCCTGCCCGGACAGCCGATGGCCCGCCTGCCTCGCCGGTCACGGCTATCTCGCGATTCCCCGTCCGACCGTGCTCGCGCCCTATCATCTCAACGACAACGTCACCGCGATCCATCTGATCGCGCCGTTCGGCCGCCTGGGCGCCGCGGCGTTCCTGCTGCTGCTCGGCGTCGTCGCCTTGCTCTACACCCGCGCCGCGCTGAAAGAGACCGCGTCGCCGGCCCCGTTGGCGCTCGCCGGGATCGCGGCGTTGTGGACGATGTTCGGCGCCGCGCTCTACATGATCCTCGCCAACCTCGAAATCCTGCCCTTCACCGGAAAGAACGTCTATTTCCTCGCCGCAAGCTCGGGCAGCGATTTGCTGGAAGGCGCGATCCTGATCGCGCTCGCCATGGCCGCGGCGCGGAGGCCCGCATGATGCCGCGCCTCAAGCAGATCGCCATCGGCCTCGCAGTGGCGGTGCCGCTCGCCTTTGTGCTGCTCAGTCCGTCGCGCGACCAGGGTTCTTACGTCTATTCGGCCCGCGGCTACACCAAGCTGATCGAGGAGGTGTTCATCCCGGAGAATTTCCTGGAATACACCGCCAATTTCGACAGCGACGATCTGCCCATGGTGCGCCTGTCGCCGGAGGCGTCGCGGATCGAGGCGGTGAGCCGCTTCGCCGCCAACTCCTATCTGCGCGACGATCTTCGCCGCAACGACGTCTGGGAATTGAAAGGCGGCCACCTCCACATCAATCCCGATGCCCACAACATCGCGCTGCCGCTGTCGCTGCGCCCGGTGTGGACGGGCAACCTCCTGTTCCACCGCGGCGGCGAACTGCGCGCCGTGCTGTCGGGACCGAGCGAAACGACGCTGGTGCCGCTGACGCACACGCTCGGCGCCGACGACATCGTCAGGCGCGATCCGTTCCGAAAGGCGCCGGCACTGTCCGGGGCCATGCGGCTCGACTTCAATTACGGCGGCGCGGCCGGCGGCGTGGCGCGGGTGTTCCTGCTCGGCGAAGACATGTGGGTCCGCAGCGAGGGCAGTGCGCAGGCCAATCTGTTCGTCGACGGCAAGCAGGTGCCGCGCGGCTCCTATCGCCGCCTGCCCCCCGGCGCCGAGCTCCAGTTCCAGACCGGCAATCTCAGCACCTTCTATTTCAGCCGCGGCGTCACCGGCGCCAACGTCTTCATTTCGCACTATCAGCCGCTGGCCGGGCGCATCCGCATCCCGCTGCTCGAATGGTTCGCGCTGCGCTTCGAAACCGAGATGGACCGGCTGGTGCGGCAGAACGGCGAGCAGCCAGACCTCACGCCCTCGGCCCGCGCCCGCAACCGTGCTGTGCTCGGCGGCAACGTCACGACCTCGCTGGATGCCGATTTGCAGGCGGCGGTGCAGCGCAAGCTGGAGGACTTCGTGGCACCCGGCCTCAAGCACGAAGGCGGACGCGGCTTTCCCGCGGCGGTCACGGTGATGGACGCCAAGACCGGACAGCTTCTCGCGCTCGCGTCCTTTCCCGCGACGCCGCCTCAGGGCGCCGGCACGCGCCGCGCCTGGGAGGCAAACCAGAATTTCGTCAACCTCGCGATCGGATCGGCCGCGAAGCCCTTGTTCTCCTCGGCGATCCTGGAGATTTGGCCCGAGTTGGCAACGCTCGCGATTCCGGGCCATGTGCCCGGGCAATACGACAACCTGCTGGGCCTGCATATCGCGCCCTCGCTCAACGAGGAAGGTTCGTTCGGCGATCTCAGCTGGGTGACGTTCGACGACTACATGCAGCGCTCGTCCAACATCTATGCCGCGACGCTCATGATGCTCGGCACCGCCCGCGATCCGCTGAGGCCGGACCCCGCCAGGCCGTCGACGCCGTATCGCATCGCCGGCGTGACCCGCGATCATCTGCCCGATCTGCAGATCGAGCAGGGCAATGTGCTGGAGACGATCTCTTGCTGCGTGAACTGGGGCGACGAGTTGGCGCGGCTCTACGACATCCGGGTCGAGGACATCGAACGCCAGGGCGAGACCTCGATCTTCGCCGATGACCGCTACGACAAGACGCCATGGCGGCCGATGCTGGCGGCGCTCTCCGATCCGCGCTTCCTGCGCCAGGACAATCTCAATTCCGTGTCGCCGGCGCGCGTCAATCTGCAGCTCAACAATGTGCGCAATTTCCGCACCGAGTATCTGACGCTGATCCTGGGCGCCAGCACCTCGCGCTGGAACAATGTGAAGATGGCGGAGGCCTATGCCCGTCTCGTCACCGGTCGACGCGTCGAGGCGCGGCTGACCGAAGCGGGTCCGGCGCCGCCGCCGATGCTCGGCTGCAACGCGACCCGCGATCCCGACGGCTTGTTCTGCGCCAAGGCGCGCGACGCGGTCCTGCACGCCATGGCGCTGGTCGCGGTCGGCTCCGGCACGGCGACCGGCCAGGTAAGCACCAAGCTCGCCCCGCTGGTCGCCGAGGCGGCGCGGCGCGGCGAGGTGATCGGCTTCTACTCCAAGACCGGCACCCCGAAGATACCCGACGCCAACAACTCGCCCGAAGCGCTGGTGGTGCGCCAGTTGGGACGCGACGGCATCCTCAAGCTCGACGCCCATGGCGACATGATCGCGGCGCTGAACGAGGACAGTTTTGCCTTGCAGAAGCCCTCCGATCTGGCGGCGGCGCAGGCGGCGATCGAAGCCGACAGCGCGACCTTCCAGGCGATCGCGCGCAACCGTGTACTGCTGAAAAAGGTGTTGCTCCGTGCGCTCGCCTTCAACCGGGCGCGCACGGCGTCGCAGGGCGCCCAGCTTTTCCGCATCGTCAACCGCAAGGTGGTGGGCGTGCCGGTGGGCGAGGGCAAGCTGCACGAGGGCCGGGTCTATGTCTTCGTCATCGGCGCCTATCCGGCCTCGGCGCTGAAGAACGCCGCTACCCATGAAATCGATACCGGCGTCGCGCCATTGCGCGCCCTCTCCGTCGCGATCAACATCCAGGACAATTGGCTGGGCGATCATCCCCATCTCGGCGCCATGCTCGGCGGCCAGATGCTGGAGGTGATCGCACCGGTGCTGTTTCCGGAAGGGACGCGATGAAGGATTTGAGCGGCCGGTTCGCGGATGAAGAGGCGCGGCCCCGGACCGAGACGCGCCACGACCCCCTGGCGCGCCTCGAAGCGCCGTCGCCGCCCGATCCGGAGGAAGACGGCAGCGCGTTTCGCCGGCTGCGGGGTGCCCTGCGCGGCCGAGCCGATCTCGTCGCGGCGGGGTTCGCGGCCCTTGCCGCCCTGTTGGTGCTTTGGCCGCTGCTCGATCCCGCGCCCGTGCCGTTGCCGGCGGTGGCCGATACCGGCGATGAGGTGGCCATCCTGACGGTGCGGCCGCTGTCCGGCGGGGCCGCGCCGGACTGGTTCGGATTGTTCAAGGCTTATCAGCTCGAGACCATGCTGCGGGACATCTCTATCCGCTGCACCTATGGCCTGCCGGTGGACGCGCGCGTCGACCGCTACCTGCATGCACCGCTGGGCGTCGGCACGACGATCAAGGTGTTCCTGGCCGATCCGGGCAAATGCCCGCGGCGCTAGCCGTTCCAGGTCGAAGCGACGTGCTCGGGATCTTCCTGTGCGGCGCGCTCATGCATCAGGAAGCTGTAATAGCCGCAATGATTGTCGCCGGGATAGGAGCGGCAGATCGAAGGCCGCGCCATATAGATCGTGCAGCGCCGCGCTTCGAGATCGAAGAAGCGGCAGATCTTGCCGAAATGCTCGTCGGCCTTGCGCCGCATGGCATACTCTTCGTCGCCGTCGACCTTGGTGAATTTCTTGCGGGCGGCGGTGAAGGAGAGGCCGAAATGCTTGGCCAGCCTTTCCACGTCGCGCTTGTTCAGCGGAATGACGGGATAGGAGCAGCAATAGCCGGGGCACTTGGCGCAGTTGTAAGCCATGAATCTCAGATAGCGGCTTACGCGCGCCGATGCAAAGCCCTTGCAGCCCGGAGGGCCCGGGCTATGGTTCGGGCATGACGGATTTTCAATTCATCCCATTGCCCGACATCCGCCTGCGCGCCGCCGTGCGGGGCAGCGGCCCGCTGGTCGCGATGGTGCACGGCTTTCCCGAATCCTGGTTCTCCTGGCGGCATCAGATGCAGCCCGTCGCCGAGGCCGGGTTCACGGCCTGCGCCATCGATGTGCGCGGCTATGGCGGCTCCGGCAAGCCCGGTGCCGTGGCGGATTATGCGATGGAGCGCATGGTGGGCGACGTGAGCGGCGTGATCGATCACTTCAGCCCAGGGGAGCCTGCCGTCATCCTGGGTCACGATTGGGGCGCGCCGATCGTGTGGAATACGGCGCTGATCCGGCCGGACCGCGTGCGCGCGGTGGGCGCGCTGTCGGTGCCCTATGTCGGCCCGCCGGCCCGGCCGTTCAGCGAGATCTTCGACGAGATCTTCACCCGGCGCGGCAAGTTCTTCTATCAGGCCTATTTCCAGAAGGCCGACCTCCCGGAAGCGGAGGCGCAGGCCGATCCGCGCGATTTCCTGCGCAAGTTCTACTACGCCTTGTCCGGGGAGGCGCCGGACGGCACCTGGCCGAGCGACAAGACCTCCGACCGGAAGCTGCTGGACGGCCTGGTCGATCCCGACGTCTTCCCAGCCTGGCTGACGCCGGCAGACCTCGATTATTATGTGGGTGAGTTTACGCAATCCGGATTCTTCGGACCGATCAGCCGCTACCGCAATCACGAGCGGGACTTCGAATATCTGCGGCGCTTTGCCGACCGGAAGATAGCGCAGCCGGCCCTGTTCATCGGCGGTGCCCGCGATCTCGCCTACAACATGTTCCGCGGCGCCGGCGACCCCATCGCGCTGATGCGCCATCACGTCACCGATTTGCGCGTCGCCGATGTGCTGGAGGGATGCGGCCACTGGACCCAGCAGGAACGCCCTGCCGAAGTGAACGCGCGGCTGATCCCCTGGCTGAAGTCGATCTAGGCGATCTCTTCCTCGAATTTATAGGCGCCGTCGAGCCAGGCGACGATCTCGCGCGCCGCGTCGTGATCGAAGGCGCCGTAGCGCTGGCGCAGCCGCTCGATAGTTTTTTCCGCGAGGCGCGGCAGGCTGACATCCTGCAGGAACAGGATGTCCTTCTGGATCGAATCGGCCAGTTCGTCCGGCATGATCGCGCGCGCCGCGTTTGCAAAGGCGCGGCCATATTCGTAAGCGTCGCCCTTGGCATAGCTCTCGGCCAGAGAGATCGCCGGGATGCAGGACAGCACCGGCTGCAGCGCCGGATTGACGCTGTGGGCGGCGAGATGCGCGCCGATGCTTGCGGGGCGGCCGGTGAAGGCGCGCACATGCAGATATTGCGACATGCGCTGCCCGTCATTGACGGGATAGTTGTCCCACAGGAACGGCTTGCGCCCGAGTTGGCCCGCCACCCGCGCCAGATGTCCCGGCGAATATTCGCGGCTGCAGACTTCCTCGCCGGTCCAAAATACTTCGATGGAGGGGTCGAGCAGGCGGCCCAGGTCTTCGAGATAATTCTCCGGCCGCGTGCCGAAGAAGCGGTCGAGCACCGGATCGTCGGTGTAGTAGCTGGGGCAGGCGATCAGGCGTGTCGCTTTCGTGCGGGCCTTCACCCAATGCAGGATGTCGGCCTGCGTCCTGGCAAGATCGGGCAGGTCGCCGCGCATGTCGTCGAACAGGATCGCAAGATCGTCAAGGCCCCAGCTGTCGAACGCGGCCAGCTTGCGCGCCAGATCGCTCTGCGCTTCGGCATTGAAATCACGATAGAGCTCGTAGGGACTGAGGCCCACGCCGAAGCGCACGCCCATCGCGCGGCAGCGGCCCGACAGCGCGCGCAGAGCCTGCGCGGTTTCCTCCGGGTGGCTCTCGCGCCAGCGCTTGCGCAAGAACGCGTCCGCTTTGGGCGCGTAGATGTAAAAGGTGTAGCCGTGCGGTTTCAGCGTCGCGATGGTGCGCTCGCGCGCCGCCCAGCTCCAGGGCTTGCCGTAATAGCCTTCGATCAAACCCAGCTCGACCGTCATGCTGTCTCCCGCAAGATGCCGCGCGCATCGAGCGCAAGGTAGACGAGCGCGACCAGCGCTGAAAGATCGAGGGCGTAGAGGTAGCGATAGTCGCAGGCGATGGAGATCGCGAAGAAGCTCGCGGTGAAGGCGAGGGCGCTCGCCAAGAGGGCGGCGATGGCGAGGTCGGCCGGCCGGCGCCGCCGCAGCAGGAGCACGAGGCAGGCCAAGGCCAGGAGCGCGAACGCGACATGCGAAAACACCGGCGTTCCGAGGAACGCCTTGCCGTAGATTTCCAGCGCCCGGTCCCGCGCATCGTGGCGGGGCGGAAGGTTCAGCGCTTTCATCTCGGGTTCCGGTCCGTCGATGCCGGTGAAGATCGGGCGGCAAGCGACGATGTCCGGCGTCGCAAACACCCAGAAAAAGTCGGTGGCGCGTACCCGCAGATACAGCCAGGGACGCGCCGCGACGAAGGCGCGCCACTGCGTCCCGATTTCGTCCGGATCGGCGTTGGTGAGCGCCGCGTCGACGCTGGGATCCTCCGCCATCGGGTCGTTGCGCTCGGGCGTATAAAGCCGGGCGGCCTTGCCGCGGATGACTTGGACGAACTTCGGATCGTCGTCGCTGAGCGTTTCGAGCGGCAGACCGGGCTCGTGCGCCACCGCGCCCGCCAGATCGTAGAGCTGCAAGAGCCTAATCTGCTCGGCCGGACCGTCGCTGCCGTCGCCGCGCAGATCGAGCAGCGCCCGGGCGCCGGCGACGGCCACAAGCAGGACAGCCAGACAGGCCGCGCCCAGCAAGACGGCCCTGGCCCAGGCCACCCCGCGCCGGGTTGCGATCCAGGCCAGCGCCGCGGCGGCGATGGGAAGCACGATGGCGCCGTTCTGCCGCGTCAGCGACGCCAACAACAGCAAGGCACCGCTCGCCGTCAGCCAGACGACTCGGAGCCGAAACCTTTCCCACGCCGATGCCGCCTGGGCGAGGGCCACAAACCCCGCGACCAGGGTATCGGCGAACAGGACGTCCTTCCACACCAGTCCTTGGTAGAGCAGCACCTGCGGCGACAGCAGGACAAGCAAGCCGATCGCGGCGGTCGCTACCGTGGCGCGTCCCGGGTTCATCGCAACCAGCGCGAACAGGGCTCCAAACAGCAGGACGCAGTCGAAGGCGACGAACAGTCCCGCGCCCGGAATCAGCGCGTCGCCCTGGCCCAGAAGCCACGCCATCACCGGCGGATGCCAGCTGTTGTATGTCCCCTCACGGCCCTGGAGCAGCTGCACGATGGAGTCGGGGGAAAGATGACCAGGCCAGCTCACCGCCAGCGTGGCGGCGAAGCCTGCCAGGATGAACGCGGCGGTAAGGATGGCCTGTCTGTTCCAATCTGTTGCCAATTTCATATCAGCCCGTTGCTTGTTTCTGTAAGCTACATCCCGTGCGCCGGATCGAACACCGGTGCCTGGAGCGCGTGCGTGACAATCGGATATTTTGCGGTCCTTTGGGGGGCGTGGGACCATGGCGGTTAAGCCTGTCTTCTTCGATGCTACAGGGCGTCGCGCCTTCGGCGTCTCCATCGCCGGCTGGACCGCCGGCATTCTCAGCCTCGTCCTGGGCGCCGTCTTCGTGATCAGCCTCGTCAACGCGCCGGGCGGCGCGCCGCCGCGCCTGCCGGGTCACCTGACCGCGATCGCGATCCACGATCTGGAAAAGCACGCCGAGGCGCCGGGCCTGGTGCGCGCCGCCGCGCGCCTGGCCAACGAGGCGCGGACCAAGCGCGGGGAACTGGCGCACCAGCGCCGCAACCGCAATGAGCGCGGCCTCAAGAACCGGTCGCTGGCATCGATCCTGAAGCCGCAAGGCGCCCGCGCGCTTTCCATCGCCTTCTATCCCAATTGGGAACCGTCGGCCTATCCGGCGCTGATGCATGCTCTGCCCAGGCTCGATTGGCTGATGCCCACCTGGTTGGCGCTGCAAGGCCCGAACCTCGACCTGCACAACGCGCTCGACAAGCACCTGCTCGCCGAATTGCGCGGCAAGCGGCCGAACCTCGCCATCCTGCCGACGCTGCAGAACGCGACTCTGGGCAAATGGGACGGCGCCGGCCTCGCCGGCCTGCTGGCCAACAAGGCGCGCAGCGACGAACTGCTGAACAAGGTCGTGGCCTTCGTCGCCGCCAACAGGCTGCAAGGCATCACGATCGATTTCGAGGAGGTTCCCGCCGGCGCGCATGCCGATCTGGAGGATTTTCTGAAGCGGCTGTCGGCCCGGTTCCTGCCGCATGGCTGGGTCATCGCCATGGCGGCGCCGTTCGACGACGCGGATTGGCCTTATGCCGCCTATGCGCGCGTTGTCGACTACACGGTGCTGATGGCCTACGACCAGCACGACGACACCGGCGAGGCCGGCGCCATCGCGGCGCAAAGCTGGTTCGAGACCACGCTCGACAAGCGCATGCGCGTCCTGGCGCCCAGCCGCACCATCGTCGCCGTCGGCAGCTATGCCTATGACTGGAACGGCGGCCACGGCGACGCGCTGTCGTTCGAGGACGCGGTGGTCGCCGCGCACGATTCCGACGCGCGGATCGATTTCGACGATGCCGCCGACAATCCGCATTTCTCCTATGTCGAAGACGACGCCACCAAGCACGATGTCTGGTTCCTCGACGCGGTGACGGCCTACAACCAGATTCACGCCAGCGACATCTACCGCCCGGCCGGTTACGCCTTGTGGCGGCTGGGCAGCGAAGACCCGTCGGTGTGGCCGTTGATGGGACGCGGCTATGGCGCCGGCGTTCCCGTCAGTCTGCGCGACATCCCGGTCGCCGCCGACATCGATTATGAAGGGCAGGGCGATTTCCTGCGCGTCGAGGCCGATCCGTCGTCCGGCGCGCGCACGCTCGACATCGATCCCGCCTCCGGCGACATCGACGACGAGGTCTACACCCGGCTTCCGACCAACTACGTCATCCGCCAGTTCGGCTACAAGCCGCGGCAGATCGCGCTCACCTTCGACGACGGACCCGACGCGGAATGGACGCCGAAGATCCTGGACATCCTCAAAGCCAAGCATGTCCGCGCCACTTTTTTCGTCATCGGCGGCAATGTCGAAGCCAATCCCGATCTGGTCGCGCGCATCCTCGACGATGGGCATGAACTCGGCAACCACACCTACACCCACCCCAACCTCGCCGACACTCCGGACGAGGCGGTGGCGATCGAACTCAACGCGACGCAGCGGCTGATCCAGGCCCTGACCGGGCGCTCCCTGGTCCTGTTCCGGCCGCCCTATCTGGGCGATGCCGAGCCGGGCGACATCGGCGAGATCGTGCCGATCGAGATCGCGCAGGGCCTGGGCTACATCACCGTCGGCGAACATGTCGATCCGATCGACTGGGCGCTCCCGGGGGCCGACACGATCGTGAGCCGGGTGCTGCGCGCGCTCGACCGCTCGACGCCGGATGCGCGCGGCAACACGATCCTGCTGCACGATGCCGGCGGCGACCGGTCGCAGACCGTGGCGGCGCTGCCGGCGCTGATCGACAAGCTGCAGGCCCGCGGCTACCGCTTCGTGCCGGCGTCCGAGCTGATCGGGCTGACGCGCGACCAGGCGATGCCGCCGCTCTCGCCCACCATGGCCCTTCTGACGGACCGCGTCGTGTTCATGACCGTGAGCTGGGCGGGGCATTTCCTCTACTACGCTTTCCTGGCCGCGATCTGGCTCGGCGTGTCGCGGCTGTTCTTTCTGGCGGGCTTGAGCCTGTGGAACCTGCGGCGCGAGGCGCGGGAGCAGGCCGCCCTGCCGGACGCCAGCCTGCGCGTCTCGGTCATCGTGCCCGCCTATAACGAGGAGAAGGTGATCGTGAAGACGGTCGAGCGCATCCTGGAAAGCAGCGCGCGCGACCTCGAAGTCATCGTCATCGACGACGGCTCGCAGGACCGCACCTCGCAGGTGCTGGAGGCGGCGTTCGGCGGCGATAGCCGCGTGACGCGCATCCGTGTGCCGAACGGGGGCAAGGCGGCGGCGCTCAATGTCGGGATGGCGCGGGCCGGCGGCGAGATCATCGTGGCGCTGGATGCCGATACCCAGTTCCAGCCCGATACGATCGCGCGGTTGGTGCGCTGGTTCGTCGACCCCCAAATCGGCGCGGTCGCCGGCAACGCCAAGGTCGGCAACCGCACCAACATGATCACGCGCTGGCAGGCGCTGGAATATATCGTGGCGCAGAACCTCGAGCGCCGGGCGCTGGCGGCGCTGGGCACGCTGACCGTCATTCCCGGCGCGGTCGGCGCCTGGCGCAAATCGGCGCTGCAGGCGATGGGCGGCTTTCATTCCGACACCCTGGCGGAGGACCAGGACCTCACCATCGGCCTCCAGGTGAAGGGCTTTTCCGTGCGCTTCGATGCCTCGGCGATCGCCTGGACCGAGGCGCCTGCGACGTTCCAGGGCCTGGCGCGCCAGCGCTTCCGCTGGGCGTTCGGCACGCTGCAATGCCTGTGGAAGTATCGCGCCCTCACCTTCAATCCGCGCTATGGCGTGCTCGGCATGATCGCGCTGCCGCAGGTCTGGCTGTTCCAGATCGCGCTCACCGCGCTGGCGCCGCTCGCCGACCTGCTGCTGATCTGGCAGCTGATCGGGCAGTGGATCGCCTATGCCCAGCACGGCTCGGAGTTCAGCAACGCCGATCTGATCACCGTCGGCATCTATTATGCCGTGTTCGTCGTCGTCGACCTGCTGGCGGCGGCGTTCGGCTTCCTGCTGGAGCGGCGCGAGGAGTGGCGGCTGCTGTGGTGGCTGCCGTTGCAGCGTTTCGGCTATCGCCAGCTCATGTATTACGTCGTGGTGCGGTCGATCTCGGCGGCGATCCGCGGCGCCATGGTCGGCTGGGGCACGCTGGAGCGCACCGGCACGGTGAAATTGCAAAACTAATGGAACGTCCGCACGCCGCGCCGCAGGCATAGCGGCTGCAACGGGCAGGCGCGGCATTCGGTTCTGAGCGCGCCGCAGATGTCCTGTCCCAGATGCTTCAGCAGCCAGTGGAATTCGAACAAGTCCGCCGCCGTCCAGTTTTCCAGCGCCGGCATCACGGTGTCATAGGCGGGGGCGGCGTCGTTGACGTGCGGCGCCAGGAAGCCCGTGCGGCGCAGCACGCGCAGGACGTGGACGTCGATCACCAGCGCCGGCTTGCGCAGGGTGCTGAAATTGAGCGTCGCGGCGGCGATCTTGCGGCCGACGCCGTGGAAGGCTTCGAGATAGCGCAGCGCCTCGCCGGTGCTCCAGCCGTCCAGGAAGTCGAGACGGTAGTCGCCGGAGACCGCTTTGAGGCGGCGCAGGGCGAAGACGATGTCGACGGCTTTCCTGTCGGCGAATTCGACGCCGGCGATCAGCGGCTCGATGTCCTTCGGTGCGGCGGCGGCCAGGGCCGGCACGTCATAACGTTCGCGCAGGCGGCGGAACGCGGCCTGCTTGACCGCGTCCTTGGTGCGGCTGCCAAGGATGGAGCGGATCAATTGGTCCGTCGGATCGATCAGGCCCTCATAGAGCACGGGCTCATACATCCGCAGCAGGCGATTGCGGACGGCGATGAGGGCTTCGACCTGCCCGATATCAAAGGCGAGTTGCATGAAGCGGAGACTAGAACAAACAAAGAACAAAAACAAGGAAAATGAGGAGGAGCGCGGACTTTTCCGGATGTGCACCCACCACAAGAATTAGTGGGCGGGCCTGCGCAAAACCCATCGGCTTGATCATTGTTTTCAGAAAAGTGCTGGGCACCCCCGGGGGCTTCAGCAATGTAATTGTGCGCAAATTTTTTGCGCGCACCCCTCCTAGTGAAAGTCCCGCGACTTCGGCAGGACGCGGACATTGCGCGGATGGCGCGGGCGGCGCGAGTCCGGGCGCTGATAGGCGAGATCCTCGCGGCGGCCCTGGAAGGGGCGGATCTCGTCCTCGACCAGCCGCGCCAGCTCGGCGCTGCGGTCGTATATATGCTCGGCGACGAGATGCACAACGCCCTCGGCGCTCTGCACCTTGCCTTCCACCAACAGGAGGCGGGCGCCCATGATCTCGCGGCGGAATTCCTTCAGCAGCCTGGGCCACACGACGACATTGGCGATGCCGGTCTCGTCGCTGAGCGTGATGAAGACGACGCCGGCATCGCCCGGCATCTGGCGCACCAGCACGACGCCGGCGCAGCGCGCCTTGCCGCCGTCGCGCGTCGCCGCCACCTCCTTGCAGGTCTTCACGTCTTCCGCGTCGAAGGTCTCGCGCAGGAACTGCATCGGATAGCCTTTGAGCGACAGGCGCAGGGTCTGGTAGTCGGCCAGCACATGCTCGCCCAGCGGCATCACGGGCAGGGGCGCGGTATGCTCGGCGGCAAGCTCCTTCATCCGCTGCGCCTCGAACAGCGGCAGGGTGCGGTGATCGGGCAGGCGGCGCACCGCCCACAAGGCCTCGCGCCGGTCCATGCCGGCCGAGCGGAAAGCGTCGGCATCGGCGAGGATCGCCAGCGCCTTCTTCGGCAATTCGCCGCGGCGCACGAACTCGGCGAAGCTCGCATAGCCATAGCCGCGATTCTCCGCGATCTGGCGCGCCCAGTCCTCGCGAAAGCCGTCGATCTGGCGAAAGCCGAGGCGCAAGGCCGTCACGCCGCCGGCGTTGCGCTCCAGCGTGTTGTCCCAGTCGCTGAAATTGACGTCGGGCGCCAGGGCCTCGACCTCGTGCTCGCGCGCGTCGCGCACCAGCTCGGCCGGGGCGTAGAAGCCCATGGGCTGGGCGTTCAGGAGGGCGCAGGCGAAGGCGGCCGGGTAATAGCGCTTGATCCAGGACGAGATGTAGACGAGGTGCGCGAAGCTCGCGGCATGGCTTTCGGGAAAGCCGTAGCTGCCGAAGCCCTCGATCTGCTTGAAGCAACGCTCGGCGAACTCCTGGGTGTAGCCCCGCCTGGTCATGCCGCCGATGAACTTGTCCCTGTACTTGTCGATGGTGCCGAGATTGCGGAATGTCGCCATGGCGCGGCGCAGGCCGTTGGATTCGTCGGGCGTGAACTTGGCCGCGACGATGGCAAGGCGCATCGCCTGCTCCTGGAACAGCGGCACGCCCATGGTTTCCTTGAGGACGCTTTGCAGTTCGTCCGCCGGCCCGTGATCGGGATGCGGCGCGGGAAACTCGACCTTCTCAAGCCCGCTGCGGCGGCGCAGATAGGGATGCACCATGCCGCCCTGGATGGGGCCGGGGCGCACGATCGCGACCTCGACCACCAGGTCGTAGAATTTGCGTGGGCGCAAGCGCGGCAGCATGCTCATCTGCGCCCGGCTCTCGACCTGGAACACGCCGATGGCGTCGGCCTTGCACAGCATGTCGTAGACGACGGGGTCCCTCGCGCGGCACGGTGGCGAGATCGAAGCGCTTGCCCTCATGCAGGGCGATCAGGTCGAACGCCTTGCGGATGCAGGTCAGCATGCCGAGCGCCAGCACGTCGACCTTCATCAGCTTCATCGTGTCGAGATCGTCCTTGTCCCATTCGATGAAATAGCGGTCGTCCATCGCCGCCGGGCCGATCGGCACCATGGTGTCGAGCCGGTCCTCGGTCAGCACGAAGCCGCCGACATGCTGCGACAGGTGGCGCGGGAAGCCCATGATCTCGTTGGCGAAGCGCACGGCGCGGGCGATGGCGAGATTGTGCGGATCGAGCTTGCCCTGCCGCACCTGGCTTTCCTGCAGCGCCGTGCCCCAGCTTCCCCACACGCTGCCCGCCATGGCGGCGGTGATGTCCTCGGTCAGGCCGAACACCTTGCCGACCTCGCGGATGGCGCTGCGCGGGCGATAGTGAATGACGGTCGCGGTCAGGGCGGCGCGGTGATGGCCGTAGCGCCGGTAGACGTGCTGGATCACCTCCTCGCGCCGCTCATGCTCGAAATCGACGTCGATGTCCGGCGGCTCGTTGCGCTGCGCCGAGATGAAGCGCTCGAACAGAAGATCGATCTCAGTGGGATCGACGGCGGTGACGCCGATGCAATAGCACACGGCGGAGTTGGCGGCCGAGCCGCGGCCCTGGCACAGGATGTTCTGCTGCCGCGCGTAAGCGACGAGGTCGCGCACGGTCAGGAAGTAATGCGCGTAGTTCTGCTTGGCGATGACGGCGAGCTCCTTCTCCAGCGTCTCGCGCAGCTTTTGCGGGATTCCATGCGGATAGCGCCGGGCGGCGCCTTCGAAGGTCAGGTCGCGCAGATGGCCGTCGGCGGTCTTGCCCGGCGGCACCGGCTCGTGCGGGTAATTGTATTTGAGCTGCGAGAGATCGAAGCCGATGCGGTCGGCGAAACGCACGGTTTCGGCGATGGCCTCGGGCCGGTCGCGGAACAGGCGGAGCATTTCCGCCGGGGTTTTAAGATGGCGCCTCGGCATTGGCTTCCAAAAGCTTGCCGCCCTTGTCGATGGTGCGGTGCTCGCGGATGCAGGTGACGACGTCCTGAAGCTCGCGGCGCTCCGGCGTGTGGTACAGCGCGTCGTTCACCGCGAGCAGGGGGACGCGAACCGCGCGCGCGAGAGCGGCGAGCCGGTCGAGGCGCCTTTTGTCGTCGCCCGCGATAGAGCATGGAGGCCGCCAGCCAGACCGCGGTCCGGCGCCGCGGCGCGCAAGGTCTCCAGCGCCGTCTTCGCTTTGGTCAGGGCCCCGCGCGCCGGCGGCATGACGACGAGCAGAAGGCCGTCCTGCCATGCGAGCAGATCGCCCAGGAACAGGGTGCATTCGCCCTTGGTGGCGCGCTTTTCGCCCGCCGGCACGCGCAGCTTTCCCTCCGACAACAGGCGGAGATTGCCGTAAGCCCGGCGGTCGGTCGGATAGGCGAGAATTTCGGGCGTGTCGTCGGCGAAGACGAGGCGTGTTCCGATCAGGAGCTTGGGTTTTGTTTCGGTGAAACGGGGATCGCCGAGTGCCGCATAGGCGCGCACGACGCCGGCGAGCGTGTTGCGGTCGGCGATGCCGATAGCGGCGTAGTTATAGGCATAGGCCTGCGCGACCAGTTCCTCGGGGCGCGAGGCGCCGCGCAGGAAGGAGAAGTTGGAAGTGACGGCGATCTCGGCATAGGGCGGCTGGTTGGGGAGGATCGGGATGGCGCTTTCCTCCCCCGTAACAACGGGGGAGGATAACGGCGGCGGCTCGTCCCGCTCTTTCATGCGAACAATCCGTGTACGAACCATTTCGGGCTGAGCGTCTCGCGGCCGTAGAGGCCGTCGCGGAACAGCCAGAAGCGGCGCCCTTCCTCATCCTCGACGCGGAAATAGTCGCGGGTCGGCTTGTGCTCTTCGCTTTGCCACCATTCCATCGCGATGCGCTCGGGGCCTTCGGCCTTGCTCACGCTGTGGCGCAGGCGGCGCCATTTGAAGCTCGCCGGCGGGCCGTCGGGGATCTGCGCGATCACGTCGATCGGCTCGGGCCGGGCGAACAGGCGCAGCGGGCGGCGCGGCGGCTCGCCGGTTTCGCGCTTCTCCCAGGCGAGCTTCGTCGCGTCGGCATATTGCGCCGGCACGGCGGCGCCGGCGGCTTCGGGGATATGGCTGTCCTGCGGCTGGAACACCAGCACGCGATGGGAGCCGAAACGCGCCGCCAGCCGGTCGATCAGGAACGCGATCTCCTTGTCCTCGTCGGGCCTCGCTTCCAGGCCGACGCTTTGCGGCACCAGCCGCTCGGTGTGCAGGGCGGCAAGGCGCACCAGATCGAAGCCGAAGCCGGGATCGAGCGGATCGCTCAAGGCATCGAGCCGGGTGCGGAACAGCTTCGCGATGACCGCCGCGTCGCGCAAGGGACGCGCGGTCTCGACCGCGATGCGGCGCACGATGCCGTCGCTGCGGAAGAAGGCGGCTTCGAGCAGGCGGGCGCCCTGGCCGCGCTCCGCCATCACGCCGCACAGCGATCCGGCGAGACCCGCGATCGTCTCGGCGATGAATCCGCGCTCGTCACCGGCTCGGCGAAGCGCCGCTCGGCGCGGTAGGCGGGCAGGATGCGGCGCGGCGAGATCGGCTTTTCGCCGCGCCCCAGCGCGCGTTCGAGCTTGAACAGCATCTCCTTGCCGAAGCGCGCGGTGAGTTCGGCGCGGGAGCGCTCCGCCACCTGGCCGATGGTCTTGAGCCCGGCGCGCTCGAAGGCGTGGGTATCCTTAGGCTCGAAATCGAGGGCGGCGATGGGGAGCGGCGCCAGAGATGCGGCTTCGTCGCCCGGCGCCACGATGGTGCGGTCGGCGAAGCGGGCGAGCGCCCGCGCCGCCACCGCGGTGCCGGCAATGGCGGCGCAGGCGGTGTAGCCGCCCGCGGCGAGCGTGCCGCGCAGCAGCGCCAGCATCGCTTCTTCGCCGCCGGTCTTCTTGTCCGCGAACAGGTGGCCGACGCCGGTGATGTCCATCACCAGGCCGTGCGGCGGATCGAGCGAGACGAAGGGCGAGAAGCGGTCGCACCAGTCGGCGATGTCCTTCAGCGTCTGGCGGTCGGCGGGCGGATCGGCCTCGACGATCCGAAGATCGTTCACCATCGCGCGCGCGCTGGCGAGCGGCATGCCGGCTTTGAGGCCGAGACGCGCCGCCGCCAAATCCACCGCATAGAGGATGCGCGCATTGCCGCTTTTGACGGAGAGAACGAGCGGCGTCCTATCCTGCCTGGCGATAATCCCAAGCCGGCGCAGCCGTTCGGCCGGCAGGCGCGGCAGCCACAGCGCCAGGATACGCCGCCTTCGTTGCGGGCTCGGTGAAAGCTCCATCGTCACAGCACCACTCCATGTCCCAATGCCCGGTCTCGCCATGCCGGTTGCGTGTCAGATGCGCCGCGAAGCGCGGGGACCCCAATCGCCGGCGGCCGCCATGCTGCGGATCAGCCAGCGAGTCTCGGCCGCACTCGGCTCGGCCTGCGCGGCGAGGCGCAGCAGGAAAACCGTGACGCCCTTGCTCTGCGCCCCCAGCACCAGGCGGCGCGAGGCGACGAGATCGAGCACTTTGGGATGGCCCGGAATCTCGACGATCACCGCGCCCAGGGCGGCGCAGCTCAAGGCGTCGGCGCCGGCGCGCAGCGCGTCTTCGGCATGGGTGGCGCGCAGCAGGAGAAGCGAAGAGGGATCGATCCCCCATTCGGCGAGGCCGGTGGGGCAGATCTCGCCATGCTCGAGCGCCGAGAAATCCTGGCGGATCCAGAGCAGCCGCCGCGCCCCGCGTACGCGCTGGGCGAGGCCCAGGACAAAGCCGGCGGCCGCGGCGCTGGTGTCGCCGGCGAAGACCTCGTGCAGGGCGCCGCGCGCGAGGCCGCCGCGCAGGCCTGCGTCGGCGCCGGCATGGCCGAGGGCACAGCGGCCCAGAGACCGGCTTTCCCCCAGAATGGGGTCGAGAAGCTGGCGGGCGCCGGTCAGTTTTTGCGCGAGAGCGGTCATATGTTCCCTATTTGTTCCAAGGTAGCGAAGACCAGAACCCAGAGTCAATCCGTGCCTCAACCGGCTGATTTCAAAGACGTTCAGGAAGCGGCCGGACGCGGCCCGCGCAGGCAGACGGTGCGGAAGCCCTCGGCGCTGTATTTCACCAGCCTGGGCTCGATCTCGTCGAAATCCTCGGCCCGGCAGAGCCCGTCCGACAGGTGCTCGATCGCGCCGTTCGCCATGTTCACGACCATCAAGGAGCCGGAGAACATGTGATAGCTCCAATACAGGTCGGCCTCGGCCGCGTCCGGCATCGCCTTGCGCAGAAGGCCGATGAAGCGCTTGAGGATGGGATCGTAGCTCTCGGCGAAAATCGCCGCGAGCTCCGGCGCCGAGGACAGGTTGCCGACGAAGGCGCAGAAATTGCGCCAGCCCTGGCCGCCCTGGCGGTTGAGGTCGAACATCGGCTTCAGATAGGCCGCGACGATCGCCTCGATGTCGTAATGGCCGGCATTTTCCGCTTCGTAGCGGTCCATCTCGCGCATCCGCTCGATGTTCAGGACGTCGGCGCGGCGGGCGAACACGGCGTCGAACACGCCGCGCTTGGAGTCGAAATAGTAATGCAGCAAGGCGGTATCGACATTGGCGAGCTCGGCGATCTCGCGCATCGTCACGCCATGGATACCGTGCTTGGCGAAGAGCTCCTCCGCCGCATCCAGGATGCGCGCGCTCGTGGCCAAGCTCCGCTGCGTCCGCTTGGAGGATTTATCCTCCAGAAGAGCCTGGCGAAATGGACGTCGGGCTTTGCGCGCCGATCGGTCCCGTTCTTTGCGCCCCGCAACAGGGGCAAATCCCTGCATAATCGTTTCCCCCAAAGGAACGATTACTCTTGTTGTCCTTGGCAACAAGCTTACATGAATTGCGCGTCCGCCCAAGCGCTGGACCTGAGGGTTTTGCGGCGCGGGGCCGGTAATTTTCTGACAAAAAGTCGGACGCCGGACAAACGATTACGCGTCTTCTTCGCGTCCTCTTCGTCTCCCGATGAATTAATTTGATCTCGGCGCTTTCGGGCTTTATTCATCAACCGGTGAACGAATGAACATTGCCTGCGGACCCCCGCAGCGCAATGGGACGGACACCCGCTTGTCGGCGCCTTACCCAGGGGACCTTCCGGCGGCGAAATCCTCCGGCCCGCGCTCGTCGCCGGGCGGGGCCGGGGGATGTTTTTCACCCGACGCGATCCGATTGAGCCGCCCGCGGCCAGGGTGCAAGCTTGGCGAAATTCCGGACCCTGCCCTCCATGCCCCTGAACGTGCTCTTCATCACCGCCGACCAGTGGCGGGCCGAGTGCCTGTCCGCGCGCGATCATCCGATCGTGAAAACGCCCCATCTCGACGCCCTGGCGCGCGAGGGCGTGCTGTTCGCCAGCCACTTCGCCAATGCCGTGCCGTGCGGGCCGTCGCGTACCTCGCTGCATACCGGCATGTACCTGCAGAACCACCGCTCGGGCACCAACGGCACGCCGCTGGAGGCGCGCCACACCAACTGGGCGAAGGAGGCGGCGGCGATCGGCTACGATCCCGTCCTGTTCGGCTACACCGATACGAGCCTGGATCCGCGCGAATTGGCGCAAGACGATCCCTGGCTGCGCACCTATGAAGGGCCGCTGCCCGGCATCCGCCCCGTCGTGATGATGGGCGACACCCCGACGCAATGGACCGACTGGCTGAGGGCCCAAGGCTATGCGGTGCCCGAGCCGATCCAGCGCGCCTATGCCCTGCGCGCCGACGGCCCCGACTACGAGGACGGTGCCGCAGTGCCCAAACCGCTCGCCTATCCCAAGGGGGTGGACGACACCAACTATCTCGCCGACCGCTGCATGGATTACATCCGCGCCGCGAACGGCCCGTTCATCGCCCATCTGTCGATCCTGCGGCCGCACCCGCCTTTCATCGCGCCCGAGCCCTACAACGCGATGTACGACCCCAAGGATGTGCCCGGCTTCTCGCGGCGGGAGACGCCCGACGACGAAGCGGCGCAGCATCCCTGGCTGGCGCACCAGCTCTCGCGCCGGCTGTTCCGCGCCAGCGCCGACGAGAAGAAGATGCGGCGGCTCAAGGCGGTCTATTACGGCCTGATGAGCGAAGTCGACGCCACGCTGGGGCGGGTCTTCGCGCTGCTGAAAGAGACCGGCCGATGGGACAACACGCTGATCGTCTTCACCTCGGATCACGGCGAGCAGATGGGCGATCACTGGCTGCTGGGCAAATGCGGCTATTTCGACGCCTCCTACCGCATCCCGCTGATCGTGCGCGATCCGCGCAAGCAGGCGGATGCGGGGCGCGGCCAGGTGGTGACGCGCTTCACCGAAAACGTCGACATCATGCCGACGCTGCTGGAAGCGATCGGGGCGGAGATTCCGCGGCAATGCGACGGCCTGCCGCTCACCGCCTTCCTGCAAGGAAAAGGGGCGCCGGCCAATTGGCGGACCGAGGCGCATTGGGAATACGACTTCCGCGACCCGGCCGACGACACCGCCGAGCGCAAGCTCGGCCTCACCCTGCACCAGTGCACCATGAACATCGTCCGCGACGAGCGCTTCAAATACGTCCACTTCACCAAGCTGCCGCCGCTGCTGTTCGACCTCGAGAAGGACCCCGGCGAATTCACCAATTGCGCCGCCGATCCCCACTATTTGCCGGTCATGCTGGAATACGCACAGAAGCTCCTCTCCTGGCGCATGAACCATGACGAGCAGGTTTTGACCCATATTTCGCTGACCCATGACGGGCCGGTGGCGCGGCCGGCGGCACGCTATTGAACCGCCCGCCCCCCGTCCTATGTCTGGTCAAACAGGGGTGCCCATGCTGTCGATCCGCGATCTGAGTCACGTCTATGCGCGCGGCGTGCGCGCTCTCAATGCCGTCAGCCTGGAAATCCCGGCCGGGATGTTCGGCCTGCTCGGCCCCAACGGCGCCGGCAAGTCGACCCTGATGCGCTGCGTCGCGACCTTGCAGACACCGACCAGCGGCACGATCCGCTTCAAGGACATCGACGTCATCAAGGAGCCGGAGCGCCTGCGCCGGGTGCTCGGCTATCTGCCGCAGGATTTCGGCGTCTATCCGCGCGTCACCGCCTACGACATGCTCGACCACATGGCGGTGCTCAAGGGCGTCACCGGGCGCGGCGAGCGCCGCGAGACGGTCGAGGCGCTGCTCAACCAGGTCAATCTGTGGGCCGTGCGCAAGAAGGCCATCGCGGGCTTTTCCGGCGGCATGCGCCAGCGCTTCGGCATCGCCCAGGCGCTGATCGGCCAGCCGGCACTCCTGATCGTCGACGAGCCGACCGCCGGCCTCGACCCCGAGGAGCGCAACCGCTTCCTCAACCTTCTGTCCGAAGTCGGCGAGCAGATCGTGGTCATCCTCTCCACCCATATCGTCGACGACGTCTCCGATTTGTGTCCGCGCATGGCGATCATTGCCGACGGCCGCATCGTCGGCCAGGGCGCGCCGGCCGAGCTGACCGCGCTGCTCAAGGGCCGGGTGTGGCACAAGACCATCGGCAAGGGCGAGCTCGACGCCTACCGGCAGAAATACACCGTGATCTCGACCCGGCTGGTCGGCGGCCACACCGTGGTGCACATCGTCGCCGACAGCGATCCCGGCAACGGCTTCGCCGCGGTCGAGGCCGGCCTCGAAGACGTCTATTTCTCGACCCTGATCAACGCACGCCAGGCGGCGTAAGCGATGTTCGCCAGGATCGCCGGCTTCGAATTCCGCTACCAGGTCCGCTCGCCCGTGTTCTGGGTCGCAGCCGTGGTCTTCTTCCTCCTGACCTTCGCCGCGACCACGGTCTCCCAGGTCCAGATCGGTTCGATCGGCGCGGTCTACAAGAACTCGCCCTTCGCGATCCTCCAGGAATTGGGGATCATGTGCGTGTTCTTCATCTTCGCGCTCACCGCCTTCGTCGCCAATATCGTGGTGCGCGACGACGAGACCGGCTTCGGCCCCATCGTCCGCTCGACCCGGATCACCAAGTTCGACTATCTGTTCGGCCGCTTCACCGGCGCCTTCGCCGCCGGCGCGGTGATGGCGCTCGCCCTGCCGCTCGGCATCTTGATCGGTTCGCTGATGCCGTGGCTCGACCCGATGAAGATCGGCCCGTTCCGGCCGCAGGACTATCTCTACGCCTATGGCGTGCTGATGCTGCCGACCCTGTTCGTGCTCGGCGCCGCGTTCTTCGCGCTCGCCACCGCGACGCGCTCGATGATGGCGACCTATGTCGGCGCGGTGGCGTTCCTGGTGCTCTATCTCGTCCTGTCGGTCCTGTTCCAGAAGCCGCAATACGACCACATCGTCGCGATCCTGGAGCCGTTCGGGATCGGCGCCCTCCTGGAAGTCACCAAGTACTGGACGACGTCGGACCGCAACACGATGCTGCCGCCGATCGCCGACGTCGTGCTCTACAACCGCGCGCTGTGGATCGGCATCTCGGTCCTGTTGCTCGCCGTCGCTTATTTCGCCTTCCGCTTCGAGAGCCGCGGCGCCAAGAGCGCCAAGCCGGAGAAGAAGGAGGCGGTGGTGCTGCGGCCGCGCCCGGGGCCGCTGCCGGCGCCGCATTTCGACCGCGCCAGCCTCATGACCATGGGCTGGAAATGGACGCGCTTCGAGATGGCGCAGGTGTTCCGCAGTCCCGCCTTCTTCGTGCTGCTCGCGCTCGGCCTGCTGAACGCCGTCGGCGGCCTCGCCTTCGCGACCGAGCGCGCCTACTACACCGTGCTGCCCGTCACCAACCTGATGATCGCGACGCTCGAAGGCGCCTTCACGTTCATCCCGCTGATCGTGGCGATCTATTACGCCGGCGAGCTGGTGTGGCGCGAGCGCGACCGGCGCACGCATGAGATCTTCGACGCCGCCCCGGTGCCCGACTGGGCGTTCGTCGCGCCCAAGATCGCGGCGATCTCGCTGGTGCTGTTCGCGATGAACGCGATCTCGGTGCTGGCCGCGGCCGTGGTGCAGGCCATCGGCGGCTACACCCATTTCGAGTGGCTGCACTATCTCTACTGGTACGTGGTGCCCAACACGATCGAGGCGATCGAGATCGCGGCGCTGGCGATCTTCGTCCAGGCGCTCAGCCCGCACAAATATGTCGGCTGGGGCGTGATGGTGCTGATCCAGATCGCGCTGATTTCACTGAGCAATGTCGGCTACGACCATCACCTCTATCTCTACGGCACGGCGCCGGCGGTGCCGCTGTCCGACATGAACGGGCAGGGCACCTTCTGGATCGGCCGCGCCTGGTTCCAGGTCTATTGGTGCGCGGTGGCGCTGTTCCTGTCGGTGCTGGCCTACGCCTTGTGGCGGCGCGGCGCCGAGACGCGGCTGATGCCGCGGCTCAGGCGCCTGCCGCGCCGGCTCGCAGGCGGCGCCGGCCTGCTGCTGGCGTTCGCCGTCATCGTGTGGGCGGCGAGCGGCGGCTGGATCTACTACAACACCAACATCCTCAACGAGCACCGCACCGCGATCGACGAAGACGCCTGGCTCGCGGATTACGAGAAGGCGCTCTACAAATTCCACACCCTGCCGACGCCGCGGATCACCGACGTGGTGCTCGACGTCGCGATCTATCCGCACGATCCGCGCATCGTCACGACGGGGCGCTATGTCGTGCGCAACAAGACCGGCAAGGCGCAGGACCAGATCCATGTGCGCTGGCCGCGCGACCTGAGGATGGAAGCGCTCGGCGTGCAGGGCGCGCATGTGAAGCAGCGCTTCGACCGCTTCAACTACGTGATCTATGCCTTCGACACGCCGCTGCCGCCGGGCGGCACCAGCGTCGTCACGTTCCGCACGGTGTGGGAGCAGAAGGGCTTCAGGAACCGCGGCAACCTGACCCGCATCGTCGATAACGGCACCTTCGTCAACAACAACGAGATCGCGCCGGCGCTGGGGATGGACCAGCAGTTGCTCCTGACCGATCCGGTCAAGCGCCGCCGCTATCACCTCACGCCCGAGCAATTGCGCCTGCCCAAGCTGGAGGACGATTCGGCGCGCGCCGTCGGCTTCTTCACCGATTCCGACTGGGTGCATTCCGACATCACGGTCTCGACCGCCGCCGGCCAGACGCCGATCGCACCGGGCTACAAGGTCTCCGACGCGGCCGTGGACGGGCGGCGCACCGTGCGCTTCCGCTCGGAAGCGCCGATCCAGAATTTCTTTTCGATCCAGTCCGCCGCCTATGCCAGCCGCAGCGCGAAATGGCGCAATGTCGACCTGACGGTCTATTACGATCCGCACCATCCGTTCGAGATCGACCGCATGCTGGCGGCGATGAAGGCGTCGATGGACGTCTTCAACAAGGTGTTCAGCCCCTATCAGTTCCGCCAGGCGCGGATCATGGAGTTCCCCGGCTACGCCAATTTCGCGCAGTCCTTCGCCAATACGATCCCCTATTCGGAGAATCTCGGTTTCATCCAGGACGACCGCGCCATCCGCGCCGACAGCGACAAGATCGACCTCGTCACCTTCGTGACGGCGCACGAGCTCGGCCACCAATGGTGGGGCCACCAGCTCTCGGCCGCGAACATGCAGGGCTCGACGATGCTGATCGAGACCTTCGCGCAATACTCCGCGCTGCTGGTGATGGAGCACATGTTCGGGCCCGAGCATGTGCGCAAATTCCTCAAAGAGGAACTCGACAACTACCTGCGCAGCCGCGGCAGCGAGGAGATCGAGGAACTGCCGCTCGACCGGGTGGAGAACCAGGGCTACATCCACTACCGCAAGGGCGCGGTGATCATGTACCGCCTGAAGGAGACGGTCGGCGAGGCCGCGGTCGACCGCGCGCTGCGCCGGATGCTGGCGAAGTTCGCGTTCAAGGCGGCGCCTTATCCCGCGAGCGCCGATTTCCTCAAGATCCTGCGCGAGGAGGCAGGCCCGCAATACGACGCGCTGATCACCGATCTGTTCGACAAGATCACGCTTTACGATCTGACGGCCAAGAGCGTGGTGTGGAGCAAGCGCCGTGACGGGCGCTACGACGTCACGCTGACGGTGGAGGCGCATAAGTATTATGCCGACGGCAAGGGCAAGCAGACCGAGGTCAAGCTGGACGAGGCGGTGCCGATCGGCCTGTTCACGGCGCGGCCCTCGGCCGCCGATTTCGGCAAGGACAGGATCCTGAGCCTGGCGCCGCTGCCGATCCATTCCGGCATCCAGGTGCTCCATCTGGTGACCGCCAGGCCGCCGAAATCCGCCGGCATCGACCCCTACAATATGTGGATCGACCGCAACTCGGACGACAACCTGGTGGACGTGAACAATTAATGCCCCCTCCGCCCTTCGCACCTGACGGTGCTACGAGCACCTCCGCCACCGGCCTGCGCTTCGCTCCGGCGCGGGGGAGGCGGACCTGCGCACTGGCGTCGAGTGACGAAATGCTCTAGCAAAACTAGCGACTTGGAGCTGCCCGTCTTGGATTCGCTCGACCACATCGACGGTGTCCTGCCGGTCAACCAGGCGCGCAGCCGCAATGCGCGCGACCGGCTGCTGCAGGCCGGCGACCGGGTGTTCGCCAAGCTCGGCTATGACGCGGCGCATGTGAACGACATCGCCCAGGCGGCGGGCTGCTCGGTCGGCAGCTTCTACCGCCGCTTCCGCGACAAGGAAGCCTTCTTCAAGGCGCTACATCACCGCTTCACCGAGCGCAATCTCGACAACGGCGCGCGTTTCTTCGCGCTGGAGGACTGGCAGGGCCAGCCGACCTCCACGATGCTGCGCACCCTGGTCGAAAACACCGCCCACATCATGAAGCGCAACCAGGGCTTCTTCCGCGCCCTGTTCCAGCGCTCGCTGGCGGGCGCCGGCGCCGACTACTGGCCGCGCATGCGCGCCGGCACGGCGCGGCAGGGCGAGCTGCTGGCCGCCTTCCTGCTGGCGCGCGGCGAGGGGCTGGACCGCGCGGACCTGGCGCAGGACTGCACCTTCATCCTGCGCTCGGTTGACGGCGCGCTGGTGCACCGGCTGCTCAACGACGGCCCCTATGTCGACGAGGAGTTCGTCGTCGACTCGCTGTCGCGCATGGCGCTGGCGTTTCTCGGGCTCGAGGACCACGGCGCCAAAGCGATCCGGCGCAAGTGACGCGCCGCGATTGGATCGCGGCGGCGGCGATCGCCGCGGTCGCCGCCACCGGCGTCGCCGTTCCCCTCCTTGCCGGCAATGCGGGCGGCGTCTGCCGCAGTTCGTCGGTGGTGGTGGCCGAGGGCGGCATGGCCTGGATTCCGGGCGGCGCCTTCCGCCAAGGCGACACGGTCTATCCCGAAGAAGGTCCGATAACGCCGGCTCGCGTCAAAGGCTTTTGGATGGACCGCCACGAAGTGACGAACGGCGAATTCGCCGCCTTCGTCGCCGCGACCGGCTATGTGACGCAAGCCGAGCGGCCGCTCGATCCCAGGAGCCATGCCGGGATCGACGCCGATCTGCTGCGGCCCGGCGCGATGGTGTTCTTCGTGCCCCAAGAGCTCCACGGTATGGAGGACATCTCGCAATGGTGGCACTTCGTGCCCGACGCGAATTGGCGCCATCCGGCGGGACCGGGAAGCACCATCGCGGGGCGCGGCGCCTATCCGGTGGTCGCGGTCACCCGCGCCGATGCGCTCGCCTATGCGCGCTGGAAGCATCGCGACCTGCCGACCGAGGCGGAGTGGGAATGGGCGGCGCGCGCCGGCAATCCCGATCCCGGCAACGATCACGACCAGCCCAGGGACGCCAACACCTGGCAGGGCGTCTTCCCGGTGCTCAACAGCGGCGATGACGGCTTTGTCGGGCTGGCGCCGGTCGGCTGCTATGGCGCGAACCGCTACGGCCTCTACGACATGTTCGGCAATGTGTGGGAGCTGACCAACGACCTCTACCGCCCGCGCCACGGCGAAGCCCCCACCGAGGTTCCCGAGCGCAGCGGCGCGGCGCGCTATGTGATCAAAGGCGGCTCGTTCCTGTGCGCGCCGAACTATTGCATGCGCTACCGCTCCGGAGCGCGCGAGGGCCAGGAAGCGGACCTGGCGACCAGCCATCTGGGCTTCCGCACGGTGTCGCGGGCGCCGCAGCCTTAAAGTTTCGCCGCGCGCAGCAATTCTTGCGCCGTCCCGGTGCCGAAGATGTAGCGGTCGGGGCGGATGAGGACGGCGTCGCAATCGTTCTCGTCGAGCCAGGCCGTAAGCGCGCCGCGCGCCGCGACGACGCGGATCGGAGCGGGCGCCGCGAGACCTGCGGTGTCGCGCGCGACCAGTGAGAACCGGTGTCCGGCGATGGCGTCGAAGCGGACGCCGTCCAGCGTCGGCTGCGGAAACAGCTCGCCGGCCTTGGGCGACGGATGCAGGAACCCCGCCATGAGCGGCGGCAGGCCCGGCGGGCCGGCCGGCTCGGAGGCGCCGCGCGCCGCGAAATCGCGGTCGCGGGCTGCCGCGAGCGCTTCGTCCTGGGTGCAGACGACGCGGCCCATGGCGATCGCCATCGCCACGATGGCGCGCACCTGCGGATCGCGCTCGGCCTGGTAGGAATCGAGCAGCGCGGGCTCGGCGCCGTGCCTGAGGATCATGCCGAGCCGCCAGGCGAGCGCGGCGGCGTCGCGGACGCCCGAGCACATGCCCTGGCCCATGAAGGGCGGCATCTGGTGCGCCGCGTCGCCGGCGAGAAGAACCGAGCCGTCGCGCCAGCGCGTCGCGACGACGCCGTGAAAGCGGTAGACCGCCTTGCGCACGATCTTGGCCGCGCCGGGCGCCAGCCACGGCGCCAGCAGGCGGGCGATGACGGCGTCGTCCAGCATGTCCTGCGGCTGCTCGCCGGGGCGCAGCATGAACTCCCAGCGCCGCCGCCCCGGCGCCATCGGCATGACGGTGGTCGGACGGGCGGGATCGCAAAGCTGCACGCCGCCCTCAGGCAGGCCGCTTTCGTCGGCCACCAGCGTGTCGATCACCAGCCAGGGCTCGTCGAAGCCGAAATCGAACAGGTCGATGGCGCTGAGCTTGCGCACCGTGCTGCCGCCGCCGTCGCAGCCGACCAGGAAGCGGGCGGACAGCTCCTCGCCCGCGAGGCTGACGCGCACGCCGCCGGCATCGTTGCGCGCGATGCCGGTGAGGCTCTCGCCCAGCCGCAGCCGGACGCGAGGATCGCCGGCAAGCTTGGCCCGCAGCAGCTCTTCCATCGCCGGCTGGTGGAACATGTAGCTGCGCCGCCAGCCCTGCGGCCCGTCTTCGTCGTCCTGTGCCGTGTGCATCAGGACCTGCCCCGCCGCGTTGCGGAATTCGTAGAACGGCAGGATGCGGGTGTGGGGCAGAAGGTCGTCGGCGATGCCGAGCTGCTGGAACACGCGCATGATCTCGCCATCGAAATGCGCGGCGCGGGGCTGGCGGTAGACCTCGCGGTCGCGCTCGACGACGACGGAGCGCACGCCCCATTGCGCCAGCAATCCCGCCAGCACCGCCCCGGTGGGGCCGAGGCCGGCGATCACGACGTCGGTGTCGGCGGTCATTTTTCGGCTTCGAGCTTCGCTTCGATGGCGCCGATGCGGTCGATCTCGACCCGCACCGTGTCGCCCACTTTGAGGAATTGCGGCGGCTTCATCGACTGGCCGACGCCGCCCGGCGTGCCGGTGAACACCATGTCGCCGGGCTCCAGCGTCATCGCCTGGCTGAGATAGGCGATCTGGTCGAAGCAGTTGAACACCAGGTTCCTGGTGTTCGAGTTCTGCCTGGTCTCGCCGTTGACGAGGCAGCGGATGCCGAGCGTGTGGGGATCGCCGATCTCGTCGGCGGTGACGATCCAGGGGCCGATGGGCGCATGGGTGTCGAAGGATTTTCCCACCAGCCATTGCGCGGTGTGGAATTGCCAGTCGCGCACCGAGACGTCGTTGCCGCAGGCATAGCCGAAGATCACCTCGTGCGCCTTGTCCTTGGGCACATGGCGGCAGCGCTTGCCGATGACGAACACCATCTCGGCTTCCCAGTCGATCGCCTTGGACACCTTGGGAATCTGGATCGGGTCGTGGGGACCGTTGATGGAATTGTTGAGCTTGGCGAACCAGATCTGCTTCTCCGGCGTCTGGGCGCCGCTTTCGGCGATGTGGTCGGCATAGTTGAGGCCGATGGCCATGACCTTCTGCGGCCGCGGCACCGGCGCCTTCAGCCGCACCTGATCGAGCGCGCAGTCGGGCTTGGCCTTCGCCGCCTCGGCGGCTTTGGCCTTCAGCGCCGGCCAGCCCGCGATCAGTGCGATCATGTCCTTGGGCAGGCCGTGCTTGGCGGCGTCGACGATGCCGCCCTCCACCACGATGCCGGTGCTTTCCGCGCCGCCGCTTTCGTATGTCGCGAGTTTCATATGGCTCTCCCTCAGCGTCCCATGGTCGGCGGCATGGGCGGTCCCCATTGCAGTCCGGCAAGCTCGTTG
Organism: Rhizomicrobium sp.; assembly: GCA_037200865.1. Taxonomy (GTDB): domain Bacteria; phylum Pseudomonadota; class Alphaproteobacteria; order Micropepsales; family Micropepsaceae; genus Rhizomicrobium. Next base: position 968,199 of record JBBCIC010000002.1, on the reverse strand, counting down.
ATCGCGGCGCTGCGCGAGCCCCAATCGGCGCTGAGCAGGTCGCCGTCGGTCCAGTGCTCCAGCGTGTGGCCCCAGGGGTCGCGCCAATAGTCGAAGATCTGGCTGCCCAGCAGGTGACGCCCGACGCCCCATTCGTGGCGGCGCTCCGTGGCCTGAAGATGGGCGTTGCCGGCCATCAGGTCGTCCATGTCGGCGACCTCGAAGGCGGCGTGGTTGAAGCCGGCATGGCCGAGGCCGGCGAGGAACAGGGTGTGGTGATCGGTCGGGGTGGCGCCGCGGTCGCAGCGCAGGAAGGCGCCGAGCACGTTCTCCTTCGCGCCGGCATAGATCTCGTCGGAGGTGATGAAGCCGAAGCGTTCCTTGTACCAGGCTTCCGAGACGCGGAAGTTGCCGACGTTGAGCACGCAATGGCCCAGGCGCAGGACATGCGCCGGTCCGGGCACGACGCGCTTGAGCTGGTTGAGACGGTCCTTGCGGCGGGCGTCATTGGCGGCCTCGCGCGCGGGCAGGGCGAGCGGCGGCGCCCCCTCCTGCCCGGCCACCACTTCGACCGTAAAACCGTCGGGATCGGTCAGGCGCACGACCTGGCCGCCGCCGGGGGCATCGAGCGCTTCGACCGCCGCCTCCTGGCTCTTGGCCAGTGTGCGCAGATCGTCGAGCGAGGCGGCGCGGAAGCCGACGGCGGCAAAGCCGGGCTCGCCCTGTTCCGTCGCGTGCAGGAAGGCGCCGTTGCCGCTGCCGCGCATGAACAGGCGGCTGCCGTCGCGCGCGGCGCGGACGAGGCCGAAGTCGAGCAGATAGGCCTCCATCGCGTCGAGATCGGGGGCGCGGAAGCGGACATGGGCGACGTCTTCGATTTTGATGATGCTCATGGCGTTCTCCCCTTCGCGCCGAACACCGCGTCGGACGCGCTCTGCGCCACGCTTTCGGCTTCTGTCGTCTTGAGCCCCAGCCCGCGCAGCAGCAGCGCCGCCATGGCCGGCGTGGTGCGCCGCATCGCCGCCTCGCCGGCCAGAATCGCGCGGTGGAAGCTCGCCTGCACCGTGCCGATGACGAGAAGGATCGCGGCGTCGGGCAGGGCGGCGCTGAATCGGCCCGATTCGATGCCCGTGGTCACGTCGCGGCGCACACCGGTGTTGAGCGGCGCGGCCGGATCGGTGGCGCCGGAATGGAAATGCGAGATCGCGCGGATGCGGTCGGGATGCTGGCGGGCGAATTTGGAAAAGACGCAGAGGGCGCGCGCCACCCGGGCCGCGGGATCGGCGATGCCGGCATTGACCGCACCCACCTCGCGCTCGATCTCGCCGCGCACGCTGCGCGCGATCTCGCGGGCGAGCGCGTCCTTGTCCGCGAAGTGGTTGTAGAAGCTGCCCTTGGCGGTATCGGCGCGGGCGACGATCTCGTCGACGCTCACCGCGTCCGGCCCGCGCGCCGCGAACAGCGCCTCGGCGGCGCCGATCAGGGCTTCGCGGGTGCGCGATTTGCGGCGGTCCTGGCGGGAGGGGGTCTGCATCGGGCAAGGCTCAAAAGTGACCGTTCAGTCAAAAATAGACGAAACAGTCAGTTTTGACAAGCGGCGTTTTTAATGCGGCCCGGCCGGCAGGGGCCGCGTGCCCTTGACGCTGGTGCGCACCATCTCGCGGCGGTGGCCGTGATAGTCGTTGAGCGCGAAATGCTGGGTGCAGCGGTTGTCCCAGATCGTCAGCGTGCCCGGCGCCCATTTGAGCCGCCAGGTGAAGTTCTCGTTCACCGCGTGGCGGAAGAGATGGCCGAGCAGGCCGTCGGATTCCGCCTTGCTCCAGCCCGCGATGCGCTGGGTGTAGACGGAATTGACGTAGAGGGTGGCGCGGCCGGTCTCGGGATGGGCGACCACGACGGGGTGGGTCTGCTCGGCATAGGCGTCCTTGGACGGCGCGATCCGGGTCGACATCTTGTCTTTCACGCCGTCGAGATAGGCGCCGGTGCCGTAGGCCGGACCGGCGGAATGCACCGCCCGCAATCCCATCAGCGTGTCGCGCAGGCCGGGCGACAGCGTGTCGAGCGCCATGTACTGGTTGGCCCACACCGTGTCGCCGCCGGCCGCCGGCGTCTCCAGGCAATGGAGCACCGTGAAGCTCGGCGGCGCTTCGAGATAGGAAAGATCGGTGTGCCAGGCATTGGCGAAGTTCAGCTTCTCGTGCGGCTCTTTGAGGATGCGGATGACGTAAGGCCGCCCCTCGATCGGGGTGATGTAGGGCGTGACGTCCTTGCCGCCGAGCGCATCGGTGAAGCGTTCGAGCTCGTCGAGCGAAAGCTTCCGGTCCGGCAGCGCCACCACCAGGTGATCGCGCAGCGCCTGGCGGATGCCGGCGACGTCCTCCGGCTGCGCCAGATCGGCGCCGGTGACATAAGCGCCCGCCGAGCCGCCGGCCGGCGCAACGCTCAGGCGCTCGCGCGTGTGGACCGCTGCCATGGTGACCTCCCTATTTCAGGGCGGAGGAGAAGAACTCGACCGCCAGCCGGTGTGCGTCCCGGGTTGTGTCCGGATTATAGCGCATGATCACCTTGCCGCCTCGTCCCTGATTGCCGAAGGGATCGCTCACTTCCATGTCGACGCCGGGCATGTCGAAGCCGTGATGGCTGTCCGGCATGACTTTCAGGGCGATCTTGGCGCGGTCGTCCGGCGCCAGCCCGGCCACCAGCTTGGCCGAGACCTCGGGGTCGTTGTCGTATTGGTCGAGGGCGCCGGTGATCAGCAGCATCGAGGCGTCGACCAGGCCGCCGAATTCGAAACCCGGAACTTTGTTGTAGGCCCAGGCGGCGGGATAGACCGGCATGACGGCCTTGAAGTGATCGTCCTTGAGGAATTTGGCGTTGCGTTCGCGTGTCGCGGCGTACATCGCCACGACGCCGCCGAAGGAAAAGCCGCCGACGCCGAGGCGCGCCGCGTCCACCGCCGGATGGGCGGCAAGGAAGGCGCGGGCGCCGTAGAGATCGGCCAGCGCGTCGGCGGCACGCGGACGGCCCTCGGCGCCGCCTTTGAAATTGCGCGCCGCCCACAGGTCGGGCTCCAGCGTCGCGAAGCCGGCGGCATTCAGCGCCTCGGCATAGCCGCCTTCGCGCAGCGACGGCCCGGCCGAGCCGTGCAGCAGGATGACGGCGGGATGCTTGTCCTTGCCGTCCTGCGGGATGCGAAGGCGTGCCGCGATGCGCAAGGGTTGTTCGTGGAGCGAGGGGAAGGTGACGTAGTGGAGGGTGGTCATGGGGCATTCTTGCACAACTCCAACACTCATCGTCATCCCCGGCCTTGTGCCGGGGACCCATACTCCCGACTGCTGCATGGGTGTTCATGGGTCGCCGGGACAAGCCCGGCGATGACGAAAAATTTTAAACCACGCGCCTGTCCGGCGCGAACGTCACCGGCATGGTCTGCGGGCCCGAGATGAAGTTCGACGGCAGCCATTTGGGCGGCGCGGCGAGGCGGAAATCCTGCATCCGCGTCAGCACCTCCGCCAGCATGGCGTCGATCTCGATGCGCGCGATGTGCTGGCCGAGGCAGCCATGCGGCCCGGTGCCGAAGGCGATGTGCTCGTTGGGCTTGCGCGCGAGGTCGAGGCGGTGGGGATGTTCGAACTTCGCCGCGTCGCGGTTGGCGGCGCCGAAATACATCACCGCCTTGTCGCCCTCTTTCAGCCTCACGCCGCCGATCTCGACGTCGCTTGTGGCGCGGCGGCGCATATAGATCACCGGGCTGGTCCAGCGCAGCAACTCCTCGCGCGCGGAGGCAAGGCGCCCCGGCAGGTCGGCCAGCAGCCAGGCGTGCTGCTCGGGATTCTCCAAGAGGGCGAGCATGCCGGCGGAAAGCAGGTTGCGCGTGGTGTCGCCGCCGGCATCGATCAGCAGCAGGAAGAACAGCAGGAACTCGATATCGTCCAGCTTCTTGCCGTCGACCTCGGCCTGGAGCAGCTTGGTCGCGAGATCGTCCTTGGGCCGCGCCCGCTTCTCGTCGATCAGCTTGCGGCCGTATTCGAACATCTTGAACACCGCGACGGCACCTTCCTGGCCCGGCGTGCCGCCGGCGGTGGTGTGGATCGCCTCGGTCAGGTGATAGAGCTCGCGCCCGTCGTCCAGCGGCATGCCCATCAGCTCGGCGATGACATAGGACGGCATCTCGCCCGCGACCTCGGAAACGAAATCGCATGCGCCCTTCTCGATCACTTCGTCGACGATCTGTTGCGCGAGCTGCTGCATGCGCGGCTTGCGCGTCGACGACGCCGGCACGGTGAATTCCTGGCGGATGAGCTTGCGGAAGGCGGTGTGCTGCGGCGGGTCCATCATCAGCATCATCTTGTAGGGCCCAAAGCCCTGCGCGCCTTCCGGCGCGTCCTGGATCATCACCGTGGGCTCGGACGAGAAGGCCTGGAAATTGCGGTCGACGTCGTAGACGTCGGCATAGCGCGTGATCGCCCAATAGCCGGGGCCGTTCGGCTCTTCCTGGAAATGCACCGGATCGTTGGCCCGCAGCCAGTCGTACTGCGCGTGCGGATGGCCGGCGGCGAAACTTTCCGGGTTCCACAGGTCGATCTTCATGGTCCGCGCTCCGCCGGCTGCCTTGCGATTGTGCGAGCATCGCTCGGCAACGCGCAATCGCGTTGTGAGCGGGCCGCACACTTACTAGAGTGGCGCAAAAGGGCGCGGGGCCGGCTTCCCCAGCGTCATGCCCCGGGGAGTGGAAGATGGCCTGGAATTTCGGCGACATCCTGGACGCCATCGAGACGGTCCTGCCGCCCGGCGCGCCGGCCTTCGTGCATGGCGGGCGGACGATCAGCTGGGGCGAGACCTCGCGGCGCACCAACAATCTGGCGCGGGCGCTGATCGCGCGCGGCGCCCGGCCGAAGGACAAGGTCGCGTTCTACATGCGCAACCGCCCGGAATATTGCGAGACGCTGAGCGCCAGCTTCAAGGCGCGGCTGACCCATGTGAACGTCAATTACCGCTACAAGCCGGAAGAGGTGTTCTACATCTTCGACAATTCGGACGCCCAGACGGTGGTCTACGGCGCCGAATTCCGCGACGTGGTGGCGGAAATCCGCCCGCGCCTGACCAAGGTGCGGACCTTCGTGGAAGTGGGCGACGGCAACACGCCGGCGGCGTTCGCCGAGACGTTCGAGGCGCTGGCGGCGGAAGGCGACGGTTCGGCGCTGGGAATCGCGCGCGCACCCGACGACGAGTTCTTCATCTACACCGGCGGCACTACCGGCATGCCCAAGGGCGTGATCTGGACGCATGACGACCTGCGCGAGACCTCGCTGATCGCGCTGCGCAAGCTGGGGCCGGTGCCGGAGAATCTCGACCAGGTGATCGCGGCGATCAAGCTCGTGGGGCCGGGCGGGCGCCTGCTGCCGGCGTGCCCCTTGATGCACGGCACCGGGCTGTTGATGGCGATGGCCAACATGATGGCCGGCGGCTGCATCATCACGCTGAAGCACCACTCGTTCAGCGCGCACGAGCTGTGGCAGGCGGTGGAGGACAACAAGGCGATGACGCTGGTCATCGTCGGCGACGCCTTCGCCAAGCCGATGCTGACGGCGCTGGAGGAAGCGCCGGGGCGCTACGACACCTCGTCCATCGTCAACATGGTGTCTTCGGGCGTGATGTGGAGTCGCGAGGTCAAGCAGGGGCTGCTGCGCCATGTCCCGCAGGCGATCCTGGTCGACAGCTTCGGCTCGTCCGAGGCGGTCGGCTTCGGCACCTCGATGATGACCAGGGACGGCGAGGTCGCGACCGCGAAGTTCACGATCAGCGACCGGGTGAAGGTGTTCGACGCCGAGGACCGCCCCGTGGTGCCCGGCTCGGGCGTGCCCGGCATCGTCGCGATGCCGCAGCCGATCCCGCTCGGCTATTACAAGGACCCGGTGAAGACCGCCTCGACCTTCAAGACGATCGGCGGCGTGCGCTACTCGATACCGGGCGATTGGTGCCTGGTGGAGGCCGACGGGACGCTGACCCTGCTGGGGCGCGGCAGCGCCTGCATCAACACGGCGGGCGAGAAGGTCTACCCAGAGGAAGTCGAGGAGACGCTGAAGCTGCATCCGGGAATCGAGGACGCGCTGGTGGTCGGCGTGCCGGACGACAAATGGGGCCAGGCGATCACGGCGGTGGTCGTGATGAGCGGCGAATTCGACGAGGAAGGCATCCGCAGCCACGTGCGCGAGCGGCTGGCGGGCTACAAGACGCCCAAGCGCGTGCTGATCGCCGGCGTGCCGCTGCGCGCGCCCAACGGAAAGGCGGACTACAAGAGCGCGCTGGCCTTCGCGAAACGGGAATTGGGGATACTCTAGCTCGTCATCGCCCGCGAATGCGGGCGACTCAGGTAAAATCCCGCGCGTTGCTGATGGCTTCGAGAAGACCGCATCTGGGTGGCCCGCATTCGCGGGCCATGACAATTGTGCTTGTTGCTACGCGCCCAGCATCCGCTCCAAGGTCTTGAGCTCGTCCGCTTCGCGGGCCGGCTTGTCCCAGCGGATGCGGTTGATGCGCGGGAAGCGCATCGCGACGCCGCTCTTGTGGCGGGTGGATTTCTGCAAGCCCTCGAACGCGACCTCGAACACCAGGCCGAAATCCTTGTCGGCGCGGACGCTGCGCACCGGCCCGAAACGCTCGATCGTGTTGTCGCGGACGAATTTGTCGATCTGCTTGAGCTCCTCGTCGGTGAAGCCGAAATAGGCCTTGCCGACCGGCGTCAGGGCGCGCGTGCCGCCCGCATCCTCGCGCCACACCCCGAAAGTGTAGTCGGAATAGAAGCTCGACCGCTTGCCGTGGCCGCGCTGGGCATACATCAGGACGGCATCGATCAGGTGCGGGTCGCGCTTCCATTTGAACCAGGGGCCCTTGGGCCGCCCGGCCTCGTAGACCGAATCCCAGCGCTTGAGCATCAGGCCTTCGGCGATTTTCGCATCGCCCTCGGGCGGACTGGCGCGGAGCCTGGCAAGCTCGTCCCAATCGGCGAAGGGCTGCAGCGGCGACAGGTCGATGCGCGAGGATTTGAGGCGCGCCACGAAGGCTTCGAGCCGCTTGCGGCGCGCCGCGAAAGGCAGGGCGCGCAGGTCTTCGGCGCCGTCCATCAGCAGGTCATAGGCGCGGATGCCGGCGGGGAATTTCGCGATCGTCTTGGGATCGGGATTCTTGCGGTTGAGGCGCTGCTGCAGATCGCCGAAGGAGACGACACGGCCGTCCGTCATCACCAGCAATTCGCCGTCGAGCACGCCTTCGAAGTTGAGCGCCGCCATCACATCGGGAAAGGCATGGCCGATGTCGTCGCCGGTGCGCGAATAGAGCCGCTTCTCGCCGCGCTCGGATGCCGCCTGGACGCGGATGCCGTCCCATTTCCATTCGGCGGCGTAGTCCTTGGCGTCGTATTTCGCGAAGTCGGTGGCTTCGTCGATCGCCTGCGCCAGCATGACGGGGCGAAAGCGGGCCGGCGCGTCGGGCGAGGGCTTGTCGCTGCGCTTCTCCAGCCAGGCGAAGAGATCGGCATAGGGCGGGCGCTGGCTGTGCCAGACCTCCTCGATCTCGGCGACCTCGACGGCGCCGAGATCGGCAAGCGCCTGCTTGGCGAGGCGCGCCGAGACGCCGACGCGCAACCCACCGGTGAGAAGCTTGAGCAGCGCCCAGCGCCCATCGGCGTCCAGCGCATCGAGCCAGCCTTCGAGCAGCTTCTGCACTTCGGCGCGGCCGGCACCGCGCAGCGTGTCGACGACGTCGGAGAGTTCGGGCTCGCGGTTGGCGCCCGGCTTGGTGGGCCAGATCAGCGCCACGGTTTCGGCAAGGTCGCCGACGAAATCGTAGGACAGGGCGAAGAGTTCGGGATCGACCCGCGCCTCCACCGCCTTGCGGATGAAGGCGGGCTTGGCGGCGTCGAAGCTGAGCACACCGGTCAGCGAGGCGAGCGCCCAGCCGCGCTCGGGATCGGGCGTCTCGCGCAGATAGTCGCGCACCAGCGTCAGCTTGGTGTTGCGCGCCGGGGTGAAGGCGAGGCTGTCGAGCAGGCGGGCGAAGGCGCGCATCAGGTCTCGCCCTCGTTGGCGTCATAGCCGACCAGCGACAGCGCCCGCGCCGTCTGGCCGTTGAGCGCCGCCCAGCGCAGCAACGCTTCTTCTTCGCCATGGGTGATCCACAATTCGTCGGGCTTGAGCTCGCGCGCCGTCGCGGTCAGCTCGTCCCAGTCGGCATGGTCGGAGAGGATCAGCGGCAGCTCGACACCGCCCTGGCGGGCGCGGGCCCGCACCCGCATCCAGCCCGAGGCGAAGCAGACGACGGGATCGGGAAAGCGCCGCGACCAGCGGTCCTGGGTGGCGGCCGGCGGCGCGACGATGACGGCGCCGGCGAAGTCCTGTTTCTTGGACGATGTCGCGGGGCTCAAAGGGCCGAGATCGACGCCGAAGGATTCGTAGAGCGCGTTGAGCTTCTCGAGCGCGCCGTGGACGTAGATCGTCTTGTCGTAGCCGGCCTCGCGCAGCAGGCAGATGAGGCGCTGCGCCTTGCCGAGCGCATAGGCGCCGATCAGGTGCGAGCGCTCGGGAAATTGCGCCACCGATTTCAGGAGCTTGGCGATCTCGTCGCCGTCGGGCGGATGGCGGAAGACCGGAAGCCCGAAGGTCGCCTCGGAGATGAAGACGTCGCACGGCACCGGCTCGAACGGCGCGCAGGTCGGATCGCGGCGTCGCTTGTAGTCGCCGGAGACGACCATCGTCGTCCCCTTCCATGTCACGACCGCCTGGGCCGAGCCCAGGACATGGCCCGCCGGCACCAGCGACACGGTCACGCCCTTATGGGTCACGGCCTCGCGGTATTTGAGGACCTGGGTCGCGCCGGCGTAATCCTCGCCATAGCGCGCTTCCATGATCGCCAGCGTCTCGCGCGTCGCCAGGACCTTGCCGTGGCCGGCGCGGGCGTGATCGGCATGGCCGTGGGTGATGACGGCGCGGTCCACGGCACGCACCGGGTCGATGTGGAAGTCGCCCGGCGGGCAATAGAGTCCGGCCGGACCGGGGCACAGAAGCTGGTCGTATCTGGGCATCGCCGCAGTGTAACGCGTGGTTCGCCGGAGGGTATCCTCGGCCCCGCCGCGGGGCGTCAGCAGCCGCGCGCTTGCGCGACCGGGCAAAGAAAAACCCGGGCGGCAGGGCCGCCCGGGTCGTCCTGCCGCAACGGGCGTCAGGCTATTTCCACTTCGCCCAGGTCTTGCCGGTGTCGCGGTTGTAGCTGAGCGTGATCGACGAGATCGTGCAGAGGTCGAAATTGAGCCACTGCGCCGTCGTGTCGTCGTCGGAATATTGGACCTTCAGGTCCCAATGGCAGGTCGCGCCGCGGCCGTGCGGGAACACGATCGGCTGGGTCGCGCCGTTGGCCAGCTCGTCTTCGCCCATGATGTCGTCGCCCCAATCCTGGCTGGAGGTCGGACCGATCCACACCGCGCTGATGTCGTAGCCGGTGTCATTGGTCAGCTCGAAATCCTGCGGGGCGGCGCTCGCCAGCGTCGGGGCGAACAGGGCAAGGCCGGCGGCCAATGCGGCGACGGCAAGGAAGTGCACTCTCATGAAGATACCTGTTGGTAAGGGGAAGGCGCTCTTAGAGAGTGTTCGGCCCTTCCGCACAAGGAGGAACTTCAGGGAACTTGCGTCATTCGACATTGGCCGGGGCGTAGCGCGGCGACAGGATGTGCACCGCCAGCAGCGCCAGGGCATAGGCGGCGCCCGCCACGATGAAGATCGGCGTGTAGGTGCCGAGCGATTGCAGCACCCAGCCGGTGTATTTCGACATCAGCATGCCGCCGATCGCGCCGACCGTGCCGCCGATCCCGATCACCGAGGCGACGGCCGAGCGCGGAAACACGTCCGAAGGCAGAGTGTAGAGATTGGCGGAGAACGACTGATGCGCCGCGGTCGCGATGCCGATGATGCCGACCGCCAGCCACAGATTGTCGGCATACATCGCGAACATGACGGGCAGGATGGCGAAGCAGGAGACCAGCATGGTGAGCTTGCGGGCGGCGTTGATCGTGAAGCCGGACTTGATGAGCTGCGACGACATCCAGCCGCCGGCGACGCTGCCGATGTCGGACATGATGTAGACCGCGACGAGCGGCGGGCCGAAGGATTTGAGGTCGAGGTGATAGCGGTCGGCGAAGAAGCCCGGCAGCCAGAACAGATACATCCACCAGATCGGATCGATCAGGAATTTGGCGATGGCGAAGGCCCAGGTCTCCTTGACGCGCAACAGGCGCAGCCAGGGGATGTTGGCATGCGCTTCGAGGTCCGGCGGGTCGCTTTCGATCAGGGCGAGCTCGGCGGCGCCGACATTGCGGTTCTGCCGGGGGTGGCTGTAGGTGCGCAGCCAGAACGCCAGCCACACCAGGCTGAACGTGCCGGTGATGATGAAGGCGGCGCGCCAGCCGAAGCCGATCACGATCCAGGGTACGATCAGGGGCGTGAGGATGGCGCCGATGCCCGAGCCGGCGTTGAAGATCGAGGTCGCGAGCGCCCGCTCGCTCTTGGGGAACCACTCGGCCACCGCCTTGACGCCGGCCGGGAAGTTGCCGGATTCGCCCAGGCCCAGCCCGACGCGCGCCAGGGTGAAGCCGAAGGCGGTGTGCGCCGCGGCGTGCGCGACATGGGCGATGGTCCACACCACGATGGCGAGGGAGAAGCCGAGCTTGGCGCCGATGCGGTCGATCAGCCGGCCGAAGCCGAGATAGCCGACGGCATAGGCGGTCTGGAACCAGAACACGATGTCGGCGTACTGGATCTCGTTCCAGCCCAGATCGTGCTGCAGCGCCGGCTTGAGCACGCCGAGCATCTGGCGGTCGATATAGTTGATCGCGGTCGCCGCAAGCAGCAGGGCGCAGATGATCCAGCGATAGGACCCGGCGCGGGCCGTGGCGGCGGCGATCACCTGCTCCTTCGCAACCGGAGGCGTCTGCACGCTCATCGCTCGTCTTTCCTTCCCGGCTTGTTCTTGGTCGTGACCCGCGCCTCGTCGGACGCGGGATGAGAATCAGGCGCGCGCTATGCGCGACACCTCCGCGGTTGCCGTCGGCTCGGCCGCAACCGCGACGCATTCAATCGCGCCCAGCGCCCCGAAGTCCACCCTGGCATGCTGCCCGATGACGATATCGTGGATGCCGGTGGCGGCGCCGGTGGAGACGAGAAGGCCCGCCGTCAGCGGCCGGCCGCGCCGCGCGCCATGCTCGGCGAGGAAGCGCAAGGCCTCGACCGGCCCGCCCGGCAGGTCGGACGCCGCGCCCTTGCCGACCGACGCGCCTTCGATGAAGGCCTCGCAGGTCAGATCGCCGTCCGCCCGGGCGCGCCAGTCTTCGACCCGTGGTCCTAGGATCAGTCCGGCATTGTTGCCGAAATCGCTGACCACGACGGTCGGCCCCAGCGTGTTGATGGTGGCAAGCGGGCTGCCCGCGGTCTCGATGCCGATATGCAGGTCGCCGACCAGCAAACGCGCCTCGGCAAGGCTCCAGTCGCGCTTGGCCGGCGGCGCGTCATGGGCGAGGACGAAGACGAACTCCGCCTCGATCGCCGCGAAGCCGCCGTCGAAGACGGGAAAGCGCACCGGCCCGCCGCCGCCGGCGTGACGCACGCCACCGCGGAAGATCGGGCCGGCGATGCGCCCCGGCCCGAAAACGGCCTCGAACTCGGGCGCGACGCGGCCGATCTTCCAGCCCGCCAGTTCGTCCGGGAACAGGGCGATGGCGGCGTCCTGATGGCGGTATCCGGCGGCGAGATCGGCCGGCAGCGGTCCGGGAAAGGCGGCAAGGGGCCGGGCGGCAAGCCGCGCCGAAACGAATTGCCGCGCGATGGTATCGGTCACATGTCCCCACTCTGCGCTTTTGTTGTCCACCACGCCCATTCCGTCGAATACGGGCCAGCGCTTTTTGGCGTGGCTGGATTGTGTCTAGTGGAAACCGGTGTCATTTTCAATCGACGAGGCCGCCGGCGAATCCGGCCAGGATGGCCCACAGGCATCAGACCTATGAGGAACCGCGCCGTGATCCGCAAATCAGCTCCCGTCCTTTTGCTCCTGGCGGCGCTGTTCGCCGGCGCCGTCCCGGCCGGTGCGGGCAAGCCGGTCCTGTCGGCGTCCGCCCCGCTCGCTTTTCCGGGCGCGCTGGGCTGGGCGGCCCATACGCCGGGCGGGCGCGGCGGCCGGATCATCAAGGTGACGACGCTGGCGGGTGAAGGCCCCGGCTCGTTGCGCGAAGCGGTCGAGGCCAAGGGCCCGCGCATCGTGGTGTTCGAGGTCGGCGGCGTGATCGATCTCGACCGCAAGACGCTGAAGATCTCCGAGCCCTATCTCACCGTCGCGGGTCAGACCGCGCCCTCGCCCGGCATCACGCTGATCCGCGGCGGCATCGACCTCGGCGGCCACGACGTCGTGCTCCAGCACATCCGGGTGCGCGTCGGCGAGGCGGGCGCGGCCAAGAAAAGCGGCTGGGAGGAGGATGCGTTCTCCACCGTCGGCGACAGCCACGACATCATCGTCGATCACTGCTCGTTCTACTGGGCGACCGACGAGAACATGTCGGCCTCGGGTCAGCGCTTCATCGGCGATACGCCGGAAAGCTGGCGGGCGCATGCCTCGCACCGCATCACCTTCTCCAACAACATCGCGGCGGAAGGGCTGGCTTACGCGACGCATCTGAAGATCGAGCATTCCAAGGGCTCGCTGATCCACGACAATGCGTCCGACATCCTGATCGTCAACAATCTCTATGCCCATAACTACGAGCGCAATCCGCTGCTCAAGGGCGGGGTGCGGCTCGTCCTGGTCAACAACCTGATCTTCGATCCCGGCCAGCGCATCGTGCACTACAACCTGATGGCGGAAGAGTGGGGCGATCACGCATGGCAGACCGGCCAGCTCACCGCCGTCGGCAATGTCGCGCGCGCCGGCACTTCCACAGTGCCGCATATCGCGTTCCTCGAAATCGGCGGCTATGGCGACCTGGACTATTTCGGCAAGGACAACCTCGCGGTCGACCAGATCGGCAATCCCCTGCCGATGTTCGGGCGCTACACCACGGCGCCGGCGCGGATCGTCATGGCGGCGAAGCCGCCGCTATGGCCTGCGGGACTGACGGCGATGCCGGCGAGCGCCGTGCAGCAATATGTCCTGCACAATGCCGGAGCGCGGCCCTGGGACCGCGACTATGACGACGTCCGCCTGATCGCCGACGTCGCCGAGGGGCGCGGCACGATCATCAACAGCGAGAACGACATCCACGGCTACCTGCCGCAGAAGCCGACGGCGCGCGCCTTCAATCCCGACGACTGGAACCTCTTCGACATGACGCCGAAGCGGCCGGAGGTGCTCGATTCCTCGGCGCATGCGCGCGGGACCTGACTCATTCATTCAAATAAGAAGCGGCATGGCCGGCTTCGTGCCGGCCATCCATCAACACCCATGCGGCAGTTGTGTTTATGGATCCCCGAGACAAGCCCACTGGTGTCCGGTTTAAATTTTGGCCCATGACATCTCCATTTGGTCTGGGTTTGGCCGGGTTTTGGGTTCGTGGTCGAGCAATCGATTGATAGGCTTTCGGTGCATGAGGTTTGCGCGGACGAGGCGGGCGAAGGCGAGTGGGCCGGCGATGGCGTTTTGGGCGGCCCGGGCCAGGCGCAGCAGCAAGAAGGCGATGAGGGCGACGGCGATCTGGATGCGGACGGCGTTTTCGGATGTCCCGAGGAAACGGACGATCTTGAGGGTCTGCTTGATCCATCGGAAGAACAGCTCGATGGCCCAGCGGCGTTTATAGAGGTCGGCGATTTCCTTGGCGGGCGCGTCGATGTCGTTGGACAGGATGCGCAAACGCTTGCCGGTATCGGTCAGGACGCAGACTTCGCGCACGGCGTTGGCTATGGGATTGGCTCTGCTGCGCGCCTGACGCTCGGGCAGGAACCCGATGCGGTCCGAGAGGATCGAGCCGTCCGTCACCTCCAAGTCCTCGATCACGGTCAGGGGCGTGTTCTTCTTGAAGCGCGTGACGATGCGGCAACCGGCATCGTCGAGCTTGGCCCACCAGCGATAATCGTAATAGCCCAGGTCGAAGACATAGGTCGCGCCTGGCTCGATGGGCATCTGCTGGGCTGGCGTTATGTCGTTGACGTTGGCCGTGCTGACGGCGGCGTAGATCGGCTGATCGGCGTGCGGATCGTAGATCACATGCAGCTTGGCGCCGCAGACCCCACTGGAAAAGCGCGCCCAATCGGCGCTGCGTTGGTCCAGGCGCAAGCCGGTCGAATCGATCAGGTAGGTCGTGTCGGCGAGCGCGCGCCGCAGACCGCGATGGGCCTGGCGCATCATCGCACCCAGCACTCCGACGAAGACCTCGGCAGGCCGCAGCCGGTTGGCATCCGAAAGCGTCGAACGCTTCGCAGGCCCGGCGCCCAGATGATAGAGCCGCTGGCCATGGCTCCGCAGCCCCGCGACGGTCTCGCGCAAACTCGAGGCCCCCGACAATTGCGCGTAGATCATCGCCACAAACTGGCTCTTCGTCGTCAACTGCCGAACATGCTTGTCCGCCGCGTGCGCCTCCACAAGGCCGTCAAACCGCGACCAAGGAACCTGCTTCAAGATTTGGTGCAGAACGCTATTGTCATGCCGCATGGTGTTGTCCTCTTCCGCGTCCAAAACGTCGCCAAACGCTTGGAAGGCAGAAGAATCAACGCCATGCGCCCTGTCTACAAAATTAAACCGGACACCAGTGAGACAAGCCCGGGGATGACGATTGGGTTTAAATTGCAGAAATATCTCCGCCGTCGCCGATCAAGTCATAAGCGGTCACGAGCGCCGCGCGGAAACCTTCGTCGCGCGCGAGGTCGCGGGAAAACACTTTTCCCAGCGCCAGGAACAGCGCCACGTCGTGCGCGCCCTCGCCGGTGCAGGCCTTGCCGATTTCGCTGAGTTGCGGCGCCAGCGGATCGATCAGCTCCACCCCGTCGCGCGCCCGCCGGCGCACGAAGCGCATCCAGGCGGCGACCGGCACCGCGAGGCGCGCCAGCGGCCGCCCGGCCGCAAGCGCTGCCGCGATGCTGGCGAACAGGCGGAAAGGCAGCTTCTGCGAGCCGTCCCACGCGATCTGGCCGAGATAATGGGTGATCGCCGGATTGGCGATGCGCGCCAGAACGCTTTCGCTATAGGCCGCAAGGTCGAGGCCGGCGGGCGGCGTCAGGCCCGGCGCGATGTCCTTGGCCACCAGCTCGCGCACGAAGCGGGCGAGCGCCGCATCGGCCATCGCCTCGCGCGTCGTCTGGCGCTGCCGGAGCAGGCCGAGATAGGCGAGCGTCGAATGCGCTCCGTTGAGGATGCGCAGCTTCGCCTGTTCATAGCCCGCGACGTCGTGGGTCAGCGTCACGCCGGCGGCGGTCCAGTCGGGACCGCCGGCGACGTCTTCCATCACCCATTGCACGAAGGGCTCGCGCTGCACCGGCGCCTGGTCGATCGCGCCGATATGGAGCGCGACGCGCGCCTTCAGCGCTTCGTCGGTGGCCGGCGTGATGCTGTCGACCATGGTGCCGGGGAAACGGGCCTCGCCTTCGATCCAGCGCGCGAGATCGGGATCGCGGGCCTGCGCGAATTGGAGTACGGCGCGCTTCAGCCGCGCCCCGTTGTCCGCGAGGTTGTCGCAACTGATCATCGTGAAGGGCGCCAGCGCGGCGCGCTGCCGCCGGCGCAGCCCAAGCGTCAGCCAGCCGATCGGGCTGACCGGCGCGTCGGGATGGGCGAGATCGTGGACGATCTCCTCGCGCGCGGTGTCGAGATCGCCGCCGGGCGTCAGGCAGTAGCCGTTCTCCGTCACCGTCAGGGTGACGATCCGCACCGCCGGCGAGGTCAGCCGCGCCAGCACCGCCTGCGGATAGATGCGGGCTGCGATGGCCTCGCGCACCGCGCCGATCACCCGGTAGCGCGGCTGCTCGCTCAGCTCGGCGATGGTGAAGAGGCCGTCCTGCGCCGTCAGCGCCTCAGGCGCCGAGGTGCCGCGCAACGCGACGCCGCAAATGCCCCAGCGCCTGTCGGTCTCCAGCAGCCGGTCGATGCAGAAAGCCTGATGGGCGCGGTGGAAGGCGCCCGGTCCCAGATGCACGATGCCGGTCTCCACCGCACGCCGCTCATAGGCGGGCAGCGCCACGTCCGGTCCGGCGAAGCGCAGCGTGGCCGGCGACAGCCGTTCGAAGGGGCGGGGGGCACTCACCGTTGCACGCCATCGGGCAGGGGAAAGACTGGTAATGGTAACGCTATCATAGGCATAATTCTGGCCCAAATGGCGGGCGGCGTCGAATCCGCCGGGGCGCGCCGGGGCGGCCAGTGGCGTGCCGCCCGCAGCGCGGTTAATAGAGACAGCGCTTCTCTTGCATCGGGTGAACGGGTGATTTCGCGAAAAAGTGCCGCCGCGCGCGCCGACACCGGTGCCACGCCCGAGGGCCCGACCCGCGGCAGGCGGCCGACCATCAACGACATCGCCCGCCTCGCCAACGTCTCCAAGAAAACCGTGTCGCGGGTGATCAACGATTCGCCCTTCGTGCGCGAGGAGACGCGCGAGAAGATCAGCGCCATCATCACCGAGCTCGGCTTCGCGCCCGATCCGCAGGCGCGCGGCCTCGCCTTCCGCCGCTCCTTCCTGATCGGCATGATCTACGACAACCCGACGCCGCAATATGTCGTGAACATGCAGCAGGGCATTCTGGACGCGATGAAGGGCACCAGCTTCGAGCTCGTGATCCGGCCCTGCAACCGCCAGGACCCGAATTTCCTCCTCGACATGCGCGCCTTCGTCGAGCGCCAGAAGCTGTTCGGCGTCGTGCTGCCGCCCTCGGTGTCGGAGGACGAGCGCCTGATCGACGTGCTGGACGAGATCGGCTGCCCCTATATCCGCATCGCCTCGGTCGCGCTCGACGAGCCGGCGAGCATGGTGGTGACGCACGACCATATCGGCGGCCTGGAAGCGGCGCGGCATCTCACCAGGCTCGGCCACAGCCGCATCGCGCACATCTCCGGCCCGTCGCTGTTCCGCTCGGCGCATGAGCGGCGGCGCGGCTTCGTCGCCGGCCTCGCCGAAGCCGGATTGAAGCTGCCCAAGGAGCTCGACCGCGAAGCCGCCTATACCTTCGAGACCGGGGCGGAGAATGCCGCCGTACTGCTGGCCTTGAAGCCGCGACCGACCGCGATCTTCTGCGGCAATGACGAGATGGCGGCCGGCGTCTACAAGGCGGCGCGCGATGCCGGCCTCTCGATTCCCGGCGACATCTCCGTGATCGGCTTCGACGACAGCGCCATGGCGTCGCGGCTTTATCCCCTGCTCACCTCGGTCAAGCTGCCGATCCACGACATGGGCCAGATGGCGGCGGCCAAGCTGATCGCCACGACGCGCGAGAAGCGCACCCACACCAACGAGAAGACCGAAGTGGTGCCGACCCTGGTGGTGCGCGAGTCGACGGCCGCGGCGTGACGGTTGGGGAGTGGCGCCGAAGGTCCGCGGGCGATAGCATTTCGCCGCTGCTTTTCCGGGAGCCGACCGATGATCAGACGCTTGTCCCTCGCCGCCCTCCTGCTGCTCGGCGCGACCGCCGCGGCCCAGGCCCATACCGGCGCCGGCGCGACGCACGGCCTGTTCCAGGGTCTTGGTCATCCGCTCACCGGCATCGACCACATCCTGGCAATGGTCGCGGTCGGCCTGTTCGCGGCGCGGCTGGGCGGACGGGCGCTGTGGCTGGTGCCGGCGGCGTTCGTCGCGATGATGGCGTTTGGCGGCGCGCTCGGCCTGGCGGGCGTCGGCCTGCCCTTCGCCGAGATCGGCATCGGGCTTTCGGTCGTCGTGCTCGGCCTCGTCGTCGCCGCCGACGCGAAGATGGCGGCTCCGGCCGCCATGGCGATGGTGGGTTTCTTCGCGCTGTTTCACGGCCATGCCCATGGCGCCGAAATGCCGTCGACCGCGTCCGGCCTGGAATACGGCATCGGTTTCGTGCTCGCGACCGCGGTTCTGCACGGCGCCGGCGTGGGCCTGGGTCTTCTGGCGGGCCGGGTTAAAGGACTGTCCGGCCGCCGCATCCTGCAAGCCGCCGGCGGCGCGATATCGGTGGCGGGCGCCGCCCTCCTCGCCGGCCTGGTGTGAGCGCTTGCGCCGCGGGGGTGACACCGGTTACCTAGGCCGCGCCTAACGGGAGGGACGGCCGTGTACAAGAAGACCATCCACGCATCGCATCCGGACAGCATGGCGGGCGCCGACAACGAGATGCTGCGCGCGCGCTATCTGATGACAAGCCTGTTCGTGCCCGGCGAGGTCACGCTGAACTACACCCATTACGAGCGCTTCGTGATCGGCGGCGCGGCACCGGACGGCAAGCCGCTGAAGCTGCCGGTGCAGAGCGCGCCGGAATCGGCGAAGGGCAAGCCGTTCCTGGAGCGCCGCGAGCTCGGCGCCATCAATGTCGGCGACGCCGCCGGCGCGATCACCGCCGACGGCGTGCGTTATGAGCTTGGGCCCAAGGACGGGCTCTACATCCCGATGGGCACGGCGGAGGTGACCTTCGAGGGCGCGACCAAATTCTATCTCGCCTCGACCCCGGCGCATGCCCGCTTCGAGACCATGAAGATCTCGATTCAGAAGGCGGTGCCGCTGGAGCGTGGGAGCCTCGCGACCTCCAACGAGCGCACGATCTATCAATATGTCGTGCCGGCGACCTGCAAGTCGTCGCAACTCCTGCTCGGCCTCACCATGCTCAAGACCGGCAGCGTGTGGAACACCATGCCGCCGCATCTGCACGACCGCCGCTCGGAAGTGTATTTCTATTTCGGCCTGAAGCCGGACGAGCGGGTGTTCCACTTCATGGGCGAGCCGGAAAGCCTGCGCCATATCGTGCTCGCCAATGACGAAGCTGTAGTCTCGCCGCCCTGGTCGATCCATATGGGGACCGGCACCTCGAACTACACCTTCATCTGGGCGATGGGCGGGGAGAATCTCGACTACACCGACATGAACGTCCTCGACATCTGCCAGCTAAAATGAGCCATCCCTTCGATCTTTCCGGCAAGGTCGCGCTGGTCACCGGCGCCAATACCGGCATCGGGCAGGGCATTGCCGTGGCGCTGGCGCAGGCGGGCGCCGACATCGCGGCGGTGTCGCGCGGCGACGCGTCCGAGACCGAAGCCGCGGTGAAGAAAGCGGGGCGTTCCTATCTGGCGATCAAGGCCGATCTTGGCAGCACCAAGCCGATCGCGGACATCGCGGCGCAGACACAAGCGCGCTTCGGCGCAATCGACATCCTGGTCAACAATGCCGGCACCATCCGCCGCGCGGATGCGCTCGACTTCACCGAGGAAGACTGGGACGCGGTGATCGACGTCAATCTCAAATCGGCGTTCTTCCTGGCGCAGGCGGTGGCGAAGACGATGCTGGGCAAGGGCGGCAAGATCATCAACATCGCCTCGATGCTGTCGTTCCAGGGCGGCATCCGCGTCGCCTCCTATACCGCGAGCAAGAGCGGCCTGGCCGGCATCACCCGCCTGCTCGCCAACGAATGGGCGGCCAAGGGCATCAACGTCAACGCCATCGCGCCGGGCTATTTCGCGACCAACAACACCGAGGCGCTGCGCCAGGACGAGACGCGCAGCCGGGACATCCTGGCGCGCATTCCCGCCGGGCGCTGGGGCACGCCGCCGGATCTCGGCGGCGCCGCGGTGTTCCTGGCGAGCGCCGCGTCGGATTATGTCCATGGCGCGATCCTGCCGGTCGATGGCGGCTGGCTCGCGCGCTGATTGCTGCGGCGCAGCACGATGTAGGCGTGGCGCGAATGCATCGCCCGGCGGCGATTTCAACCAAGCGGGCAACCCGATCTTGCCTCCGGCGGTAAATGCGATAGCCTTGCATTGCCACCGGTGACATAGCTCAGATTGTCGTGCTATGACACCGGTGTCAGAAGGTGCCGCACAGAGGCACCGGTACCGGGATGAAACAGAACCCCGCAAAGCGGGAATCAGCGGCGACTCGCCAAAGGCGGTCCCGCGAAGGGGAGGGCGCAGTGTTCCATTTTTCTAAGCGCGCGAAGCTGTGGCTTGGCGCTTCGGTCGCAACCATGATCGTGGCTGCCGGCGCGGCCCATGCCGACGACGCGACGCCGATCGAGACGGTGGTCGTCACCGGCTTCAAGGAGAGCCTGGAGCGGGCTTTGGACATCAAGCGCAACGCGCTGGACCAGTCCGACTCCATCCTGGCCGAGGATATCGCGAAATTTCCCGATCTCAACGTCTCCGAATCGCTGCAGCGCATCCCGGGCGTGGCGCTGGCGCGCGACGCCGGCGAGGGTCGCGAGATCGCGGTGCGCGGCCTCAGCGCGCAGTTCACCCGCGTCCGCATCAACGGCATGGAGGCGCTCGCCACCACCGGCTCGGCGGACTCCTCGGGCGGCACCAATCGCGGCCGCTCGTTCGACTTCAACGTCTTCGCTTCGGAGCTGTTCTCCAACCTGACGGTGCACAAATCCGCCACCTCGGAAGTCGAGGAAGGCTCGCTCGGCGCCACCGTCGACCTGCACACCGCCCATCCCTTCGACTACGACAAGTTCACCATGGTCGGCTCGATCCAGGGCGGCTACAACGACCTCGCCGGCACGATCAATCCGCGCGGCGCCTTCCTGGTGTCCGACACCTTCATGGGCGGCAAGGTCGGCGTGCTGTTCTCGGCCGCCTATAATGTGCGCCACATCATCGAAGACGGCGCCAGCACGGTGCGCTGGCAGAACGACAGCACGCCGCGCGCCGCCAATGGCGGCCTGCCCGGCATCACCGGCTGCGTCTCGCCTTGCGGCACCACCAACCGCTTCAAGGCCTATCAGCCGGGCTTCGCCGGACCGATGATCACCTCGGGCGCGACCTATGACCAGATCAACGAGGCGTTCCGTCCGCGCTTCGCGCGCTACGATCTTTACCACGACGCCGAGAAGCGTCTCGGCCTGACCGGCTCGCTGCAATACCAGCCGGACGAAGACACGCTGTTCACGCTCGACGCGATGTTCGCCGACTTCGCGGCGGAGCGCGACGAGACCTATCTGGAATCGCCGGTGTTCAGCACCTCGGGCGCCACCGGCATCGGCAACGTCGTGGTCGGCGCCTTCCATGTCGATCCGACGACCAACACGCTCGACCAGCTCACCGCCAACAATGTCGACCTGCGCGTCGAGCACCGCCTCGACCATCTCGACACGCGCTTCGCCCAGCTCACGCTCGACGGCTCGCACAGCTTCTCGGACGCGTTCAAGGTCCACGCGCTGCTCGGCTGGGTCGAGTCGCGCCATCTCAATCCGGTGCAGACGACGCTGACCTACGACCTCAACGACGTCCAGGGCTTCTCCTACGACTACACCGGCCCGAACGCGAAATCGCCGATCCTCAACTACGGCTCGGCCAATTTGACGACGCCCGGCACCACGGCGGGGGTCAACGCGTGGTACCTGTCGCAGGTCCGCGTCCGGCCGCAATTCGCCTACAACGCGTTCCGCTCCGTGCAGTTCGACGGCGACTACACCCCGTTCGACTGGCTGAAGATCGACGGCGGCTTCGACTATAAGGAGTATGCGTTCAAATCCGTCGAGCTGCGCCTGTCGGACGGCACCACCGCGGCCAAGGAGACGTTCCAGACCGCGCCGGGCGTGTTCGCCAGCGGCGCGGCGGCGTTCTTCGGCACCACGTTCAACACCGCGGCGCAGACCCTGTCGAACTTCTCGACCCTGGCGCATCTGCCGACCCAAGGGCTCGCCATCGTGGCGCCGACGCCGACCGCCTGGCTGGAGCCAGATCTCGGCACCGCCCAGACGGTGCTCAACTATAACGGCCTGCCGGTCGGCATCGGGCCGGCGCTGGGCAACAACAAGGGCGTCAGCGAGCACGACATCGGCGGCTGGCTGCAGCTCGGGTGGAATGCGACGTTCTACGGCGTGCCGCTGCGCGGCAATGCCGGCGTGCGCTATGTCCGCACCGAACAGACCTCGACCGGCTACAACCTGTCGGGCGCGGCCTATGTCCTGACGACGACCACCAACAAGTATGACGACTTCCTGCCGTCGCTGAACGTGGTGGTCGAGCCGTCGGACAACTACCTGATCCGCCTGAACCTGGCGCAGGTCATGGCGCGCCCCGACCTCGGCCAGCTCGCCGGCACCTCGGTCAGCGTCTCGGGCGCCAACCGCACCGTGACGGTGGGCAACCCCTCGCTCAAGCCGTTCCGCGCCAACACCGCCGACCTGGCGTTCGAATGGTACTACCACAAGGGCGCGCTGCTCTCCTTCGCCTTCTTCTACAAGAAGATCGGGACCTACATTCAGTCGTTCTCGGCGACCCAGGCCGGCACCGTCGCCTTCGCGCCGCCGTTCGGCGGCGTGCCGGTGACGATCGATCCGGCGGCGTTCACCGCGGCCTGCGGCGGCGCGGTCGGCTGCACTCCGGCGGCGACCTGGACGTTCAGCGAATCGATCAACACGCCGGGCGGCACGCTCGACGGCGTCGAGATCAACTGGCAGCAGCCTTTCGACTTCCTGCCGCATCCGCTCGACAGCTTCGGCTTCCTGGGCAACGTGACCTATGTCGACTCTTCGATCGTCAACGGCACCGGCACCTCGGCGCCGCGCACCATCCTGAGCGGCCAGTCGCGCCTCAACTACAACGCGACGCTCTATTACGACGACAGCGTGTTCCAGGGGCGCGTCTCGGCGGCCTATCGCAGCCGCTATCTGACGAGCAATCCGGGCCGCAACGGCAACGACATCGAGGGCACGGCGGGGACCTTCAACCTCGACGCCTCTGCGAGCTATCGCTGGGACGAGAATTTCACCCTGACCCTGGAGGCGCTGAACCTGACCAACCAGTTCCAGGATCAGTATGTCGACAGCGTCGGCCAGCGCCTGTCGGTCAGCCACCAGACCGGCCGCGAGTTCTACGTCGGCCTGCGCTACGCCTACTGAATAGAACTATCCCAAAAAGGGCGCCGGCTCCCCGGCGCCCTTTTTCTATGCGTTCTATGCGCCGGTACGTTCCTTGAAGAACTGGATGACGCGCTGTTCGGCCTTCTTGGTGGGGCCCTCGGGGTCGCGGTCGCGCAGATTGATCGTCAGCACCGAATGCGGTGCGATCGGTCCGGGCGCGGCGTCCTTGGGGTCGAGCTCGATGGCTTCGAACTTGTCGCCGAAGGTCTTCTTGTAGGTGTCGAAGCGCGCGTCCTTGACGAAAGGGTCGCCGTGGAAGCGCAGGCCGATCATCGAGAGGTTCTCGTCCGCAAAGCGCCGCTTGGCGCAGGCGACCTCTTGCGGCGACACGCCCAGCGCCGCTTCGCGCTTCTTGTTGCCCAAGCCGAGCGGCAGGGAGGGCTGCGACAGCACCGGCGCCACCACGGAGGGCTCGGTCATCATCGCGAGCGCGAAATTGCCGGTGAAGCACATGCCGACGGCGCCGACGCCCTTGCCGCCGCACTCGCCATGGACCTTGCGCGCCAGGGCGCGCAGCCAGTCGACGATCGGGCTCGACTTGTCGGTCGCCCAGACGTTGAATTCGCGCCGGATGCAGATGCCCTGGATCATCTGGCCCAGGCCATAGAGCGGCGTCGGGCTGCGTCCGGGATGGCCGAACAGGCTGGGCAGGAAAGCGGTCATGCCGGCGGCGGCGACGTGATCGGCGAAGCGCACCACCAGGGGATGCAGGTTGGGCATTTCGTGGATGACGATGACGGCGGGGCCGCTGCCGCGCCGCCAGGCGGGGCGGTTCCAGCGGCCGTCGTCGAAGTCGAATCGTGTGTAGTCCTTCAGGACATCCAAATCGCTCACGTCCGCCCCTTTTGCGTTCTGCCGCCGCCAACCTAACATGCGATTCTCATGGCCAGCACCGACGAATCCTCCGTTCCGCGCCCCAAGGCCTATCTGCGCGTCGGCGTCACCGGCCACCGCCCGGGCGCCAAGCTGTCGCCGGAGCAGGCGGCGGCGGTGCAGCGCACCGTCGAGACGATCCTCGCCGACGTGTCCCGCCTGACCCGCGCGGTGGTGGAGCGCGACGCCTGGGCCTTCGCCAGCCGCCGCCCCGAACTGTCGATCGTCTCGTCCCTGGCCGAAGGCGCCGACCGCATCGTGGCCGGGGCCGGCCTCGCCGCCGGCTATGTCCTGAGCGCGATCCTGCCCTTCGCCCGCGACGTCTATCGCGACGATTTCTCCAGCGAAGAGTCGCGCGCCGCCTTCGACACCCTGCTCGCCCAGACCGGCGCGGTGTTCGAGCTCGACGGCAGGCGCGAGGCCGAGGGCCGCGCCTATGAGGCGGCGGGCCTGCTGATGCTCGCCAACGCCGACATCGTGATCGCGATCTGGGACCAGATGCCGGCCGAGGGGATCGGCGGCACCGCGCTGATCGTCGAGCGTGCCGTCGCCGACGACGTGCCGGTCGTCCTGATCGATCCGCGCCGTCCCGACGAGCCGGCGATCCTATGGCGCGCCGACTCGGCGCTGCCGACGGCGCGCGAAGGTATCGAGGCGGTCCGGCGCCGCCCGCTCGGCGACACGCTCGGCCAGGTGATGGAGATCATCGTCGGCCCCCCGAAGGACGCGGGCGAGCGCGGCTCGCTCGAAGCCCTGCTGCGGGAGAAGGAGCCGCCCTGGACGATCGCCATCGCCTATCCGCTCATGCTGTTTCTCCTGGGCGTGCGCACCATCCGCTGGAGCGACATCAAGACGCCGCTGCAGGCGCAGGACAGCGCGGTGCGCTGGCGCCACTACCTGCAAGGCCATCTGAGCGACGCCTCGCTCAGGCCGATCGACACCGACACGCTGTACGGCGCCTATTCGACGCTCGACCGCCTGTCGTCGCGCTACGCCCAGGTCTATCGCAGCGCCTATGTCTTCAACTACATCGCGGGCGCCACGGCGGTGCTGCTCGCCTCCATCGGCCTGATCTATCCCTCGCCCGATCCGATCGCGGCGCTGAACTTCAAGGCGCTGATGGTGCTGATCGAGATCGGCCTGATCGCCTCGATCCTGGTGACGCTCAATCTCGGCACGCGGCGGCAATGGCACCGCCGCTGGCTGGAATACCGCCGCCTCGCCGAAGTGCTGCGCCATCTGCGCATGCTGGCGCCGACGGCGGCGGCGGCGCGGCTCGACCGCCCCAGCGACCGGGCCGGGCGCGCCTATGGCTGGGTGAGCTGGTACGCCCGCGCCGTCGAGCGCGAGATCCCGGTGCCCGATCTTGGCGTCAACGCCGAATTCCTCGCCGCGGTGCGCGACACGGTGAGCCGCACCGAGCTCAAGTCGCAGATTTCCTACAACCGGCACAATGCCGAGGCGATGGAGATGGCGGGCCACCGCCTGCATCTCGCCGGCACCTTTCTGTTCTGGGCGACGCTCGCCATCTGCGTCGCGTTCCTCGCGATCTATCTGATCAGCATCGAGGAGGCCGAGGTCCTGCGCGAGCTGACGGTGTTCCTGACCGCGCTGTTCCCCGCCATCGGCGCCGCGCTGAGCGCGATCCGCAGCCAGGCCGATTTCGAGACCGTGGCGCGGCGCAGCCACGAGACCGCCGCCGACCTCGAGGAACTCGACCTCGCGATGGAGAACGAGCCCCTGGAATTCGCCCCGCCTGACCGACCGGATCGAGAAGGCGGTCGACGTCATGATGGCCGACAATGCCGAATGGCACGTCCTGTTCCGCACCCGGCCGCTCAGCCTGCCGGCCTGAGGCGTTAACCGCCATTAAGCCCGGCGTAAGGCTTGCAGGCCACACTCGCACCATGAGCCGCTTTGGACAGATCGCGCGCGGGCTCGGCCGCCTGATTCCGGCGGACGCCGTGCGCCCGCTCGGCCGCCCGCGGCGGTGTTCTTCCATGGCGTCGAGGACACGACGTGCGATCCCAGGCTGCAGACCAATCACCACGAGACCGATGCCTTCCTCCAGATCACGCAGGATTTGAAGGCCAATTTCGACGTGCTGCCGCTGGACGCGCTGGACGACGTGCTGAAGGCGCCGGACCGCCATCCGCGCGCCCTGTTCCTGATGTCGGACGATGGTTATGCCAACACGCTCAGCGTCGCCGCCGATCTCCTGGCCGATCTGAAGCTGCCTTGGACGCTGTTCGTCAGCACCCATCACATCGATAGCGGGGCGCGCAACCCGATCTTCCTGGCGCGGCTGTTCGTGTTCCTCGCGCCGGCCGGGCGCTACGACATCCCGCACCTGCCGCAGCCCCTGGTGCTGGTGGACGACCGCGACGCCGTCGCCGAGGCGGTGGTCCGGCAGTTGCGCGCGCTCGACATGGCCGGGCCCAGGCGGCGGTCGACGCGATGACGGCGCAGCTCGATTCTGCGGTCCTGCGCGAGGCGCTGGCGCGGTTCTCCTCGGAAGCGTTCCTGAACTGGGACGAGGTGCGCGAACTCGACCGCCGCGGCGTCACCATCGGCGCGCATGCCCACCGCCACTGGCCGATGAACGCAAGCCAGTCGCCGGCGCAGCTGCGCGAACAGGCGGCGGTCCCCAAGGCACGTATCGAGGCCGAAGTCGGCGCTTGCCGCCACTTCGCCTATCCCTTGGCAACATTGGCGATATTTCGCCGGACGCGTGGCGGGTGGTGCGCGACGTCGGCTACAGCCACGCCTTCACGACGCTGTCGGGCACGCTGGACGCCGGCGGCAACCGGTTCCTGCTGCCGCGTTATGGCCTCGCGCCAAGGGCGCCGCACCTGACGACGCTGATCTCGCTGCTGCGCGCCGGCAATCCGCGCCTCGGTCGCTTTCAGAGACAACTCGCCGGCTGACGCGTCCCGCTGCGGGACATTCGTTACCGGGCGTTAGCCATCTAGTGCCGTTAAGCATCGTCCGGCGCGGATCCGTCCCGGCGCGGGACGAAAAGGCGGCGCCGCTCTGGCCCGCGCAATGCAGCCACCCCTGGCAGTCAAACCAAGGGCCGGCCGTGAACCCGCAGGACCAGATCGCCGAAGCCTTCGTCGCACCGCACCGCGACGCCTTCCATGCCGCGGCCGACGATCTCGCCGCCGCCTTCCGCTTCTCGCCCGGCCCGCTGTTCCGCGAGGCCGCCAATTCCAACACGCCTCCCACCGCGCTGCGCCCCGGCGCCAAGCGCGCGCTCGATCTCGCCATCGCGCTGCCCATGCTCGCGATCTGTGCCCCGCTGCTGGCGGTGCTGGCGCTGATCGTCTTTCTCGACACCGGCGGCCCGGTCCTGTTCCGCCAGACCCGCCTCGGCCGGGGCGGCAAGCCGTTCAGCATCTTCAAGTTCCGCACGATGCGGGTGACGGAGAACGGCGACACCATTTCCCAGGCGCGCCGCGACGACGCGCGCATCACGCGCAGCGGCAAATGGCTGCGCCGCACCAGCCTCGACGAGCTGCCGCAACTGCTCAACGTGATCGCAGGCGACATGTCGGTCGTCGGGCCGCGCCCGCACGCCCGCGCCCACGACCTTCACTATGCGGCGCTGATCGCGGGCTACGATCTGCGCCAGGCGGTCAAGCCCGGCATCACCGGCTGGGCCCAGGTCAACGGCCATCGCGGCGAGACCCCGACCGCGGAGGCGATGCGCGCCCGCGTCGATCTCGACGTCTGGTACGCGCGGAATGCGAGCCTCGGCCTCGATCTGCAGATCCTCCTGCGCTCGCCGCTGGCGGTGCTGGGCCAGAGGAACGCCTACTGATGTCGGCCCTTCGCGCCCACTATCCGGCCGGAGTCGAGCGCCGCGCCATGCCGCGCCCGGCCAACGATCCCTATGCCGAAGTCGTCGTCGGCGGCCTCAAGACCGCCTGCATCAGCCGCGAGCACATGGCGTCGCTCATGGTGGAGGATTGCTTTGCCGCGCGCCGCGAGCATGCCGCCCCCAAACTTATCTTCGCCTCCAACGGCCACGCCATCGCGCTCGCCGCGATGGACGGGAAATTCCACGCCCTGTTCGCGCAGGCCGACATGATCCACGCCGACGGCCAGCCGGTCGTCCTGGCGGCGCGGCTGATGACGCGCACCCCGATCCCCGGGCGCAGCGCCACCACCGATTTCATCCACGACGCGGCGAAGGCCGCCGCCGCCTGGGGCCTCAAGATATTCCTGCTCGGCGCGACGGAAGAGGTCAACGCGCATTGCGCCGACATCCTGCGGTTTCGCAATCCCGATCTGAAGATCGCCGGGCGCCGCAACGGCTATTTCGGCCGCGACGAGGAAGCGGCGATCTGCGACGAGATCAACCGCTCCGGCGCCGACATCGTGTTCGTCGGCCTGGGCGTTCCCTTGGAATACGAGTTCTGCGTGCGCAACAAGGAACGGCTGCGCGCCGGCTGGGTCGTGACCTGCGGCGGCTGCTACAATTACGTCACCGGCGATTACAGCCGTGCCCCGGACTGGATGCAGAAATATTCGCTCGAATGGCTCTATCGCCTGGCGCGCGAGCCCCGGCGCCTGTTCTGGCGCTACGCCGTGACCAATCCGCTGGCGCTGTTCCAAATCCTCACGCAATCGCGCTCGCTCCATGCCGAGAGCGCGCCGCCGGAATTGCCCGCGGCGCCGGAGCAAGCGCCGGTCGCAGTCGCGATGCGGCTGGTGGGGTAGCCGCGGCCTCTCGCAAGGGAAGGCAGGTGCGGCCCGGACGTTCCGCAAACACCCGATTTCATTGCGTCATTTTCACACAGCGGCGCGCCCGAACTGGCCTCGGCTTTGCAGTTCTCCGGTCAGGCACCCGTTTCGGGATGCCGTTTCGAACCGGAACGCGTCACACCGTGCAGAGCGCCGCGCAAACCACCGCCACAGACCTGATCGAGGTTGCATCGACCCGCCACCGGCTGTTCGCCGTCGCCGGCCGCTACGCGCTTTCCGCCTGCGGCCCGGTGTGCATCTCCGGCGCGCATTTCGTCGCCGCCGTCCTGGTGCTGAACGCCCTGTCGCCGGTCCATTTCGGCCTGTTCTCCTTCGTCATGACGATCGTGCCGTTCTGCATCGGCGCCGCCGCCGCCCTGGTCGGCGCGCCGACCACGATCGGCATCCGCAAGCGCGGCCATGTCGACGAAGCCGAGCTCGCGACCTTCCAGAAGGCCAACTGGTGCTGGCGGGCTTCGCCTTCGCGGTCGTCGCCTGTTCCCTCTTGGCTTGCGGCCTCGCGCTTGGCGCCGCGCTGCTGTTCGGCCTCTACGGCGCGGTGATGAGCCTGCGCTGGCTCGCCCGCGTCTACGCCTACGCGACCGAGGCGCCGGGCCGCGCTGCGGGATCCGATGCCGTCTACGGCGCGCTGCTGCTCGCGGGCCTCTTCGTGCTCGATCTCAGCGGCCGCCTGTCGATGAACGGCACCGCCATCGTGCTGCTCGTCGCCGCTATCGGCAGCCTCGTCATCTTCGACCGCTCCTATCTGGTCAAGCAGTTCGCGCCGTCGTCCGCCGGCGGCTCCGCGCCTATGCGCCGGTGTGGCGCGATCTGACCCGCTGGTCGCTGCTCGGCCTCGCCGCCAGCGAGCTGACGGTCAACGCCCATGCCTATTTCGTGACCTTCTTCTCCGGCCCCGCCGCCTTCGCGCTTCTGGCGCTGGGCAGCCTGCTGATGCGCCCGATTTCGCTGGTCCTGTCCTCGCTTCCCGATGTCGAGCGTCCGGCCATGGCGCGCGCGCTGGGCGCCGGCAACGCCGCGGCGGCGTTCCGCGCCGTTAAGGAATTTCGAACCGCGGCCGCCGCAGTGTTGCTCGGCACCATCCTGATCGCGGCGGTTCTGTTGGTCTTCTTCCCGGGCACCATCCTCAAGCAGGGCTACGACGCCGGCGCCGCCGAAGCCATCGTCGCGATCTGGGTCGTGATCATGGCGATCCGCGCCCTGCGCACGCCCGAAGCGGTGTTCCTCCAGGCCGCCGGCGAGTTCCAGCCGCTCGCCAATATCAGCTTGCGGTCTTCGGCGGTTTCGCTCGCCGCGACGCTCGCCCTGCTGCTCGCCTTCGGACCGGTCGCCTCGCTGTTCGGCATCGTCGCCGGCGACATCGTGCTGACCGCCGGCATCTTCGCCCGCGTCCGCGACTGGAAGCGTGCCCATGGCTGAGGTCCCTTGCGTCACCGTCGCCATCCCGACGTTCAAGCGGCCGCGCGGGCTGGCGCGCCTGCTCGAAGCGCTCGCCAGGCTCGAGACGGACGCCACCGTCACCGTGCTGGTCGCCGACAACGACGCGGAGAGCCACGAAGGCGCCGATCTGTGCGCCGCGGTTCGCGCCAAGGGCTATCGCTGGCCGCTCCGCGCCACCATCGTCGCACAGCGCGGCATCGCGCAGGCGCGCAACGCCCTGGTCGAGGCCGCGCTCGGCGATGCGCATATGGACTATCTCGCCATGCTCGACGACGACGAATGGCCCGAGCCGCACTGGCTGAGCGCCCTCTTGGCCGAGCAGGCGCGGAGCGGCGCCGGCGTCCTGCAGGGCTCGATCCTGTTCGACTTCGAAGATCCGCCCAAGGCCTGGGCCCGCCGCGTTCGACGGCCTGTCGGACATCCGTCACGCCAGCGGCCCGGTCGAGATGCTGCAAGGCGCCGGCAACCTCCTGATGACCGCGCCGCGCTGGACAGCCTGCCGGGCGCGAAATTCGATCCCGCCTTCGCGCTGACCGGCGGCGAGGACCGCGATTTCTTCCTGCGCCTGAAACAGGCCGGCATCCGCTTCGCCTGGTCGGACGAGGGCGTCGCGCACACCTTCATTCCGGCGTCGCGCAGCAGCCTGACCTGGGCGCTGGCGCGCGCCTATTCGATCGGCAATTCCGACATGCGCGTGTTCCTGAAATACGGGCCGAGCGTGCGCGCGCGCCTCGCCGAACTGGGCAAAATCGCCGCCGCGCTCTTGTTGTCGCCGGTCTTGTTCGTCATCCTCGCCTTCGACGCGAATCGGCGCGCGGACGCGCTGCGCCGGATGTTCCGCGCCGCGGGCAAGGTCACCGCGCTTTTCGGACGGCAATACAATGAGTATTCCGTGATCCATGGCGAATGAGGGATATGCCGGCAGCCTGATCCCCGCCCGTCCCACCCTCGACACACGCATCGCCGAGGCCGGGTTCGTCCTCCTGTTGCTCCTCGTCCCTCGTCGGCCTCGAGCCGTTCGACGCCCGCACGCCGTCCGACTTCGCTGCGCGCAACGCCGGCACCGCCGGCGGCGATTTGATCCGGCAGCTCGCCTATCTCGGCACCTTCGCGCTCATCGTCTACGCCGCGGCGCGGACGCGCGGCGCGGCGCTGTTCGCGGCGATGCCGGCGGCGCTGGCGCTGCTGCTTCTGTGGTGCCTGCTGTCGGCGCTGTGGGGCGGCGAGCCCGGCGTCATCGCCCGCCGCGCGGTGCTTGCCGCCGTCTTCGTCGCCGCGATGATGCTGAGCGTCGACACGCTGGCGCCGCCCGCGCCGTCGCGCTGTGGCGCCTCGTGCTGGGGGCGCTGATCCTCGCCGACATCGCATCCTGTCTCGTCATCCATCAGGCCGTGCACCAGGCCGACGACGTCGAGAGCAGCATCGCCGGCGCCTGGCGCGGCCTGCACGCCCACAAGAACGCGGCCGGGCCGATCGCCGCGACGGCCGCCGCCCTGTTCTTCTATTTCGCGCTCGAGACCCGCAAGCGCACCGACATCCTGCTCTGCGCCGCGTCGGTCTTCTTCCTCGTCATGACGCGGTCGAAATCCTCGCTCGGATTGCTGCCGCTGGCGCTGCTCGCCGGCGGCCTCTACCGCATCGCCTGGCGCAGCAAGCTCGACCGCGTCATCGCCGCGGTCGCCGCCGCCCTCCTCCTCCTCGTCGCCGCCGTCGCGGTCAGCGTCGAATGGGACGTCATCGCCCGCTTCCTCGACGATCCCCAGAACTTCACCGGCCGCGCCGCGATCTGGCAGGCAGAGTTCGCCTATATCCGCGACCACCCGCTGCTCGGCGCCGGCTTCGGCACTTTCGGCAACACCGGCATGCGCTCGCCGATCTACGACTATGTCGGTCCCGGCTGGGTGTCGCAGATCGGCGAAGGCCATAACGGCTATCTCGAAATGCTGGTGACGATCGGCGGCGTCGGCTTCGTCCTGGGGCTGGTGGCCGTGCTGGTGCAGCCCTTCGTGCAGTTCTGGAATCCGGCACGCGGCGGCACCAACTTCGCCGCCCTGCTGTTCGCGCTCTTCGTCTTCGCCCTGCTGCACAATTTCATGGAGACCGATTTCATCGCCGTCACCGGGGCGCAATGGGGTCAGCTCCTCCTGGTGCTCGCGCTGCTCAGGGTCTTGGGCCGCGACGCCGGCGCGCCGCAGCCATGACCCCGTTCTTCTCCGTCGTCATCCCGGTCTACAACCGCGCCGCCGAATTGCGCACGGCGCTGGCATCGGTGCTGGCGCAGAGCGATCAGGATTTCGAGATCGTCGTGGTCGACGACGGCTCCACCGACGATCCCGCCCCAGGTCGTCGCGGCGTTCGCCGATGCGCGACTACGCTGCATCCGCCAGGCCAATGCCGGCGGCGGTGCGGCGCGCAACACCGGCATCCGGCAGGCCACCGGCGAATACATCGCCTTCCTGGATTCCGACGACGTGTTCCTGCCCCATCATCTCCAGGCGATGCGCGCTCTGCTTGCGGGCACACGCGACACGGTGGGCTATGCCCGCATCGTGGTCGATCGCGGCGACGCAAAAACGTTTCTCAAGCCGCCGCGCGCGCTCCGCGCCGGCGAGGACATGGCGACCTATCTTTTGTGCGACCGCGGCTTCGTGCCGACCATCACCACCGTGGTGCCGCGCGATGCGGCGCTCAAAGTGCTTTACGACACCGACCTGCGCGAGGCCGAGGACACCGACTTCGCGATCCGCCTCGCGCTCGCCGGCTGTGCCTTCCGCATGGCCGAGGCGCCCGGCGCGGTGTGGAAGGATCGCTTCGATCCGCAGCGCCAGTCGGCGGCGCGCAGCCGCGCCCGCTTTGCCCAATGGCTCGACGGCATCGCACCGCGCATCCCGCGCAAGGCCTGGCTCGGCGGGCGCGGCTGGGTGGTCGCCAAGGGCGTCGCCCCCGCCGAGCCGCTGCGCGCGCTCGCCTATTATCTGCGGGCCCTGTTCGCCGGCTGCTACCGGCCGGGTTTCGCCGGCGTCGTGTTTCTCCAGATCTTCCTGCCCGACCGGCTGTATCGCGCCCTCGCCGACAGCGCGATTTCCCCGGCTGCGCCCCGCGGCACCGCATGTTCAGCCGTAGGGCCGTGCTGGGCGGCGGTGGCGCGGCGCTGGCGACTGCCGCGGCCGGCGCGCAGCTTCTTCGGCCCAGTGTCAGAGACGACGCCGCGACGCTTCGCGGCCTCGCCGCGTCGCGCGGTCTCGTCTTCGGCGCGGCGCTCGCCAATTATCAGCTCCGCGCCCCCGACTTCACCCAGGCCTTCCTGCGCGACTGCGCGATGCTGGTGCCGGAATACGAGCTCAAGCGCTTCCTCACCGAGCCCAAGCGCGGCCAGTTCGATTTCACCGATGCCGACGCCCTGTTCGCCTTCGCTGGGCAGCACGGCCTTTTGGTGCGCGGCCATACGCTGGTGTGGTACGCCGCCAATCCGCCCTGGCTGGAAGACGCGGTGGCCACGGCGAAGGACGAAGCGGTGTTCGCCGATTTCGTCCGCGCCGCGGCGTCGCATTATCGCGGCCGGATGCATTCCTGGGACGTCGTCAACGAGGCGATCGAGCCCAAGGACGGCCGCGCCGACGGCTTGCGCGACACGCTGTGGCTGAAGAAGTTCGGCCCCGAATATATCGACCGCGCCTTCGTCCTGGCGCGCGAGGCCGATCCCGGCGCACTCCTGGTCTACAACGACTACGCGCTCGAATCGGGGGCGCCGCACAACGACGCCCGCCGCAAGGCGACGCTCACGCTGCTCGAGGGCCTGGTCGCGCGCGGCGTGCCGGTCGGCGCGCTCGGCCTGCAAGGACACCTCCTCGCCTTCGGGCTCGCCATCGACCAGAAGAAGCTCGCGGCCTTCCTGGACGAGGTCCGGGCGATGGGCCTGCGCATCCTGATCACCGAGCATGACGTCGACGACGGCAACGGTCCGCTCGATTTCACCAGCCGCGACCGCGCCGTGGCCGATGCCAGCCGCCGCTTTCTCGACGTCGCGCTCGACAATCCGGCGACCGCGGCGCTGCTGACCTGGGGCTTGTCGGACCGGTTTCTCCAGCCGGACGGCGAGCGCAACGCCTTGCTGCGCGGCACGCCGCGGATGCTGCCGCTCGACGGCGCCTTGCAGCCGGTAGCGCTGCGCGCCGCCATCGCCCAGGCCCTGCTGGGCGCGCGCAAACGCTAAGCGGCTTTGCGCCCGAAGGCGGCGGCGATGCGGCGATGCAGATGGCCGGCGAGGCGCGGCGCCGCGAATTCGGCGCCGTACATAAAGCGCAGCAGGGGGCCGAAGCTGTTGGCGGCCAGCAGGCCCAGGAAATAGAGCCCCGGCACCGAACACTCGAAATTGTCCTTGAGGATCGGCGTGCCCTCGACCTGGTCGATGGCGTCGCGCAGGGGCGCGCCGAGGAAGGGCAGGCGCGCCAGGTCGGGCCGGTAGCCGGTGGCGGCGACGACGTGATCGGCCGTCAGGAGGCAGGCGCCGCCGGCGTCGTCCACGACGTCGAGCGCGACGCGGCCGCCGGCCATGCGGGCGCTTCTGAGGTGCCGGCCGAGCAGGGCGGGGATGTGGCCTTCGACCTTAGCGCGCGTGAACCAGCCCGGCGCCGGACCCAGATGCCGGCGCGTGATCTCCAGGCGCAGCTTCTGCGGCAGGCGGTGGAACAGCAGCGGCGCCGCGGTGCAGAACAGCGAGCGCCAGCCCGGCCCGATGCCGGTGTCGGGCTTGCCGAGCTGGCGCAGCAGGGTCGGTTCCTCGTTGTCGGGCGCGAGGTGATAGGAGATGACCTTGCGGCGGGCGACGATCCGCACCGCGGCGCCGGCTTCGTGCAGCGCCAGCGCGGTGTCGATGGCGGACGCGCCGGCGCCGAGCACGATCACATCGCGCCCCGCGAACCGGCGGCAATCGCCGTGGTCGAAGGAGTGGGAGACCGCCGCCGGCGGCAGCGCCGCCAATTCCTCCGGCAGGGACTTGAACCAGGTGATGCCCACGGCCATCACCACGCGCCGCGCGGCGACGCTCGTTCCGTCCGCCAGCGTCAGGCGATAGCCGCTCGCATCGCGCGCGACATCGACGACGTGCTGCGCTTCCAGCATCGGCACATAGGTGCGGGTGAACCAATCGGCATAGGCGAGGAAGTCTTCGACCCTGACCGGGATCTTCTGCGCCGAATACGCCTTGCCGTTCGCCGCGCACCATGCTTGCAGCGTCGAGGCCCTGTCCGGCGCCGACAGGTTCGACGCGAAGCCTTCCGATTTCAGGCACATGCCCTTGGGCATGTGGTCGCGCCAGGTCGCCATCGGCGTGCCGAAGATGCGGAACCCGATGCCGGCGTGGCGCAGATGGGCCGCGAGCGACAGGCCATAGGGACCGGCGCCGACGATGGCGACTTCAAGGCAAGAGGGCATCGCGACCTTCCGAACCCGCGGGAACGGGATTTCCCCGTGTCCCAAATTGAACCAAAGCGTTCGCGCCGGCGGCAAAGCGTCCGCCGTGCGCGAATTTTCCTGCCGCATCGTGCCATGGCGTCCGTTCAGGATTGGTTGAGGCCGCTCCGTTAGCATCGCGTCCATGGGTCCGAGATCCTTCTCCTCACGACCGTGAACTGGCCGTCGGCGGCACGCCTCGCGAGCGCTTTCACGGGCGTCGGCGCCGACGTCGCGGCGCTCTATCCGCCCGGCCATGTGCTGGCGAGCAGCCGCTTTCCCGTCGCACGGCACCTCTATTCGCCGCTGGCGCCGCTCGCCTCGGTCGCCCGCGCCCTGTCGCGCAGCACGCCCGATCTCGTCGTCCCCTGCGACGACCGGGCACTGTCGCTGCTGGTGCGGCTGGGCAGTCGATACGGCGTCGTCGCGCGCTCGCTCGGCGCGCTGGAGAGCTATCCGAAACTCGCGGCGCGGGGCGCGTTCATCGATGCGGCGCGCGCTCTCGGTATCGCGGCGCCGGAAACGATCGCGGTTGCGGACGAAGCCGCGTTCGAGGCGGCGCTGGCGCGCCTGGGGCTGCCGGCGGTGCTGAAGTCCGACGGCTCCTGGGGCGGCGCCGGCGTCGTCATCGCGCGCAGCACCGAGCAGGCGCGGGCGATGTTCCGCCGCCTGTCGGCGACGCCGTCGCGCCTGCGCAGCCTGGCGCGCGCGGCGCTGCGGCGCGACGCGCATTTCCTGCACGAGGCGATCCGTCCCGCCGCGCCGGCCGTCAGCCTCCAGCGCTTCGTCGCCGGCACGCCCGCGACCTCGGCCTTCGCCTGCTGGAAGGGCCGCGTCCTCGCCACCATCCACATGGACGTGCTGGAGACGATAACCCCCACCGGATCGGCCAGCGTCATGCGCCGAAGCGATTGCCGCGAAATGGAAGTCGCCGCGATCAAGATCGCGGAGCGCTTCGGCCTGTCGGGCCTGCATGGCCTGGATTTCGTACGCGATTCTTCGGGCCGGCCGCATCTGGTCGAGATAAATCCCCCGCGCCACCCCGGCCAGCGCCCTGGTCCTCGGCCCCGGCCATGACGTGGTCGGAGCGCTGTTCGGCTGTGTGTCGCCGGCCGCCCGGCGCCTGCGCCCCGCCGCGACGGCCAACCCGGTTATCGCGCTTTTTCCGCAGGAATGGCGGCGAAATCCGCAAAGTCCCTGGCTGTCCCAGGCCTTTCTCGACGTCCCCTGGGACGATCCGGGGGTCTTGCGTGCCCTCCTGGCGCCGGGCGAGCGGGCGCCGCAATGGCGGCCCGAGGCGGCCGGCGCGGCGCCGGCCTTCGCCGGACTGTCGCCCGCGAATTAACCGTTCGTCAGGCGGTGGGGCGGTAAATCTCGCAGGAGAAGCAAAAGGCTCGCACGCGCACCCCGCGGCGAAGATGGCATGTCGTTCCAGGGGATTAACCCAAATCCGGACTTGCCGCTCGCCGCCCGCCCGCCGGCGGCCTTCGAGCTTGCGGACCTGCCGGGCCTGTTGCACGCCAAGGCCGGCCTGATCTTCCGCGTCACCCTCGTCACCGTCGCGCTCGCCGTCGCCGCCGTGAGCCTCATGCCGACGCGCTATGTCTCGTCGGCGATCCTGATGCTCGACAGCCGCAAGAACGCCATCGCCGATCTCTCCGCGGTGCTCTCCGCGCTCCCCACCGATCCCGCCTCGCTGCAGAATCAGATCCAGGTCTTGCAGTCGCGCGACCTCGCCGCCGAAGTCATCGGCAAGCTCAAGCTCTATGACGATCCGGAATTCAATGCCGCCTTGCAGCCGACCGTCGGCAGCGCCCTGCTGGCGGCGCTGAATCCCCGGCAGCTGTTCGCGAGCGATCCGCCAACGCCCGATCCGGCGGTGCTGCGCGACGCCATCATCGATACCTTCCTCTCGCATCTGTCGGCCGCGACGGTCGGCCTCTCGACCACCATCACCGTGACCTTCACCTCGCGCGACCGCGACAAGGCGGCGCTGATCGCCGATGCGGTGGCGCAGACCTATGTCGACGGCCTGGTCGCGACCAAGATCAAGGCCTCGAGAGAGCGACCAGCGCCTGGCTGACCGCGCGGATCAAGGAGCTCGGCGGCCAGGTCCAGGCGCAGGAAGCGGCGGCGCTGACCTATCGCGCGCAACACAATCTGGATTCCAGCGCCGGCGGCACCGCGCTGATCGAGCAGCAATTGGGCGGCATCAACGGCCAGATCATCCAGGCGCGCGCCGATCTTTCCGCCAAGCTCGCGGTCTACAACCAGGTGCAGTCGCTGGTGAACGCCGGACGCCCCGCCGACATCTCGCAGATCATCGCCTCGCCGCTCATCATCCAGTGCGCGGCCAGCAGGCCGAATTGCTGCGCCAGCAGGCGGCGCTCGCGATTCCCTACGGTCCCCGGCATCCCAAGCGCATCGCGGTCGAGAACCAGCTCAAGGACCTCGATCTCAAGATCGGCGAGGAGGCGTCGCGCATCGCGACCGCGCTCACCAACGACGTCGCGGTGGCGCGGGCGCAGCTCGGCTCGCTGCAGGGCAGCCTGTCCTCGACCCAGCACCAGGCGTCGGGACAGGACATGACGGCGGTCAAGCTGAAAGCCCTGGAAGCCGAAGCCGCGTCCTCGCGCAAGCTCTACGAGTCCTTCCTCGGCCGGCTGCGCAGCATCCAGGACCAGGACGGTCTCCTGGTACCGGACGCGCATCTGATCTCGCACGCCGCGGTCGGGCCGAGCTGGCCGCCGCGCCTCCTGATCGTCCTCGCCTCGATCCCGGCCGGCCTGCTGCTCGGCTGTCTCGCGGCGCTGCTGTCGCTGCGCTTGCCCATGGCGCGCCGCGCGGCGCCGCGCGCCCGTCCGCGTCCGCTTCCTTCGCCAGTGCCAGTGCCAGTGCCAGTGCCGGTGCCGCAGCCGGTCCTCGCCGCGCCGCCGTTGCTCGCCGAGATTCCCGGTGTCCTCGCCGAAGGCGCCGCCGACCATGTCATCGACTGGCCGGCCTCGCCGTTCGCCCGCGCCATCGGCGCCCTGCTCGCCCGGGTCGTGCCGCCGCGCCAGCCGGGCGCCGGCCGGATCGTCGCGATCACCGCCTCGGGGCACGATGCCGGCGGCGCCACCGTGGCGCTGGCGCTGGCTCGTACCGCGGCGAAGGCTGGACTGCGCACCATCCTGGTCGACGGCCATGTCGTGCGGCCGATGCTGGTGCGCCTCACCGGCATCCGGCCGCAGGGCGGCCTGATGGAGGTGTTGGGCAAGAGCACCACGGTCAATCGTGCCCTGACCCGCGATCCGCGCTCCGCCGCCTTGCTGCTCGGGACCTTGAAAGCGCCGCGCGATCCCGCGGCGGCGCTGGGTTCGCCCCGGATGGCGGAACTGTTCGCGCATCTGCGCGCCATCGCCGACCTCGTCATCGTGACCGCCCCCCCGGTCGCGGGCTCGCGCGAGGCGCCGACCTTCGCCCGGCTGTCCGATGCCGTGGTCATGGTGACCCGGCCCGACGAGGCGCCCCAGCTCGGCCCGGCGCTTTCGACTCTGGCGCAGTGGCGCTCGGCCCCGGTGGGCATGGTCCTGGCGCGTTGACCGGCGGATTTCGCTTCCGACGCGGCCATTTACCTCACTTCCAGAGATGGAAGCCATTTAAGGCGGAAAAGTCCCTGTCCGGCTTGCTCTGCCCCCCTCCTTCCCGTTAAGTGCGGCCCGTCCAAAGATTCTGGGGTGATCGCCATTGCCGTTTGACTTGAACAGCACGCCGGTGAAGGCCGCGATCGCGGCCGTCCTGCTCGTGCTCGGCCTGATCGTGGGCTGGTTCGGCCACAAGGCCGCCCATTCGCCGCCCGACATACCGACCGTCGCCGTTTACGACGATTGGCGCGTCCTGTGTCCGCAGACGACCACCAAGGACGCGACCTGCGAGATCCAGCAGGACGTGCTCGACGCCAAGAGCCACAGCGAGCTCGCGCGCCTCTCGGTCTTCAAGGTCAAGGACGCCGACACGCTGCTCGTGACCGTGCCGTTCAACGTGCTGCTGGAGCCGGGCATCGGCATCGGCCTGGGCAACAGCGACAAGCCGCGGGTCTTCCCGTTCGAGACCTGCAACGGCGTCGGCTGCCTGGTGCGCATCCCGTTCGACGAAAAGCTCGCCAGCGACATCAGCGGGGCGCAGCAGCCGCGCATCCTGTTCGCCGGCCTCGACGGCAAGCCGGTCGGGCTGCCCTTCTCGCTGAAAGGCTATAAGGACGCGCTCGCCGCCTACAACAACGCCGAAGCCAAACGCCGTTCCTGGTGGCGGAGACTGTGGTCATGACATCGATCTTCAAGAGCCTTGCCGGCGCCTTGGCGCTGAGCCTTCTTGCCGGCGGCGCCTTCGCGCAGACGGCGCCGGCCGCGCCGGTGACCCCCAGCGAGACCAAGACGTTCGGCGACTGGACGGTGCGCTGCTTCCCGGTCACCACGCAGTCGCCTTGCGACATGTTCGAGCTGCTCGCCAACAAGACCAGCGGCCAGCGCGTGATGAGCATCTCGATCGCCTATATGCCGACGGGCGACAAGCACATCATCCAGATCGCGGTGCCGCTCGGCATTGCGATCCAGAAGGGCCTCGTGCTCTCGGCCGAAGGCTACACCTCCCCGGCGCTGCGCTACCGCCGCTGCGACCGCGGCGGCTGCTACGTCGAAATGCTGCTCGAACCCCCCGTGCTCGGCGCGCTATCGGGCGGCGGCACCTCGGCCACCATCCGCATCGTCGCGGAAGGCGGCAAGTCGTTCGACATTCCGTTCTCGCTCAAGGGCTTCGCCGACGCCCATGGCGCCATGCAGGACCTGGCGCGCAAGAAGACGGCGCCCAAGGCGACCGAGACGCCAGCCCCCGGCACGACCCCGACGGCGCCCGCGCCCGAGGCTCCGCCGGCGACGCCATAGCCGCACCGATCAAGACTGTATGAAAAGAGCGAAGCCGCGAAACCGGCTTCGCTCTTTTTCTTTGGGATCAGGCGGACCGCCGCTCCCAGACCGTCCTGAGGCGGTCGCGGAACAGGAAGCCGAGCAGCAACGCGGCGCCGCCGAGCCCGATGAGGACGAGCAGCCAGCCGGGCAGCCACTGCCAGGCGGTCTTGATCGCGTCCCAGCCGACCGCGCCCAGCGCCAGCAGCGACGCCGCCCAGACCAGCGCCGACGTCACATTGGCGATTTGGAACGGCCAGAATTTCATCCGCGAGATTGCCGGCGACCAGCGGCACGGTGGCGCGGAACGGCCCCATGAAGCGGCCGATGAAGATCGTCCAGGTCCCCCAGCGCGCGAACAGGCCCAGGGCCTTCTCCAGCAGCGGCCGGTAGTGGGAGATCGGCCAGATGTCGAGGACATGCTCGTGATACCGGCGGCCGATCCCATAAGAGATCCAGTCGCCCAGGATCGCGCCCAACGCCGCCGCCAGCCACACCGGCCAGAACGACGCAAGGCCGTCGCCCATGGCTTGCAGCACGGCGCCCAGGCCGATCACGATCGCGACGCCCGGGACCAGGAAGGAGAGCCCGGCGAAGGATTCCGCGAACGACACCAGGAAGGCGATCAGGAAGGCCGATTCCGGGTGGTTTTTGGCGAAGCTCAGCAGGCCGTCCGCCGCGTCCCCGATCCAGGCGAAAAATCCATGCATGGAGTCGAAATCCGCTCAGGGAACCGCTAGGACGGGGAAGTGTTACATTCTTGATATGGTGGCTTTTGGGCAGTCTGTCCAATGGCGCCGCGACACTTTCGACAAAATTCCGCACTATCGGTTTGTTAGAGCATCCAGGGCAGGGGCCTCTGCCAGCCGGTGACGGCACTAGTGAGAATACGATGAGCAGTCCCGGCACCCTGAAACATGTCCTGGGCGCAGCGGCCGATCGCACGGATCGCGCCTGGCGTTGGACGACGGCCGGCGGCGGCAAGCGCCTGCTGTGGATTGCGCTCGGCCTTGCCGTGCTGATGCTGATCGTGTGGCGCGCCTGGCCCGACAGCGGCACCCAGCGCGGCGGTTTCGGCCGCGGCGGGCCGCAAGCGGTCGGCGTCGCCGTCGCCGCCAGCGGCGAGATGAACATCACGCTCAACGCGCTCGGCACCGTCACGCCGGTCTCGACCGTCACGGTGCGGCCCCAGGTCGGCGGCCAGCTCGTGAAGATCTATTTCACCGAAGGCCAGATGGTGAAGGCCGGCGACGTGCTGGCGCTGATCGATCCGCGCCCGTTCGAGGCGGCGCTCGCCCAGGCACAGGGCCAGCTCGCGCGCGACCGCGCCACGCTGAACAACGCCATCGTCGATCTGGGACGCTTCAAGGCGCTGATCGCCGCCAAGGCGATCTCGCAGCAGCAATACGCGACCCAGGCCGCCTCGGTGCAGCAGGCCCAGGGCACCGTCGCCGCCGACCAGGCCAACGTCACCGCCGCCCAGATCAATCTCGACTACACGAAGGTCACCACACCGATCGGCGGACGCGTCGGCCTGCGTCAGGTCGATCTCGGCAACACCGTCTCGGCGGGGCAGACCAACGGCATCGCGGTGGTGACCCAGGAGCAGCCGATCACCGTGCTGTTCTCGCTGCCCGAGGACAGCATCGGCGACGTCATGGACCGCGTGAAGTCGGGCGCCAAGCTGACGGTGTTCGCCTATGACCGCGGCCAGACCAAGCTGCTGGCGACCGGCGTGCTCGCCACCGTCGACAACCAGATCGACGTCACCACCGGAACGGTGAAGCTGCGCGCCCAGTTCGACAATTCCGGGGGCGAGCTGTTCCCCAACCAGTTCGTCAATGTCCGCCTGCTCGTCGACACGCGCCGCGACCAGACGCTGATCCCGGTCGCCGCGGTGCTGCGCGGCGCCGACAGCAGCTATGTCTTCGTCGTCCTGCCCGACAAGACGGTGGCGGTGCGCAACGTCACGCTCGGCCCCGCCGACGCGACGCATGTCAGCATCCTCAAGGGCCTCAAGCCGGGCGACACCGTCGTGGTCGACGGCGCCGACCGCCTGCGCGACGGCGCCGAGGTCGAGCTGCCCAACGTCACCGCGCCGGTCTCGGCGCCCAGCACCGTCCCCGGCGCCGCCGCCAGGCCGGCCGGCCGCGGCGGACGCGCCGCGATCTTCAAATCCGCGGTCTGCGCCCCCGACGTCGCGAAATACTGCGCCGGCAAGACCGGGCGCGAGATGTTCATGTGCTATCGCGAGAACCGCGACAGCTTCAGCGACGCCTGCCAGGCGGCGCTGAAGAAGGCGGGCGGCGGCCGCCGTGGCGGAGGAGGCGGCGGGCCGTAAAGCGGGACGCGGCAAAGCCTCATGAATCCCTCCGCTCCCTTCATCGTCCGCCCGGTCGCGACATCGCTGCTGATGATCGCGATCCTCTTGGTCGGCATGGTCGGCTATTCCTACCTGCCGCTCTCGGCCCTGCCGGAAGTCGACTACCCG
Organism: Rhizomicrobium sp.; assembly: GCA_037200865.1. Classification (GTDB taxonomy): domain Bacteria; phylum Pseudomonadota; class Alphaproteobacteria; order Micropepsales; family Micropepsaceae; genus Rhizomicrobium. Next base: position 925,216 of record JBBCIC010000002.1, on the reverse strand, counting down.
ACCATCCAGGTCCAGACCTTCCTGCCCGGCGCCTCGCCCGAGGTGATGACCTCGTCGGTCACCGCGCCCCTGGAAAAGCAGTTCGGCCAGATGCCCGGCCTCAACCAGATGTCGTCGGTCAGCTCGGCCGGCGCCTCGATCATCACGCTGCAATTCGACCTCAGCCTCGATCTCGACATCGCCGAGCAGGAGGTCCAGGCCGCGATCAATGCCGGCGGCAACCTTCTGCCGCAGAGCCTGCCGGCGCCGCCGGTCTACGCCAAGGTCAATCCGGCCGACGCGCCGATCCTGACCCTTGCCATCGGCTCCAAGACGATGCCGCTGACCCAGGTGCAGGAGCTGGCCGACACCCGCATCGCGCAGAAGATCTCGCAGCTTTCCGGCGTCGGCCTCGTCAGCCTTGCCGGCGGCCAGCGCCCCGCCGTGCGGGTGCAGGCCAATCTCCAGGCGCTCGCCTCCTACGGCCTCAACATCGACGACCTGCGCACCACGATCTCCAACGCCAATTCGAACGCGCCCAAGGGCAGCTTCGACGGTGCGGCGCAGTCCTACACGATCGACGCCAACGACCAGCTCCAGGACGTCGCGGACTACCGCAACATCGTCGTCGCCTACCGCAACAACGCGCCGGTGCATCTCTCCGACGTCGCGGTGGTGGTGGAGAGCGCCGAGAACGTCGCGCTGCTCTCCTGGATGGACAAGACGCCGGCGATCCTGCTCAACGTCCAGCGCCAGCCCGGCGCCAACGTCATCGCGGTGGTCGACAGCATCAAGGCGATGCTGCCGCAGATCCAGGCCGGCCTGCCCGCTGGGATCGACGTCACGGTCCTGACCGACCGCACCACCACGATCCGCGCCTCGGTCAGCGATGTCGAGTTCGAGCTCGGCCTCGCCATCGTGCTGGTGGTGCTGGTGATCTTCGCCTTCCTGCGCAACCTGCCGGCGACCTTCATTCCCAGCCTGTCGGTGCCGCTCTCGATCATCGGCACCTTCGCGGCGATGTACCTGCTCGGCTATTCGCTCAACAACCTGTCGCTGATGGCGATGACCATCGCCGCCGGCTTCGTGGTCGACGACGCCATCGTGATGATCGAGAACATCACGCGCTATCTCGAAGAGGGCGAGACGCCGCTCAACGCGGCGCTGAAGGGTGCCGGCGAGATCGGCTTCACCATCGTCTCGCTCACCGTGTCGCTGATCGCGGTCCTGATCCCGCTGCTCTTCATGCAGGAGGTGGTGGGGCGTCTGTTCCGCGAATTCGCGGTGACGCTCGCCATCACCATCCTGATCTCGGCGGTGGTGTCGCTGACCCTGGTGCCGATGCTGTGCGCCAAGCTCTTGCGCCGTCACAAGGCGCCGGCGCGCGGCTCGCTGGCGCAGAAGGCCGAGGACGCTTTCAACCGCGTCATCGCCGAATACGACCGCCTGCTGCAATGGGTGCTCGACCGCCAGCCGCTCACCCTGGCGATCGCGGTGGCGACGCTGGCGGTGACGATCCTCCTCTACATCGTCATCCCCAAGGGCTTCTTCCCGACCCAGGACACCAGCCTGGTCCAGGGCATCACCCAGGCGGGGCCGACGGTGTCCTTCGCCGAGATGTCGCGGCGCCAGCAGGCGCTGGCGGCGGCGATCCTGGGCGATCCCAATGTCAGCAGCCTGTCGTCCTTCATCGGCGTCGACGGCACCAATGCGACGCTGAACTCGGGCCGCTTCCTGATCAACCTGGTGCCCAAGAACGACCGCGGCGACAGCGTGACGGCGGCGATCCGCGGCATCCTGGAGCGCGCCCATGCGGTGCCGGGCATCTCGCTCTATCTCCAGCCGGTGCAGGACCTGACCATCGATTCCACCATCGCGCGGGCGCAGTACCAGTTCGTGCTCGAGGACGCGAGCTCGGCGACGCTGACGCAATGGGTGCCCAAGCTGCTCGCCAAGCTCAACGCCCGGCCCGAGCTGGAGAACGTCTCGACCAGCTTCCTCGACCGCGGCCTGTCGGCGACCGTGGTGGTGGACCGCGACACCGCGGCGCGCTTCGGCATCACCGCCGCGACCATCGACAATGCGCTCTACGATTCCTTCGGCCAGCGCATCATCTCGACCATCTTCACCCAGTCGAACCAGCGCCGCGTCATCCTGGAAGCCGACCGCGGCATCCAGAATTCCGTGGATTCGCTCGGCGACATCCGCCTGCCCTCGGCCGGCGGCGGGCAGGTGCCGCTCTCCGCCTTCGCCCATGTCGAATCGCGCCCGGTGCCGCTGGAGATCGACCATCTCGGCCAGTTCCCCTCCGCCTCGATCTCGTTCGACGTCGCGCCGGGCTATTCGCTGGGCGCCGCGGTGGACGCGGTCAAGGCGGCGGAGGCCGATGCCGGCCTTCCCGCCAGCATCTCGACCGAATTCCAGGGCTCGGCGCTCGCCTTCCAGTCGGCGCTGGTCAACGAGCTGCTGCTCATCCTCGCTGCCATCGTCACGGTCTACATCGTGCTCGGCGTGCTCTATGAGAGCTTCATCCATCCGATCACGATCCTCTCGACCCTGCCCTCGGCCGGCGTCGGCGCCCTGCTGGCGCTGCTCATCTCGGGCAACGACCTGGGCATCGTGTCGATCATCGGCATCATCCTGTTGATCGGCATCGTCAAGAAGAACGCGATCATGATGATCGACTTCGCGCTCGAGGCCGAGCGCAACGAGGGCAAGAGCCCGCGCGACGCGATCCACCAGGCGGCGCTGCTGCGCTTCCGTCCCATCCTGATGACGACGGTGGCGGCGCTGTTCGGCGCCCTGCCGCTGATGCTGGGCAGCGGCACGGGGTCGGAGCTGCGCCATCCGCTCGGCATCGCCATCGTCGGCGGCCTCCTGGTCAGCCAGCTCCTGACCCTGTTCACGACGCCGGTGATCTACGTCACCTTCGATCGGCTCGGCAGCCGCTTGCGCGACTGGCGGGCGGGGCGCGCCGCGGCATGACCTTCTCGGAAACCTTCATCCGCCGCCCGATCGCCACCGCGCTGCTGACGCTGGGCCTGGCGCTGGCCGGCGGCGTCGCCTATTTCCTGCTCCCCGTCGAGCCTTTGCCGAGCATCGACCTGCCGACGATCTCGGTCTCGGCATCGCTCCCCGGTGCCAGCCCCGAGACCGTCTCGACCAGCGTGACGACGCCGCTCGAGCGGCATCTGGGCACCATCGCCGACGTCACCGAGATGACCTCGACCAGCTCGGTCGGCTCGGCCCGCATCACCCTGCAATTCAGCTCCAATCGCAATATCGACGGCGCGGCGCGCGACGTGCAGGCGGCGATCAACGCGGCGCGCGCCGACCTGCCGGCGGCGCTGCGCTCCAATCCGAGCTACCGCAAGATCAACCCGGCCGACCAGCCGGTCCTGATCCTGGCGCTGACCTCGGCGACGCTGACGCCGGGGCAGATCTACGATTCGGCCTCCAACATCCTGCAGCAGAAGCTCTCGACCATCGACGGCATCGGCCAGGTGCAGATCAGCGGCGGCTCGCTGCCGGCGGTGCGGGTCGAGCTCAATCCCAGGGCGCTGTTCAAATACGGCATCGGGCTGGAAGACGTGCGCGCCGCGCTCAGCGCCGCCAACGCCAACGCCCCCAAGGGCGCGATCGAGCAGGGCACCCAGCGCTACCAGGTCTATGTCAACGACACCGCGAGCAAGGCGGCGCAGTACCGCACCCTGATCGTCGCCTATCGCGACGGCGCCGCGGTGCGGCTGTCGGACGTCGCCGAAGTCGTGGACGGGGTCGAGGACGTGCGCAATTTCGGCATGTTCAACAACAAGCCGGCGATCCTGGTGTTCCTGTTCCGCACCCCCGGCGCCAACATCATCTCGACCGTCGCCAAGGTGAAGGCGGTGCTGCCGCAGCTCCAGGCGGCGCTGCCGCCGGCGGTGCAGCTCGTCGTCGCGCTCGACCGCACCGGCACGATCCAGGATTCGCTGCGCGACGTGCAGCGCTCGATGATCGTCTCGGTCTTCCTGGTCATGTTCGTGGTCTATCTCTTCCTGCGCGACGGGCGCGCCGCCATCGTGCCCTCGATCGCGGTGCCGCTGTCGCTGATCGGCACCTTCGGGGCGATGTACCTGCTCGGCTATTCGCTCAACAACCTGTCGCTGATGGCGCTGACGGTGGCGACCGGCTTCGTGGTCGACGACGCCATCGTCGTGCTGGAGAACATCTCGCGCCACATGGAGCAGGGCATGCCCCGGCTCCAGGCGACGATCCAGGGCACCAGGGAAGTCGCCTTCACCGTGTTCTCGATGAGCGTCTCGCTGATCGCGGTGTTCATCCCCATTCTTCTGATGGGCGGCATCGTCGGGCGCTATTTCAACGAGTTCGCGATGGTGCTGGCGATCGCGATCACGATCTCGCTGGTCGTGTCGCTGACCACGACGCCGATGCTGTGCGCGCTGTTCGACATCCACCGGCCGGAGCGCCGCTACGGCCTCCTGCTGCGCACCTCGGAGCGGGCGTTCAACGCGGCGCACGGCTTCTATGCCCGCACCCTCGCGGTCTCGCTCAACCACCCGCTGGCGACCGTCCTGGTGCTGGTGCTGACCATCTTCCTGAACGTGGTGCTCTACACCGTCGTGCCCAAGGGCTTCTTCCCCGCCGAGGACACCGGACAGTTGTTCGGCGGCATCCGCGGCGGGCCGACGATCTCGTTCCAGCTCATGCGCACCAAGTTCCAGGACTTCATGCGGATCATCAGCCAGGATCCGGCGGTGCAGGACGTCACCGGCCAGGTCGGCGGCGGCGGCGGCGGGCCGCGCGGCGGCGCCACCAACACCGGCAACGTCTTCGTCCAGCTCAAGCCGCTGGCCGAGCGCGGCGGGCTGTCGACCGACGACGTGATCGACCGCCTGCGCCCGAAATTCGACGGTGTCACCGGGGCGCGGCTGTTTCTCGCGGGGGGCCGCGACGTGCGCGTCGGCGGGCGCCAGAGCAATTCGTCCTATCAGTACACGGTGCAGGCCGACACGCTGGAGGAGCTCGAAGCCTGGGTCCCCAAGATCACCGACGCGCTGTCGGAGATGAACGAGCTGGAGGACGTCAACACCGACCGCGGCGACAAGGGGCTGGAGATCGCGCTCAAGATCGACCGCGCCACCGCGGCCAGGCTCGGCATCACCGCCTCGCAGATCGACAACACGCTGTACGACGCCTTCGGCCAGCGCCAGGTCTCGACCATCTACAACGAGCTCAACCAGTATCACGTCGTGATGGAGGTCGCGCCCGAGTTCTGGCAGAGCCCGGAAACGCTGAAGGACATCTATATCTCGACCTCGGGCGGGGCGATCAGCGGCACCCAGGCGACCGGCACCGTCGCCGGCACCACCACGGTGGCGGGCGCCACCGCCGCGACCGCCGCCGACGTCGCCGCCGACGCGGTGCGCAACCAGCAGCAGAACGCGCTGCTCAACAGCGCGCGGGGCGGCGCCTCGACCGGCGCATCGGTGTCGACGCGGCTGGAGACCATGGTGCCGCTGTCGGCGATCGCGAGCTTCGGCCCCTCGACCTCGCCGCTCGGCATCAACCACCAGGGCCCGTTCGTCGTCACCACGATCTCGTTCAACCTCGCCAAGGGCGTCTCGCTGGGCCAGGCGACGGCGGCGATCAACGCCAAGATGGCGCAGATCAAGGTGCCGGCCTCGGTCCAGGGCAGCTTCGCGGGCACCGCCAAGGTGTTCCAGGAATCGCTCGACAGCCAGCCGGTGCTGATCCTGGCGGCGCTGGTCACGATCTATATCGTGCTGGGCATCCTGTATGAGAGCTATGTCCATCCCCTCACCATCCTGTCGACGTTGCCGTCGGCCGGGGTCGGCGCGGTGCTGGCGCTGCTGCTGTTCAAGACCGAGTTCAGCCTGATCGCGATGATCGGCGTCATCCTCCTGATCGGCATCGTCAAGAAGAACGCGATCATGATGATCGACTTCGCGCTCGACGCCGAGCGGCGCGAGAATCTGGGGCCGCGCGACGCGATCTACAAGGCGTGCCTGCTGCGTTTCCGCCCGATCATGATGACGACCTTCGCCGCCATCCTGGGCGCGATGCCGCTCGCTTTCGGCTTCGGCACCGGCGCCGAGCTGCGCCAGCCGCTCGGCATCGCCATCGTCGGCGGGCTGATCGTCAGCCAGATCCTCACGCTCTACACCACGCCGGTGGTCTATCTCTATCTCGAAGGCTGGCGCCGGCGCCGCAAGGCGGCGTGGGACCGCTGGTATGCCAAGGCGATGGGCGACGAGCCGCCGCTCGCGGCGGCGGAATGACGCCGCCCTTCCCCGCAGACGGGAAGGTTAGCGGCGCGATAACGATGTGTGTCTACGGAAGCCTAAAGATCCGGCAGGTTTTCCGTGTCCGGCGCGCCGTTGCGGATTTCGGCGTTGCGGTGCTGGCGGTAGAGGCTGCGCGTCGTGGCGTAGAGGTCCACCGAGGTGCGCTCGATCTGGTCGAGCGAATCCACGTTGCGGGCCCGCAGGTCGATGACGCCGACGCCGGCGCGCAGGAGCTGGTGGAAGGTGCTGTTGTGCCACTTCATGTAGGTGAAGGGGTCGAGCGCGATGTCGCCGCCCAGGCCCACGACGTCGCGCGGATTGCTGGGGCCTGCGAAGGGCAGCACGAGATAGGGGCCTTCGCCGGCGCCCCACACCGCCAGGGTCTGGCCGAAATCTTCGTCATGGCCGGGCAGGCCCATCTTGCCGGCGACGTCCACCAGGCCGCCGAGGCCGAGTGTCGAATTGACCACGGCGCGGCCGATCGTCTGGCCGGCGCGGTCGGTCTCGCCCTGCAGCAGGTCGTTGGCCAGGATCACCGGCGAATCGAGATTGGAGAGGATATTGTGGATCGACCGGCGCGCCGGGCCGGGGATCACCGCGTTGTAGCCGACCGCGATGGGCCGGGCGACCGCATGGTCGAAACCCTGGTCGAACGCGAAGATCGAGCGGTTGGTCTGCTCATAAGGGTCGTTCTGGCCGCTGGGGTCGGTGGCGCAACCGGCCAGCGAAACCGCCATACACAACACCGCGAGGGAAGAAGTCGTCCGGTTCATGCCCCTACCAATAATCTGTCTTGGCTTCAGAATCATTCACACATGCCAATATAACTCAGGATATTGGGATTGGTGCCCCCGCTGGACAAGGGGCCGCGACAACGAGGCAAATTACGTCAATTTTTTAATACCGCCGCGCGTTTCGTCAAATGCCGCCATACCACTGGTAGCCCTGGTCTTCCCAATACCCGCCCTTGCCGCCGCCGATACGGTCGAAACGCTCCACCAGATCGATCCGCTGCACATATTTGGGCATTTTGTAGCCGAGTTGCCTCTCTGCGCGCAGCCGTAAAGGCGCACCGTGTTCGACGGGCAACACCTGTCCGTTCAGTTCATAGGCAAGAATTGTCTGTGGATGAGTCGCCTCGAGCAGGTCGAGGCTCTCATAATAGAACGGACGGGGAATGAGATTGCCCTGGGCGTCGACGTCTTCCGCGCCCATCGGGTCGGCGCAATAGAACACGACATAGCGCGCCTCCGCCTTCGGCTTGGCCTTGGCCAGGATCAGGCTCAGCGGCGTGCCCTTCCACTCGCCGATGCAGCTCCAGCCCTCGACGCAATCGTGACGCGTGATCTGGGTGCGGGACGGCATCTTGCGGATGTCGGCGACGGAAAGCTTCAGCGGCGTCTCGACCAGGCCGCCGACCGGCACGATCCAGTCCTTGAAGCCGCTTGCGCGATGGATGGTGTAGTCGTTGGTGCCCGGATCGAGCGTACCGTTGGGCCGGAACACCGGCGCGATGTCGGCCTTGGAATATTCCGGCGCCAGCGCGTGGCCGCCGGCGAACAGGCGCTGGGCGACGCGGGTGAGGTTCTCGACTTCGCCGAGCTGGTCGTTGGCCCAGCGCGAACCGGTCAGGCCGTCGCAGCCGGCCAGCACCAGCGTGCCGGCCAGCGCGGCGCCGCGTTCCAGGAAGCCGCGGCGCGGCAGCTTGTCAGCCATCGCTCCGCTCCTTTTCGATCGCAAAGCGTCCGGTGAACATCGAGCGCAGGCCGTTCCACGGATGCGACAGCAGCAGCGCCGCGATGTGGATCACGAAGAAGCCGAGGAACGAGAAGGCGGCGACGAAATGGATCGTGCGGGCGCTCTGCCGCCCGCCGAACACCCAGGGCAGGAAATGGAAGGCGGCGTCCATGGTCGGCGACATGGTGAGGCCGGTCAGCAGGATCAGCGGCCCCAGCACGAACAGCACGACGAAATAGCTGATCCGCTGCAGGCCGTTATAATGCTTGGCCGCCTCGCCCTTGGGGAATTGCAGCTTGGCGTGCGTCGCGATCTCGTGCGGCAGGTCCTTAAAATCCTTGGAGGTCGGCAGCAATTCCTTCTGGAAATGCCCGCTCCAGAAGACATAGGCGAAATAGGCGAGGCCGTTGAACACGAGCAGCCAGGCGAACGCGAAATGCCACAGCCGCCCCAGCGCCAGGTTGGGCGAGGCCGACGGCATCGTCGCCCATTGCGGAAAGCCGCGCACGGTCTTGACGCCATCGGTGTCGGAGACGCCGAACACGCCGTCGGTGTTGAAGGTCCAGGGGCCGATCTGGGTCACGCCCCAATAGTTGTCGACCGTGCCCTGCGCCGTCATCGACAGGATCGGATGGGCGAAGTCCGAGCCGTTGCCCCAATAGAGCGCCGGATGGGCGTTGAAGATCTGAAGGCCGGTGACCAGCATGAAGAACATGCAGATCGCATTGATCCAGTGCAGCACGCGGACCGGGACGGTGTGGCGGTAGAAGAGATAGGTGTTCTTGGGAACGCGCGGCGGCAGGCCCAGCGCGGCGCGCAGGCGGTCGACGGCGGCGTCCCAGGCCGACGGGTCTTTGGCATTCCCCTGCGTAACCGCGTCCGCGTTCATGGGCTTCCCGTCTTGCGAGGCCGGACTATAGCAGCTTCAAGGGTCATTCGTTCCGGTTGCCGATTGCGTTACAGCCACCCAATATCCCGTGGCGCGAGGCCCAAAGAGGCGGCGCCCAGGGAGGACGCGATGGCCAGGCTTGCCCGCGACGGCGTCGGCATCCATTACGAAACGCACGGCGAGGGGCCGGTGATCCTGCTCACCCACGGCTATTCGGCAACGTCCGAGATGTGGCGCGGCCAGATCGCCCCGCTCTCCAAGTCGCACAAGCTGGTGCTGTGGGACATGCGCGGCCACGGCCAAAGCGACTATCCGGACGATCCGGCGGAATACAGCGAGGAAAAGACCGTCGCCGACATGGCGGCGCTGCTCGACGCGGTCGGCGCCGCGCGCGCGGTCGTCGGCGGGTTGTCGCTCGGCGGCTACATGTCGCTCGCCTTCCATGCGACGCATCCCGAGCGCGTCGAAGCCCTTCTGATCATCGACACCGGTCCGGGCTTCAAGAAGGACGAGGCGCGCGAGGGCTGGAACCGCACCGCTTTGCGCACGGCGGAACGCTACGAGACGCAAGGCCTCGGGTCCCTCGGCGGCGCCAGCGCCGAGCGGCGCACGGCGCGGCACCGCGATGCCGGCGGCTTGGCCCGCGCCGCGCGCGGGATGCTGACGCAGAAGAACGCGCGGGTGATCGAAAGCCTGCCGGCGGTCCAGGTGCCGGCACTGGTCGTGGTCGGCGAAGAGGACACGCCGTTCCTCGCCGCCGCCGACTACATGACGGCGAAAATCCCCGGCGCCCAGAAGGCGGTGATCGCGAAAGCGGGCCATGCCGCCAATATAGACAATCCCGATGCGTTCAATGACGCGCTGGAGCGGTTTCTTGTGAAACCGGGTTAGACGGCATTAGGCGGGGTCACGGGCCGTAGACGGCGCCGGTCGCGCCGAAGGCCCCGGGCTTTTCCAGCACGTCGGTGCTGTCGACGAACTGATCGGCGGCGCCGAACAAGTCCAGCGCCCGCAGTTGGGAATCGCCGATCGTCGCGCGGACGGCGGCGGCGAAGCGGTCGGCGCCGATCACGCGAAACGGCCGTCCGTGGTAGAGCCGGACCGTGGGATCGAGCGGCGGCGTCACGCCAAGCCGGTTGTGCCGCGCCGCGATCACCTCATAGGCGCGGGCCAGCGCCGCTTCGCGCGCGGCGAAATCGCCCGCCGCCAGGGCGGCGTCGAAAGACGGCGAAATCTGCGCCGCGATCTCGAGTTCGGCGAAGGCCGTGCCGAACCATTTGGCGTAGGGCCAATAGCGTTTCTCGATCAGGAAGCACAGCCGCATCATCTCGCGCACCAGCCGCGCCGCGACCAGCCGCGACCCCAACGGGTCGCCGGCTTCGGCGGTGCGCCCGACAAAGGCCTCTTCCTGCGAAATCTTCTGCCACTGGCTGGCCAGCATGTAGCGCCAGACGTCGTCGGGGAAATAGGCAAGCCGCGCCCGCAACGCCGTGATCTCGCCGACCGCGTCGTGGAAGATTTCGCCTTTGGTGGTCTCCAGCAGGCGCTGCTGCGGCAGGGCGAGCCAGTCGCGGTTCGCGAGCGGCCGCTCCGTGTCGATGCCGAGCCGCGCCTTCGCATGGCCGCGCACCGAAAGGATCTCGATCAGGTGCTGCACCGGCCCGCTCGACGTCGGCGCCATGAGGCGCACGCCGTTGGCCGACACCGGATCGCCGAAATTGGTCGCGAAGCCCTCGAAGGAATGCGGCAGGTGATCGGCCAGGCAGGCATGCACCGCGGCGCGGTCGCGGAGCAGATCGCCGTCGCGCAGGAACAGGAGGGCGCGCGGCCCCCAATGATGGTCGCGCGAGCGCTGCGAATCGTAACCCAGCACTTCCGATCCCGGGCCGATCAGGCCGGCGGCATGGGCGAGGCGCGGGAAGTGCAGCGCCAGCAGCGGGGCGATCTCCCGCGCGTAAAAGGCGCGGGCGAGGGCGAGGCCGGAGAGGGCGGATTCGGCGGGCATGGCCGAGGCTAGCATTCCCCGTTGCCGGTCAAAATGACACCGGTTACCATGACGGAAATGACAAGCGTTCCGCGCCGGGGCAGAGTGCCGCCGGCGCCAGGAATCGGGAGCGGAAAATGGCCAGGGACAGGCTGAAAGTACTCAGCGCGATCATCGACCAGGGCGTCATCCCGGTCTTCTACCATCCCGACATCGATGTGTGCGCCAAGGTCATCCAGGCCTGCGCCAATGGCGGCGCCAAATGCATCGAGTTCACCAACCGCGGCGACTTCGCGCCGCACGTCTTCCTCGACATCGCGCGCCATTTCGCCAAGGCCGATGACAGCGTTATCATGGGCGTCGGCTCGGTGGTCGATGCGCCGACCGCCGGGATCTACATCGCCAACGGCGCGAACTTCGTCGTGGGGCCGATGACGAATCCCGAGGTCGCGCGGGTCTGCAACCGGCGCGGCATCGCCTACAGTCCCGGCTGCGGCAGCGCCAGCGAGATCAGCGAAGCGCAGGAGCTCGGCTGCGAGATCGTCAAGGTGTTTCCCGGCGGCAGCGTCGGCGGGCCGGACTTCGTCAAAGCCGTGCTCGGCCCCATGCCATGGACCAAGATCATGCCGACCGGCGGCGTCGACGCCAGCGAGGAATCCTTGCGCGCCTGGTTCGGCGCCGGCATCGTCGCGGCCGGCATCGGCTCCAACCTCATCACCAAGAAACTGCTCGACGCCCGCGACTACGACGGCATCGAAAAGAAGGTTCGCGACACCGTGCAACTGATCAGGAAGATTCGCAGCCATGGCTGAGGTTCTGAACATCCGCGCCGCCGCCGAGACGAAGTGGGACTGCGTCTCCTTCGGAGAGGTGATGCTGCGCTTCGATCCCGGCTTCGGCCGGGTGCGCAACAGCCGCCAGTTCACCGTGTGGGAGGGCGGCGGCGAGTACAACGTCGCGCGCGCCATGCGCAAATGCTGGGGCAGGCGCGCCGCCGTGGTCACGGCGCTCCCCCTCAACGACCTCGGCTGGCTGGTCGAGGACTTCATCTGCCAAGGCGGCGTCGACATGAGTCACGTCATCTGGCGCGAGCATGACGGCATCGGCCGCAACACCCGCGTCGGGCTCAACTTCACCGAGAAGGGCTTCGGCATCCGTGCCGCGCTCGGCTGTTCCGACCGCGCCAATTCGGCGGCGTCGCAGATCAGGCCGGGCGAGGTGAACTGGGAGAAGCTGTTCGGCGAGGAAGGCGTGCGCTGGTTCCACACCGGCGGCATCTTCGCGGCGCTGGCGCCCAACACCTCGGAAGCGGTGATCGAGGCGGTCGAGGCGGCGCACAAATACGGCACCATCGTCTCCTACGATCTCAACTACCGCGCCTCGCTGTGGAAGAGCCAGGGCGGCCAGGAGGGTGCGCGCAAGGTCAACCGCCACATCGCCAAGCATGTCGACGTGATGATCGGCAATGAGGAGGATTTCACCGCCTGCCTCGGCTTCGAGGTCGAAGGCATGGACGAGCACATCTCCGCCATCGATCCCGCCAACTTCAAGAAGATGATCGCGGCGGCGGTCAAGCAGTTCTCCAATTTCAAGGTCGCGGCGACGACGCTGCGCAACGCCAGGACCGCGACGTTCAACGACTGGTCGGCGATCCTCTATGCCGGCGGCGAATTCTACCAGTCGATGATGCGCGAGAACCTGGAGATCTACGACCGCGTCGGCGGCGGCGACGGTTTTGCGAGCGGCCTCGCTTACGGCTTCCTGGAAGGCAAGGGGCCGCAGGCGGCGGTGGAATACGGCGCGGCGCATGGCGCCCTCGCCATGACGACGCCGGGCGACACCTCCATGGTCAATGCCAAGGAGGTCGAAGCCGTGATGAAGGGCAAGGGCGCGCGGGTGATCCGGTGAGCGCGCTCAGGCTCAATCCCGACCGTTTCTTCCCCGCCGATCCGGCGACCCGCGCCGTGGCGCGCGGCCTGTTCGCGCGGGTGGAGAAGCTGCCGATCCTGTCGCCGCACGGCCACACCGATCCCAAATGGTTCGCGTCCGACGCGCCGTTCGAGGATCCGACCAGCCTGTTCCTGTGGCCGGACCACTACGTGACGCGGATGCTCTATTCGCAGGGCATCACGCTGGAGGCGCTGGGGTTGCAGAACCCGCACGCCGACCGCCGCGCCGCATGGACGCTGTTCGCATCGAACTATCACCTGTTCCGCGGCACGCCGTCGCGGCTGTGGCTCGATCATGTGTTCGCGACCGTGTTCGGGATCGAGCGGCGGCTGAGCGCCGAAACCGCCGACTTCTACTACGACACGATCGACGCGGCGCTGGCGACGCCGGCCTTCCGGCCGCGGGCGCTGTTTAAGCGCTTCAACATCGAGAAGATCGCGACCACCGAGGGCGCGCTGGACACGCTGGCCGATCATTTCGCCATCGCGCGCGACTGGCCCGGCCATGTCGTCACCACCTACCGCCCCGACGACGTGGTCGACGCCGACAAGGCGGAATTCGCCGCCAATATCGAGACCTTCGGCGCCCTCACCAAGCAGAACGCCGCGACCTGGGCCGGCTATCTCAACGCGCATCGCGAGCGGCGCGCCTTCTTCCGCGCCTATGGCGCGACCGCGACCGATCACGGCCATCCCAGCGCCCGCACCGCCGATCTCGCCGTGCCGGAGGCGCAGGCGCTGCTCGACCGCCTGCTGACCGGAAAGCGCGACGCCGGCGATGCCGAGCTGTTCCGCGCCGCGATGCTGACCGAGATGGCACGCATGTCGTGCGACGACGGCATGACGATGCAGATCCATCCCGGCTCGTTCCGCAACCACAACCCGGCCCTGTTCGCCAAATACGGGCCCAATATCGGCGCCGACATCCCGATGCGGACCGATTACGTCACCGCGCTCAAGCCGCTGCTCGACGCGGTCGGCAACCGCAGCGATCTCACCGTCATCCTGTTCACCCTGGACGAGAGCAACTACGCCCGCGAGATGGCGCCGCTGGCCGGGCACTATCCCTGCCTGAAGCTCGGGCCCTCCTGGTGGTTTCACGATTCGCCCGAAGGCATGTTGCGCTTCCGCCGCCAGGCAACCGAGACGGCGGGCTTCTACAACACGGTGGGGTTCAACGACGACACCCGCGCCTTCCTCTCGATCCCGGCGCGCCACGACCTCGCCCGCCGCATCGACGCCGCCTATCTCGCCGAGCTGGTGACCTCGCACCGGCTGGAGGAGGACGAGGCCCACGAGGTGATTGTCGATCTCGCCTACAATTTTCCCAAGGCCGCGTATAAGCTCTGAGGCATGGCCAAGATCACGTCCGCCCGCGTCATCGTCTGCTCGCCCGGGCGCAATTTCGTCACCTTGCGGATCGAGACCACGGACGGCGTCAGCGGGTTGGGCGACGCGACGCTGAACGGCCGCGAGCTGTCGGTCGCGAGCTATCTCGCCGACCACGTCGTTCCCTGCCTGATCGGGCGCGACGCCCAGCAAATCGAGGATATCTGGCAATATCTCTATCGCGGCGCCTATTGGCGGCGCGGCCCGGTGACGATGTCGGCGATCGCCGCGGTCGACACCGCGCTGTGGGACATCAAGGGCAAGGTGGCCGGCCTGCCGCTCTATCAGCTCCTGGGCGGCGCCAGCCGCGAGGGCGTGATGGTCTACGGCCATGCCAACGGCAAGACGATCGAAGAAACCGTCGCCGAGGCGCAGAAGTACCAGGCCCTCGGCTATAGGGCGATCCGCCTTCAGGCCGGCGTGCAAGGACTCAGCAGCGCCTATGGCGTCTCCAAGCACAAGATGTACTACGAGCCGGCCGATGCCGCGCTGCCGACCGAGAACATCTGGTCGAGCAGCAAATACATGCGCGGCGTCCCGGCGCTGTTCGAGGCGGCGCGGCGGGCGCTGGGCGACGACGTCTACCTCCTGCACGACGTGCATCACCGCCTCACGCCGATCGAGGCGGGGCGGCTGGGCAAGGACCTGGAGCCCTACCGCCTGTTCTGGCTGGAGGATGCGGTGGCGGCGGAGAACCAGGCGGGCTTCCGCCTGATCCGCCAGCACACCACCACGCCGCTCAGCGTCGGCGAAGTGTTCAACACGATCTGGGACGCCAAGCAGCTCATCACCGAGCAGTTGATCGACTACATCCGCATGACGGTGGCGCATTCGGGCGGCATCACCCATCTGCGCCGCATCGCCAGCCTGGCCGATCTCTATCACGTGCGCACCGGCAGCCACGGCGCCACCGACCTGTCGCCGGTGTGCATGGGCGCGGCGCTGCATTTCGACCTGTCGGTGCCCAATTTCGGCATCCAGGAATACATGCGCCACACGCCGGAGACCGACGCAGTGTTCCCGCACGCCTACAGCTTCAAGGACGGCATGCTGCATCCGGGCGAGGCCCCGGGGCTTGGGGTCGAGATCGACGAGGCGCTGGCGGCGAAATATCCCTATGCCCGCGCCTATCTGCCGGTGAACCGTCTCGAAGACGGCACGATGACGAACTGGTGAGCACGCTTCGCGCGCCGCCGCTCTTCCGCCTCGCCGCGCGCGACGGCAACCGCCTGACATTGGCCAGCGACGGGCCGGCGGTGGCGCATGTCTTCGTGCTGGAAGACGACCTCGTCCGCGTGCTGCTGCTGCCCGACGGGACGCTGAAGAGCCCGAAGACCTGGGCAATTGCGCCGGGGCTGGACGACGTGCCGAGCGAAGGCCGCGACCGCTTCGACCTGTCGGGCTTTTCGCTGCCGCCGTTCCGGGCGCGCGAGGACGAAGGCCGTCTCGTCGTGGAGACGGCGCATCTGCGTCTGACCGTCCGCCTCGCCGGCTTCTTCTGCTCCTGGGAAACGCCGGACGGAACGCGGCTGCTGCGCGACCGGCCGACCCAGGCGTACAATTTCGGCTGGTGGGACGAGAAGGTGCGCCACTATCTCGTCCGCGATCCGGGCGAGCGGTATTTCGGCCTCGGCGAACGCTCCGGCGAGATGGACCGCGCCGGGCGCCGCTTCCGCATGTGCAATGTCGACGCGCTGAGCTACAGCGCGAAGACGTCCGATCCGCTCTACAAGCACATCCCGTTCTACGTCACGCACGCGGCGCAGGCCTCGGTCGGGCTGTTCTACGACACGCTGTCGGACTGCACCTTCGATCTGGGGGCGGAGCGCAGCAACTATCACGGCCTGTTCCGCTCCTTCGTCGCCGATCACGGCGATCTCGACTATTACGTCATCGCCGGTGCGTTGCCCGGGATCGTGCAGCGCCAGACCTGGCTGACGGGGCGCCCCGCTTTCTTGCCGCGCTGGGCGCTCGGCTATTCCGGCTCGACCATGAGCTACACCGACCAGCCCGACGCGCAGGCGCGCATGGCGGACTTCCTGGCCAAGTGCGAAGAGCACGACATCCTGTGCGACTCCTTCCACCTGTCGTCGGGCTACACCTCGATCGGCGCCAAGCGTTACGTCTTCCACTGGAACCGCGACAAGTTTCCCGATCCCGCCGGCTTCGTACAGTCCTACGAAGACAAGGGCGTCCGCCTGATCCCCAACATCAAGCCGGCGCTGCTCGCCGACCATCCGCTGTTCGAAGAAGCGCGGGGCAAGGGCCTGCTCATCCTGGACGCGGACGGCGAGCCGGAATGGGTGCAGTTCTGGGGCGCGGTCGGCGCCTATCTCGATTTCACCAACGCGGCGACGATCCTGTGGTGGCGCGAGAAGGTGACGTCGGCGCTGCTCGATGTCGGCATGGCCGGCACCTGGAACGACAACAACGAGTTCGAGATCGTCAGCCCTAAGGCGCGCGCCCACGGCTTCGGCTTGGCCCACGCCGCCATCGCGACCAAGCCGCTGCAGACAATGCAGATGATCCGCGCCAGTCGTGCGGCGCAACTGGCGCATGCGCCGGGCCGGCGGCCTTTCCTGGTCAGCCGCAGCGGCGCGGCGGGGATGCAGCGCTACGTCCAGACCTGGTCGGGCGACAACCATACGAGCTGGGAGACGCTGCGCTACAACATCCGCATGGGGCTGGGCCTGGCGCTGAGCGGCATTTCCAACAGCGGCCACGACGTCGGCGGCTTCGACGGGCCACGGCCCGACGCCGAGCTGTTCGTGCGCTGGGTCGGCTTCGGCATCTTCAGCCCGCGCTTTTCGATCCATTCCTGGAACACCGACGCCACCGCGAACGAGCCCTGGATGCATCCCGAAGTGACGGCGCCGGTGCGCGACCTGATCAAATTCCGCTATCGCCTGCTGCCTTATCTCTACGATCTCTCCCATCGCTATGCCGTGGGCTATGAACCGATCCTGCGTCCGACCTTCTTCGACTTCCCCGGCGATCCGCGCTGCCTCGAAGACAATGACGACATGATGCTGGGCGCGGCGCTGCTGGTGGCGCCGGTGGTCGCGCCGGGCGCTGCGACGCGCGAGGTCTACCTTCCGGCCGGAGCGCACTGGTTCGACTGGTGGACGGGCGAGAGCTTCGCGGGCGGGCAGACCGTCACGCGGGCGGCGCCTTACGACCGCCCGCCGCTCTTTGCCCGCGCCGGCAGCGTGATCGCGCTCAACACCGCGCGGCAGCATTTCGCGGCGCGCCGCGACACACGCGGCTTCGCGGTCTTTCCCGTCGCCGAGGGGTCGTTCGGTGCTGACGTGTTCGATGACGACGGCGTGAGCTGGCCCGATGGGCGTCCGCCGCCCTGGCGGGTGGAGGTCGTGTGCGACGAAACCACGGTCGGGATCGCGGTCACGGGCGACGCCGAAGTGGAGATCATCCTGCCGCAAAGCGAGACTCGCCGGGTCGCGATTTCCGGCGGGCGTTTGGCGCCGTCATCCTCCCCCTGAAAGGGGGAGGTGCCGAGCGCAGCGAAGCGGTGGGGGTTGTCTGCCGCCTGCTCGACTCCCCCTCCGGCCCTTCGGGCCACCTCCCCCTTTCAGGGGGAGGATTTTCTAATTCGCGATCCAGCCTTGCGCCACGGCGGCGTCATGGCGGGCTTTTTCCGGTCCGCCCAGGGCCTGGCGGTCGAAGCCGATGCGCTTGAACCAGTAGTGCAGGCCGAGCAGGTCGGTAAAGCCCATGCCGCCATGCACTTCCGTCGCGGTGCGCGCGACGAAGGTGCCGACTTCGGAGGTGTGCGCCTTGGCATGCGCCGCCATGCGACGGGATTGGTCGGGAAAGACGTCGAAGGCATAGGCCGCGTACCAGATCAGGGCACGGCAGGGTTCGAGCTCCGCCACCATCTCGGCGCACAGATGCTTGACCGCCTGGAACGAGCCGATGACGCGGCCGAACTGCTTGCGCTCCTTGGCATAGGCGACCGCCTTCTCGATCATCCGCCCGCCGGCGCCCAGCGTGTCGGCGGCGAGCAGGATGCGGCCGGCGTCGATCATGCGGTCGAGCGTCGCCTGCGGATTGCCTTCCGCCAGCGGCTCGGCCTCGACATTGTCGAAGGCAAGTTCGCCGACCGCGCGGGTCGCGTCGATGGTATTGAGCGCGATCTTCTCCAGGCCCTTCGCCTTGGCGTCGACGATGTGCAGGCCGCCGAACCGGTCGGCGACGACGTAGACATCCGCGCCGGCGAAATCGAGCACGAACAGCGCCTTGCCGCTGAGCCTGCCGGCCTTGGCCGTGATCCCCGCCTTGTCGCGCGCCCCCGCGGCGTGTTCGGAAATGGCGGCGCCGGCAATCATCTCGCCCGAAGCGAGCTTGGGCAGATACTTCTGCTTCTGCGCCTGCGAACCGGCGCCGATGATCGCCAGCGGCGCCATGACCGAAGACGCGACGAACGGCACCGGCGCGACATGGCGGCCCAGCGCTTCCGCCGCCAGCGCCGCGTCGAGCAATTGCAGGCCGAGCCCGCCGAGCTCCTCCGGAATCAATATGCCGGTGACGCCGAGTTCGGCGACAGCCTTCAGCACGTCCGCCGCGTGACCTTCCGCCTGGCGCACGCGCTCCAGCGGGCAGACGCGTTCCAGCGTGCGGTCGATGCTGTCCTGCATCATCTTCTGGTCGGCGGTCAGTCCGAATTCCATCGTTCAGGCCTTCGCGAGCTTGGGTTCGCGCGGCAGGCCGAGGCCGCGCTCGGCGATGATGTTCTTCTGGATCTGCGCCGTGCCGCCGCCGATGATCAGGCCGAGGTCGAACATATAGCTCCACTGCCAATTGCCGTTGTTGCGCAGATGCGGCGATGCGCCATAGAGCAGGCCGAGCTCGCCCAGCGCGTCGATCGCGAAAGCGGCGAGCTGGTGGTTGAGCTCGCAGCCCATCAATTTCACGATCAGGCGCGCCACACCCGGGTCCTCGCCCCTCAGGCCCGCCGTGAGCAGCCGCAGCCCGTGATACTCCATCGCGTGCACGCGCGCCTGAAGCTTCAGGAGGCGGTCGCGATAGACTGGATTGTCCATCAGCCGCGTGCCGTCGACGGTCTCTTCCCGCATCAGCTCGATGATGGCTTTGAGCCGCGTGCCGGCCTGGTTGGGATCGCCCAGCATGCCGCGCTCGTGCTTGAGCGTCGCGTTCGCCACCATCCAGCCCTGGCCGCGCCCCGCGACGACGGCGGATTTGGGCACGCGGACGTCGGTGAAGAACACTTCGTTGAACTCGGCGCGCCCCGTCATGGTGACCAGCGGGCGCACTTCGATGCCGGGTGTCGTCATCGGGAACAGGATGTAGGAGATGCCTTCGTGCTTGGACTTGTCGGGCTCGGTGCGCACCAGGCAGAAGATCATGTCGGCCTGCGCCGCTGTGGAAGTCCAGATCTTCTGGCCGTTGATGATGAAGTCGTCGCCGTCCTCGACCGCGCGGGTGGTGAGCGCCGCGAGGTCGCTGCCGGCGCCCGGCTCGCTATAGCCTTGGCACCAGATGATCTCGCCGCGCAAGGTCGGCGCGATGTATGTCTTCTTCTGCTCTTCCGAGCCGACTTCGAGCAGGGTCGGCACCAGCATCGCGATGCCCTGGCCGCTCATCCCCATCGGCAAGCCGGCGGCGATGAACTCCTCGGCGATGATGCGCGATTTGAGCACGTCGGGCGCGGCGCCGTAGCCGCCGTATTCCTTCGGAATCGTGCGCGCGGCGTAGCCGTGCGCGATCAGCAGCTTCTGCCATGCGCGCGCATCGCCAGAGCCGGCGCGTGGGGCGCGGTCGCGGTATGTCGCGGCGAAGGCGCGGACCTCGTCGCGGAAGGCTTCGTATTCGGGGGAGTAGGAGAGGTCCATGTTGAACTCCCGTTGTCATCCCCAGCCGAGCGAAGCGAGGGAAGGGGACTCAGGCAAGAAACACCGTGACGGCATTTGCCGCCTGGGTCCCCTTACGCTGTCGCTAAGGGGTCCCTTGCCGCTACGCGGCTCGCCGGGGATGACATTTGAGTTTACAGCCGCTCGACGATCGTGACGTTCGCCAATCCGCCGCCTTCGCACATCGTCTGCAAGCCCCATTTCTTGCCCCGGTCCTGGAGCGCATGGAGCAGCGTCGTCATCAGCTTGGTGCCGGAAGCGCCGAGCGGGTGGCCGAGCGCGATGGCGCCGCCGTTCACGTTCAGCCGCTCCGGGTCGGCGCCGGTGTCCTTCAGCCAGGCGACCGGAACCGACGCGAAAGCCTCGTTGACCTCGAACAGGTCGATATCGTCGATCTTCATGCCGGATTTCTCCAGCGCGCGCTTGGTCGCGGGCAAGGGCGCTTCCAGCATGATCACCGGATCGCCGCCGATCACCGTCATGTGGTGGATGCGCGCCAGCGGCTTGACGCCGAGCGCCTTGAGCCCCTTCTCGTTGACGACGAGGACGCCCGAGGCGCCGTCGCAGATTTGCGAACTGGTCGCCGCCGTGATCGCGCCGCCTTCTTTCAGGAGCTTCACGCCCTTGATGCCGTCGAGCGACACGTCGAAACGGATGCCTTCGTCGGTGGTGTGCTTTGAGACGTTGCCCTCGGCGTCCTTGATGTCCAGCGCGACGACTTCGTCCTTGAACTTGCCGCCTTGCGTCGCGGCGATGGCCTTCTTGTGGCTGTCATAGCCGTACTGGTCGAGCATCTCCTTGTTGAGGCCATACTTGGTCGCCATCATCTCGGCGCCCATGAACTGGCTGAACTGGATTCCGGGATATTTTGCCTGGATCTCCGGGCTCATATAAGAGCCCATGCCCTTCTCCATCGCGAGCACGGCGGAAGCGCCCATCGGCACCCGCGTCATGCTCTCGATGCCCATCGCGATCACCGCGTCCATCGAACCCGACATCACGGCCTGGGCCGCGAAATGCAGCGACTGCTGCGACGAGCCGCATTGGCGGTCGACCGAAGTGCCCGGCACATGCTCGGGCAGGCGCGAGGCCATCACCGCGTTGCGCGCGACGTTGATCGCCTGCTGGCCGACCTGCGAAACGCAGCCGCAGATCACGTCCTCGATCAGGTCGGGATTGGCGCCGGAGCGGTCGAGCAGCGCGTTGATGACTTGGGCGCCGAGATCGACCGGATGCCAGTCCTTCAGCTTGCCGCCGCGCTTGCCGCCGGCGGTGCGCGCCGCCGCTACGATGTAAGCCTCACCCATGGTGGTACTCCTTCGGTTGTCTGGCGCGTCTTTTAGCATCGCGCCTGCCGTGCCGCACCAGCCCGCCTTACGTCTTTTTAATTGCCTCTAGGGAAGCGGCACTTGTCCGCGGGCCGCCGATACGCGACCGTCACGCAAGCATGCTTTGAAGCGGGAAACGAAGGGAACTCGCATGACCGGTCTCGTCATTCCGCGGCGCACGCTTTTGCAGGGCCTGGGCGGCGGCGCCCTCCTGCTCGGCGCCGGTCCCGCCATCGCCAAGACCCTCGCGGCGCCGGCCTGGAGCGGCAACCCGTTCAGCCTCGGCGTCGCCGCCGGCGCCCCCGCGACCGACGGCTTCGTGCTGTGGACGCGCCTGGCGCCCGATCCGCTGGCGCCCGATGCCGGCATGAGCGGCGGCTCGCGCGCCATCGGCTACGAGATCGCAACCGACGACAACATGCACCACATCGTGCAGCGCGGCAGCGCCCTGGCCGAGGCGCAATGGGGCTACTCCGTCCACAAGACGATCAAGGGCCTCAAGCCCGGCCGCCCTTATTGGTACCGCTTCACCTCCGGCAGCGCCGACAGCGCCATCGGCCGCGCCCAGACCTTGCCGCCGCACGGCACCGATGCCCTCAGCTTCGCCTATTTCTCGTGCTCGAACTACGAATACGGCTACTTCTCCGCCTACCGCCACGCGGCGCAGGAGAATCCCGATTTCGCCATCTTCCTCGGCGACTACATCTACGAATACGCCGACGCCAATCCGAAACACCCGCATGTGCGGACGCATTCGGGCGGCAAGGAGACCGAGACGCTCGCCGACTACCGCGCCCGCCACACGCAATACCGTCTCGATCCCAATCTGCAATACCTGCACCAGACGGTGCCCGCGATCCTGACCTGGGATGATCACGAGGTGCAGAACGACTATGCCGACAAATGGGGCCAGAACTTCCAGGACCCGCAGGCGTTCCTCAAGCGCCGCGCCGCCGCCTATCAGGCGTTCTACGAGTTCATGCCCCTGAAGCCGGGCTTCTCGCAGCCCCACGGGCCCGATATGCGGATCTACGACCGCTACGATTTCGGCGACCTGATGCGTGTCGACCTCATCGACGGGCGGCAATATCGCAACCGCGAGGCCTGCTACGGCGATCCGAAGAAGAACGAAGGCCATGGCGGCGGTGGCCATGTCGAGACGCCGGCGGCGTGCCCCGAGCTGACCGATCCGTCGCGCTCGATGATCGGCAAGCTCCAGGAGAGGTGGCTGTTCGAGGGGCTGGCGACCTCGAAGGCGAAATGGAACGTCATCGCCAACGACGTGACCATGGCGCGGCTGCGGCAGAAGAACGCCGCCGGCGACGATGGCTGGTACACCGACGGCTGGGACGGCTATCCCGCCAGCCGCCAGCGGCTACTGCAGCACATCGCCGACGCCAAGACGGCCAACGCCGTCACCATCACCGGCGACATCCATTCCTTCTGGGCCACCGACCTCAAGACCGATTTCGAGGACGCCAACGCGCCGGCCGTCGCCAGCGAGCTGACCGGCACCTCGATCACCTCTTATGGGCCGCCCTACGATCTCTTCAAGTCGTTCCTGCCCGAGAATCCGCACGTGAAGTTCTTCGACAGCCGCCAGCGCGGCTATGTCAGCGTCGCGCTCACCCGCGAGCGGCTGACGGCGAAATTCCAGACCGTGTCCGACGTCACCGACGCCAATGCCAGCCTGTCGACGCTGGCGACCTTCGTGGTCGAGGACGGCAAGCCCGGGCCGGTTGCCGCCTGACGCGGACGCGTGCCAACATCGCGGCATGACGGACGAGCCGAAGATGAAGCCGGCGACGGTCGCGGCCCAGGCGCTGGGCTGGATCGACGAGAAGACGCGCGGCGTCTCGCCGCCGCTGCATCCCTCCTCGACCTTCATCCGCGACGAAGACAACCAGTACCGTTCCGGCCGCTCCTATGCCCGCGCCGACAACCCGACCTACGACCAGACCGAAGCGGTGCTCGCGAGCCTGGAGAACGGCGCCGCCGCGGCGCTGTTCGCCAGCGGCATGGCGGCGGCGACGGCGGTGTTCTTGGGCCTGAGGCCCGGCGATCACGTCGTGGCGCCCAAGGCGATGTACTGGCTGCTGCGCAGCTGGCTGCTCGGCTTCGCGTCCGACTGGGGCCTCAAGGTCCAGTTCGTGGACATGACCGAACTCGCTGCGCTGAAGGCCGCGATGCGCCCCGGCGAGACCAGGCTGGTCTGGATCGAGACTCCGGCCAATCCGACCTGGGACATCACCGACATCGCGGCGGCGGCCGACATCGCGCACGCCGCCGGCGCGCGGCTGGCGGTGGACTCGACCGTGGCGACGCCGGTGTTCACGCAGCCGCTCGCTCTCGGCGCCGACATCGTGATGCATTCGGCGACCAAATATCTCAACGGCCATTCCGACCTGATCGGCGGCGCGCTGGTGGCACGCGCGGCCGACGAGCATTGGGCCAGGCTCAAGCAGTTGCGCGTCCAGCTCGGCGGCGTGCCGGGCACCTTCGAGGCGTGGCTCCTGCTGCGCGGCCTGCGCACGCTGTTCCCGCGCGTGCGCACCGCGGCGAGGAGCGCGGTCGCCATCGCCGAGCACTTCCGCGGCCATCCGCTGGTGGAAGACGTGCTCTATCCCGGCCTGACCAACTTCCCCGGCCACGACATCGCGGCGCGGCAGATGAAGGACGGCTTCGGCGGCATGCTCTCGATCCGCGTCAAGGGCGGCGAGGCCGCAGCGGTCGCGGTCGCGGCGCGGGTGCGCATCTGGAAGCGCGCCACCTCGATCGGCGGCGTCGAGAGCCTGATCGAACAGCGCGCCTCGGTCGAAGGCCCCAACACGCTGTGCCCCAGGGACCTGGTGCGGCTGTCGGTCGGCATCGAGGAGACGAGCGACCTGATCGAGGATTTCGAGCAGGCGTTGCAGGGGACAAATCGATGAAAGAGATCGATATCATCCAGGCCTTCGCGAGCTGCATCACTCTTTCGTACACGGCCGGACAGTGGTGGATCACGGTCACGACCGCCTTGCTCGTCGCGACCTATTTTGCCGCGAAGCACATCCGGCCGTGGTTCTTCGCCGCGATTCTTCTGCTCTATCTTTTCACTTGTCTGTCGGTCGTATTGGAGGAGATGCAATATAACGGGCTGGCGCAAGACTACGGCGTGCAGCTGGTTGCGTTCCGGATCGCCAACCATATTCCCGACCCAAACATCGAACCTTTTCCGAATTACGGAGTCTTTGTCGCCTTCATCAACTACGCCGTGTTCATCCTCGGATCGTTCGGCGCGGCGACCTATTCGTTTCTTCATTGGCGCGGGGCGCGCAAGGCCTGAGGCGCTATTGTCGGTTGGCGCGGAAGAGACGCGTGACCCGATCGAGGATTTCGAGCAGGCGCTGCGGGGAGCTCAATCCCAAAACACCGTTGTCATCCCCGGCCGAGCGAAGCGAGGGAAGGGGACCCAGGCTAAGCAGCTTGCGCCGTGTCGAAGAATTTGGCGGCGCTTCATTCTGCAACAGCAGCGATATGGCTTTGCCTGGGTCCCCTTCCCTCGCGCGAAGTGCGCGCTCGCCGGGGATGACAGGTAGTGTTTATTTTAGAGCTTTGATGAACGCCGTCGCCGCCGCCGGATTGCGCACCTTGGCGCCGGCGATGAAGTAGACGAACACGTCGCGCTTCTTTTTCGCCGGCGCCTTGCCGATCGGCTTCATGCCCTTGGGCAGGCCGCCGGCTTCCCAGGCCTTCGCCGCCGCCACCCAGCTCTTGATCTGCGCCGGCTTGTAGCCGGTCGGCACGTCGTCCTGCGTGTCCATCAGGCGGCAATAGACGAAGTCGCTGGTGGGATCGGGGATGGCGGGGAATTTCGGCGAGTCGGCGAAGACGATGGCGACATCGCGCTTGGCGGCAAGCGCGACGAAGTCCTTGGTCGCGAAGCTTTCGTGCCGCACCTCGACGACATGGCGCAGTTTCGCGGCCGCGAAGGTCGCGGGCAGCAGAGCGAGGAAGCCCTCGAAATCCGCGGGGTCGAACTTCTTGGTCGGCATGAACTGCCACAGGATCGGCCCCAGCTTGTGCTTGAGCTCGGTCACGCCGCTTTCGAGGAAGCGGTCGATGCTCGGCTTGGCGTCGCACAAGACGCGCCGGTTGGTGCAGAACTTGTTGGCTTTCAGCGCGAAGACGAAATCGTCGGGAGTCTCGCCGAACCATTTCTGGAAGGTGTTCGGCTTGAAGGTCGAATAATAAGTGCCGTTGACCTCGATGCTGGTCACCTGGCGGCTGGCGTATTGCAATTCCTTGGTCTTGGGCGTGCCTTTGGGAAAGAACACGCCGCGCCAGGGGTCGAAATTCCAGCCGCCGATGCCCGCCCGGATCATGCCGCCAATCGCGCTTTCTGGATCGCCGTCAGTTTGCCCAAGGCCTCATCGTATTCGCGTTTGAGCCGCGCCACCAGTTCGCCGGCGCCGATCACGCCCTTCACCGCGCCGATGCCCTGGCCGCAGCCCCAGATGTCCTTCCACGCCTTGGCCTTGGTGTTGCCGCCGGAGCCGAAATTCATCTTGGAAGGATCGGAGACCGGCAGGTTGTCGGGATCGAGCCCCGCCGCCACCACCGAGGGGCGCAGGTAATTGCCGTGCACGCCGGTGAACAGGTTGGTGTAGACGATGTCGTCGCCGGCGCTGGCCGCGATCATGTCCTTGTAGCCGTCCGGGGCGCGCGCTTCCCTGGTCGCGATGAAGGCCGAGCCGATATAGCCGAAATCGGCGCCCGCGGCCTGTGCTGCCAGCACGGCGCGCCCCGTCGAGATCGCGCCGGAGAGCGCCAGCGGCCCGTCGAACCATTCGCGGATCTCCTCGATCAGCGCAAAAGGCGACAGCACGCCGGCATGGCCGCCGGCCCCGGCCGCGACCGCGATGATGCCGTCGGCGCCCTTCTCGATCGCCTTCCTCGCAAAGCGGTTGTTGATGATGTCGTGCAGCACGACGCCGCCATAGGAATGCACCGCGGCGTTCACGTCCTCGCGCGCGCCCAGCGAGGTGATGATCACCGGCACCTTGTGCTTGACGCAGAGCGCGAGATCCTGCTCCAGGCGGTCGTTGGACTTGTGCACGATCTGGTTGACGGCGAAGGGCGCCGAAGGGCTCTCGGGATGCGCCCGGTCCCACGCCGCCAGTTCCTCGGTGATCTGCGCCAGCCATTCGTCGAGCAGCGAGAGCGGCCGCGCGTTCAGCGACGGGAAGGCGCCGATGACGCCGGCCTTGCACTGCGCCAGCACCAGCTCGGGGCCGGAGATGATGAACAGCGGCGAGCCGATCACCGGCACCGAGAGCCTCTTGGTCAATGCGCCTTTGAGAGCCATGGGAGTTTCCTTTGCGGGTTCAGATGGTGATGACGATGCCGTCGCGCGGCGGCGTCTTGCCGCTCAGCATGTCGGCGTAAAGCGCGGCCGCTTGCGCCGGACCGTTGCCGGCGACGACGCGCAGCCAAGGCGCCTTGGGATTGCGCACCGCGGCGAGAAAGTCTTGCCAGGCGGCGCCGAGCTTCTCGCCGAACGCCTTGGCACCCCATTCGGCGATGCGTTTGGCGGATTGCGTCGGCGCGAAGAAGCCTTGGCGCGCCGCGCCCGGAAGTTTCTCCGGCGTGGCAGAGCGATCCGCGTCCCAATGCGTCGCGCCGACCCCGCAATCCAGCTTCAGATTGTCGCGATAGTGCTGATGAAGCGCGGTCCGCAGGGTAGGGTGGCTCGCCATATCGACAAAAGCCGCGGGCTGTGAAGCCGGCAGCGACGCGATGTCGTCATAGGCGACGACGCGATCGTAACAGCCGAGCGAAGCGGTGAAAGCGGTGTTCGCCCGCGAGGTGAGACCGATGATCTCGGCGCTGTTGCGCTTTCTGAGCAGATAGGCCGTGGCAAACGCCGTCTTGCTCGAGGCGCTCGACAGCAGCACGGCCTGGGCACCGAAGAAATCCGAGTCGGCCAGGAAATCGTCGATCAGGAAGGCGGTGCCGAACAGCGGGCGCAGCAGCAGCTGCTCGGCCTCGGTGTCGGGCGCGTAGAGCGGATCGGTCGCGGTGCGGACATACTGGTTGTAGACCGCCGCCATCGGCTGGCGGTGGGCGGCGCCGTCGACGAAGCCGTTGGCGCCGATGCGCGCCGGCTCGACCGCGAGATGACTGCCGAAGGGATAGTAGCCGTAGAAGCGGTCGCCCGGCTTCAACCCCTCCGCATCCGACTCGACGACGGTGCCGAAGCCCCATACCGGGATGACGCCGGCGCCCACTTCCGGCGACGGAAAGAAATTCCAGTACTTCATCGCCTCGCCGAACGCGGCATAGGTGATGTTGTTGGCGGTCAGCGCGAAGCGGTCGACGCGCAGCAGGACGCCGCCGGGCTTCGCGGTGATGGGCGCAGTGACGAATTTGCCGTCGTTCAGATCGCCGCGCTTGACCACGAAGGTCGTTGCGGTCTCGCTCATGATTTCACCACTTTCAGGCGCTGTCCCGCCGCCGCGGGCGTGCGCGCGCCGCGGAAGGTGAGGCGCATGGTCTCGAAATAGAGGTCTTCGACCTTCATGCCGGCCGGCAGGCGCCCCGCCAGGTGCAGCACGATCACGCCGTGCGACGCCGCCCACAGCGCGTTGCCGATCACGGCGGGATCGCCCTGCACGATGCCGGCGGCGGCGAGGTCCTTCACATGCCGCGTCACGGTCTCGCCGGCGCGCCTGGCGGCGCGGCGCAGTTCGGGATGCTTGGCCTCGTCCGGCGGCGACAGGTCGAACATCAGCCGGTAGGCGTTGGTGTTCTTCAGCGCGAAGTCGAGATAGGCGCGCCCCACCGCGCGGGCCCGCGCGAAGGCATCGCCGCCGCTGGCGAACGCCGCTTCCAGCGCGTCGGCGAAGCGGTCGAAGGCGCCGGCGCGGACGAAGGCGAGGATCTCCTCGCGGTCGGCGAAATAGCGGTAGAGCCCCATGGGGCTGCGCCCCAGCTTCTTGGCGATGTCGCGGATGGTGATCGCGCCCTCGCCCCTGGCGGCATAGAGCGCCGTCGCCGCCGCCCCGATCTTGGCGCGGACCGCCTCGAAGTCTTCGCTGGAGAGTTCTTTGGGCATGAAGTCTCGTACAACGTACGCATACGATGTACGAAATGGGGCGACGAGTCAACGTCCTTCATTGTCGTGGTCCCCAATGCGAGCCGTCCGGGCGGCCTTGGGGTTCCTGGGCCTGGACGTGGTAAGACAGGCATCACAGCGATTTGTGAGGGGGCGATGGGTTTGGTTACCCGGTTGGCTGCCGTGGGCATCTTCGTGATCGCTGCCGCTTGTGCTCCGCAGGAGTCGGAGCGCGCGGATGTGAGCCCGCGTCCTTGCCGAGTGCCTCCGGGGTTCCGATCGATAAGCCTTCGATCCGAACTGCCGCAAGCTCTACGAAACATGTTTGAGGAAAAGGCGATCCCGGCAGAACCGCGACGCGACCCCGGCGACAACGTCAGATTTATTTGGCACAGAGGCCAAATCTGGATCGTGGAGGAAGAATTCCACACGATTTGGGTAGAGGGCGTTGCGCCAGCGGGTACGGCAGTCAGCCTTACCGTTTACAAAGTCAGCGCGGATGGCGCCACCGCGTCGGACGTCACGCCCGAGCCCGATGTCCAGCTTGGTAGCCTGTGCAGGCTGGCGGGATATTTTGCCCGGACAAAATTCAAACCGTATTAGTGCTGACGTCCCGCCCTATTTCACAAATTTGCGTGGCAGGCCCTGGACGTGCGTGGCGCGCCACTTGGGCGGTGCCGGGGACCATGGCGGCTGTGTTTTGCGTTTCTGTCGGCACCGTCGCTTTTCAAGTTGGCGGCGCGCCCATTCCATCTTGCTGTCATGCGGACGGCATAGCGCAGCCTTACGGCGCATCGTAGGTTTCGCGACCATGACATTGCGCCGTGCCGTTCTTGCCTGCTTTCTTGTCGTGCCCGGCCTCGCCGCTGCCGCGCCGGTCGAGACCATCGTGGTCACGGCGAGCCCGCCCGATCCGGTCGGCAACGCCGCCTTCTCGGTCGCGACCCTCGACGCCAAGGACATCCGCGGCGCGACCGAACTGGATCATGCGCTGTCGCAGGTTCCCGGCCTGTCGCTGTTCCGCCGCGACTCCTCGCTCTCGGCCAACCCGACGACCCAGGGCGTATCGCTGCGCTCCATCGCCCCATCGGGCGCGGGGCGCGCGCTGGTGACGCTCGACGGCGTGCCGCAGAACGATCCGTTCGGCGGCTGGGTGATCTGGTCGTCCCTGCCCAACGAAGACATCGGCGGCGCCGAGATCGTGCGCGGCGCGGGCGCCGGGCCCTACGGCGCCGGCGCCCTCACCGGCGTCATCGCGCTCAACGAGGCGCGCGGCGACGGCCTCGTCGCCGCCGACGCCTCGCTCGCCGAACGCAGCGGACGGCGCGCCGCGGCCAGCGGCGGCGTGACGCTCGGCCCAGTCGCGCTGTTCGCCAGCGCTTCGGACGAGGACAGCAATGGCTGGATCCCGGTCTCGCCGGCCCAGCGCGGCGCCGCCGACAACGCCGTGACCCTGCATGCCCGCAGCGCCTCGCTGCGCGCTGAGGCGATGCCGTGGAGCGGCACGCTGGTGTCGGTGCGGGTCGGCGCCTATGGCGAGAACCGCGACTCCGGCCTCGTCGCGGCGCACTCTTCGGCCGACGGCGTCAGCGCCAGCGCGACGCTGGCGCATCCGCAACGCGGCGGCGACCTCGGCTGGCGCCTGCAGGCCTGGCTGCGCAACACCGGCTTCTCCAACACCTCGGTGTCGATCGCGCCCGGCCGCAGCGCGACCACGCCGACCAACGACCAGTTCGCGACGCCCGCGCTCGGCTGGGGCTTCAACGCGGCGCTGCGCGGCTCCTGGGCCTGGCTCGACTGGGAAGTCGGCGGCGACGCGCGCTTTACCCAGGGCGAATCCCAGGAGCATTCCAGCTCGCCGCCGGCAGCTTCACCCAGGGACGCGTCAGCGGCGGCCGCACCGTCGTCGGCGGCTTCTATGTCGAGAGCGCGGCGCGTCTCAGACCGGCTTCTCATCACCGCCGGCCTGCGCGCCGACCACTGGGCCTCGACCGGCGGCCATCTGATCCAGACCACCCTCGCCACCGGCGTGGTGACAGTGAACCAGACGACGCCGAGCAAGAGCGGCATCGTGCCGACGGCGCGGCTGGGCCTGCGCCAGGAACTGGGCGACGGCCTCTTCCTCCGCGCCGCCGCCTATGGCGGCTTCCGCGCCCCCAGCCTGAACGAGCTCTACCGCCCCTTCCGGCTCGGCAACAACATCACCCAGGCCAATCCCGGCCTGACCCCGGAAAAGCTCTACGGCGCCGAACTCGGACTGGGGCAGACGGCGGCCGCGTTCGCCTGGAACGCGACCCTCTTCTACAACCAGCTTCACGGCGCCATCACCAACGTGACGGTGGCGCGCGGGCCGGTCACCGTGCCCGGCCTCGGCGCCGTTCCGGCCGGCGGCCTTCTCATCCAGCGCCAGAATGCCGGCAATATCCACGCCTACGGCCTCGAAGGCGATGCGCACTGGCAGGCGAGGGACTGGCTCTCTTTGCGGGCGGCCTTCGACTATGTCGACGCGCACGTCGAAGGCGGTGCCGCCGCGGCCCAGCTCACCGGCAAGCGGCCGTCGCAGGCGCCGCGCTTCACCCTGACCGGCGGCCTCAGCGCGGCGCCGCTGGAGCGGCTCACCGTCAGCGCCAATCTGCGCTACGAGAGTACGCGCTTCGCCGACGACCAGAACACGCTGCGCCTCGGCGCGCCGCCACGGTCGATGCGCGGATCGCCTGGCGCCTGTGGGATGGGCTCAGCGCCTATATCGCGGGTGACAACCTGCTCGATGCCGACGTCGCGACGACGCAGAGCGCCGATCTGGTGACGAATTATGCCGCACCGCGCGTCCTGCGCATCGGCCTGTCCTGGACGGAATGACGCGCGCGCCGCGGCGCTGCGCGCGCTATAGTGCCGGCGTCTCCCCGCGCAGGTTCCCCATGAACACCAAAGTCTATCCCGACGCCAAGGCCGCGCTCGACGGCGTGCTGTTCGACGGCATGACCATCATGTCCGCGGCTTCGGCCTTTGCGGCATCCCGGAAAAGCTGATCGCGGCGCTGGTTGCGAGCGGCGTCAAGGACCTGACCGTCATCTCCAACAATGCCGGGGTCGACGATTTCGGCCTCGGCTTTCTGCTGCAGACCCGCCAGATCAAGAAGTTGATCAGTTCGTACGTCGGCGAGAACGAGACCTTCGAGCGGCAATATCTCGCCAAGGAGCTGGAGCTCGAATTCAATCCGCAAGGCACGCTGGCCGAGCGCATCCGCGCCGGCGGCGCCGGCATCCCCGGCTTCTACACCAAGACCGGCGTCGGGACGCTGATTGCCGAGGGCAAGGAGCACAAGGTGTTCGACGGCCAGACTTACATCCTGGAGCGCGGCCTCGTCGCCGACCTCTCCATCGTCATGGCGTGGAAGGGCGACGCCCAGGGCAACCTCGTCTTCCGCAAAACCTCGCGCAACTTCAACCCGATGATGGCGACCGCCGCAAGGTCACGGTCGCCGAGGTCGAGGAGCTTGTGCCGGTCGGAACGCTCGGGCCGGATGCGATCCACACGCCGGGAATCTTCGTCAAGCGCATCCTCCAGGGGACGAATTATGAGAAACGGATCGAAAAGCGCACGGTGAGGACCGGTTGAATGGCCGCGCAACTTGTCATCCGCGCGGCGCAAGCGGGCGACCTCGATCGCATAAATGCCCTGATGCACGGTTCGAGTGCCTATCGCGGCGACTATTACCGGATTATCGAGGGTTATCTTGTCACGCTGGAATATCTCGCGCGCAACACGGTGTTTGTGGCCGAGCGCGACGATGCGATACTCGGATTCTATGGCTTGGTCGTCGAAGGCGAGCCCGATCTCGATCTGATGTTCGTGTCGGATGCGGCGCGCGGTTCCGGCATCGGGCGCGCCTTGTTCGACCACATGAAGGAAACGGCACGGCGTCGCGGCATCGCCAGCATTCGCATCGGCTCTCATCCACCGGCCGCTTCGTTCTACGAACGCATGGGTGCCGAGCGTTGCGGCGTTGCGCCGCCGATCCCCGGTGTTACCTGGGAACGGCCCTTGTTCAAACTCGCGATCGCGGAGACCTGACATGCCCTGGACACGTGACGATCTCGCCAAAGTGGCGGCGCGCGAATTGCGCGACGGCTTCTACGTCAATCTCGGCATCGGCATCCCGACGCTGGTGGCGAACTATATCCCGGAGGGGATGGACGTGACGCTGCAATCGGAGAACGGCATGCTCGGCATGGGCCCGTTCCCGCGCGAGAACGGAGGTCGATCCCGACCTCATCAACGCCGGCAAGCAGACCATCACCGAGCTCGACCGCACCTCCTATTTCTCCTCCGCCGACAGCTTCGCGATGATCCGCGGCGGCCATATCGACCTGTCGATCCTGGGCGCGATGGAGGTGTCGGAAACCGGCGACCTCGCCAACTGGATGGTGCCGGGCAAGCTGGTCAAGGGCATGGGCGGGGCGATGGATCTGGTCGCCGGCGTCAAGCGCTGCGTCGTGACCATGGATCACACCTGACAAGGCGGGCAATTCCAAGCTGCTCAAGGCCTGCACCCTGCCGCTCACCGGCAAGGCCTGCGTCCACCGCGTCATCACCAATCTCGGCGTCTTCGACGTCGTGCCCGGCGGATTGCGGCTTACGGAACTCGCCCCCGGCGTGACGCGCGAGGAAGTCGCGGCGAAGACCTCGGCCGCGCTGGTCTGAGCGCGCCGGCAACCGGGGCCTCCGGTTGCCGCGGATGCTCACGACAGAGCCAGTAACAGTTCGGGGCCGAGCAAAAGACCGTTCTCGGCTTCCTTGGCCGGGGAGCACTGCAACTGTGGCCTTGTCCAAGGCTGTTTGCCCGCGGTGGGTGGCGGCGAACCGTCAAGAGATGGCCTGGCGTGCATAGGAGTTCCCTCCGTGAACGCCCCTTCGACGCCACACTATGACAACCTACAGTTGTGTATCTGTATCGTTTAGCTCTATCGCGTCGGGCGGTAATTGTTCATTTAAGACAATAGATAAAATCCGCTGGACGCCGCGCGCGCCGGAGGATCGGAACGCGACACGCGGATGGCGTATACACGCACAGGTAGTTGAACTCTAGCTTCCCGGTCCGCTCACCGTCAGGCCCGCCGCGGTCAGGCGTTCGAGCACGCCGCCCTTGCGCAGGAAGAAGCCCATCGGGATTCGCGGCGACCACCTTGCCGGGCTTGGCGAGCGCGCCGATGATCGCGTTGGTCTCGTCGCGGATGCCGCGCTCGCGCAGCGCCAGATAGGCCGAATTCTGCGACAGGCAGGCATCGAGCCGGCTTTCGGAATAGTTCGCCTTGATGCCGTCGAGATCGCCCACCGCCCAGGCCTGCGCCGCCGCGACGCCATGCGCACCATAGGTATCGATGTCGCTGAGCGCGTTCTCGACGCAAAGCCGGTGCGCCTGCGGCGACATGCGCGGGACCTCGTGCACGATGTCCATCGCGGGATAGTCGGCGATGGTGCGCAGCGGCACGCCGGCGCGGCGCGCCAGGCCCTCTATCGTGCGCTGCGGGCTCGCGATAGCTGAATGCGACGGATTTGAGATAGTCGCTCTCCAGCATCAGCGCCGCCACCGCCGGCAGGTATTTCTCGTAGCGGTCGGCGTCCTTCTTGGCGAGCGTGCGCGCCGCGACGAAGCGGCGGGCGCAGCGGCTCGGCGAGCGAGCCTCCAGCGTCTGGCCGTCCGGCTGCTCCAGCGTATCCATGTGCCACATGTAGAACCACAAGCCCTCGACCAGGTCGACCGAGGCTTTGGGTGGCAGCAGCAGCGCCTTGGCGCCTTTCAGCAAGGTCGAGAGTTCGTCGCGGTCCCATGCCAGGTCCTGCGGCACGGGCGAGACCATGCCGACGATCCAGACCTCGGAATCGCCTTTGACGATGTGCCACAGCGGCGGGCCGGGATGGGCCCGGACCACCACGGTCTCGATATTCGACCAGTCCTGGATCGGCGGCGCTTCCGGCGCGGCGCCCAGCGCGGCGGCGCCGAGCGCGAGGCCGAGCGTCAGGCGGGCGGCGGGCAGCAGGCGGCGGTGCGGCATCTTCTGATTCCCGGTATCCCGACACTTCGAACGAAATTAGCGGCGAAACAGAAGCAAATGCGCCGGCCCGTTTTCAAGCCGCCGTAACGCCTCGCCGGCTAGAACGCACGCTAGCACATCTGGCCGGCGCGGCCGGCGGAAGGGGCGCATTGCACGTTCTGGTATTGGCCTCCCAAAAGGGCGGCTCGGGGAAGACCACGCTGTCCGGCCATCTCGCGGTCGAGGCCGACGGCGCCGGCATCGGCCCGGTGGCGCTGATCGACACCGACCCGCAAGGCTCGCTGTCGCATTGGTGGAACGCGCGGGAATCGGCGTCGCCGCATTTCGCCAAGGTCGGACTGCTGGAGCTCGGCGAGGCCCTCGTCCAGTTGAAGGCGTCCGGCATCCGCCTCGCCGTCATCGACACGCCGCCCGCGATCACCGCCTCGATCTCCCAGGTCGTCGCCCATGCCGATCTCGTCGTGGTGCCGACGCGGCCCAGCCCGCACGACCTGCGCGCCGTCGGCGCCACCGTCGACATCGCCGAGCGCCACGGCAAGCCGCTGATCTTCGTCGTCAACGGCGCCACGCGCGCGCCGCATCACCGGCGAGGCGGCGATCGCGCTGTCGCAGCACGGCATGGGTGGCGCCGGTCACGCTGCATCACCGCGTCGACTTCGCCGCCAGCATGGTCGACGGCCGCACCGTCGGCGAGGTCGTCGCCAAGTCGCAAAGCGCCAAGGAGGTGCGCGACCTGTGGCTCTACATCCAGATCGCCTGTCGCGCCTCACCGGCGACGTGAAGCTCCTGCCCGACATCCGCCCGGCGCATTTCGCCACCGGCGCGCTGTCGTCGCTGTCGGAGGAGCGGCCGCCGCCGGCGCCGGAGGCCGAACCCGAGGAAGCGCCGCCGCCGCTGCTGCCCGAGCGCCGCTTCACGCCCGAGCGCCGCATCGGCGCCGCCCCGCTCGGCGGCCCCGACCGCCGTTCCCATCCCTTCGGCCGCCGCGCCGCCGATCGTCCTTGAGAGGAGGCCAGCCATGAGCAACTCGCCCTTCGCCCCCATCACTTCAAACCTGCTCGCCCGCAAGGGCGACGCGATGCCGTCCGGCGCCAAGCCGTCGCTGTTCTGGACGCGCGAGGCGCCGCCGCGCCCCGTGCCCGAGCCGCCGCGCCTGCCGCCGCCGCCCGGCGCCAAGCCGCACCGCATTGATGGTGACGCTGAGCCCGGTCGAGTTCGAGAAGCTCGGCATCGCCGCGGTGAAGAAGGGCCTGACGCGGCACCAGATCGTGCGCGCCGCGCTGGACGCGCATCTGGATCGCCTCAAGCGCGAATATGGCGGCTGCGGCTGCATGGCGATGGGCGGCGGCTGCGACGAGGGCTGTTCACCCTCCCTTTGAGGGAGGGTCGAAACGCGAAGCGTTTCGGGGAGGGGTCCGACACCGCGCGCAAGGCCCGACCCCTCCCCGAAAAATCTCCGCTGCGCTAAGATTTTTCGACCCTCCCTCAAGGGGAGGGTTTAAGCTCTCCGCATGCACTACAAGACCCTCGGCCGTACCGGCCTCAACGTCAGCGTCGCGGGGCTCGCTGCGGCGGGCACAGCCGGCTCGGCCAGGCCTACGGCAATTCCGTCGCGCAGAGTGTCGCGGTGGTGCGGGCCGCGATGGATCTGGGGATCAACTGGATCGACACCGCCGCCGCCTACGGCACCGAAGCCATCGTCGGCGAAGCGGTAAAGGGGCGGCGCGATAGGTTTACATCTCGACCAAGACCGCGATCCAGCCCTGGGGTGCGCCCCAGGCCGCGTTCTACAGCGGCGCCGAACTCATCGAGCAACTCGAGAAGAATCTCGACCGCCTCGGCACCGATTACGTCGACCTTTACAATCTGCACGGCATCATGCCGGCGCAGCTCGAGCACGTCGCCGCCGAGATCGTGCCGGCGCTACTGCGCGCCAAAGCGCAGGGCAAGATACGGTTCCTGGGCATCACCGAGCATTTCGGCAGCGACACCAGCCACAAGATGCTCGCCGCCGCGGTGCCGACCGGGGTGTGGACGTGGTGATGGTCGGGTTCAATCTGCTCAATCCGTCGGCACGGCGCGACGTATTGCGCCTGACCCAGGCGCACAACATCGGCGTGCAGGACATGTTCGCGGTGCGCCGCGCGCTGTCCGATCCCGAAGGCCTCAAGGAAGCGCTGGATGCCATCGAAAAAGCCGGGCAACTGGATCGCGGCAAGCTCGCCGCCGCCGATCCGCTCGGGTTCCTGAAGGAGGGCACCGAAGGCATCGTCGACGCCGCCTATCGCTTCTGCCGCCACGAGCCCGGCATCGACATCGTGCTGACCGGCACCGGCAGCGTCGCGCACTTGAAGGAAAACGTCGCCTCGATCCTGCGCGGTCCGCTGCCGCCGGCGACGCTGGCGCGTTTGGAAGAACTGTTCGGACGAGTCGACTCGGTATCGGAAATTAAAAAAGGTTGTCATGGCCCGCGAATGCGGGCCACCCAGTTGAAGTCCCGTTCGGTGTCGAGGATTTGGTTGAGGTCCAGTTCTGTTAGATTGGTGCTGGGCGTCACCTGGGTGGCCCGCATTCGCGGGCCATGACAGTCAGGGGTAACGTTATGCGCGTCGAAAAGCTGCCGCCAATCCGGACCTCGCTGAAGCCCAGCAACCATCCCTATCTGGGCGGCGCCTGGACGCCGCTGCATGAGGAAGTGAACGCCTTCGACCTCGACGTCATCGCCGGGAACATCCCCGCCGACATCGACGGCGTCTATTTGCGCAACACCGAGAACCAGATCCACCAGCCGCTCGGCCGTTTCCATCCCTTCGACGGCGACGGCATGATCCACCAGATCGATTTCGCGGGCGGCCGGGCGCAGTACCGCAACCGCTTCGTGCGCACCCGCTGTTTCGAGGCGGAGCAGGAAGCGAACGGCTCGCTGTGGGGCGGCCTCGCCGATCCGGTGCATCTGGCCAAGCGCCCCGGCTACGGCGCGCATGGGTCCTTGAAGGATTCATCCTCGACCGACGTCGTCGTCCATGCCGGCAAGGCGCTCTCGACCTTCTATCAATGCGGCGAGGGCTACCGCCTCGATCCGCAGACGCTGGAGCAGTCGGGCGTCGAGCCCTGGGTGCCGATCGACGGCATCAGCGCGCATCCCAAGGTCGACGAACATACCGGCGAGCTGATGTTCTTCAACTACTCCAAGCACGCGCCCTATCTGCATTACGGCGAGGTCGACCGCCACAACCCTACTCCAAGCACGCGCCCCTATCTGCATTACGGCGAGGTCGACCGCCACAACCGGCTGACCAACTACATCCGGTGCCGCTGGCCGGGCCGCGCCTGCCGCACGACATGGCGTTCACCGAGCACTACGCGATCCTCAACGACCTGCCGGTGTTCTGGGACGCCGAGCTGCTCAAGAAGAACGTCCACGCGGTGCGCGAGCCACAAGGGCCTGCCGTCGCGCTTCGCGCTGGTGCCGCGCCGCGGCAAGACGGAGGACGTGCGCTGGTTCGAGGCGGCGCCGACCTATGTGCTGCACTGGCTGAACGCCTATGAGGACGGCGACGCGGTCGTGCTCGACGGGCTATTTCCAGGAAGTGCCGACGCCCGGGCCGAAGGCGGACGCGCCGCCGGGCTATGAGCACATGATGGGCTATCTCGACGAATACAGCTTCAAGTCCAAGCTGCACCGCTGGCGCTTCGACCTGAAGACCGGCAAGACAAGCGAGCGCCATCTCGACGACCGCATCCTGGAATTCGGCATGATCAATGCGCGCTTCGCCGGGCGTCCCTATCGCTACGGCTATTCGACCCTGGCGGTGCCGGGCTGGTTCCTGTTCCGCGGCTTCGTCAAGCACGACCTTAAGACCGGCGAGAGCTGGAGCTACGAACTCGGCGAGGGCCGCTACGCAGCGAAGCGCCGTTCGCGCCGCGGATCGGCCGCGAGCGAAGAAGACGACGGCTATCTGGTGAGCTTCGTCACCGACGAGAACGCCGGCACCCTCGGAATGCGTGCTGCTCGATGCCCGCCGCATCCAGGACGGCCCGGTCTGCCGCATCGCCCTGCCCGCACAAGCTGTGCAGCCGGCACCCATTCGGTGTGGGCGGACCGCGCGTTCATCCGGGACGGATATCTACCCTCCCCTTGAGGGAGGGTCGAAATTGCGAAGCAATTTCGGGGAGGGGTCCGACGCCGCGCTCGGATGCCCGACCCCTCCCCGAAAAATCTTCGCTGCGCTCCGATTTTTCGACCCTCCCTCAAGGGGAGGGTGGGCCGAGGCCACCACGCGACGAGGCCGGCGTCCGCCGCACGTAGTCGTCATAGCCCTTTTTTCTTGCGCCGCATGCGGCCTTCGACGGTCGGCATGCCGCTCCAGCGCGTCAGCAGGAAGGTCAGCAGCACCGGGCCGGGCAGAGACCACAACCCGATGCTGCCCCTCCCGCCGCGATTCAGATAGAGTCCCCACCACACGCAGGGCGTCGCCGAAATAATTGGGATGGCGTGTGAAAGCGCCGTACAGGCCGGTGTCGAGGATGCGCTCGCGGTTGCGGGATCGGGCCTTGAAGCGCACGAGCTGCGCGTCGCCGACGCTTTCGAACACGATGCCGACAATCGCCAGCACGATGCCCGCCGCCGGCCAGCGGTCCGAGCGGGGCTGTGCCGAACACGCCGAGCTGCAACCGGCAGCGCGACCACGAACTGGAGCGGCGCCTGCAATGCGAACACCATCAGCAGCGCGGCGCGTGCGAAGCTCATGCCGCGCTCGCTCTGCGCCTTGCCCAGCATGGAGACATAGCGGCGGTCCGGCCCGTTCCGGCGCCAGCGCCGGCAACAGATGCACGCCCAGCCCGCATCCCC
Organism: Rhizomicrobium sp.; assembly: GCA_037200865.1. Classification (GTDB taxonomy): domain Bacteria; phylum Pseudomonadota; class Alphaproteobacteria; order Micropepsales; family Micropepsaceae; genus Rhizomicrobium. Next base: position 885,761 of record JBBCIC010000002.1, on the reverse strand, counting down.
CAGGCGGTGCACAGCGCCAGCAGCACGATTTTGCGCTCGGTGATCGCGCCGCCGCCCAGGAAGCTGGCCCAGGCCAGCACCACCCTGCCGAAGGCCCACCAGGCATCGACGAAGCTGACGTCGCGCAGGCGGATCGCGACCAGCCACAGCGCGGCGAAACACAGCGCCACGACGGCGGCATTCCACAGCAACAGGGTGCAGGACGGTCATCCGAACGGCACCACCCTTGTTGTCCGCGTCGTGGCCGATGTCGGCGGGGCCGAGATAGGGGGATGCCGGAGACCGCGCACCAGTGGCGCACGATCTCCTCCGGCGTCTGGCCGAAGGGCGGATCGTTCGGCGGCACGTCGCTGACCGCGGCCCAGGCGGATGCCCCTCAGCGCTGCGCAGGCCGGGATTGGAGGTGACGTGGAACATCAGCCGGTCGATGGCGTAGAGATGCCTCCGACACTTCCTCCAGCATCAGCACATGCCCTGAAAGGTCCGGCAGCAGCGGCGTGCCGATCAGCTTGCTGAGAATGGTCCAGGTTGAACGCGACGGCGGGCCCGTCGAGCGAGGGTTCGAGCGCCGCGCGGTCCCCGTCGATCATCCAGGACAGCGCGCGCTTGACGGCGGTTTCGCCGCCGGTGCGCTTGATGTCATGCGGGATCGGGCCGTGCGCGACGGAAAATCCGGCGCGATAAAGACCGGCGAGCAGGAAGCCGCCGTCGCTGTAGCCCATATACGACCTTGTGCTTTGCCGCCCGCGCCGAGGCCCGCCAGCACGCGTTCCGCGATCCGCCCGGCGCCATAGCCGCCGCGGCCGAACCAGACCGCCGAGAAGCTTTTCGTCGTTGGCGGCGTCGAGGAACGCCGCCGTCCGCGCCGCGTCGTCGCCGGCGAAATGGCCGGAACTGAGAAAGCATTGCGGATGGAAGACGACCTCGGCGCGCCCCGGAAAACGCTGCGTCAACCAGCGCCGTGACGCGCGCGGCAGTGGCCGGTTCGAGCCGCGACGCGGGGTGCGACGACGGCGATTTTCCTTCCAGCCAAATCCGCTCCGCCCTTCGCTTGTCAATCGCTTGGGTCCGCTTATAGCGTCCGGCGATGACTCCAGACAGGCCCTATTTCTTCTGCGGCGTGGGCGGCAGCGGCATGCTGCCGCTGGCGCTGATCCTCAAAGCGCGCGGCAAGGCCGTATCCGGTTCCGACCGCGCCCTCGACCAGGGGCGGCTCGCCGACAAGTTCGCCTTTCTGCGGCGCCAGCGGCATCGCCCTTGTCCCGCAGGACGGCAGCGGCGTCGCCGGACCCGACACCATCGTCGTCACCTCGGCAGCGGTCGAAGGCACGATCCCCGACGTCCAGGCGGCGCGGCGCGTCGGCGCGACGCTGATGCTGCGCGCCGAACTGTTGTCGCAGCTCTTCAACGAGGCGCCCAATGCCATCGGGCGTCGCCGGCACCAGCGGCAAGTCGACGACGACCGGCATGATCGGCTGGATCCTGTCCGATTGCGGCCTCGACCCCACGGTGATGAACGGCGCGGTGATGAAGAATTTCGCGACTCCCGGCGCGCCCTTCGCCAGCGCCCTGGTGGGAACCGGCGATAATCTTCGTCAGCGAGGTCGACGAGAGCGACGGCTCGATCGCGCGCTATCACCCGCGCGTCGCGGTGCTGAACAATGTCGCGCTCGACCACAAATCGATGGACGAGTTGCGCGCCCCTGCTTCCGCGCCTTCGTCGCCAAGTCCGAGATCGCGATCTTGAATCTCGACAATGACGAGACCGCGGGCGCTCGCCGCCGAGCTGCCGCGCGTCCGCCGCCTCACCTACAGCCTCGCCGACACCAAGGCCGACCTCCTGGCGCAGGACATCGAACCGCTCCCCCGCCGGCATCGCCTTCACGCTCGGCGAGCGCAACGCCGCGGCGTCGCTGCGTGTCCGCCTGCAAGTCCCCGGCCGCCACAACGTCTCCAAACGCGCTCGCCGCCATCGGCGCGGCGCGCGCCGCCGGCGTCGGCCTCGAAGAGGCGGCGGCGGCGCTGGCGCGCTTCACCGGCATCAAGCGCCGGCTCGACGTCGTCGGCAGCGCGAACGGCGTCACCGTGATCGATGACTTCGCCCACAACCCGGACAAGATCGCCGCCACGCTTGCCACTTTGCACGACTTCCCCGGCGGCTGCTGGTCATGTTCCAGCCGCATGGCTTCGGCCCGCTCAAGTTGATGAAGGACCAGTTCGTCGCGTGTTTCGCCGAGAAACTTGGCCCGGACGACGTCCTCCTGATGCCCCGAGCCGGTCTATTTCGGCGGCACCACCGACCGCAGCGTGTCCTCGATCGACATCGTGCGCGGCGTTGAAGCCAAGGGGCGCAGGGCTTACGTCCACCCCGACCGGGCGGCGTGCGGCGCGGCGCTTCTGGGCCTCGCGCGCCCGGGCGACCGCATCGTGGTGATGGGCGCGCGTGACGACACGCTGTCGGAATTCGCGGGCGAAATGCTGGCCCGCCTGGGAGGGGGTTGCGTGAGCGCAGCGGCGGAGCAAAGGCTTTCCCTCTCCACGATCGTCAATTTTTCGCTGTCCACGATTCCGGTCTCTTCCCTCACCGTGGTCCTGCTCGTCTATATCCCGCCCTATCTCGCGGGGCATATGGGGGTTTCGCTCGCGGCGATCGGCACGGTGTGGATGGCGGTGCGCCTGATCGACATCTTCATCGACCCGCTGCTCGGCCATGCCATGGACCGGACCGAGACGCGCTTCGGCCGCTACCGCGTCTGGCTCGCCGGCGGCGGCCGATCTTCATGCTCGGCACCTACATGCTGTTCATGGCGCCCAAGGGAATCGGCGAGCTCTACATCTTCGCCTGGCTGTTCCTGCTCTATATCGGCAACTCGATCCTGGCGCTGGCGCAGCAGGCGTGGAGCGCAACGCTCGCCACCGGCTACAATGAGCGCTCCCGGGTGTTCGGCGTCGGCGTCGCGGTCGGCGTGTTTGCCACGGTGGCGCCGCTGTTCATTCCGATCTTCCCAGGGCCCGCTCGGCCCTCAGCGAGGCCGGCGCGATCCAGGCGATGGGCCTCGCCGTCGTGATCATGACGCCGATCAGCGTCGGGCTGGCGTGCTGGCTGACGCCCGAGCGCGTCAAACCGCTCGTCGGTCCACCATTTCGTCGCCAAGGACTATCTGGAGATCGTCACCGATCCCGGCGTCGTCCGGCTGTTCCCTCGCCCAGGTCGCGCTCACGCTCGGCCCCGGCTGGATGGCCGCGATGTACATCTTCTATTTCAAGGATGTGCTGGGCTATTCGCAGGAGGCCTCGACCATCCTTCTGGTGTTCTACATCCTGATCGGCGTCGCCGGGGCGCCGGTGACGGCCTGGTGGCGCAGCGCTTCGGCAAGCACCGCACCTTGATGGCGACGACCACGGCGTTCTCGCTCGGCCTTCTGACCGTCATGTTCGTGCCCAGGGGCAATGTCCTCGCCGGATTGCCGACGATGGGCTGGTGCGGCTTCATGGCGGCGGGCTTCGGGCCTGATGATCAGCGCCATGATGGCCGATGTCGGCGACGACATCCGCCTGCGCCAGGCAAGGAGCGCATCAGCCTGCTCTATGCGGTGCTGACCTTTGCCTCCAAGCTGACGGCCGGCTTCGGTATCGGCCTGTCGTCGCTGCTGCTGGCGCGCTTCGGCTATCTGCCGACGGCGGGCGCCCACAACACGCCTGAGGCGATCACGGCGCTGCAATGGATCTTCATCGCCGGTCCGATCTTCTTCGTGATGCTGGGCGGGGTCTGCGTCTGGGGCTGGAAGCTCGACGCGGCGCGCCACGCCGGCATCCGGCGCCGAGCTCGACGCGCGCGGACGCGGCGGAGCGGGAAAGCCTTGCCCTCGCCCTCGTCCCCCGGCGGACCGCCCACGATCATCGTGGCGGCGGAGAACGATGCGGCGTGACCGCTACTGCGCCGCGTTGGCGTCCTTGGCGATGGTGTTCAGCGGCTCGGGCGTTGAAGCCCGACTGGGTGATCACGATGCGGTACACCGCGCCGTCGACCAGCGGCATGTAGTTCGCCGAGCCGAACTTGCGGGCTCCTCGGTGTAGAACTTGTCGAGGATCCAGGGCAGCCAGCCCTGCGGCACATAGGAGTTGACCACCGGTGTGCCGTGCAGGTCGCAAGACGTGATCGTCTTGCCGTTGCCGCGCGCGGCGCTCGAATATTTGTTGCTGATCTGGTCGAGCGTGTAGGTCGCGTCGAGCCCCCAGCACATTGGCCCAGGGCTTCCACTTCTGCACCCGCCCGCCGATCAGCCATTCGTCGCCCTGCAGCTCTGGTCGGGGATTTTGCCGTCGAGCCGCTTCACGGTGACGAGATAGAGGCTCTGCGCCGAATCGGTCGCCTTGACGCTGACCTGCGCCACCGGGCCCTCATGCGTCAGGCGCGAGAAGAGCTGGATGTTGAGGCCGACCAGGCTGAGCGCCAGGCCGATCGCCGCCGCCATGGTGCCGCCGACGACGCGCCGGCCGCCTTGCCCGGGATTGCCGCGCGCGACATGCGCCGCGCCCGAGCCGAAGAACGCCACGCCCAGCACGGCGACCAGCACCGGCACGATCCACCACACGACACCCAAGAGAAACCTCCACCCACCCCAACGCGGACCACCATAGACGGTATTTGTGGCAGAATCCCGGTAAGCTTGAGGAGAGTTCCATGTCCAGGATCGTCTTGGTTACCGGCGCCGGCAGCGGCATCGGCCGCGCCGTGGCACTGGCGTTCGCGCACGCGGGCGACACGGTCGTGCTGGCGGGACGCCGCGCCGACGCGCTCGCCGAGACCGCGGCGCTGGCGCCGGAGGGCACGATGCTGGCGGTGCCCACCGATGTCGCCGATGCGGCCCAGGTCGCCGCCTTGTTCGCCCGGGTGAAGGACGCGTTCGGCCGCCTCGACGTCCTCTTCAACAACGCCGGCACCGGCGCGCCGCCGGTGCTGTTGGAGGATCTGACCGCCGCGCAATGGCAGGCGGTGGTCGACGTCAACCTCACCGGCCCGTTCCTCTGCACCCAGCAGGCCTTCCGGCTGATGAAGGCGCAGCGCCCGCACGGCGGCCGCATCATCAACAACGGCTCGATCAGCGCGCATGCGCCGCGCCCCAACTCGGCGCCCTACACCGCGACCAAGCACGCCATCACCGGCCTCACCAAGGCGGCGGCGCTCGACGGCCGCGCCTTCGACATCGCCTGCGGCCAGATCGACATCGGCAATGCCGAGACCCCGATGACCGCGCGCATCAAGAACGGCGTGCCGCAGCCGGACGGCACGCTTCGGCCCGAAGCGGTGATGGACGTCGCGGCGGTGGCGAAGGCGGTGCTCTACATGGCGAGCCTGCCGCTCGACGCCAATGTGCTGAACATGACGGTGATGGCGACCAAGATGCCGTTCGTCGGACGGGGTTAGCGCTCCCGCAGTGCCGTGCGAAACGCCCGGTCGCGCTTCAGGAACACCTCCCGCCGCATCGCGCCGTTGCGGGTGCGGTGGCGCTCGGCATAGATCAGGATCCAGTTGCCGCCGCGCGTGAACTTCGCGCCCTTGCCGCCATTGTGCTGTTCGACGCGCCGCGCGAGATCGAGGGTCCAGCCGACATAGGTCCGCTTCGGCTTGGTCTTGGAGAGCAGGACGTAAACGAAAGCGGCCATTCACGCGGCGAGCGGCAGTTCGGCGTCGCGCCACAGCGCCGCCAGCCCGGCTTCGACCTCGCGCGGATCGGTCAGGCGGCACAGCCGCGCCTTGGCTTCGCGCCGCGCCGCGGCGGAGGCCGGCAGCGCCGCATTCTCGACGTACCAGCCCAGATGCTTGCGGAAGATCTTCACGCCCAGCCGCTCGCCATAGAAGCGCAGCGAGTCGGCGAAGTGCTCCAGCACGATGGCGAGGCGCGCATCCGGCGCCGGCTCGCGCGCATCGCCGCCATTGCGCAAGGCGGCTTCGATTCCCGCGGCGATCCACGGCCGGCCATAGGCGCCGCGTCCGATCATCACCGCGTCGGCGCCCGATTGTGCGAGCGCGGCGCGCGCGCTCGCCGCGTCCACGATGTCGCCGTTGACGATCACCGGCACCTTCACCGCCGCCTTCACCGCGGCGACCGCGCGCCAGTCGACTGCGCCGGAATAGAATTGCTGCCGCGTCCGCCCGTGCACCGTGATCGCCGCGACCCCGAGCGCCTCGGCGCGCGCCGCCAGTTCCGGCGCGTTCCTTGAGGCATCGTCCCAGCCCAGCCGCATCTTCAGCGTCACCGGCCGCGTCGTCGCGCCGACCGCCGCCGCGATCAGCCGCGACGCGAGATCGGGATCGCGCATCAGCGCCGAGCCGGACAAACCGCCGGTCACTTCCTTGGCGGGGCAGCCCATGTTGATGTCGATCAGGTCGGCGCCCGCGGCCTCGGCCATCGCCGCGCCCCGCGCCAGCCATTCGGCGCGGCGCCCGACGAGCTGGATGACGGTGAGCGGCAGGCCCTCGCCGACCGCGGCGCGGCGCACCACGTCGGGACGCCCCGCCGCGAGCAGCTCGCACGCCACCATCTCGGTCGCGACGTAAGGCGCGCCCAGGCGCGAGGCGGCGCGGCGGAACGGCAGGTCCGACACGCCGGTCATCGGCGCGGTCAGGACGCGGCCCGCGATGCGGACGCCGCCGATGGAAAAGCCGTTGCTCACAAGCACCTGCGGGAATGAAACGGCCGGGACCATATCAGAAAACGCCGGCGGTCGAGACCGGGCTGGCGCGGTAGCGCGCCTGAGGCGCGTCTACTGGTTGGGCCGCGCCACCGAGATGAGCTGCATGTTGAACACCAGCGTCTGGTTCGGCGGGATGTCGGCGCCGGCGCCTTCGGCGCCATAGGCGAGGTCGGCCGGGATCACGAGCTGCCACTGATCGCCCGCATGCATCAGCTTGAGGGCCTCGACCCAGCCCGGGATCAGCCCGCCGGCGGGAAAGCTCGCGGTCGAGCCGTGCTGGGTGCGGTCGAAGACATGGCCGTCGATCGTCCAGCCCTTATAGGTCACGGTCACGACGTCGCTGGGGCTCTGCACCATGCGGCCGTGCCCGGTGTTGATGACGCGGTACTGAAGGCCGCTCGGCGTCGTGATCACGTCCTTGCGCGCGGCGTTGTCGGCGAGGAATTTCTGGTTGGAGTCGGGCGACAAGTCGTAATGCGGCGCCCCTTCGTTCTGGCCGCAGCCGGCGAGCAGGGCGGCGCCGAACACAAGGCACGCGAAGGCGGTCGGGAAGCGCATGGGGTTCTCGCAATCGGAATCGCGCGGGACCATATCAGAAAATCCGCGCGCGCCAGCGCCGGTAGCCTAGCCGCCCGCCCGCCCCGTCAGGCGATAGAGGGCGAGCCCGATCCATTCGTGCAGGGCGTAGTCGATGTGCAGCAGGCCCTCGGAGGGAAAGCCGAAACGCAGGGCGGGTGCGGCGGTCGAAATATAGTCCGACGGCCAGGGCACCATCCGCCAGCCGAGCTTCCTGGCGATCGCCATGGCGCGCGGCATGTGGACCGCCGAGGTGACCAGCATCCAGGTTTCGCCGGGCCGGGGCCGGACGAGCTTCATCGAATTGGCGAGGTTCTGACCCGTATCGAGCGAGGTGCGCTCGAACACCACGCGGCCCGGCGCGACGCCCATGGCGAGAAAGGCGCTTGCCGCCGCCGCGTGCTCGGCGTCCCGCCCGCGGGCGGTGCTGCCGGCGATGCCGGAAAAGACCAGCTTCGCCGCCGGGAAGCGCCGGGCGAGATCGGCGCCGGCGAGCAGCCGCAGCGGCGTCTCGCTCTCGCCGTGGACGCCCCGGTCGCCGAAGACGCGGCCGTTCATCGAACCGTCCAGCACCACGATGCCGTCGACCCGCGCCGGCAGGGGCGGCCGCGGATAGGCGTTCTCGAGCGGCCGCGCCAGCATCTGATCGACCGGCAGGAACAGCAGGACGAAGAGCAGGATCGCGGCGCCGGCAAACAAGCGCTCCTTCAGCACGGCGCGCCCATAGCGGCCGGCGACGAAGGCGGCGATCATCAGATAGAGAACCCAGGCGACCGGATCGAGCAGGCAGCGGCTCAGCAGATAATAGATCACGGCGCGATCCCCCGGACGAAAAAGCGGCGCGCCCAGCTTAGCGCGCCGCCCCGCTCGCCGCTCGGATTTCGCGCCTACAGGATGTCGCCGCCCGCCGCCGAGGCCGTGGTGCCGAACTGCTTGTAGGCCTTGATGACGTTGCGGCCCGTCGTCCATTTGTGGACCTCGTCCGGCCCGTCGACCAGGCGCTGCGAGCGGATGTGGGTGTACCAGGCGGCCAGCGGCGTATCCATCGAATAGCCCAGCGCGCCATGGAGCTGGATCGCGGTGTCCACCACCTTGTGCACCATGTTGGCGAGGAAGACCTTGGCGATGCCGTTCTCGTTGCGCAGGTCGAGGCCCTTCTCCGCCTTATAGGCGATGTGCATGATCATCAGCCGCGCGATGTAGAGCTGGCTGGCGCATTCGGCGAGCATGAACTGCACGCCCTGGCGGTCGGCCAGCGGCTTGCCGAAGGTCGTGCGGCTGGTGACGTGCCCGACCGCGAGATCGAGGGCGCGCTGCGCCATCGCGACGTTGTGCATGCCGTGGCGCAGGCGGCCATAGGCGAGGCGGTGCTGGCCCATGTTGAAGCCGTTGCCTTCGCCGCCCAGCAGGTTCTCGGCCGGCACTTCCAGGTCCGTGATGTCGATCTCGGCATGGCCGCCGCCCAGGATGTGGCTGAGCGGGCCTTCCGCCGCCATGGTCTTGATGTTGCGCTTGATCTTGTAGCCGGGGTTGGGCAGCTCGACGAGGAAGGTCGAGAACTGCTGGTGCCGGGGGGCATCGGGATTGGTCTTGGCCATGACGAGCGCGATGTCGGCGACGCTCGCCGCCGACGAGAACCATTTCTCGCCGTTCAGGACATAGGTCGAGTTGCCCTTTTTCTCGGCGCGGGTCTGCATGCCGGTGGCGTCGGCGCCCGCCGCCTTCTCGGTCATCGAATAGCAGATGCGCTTCTCGCCGTTGAGCAGCGGCTTGAGGAATTTCTCCTTCTGGTAGTCGGTGCCGTTCTGCAGCAGCGTCAGCATGGTGGCGTCGTCGGGGCCTTGGGTGTTCATCGACAGGGCGCCGAGATAGCTCTCGCCGAGCTCCATCTGCACCAGCGCGTTGGCGAGCGGCCCCAGCCCCATGCCGCCATATTCCTTGGGGATGAAGGGGCACCACAGGCCCTGCGCCCGCGCCTTGGTGCGCAGCTCGCCCAGGATGGTCTTGTAGTCGCCGCCGTCGATCAGCTTCTGCTGCGCCGGCATGCATTCGTCATGCACCCATTTGCGCACTTTTTCGCGGATCGCTTTTGCCTCGGGCGGAATCTCGAAGTCGATGGCCATGTTCGCGTCCTCTTTTCTGGATAGGGGTGGCGGACTGTAGGGCCGAAGACGGGTCGGCGGCTATCGGTTACGCACAGGAACCCTGGCGGCCCGCGGCCCGGCATGCTGCGCCGCAAAAAATCGCGCAAGGCGCGTGACGGCGATCACGGACAAGTCTTTGCCGGCGGCAAATATTGGCTAGTATTCAATCGCGTTTCCTTTGGGAGGGATCAATGGCGGACGCCTGTATCACCAATGCGGTCTGGACTGCTTTCGACTGGCTTCAAGTATTGGGCCTCGGCGCGGCGGCGGGCGCCATCGGCCAGGGCATCCGCACCGTCGTCGGCCTCAAGAAGGTCAACGACAGCGCCGGCGGCAGCAGCAAGACCGTCGCCGACATGATCGAGCCGAGCCGGCTGGTGGTCTCGCTGGCGATCGGGGCGATCGCCGGCGCGCTCGCCGGAACGACGATCATCAAGAACCTGTGCGGCATCACGCCCGACAATTTCTTCGCGATCGTAGCGGCCGGCTATGCCGGCGCCGACTTCATCGAAGGCTTCATGAGCCGCGTCGTGCCGAAGGCCGATCCCGCCAAGCCGGCGCCCCAGAGCGGCGAGCCGACGCCGGCCCCCAACGGCGCGGTGGGCTGACATGACCGCGCTCCCGATCGTCGGCCAGACCGTCACCACCGCCCGCGTCAATGTCCGCCAGGGGGCCGCGAGCACCAGTGCGCCGGTCCTGCGCACGCTCGAACCGGGCACCGCCGTGCCGGTCGTCGCGCTGGTCGTCGGCACCGCGGTGCAGGGCAACGCCCATTGGTTTCAGACTGGGCAGAACGGCTATGTCTGGTCCGGCGGCTGCGGCCCGTTCACGCCCGCGCCGGCGCCGTCGCCGGCGGTGCCGGTGGTCGTCGACCTCTATCACGGCGACGCCGTCGCCAGCTTCGCGCAAGCCAAGGCCGCCGGCCTGCGCGGCGTCATCCACAAGGCGACGACGGGCCAGTCGGGCACCGACCCGGCCTATGCCCAGCGGCGCAGCGCGGCGCGCGCCGCCGGATTGCTGTGGGGCGCCTATCACTGGGGCACCGCCGCGCCGGCCGACAAGCAGGTGGAGAATTTCCTCGCCACCGCCCAGCCGGACAACGACACGCTGGTCGCACTCGATTTCGAGCCCGACAAGGGCAACCAGATGACGCTCGACGGCGCCCGCCAGTTCCTGCAAGGCGTTCGGGACAAGCTCGGCCGCCGCGCCGTGCTGTATTCGGGCAGCCTGATCAAGTCGCAGCTCGGCACGACCAAGGACGCGTTCTTCGGCGCCCACCGCCTGTGGCTGGCGCAGTACGGCAGCCAGCCCAGCGTGCAGGCGAGCTGGTCGACCTATTGGCTGTGGCAATACACCGACGGCACCGACGGTCCCGATCCCAAGGCGTGCCCGGGGATTCCGGGCGATTCGGCGGGAAAGCTGGATTGCGACCACTACCAGGGCGGCGAGGATCAGCTCGCGGCGGAGTGGGCGTCGTGAACTGACAACTTGTCATTTCTAGTCGGATGTGCGACATCCACACTAGGCAAGTGTGAGGCAGAGCGCCCGTGGAACATTTCGACGTCATGATCGTCGGCGCCGGCCTCAGCGGCATCGGCGCCGCCTATCACCTGCAGACCAACTGTCCGCAGAAGTCCTACGTCATCCTCGAAGGCCGCGACGCCATCGGCGGCACCTGGGATCTCTTCCGCTATCCCGGCATCCGCTCCGACAGCGACATGTACACGCTGGGCTACGTCTTCAAGCCGTGGCGCGAGGCCAAGGCCATCGCCGACGGTCCCTCGATCCGCACCTATGTCCGCCAGACCGCGTCCGAGAACGGCATCGACAAGCACATCCGCTTCCACCATCAGGTCAAGCGCGCCGCGTGGTCGAGCGCGACCGCGCGCTGGACGGTGGAAGCCGAAAGCGCCGGCGGCGTCGTGCGCTTCACCTGCAATTTCCTCTTCATGTGCGGCGGCTACTACTCCTATGCCGGCGGCTACACGCCGGAATTCGCCGGCGCCGAAAGCTTCGCGGGCAAAATCGTCCATCCGCAGAAATGGCCCGAGGACCTCGACTACGCCGGTAAAAAAGTCGTGGTGATCGGCAGCGGCGCCACCGCGGTGACGCTGGTTCCCGAGATGGCCAAGTCCGCGGCGCACGTCACCATGCTGCAGCGCTCGCCGACCTATGTCGTGTCGCGCCCGGCGGAAGACGCGTTCGCCAACTGGCTGCGCGCCAAGCTGCCGCCGATGCTCGCTTACGGCATCACGCGCTGGCGCAACGTGCTGTTCGGCATGCTGTTCTTCAACATGGCGCGCAAGAATCCGCAAAAGACCAAGCAGAACCTGATCGGCATGGTCAGGAAAGAGCTCGGCCCCGACTACGACGTCGATACCCATTTCACGCCGCGCTACAATCCGTGGGACCAGCGCCTCTGCCTGGTGCCCGACAGCGATCTCTTCCTCGCGCTGAAGGACGGCAGCGCCGCGGTCGTCACCGACACCATCGAGCGCTTCACCCCCAAGGGCATCCTGCTCAAATCGGGCAAGGAGCTGGAAGCCGACATCATCGTCACCGCCACCGGTCTCAAGCTCGAACTGCTCGGCGGCTTGGCTGTCACGGTCGACGGCGTCGCCAAGACCATGGCCAAGACCATGAGCTACAAGGGCATGATGTACAGCGACGTGCCCAATCTCGCTTCGTCCTTCGGCTACACCAACGCGTCGTGGACGCTGAAATGCGACCTGACCTGCGAATATGTCTGCCGCCTGCTCAACCATATGGACAAGCACGGCACGCCGATCGCGACGCCCAAGGGCGATCCCAAGGTGGCCGAACTGCCCTGGCTCGACTTCTCGTCCGGCTATGTCCAGCGCGCCGCCGACGTGCTGCCCAGGCAGGGCGCGACCAAGCCGTGGCGGCTGTACCAGAACTACGCCCTCGACATGCTCACCCTGCGCTACGGCCGGATCGACGACGGCACGATGCAGTTCGAAAAGCCGCACCCGGTCGCTGCCAACAGCAACAAGCCCGAAGCCATCGCGGCGGAATAGCGCTCAGCGGTCGTAGCGTGCGAGCAGCTCTTTCTTGAGCGCCGCTTCGCGCACCAGCCGTGCCGCGGCAAGGCGCACCTCGCCGACCTTGCCGTTCTTGCGCAGCAGCGACGCCGGCTCGCCGTAATTGCCGAAGGCGCCGGCGAGCGCGATGCGCGCTTCGTCCTTGCCCGTCACGGCGAGCTCGCTGACTTTGAGGAACGGCGTCGCCAAGGCCGGCAGGGCGCACAGAACCTTCTCGCCCATCGGCACCAGGTCGGTTGCGCCCCAGATGCTCCACCACCGCCCCGTCCAGTCCCGGGTCTTCGCGTCCGGCGCGCCGTGCTTGTGAAACGTCGAGAGGATATGCAGCACGCCGTCGGACCACAGCGCCGGCACGCCGTCGGCGGCGTTGGTCAGCAGCGACACGGTGATGCCGTGCGCCGGCACCACCGAGGTGCGGGTGAGATAGCCCTGGAAGCCGCCGCTATGGCCGAACCAGTCCCAGCCGGCGAAGGCGCCGGTGATGATGCCCAGGCCATAGCCGGTCTCGATCGCGGAATAGGCGTCGCGCCATTGCGGCCGCGTCATCTCGCGCCGACTCGCCGCCGACAGCACGCTGGTCTTCGCTTTGGGATCGAGCTGGCCGAAGAAGCGGCAGAGATCGGCGGCGGTGCTGACGAAGCCCGTCGCCGCCGCCAGCGCCTGGGTCGACTGGTCGCCGGGAAACACCAGGCGGCGTCCCAGCAGGGTCCTGCCGCTATGGGGGCTCGCGAGCTTGGCGCCCTTCGGCAGCGGGACGTCCGGCGTGGTGTGGGCGAGGCCGGCCGGCGCCACGATCTCGCGCGCTAGGAAGTCGGCGAAGCTCTCGCCGGTGATCGCCTCGATCACCAGGCCCGCCAGCGCGAAGCCGTGATTGGAATATTTCAGCCGCGTATTGGCGTCGATGGTCGGCGCCAGCGCCAGGTCCCGGCGCAGCCTGGCCGTGCCGGAGAACGCCGCGCGCCCCTGCCAATACGGCGCGTCGACGCCGTCGCGGAAAATGCCGGCGCTGTGCGACAGCAATTGCGCGATCGTCGCCGCCGCGATCGCCGGATGCAGGCCGGAGACGTATTTTCCGGCCGTGTCGTCGAGCTTCAGCCGCCCCTGCTCGCGCAATCTCAGGATCGCGGCGGCGGTGAACGATTTGGAATGCGACGCGACGCGGAAGCGATGCGTGGGCGTCAGCTTCTCGCCGGTCAGGAGGTTGGCGTGGCCGAAGGCGGTGTCGAGCACGATGCGGCCCTGATGCGCAATCGCCAGGGCGCAGCCGACCTGCTCGGTCATGCGCATCTGAAAGGCGAGCCAGCTCTGGATGTAGTCGAGCGCCGGCGCCAGCCAGGCCGTCGGTTTCGTCATGGGGGGCTTTCCGAAAAGGGCCGGCAACTACGCCTGCCGCAACGGGCCGAGTCAATTCGCCCGGCGCGGCGGCCCGGCGCGGTGCGGCAGGGGCAAGACGAACACTGCAAAGAACGCCGTGCGCAGAAGAACTTACGGGTTTCATTATTTTATGATGACGCATTCATGATTTGAATCTATTTGATCGATTATTTCGAGACTGGACTCGACGAGCTTCGGTTTGTAGTTTTCGCGCGACATCCAAGCTGGGGAGATGGCGATGCGTGCTGTTATGATGCTGGGTACCGTCCTGGGGCTTGCTCTCTTCACCGTGCCGCCCGGCGCCGCGGTCGCCGACACCGGCCTGACCGCGGTCTGGCGGCCGGGCGGCGGCACGCAATGGGTCAAGTGGGGCATGGGCTCTTCCGACTTCAAGGCCCAGGACACTGCCTATTTCAATCAGGGCCTGCGCATCCAGTCGCTGTCGATCCACAACGGCAGCATCGCGGCGGTCTGGCGGCCCGGCAGCGGCACGCAATGGGTCAAGTGGGGTATGTCGTTCCCCGACTTCAAGACGCAGGACTTAGCCTACTTCAGCCAGGGCCTGCGCATCACGTTGTTCGTGATCGACGGCGGCCAGATCGCCGCCGTGTGGCGCCCGGGCAGCGGCACGCAATGGGTGCATGTCGGCCTGACCGGCGACCAGTTCAAGGCGCAGGATACGGCCTATTTCAATCAGGGCCTGCGCATCGCCGCGCTCGCGGTCTCTGGCGGCAAGCTCAGCGCCGTGTGGCGGCCGGGCAGCGGCACGCAATGGGTCAAGTGGGGCATGAGCAACGCCCAGTTCTCGGCGCAGGACAACGCCTATTTCGCCCAGGGCCTTCGGCAGACCTCGGTCGCGGTCGAGAACGGCCAGTACGCCGCCGTCTGGCAGCCGGGAAGCGGCACGCAATGGTCGGCGCACGGTTTCTGCTCCGTCGACTTCAAGACCGAGGATGCCGCGTTCTTCGCGCAAGGCCTGCGGCTCAGCGCCATCGCGCTGCAGGACGGTGCCGGCAGCCCGTGGGGCTATCCGTGGAAGAACGGCGACACCTTCAACACCGCCCAGGGCAACAACACCCCGGGCGGCTCGCACACCGGCAGCCAGGCCTTCGCCTTCGATTTCGGCCTGCCCAGCGGCACCACGATCCGCGCCGCCCGCGACGGCGTCGTCGAATGGACGCAGAGCACGCTGACCAAGACCTACAACCCCAATGCGCCGACCACGCCGGCCAACACCCCGTTCCCGAACGGCAGTCTGCAGAACTGGGGCAATGCGGTGCGCATCCGCCATGCCGGCGGCTTTACCAGTTGGTATTTCCACATCCAGCCGAATGGCGTGCTGGTGAATGCCGGCGATAGCGTCAACGCCGGCCAGCCGATCGCCAAATCCGACAACACCGGCCGCACCTCGGGGCCGCACCTGCACTTCCAGGTTCAGGCCGCTTCGATCAATTGGGGCCAGTCCGTCCCGATCAGCTTCAACAACTGCCAGGTGCCGACCAGCGGCACGAACGTGACGTCGCATACCGGCAATTAGGGTCGGGACTCACATCGCGGCGGTGTAGACCGCCAATTGTGCGGCGAAGGCCCGCTGGTAGGCGGGCCGCGCTTCGCCGCGGGCGACATAGGCGGCAAGGTTCGGATATCCGTTCAGAAGGCCCGAGGCTTTCAGCCGGAGCAGCACCGACACCATCATCAGGTCGCCCGCGCTGAACGCGCCGTCGAGCCACTCGGCATCGCCCAGGCGAGCGGAAATCTGGTTCAGCCGGTCGCGGACACGATCCTCGACCAGCGGCAGGCGCTGCCGGGTCCAGGGCTTGTCGCCCTCCAGGAGCTTGGCGTTCGCGAGTTCGAGGATCGGCGGCTCCACCGTGTTGAGCGCGGCGAACATCCAGGCGATCGCGCGCGCCCGGGCATCGGCCTCGTCCGGCAGCAGGCCGGCATGGCGTCCGGCGATGTGGAACACGATCGCCCCGGTTTCGAACAGGGCGAGATCGCCTTCTTCATAGGTCGGAATCTGGCCGAAAGGATGCAGCGCCAGATGCGCCGGTTCCTTCATCGCCTGGAACGACACAAGGCGGACCGTGTAAGGCAGGCCCGCTTCTTCCAGCGCCCAGCGAACGCGCGTATCGCGCGCCAGTCCCTTGCCGCCGTCGGGGGGCCGTTCGAAGGCGGTGATGGTGATGGTCATCGTGAGGCTCCGTCCGCACTCTAAATCCGCCCGCCATGGGCGCGGATGATGGCGCGCGCCTGCGCCAGGCTTTCGCGCACGCCCTGGCGCATCCTCTGGATGCCGATCACCGATTGCACGCCGGGGGCGTATTCGCCGGGCAGGGCGGCGCGGATCGAAACCACCGCGGCGGCGTCGATCGTCACCGGCGCGCCGTCGGGCCGCGTCAGGCGCACCTGCGCGCCGCCGACGCTGCCGGGCGAGCCGCCGCTCAGGATCGCGGCGATGCCGGCGACGTAGTTGACGGTCTCGACCGGCCAGGGATGCAGTCCGGCATTGTGCGCCTCCAGCATCTTGGGCCCGTCATTGTAGGCGGCGAACATCTGCGGATAGCCATAGGCCTTGTAGAGGATGCGCAGATAAGCCGTTCCCGCCATCACATTGTCGCCCGGATCGAACGGATCGGGGCCGAAGCCGTAAAGCGCCCGCATCGTGGCGTAGGTCTGCGGCATTACCTGCATGATCCCCATCGCGCCGGCGCTGGAGACGATCGGCTTGCCTTCCGCCAGCATGGTGCGCCCGCCGCTCTCCATCCGGATCACGGCGCGGATCCAAGCCTCGGGCACCGCGAAGCGCTTGGAGGCCGCGGCGATCAGCGGGTCCCAGCGCGCAATCAGTTCGCGCAGGCTCATCGCCGCTTCCTGCTGGAACGGCGTCGGACCCTTGGGGATGGCGGGCCTGGCCGGTGCCGCGGGTTTCTTCTTGGGAAGGACCGGTTTCTTCGGCATGACCGCCGCGACCGGACGCGGCGGCGGACGCAGGTCGGGCGCGTAATAGAGCGCCGCCGCGACGGCGGCGAGAAACGCCCAGCGCGCGGCTTCGCGGAACGGGAGACGGGACAGAAAGCTGCGCACGCGGAGAAAAGCCATGACCTGCGTTAGTACTGCGTCCGAACGACCCAAAGGTTCCCCGGGGCCGCGCCAGCATAGGTCATCCGGCGGTGGACGGACATCCGGGCATCGGCGGGCGCGCCGGCGCGGCCCCGCGCGTCAGATCACGTAATCGATATAGCCGCATTTGCCGGCGGCGTTCTCGATCGTCACGGCGTCGAAGATCTTCGCCAGCGCCTTGCCGGCGCGCGGGTCGATCTCCTGGTCGCCCGCCGCCACCTGGTCGCTGCGCGCCAGCTGGTTGCGGGTCTTGCTGTTGATCCCGGCGATCAGGGGATCGCGCGGCACGCCGGGATAGGCGTCGATCGCGGTCGAGCACATCGCGACGCAGCCGTCCTTCATCGCCGCCAGCGCGTCCTTCGGCGTCGCATTGGTGCTGCCGTGATGGCCGACCTTGTAGAAGTCGAGATTGCCCAGGATCGCCTTGCTCTCGGCCTTGAGCGTGGCGCTGTCGACGCCGCCGAACATGAAGTTCGCCCAATTGCCCCATTGCGCGTCGCCGGCGAACAGCAGGGTCTTGCCGTTGAAGGTGAACAGCGTCACCAGGCTCTGGTTGTTGATCTGGTTGTTGGCGATCGAGGCGCCGACCGCGAGCTGGTCCGGCTGCGCTGCCGCGATGCGCGCCTCGATCTCCTCGCGCGGCAGGATCTCGAACACGGGGCTCTTGTATCGCTCGGGCTTGACCGAAAAGCCCTTGGGGAAGATCGCGCCGCCGTCGGTCGCGGTAAGGGAAAAGCCGGCGAGGTATTCCTGCGCCGCCTTGTCGGTCTTGCTCAGGAGCGAGGCGTCGGACGGCGGCCCCAGGATCTGCGCCGCAAAGCCGGCGGCGACGAGGTCGTCCGGCAGGTCGGGCGCGTCGCCCGCCTTGTAGTAGCGGATCGGATTTCCGGGGAAGCCCTTCAGCACCGCCATGGCCTCGGGATTCTGCGAGCCCCCGGCCGCCGACAGCGCGTCGGTGATGTTGGCCACCATGTTGCGATAGGGCTCGGATTGCGGATCGCTGCGCGCCGACAGCGATTGGTGGATCTGGGTCGCGGCGGCGGCGATGTTGGCCTGCAGCGCCATCGCCTTGCCGTCCTTCGGATTCTCGTACCACGACAGCCAGACGCGCTCGACCTCGAATTCGCCGAACAGCTCCTTGCATTTGGCGAAGCCGGTGACGTGATCGGCATGGCGGTGCGTAACGATGATCAGCGCCAGCTTCTTGCCCGTCTCCTGCGCCATGTGCTCGACCGCGGCCTTGATCGAATGGGTGTCCTTGGCGTGCACGCCGCAATCGATCAGGATGTGCCTAGGCCCGTTGTCGGTCGGCACCGTCATCAGGAAGAAGTCGCCGAAGCCCACCCGGTACATGCGGATGCGCAAGCCCGCCGGGTTGCCGCCGGCCGGCACCGCGCCGCCGGGCGCGGGCTGCGGCGGCTTCCGCCGCGGCGCGGCTTTCTTCTTCGTTTTCTTCACGGCTTTCTTCGCCGTCTTCCGGACGGCCTTCTTCTTGACCGCCTTCTTCTTTTTCTTGGGCACCGTCTTCTTCTTCGCCGTCTTCCGTGCCGCCATGGTCAAACCCCCAGATGCATGACGCCGAAGTCGATCTGCCACGCCGCCGCGACCTTCTTCTCGTCGATTGCTCCGTCATCGCCCGGCCGGTGGCGATGTTCGTCCCGCCGCCCGGTCCGCGGCATGGCCGCGAAATGTTCGCTCTGGCGCTGCTGGCGCGCCGCGGTGCGCAGCTTCTGGATGACGTAGTGGATCTTCGGATCGGCGCGCTTGCCGTTGTGCAGGAACTCCTGCCAGATCAGCAGCGTGACGCCGCTGCGGAACGGGTAGGGGCCGGTCCCCGCATCGTCGGTCACGATCTCGGTCTGGACCAGCTCGACCACCATGTCGGTGATCAGGTCGCCGTGCGGGCCGATGCGGAAGATCGGATGGAAGGAGGGGGCCTTGATCGCGCCCCGCCGCGGGTCGAAGCCCAGCTTCGCGGCGTGGTCGGCGGCATAGGCGCGCAGGATGCGGCCGTTGTCGTCCTTCTCCTTCCGGGTCAGGCCGTTGGGATCGCCGAATTGCAGGCCGACCACCGGGGGCAGGGCGTTGTCGGCGACCTGCGGCCAGCACAGCGAGCTCTCGGTCAGCGAGCTGGCGCCCTTGGGCAGGATGCCGCGCAGGCGGAACGCTTCGACGAAGGCGGCGCGCACCCCGTCGGGGTCGGCGGGATAGAAGTCGGCATGCGCCGTCACCACGGCGCGCAGGAAATCGCCGAACTCGATGTCCACCGGCGGGCAATAGTCGATGGCGCGGGCGCAGATCGAGAAGAACTCCTCGGCGGTGCGGCTGGCTTCCTTGGCCAGCCGGCTCGCGAGCGCCTCCGGCAGGTCGACCGGATTGGCCTGTCCGCCGCCGTCGCGATAGATGCGGAAGAGGTCGGCGGTGCGCCGGCTGTAGATCGTGAAATAGGCGTCGAACACCGCCGCCACCAGGATGGCGCCGCGGTCGTGCGGCTCGACCAGCACGTTGATGTCGTTGGAATTGGGCCTGGTGCCCAGCATCTGGCGCAGGCCGCGCTGCATGCCGGAGGCTTCGCCGAACTGCTGCGCCAGTTGCACCAGGGGATTGATCGCGGCGATCTCGCTCTGGATTTGCGCCGCGTCCTTGCCGTCGCCGGCGTCGCCGTCTTTCTTCTTGTCGCTCCCGGCGGACGCCTCGGCGCTCAGCGTGGCGTCGTAGAGGCGGCCGCCGGTCTTCGCCAGCGTGTCGAGCAGAACCTCCTTGTGCGAAAAATGGCTGAACAGGGCCGCCAGGTCGGCGAACGCCTCGTGGAAGGCCGGCACGTCGATGTTGGTCGGCTCGGTGAAATAGTGGCGCATGCCGTCCAGGATCGCGTGCGTCGTCTCATGCGCGATGATGTCGTGCGACAGGCAGGTATAGACCGTCTGTCCGGGCAGGTTGCGGCCCGGATCGGTCTCGCTGGCGCGGAAATAGCCGAACAGGATGCCGCGCGCCGCCCGGCTGTAGAACGCATTGGCGTCGGCCATGGCGTGGGGAAACAGCAGCAGCCGGTTCGGCTTTTCCGCTTGCGGCTCCTCCGCGCCGTCCTTCTTCGTCACGGCCGCCCTGGCTGGAGGTTTGCTGCCGTCGCGTTCGGCATATTCGAAATCGAACCAGTGCAGGCGCCGCCCCAGCGCCACTTCGAAGCGCTGCAGGGTCTCGCACGCCACGGCATAGACCATCTGCTGGTGGAAGCGCGGATCGCCCTCGGTGGGGTCGAGGCCGCGGCGCATCACGATCCAGGGATGGTCGAGATCGACCGCCTTGTAATAGACCTTCTGCTCGTAGTCGTAGTCGACGACGGCGAAGCGCGCCCCCACCGGCCCCGGCTCCAGCTTCTCGTAAGGCACCGTCGCGACCATCTCGTTGCCGACGAAGCGGCCGGCGCCGGGATCGAAGGCATAGACGCGCAAGGGACGGGTCGACGGCTTCACGATCCGCGTGCGGTCATAGATGTCTTTGGCCATCGCCATCAGCCCCATCGGGCCCGCACGCGCGCTTCACCTGCCTGGCAGGCGGCCGCCTGAGCCCCGTCTCGACATGTCAAGGAAACCCGAAGGCTACGCGGGCGCTTTCGCGAAGCGAAAGAACGCAACGGCGCGCTACAGGACGCGGCGCAACGCGCGGACGCTAGCTCAAAGAGCGCGCGAAATCCACCGGCCGCGCGCTAGGCCCGCGCGCGCAGCGCGGCGCGATACGGCGTCAGGTCCCAGCCCGGATAGCGCGCCTGCGCCCGCTGCAGCGTCGTTTCGGTCCAGAACGGATCGCCCGGCCGCTGCACGCCGAAACAGGCGAGCTGCTCCGGCGTCGCGTGTTCGAAGATGCGCCGCCAGGGCTTCAAGTGATGGAATTGCCAGGCGTGATAGCCGACCGCGTCGTCGCCGGCGGTCTTGTAACAGACCATCACCGCATAGCGGTGGCCGCCCGGCGCGGTGAGGTTGGTGCCGCGATGGTAGACGTCGATGCCGTAGGGAACGATGGTGCCGGCCGGCGCCGCGCTGGAGCGTTCGTGATGCTGCAACTGCGCCTGCAGGCGCGCCTGTGCCTCTGGGTCCTGCTCCAGCGACGCTTCCGGCCCGGTGAAGGCGGCGCTGTCGCTGCGCCGGACATAGTGCATCGCGCCGTGCGCCTCGCCGACATCGCTGAAATAGCACAGGATCGTCACGGCGTTCTTCGTCGCGTCTTCCGATGGCACCGTCAGGGTGTGGTTGCTGAAGTCGCAGTGGAACGGCTGGTCGTAATCCGCATCGCCGGTGAACTTCGCCCAGGCCTGGCATTGATAGAGCTGGACGCGCTCGGCGCGCAGCGCCTCCTTGGCGAAGGCGATCAGGGCGGGGTGCACGCCGATCAGGTTGAGCGCCGGCGAGCACTCGAACGGCACCGCCTCGACGCCGGCGAATTGCGCCTTGTGGAAGCGCCCGATCTCGCCCGGCTTCTTCTTGTCCAGGCCCTCGTCGGCGCCGGCGACGCGCCCGAACACGGCCTCGAAATCCGCCCGCACCGCGGCGACCTCGGCGGGCGTGAAAAAGTTTTCGACCAGCGCCACGCCGTCGCGGCGCCAAGTCTCGATGTGCTCGGGGGAATATCGCTGGGTCATCCGCCGATATTAGCGCGACGGACGCTGCACTGCACAAGGCTCTGACGGATTGTCTGTCGGAAATTTGTCCATGGGGACGGACGGCCAGCCACAGTTTGGCCATGGCCGCTCTCGATTGTCGGCCCGCAAGCAGCTTTGGGGGCGACCATGCGTACCGGACCGGCGACATTCAACCCGCTCTTGGGCCTGATACTGCTTGTTGCCGCGTTCGTGCCAGCTGCCGTGCAGGCCGCGGCGCTGCAAAATCCCGAACTCGCGGCGCATCGCGAGGATGCCGACGACGGCGCCGGCGTCAAATCCGGCGCGCTCGCCATCGGCAAGCTCGATATCGACGTGGCGATCACCGGCAACGCGGCCCGCACCGTCGTCACCGCGAAATTTCTCAACGCCGGCCGCGATGTGCTCGAAGGCAATTTCGTCTTCGATCTGCCCCGCGGTTCGGTGGTCACAGGCTATGCCCTCGATGTCGGCGACGCGATGGTCGACGGCGTTCTGGTCGGCCGTCGCCAGGGTCTGCTGACCTATGAATCGCGCGTGCGGCGCGGGATCGATCCCGGCCTCGCCGAGGTGACGCGCAGCGGCGCCTTCATGACGCGCGTCTATCCGATCCTTTCCGGCAAGGGCCGCACCGTCCGGCTCGAATTCGTCACGCCCCTGGACCACGAACGATCGCTCGCCGTTCCACTGCTGGTGCTGCTGCCGATCCCGTCGCTCACCATTCACGTCACGACCGACGCCGCGAACCCGCCGTCGCTCAAGGGCCCGGACGGCGTCGAACTGACATGGCGCCGCAGCGGCAGGGGCTTCGAGGCGCATGCGAGCGCCCAGAACAGCCCGCTCTCCGGCGCGCTGGTGGTCGGCCCCGCCGACGCGCCTGCGGTTCACATCGCGCGCCATGGCAGCGGCGATGCGTTCTTCGAGATCGACGATCTCGCGCCGCCGGCGAACAGCGCGGCGGTGCGGCCGGAGCGCCTGCGCATCTATTGGGACAGTTCGCTGTCGCGCCGCGCCGCCGACCTCGGCCGGGAAATCGACCTTGCCGCCCGCGCTGTCGCCGAGTTGCGGCCGCAGGACGTGGACCTCGTTTTCTTCTCGGCCGGCGCCTCGCATGTGCGCAGCTTCCACGCGCCCAGCGCCGCCGCGATCGCGGCGGTCCTGAAGACGACCGACTACCAGGGCGGCACCTCGCTGGTGCCGGTGCTCCACGCCGCTTTGCCCGCCGCCGGCCTGTGCCTGCTCTTTTCCGACGGCAACATCACCGTCGACTCCTATCGCGCCGAGCGTTTGCCGTGCCCGCTGTTCACGGTCTCCAGCGTCGCGGACGCCGGCCGCGCCCTGCTGGACGCCCTGGCGCGCAAATCGGCCGGCGACTATCTCGACCTGACCGTGCAGGACGGCGATGCCGCGCTCGCGCGCCTGCTGCATCCCGTGCCGCGCGTGCTGGAGGTCAAGGATAGCGCCGGCCGCGATCTCGACGCCGTGCTGCTGCCGGCCGCCGGCCGTCGCCTGCGCCTCATCGGCCGGTTGCCCGCGGCCGGCGACGTGGTGGTGACCTTGGGCGGCGTGGCGCGCGGCACCCGGGTCTATCCGCTGGATCGCGCCGCCATCGCCGCGGACGACGGCCTGGGCGCGCTGTGGGCCGCGCGCCGCCTCGACGAGATGAGCGCCACCGACCGGCCCGACCAGGACGCGCTGCTCGCCCTGTCGCGACGCTATTCGGTGGCAAGTCCGGCCGCCTCCTTCGTCGTGTTCGAGAACATCGAAGACTATGTCGAGGCCGGCGCCGAACCGCCCGCCTCGCTGGGCAAGGACAAGCTCGCCGAATACCGCAAGCGCAAGGCCGCGCGGGACGCGGAGCACGCAAACGCGCAACGCCGGCGCCTGGACGACATCGTCAAGCTCTGGAGCGAACAGAAAGAATGGTGGCAGAAGCGCTTCAAGCCGCTTCCGCGCGCACCGAAACCAGCGCCTTTCGGGCTGGATATGCCACGGCCGCAAGCCGATCTGGCACCGCCGCCGCCGATGCCGAATGTCGTGATGCCCGCGCCGGCGATGAGCGGAGGTGCCGCGGTCGAAAGCGTCATCGTCACCGGTTCGCGCGCGCCCACGCGTGCGGCGACGATCGAAATCGCCATCGCGCCGTGGAATCCGGACCGGCCCTACATCAAGGCGCTCAGCGCGGCGCAGCCGGAGGCGTTCTGGAGCGTCTATCGCCGGCAGGAAGCGCAGTTCGGCACGCTGCCCGCCTTCTATCTCGACGTCGCCGAATTCCTCTTCCGCCACGGCAAGACCGCCGACGCGATCACCGTCGCGCTCAACGCGCTCGAGCTTCCCGCCGCCGGCACGACGACGATGACCATCCTGGCCGACCGCCTGATGCGCTATGGCGACGAGACGCGGGCGCTCTGGCTTTACGAGCGGCTGCTCTATCTCGAGCCCGACCGGCCGCAGCCGCGCCGAAACCTGGCGCTCGCGCTGATGGCGCGCGCCGACCGTCCCGGACCGGCGGCCGAGCGCCGCCGCGATTACGGCCGCGCCCTCGGCCTGCTCAACGAGATCGTGACTCATGATTGGCAGGACGCCTTCCAGGGCATCGAGGTCATCTCGCTGATGGAGGCCAATCGTATCGTCCCGCGCCTCAAGCAACTCGGCGTGACGCGGCTGCCGCTCGACAAGCGCCTCGTCGCGCTGCTCGACGTCGATCTGCGTATCGTTCTGGAATGGAACACCGATCAGACCGACATGGATCTGTGGGTCGACGAACCCACCGGCGAACGGGCGATCTACAATCATCCGAAGACCGGAATCGGCGGCCGGCTGTCCAACGACATGACCAACGGCTACGGCCCGGAGGAATATCTGCTGCACCGGGCGCCGGACGGCACTTACACGGTGCGCGTCAACGTCTACAACAGCGACAGCCTCAGCCCCAACGGCGCGACCACCGTGCGCGCCCGCATCTTCCGCAATTATGGCCGCGCCAACGAGCGGGAAGAGACCTTGGAGCTCGAACTCAAGCGCGCCGACGGCGAAAGGGACAGCACCGAACATGCCCATCTCGTCGGCACGATCAAGGTAACGGGGAAATAGGGAGTCACACCGGCAGCCCGACATAGTTCTCGGCGAGCGCCGTCCGGGCGGGCGTCGAGGTCTCCAGGTATTCGAGCTCGGCCTGCTGCACCCGCCGCGTGAAGCCTTCGTCGTCCAGCCGGTGCAGGAGATTCGTCAGCCACCAGGAAAAGCGCACCGCCTTCCACACCCGCGCCAGCGCGTCCTGCGAATAAAGCTCCAGGCCGCGCTGGTCGCCGTGGCTGTAGTGCTCGATCAGCGCGTTCGACAGATAATGGACGTCGGAGGCCGCGAGGTTCAGCCCTTTGGCGCCGGTCGGCGGCACGATATGGGCGGCATCGCCGGCGAGGAAAAGCGCGCCGAAGCGCATCGGCTCGGCGACGAAGCTGCGCAGCGCCGCGATGCTCTTTTCGATCGCGGGGCCGGTGACCAGGCTTTCGCCGAGATCGGGCGGCAGGCGGCGGCGCAATTCGTCCCAGAACCGCGCGTCGCTCCACGCTTCCGCCGTGTCGGTCACGGCGCACTGCACATAGTAGCGGCTGCGGCTCTGCGACCGCATGCTGCACAGCGCGAAGCCGAGCGGGTGATTGGCATAGACGATCTCGCGCGCGGCGGGCGGGGTCTCGCTCAACACCCCCATCCAGCCGAACGGATAGATGCGCTCATAGGTGGTCAGCGCCGCCGCCGGCACGCTCTGGCGGCTCACGCCATGCGCCCCGTCGCAGCCGACGATGAAGTCGCACGCGATCTCGTGCCCGGCGCCGTCCTTGGAATAGGTGACGCGCGGCGCCGGGCGGTCGAAATCGTGCAGCGCGACGCCTTCGGCCTCGTAGACGACCCCGGCGCCGCCCGGCGCTTCCATCAGGTCGCGCGTGATCTCGGTCTGGCCGTAGACCGTCACGTTGTGGCCGCTGAGGCCCTTGAGGTCGATACGCAGCCGGCGTCCGCCATGCGCGATCTCGAAGCCGTCATGCACCAGCGCTTCGCGCTCGAGCCGCGCGGCGCAGCCGGCCCGGCGCAGCAGCTCCACCGTGATGCGCTCCAGCACCCCGGCGCGGATGCGCCCCAGGACATAGTCCGGGGTGCGGCGTTCCAGGACGACGCAGGCGATGCCGCTGCGGTGCAGCAGGCGCGACAGCAGCAGGCCGGCCGGTCCGGCGCCGATGATGCAGACCTGCGTTCGCATGCGACCTCTTCCGCGCCCCCGATGCGGCACTATACCGTGGAACCGGCCGGACCGCTTTGGTGGACAGGTCCCGGCCCGTCTGCAAGATGACGCCCTGCGATAGGGACGAGAGGTCTGTGGAATGTCGAAATCATCCTTGCGGCGCAAGCTCGAAGCCGGGACGTTCGTGATGACCTCGGAGATCACGCCGCCGCTTTCGGCCAATCCGGAAGACCTGCTGGAGCGCGGCCGGCCGCTCAGGGGCCTCGCCGATGCCGTCAACGTCACCGACGGCGCCAGCGCCCGGGCGCATCTCGAATCCACCGTCGCGGCCCATCTCCTGCGCCAGATCGACATCGAGCCGGTGCTCCAGCTCACCTGCCGCGACCGCAACCGCATCGCCCTGCAAAGCCAGCTCGTCGGCGCCTCGGCGCTCGGCATCGTCAACGTGCTGGCGCTGACCGGCGACAACCCCAAGGCTGGCGACCAGCCCGATGCCAAGCCGGTGTTCGACCTGGATTCGAGCGGCCTCATCGCCACCGCCGCCTCGATCCGCGATAAGCACCAGTTGCCGCATGGCCGCCCCGTGGCGGGAACGCCCGAATTCTTCGTCGGCGCCGCCGATTCGCCGCTCGATCCGCCCGAAGGCTGGACGCCTACAAGCCTTCAGAAAAAGATCGCGGCCGGCGCCCAATTCGTCCAGACGCAATTCTGCCTGGATACCGCGATCCTGCGGCGCTATCTCGCCCGGCTGGAGGCGCAGGGCGTGCTGCCCGGCCTCTTCATCCTGGTCGGCGTCGCGCCGCTCGCCTCGGCGAAATCGGCGCAATGGATCAAGAACAACCTGCCGGGCTCGATCGTGCCGGACTGGATCGTCGAACGGCTGGAGGGCGCCACCGACGCCAAAGCCGAAGGCGAGGCGATCTGCGTCGACTTGATCAAGGAGATGAAGGAGATCAAGGGCGTCGCCGGCGTGCACATCATGGCGCCGCTCAACGAAGCGGCGATCCCGCGCGTCATCGCCAAGCTGCGCTAAACGGCCGCGAACACCGTTCCGTCCATCAGCTTGCGCGCCGTGCGCAGCAGGGCGGAGCGGCGGATTTCCAGCCCGCCCGCGCCGTCGGCGATTTCCATCTCCACCGTGAAGAAGCCGGTGGGATGCTCGACGTCGAGCCTGAGCGGCTTGGCGGTGCGGTCGACCACCGCGACGCCTTGCGCGACCGAGCCCGGCAGGACGCAGGCGGTGGCGACGCTGACCGCGCCGAACACCCCGATCGCCTTGTGGACGCGGTGCGGGATGAAATTGCGGGTGTGCACCGCGCCGCCGTCGCGCGGCGGCGCGATCAGGCACATCTTGGGCACCGTCTTCTTGGTCACGTCGCCGAGATTCATCTTCGGCCCCAGTTCCAGGCGGATCTTCTCGACGCGGGCCCGGAGCGCCGCATCGGCCTCGATCTCTTCGGGGCTCTCATAGCCCGTCTTGCCCAGATCGGCCGCCCGCATCACCACCACCGGCATGCCGTTGTCGATGCAGGTCACGTCCACGCCCTGCACGGTGTCGCGCGCCTTGCCGGTAGGCAGCAGCGCGCCGCAGCTCGATCCGGCGACGTCGAGGAAATCGATCGGGATCGGCGCCGCCGTCCCCGGCACGCCGTCGATCCGCGCCGCGCCCTCGTAGTTCACGATCCCGCCCGGCGTCTCGATGGCGGCGACCGCGATGCTCTGGGTGTTGAGCATGTTGATGCGCACGCGCGTGACGTCGCCCTGCGCCGCCACCAGGCCGCGCTCGATGGCGAAGCCGCCGATGCCGGCGAGCAGGTTGCCGCAGTTCTGCGAGGAATCGACGCGCGCCTCGTCGACCACGACCTGGAGGAACAGATAATCGACATCGGCGTCGGGCCGGCTCGGCGGGCCGACGACGGCGACCTTGCTGGTGAGCGGATCGGCGCCGCCCATGCCGTCGATCTGGCGCGCATCGGGCGAGCCCATCGCTTTCAGCAGGAAGCGGTCGCGCGCCGCGTCGCCGGCGGGAAGCTCGCTTTTCAGGAAATACAGCCCCTTCGAGGTGCCGCCCCGCATCACCATGCAGCGTATGCCGGTCAGCACGGCTCAGCCCTTCGCGGCGGGCGCGGTCTCGACATAGGTCAGGCCCTTCGCCTTCAGCTTGTCGCGCATGCCGTAGATGTCGAGCCCGAGCTCGCCGGCCTTCAGCCGCGCCCGCGTCGCCGCTTCCTTGTCCTCGCGCTCCAGGCTTTTCTTCAGCACGTCCGCCGCGTTCGCCCGCGGCACCACGACGACGCCGTCATCGTCGGCCACGATCAGGTCGCCGGGATGGACCAGCGCCCCGGCGCAGACCAGCGGCAGGTTCACATTGCCCAGTGTCTCCTTCACCGTGCCTTGCGCCGACACCGCCTTCGACCACACGGGAAACTTCATGTCCGCGAGGGCGGCGATGTCGCGCACCCCGGCCTCGATGATCAGGCCGCGCACGCCGCGCGCCGCCAGAGACGTCGCCAGGAGCTCGCCGAAATAGCCGGTGTCGCAGGGCGAGGTCGGCGCCGCGACCAGCACGTCGCCTTCGCGGCATTGCTCGACCGCGACATGCAGCATCCAGTTGTCGCCCGGCGCCAGTTCGACCGTGACGGCGGGACCGGCGAGCTGGGCGCGCGGATAGATCGGCCGCATATAGCTCGCCATCAATCCGGTGCGCGCTTGCGCCTCGTGCACGGTGGCGACGCCGACGGCGGAATAGCCGCGGACGACATCGCGCGCCGGACGATCGATCGTCTGAACCACGATGGCCATGGCGGGTTCCCTGCGGGTTGCGGCGGCAGATTGCGCCGCGCCGCCCGAGCCGGTCAATGTCCGGGACGGCCCACCGGGCCCACTACTGCGCCGCGGCGCGTAGCGCGGCGGCGACGGGAAACTCGCCCCACACCCGCGTGCCCTGGCCGAGGACCGACTCGATCCGGAACACGGCGCCATGCGCCTCGATGAGGGATTTGACCAGCGGCAGGCCGAGGCCGGTGCCGCGGCCCTCGAAGGTGACGGCATGCGAGACCTGGCCGAACGGCTCCAGCGCCTTCACCAGGCCGTCCGCCGACATGCCGATGCCGGTGTCCTGCACGCCGATCGCGACTTGGCCGCCCGGCATATGCGTCGCGAACACCGTGATGCGGCCGCCATGCCCGGTGAACTTGACTGCGTTGGACAGGAGGTTCACCAGCACCTGCGTCACCGCCCGCCCGTCGGCCATCAGCGTGATGCCGTCGTCGATCTGCGAGTCCAGGACCAGGCCCGCCTCCGCCGCCTGGTGCTCGATCAAATGCATGGCGCCGGACACCACCGCGGCGATGTGGACTTCCTCGAGGTGAAGCTCGAGCTTGCCCGCCTCGATCTTCGCCATGTCGAGCACGTCGTTGATCAGGCTCAGCAGATGGCGGCCGCTGGCATAGATGTCGTCGATATATTCGCGGTACTTGACCGGCTGCACCGCGCCGAACGTGCCGTGGCGGATGAAATCGGAAAAGCCGATGATGGCGTTGAGCGGCGTGCGCAGCTCGTGGCTCATGCTGGCGAGGAATTCCGACTTCGCCTTGTTGGCCTTGTCGGCCAGGGTCTTCGCGTCCGCCAGCTCGGCCTCGCGGCGGCGCTGCTCGGTGATGTCGGCCATCGTGCCGATGGCGCGCGTCGGCACCCCGTCGGCGTCGCGCAGGATGCGGCCCTTGATCGCCACGACGCGCTCCTCGCCGTCCTGGGCGCGCCGGATGCGGACCTCCTCGTTGCGCGCGAGATCGGCGGTCGGCGACGACGGGCCGCCGAACTTCGAATGGAAACGCTCGCGGTCGTCGGGATGGATCAGGTCGATCAGCAGCGCGACGCCGGGCGTCGCGGATTCGGGCAGGCCGAGGATCGCCTTGAACTGCGCCGACCAGATATCCTTGCCGGTCGCGAGGTCGACGTCATAGGTGCCGAGGTCGGTCGCTTCCGCCGCGAGGTGCCAGCGCGCCTCGCTCTCGCGCAATTCCCCTTCCTTGCGGTTCTGGGCCAGCGCCAGCCGCACCAGGCGCGATGCGGGTCCGAGCAGGCCCCAGTCGCGCGCCGTCGGCGCGCGCGGCTCGCGGTAGTACATCGCGATGGTGCCGAGCACGATATCGTCCTGGCCCAGGATCGGCAGCGACCAGCACGCCCTGAGGCCGAAGGACAGCACGAAGTCGCGGGGGCCTTCCCACAACGGATCGGTCGCGATGTCGCTGACGATTACCGGTGTCTTGCGGAAGGCGGCGGTGCCGCAGGATCCGGCGCACGGCCCGATCTCGATGCCGTCGATCGCATGCATGTAGTCGTCGGGCAGGCTCGGGCCGGCGGCGGGACGCAGATGCTGGCCGTCCGGCTTCAGCAGAAGGATGCTGCACAGGGCCGGCGGCGCGAGGCTTTCGACCAGGGTCGCGATGTGGCTGAGCGTTTCGCGCAGGCCCGCGCCGCTCGCCATCAGGTCGATGATCTCGCCCTGCACGTTGAGCAGTTCCAGGATCGGAAGCTCGGCATTGTCGAAATGCGGCAGGCTTGCGTCGGAAGTGCCGG
Organism: Rhizomicrobium sp.; assembly: GCA_037200865.1. Lineage (GTDB taxonomy): Bacteria > Pseudomonadota > Alphaproteobacteria > Micropepsales > Micropepsaceae > Rhizomicrobium. The sequence goes on along the minus strand of JBBCIC010000002.1, from coordinate 855,332 downwards.
AAGATGCCGCGTGGTCCGTGGTCAGAGTCATTTACGCCGTCCTCGCGGCGCCACAATAGTCACGCACGGTCAATGGCTTCTTAAGCGCTGCCGTTTAAACCGGCAGTGCGGCGCAAAATCCCTAGGTAAATCTCCATAGCGGCCGCCGAATGTGCGAAATCGGGACAGGGGCCCTCGATTTCGTCCGCCGCCGCGTCCCACCGGCCCGGGTGGGCAGGGCGGCGATGTGGTGTCGCGCCGCCCAGTTTTGCTAGTGTCGCGGCGAACCGGTTCGGGTGCGTTCATGATCATCGATTGCCACGGCCACTACACCACGGCCCCCGGCGGGCTCCAGGTCTTCCGCGACGCCCAGATCGCCGCGCTGAAGGATCCGTCCAAGGCGCCCAAGGCCGTGCCGGCGATTTCCGACGACCAGATCCGCGCCAGCCTTGAAGGGGCGCAGCTCAAGCTCCAGCGCGAGCGCGGCACCGATCTCACGATCTTCTCGCCGCGCGCCTCGGCCATGGCGCATCACATCGGCGACGAGGCGACGAGTCTGGCCTGGTCGCGGGTCTGCAACGATCTGATCCACCGCGTCTGCCTGCTCTATCCCGAAAACTTCGTCGGAGTCTGCCAATTGCCGCAGTCGCCGGGCGTGGCGCCGGCCCGCAGCGCCGCCGAGCTCGAGCGCTGCGTGACCGAACTGGGCTTCATCGGCTGCAACCTCAATCCCGATCCCTCCGGCGGGCACTGGACCTCGCCGCCGCTGACCGACCGGCATTGGTATCCGCTCTACGAGAAGATGGTCGAGCTCGACGTGCCGGCGATGGTGCATGTCAGCTCGTCCTGCAATCCCAATTTCCACGCCACCGGCGCGCATTACATCAACGCCGACACCACCGCCTTCATGCAGTTCCTGACCGCCGACCTGTTCAAGGATTTCCCGAACCTGCGCTTCATCATTCCGCATGGCGGCGGCGCGGTGCCGTTCCATTGGGGCCGCTATCGCGGCCTGGCGCAGGACCTCAAGCGGCCGCTGCTCCCCGATTTGATGCGCAACAACATCTTCTTCGACACCTGCGTCTACCATAAGCCCGGCATCGAGCTGATGCTCAAGGTGGTGCCGCACGGCAACATCCTGTTCGGGTCGGAGATGGTCGGCGCGGTGCGCGGCATCGATCCGGAGACCGGGCACTATTACGACGACACCAAGCGCTATCTCGACGCGCTGCCTCTGGGCGAGGATCTGCGGCAGCGGATTTTCGAAGGCAATGCGCGGCGCGTGTTTCCGCGCCTGGACCGGAAGCTTGCGCAAGCGGCGCGCTAAGCGTTCGCGCATAGTGGGGTGGAACCGGACCGCGGCGGTGTAACAGAGGGCACGATGGACGCCGACTATCTGCCGTTTTGCGCCAACCCGACCAAGCCCCGGTTTCGCCCGCCGCCGGGCGCGGTCGACGCGCATTGCCACGTCTTCGGCCCGGCCGACCGCTTCCCCTACGCCCCCGAGCGCAAATACACGCCCTGCGACGCGCCGAAGGAAAAGCTGTTCGCGCTGCGCGATTTCCTCGGCTTCACGCGCAACGTCATCGTGCAGGGAAGCTGCCACGGCAAGAACAACGCCGCGATGGTGGACGCGCTCCAGACCGCGGGCGAGCGGGCGCGCGGCGTCGCGGTGGTCGGCGGCGAGGTGAGCGACGACGAGCTCAAGGCGATGGACGCGGCCGGGGTGCGCGGCGTGCGCTTCAATTTCCTCAAACGCCTGGTCGACAACGCGCCCAAGGACGTCTTCCAGCGCATCGCCGAGCGCGTCGCCAGGCTCGGCTGGCATGTCGTCGTCTATTTCGAGGCGCCGGAGATGGAAGCGCTGACGCCCTTCCTCAAATCCCTGCCGACCACCGTCGTGATCGATCATATGGGCCGGCCCGACGTTGCCAAGCCCGTGGACGGCCCCGATTTCCAGCGCTTCGTGGCGCTTCTGGAAAACAATCCGAATTTCTGGACCAAGGTCAGCGGCGAGGAGCGCCTCACCGTCCAAGGCCCGCCCTATGACGACGTCATCCCGTTCAGCTCCTATCTGGTCGAGCGCTTCCCGGACCGCGTCTTGTGGGGCACCGACTGGCCGCATCCCAACATGAAGTCGCACATGCCGGACGACGGCGTGCTGGTCGACTCGCTGGCCAAGATCGCGCCGACCGCGGCGCTGCGGCAGGCGCTGCTGGTCGACAATCCGATGAAGCTCTACTGGACGCGCTGACCATGACAAAAATAGAAGAATACGAAGACATCCCCGGCACCACGGTGTTCGACGCCCAGCGCGCGCGCAAAGGCTATCACCTGAACCAGTTCCTCTACTCGCTGATGAGCGCGGCGAACCGCAAGGAATTCCTCGCCGGCGAGCATGCCTACCTGATGAAATTCCCGATGACGGAAGAACAGCGCCAGGCGGTGATGAGGCGCGACTGGAACACCTTGCTGACGCTGGGCGGCGTGTCCTACGCCCTCGCCAAGCTCGCCTTCACCGACGAGCATTCCTATCAATTCATGGCGGCCGAAATGACCGGCATGACTCAGCAGGGCTATGTCGACATGATGGTGGGCGGCGGCCGCTCAATCGAAGGCTGGCGGTCCAAGAAAGAGCGGGGAGAAGCCTGATGGCCAGGATCATCGCAGGGGTCGGGACCTCGCACACTCCCGCCATCGGCGCCGCCGTCGACAACGGCAAGACCAACGAGCCCTATTGGCAGCCGGTGTTCAAGGGCTACGAGCCGGCCAGGAAATGGATGGCCGAGGTCAAGCCGGACGTCGTGATCATGGTCTACAACGACCACGTCAACGCCTTCGACTTCAAGATCATCCCGACCTTCGCCATCGGCTGCGCCGAGGAATTCCCGATCGCCGACGAGGGCTGGGGCGCGCGCCCCGTGCCCATCGTGAAGGGCTATCCGGAGATGGCGGCGCATCTCGTGCAGTCGCTGGTGCTCGCCGAGTTCGACATGACCATCGTCAACGAGATGCTGGTCGATCACGGCCTCACCGTGCCGATGACCCTGCTGTTCGGCCAGCCCGCTTCGTGGCCGGTGCGGGTGATCCCGCTCGCGGTCAACGTCATCCAGTATCCGGCGCCCACCGGCAACCGCTGCTACAATCTCGGCAAGGCGATCAAGACGGCGGTCGAGAGCTGGGACGAGGATCTGAACGTCGTGATCTTCGGCACCGGCGGCATGTCGCACCAGATCCAGGGCAAGCGCGCCGGCCTGATCAACAAGGCGTTCGACACCCGCTTCCTGGACGGGCTGACCAGAGACCCCGAGGCGCTGGCCCGGATCCAGCCGATCGAATACCTGCGCGAGGCCGGCAACGAGGCGATCGAGCTCGTCATGTGGCTGATCATGCGCGGTGCGCTGGGCAAGGCGGCGGAGGAGGTCTACCGCTTCTACCATGTGCCGGCCTCGTCGACCGGCGTCGGCAACATCATCCTCGAAACCAAGGAATTTCGCGAGGAACGATTGAAAAGGCCGGCGGCCTAGAACGCGCGGCGTCATTCCATGAGGCGAAGCAGATGAAGATTTGTCTGGCCGGGCAGGGCGCCTTCGGCATCAAGCATCTCGAAGCGATCCGCAACATCCCGGACATCGAGGTCGTCTCGCTCGCCGGCGGGCGCGCCGAGACGACCAAGCAGGTCGCGGAGAAATTCGGCATCCCGCACTGGACCACCGACCTCGCCGAGAGCCTCAAGCAGCCCGGCGTCGAGGCCGCGATCCTGACCTCGCCGACGCAAGTCCACGCCGCCCAGGGCGAGCTGTGCATGCGCGCCGGCAAGCATGTGATGATCGAGATCCCGATCGCCGACAATCTCGCCGATTCCGAGCGCCTGGTGCGGGTGCAGAAGGAGACCGGCGTCGTCGCCATGGGCGGCCACACGCGCCGTTTCAATCCCAGCCATCAATGGGTGCACAACCGGATCAAGAAGGGCGAGCTCAAGATCCAGCAGATGAACGTGCAGACCTATTTCTTCCGCCGCACCAACATGAACGCGCTGGGTCAGGCGCGGAGCTGGACCGATCATCTGCTCTGGCATCACGCCTGCCACACCGTCGATCTCTTCCAGTACCAGACCGGCGAGACCGCGACGATCGCGCGCGCCGTGCAGGGGCCGATCCATCCCACCCTCGGCATCGCCATGGACATGAGCATCCAGCTGAAGACCGCGTCGGGCGCGATCTGCACCCTGTCGCTGTCGTTCAACAACGAAGGTCCGCTCGGCACCTTCTTCCGCTACATCTGCGACAACGGCACCTATATCGCGCGCTATGACGATCTGGTCGACGGCGCCGAGAAGCCGATCGACCTCAAGGGCGTCGCGGTGTCGATGAACGGCATCGAGCTCCAGGACCGCGAATTCTTCGCCGCGATTCGAGAGAAGCGCGAACCCAATGCCAGCGTCGCGCAATGCCTCACCGCGATGCAGGCGCTCGACCGCCTGGAAAAGAGCCTGGACCGCCCGGAATGACCCAGCCGCGCCGCATGGCGATCATCGGGTTCGGCGAAGTCGGCCAGGTCTTCGCGCGGCAATTCCACGCCGCCGGCCTGACCGATATCGCGCTGTTCGACATCCTCTTCGCCGACGCGGCCAGCCTGCCGTCGAAAGCCGCCGCCGGCCCCTGGAAGAAAGGCGCGACGGCGAAAGACGCCGTCGCGAACGCCGAACTGATCGTCAGCGCCGTCACCGCCGGCTCCGACCTCGACGCGGCGCGTTCGATCATCGGCGCCTTCCGCCCCGGTGCCTGGTTCTGGGACCTGAACTCGGTGTCGCCCGGCACCAAGCGCGAAGCCGCCGCGCTGATCGAGGGCGCCGGCGGGCGCTATGTCGAAGCCGCGGTGATGGCGTCGATTCCGCCCAAGGGCATCCGCTCGCCCATGCTGCTCGGCGGCCCGCACGCCCGGGGCTTCCTCGCGGCGATGGCGCCGTTCGATCTCGACATGACCTTTTACGACGAACGCATCGGCCAGGCCTCGGCGGTCAAGATGTGCCGCAGCGTCCTGATCAAGGGCCTGGAGGCGCTGCTCACCGAAAGCATGCTGGCGGCGCGCCATTACGGCGTCGAAGCCGACGTGCTCGCCTCGCTGAAAGACATCCCGCATCCCGACTGGCCCAAGCAGGCCGCCTACATGATCAGCCGCGCCCTGCTGCACGGCCGCCGCCGCGCCGAGGAGATGCGCGAGGTCGCGCGCACGGTGGAAGAGGCCGGCGTCGCGCCGCTGCTCAGCCGTCCCACCGCCGAGCGCCAGGATTGGGCGGCGGGCGAAGGTGTGCGGATCGCCCAGGACCTGCTGAAAGCGCCCGACCTCAAACGCCTTCTGGACGAATTGACCGCGAAGTCCTGACGCGGGAGAATTGCCCCGATCAACGCCGGAGTGCCGCCATGCCCGCCGTGATGCTCGAACACTTCACCCTCGAATGCGCCGACCTCAAGGTGACGCGCGATTTCTACGTCGACATGCTCGGCCTGACCGAGGAGTTCCGGCCGCAGATGAGCTTTCCCGGCCATTGGCTCTATTGTGGCGGCGTCCCGGTCGTCCATCTGATGAAGCGCGAGGCGGAGGACCGGCCGAAAGTCCAGACCGGCCGTCTCGATCACATCGCTTTCAAGAGCGAGAATCCGGACGACGTGCTGGGCAAGTTGCGCCGCGCCGACATTCCCTTCCAGGAGAACAAGGTCTGGGAGGTCGGTCTGCTCCAGGTCTTCGTCTATGACCCCGACGGATTGCAGGTCGAGCTCAACTTCCACGGCGCCTTGCCGATCGACAAGACAAGGATGCCGTCGGCGGCGTAGGGGTTCGGCTATCACACCCCACATGTCATGGCCCGCGACTGCGGGCCATCCAGGTGACGCATCCAAAATGCCGAAGGATTATGGCGCACCAACTGGGTGGCCCGCAGTCGCGGGCCATGACAATGGCGCAGGGGTGCATTACCCCGCAATGTGGAAAATCTTCTCCGCATTGCCGTGGAAGATCTTGTGGCGGTCCTCGTCGGAGATATCCGCCTCGTTCATCCATTTCACCGACGGCGGCGACACCTGATAGGGATAGTCGATCGCCCACAGGATGCGATCCGCCCCCAGCACCTCGATGCAGTATTTCAGCGCCGGCGTGTGCTCGACGCCGCTGGTGGTGATCCAGAAATTGCGCTTGAACACGTCGCCTGGCTTCTCGTTGCCCGGCACGTCGCCCCACGCCTTGTGCAGGCCGTAGATATAGTCGCTGCGCCAGATGTTGTAGGGGATGCTCTCGCCCATATGGCCGATCACGATCTTGAGCTTGGGGAAGCGCTCGAACAGCCCGCACAGGATCATCCGCATGCAATGCACCGAAACTTCCGCCTGGAAGCCCCACAGCGCCGTGTACATGCCGTAGTCGCCATAGAGCGCCGCCATCTGCCGCGACGGGCAGCGTGGATGGATGTAGATCGCGCGATCCAGCGCCTCGGCGCATTCCAGGATCGGCCAGTATTTCGGGTTGTCGAGATATTCGCCGTTGGTGTGCGAGTTCAAAATGAAGCCGTTGAGCTTCAGCGTGTTGATCGCGCGCTCCATCTCGATCACGGCGCGCTTGGGATCCTGCGGCGCGAAGCTGGCGAGGCCGGCAAAGCGCGTGGGATGCCGCGCGATCGTCTCGGCCATGCGGTCGTTGGCGAGCGTCGCGAGCCCCGTCGCGGTGTCGGCGTCGAACATCTGCACCCCGGGCGAGGTCAGCGACAGCAGGTGCATCGCCACCTCGTCGGCGTCCATGATCTCCAGCCGCTGCCTGTCGTCGGTGAGCCCGTTGTAGAGCGGGCTGCCCGGCACCGCCGAGCGCCGCGGCAGCCGCAGGTCGAGATCGTCCCAGGTGCTCTTGGTCAGCGCCAGGATCGCCGCCATGTGTTCGGGGATGCTCCACGCTTCCTCGGTCGCGATGCGACGGAATTTCTTCTCTGCCATGAGTGTCTCCCGCGGCGCCGCATGCGGCCGGGCGCCTTGCGCCGAGCCTAGGAGCATCGCCGGCGCTTTCAAATCGATTCGTGTCCCACTGACGCTTGCCCACCGAAAATGCAGTTCTCCATCCGTGGCGCCCGCGTGCCCTGACGGCAATGCCGCTTCTCGCCGCCCTGCTATATGCTCATCGTCCCATGAGCCTGACCGCCGCACCGCCGAAGACGACGCCCTGGAGCGAGGATCGCGCGCGCGCCATCGCCGCCGCGCATGCCCCGATCCCGGGCGGGCTCCTGCCGGCCTTGCAGGCGATTCAGGAAGAATTCGGCTACGTCCCCAAGCCCGCTCTCGCGCTTTTGGCGCAGGCGTTCAACCTCAGCCGCGCCGAGGTCTTCGGTGTCGCGAGCTTCTATCACGACTTCCGCCTCGACGGTCCGGCCGGCACCCATGTGCTCAAGCTCTGCCGCGCCGAGGCCTGCCAGGCGGTCGGCGCCGATAGCCTCGCGGCAGCGGCGATGAAGCGCCTCGATCTTGGCTGGCACGAAACCGGCGCCGACGGCGTCTGGACGCTGGAGCCCGTCTTCTGCCTCGGCCTGTGCGCCAGCGGCCCGGCGGCGCTGCTCGACGGCGAGCCGGTGGGCGGGCTCGACGCCGCGAAACTCTCGGCGCTGATCGCGCAGGCGGAGCAATGAGCGCGCTGCGCATACGCGTGTCGCACGACACCGCCGCCGTCGCGTTCGGCGGCAAGGCGGTGGCGCGGGCGCTGCGCGAGGCCGGCGCGGACGTCGTGCCGGTGGGCTCGCGCGGCCTGTTCTGGCTCGAGCCGCTGATCGAGGTCGAGACCGCGTCCGGCTGGCAGGCCTTCGGCCCGGTCGCCGCCGCCGACATCGCTTCCATCCTCGACGCGGCCCGCAGTGGCGCGTCGCACCCGCTGTCGCTCGGCAGAATCGAGGATCATCCTTTTCTCAAGGCCCAGACGCGCCTGATCTTCGCGCGCTGCGGCGCCGTCGATCCGGCCTCGCTCGAAGACTATGCGCGCGCCGGCGGGCTCGCCGGCCTCCGGCGCGCCATCGAGATCGGTCCGGCGAAAATCCTCGAAGAGGTCCTGAGCTCGGGCCTGCGCGGCCGCGGCGGCGCCGGCTTCCCGGCCGGGATCAAATGGAACGGCGCGGCCGAGGCGCCGGGCGACGTCAAATACATCGTGTGCAACGCCGACGAAGGCGACTCCGGTACCTATGCCGACCGCATGCTGCTGGAGGGCGATCCCTTCCTGCTGATCGAAGGCATGGCCATCGCCGGCGTCGCGACCGGCGCGACCAATGGCTATGTCTACATCCGCTCCGAATATCCGCTCGCCATCGCCGCGCTGCGCCGCGCCGTCGACGTCGCGCGCGACAAGGGCCTGCTCGGCCCCGCCGTCCTCGGCAGCGCGCACGCCTTCGACATCGAGGTTCGCGTCGGCGCCGGCTCCTATGTCTGCGGCGAGGAGACGGCGCTGCTCGAAAGCCTGGAGGGGCGGCGCGGCCAGGTGCGCGCCAAGCCGCCCCTGCCGGTGCATCGCGGCCTGTTCGGCAAGCCGACCGTCATCAACAATGTGCTGACCCTGGCGGCGGCGCCCGCGATCCTGACGGGCGGCGCCGAGGCCTATCGCGAACTCGGCTTCGCGCGCTCGCGCGGCACCATGCCGATCCAGCTCGCCGGCGACGTCCGCTTCGGCGGCTTGTTCGAGGCCCCGTTCGGCCTCACGCTGGGCGAGATCGTTAACGAGATCGGCGGCGGCACCTTCAGCGGCCGTCCCATCCGCGCCGTCCAGGTCGGTGGGCCGCTCGGCGCCTATTTCCCGCCGGCGCTGTTCGACACCCCGTTCGACTACGAAGCCTTCACCGCCAAGGGCGGATTGATCGGCCATGGCGGCGTCGTGGTGTTCAACGACACGGTCGATATGGCGCGCCAGGCGCGCTTCGCGATGGAGTTCTGCGCCATCGAATCCTGCGGAAAATGCACGCCCTGCCGCATCGGCTCGCGGCGCGGGATGGAGACCATCGACAAGATCGTCAAGGAACCCGCGGGTGGCGCGCAAATGGCGCTGCTGCGCGATTTGTGCGATACTATGAAGTCCGGTTCGCTCTGTGCGTTGGGCGGCTTCGTGCCCTATCCGGTGCTCAGCGCCATCGACCATTTTCCTGAGGATTTTAGGCCGCGATGAGTCTGGTGGAAGAAATCGATTACGGAACGCCCGCGCCAAAGTCCGACAAGCGCGTGCGCCTGGCCATCGACGGCAAGGCGGTCGAGGTGGCGGAAGGCACCTCGATCATGCGCGCCGCGATGCTGGCCGGCGTCGAGGTCCCCAAGCTGTGCTCGACCGACAGCCTCGAAGCCTTCGGCTCCTGCCGCCTCTGCCTGGTGGAGATCGACGGGCGGCCCGGCACGCCGGCCTCCTGCACCACGCCGGTCGCCGCCGGCATGAAGGTCCGTACCCAGAGCGAAAGGCTGAAGAAGCTGCGCCGCGGCGTGATGGAGCTCTACATCTCCGACCATCCGCTCGACTGCCTGACCTGCGCCGCCAATGGCGACTGCGAATTGCAGGACATGGCGGGCGCGGTGGGCTTGCGCGACGTGCGCTACGGCTATGACGGCGAGAACCATCTCGCCGCCGAGAAAGACGAGTCCAACCCCTATTTCACCTACGATCCCTCCAAATGCATCGTGTGCTCGCGCTGCGTGCGCGCCTGCGAGGAAGTGCAGGGCACCTTCGCGCTCACCATCGGAGCCCGCGGCTTCGAATCCCGCGTCACCGCCGGCGCCGCGGAATCCTTCTTCGAGTCCGAATGCGTCTCCTGCGGCGCCTGCGTCCAGGCCTGCCCGACCGCGACGCTGATCGAGAAATCGGTGATCGACATCGGCCAGCCGGAGCATTCCGCGGTCACCACCTGCGCCTATTGCGGCGTCGGCTGCACCTTCAAGGCCGAGATGCGCGGCGAGGAAGTCGTCCGCATGGTGCCGCACAAGGACGGCAAAGCCAATCACGGCCATTCCTGCGTCAAGGGCCGCTTCGCCTGGGGCTATGCCCAGCACCGCGACCGCATCCTGAAGCCCATGATCCGGTCGAAGATCACCGATCCGTGGCGCGAGGTGAGCTGGGAGGAGGCGTTCGCCCACACCGCTTCGGAGTTCAAGCGCATCCAGGCGGCTTACGGCCGCGGTGCGCTGGGCGGCATCACCTCGTCGCGCTGCACCAACGAAGAAGCCTATCTCGTCCAGAAGCTGGTGCGCCACGTCTTCGGCAACAACAATGTCGACACCTGCGCCCGCGTCTGCCATTCGCCGACCGGCTACGGCCTGTCCAAGACCTTCGGCACCTCCGCCGGCACCCAGGATTTCGACTCCGTGGAGGAGGCCGACGTCATCATGGTGATCGGCGCCAACCCTACCGACGGCCATCCGGTGTTCGCCTCGCGCATGAAGAAGCGCCTGCGCGCCGGCGCCCGCCTCATCGTGGTCGATCCGCGCCGCATCGATCTGGTGCACACGCCGCACGTCGCCGCCGACTACCATCTGCCGCTGCGCCCCGGCACCAATGTCGCCGTCCTGACCGCGCTGGCGCATGTCATCGTCACCGAAGGCCTGATCGCCCAGGATTTCGTGCGCGAGCGCGGCGATGCCGACAGCTTCGCCGAATGGGCCGCGTTCGTCGCCGAGCCGTCGCGCAGCCCCGAGGCGACCGAGGCCTTCACCGGCGTGCCCGCCGCCGACCTGCGCGCCGCCGCCCGGCTCTATGCCAAGGGGCCCAATTCGGCGATCTATTACGGCCTCGGCGTCACCGAGCACAGCCAGGGCTCGACCACCGTGATGGCGATCGCCAACCTCGCCATGGCGACCGGCAATATCGGCCGCCGCGGCGTCGGGGTGAATCCGCTGCGCGGCCAGAACAACGTCCAGGGCGCCTGCGACATGGGCTCGTTCCCGCACGAGCTTTCCGGCTACCGCCACATCTCGGACGCCGCGACCCGCGCGCTGTTCGAATCGGTCTGGGGCGGGGCGCTGGACGACGAGCCGGGCCTGCGCATCCCCAACATGCTCGACGCCGCGGTCGACGGCCGCTTCAAAGGCATCTACATCCAGGGCGAGGACATCCTGCAGTCCGACCCCAACACCCAGCACGTCACCGCCGGCCTCGCGGCGATGGAATGCGTCGTGGTCCACGACCTCTTCCTCAACGAGACCGCGAACTACGCCCATGTCTTCCTGCCGGGCTCGACCTTCCTGGAGAAGGACGGCACCTTCACCAATGCCGAGCGCCGCATCCAGCGCGTGCGCAAGGTGATGACGCCGAAGACCGGCCTCGCCGACTGGGAGGTCACGCTGCGCCTCGCCGAGGCGATGGGCCTGCCGATGCCCTACGAGCATCCGTCGCAGGTTATGGACGAGATCGCGCGCCTGACGCCGACCTTCAAGGGCGTGAGCTATGAGCGGCTCGATGAGCTCGGCTCGATCCAGTGGCCGTGCAACGACAAGGCGCCGGAGGGCACGCCGGTCATGCACATCGGCAATTTCGTGCGCGGCAAGGGCAATTTCGTCCTCACCGAATACATCGCGACCGACGAGAAAGTGGGCCCGCGCTTCCCGCTGCTGCTCACCACCGGGCGCACCCTCAGCCAGTACAATGTCGGGGCCCAGACGCGGCGCACCGCCAATGTCGCCTGGCACAACGAGGACCGGCTGGAGATCCATCCCCACGACGCCGAGGAACGCGGCATCCGCGACGGCGACTGGGTCAAGCTGCAAAGCCGCGCCGGCGCGACCGCGCTGCGCGCCCTGATCACCGACCGCGTCGCGCCCGGCGTCGTGTACACCACCTTCCACATGCCCGACACCCAGGCCAATGTCGTCACGACGGAATATTCGGACTGGGCGACGAACTGCCCCGAATACAAGGTGACGGCGGTCCAGGTCGCGCCCTCCAACGGGCCGACCGAATGGCAGGAAGCCTACCGCAAGCACAGCGCGGACAGCCGCCAGATCGCGGCGCCGGCGGCGGAATGACGATGCCGGCCAGCGTCCGCGCCCGCCGCCGTCTGATCGGCCGCGCCGGCGACAGCGAGGGCAGCCGCGCCCTGCCGGAAGAGACGCCCATCGCCTTCACCTATGGCCGCGACACCTATGCCGTGATGATGGCGACGCCGTCCGACCTCGAAGACTTCGCTATCGGCTTCTCGCTCACCGAAGGCATCGTCGCCGCGCCGTCCGAGATCGCGGAGCTGGAGATCGTCGATCTGCCGAACGGGCGCGAACTGCGCATGACGCTGGCACCGGGCCGTGACGAGGCCTTGCTCGCCCGCCGCCGCCGCATCGCCGGCCCCGCCGGCTGCGGCCTGTGCGGCATCGAAAGCCTCGAAGCCGCGACGCGGCCGCCGCCCGCCGTCGCTTCGGCGCTCCACATCGGCTCGAACGAGATCTTCCGCGCCATGGCCTTGCTGCGCGGCGAGCAGACGCTGAACGCCTTGACCAAGGGCGTGCACGCCGCCGGCTTCTGGTTGGACGGCGCGCTCGTCGCGGTGCGCGAGGACGTCGGCCGCCACAACGCGCTCGACAAGCTCGCGGGCGCCCTGGCGCGGACGGGGAGATCGGCCTCGGCCGGCGTCGTCGTGCTGACCAGCCGCGTCTCGATCGAGCTGGTGCAGAAGACGGCGATGATCGGCTGTCCGGTGATCGTCGCGGTCTCGGTCCCGACCGCGCTGGCGCTGCGCACGGCGGAAGCCGCAAACATCACGCTCGTCGCGATCGCGCGCGACGACAGTTTCGAGGTCTTCACCCATCCCGAACGCATCGGCGTCGCCGCCCATGTCGACTGACGACAAGCTGATCTACATGGCCAACCAGATCGCCGGCTTCTTCGCGGCGCAGGGCGAGGCGCGCGCCGTCGCCGGCATCGGCGACCACATCCGCAAATACTGGGATCCCCGCATGCGCGGCGATTTCCTCAAGCTCGCCCGCGCCGACACCGGCAAGCTCAACCCCCTGGTGCACAAGGCCCTGCCGCTGATCGGGGACTGACCCCTATGGCGCGCGCGCCGCGATCTGCTCCGCCTTCGCCAGATCGTCTTTCGTGTTGACGTTGAAGAACGCGTCCGCGTCACCGGCGATGTCGCGTGCCGTGCCGCCGAGCGCGTCGAGCGCGCCGCGGACGCTGCGCAAGGTTCCCCGCGTCACGCCTTCGCGTAGTTGGGACAGGCAATCGAGCGGCCACAGCGCGCAGACGCCGTGTAGGCGGCTGCCGTCGCGCGCCGCGACCGGCGCCCGGCCCGCGCCCGCCGACAATTGCGCCACCAGATCGCGCGGCAGGAACGGCGTGTCGCAGGGAAACGTCGCGAGCCACCCCGTGTCATCCAGCGTGCCCAGCCACTCCAGCCCCGCGACGATGCCGGCCAGCGGTCCGGCCCGTTCGGCGGCGGCATCGAACAGCAGCGGGCCGGCGAAGCGGGCGCGATAGGCCGCCGCGTCGGCCCGCGGCACGCTCAGCGCCAGCGCCGACACCTGGCTTTCCACCCGCGCGATCGCGGCGTCCAGCAGCGTGCCGGCGCCGAACGGCACCAGCGCCTTGTCGCCGCCGATCCGCGTGCCGGCGCCGCCCGCCAGGATGACGCCGGCGATCCGGCTCATCGCGGCGCCGCGCCGCCGCCGCGCCAGAAGCGGGCGAAATACGCGGTGTCGACGCCGCCGCGCGCGAATTCGCCGTCGTCCAGCAGGGCGCGGTGCATATCGAGATTGGTCGCGATGCCCTCGATGCGGCAGCCGGCCAGCGCGCGGCGCGCCAGCGCCAGCGCCGCCGGCCGGTCCTCGGCATGCACGATGATCTTGGCCACCAGCGAATCGTAGAACGGCGGCATCGCCGAACCGGCTTCGACATGGGTATCGACGCGGATGCCGTCGCCGGCGGGAAACACGGCCTTGGTCACGGTCCCCGGGCTGGGGCGGAAGTCCCGCCCGCTGTCCTCGGCGTTGACGCGGAATTCGATGGCATGGCCCTGGGGCGCGATGCCGTGCAGCGCCGGCCGCAGCTTGCGCCCTTCGGCCACCGCGATCTGCTCGGCGACGAGATCGAGCCCGGTGACCGCCTCGGTGACCGGATGCTCCACCTGGATGCGCGCGTTCATCTCCAGGAAATAGAATTCGCCCCGCCCCGCATCGACCAGGAATTCGACGGTGCCGAGACCGCGATAGGCAAGGGCGCGCCCGAAAGCGGCGGCGGCTTCGTGCAGGCGCGCGCGTAAGTTCTCGTCCAGCGCTGGCGCCGGCGCCTCCTCGACCAGTTTCTGGTAGCGCCGCTGGATCGAGCAATCGCGGTCGCCGAGCGCGACGACCGTATCGCCGTCGCCGATCAGCTGCACTTCGACATGCCGCCCCCGGCCCACGAAGCGCTCGAGATAGACGCGCCCGTCGCCGAACGCCGCTTCGGCTTCCGCCATCGCCATCGCGATGGTTTCGCCCGTCCTGGCGGGATCGCTCAGCAGCTTCATGCCGCGGCCGCCGCCGCCGCCGACCGCCTTGACCAGGATCGGGCAGCCGATCCGCTTCACGATGTCCGCCGCTTCCGCGGCCGAGCGCGCCGCGCCGCCCGGCACCACGGGCAATCCGGCTGCCGCCGCCAGCTCGCGCGCCCGTAGCTTGTCGCCGACGCCGGCGAGCTGGGCTTCGGTCGGTCCGATGAAGACGATCCCGGCTTGCCGCGCCGCCGCCGCCAGCACGATGCTTTCCGACAGAAAGCCGTAGCCGGGATGGATCGCGTCGCACGCCGCGTCGCGCGCCGCCGCCACGATGGCGCCGGCATTCAGATAGCTCTGCGCCGAGGGTGCCGGTCCGATGCAGACCGTGCGGTCGGCCAGCCGCGCCGGCAGCGCGGCGAGGTCCGCCGCCGACGCCGCCAGCACGCTCTCGATCCCGAGCCGGCGGCAGGTGGCGATGATGCGCACCGCGATCTCGCCGCGGTTGGCGATCAGGAGGCGCCGGATCATGGCCGCAGGATCATCAGCACGCGGTCCTGCTCGACGTATTCGCCGTTCTCGGCGAGAATCGCCACGATGGTGCCGCGCGCCCCGGCCGGCACCGAATTCATCAGCTTCATGGTCTCGACGATGCCGATCGCGGTGTCCGGCTCGACCAGCGATCCGATCTCCACGAAGGGCGCCGCGCCAGGCTTGGGCGCGCGATAGAAGGTTCCCATCAGCGGCGGCCGGATCGCGACCGTTCCGGGCTCCAGCGCGACGGCCGCCTTCGCCGTCGCCGCCGGCAGCGGCGTGGCCGGCGCCGCCGGCGTCTCGTTCTCCTGCGTCCAGCCGCCGGCGCCCGACCGCTTCAGGGTGAGCTTGAAGGCGCCGGTCTCCAGCCGCAGCTCGTCGAACGGCGAGGAATCCAGCAGGCCGATGATTTCCTGCACGTCGTCGCGCGTGAGATTCATCGCTCGGCTCACCGGTTGCGGCTGAACGCCGCGAAGACGTGATCGACCGCCGCCGCCTTGGGCGCCGCGACCGGCTGGGCGTCGCGCTTGCTCCACACGGTCTCGGGCCGGCTCTGCAGCAGGAAGATTTCCGCCTGCGGCCCGCGCGCGATCGCCCATTCGATATCCTGCGGCCGGCCGTAATGGCGTTCGACGCGCCGGCCGATCTGCGCCAGCGCCGCGATCTCCGCATCGGCAAGGCAGGGCAGGGCGCACTCCGCGGCGGCAACCGCCGCCGGCACGACGCCGCCGGCCTCGAAATCGGGAATGTGCTGCACTGTTTTATGCGCGATCATCCGGCCGGCGATTTCGCCGGTCACCTTGTTGACGATGTACTTGTCCGGCGTGACCTCGCCGCCGACGATCGCCGAGCCGAGGCCGTAACTGCCCTCGATGGCGATGACCGAGCGGTCGCCGGTCGTCGGGCTGCGCGTGAACATCACGCCGGAGCAGCGCGAATCCACCATGCGCTGCACCACCACGCCCATCGCCAGCGCCTCCTCGCGCAGCTTGAGGCGCAGGCGGTAGTTGAGGGATTCGACGCTGTAGAGGCTGGCCCAGCAGCGGCGGACATGCTCCCGCACCTGATCGAGGCCGCGCAGCCACAGATAGGTGTCCTGAAGCCCGGCGAAGCTCGCATCCTCGCCGTCCTCGCTCGTGGCGCTGGAGCGCACCGCCAGCGGCAGCCGCGCCTCGCCGCCGCACAGCGCCGCATGCGCCGCCGCGATGGCGTCCGCGATATCGGCGGGCAGGGGCGCGCCTTCGATCCGCGCGCGGATTGCGGCGCTGGCCTCGCCGATCGCGGCAATATCGTCGGCTGCGAGCGCCCCGATCGCGCGGCGGATGGCGCCGTCGCCGTCCGTCGCGGTGAGGAACTGCTCGAACGCCGCCGTCGTCACGACGAAGCCCGGCGGCAGCGGAATGCCGGCGCGCGCCAGCTCGCCCAGATTGGCGCCCTTGCCGCCGACCGACAGGCGGTCGCCGAGTCCGATCGCGTCGAAGGGCCGTACCAGCGTCATGCGGCGTCCTGTGGCGGCTTCGTGCCGGCCTGTCGTATCGATAGCAGGGGGCGCGCCAACGTTCAATTTGCCCCGGTTTTTGGGGCTTCCTGCAACAGCGGCTTTTAGTTCGCAGGCGGTGGAGTAGCGGCGCGACCGGCGCGGGAATCTCGCAGCGCGCCAAAGAATGCAAGGTCCGCCGCCAAGAGCGGACCCGCGAGGGACCATGGGAGGCCGCAAGCCATGAGGATCGTCGAAGGCAAGACCGCCTTCATCACCGGCGGCGCCAGCGGCATCGGCCTCGGCATGGCCAAGGTGTTCGCCGCCGCCGGCATGAAGGTGGTGATCGCGGACATCCGCCGCGATCACCTCGATTCGGCGATGACGCATTTCTCCGCCACCAATCTGCGCGTCCATCCGCTCGTGCTCGACGTCACCGACCGCGCCGCGATGGCGGCCGCCGCCGACGAGGCCGAGCGCGTCTACGGCCCCATCCATGTCGTCTGCAACAATGCCGGCATCAACCTGTTCGCGCCAATGGACGAGTGCACCTATGAGGACTGGGACTGGGTGATGGGCGTCAATCTCGGCGGCGTGATCAACGGCGTGCGCACCTTCGTGCCGCGGATCAAGGCGCACGGCCAGGGCGGCCAGATCGTCAACACCGCCTCGATGGCCTCGTTCATCACCGGCCCCGCCGCCGGCATCTACACCGCCTCGAAATTCGCGGTGCGCGGCCTGACCGAGAGCCTCCGGTGGAATCTGGCGCCCTACAATATCGGCGTCTCGGTGCTGTGCCCCGGCCTCGTCAACAGCGCGATCTACGAGAGCGACAAGGTGCGGCCGGAGGCGCTGTCGCGCAACAAGGGCCCGGTCGATGCGACCTTCATGAGCCGGCTCGCCGACATCCACGGGGTCGGGATGGACCCGGTCGAGGTCGGCGAGAAGGTGCTCGCCGGCATCCGCCGCAACGACCTGCACATCTTCCCGCATCCCGAATTCAAGGACGAGCTGCGCGAGATCTTCGGCGAGATATTGTCGGCGCTGCCCGAGGGGCCGGTCGATCCCAAGCGCCTCGCCTTCGAGGAACACCGCCGCGAGAGCACCGCCAAGGCCCGGCGCCACTAGTGTCCCGAGTCTGAAGTTCGCCGCGTTCAACCAAAGGTGTCATGGCCCGCGACTGCGGGCCACCCAGTTGACACTTGCTACAGCAATGCAGGTTTCACCTGGGTCCGCCGCATTCGCGGCGGATGACACGGAGTGATGTGAACTTCTGATTCAGGACACTAGCCTCTACAGCTCGATGCGGTGCAGCAGGGCTAGGAGAGCGGCGAGCTCGTCCTTGTCGAAATGCGCCGCGATCCATTTCTCGTGCTCGGCGACCGCGGCCTTCGACTGCGCCAGGACCTTCTGGCCCTTGGGCGTGAGATAGAGCTCCTGGCGGCGCCCGTCGCGGTCGGAGCGCTCGCGGATCAGGAGCTGGCGGTGGTCGAGCCGGTCGATGATCGCCATCATCGAGGCGCGGTCCATGCTGAGCGCGCTGGCGAGCTTGGTCTGCGAGATGCCGGCATTGGCGCCGATCATCCACAGCACGCCGGTCTGCTTCTGGGTCAGGTCCAGCCGCGCCGTCGCGCCGGTGAAGTGGCGGGAGACCGCGAGGAACGCCATGCGCAGGTGAAAGCCGACGGAGTCTTCGAGCCCGCCGCGCGCGACGCCGCCCTCGCCGCGGTCGGCCGGTTTGCGCGCGGGCGCCGGGGCTCGTGTCAGCGTTGCGGTTTTCAAGCACTCTCCTTCGCCGGCGCGGCCATCGCTCTTACAGGAACAGCCCGGCCCCAGGCAACGCAGCCGAATCTCGACCCGGCCCGGAGGGCCGCCTGCGGGGACGTGCTGCGCCGCAGCGCTCCGGTCCGCTGCCCACCGGCGCGCGTCGGTGGGCCGCCTTTTGCCGATTGTATGTGGAGCAAATTAGTTGGTATCGTCGGAAAAAATAAAAGAACAGAAATACCGGGAGGAACGAACGCATGCATACCTATTCGACGCATGGCATGGCGTCGTCGGCGAAGGTGGCCTATTGGAACGACGTGATCAGCGATGTCTTCGCGCCGCTGGAAACGCGCCCGACCGACGCGGGCGACTTCGACGCCGAAGTGCGCTGCCTGCAATATGGCCGCCTGAAGATGGCCAACGCGATCTCCAAGCCCGCCACGGTCCGGCGATCCAAATCCCAGGCCGCCCGGCTCGACGAGCACAAATACTTCCTGCACGTGCAGTTGCAGGGCCAGCTCCTGGTCCGCCAGGAAGGCCACGACGCGCTGCTCGACGAGGGCGACCTCGTCCTCAGCGACTCGACGCTGCCCTATTCCCTCGCCTACGAAAATCCCTGCAGCACGCTGGTGCTGATCGTCGCGGCCGACGATCTGCGCAAGCACCTGCCGACCCCCGAAGACGTCGTCGGCATCAAGCTGTCGGGCTCGAGCGGCCTGTCGCGCACCACCTCGCTGATGCTGCGCAGCGTGTGGGAGCAGGCCGAGCAGGGCTTCCCGCCGGAGCTCGGCTCGCGCATCGCCGACAGCCTGCTCGACGTCTTCGCGACGTCGTGGACCGCGAGCCGCGGCATGGTGGTGGCGGAAACCGCGATCGTCGGCGCCCGCCGCATCCAGATCAAGCGCTACATCGAGGCGAATCTGCGCAATCCCGAGCTCAATGTGCGCTCGGTGGCGGCGGCGTTCGGCATTTCGCCGCGCTATCTCCACGTCCTGTTCGCGAACGAGCGCGAGACCGTATCCAGCTTCATCCTGCGCCGCCGCATCGAGGAGTGCGGCCGCCAGCTCTCCGACGTCCTGTGGCAGCGCCGCACGATCACCGAGATCGCCTTCGGCTGGGGCTTCAACAACGCGACGCATTTCGCGCGCGTGTTCCGCGATCACTACGGCACCAGCCCGCGCGACTACCGCAACACGCATGTCTCGCCGCAAGCCAAGGCGCCGCGCCGCGACGCCTGACGGAGCCGGGCCCGCATGAAAGCCTATGAGATCGCCAGGGGCGCCACGGGCGTGGACGGCCTGCGCCGTGTCGAGCGTCCCGATCCCGTACCGGGCCGCGGCCAGGTCCTGGTGCGGGTGCGGGCGACGTCGCTGAACTACCGCGACCTCGCGGTGCTTCGCGGCGTCTATCCCGGGCCGCCGGGCGGCGGCGACCTGATTCCGCTGTCCTGCGGCGCGGGCGAGGTCTCGGGCGTCGGCGGCGGCGTCACCCGCTTCAAGACCGGCGACCGCGTCGCCGGCACCTTCTTCCAGGGCTGGATCGACGGGCCGCCGGCGCGGCCCCATCCCGCCCTCGGCGGTCCGCCGGTCGACGGCATGCTGGCGCAATATGTCGTGCTGCACGAGGACGGGCTCGTCGCGATACCCGACACCCTGTCCTTCGAAGAGGCCGCAACGCTGCCTTGCGCCGGGGTGACGGCGTGGAACGCGCTGATGGTCAGCGGCCGCGCCGTCAAGCCGGGCGACAGCGTGCTCGTGCTCGGCACCGGCGGCGTTTCGATCTTCGCGCTGCAACTCGCCCGCGCCGCCGGCGCCCGCGTCATCGTCACCTCGTCGCATGACGAAAAGCTCGAACACGCCAAACGCCTCGGCGCCGCGGGCCTGATCAACTACAAGAAGACGCCCGATTGGGAAACGGAAGTGCTGGCGCTGACCGGCGGGCGCGGCGTCGACCATGTCGTCGAGGTCGGCGGCGTCGGCACGCTCGCCAAGTCGTTCCAGGCGGTGGCCTATGGCGGCAAGATCGCCCTGATCGGCGTCCTTGCGGGGCGCGAGGGCGACACCATGCCCTATGCCCTGATGTTCAAGGGCGCCAGCCTGCACGGCATCTATGTCGGCAGCCGCGCCATGTTCGAGAACCTGCTGACGGCGATGACGGTCAACGCGATCAAGCCGGCGATCGACCGCGTCTTCGCGTTCGACGACGCCGCCCAGGCTTACGCCCATCTGGCCGCCGGCGCCCATTTCGGCAAGATCGTGATCGGCGTTTAGAGCCGTTTTGGAAAGAATTGAATCAATCCAATTCCGTCATCGCCGCCCTCGTGGCGGCGATCCATAGACGCATCTGCATCGGTTGGGAGTATGGGTGGCCGCCACGAGGGCGGCCATGACGGGGTTTGATGGGTAGTCTCAATACAAACTGCGTCTAGGATTCACAGCCAATAGGCGATAGCCCGCATCTCGATGCTGACGCGCGGGGCGACGCCCGCCGGGCAGGCGGGATCGTCGAACGCGCTGTGCGGCACGTGATGTGCCCGCGCCGGATCGCTGTCATTGGTCTTGAACACCAGGACCTCGTCGCGCGTCATGCCGGAAAAATAGCACCAGCGGTGCGCCGCGTTGTGGCGCACCAGGAGGCCTTCGAACGACCACTCCGGCGCGCCGGCCGAGTCGAACACCGCGTCGGCGGACGCCAGATCGCCCGGATCGAGGCTGCGCGCGTCGCACAGCGCCAGCGGCACGTCCTGCGGCGGCGCCGACAGCACCCGCCACACATTGTAATGCGCGAAGCGGCGCGGCGCCGCGCCGTCCGGCTGCGCCCGCTCGGCGAAGGCCTGCGCGGTCGGATCGCTGACGTCGATATGGATGAAGCGCGCCGGGCGCGAATTGAACAGCGCCCCCGACAGCGGTGAGCCCTCGGCGAAGCGCAATATGCCCTTGCCCGTCACCACCACGCGGTCGGCGCCGGTCGCCGCCAGCAACAGGCGCTCGACTTCCGGCGTGCACAGCCGCGCGACCTCGGCCTCGTCGCGGAAATCGGCGACCGCGCTTTGGTGCGGCAGGAGCGCGAAGCCTTCGATGTCCAGCGCGGTCGGCGTGCCGCGCAGATCCTCGATGCGCACGGTCCGCGGATCGAGCACGAGATTGTCGCGTCTCTGGTCGTTGGCGTGGTAGCGCGGCCGCGCCGTCATCGGCGCGAGATAGTTGACCGCGGCGCGCACGCTGCGCACGGCCCCGCTGCCGGACGTTTCCGCGCTCGTCATCGCCGCTCTCCTTGGAGCGCGAGCGTGGCGCAATCCGGCGCGGCAAACCCGCTTCTCCGCGCAGTCGAATCCGCCCATCCGCGCACGCCTTGCCACGCGTCGCGGGCGATGCCTAACATTCGCGCCAGACAAGGAAAAACCGAGGAACGTCCATGAGCAAGACCCGCTTCGGCATCTTCATGCCGCCGTTCAACGCGCCCGCGACGCAGAACGCGACGTCCTCCTTGCAGCGCAACGTCGACACCATCCGGCTGCTCGACGATCTCGGCTACGACGAAGCCTGGATCGGCGAGCACCATTCGGGCGGCGCCGAGATCATCGCCGAGCCGATCCAGTTCCTGTCTTACGTGGGGGCACTGACCAAGCACATCAAGCTCGGGCCGGGCGTCGTCTCCCTGCCGTACCACAATCCCCTCTGGGTCGCCGACCGCATCATCCTCGCCGACCATCTGCTGCGCGGCCGCGTGATGCTGGGCTTCGGCCCCGGCTCGCTGCCCACCGACGCCACGATGATCGGGCTGGAGCCCAAGCAGCTTCGTCCCGCGCTGGATCACGATGTCGGCGTCGTGCTCGATCTCCTCCGCGGCAAGACGGTGACCGTGAAGACCGACCGCTACAATCTGGTCGACGCGCAGTGCCAGCTCGCGCCCTATTCGGATTTCGACATCTGCGTCGCGGCCTCGACCTCACCGGCCGGTTCGATGCTGGCCGGCCGGCACGGCCTCGGCATCCTCTCGCTCGGTGCCCTGATGCGCGAGGACCTGAACCTCATGCGCCATCACTGGGACCGCGCCGAGGCGGAAGCCGCCAAGCACAATCAGAAGGTCGACCAGAAGCAGTGGCGCCTGGTCGGCTTCATGCACATCGCCGAGACCCGCCGCCAAGCGATCGAGGACGTGAAATACGGCCTGCATCATTTCGTCCGCTACACCCAGGAAGTCCTGGCGCTGCCGACGCTGCGGGTCAGCGGCAAGACCTTCGAGGAACAGCTCGCCTGGTTCACCGAGGGCGGCGTCGCGATCATCGGCACGCCCGACGATGCGATCGCGCACATCAAGAAGCTCCAGGCGCAGTCGGGCGGCTTCGGCTCCTACCTGATGGTGGCGAACGACTTCGCGAGCTGGGAGGCGACGCGCAAGCATTACGAGCTGTTCGCGCGCTATGTGATCCCGGCCTTCCAGCCGTCGCAGGAGCGCCTCCTGGCGTCGGAGCGTTACGCCATCAGCCGCCATTCCGAGCTCGACGCCAAGAACGGCGCCGCGATCCAGGCCTGGACCGACCAGAACGCGGTTTCGCCGGCCAAGCCGGGCACCGGGCCGTTGGGCGAGCGGTGAGTCGGAACGCACCGCCACCTGCTCCCGGGCGCTACCGCTGGTACGTCCTCGCCGTCCTCACCGCGTCGCTGGCATTCAGCTTGGTCGACCGGCAGATCCTCACCATCCTTGCCGGTCCGATCAAAGCCGATCTCGGCCTGTCGGATGCGGAGATCGGCCTGCTCTACGGCACCACTTTCGCGGTGTTCTATTCGCTGTTCGGCATTCCCCTGGGCCGCGTCTCCGACGTGTGGCTGCGCGGCAAGCTGATGGCGCTCGGCCTGTTCGGCTGGTCGCTGATGACGATCTTCAGCGGCTTCGCCGTCAACCTCACCCAGCTCGCGGCGGCGCGGATGGGCGTCGGGGTCGGCGAGGCCAGCGCCAATTCCGCCTCCTATTCGCTGATCTCCGACTATTTCCCCAAGAGAAGCGCGCCACCGCGATCGCGATCTATTCTTGGGCGTCTCCTTCGGCCTCGGCGCCTCGCTGTGGATCGGCGGCGGCATCGTCCGATCTGTGGCAGGGCTGGTTCGGCGCCGGCCCGGCGCCGCTCGGCCTCAAGGCGTGGCAGGCCGCCTTCGTCATCGTCGGCGCCCCCGGTCTGCTCGTCGCGGTCCTCCTCTGGTTCGTCCGCGAGCCGGCGCGCGGCGCCATCGACGGCCTGCCGCAGCTCCAATTGGCCCGCCCCTGGCCGACCTTCCTGTCCGAGCTTCTCGCCATCCTGCCGCCGCTGACGCTGGTGAATCTGGTCGTGTGGAAGGCGCCCCGCCGCGTCTGGTTGACCCATGTTCTCGTCCTCGCCGCGATCGTCGCCGCCGCGTGGGGCTGATGGCCTTCACCAATGGCGTGGCGCCGCCGGCCAAGCGCCACGTCCTGTTCCATCTCGCCGGCCTGGAGATCACCAGCCACACCGTGCAGTGGACGGCGCTCGGCATCGCCTCTACGGCGTGTTCTCCTGGCCCAGACGCTTCGGCTGCGCGATGCGCCGGCCTACACGCTCATCTTCAAGTCGCCCGCCTTGGTGGCGCTGCTGAGCGCCAGCGCGCTAACATGGTGCTCAATACGGCCTGACCTCCTGGGCGCCGTTCTATGCCGTGATCACCTACAAGCTGCCGCTCGCCCGCGTCGGGCTGGAGATGGGGATCGTCGCGGCCGCCGCCGGCCTGCTCGGCACCTATCTCGGCGGCGTGCTGGCGGATTGGGCGCGGCGCCGCTCGCCGCGCGGCCGGCTCTATGTCTCGCTGGTCGCGATGATCGGCTCGGTGCCGATCGCGCCCATCATGTTCGCCGCTCCGACGCTCGAGATCATGCTGGCATGGTGGCTGCTGCTCGGCACCATCGTCACCGCCTGGCTCGCCGGCATCGCTGCCGCGACCCAGGAGCTGGTGCTGCCGCGCATGCGCGGCATTCGCGGCGGCGGCGCTGACGCTGGGGATGACGATGCTGGGCTTAGGCCTCGGGCCCTACACCGTCGGCCTGATCAGCGACGTCACCGGCGATCTGCGCCTCGCGATCCTCAGCATGTACGCCGTCATCCGTTTCTGCTCGTCGCATGGTGGTGGCGATCCGCAGCGTCGTCGCCGGCGCCGAGCAGAGCCTCGTCGCGCGCGCCCGCGCCGCCGGCGAGCCCGGCCCCTAGCCGTCCCACCGCCCACCCTGCCGCGGACGATGCCGCCGCCATGGGAACGCATCCGGTGGGCAAGTGGGCAGCGCGGACGCCCGAAACTGCTCCTAAAAAGCGGCTGCCCACGCCTCCGCCGATATCTCCAAATCGCCACCGTTGCGCCATTCCGGAGCGTGGGACACATCCGGCGTCCCACTGACTGCCCACTAAATTCTTGGGCAGGGATACTCTTGACGAATTCGTACGCGACGCATACCAATCGCGCCGAGGACCAGAACCGGGGAAGGCGCGACTTGGAAAGCCAGGCGCTTCTTGAAGAGATATCGGACTACTGCCGCCGCCACGGCCTGGCCGAATCCACCTTCGGCCGCCTCGCGATCAACGACGGCAAGCTGATGACGCGCCTGCGCACCGGCGGGCGCGTCACCCATGAGACGCTGGCGCGGATGCAGGACTTCATGCGCAGCGTCGAGACGCCCCTGCGCCGCAAGCCGTCGCGGCTGGCGAGCGGCCAGGCCCGCGGCACCCGCGCCCCGTTCCCGGTGCCGTCGCGCGAGACCGAGGCGAATTTCCGCCTCTACGACAACCGCCAGAAATATCTCCTCTTCGTCACCACTGCAGCGAGAAATGGGTGGTCGCCGAGCGCATCAGCCACGAGCTCGCCAACATCCATCCGCGCCCGCCGGCGGTCCGCGTGTTCGTCGCCGGCGTCGGCGACGGCACGATCCTCGCCCGCGTGATGCGGGCGATGCACCACCGCTTCCCGGCCGTGCCGTTCCACATCGTCGGCAAGCAGATCAGCGTCGAGGACGTGCGCCTGACGCTCGAAAAGATGCCCCGACCGCTTCTTCGAGCATCCCGCCACCTGCCTCGTCATGACCAACATGAACTACACCGAGGGCACCGTGGCTGACGCCCGCCTCGGTGGCGGCGGCGACCAGCCTGGTGTGGCACGAGCTCGCGCTCACCGGCGACACCTCGCACGATTTCGAGCGCCAGATTGCCGAGCTCCAGCCCTTCCTGTCGCAGACTGGGGCGCCGCGATCAGCCCGCGCTCCGGCAATCCGGTCTACGAAAAGCCGGTCGTGCTGGTGATCTACCGCGACGACTACAAATTCCTGCTCGACGCGGTCCGGCCGCGCCAGGGCGCGCCGCGCGCCGATTACGACCTGGTGATCGCCTCGCTGGCTTATCGCGCCCGCTCGACGCTCGACTTCCGCGCCCGCCGCGTCATCGCGCCCCTGGTGCGCGCGCTGGGTCCCGGTGGCCGGCTGCTCGGCATCCAGTCGCATGGCGACGATCCCGGGCCTCGAGCTCATCCGCACGATCTGGGCCGGACGAGAATCCGTTCACCGTCGACCGTCACGCCCTGCTGCGCGCCGTGAAGGCCGAGCTGGGCAAGGACGCGCGCGACCTCACCTTCACCGCCAATTCCGACGCCCGCTCGCTGTTCCGCTACGACATGCACACCCCTGCCCAACGAGATCAGCAGCCATATGGGGACCTCGACCCTGCTGGCGGCGTGGAACGCGGCGATCTTCGTCGCCCAGATCGAGGACGGAAGGCTGGCCAGCGCGATGGCCAGCGACGCCTACTCGAAGCGACCCAGGCCATCGTCCAAAAGCATGGCGGGCTGTGGTTCTGGGACGAATCCTTCGTCATCTCGCGCCGCAGGATCGCCTCTGATGGAAGCTACAAGACCCCTCCCGGCGGCGCATGCCGCGCCGCGCCTCGCTTCGCTGCTGGCGCGCGGCTCGATCGAGGTGACGGCGCGCGACGACGCCGTGGTCGATGCGCTGAGGCCCGGCTTCGCGTCCGGGATCGACGTCATGTCACCTTCCTCGCCGGCGACGATTACGGCCGCGTCGAGGAAACCTGCGGCCGCCTGCGCGCCCGGGGCTTCAACCCGGTGCCGCATCTGACGGCGCGCAACTTCGCCGGCCGCGACGCGCTCGACACCCATCTCGGACGCCTGGCGGAGCGCGCCGCCCGTCACCCGGGCGCTGGTGATCAGCGGCGACGTCGACCGTCCGCGCGGCCCCTTCACCTCCAGCCTGGAACTGATGCAGACCGGCCTCTTGCAGCGCCACGGCATCACTTCGGTCCTGCTCCGCCGGCCATCCCGAAGGCCATCCCGCGGTGGACGACGAGACCATGCTCGCGCCCTTCTGGCCAAGGTTCGCTTCGCGCGCGCCCGCCGGCCTCGATGCCCAGGTCGTTACGCAGTTCGGCTTCGACGCCGACGGCATCCTGGCCTGGCTGCTGCGCATCCGCCGCGCCGGCATCGACGCGCCGGTGCGGATCGGCGTCGCCGGCCCCGCCTCCACCGCCTCGCTGGTGAAGTTCGCGATGCGCTGCGGCGTCGGAAATTCCCTGCGCGCGCTCAGAACCCGCGGCGCCGCGATGGGCAAGCTGATGGGCGAGACCAAGCCCGACGCCCTGCTGCGCGCCCTCGCCGCCGGCTGGAGCGACCCCGACGTCGGCGCGGTCTCCGGCATACACTTCTATATGTTCGGCGGTTCGGCCCGCACCGCCAAATGGCTGGCGGCCCTGGTCGCGGAATTGGAAACGGAGCCGTCGTGAGCACAACGGGCGAAACCAGGCCGGCCTTCACCCTGACCGTCTCCTGCCCCGACCGCATGGGCATCGTGGCGGACGTCACGCGCTTCCTGTTCGAGCATGGCTGCAACATCGTCGACTCGTCGCAGTTCGGCGACCGCGGCAATGGCCGCTTCTTCCTGCGCGTCCACTTCTCATCGGAAGATGGCGCCGGCCTCGAGACGCTGCGCCGCGATTTCGCCCCCGTGATCGATAAATTCGCCATGGACGCGACCTTCCACGACGCCGCGCGCAAGACGCGGACGCTGATCCTGGTGTCGCGCTTCGGCCATTGCCTGGTCGACCTCCTGTATCGCCAGCGCATCGGCGCGCTGCCGATCGAGGTGCCGCTCATCGTCTCGAACCACCGCGATTTCGAGGACGTGGCGGCCGCCGGCGGCATCCCGTTCCGCTACATGCCGGTGACGCCGGACAACAAGACGGCGCAGGAAGCGGCGCTGTCCGAGATCGTGGCTGAGGAGAAGATCGATCTCGTCGTGCTGGCGCGCTACATGCAGGTCCTGTCGGTCGAGATGTGCGCCCGCATGCCGGGCCGCATCATCAACATCCACCACTCCTTCCTGCCGGGCTTCAAGGGCGCCAGGCCCTATCACCGCGCCCATGAGCGCGGCGTGAAGCTGATCGGCGCGACGGCGCACTACGTCACCGCCGATCTCGACGAGGGACCGATCATCGAGCAGGAGGTGGAGCGCGTCACCCATGCGCTGTCCGCCGAGGAATTCGTCGCGGCGGGCCGCGACATCGAAAGCCGGGTGCTCGCGCGCGCCGTGAAATGGCACGCCGAACACCGCATCCTGATCAACGGAAAGCGAACGGTGGTTTTCACCTAGGAAAGAGGACGTCATGACGTACAAGAATCTCGAAGAAGCGCTGAAGGCCGCCGGCGATCCCGTCACCATGCTGCGCAATTCGCAGCTCGGCGCCTATGTCTATCCGGTGGTGGCGTCGGAGTTCACCAACTGGCGCGACGAGCAGCGCGCCTGGCGCGAGACCTGCGTGCTGTTCGACCAGTCGCACCACATGGTCGACCTCTTCATCGAAGGCCCCGACGCGCTCAAGCTGCTCTCCTATCTCGCGATCAACAGCTTCGCGAACTTTCCGGTCAACCGCGCCAAGCAGTTCGTGCCCTGCAGCTATGACGGCTTCGTCATCGGC
The DNA here is from genome assembly GCA_037200865.1 of Rhizomicrobium sp. GTDB lineage: Bacteria > Pseudomonadota > Alphaproteobacteria > Micropepsales > Micropepsaceae > Rhizomicrobium. The sequence goes on along the minus strand of JBBCIC010000002.1, from coordinate 827,153 downwards.
GACGGCATTCTGTTCCATCTCGATGTCAACAAGCTGGTGTTCGTCGGCCGCGCCCCGACCGCGAACTGGATCCAGTTCCACGCCGCGACCGGCGGCTACGACGTCAGCATCGAGAAGGACGACCGCTCGCCGTCGCGCCCGATGGGCAAGCCGGTGGTGCGCAAGTTCTACCGCTATCAGATCCAGGGCCCCAATGCCGAGCAGGTGATCCGCAAGCTCAACGGCGGGCCGTTCGCCGATATCAAGTTCTTCCACATGGACGCGATCAACATCGCCGGCCGCAAGGTCCGCGCCCTGCGCCACGGCATGGCCGGCGCGCCGGGTCTGGGAGATCTGGGGCCCCTATGCCGAGGGCGAGGAGATCCGCGCCGCCATCGTCGAGGCCGGCAAGGAATTCGGCATCGTCCAGGTCGGCGCCCGCGCCTATGCGACGAACACGCTGGAATCGGGCTGGATCCCGTCGCCGCTGCCCGCCGTCTACACCGGCGAGAAGATGAAGCCCTACCGCGAATGGCTGCCGGGCAACGGCTACGAAGCCACCGGCTCGCTCGGCGGCAGCTTCGTCTCGTCCAACATCGAAGACTACTACATGACGCCGCACGAGCTCGGCTACGGCACCTTCGTCAAGTTCGACCACGACTTCATCGGCCGCCGCGCCCTGGAGAAGAAGGCGGGCGAGACGCGGCGCCGCAAGGTCACCTTCGCGTGGAACGGCGACGACGTCGGCAAGGTTTTCCGCTCGATGTTCGAGCCGGGCCTCGAAGCCTACAAATACATCGACCTGCCGCTCTCCAACTACGCCTCGTCGTCCTTCGACGCGATCAAGAGCGGCGGCAAGATCGTCGGCGCCTCGATGTTCGCCGGCTACAGCTACAACGAGCGCTCGATGCTGTCGCTCGGCGTCGTCGAGGAGGAATACGCCAAGCCCGGCACCGAGCTGACGCTGACCTGGGGCGAGGAGAACGGCGGCACCAAGAAGACGACGGTCGAGCGCCACAAGCAGCTCGACCTGCGCGTCACCGTCGGGCCGGTGCCCTATGCCCGCGAGGCCCGCGAAACCTACGCCGAAGGCTGGCGCACCAAGCGGGCGTGAGCGCGGGAACGGTTAGCCAACGTCATCGCCGGCCCCCGCGCCGGCGATGACGCGGTCCCGCGACCTATGCGATCAAACGCAATCTTGATAAGGATATTCCGGCAATCCTGAGAGTTGCCGGCGATGGACCGCCTCGACGCCATGGCGGTGCTTCTGACGGTCGTGAAGACCGGAAGCTTCTCCGCGGCTTCGCGCAGCCTGAACGTCCCGGTCGCCACCGTCAGCCGCAACGTCTCCGAGCTCGAAACGCATCTGAAGACCCGCGTCCTCATCCGTTCCAGCCGCCAGATGAGCCTGACCGACGCCGGCCGCTCCTATGTCGAGGCCTGCAAGCAGATCCTGGAGAAGGTCGAGGAAGCCGAACGCACCGCCGCCGGCGAGTACAGCGAGCCCAAGGGCGATCTCACCATCACCTCGCCGGACGTCTTCGGGCGCCTGCATCTGCTGCCCGTCGCGCTCGACTTCATGGCGGCCTATCCCCGACATCAACATCCGGCTCATCCTGAGCGACCGCAAGGTCAACCTCTTGGAGGAAAACGTCGACCTCGCCATCCGCATCGGCCATCTGGCGGACAGCAGCCTGGTCGCCACCCGGATCGGCGCCATCCGCATCGTGATCTGCGCCAGCCCCGCCTATCTCGCGGCACGCGGCCGGCCGCAAAAGCCCGAAGACCTGCTCGACCACGACTGCGTCACCTTCGACAATCTCGCCTCGCCCACCGCCTGGCGCTTCGTCGATGCCAAGGGCGACACGCTCGTCCCGGTGCGCTCGCGCCTCACCGCCGACAGCGCCGAGGCGGCGATCGGCGCCGCCATCGCCGGGGTCGGATTGATGCGCATGCACTCCTACAAGATCGTCGAAGCGAAACGGGCCGGAAAACTCGAGATCGTCCTGGAAGCATTCGAGCCCGAGCCCTGGGCCGTCAGCGTGGTCTATCCCGGCCAGGGCGTCCTGCCGCTGAAATTGCGGGCGTTCCTCGATTTCGTGACGCCGCGGCTGAAGGCGCGGCTGACGGAGGCCTTGCTGCATCTGCAGTGACCGCCGGCGCGGTGCCCGCCGACCTTTCCACGGCATGGGAGGAACCTTCCCACGTTCGGCCGATGCTGCACGCCCGGCGAAGGGCTAAGAACCTCTGCATGCGCAAGGCCTCTTGCGACGGGAGTGGGGAATGATCGCCAAGATGTTGACATCGCGCCGGGACGTTCTGATCGAAGGCGGCGCCGTCGCGGCGGTGGCGGCGTTGCCCGCGGCTGCGGCCGGACGCAAGCCAGCACACGCGCCTGCCGGCCATGGCGGCGCCCGGCACGGGACCACCTACAAGACCAAGGACGGCACCGAGATCTATTACAAGGATTGGGGCAAGGGACAGCCCATCGTCTTCAGCCATGGCTGGCCGCTCACCGCCGATGCCTTCGAGGACCAGATGTTCTTTTTAGCTGAGCGCGGCTATCGCTGCATCGCCGCCGACCGCCGCGGCCATGGCCGTTCGAGCCAGCCGTGGAGCGGCAACGATTTCGATACCTATGCCGACGATCTGGCGGAGTTGACCGCGCTGCTCGACCTGAAGCACGCCATCCATGTCGGCCATTCGACCGGCGGCGGCGAGGTCACCCGCTATATCGGCCGCCACGGCACGGCGCGCGTCGCCAAGGCGGTGCTGATCAGTTCGATCCCGCCGGTCATGCTCCAGTCGGCGGCCAATCCCGCCGGCACGCCGCTGGCGGTGTTCGACCAGATACGGGCCAGCGTCCAGGCCGACCGCTCGCAGTTCTGGAAGGATCTCAGCCTGCCGTTCTACGGCTACAACCGGCCGGGCGCCAAGGTCTCGCAGGGCGTGCGCGACTCCTTCTGGTGGCAGAGCATGCTGTGCGGCTTCCCCGCCTCCTATCTTTCCATCAAGGCGTTTTCCGAGACCGATTTCACCCAGGACCTCAAGCGCTTCGACGTGCCGACACTGGTCCTGCACGGCAGCGACGACCAGAACGTCGCGATCGCGGCGTCGTCGCTGCTGTCGTCCAAGATCATCAAGGGCGCCAAGCTCGTGGTCTATGAGGGCGCGCCGCACGGCCTGTGCACGACGCTGAAGGACCGGGTGAACGACGAGCTGCTCGCTTTCATAAAAGCGTGAACCGGCTTTCTTAAGCTGCGCGGCAGCCGTCGCGCGCTGCATCTCCAGAGGAGTCCAGCCCATGGCAATGCTCAAGACAAAAGACGGAACCGAGATCTACTACAAGGACTGGGGCACCGGTCAGCCGATCGTCTTCAGCCATGGCTGGCCGCTGACCGCCGACGCTTTCGAGGACCAGATGTTCTTCCTGGCCGAGCGCGGCTATCGCTGCATCGCCGCCGACCGCCGCGGCCATGGCCGCTCCAGCCAGCCCTGGGACGGCAACGACCTGGATCACTATGCCGACGATCTCGCCGAGCTCGTCGCCCATCTCGACCTGAAGCACGCCATCCATGTCGGCCATTCGACCGGCGGCGGCGAGGTGACGCGCTATATCGGGCGTCACGGCACGGGGCGCGTCGCCAAGGCGGCGCTGATCGGCGCGATCCCGCCGGTCATGCTCAAATCGGCGAGCAATCCCGGCGGCCTGCCGGTCGAGGTGTTCGACCAGCTCCGCGCCAGCGTCGTGGCCGACCGTTCGAGCTTCTGGAAGGATCTCAGCCTGCCGTTCTACAGCTACAACCGGCCGGGCGCGAAAATCTCGGAAGGAGTGCGCGACTCGTTCTGGCTCCAGAGCATGATGGCCGGCTTTCCCGCCTCTTATTTCTGCATCAAGGCGTTCTCCGAGACCGACCTCACCGAAGACCTCAAGCGCTTCGACGTGCCCACGCTGGTCCTGCACGGCGACGACGACCAGATCGTGCCTTACGCCGACTCCGCCCTGCTGTCGTCCAAGATCGTCAAGGACGCCAAGCTGGTGATCTACCAGGGCGCGCCGCACGGCATGTGCACGACGCTGAAGGACCGCGTGAACGCGGAACTGCTCGCCTTCATCACGGCGTGAGCCGTCTTGTCATGGTGCGCGACCGTCCCGGCCGCGCACCAGCGGCCGCCTCGGATGGGAGAGGGAGTGAAGATGGCGACGCCGGGCAGTGAGTCGATCGTCCTGATCAACGTCTTCCGGGTCGCGCCCGAGAACCAGCGCAAGCTCGTCGATTTGCTGACGCGGGCCACGGAAGAATCCGTCGGGCGCGCACCGGGCTTCCTCTCGGCGAAGCTGCACCGCAGTTTGGACGGCGGCAAGGTCACGATGTACGCCGAATGGACCGGCATCGCGGCCTATGAGGCCATGCGGGGAAACCCGGCGGCCGGCTCCGCCCTCGAGCAGGCTCTTTCGATCGCAACGTTCGAGCCCGGCATCTACGAAGTCGTACGAACATTTCTTCCGAGTCGCCCGTAACGCGTCGGTTCGGCAATGGGCATCGAGAGCATGATCCGACGTTACGGGTTCGCGTCTCGTCACATACCTAAAGGAGCCGCCATGTACGTTGCGCTTGCCACCCTGGCTGCCCTGGCCGCCTGCAGCGTGTTCGCCGCCGGCGCCGCCGCCCAGAGCGCCCGGGACATCCGCGGACCCTCTCCCCTGGTCGCGATCGAAAACGAGCCGCCGCCCAGGCTGATCGTCGATCCGCCGCTGCCCGAGCCGCTGTCCCGCGGCCTCGTCTTCATCCAGTACCGCGCCGAGAACCTGCGCATCGTGCCGGTGTTCGGCAAAGGCGCCCTCGACGTGTCGCCGCGCATCGGCCATGTCCACATCACCGTCGACGATGCGCCGTGGCACTTCGTGGACGCGAGCGGCGAGACCATCATCGTGGTCGGGCTCAAACCCGGCCCGCACAAGGTGCTGGTCGAGCTCGCCGACCCGACGCACAAGGTCATCGCCCGTCAGACGGTGGATTTCGCGGTGCCCGAGCCCAAAGGCCCGCCGAAGACCGGAAAATAGCGGCACGGCCTATTGTTGTCGCTGCCATCATCGGGCGGGCTGGAACTGCAAGGAACGCGCTCCGGCGGTTACTCCACTGGCCTGACCGCCGTCCGGCGCCCATGGCGGTTATTCCTGTGACAAAAGTATGTTTCAATGCGGCACGGGCGTGGGCGGATTTGCTTTGCCCGTCGGGGCGAAGAACGCCCCGCGTGGGGGGTGCCAATGCCGAATGCCGATCCGGAACTCTTCAACTACGACAAGGTCGCCGCCGCCGCCGGCACCGGTCCGATCGATCTGCGCATCGCCGTGCCGATCGATCCCGATCTCGATGCGCTGACCATCACGCTCGACGGCCTGCCGGCCTATGGCGTCGTGGAATATTTCGACGGCGCGAGCTGGGTCGCGGCGACCGCAGGCCAGACGCTCACCGCCGCGGAACTGGCCTCGCTGCGCTACACCCCGCCGGCCTTCGGCGAGTTCGGCGGCGGCAGTCTCAGCTACAGCGTGTTCGACGGCACCGCGACCGTCCAGGGCACGATGACGTTCTCCTCGCAGGTCGACAGTACCGGCCCCGCGAATCTCATTTTCTCCGCTTTCAGCGGCGCGCCGCAGATCAATGGCGATCTGTTCACGGTCGACGCCGGCGGCGCGCTAACCCCGATTCCGATCAACGCGCCCTCGGGTAGCCTGGCGGGCGACAATGGCGGCTTCATCCAGTTCGCCGGAAACCTCTATTTCCACGCCTTCACCGCCGCGGTCGGCGGCGAAGTGCTGTTCAAGATGGCGCCGAACGGCACGGTCACCCCGGTCGACGACGGCAGCAGCGGCTATTACGGCGATGTCAGCGAGGACGCCCACTTCACCGTATTCGCAGGCAGCCTCTATTTCCGCGCGATATCGGGCAGCGGCGGCGATCAGCTCGTCAAGCTCAATGCCGACGGCAGCTCGGAGACCATCGTGCTGCATTCCGGCGGCCAGGCCGCCGCGCCGGGCGCCCTGGGCGGCTTTGTGGAATTCAACGGCAGCCTCTACTTCTCGGCCCTCACCGACCTGACCGGCATCAACGCGCCGAACCTCATCAAGCTCGACAGCGACGGCACGGTCACCGAGATCGCGATGCGCGCCGGTGCCAATGGCTCCTATGCCGGCGAGAATGGCGGCTTCGTCGTCTTCGACAATGCGCTCTACTTCAACGCCTTCGGCGACGCCGCCGGCAGCGACACCTTGTACCGGCTCGACCCCGGCTCGACGACGCCGGTGCCGGTCGATCCGGCCGGCAGCCTCTTCGCGGATGCGATCGGCGTGAACAGCGCCTTCCACGTCTTCGGCGGCGCGCTCTACTTCAGCGAGTTCAGTTACGGCTCCGGTGCGCAAGGCCTGTTCCGGATGGACGGCTCCGGCACGGTGAACGAAGTCATCTACTACAATCAGGTGATCCTCCAGCCCCTGGTCAATGCCGGCGCGCTCGGCGGCTTCGTCGATTTCGCGGGCAGCACCTATTTCGTCGCCACGGCATCGGATACCGGCACCGATCTTTTCAGGATGGACGCCAACGGCAACGTCACCGCGATCGACGTCAATCCCGGCTCCGCCGACGCCTTCGACGACAACCTGGTCAGCGGCTTCGTCGTGTTCGACGGCAGCCTCTATTTCAGCGCCTACGATTCGGGCGGCGACAGCCTCTACCAGATCACCGCCGACGGCGACGTCTCGCAGTTCTACGGCCTCGGCGGGACCACGCTCGCCGGCGTCGAAGGCGGTTTCCAGGTGGCCAATGGCAGCCTGTACTTCTCCGCCTACACGGCGGACGGCTACGAGCTCGTCAAGCTCGATTCCGACGGGACCTCCACCTCCTACGACATAAACCCCGGTCCGGGCGACAACAGCGAGCCGGGTTCGCATGGCGGCTTCGGGCTGTTCCCGCGGACGGTGCTGAACGGCACCGGAGGCAACGACATCCTGGTCGGCGGCGCGTTCGCCGAGACGCTGAACGGCGGCTCCGGCAATGACGTCCTGGAAGGCCGGACCGGCAACGACACGCTGACGGGCGGCGACGGCGCCGACATCTTCAAGGTCTCCGAACTCGGTCCGGGCAATATCGACAGCATCACCGACTACAATCTTTCCATCGGCAACCTGGCGCTCGGCGACTCGATCGATCTGTCCGCCTTGCTGGACGCGAATTTCCCGATCGGCGGCAACGTCGCCGATTTCGTCCGCGTCGCGGTCGGGCACGACGTGATCGTCCAGGTCGACGTCGACGGCCCGGGCGGCAGCGCCGGCTGGACCGATGCCGTGGTCCTTCCCGGCGCGAACACTGTGGGCGCCGACACGGTGAAGGTCTATTTCGGCGGCGCCGAGGCCCTGGTGAGCGAAGGCGACGCCCATAACGTGCGCACGGTGGCGCTGGCCGGCGGCGGCTGGGCGGTGAGCTGGACGCAATCGGCCTATCAGGACGGGCCCTTCGCCGGCACCTATTACACCGTCTATGCCCGCGTCTACGACGCCGACGGCCAGCCGGTCGGCAGCACCATCCGGATCAGCGATCCGGCCGACAATATGGAGGACAACAACAGCATCCTGACCGCCCTGCCGGGCGGAAACTTCGCGGTCACCTGGGAAAACTGCCTCGACAGCCTTCAGACCCGCGTCTACGACGCCTCCGGCACCGAAGTGACGGCCGGCATTCAATGGATCCTCGACATCCCCGATTTCAACCGGCTGCTGTCGAGCGTCACGCCCTTGTCGAACGGGGGCTATGCCGTGTTGTGGGACGGCGTCAATGCCGACAACGACTTTACGGTTTTCGTCAGGACCTACGACAGTTCCGGCAACCCGCTCTCGGGCGTCGTCAGCGTCGACGATCCGCTCTACGGCATTCAGAACAGGCTGAGCGGCGACTCGCTCAGCTCGTACGAACCCGACGACACCACCCAGATCGTGAAGCTCGCGAACGGTTTCGCGGTGCTGTGGGTATCCCCCCGGGACGATGGCGGCGGAGATTTCCACCAGAACGTCTTTGTCCGCGTCTTCCAGAACGACGGCACCCCGGTCAGCGGCGAAATCCAGGTCAACGGCCCGGACGGCGCGTATATCGACTTCGCCAACGAGATCGTCGCCCTCGGCGGCGACGATTTCGCGATCCAGTGGGAAACCGACGATGCCTCCGGCGCCTCCGTCTACACGCGCATTTTCAAAGTAGCCGACTACACGGCGGGCACGCCGGAGCGCGCCGACGCCAATGCCGATCCCCTTGTCGGCTCGGTGCCGGACCATCTGCTGGCGCTCGCCGGCGGCGGCTATGCCGCGCTGTGGACCCAGTACGACGTCGGCAACGGCTCCAGCGATATCTATGTCCAGGTTCGCGACGCGAACGGCGCGATCGCCGCCGGCTCGCAGGCCGGCGGCACGCAGGTCAACACGGTGTCGGACGTCGTCAGCTTCCCCGAGGAAGCCGTCGCCCTGCCGAATGGCGGCTTCGCGGTGCTGTTCGAGGCGATGCGCGACGACGGCACCGGCGTCGGTGTCGATAGCGACGTCTATGTCCGCCTCTATGCCGCCGACGGTACCGCCGGCAGCGAGATATTGGTCAACGCCCCCGACGCCGCCGATGAAACCGGTCTGCAGGTCCTCGCGCTGGCGGACGGCAGCCTGGCGGTCCTGTGGTCGCGTTACGAGGCAACCGCCAACGGCCATGCGGAGCGCTTCTTTCTCCAGAACATCGCCGCCGACGGTACCAAGATCGGCAGCGCCATCGCGCTAGGCACGAGTCCGTCCGACCTCACCCTTGCCCAGGAAGAGTCCTACCTGACCGAGTTCCGCGCCGCGGTTGCCGCCAACGGCGCGATCCTCGCCGGCGCGATCGCCAAGGACAGTCTCGACCTGGCGAACTTTTTCTATGGCCTCGGCCTGACTTTCGGGCCATCGGCGCATGCCGACGCTGTGAGCGTCGCCGAGAACGCGGTGCTGACCGGGCAGAACGTCCTGGCCGACAACGGCAGCGGCGCCGATGCCGGCACCGCGTCGGTGGTGGCGGTCGCGGGCGGAACGCTCGGCACGCAATTCACGCTGCCGTCCGGCGCCCTGCTCACGCTCAACGCCGACGGCACTTTCAGCTACGATCCCAACCACGCCTTCGACTCCCTGCATCTGGCCGCCCCGGGGTCGAGCGCGGTGAACACGAGCGCCACCGACACCTTCACCTACACCCTCGACGGCGGCTCCTTCGCCACGGTCACGGTGACGGTCGAGGGCGTCAACAACGGCAACACGATCTACTACGGCGGTGCGGGTCCGGACACGATCACCGGCGATCCGACGCTGCCCGGCCTCTATCACCTGGAACAGGGCGGCAGCGACAGCGTCACCGGCGGCAGCGGCAATGACGGGTTCTATTTCGGCGCGGAATTCGATGCCACCGACCAGGTCAATGGCGGCGGCGGGACCAACGACCAGATCGGCCTCGAAGGCGATTATTCGGCGGGCCTCACCCTCGGCGCGTTGAGCACCGTCGGCGTCGAGGTGATCGCCTGCCTTCCCAGCTTCTCCTACAAGCTGATCACGGTCGATGACAATGTCGCGGCCGGCGCCCGCTTGACGATCTGGGCGGTGCGGCTGCCGAGCGCCAACACGCTCGACTTCAACGGCGCCGCCGAGCTCGACGGCAAGTTCACCGTCTATGGCGGCGCCGGCAACGACACCATCGTCGGCGGCCAGGGCGACGACATCCTCTGGGGCCTGGGCGGCGCCGACAGCCTGACCGGCAATGGCGGGGCGGACAGTTTCACCTACAACCTGGTGTCGCAGTCGACCGGCGACGCCGGCGGCACGATCTTCGACACCATCAACGGCTTCGATGCCCTGGTCGACAAGTTCGACCTGCCCGGCGCCGTGTCCGGCATCGACGCGACGGTGGCGACCGGCTCCCTGTCGGCCGCCGGTTTCGACATCGGCCTCGGCCTGGCGGTGACGCCGTCCCGGCTGGCGGCCGGCCATGCCGTCCTGTTCACGCCCGACGCCGGCTCGTGGAGCGGCCACACTTTCCTGATCGTCGACGCCAATGGCGACCCCGGCTACCAATCGGGCGCCGACTTCGTCTTCGAGCTCAACGGCGCGACCAATCTGGGCAGCCTCGCGCCGGGCGCGTTCATCTAAAGGGCGCGGCCGCTAGCGTTCGAGATAGGCCGCCGTCGCCATGCCGCCCGCGGTGCAGACGCCGGCGACGGCCTTGTGCTTGCCGCGGCGGCCGAGCTCCATCAGCGTCTGGCCGAGATAGCGGATGCCCGACATGCCGTAGGGATGGCCGAGCGCGACGGCGCCGCCATTGACGTTGGTGGTCTCCCACGGCGTCTGAAGCTGCGCCTGGTTGTAGAGCGTCGTCACCGCATAGGCCTCGTGCAGCTCCCACAGGTCGATGTCGGCCATGGCGAGCTGGTGGTGCTTCATCAGCTTTCGGATCGCCGGCGCGATCGCGATGCTCATCTCTTCCGGCTGCACCGCGGCAAGCTGCATGCCGCGGAAGCGGCCGAGGATGGGAACGCCGCGCCGGGCGGCGAGGTCGGCGTCCATCATCACCACCGCGGCGGCGCCGTCGGAAAGCTGCGAGGCGTTGCCCGCCGTGACCGTGCCGCCCGGCGCGACCGGCTTGAGCGCCGCCAGCGCCGCCAGCGTCGTGTCGGGCCGCGGCCCCTCGTCGTGATCCAGGACGACCTCCTGGTCGTGGCTCTCCTTCGTCGCCTTGTCGGTCACCTTCATCGTCGTCTTGAAGGGCACGATCTCCTGCGCGAACTTGCCGGCGGCGACCGCGGCGGCGACGCGCTTCTGGCTGCCGACGACGTATTCGTCCTGGGCCTCGCGCGTGATGTGGTATTTCTCGGCGACGAAATCGGCGGTCTGGTTCATCGTCCACCACACGGCCGGCATCTTCTGCTGCAAGGGCGGATAGAAGAAGCCGTTATAGTTCAGGTTCATCTGGGTGAGGCTGATGCTCTCGACGCCGGCGGCGATCGCGATGCTCGCTTCGCCCGCCGCGATGCGGTTGGCGACGATCGAGGCGGCGGTCAGGCCCGAGCCGCAATAGCGGTTGACGGTCGCGCCCGGCACGCCGACGCCGAAGCCGGCTTCGAGCCCGGCATTGCGCCCGATATTGTGCCCCGTCGCGCCCTCGGGAAGGCCGCAGCCCATGATCACGTCCTCGACCTCGGCCGGATCGATGCCGGCGCGCTTGACCGCCTCGCGCAGCACATGTGCCGCCATGGCGATGCCGTGGGTCTGGTTGAGCGCGCCGCGAACGGCCTTGGCGATTCCGGTGCGGCAATAGCCGACGACGGCGACGTCTTTCATGGGGGCCTCCTGAATGGAGGCGGAACTTTACACCCACCGCCAGCGGCGGGGGATTCAATTTTGCCCCGCGGTCGCGCCGCTCAGCCCGCGACCGCCGCCTTGCGCTTGGCGGTCTTGCCGCGCTTGGCGGTGTCGCCGGCCGGCCAGGCCGCGAGCGCGAGTGTCGCGACCATTTCCAGATCCTGCGCCTGCGCCCCGGCCGAGGCCTGGACGCAGATGCCGTTCGCGACCGTCACCAGATAGCGCGCCAGCGCCGCCGGATCGGCGCTTTGCGGAAGATCGCCGGTGAGCTTGGCGCAGGCGAAGCGCTCGCGCAGCGCCAGTTCCTTCTCGGCGCGATGCCGCGCCAGTTCGTTGGGGATCCGCTGGTCCTCGCCGGCGAGGCCGCTCTGCAACAGCAGGCAGCCCGGCGGATGGTTGTCGGGATCGGTGGCGCGCGCTGCGATGCCTTTGAGGAAAAGCTCCGCCGAGGCGCGCGAGGTCGGCGCATTCAGCACCTCCTGCAGGAAACCTTTGCCGATGTCCTCGTAGCGGTCGAGCACGGCACGGAACAGGCCTTCCTTGCTCTCGAAGCAGGCGTAGAGGCTGGGCGCGTTGATGCCCATCGCCTCGGTCAGGTCGCTGAGCGACGCGCCCTGATAGCCCTTGCGCCAGAACACATCCATCGCGCTGTCGAGCGCGTTCTCCACGCAAAAGCTGCGCGGGCGGCCGGTCTTCATTTTTTGCCTCCCATGAGCATTTTTTTGTACCGCTTGCTACATAAGTACCTTGAACCGGGACTTCCAGTCCATATCTGTATCGGACGTTACAGAATTGGAGGGTTCCATGTCCCATATTGCCGATCTCGTCCGCATCGAACAGTTCGCCGCCGCGTCCGTCACGTCCAAGTCATTGTCTTTCTTGAAGAAACACCCCGTCCTGGTCGGCCTGACGGCGGCCCTGTTGCTGGGCGCCGCGGCGTTTGCGAGCGGCAATGGCGCCACCCCGGCGAGCCCCCCGCCGCCCCCGGCCGTCACCGTCGACGTGGTCCAGCCCCAGAGCGTGCGGGTGTGGTCCGACTTTTCGGGCCGCATGACGGCGGTGAACGCCGCCGATATCCGCCCGGAGGTCAGCGGCCGCATCACCGAAATCCGCTTCAAGGACGGCCAGTTCGTCCACAAGGGCGACATCCTGATGGTCATCGACCCGCGCCCCTTCGAGGCGGCGGTGGCGAAGGCGCAGGCCGACCTCGCCAGCGCCAACAGCAACGCCCATCTCGCCACGGTGGAGCTGGCGCGCGCCCAGCGCCTGATCGACGCCAACGCGGTCGCCCGCGATTTCTACGACCAGCGCAACAACGCCGCGGGCGTGTCGTCCGCCTCCATCAAGGCGGCGCAGGCCGCCCTGGCGCAGGCGCAGCTCGACGTCGACCATGCCTTCGTCAAGGCGCCGATCGACGGCCGCGTCAGCCGCGCCGAGATCACGGTCGGCAACCTCGTGCAGGCCGGCCCCAACGCGCCGGTCCTGACCAGCATCGTCTCGAATGACGGCATCTATGCCGATTTCGAGGTCGACGAGCAGACCTATCTGCGCTCGATCCACAATCGCGCCGTGACCGCGGGCCAGGAACAGCGCATTCCGGTGCAGCTCACCCTGCCCGGCGACGACCACGTCTATACCGGCAATATCGAGAGCTTCGACAACAAGATCGACGTCTCCAGCGGCACGATCCGCGCCCGCGCCCGCTTCGCCAACAGCGACGGCGCGCTGGTGCCCGGCATGTTCGCCACCGTCCGGATGGCCGATGCGGTGAACAGCAAGGTACTGCTGGTGCCGGAGGACGCGGTCCAGAACGACCAGTCCAAGCGCTTCGTCTATGTCGTCGGCAATGACGGCAAGGCGATGTTCCGGGAGATCCGGCTGGGCCAGGAGGTCGACGGGCGCCGCATCGTGACCGCGGGCCTCAACGCCGGAGACCGCATCATCGTCGACGGCGTGCAGCGGGTGCAGCCGGGCGCTTTGGTCGCGCCGCATCAGCAGGTGGCGGCGCGCTGAGCGCGCCGTCGCCGGCCGGGCTATAGTCGCATAATAATAAGTGGGGGAAGCGCCCGTGAATCTGTCCAAGTTCTTCATCGACCGGCCGATCTTCGCCGGCGTGATCTCGGTCGTCATCTTCCTGGCCGGCCTGATCGCGCTGACGCAGCTGCCGATCTCGGAATATCCCGAGGTCGTGCCGCCCTCGGTCGTGGTGACGGCGCAGTTCCCCGGCGCCAACCCCAACACCATTGCGGACACGGTGGCGACGCCGCTGGAGGAGCAGATCAGCGGCGTCGAGGGCATGCTCTACATGTCGTCGCAGGCGGCGTCGGACGGCACGCTGACGCTGACCGTCACCTTCAAGCTCGGCACCGATCCCAACCTGGCGCAGCAGCTGGTGCAGAACCGCGTCAACCAGGCGCTGCCGCGCCTGCCCGAGGTCACCCGCAATCTCGGCGTCACCACGACCAAATCCTCGCCCGATCTCACCATGCTGGTGCATCTGACCTCGCCGGACGGGCGCTACGACATGCTCTATCTGCGCAATTATGCGGTGCTGAACGTCAAGGACCGGCTGGCGAAGATCGCGGGCGTCGGCAATGTGCAGCTCTTCGGCTCGGGCGACTATGCGATGCGCATATGGCTCAATCCCGAGAAGATCGCCGAGCGCAACCTGACCGCGGGCGATGTCGTGGGCGCCATCCGCCAGCAGAACGTCCAGGTCGCCGCCGGCGTGATCAACGGCCCGCCCTACAGCGCCAAGGGCCGGCTCCAGCTTCCGATCAACGTCCAGGGCCGCCTCTCCGACCCCGAGCAGTTCCGGGCCATCGTCATCAAGCGCGACGCGGCGGGCGTGATCACGCGGCTGGGCGACGTGGCGCGGGTCGAGATCGACGCCTCGCAATACGGCCTGCGCTCGCTGCTCGACAACAAGCAGGCGGTGGCGGTGCCGATCTTCCAGGCCCCCGGCTCCAACGCCATCGCGATCTCGACCGCGGTGCGCGCCACGATGGAGGAGCTGAAGAAGAATTTCCCGCAAGGGCTCGACTACGCGATCGTCTACGATCCCACCGTCTTCGTGCGCGATTCCATCACCGCGGTGATCCACACCCTGCTCGAAGCGGTGGCGCTGGTCGTGCTGGTGGTGATCCTGTTCCTCCAGACCTGGCGCGCCTCCATCATCCCGCTGCTCGCCGTGCCGATCTCCATCGTCGGCACCTTCGCCTTCCTGTTCGCCTTCGGCTTCTCGATCAACGCGCTGTCGCTGTTCGGCCTGGTGCTCGCCATCGGCATCGTGGTCGACGACGCCATCGTCGTGGTCGAGAACGTCGAGCGCAACATCGAAGCGGGCCTCAGCCCGCGCGACGCCACGCTGAAGGCGATGCGCGAGGTCACCGGCCCGATCGTCGCCATCGCGCTGGTGCTGTGCGCGGTGTTCATCCCCATCGCCTTCATCAGCGGCCTGACCGGCGAATTCTACCGCCAGTTCGCGCTCACCATCGCGTTCTCGACCGTGATCTCGGCCTTCAACTCGCTGACCCTGTCGCCGGCGCTCGCCGCGACGCTGCTGAAAGCCCATGACGCGCCGAAGGACGGCCTGTCGCGCGGCATGGACCGCGTGCTGGGCGGCTTCTTCCGCCGCTTCAACGGCCTGTTCCACGCCGGCTCCGAGCGCTATGGCAGCGGCGTCACCGGGCTGCTGGGGCGCAAGTCGCGGGCGCTGCTGGTCTATGGCGTCCTCATCGCCCTGACCTATGTCGGCTTCCAGGTCGTGCCGCCGGGCTTCGTGCCGGTGCAGGACAAGCAATATCTCGTCAGCTTCGCGCAATTGCCGCAAGGCGCGACGCTCGACCGCACCGAGGCGGTGATCCGCAAGATGTCGGCCATCGCGCTGGCCGAGCCCGGCGTCGCAAGCGCCGTCTCGTTCCCCGGGCTTTCGATCAACGGCTTCATCAACAGCCCGTCCGCCGGCATCGTGTTCGTGACGCTCAAGCCGTTCGACCAGCGCACCTCGTCCGACCTGTCGGGCATGGCGATCGCGCAGAAGCTGCAGCAGAAATACGCCGCGATCCAGAACGCGATGATCGCGATCTTTCCGCCGCCGCCGGTCCAGGGCCTGGGCACCATCGGCGGCTTCAAGCTGATGGTCGAGGACCGCACCGATCTCGGCGACGCCGTGCTGGCCAAGACGATGGCCGACATCCAGGCCGCGGCGCATGCCGATCCGGCGCTGGCCGGGGTGTTCTCCAATTTCAGCATCGGCGTGCCGCAGCTCTACGCCGATCTCGACCGCACCAAGGCGCAGCAGCTCGGCGTCAACGTCCAGGACGTGTTCGACGCGATGCAGACCTATCTGGGCTCGATCTATGTCGACGATTTCAACCGCTTCGGCCGCACCTATCAGGTGATCGCGCAGGCCGACTCGCCGTTCCGCTCCCGCGCCGACGACATCCTGCGCCTCAAAGTGCGCAACACCGAAGGCCAGATGGTGCCGCTCGGCGCCTTGCTCAGCGTCAACGAGACGACGGGGCCGGACAGCGCGCTCAAATACAACGGCTTCCGCTCCGCCGATCTCAACGGCGCCGCCGCCCCCGGCTTCTCCTCCGGCCAGGCGCAGGCCGCGATCGCCGGCATCCTGGACCGCACCCTGCCCAAGGGCATGGCGTTCGAATGGACCGACCTCACCTATCAGCAGATCCTGGCCGGGAGCACCGCGCTGCTCGTCTTTCCGCTCTGCGTGTTGCTCGTCTTCCTGGTGCTGTCGGCGCAGTATGAGAGCCTGTTCCTGCCGCTCGCCATCATCCTGATCGTTCCGCTCTGCCTGTTCTCGGCCATCGCCGGGGTGTGGATCACCGGCGGCGACAACAACATCTTCACCCAGATCGGCCTGTTCGTCCTGATAGGCCTGGCGTGCAAGAACGCGATCCTGATCGTCGAGTTCGCGCGCGATCTCGAGATCCGCGGCACCGCGACCGTCGCCGCGGCGATCGAGGCCGCCCGCCTGCGCCTGCGCCCGATCCTGATGACCAGCTTCGCCTTCATCATGGGCGTGATCCCGCTGGTGCTGTCGTCCGGCGCCGGCGCCGAGATGCGCCATGCCATGGGCATCGCGGTGTTCTTCGGCATGCTGGGCGTGACCTTCTTCGGCCTGTTCCTGACGCCGGTGTTCTACGTCCTGCTGCGCACGCTGGAGAAGCGCGTCACCGGCACCGAACTGGTGCACCACCACGTCTGAGCGCGGAAACCCGGCGGCGGGAGAGCGGGACCTGTCGTGCGCGCCCGAAGAAGGCGCCGGCGCCCCTGGGCTTGCGGATATTGTGACGTTTTATTATGATCGTCACAACCCGCGTTATCCACCAAGCGGGGAACGGGTGTAGGAAAGAAGCATGGACAGCGTCAGCGAAAAGCGGCTCCCCAGGGGCGCCGGCCAGCGCGGGCCGGCGGAACATGAGCGCCGCGAGCAGATCATCCGCGCCGCCGACGAGCACATCCGCAAGGTCGGCTACCGCCGCACCTCGGTGGCCGAGATCGCCCGCGTGATCGGCTTCTCGACCGCCTATATCTACAAATTCTTCGATTCCAAGCGCGCGATCGGCGAGGCGATCTGTGCGATGACGCTCGGCAAGATCGACGATGCGCTGTGGGCGGTCGCCCAGGGGCCGGGGTCGGCCGAAGCCAGAATCGGGCTGATTTATAAGACTTTGGCGGAGCAGGGGCGCGACCTGTTCTTCAACGAGCGCCAGCTTCACGACATCACCCTGGTCGCCGTCGAGGAACGCTGGAGCGCCATAGAAGAGCATCTCGAGGCGTTGACCCAGATCGTCCGCCGCATCGTGCTCGACGGGCGCGAGGCCGGCGAATTCGAGCGCAAGACGCCGATCGACGAAGTGTGCCTTGCCATCCTCAAGACCATGGCCACCTTCGCGCATCCGATGCTGCTCCAGCTTGAGCTGGATCGTCTGGAAGAGACGGCCGGCGCCGTGGCCCGGCTGGTGCTGCGCAGCCTGGCGCCCTGATCGGGGCGGCCGTTAGTGACGTATTGACAGAATCGTCACTTGGTGACAGATTTCGAAAATCGTCACTAGTTCGAGGTCGTCCCATGTCTGGTCTGTCTCCCTTTTCGCGCTTCGGTGCCGCTCTCCTCGTGCTGCTGCTCGGCGCCTGCGGCGGTTCGGCCGGGCCCGATCCGCGCGCCGAACCGCCGCTGGTGCAGGTCGCGACCGTCCGTCCGGCGGGCGGCGCCAGCCGCAGCTTCACCGGCGTGGTCGCGGCGCGCGTGCAGAGCGATCTCGGCTTTCGCGTCGGCGGCAAGGTGGTCGAGCGGCTGGTGAATGCCGGCGACCGCGTGCGCCTCGGCCAGCCGCTGATGCGCATCGACCCCACCGATCTCGGGCTGGCCGTCGCCGCACGGCAGGAAGCGGTCGCGGCCGCGCGCGCCCGCTGGATCCAGGCCGCCGCCGACGAGCGGCGGCTGGGCGCGCTCAAGCAGGCGGGCGCGATCTCGGCCCAGGCCTATGAGCAGGCGCGGGCCGCCGCCGACAGCACCCGGGCGCAGCTCACGGCTGCCGAGGCCGACGCGCGTACCGCCGGCAATGCCCGCGACTATGCGGTGCTCCGCGCCGATGCCGACGGCGTGGTGGTCGAAACGCTCGCCGAGCCCGGCCAGGTGGTCGCGGTCGGACAGGTCGTGGTGCGGCTGGCGCAGCAAGGGCCGCGCGAGGCCGCCGTCAGCCTGCCCGAAAGCGTCCGCCCGGCGATCGGCTCGCGCGCGCTCGCCACGATCGAGGGCGCCTCCGCCGCTTCGCCCGCGCGGCTGCGCCAGCTCTCCGACGCCGCCGATCCGCGCACCCGCACCTTCGACGCGCGCTTTGTGCTGACGGGCGATGCCGCCCAGACCCCGCTGGGACGCACCGTCAACGTCACGCTCGCCGCGGCCGCCGGCGGCGGCGTCGCCGTGCCGATCCCCGCGCTGCACGATTCCGGCGCGGGAACCGGCGTCTGGGTGCTGCCGCCCGGCGCCAGCCGCGTCCAGTGGCGCGGCGTGCGCGTGGCGCGGCTCGATGCCGAGACCGCCACGCTGGCCGCGGGGCTGCGCCCCGGCGAGCGCGTCGTCGCGCTCGGTGCCGACCAGCTTCACGCCGGCGAGACCGTCCGCATCCTCGCGGTGGAAGCGGCGCAATGAGCGGCTTCAATCTTTCCGCCCTCGCGGTGCGCGAGCGCGCCGTCACGCTGTTCGCGCTGGTCGCGCTGGTGATCGCCGGGGCGCTGGCGTTCTTGAACCTCGGCCGCGCCGAGGATCCGATCTTCACCGTGAAGGTGCTCACTGTCACCGCCGCCTGGCCCGGCGCGACGGCGCAGGAGATGCAGGACCTCGTCGCCGAGCCGCTCGAGAAGCGGCTGCAGGAGCTGGAATATTACGATCGCGTCGAGACCTTCACGCGTCCCGGGCTCGCCTTCCTCATCCTGACGCTCAAGGACTCGGCGCCCGCGCAAACGGTGCCCGACCAGTTCTACCAGGCGCGCAAGAAGCTGGGCGACGAGGCCGCGCGCCTGCCCAAGGGCGCGCTCGGGCCGTTCGTCAACGACGAATATTCCGACACCGATTTCGCGCTCTATGCCGTCAAGGCCAAGGGCATGCCGCTGCGCGAACTGGCGCGCCATGCCGAGACGCTGCGCCAGCGGCTGCTGCACGTGCCGGGCGTCAAGAAGATCGACCTGATCGGCGAGCGGCCGGAGCGCATCTTCGTCGACTTCTCCTTCGCCAAGCTCGCGACCCTGGGGGTGCCGCTGGACCAGGTGCTCGACGCCCTGGCGCGGCAGAACATCGTGTCGCCGGCCGGTTCCATCGACACCGCGGGGCCGCGCGTGTTCGTGCGGCTGGACGGCACCTATTCCGACCTCGACCAGATCCGCGCCACGCCGATCGTGGCGGGCGGCAGGACGCTGCGCCTGTCCGACATCGCCACCGTGTCGCGCGGCTATGAGGACCCGCCCACCTTCCTGCTGCGCAATGACGGCGATCCGGCGATCCTGCTCGGCATCGTGATGCGCGAGGGCTGGAACGGCCTCAGTCTCGGCAAGGCGCTGGAGACCGAGGAACGGGCGATCACGCGCGACCTGCCGCTGGGGCTCCACCTCGCCAAAGTCTCCGATCAGTCGGCCAATATCGACGAGGCGGTCGGCGAGTTCATGCTGAAATTCTTCGTGGCGCTGGCGGTGGTGATGGTGGTCAGCCTCGTCAGCCTCGGCTGGCGCGTCGGCATCGTGGTCGCCGCCGCCGTGCCGATCACGCTCGCCGCGGTGTTCGTGGTGATGGAAGCGACCGGCCGGGTGTTCGACCGCATCACGCTGGGGGCGCTCATCCTCTCGCTCGGCCTCCTCGTCGACGACGCGATCATCGCCATCGAGATGATGGTGGTGAAGATGGAGGAGGGGTGGGAACGCGCCAAGGCGGCGGCCTTCGCCTGGACCTCGACCGCGGCGCCGATGCTCGCGGGCACGCTGGTGACGATCATCGGCCTGATGCCGGTGGGCTTCGCCAAGTCGAGCGCCGGCGAATATGCCGGCAACATCTTCTGGGTCGTGGGCTTCGCGCTGATCGTGTCGTGGCTCGTCGCGGTCACCTTCACGCCCTATCTCGGCGTGCAATTGCTGCCGGCGATCGCGCCGGTGCCGGGCGGTCATGCCGCGATCTATGCGACGCCGCGCTACCAGCGCTTCCGGGCGCTCGTCCGCCGCGCGATCGCGTATAAGTGGCGCGTGGCGGGCGCAGTCGCCGCCGCCTTCCTGCTCGCCGTCCTGGGCATGGGGCTGGTGAAGCAGCAGTTCTTCCCGGTGTCCGAGCGGCCCGAGATGATCACCGAAATCTACCTGCCCGAGGGCAGCAGCATCCGGGCGACCGACGCCGCGACGCGCAAGGTCGAGCAATGGCTGCGCGCCCAGCCCGAGGCCAAGGTGGTGACGAGCTATGTGGGGCAGGGCGCGCCGCGCTTTTTCCTCTCGCTCAGCCCGGAGCTGCCGGACCCGGCCTTCGCCAAGATCATCACGCTCACGCCCGATCCCAAGGCGCGCGATGCGCTCAAGGCGCGGCTGCGCGCGCGGATCGCCGCCGGCCTCGCGCCCGAAGCCCGCGTCCGCGTCACGCAGCTCCTGTTCGGGCCGCCGGTGCCCTATCCCGTGTCGTTCCGCGTCGGCGGTCCCGACCTCAACCGCCTGCGCGCGATCGCCGATCGGGTTGCCGCCGCCATGCGTTCCAACCCGCATATGCGCCAGGTCAACATCGATTGGGGCGGCCGCGTGCCGACGGCGCATTTCGTCCTCGACCAGGCGCGGCTGCGCGCGATCGGGCTCGATCCGCAGACGGCGGCGCAGCAGCTCCAGCTCCTGCTCAGCGGCGTGCCGGTGACGCAGGTGCGCGAAGACATCCGCACGGTGGACATCGAGGCGCGCGCCGCCGGGCCGCAGCGTTTCGATCCGGCGCGGCTCGCCGACCTGTCGCTGGCGACGGCGGACGGGCGCAGCATCCCGCTCGACCAGATCGGCCGTGTCGAATACCGGCCGGAGCGGCCGATCCTCAAGCGCCGCGACCGCGTGCCGACCGTCACGGTGCGCGGCGACATCGACGAAAGCCTCCAGCCGGCGGAAGTCAGCGCCGAAGTGGAGGAAGCGCTGGCGCCTATCCGCGCGGCGCTGCCGTCCGGCTACGGCATCGACACCGGCGGCGCGCCGGAGGAATCGGCCAAGGCCAATGTCGCGCTCGCGGCGGTGTTTCCGATGATGATCGTGCTGATGCTCGCGGTCATCATACTGCAGGTCCGCTCCTTCGCCGCGATGACGATGGTGTTCCTGACGGCGCCGCTGGGGCTGGTGGGCGCGGTGCCGACGCTGCTGCTGTTTCAGCAGCCGTTCGGCTTCAACGCCATCCTCGGCATGATCGGGCTCGGCGGCATCCTGATGCGCAACACGCTGATCCTGATCGGCCAGATCCACGACAACCAGAAGGCCGGGCTCGCCACCTATGACGCCATCGTCGAAGCGACGGTGCAGCGGGCGCGGCCGGTGCTGCTGACGGCGCTTGCCGCGGTGCTCGCCTTCATCCCGCTGACGACTTCCAGCTTCTGGGGCCCGATGGCGTTCGTGCTGATCGGCGGCACGGCGGTGGGCACGGTGCTGACGCTGTTGTTCCTTCCGCCGCTATACGCGATCTGGTTCCGGGTCGACGGCCCCCCCGACCGCCTGAGTGCGTCGTAGGGCGTTCATGGAGGGCGAGCCCCCGAATGCACGGGCGGCATCGCAGCTCGAAGGCCAGTCCTGGGCCGGCGTGTTGCCTAATTTCCCGAGACAGGAAACTTGGGCGCGCTTCCCGGAAAAGCTTCGGAATACTGGCGGAGGGAAGGGCGCTCAAAACAAACATTCTCCAAAAAACGTCAGGAAGCCCGCGCATCGCGGCCTGCGGGCCTTCGAATACGTGAAGGGCATCCTTTGCGGGATCGCCTGCGGTATCGGGTCGGTCGGGATCGGCCGCTCCAAATCACCGCGTTTCGCGCCCGCCGGCTTCGCGCGGGGAGTGTCCGTAGCGCTGGCGATAGATGCGCGCGAAACTGGAAAGATCGAGGAAGCCGCAGCGGAATGCGACCTCGGTCACCGATAGTTTCTCGTGACCGGACAGCAACCGATGCGCCTGCCGCAAGCGAGCCATGCGTATGGCCTCGGCGACGCTTTCGTCGTGACGCGAAAACAAGCGGTACAGGCTTGCCCGCGAGCACCCCATGAGTGTCGCAAGCTTCTGAGGCGTGAAGTCGTGATCGGCATAGTTGCGGTCGATCGCAGCGATCGCGGCTCCATACAGGCTGTCTGCAAAGCGATCCAGGTCGACCGCAAAAGGCGTGCGCGCCTGCAGAGACGCCAGCGCCAGGTCCGACGCCGTGCGCAGCGCAATCCGCTGTTGCTCATGCGTCAGGAGGTGAGCCTCGGCGGCGAGCGTGCGCATATGCGAGGCGAGAAGTCCTCCGATCCCTCTGGTGGACAGCAGTCTTCCGCCAATGTCGTCGAGGTCCGAGCCAAGCGCTTCGCGCGCGGCTTGGCGCGGCAGGAACACGGCCAATTCGTGATGGTCAACCGTGATGCTCCGCACCGGCCGGGAGAAATCGATGGCATAGAGCTGGCCGTGCTTGAGCCGCAGTTCCCGTTCGTTTTGAACCGCCCCGGTGCGGGCGCTCATCACCAGGCCGATGCTGATCTGATCGCGGTCATCGGTATCGCACATTGCCTGGCTGCGGTTCATCAGGAACCCTTGGGAGGTGTAATCCAGGAATTCGGCTTGCGCATCGACCAGCGCCCGCACGCGCGCCTGCACCGGCATGTCGGGGATATGCAGGCACTCCATGCGCTTGCTGGTGGACTCGAACCAGAACTGGAGACGTTTGCGTGGGTGGACAGCATCGGTACTGCGCTCGACGAGACCGGACCACGCTGGGTTGGTATCCGGGTGCTTCTTGTCGCCCGCCGATCGCATGTCGATAACAACTCCAAATCGTAGCCATCAAGGCGGTGCGAAATCGGCGATTGGAAATCCAAGGCACCGCGTCGCGCGCCTGAGTCAATAAAATGACGAAAGTACAACGCGACGGAAATTTCCTAGCAATGAGACGCACCGTCAAATTGCCGAGACACAAAGCCTAACCGATCGGTTCCCTGGAAAATAGACTGCCCCTTAAGTGTTGGGGCAATTTGAGATTCTTGGCTGTGAGCACGCAAAGTGTCCGGCCTCGAGGGTTGGCGCCGGTCCGGTATCGGCGTCCAGCCACCTATCCCCGATGTGTGGTTAACGTGGGGACCGGTCATGAGTACTGTTTATCGCAGCCGCATGCGCGCCGTGCTGACCGGTGGGGCTTCCATCGCGGTCCTTACGACTGCGTTCTCGCTCGCAACCGGAGCAGTTGCCGGTCCGACGCCCTGCACGATCAGCGGCGGCGTTGCCACCTGCTCCATGGACCAGAGCAGCGGTGTCACATTTATCAACAGCGGCACGGTCGTTGAAATCGATCTCAAGAATCTGACGAAGCCGATTACACCCGGGTCGGGCGTGGCGGTCGTCGACTTCGAGTTCAATGCCGGCAACTTCGACAGCCCTCTCTTGACCGTCAAGACCGACGGCACGCTCAACGGCGCGACGCAATCGGCAGCCGGCTTGTTCGTCAAAACCTCGGGCGGCACAGGTTCGGGCGGGTCCGGTGGCGATGCGGGCCATAACAATGGCGGCGACGGCGGCTTGGGCCACGCGGGCGGTGGCGTTGTGATCGTCAGCATGGGAACGCTCTCGACGCTCGGCGACGACCGCAATGCCATCGACGTACAAACGTTGGGCGGCAAGGGCGGTGGCGGCGGTGGACCGTTCGGTCTGGGCCGTGGCGGCGCTGGCGGCGTCGGCGGCTACGGCGGCAATATCGACATCACGAACTCGGCGGTCTTGCTCACGGCCGGTTACAACGCGCAAGGCATCCAAGCAACGGCGCGTGGCGGCGATGGCGGCAAGGGTGCGGCGGGCGCGGCCGGCGTCGGCGGCGTCAACGGCCTGGCCGGCAATGGTGGCTTGGCCGGCAGCGTAACCATCACGAGTTCCGGTGCGATCACGACTCTGGGCGACGCCGCTACGGGCATCTACGCCAAAACGCTCGGCGGCACGGGAGAGGACGGCGCGACCGGCGGCGAGAATGGCGCCGGCGGCGGCAGCGGCGGCGGCATCACCGTGACAAATGCGGGCGCGACAATCCTGACATCGGGGAGCATGGCTTACGGCGTCTTCGCGGACTCCGTCGGCGGGCTTGGCGGCACCGGCCGCTTTGTCGGCGGCGCAATCGTCACAGGCGGCAGCGGCGGCACCGGCGGCGGCGGCGCGACGGTGTTGGTATCCGACGCCGGCACGATCAAGACGGCCGGCGCCGACGCCTTCGGAATCTTTGCCCGCAGCCTTGGCGGCACCGGCGGCATCGGCGCGAACGCCGGCGGCGTCATCGCCAATAGCGGGACCGGTGGCGCCGGCGGCAATGCGGGCCAAGTGTTCGTCGATATTGCATCGTCGGGTCTGGTGATCACGACGGGCAACAATGCGCATGCGGTTTTTGCGCAGAGCATCGGCGGCGCCGGCAATATCGGCGGCAATGTCGCCGGCCTGATCGCCGACGCGGCGGGCGGCGGCAATGGCGGGGCCGGCGGCGCCGTCACCGTGACCAATGCGGGAACGCTCAGCACCGCCGGCACGCATGCCTACGCGATCTACGCGTTCAGCGCGGGCGGCAGCGCCGGCACCGGCGGTATTGCGGGCGGCGGCGTCGCGCTTGGTGGCGACGGCGGCAGCGGCACGCGCGCCGGCGACCTGATCGTCTCCAACAGCGGCCTTCTTTCGACGACGGGTCAGGGCGCGATCGCGCTGCTGGCCCAGTCGATCGGCGGCGGCGGCGGCGATGCCGGCGACGGCGTAGGCTTCGTCGGCCTGGGCGGCATCGGCAGCACGGCGTCCGCCGATGCCTGCATCGCCGACCCGGCGAAGTGCAACGACGGCGGCAAGATCGTCGTCAACCACACCGGAGCGATCAGCACCGCGAACAAGAACGCGACGGCAATCCTGGCCCAAAGCATCGGCGGCGGCGGCGGCAATGGCGGCAGCGGCACCGGCATGGTCGCCATCGGCGGCTATTCCGGCGCGGGCGGCAATGGCGGCGAGATCGACATCAATTCGCTCGGCCTGATCAACGTCACGGGCGACCAGGCGCACGGCATCTTTGTGCAGAGCATCGGCGGCGGCGGCGGCAATGGCGGCGAAGCCAGCACCATCGGCATCTCGACCGCGGTCGGCGTGGGCGGACGCGGCGGCGCGGGCGGCAATGGTGGCCTCGTCAAGATCGTCACGGGCGGTGTGATGACCGCCGAGGGCAACACCGCGAGCGCGATCTTCGCGCAGAGCATCGGCGGCGGCGGCGGCACGGGCGGCGACGCCTCGGCGGTCGGTCTCTCGCTCCTGCCGGTCTCGGTCGGCGGCGGCGGCGGCAATGGCGGCCATGGCGGCGTGGTCGATATCAACAATGCCGCCCACATTTCCGTGGTCGGCGATCTCTCGGACGGAATCTTCGCGCAGAGCATCGGTGGCGGCGGTGGCAGTGGCGGCGCGGCCTACTCATTCGGTGTCTCGCCCGTCGTCAACATTGCCATCGCGGTCGGCGGCTTCGGCGGACAGGGCGGCAACGGCGAGACCGTCACGGTCAAGAACACCGGCGTCGTCGAGACCTGGGGCGACGGCGCGCGCGGCGTCTTCGCGCAAAGCGTCGGCGGTGGCGGCGGCGTCGGCGGAACATCGGTCGCCAATGCGATCTCGCTCTCGCCGTCGCAGGCGATCTCCATCGCGGTCGCCGTTGGCGGCAACGGCGGCGATGGCGGTGTCGGCGGCAGCGTCTACCTCACCAACGACAACCTCGTCACGACCCTGGGCGACGGCTCGCACGGACTCGAAGTGCAAAGTGTCGGCGGCGGCGGCGGCATCGGCGGCGACGCCGGCGCCATGGCGGTCGCGATCGCCGGCAAGGGCGCGGCCTCGCTGTCGGTCGCGGTCGGCGGCCATGGCGGCGCCGGCAATTTCGGCGGCGCGGTCACCCTGACCAACACCGCCCGCATCGAAACTTGTGGCGAAGGGTCCTACGGCATCCTGGCGCAGAGCGTCGGTGGCGGCGGCGGCGAAGGCGGTGGCGGCACGGCCAACGCCGAAGAAGTCAACCGGCGCGCCGGCGTCGTCCTCACCAATGGCAAGAAGCTCGTCAACTTCGTCGGGACGAAGCTCAAGCTTGCGACCAAGACCGTCCAGAAGGCGGACAAGACCAAGGCCAAGAGCATCGCCATCAGTGTCGGCGTCGGCGGTTACGGCGGCGCGGGCGGCGAGGGCAATTTCGCGATCGTGGACAATTCGGGAGCGATCGAGACCTGGGGCTATGGCGCGGTCGGCATCTTCGGACAGAGCATCGGCGGCGGTGGCGGCATTTCCGGGACGGGCGCTGAGAAGACCGAGAAGGTTCCGTTGTCGAAGGGGCTTGAGGTCGGCGGCGGCTTCGGCAGCAATGGCGGCAGCGCCGGAAACGGCGGCACGGTCTGGATCACGAACACCGGCTCGATCGTCACGCGCAACGAAGTCGCCTATGGCCTGTTCGCGCAAAGCATCGGGGGCGGCGGCGGCGTGGGCGGTATCGGCAGCTCCGAGGGCGGCATCATCGCCGCCGACATCGGCGTCGGTGGCGACGGCGGCAGCAGCGGCAATGGCGGCCATATCCTGATCAACCAGACCGGCAACATCGCCACGCTGGGCAACATGTCGTTCGGCGTGTTCGGCCAGAGCGTCGGCGGCGGTGGTGGCGTCGGCGGCGCCGGGCGCGGCGAGTACACGAGCAAGGTCACCGTCGCCGGCAGGGGCGGATCGGGCGGCAATGGCGGCCCCATCGACATGTTCGTGAAGGGCAACATCACGACGCAGGGCGGCGGCGCCTTTGGCCTCTTCGCGCAGAGCATCGGCGGCGGCGGCGGCGTGGCCGGCGACGTGGAAGGCTCGCCGATCACGATTCTCGGCGTCACGGTCTACAACAAGCCGGTGAGCGGCCTGATCGCCGTCGCCGGCATCGGGGGAGCCGGCGGCGACGGCGGCGCCGTCACCGTCAATTTCGAAGGCAACATCGTGACGACCGGCTTCGGTGCGGACGGCATCGAAGCGCAAAGCATCGGCGGCGGCGGCGGCATTCGCGGTGCTTCCGCCGAAGGGCTCACCATCAAGGGCAGCACGGGCGATCTCGGCTCCGGCGGCACCATCGACATCACGCACAAGGGCAACATCTCGGCAACGGGGGTCAATGCCGACGGCATCTACGCGCAATCCATGGGTTGCCATATCTCGGCGACGACGACCTGCATTGCGCCGCCCTTGTCGCCACTCCTCGCACTGCTTCTTCCTCCGGTCGGCACGCTGGACGCGAACGGCAGCGCGATCACGATTTCGGTGTCCGGCGGTACCGTCACGGGCGGCAGCGGCGAGGGCGCCGGCATCGAGATGAGCAACGGCGCAGCGAACCTCGTCACGGTCGCCAGCGACTCGACGGTGACCGCCCTCTCGGGCATGGCGATCCTGGCCACGAGCAGCGATCCCAGGGTGAGCGACACCGTAAACAACTCTGGCCGCGTCTTCGGCAATGTATCGCTGACCGGCGGCAAGCCGGCGGCCTTCAACAACCTGGTCGGCGCCGTGTTTCGGCCGGGCAGCAAGGTCGATCTCGATGATGGCGACCTGACGAACACCGGCACGCTGCAACCGGGTGGACCTGCAAACGGCGCCATCGTCGCGCTGACCGGCAATCTGATGGAAAACGCCGGCTCGATCTATGACATCGATGTCGGTTTTGGCCTCAGCGCGACCGACCGGATCGATGCGAGCGGCACGGCGACCGTTGGCGGTACGATCGTCACGCACTTCACCGCTATCATGAACCAGCCGACCGCCATCGTGACGTCGGTCGGCGCCATGACCAGTGCCAACCCGGTGTCGCAGTTCAGCTCGGTCGTGCTGCATTTCACGCTCGACTTCTCCGCCCACGCCTTGACGCTGACGCCGGTCGCGAACTGGGCGCCGCCGGGCATGACGGACAACGAAACGGCCGTCGGCCGCTACTTCCAGGCGATCTGGGACGGCGGCGGCGCCGTGCCGCTGGCGGGCGCCATGGGCATTCTCGCCAACATCGCTTCGCTGCCGAGCTATGCCGACGCGCTCAACCACATGACGCCGGCCGTCTACGCCACGGCCATCGCGGGCGAGCAGGAAAATGCCCAGAACTTCGCCGATAACATGATGAGCTGCCATGGCCTCAGCGATGCGCATTCCGCGATCAGCGAGGAGGATTGCCACTGGGTCGAGCTCTCCGGCGGAAGGCGCAAGCAGACCGGTACGATCTCCGCCGATCCCTCGGACTATCGCGACATCCGTGCCCAAACCGGCCACCAGGTGCATCTGAATCAGAACTGGCTGATCGGCGGTGCCATCGGCTACGACAAATGGCACGGCACCACAGGCACCCTGGGCCGTACCTCGGGCGAGGATTTCTCCGCTGGCCTCGTGGCGAAATATCTCGACGGCAATTGGCTGCATGCCGGGGCGCTGAGCGTGTCCTATGGCAGCCTGAGCGCGGTCCGGCTCCTGACGATCCCGGCGCCGACCGGCGTCTTCGGCCACACGCACACCCTGACCGTCGGCCTGCGCGGCCGCAGCGCGTACCTGTTCGACGCGCGCGCGTTCTACTTCAAGCCCTATGCCGACCTCGATCTCAACTACTATCACATGGACGGTTTCGTAGAGACCGGCGGCGGCGCGCTCAGCCTCCACGTCGCCGACAAGGGCAAGTTCGCCGCCATCCTGTCGCCGACACTGGAGGCCGGTTCGGTCTTCCAGCTCTTCGGAACCAGCATCGCACGGCCCTATCTGTTCGGCGGCTTTATCATGTCGAGCGGCGGCAATTGGGCCGTATCGGCGGGCTTTGACGGCGCGCCCCCATCGATCCCCAACTTCACGATCAGTGCGCCGACACACCAGGTGACGGGCCGGATTGGCGGCGGCATCGAGTTGCTGAACGCGGGCACTGTGCTGTTGAAGGTCGAATATGACAACCGCTTCGCGGGTCACTATTCAAGCTGGAACGGCATGGCGAAGCTGGGCGTGGAGTTCTGAAGCGGCCTCGGCGCGAGATTGTCGACGAAACCGTTCGCCTGCATCATCGCGTCCTTCGGCATGATCGCATCGAATGCCTGGTCCCGAAAGAGACGGCAGACGGCTCGCCGCAGCGCTCGCCCGGCATGACTGCGAGGTGACGACCAATCTTCGAGAACTTTTCTCAATCGGCTGACCAAAATGGGCATTCCGTGAGGGGCCATCGGGTTAATCCGTTGAAACTGGCGGAGGGAAGGGAACCGAGAGCAAACATTCTCTTCGGTCGTCGCCGGCAACCACAGTTTCACGGATGCAGCCGATTCATTGTGAGTGGGATCTCCAGCGGCAGTGTCCGCCGAATGGCGACGGGCGCCCCGTGAGCTAGGTTGGCAGCGGACCTATATAAGACGCCGGTATGCGCAGCGATTCGCCCGTTTCGAATTGTTCGATCGCGTGTGCGATCCAACCGACGGATCGGCCAAGCGGAAATAGCGAGTTTCGTCCATCCACCCCGAGTCGCCGATGGCCGTAGGCTAAGGCCAATACGAAGTCGGGTTCCCGGTCGCAAAATTCCCTGACGGTGGAAATTGCTTTTTTCAGCTTGATGAAGCCCTTGTCGTCGCCAAAAATCTTTTCAAGCTGATCCATCAGCAAGCGGGCGCGAGGGTCGCCATTCTCATATATCGTCGATCCAAATCCGGGAATTTCGTCGCCGTCTTTCAGCCGCCTCAGGATCGGCCGTTTCGGGTCCGAATCCGCGGATATTTCGTCCAGCAGCCGGTTGATGGATGCCGACCGGCCCGCAGTGCTCCGTCGCCCGGTCACCACCGCCAGACCGGCAAGTATCGCCCTATAGGGCGTGACGCCGGCGGTGGCGCACGCTCTTACGGCATATGTGCCCGCTTCGAATCCGTGATCGGCGGCAAGCACGAGCATGCATCGGATGACTTCCTTCAACTCCGGTCCGACGCCGAGCGCTCTTGCCAGCGTTTCATGTATCGGCCTTGTCTCGGGCCGGGGGAGGTTTGCAAGAAGACAGGTATACCAGCGGAGCAAATCGACGCCGGTGCGTGCCATTCCCAGCCTTGTGAGATCGAACGCCCGCGGGTTGGAATGCTCGATAAAGGGGAAAAGCGCGGTCGCGCGGTCGACGGCGCTGGCGTGTTGAAGCAACTTCTGAAGCCTGCCGAACTCCTTCGGAAGCTCGGGGGCGGCGGCGCTGACGACGACGGCTTCGTCGACCTGCCAGAGCAGCGCGGCGATGGATTCCAGCGAATGCGTCTTCGCCAGGTCTAGGGCGCTGCGCCCCCTGTAATAAGGCCCGCGCTGTGTCATGAGCGTGATGCCTGTTTCATGCTTCACGCCGGATGTCGCCGGCAGCGATTCGGGCGTCGCATGGCCGGCGCGCAGGCGCTCTATGTCGGGCCACCAGTATCGGCGTTGCCTCGATCCGGGAATGCTCTGGGTCCGTATGCCCTTGCGGCCCACATAGGCGTACAAAGTTGTGACGGTGACACCGAGGGTGCTTGCGGCAGTCTCCGCGTCTACAAAGAGCGTGCTTCGGGTCAGGTCGGTTTTTCTTTGCATCGGCCACATCTATCCAAAATTGATCTATGTGGACAGAGCAAATGCGCGACGACAATTTCCGACGCGCGCCCGCGATGGATTTGGCGCCCGCCCCGCTCCTTTCGAAGCGGAAAACATGCACCTTGCCGCGAGGACCGCGAACTGCGGACCTCTTATATGTACGATTGTTGTATATATTGACAGGCTTTCCCTGGGGCCGTAGTTCGACGGCACCGAAATATCAGCGCGAAGACGTTGAACCAGGGGGAAGTCATGATTGTTGGAAATCGTACGATCGCAATTCTATTGGGTGCTGCGCTGGCGGTGCCTGCCGTCACCGCCTCGGCGGCGGGCGCGGATGGTCCGCCGGACAGTTCGATCGAAACGGTCGTCGTCACGGGATCGCTGATCGCACGCCCCGACTACGTGTCGGAAAGCCCGATCGTTACGGCTTCCCGAAGCCAGATCGAAGCGTCTGGAGCAGTGACGGTGGAATCGGCTCTCAACCGATTGCCCCAGTTCACCGCGTCGGCGACCGCTTCCTCGAACACGCAGCCCCGGGGCGGCCAGGCCAATCTTGATCTTCGCGGGCTGGGTCAGCAGCGAACGCTTGTCCTGCTGGATGGACGGCGCATGGAGCCCTCGAACACCGACGGATCCATAGATCTGAACACCATTCCGGACTCGTTGATCGACAATGTCGAAGTCATCACCGGCGGCGCCTCCGCCGTCTACGGCTCGGATGCGATAGCCGGCGTCGTCAACTTCAAAATGCGGCACGACTTCAGCGGGATCGAAATCCGCGGCCAGCTGGGAGAGACGGGCCAGGGCGACGGCACCACCGAGAGCGCGAGCGTTACGCTGGGTGGAAACTTCGCCGGCGACCGTGGCAATGCCGTGGTGGCGTTGACCTACGCCAATCGTTCCCCGGTCTTCGGGCGGGACAGGCCGTTCTTCGCCGTTTCCGTGCTGTCGACCAATTTCGCCGAAGGGGCGATCAAGCCGGTCGCCACCAACCTGCCTTCGCAGTCCGCGGTAAATTCGATATTTCAGTCCTATGGCATCGCGCCGGGGACGGTTCCGCGCACCGCGACGTTCGGTTTCAACAGCGATGGCACCCTGTTCAGCCAAGGTTCCCCCGCCGTCCATCTGACCGACAATCTCGGCAACCTTCTCTATGTTTCGAACAACACCTATTTCTACAACACGGGGCTTGACTACTATCTCCAGCTTCCCCTGACCCGCTATTCGGCGTTTGGCCGGGCGGAATACGATGTTACGCCGGACATCAAGGCCTACGCGCAGGTCTATTACACGACCTACACCGCGCGGACGCAGATCGTTCCCGTGGTTGCCGGCGGCAGCGGCGTCCCCGCCGTGCTCGTCCCGTACAACAACCCCTTCGTTCCGGCGAACCTTGCGGCTCTGCTTGCTTCCAGGCCGAGTCCGACCGCCGCTTTCAGCTTCACGAAGCGGTTGAGCGAGGTGGGGAACCGGGTTCAGAACAATAATTGGAACGTCTATCAGTTCATGCTCGGCCTCTCGGGCGGCATTCCCGGCCGGGATTGGACCTGGGATATCTCCGCGACCCGCGGCCAGACCCTCTACGACGAGACGGACACCGGGTTCCCGAGTCTCAGCGCTTTGCAGCAATTGCTGAGCGCACCCGATGGCGGGCTCAGCCTCTGCCCGGGCGGATATAATCCGTTTGGATTGACCACGCTTTCGACGGGCTGCCAGACCTTCCTCCAGCGAACGGTCAAGAACCAGACGGTCATTTCCCAAACGGACGCCAAGGCCAGTCTCCAGGGCAAGATGCTCGATCTGCCGGCCGGCGAACTGCGCTTCGCGCTGGGCGCGGAATACCGGGAGAACACCTACGACTACTCGCCCGATTCCCTTCTCGTTCATCTCGACTTGGTGAACGCCAAGCAGACGCTTCCTTCGCGCGGGAAAACGACGGTGAAGGAAGTGTACGGCGAACTGCTTGTCCCGGTCCTCCGCGACTTGCCGCTCGTCGACGAGATGAATCTCGACCTCGCCTTCCGCTATTCCGATTACAATTCGATCGGCGGCGTGAACACCTACAAAGCCAGCATCGACTGGAAGGCCGTGGACTGGCTGCGCTTCCGCGGCGGCTACCAGCGCGCGATCCGGGCACCAAATGTCGGCGAGCTGTACTCCGCGGCCACGCCGACCTCCGAACTTCTGACCCAGCCAGGCTCGATCGGAACGGGTGATCCCTGTGACGTCCGCGGCGCTTATCGCGCCACCGGCTATGCCGGAGCCCCTTCGGTGCGCGCGCTCTGCCTTGCCCAGGGCGTTCCGGCTGCCCTGATCGATACTTATCGAAACATCAATACGGGTATCTCGACGGCAAGCGGCGGCAATCCGCTGCTCAATGCGGAATTTGCCGACACATTCTCTCTCGGCTTCGTTGCGAGACCGGACTTCGCGAATCCGATATTCTCCGACCTGTCCCTGTCGGTCGACTATTACGACATCAGCTTGAAGGGGGCGATCGGAAATATCTCCGGAACATCGGCGCTGGCCAAATGCTTCAACGCCGACGGTTCGAATCCCGCCTACTCTCCGGCCAACTTCTACTGTTCGCTGATCTCCCGCGAGAGCGCCACCGGTCTGACGTCGGTGATCCAGACACCGCTGGTCAATTTGGGCGGATACCGGACGAGCGGCGTCGATATCGAAGCGGACTGGCGGGTCGCGCTGCCGGATGCCGGGCTGGGCGACGGCACCCTCTCGCTCAACGTCCTGGCGAGCTATCTCAGGCGCTTCACGATCCGCAACCTGGCCGGCGGTTCGTCGTTGGATTATGCCGGTACGATCGGAAACACCCAGATCGACCTCTATGCCGACGCCCATCCGGACTGGAAGACGTTGACCACGTTGAGCTACGGCAATGGCCCGGTTACCGCATCGGTCCGCTGGCGGTTCGTCGACTCCATGACCAACGCAAGCAACGTGGGCACGACCGGCACGGTGCGCGGCGTGAGCGCGCGCAACTACTTCGATCTCGACGCGGTGTGGAACGTGAGCCCGGACATCGACCTGGGGGCGGGCATCGTGAATCTTCTGGATGTGGCGCCGCCGCTCGTGGGCGTCACGCCGGGCGCGACCAGCCAGTCGACCTATGACCTGCTCGGCCGCCAGTTCTTCGTCCGTATCACCGCTAGGCAATAGCCGGCATTGTGGGAGGGTTGCACATGACTTCGGAAAGGAAGACTGCAGCAGCGGACGGCGAGCGCCCGGTCGCGGAAACGGTGGCGGGTCGCGTCCGGGGTCTGCGCTCGGACGGCGTCTGCGTCTTCAAAGGCATTCCCTATGGCGCGCCGACGGGGGCGACGCGGTTTCAACCCGCTTTGCCGCCGGAGCCGTGGAGCGGCGTTCGCGACGCCGTGGAGTACGGACCGCACTGTCCGCAGGTGCCGGAGATCTACGGTTCGATGACGCTGCTGGATTCCTGGAAGATCGACCGGGAGGACAGCGAAGACTGCCTTCACCTGAACATTTGGACGCCCGGCCTGCGCGACAATGTAAGGCGGCCCGTCATGGTTTGGCTTCACGGCGGAGGGTTCTTCGGCAGCACCGCGATCAAGCTCGGGAACGACGGCACGCGTCTCGCGGCGCGGCACGGCGTCGTGGTCGTTACGCTCAATCACCGGCTCAACGCCTTCGGCCATCTCTATCTCAGGGAACTGGGAGATGACGATTTCGCGGAGTCCGGGAATGTCGGAGTTCTGGACATCGTCCACGCCTTGCGCTGGATCCGCGAAAACATCGCCGAATTCGGCGGCGATCCGAAATGCGTGACGATCTTCGGCCAATCGGGCGGCGGCGGCAAAGTCACCATGCTGATGGCGATGCCGAGCGCCCGCGGACTGTTCCATCGCGCGATCGTCCAGAGCGGTTCGACGGGCATCGGCGGCCGCTCGCCGCAATCGGCGACCAAGGACGCCGTGGCCTATATGGACGAGCTGGGTCTTCGCCCCGATCAGGTCGACGCGCTTCGGACGCTGCCGATGGAGCGGCTGCGGGACGGCCTGTCGCTCCTGGTGCGCCGCAAGATCGGCAACGCCTTTCCCTGGCGCAACTTCACGCAGAAGGAGTGGCGGCCCGTCGTCGACGGCCGGTCGCTGACCGAACATCCGTTCTATCCGCACGCACCGGCCGTCTCGGCCAATGTCCCGCTGCTGATCGGAACGGCCAAGGACGAGTCGCGGATGCACATGGGCGTGATCGACCCGGCAGCCTTTTCGATCAGTTGGGAAGAGCTTGCGGCGCGTTTGCGGGCCGCGATGTTCCGCGATGCCTCGGCGGCGATTGCGTTCTACCGCCGGCGCTTTCCCGAACTGACGGCCAGCGAGCTGTACATCAAGATATTCACCTACTGGCGGTGGCGGCACTCGGCGATCTGGCAGGCGGAACGCAAGTGGGAGCAGCGCGCGGCGCCGGCCTACTGCTATCGGATCGATTGGGAAACGCCCGTCGATGGCGGCAAGTGGAAAGCGCCGCACACGATCGAGATACCATTCGTGTTCGACAACGTCGCCCATTCGCGCTCGCTGCTCGGCGACGCGCCGGATGCCCAGGCCATGGCCGACCAGATGAGCGCCGCATGGGTTGCGTTCGCGCGAACGGGAAACCCGAACACGCCAGGCCTGCCGGTCTGGCCGGCTTACAATCCGGACGATCGCGCGACGATGTGCTTCAATACGCGGTCTTCCGTGCAGTTCGATCCGGAAAGCGACGAACGGCAATTCTACGGAGATCAACCGCCGCGCATACCCGTGTAACCGGTCGAGAGCCCGGATGATCCGCGACCAGGAAAACGTCTTCAGACCGGGTGAACCGCATGCCTGAACAGGCCGCCGATACGCATGCGACGGAATGGCCTCGGCCCTCGCTGGCATGGACGGTCATCTTCATCCTCACGCTTGTGCTCGCGGTGGCGTATGTCGAGCGCCAGGTCATCAGCCTGCTCGTGCCGCAGATAAAGGACGCTCTGCGCATCTCGGATACGCGGATCAGCCTGCTTCAGGGCGCGGCATTCTCGCTGTTCTACTCGAGCTTCGGTCTCGTGCTCGGGCGCGCGGCGGACAGCCTCAGCCGCCGGAACGTCCTTTTTTGCGCCGTTCTGGTGTCGGGCGTCATGACCTGCCTCTGCGGCCTGTCGTCGAGCTACAACGAATTGTTTCTCTCGCGCGTCGGCGTCGGCATCGGCGAGGCGGCGCTCGGGCCGGCCGCGCTCTCCCTGATCGCCGACTGCTTTCCGCCCAGGCGCCTGCCGTTCGCCATCGGCGTCTATCACCTCGGCTCCTTCATCGGCATTTCTTCGGCCTATCTGCTCGGCGGGGAGCTGCTGCGGGCTGCCGCGTTCTTCGCCGGCAGCGGCACGCTGGGCCTGGAAAGCCTCGCGCCCTGGCAGCTCGTTTTCGTCCTGGTCGGGCTGCCCGGCGTTGTGGTCGCGCTGCCGCTGATCCTGGTGAAGGAACCCCGGCGGCAGCACGGCGCCGGCCTGCAGGCGGGCGACAGCTCCGCCGGATGGCGCGAAGTCCTGCACTACATGCTGGCCCGGTGGCGCATCTACGCGCCGCTCTTCGGCGCCTTCACGCTGACCGGCCTGAGCGGCTTCGGAATCGTCTCCTGGGTGCCGACGATGCTCGTCCGGTCCTTCGGCTGGACCACCGGGCAGAGCGGCGTCGTGTACGGCGCGATCTTCCTGGTTTTTGCCAGCGGCGCGAGCGTCATCGGCGGCTATCTGTGCACCCGGGTCATCGAGAAGGGGCGCTTGCAGAATGCGCTTCGGGTATCGATGTGGAATGCCGTGCTTTTTGTGCCCGCCGCGTTGCTCGCGACTCTGGGGCCGAATGTTTTCGTCGTCATGGCGGGCCTCGTGCTCTCCACCGTCTTTCTCACGGCGACCTCGGGCCTTCCCTCGGCGCTTGTGCAGATCCTGACGCCGAACTGGTGCCGGGGGCGCGTCATGGCCGTCTACTATCTCATACTCACGCTGGGCGGGCTGGGTCTGGGCCCGACCGTGGTGGCGCTTCTCACGGACTACGTTTTCCGCAACGAGCACGACCTGCGCTACTCGCTGGCCACGCTGGCCGTGATCGCAATGCCGCTCGCCGTTTGCCTCATGGCGCTCGCGTCCAGGGCGATCGGAAAAGACGCGGCGACGACAGTTTCAAGCAGGCCGGGCAAAGAGATTCATTGAGGTGAACGTTGGAATCCGAGATTCGTTATGTGGCCGCAACGGGCGCGCTGGGGGCGGGCGTCAATGCGGAAGCCTTGGAAAAATCCCTGGAGATGTCGCCGGCGTTCATCGCCGCCGATGCCGGCACGACGGATGCTGGCCCGTTTTCCCTCGGCGGCGGCGTGCCCGCCTTCGCGCGGGAGGCCGTGAAGCGAGACCTGACGGCACTTCTGTGTGCCGCGCGAAAGGCCGGGATTCCGGCTCTCATCGGCTCTGCGGGCACCGCCGGCGGTGATCCGCACGTCGACTGGGTGCTCGCCATCGCGCGGGAAATAGCGGCCGAACGGCAGCTCTCTCTGCGCACGGCGGTCATACGCTCGGAGCAGGACAAGGATTATCTGCTGGATCTCTACCGCGAAGGGCGGATCCGCGCTCTCGATCCGGCGCCGGAACTCAGCGAAGAGACCATCCGCAAGAGTGCGCGGATCGTCGGGATGATGGGGGTCGAGCCGTTGCAGGAGGCGCTTGAGGCGGGTGCGGACTTTGTCCTGGCCGGACGCTGCAGCGACCCGGCCTTGTTCGCGGCTCTTCCCATTCTGAGGGGCTTTCCCGCGGGACTGTCCTGGCACGCGGGAAAGATAACCGAATGCGGCACGATGGCCTGCGAAGGCGGCCGCGGCGGCGTGATCACCGCCACCATTCGCCACGCCGAGGCGATTCTCCGTCCGGTCGGCAAAGGCCTGCGCTGCACGCCGCAGAGCATTGCCGCGCACAGCTTGTATGAAAACGGACACCCATATCTGCACAAGGAGTGCTCGGGAACGCTTGATCTGACCCAAAGCAGGTTCGAGTCGGTCGACGCGGTTTCGGTCCGCATCTCGGGCAGCATGTTCATTCCCGCGGAGGATTACACCGTCAAGCTCGAAGGCGCCGAGCTCGTCGGCTACCAGTCGGTCATGATCGGCGGCATCAGGGATCCGTATATCATCAAGCGCCTCGATGTCTGGCTTTCCGAGGTTCGCCAGTATGTCTGCAAGATGGTCGAGAATCTGCTCGGCGTTGCCGAGGTCGACTGGAAGCTCGTTTTTCATGTCTACGGCAAAAACGCCGTCATGGGTTCGATAGAGCCCGAGATCGCGTCTCTTCCGCACGAGGTCGGGATCGTGGTCGAAGCCACGGCGGCGACCCAGGATCTCGCCTCAAAGGCCATACAGATCGCGCGGCAGCCATTTCTGCATCACGGGATTCCCGAATGGATGGGCGGGATCACGAGTTTCGCGTGCCTTCACAACCCGGCGCACATCGATCGCGGGCCGGTCTATCGCTTCACGTTGAATCACGTGGCGGTCCCCCGTTCCCCAAGCGAGATGTTCCGCACGGAAATGGTCCGCATCGGAGAAGGCTCGTGAAGCTCGCAGAATTGTCCAGTCTCATCCGCAGCAAGAACGCCGGCCCTTTCGTTCTGACATTCGACATCATGTTTCCGGACGATCAAAGCTATCAGCGCGTCAAGACGTCGGCGGTTCTATCGACGAGGCGATTTGCGCAATTGTTCAAGGTCTCCGAGAGCGAGGTTCTCTTCTTTGAGTGCGACAACGCCCGGGCGTTCAAGTTCTCCATTCCGCGGCCCTGTTCGCAGGGCGAACTTGGGGACGGTGACCTGCACGGAGGTCAGCAATACGCGCCGCTCTTGAACATCGACATCCCCTGACGCTTTGCGGCCGGAGGAACAATCCGGTCTGCCGGCCTGCGGGCCATACCGATGGATTTTGGCCGAACAGCTGAAGCGACGGCGGCCAACATAACGCCGGGGTGGGCACAACCGGGCAAGTCAGTAAAATGGCGGAGCCGGGGGGATTCGAACCCCCGATACGTCTTTAAAACGTATAACGGTTTAGCAAACCGCCGCCTTCAGCCACTCGGCCACAGCTCCCGCGCCTTTTCAGATATTCCTGCTAAGGAATTCAGACTTTTGGGCTTTTTTTGTTCCCCGGCGCAAGTCCTTTTTTCGGGCCGCGGCTGCGAAACGAGCACAAGGATGGGCGCCCCGCTTCGTGCCGGCGCGCGTTCGACGCCGAATGGCCCGCGATGTGTCGCGCGCCGGGCGGGCCTGTCCGCCCGATCCCATGCACTTGCTATAAAGGTCGCGCCGTCGCGTTGCGCGCGCCCTTGTGCATCGCGCGCAGTGCTGCAGCGCAGCACGAAACGCGACGCAGGCTTTACGCGCCGTTAACGGTTAGCTGAGAGGCTCGGATCGTCGAACGATTCCGTTCTCGGTCGAAGGAACGCCGATGGCACAGCCCGCAATCACTCCCGCGCCCTTCGAATTCACGGGTGCGCCGCTCGATGCGTTCGGGTCGGATGCGCTGTCGGGCGCGCATGCGAGCGATGGCGGGCCGGCCAACCGGGCGCTCAACGAATTGAGCCTGGCGCTGAGCGCCGACGCCGGCGGCGAAGCCAAGTGGAGCGCGGGAAAGAGCCTGCGCTTTCTCGTCGTCAGCTGCGGTCTGTTCTGGCTGGCCATCGGCGCCGCCTATTTCACGCTGCACTGAAGACCAATAATCCGCGCTTCGAGCCGGCGCCGCCGCAACGCTCAGGGCTTGGCGGCCGACTTCTCCGCGATCCGGCCATAGGCGTCGTCGTAGCGGACGATATCGTCCTCGCCGAGATAGGAGCCCGATTGGACCTCGATCAGGCGCAGCGGCAGCTTGCCGGGATTTTCCAGCCGGTGCTTGGCGCCCAGGGGAATGAACGTCGACTGGTTTTCGTGGAGGAGGAATATCTTGTCGCCGCAGGTGACCTGCGCCGTTCCCTGCACCACGACCCAATGCTCGGCGCGCTTGCGATGGCTTTGCAGGGAAAGGCGGCCGCCGGGCTTAACCATGATCTGTTTGACCTGGTAGCCTTCGCCTTCGTCGATCCCCTGATAGCTGCCCCAGGGCCGGAAGACCACTTTGTGATCGACATATTCGCTGCGGCGCGCGCTCTTCAGCTGGTCGACGATCGCCTTGACGTCCTGTGAATGGTGCTTGTCCGCGACCAAAACCGCGTCTTCGGTGACGATGACGACCAGATTCTCGACACCCACCAACGCCGTGAGCCCCTTGTCGCTGCGTACGAAGGAGTTGCGCGCCGCGTGGGTCAGGACGTCGCCCTGGATGACGTTGCCGCTTTCGTCGCGCTTCTGCAAAGACCACACCGAAGACCAGGCGCCGACATCGCTCCAGCCCAGTTCGCAGGGCACCACCACCGCCTTGCCGGTCTTTTCCATGATGGCGTAGTCGATCGAAATGCTCTTGGCTTTTTCGAAGGCTGCCGCATCGAGACGCACGAAATCGAGGTCGCGCTTTGCCGAGGCGAGCGCGGCGGTGCAGGCCGCGACGATGCCGGGTTCATAGCGGCGCATTTCGTCGAGCAGGACATCTGCGCGAAAGACGAACATGCCGCTGTTCCAATAGTAGTCGCCGGATGCGAGATAGGTCTGCGCGGTGGCGATATCGGGTTTCTCCGCAAACCGCCGCACGGCTCTGGCGCCGTCCACGCCGGCGAGAGACGCCCCGCCTTGAATGTAGCCGTACCCCGTCTCGGCGCCGGCCGGCGTGACGCCGAAGGTCACGATGTGTCCGGCGCGCGCGGCGGCGGCGGCAATCGCGACCGTCCGTTCGAAGGCCGCCTGGTCGGT
This sequence comes from Rhizomicrobium sp., assembly GCA_037200865.1. Lineage (GTDB taxonomy): Bacteria > Pseudomonadota > Alphaproteobacteria > Micropepsales > Micropepsaceae > Rhizomicrobium. Next base: position 786,580 of record JBBCIC010000002.1, on the reverse strand, counting down.
CACGACGTGATCCGACGGGAGCAGCAACACGATGCCGCTGGGATCGTCGCGCGCCACCATCAACGCCGCGATCGCGGCCGCCGGCGCCGTGTTGCGCCCGAACGGCTCCAGCACGATCGCCTGGGGCGAAACGCCGATGGTCTGCATCTGCTCCGCCACCAGGAAGCGATGCCCCTCGTTGCACAGGAGAATGGGCGCCGTCGCATTCGGCACATGGGCGCGCCGGACGGTGTCCTGGATCATCGTGCGCGCGCCGTGAAGCGCCAGCAGCTGCTTGGGCAACGCCTCTCGCGACAGGGGCCAAAGCCTGGTGCCGCTGCCGCCGGAGAGGATGACGGGGTGAATTCGTTCGACGGAGGTCATTTGCGCTATCGCTCGCTGCCGCCGCGAAAGTCTAGCACGTCCGTCTTGTCAGGCACGAATTGCCGGCGCCAAAGGTGAATTTAAGACATATCGGCGTCCAAGGCGCGACGAGCCTGTTCCCGGCGAGGTGCGCCGGATGCAGCTAATTTGTGCAAGGAGTGCGCGTCCGGCATGCAATTGCCGCGATTTTCCGTCACGGCACGCTGGCTGTCGCGTCATGGTTTTTTATCTATATTGCGCGGATCGTCATGGAGGCTGCCGGCGGCGCCTCGAAACTCTTCTGGATCGTGGGTATGAGAGAACAAAATAACGGAAAAGTCGCACTCATTACCGGCGTTACCGGCCAGGACGGCGCCTATTTGTCCGAGTTGCTGCTGCAGAAGGGCTACACCGTTCACGGCATCAAGCGCCGTTCGTCGTCTTTCAACACCGGCCGGATCGAGCATCTCTACCAGGACCCGCACGACTCCAATCAGCGCTTCATCCTGCATTACGGCGACATGACGGACGCGACCAATCTGATCCGCATCGTGCAGCAGACCCAGCCGGACGAAATCTACAATCTGGCGGCGCAGTCCCATGTGCAGGTCAGTTTCGAGACCGCCGAATACACCGCGAACGCGGACGGCATCGGGCCGCTGCGCCTTCTCGAGGCCATCAGACTGCTGAGCTTGAAGGACAAGACGCGATTCTACCAGGCGTCGACATCGGAGCTGTACGGCAAGGTGCAGGAGGTCCCGCAAAGCGAGACGACGCCGTTCTATCCGCGCAGCCCCTATGCCGCCGCAAAACTCTACGCCTACTGGATCGTCGTGAACTATCGCGAAGCCTATGGGCTGCACGCCTCGAACGGAATTCTCTTCAATCACGAGAGCCCGCTGCGCGGCGAGACCTTCGTCACGCGCAAGATTACCCGGGCGGTCGCCGCCATTCATCACGGCTTCCAGGACAAGCTTTTTCTCGGCAATCTGGATTCTAGGCGCGACTGGGGGCATGCGCGCGAATATGTCCGGGGCATGTGGCTGATGCTGCAGCAGGACCAGCCGGACGACTACGTGCTGGCGACGGGCGTGACGACCCTGGTGCGGGATTTCGTGGCAAAGGCTTTCGAAGACGTCGGAATCCTGTTGGAATGGAAGGGCACAGGCGTCGCCGAGCAGGGGCTGTGCCGCAAGACCGGGCGGGTCTATGTCGAGGTCGACCCGCGCTATTTTCGTCCCACGGAAGTCGACTTGCTGATCGGGGACCCGACCAAGGCCCACACCAAGCTCGGCTGGAAACACGAAACGACCTGGCAGGCGCTTTGCGCCGAAATGGTCCGTGAGGATCTTGTCGCGGTTGCCAAAGAGCAGCACCGCAATGTCGACTGACGTCATCTTCCCGCTTCAGGGCAAGCGGATATGGGTCGCCGGCCACAAGGGCATGGTCGGCTCGGCGATCGTGCGCCGGTTGGCTCAGGAGGATTGCGAGATCGTGACCGTCGACCGCAAAGCGGTCGACCTGAAGGATCAGCTGGCGACACGGTCCTGGCTGTCGGACGTCAAGCCCGAGATCGTCTTCCTGGCGGCGGCCAAGGTCGGCGGCATTCTCGCGAACGACACATACCCCGCGGATTTTCTCTACGACAACCTCATGATCGAGGCGAACATCATCGAAGCGGCGAACCGCGGCCAGGTTTCGAAATTGCTGTTCCTCGGGTCAAGCTGCATCTACCCCAGGCTCGCGCCCCAGCCCATCACCGAAGACGCGCTGCTGACCGGCCCGCTGGAAGCGACGAACGAATGGTATGCCATCGCCAAGATCGCCGGCATCAAGCTCTGCCAGGCCTATCGCCGCCAGCACGGCCGCGATTTCATCTCGGCCATGCCCACCAACCTCTATGGTCCCGGCGATAATTTCGACCTGAAATCGAGCCATGTGATCCCCGCGCTGTTGCGCAAGGCGCACGACGCCAAGCAACGCGGCGACGGGAATTTCGAGATTTGGGGAACAGGAACCCCGCGCCGCGAATTTCTGCACGTCGACGATTGCGCCGACGCCGCCGTGCACTTGATGAAAACCTTTTCTGGCGAAACCCATATTAATGTCGGTTCGGGCGAGGACATTTCCATCCTCGACCTGGCATCGCTGATCGCGCGCGTGGTCGGCTTTGCGGGCGGCATCGTGCTTGATCGGACAAAGCCCGACGGCACGCCCAGAAAATTGATGAGCGCGGAGCGTCTGCGCGCCATGGGATGGCGGCCGAAAATCGCGCTCGAGAACGGCCTCAGGCAGGCCTATGGCTGGGCCCAAAGCGCCGGCGCTTTCTGAAACAGCGCGGTCTGCCGTGCGATCACGGCGCGGTGGCGAGACCCGGCTCAGGGCTGCGTCGAACCGGTGACCTGGTTGCGGGCCGCTGCGGCGATCATCCGGTTCGCCGGCTGCAGCGCCACCCAGGCAAATTGCGCCGTCGGATCCTGCCGCTCGACCCAAACGTAACCCGTGGCGTCCTTGGACGACGGCCAGGTCGAGCGACCGGACGGCACTGTCAAGGAAGCGACGGTCAAGCTCTTCTACAACGTCTGGACGACACAGCCAAATCGGTTCAAGCTAAACTCGTTTCACCATACCCTGGGATGAACACCTAGTTCGCCGCGCCGGTAATCAAATCCGCATTCGCTGTGGCGAGCATGCGGTCGGTAGGCCGCAGCGAGACCCATCCGGAGGGCCGGCTAGGATCCTGCCGTTCGATCCAGGTGTATCCCGTACGGTCCCAAGCCCGTATCTGGTCGTTCAGGTTGTCCAGCACAAAGTCGCCGCGGTCGGTGACGACGCTCAGCACGGCATGGCGGGTGTTGCGCGGGGTGATAACCACCGCCACCCGCAAGGCCGCCGCGGGCAGGCCCGCCCCGATCAGGGCTTTGCGCTTGGTCAGGGCCGAATCCTCGCAGTCGCCGTAACCATCAGTCGGTATGGTCCAGAACTCCACCCGGCCATAATGCCGCTTGTCGTCTTCGGGCCACAGACTCTCATTGGTCGCCAGGTTGACCTTGTTGAGTGTGTCCCAGATGGCGGGCGTCAGGACGATTGACTGCGGAGCATCCTTGGCCGGCAGTGTGCACTGATCCCCGAAGCGCACGCAGAAGCTGACATATCCGAGCGGCGCATCGGCGGCCGGTGTGTTTTTGGGCATGAAATGCACCGGCACGTCGGCGGATAGAGAATCGGCCGGATGATCCATGATAAAAACCGGTGCGGGTGGTAGCGAACCCACTGTCGTATCGGTTGTGGCGCAGCCGGCGAGACCGGCCCCCAGAAAGAATATTGCCGCCGCTTTTGAAAGTGTGCCCCGCATCGCCCTGCTTCCTCGTTCCCCGAGCACGAGGTTAGGCAGGTCGGATTTGCGGTCTGGTTAGATCGGGCAGCCGCCTTTTATTCTTATTTGACAGGTATTTAGATAAAAGTTTCGCTATCGAATTAACGCTTTGGAACCGGTCGGGCTGCTATCCGCCGGTCGGCCCAGTCCGAAGGGGTTGTGATCGAAGGCTCTTGCGTGTTGCGACCGCGAAGACGAAATTGCGCGAATGATGTCCGGTTCTGACAGGCTGCCCGGCGGACCGAGCTGGCTGCGCCGCCTTTTTGGCGGGCAGTCGCCGAAGCCGCGCGTGCCGGACGGAAAGCGTGTCTACGCGATCGGCGATGTCCATGGTCGCCGCGATCTGCTTGAGGAGTTGGTCGACCGGTTGCAGGCCCACGCCGCCCAGGCCGATGCGGCGCAGAACGTCTTGATCCTCCTCGGCGACTATGTCGACCGGGGCAAGGATTCGAAGGGTGTCATCGACGATCTGTTGGATCTCGACCTGCCCGGCTGGCAGACCGTCTTCCTCCGCGGCAACCATGACCAGGCAATTCTGGATTTCCTGAACGATGCCCAGCTCTATCGCGCCTGGCGCAGCTACGGTGCAGCGGAGACCTTGCTGAGTTATGGCGTAACGCCGCCGCGCTTCGAGAACGACGCGGTCATTGCCAAGGCGCGCGACGAATTCGCCCAGAAATTGCCGCCCCGTCATCTCGAATTCATAAGCAATCTCAAGTACTTGCACATTGAAGGCGACTATCTTTTCGTGCACGCCGGCGTGCGGCCGGGCATTCCGTTCGAGCAGCAGGCGGTTGAGGATATGCTAGGCATCCGGGACGATTTTCTGCAGTCGCAGCGGTCTTTCGGCAAAGTTGTGGTGCACGGCCACACGCCAAGCGAAAATCCGGTCAGGCGCGCCAACCGCATCGGGATCGACACCGGCGCCTATGCAACCGGGCGTCTTACTGCCGCCATTTTGGAAGGGGACAACTGCACCTTCGCTGCCACCGGGGAGCCTGTGCGGCTGTCCGCTTAGGGAAGCCGCTCGCAAATACAGATCGGGGAATTGTTCATCCAATGAGTCGCTTGGTTCGCAGAATCGTCTTTACCGCTACCGCCCTGTTGTTCGGGATAATCGCGGCGGCGCCGGGCTTTGCCCAGGGGCTGCCGGATGCCAGTCCTGCCTCACGAGCGCCGCCAGGAGTAACCAGTACGGCCCCTGCGCCGGCTTTCGTTGCGCCCCCCCCGGGCGCCGCGTTTTCGGACGACAATTATCGCCTGGGCACCGGCGAGAAACTGAAGATCACCGTCTACGGCGAGGACGATCTCAGCGGCGAATATCTGGTCGACGGCTCCGGCCAGGTGCAATTTCCTCTGATCGGACAGGTCCGCGCCGGCGGCCTGACGGTCCACCAATTCGTGGTGGAAATCACCACGGCCCTGGGGGCCAAATACCTGCGCGATCCCAAGATCAGCGTCCAGATTCTGAACTACCGGCCCTTCTACATCATGGGTGAGGTCAACAAGCCCGGCGAATATCCCTATGAGAATGGGCTGAACGTGCTGGGCGCCGTGGCGCTCGCCGGGGGCTTTACTTACCGTGCGGACAGTTCCGACGTCTACATACGCCGCAATGGAAGCCAGCACGAAGAAAACCTTCCCGCCGATGGATCGACAAAAATCTATCCCGGCGACATCGTACGCATTTCGGAAAGGATGTTCTGACGACGTGGCGGGGTCACATGCCCAGTTGTAGGGCAGTCTTTGTGCATCCAAGCGGCAATTGCATCGTATGTTGCGTTGCAAAAAAATCGCAGTGAGCGCAAGTTTTTCGGATTCACCAATGTTGCCAATTTTTTCATTCCTTAGAGACTCGTATGCGTTGTGATTGCAGTATAATTTGCCTACGGTGCACTCTAGAATTCCGCCTTGAACTTGTAGGGGATTAAGACCATGACACAGAGCCTGCGCGCCCGATTTCGGACTGGAGCGGCTTCGGCGGCACTGTCGCTGACCTTGAGCCTTTCAGCGGTTGCGGCCGTGTCGTTCGTTTGCCTGACACCGGCCTTCGCGGCGACCTCTTTGGACGCGACGCAATCCGCCTCGCTCAAATCGTCTCTCACCCTCGCGATCCAGAACGCCCTCGGCAATTCTTCGGCGATCCAGGCGGCGGTCCAGAAGGCGCTCGAGGACGCGGTGGCGCTGTATGGCGAAGATGCCGCCGGCTCGATCACATCGGCGATCATCACCATCGCGGAGGCCGCCGGCGCAAGCCAGGCCGATATCGGCACCGGTTTGGCGCAGGGGGCGGCGAAATTGTCCGCCACCGCGGGCGAGGCCGTCGCGCTCGCCGTCTTTAACGAAGGCAAGACGCCCGAAGTGGACGCGTTCGTGCTTCAGGCAAACACAGATGGCAAAACCAAGCTGGCGTCGATCGCCGGCGGCAAGACAACCAAAGACACTGACGATACCGAGGATACTAGCGATACCGGTGGCGGTGGAAATAACAATGGCAACAATCTGACTGGTGGTGGTAATGGGCCGGCGGCGGTGGCGGCGGCTGCTTGAACCCGTCATGCACGGCCCTCTGATCTCCAGAGTTCAGCTATCGGCTGATTATTTGTAAGCGTATTGTCGTATCGGGGTGCAGAATGCAACTTGTACGTATGGCCGCGGCGTGCGCGGCATTGATCGGCCTCACGATATTCGGGACCTCTGGCGCTGCATCTGGTGCGCCGGCTGTTCGCTGCCCCATCGACAACGCGGTTGCTGACTGTGCGCTGCCTCAAGACATCGGGGTCATGGAACGCCGGCGTCCGGCCTATGATGCCAAGGGTGTCCCGCTTGGCGCCTTCCGATTGTTCCCGGCGCTGGATGTTTCTGCGTCCTACGACGACAACGTCTTTCGCGCGCCGGTCGCGCAGTCAGACTATTTTTTCACGGTTGCGCCGAGCGTTCGGGTTCAATCCCAATGGGGCGGCATTTCCTCGAAGTCTATGGCGGCCTCGACTATTACAACTATTCGAACTTCTCGCGACTCAATCTGACCGACTGGAAGGTCGGCGGCGACGGGCGCTATGATGCTTCGCGCGCCGCCGTGTTCTCGGCCAACGCATATTACGGCGAATTTCATGAATCGCTGAGTTCGCAAAACACGGTCGGTTTCCAGGCGTCGCCCAATCGCTACTTCCAGACTCATGCCGATGTAGCCGGCTCGTACCAGCCGAACCGGCTTGGAGTGGGGATTGGCGCGAGCTATGACCGCTTTGATTTCACGAATACGCCCAGAATCGGCGGCGGCCTTCTCTTCAATACCGACCGCGACGAGACCCAGTACCAAGGCTATGCCAAGGTCTTCTACAATTTCTCGCCCGGCTACTCCGCCTTCGTCAAGGGATTGTATGAGTCGCGCCAATTCGATCAATTCTTCGACCGCACCGGGCGGCATCGCTCCTCGACCGGCTATCGCGTCGATGCCGGCGTCGACCTCGAGATCACTCATCTTGTGACGGGACAGATCTTTGTCGGCTACCTGGAGCAGCATTTCTCCCAGAGCGTGCCGCTGCCACTGAAGAATATTTCCGGCATCGATTACGGCGTTAACCTTGATTGGTTCGCATTGCCCGTGTTGACCGTGCATCTGAACGGCGCGCGAACCATCTCGGACACGACGTTGGCGGGTGTTTCCGCAAGTGAGGACAGCGCCATCAAGCTCAGCGCCGATTACGAGTTCCGTTATAATATTCTCGTCCAAGGCTTTTTCTCATACACGCATAGCGATCTGATCGGATCGACCCGCACCGATGACTATCCCAGCGCCGGTATTGGCGTGAAGTATCTGTTGAATCGCTATCTCAGCGCGGATATTAACTACGTTTACGGAGACCGCTCGTCTAACTTTGCAGGCGTCAACTATACAGACAACACTATCAGCATTGGCCTGACCGCCCATCTATAGGTCCGCGCGATGCGGCTCTGCCCAGGGGTGGCCGCGGTTGAGCTGGACGAAGAATAGGGGAGATGCGCCACGCCCTTGAGCGGTGCTTTCTTCCGGATGATGAGAGGTTGGCGGCATCGGCCCGCACCCGGCGTGCTGCGAAAGAAAAATGCAAAAACACATATCCCCTCGCGAAGCCGAAGCGCCTGACTATCAGGCCGAGCAATTCAGCGGCGAAGGCGCCGGGTTCAACCTGGAAGACTTCCTGCGCATCTTGCGTGTCCGCCGGACCATTATCATCGGCACGGCGCTGACCGTCATTGCCGTTATCGCCGTCGTCGTCCTGACGCTGAAGCCGCTCTATACCGCCACCGCCGTGGTCATGCTGGATCAGCGCAAGAACAACGTCGAAGACGTGTCGGCCGTGCTGTCCGGCCTGCCATCCGACCAGGCCAGCGTCCAGAATCAGGTCCAGATCCTGACCTCCCTCGAGCTCGCCGGCCGTGTCGTCGACAAGCTTCATCTCAAGGATGATCCCGAATTCAGCCCGACCGCAGGCGGGCTCGCGATGTTTTTCGGACTGCTGAATCCCTTCAACTGGTTTCCGGGCAGCGACAACACCCAGGCGGCGGCGCAAGGACTCGATGTCGAGCGCAGCAATCTGATCCATGGCTTCCTGGACCGGCTTTCCGTCAGTCCGATCGGCTTGTCGACGGCGATCAGCGTCTCGTTCCAGTCCGACGACGCCGCCAAGGCTGCGAAAATCGCCAACGCGATCGCCGATGCCTATGTCGAGGACCAGCTCGAAGCCAAATTCGAGGCGACGCAAAAAGCCACGCAATGGCTCACCGGCCGCATCGCCGAATTGTCCCGCAAGGCTCAGCTGGCGGATGCAGCGGTGCAGCGCTACAAGGCCGAACACGGCATAACTGACGATTCAAAAGGCGTGTCGGTTGTTCAGCAGCAGACCGGTGATGTGAGCAGCCAGCTCATTGTCGCAAAAGCGCAATTGGCCGAGAAGCAGGCGAGCTATGGCAGCCTCGCGGCTTTGGCGCGCGCCGGCCGGGCGGCCGATTCCGGTGCCGTGGTTGGGTCTGCGCTGATCTCGACACTGCGCTCGCAAGAGACGGAGATCGCGCGACAGCTAGCGGACCTGTCTTCGAAATATCTGCCCGGCCATCCGAAAATTCTCGACCTCCAGGCGCAGAAAGCCAATATCGACGCGAAGATCGCCGAGGAAGTCCAGCGCATTGTCGACGCGGCCCGCAATGACGTTGCGGTCGCAGCGGCGCATGTCGCGTCGCTGCAAGCCAGTCTCAGCCAGCTGGAGACACAGGGCGCCGGTCAAAACAAGGACAAGGTCCAGCTTACCGCCTTGCAGTCCGCCGCGACGTCGGCGCGGTCGATGTATGAAACCTTCCTCAGCCGCCTCGGCCAGGCCCAGGGACAGGAAGGCATCCAGACGCCCGATGCCCGCGTCATCTCCAATGCGGAGATTCCGACGTCGCCCAGCTTCCCCAAGAAGGGCCTGGCCATCGGTATTTCCGTCCCCGCGGGCATCATCCTCGGGCTGATGCTGGCTTTCGCGCTGGAACGGCTGGATTCCGGCTTCCGCACGACGGCGCAGGTTGAAAATCTGCTGAATCTGCCGGTTCTTGCGACCGTGCCCGAAGTGAAAGGCACGGAAAAAAGCGGCGCGTCGGCGGCGGATTCCATCGTCGACAAACCCATGTCGGCGTTCGCCGAAGCCATACGTGGACTGCAGCTTGGCCTGACATTGGCGAATGTCGACAAGCAGCCCAGGGTCATCATCGTGACCTCTTCGGTGCCGGGCGAGGGCAAGACCACCCTGGCGATCAGCATGGCGCGGATTGCGGCCCGCAGCGGCCTCAAGACGGTGATCGTCGACGGCGACCTGCGCCGGCCGAACGTCGCCAAGACCATCGGCCTCACTGCCGAGCGCGGTCTGGTCGAAGCGCTCACCGAGCCTTCCAGCCTGGATCAATGCTTCACCAAGGACACCAAGTCGGACGCACTGGTCCTGGCGTGCCTGAAGACGCCGCCGAGCCCCGCGGACATGCTCAACTCCAACGCGATGCAGCAGTTGATCACCAATCTGCGGCGCGCCTTCGATCTGGTGATCATCGACTCCGCTCCGATGCTGCCGGTCAACGACACCAAGATACTCAGCCGCCTGTCCGATGCCGTGCTCTTCGTGGTGCGCTGGGAAAGGACGCCTCGCGACGCCGTCATGGGCGCGCTGCGCTCGCTCTCCGATGTGCATGCGCCGGTTTCGGGCATTGCACTGGCGCGCGCCGATAGCGAGCGATTCCGCTACTACAGCTACGGCTACCAGAACTACTACAACTACAACAAGTACTATAGCGATTGACTGCCGGTCGACGCGGGGACGGAGGCGAAGACAGGCCGATGGGCAGGGGGGCTCGCTGGCTCATAAGACTCGTCTGGCTGTTGCCGGCCCTGGCGCTGGGCATCGGCGCCACCCCCCATTTCTCCGACGGGCTGGCTCTGGACCGCGCGCTTCCCGTTCCTTCCTACATGATTGCCGGAACCGCCCTGCCCAAGGGTATCTATCTCGGCGCCGTCGCGGCGCTCGATGGAGCGAGCCCCGCAGACGGCTTTGCGGGCGCCGCGCGGGCCGAAGCCGCCATGCACGCCGACGCCCCGGGCGCCAGCCAGATCCCGTTGCTCGAGCACGCCCTGGCCGCCGCGCCGGCATCGCCGCGCACCTGGCTGCTGCTTGCCCAGGCGCAGTTGCAGACCGATCGCGCAAAGGCGGCCACCGCATTGTCGCAAGCGCTCATCCTCGCGCCCTACGATTACTGGGTCGCCGCCGGGCGCACGCGATACGCCGCCCTTTTATGGAGCGATCTCGACGCCGATGCGCGGTCGCGGGCGCTGGGCCAGGTCCGGCTGCTGTGGGAAGAGCCGCAGTTTCACGCCCAATTGCTTCAGCTCCTGACACTGCCCAAAGTCCCCAAGCTTGTTGACCGCGCTTTCGCCGGCCGCCGCGACGAACGCGTCGAGCTCTATCGCTGGGCGTCGGCGACGCGCCGGCGTGCCCCCCCGCAGTACCGAGAACCGGCGCGATGACCCATGCCGGCACCGAAAGGGAGGACGCCGCAGCGGTGCCGCAGCTCGCCACATGGCTGCGCGGCATCGCCGTTTGGTGCTTCGCCGCGGTATTGGCCTGGGCACCGTTCCCGCTGGGAAGCGCCGTCAATTGGGGGGGCCGGCCTCCTCGAACTGATGATCGCCGGCTGTTGGCTCTTGTGGCTCGCCGCCAACTGGAGTGAGCCCGAAAACCTGCTGCCCAGGCGCCGGAGTGTCGTCATCCCCCTGCTGGCGGTTCTCCTCGTGCTGCTCTGGGCCGTTGTCCAGACGCTCCCCATCGTGCCGGAAAGCTGGGCGCATCCGATCTGGTCGATGGCCTCGGGCGCGTTGGGATACCCATTGCCCGCGACGATCTCGCTCAACCCCTGGCGCACCGAAGCCGAGATCCTCAAGCTCACCGGGTCGGTCGCCGCCTGCTGGCTCGCCTATTCGATGGCGCAACGCGCTGAAACCGCCCGCCTTCTGTTCAATGCGGTCATTGCGACAGGCGCCTTCTATGCCCTGTATGGTTTTGTCCTGATTCTCGCCGACGTAACACAGGCCCAGCTGATCTATGGCGTGCCGTTTTCCCGGCCCTTCGTGACCGGCCCCTTCATGTTGCACAACAGTTTCGCCACCTATGCCGGCCTGGCGACGCTGGCGGCCGTCACCCGGCTGTTCGCGTCGGGCAGCGAGACCGTCGTCGCCAAGCGCGGCGGGCGGCAGCTTGCCGTCACCGTGATCCAGTTCGTCTTCGGCCGCGGCGCCATCCTCATCGTGGCGGCGATCGTCCTGTTCGCGGCGGTGATCGCGTCGGCATCGCGCGGCGGCTTCGCGGCCACGAGCTGCGGTCTGGCCGCGATGGCGATCGTTTCCCTGTTTCATGTGCGCGGCCGCCCGGCCCGCCTCTGGTTGACGCTCGGCGTTCTGGCGACTGCGGCGCCGCTATTTTTCCTCGTCTTGGGGGGCGGCAACAAGTTGAGCGACCGCGTCGTCGAACTCGTGGATGCTGGCGACGCCGATGCGGGCCGCCTCGCGCTCTGGGCCGCCACCCGGCACATGATCGCGGACGCTCCCTGGACCGGGCTTGGCCTGGGTTCGTTCCAGGACGCCTATCCCCTGTACGCGACTCAGGTTTTTGCCTTTGTCATGGACAAGGCGCATTGCGACTATCTCGAATTCGCCGCCGGAATCGGCCTGCCGGCCGCCATCGCCTGGTGGATGGCGCTGACCTGGCTGGCCATTCTATGCCTGCGCGGCGCCCTCGCGCGCCGGCGCAACCAGCTCTTCGCCCTGACAGCCTTCGGCGCGACGGTCCTGGTCGCGGTTCATTCCAGCGCCGATTTCAGCCTGCAAATCCCTGCCGTGGCCCTGGTTTATGCGGCGCTGCTGGGGGTAGGTCTCGCGCAATCGGAGCGCACGGCCGTCAAGGCCGCATGAAACGTCGCGGTCGGGCAGGCAAGCAGGGAACTTCACAGCCCCCGATTAACTCTGGAGGGAAATCGGCCGGCACCCCGGCCAGCAAGAACTTGTGTGCGGCGCAGCATATGCGATACTTGCGTTGAGAAGGACGCCGACGTCAGATCGAAGAGAGTGGCGGGAGGAGGTCAAGCACCTGCTCCGCCAGGATTTTCCGGGACGGTCGGCGTCGCTGTCGCGTGTTAAAGCAGGTTGAGGCGCCTGCAAGGGGCGGATTGGCTTTCCATGGACAAGGTCATCGCGACTGGCGCGCGCTGGTACGTCGTCCAAACCCAGCCCCACGCTGAAAATCGCGCCATCGCCAATCTCGAACGCCAAGGCTTCCGCATCTTCTGCCCGCGCGTCCGCAAAACCGTTCGCCACGCCCGCGCGGTGAAGCATGTCTTCTCGCCGCTGTTCCCCGGCTATGTCTTCCTTGAGCGCGACGTCGCGGTCGAACCCTGGCGCAGCGTGAATGGCACCTTCGGCGTCATCCGCCTGATCACCCAGGGCGAAGCCCCGCAACCGGTGCCGCGCGGCGTCGTCGAAGCGCTGCAGTCCCGCATGGGCGGCGATGGCGCGATGAATTGGGCGCCGAGCTTCAAAATCGGCCAAACCATCCGCATCACCGAGGGGCCGTTCGCAGATTTGGTCGGCACACTAGAACAACTCGACGCTTCGGGCCGCGTCCGCGTGCTGCTGGACCTTTTGGGCCGCTCTGTCTCGGTGGCGTTACGCCACGAAGCGCTCGCGCCGGCGGCGTGAGACGCAACGCTGAAAATAATTGCACGGGTGAAACCTGTTTCACCCGAACGGCGGTAGCTTGAAATGACGCAAAAGCGGTTCGCACAATGCGCGTATTTCCCGCGCGGGATCACAGGAGTAAAGCGCTTCGAGTTTCGGATTCCTTGGAACGCGATATCGCGGTCGAGTCCTGGTACAGCGTCAACGGCACGTTCGGCCTGCTGCGACTGATCCCGCAAGGCGAGGCGCCCCGGCCGGTGCTGCGCGGCATCGCCGAAGCCTTGCTCTCGCCCATAGGCGACGACTGTGCGATGACTTGGACGCCGAGCTTCAAAATCGGCCAGACCATCCGCATAACGGACGGGCTGTTTGCAAATCTCGTCGGCACGCTCGAACAGCTCGACGCCTCCGGCCGTGTTCGCGTGCTGTTGGATTTGTTAGGGCGCGCCGTGTCGGTCGCATTAAGCCAAGAAGTGCTGGCCCGGCAGTGTAAGTCGCGCCGCGAAAAAATACGCGGGCGAAATCCGTTTCACCCGAACGGCGGTAGCATGCCGCATCAGCGCCTGAGGACCCACAACACACGGGCATACAGTCATGTTATCAAAGAAATCGCTTGCCGAGCGTATGCGACCGGAGATCGGAGCGGGCGGATTCAGCCACCGCGACGGAACTGTGGAGTTTTACTCACGGGTAAATGCCCTGTTGCGGCCAAATATGACAGTACTGGACCTTGGCGCTGGACGTGGCCTTTTCTTAGAAGGAAATTCTCTGTACCGACGCGACTTGCAGACCCTTCAAGGAAAGGTGAAGGAACTCATAGGCGTCGACGTCGATCCAGCTATAGAACAGCACCCCGCGTTAGATCGGCGCTACGTAGTTCTGGTATCTGCGCCCTTACCCCTGGCAGATAATTCCGTAGATTTGATTGTTAGCGATTGGGTATTTGAGCACATTGCAGAGCCAAGCGCTTTGGTCACCGAAATCGAACGTGTCCTGAAGCCAGGGGGATGGATTTGTGCGCGCACCAATAACAAATGGGGAATGATTGGTCTGGTAGCCCGCGCGATTCCCAATCGACTACATGTTTCGGCATTGAAGCGGCTTCAACCAGGGCGAAAAGATGTCGATGTTTTTCCCGTGACCTATAAAATGAATACGCCTAGCGCCATCCGCACGCTTTTCAAACCCGCACGATGGTTGGACTACAGCTACTTTTGGAATGGGGATCCAGCATATTACGCAGAGAGTCGCATTCTATGGATTTTAACAGAATTTCTGTTTCGTCTTTTACCCAAAAGTCTTTCGGCAAGTTATTTCATTTTTCTACAAAGAAGAAACTCGGGCAACGGATAATTGCGTGAGAAAAACGGCTCTCATAACCGGCGCCATAGGCCAGGACGGCACCTATTTGTCGGAGCTGCTGCTGCTGGAAAAAGGTTATACGATCCACGGCGTGAAGCGCCGTTCGTTTTCCCTTCAACACCGGCCGCATCGAACATCTCTACCAGGATATGCACGAACACAATCAGCGCTTCGTCCTGCATTAATGGCGATATGACAGACTCGACAAACCTGATCCGCATCGTGCAGCAAACTCAGCCCGACGAGATCTAGGTCAGTTTCTAACCGCCGAATATACATCGAAAACGGATGGCACTGGCACGTTACGCCTGTAAGAAGCCATCCGAGTCCTTGGCATGGAAAAGAAACGCGTTTCTATCAGGCGTCGGAGGGGCTTGCGGACACGCATGCAAATAATCATCTGAGAAGCGCCTGATTGTGCGTTCGTCACGCGGATATTAGCTTGCTGTGATTTTTGGAATGTGGATGGCTGTGGCGTATGTCGAACAAGCATTGCTCTGGAAATCTAGGGTCAGGACTCATAAATCATAGCCAGAAGGCAACGATAGAAGCCAGGAAGATGGCAGCCAAGAAGATGTAGGGCTGTCGATCATAGCGTGTTGCGACGCGTCGGAAGTCCTTGAGGCGACAGAAGAGGCGTTCGATGCGATTGCGGGTTTTGTAGAGCGCCTTGTCGTAGCGGTACCGAACCTTGCGGTTTTTCTTCGGCGGAATGACAGGCTTGGCACCACGCGCCTTTATGAAGTTGCGCAATTCGTCGCTGTCGTAACCACGGTCGGCAATGACGGTGGTGGATTTTGGCGCTGCCTCGATGCACGCTTTGGCAGGGACATAGTCGCTGACATTGCCCGCGGTCAGAACCAGGACGACGGGGCGGCCCTTGTCGTCGGTAACCGCATGAACCTTGCTGTTGCGGCCTCCGCGCGAGTTGCCTATGCCGCGATCCGCGCCCCTTTTTTACGCCCGCTTCCGGCGGTGCGGTGAACTTTGATGTGCGTGCTGTCTATGGCCAGACTGTCGGGCGTACCCGCCTCGGCAACCAGAGCCGCGAAGATGCGCGCGAACACGCCCTTTTCGCTCCACCGCGCATAGCGGTTATAAATCGTCTTGGCGGGGCCGTATTCCGTCGGGCAGTCCGACCAATGCAAACCGCGCTTGATGACATGGATGATGCCGCTCAGAACGCGCCGGTCATCGACACGCGGCACCCCGCGCACATCATCGGGCAACAACGGTTTGATCTTCTCGAACTGATCTTCGCTGAGCCAGAACAGGTTGCTCATGGGCAAAACTCCCGAGAATCAACCTAACAACGGAATCACAAATCTAACCGCCTGAGAATCCCATACCTTTTATGGGTCCACACCCT
Source organism: Rhizomicrobium sp. (assembly GCA_037200865.1). Classification (GTDB taxonomy): domain Bacteria; phylum Pseudomonadota; class Alphaproteobacteria; order Micropepsales; family Micropepsaceae; genus Rhizomicrobium. The sequence goes on along the minus strand of JBBCIC010000002.1, from coordinate 770,896 downwards.
AGTTGTGTGCCGCGAATTTCTTCATGTTTATTACCGCGCTGATGCACGCATGGATCTCTCCTAAGGCAGCCCAAATGTAATTGGCTTCGATACCGTCAATAGCAAGATACGTCAAAGCTGGATGGTGCGCCACGCAAGTTTATGAGCACGGGTAAGATTCGTGCGCTTGGCTGGGCGCGGGGGGGTATATCTGCGTATGGGTCTTGTGGGTGCTTCGCGCTGGTTCGTGACGCAACGGTCCAGAAGTGTAGAAGCGCTGCCGAAGCGCCGCACCGCATCGCGGCGACTTGTTGCTGGGGACTGTCGTGGCGACTTCTGATTACCTGTCGATTAGGCGAGTGCGCAAAAGCGCGGCTGCAGATATTGATGCAACGAAGCGCGTTCTGATCTATGGCATCAACTATAGCCCAGAGCCGATCGGTGTGGGGCGGTATACGGGCGAATTGGGGGCGTACCTGTCCGGAGAGGGCATGACCGTCGAGGTGGTGACGGCCGTGCCGCATTATCCGGGCTGGTCGCTCCGCGATGGGTATCGCAACCGGTACGTTGCTCAGCGTTCAGGGCATATCAGTATCATGCGATGCCCGTTGTTTCTGAAACGCCCCTGCAGCGGCTTTTGGCGCCTTGTGGCTCCCCTTTCTTTTGCGATTACATCTGCACCTGTCGTATTTTGGCGCATTCTCGCAACGCGGCCGGATACGGTGCTTTGTGTCGAACCAACCCTCTTTTGCGCTCCTGTCGCTTTGTTTGCCGCGAGGCTGATTGCGGCGCGTACCGTTCTCCATATTCAGGACCTGGAATTAGATGCCGCATTTGCAGTTGGTCATTTGCGGGCTGGCGCGCTCGCGCGCGCGGGCCGTTGGTTCGAAAGAATAATCTTGCGGCGGTTCGACGGGATTGTCACCATTTCCAAACGTATGCGCGGAAAGATCGAAGAAAAGGGCGTGTCACCGAACAAAATCGTAGTTGTGCGGAACTGGGTGGATCTAATGAAGATAAAGCCCATGCCGACGGGCTGGTCGCGCTTTCGCGACGCGCTTAATATTCCACAGGACGCTTTTGTTCTGCTTTATTCCGGCAACATCGGCCCCAAACAGGCTCTGCCTCTGGTTCTCGACGCGGCGGTGCGACTCGCCGATCGGAAAGGACTGATATTCGTCATTGCGGGCGAGGGGCCAGACAAGAAAAAGCTGATGGAGGATCACGGCCATTTGCCTAATGTGCGCTTCCTGCCGCTTCAACCAGAAGAACACCTCGGTGAATTTCTGAGCGTTGCCAGCGTTCACATCTTGCCGCAACTGGCGGGAACAGCGGATCTAGTGTTGCCGTCCAAGCTAGGTGGAATGCTTGCGAGCGGAAAGCTTTGTATTGTAATGGCCGACGAGGGAACGGAACTGCACGAGTTTCTGTCCGGCACGGCGCTACTGGTCCCCCCCGGGAGACATAGTGGCTCTCTGCGATTCCATTATATTGGCCAGCGAGGGAGTGTTTACCGCCAACGTCGCGCGCCAAAGCGAGGTAGTACAGTGGCTGACGGCGGAAAAGAATTTGCCTGCACTATCGCGTGCTATCTTTGCAACTGGCGACCATGCGCAAGCTCGCAGCGAAAGCCCTATCGATGATGCACAAGATACGGCCTGCTACTCGGTCGGGCTGGATCCAGCGGCGCAACCTGAAACGTCGGTGCGAGGCGCGGCAGGCGGAAACGCTGAGATCGACAAGCCGAAGATGAGTGCGACCAAACTCAATGCTGTTGCCAATTATTTGAACTTCGTTGTTTTCGCGCTGTTGGGTCTGCTGATAAATCCGCTCTTGGTAAGTTATCTGGGCGCCGCGACGTTCGGTTTGTGGAAAATCTGTTTGCGGGTTCTCGATTTTGCGACTGCTACGGATGGCCGAGCCACCCAAGCCCTCAAATGGGTCGTTGCTTTTCGCACATCCGATGGGGAAATCGACAGGAAGAAGCGGGAAGTCGGAGCGTCGATCGCAATTTGGGCAATGTGGCTACCGATTCTGTTGGCGGTAATTGCCGTCCTTATCTACAGCCTCCCGATGGCAATAAGCGGGATAACCCCACATGAAGCAGCAATTGTGCGCTGGGCTGGTGCGATTTTAGGAGCAAACATCGTACTGAGCGCCTTGTTTGGCATTCCGGACGCAGTGCTGGTCGGCGAGAATCAAGGCTATCGCTCGACGGTCATCACCACCGTGTTCCTAGTGGCAAGCAATTGCGCAATGGTGATAGCTGCGTGGCTTCACTGCCACCTCACAGTGTTGGCGATCATTGTTCTGACGAGTGCAGGCTTAAATGGGCTTTTTACCTGGATGGTTGCGAGGAAGAAGATCGCTTGGTGGGGTGTCCACATGCCGTCATGGTTCGATATCAAGCAGCTTTTCGGTTTCAGCAGTTGGACCATGTTGGGAACGTTGGTGCAGACGCTTCTTCTCTCGTCAGAATTGCTGTTGTTCAGCGTGCTAGGCGGTGCGGTTGCGGTCACGAATTTCACCTTCACTTCATACGCTGTTCAATTCGCCCTTTCGATTTGTTTGATGACGGGAAGTGCCATTGCACCGCGGCTAGGCGCCCTGGTCGGAGCGAGTAGGTTATTGGAAGCGGGTATCCTTGTCACACAGACCCGAGAGGTGGTTCTGGCGATCGTAGCGGTTAGCGGCTCGGCCATCTTACTGTTTAACGGTGAGTTCGTTTCGCTATGGGGCGGACCGCAACGCTACCTCGGTGGCACCGTCAATGCACTGATGGTGGCGGTATTCTTTCAGCTTGCACTCATTCGTTGCGATTCTCAGATTCAGGATGTCGGTCTAAAAATCCGCGAAAAGGTGTTGATGGGGCTGTTCGCCAGTCTGCTAAGCATAGTTTTCGGGTGGGTGGCGTATCGCTATATAGCGGGATTTGTCGGCATGTATTGCGGAATCCTGCTGGGGCGCCTGATCGCCAGTATTTCGTTTCCTATACTGATCGGCAAAATGGTCGTCGGCGCGAGCTATTCGCCACGCAGCGTTGCAGCGACATTGCTAGTTTTGACCTGCTCTTATGCGGTGGGCCTGCATTTGAATGCTGATGGATGGTATCATCTGATCTTCGAGATTGTTTTAGCCATACCCTTGCTTAGCGCCTTTTCTTATGCCGCCATATTGTCTTCGCCAACCCGGGAAAAGATCATCCAAATGAAGCTGCTAAGCGCGGCATGAGACCGATGATAGAATACGGCGGCCGCCTTACTTTCAGGGCCATCCTGATCATATCGCAGACCTTCCTGCTGCTTATCTTGTTGTGCCTGATGTATGTGGCGCCGTTGGGTGCGTCGGCCTGGATTGTTTGGCTCGGGCTGGGACTGTTCTACTGCTATTTCGCCGCTGCACTGTGCCGGCCCGTCCGAATAATGCCATCGATACCGAGTTATATGTCGATCGAGATCCTGTTCCTGACTTTCTATTATCTGCTATTCTATCTACCCAACCAAGCCTATGTTTTGAATGCGGCTGATCTCTATCAGAATCGCTTCCTGACATACACCTATGCTTGGGAAACTAACCGCGCAATGATCGCCGCGTCGCTGGGCATGGTGTCATTTTGCTTGGGGCTGCGCATCTTGCGGGACTTCGTGCCATCGCGCGATGCCTCCCTATCAGCTAGCGAATTCGACGCGAAGAAAACGCAGTACCGCGGGTTCGGTGCACTGGTGCTAACGTTGCTCATCGCGTTGATTCTCGTCTATCAGACCGCCGGCTGGCACAGCGCGGACGAAGGCCGTTATACCAGCATTACATCTGGTGGCTCGGTTGCCGACGGCATCTATCTCTTAATCACCATGCTTTGCATCATATCTATCGCAACAACAGCAGCCAAGCTGGCACAGCGTCAGTCGTTTGGACCGGCTTTGTGGCTTTCGCTTTGCATCGTCTGCTATTGGGCGGTGCGCATTCTGCTGAACGGCGACAGAAATAACTTCATGCTTCTCGCGGTGGCCGCTGGCGGTGGATTTCTCACCTATCGCTTTCGTGGCAGTCGCTTTCTGTTGGTGGGATGCTTGTTTGCCGCTCTGGCGCTCTACAATGGCGTCGAGGTTCTCCGCATGGCCCAGCACAGGTCATCTGAAGCTTTGATCCATGATATTTTCACATCAGGCGTGGGTGAAGACCCCAATGGCAGCAGCTTTAGCATCTCGACAATCGGCTTAAGGGCGTCGCTGGCGGTTGTGCCAAGTGCAGAAGACTTCGGCTACGGGCGATATAAGCTGATTGGACTCGCCGGAATTATCCCGTTCATCCGCGGCTCTATGCTGAGTGACACGAGCAAATTCACCAATACGGCGCAGGTACTCTCATATCATGTGCTTGGTCCCAATCCGACCTGGAGCGTCGGTTCGAATATCATATCTGATATATACATAGATTTCGGGTACATGGGCATTCCGGTTTTCATGCTGTTGGTCGGTTTTTCTGCCGGTTATATCGAGCGCTGGGCGATGCACAATCCCTATTCGGTAAAGACGGTCACGATCTATCTAATGGCTCTGGGCCTCTATGCGGAACTGCCGCGATATACGCTGGACTTTCCGGTGAGAATGCTGGTGTGGACGTTGTTGCTACTTTGGACTTACGAAATATGGTTCGGAGCGAAACACCGCCGCACGGCTCTCAGACGGTCGCGCATCATAGAGCGTTGGCGATTTGGGAAATTGACATCAAGAGGTCTCGCTGCCAAAGACGGTTCCTACGGAAAGAAGCTTAGCTGAAGAGCTGAACGCGCCTCCGGAGACCGAAGCATCGGCAGACTTTAGCGGGCGCCATGTGGATAAGGCGGGTACCTATGTTCGAGGTCGCATCATGCCAAGAATGATGACCATTCTGTTTTATGCCTTCTACAAAAGGCTTTTTCCCGAAACCTATGCCCGCCATATAGGCGTTAAATTGGGGCGCGGATGCCGGTTGATTGATGTCAATTTTAGCAGCGAGCCGTACCTTGTAACCCTCGGCGACCATGTGAGTGCGACTGCTACACGGTTCGAAACGCATGATGGCGGCGTATGGGTGTTCCGTAATGAGTTCCCGGACCTAGACTTGGTTCGGACGATTCGCGTGGGCAACAATGTTTTTATAGGTTACGGCTGCATAGTGCTCCCTGGGGTGACGATAGGCGATAATGTTGTCATAGGCGCTGGATCAGTAGTTTCGAGAGATGTTCCGAGCGACTGCGTTGCCGTCGGCGTACCCGCCAAGCCGATCAGGCATATCCAAGAATACAAGGACAAGGTTCTCCGCGCGGGGGTAATGACAAAGCGTATGTCGGCTGAAGAAAAGCGACAGCTTTACCTGAGTCTCTATGTGGCGATCTGATAAAATTAAGGTGTGTTTTCTCATTCCCGGCTTTGGTGACGGTGGCGCACAAAAGCAGTGCATCTATCTCCTCAATGAGCTTCAGAGCAGGGACGATGTCGCGGTCGACTTGATCCATTTTCATCCCGGAACTCACGACCATCTTCTTCGCCGAGACAAGCTGCGCACAACGCGGATTGAATGTTCCTCCAACTACGATCCCCGCAACATTCTGAAGCTAGCAATCCGATTGCACGAGATACGACCCGATATCCTCTTTTCGTGGCTTCACGCTTGCGATGTCTATGCATTTTTCGCCAAACGGTCAGTGAAGAACATGACCTGGCTGATGGCCGAACGCGATTCAGATTACCCCGCGGACCTCAGGTACTGGATACGGCGCCACCTTGGGCGGCATGCCGACGGGATTGTGAGCAATTCAGAGATGGGCGCTGAATACTGGCAAAGGGCCGGTGCTACCGGCCGGCAATTTGTGATCCCAAACATCGTTTACCGCGAAAGTCATGTGACCAAGTCCCATGGTGATCGCGAAAAGATGGTGATTTTTGCCGGCAGGCTTGAGGCACAGAAAAATGTTGTGGCCATGACTTACGCATTCTGCCGGCTCGCTCAGGATATGCCGGATTGGCGTTTTCTGCTTCTCGGCGAGGGCAGTTTGAGGACGCGGTTGGAAGAGATTGTTTCGGATGCGGGTATAGGCGACCGGGTGCGCCTGCTGGGCTTCCGCCGTGATATAGCGTCTTATCTGGCTCGTGCTCGGCTGGTCGTAAGTCTTAGCCATCATGAGGGATTGCCTAATACTATTCTCGAAAGTATCGCGTCAGGCGTGCTGGTCGTGGCGTCGGATATTCCGGAACACCGCGCGCTGCTTGGGGCCGAATATCCCTATTACGTTCGTGACAGGGACGATGTTGTGGCCTGCACACGCGCCATCCAAATGGCATTGTACTGTAACGAAGCGGGGTCCGTTCTGAGCCACGCTCAGGAACGCATCGACCAGATGGCCCCCGAGAACGTCGTTCGTAGCTACATGGAGATATTTAACACAATGGCGGAGCGGCCTTCGTGAAAAAGATCAGGCGAGGGCTTAGCAGAGTATTCTTTCATATCGCCCGCAATCTTCTGGCACCCATCGAACTCGTCAATCCACGGCTCTTTATGAGAATCTATGCAAACATGTTGTCGGCCTACGGCATAAATTTTGTGGGATCGCCGCGATATATTTCGACCAAGGTACGATTTGATGACTTTGATTTACTCACCATAGGCGATCGATCTGTTATATCGAAATATGTCATTCTGTTAACGCATGACTACTCATTGACGACTGGCCTTATTGCCATTGGCGAACCCCCGCCGACCGACATCGCAATAAAGCGCAAGATATGTATCGGTCGGAACGTATTTATCGGAATCGGCGCGATTGTTCTTCCCGGAACGCATATCGGCGACGACGTGATTGTCGGCGCGGGCAGTGTTGTTAAGGGCAGCATAGCGTCAGACTCTATCGTTTCCGGAAACCCTGCCCGAAAGATCGCAGCCATCAGTGAGCGGGCGGATCGGTGGCGAAGTATGCGTGATGGTCCTGACGCCAATACCGATTTTGAATAGAACTTGGTCTTTTTTGCAATGCATCGTGGTTCGCGACTTACCCTAACGATGTTTCTGGCGTGGGGAAGCGCATTCCCGGTTGGTGCCATGAATGCTGCGCTGCTAGGCAGTGAGATACATGACAGTCGAACTGGGCCATGCCTGGACGAGGTAACTGTTTCCGCATGGACGAGATACGCAAAAGCGGGACGGGCGATTTTTGTGGAGGGACACGGATTCGGCACGGCGCCCGTTTTGTCGATACAGTCCGAGAGAGAGCCGGGCGGACGTCGTGTGCCTGCGGAATCGTCCGACAGCAACTATCTGACCGCGTTGCTGCCCGAAAGCACGCCCGCCGGTCCGCTGATGGTGCATGTGGAGAGTGGCCAATGCCAAAGCGCGCCTTTCTGGCTCAACGATCCTGCGGTGTGGTGGGTATGGCCGGAAACGGGGCGCCCGGGATCGGCCGTGCGGCTTTTCGGGCAGGCGTTGAATGATCCGTCCGTCCATATCGAGTTGAATGGTCCGGGTGGTGTCAGGTCGCTAAAGGCAGACATTGATGCATCCAATCAGTTTGCCGCGCGTGTGGTTCTACCTGCAACGCTCCGAAGCGGTTTCTATCGGTTGCGATTGGCCTCTGGCGCGGCGCACGGACCAAATGATTCGTTCAGCCTCGAGATAAAGGCCCCGGCGAACGAGCCGGTGCGCCGAGCACATGATACCGCAGGGTTGCTTCGCGCCTTGGAGGTGTTGCGCCGAACCGGAGGTGTTGTTCGCTTATCCGCTGGCAGATATTTGCTGAAAGATCCGCTCCAAATACCGCAAGATGTAGTGATCGTGGGGGAGGGAGCCGATAGCACCGAGCTTCGATTCGGGCCGAAATTGCGAAGAACGGCCGGGTTAGTAAGGTCAAGTGATGGCGATTACCCGAGTCGGTTTACCAGCCCTGAAATCGTCTTGGGCAGAGAAGGCCCTGATGCCTTAGCTGCAGTGTTAATGTTTGGATCGCATGCCGGGCTGGTCGGGCTAACGGTTGATGGCGGCGGCGTGGCGCAGCTGGGCATAGCCATCGCGGGAAGCAAGGAAAGAAGACTTTCGGCGATCCTAATACGTGATGTGCGCATACAGAATCTTGCGCCGGATGCCTACTATCATCCGGGACTTACTGAAGCCATTCTCGCAAGGCATGTTGATAATCTGACCGTCGAGCAAGCACAATTGTTCGGCGGCGGTCCGGCCCTGTTCTTGGAAGATATCGCGGGCTGCGACATAGAGAAAAATGTGCTGTCGGGTGGAGGGGAAGGCGTCATTACCGGCCGCGACGGTGGTGTGCATCATTGCATTGTTGAAGATAATCTTTTCCTGAGCAAGGTTGACGGCCAGGAACAGGCAGTGCGCATGATTTGGTTTTCGACATTGTTTGGCTCGACCTATGAGAATTATATCGCTGGTAACAATGGTTCCGATTTTCACCCGCCCCCGAACACAGACCAAAATCGTGGCGAAGCAATCCTCCTTGAGACAGCGTTGAGTCATCCATACTTCGGGCATCCGATATCGGCATCGCTCGATACCATCTCACTGCCGGCGCAAGGTCCGTTATGGTCGCTTCTGGGTTCCAATCTGAGCATTCGTGGCACGCGATTGTCGGATTACTTCGTGGTGGTGTTGAGTGGACGCGGTCGCGGCCAAGTACGCCGGCTAGTCGCACGAGATAGGCAGACACTAACTGTCGCCATGCCATGGCGCACCGTTCCCGATGCCGATTCCGCAGTGGTCCTCACGGAATTGAATTATCACAACATCATCGTCGACAATGTTATTCACGGCGCAATGATGGGTATTGTATTATGGCTGAACGGGATCGAAAACATCATAGCCGGAAACAGACTTTCCAATCTGGATCGCGAGGGTATCCTTATCTACAGCGACGCCATTGGAGGTCCGCAGAACCGGACGCCGACTTGGCCGATTGGCGCCAGCAACATGGCAGGGTTCAATCGAGGTATCGGTCCCAGTTATTTCAACACGGTCCAAGGCAACATCGTCGATGGAGCTTCGATCGGTATAAATGTTGCTGCGGGCGATTTCGAGACCATTCATGGTCCGATCGACTGGCCCACCTCAACTGGCAATATCGTTCGGGACAATCTGGTGGAATTTGCGACGGGCTGGGCGTTTCGTGTTGGCGAACGTCTGAAATATGCGGTGAACCCAAGCAACGTGCCAGGCCATATGTTGATCGGCAACATCGTGGAAAACAACCGTGTCGGTCGAGCTAGCGGAGGGCTTCTTGCAGGCCCCCGCAATGACGGACTGGTGATCTTGAACAATCAATTTGACGTGTCGTCAAGCGACGTTGGTGATCAATCGTTACCGAGGCGTGCGTGGCGGCGGAACCTCGGATGGTTGGTTCAGGGTAATGGCGGCGAGGCCCAAATCGGCGCGCCAGATAATGCGCATAACAGACCATGAGTGAGCCACAGGGACAAATCATTCTTGTCGGCGCATTTCCGCCGCCGCTGCACGGCATGTCGGCGATCAATGCTGCTATGCGGGACCTCATCCAGCAGGCGGGTGTTCAGCCGCAAATAATTAATCTTACCGCGTCCGATCTGGACCGTTCGGCGGTAGCGCGGGTCGGCAGACTGCCGAAGATACTGCGGGGCCTGATGGAGCTTGCTCGTGCCCGAAGATCAAGAGGGCGAGCGCTCTACATGAGTGTGTCAGGGGGCTGGGGGCAAATTTCCGAGATACTTTTTGCGGGAATGGCGCGATTGCGCGGCAGGCGTTTGTTTCTTCACCATCACAGTTTTGCCTATCTCGAATCGCGAACGCATCTTATGGCGTTGCTTGTCGGTATTGGGGGGCCAGATGCGGTGCATGTGGCGTTGTCCCCTGGCATGGCGGCACGGTTCGAATCGCTGTACCGCGCAAAGCATGTGATCCGCATCTCTAACGCAGCCTTCCTGATCGGCGATGGATGCCGATCGGTAGTGCCCCGGCAGTTGCTCCGCACGCTTGGCTTTATAGGAAATATCGCGGCGGAAAAAGGCGTGTTTGAATTTTTAGACCTGCTGGAGGCGGTCGGCAATCTGGGGCTGCCGTTGCGGGCGGAACTCGCTGGACCGTTTCAAGACGCACAAACGGAGTTGATGGTGCGTACGCGTATCGATGCACTGCCGAACGTCGACTATGTTGGTCCAAAATATGGGGCCGATAAAGAAGCCTTTTTCGGGAGGATCGATGCACTTATATTCCCGACACGCTATGTCAACGAGGCTGAGCCATTGACGATTCATGAAGCCATGAGTTGCGGGATCCCGATCATAGCGTATGGACGCGGCGCGATTCGAGAAATCGTCGGCCAAGATTGTGGTGAGGTGATCGATGCGGGCGTGCCATTTGTCTCCGCCGCGTTGGAGAAAATCAAGGCCTGGATTGACGATCCAGTTGGGTTTTCCGCTTCATCGCGAGCGGCATTCAGTCGATTTTCCGAATCCCGTGCGAAGAGTCTTCAGAGCCGGCAACGTCTTTTGAACGATCTTCTCGGCGATTGCGTTACGCATGTGGCAGCCGCTACAGGCCAAGGTCGATGACGATGAAGGACTTGGCCCTTAGGGTTCGCAAACTTACAATCGTTCTGGCGACGCGACGTCTGCGAGATGCGTTGTTGACGCATGGCGTAGCTGCGAGCACGGAACATGGACGTGTTTTGCGTCAACTGGGTGAGGTGTGCTGCGTTGTCGATATTGGTGCCAATCGGGGTCAATTCGCGTTGATCGCGCGCGCCTGCTTTCCATTCGCGGTAATTGTTTCCTTCGAACCGCTAGCGCTGCCAGCTGCCACTTGCCGGGCTGTATTTGCGAATGATGCGCGCGCAATATCGCATGAGGCCGCAATCGGGCCTGAAGCGCGTACGACCCAGATATATGTCTCTAAGCGAGATGATTCTTCGTCATTGTTACCAATCACAGCAACTCAAAACGCAATTTTTCCGGGCACGGCGGGAGTCGGAACCCAGATCATCACCGTTGCACCGCTTTCCACTTATCTGGCCCTGGAGGCAATCGAAGAGCCTGCCTTGTTGAAGCTGGATGTTCAGGGCTTTGAGCTGCAGGCATTGATCGGTTGCGAAGATCTCCTTGCACGATTTTCATGGGTATATGCCGAATGTTCATTCGTCGAGCTATATGGCGGCCAAGCACTGGCGGATGAAATAATCGCATGGTTATACCAGCGCGGCTTTGGGCTCTATGGTGTATACAATATGAGTTATGACGTAACGGCGCGCGCAGTGCAGGCCGATTTCCTTTCAAAAGGACGGAGCCAAAGAAGTCAGCGGCATAGAGATCGCAGTCGCATCGCGATCCTCCACATATTGATCGACCCCTCGGCGTTGACTTCAAAAAATAAAATGCGTCTTGCCGCCGGTATCATGCCACAGCTGAACCACGTTCGAGAAGGAAGCTCAGGGAGAACAGGTCAGGCTGAATATCTGACGGCAGACACCCACTTCGATCCAAGCAGGATACGCAATTGAGACGCAGCCTTATATTTCGCGCACCGATGGTGTAAGGTTTGTCTAGCTATCGCCCGGACGCTCAGCTGCGGCAACAGTTGTCCCCACGTGCCGGTGAGTTAAGTTGCATGGAGGATTTCTTGCACGACATAACTCTATTGGAGAAGATATCGATAAACATCCGGGACCGTTGGTTCTACTACATTACTGTCCCACGTTACTTGAGCAGAATTGCACATGGAGATGTAGTTATTGACTGCGGAGCAAATGTCGGAAAATTCACGGAGCTTTTTGCCAAGCGTGGGGCCGTTGTTTACGCGTTTGAGCCACACCCGGTCGCATTTGCTGCACTATGCAAAAAGCTCGAATCGATACCCAATGTCCACTGTTTAAACCAGGCCGTTTCACGAGAAGCGGGGCGCATGAAACTGTTTCTTCGGCCTGATGACGATAGCATTGCGGCGACCGAGAGTTCCTCGCTGATGGCCAGCAAAAACAATGTTTCGATGGATCGCTTCGTTGAAGTCGATGTCATCCGTTTAGTGGACTTCGTCCGCAAGCTGGGACATGTTCGTTTCATCAAGATGGATATCGAGGGGGCGGAATATGGTGTCCTTTCTGATATGCTCGACTGTGGGATTAATCGAGAAGTAGACTACATTGTCGTCGAGACGCATGAACGTAGCGTCGGCCTTCGCAGCGATCATGATGAACTCGTCGCGCGCATTTCGCGTATGGGCGTAAAAAACATTGATCTCAATTGGCACTGAGTGCGCACCGCCGAAGCGCCAGCTTGGTCCAAGCTCGCGACCGACACAGGCTCTGGTTATCTGCCCAGCTTTCGGTCGGTTGCCACAACCGTAGGAGCTGGCTCGCCGTCCAATCTGTCGCGCCGTGCGGTTGCGAGCCGCAGCGCAATAGTGTGGGCCCTTGCTTGTGGCCGGTGACCTTCTCGCCCGCGTCATAGCCCTGCGGATCGACAAAGCCCCCTTTGGGTGCCGTCTTAGCGCTTTCGCTGCCGATGATCGCCGCCGGCGGGCTCGCTTCGCGACCGGCCTGCTCGCGCATCTCGACATAAAGCGCGTGATGGAACCGCTCCAGCATGCCGTCCCATCTCCACAACTACGCGAAATAATGGTAGACTGTGCTCTTCGGCGAGAAGTCCTTCTGCAGCCCACCTCACTAGCGTCCGGTCCACACAACACATGGAAGAGGCCGTTCAAACCTCGCGCACGTTTACCGTGCGTTGCGCTCGCTGCGCCGACTGCATCATCGGCGAAATCTCACTCCATTCCGCATCCGTCATATCGCTAGCGATGGCTTAAATGGCGCGCTGCCTTGCGATGTTCTGCTTGACCTGAGCCCCTGAACTTCCTCCAAATTTGAGTAGAGTCCGGCACCTTGGAAGGGGTACGGACGATGAAGCGTTCGAGGTTCACGGAAGAGCAGATCATTGGGATTTTGAAGGAGCACGAGGCTGGCGTGAAGACGGCCGACCTGTGTCGCAAGCACGGCGTCAGCAGCGCGACCTTCTTCAAGTGGAAGGCGAAGTTCGGCGGGATGGACGTGTCGGATGCCCGCAAGCTGAAGGCTCTCGAAGACGAGAACCGCAAGCTGAAGAAGCTGCTGGCCGAGACGATGCTCGATGTCGCCATGTTGAAGGATCTCAATTCAAAAAAATGGTGACGCCCGTCGTGAAGCGGCAAGCTGTGGTCCATCTCTGCCAGTCCTACGAGGTGAGCCAGCGCCGGGCGTGCCAGGTAATAGCGGCGGATCGGACCTCGATGCGGTATCGCAGCGTGCGGCCCGACGACGCCGTCCTGCGCGCCCGGCTGCGCGAGCTTGCCGCCATCCGCCGCCGGTTCGGCTACCGGCGGCTGCTCATCCTGATCCGCCGCGAGGGGACACGCGTGAACCACAAGAAGCTGAGACGCCTCTATCGCGACGAACGCCTGCAGGTCCGCCGACGCGGCGGGCGCAAAAGAGCGCTGGGAACAAGGGCTCCGATGGCGATCCCGCAGGGGCCGAACCAGCGCTGGTCGCTGGACTTCCTGAGCGACCAGCTCAGCGACGGCCGCCGGTTCCGCATTCTCGCGGTGGTGGACGACTTCACGCGAGAGTGCCTGGCGCTGGTGGCCGATACCTCGCTCTCGGGCCTGCGTGTCGGGCGCGAACTCGATGCCATCGTCGCGCGGCGCGGCAAGCCTCTGTCGATCGTCAGCGACAACGGTACGGAGTTCACCAGCATGGCGATCCTAAGCTGGTCACAGGAAACGCGGGTCGAGTGGCATTACATCGCGCCTGGCAAGCCGACCCAGAACGCCTTCATCGAGAGCTTCAACGGCCGTCTGCGCGATGAGCTGCTCAACGAGACACTCTTCGCATCGCTCGCGGACGCTCGCGTGGCGCTGGCGGACTGGATGGACGACTACAACACCGTCAGGCCGCACAGTGCCATCGGCAATTTGCCGCCAGCGATCTACGCCAAACCACTCAGCGATCCCGCGATGCAACGGGACGGGTCGCTGCGCTTTGGGGGCTACGCGCCCCGTCCCGTTGCATCACCGAGCCAGCAAGGCTCAAATGAAGGGCAGGCTCTACTTTCAAACGGATGAAAGATGGGGCTCAGGCCATTGGCACCAGGCTTCAAAGATCGCGAAATCCGCCCGATAGGACCGGATCGTGTTGTCGGCGTAGGCGCCGTCCATGGCTCCGAGCCGCGCTCTCCAATCGCAAAGGCTGGCGGCGTGCTGCCTGGATTTCACGCGGCTGTTGACGACCTTCGGCGACGTCGGCGCATCCTGCCAAAATGCAGCCGATTGCGCGCTTTGTGTTCCGGCGCCGCGCCCTGATGCTGGCGCTCGGCGATTCTCCCCCAGTGCTTTCGGAATTGCCGCGGTCTTGCGCGCCGGGGGTCGGCCCGTGAGCGCACGCGCACCGATCGTTCGCGCGGAGAAGAGGCGTTCGCGTGTTCGATCGACCTGCGGCAGCAGGGCCTCGACGTGGCGAACCGCGTCCTGGAGCGTTGCCGGTGCCAGGCCGGTAAGGCAGCCTTGCGCCATGCGCCTGATGTCCGCGCGGAACGGGTCGTCAAGCTCGCGGGCGGAGCGGCCACCCTCCACGAGAAACAGAAGGCTTGCGAACGCGTCCAACGGCTTGGTGCCCTTGGCCGTGCGCAGCAGGCTTTGCAATGTCCTGTCGGTCCGCAGCACGGACGCAAGAACGGCGCGTCCCGACGTGGTATGGCCGCCGATGGCGTAGCTCGGTATGCCGGCGATTGTCCGGGCAGAGCCGAGCGCGACCGTGGCGATGCCTGCCTGGTGGCTTGCGGCCTTGGATGCGGCGTTGAATAGCGGCAGCAGGATCGGCAGGGCGCATTGCGAGGTTTGCCGGCCCTGCCGGCAGATCTCGAAAAGCGCCGGCTGCAATATTCCTTCCTGCGCCATGGCCGTCAGCGCGGCATCGGCCGGTCTCGGCTGGACGGAACGGAACGATTTTCCGGGCACGGGACGCTCGCACTGCGCCAGCACGGCACGAACGCGATCGAGCAAGAGACGAAGCTGCGGGCTCGCGTCTTCCAGCGATTGCAACAGGAACGGGTTCGTCCTTGCGCCTTGCGCGATGGAATAGAGGTGGTCGAGGCTGCGGTCACAGGGCAAGCGAAGCAGCTTGTCGATAAGATGGTGCGCCACGACCGGATCGCCACCGGCCCGCTGGCGCCAGCGGTGATCGGAGGCGGCGGCGACGATTTCGGCGGTGACGGCGATGTCCGAAAGCCCGAAGTCCTCGAAGGCGATGACCGCCAGCCGGCGCCAGAAACGCGTCCGGTCGATCGCCAACAGCGTATTGGCCGCTGCGTGGGCCTGGTAGCTGTCGGCGCGGCGAAGCGCCTTTTGCAAGACCGATATCGCCAGGAAGGGATCGTGGGTGCCGAGCGCGAGGGTCGGCGCCGGAGAGGCATGAACCATTGCCAATTCCAAGGCCTCGCGGCATTCGTTGAGCCGGGTGAGATCGGTCTTTGCCATGCCAAAATCGTAGCTTGACCCGGCGCACGGCAAAGGAAAATGCGCCTTCGCTGTTATTTATCCGCTCACGGATGAAACATGGCCATCGGCCGCGGGCAGGGCGCAGCGCGAATTCACTTGCGCAGGAATTCGCGAACCTGGCGATTGAGGGCGCGGAACTGCTTGAAGCGGGCGCGCTCTTCCTTCGTATAGAGTCCGTGCTTGAAGGCGTTGTGGTTGCCGAGCGGCGCGCCCGAGCCGAGGGCGCCGCCATGCATCCGGCAGCGCCGCTTGCCGTGAACGGCGGGCGCCCGGCAGCTCGTGCCGCAACGCGGACTTTCGAGCATGGCGGCGGGATCGCGTTGCTTCATCGGCGGCGCTCAGGCGGTTTTCGCGAGCGTCCGCTTGGACGCCGCGCGGCGCCGGTCGCGCGCGGCACGCCGCAGCGGACGCGCGTTCCAGCGCCTCGAAGATGCGCACATTGGTCTTGGCGAGCTCGGCGGCGATGCGCAGATAGGGCGCCTGCGCCTCGACCGGCATGAAGGCGGCCGCCATGAGCGACTCGGCCGCGGCGGCCTCAAGCCGGAACATCTGCCGCAACAGCACGCGTTCGCGTTCGTTTGCGCCTTCTGACACGAGCGCGTGCTGACGTAGTCCATGAACTACATCAACGCAATACCGGAATGTGCATGAAGAACGAATTTTCCGCAAAGCTGAAGGTCAGGAACTGACGGGCAACCTGCCGATAGAGACGATGCACCAAAGCTCGATCGAGCAACAAGGCAGGGACCGAAAGATGCATTCTTCACGGCCGAAAGCCGGCGCGTCAGGCTTCCAAAAACGTCTCCGCATAGAAGGCTTCAATATCGGAAATCTCTTGATTCGAGAGGCCGCTGAATTCCTTTTCCCGTGCCTTCTGCGACAGATGACCGTTCCCCTGCCGCAGAAAACCGAACAGATTGTCGAAGGTTCTGCCCGGCATGTCGACCAATGCCTGCACTTTGCCGCGAAAGCGATCAAAGCGTTGCAGGAATTGGCTCTCTTGCGGCAGATCTTCTTCCAAACTGCCTTGCACGCAGCGATAGAGAAACTCGGCATGCGGGGTGGCATCAAAGAAGCGGTAAAAGTCTTCCGTATCATTGAGCACCGCGACATTTCCGTCTGCTGTTGGTTGCCACTGGATGACAGGCAGAAGACGCGCGGAATAGCTCTCCAAGACGGCGCGATAGCCGTCGATCCGCTTTAGGATTGCCGCCGAGATTGGAAAGATCATGCCGGGGGGATTGAAGCCGCGGTGGGCCAGAACATGATGGATGAGGTAGCGATGCAGTCGGCCATTGCCGTCCTCAAACGGATGGATGTAGACAAAGCCGAACGCGAGCACGGCAGCAGCGATGATGGCATCGAGTTCTTCCGCGGCTGTGACGTCGAAGTCGACCATGCCGGCAATGAGCGAAGCTAAGTCTTGCGGGCGCGCACTGATGTGATCGGGTATCGGCGTGCGGGTGTCGCGATCGTGTTCGCCGACAAAGCCCCCGACCTTGCGCAAGCCCAAATGGACAAAGCGGGCGTCACCGATGACGATCTTTTGCAGACGCAAGAGCTCGTCCAAATCCAGTGGCGTCTTGCCGGCTTGGCCGATCGCGCGTCCCCAACGCTGGACACGATCCTGGGGCGGGCGCTCGCCCTCGATAATATAGCTGGACTTTGAGTCCTGCAGCAGAAGAAAGGATGCCGTGCGGGCGAGGAGATCGGCCGGAACGCTGGCGACCATGTCGCGGGCGCGCTGGGCGAGGCTAAGGCCGATGAAGTGCTCAAGGGTTGGGGTGCGCCGCACCAGCGGACAGAATCTGGGCGTGCCTGGCAGATTGTCGCGCACGCGGTGGCGCGCAGAATTGCGACCACGGCTGGCGGCATATTGCTGGTCAATGTCGACAGCCGGCACGTAGGAGCCTTTGTCGGCCGCCGGCAGATCAAGCGCCTTTCCAAGCAGCCATTCATAGAGAAACCAGATACGCCGCGCATAGCTGCCGGTCGGCGTTCGACGCACGATCGCCGCGATGTCGTCCGCCGCGCAGGCAAGAAACAAGCGCTTCAGAACGGCAAGCTCCAATCCCTCGTTCTTGAGCGCGAAGATCAGGTGACCTTCCAGCGTCGCTTCCGGCGCATGGCGCGGCGTGAGGATTTGCCAATTGTCGGCCCGCAGAATGCGGTGGCGCTGGCTGATGGCCGATAGCGTTGGCGGAATTGGAACCACAAGGGCAAATGCCTCGATCAGCGCAGCGTAGCCGGCGGGGGTTGCCCGTTCCGGTAGCTGGCGATCATGAAAAATCGTGACGGGCCCTGAAAATCGATGCAGATTTCTTTCTTCCATGAAAAATGATTACCCATGAAAAATGCTGAGTACAAATGAAAAATCAAGAATAATCGGCCTATGGACTGAAACATGCTGCCTTGGCCTTCAGAAGGCCCTCCGGCCGCAGTTTTGTCACCAATGCTGTGCTTGTCGGCAGGCAGATAAGAAGATTGAGGGCGTCGCCGCTCGGTCGATCTCGCCAGCGGCAGATACGGCTATCGGGTTGCGGGCAGGGCGCAGCGCGAATTCACTTGCGCAGGAATTCCCGAACCTGGCGATTGAGCGCGCGGAACTGCTTGAAGCGGGCGCGCTCTTCCTTCGTGTAGAGCCCGTGCTTGAAGGCATTGCGGTTGCCGAGCGGAGCGCCGGAGCCGAAGGCGCCGCCATGCATCCGGCAGCGCCGCTTGCCGTGAACGGCGGGCGCCCGGCAGCTTGTGCCGCGACGCGTCTTCGCGCCGCAACGCGGACTTTCGAGCATGGCGGCCGGATCGCGTTGCTTCATCGGCGGCGCTCAGGCGGTCTTCGCGAGCGACCGCTTGGACGCGGCGCGGCGCCGGTCGCGCGCGGCACGCCGCGGCGGACGCGCGCTCGTCACATGCTCGACGATGACGCGCTGCCGTCCCTGCCGGCGCGCGCGCTCCAGCGCCTCGAAGATGCGCACATTGGTCTTGGCGAGCTCGGCGGCGATGCGCAGAAAGGGCGCCTGCGCCTCGACCGGCATGAAGGCGGCCGCCATGAGCGACTCGGTCGCGGCGGCCTCAAGCCGGAACATCTGCCGCAACAGCACGCGCTCGCGCTCGTTTTCGGCTTCCGAGACAAGGGCGTGGTTGGGGCCGAAAGCCTCGGCGGCCGGCGCGTCGAGGTCGAGAACCTCCACGACCTCGGGCTTGGTGGCGGGCGCCGCCATCGCAGGCGGTATCGCGAAGCTGTCCGCGGCTGCCGTTTGCGTGTCCGCGACCGGGGTCTGGCAGGTCGTTCCGGTACTCATTGTGTCGCTCTTGTTGTCCGCGGACGCGTTCTCCCCAGAACGTCGTGTCCGCGTTCCTACCCCTTGATTATACGCGATTTTTTCGTCGTCTCCAGCGGGTTCGCGGGCAAAACTGCCTCCTTTGCATGGGGTTGTTTTCCGAAATCCGCCGATGTCCCCGGCAAAGGCGGCAAGGCGCGCGCGAACGACGCCCCCGGAGTCGAAGTCGTCCGGCGTACAGCCAGATCAAGAGCGCACGGTTCTGCCGGCTTCAGGGGATGGTTGCTGCGGCAAGCGTCAGCGGTCGATCGAATTTTGAGAGGGCATCGTACTGGCGGGCGCTTGCGCGTCACGGCTTGCGGAATGCGCGATAATTATGAACGCGATAACCGCTGCTATCGCTCACGCATTGTTCGAATTTACCGCGCGCCACACCAATCTGCGCGGACACTCGTCAAAACGCATTCTCCTGGCCCAGCACCGCGCCGACCGTCTTAAACAGTATCTGAACGTCGAGCCCGAGGCTGCAATTGCTGGCGTACCACAGGTCCGCCTCGATGCGGCGGTAGATCAGATCCAGGTTCGCCGTCTCGCCGCGCAGGCCGTTGACCTGTGCCCAGCCGGTGATGCCGGGCTTCACATGCTGGCGCACCTCGTAGTTCTCCACGAGCTTGGCCCATTGCGCGTCATGCGTGGCGGCGTGGGGCCTGGGGCCGACGACCGACATCTGCCCCCACAACACGTTCCAAAGCTGCGGCAGCTCGTCGAGGCTCGATTTGCGGAGCCATTTGCCGACCCGCGTGACGCGGTGGTCGTTCCGTGACGCCTGCCGGACGACATCGCCGTCCTCCAGAACCGTCATGGTACGAAACTTCAGGATGGGAAACGGCCGCCCGCGATAGCCGAGGCGCGTCTGCCGGAAGAAAACCGGGCCCGCCGAATCCAGCTTGATCGCGATCGCCACGACGACCAGCAGCGGGAAGGTGAAGGCGATGGCCGCCCCGGCGATCGCGACGTCGACCACGCGCTTGAACGCGCGCTCGGTGCCCGACATCGGCGTCTTCTGCATTTCCAGCGTCGCGATCGTCCCCACCCCGCGCACGGAATGCTGCAGCAGGGCCGACACCTGCTCATCGGGAACGAAATAGACCGCGCGGGGGATGAGGCGCAGCCCCGCCACCAGGCCGGCGGCGGTGTCATATGAAAGAGACCCGCCCAGGACATAGATCTCTCCCGGCGCTGCCGCGCGCGCCGTGTTGAACACATCCTGGAGGACGCGCCGGCGCTCGCCAACCCAGGCGGCCGGCGCGCAGCGGTCGTCGAACCCGATGGCGCGGATGTTCTGGCAGCCTTGCCGCTTCAGCTCGGCGCAAAGCGCGACCATCCCGGCCGCGCGATGCGGCGCCACGATCAAGACCTCCAGTCCGCGATACGCCGTGTTGGCGAACCAGCGCGCCAGCAGCCGCGGCGTCCCGGCGCGGGACACGGCAACGCCGGCGAGCCCGACCAGGAAGAAGCTGAAGATCGCGCCGCGCGAGAACTGCGCGCTGATCTTCATGCCGAAGGCGAGCACCACCAGGAACATGAACGTCGTGATCCAGGCGATCGCGGCCATCCGCGCGCGGCCGAGGCGGGTCGCGCTGCCCTGCACGTCGCGCGGCGTCTGCAGACGAACCAGGCCGCAGAAAAGCACGGCGACGATCGCGCCGGTCGCGGCAAAGCCCGAAACGTCGCCGGGCGTGCCGCGCACGGCGGCTTGGAAAAGCGTGCCCGTGATCACGCTGAGCGCGACGATGACCAGGGCATCGATGACGAGCGCCGGAGTCGATGCCGCATGCTGCAGCGGCACGTCCGACTGCCACGCCCGCCCGATGGTCATCCGTTCGGCCGAACCGATTGGTGTTGCGCTTCTAATATTCATCGACCCCACGCACGCATCACGCCTTTTCCATAACGCCGCGGCACCCTGCCGTACTGTGCACTGCACCAACGAAATTTTTCTAGGGTTTACAATTCGTTACGACGATATCCGCAGGCCAGCCTACAGCGTAAGTTAAACGCTTTTGCTACGCCAAGAAAATCAATAAGTCCGGTAAAGCTTGAAATTGATCGGCCTTATTAGGCGGCAGTCTGGAGCGATTTCAGCCAATCCCCACAACCGGTAGCGTTGCCGGCCCGATGCGAACCACGAGTTCCTTGGTTTCGCCGACGGCCCCCCAACCTGTATCGGAATTCGCGTTCCCGGTTTTCCGCCTCATCTCCCGTGCCCGTGAGGCTCGCCGCGGGACTCTTGCCCCAGATCGCCCGCCGCCTCAAGGCTTTGGAAAACAGGCGAAGTCAGGAACTCCGTGGTTCCGTGCCCGGCCGCCTCGTTCCGCACACGGACCGAATATTGCGCGGATTAACCGGCGGACATGTTTTCCTTGTCAGCGCCTTCCGACAGGCCGCAGCATTCCCCCACAGCGGGGGCTGACCACAAGGCTCGCCTCGACACCAGCGAGCCTCGAGCGGTCGGCAACACCGCGAATGGAGGAGCACATGCTGGTCAAACACATCCTCGGCGAGAAGGGCCGCGACGTCGTCGGCATTGCGGGCGACGCCACACTGTCCGAGGCGGCGCAGCTTCTGGCGCGCAAGCGCATCGGCGCCATCGTCGTGCGCAACGCCGCCGGCCAGCTCGCCGGCATCCTGTCGGAGCGCGACGTGGTGCGCGCCGTCGCCGACGAGAGCGTCGCCGCCCTGGCGCGTCCGGTCAGCGCCTATATGACGCGCGCGGTCGCGACCTGCACCGAGCACGATTCGATCGAGGAGCTGATGGAGATGATGACCGTCGGCCGCTTCCGCCATGTGCCCGTGCTCGACAGCGACCGCATCACCGGCATCATCTCGATCGGCGACGTGGTCAAGACCCGCATCGCCGAGACGGTGCAGGAAGCGGCGTCCTTGCGCGAATACATCACCGCCGCTTGAACCGGCGTTCGGCGCATCCGTAGACGGAACACGGCGTCGACGGCGCCGCGCCGGCGATGGGGAACTAATACCGAACGGGGCGGAGGCGGAACGCAAACGGGCGCGCCCCGTTCACTGGGCGAACCGCAAGGACGCTCCCTCATGAAACTTCGTGCCCCTCACGCTTGGCGGTGCCGCCCTGGCATCGGTGCTGCTGCTCGCGCCTTCGGCCTTTGCCGACGATTACTACAACACCAATCCGACGGCGGCCGAACGGGCTCAGACCGAGCGGCTGAACGCCACCGCCGCCGATCGCGCCCGGGGCAATGCCGACGCCGCGGCCGCCAACCGCGCCGATTTCAACGCCGCGACCGACCGCTACGACCGCGAGCGCGCCCGCACCGTCGCGGAACAGGCCGCCTATGACCGCGACCGCGCCCGCTACGACCCGCGATACCCGCGGCCGCGCCCATCGCTGGGATGCCTTCTACGGCTATCGCGGCTTCCGCGACGTCGACACGATGAACCCGCGCGAGCTCAGGGGCCTTCGCGTCAACGCCCGCGGCGGCAGCCGGATCGGCACGATCCGCGATGCCGATGCCAGCGGCGGCCGCATCACACCCGCGTCGCGGTCAGCGTCGGCCGGGGCAAGACCGCCTGGCTGGATGTCGACGATCTGCGCTTCGATCCCGGCACGCGCGTCGTCTACACCACGCTGTCGCGCGACCAGGTGAACACCATGGCGCGGATGCGTTATCCCCGCTTCTAGGCACCACTGTTGCGCCGAAAACACGAAGGGGCCGGTTTCGCCGGCCCCTTCGCTTTTGGCGGAACGCGCTACCCGCCGCGGCGTTTCTCATACTGTAGATCTGACGGCGCACAACCCATGGCCATCTCGAAATTCGCAATTGCCTGCGTCGCGGCGGTGTTCGCCGGCGGCAGCGCCGCCGCCATCGCGATCGACGGCTCCGCGGTTCCGGCCCCTCAAATCGTCCAGTCCGGCCTCGTGACGCCGATTTCCGCCATCGCCGATCCCCACCGCTCGTTCAACGACGTAGCGGTGCAGCTGGTCTCGGGCAGGACGGTCGGCCACGTCACCGGCGTGGTGACCGACGGCGCCGGCCGCGCCACGCGCCTGCGCATGGAACTCGCCGACATGCCGACGCAGCATATCTGGCTCGACCGCAGCGACCTGGTCTACAGCCGCAGCCGCGACGTCATCATCGCGCACGACATCCACGCCCCCGCCATGGCCGTCGCCGACGCGAGATAACCTCTCCTGCTCGCGGGAGAGGTCGAAATCGCCCTTGCGATTTCGGGTGAGGGAAGGGGCGTGAAGCGCCCTCAGATTCCCACTGCTTCCCGCAGCGCCTTGGTCCACGGCACCCAGCGGTCGTCGGGGCCGCGCAGGCCGTCCCACAGCATGTTGTTGCAGACATAGCCGGCCGCGATCCCGCTCTTGGGATGCGCGAAGCCGATGCGCCCGCCGGCGCCGTCATGACCGAACGAGCCCTCGCCCAGCATGGGCGCTGCGGTGCGCGTCAATTGGTAACCCAGGCCATAGCGCAGCGGGCTGGGGCTCGGCAGCTTGGCGAAATCGCCCGGTGCGGTCAGACCTTCGGTCAGGGGCCGCATCGCCCGCGCCACGGTCTGCGGCTGGAGCAGGCGCACGCCGTCGACCGGGCCGATCGTCGCCGCATACATCCGCGCCAGCGAGGCCGCGGTGCCGATCATGTTCGCCGCCGGGATCTCCGCCGCATGGCCCTCGCGCCCGTTGAGCGTGGCCATCGCTTCGCCGGTGCCGGCCATGGCATGCAGCATGGTCTGCGCCAGCCGGCTCTCCCCGTCGATGCCGAAGCCCTTGAGCAGCATCGTCAATTGCTCGGCCGTCAGCCCCGGCCGGGGCGAGAAGAACGGCGCGACGCGATCCTCCTTAGCCTCCGGCAGCCCGATCCACAGCTCCAGCCCCAGGCGGCCCGCGATCTCGTCGGCGAAGAAGCGCCCCGGCGTCTTGCCCGACACGCGCCGGATCACCTCGCCCACCAGATAGCCATAGGTCACCGCGTGATACATGTAGGCCGTGCCCGGCTCCCATAGCGGCGCCATTGCCGCCAGCGCCGACGTGCACGTCTCCCAGTCGAGCAGCCCGCGCGGGCCGATGCCGCTCGCCGCCTCGAAGCTCGACAGCCCGGCGCGATGCGACAGCAGGTCCGACACCGGCATGTCCGCCTTGCCGCTTGCGCGAACTGCGGCCAGTAGCGCGCCACCGGCGCCTCGAAGTCGAGCAGCCCGCGCTCGGCCAGCATGTGCGCGCAGGTCGCCACCGCGCCCTTGCTCACCGACATCATCAGGCCCAGCGTCTTATCCGTATACGGACGGTCCTTGAGCTTGTCCGCCCGGTCCACAGGTCGACCACTTTGCGGCCCTGGTGGTAGACGCAAAGCTGCACCCCGCCTTCGTCCGCCGCCTGGCCTTGCGCGAAGGCGTCGCGCAGGCCCTCTGAAGCCCTTCTCGGTGGTTCCGCCGACCTCGCCCATCACGCCCTCTCCAATCCTGCCGCCTCGCGCAGCGCCGCCGTCCATCCCAGCCAGCGCGGATCGGGCTTCAGCGCATCCCACAGCATGGCGTTGCCGGCATAGCCGACCGCGATCCCGCTCTTAGGATGCGCGAAGCCGAGCCGCCCGCCGGCCCCGGGATGGCCGAAGGAGCCCGCGCCCAGCATCGGCACGACGGCGCTGGGCAGCGCGTAGCCGAGGGCCGGCCGCGTCAGGGCCGCCGTCGGCAGCTTGGCGAAATCGCCCGGCGGCAGCAGCGGCGGTCCCGGCGTCCGCGCCCGCTCCATCGCTGCCGGTGACAGCAGCCGCACCCCCCGTCCACGTCGCCGATGGTCGCGGCGTAGATCCGCGCCAGCGCCTTGGCATTGCCGATGCCGCCGCCGGCGGGGATCGCCGCCGCATGCGCGGCGCGCGTGTTCAGCACGTCGAAATCGGGAAAGGTGCGCAGGGATTGCGCCGCCATGGCGCGGCCGAGCCGGTTGTCGAAATCGACCCCCAGCGCCTTCTGCCGCGCGATCAGCTTCGCCATGTCCCCACGCCTTGCCGGGAAGGAAATGCCGCGCCACGCGGTGCTCCTCGCTTTGCGGCAGCCCGAACCACAGTTCGATCTCCAGCGGCCCCGCGATCTCTTCCGCGAACACCTGCGCGAACGGCTTGCCGGTCGCGCGCTGCGATCGTCTCGCCGACCAGGAAGCCATAGGTCAGCGCGTGATAGGCGGTGGCGGTGCCCGGCTCCCACAAGGGCGCCATGCGCTCCAGCAGCCGCACGCACGTGTCCCAGTCGCACATGTCCGCGACGACGAAGCCGCAATCCGCGTCGAAGTTCACCAGGCCGCTGGAATGCGTCAGCAGGTGCGAGAGCGTGATCGCGCCCTTGCCGTTCGCCGCGAAGGCCGGCCAATACGTCGCCACCGGCGCCTCGAGGTCGAGCACGCCGCGATCCGCCAGCACATGCGCCAGCGTAGCGGTGACGCCCTTGCTCGCCGACATCAGGATGACCAGCGAGCGCTCCGTGAACGGACGATCCGCCAGCTTGTCCCGCCCGGCCCACAGGTCGACGACGCAGGTGCCGCCGCGATAGACGCAAAGCTGCGCCCCGCCGTCATCCTGCGCCTGCGCCGCTGCAAACGCCTCGCGCACCGTCTCAAAACCCGGTTCGATTGTTCCGCCGATTTCCATCTGCCCGCCAACAAAACTGAACTGTCATCCCCGGCGGGCGCGCCCTTCCCTCGCTTCGCTCGCCGGGGACGACAATTGTGGATCGGTCGCGGTTGAACGCAAGGCGGTGGCGCAGATGCGCCATCCCCCTTCTACGCAATCTCCGTGATCACGCCGGGGCAGATCCGGCACGACGCCGCGCCGTCCTGGCGGTACCAGCGGCAGGCGCCGCGGATGACGCAGGGTTGCAGCGGCGCGCTCTCGTCGCCGCGGCCGAGCAGGGGGATGACGCTGTCGACCACGCCGCAGCGCTTCCTGCCGTCGTTCCATTGCATGCATTTGCCTTCGACGCAGGTGCCCGCGAAACGGAAGCGCTCTTCCGGCGCGCCGTCCGCGGACACCTCGTCGATGAAGTCCTGGTCGATCTCCAGCACCGACTTCAGATAGGCGACCTTGCCGTCGACGCCGATCACGCCGAGCAGCGTCGCGCCGGGCTCGGCGCGCGCGCTCGGGCACAGGGCCGGCGACTCCGGCTGTTTGCGTTTGCGCGAAGCCACGAAGACGCCCGGCTTACATACGGTTCCTGGGCGTCATCGGCGTCATCATCCCGCCATGGGGCAGGCCGACCGGCACCAGGATGAGGCCGAGGATGCCCGGTCCCAAGGGGCCGTTCGTGAACTTCGTCCGCGGCGCGCCTTGCGCGACGGCGCTCAGGCAGGCGCGGCGGATTTCGCTGTCCAGCTTCATCGCGATGCCTTCCGGCAGCGTCACGCCGCCCAGATCGACGACGACGCGCGTGCCGCGTCCTTCCGCGGCGGCGCTTACCGAAACGAGCGGCAAGGCGGCGCCGGTCCACCGCGGCCGCCGTCGTGAGCACCGAGCGGCGATCAGGACCCTTATCCTTTTTGTTCGACATCGATTTGGCTTCCTCTCTGTTTGACGGGGCAAATACACAGAGAGAAACGGCGCGACGGCCGCCAGGCGCCCGAAAGGCACCGCCGGAGAACACCGGCCTAACCATGTTATCACAGGCAAGCTGAGGCGTCGCGCGCCGCGCCGACCCGATATATAATTACGCCTGGCGCTTTCGCCTCTATATGATGTGGTTGCGCCGCCGCGGCTTGCGAGAACTTTTGCACTGCGGCGACCGGCGCCGCGGAACCATCCACAGGCCCCCTAAAAAATCGTGTTTTTCCCGCGTTTTACCGTTTGACACGCCCGGATGCCCCGCCTATACACCGCGCCCACGCCGAACGCAGGCGATGAGCTCTGCGGTCGGCGTTGCTTCTGGTTGGCGGTACAAACCGCCCTTCGGTCGCGCTCTTTGACATTGTGATAATAGGAAGGGAGACGTGGGCGGCGGCTAGGCTAGCCACGCTTCGGATGCTTGCATCCGGGGCTAACTAATCGAGCAGCGACGTAATGATTGCTCGCGTTTCTCTGCAAGACATAAAACATGAAGTCTGATCGGGTTCGGGCCTGTGACGGGACCGAGCACGATCAACCCTTGTCAAAATGTCATGCGAACAAACGCGTTAAGAGCAATCAGCGCGTCGTCTGTTCAGGATCATAACTTGAGAGTTTGATCCTGGCTCAGAACGAACGCTGGCGGCAGGCCTCAAACATGCAAGTCTAGGGGGTGCAGCAATGCATCACCGGCGGACGGGTGCGTAACACGTGGGAATATACCTTTCGGTACGGAACAACTGCGGGAAACTGCAGCTAATACCGTATACGTCCTAGCGGAGAAAGATTTATCGCCGAAGGATTAGCCCGCGTTCGATTAGCTAGTTGGTGAGGTAATGGCTCACCAAGGCGACGATCGATAGCTGTTCTGAGAGGAAGATCAGCCACACTGGGACTGAGACACGGCCCAGACTCCTACGGGAGGCAGCAGTTGGGAATCTTGGACAATGGGGGAAACCTGATCCAGCCATGCCGCGTGAGTGATGAAGGCCTTCGGGTTGTAAAGCTCTTTTACCCGGGAAGATAATGACTGTACCGGGAGAATAAGCTCCGGCTAACTTCGTGCCAGCAGCCGCGGTAATACGAAGGGGGCTAGCGTTGTTCGGAATTACTGGGCGTAAAGCGCGCGCAGGTGGTTTTACAAGTCAGTGGTGAAAGCCCGGAGCTCAACTCCGGAACTGCCATTGAAACTGTAAAGCTCGAGGACGAGAGAGGTGAGTGGAATTCCCAGTGTAGAGGTGAAATTCGTAGATATTGGGAAGAACACCGGTGGCGAAGGCGGCTCACTGGCTCGTATCTGACACTCAAGCGCGACAGCGTGGGGATCAAACAGGATTAGATACCCTGGTAGTCCACGCCGTAAACGATGATTGCTAGCCGTTGGCCAGCTTGCTGGTCAGTGGCGCAGCTAACGCATTAAGCAATCCGCCTGGGGAGTACGGCCGCAAGGTTGAAACTCAAAGGAATTGACGGGGGGCCCGCACAAGCGGTGGAGCATGTGGTTTAATTCGACGCAACGCGCAGAACCTTACCAGGGTTTGACATCCCAAGACCGCTCCTTAATAGGAGTTTCCCCGCAAGGGGCTTGGAGACAGGTGCTGCATGGCTGTCGTCAGCTCGTGTCGTGAGATGTTGGGTTAAGTCCCGCAACGAGCGCAACCCTCGCCTTTAGTTGCCATCATTCAGTTGGGCACTCTAGAGGGACCGCCGGCGACAAGCCGGAGGAAGGTGGGGATGACGTCAAGTCCTCATGGCCCTTACACCCTATACCACACACGTGCTACAATGGCGGTGACAGTGGGCAGCTACTTCGCGAGAAGCGGCTAATCCCAAAAAACCGTCCCAGTTCAGATTGTACTCTGCAACTCGAGTACATGAAGGTGGAATCGCTAGTAATCGCAGAACAGCAGGCTGCGGTGAATACGTTCCCGGGCCTTGTACACACCGCCCGTCACGGCATGGGAGTTGGTTCTACCCGAAGGCAGTGCGCTAACCGCAAGGGGGCAGCTGACCACGGTAGGATCAGCGACTGGGCCGAAGTCGTAACAAGGTAGCCGTAGGGGAACCCTGCGGCTGGATCACCTCCTTTCTAAGGATCGAAGTCTTCGGATGAATGAGCCTCAGGCTCGACTCTCACGAGGAATCCCAGACATCGGTACTAAGGACAACAATGGCGACGTCTTGCCGCCCCCTTCGTTTCCCTTCCTTTTTCGTCGAATGTCCGCGCGATCGCGCGCGGATGTTGCTGACACCTCATCGGGCTCGTAGCTCAGGTGGTTAGAGCGCACGCCTGATAAGCGTGAGGTCGAACGTTCAACTCGTTCCGGGCCCACCACCCTTCGCTGCTGCGCAGCCTCGGGTGGCAGGCCACCGGACTATCCTTCAGCGAAGGGTGTCCTCCGAAGCCTTGGCGTAGGAGGACGCGCAAACGATCGCACTCAATTGGGGCCATAGCTCAGTTGGGAGAGCGCGTGCTTTGCAAGCATGAGGTCGTCGGTTCGATCCCGTCTGGCTCCACCACCCTTCGCTGCTTCGGGTGGCAAGCCGCCGAAACACCTTCAGCGAAGGGTGCCTCCCGAAGCCTTGGCGTAGGGAGGCCGGTGCAAGGCAGTCTCGAACGGCACCGGGCACACGACGAAAAAACAACACAGCTTCGAACGACGTTCGCGCTACCGGCGCTACCGACGTTCGCAAGTCGCTCTGTTTCAGAGCGTTGACATTGTAAAGGCAGGGTTAGCCGGCTCGCACAGCTGGTGAAGCCCGAATACGACACAAAAAACTGATCGCAATGAAGCCATTCTCGGGCTGAAGCGGTGTACGGAGTCGTTCGTACGCTGGCTTTCTTTCTGGGCATGGAACGATTGCTGAGCGATCAAGCGTTAAGCAAGGGCGTCTGGGGGATGCCTTGGCACACACAGGCGATGAAGGACGTAGCACGCTGCGATAAGCTGCGGTGAGGGGCGAGCACCCTTTGACCCGCAGATCTCCGAATCGGGAAACCGAATGCGCAAGCATTATCTGTCCCTGAATACATAGGGGAGAGAGGCAAACGCGGGGAACTGAAACATCTCAGTACCCGTAGGAAAGGACATCAATTGAGACTCCGTTAGTAGTGGCGAGCGAACGCGGACCAGGCCAGTACTTCTGTTCTAAAAACCGGAACGACTTGGAAAAGTCGGCCATAGCGGGTGATAGCCCCGTACGGGTAAAAAGGAATGGAAGTCTCGAGTAAGGCGGGACACGTGAAATCCTGTCTGAAGATGGGGGGACCACCCTCCAAGCCTAAGTACTCGTGTGTGACCGATAGCGAACTAGTACCGTGAGGGAAAGGTGAAAAGCACCCCGGCGAGGGGAGTGAAAGAGACCTGAAACCGGACGCCTACAAACAGAAGGAGCAGGCTCACCAATGGTGAGCGGTTCTCTTCGACCTTGCTGCAACGCAGATGTCGTCAACACGATCGCCGCAAGCGATGCGTGTGATCCTGCATGCCTGGCGCAAGCCACAGCCTGCGGATCCAACGTCTGTTTTTGAGTAAGGAGAATGAAGAAGAAACGGCTCGTCATTGGCGAGCCTGTGACTTCGTACCTTTTGTATAATGGGTCAGCGAGTTCGTTTGTCTAGCAAGCCTAAGCCGTCAGGTGGAGGCGCAGCGAAAGCGAGTCTGAATAGGGCGACTGAGTTAGACGGATGAGACCCGAAAGCAAGTGATCTAGCCATGACCAGGTTGAAGGTGCGGTAACACGCACTGGAGGACCGAACCCACGCCTGTTGAAAAAGTCGGGGATGAGTTGTGGCTAGGGGTGAAAGGCCAATCAAACTTGCAGATAGCTGGTTCTCTGCGAAAGCTATTTAGGTAGCGCGTCACATATCACCACCGGGGGTAGAGCACTGGATGGGCTAGGGGGCTTCACCGCTTACCAAACCTAACCAAACTCCGAATACCGGTGAGTGCTGAGTGTGGCAGACACACGGCGGGTGCTAACGTCCGTCGTGAAGAGGGATGAAAACCCTGACCTACAGCTAAGGTCCCCAAGTCATGGCTAAGTGGTTAAGGATGTGAGGTTCCCCAAAACAATCAGGATGTTGGCTTAGAAGCAGCCATCATTTAAAGAAAGCGTAACAGCTCACTGATCTAAACAAGGAACTTTGCGCCGAAAATGTATCGGGGCTAAAGCCATGCACCGAAGCTTAGGATTTCACCGCAAGGTGGAATGGTAGCCAGAGTGTTCCGTATGCCTGCGAAGGGGAAGCGTGAGCGACCCTGGAGGTATCGGAAGTAAGAATGCTGACATGAGTAGCGATAAAGAGGGTGAGAGACCCTCTCGCCGGAAGTCCAAGGGTTCCTGCGTCAAGTTAATCTGCGCAGGGTTAGCCGGACCCTAAGGCCAGGCCGAAAGGCGTAGCCGATGGGAACCACGTAAATATTCGTGGGCCTGTGGGAAGTGACGGATCTCGTAGATTGTTCGCCCTTACTGGATTGGGCGGGCCGTGAAGAGGTCCCAGGAAATAGCTCCCACGTTCAGTCCGTACCCCAAACCGACACAGGTGGACTGGCAGAGTATGCTAAGGCGCTTGAGAGAACTGTGTTGAAGGAACTAGGCAAATTGCCCTCGTAACTTCGGAAGAAGAGGGCCTGGCCGCCACGCAAGTGGTGACCAGGGGCACATAGCAGGGGGGTGGCGACTGTTTACTAAAAACACAGGGCGCTGCGAAATCCAAAGATGACGTATAGCGTCTGACGCCTGCCCGGTGCTGGAAGGTTAAGAGGAGATGTGAAAGCGTTGAATCGAAGCCCCCAGTAAACGGCGGCCGTAACTATAACGGTCCTAAGGTAGCGAAATTCCTTGTCGGGTAAGTTCCGACCTGCACGAAAGGCGTAACGACTTCCCCACTGTCTCCAACACAGGCTCAGCGAAATTGAATTCCCCGTGAAGATGCGGGGTTCCCGCGGTCAGACGGAAAGACCCCGTGCACCTTTACTGCAACTTTACGCTGGCATTAGGACTGCGATGTGTAGAATAGGTGGTAGGCTTTGAAGCGAGGGCGCTAGCCCGCGTGGAGCCGAAATGTGAAATACCACCCTTTGTGATCCTGATGTCTAACCGCGACCCCCGAAACGGGGTCCGAGACCGCGTATGGTGGGCAGTTTGACTGGGGCGGTCGCCTCCCAAAGAGTAACGGAGGCGCGCGATGGTAGGCTCAGACCGGTCGGAAATCGGTTGTTGAGTGCAATGGCAAAAGCCTGCCTGACTGCAAGAGCGACGGCTCAAGCAGAGACGAAAGTCGGTCATAGTGATCCGGTGATCCCGAGTGGAAGGGTCATCGCTCAACGGATAAAAGGTACGCCGGGGATAACAGGCTGATCGCACCCAAGCGTCCATAGCGACGGTGCGGTTTGGCACCTCGATGTCGGCTCATCACATCCTGGGGCTGTAGCCGGTCCCAAGGGTATGGCTGTTCGCCATTTAAAGTGGTACGTGAGCTGGGTTTAGAACGTCGTGAGACAGTTCGGTCCCTATCTGCCGTGGGTGTTCGAAACTTGAGAAGACTTCTTCCTAGTACGAGAGGACCGGAAGGAACGTACCTCTGGTGGACCGGTTGTGGCGCCAGCCGCATTGCCGGGTAGCTATGTACGGACGAGATAACCGCTGAAAGCATCTAAGCGGGAAACTCACTTCAAAACTAGGTTTCGCTTGAGAGCCGAGGAAGACTACCTCGTTGATAGGCCAGATGTGTAAGCACAGCGATGTGTTGAGCTGACTGGTCCTAATCGCTCGATTGGCTTGATCGCAAGCAGCACCGTTCCATGTCTGGAAACAAAGCCAGGCATCACGCACTTCGCAAAATTCGTTTTCATCGAGCGGATTTTCGAAGGCTCACGCCTCGCGCTACCCAGCGCGAAGCATGAAAAACAATCAGCAAATTCTGTGTCGTATTCAATTGCAGGCGTCCTTTGCCGGACTGGTGGTCCTTGCGGAGGAATTCTACCCGATCCCATTCCGAACTCGGCCGTCAAAGCCTCCAGCGCCCATGGTACTGCGACTCAAGTCGCGGGAGAGTCGGTCGCTGCCAGTCCTGCCAAGGACGTCTGCAAGAAGCCTTTGCAAATCTGGGAAAACCCCCGCCGTCGCAAGACGGCGGGGTTTTTCTTTGCACCCGGTTTTCCCATATGCCTCAGCGATACGCCGTGTATGCCGGATCGGCGTCGAGCGTCTTGGCGCTCAGGAATTTCCACGCCGTGCCGTTGATGCCGGGCGCGACCTTGGGCACGTACCAGTGGTCCATGCCGGGCACGACCGTCACCGCGAGCGGAAAGCCCGCCTCCACCAGCGTCCGCTCGGTGCGGCGCAGCGACGCCATCGGGAAGAACTGGTCGCGGTCGCCGATGACGATGGCGAGCGGAATTTTTCGTGTCGCATAGTCCAGCACGCGGAAGTCCTCCGGCCGCCGCCAGGTGCCGGCATGCACCGCCGTCGCCGCGAAGAAATGCGATTCCAGCATCGCCAGGTGCAGCGCGAACACCGCGCCGCCCGAATGGCCGAACAGATAGGTGCGGCGCCGGTCGGTGCGATAGCGCTGCGCAGATCGCCGCCGCGGCGGAACAGACGAAGCCGGGGCCATCCAGCTTGAGGCGCCAGGCGTCGTTGTGCAGCCGCATCGGGCGCCACCAGGACGATGCCCTCGCGGTCGGCGTCCGCCTGCCACAGCCGGATCATGCCGCCGCCCGTCGCCATAGGAGCCGTGCAGCAGCACCAGCAGCGGCGCCCCCGTCCGCCTTGGCGCTGCCCGGCACATAGAGCCAAGAACGTCCGCTCGGCGGCCGTCGACCGTCATGGTCTCGCGCACGGCGGCGTCCATCGCCTGGGCCGGCGCGGCGGCGAGCAGCAGCAACAGCGCCAGCCCGATCGTTCGCATCCCCATATGCCGCACCCTTGGCTGCAACGGGTCCTATTGTGCGCGAGCAAAGCCGGCGATTGAACCGGCCGGGACAATCACTTTGTCGTGCACGTCTCAGCCGCTCCTGCTCGGCGCATAGGCGGCCTGCGCGAAGGTCACGCCCATCGCCCGCAGCCGCGCCTTGGCCCGCACCGTGAGGTCGGTGATCAGGGTGAACTGTTCGCGGCTGTCGTCGGCATAGACTTTGAGCTTGTAATGCGTCCCCCAGGGCGCCTCCGCCGCCACGGCTTTGACGCTCGAGCCGGCCAGGCGCAACGCGCTCGATTCGCCGACATCGACGAGCATGCTGCAGACGCGGATGCCGTCATGGTCGGCCTGCAGATAGAAATCCGCCACGCACAGCATGCTCTTGTTGCCGCTGCTGGCATTGGCGATTTTCCCCGTCCAGCCATGCGGCACGATCACCTCGGTGTCGTCCGCCGTCACCAGGTGCACCGCTCTGAGGCCGACCGTCTTCACCTCGCCATAGGCGGCCGCCGATTTCGATCCAGTCGCCCGGCTGATAGGTGTTCTCGATGATCGTCGCGACGCCGGCGATCAGGCTGCTGACATAGTCCTTGAGCGCGAAGGCGAGCGCGACGCCCGCCCGCCGCGGCAAGGGCGACGACCTCCTCGAAATTGGGTTCGACCAGGATGGGGCACGACAAGGACGATGCCGGCGATCCCGATCGCCAGCCGGGCGATCGGCGACGCGCGCAGGATCAGCAGCCGGCGATGGGAAGGCGCCCGTTCGGCTGTGCGGCGCACGATCCGGCGCGTCGCGAGCACCAGCAATTGGGTGGCGACCAGGATGCCGAGGACCATGGCCAGGTCGTGCCAAGTCAGGGGCCGCAACAAGCCCAGGGAGGTTTCGTGCATGCGTCGCTCCGCCCAAAATGCGCCGCCACAGACTATGAATCGGCCGGCGGCGCCATTCGGACCAATGCGTAGTTCCAAAACGGCACATCGCGCCCGCCCGCCGAAACCCGGTCGGTCGCACGGCTTTCGAACGGCCGCATGCCGAACACGGCCTCTTTGCCTTTGGCTTCGCAGTTCCTATGCTCGTGCCACAGCCGTTCGGCGCGGCGCGCCGCGGTTCCGTCCCCAAAGGCGTCTTCCCATGCGCGTCTTCGATTTCGACCGCGCCATCGTCCGCGCCCCCGGGCGCAGCGTCGTCGCCGGCCTGCGCGAGGATCCGCGCGCCGTGCCGGACGACGCGAAAATCCGCAAAGAGCACGCCGCCTATGTCGCCGCCCTCGGCGCCGCCGGCGTCGCCGTCGACGTCCTGCCGCCGCTCGAGGCTTTCCCGGATTCCGTCTTCGTCGAGGATCCGGCGCTGGTGTTCGGCGACGGCGCGATCCTGCTGCGCCCCGGCGCGCCCTCGCGCCTCGGCGAGCGCCACGCGATGCGCCAAGCGCTCGCCGCCCGCTTCGATCGCGTGCTGGAACTGGGCGACGGCGAAAGCGCCGACGGCGGCGACGTCCTCGTGACCCCCGATGTCGTGTTCGTCGGCCTCTCCGGGCGCACCAATGCCGCCGGCGCCGCGGCGCTCCTTGCCCTTCTCGCGGCGCTCGGCCGCCGGGGCCGCATCGTCGCGACGCCGCCCGGCGTGCTGCATTTCAAGACCGCGGTCTCGCTGCTCGACCACAACACGCTGCTCGCGACGCCGGCGATGGTGGCGTCCGGCCTGTTCGAGGGTTTCAATCTCCTCGTCACGCCGCAAGGCGAGCATGCCGCCGCCAACGCCCTGCGCGTCAACGACAGGGTGTTCGCCGGCGCGCATTTTCCCCGCACCGCCGATGCGCTGGCCCGCGCCGGCTATGCCGTCGTCCCCCTGGCGGTCCGCGAGATCGCCAGGCTCGACGCCGGCTTGTCCTGCCTCTCCCTTCGCTGGCACACAGGGGCATGACCAACGCCGACACCACCGCTCTCGAACGGCTCTCCGCCTTTCTCGATTCGCCGGAGCTCCCCGACGGCGTGATGACGTTGACTGAGCTCGACGGCTTCGTCGCCGGCCTGGTGGCCGGGCCGCAGGCCGTGCCGGTGGCGGAATGGTTGCCCGTCATCTGGGGCGAGGACGGTCCGCCGCCCTTCGCCGACGCCGCCGAAGCCGAGGCGATCCTCGCCGCCATCGCCGAGCTTCACGACGATGTCGCGGCTGAGATCGCCGCCGGCACCTACGCGCCGCTCCTGGATGAGGATATCGACGGCGCGGCCCTGCCCGAGGGCTGGGCCGCCGGCTTCATGACCGCCGCCGGCCTCAGGGTCGAAGCCTGGGCGCCGCT
Source organism: Rhizomicrobium sp. (assembly GCA_037200865.1). Classification (GTDB taxonomy): domain Bacteria; phylum Pseudomonadota; class Alphaproteobacteria; order Micropepsales; family Micropepsaceae; genus Rhizomicrobium. Next base: position 735,249 of record JBBCIC010000002.1, on the reverse strand, counting down.
CTTCGAATCCGAGGACGACGAGACCCTCGCCTATGCCATCCTCGCCTTCTGCAACGACGAGAGCGGCAAGCCGCTCCTGGATCTGACCAGGCGCGACCGCGAAGCGCTGCGCGTCCAGGCTTCCGACGCCTTGGCCCAGGCCGTCATCGACATCGCCGATTTCTGGCAGCAGAAGAACAAGCCGCCGCCGGCCGGCGCCGTGCCGGTGCGGACGACGCCGAAGATCGGCCGCAACGAACCGTGCCCCTGCGGCTCGGGCAAGAAATACAAGAAGTGCTGCGGCCGCTAGCCTTCGTATTTGAACGACAGCGACACCCGCGCGCGATAGGTGGCGACCTTGCCGTCCTCCACCGTCATGTCGAGCTTGCGCACCTCGGCGACGCGCAGGTCGCGCAGCGTCTTGGACGCCGTCTCGACGGCGCGCTTGGCCGCGTCCTCCCACGATGTCGTGCTGGTGCCGATGATCTCGGTAACGCGATAGACGCCGCTGCTGGATGCCTTCTTGGCCATGGTGCTGTCTCCCTTGGCGGGGGGCTTTTTTCGTCCCCGGCGCCCCGATCTTAGACCCGGCGGGCGCCTTTTTGCTCTTTTTCCGCGCTCGCCCGCGATTTAGTCTGGCGCTCGATTCGCGCCCCAAAGGGCGCTTTGGGAGAACCGCCATGGCCAATCGCGAACAGCGCGGCAACAAGGAAAAGAAGAAGCCCAAGGCCGACAACAAGAAGGCGGGGGCACCGGTCACCACGATCAAGCCGCCCGCCTATGTCGAGCCCCAGCTCGTGCGCAAGCCCCACAAGGGCAAGGACTGGACCTGAAGCCGCCCGGCATGCGGCCCCTGCATGCCCCGTCCTCCCTGGTGTAAGCTCGGTTGCGTCCTACCTGTGAAGGGCCGCACCGGAGCCACGCCATGAGCCAGCCCGCCGTCAAAACCGCCGACACCGCCGTCGTGCACGCCGCCCTGAACTACGCGCTCGACACCGGCGTCAAGCCGGTGGCCGCGACCGGCGGCAAGGACGGGCTGGAGCGCAACTCCACCACCGTCGTCGCCCGCCATGTCGTGGCCGTCGCCGACGCAAGGCCGCTGCGCGAAACGCTGTCGCTCGACACCAGCGGCTTCGAGCTCGTCGACCAGCCGACAAAGGTGAAGAGCTTCCTCGATCCCGAGGAACTCAAGGCCGTCTATTATCCCGAAATGGAAGCGCTGATCGCCGCCCGCTCCGGCTGCGCCCGCGTCCACGTCTTCGACCACACCGTGCGCCATGGCGATGCCGAGACGCGCGCCGCCAAGAAGCTGCGCGAGCCGGTCAAGGCGGTGCACAACGACTACACCGACTGGTCGGGGGCCGCAGCGCGTGCGCGACTTCTTCCCCGGCCAGGCCGCCGATCTGCTGTCGCGCCGCGTCGCCATCATCCAGGTCTGGCGCGCCATCGCCGCCCCGGTCGCGCGCGATCCCCTCGCCATCGCCGATGCGCGCTCGATTTCGCACCGGGACCTGATCCCGACCGAACGCCGCTTCCCCGACCGCGTCGGCGAGATCTACCAGTTCACCTACAACCCGGCGCATCGCTGGCACTGGTTCCCGCACATGCACCGCGACGAGGCGCTGGTGTTCAAGGTCTACGATTCGGAGAAGGACGGCCGCGCCCGCTGGGGCGCCCACGCCGCGTTCGACAACCCGCTCGCCCCCGCCGACGCCCCGCCGCGCGAAAGCATCGAGATTCGTGCCTTCGCATTCTACTGATCCGCCGCGCAGGCTCGTCGTCGTCAACGACCGCATGCAGCGCGGCTATCGCTACGCTTTGACCGCTCCCATGGGCCGCGATTTCGCGCGCGACTTCCGCCCCGATCTCACGCCCAAGCAGATGCTGGCGCTCGGCGTGTTCGGCGGCAAATACATGACCGACTGCGCCGCCGAATTCCCGCCCGACTGGTTCGCCCGCGCCAGGCTGTCGCCCGGGGCCCAGGACCCGGCGCTCAACTTTTTCGGCGTCGATGCCTCGCAGCCCCTGTCGGAATGGCGCCGCAAGGGCTGGATCCATCCCGACGACCCGCGCGGCTGGTTCCAATGGTATTGCCGCTATGTCCTGGGCCGCCGCATGGCAGACGACGCGCGGCAGATCGCGCGCTGGCGCGGCATCGCGCGCCATGCCGCGCAGCTCAGGAAGGCCTGCGAACCCTGCGACTTCGCCTGCCGCCCGCGCCAGCGCCAGGCGCTGCTGCACTGGGCCTATGACAGCCGGAAAATGTGACGCCTACAGTGCCGCGATGTCGTCCAGCGCGGCCTGCGTCGCGTCGATGAAGCGCTGAGCTCCGATCGCCTTGCGCAGGGCCAGGGCCTGCTCGAACGCCGCTTTCGCTTCCGCGATCCGGCCCATCTCGACATAGCAGCGGCCGAGGTGATGCAGCAGGAAGTTCTCCTGTTCGCGAAACCCGCTCGCGTCGCACAGGCGCAACCCTTCGCGGAACAGCGCCACCGACCGCGCCCACGCTCCCAGATATTGCACGGCGGTGCCCAGGCCGAGCAGCCCGTCGATCTCGGTTCTGACGTCGCCCGTTTTACGCGACAGCGCCAGCGCTTCCTCCAGCAGCGGCGCCGCTTCGGCTTCCTGACCGGCGATGAACAGCGAGAAGCCCAGCGATCCCGCCGCGTCGATCAGCGCCGCCTCACTGCTGCCGGCGCGGGCTCGCGCCAGCACCGCGCGTTGCGCTTCGATCTGCGCAAGATGCGCCGGCATGTCCGGCGGCACGGCCCGCCGGAACGTCGGGCCCGGCGCCTTGTCCGTCATGGCCCGCTCTCAGTGCCCCGCTTTCCAGCTCGCCAGCGCCGCCAGCATGGTCGCGACATGCTGGGCATAGTCGAGATTGGTGTACTCGGCGATCACCTTGCCGTCCGGCGCGATCAGGTAGGACGTGCGGTTGGCGAGGTCGGGCTTCCACACCGAGTCATAGGCCGCCATGATCTTGCCGTCGCCGTCCGAGGCGACGGGGAATTTGCCGCCGCATTCGCTCACCGAGAATTTGTGCAGCGTCGCGATGTCGTCATGGCTGACGCCGATCACGCTCGCCCCGGCGGCGGCGAATTGCGGCATCGCTTCGGCGAAGGCGTGCGCTTCCAGCGAGCAGCCCTGGGTGAACGCCTTGGGATAGAAATAGACCACCACCGGCCCCTTCTTCAGCGCCGCGGCGAGCGCGAAGGTGAAGGGCTGGCCGGCGAGCGAGGCCGGCGCGGTGAAATCGGGCGCCGCGTCGCCGATCTTCAGCGCGGCGGCGGCGGGCACCGCGGCCAGCGCGGCGGTCACAAGAAAAGCGGCGGCAAGGCGTTTCATGTCGGGCTCCCGGAAAACGACCATGGATAAGTGTGCCCCGGCGCGCCGCGCCTGTCATGCCGAAGCGCGCGGCAGACCTGGGTTTTCGAAGATTTACGGCGAATTCTTATCCAACACCCCTCGGACCGGGCGGATAATCGCCGCCGGCCCACAAGGAGCGTTTGATGGACGAGCTGGATTTGCGTTTGGAAGAACTGGAGCGGCACCAGGCTGCGGAACGCGCCGCGGCGCGCCAGCGGCGCAGGGATTTCCTCGATGGGCTGCTCGGCGCCGATCTCCTCGCGCGCCAGGCGCCGCCGCCGCTTCAGGACTTCGACACCGCGCTCTGCGAGCACGCGGCGCAACTCGCCAAGGCCGTGCGCCATATGATGGGCGACGTGCTCGACGACGATGCCTCGCTGGAGCGGCGGACGCTGGCGGTCGGCGCCCTCACCAAGATGATCCAGGCCAACATCGCCATCGCGAAGACGCTGGACCCCGACGTCCCGACGAAAACAATACAAGGTGTCCGCCGGACCGAAGGCCCACAAGATTGAGCGGTCGCGGCGCGCCTGTCGGCAACCGCCGCGCGCTCAAGCATGGCGCCCACACCGCCGAGGCGCGCGCGCTGCGGGCGCATATGCATGGGCTTGTGCGCGAAGCCTATGCCCTGCTCAAGGCCCGTTCAGACGCCGTAGTTCTGGTACGGATAGCAGCGCTCGCGCGACAGGGTCAGGCCGAATTTCCCGGCCAGCGCCTGGATCGCCGCGTCATGCGCCGCGAAGGGATCGCCGTTGCCCGGTCCCACGATGATGGTGCGGAAGCCGTCGGCGTCTTTGCCGCCCGGCGGCAGCATCGCGGTGGCGAGCGCGGTGCCGTCATGCTCGCGCAGGGTGAGGAACAGCGGCATGCGGCGCAGGATATGCGCGGCGAGCCCGATGTCGCGCTCGATGGTGTTGGCGGCCGGCGGCCGGTAGCTCCTGACCGCCGCTTCGCGCTCGCGCCGGAAATATTTCTCGACCGCATGCCGCATGACCTCGGACTCGGCGGCCGCTTCCACCTCGGTCTCGATCCGGAACCAGGCCCGCCGGCCGGGCGCGTCGCAGATGAATTGCATGACGGCACGACTCACGATGTCCCTGCCATGCTAACGCCGAACCCCGGGGCGGCGCCGCCCGATTGTTTCGCAGGGCGAATTTTCGCGACAGGTTGTGGCCCGGGCACCGCAGGTGAACGGGGCGCCGCAAGCCCGCCTTTTGCCGCCGGGTTCGCCGAAAGTCGCGAAGTCCTTCCTCGCGGGCGGGAAATAGCCTTCGCCGCCAATACCCCAACGATTCTATGGGGTTTGCTGCCGCAAGGACGGCTTTGCCGCGCGCCCGCGGATATGATTTTATGGCCGCGGCTATTCAAGCGGCCGGCAAGGCCCGCAAGCTTTCGCGACAACCAAGGGAGTCAAGGGAATGCAGGACTATCTCCAATTCTATATCGACGGCAAATGGGTCGACCCGGTCGCGCCCAAGACGCTCGAAGTCATCAACCCGGCGACCGAAGAGCCCTTCGCGCGCATCTCCCTGGGCTCGAAGGCCGATGTCGACAAGGCGGTGGCCGCGGCCAAGCGCGCCTTCGTGTCCTTCTCGCAGACCACCAAGAAGCAGCGCGCCGAGCTGCTCCAGGCCATCATGGCCAGCTATCAGAAGCATCTAGAGGAGATCGCCCAGGCGATCTCGACCGAGATGGGCGCCCCCCTGTGGCTCGCCAAGGCGGCACAGGCCCCGGCCGCGCTCGGCCATATCGGCACCGTGCTCCAGGCGCTCAACGAATTCGAATTCGACGTGCCGCGCGGCAAGAACCGCATCCGCTACGAGCCGGTCGGCGTCTGCGGCCTGATCACGCCGTGGAACTGGCCGATCAACCAGATCGCCGCCAAGGTCGCGCCCGCCATCGCCGCCGGCTGCACCATGGTGCTCAAGCCGTCCGAGATCGCGCCGGTCAACGGCCTCCTGTTCGCCAAGGTTCTGCATGAGGCGGGCGTCCCCGCCGGCGTGTTCAACCTCGTCAACGGCGACGGCCCGGGCGTCGGCGAGGCGATGTCGCATCACCCCGACATCGACATGATGTCGTTCACCGGCTCGACCCGCGCCGGCATCGCGGTGTCGAAGGCCAGTGCCGAAACGGTCAAGCGCGTTGCGCTCGAGCTCGGCGGCAAGTCGGCCAACATCGTGCTCGAAGACGCCGATCTCAAGAAGGCGGTGCAGGCGCAGATGGGCGGGTTGATGACCAATTCCGGCCAGTCCTGCAACGCGCCGACCCGCATGTTCGTGCCGCGCAAGATGCAGGACCAGATCGCCGGCCTGGTGAAGACCGCGATGGAGAACGTCAAGATCGGCGACGGCTCGCCGGGCTCGATCGGTCCCGTGGTCAGCGAGGCGCAGTACAACAAGATCCAGGGCCTCATCCAGAAGGGCATCGAGGAAGGCGCCAAGCTGGTCACCGGGGGCCTCGGGCGTCCCGAAGGCGTCAACCGCGGCTACTATGTGCGGCCGACCCTGTTCTCCGACGTCAGCAACGACATGACCATCGCGCGCGAGGAGATCTTCGGACCCGTCCTCGCCATGATCCCCTATGACAGCGAGAAGCAGGCGGTCGAGATGGCGAACGACTCGCTCTACGGCCTCTCCGGCTATGTCCAGGCCGGCACCATCGAGCATGCCCGCAATGTCGCGGCGCAGTTGCGCACCGGCAACGTGCATCTCAACGGCGCTCCGGTGGACTTCACGGTGCCGTTCGGCGGCTACAAGCAGTCGGGCAACGGCCGCGAATGGGGCGGCGAGTTCGCGATCGAGGAATATCTCGAGACCAAGGCCGTGGTCGGCTACGAAGCGGCTTAGGGGCGGGGGCGATCCGGCCCCCCAATCAAAAAAGGACAAGGCCGCCGGGGCAACCCGGCGGCCTTCTCGTTTTCCGCAAAGCTGATCGCAGCTTTTTTCGCCTATTTGCGGCCGGCGAAAAGCCCTAGCGTTTGGGGGCCTCTCGGGACGCTCGCCATGGCCTACGGTTTCCTCGACATCGCCCGCACGCCCAGCGTCAAGGCGGCGGAAGAAGCGAACGGCAGCGCCGATTATTTCGACGGCTTCCAGGGCAACCGCGCCTTCGACCGCTTCGGCGAAGCGGAAGTCCGGTTCATCGCCGCGCGCGACAGCTTCTACATGGCGACGGTGTCGCAGACCGGCTGGCCCTATGTCCAGCACCGCGGCGGCCCGCCGGGCTTCCTGCATGTGCTCGACGACAAGACCCTCGCCCTCGCCGATTTCCGCGGCAACCGGCAATACATCACGCTCGGCAACGCCAATGCCAACGACCGTGTCGCGCTGATCCTGATGGACTATCCCAACCGCCGCCGCCTGAAGATCTATGCCCATCTCGAAGCGCGCGATCTCGCCGCCGATCCCGATCTCGCGGCGAAGCTCGCGCTCGGCGCCTACAAAGCCAAGCCCGAACGCGCCTTCCTGCTGCACCTGGAAGCCTTCGACTGGAACTGCCCGCAGCACATCACGCCGCGCTTCACCGAAGCCGAGATCGGCGCCGCGCTGCAGCCCACGCTGACGCGCCTCGCCGAGCTCGAAGCGGAGAACGAGGCGCTGAAGGCAAAGCTGCAAGCGACGAAGGACGCACCATGACCGACGAAGCCCGCCCGCCGCTGCCGCCCTTCACGCTCGAAACCGCGCGGCAGAAAGTGCGTCTCGCGGAAGACGCCTGGAACAGCCGCGATCCGGCGCGCGTCTCGCTCGCCTATTCCTCCGACAGCCGTTGGCGCAACCGGGCCGAGTTCGTCACCGGCCGCGACGCGATCCGCGCCTTCCTCGAGCGCAAATGGGCGCGCGAGCTGGACTACCGTCTCGCCAAGGAACTGTGGACCTTCGCCGGGAACCGCATCGCGGTCCGCTTCGCCTATGAATGGCGCGACGACAGCGGGCACTGGTTCCGCAGCTACGGCAACGAGAATTGGGAGTTCGGCGACAACGGCCTGATGCGCCTGCGCCTCGCCAGCATCAACGACCTGCCGATCGCCGAAGAGGCGCGGCTGTACCGCTGGCCGCTGGGCCGCCGGCCGGACGATCATGCCGGCCTGAGCGACCTCGGCTTGTGAGATCTCGCGGGACGGCGGTCACCGTCCGCGTGCCTCGAACTTCGCCCGCACGGCCTCGCGAAAGCCGCGGCTCAGGCGCAGGCGCCTGCCGTCGTCCAGCGTCACCGTGGCATCGCCGCTGGGCAGCGAGGCGATCTCGCGGATGCGGTCCAGCGCGACGATGCTCTGGCGGTGGATGCGCACGAAGCGCTTGGGATCGAGACTCGCCTCGAACCGCACCGAGGTTTCGCGGATCAGATGCGTCGTCGGCCCCGCATGCAGCGCCAGGTAATTCCCCTGGCTCTCGATCCAGCCGACCGCGCCCAGATCGAGCAGCGTCACCCGGCCGCGCGTCTTCACCGGCACGGCGCTGAGATAGCCGGTAGGCGCCGGCGGCGGCGCGTCGGCCGCGCTCTGCGCCCGGCGGAAGAACAGCACGGCATGTGCGATGGCGGTCAGTCCCACCACGGCAAAGGCCAGCAGCAGGCCGTCGACCGCCAACTGGTCGCGCAGGGCAAATCCCAGCGGCCGTTGGTCTATGCCAAACAGCCACGCCAGCACGCCCGCCGCCACGATCAGCCCGGCCGCAAGCCCCAGGTCGCAGGCCAGATGGATCGCCGCCCGCCGCCAGCGCGCCTCGCCCTCGACCGTGAAACGCCGCGTCAGGGCGAAGACCAGGGGCGTGATCGCCGCGCCCAGCATCCCGGCCCCGGCCAGCCGCAGCGCCTCGCGCCCCAGCGGCAAGTCGCCGGCCCGCATCGCATTGCCCGGCTCCAGCACCAGCACCAGCGCCAGCCAATAGGCAAAGCCCAGCGCGAACTCCTTCTGCCAGCCGGCGAAGCGCGGCGGCGGGTCGGGGCGGGCGGTATCCGTCATCGGCCGACCATGCGCCGGACGGCGCAAATCCGTCCAGTAGCCCGGTCCTCAAGGGGTTTTGTGACCAACCGGTGCGAAGCCGGGACGGACCGTTGGCCCGCGATCTGGGCGGAACCGGCCGCCTCACCCACCTTCATCGGGCACCAAGCCGGAACTCGCCATGCCCGTCGCCGTCCCCGTCGCCACCGCTGCCGCCATCGCCTACGCCCAGACCCATGAGGCGCTGTGGGCCACCGCCCAAGTTCTCGGCCTGCTCCTGCCCGCATTCCTGCTCTTCACCGGCTGGGGCGCGAGATTGCGGTCCGTCTGCGCTCGCCTCGCCCGCGGCAACCGCTACGGCACCCTGATCCTGTTCGCCGTCGGCTATCTCGTTCTCGCCGCCCTGGTGGCAGCGCCCATCGACTATCTGCGGCAGGTCGTCGTCGAGCGGCAATACGGCCACGCCGTCGCTCCGTTCGGCCAATGGCTGCTCGCCGAGATCGTGCCGCTGATCGTCAAGGCGGTGGTGGCGGCGCTGGTCCTGTGGATTCCCTTCCGGCTGATCCGCCGCAGCCCGCGCCGCTGGTGGCTCTATGGCGCGCTCGCCCTCATTCCCGCCGCCTTCGCGGTTCTCGTCGCGCTGCCGGTCTTCGTCGATCCTCTGACGACGAGCTACAAGCCGCTCGACAACCCCCGCCTCGCCGCGCAGATCGAAGCGCTGGCGGCGCGCTGCGGCGTCGGCGCCATTCCCATCTTCGTCGGCGGCGACGACGACACCGTCATCGGCCTCGGCCCCACCAACCGCATCGTCCTGGAAGACCATATCGAGCGCATCGAGACGCAAGAGCAGATCGTCGGCACGGTGAGCCATGAGCTCAAGCACTATGTGATGGGCGACAATTACAAGGGCCTCGCCGTCATCGCCGCGCTCCTGCTGTCCGGCTTCTGGCTGGTGAACCGGCTGGGGCGCGCCGCGATCCGCCGTTGGCACAAACGCTTCGGCTTCGACGATCTCGCCGATCCCGCCGCGCTGCCGCTCATGGTGCTGATCGTCTTTGCCTTCTGGCTCGCGGTGTTGCCGGCATTCAACCTGTATGCCCGCTCCATCGAGCACGAAGCCGACCGCTTCGGCCTCGAACTGACGCACACCAACCGCGCCAACGCCGAACTCTATGCCGGCTGGGCCAAGGACGCGCCGGCCGAATATGACGGGTTCTTCCTCGCCTTCCGCGCCACCCACCCCTCGCTCGCCGACCGCATCCGCTTCGCGAACGCGTACAAGCCGTGGGAGACGGGCGATAAGCTGGTCTATGGCGATGTCTGCAAGCCGGCGGGCTAGTCCTTGGCGCGCTCGACATAGGCGCCGTCTTCCGTCATCACGACGACACGGGTGCCCACCGTGATGTGCGTCGGCACCATGGTCTTGACGCCGTTGGAGAGCAGCGCCGGCTTGAACGAGCCCGATGCGGTCTGGCCCTTCACCACCGGTTCGGTTTCGACGATCTCGAAGGTCGCGCGCTGCGGGATTTCCAGGCTGATCGGCAGGCCGTTGAAGCTCTGCAGCGTGACTTCCATGTTCTCCATCAGATAGGGCGCCATGTCGCCGACCACGTCCTTGCCGACATGGACCTGGTCGAAGGTCTCCGGCTGCATGAACACGTAGTGCTCGCCGTCCTGGTAGAGATAGTTGTACTTCGCCTGGTCGATGAACGCCTTCTCGATGGAGTCGGTGGTGCGCAGGCGCTCGACGGTCTTCACGCCGTCCGAGATGCGGCGCATTTCCAGATGCGTCACCGGCGTGCCCTTGCCGGGATGGATGTTCTCGGCAGTGAGGACGACGTAGAGCTTGCCGTCCTTCTCGATGACGTTGCCCTTGCGCACACTGCTGGCGATGACGGAAACCACGGGGAACCTCGGCGGCGGGATGAGACGCGGCCTATAGCAGCCCCGGCCATTCCGGCCAAGGACTATCCCGCCGCGCCGGCCTGGGCTAGGCGGGGGATTTGGCCCTCGTCAGGGCGAAATCGGCCGGCCGGACTTCGAGCCGGGGCCCGGTCGGGACGCCGGCGAAATCCGTCCAGCACATCCGCTCGAAGTCGAACAGCTTGCAGGCCGCAAGGATGCGCCGGTATTCCGTCAGCGACAGCATGTATTCCTTGGTGTCGCCGCCGGTCCGCGCCTTCAGCGCCGCCTGCTCGGCGGTGAGCGCATAGACCGGGGCGCTGACGTCGGCATGATGGGCGGGGTGCGCCATTACGTCGGTATAGAGCGGGAAGATGTCGAACGGCATTTTGACGTGCGCGGTCCCCAGCACATTGCCGTTGTAGAAGCTCCAGGCGTTCTCGTCCGCGAACCAGGGAATCTCGGGATGGGTATGGTTGAGATAGACCGTGATGGCGGCGAGATAGTTGAAGGTCGCGAAGGGGATCGCCCAGCCCAGCAGCAGCACCAGCCAGAGCGGGCGCTCCGGCGTCAGGACCGAACCCAGCAGCGCGACGAAAGCGAGCGTCGCGGCAAAGCCGGCGAGCACGAAAATCGTGTCCGGCAGGTGTCGCCGCCAGCTCGCGCGCGCCTGGCGCGAGAGCGGGAAGATCATCAGCGGCAGCCAGATCTCGATGTAGTAGTAGATGACGGGGCCGAAGGCGCCGCGGTAGACGCGCTCGAGCCAGCGCCGGGCGGCGGAGGCCCCCGCGTATTCCTGCGGGCTCATCGGCGTCCACACCGGATCGACGCCTTTGAGGTTGGTGCGGCCGTGGTGCTTCTGGTTGTGGGTGAGGCGCCACAGGCTGACGGAATGGACGACGGGCACGAACGCCAGGCGCCCGAGCCACAAATTCCAGCGCCGCCCCGGCACCAGCGCGCTGTGGCAGCAATCGTGACCGACGATGAACAGCATGGCGATGCAGACGCCGTTGCCGATGCCGAAGGCGATGTTCAGCGCCAGCGGAAAGGGCGCGACCGCGTCTATCATCGTCGCCAGGTACAGCACCGAATAGGTGCCGAAGATGAGCAGGCCCCGCGCCAGCGAACGCCGGTCGGCACGGTGGCGCACGGCGCCCATGGCGCCCGCATCGGTCGTGCTTAAAGCGTCGATCACCCGCAACCCCCGGTGGTTTTCTTGGGGGGCAGTGTGCCTCTCAAGGGCTAACGAAGCGTTCCACGATGCCGCGCGAAAGACGGCCACGGATTAACCAAGACGGACCGGGTGGCGCTAGCGCGCGGGCGGCGTGGTCGGCCGGAATTCGAAATCGCACCAGCAGTCGCGCTGCGGATCGTAAAGCTTGCAGTCGCGCACCAGGCGCCAGTGATAGGCCGGGGTCCAGCGCACGCTGATGACCTCTTCGCCATGGCCCGCTTCCAGGTGGTGCTGGGCCGCTTTCAGCGAATAAAGCGGGATGATGGGATTGAGGTGATGCGCCGTGTGCTGCATCAGGCGGTGGAACAGGATATCGATCGGTTCGGGGAACCGGATCCGCACCGTGCCGTGCAGCTTCTGCTGCGTCGTCGACGGCCGCCCGGTGGGCACGGACCATTTCACCTGCGGTCCGGTATGCTGAATCACGGTGACGAAGGAGATGAACAGATTCCACACCAGGAACGGAATCGCGAGCCCGAACAGCGCCGCGTTCGCGAACGCCGCGCCCCAGCCCGGCGTGGCGCCATAGGCGTGCGACAGCCAGGTCAGGCCCGCGACGAACGCGACCAGCCACAGGTAGACCAGGGCGAGATCGAAATAGTCGCGGCCGCGGAAGCCGGCGCGTTCCGCTGCGCGGGGCAGGAAGATATCGCGGACCCAGATGTCGGTGAGATAGAACAGGATCTGGCCCCAGATGCTGCGCTGGAACCGGTAGCGGCGTTGCCGCGCCGGCGACGCCGCCTGATAGTCCTGCACCGACATCGGCGGATAGGCATTGTCGATGCCGATCTGCGCCGTATAGCGGTGATGCACCTGGTTGTGGTGATAGGCCCAGCGGCTCAGGGGGTGCAGCGCCGGCAGGAAGCCGATCGTTCCGATCAGGCGGTTCAGCCAGGAATAGCGCGTGCCGCCGCGATGGGCGCAGTCGTGTCCGATGATCGCCAGGGTCGACACCAGCACGCCGGCGACGACCGACAGCAGCAGCTTCTCCCAAAGCGGCGTCAGCAGCACGGCATCGACCACGGCGATCAGATAGAGCGCGAATTCGAAGGCGAGAAGCGCCAGCGGCCGGAACAGATGCCGGGTGACGAAGGGCAGCAGATTGAGATCGGTGCGCCATTCATCGGCGACGGGAGCATTCATCAAACACCATGCATGGCGACAGCGCGTTCATTCACTCTATATTAACCCTCGCTTTCAATCCAGTAACAATGCTTATGCCTCTGGCCTTGCTGGATTTTCCCGGGCGCGCCGCCGCGGCGAAGGTTCCCCGGCGCCGGCGCCGTTTGTGTTCCCCGGGCCGGCTCGGTTAGGGAAGGGCGCAGCCGAGCCCCGCGAAAACGATCATGTCACCCTGGTGGTCCCCCCACAGTCACGCCGACCGGCAGCCGCTGCTGCGCCAGCGCAATCGTATCAAGAGCGCCTTCCGCGCGCATCTCGAAGCCGGCGGCTTCACCGAGGTCGAGTGCGGCGCGCTCGCCGTCTCGCCGGGGAACGAGGCGCATCTGCATGCCTTCGCGACCGAAGCGATCACCACGCCGGGCGAGCGCCGCACCCTTTATCTCCACACCTCGCCGGAATTCGCCGCCAAGAAGCTGCTCGCCGCCGGCGAGACCAGGATCTTCGATTTCGCCCGCGTCTTCCGCAATCGCGAGCGCGGCCCCTTGCACGCGCCCGAATTCACGATGCTGGAATGGTATCGCGCCGGCGCGCCTTACGAAGCCGTCCAGGCCGATTGCCTCGCGCTCCTGCGCCTCGCCGCCGACACGGCGGCGGCGAAGGACCTCGTCTACCGGGACCGCCGGTGCGATCCGCGCGCCGCGCCGCAGCGTCTCACCGTCGCGCAGGCCTTCACCTGGCACGCCGGCCTCGACCTCATGTCGACGCTTTCCCCCGCCGGCGAAGGCGATCGCAACGCGCTCGCCACCAAGGCCCGCCGCGCCGGCTTCGCCGTCGCCGAGCACGACAACTGGTCCGACATCTTTTCGAAAGTCCTGACCGCCGCGGTCGAGCCCAAGCTCGGCAACGGCGCGCCGACGCTCCTGGTCGAATACCCGCGCTGCGAAGCCGCGCTCGCCCGCGCCACCCCGCACGATGCCCGCGTCGCCGAGCGCTTCGAGCTCTATGCCTGCGGTGTCGAGCTCGCCAACGGCTTCGGCGAGCTCACCGACCCGGTCGAGCAGCGCACCCGCTTCGAAGCCGAAATGGCGGAGAAGCAGTGCATCTACGGCGAACGCTACCCGATCGACGAAGACTTTCTCGCCGCCCTGGAGCACATGCCGCAGGCCAGCGGCGTCGCGATGGGCTTCGACCGCGTGGTGATGCTCGCGACCGGCGCGCCGCGGATCGACGACGTGCTGTGGACGCCGGCGCCCTAGACAACATCACAAAAAGCTTGTCATCCCCGGCGAGCGCAGCGAGGGAAGGGGACCCAGGTGGTAAGGGCGATTACGGTCGTGCGGCCGTGTAGTCAGCGTCATTCGAAACTGCCGCACCGGCAGTCGTCACAACCTGGGTCCCCTTCCCCTCGCTTCGCTCGGCCGGGGATGACAGTGGAGTTAGCGCCTAAGGGCTTTGAAAAACGCGCTCACCTTGTGGCGCGTCTGCTCCCACCACACGACCCGTCCATTGGTCACCCAATTGAGCTGGATCACGCGGCGCGGGCCTTCGAAGGCTTCGAAGCCGTGCCAGGCGTTGGGCTTGTTCTCGAACACCAGGAGCGTGCCCTCGTCCGGCGGCACTTCGGCGATGACGGCGTTCAGATCGTTGGCCGAGCGCAGCAGGCGCAGGCGCCCGGTCGGGCTTTCCCATTTGCCGTTCATGTAGATCAGCACGGTGACCAGCTTGGTCACGCTGTCGGTATGGATCTCGCCGTCGCGCTTGGAAGACTGCCCCCGCACCGTCACCATGGTCGGGCGCCGCGACAGGTCGAGCCCGAGCTTGGCGGCGACGGCGGCGGTGAATTCGGGTCCCCGTATCGCCTCCATGAAGCGCGCGAACGCCGGTCCATAGGACAGCGTCGGCAGGGGGAAGCTGCCGGCATGGGCCACGGCGGGAAAATCGGCGTTGATCGCCTCCAGCGCCTCGCGCTTCACGAAGCCGGGGACCATGAACCAGGAGAACGGCTCGCGCGCGACCGCGACCCTGGCGACGGCGTCCAGGTCGATCGGTTGGCTGGCAGACGGCGTGGCCATTCGAATCCCGTCAATTCCCGTAGAAGTCGCCGCTGTACTTCGGGCGGATGCGCTTGAGGATGGCAATATAGGCGGAAAACTCCGGCTGGGGGTTTTCCAGCCGCACGATCGGCGCGGCGACGTCATAATAGATGTCCAGGCCGGGAAAGGTGATCAAAATCCGCGCCGTCCGGCGCGAAATCAGCCCCGCGATCATCAGCCGCGCGACGCTGTTGAAATGGGTGACCAGCATCCGGCTCTGCCGGCGGATCGTCGCGGCGCCGTCCGGATTGTGCTCCCGGTATTCGAGAAATGCGTCCGCGGCGGAGGCGTGCTCCCGCTGCCGCTCGCTCCAGAACTTCGCGAGCGAATCGAGCGCGACATCCATCTCGGGCGAGCGGTACTCCCGGAACAGTTCGAGATAGATGGTCGAGTCGCTGGCGCGCGCGACGCGCCTTGTCTCGACCAGGCTGGCAACGGCGGCGATCGCGGAAAAGAAGGCGCTGACGGCCGCGAACAACACGCTGGCCAGCGCTATGTTGTCCGCGGTCATCGCCGTCAGCGATACGCGTCGTTGAGCGCGGCCAGCTTCGCCGAACCCGGGCACAAGGTGCGCTCGCCCAGCCGGTTGAGCGGCGCCGCCACGGTGTTGAGATTGGCGTGCAGGTCGTTCGCCTGCTCCTCGACATAGAGCAGCCCCGTCACCACCTCGCCGGCATTGTGGCGCTCCTGCAGATAGGCCATCGCCCGGGCGCGGTCGGTCGGATCGTACTCGGCATGCAGCTTGGAGAGCTTCAGATAGGTGCCGTCGTGCTGCTGCACCACCTGCACCGTGCCCGGCGCATAGTCGGCGGTGATCGGGGCGCGGTCGACCATGAAGTCGATGCGGTTCACCGCCTCGTTGTGCTCGCGCACGAAGTCGAAGCTCTTGGTCGAGCCGGCATGGTTGTTGAACTGCACGCAGGGGCTGATGACGTCGATCACCGCCGAGCCCTGATGTGCGATCGCCGCCTTCAGCAGCGGCACGAGCTGCTTCTTGTCGCCGGAAAAGCTGCGCGCCACGAAGGTCGCGCCCAGCACCAGCGCCAGGCTGACGAGATCGATCGGATTGTCCGAGTTGGTGCCGCCGGCCTTCGACTTCGAGCCCTTGTCGGCGGTGGCCGAGAACTGGCCCTTGGTCAGGCCGTAGACGCCGTTGTTCTCGCAGATATAGACCATGTTCACGCCGCGCCGCACGCAATGGGCGAACTGGCCGAGCCCGATCGAGGCGCTGTCGCCGTCGCCCGAGACGCCGAGATAGATCAGGTCGCGGTTGGCGAGATTGGCGCCGGTCAGCACGCTCGGCATGCGGCCGTGCACGGCATTGAAGCCGTGCGCATTGCCCAGGAAATAGTCCGGCGTCTTGGACGAGCAGCCGATGCCCGACATCTTCGCCACGCGATAGGGCTCGATGTCCAGCTCATAGGCCGCCTGGATCAGCGCCGCCGAGATCGAATCGTGGCCGCAGCCGGCGCACAGGGTCGAGATCGAGCCCTCATAGTCGCGATGGGTGAAGCCCAGCTTGTTGGGCTTGAGCCCAGGATGGTGCAGCTTCGGCTTGGCGATATAGGTCATTCTGCCGCTTCCTTGGCTT
Organism: Rhizomicrobium sp.; assembly: GCA_037200865.1. Taxonomy (GTDB): domain Bacteria; phylum Pseudomonadota; class Alphaproteobacteria; order Micropepsales; family Micropepsaceae; genus Rhizomicrobium. The sequence continues at coordinate 719,023 of JBBCIC010000002.1, read as the reverse complement.
TCGGCTTGCTCACATTCATCCGCTCGCCGATCGCGGCGGCGATGAAGCGCGCGGTGATCGGCGTGCCGTCGTAATGCAGGATCGAGATGAAGCGCGCCGGATCGATGGCGCATTCGTTGACCATCAGCTTCTGCATCTGGGCGTCGCGGTTCTGCTCGATCACGAACACCTGGTCGTGGGCGTTGACGAAGTCGACGACTTCCTCGCCGAACGGGAAGGCGCGCAGGCGCAGCGTGTTCAGGTGCACGCCCTGGGCTTCCAGATGCGACAGCGCCTCGTCCAGCGCCGGGCTGGTCGAGCCGTAGAAGATCGCGCCGTAGCGGGTCTTCTCCTTGGCGTCGCGGCGCAGCGGCGCCGGCACCAGGCCCTTGGCGGTCTCGAACTTCCGCAAGAGGCGCTGCATGTTGTAGACGTAGTCCGCGCCTTCCTCGGAATATTTCGCCATCGCGTTGCGCGAGGAGCCGCGGGTGAAATAGGCGCCCTTGGACGGATGCGTCGCCGGCAGGGTGCGATAGGGAATGGCGTCGCCGTCGACGTCGGTGTAGCGGCCGAAGAACGTGCCGGCCTCCAGCTCTTCCGCCGACATGACCTTGCCGCGGTCGTATTTCCTGCTGTCGTCCCAGCTCAGCGGCTCGCACAGCCAGTCGTTCATCCCGATGTCGAGGTCGAGCATCACGAACACCGGCGTCTGCAGCCGCTCGGCGAGGTCGAACGCCTCGGCCGCGAATTCGAACGCCTCATGCGGGTCGCGCGGCAGCAGCAGCACATGCTTGGTGTCGCCGTGGCTGGCATAGGCGGCGAGCAGGATGTCGGATTGCTGGGTGCGCGTCGGCATGCCGGTCGACGGCCCGCCGCGCTGGATGTCGAACACCACCGCCGGCACCTCGGCGAAATAGGCGAGGCCGAAGAATTCCTGCATCAGCGAGATGCCGGGGCCGGACGTCGCGGTGAAGGCGCGCGCGCCGTTCCAGTTGGCGCCGATCACGATGCCGATCGCCGCGATCTCGTCTTCCGCCTGCACGATGGCGAAGTTGTTCTTCTTGGTGACCGGATCGACGCGGAAGGTCTTGCAATGCGCCGTGAAGGCTTCGGCGAGCGAGGTCGAGGGCGTGATCGGATACCAGGCGCACACCGTGGCGCCGCCATAGACCGCGCCCAGGCCCGCCGCGTCGTTGCCCTGGATGAAGATGCGGTCGCCCACCAGGTCGGCCTTCTCGACCTTCAGCCGGCATTTGCCGGCGAGGGTCTTGGCCGCGTAGTCGTAGCCCAGCTTCATCGCCGCGAAGTTCAGCTTGATGAGCTTGTCCTTGCCCTTGAACTGCTTGGTGATCAGATCCTGGACGGTTTCGAGGTGCATGGACAAGAGCTGCACCACGGCGCCGAGATAGATGATGTTCTTGAGCAGCTGCCGCTCGCGCGGGATCGTGCCTTCCAGCGTGTTGGAAAGCTGCGTCAGCGGCACGCCGAGCAGGTTCACGTCCGCGCGCAGCTTTTGCGACGTCAAGGGCTTGGTCGAATCGTAGAGCAGGTAGCCGCCGCTCTCGATCTCGGCGAGGTCCTTGTCCCAGGTCTGCGGGTTCATCGCGACCATCAGGTCGACGCCGCCGCGCCGTCCCAGCCAGCCTTCGCCCGAGACCCGCACCTCGTACCAGGTCGGCAGGCCCTGGATGTTCGACGGGAAGATGTTGCGCGAGCATACCGGCACGCCCATGCGCAGGATCGAGCGCGCGAACAACTCGTTGGCGCTCGCCGAGCCCGAGCCGTTGACGTTGGCGAATTTGACGACGAAGTCGTTGGTGGCCGCGATCGGTTGCATCAGTGCCCCAAGCCCTTCTCAGCCTCGAACGCCATATGAACGGCGGTGGAAATTTCGCTCAACAATGCGAGAGCGGTGCTGCGCTCGGCACCAAGCCGGGTACTGAATTCGGCCTCGGAAAAAGCCATGCCATGGCAAACTTCGTTGAGCGCGTTGTTGAGGAGAACCATCTCATTTCGACTGAGGCGCAGATCGACGCTCACGGCGTCAGCTTGTTGAAGGAGATTCATCGGCCTGCTCCACAGCCCGCCTTCGCCGTCTCCAGATAGAACTTCTTCATGTCCCAGGCGCCCGTCGGGCAGCGCTCGGCGCACAGCCCGCAATGCAGGCAGACGTCCTCGTCCTTGGCCATGATCCGCCCGGTCTTGAGGGTGTCCGAGATGTAGAGATCCTGCGTCAGGTTCATCGCCGGCGCCGTCAGTTCCAGCCGCAGCACCGGCTCCGGATCGTTCGGCGTGAAGGTGATGCAATCGACCGGACAGATGTCGACGCAGGCATCGCACTCGATGCACAGGCTCTCGGCGAACACCGTCTCGACGTCGCAATTGAGGCAGCGCTGCGCCTCCTTGAAGCCGAGTTCCTTGTTGAAGCCCAGCTCCACTTCCATGTTCACGTCGCGCAGCGTCAATTCCTTGGGCGCGTGCGGCACCTTGAAGCGCAAATCCATCGACACGTCGTTGTCGTAGGACCATTCGTGGATGCCCATTTTCTGGCTCGACAGGTTGACCAGCGGCGAGGGGCGCACTTTCACGTCCTCGCCGTTCAGGAACAGGTCGATGGAGACGGCGGCCTCGTGGCCATGCGCCACCGCCCAGATGATGTTCTTGGGCCCGAACGCCGCGTCGCCGCCGAAGAACACTTTCGGGTTGGTCGACTGGAAGGTGACCTCGTCGACCACCGGCATGTCCCATTTGTCGAAGTCGAGGCCGAGATCGCGCTCGATCCAGGGAAAGGCGTTCTCCTGGCCGACCGCCACCAGCACGTCGTCGCATGCCATCAGCACGTCCGGCTCGCCGCTCGGTACCAGGCTGCGGCGGCCCTTGGCATCGCGCTCCGCTTTGACCTTCTCGAACAGCACGCCGGTCAGCTTGCCGCCGTCATGCTTGAATTCCTTGGGCACCATGAAGTTGTGGATCGGGATGTCCTCGTGCATCGCGTCTTCCTTCTCCCAGGGAGACGCCTTCATCTCGTCGAAGCCGGAGCGCACGACCACGTCCACCTTCTCGCCGCCCAGGCGGCGCGAGGTGCGGCAGCAATCCATCGCGGTGTTGCCGCCGCCCAGCACGATCACGCGCTTGCCGATCTTCGTCGTGTGGCCGAACGAAACCGACGACAGCCAGTCGATGCCGATATGGATGTTCGCGGCGGCTTCGGCGCGACCGGGGATCTCCAGGTCGCGCCCGCGCGGCGCGCCGCAGCCGACGAACACCGCGTCGTAATTCTGGTCAAGCACCGCTTTCAGGCTGCCGATCTTCTCGCCGAACCGGGTTTCCGGTTCCAGTGCGAGGATGTAATTGCACTCCTCGTCCAGCACCGTCTCGGGCAGGCGGAATTTCGGGATCTGCGTCCGCATCATGCCGCCGGCATTGGCGTCGCCGTCATAGATCGTGACGTGATAGCCCAGCGGCAGCAGATCGCGCGCCACGGTCAGCGACGCCGGCCCGGCGCCGATCAGCGCGACGCGCTTGCCGTTCTTGGTCGATGCCGGCTTGGGCATGCGCGCCGTGACGTCGTCTTTGGAATCGGCGGCGACGCGCTTGAGGCGGCAGATCGCCACCGGCTGTTCCTCGACGCGTCCGCGCCGGCACGCCGGCTCGCAGGGGCGGTCGCAGGTGCGGCCCAGCACGCCGGGAAACACGTTCGAATGCCAGTTGATCATATAGGCGTCGGAGTAGCGTCCCGCCGCGATCAGCCGGATGTACTCCGGCACCGGCGTATGCGCCGGGCACGCCCACTGACAGTCCACCACTTTGTGGAAGTAGTTCGGGTCGGTGACGTTCGTTGGCGCCATGCCTGGGCGGCGCGCAGGCGCGGGCGCGATGCGCCCTTCAGCCGTGACACTCATGTTATGTACGTGATCTCCAAGACAGCGCTTTGCCCACCGGCTACGTCCCACCACCTTTTTGGGCGGCGTCCTTATAGACTCAAGAAGCCGGCACTTCCCCTTATTTCTGAGTTTAGTCAGTGAGATAGCGTGTGCAACCGTTCTCACGCGGACACGCGGCAAAGCCTTAACAACGCCAACCGATTGAATATCTTGAGAAACTTCCCACGGCCCAAATCCTTAGGCAGTATGGGGCCATGGATATCACGCTGTCCGCCGACCACCGCGCCATCGACGAAAGCGTTGCCCGCCTCGTGCAGGGCTTCGGCGACGACTACTGGACGGCATGCGACCAGGCCCCCCGATTCCCCCACGAATTCCACAAGGCGATGGCACAGGCCGGCTGGCTCGGCATCGCCATGCCGGTCGAATTCGGGGGTGCCGGCCTCGGCGTCACCGAGGCCGCGATCCTGATGCATGCGGTGGCGCGCGGCGGCGGCGGCTACGCCGCGGCATCCTCGATCCATCTCAACATCTTCGGGCCGCACGCCATCGTCGTGCACGGCAGCGCCGAACAGAAACAGCGCATGCTGCCGCCGCTGATCCGGGGCGAGCAGAAGGCGTGCTTCGCCGTCACCGAGCCCGATGCCGGTCTCGACACGACGTCGATCGAAACCTTCGCCCGCCGCAGCAAGGGCGGCTACATCGTGCGCGGCCGCAAGATCTGGACGACCACGGCGCAGGAAGCCGACAAGATCCTCCTCCTCACCCGCACCGCGAAGAAGGAAGACGGCAAGAAGCCGACCGACGGCATGACGCTGTTCTACACCACGCTCGACCGCGAAAAGATCGAGGTTCGCCGCATCCCGAAGATGGGCCGTGCCGCCGTCGACTCCAACACCGTCTTCATCGACGACCTCTTCGTCCCCGACGAAGACCGCATCGGCGAGGAAGGCAAGGGCTTCCGCTATCTGCTCGACAGCCTCAATCCCGAGCGCATCCTGATCGCCGCCGAAGCCGTGGGCCTGGGCCGCGACGCGCTGGACCGCGGCGCCCGCTATGCCCGCGAGCGCATCGTGTTCGGCCGCCCGATCGGGCAGAACCAGGGCGTGCAGCATCCGCTGGCGCAAGCCTGGACCTATCTGGAGAGCGCCTGGTGGATGTGCCTGCGCGCCGCCGCGCTTTACGATGCCAAACAGCCCTGCGGCGCCGAAGCCAATGCCAGCAAGTTTCTCGGCGCCCGCGCCGCGTTCGACGCCTGCAAGGCTTCGATGATGGCCCATGGCGGCATGGGCTATGCCCGCGAATACCAGGTCGAGCGCCTGTTCCGCGAAAGCATGATCCCGGTGCTCGCGCCGGTCAGCGAACAGATGATCCTGTCCTTCATCGGCGAGAACGTGCTCGGTTTGCCGAAATCCTATTGAGCGTTTCGTGCGCGGGTTGGCGCGCGAATGGGCAAAGCAGCGGCGTCAAGTGACGTTTTGCCGGTTCGATAACCAAATATTCCTCCCGCCCCCTTGTCAAAATCGCCCAATCCGTTCGACATTAACCAGGCTAAAGCGAGCCCGGTGAGCGGGCCATGACACTTGGTTGGGGGTTGCCATGGATCGTCTCATTCGCGGCTATCGCGAATTCCGTAAGACACGCTGGCCGGAAGAGCGCTCGAACTATGCCCGCATGGCCAAGCGCGGCCAGCGTCCGGAATACCTGCTGATCGCCTGCAGCGATTCGCGTTCCGATCCCGCCACGGTCTTCAGCGCCAATCCCGGCGAGTTCTTCGTCGTGCGCAACGTCGCCGCCGTCGTGCCGCCCTATGGCGACGACCCCGGCTTCTACGGTACCCGCGCCGCCATCGCCTATGCCGTGATGGCGCTCAATGTGCGCAACGTCGTGGTCATGGGGCATGCGCAGTGCGGCGGCGTCGCCGCGGCGATGGACAGCAAGGTCGCCGAGAGCATTCCGTTCCTGAAGGAGTGGGTCAGCCTGCTCAAGCCCGCCGTGCAAAGCAAAATCTCCAAGGGTCACGGCCACGGCAACACCGATGCCGAGCGCGCCGCGGTCAAGCTTTCGATCGAGCGCCTGCGCAGCTATCCCTTCATCGCCGAGCGCGAGAAGACCGGCGCGCTGCATGTCGACGGCCTGCGCTTCGACATCGCCAACGGCATCCTCGAAGTGCTCGATCCCGACAGCGGCGAATTCGAGGCGGTGGAACGTCCCGGCTTTCTCTCTCGCTGGTTCGGGGCCGGCCGCCGCCAGGCCGCGATCGGGGCCGATATGCGCCCGGCGGCGGAGTGATTTCGCGCCCGCCTGCGTTATAACCGGCGCATGGAACGTCTCATCGAGGGCTACCGCACCTTCCGCGCCGGCCGCTGGCCGCAGGAGCGCGCGCAATACGAGGAACTGGCCAGCAAGGGCCAGAGCCCGGACTATCTTGTCATCGCCTGCTCGGATTCGCGCGCCGATCCCGCCACGATCTTCCACGCCCGCCCCGGTGAGCTCTTCGTCGTACGCAACGTCGCCGGCATCGTGCCGCCCTTCGAAACCGACAGCGGCCACCGCGGCACCAGCGCCGCCATCGCCTTCGCGGTCGAGCTGCTCAAGGTCCGGCACATCGTCGTCCTGGGCCACGCCCAGTGCGGCGGCATCGCCGCCGCGCTCGACGGCCGCCTGGTCGCCGGCGTGCCGTTCATCGGCCATTGGATCGACCTTCTGGAGCCGGCGCTCGCGCACTCGGCCCACATCCACGACGCCGGCGAGCGCCACGTCGCGATGGAGCGCGATTGCGTGCGCCTGTCGCTGGGCAATCTGATGACCTTTCCCTTCGTCGCGGCGCGGGTGCGCGGCGGCGCCCTGGCGCTGCACGGCGCGCGCTTCGGCATCGCCGACGGCAGGCTCGAAGTGCTCGACCCCGCCGGCGGCGAATTCGTCGCGGTGACATGAATGCTGAACGTTCCTGTCGTCGAGACCGAAAGGCTGATCCTGCGCGCCCCCAGGCGGGAAGATTTTCCGTCCTATGCCGCGATGTGGGCCGACCCCGAGGTCACGCGTTTCATCGCCGCCGTGCCGCTGTCGGAGGAAGAGGCCTGGGCCAGGTTCATGCGCGCCTTCGGTCATTGGGCGCTGCTCGGCTACGGCTTCTGGACGGTGGAGGAAAAGGACAGCGGCGCGCGGCTCGGCGAACTCGGTTTCCTCGACGTTCGTCGCGACATCGTCCCTGCGCTCGACGGCATTCCCGAAGTCGGCTGGGCGCTGTGCCGCGCGGCGCAGGGCAAGGGCTACGCCACCGAGGGGGTGCGGGGCGCGCTCGCCTGGGGCGAGAACCGTTTCGGCAAGATGCGCTTCGCCTGCCTCATCGCGCCCGACAACAAGCCGTCGCTCGGCGTCGCCGCCAAGACCGGGTTCAAGGAGGCGGTGCGCACGACCTACAAGGGCGACCCCGCCGTGATGCTCTACCGCGATCCGTGATAGACCCCCACTTCACCTGAAAGCCCCCGCCATGCCCGGTCTCTATTTCGAGCAATTCTCCGTCGGCCAGACCTTCGACCACGCCATCCGCCGCACCGTGACCGAGGCCGACAACGTCCTCTTCACCGCGATGACGCACAACCCGGCGGCGCTGCATCTCGACGAGGAATACGGCAAGACCACCGAATTCGGCGCCCGTATCGTCAATTCGCTGTTCACGCTCGGCCTGATGATCGGCATTTCGGTGCATGAGACGACGCTCGGCACCACCGTCGCCAATCTCGGCATGACCGACGTGATCTTCCCCAAGCCCGTCTTCCACGGCGACACGCTGCATGTGAAGACCTCGGTTCTCGAAATCCGCGAGAGCAAGTCGCGCCCGAGCCAAGGCATCGTCGTCTTCGAGCACAAGGCGATCAACCAGCGCGGCGAGACTGTCGCGCAATGCAAGCGCAGCGCCCTGATGCACAAGACGCCGGCCTGACCGATGCATTGAAATAGGCATCATTTGATGCTAGAGTTGGTGCAGGAGACTTGCAATGCGCACGACTGTCACGCTTGACGATGAGTTGCTCGCCGATGCCGAGAAATATACCGGCATTACGGAACGAACCGCACTTCTGAACGCCGGCCTGAAATCCCTGATCGAACGTGAGGCGGCACGCCGGTTGGCGCGTCTTGGGGGTACTGAACCGCAGTTCAGAGCGCCGCCCAGACGCCGCTTTGGCAAGTCGTGATTCTGGCCGATACCTCGGTTTGGGCTGATCATCTTCGTGCGAATGACCGCACGCTTGAGCGCCTGCTCGACGCTGACGAAATGTTGATCCATCCATTTGTCATCGGCGAAATCGCGCTTGGGTACATCAAGAAGCGCGAACTCATCCTTTCACGGTTGAACGCCCTGCCACATGCGCCGTCGGTGCGTGATGCCGAAGTTCTGCATCTCATCGACAACGGAAATCTGGTCGCGACGGGCATTGGCTACGTGGACGCGCATTTGATCGCATCCGTGCGGCTCATTCCCGGAGTGGGATTGTGGACGCGTGACAAGCGCCTTCGCGCGGTTGCGGAAAAACTCGGCGTCGCTGCGAAGGGGCTGAACTAGTATGATCCTGCGCTCCCTCCTCTTCGTCCCCGCCGACAGCGAGAAGAAGCTCGCCAAGGCGAAGTCGTCGCCCGCCGATGCGCTGATCCTGGATCTCGAGGATTCCGTCGCGCCGGAAAATCGCGCCAAGGCGCGCGGCCTGGCGCGCGAATTCCTCAAGGACAGGAACCGCCAGGCGGTCTGGGTGCGCATCAATCCGGTCGGTGGGCCCGATTTCGTCGCCGACATGGCGGCGGTGGTTGCAGCGGCGCCCGCCGGTCTCGTCGTGCCCAAGCCGGACGGGCCGCAGGACCTGCTCACGCTCGACGCGCATCTGCTCACGCTGGAGACCCAGGCCGGCCTGAAGCCGCGTTCGATCCTGCTCCTGCCCGTCGCGACCGAGACCCCGACCGCCGTCCTGTCGCTCCAGGACTACCGCTCGCCGCCGCCGCGTCTGGCGGCGCTTTCCTGGGGCGCCGAGGACCTCGCCGCCGCGCTCGGCGCCGCCGCCAACCGCGACGAGGCCGGCGAGTTTCTCTTTATTCACAAGATGGTGCGCGCGCTCGTCCTGCTCGCCGCCAAGGCCGCCGGCGTTGCCGCCATCGAGACGCTGCACGCCGATTTCCGCGACGCCAAAGGGCTCGAACGCACCGCGCGCCTTGCCCAGCGCGAGGGCTTTTCCGGCATGCTGGCGATCCATCCCGACCAGGTCGCCCCGATCAACGCCGCTTTCACGCCGTCCGCTGCCGACATCGCGCATGCGACAAAGGTCGTCGCCGCCTTTGCCTCAGGCGCCGGCGTCGCCGCGCTCGACGGCAAGATGCTCGACCAGCCGCATCTCAAACAGGCGCGTCATGTCCTCGCTTTGGCCGACGCGCTCAAGTAGCGAAGCGGTAGCGCGTCAGAGACTCTCGCGCTCAAGTAGCGAAGCGGTAGCGCGTCAGGGACTCTCGCGCTCAAGTAGCGAAGCGGCAGCGCGTCAAGGCTTCCTATTGCGCGCCAGCATCCAGCCATAGAGCGCCGCCAGGAGCGCGACGAACAATCCGACCGCGATCGGGTTTGCCCAGGCGAAATCCGCCGGCACCAGCGCCAGCGGCGCGTCGCTCGCGAGGCCCACGATCAGCGCCGCCAGCACGACGCCGAACAGGCTCTCGCCCACGATCATGCCCGAAGCCACCAGGACGCCCAGCCGTTCGGCGCGCGCCGGATTGGCGGCGCGCTTGGCGCGGCCGTTGTACCAGTGCCCCACGATCGAGCCGATGGTCACCGGCAGCATCGCCGACATCGGCAGGTAGATGCCGATCCCGACCGCCAGCGGCGGCAGGCGCAGCCACTTCATCGCGCCGAGGAATTCGTCGAGCGCGATCAGCCCGATCCCGACCGCGACGCCGATCCCGATCATCGTCCAGTTGAGATTGTGCCCGATCACGCCCTGCGCCAGGGCGGAGATCAGCGTCGCCTGCGGCGCCGCCAGCGGCGTCGCCGCCACCGTCGCGGCCTGCGGCATGCCCGCGAAGCCATAGGCATGGACGAGCAGGTTCAGGATCGGCGGGATCACTGCGGCGCCCGCCACCACGCCGACGATCAGCGCCGCCTGCTGGCGCCACGGCGCGGCGCCGACCAATTGCCCGGTCTTGAGGTCCTGGAGATTGTCGTTGGAGATCGTCGCCACCGCGAACACGATGGCCGTCACGATCAGCGCGAAGGCGACCAGCGGCTTGGCCGTCGCGGCGTCCACCGTGGCCACCAGCAGGAGCAGCGTGGCGCAGGCGACGATGGTCAGGATGCCGACGCCCGAGATCGGGCTGTTCGACGAGCCGATCAGCCCCGCCATGTAGCCGCAGATCGCCGCGATCAGGAATCCCGCCACCAGCACGAACGGCACCGACACCGCCGTCAGCGTCCAGACCTGTTTGCCAAGTCCCGCCCCGGTCGCGAAGTCCCAGATCACCCAGGCGATGACGGCGAAGCACAGCGCGGTCAGGCCCAGGATCCAGCCGCCCGAGAGATCGCGGTCGCTGTCGTCGGCGCCGGGCGCGCGGGCGCGGGCCGAGGCGATGGTGCTCATCAGCCCGCCGACCACGGGCCGCGCCAGCTTGATCAGCGTCCAGATCGCCGCCACCGCGATGGCGCCGGCGCCGATGAAGCGCACCTGATGCTTCCAGATGTCGATGACATGGACGTCGAGCGCCGCCGCCGGATCGGGCATCAGCGCCGTCACGATCGGCACCGCGCCGCCCCAGCCGATCGCGATGCCGAGCAATCCGGCCAGGCCGACCGACAGTCCCACCAGATGCCCCGCGCCCATCAGCGCCAGCGAGAACGACATGTCGTAGGAGCTCTCCCCCTTGCCGACCGGGAAAAAGCGCTGGATCTCCGCCGCCGCGAGCTGCGTCGCGGTGATCGCCGCCATGGCGAGCGAGGCAACGGCGCCGTAGACGACCGCGGTCAGGCCTTCGCGCGCTTCCGCCGGATCGGCCGGCGTCCCGTCGTCGCGCAGGCCGGCGCCGACCTTGAGCACTTCCGCCGCCGCGACGCCTTCGGGGTAGGGCAGGTCCGAATGGGTGACGAGGGCGCGGCGCAGCGGAATCGTGAACAGCACGCCCAGCGTCCCGCCCGACAGGCAGATCAGGAACGACGTCCAGAACGGAAAGCCCGTCCACCAGCCGACGATCACCAGCCCCGGCAGCACGAAGATGATCGACGACAGCGTCCCCGCCGCCGATGCCACGGTCTGCACGATGTTGTTCTCCAGAATGGTGGAGCCGCGCAGGACGCTGAGCACCGCCATCGAGATCACCGCCGCCGGTATCGACGACGCGAAGGTCAGTCCCACCTTCAATCCCAGATAGACATTGGCGGCGGTGAAGACGAGCGTGATCAGGGCGCCGAGGATCAATCCGCGGACAGTCAATTCCGCGGCGGCGCGGGTCGGTGTGCTGGGCATGGGCTCGAAGCAGGGGCTGCACGGCGAACTTACACAGGTGCCGCTTGGTTACGCAAAATGGCCCTCATGTAGCGAAGCGATAGGGCCAATTTGCAAAAAAAGAGGGAGGGCTTTCGCCCTCCCTCTCCCCGGACGCCCCCGTTGCCCCCGGTGGCGTCAGCGCGGAACTGATTTCTTACTGGCCGCCGGTCGTGGCGCCGTCGGTGGAATAGTGGACGATCTGGGCGTTGTTGCCGATCGCCGACGACGTCACCGCGACGCTGCCGCCGACATTGTGCACGGTACTGTTCACCGTGCTGAACACGTTGGAGATGTTGTTCTGGTGGATCGTGGCCGGCGCGTTGAGGGCGTTGGTGTCTTCCAGATAGGTGTTGCCGAAGGCGCTCGACGCGATCGAGACGTCGCCGGCGACGTTGTTTACATTGGCATAGACTTCCGAGGCCGGATCGTCGGCGCGGCAGGTCTGGTCGCTGTGCACTTCGGTCACCGCCGGGTCGGTCGAGACGCTGGTCGAGTTGCAGAAGGCCTGGCCCGAGATGCTGACCCCGCCCCAGACGTCGCTGACATTGGCATTGACGGTCGAACCGATCGCGGCGCTGTCCGCGTTCTGGGTGCTCGTCACATGCGTGTCGTTGAAGGTCGTGATGTCGACCGCGTTGCCGGCACCGGTGCCCTGGATGACGACGTCGCCGCCGGCGCCCGAGACCGTCGTGGTCACGGTGGACCACTGCACGCCGAGCGAGATCTGCCCGTTCAGGATGTTGGTCTCGCCGCCGGTGGACGTACCGGCCACCGTCGAGCTGCTGCCGGTCGACGTGGACGTCGCGGTCGCCTCACTGGCTGCCGCGCAGGCCATCTGCGGCAGGATCGCTAGAACCGTAGAAGCGATAAGGATCTTGGCGAGACGGGTCATAATTGTGGTCCTCGTTGCGGGCGGTGATGGGTTGGCCGTAGGGCGAATAGGCGGCGGGAGCAGGGGCGCGGTCGTCGGCGCTGGCGAGCGGGTCGGTCGTGGCGGCGCAATTGCCGCTGGTGTGATAGAGGCGCGACGTCATTTCGAGCACCGCGCGCTCGATCACCGAGCGGACCGCGAGCTGGATCGGCTCCAGAGCGCTCTGGCCGATGGAGGCGTCGAAGAAGTTGCTGCCCAGGAAGTCGAACACGCCGACCGAAACCTGGTGGCCGATGATCTGCTTCTGATAGGAGATCACGTCGACGACCTGCAGCGTCTTGGTGTCGACCAGGCGAAGGTCGAGGCCGACATTCATGACGTACATGTTGCCGCCGGTCTGGCCCTTGAGGCCGTTGGTGGCGGTCTCGCCGCCGTCGGCCGACGCGCCGACCGAGCGGATGTTGAAGTTGAGCTCGGTGATGCCGCCGACCAGGTAATAATCCGAACCCGGGATCGAGCCGGCGATGATCTGGCGATAGTCCGCGCCGCCGGCCGGAGTGGCCCCGTCGGCGCCGATCAGCCGGTTGTTGGCGTATTTCAGCTCCATCTCGGCGACCGAGGTGTCGAAGCGCTCGACCAGGCGGACGCCCGCCTTGCTGAGGCCGCTCATCGCCATCAGGGCGGCGCCCTGGGTGATCTTGCGTCCGGAGTTGTCGCTCTCGCTCTTGCCGGTGTAGTCGGCGATCTGGCCGACCGCGATGCGGATCGGGCGCTGCGCGGTGTAGCCGGCCATGCAGCGCAGGGCGGCGGAATAGGGCGTCTCGTTGGAGATCACCGGCGAGCCGCCGATCGGGGCGGTGTAACGGCCCGTCACGCTGTCGGCCACCGGGCTGATGCAGCCTTCGAGGGCGAACGCCGAGGCCAGCAGGACCAACGGCATGAGAAAGTATTTTCTTCCGCGACGTGTCATGGGAGGGGCTTCCCTTTGTCTTTCTGGTCTTAGTTGCCGGTATTGGTGGCGGTCTTGCCGTTGACGGTATTCACCGCCGTCTGGTTTCCGTTGTTGGTCTGGGTCGAGGTGACGACGACCGTGTTGTTGTTTCCGAGCGTCACGACGTTGAGCTGATTGCCGATCGCCGTGGCGCTTCCGAAGGCCGAACCTGCACCCCCCGTGCCAACGCCGCTGTGCGCCGATGCGGCACCCGAGGCCGAGGCGCCGGCGCCGATCGTGCCGCTGGTGATCTGGCCGTTGATGGCGGTGAGGTTGCCGTTGCCGTCGCGCAAGGAGGGGGCGACCGCCTGGTTTTCCTGGCCGGCCTGCAGGCCGAACGGCGAATTGTAGGTGCTGGCATTGCTGAAGTCGCCCGCCTGCGCGGCGCCCGCGAGGGCGCAGCTTGCGAGAAGGGCGGCGGCGAAGGTCTTGGACATGGCGATCATGGCGTACAGCACCTGAAAAATCTCTCGGGCCAGTGGGGAGCAACCCCTGTGCCAGCCCCGCAGGACGCGCCGCGCTCTCCGCGCCGGGTCCCTTGTTCCAAAGCGGCACGCCGCTGCGCCAATGTGGGTCGTTCCGCCGCCGAAAGCCGGCCTCCGGCGCGCGGTGGCGCGCCAACGATAGGTCGCGCGGAGCCGCGGAGGGCGCGGCGTCGATCTCCACCTCCGCGACTCCGCGGCGCCACGTGAATCTTTTGTCGGGGTTGCGCGGCAGCCTTTCATGGCCAAGTTTGGTAAACTGGACGCCCAGCCCAACCCGGAGACCGTTCTTGGCCACGCTCGAATTCTTCTTCGACTGCTCTTCGCCCTGGACCTATCTGGCCTTCACCCGGATCCAGCCGATCGCCGCGCGCACCGGCGCCGACATCGTGTGGAAGCCCATCCTGGTCGGCGGCGTCTTCAATGCGGTCAACAAGGACGTTTACGAACGCCGCGCCAACCCCGACGACCGCAAGGCGCCCTACGGCGCCAAGGACCTGCAGGACTGGGCCCGGCTGGTCGGCCTCAAGATCGTCATGCCGCCGCCGGTGTTTCCGGTGCGCGCCACGCTCGCCATGCGCTGCGCCCTGGCGGCCCAGGAAGAGGGCAAGGTCGTCGAATTCTCGCGCCACTGCTTCGAGGCCTATTGGTCGCTGTCCAAGGACATCAGCCTGCCGGACGTCATCACGGAGGTCTGCGACGAGGCCGATCTCGACGGCGGCCACATTCTCGAGCGCGCCCAGGCCGGCGAGATCAAGGACCGCCTGCGCGCCAATACCGACGAGGTCATCGCCCGCGGCGGGTTCGGCTCGCCCACCATGTTCGTCAACGGCAGCGACATGTATTTCGGCAATGACCGCATGGAGCTGGTCGAAGCAGCCTTGGCGCGCTGATGGCGTTTTTCCAGGAGCAGAAGCCGGCCCATGAGCCCGCCTTTCGCGCCCCCGCTTCGGTCCTCCTGCTGATCGCGGCGCTGGTCGCCGCCCATGCCGGGCGCGTCCTGTCGTCGAACGCGTTCTCCGACCGGATTCTGAACGACTATGCGCTCAACCCGGCGGTCTATCTCGCGCAGTACCCGGACGTGGCCTTCGACCGGCTGATCATGCCGTTCAGCCACATGTTCCTTCATGCCGACTGGACGCATCTTGCGGTCAACTGCGTCTGGCTGCTCGCCTTCGGGCCGGTGATCGCGCGCCGTTTCGGCGGGCCGGCCTTTCTTGTCTTTTTCCTGCTCTGCGGCCTCGTCGGCGCGCTGTTCTTCGTGGTGTTCGAATGGGGTCTCAGCATCGGCGCGATCGGCGCCTCGGGCGCGATTTCGGGCCTGATGGGCGGCGCGATCCGCATGATCCGCATCCAGCAGCCCTATCTGAACGCCGCGACCCTGCCGCTGGAGCCCCTGCTTTCGCGCCAGGTTCTGCTGTTCACCGGCGTGTGGCTGGTGGTCAATTTCGCCGTCGGCATGATCGGCATGGGGGCCTGGGGCACCGTGCAATACATCGCCTGGCAGGACCATATGGGCGGCTATTTCGCCGGCCTGCTGTTGGTCGGTCCCTTCGACCGGTTTGTCGGACTTTCCGCGAAACTCAGCCGCCGGGACGCTTGAATGGCCGGGTTCGCGACATAGGTATAGGCCGAGGCGCGGTCCCCCGGCGCCTGGAGGAACCAAGATGTCCGACACGAACTCGGCCGGCAGCGTGCCGCCCCCGCCGCAAGCCGCCGTGCCGCATCATCCGCCGTTTCCCTTCGTCCGGCTGCTCTTTGCGATCGGTTATGGTTTTGTTGCGTGGTTTGTGATGCACGTCATATTCGTGCTCGCCGCGGCACAGTTCGTGGTGATCGCGGTGAACGGCCGAGCCAATGATGAGCTCAAGGCGTTCTGCACCACGCTCATTCAGTACGAATGGGAGCTGCTGGCCTATATAACTTTCGTGCGCGACGAACAGCCCTTTCCGATCGGTCCGTTCCCAAAACATGCTTGACGCTAGGGTAGGCGGGCCGTCGTCAATCTGTTAAGAATGCGTAAATCGGCCAGTGACTTAGTTAAATTCGGTGTGCAATTGCGAACGCCGCCGCGGCCCGCGTCCGATTGTTGTGGCATTATGGGTACAAGGCGGACCGATATGGTGCCGCCAAACGGCTAACGCAATAATCCTTCTTGCTCGCTCGTCTGGCTTGCTCCTATCGTTCCTCATTGGAATCTTCTGCTTGGAATCCATCCGGGTTTCCCGGGTGGCGCAGGGACTACATCAAGGCTCGCATCGAAGCGGAGCCAAAACGGGGAGCAAGCTATGCCTGCATTGCGTACAGCCGCGACCACTCGGTCGGCCGTCTTTATCGGCACGTTGTTGGTGACTACGGCGTTTACCGTGCCCGCCTTCGCCCAGATCGAGACCGTCATCGTGACGGCCGAAAAGAAGGCGGAAGACATTCAGACCGTTCCGATCGCGGTTACCGCCTTCAGCAGCGCGGATTTGCAGTCCAAGCAGATCAAGTCGTTCAACGACATTCAGTTCAACATGCCCAGCCTGACCTTCACCAAGACGTCCTTGGGCGGAACCGGCGGCAGCATCGCCATCCGCGGCATCGGTCCGGGCGTCATCGCGGCGTCGGGCGACGCCGGCGTCTCGTTCAACGTGAACGACATGTACATCAACTCCCCCCAGCTCGGCGCCAACGCGACCTATCTGGACGTCGAGCGTCTTGAGCTTCTGCGCGGCCCCCAGGGCACGCTGTTCGGCCGTAACGCCACCGGCGGCGCGCTGAACATCGTCACCAACAAGCCCAATCTCGACGAATTCTCGGCCAGCGCCGAGGCGACCTACGGCAACTTCAACGACCGGGAAATCACCGCCGTCGTGAACGTGCCGATCATCGACGGCAAACTCGCCCTGCGCATTGCCGGCTACGGCCAGAAGCGCGACGGCGACGTCAAGAACATCTACACCGCGGTGCCCGGGCTGTCCGATGGCATCGTCAATCCGGGTCCCACGGGCGCGCGCAATTTTGACGGCCTGAACAGCTACACCGGCCGCGCCAGCCTGCGTTGGCAGCCGACGGACGACACCACCATCGACATCATCGCCGAGCATCTGCAGGAAGCGTCGACGCGCGTCGGCGCCAACGTGCTGGGCTGCGTGCAGGATCCGACCGGCGTCATGGGTTGCTTGCCGACCGGCATCGCGCTGAACGCTCCCAACCAGAACGCCGTCATCACCAACACCTTCGTCAGCGACATCGGTCCTCTGGGCGGCACGCCTTACCAGATCACCGTGATCGGCGGCGCCGGCGCGCATATGATCGCCTCGCCGCAGCCGACCTCCTCGGACTTCTACAGGGTCGCTTCGGACTTCCAGCCCCGCAACGCGAACTTCAGCAACAACGTCGAGTTCCTGCTGCATCAGAAGCTCGGCAGCGATTTGTCGTTGGATTTCCACGCCAACTACGCCAATCGCGGTTATAACAACTCGGGCGGAACGCCGGGCGACAATGGCGCGCCCTACGTCTATGACGGCACGCCGAACACCGCCGATTTCGCGAGCACCCCGACGCAGAACTTCCTGTTGAACCAATTGCGGACCGGCGGTGCCCTGCCTGCGGGCTTCCACGCGGCCGTGCCGGCCGGCCCCTGCGCCGCGGCGCAGCCGACCACTCAAAGGCTTGTCGCGGTTCAGGAATTCTTCGCCTGCCAGTTCCCCGCGACGTTCGGGATCAACTATGCCGGGCATATCGGCCAGCTGCCGATTTCGTCCCCGGCGCTGTACGGCATTTCCGGCGGCAACGCGCCGTATTTCTGGTCGGACCACGCACCGGCCTATACGGTCCTCAACGGCACCGACGATCAGAAATCGGCTGAACTTCGCATCGCGTCGAACTTCGATGGCCCGCTCAACTTCCTGATCGCGGGCTATCACCTCACGACGTCGAGCTATACCGATACGTCGATCCATAGCGGCGCCGTGGATTTGATTTCGACGTTGATCGGTGCCGCGAAATTCGCCGACGGTTACGCGTTCGGTCCGTCGGTGTACGACAACATCAGCAACTACAGCCTGTCGACCGACGCGGTTTACGGCGAAGTCTACTACGACATCATTCCGGATGAGTTGAAGTTCACCGGCGGCCTGCGGTTCGGGTCGGATCACAAGACGGTCGTTGGCTTCAATACGCTGCTCAACTGCTTCTTCCCGGTTGGAGCGCTCACCGGCTCGACGCTGACCGGCTTCCTGGCGTCCTCGGCCTGCGGCAACCAGGTTCCCGGCTTGACGCACGCCGCCGGCACGTCCCTCCAGGACGCGGCCTTCTCGGCCATGACCGGCCGCGGCGTGATCGATTGGACGCCCAAGCTGTCGTTCACCGATCAGACCCTGGTGTATGCGTCGTACGCGCGCGGCTATCGCGCCGGCGGTTTCAATCCGCCGGCTGATACCTCGACGGCTTCGACCTATCCCCCGCTCTACAAGTCCGAGGGCGTCGACGCGATCGAACTCGGTACGAAGAACACCTTCTTCGACGGGTCGGTGCAGGCGAATCTGGCCTTCTGGTACTACAACTACGAAGATTACCAGGTCACCCAGATCGTCAACAAAACCGCCATCAATGCCAATGTCGGGGCGCGCATGTGGGGCGCGGAAGGCGAATTGCTGTGGGCGCCGGACGAGCATTGGGCGTTCAACGCGAACTACTCGCTCATCGACTCCAAGGTCGGAAACTCCTCGCTCGTCGACTCGCGCAACGAGGCGCAGAACCAGCCCAACGTCACCATCCTGAAGGACTATCAGGGCAACCAATGCATCATGGTCAATACGCTGGGCACCGGTGCACCCTATCCGGTCGCCGGCGTGGGCGCTTCGGGCCAGCCCTTCGCGACCAGTGGGCAGTTGGCCGCCGTCCTCAAGCGCGCGCCCGTGACCTCGATCCCGGGCGTGGCTGAAGGCGCGGCGTTCATCGACGGTTCGCCGCACGGTCTGTTTACGAGCGGTGGCCTGGGTTGCGGCAACGTCGAAGGCGCGCTCGACCTTCTGTATGGCGGCCATGCCAACAACCCGTTCCGGGTCACCGGCGGCAATCAGGTCAATCTCGCGGGCAACAAGGTGCCCAACACGCCGCCGCTCAGCTTCGGCGTCGGCGTCCAGTACACCTGGGTCATCGGCAGCGGCTATACGCTGGTGCCGCGGATCGACTACTACTGGAAGGGCGCCGACTACTTCACGATCTTCAACGGCCCGTCGGATCGCATCCCGTCCTGGGACGAGCTCAACGCGCAGATCCAGCTGACTGCGCCGGAGAACGCCTGGTACGCCCGCGTGTGGGTGAAGAACCTCATGGACGAGCAGAACATCACGGGCGGCGGCGCCGGCGATGCGGCGCAGGGCCTCTTCAACACCCTGTTCGTGGAACCGCCGCGGACCTTCGGCATCAGCCTGGGCGCGCGTCTCTAAGCGCCTCGGTCGATCGCCTCGAAATCGGGCGCCGGGCAACCGGCGCCCTTTTTCGTTGCCCGGCGCGGTTCCGCGGCGGCCGCGGATGCCTTAATCTCGTGTCGTCGCCCCCGAACGCAGAGCCATCCATGGAAAAGCGCCAGCTTGGAAAATCCGGCATCGCCGTCTCGGTCATCGGCCTCGGCTGCAACAATTTCGGAAACCTCGACCTCGAGGCTTCGCGCCGCGTCGTCGACCGCGCCCTGGAAGCGGGCATCACCCTGCTCGACACCGCCGACGTCTACGGCAATCGCGGCGGCTCGGAGGAGCAGCTCGGCGAGATCCTGGGGTCCCGCCGCAAGGACATCGTCCTCGCGACCAAATTCGCCATGCCGATGGACGACGGCGGCACCAAGACCGGCGCCTCCGCCGCCTATATCCGCGAGGCCTGCGACGCCAGCCTGAAGCGCCTGAAGACCGACTGGATCGATCTCTACCAGCAGCACCGCCCCGATCCGGCGACCCCGATCGAGGAGACGCTGGGCGCGCTCGACGCGCTGGTGAAGGCGGGCAAGGTGCGCGCCGTCGGCAGCTCCAACATGCCGGCCGATCAGCTGGCCGGGGCGCACGCGGTTTCGGCCGCCCGGAACCTCACGCCCTATGTCACGGCCCAGGACCATTACAGCCTCCTGGTGCGCGGCATCGAAACCGAGCTGGCGCCGGAGCTGGAGCGCGAGGGCATGAGCCTTTTGCCCTATTTCCCGCTCGCCAGCGGCCTGCTCAGCGGCAAATACGAGAAGGGCAAGGCGATCCCGGCCGGCACCCGCTACGCCCGCATGGGCCGTTTCGGCGAGCAATACATGACGGAGGAGAATTGGCGGATCGTCGAGGGCCTCACCGCTTTCGCCACCGCCCGCGGCCACACCCTGCTGGAGCTGGCCTTCGCCTGGCTCCTGTCGCGCCCCTATCTGTCCAGCGTCATCGCCGGCGCCACCCGTCCCGAGCAGATCGCGCAGAACGCCGCCGCCGCGGCATGGAAACTGAGCCCCGCCGAGGTCGCGGAAGTCGACCGCATCAGCGCCAAGGCGGGATAGGTCCTATTCCGCCGGCGCGCCGCTCGGCACGGAGCGAGGAATGCTGAAGCGGCCGAAGCGCTGCTCGAGACCGTCGAGATAAACGTAGATCACCGGCGTGATATAGAGCGTCAGAAGCTGCGACAGCAAAAGGCCGCCCGCGACGCACAGGCCGAGCGGCCGCCGCGCATCGGCGCCGGCGCCCAGCCCGATCGCGATCGGCAGCGTCCCCATCATCGCCGCCATCGTCGTCATCATGATCGGGCGAAAGCGCACCATCGCGGCGTCGAAGATCGCGGTCTGCGGCTCCGCGCCCTCGTCGCGCTGCCGGTGCAGCGCGAAATCGATCATCATGATCGCGTTCTTCTTCACGATGCCGATCAGCATCATCATGCCGACAAAGGCATAGAGGCTGAGCGGGATGCCCGCGATCGCCAGGGTCAGCAGCGCTCCCACCGCCGCCGACGGCA
This sequence comes from Rhizomicrobium sp., assembly GCA_037200865.1. Lineage (GTDB taxonomy): Bacteria > Pseudomonadota > Alphaproteobacteria > Micropepsales > Micropepsaceae > Rhizomicrobium. Next base: position 698,342 of record JBBCIC010000002.1, on the reverse strand, counting down.
GACCCGACAGGATGGTCAGGGGATGGATGAAGCTCTCATAGAGAATGCCCAGGATGATGTAGACCGTGATGATCGCGATCAGCAGCAAGAGGCCCATGTTCTGGGTCGAGCTCTGGAACGCCTGCGCCGTGCCCTGGAAGCTCGCCTGCACCGTCGCCGGCACGCCGACGTCCCGGCTCAGCCGCTGGATTGCGCTCTGCGCGTCGCTCAGGGCGCGGCCCTTGGCGATGTCGTAGGAGATCGTGACCGACGGGATCTGCCCCAGATGGTTGATCGACAGCGGCATCGTCCCCGGCGCGATATGGGTGACGGCGTTCAGCGGCACCAGCGTGCCGTCGGCGGCGCTGATATAGAGGCGGGAGAGCGCGCTGGCGTCCTGCTGGTATTGCGGCAGCAGCTCCAGGATCACCTGGTACTGGTCCGACGAGGCGTAGATCTGCGATACCTGCTGCCCGCCGAAGGCCGAGCCCAGCGCGTTCTCGATCTTTTCCGGCGTGATGCCCAGCGCCGCCGCCTTGTCGCGGTCGATCGTCACGTTCAGCGCCGGCGTCGAAAGGTTGAGGTCGCTCGTCACCTTGCCGTCGAAGGTCGGATCGGCGGCCATCGCCGCCGCCAGGCGCACCGACACGTCCTGCAGCTCGCGCAGGTCGAGATCCTGCAGCGTGTACTGGTAAGGCAGCTTGGAATTGTTGCCGCCGATGCGGAACACCGGCGGGTTCTGGAGGAAGACGTTGATGCCGGGAATCGCCGACAGCTTGCGCGACAGTTCGCGCGCCACGTCGTCGGCGCTCAAGGAGCGCTGCGCGCGCTTTTTCAGGTGGATGACGATGGAACCGGTATTGGTCCCGGTCGACGAACCGCCGACGCCCACCGCCGACATCGCGCCCAGGACGTTGGGATCGGCATTGATGATCGCCGCCGCCTGCTGCTGATAGCGCACCATTTGCTCGAACGACGTGCCGTTGGCCGACTCGGTCGCGGCGCGCAGCAGATCGGTGTCGTCGCTCGGCAGGAAATCCTGCGGCATCACATAGAACAGCTCCACCGCCGCGACCAGGCTGGCCAGGAACAGCGCGAAGATCGTGCGCCGGTGGCCGAGGCTCCAGCGCAGCGAGCTTTCATAGCTCGCCTGAATGCGGTCGAAAGTCCGCTCGCTCCAGCGGTAGAAAGCGTTGTGCGCCTGGCCTTCCTCGCTCCTGAGGATGCGGCTGCACAGCATCGGCGTCAGCGTCACCGAGACGAGGCCGGAGAACGCGATGGCGAGGATGATCACCACGGCGAATTCGTGCAGCAGCCGGCCGATGATGCCGCCCATGAACACGATGGGAATGAACACGGCGGCCAGCGAGATCGTCATCGACAGGATGGTGAAGCCGATCTCCTTGGAGCCCTTCACGGCGGCTTCGTACGGGTCCTCGCCGTTCTCGATGTGCCGGATGATGTTCTCCAGCATCACGATGGCATCGTCGACCACGAAGCCGACCGACAGCGTCAGCGACATCAGCGACAGATTGTCGAGATTGTAGCCGAACAGCGCCATGCCGGCGAAGGTGCCGATCACCGCGATCGGCAGCGCCAGCGACGGAATCAAGGTGGCGCGCACCCGGCGCAGGAAGATGAAGATCACGCCGACCACCAGCGCGCCGGCGATCAGCAGCGTCGTCTGCACGTCGGAGACCGAGGCGCGGATGGTCTGGCTGCGGTCGTAGATCGTCGTCAGTTGCACCGAGGCCGGCAATTGCTGCAGGAAGGTCGGCAGCACGCGGTTGATCTCGTCCACCAGCTCGATCGTGTTCGACCCCGGCTGGCGCTGCACCGCCAGCACGATGGCGCGCTTGCCCTTGAACCAGCTCGCGGCGCGGATGTTCTCGACGCTGTCGATGACGCGCGCCACGTCCTTGAAGCGCACCGGCGCGCCGTTGCGATAGGCGACGATCTGCGGCGCGAAATCGGCGGCGTTGCGAAGCTGGCCGCTGGCATGGATCACGGTCGCGCGCGTCGGGCCGTTGAGCGTGCCGGTCGCGACGTTGACGTTGACGTTGCCGGTCGCATCCGCGAGCTGGTCGATGCCGATCTGGCGCGCCGCCAGCGCCGCCGGGTCGGCCTGCACCCGCACCGCGAATTTCTGGGCGCCGAAGACGTTGACCTGCGCCACGCCGTTCAGGGTCGAAAGCTGCCGCGCCAGCAGGGTCTCGGCATATTCGTCGACCTTGGACAGCGGCAGGGTGTCGGATTGCAGCGCCATGAAGATGATCGGCGTGTCCGCCGGGTTCACTTTGCGCATGGTCGGCGGGTTCGGCATGTTGGGCGGCAGCCGCCGCGCTGCCGCCGCGATCGCCGACTGCACGTCCTGCGCCGCGCCGTCCAGATTGCGGTCCAGGCGGAACTGGATGGTGATGCTGGTGTTGCCCTGGGTGCTCGACGAGGTCATCGAGTCGACGCCGGCGATGGTCGAAAACTGGCTTTCCAGGGGCGTCGCGACCGCCGAAGCCATGGTCTCGGGATCGGCGCCGGGCAGGGTCGCGCTCACCACGATGGTGGGAAAATCGACGTTGGGCAGTTCGCTGACCGGCAGCGTGACGTATCCGAACAACCCGAAGATCACCAGCGCCGCCATGACCAGCGTGGTCATCACCGGGCGCAGGATGAAGGGGATCGAGATGTTCATGGCGCGGCCGGCTTGGGCGCTCCGGGCTTGGCGATCTGCACCGGCTTGCCGGGTATCACGCGGAGCTGGCCATCGGTGATGACGGTGTCGCCGGGCTTGATGCCCTCCACCGCGGCGCGGGTTCCGTCGTCATAGATCACGGTCACCGGCCTCAGTTCGGCGATGCCGTTCCTGTAGAGGTAGACGTAGCGCTGGTTCTGGCCGAGGTTCACCGCCTCGCGCGGCAGCACGGTGGCTTGCCGGATGGCGTTCAGCGTCACCCCGACATCGACAAGCTGACCGGGCACCAGCACGCCGTCGGCATTGGGGAAGGTCGCGCGCAACTCGATGGTGCCGGTCTTGTCGTCCACCGCATTGCCGACGAAGTCCACCGGCACGGACAGGCGTCCGTCGCCGCCATGGGTCTCGATGTCGGCGGTCAGGGCATGCGCCCGCGAGCGCTCCTGCACCCGCGGCAGGTCGGCCTGTGGCAGCGAGAAGGAGATCTTCACCGGCTGGAACTGCGTTATGACCACAAGCGTGGTCGACGGCGTCGCGGCGGCGCTGCCGCCCACCCCGGCGCTGGCCATGATCATGTTGCCCGGCTGGATCAGCATCGGCCCCGTCTTGCCGTCGATCGGCGAGCGGATCTGGGTGTATTCCAGGTTCAGCCGCGCCATCTGGACATTGGCCAGGGCCTCGAGATAGCCGGCCTTGGTGTCGTCGGCTTCCTGCGGCGCGATCGCATGGGCCGCGAGAAGGCGGGCATAGCGGTCGGCCTTGGCCTTGGCCGACGCCAGGGTGGCCGTCGCGCTGTCATAGGCCGCCTGATACGGGCGCGGATCGATCTCGAACAGCAGGTCGCCCTTATGGACGATATCGCCTTCCTTGAAATTGGCCTTGATCAACTGGCCCTGGACTCGCGCGGTCAGTTGCACCGTCGCGTTGGCGACCACCGTGCCGATGGTGCGCTCGACCACCGTCATGTCGGCGCGCACGGCCGTCGTCACCAGCACCGGCGGCGCCGGCCGTTCCTGCTTCGCCGGCCCGCCGAAGATCCGCCAGGCGATGAAGGCGATGATCGCCAGCGCCACGACGGCCAGAATGAGCACGGTGCGCGGCTGGATCCGCTGCCGCGCGTCCGGAACGCCCGCGACCGTGGCGGGCATGGCTTGGGAACTGTTGGGGAAGCGGATATTCATCACCTGGGTCCACGGCCTGTCGATCTTCACACGGGTCCTTGCCCATGCTCCCGGCACCGCCGGGCGAAACGCTCCCGTTCCTGTCCTAGCACGCCCCTTGGGGATTTCCAGACGGTTTGAACGCGAATGTGAAGTGGGCGACGCAAGGCCGCTGTTAACTGTCGCCAAACTGTCTCAAGGCCCCGGTTTCCCGGCAATTTGACAGGCTTGTTGCTCCTGCGGGGTCCCCCGTCTATACACCCGCCCTTCCCACACGAGCGCCGCGCCTATGGATATCCGCAACATTGCCATCATCGCCCATGTCGACCATGGCAAGACGACGCTCGTGGACCAGCTGCTCAAGCAGTCCGGTTCCGTGCGCGAGAACCAGCACATGGACGAGCGCGCCATGGACTCCAACGACCAGGAGCGCGAGCGCGGCATCACCATCCTGGCCAAGTGCACCTCGGTCGAATGGCACGGCGTGCGCATGAACATCGTCGACACCCCCGGCCATGCCGATTTCGGCGGCGAGGTCGAGCGCATCCTCTCGATGGTCGACGGCGTGGTGCTGCTGGTCGACGCCGCCGAATCCGTCATGCCGCAGACCAAATTCGTGCTCAGCAAGGCGCTGAAGCTCGGCCTCAAGCCGATCGTCGTGATCAACAAGATCGACCGCCAGGACGCCCAGCCCGACGTCACGCTGGAATCCATCTTCGACCTCTTCCTGGCGCTGGAAGCCAATGACGACCAGCTCAACTTCCACTACCTCTACGCCTCGGGCCGCAATGGCTGGGCGGTGAAGGAGCTGACCGACGAGCGCAAGAACCTGGACCCGTTGTTCCAACTCGTGGTCGACGACGTGCCCAAGCCCAAGCCGATCGCGCTGGCGGGCGACGACCATCCCTTCAAGATGCTGGTGACGACGCTGGAAGCCGACAATTTCCTCGGCCGCGTCCTCACCGGGCGCATCGAATCGGGCGCCATCACCGTCAATCGTCAGATCAAGGTGCTGAACCGCGACGGCAAGGTCGTCGAGCGCGCCCGCGCCACCAAGCTCCTGGCGTTCCGCGGCCTCGCCCGCGTCCCGGTCGAGCGCGCCGAGGCGGGCGACATCATCGCCATCGCCGGTCTGACCGACGCCACCGTTGCCGACACGCTGTGCGACATCGCCGTCGAGGAGCCGATCCCCTCGAACCCGATCGATCCGCCGACCCTGGCGATGACGATCTCGGTCAACGACTCGCCGCTCGCGGGCCGCGAGGGCGACAAGGTGCAGAGCCGCGTCATCCGCGACCGCCTGCTGCGCGAGGCCGAAGGCAATGTCGCGCTCAAGGTGCATGAGACCGGCGAAGGCAATTTCGAGGTCGCGGGCCGCGGCGAGCTTCAGCTCGGCGTGCTCATCGAGTCCATGCGCCGCGAGGGTTTCGAGCTCTCCATCAGCCGGCCGCGCGTGCTGTTCAAGACCGAGAACGGCCAGCGCCTGGAGCCGATCGAGGAGGTCACCGTCGACGTCGACGATCCCTATACCGGCGTCGTGATCGACAAGATCTCCCAGCGCAAGGGCGAGATGCAGGACATGCGCCCGACGGGTGCCGGCAAAACCCGCATCGTCTTCACCGCGCCGGCGCGCGGCCTGATCGGCTATCACGGCGAATTCCTCACCGACACGCGCGGCACCGGCGTCATGAACCGCATGTTTTCCGGCTACGCGCCGCACAAGGGCAGCGTCGGCGGCCGCACCAACGGCGTGCTGATCTCGACCGACGAAGGCGTCGCGGTGGCCTATGGCCTTTGGTACATCGAGGAGCGCGGCAAGCTCTTCATCGTGCCGGGCACCAAGGTCTACCAGGGCATGATCATCGGCCAGAACGCCAAGGACAACGACCTCGACGTCAATCCGCTGAAAGCCAAGCAGCTCACCAACATCCGCACCACCTCCAAGGACGAGGCGGTGCGCCTCACCCCGATCGTGCCGATGACGCTGGAGCAGGCGATGGCCTACATCCAGGACGACGAGCTGGTCGAAGTCACGCCGCAGTCGATCCGCCTGCGCAAGAAGGCGCTCGACCCCAACATCCGCAAGCGCGCGGCGAAGCAGGCGGTGGATTAGGGGCGCCCGACTTTCACGCCGCTCTTGCGATGGCTGGCGAAATAGAGCCGCAAGACCCAGTTCATCTTGGTCTGCCAGCCCTTGCCCTGCGCCTTGAACCATTTCACGACGTCGTCGTCGAGGCGGATGGTGACGCTCTTCTTGGTCCGGGAAGCTGGAAAGAGCCCGATATAGACGGGACCGTTGTAGTCCAACCGTTCAGGGATATCGCTTGTGTCGATCTGATCGTCCGACAGCTTATCTATTTCTTCAAGCTGTTGCCGTTGATCGGCCGTGAGTTTAGGAAGCCTCTTCGTAAACTTGACGCTCACTAGGCGTGGCTTTCCGCGCTGAGATGATCCGGTAGATTTCGACGCCGTCTTCTTCCCGGAGCGTGTGGGAGATGACGAAAATTCGTCCGTCGATCTCACAGATCGTCCGCCACCTGGTTTCTCCATGTTCGTCGCCTTCGATTTCCGTACGTCTCAGCGGATCGTTTAAGCCCCGCGCCACATATCCAAAGTCAACCTTGTGCTTGCGTCGGTTTTTGGTCCGATTTCTTCGGATCCCACTCAGAGCGATGTTCCGTCGCCATATTGTCTTGTCCGATTTCCTCTCAGCCAGCGGACAAGCGCGAACCCCGCAATGCGTAGCTACAAGTGTACGTACAAGTGCGACCGCAGTCAAACTTGCTTCTTCAGCCCCAAACGTCCCGCCACCATGTTGTCGACCGTGCGCTTGGGCAGGGTGTTGACCAGGAAATTCTGCAACGGCTCCGGCGTCACGGTGTAGCGCACCTTCGGCTTGGACGTGGTCAGCGCGATCCACACCGCCTCGCCCAAGCGCTCGGGCGGGAAACCTTTCTTGCCGTTGGCGATCATGTAGGCGCGGACGCGGTTGAGCGATTCCACATAGGGCGTGTTGGCGTATTGCGTGACGTCGACGGAGTCCGCCTTGTCCCAGATCGGCGTCGCCACCGCGCCCGGCGCCACCACGATCACGTCGATGCCGAACAGCATCAGCTCGCGGCGCAGCGCCTCGCTCATCCCTTCCAGCCCGAACTTCGAGGCGTTGTAGGGCCCGAGGAACGGATTGGCGTTCTTGCCGCCGACCGAGGAGATCATCACGATCCGCCCCGGCGCGCCTTTGCGCGAGCGGTCGGCGCCCAGCAGCGGCGCGAAAGCCTGGGTCACGATCAATTGCCCGGTGATGTTCACTTCCAGTTGTTGGCGGAACTCGTCGATCTTGAGATAGAGCAGGGGCCCCGCCACCGCGATGCCGGCATTGTTGACGAGGCCCGCCAGCGTGTCGCCGCCCAGCGCCGCCGCGACGGTCTCGGCGCCCTTGGCGACCGCCGCCGCATCGGTCACGTCGAACGGCAGGGGCACGAAGTTCGCGCCGAACTCCTTGGCCAGGCGCGCGCCATCGGCCGTCTTGCGCACGCTGCCGAAGATGCGAAAGCCCTTTTCGATCAGGACTTTGGTGGTGCCCCAGCCGATACCTGTGGAAGACCCCGTGACGACGACGCTTTTCATCTGCTGCCCCTCGATAGCCTGCTGTGCAATATAGGGCCTCTTTCAGGAATTGCCTCCAGATGACCGTTCCCGCCCAGACCGTCGCCTTTGCCCATCGCCTTGCCGACGCGGCCGGGGAGGTGATCCGCCCCTATTTCCGCCAGCGCATCGAGGTCGCCAACAAGCCGATGATCGTCAACGGCCAGGCGGTGTTCGATCCGGTGACCGAGGCCGACAAGAACGCCGAGAAGGCGATCCGCGCCCTTATCGAGGCCGAACGGCCCGCCGACGGCATCCTCGGCGAGGAATTCGGCGAGAAGCCGGGCCGCAATTCGCTGCGCTGGGTGCTCGATCCGGTCGACGGCACCCGTGCCTTCATCAACGGCCGCCACGAATGGGGCTCGCTGATCGCGCTGGAGGATGGCTTCGCGCCCGTGCTCGGCGTGCTCGACCAGCCCTGGATCGGCGAGCGTTTCGTCGGCGCCAATGGCGCGGCGCATCTGCACTACAAGGGCGCGGTGGTGCCGCTTCGGGTCCGGCAATGCGAGAAGCTCTCCGACGCCATCCTCTGCGCCACCCATCCCGACGCCTTTCACCAGCCGGGCGAATGGCCCGCCTTCCGCCGGGTGCAGAAGGAGGTTCGCCTCGCCCGCTGGGGCGGCGATTGCTACATCTTCGGCCTGATGGCGCTCGGCTTCTGCGACCTGATCGTGGAGTCCACCTTCAAGCGCTGGGATGTCGCCGCGCTGATCCCGCTGATCGAAGGCGCCGGCGGCATCATCACGAACTGGCAGGGCGGCTCCTGCGCCCCGGGCGGCCAGGTGCTGGCGGCTGGCGACCGGCGCATCCACGATGCAGCGATGAAGCTGCTGAATTCCTAGATTTCGCAGTCATGCGCAACCTGAATCTGTTCCAGTATCTCGGGGCCTTTGTGACGATCGTGCTGGCCCTGGCGGTCAGCGATCTCATGATGAGCGTGCACCGGCTGATCCTGGCGCGGCAGCGGGTGAAATGGCATCTCCTCCCGATCGCGGCCGCGGTCTACGTGTTCCTCGCTGTCCTCAGCGAGTTCTTCTCGCTCTGGGTCAATGCCAACGTCCACGCCGTGCCGTTCTTATATCTGGTGCTGCTGGTGGTGGTGTCGGGATTCGCGGCGCTGGCGGCGTTCACGGTCCTGCCCGACCATGTGCCGGAGAGCGGCCTCGATCTGCTTGCCTACTATCTCGACAACCGGCACTACCTCTACACCACGCTGGCGCTCGGCTTCGTCGGCGACGTCGCGCGCCAAGTCTACCTCTCCTACCTGACCACCGGTCATTTCTCGGTCGGCGATCCGCAATTTCTTGTCTATTTGGCGCTCACGGTCGTGACGGTGGCGATGTATGCCCTGCTGGGATGGTCCGCCGACCGGCGTGTTCACGCCGCCGGGCTGGCCCTGATCTATGGCTGGGTGCTGTACAATTTCGCCGGCTGGCAGGTCGCCTGAGCGGTCAAATCTTGTTCGCCGCCGCGAAATCGTCGAACGCTTTCCAGAAGCGGGTCCGGACGGAATCGTTCTCCATCAGGATTTCGTGCTCGGCGTCCTCGAATTCGACGAAGGTTCCGTGGTTCAGCCGCTTGGCGAATTCGCGCTCGGGCGGCGTCAGCACGATGCGGTCCCTGCCCGCGCCGCAAATCAGCACCGGCGTCTCGATCTCTTCCGCATAGCCGGGCGCCATCACCCGCGCCATCGACTGCGAAGCGGCCTTGAGCCAGCCCCAGGTCGCCCCCGCCAGCCGTATGTCGGGATTCTTCGCGATCAGCGCCTGCTGGCGCGCAAAGCGTTGCCGGTCCGAGGTCACGAGGTTGTCCTCGAACGTCATCTTCAGGGGATCGCGCGCCTCCATCCCCAGCACCCAGTCTTCCGACTTGCCGATCGTGTTCATCAGCGCCGTCGCCCCGGTCGCGAACCATTTGGGATAGCCGCGCGTCGACACCGCCAGCATCGGCGCGCTCAGCACCGCGGCGGCGAAGGCGCGCGGCCGGTCGTGCAGCGTGCGCAGGAGGATGTGCCCGCCCATCGAATGGGCGAGCGCCAGGGGCGGGCCGGCATCGATCGGCTTGACGACCTGTTCCAGGAACGTCGCCAGGTCTTCGTCATAGGCGCGGAAGTCCGTGACATGCGACTTGCGGCTGTCGGCGAGCGCCCGGCTCGACATCCCCTGGCCGCGCCAGTCGAAGGTCGCGACGCAAAAGCCGCGCGCCTGCAATTCGCCGATCACTTCGGCGTATTTCTCGATGAACTCGGTCTGGCCGTGCAGCAGCACGCAGACGCCGCGCCGCGGCGCTCCCGCCGGCGCCGGAAACGTCGCCGTGCGCAGCCGCGCGCCGCTCGGCGTCGCGATGAAGTGGGGAGAAAGGGCGAGATCGGTCATGGGAGCAAATAGCGAGTAGCGAGTGGCGAATAGGGTGGTGACATATTGCGTTCCCTGTTGGCTACTCGCTACTCGCTTCTTGTCCTCGCGCTTTCTGCAACACCGGCCCCAGCTTCATCGCCAGGCCCATGTCGCCTGCGACGCGCAATTTGCCCTGCATGTAGGCCGAGGTCGGATCGAGTTCCTGCAGCGCCAGCTTGGCGAAAGTCTCCAGCGAGACGCTGATCGTCGTGTCGGCGGTTCGGCCGGCGCCGTCGCTGACCGAGTTGGGGGTCGACTTGCCGTCGACCAGGACGCTGCCGGCGTCGCCGAAATCGAATTTGAGCGTGCCGCCGAGGCCGGAATTCGTGCCGATCCGGCTCCCCATCTGCGCGATGATCTGCTGGACCGCTGCCGAGGTCATGGCCGTTCCCTCCCGCTTCGCCCCGTCGCCAAAGGCGCAGGAATTGCCGCCGATTATGGGCGTTTGCGTGTTGCGAAACAACCGGCGGCCTGCATTGCAAAGGCGCCGCAATCGGCAGAACCTTCACGCCCAGGGAAAAGAGGGACAGGAAATGTCCGTCACGGATCATCAGACGCTTGCGGCTTTGTTCGGCGCGCCTGTGAAAGGCCGCATCCGATGAGTCTCGCCCAAGACGACGAGACGCCCGCGGTCGCGACCGCCCTGCCCAGCCACGTCGCGGAGAAGCGCGACGCGCTCGGCAATTTCTGCTTCTACCTGCACTTCGCGGTAATGATCTACATCGTCGTGGGCTGGGCGGTGCCGCTCTCCGCCGCGCTGATCTTCTACCTGGCGTTCCTGCCGGCGGTCGCGCTCCAGTGGCAGTTCAACAAGAACTCCTGCGTCCTCAACAACGTCGAATCCCTGCTGCGCACCGGCCAGTGGCGCGATCCTCACAACAAGGAAGAGGGCGCCTGGCTGCTGACGCTGGCGACCGGGATTTTCGGCTATCCGTTCCGGCCCTGGCAGATCGACGCCTTCACCTATTTCGTCCTGGCGCTGCTGTGGACCGCCGGCCTCAGCCACCTTTTGTGGTGGTGAGAGTTCCCCGTTCCGGGGTCTTGAAGGCCCTGGCACTCCTTCCTACCTAGTGCTCGTCCGGGCGGCCCACTGCGGCGTCCGGCGCCTGCAGACCCTGGTCCATGGTGGACAGGGCCTTGAAACACAACGCTTTTAGGAGGTTGTTCCCATGCGTGATTTTTCCCCTTACTTCCGTTCGACCGTCGGCTTCGACCAGCTCTTCAACCGCCTTGAACAGGCCGTCGACGCCGGCAACGGCTATCCCCCCTACAATATCGAGCGCACCGACGAGACCCACTATCGCATCTCGGTCGCGGTCGCCGGCTTCGGCGAGAAGGACCTGAACGTCGAAGTACGCGACGGCGTCCTCACCCTGGTCGGCAAGCGCGAAGAGGCCGAGAAGCAGTCCTATCTGCATCAGGGCATCGCCGGCCGCGCCTTCGAGCGCCGCTTCCAGCTTGCCGAGCATGTCGAGGTTCGCGCCGCGAAGCTCGAGAACGGCCTGCTCCACATCGACCTGGAGCGCGTCGTGCCGGAAGAGAAGAAGCCGCGCCGCATCGCGATCAACGCGCCGGAGCTTCGGACCATCGAAGGCCAGGCCAAGGCTGCCTGATCGCGGCGGACAAACGTCGAATGGGAAAGGCCGGGCGGCACCGCCCGGCCTTTTCGTCTGGCGCGCCGCTCATTTCCTCTCGTCGTCGACGAGGAAGAACAATTGCTCGACCGTGACGTCCAATGTCTTGGCCAGCGTCAGGGCCAGCAGCGTCGACGGCACGAAGACCGCATTCTCGACCGTGTTGATCGTCTTGCGCGAAACGCCGGCGAGGGTCGCCAGATCGGTCTGGGGTCAGCCCTCGCGCCGTGCGGAATTCCTTGAGGCGGTTGCCGAGGCGCCGCTCAGCCATCGCGGCTCGCGCGCCAATCGGCGATGACGTAATAGAGCGCGGGAACGGCAAAGCCGGCATAGAGCGCCCAAGCCAGGCTCGCCAGGGCGAAATCGGGACGCCAGAGCGTGGCCATGAGCGCCGCCGCCACCGCCCACGACCATGGTGAGATACCCCAGCCGCATCGCGCGTCCGCGCAAATCGCGCATGAACTCGTCGTTGAGGATGTTGCGCAGCCCGGGATCGAGCCAGCCGGGACCGATCACCAGCGGCGCCAGATAGAATGCGGTGACGGCGATCAACATCCCGCCGCCGCCGAGGGCCAGGAAGCGGTCCACCTGTTCGAGCCGATTGAAACCGACGCCGAGGATCAGGAAGCTGGAAAGGTTGCAAGGATGCCGAAGCACAAAAACAGCCGCCAGGAGCGTTGATGCTCGTCGATTCGCCGGCGAACGATCCGCGGGTCGGAAGCATCGACGTAGACGTCGCGCCGAAACCGCCGTTGCCCAAGCGACGCGGCGTACAGGATACAGGCCGCGAACAGGATGCCGATGACGATCTGCACGCCTTGGCTCTGGAACAAGGCGGTTTGCCGCGTCCCGAAAGCCGCGGCGAAGGCGGCGATCAGCCAAAACCGTTGGCGCAATCAGGACCCAAACCATGCGCCAGGCGATGCGATCGCGGGCCTCGATTTTGCGGCAATGTCGTCGTCGAGGGCTTTTCCCGATCATGGCCGGCCTTCCGATGTAACCTATGGGTTACTGTAACCTAGGGGTTACGCGGCGGTCAATCGGTGTGGTCAATTTTTGCGACATCGCCTCCTGGGAAAGCGAGGTTCTCGCGCCGCTGGCGCGCCCGCCATCGTCAAGGCATTGGCGAATAGCGGACTTTCAGCAATGATTTTCTAATCGGATGACAGGGAGCGGTATCGGCGATAGTGATACCCGCCCTATCTTGAGCGCCCCATGCCCTCCTGGCAAAGTTCCTTTGTCGACCGTTTTCGCGCATGGGCCGCCCGAAGGGCGCGAGCGCCGAGACCGAGATCGCCGAGCTTCGCCGCCAATATGCCTATCTCTCCGACCGCTTCGGCGCCCCGCCGCGCGACGCGACATTCGAGCCGGCCCAGGTCGGGCCGCTCAAGGGCGAATGGAGTGCGCTGCGGCAATTCCTCGGCCGAACGGCTGATCCTCTACTTCCATGGCGGGCGGCTACATCGCCGGCTCGCCCGAGACCCACCGCGCCCTCGTCGCCCGCCTCGCCCAGGCCGGCGAGGCGACCGCGTCTCTCGCTCAACTATCGCCTGGCCCCGAATTCGTTTCCCCGCCGCGGTGCGCGACGGCATCGACGCCTATCGCCATCTCATCGCGCGCAATGTCGCGCCGCAGCAGATCGTGCTGGCGGGCGACGGCTCCGGCGGCGGCCTCGCCTTCGCGGTGCTGCACCGCGGCGCGCAACGCCAATCTGCCGATGCCGGCCGGCTGCGTGGCGATGTCGCCCTGGGCGGACCTGTCGCTCTCGGCTGGTCGGTGCTGCAGAACGCCAAGACCGACAGCGCGCTCAATTGGGAATTGCTGTTCGTCAGCGCCCGCCATTATCTGAAGAAGACCAACCCGTCCGATCCTACGCCTCGCCGGTGTTCGCCAATTTCAAGGACTTCCCGCCCATCATGGTGCACGCCGGCAGCGCCGAGATGCTGCGCGACGACGCCTCGCGGCTGGGCGATCGCGCCGCCGCCGACGCCGGCGTTTCGGTCAGCGTCGAGATCTATGACGGCATGCAGCACGTCTTCCAGGCCAGCCGCGGCATCCCCGAGGCCAAGGTCAGCCTGCAGCGCCTCGGCCAATTCATCCGCAGCCGCACGACGGCGCAGGAAAAAGCCGCGCAGTAGAATCCGCTTGGACGGTCCCGGCGGCGCGTGCGACATTTGCGCGTCGATGGCGGGGGCACGCGATGCGGACTTCGGATTTCGGGAAACTCGTCTGTCTGGCGCTCGGATTGGTTCTTTGGACGGCTGCTGCGGCGGCGCAGCCGCTGCCCGAGGGCGGCCTGACCCGGGAAAGAGGTCGTCGACTGGCTGCAGCGGCACGACTACGCCGCCGAGATCCGGACGTTCGACAAGTTCGTCTATATCGCGGTGCAATTCCACAACGGCCCGCCGAACAACGACTATTCCGGCATCTACTTCTACGACTGCGTCAACGAGCGCTGCGCCGCGATCCAGTACTTCGCCGCCTTCGCCGCGACGACTCCGTCACGGTCGACAAGGTCAACGACTGGAATTTGCACAAGCGCACCATCCGCGCCTATCGGCGGGCCAGCAGCAGCGTCACCGGCGAATATGACGTCGACGTCAGTCCGGGCGGCAGCTGGGAATTGGTGGACCGCAGCCTGACGCGCTGGGAGCAGGTGCTGGGCATTTTCAAGGAGTTCTTCGACCGCTGAGGCAGCGGACGCGAGACTTACTGCGCCGCCGTCAGGGACGCATCGGCGAAGGTCATCGGCAGCTTGGCGCCGCCGGTGTCCGCGTCGGTGAGATCGACGTCGCCGCAGATCGGCATCGCTGAGATTGGCATAGGCGAGATCGGCGCCCGAGAAGCGCACCCGGCGCAGGTCGGCGCCGCGGAAATCGGCATAGCGGGCATTGGCCTTGTCCATCCGCGCCGGCAGCAGCCGCGCGTCGGAGATCATCAGGGGCCCGATTTTGGCGTCGCGGAAATCGGCATGGGCGAGCCGCGCGCCGGCGAAGTTCACGCCGCGCAGATCGGCGCCGCCGAGCTTGCAGGAGCGCAGATCGGCACCGGAAAGGTTGCTGCCCTGCAAGGACGCGCCTTCGAGGTTCAGGCCGTAGAACTGCGCGCCGGCGCGATCAGCGCCGTCAGCGGTCTGGCGCCCAGCGTCCGTGACGCCGCGCAGATCCATGTTCGACAGGTCCGCCGGCTTGCCCTCGCGGCCGTCGGTCTCGACCCATCTGCGTGCAGCTCCAGCAAGGCTTCGACCGACACCGCCGCCGGACCGGTCGCGTGTTCGGTCAGCGTCCTGGCTGAAATCGGCGCCTTGCGTCACCGCCAGGTCGAGGACGGCCCCCGACCAGGATCGCGCCGTTGAGGTCCGCGCCCGTCAGGTTGCAGCCCGAGAGGTCCGCGTTTTCGAGGTTGGCGCCGGTGAGCCGCGCCTGGCGCAGATTGGCGCGCACCAGGCGGCAGCCTTTCATGATCGCATCGGTGAAGTCCGCCGCGATGGCGACGGCGCCCGACATCTTGGCGCGTTCGAGATTGGCCGAATGCATCAGCGCCGCCGGCATCTCCGACGGCCCCACATCGTGCTGCATCACGCGCAGATTTCCGTACTTGTCCTTCTCGGCGATGGTGCCTTCGCGCAAATCGCTTCGAACAGGTCGCAGCTGATCATGTTGGCACCGCGCAGGCAGGCGCCGCGCAGATCGCCGCGCCGGACGCTGGCATTGCTCAGATTGGCGCGGCGCAGATCGGCGCCGAAGAAGCTCGCCGAATCGAGCCGCGCCCCGGCGAAATTCGTTTCTTCCAGGATCGCGCCGGTGAAATCGGCATCGGCGAGGTTGCGCCCCGACAAATCCAGGCCCGAAAGGTCGCTGAACGCGAACACCGCCCGGGCTCCGCCCATCCGCCCGGAATAGAGCATCTCGTGGCGCGCCGCGGCGGCCGAGGCTTCTTTTTGGCTGAGCTTGGCAAAGCTGGTGCGGACGAGAGTCGACATGGGGGATGCAGGCCGGCCGTTAACTGTTCTGCCGGCTGATACTGGGCCTGGGGCGGCTAATAGCTGATTAAGAAGCGGAAATTTGCCTTTGTGCCGCTCTGCGGCTAGGTGACTTTCGCAAAGTTGGTTATGGTGCGCCTCGCTGTGGCCGGTTCCCGGGGGTGAGGCCTAAGCTGAGACGAGGGTGATTCGAAGGCAGGGCCCCGGCTAGCCCCTTTCGGTTTCCATTTTGGCCATAGTTACAAGAGGTTCGACTTGAACAAGCGTACTCTCATGCTTTCGGCTGCCGCGCTGGCGCTGCTCTGTGGCCCGGCCCTGGCGGACACGACGATCAACACATCCGACACGACCTCGCACAAGACCAGCGTGGATGGCAACATTACCATCAACGCGGGTGCGAGCATCACGTTCAAGTCCGCGACCGTGCCGATCGTCACCATCGATTCGAGCAACACGGTCGTCAATAACGGCGCCATCGTCGGCTCCGGCCAGGATACCGCCACGGCGGTCCTGATCGACACGACGGCGGCGGCACTGACCGCGGCTTCACCAGCACCGGGACGATCGATCTGTCCGGCACCGGGAACAGCAAGACCGCCATTCGTCTGCAGGGCACCAACGCCTTTACCGGCAACATTTCGCTCAGCGGTACGGCCATGAGCGTGGTCGGGGACAACTCGACCGGCATCCTCGCCAATGTGGGCACGGTGGTGAACGGCAACATATTGCTCGGCGGCGCGTTCGCGATGACGTCGGCGACGGTCAACGGAGCTGCGCCTTCGGGGGTTGCGATCGCCAAGCTCCTCGGCACGATCAAGGGCAATGTGGCCGTTACGGCCGGCTCCACCTACACCGCGGTCGGCAACGGTGCGACCGGCATTACGATCGCCGGACCGTTGCTGCTTGCAACACCGCGATTAACCCGGCCTGCACGGAGACCGGCACCTTCATCAATTCCGGCACCATCGCCGTCTCCGGCGTCGCAACGCGTTCGGCCACCGGCGTCAATGCCGAATCGGGAGCCGCCCTAACGATCGGCGCCAGCATCGCGGGCGGTGTCTTGAACAACGGTCCGACCAGCGCGAACGACACCACCAATGTTGCCGCTTCCATCAGCGCAACGGCACCGGCGCCTCGAGCGCGGTCGTCGTCATCGCGCCGCAAGTCGCCGCCACCGGCATCACGATCGGCAAGAACACCGCCGATCTGGTCAACCCCGATTTCAGCTTCATCAATCGCGGCTCGATTTCCGCCGCGCCGGTGGATCCCAACCAAAGCACGCGCACCATTCTCATCGCCGGACAGTCCGATGCGACAGTCGTGTTCGCCGGCGGGTTCTTCAATTCCGGCTTCATCAGTGCCCAGACGTCGAGCACATCCAACACGAGCAACGGCAACTCCACCGTTCCGGGCAACCCGGTCACCGCATCGCGATGGAGATCGACAGCTATGTCACGATTCCGGTAATCCGGATCTCCGGGCAGAGCGTCACCGCCACCCGGCAACAGCGGCATCATCGGGGGCGTCGATCGCCGGTCCCCAAGGCGGCAGCGCCGGTCGGCATCCTGATCGCAGGCACGGCGGGCACGACCTCCGTTCCGTCCATCGTGATCGACAGCGGCGCCCGCTTGCTTGTCAACGCCAACGTGCCCGACCCCAGCAGCACGAGCGTTTCGTCGCTGGCGGCGATCGGCATCCGCGACACCTCCAATTCGCTCGCCATGCTGAACAACAACGGCACCATTTCCGCCGTCGCGCAACCCTGACGAACGGCGTGACGTCGATCTCGCGCGCGGTCGACACCTCGGCCAATTCGATCGGATTGGCCTTTACCAACGCCGGCGCGGTTACGGTGACGTCTTGTTTGGGTCGGGAAACGACACCTACTTGATCCAAGGCACATCGAACGCGGTCGCCAGCCATGCCGGTGCGATCAATTTCGGCTTCAGCGCCAGCGGCGGCGGCCGCCGACACGCTGCATGTCGCGCAATTCGCCAATGTCGCGGGCTCGATCACGGCCAACGGCACGCTCGACGTCACGATCGACGGCACCCGGCACGCTGACCGTTCAGAACGTCGGCACGACTCTCGCCACCCGCAGTTTCACGGTCGGACAGGGCACGACCACGCAAAACTCCGGCACGCTCAACATCACCGTATCGCAGGGGACCAACGTCCCGGTCATCACGGCCACGACGGCGACGTTGGGCCTCAATGCCAATCTCGGCATCCAGTACGGCAGCTTCGTCACGGCGCCCAGCTCCTTCACCCTCATCTCGACGCCGACGGGCGGCTTGAATATCGATCCCAGCGACATACAGCGCTACAACGCCCAGGTCGGCAGCAGCACGACGCTGCCCTTCTTGTTCGCCAGCGCCTCGATCCGGAAACCCGTGGGCCGGGGACGGCGCCGGCACGACATCCTGCAGCTCTCCGTCGTGCCCAAGACCGTCGGCACCGGCGTCGGCCAGCTCGACCTGACCGGTTATGGTAAAACTCTGTTCAGCCTCGCCAATGTCGCGATCGTCCATGATCCGGCCTTGGGTGCCGCGATGATCGCCGGCGTCAACAGCCTCGAGCAGGCACAGGCCGCTTACGACTCCTTCGCGCCCGACGTGTCCGGCGGCACGCGGGCGATCGCGATCTCGCTGACCGACCAGGCTACGGGCGTCGTCGCGGCGCGCCAGCGCGCCTTGCGCCCTGTTCGGCAAGCAAATCCGGCGACCTCACCCTGTGGGGCAACGAGTTCGGCGAGTTCATCAGCACCAAGGGCAGCAACGTCACCCAGCCCGTCGCCGGCGCCCACCGCGGCGCTCGAGCCGGGGTTCAAGGATCACGGCTTCGGCTTCTCGCTCGGCATCGACGAGGGCGGCGCCAATTCCGGCTGGTATGGCGCGGCCTTCACCTTCTACACCGGCGACGTCTCCGAGGGCGGCGATCGCGTCTCCAAGGTCTCGACCCTGTGGTACTTGCTGACCGGCTACACCGACTGGCGCGGCAAGGGCCTGTTCTTCGACAGCCAGCTCACCGTCGGTTACGGCAATCTCAAGGGCAAGCGCTTCATCGAGCTGGCCCTACCGACGCCGACGGCCGGGGGGCTCGACGTTCATCCGCGAAGCCGACAGCAAGCGCGCCGCGCTTTTGGCGTCCCTGGGCTTCACGTTCGGCGCCAATCTCCGATACGGCTCGCTCAACGTCATTCCCCAGCTCTCGGTGGACGGCTTGACCACGCGCGAGGAGGGCTTCACGGAGACCGGCGGCGGCAACGGCTTCGATCTCTCGGTCAAGCCCTATTACGCCAACTCCTTGCGCATCTTCCTGGGCAGCGAATTCCCGCGAGGACATCGACGTCGGCGGCTTCTTCCTGCAACCCTCGGTGCGGCTGGGCTATCGCTACGATCTGCTGAACGATCCGGTGAAGCTGCGCGCCGCCTTCGCGGACATCGATCCGAACACGAGCTTGAACCAGCCGGGCGCGCAATTCCACGCTGCAAGGCCCCGATCCGTCGCAGGGCAACTATGTCGCCGGCCTCAACCTCGCGGCGACGACCGAGAACTGGACCATCGGCCTGAACTACGACTTCGTCCGGGGCTCGAACAACGAAACCGAACAGGTCGGCACGATCTCGCTGCTGGCCGGATATAAAAGCTTTCCTCCCCCGTTTACGGGGAGGGGGACCCCCGAAGGGGTGGAGGGGGGAGCCGTCCCGCGCCCGTCGCGCGACGCTATCCCTTCGCCACTTCGATCAGCCGTGCCACATCGGCGTCCGGCGTCGCGAAGGACAGCATCAGCCGCGCCAGCGTCCGCCCCCGTCCGAAGGCACTCCCCCAATCATAGAACCGGGCGCCGGCGCCGCGCAGCTTCGCTGCCAGCGTATCGGGCATTCGCGCGAACAACCGCATTGGCCGATACCGGATGGGCGATCTCGACGCTCCCGGCCTGGGTCAGTCCCTTGCGCAATCTCTGCGCCAGCCGGTTGGCCGGCGGGCGTTCTCGAGCCTTGGCGAGATAGGCTTCGAGCTGCGCCGAGACGAAGCGCATCTTGGACAGCAAGTGCCCCGACTTCTTGCGCCGGTATTCGAAATCGCGCGCCTCGGCGGGGATCGAAAAAGATCACCGCTTCGGCCGCCAGCGCGCCGTTCTTGGTCGCGCCGAACGACAGCACGTCGACCCCGCTCTTCCAGGTCAGCTCGGCGGGCGTGCAGCCCACGCTCACCAGGGCGTTGGCGAAGCGCGCGCCGTCCATGTGGACCTTCATGCCGTGCTTGCGGGCGAGCGCCGCGATCGCCTGCAATTCGGCCGGCGCATAGACGGTGCCCAGTTCGGTCGACTGCGTCAGGCTGACGGCGGCCGGCTGGTTGTGGTGCACGAAGCCCTTCTGGAAATGCTTGAGCGACTGTTCGATGCCCGCCGGGGTCAGCTTGGCATCGTCCCCCGCGACGAGCGCCAGCTTGGCGCCATGGGTGAAGAATTCCGGGGCGCCGCACTCGTCGACCGCGATATGCGCTTCGTCGTGGCAGAAAATCGCGCCGTGCGGCGGCACCAGGGTCGCCAGCGACAGGGCATTGGCGGTGGTGCCGTTGATCACCGGATAGACCGCGACCTCGCGCTCGAAGACATCGCACAGCCGGGCGCGCACCCGCGCGGTGATCGCATCGTCGCCATAGGCCGCGTCCGGATCCTGGCCGATTCGCGACAGGGCGCGCAGGATCTCGGCCGAGGCGCCGTAGTGATTGTCGCTGGCGAAGTTCATCTCACCAGTTACCGACATTGGGCATCGACACCCAGGGCTCGGCGGGCGGCAGCGCGCTGCCGTCCTGCAGCAGTTCGATCGAAATCCCGTCGGGCGAGCGCACGAACGCCATATAGCCGTCCCGCGGCGGCCGGTTGATCGTGACGCCGCCGTCCATCAGCCGCCTGCATACGGCGTAAATGTCGCTCACCCGATAGGCGAGATGACCGAAATTTCGCCCGCCGGAATATTCTTTCTCATCCCAATTGTGCGTCAGCTCGACCATCGGCACCGCATCGCCGCTGGCTTTTTCGGCATCTTCGGGCGTCGCCAGAAAGACCAGCGTGAAGCGGCCCATCGTGTTGTCGATGCGCCGGAGTTCCTTCAGCCCCAGCTTTGCGCAATAAAAATCCAGCGCCGCGTCGAGATCGCCGACACGAACCATGGTGTGCAGATAGTGCATGTTCACGTCCTTATGATGGGAAGCCCCTTGGGCGGCACGGCCTTCGGCGCGGCCCGGCTTCCATTCTAACGGCTTATGCTAGCAACGAAATCGACGGCGACGAATGTTGCAGCGAACGCCGCTGCAAATCGCCGGCGCAATATGCTGCACCGCGAGAGGCGCATTTCCGCCACCTTGGCGATGGAATATTGCCGGCAGACAGCGTGGTGGAACGATTAGCCGCATACATAAAACGACGCCAAGGATGGTGCAGAAAGAACCGCTATGCGTTATGCCACGCCGCTAAACAGGTTCGAAGATTTCGCCCTGTCAGGCGTCACTGAAGTGTCGCGTGGATTGGCCAGGAAACGCGATGGTCCTTCTGATCGGTTGTCAACTTTGGCAACCGCCACTGTTGCGAATTAACTAGCCTGTTCACGAAGTTGCGTTTACCAAACTGAAAGACTGGACCCCCCTTGCGAACCGTGATTACGTTGGCTTTAAGAAAAAGCGCACTGGGCGGAAACCGGTGCCGGGAGGGGGACGCGTACTTGGCCCAAATCCGCCAATCCCGGTGCCATTGCGCCGGGATTAGTTTTGTGTAGGCGACGAAAGACCCATGGAACAACCATTACACGATCTTAGAGCACACGCCCCCGCCACGGCCGCCAACACCGGGCGCCGCGCCGTCATTCTCGTCGTGGTCGGCCTTCTGCATGTCGGCCTGATCTGGGCGCTCATCGCCGGCCTCGCTTCGGGCTTGATTCAGAAGCTCCCGGAAGAGCTGGTCGCCGAAGTCGTCAAGCCCAAGGACGAAGTGAAGCCGCCGCCGCCGCCGCCGCCGGATATGGAAAAGCCGCCGCCGCCCTTCGTGCCGCCGCCGGAGATCAACATCGCCGCCGACACGCCGGTGACCAATGCGATCGTGGCCGTGCAGGCAACCGTCGCGGCCCCGCCGCCGGTGGTCCAGCCGACCATCTCGCCCTCCAAGGCCGTGGGCCGCACCCATGACTGCGCGACCTACTACCCGGACCTGTCGCGCCGGCTGAATGAATCGGGCGACGTGCTGATCCACTACGACGTCGGGATCGATGGCGCGATCTCCAATGTCGGGGTTTCCAAGTCGAGCGGTTCCGAGCGCTTGGATAACGCCGCCGTTTCGTGCGTTTCCTCTCGTTGGCGCAATACACCGGCCATGCAGGGCACCCAGCCGGTTGCCTCGCCCGGCCATCAGGCCATCGTTCGTTTCAGCCTTACAGGCCATTAGCCGGTCTTAGGGATAGCCAAGTCGAAGACTGTTCATCTTTCTGGATATACGGAGTAGTAGGAAAATGATCTTGAAGAACCTGACGATTGCAGCCGCTTTCGTCCTGATCGCAGGCCTCGGCGCAAGCCCGGTCCTGGCCCAGAACGCCCCGCCGGCCGAGCCGACCATGGCGGCACCGACCGACGCCGCTCCGCCGGCTCCCGCGCCGGCCGCGACCCCGGCTCCGGCGCCTCTGAAGGCGCCATCCCCGACCCCCGCCGGGGCGGAGAACCCCTACGGCCTGACGCACATCGTCGAGCAGGGCAACCCGGTGTCGCTGACCATTCTGGCAATCCTCGCCGTCATGTCGGCCGGCACCTGGTACATCTTCTTCATGAAGTACTTCGAGCAGTCGCGCATCCTCACCCAGGCGCGCACCGTCGAGAAGAAATTCTGGACCTCCGGCACGCTGGCCGAAGGCGTCGACAAGCTGCCGAAGAACTCGATGTTCCGCTCGGTCGCCGATGCCGGCATCCGCGCCAGCCAGGGCGGCACCAGCCTGGTCGGCCTCAACGACTGGATTGCCATGTCGCTGACCCGCCAGCTCGAAGACGCCAATTCGCGTCTGCAGAGCGGTATCGCCTTCCTCGCCTCGGTCGGCTCGACCGCCCCGTTCGTCGGTCTGTTCGGCACGGTGTGGGGCATTCTGCAAGCCCTGATCTCGATCGGCGTCGCCGGGCAAGCCTCGATCGACAAGGTCGCGGGTCCGGTGGGCGAGGCGCTCATCATGACCGCGCTGGGTCTGGGCGCCGCGGTTCCGGCCGTGCTGCTGTACAACTTCCTCGTCCGCCGCAACAAGGTGATCAACGAGAAGCTCCGCGGCTTCGCCGGCGACCTGCAGACCTACCTGATCACCAAGAGCAAGTAGCCCTAGGGACGCGGAAAGCGCGGAGATTTCATCTATGGCTATGAACGTTCAAGCCGACGATCATTCATCCGATCCGGGTCTGAACACGGAGATCAACACCACGCCTCTGGTGGACGTGATGCTCGTGCTTCTCATCATCTTCCTGGTCACCATTCCGGTGATCGTGAAGACGGTGCCGGTCGCCCTTCCGAACGCGCGCAATATCGCGACGATCACGAAGCCGGAGAATATCGTCATCGCGGTCGACAGGGACGAGAACATCTACTTCAACAACCAGCCGGTCGACGTGACCGAGTTGAAGGACAAGTTCAAGGAAGCCCTGATGCGGGCGATCAACGCCGGCCGGCCGCTGCCCGAGGTGCATATCCGCGCCGACAAGGAGGTTCGCTTCCAGGCCGTGGGCCGCGTCGTGCTCGCCTGTCAGATCGCCGGTATCCAGAAAGTCGGCTTCCTGACCGAACCGCACAACGACCAGCCGTAATCGTCACAAAGGCTCGAGTAAAGGTATCGCCACATGGCAATGAATGTCGGTAACGAGAGCGGCGAAGGCGAGGTGATGGTGGAAATGAACACCACCCCGCTGATCGACGTGATGCTCGTTCTGCTCACCCTGCTTATCATCACGCTGCCGATCCAGACGCATGCCGTGAAGCTCGACATGCCCAAGCCGAATCCCAAGCCGCCGGATGTTCCGCCGGTGGTGGTGACGCTGGTGGTCGATTTCGACGGCACCATTTTGTGGAACGGCACGCCGGTCGATCGCGCCACGCTCGATCAGTATCTGGAATCGGCCTATAGCGACGATCCGCAGCCGGAAATCCATCTGCAGCCCAACCGTCTGGCGAAATACGACACCGTCGCCATGGTTTTGGCGGACGCGCAGCGTATTGGGGTAACCCATATTGGATTCACCGGCATCGAATCCATGCAGTGAAAAAGTGAGGGGCGCCTGCGGAAGCGAGCATGCGGTTGCATGTATCCGTGGCCGCGCTTTGAAGTAGAGGTCTTCCGCCAATGTTGTCAAAATCGTTTCGTGCCGCTGCTGCGGCATTTGCTCTGGGAACCGCCGCGCTCGCGGCGGGGACTGTGGGCTTCACGGTCTCGGCCGAAGCCGCGGCGCGTCCCGCCGTCGGCAAGCCGTTGCAGGACGCCATCCGCCAGGCTGGCGCCGGCAATCTGAGCGCGGCGCGCGCCAGCGTCGCGGCCGCGGAAGCGGTCGGCGGCCTCACCGCGGGCGATCGGGCGGCCATCGACCAGGTCAAGAACTACATCGCGCAGAAGGCCGGCGCCGGCGGCGGCGGCGGCTGTGCCGGCCTCTACCTCAAGGGCGATTACCGCGGCGTCATCGCTTCGGGCGGCGGCGATGCGCAATGCATGCAGCTCAAGGCGCAGTCCTATTATCTGACGCACGACTATGCCGGTTGCGTCCGCTTCATCCGCAACAATTTCGGCGGCGGCGCCAGCGAGAACACGCTGGTGATGCAGCAGCGCTGCGCCTACGAGACCCAGGACAATGAGGGCCAGCGCCAGGCGCTGGAGCTGCTCGTTCAGCGCACCAACAAGCCGCAATACTGGTCGCAACTGCTCGACACCGCGGCGGGCACCAAGGGTCTGTCCGACCACGGCACGCTCGACGTCTACCGCCTCAAGCTCCTGACCGGCTCGCTGACCAAGGCGGAGGATTACAGCCTGCTGGCGCAGCTCGCGCTTCAGCACGGCTTCGCCGCGGAATCGGCGGCGGTGATCCAGAAGGCCTTCGATGCCAAGGTGCAAATGGGCGGCCGCACGGGCGCCTTGCTGGCGATGGCCAAGGGCCAGGCGGCGACCAACGCCGCCAATTTCGCTAAGATCATGGCGAGCGGTAATGGCGACGCCCTGGTCAAGCTGGGCGAGGATGCCTGGGGCCAGGGCCGCTTCGCCGATGCGGTCAAGCTGGTGCAGGCCGGCATCAAGAAGGGCGTGTCCGACAAGGCCAACGCCCAGATCCGCCTCGGCATGGCGCTGCTCGGCGCCGGTCAGAAGGGCGAAGCCATTCGCGCCTTCGGATCGGTCGACGATCCCAAGCAGAAGGTCATCGCCCATGTCTGGGAAATCTACGCCCGCACCCATTGAGGGGCGCGGACGGCGAAACGCAAAAGGCCGGACGCAAGTCCGGCCTTTTTCATGGCCGTCCCGTCATCTCGTCGAGGCCGTCAGCTTCGATCCGCGCTGCACATTGCGCATCAGCCACAGATAGGTCCGCACATCGGTATCGGGCGGCGCCGCGACCCCGGAACCGGCGACATGCGCGTTCAGCGCCGCCAGCGAGAAGCCCATCTGCGCGTCATAGGTGCGTTCGAGCTGATTGCGCAGATACTGCTCGGCGGCATACCAGGCGCGCTTGACCGGGCCGTCGGCGCAACTGTCGAGCTCGCGCGCATCGCCGGCGCCCCAGCGCCGCTCGACGCAGTGATAGGGATCGAACGACATCGCGAACAGCCTTTGCCGCGCCTGCTCATAGCCGAACGAGATCACCGTCCCGTCGGTGCGGGTGTAGCGCACCTTGCAGGTCGCGGCCTCGCGGTCATAGGCCGTCAGCATGTCCACCGCGAGCTTCTGGCCGGCATATTTCAGCTTGCGGTCGCCCGCCTGGTACAGCGCCATGAACCGTGCCGCCGCATCGCGCAGCTCCTTGAACGCGGTCTTCAGCCGCGCGTCGCGCGACGGCGTCGAATAGATCTCCCAGACGCCCTCGGTGCCGTAGATGTTGGAGGGCAGCGTCGCGGGCTGCGGCGCGTTCTGTATCCCGGCCGCGAGCGCCACCCGCACCGCATCGCCCCGGTATTGCAGGTCGGCGCAGTTGGATTCCACCATGTCGTGGACTTCCTTGATCGGATCGAATTCGAGCGTCCCGCCCGCCAGCCGCGCCCGGACATAGTCGTAATAGTCGAGCTGTTCCTTGTTCAGCGTGAAGCTGCCCATCTGCCAGGCGCTATCGTCGCCCGGCCGCTTGCCGTTGCCGAAGAACTGCTCGACCGAATAATCGGGAATGTCCTTGTCGTGCGGCAGCTCGACCTGGCCGCCGATCAGGACGCCGTCGCTGCGCCGCGTCGCGCCGACCAGCGTTGCCGAGCGCCAGTTCTTGAACCCCGCGCCCATGCTCGGCCGGGCGCGCACGAAGCGCAGGTCGTAGATTCCGCGCGTCAGCGAATTGTCGGGATGGGCATCGATATAGTGGATGCGCCCGTCGCGATCGACGCGATAGACGGTCGCCAGGTGCCCGTTGGGATCGTAGATCACCGTGCCCGGACGGATCGATTTGGGCGTGAGCGCCGGCGAATAGAGATCGGGCACCAGCGGGGTTTCGAGTTCGGGATGAATGCGGAAGGTCGCCGACGAGATGTCCTCGCGCAGCTTGTTGATCATCGCATAGCCGGTCGTGTCGCCGCTCTGCACCGTCCGGCGCTGGGCCACGGCGTTGCCGCGCGCGGTATAGCGCATGTCGCGGGTATAGCCGCGCGGCTCGACCTCGTTGGCATAGGCAAAGGGCAGGCCGCGCTTCCAGGCGTAATAGAAGCGCAGCACATAGGGCAGGTCGGCGCAGTCGGCGCCGAAATAGACGCCGGCGGAATCGGTGGCGCGGAAGGGATTGCCCGGTCCGCGCAGGCAGCGGTCGACCGAGTGGCAATTGGAATCGCCGATCGAGGTGACGAACTCGCCGAAGCCGCGCTCGTCCGCCGGGCTCCAATGGTCGTAGCGGACGTAATAGACCGCCGAGGCGGCAATCGCCGGCACCCCAGGGACCGGCGCGATGACGGCGCTGGTGCCGCTGCACAGGAGCAGCGTGGACAGCGCAGCACAGGCAGCCAATCGCCTTATCATTAATGCCCCCTGTCGTCCTCGAACGGTAAAGGACGCTCACGTGGCGTCAAGCGTGGCCTCCCTGCATCGCGCGCGATATAACCTCCAGGCCCAACATGGTTACCGCCGCATGTTCCTGACGCCGGCCGAAAGCGAGGCGCTGTTCCTCTCGCTGCGCATCTCCTTCGTGGCGGTGTTCGGCGCGCTCCCCGTCGCCTTCGCTGCCGCCCTGCTGTTGGCGCGCACCAGGTTCCCCGGCAAGACGCTGGTCGACGGCCTGATCCACGTGCCCCTGGTGCTGCCGCCGGTGGCGATCGGGTTCCTGCTCCTGATGGCGCTGGGCACGCGCGGCGCCCTGGGCGGCTGGCTGCTGCACAGCCTCGGCATCCGCTTCGTGTTCAGTTGGACCGGCGCCGCGCTCGCTTCGGCCATCATCACCTTCCCGTTCCAGGTCCGCGCCATTCGCCTGTCGCTGGAAGCGATCGACCGCGGCCTGTCGCAAGCGGCGCAGACGCTCGGCGCCGGCTGGTGGGACCGTCTCTTCAACGTCACATTGCCGCTGGCGCTGCCCGGCATCGCCGCCGGCGTCATCACCGCCTTCGCCGCCAGCCTGGGCGAGTTCGGCGCCATCATCACCTTCGTCTCCAACATCCCGGGCGAGACGCGCACCCTGCCGCTCGCCATCTACACCGCGCTCCAGGCGCCGGGCGGCGAGGAGCAGGCGATGCGCCTCTCCCTGCTCTCCATCCTGCTGGCGCTGATCTTCATGACGCTCGCCGAGATCGTGCAGCGCCGGGCCAGGTCATGAGCGTCGAGATATCGCTCCAACACGACTTCCCCGGCTTCGCGCTCGACCTTGCCTTCGCCTTGCCCAAGCCGGGCGTCACCGCGCTGTTCGGTGCCTCCGGCGCCGGCAAGACCACCATCGTCAACGCCATCGCCGGCACGTTCCGCCCGCGCCGGGGCCGCATCGTCATCAACGGGCGGGTCGTGCTCGACACCGAGGCCGGTATCTTCGTGCCCCCGGCCCAGCGCCGCGCCGGCTATGTCTTTCAGGACGCCCGCCTCTTCCCCCATATGAGCGTCGAGGACAATCTTCTGTTCGGCTGGCGCCGCGCGCCGGCAAAAGCGAGCGCCGAAGACATCGCGGGCGTCATCGCGCTGCTCGGCCTGGGCCGGCTCCTGCACCGCCGCCCCCGCGCCCTTTCCGGCGGCGAGAAGGGCCGCGTCGCGCTCGGCCGCGCCCTCTTGTCGTCGCCGGAGATTCTCCTGCTCGACGAACCCTTGGCCTCGCTCGATGCTCAGCGCCGCGCCGAAATCCTCCCCTATCTCGAACGCCTGCGCGACGAGGCCAGCCTGCCGATGCTGCTGGTCAGCCATGCCCTGGAAGAGGTCGCGCGTCTCGCCGACGACATCGTGGTCGTGAAAGGGGGCCGCAAAGCCGCCGAAGGTTCGGTGTTCGACGTCCTGACGTCGCTCGAACTGGCCACGCTCGCCGGCGCGCCGCCGGTCGGCGCCGTCATTCCCGCCACCGTGGCGGCACAGCGGGAAGACGGCCTGACCGCGCTCGGCTTCGACGGCGGCACGCTCTACGTCACGCGTCTCGATTTGCCGCTTGGGGCGCAGCTGCGCCTGCGAATCCGCGCCGAGGAGATCCTGCTGGCGCTCGAAGAGCCGCGCGGCATCAGCGCCAACAACGTCCTGCCGGCCAAGGTGGTCGGGATCGGCAACAGCGACGACGTCCATGCCGATGTCCAGCTCGCCTGCGGCGCGACGCGGCTGATCGCCCGCATCACCCGCGCCTCCGCCGCGCGCCTTGGCCTGGCGCCCGGCAAGCCGGTCTATGCCATCGTCAAATCCGTGACGGTCGGCGCCATGGCCGCGTCGATGCCGGCTTGAAACATTCTGCAATCGCGCTTGATCTCTCCGGGCGTCCGCGTGGGGCTCGCGGCTGGCATTTGCGTCCTGCATGGCCGCCTCCCGCGCTTGTGATGTGCAAAATGCCGGACCGGCTGTATGAGAGGCGCGTCTTTGGAGGGACTTGCCATGAAACGGTATCTCGCCGCGCTGCTGGGCTTCTCGGTGGCCGCCGTGATCTGTGCCGGCGCTTTCGCCGCCGATGCGCCGTTCGGCGCGTGGGGCTACGACCTGTCGGCCCGCGACACGTCCGTGAAGCCGGGCGATGACTTCTTCGCCTACGCCAACGGTGCCTGGCTGAAGCGCACCGAAATCCCGGCCGACCGGTCCGGCTGGGGCATGCACGCGGCGCTCGGCGAACGCGTGCTGCTGCAATTGCGCACCATCATGGAGGACGCGGGCAAGGCCGATCCCAAGACCGTCGCGGGCAAGGTCGGCGCCTACTACGCCGCCTTCATGGACGAGGCGCATATCGAAGCGCTCGGGGCCGCGCCGTTGCAGCCCTGCCTCGACGCCGTGCGCGCCGCGAACACGCGCGAGGCGCTTGCCGCTCTGATGGGCCTCGCCAACAAGGACTTCGAAGGCTCGCTGTTCGCCACCTTCATCCAGCCCGACGCCGAGGACCCGTCGCAATACGTGGTCTATCTCAGCCAGTCGGGCCTCGGTCTTCCCGACCGCGACTACTATCTCGAGCCCGGCTTCGCGGCGAAGAAAGCGGCCTATCAGGCCTACGTCGCCAGGATGCTGGCCCTCGAAGGCTGGCCGGATGCGCAGAAGAATGCCGCCGCCATCGTCGCGCTGGAGACGAGGATCGCGCAGGCGAGCTGGACCCGGGTCGAGCAGCGCGACGTCGTCAGGACCTACAATCCGATGCGCTTTTCCGAGCTGGAAGCGGCGGCGCCCGGCTTCGACTGGCGCGGCTTCTTTCGCGCCAACGATCTGGGCACGCCCGAGCGCGTCATCGTGGTCGAAAACACCGCGATCCCCAAGCTCGCCGCGATCTTCGCCGCCACCGACATCGACACGCTGAAAGCCTGGCAGGCCTTCGCCATCGCCGACAATGCCGCGGTCTATCTCTCCAAGCCGTTCACCGACGCCGCCTTCGAATTCCGCGGCCGCGCCCTCTCGGGCCAGGCCGAACAGAAGCCGCGCTGGAAACGCGCCGTCCATACGGTCTCCGGCGGCGACATCCTGTTCGGCCAGCGCAGCGAGAGCTATGGCGCGCTCATCTGGGCGGTCGGCGATCTCTATGTCGCCAAGCACTTCCCGCCCACCGTCAAGGCGAAGGCCGAGGCGCAGATGGCGAACATGAAGGAAGCGCTGCGCGCCCGCATCGCGCGGCTCGCCTGGATGAGCCCCGCGACCAAGGCAAAGGCGCTGGAAAAGCTCAAGACCCTCACCATCAAGATCGGCTCCGGCATCGACAAGCGCGACTATTCCGGACTGGTCGTGACCCGTGACGACCTCTTCGGCGATGCCCGCCGCATCGGCGCCTTCGAATGGGCGCTCCAGGCCGCGCGTCCCGGCAAGGCGGTCGACCGCGACGAATGGGCCGAGGCGCCGCAGGTCGTGAACGATTACGAGAACCCGGTGCTGAACGAGGTCGCGTTTCCGGCCGCCTATCTCCAGGCGCCGTTCTTCGACGCCAACGCCGACCCGGCCGTGAATTACGGCGCCGGTGGCCTGATGGCGCACGAACTGACCCACGGCTTCGACGACGAAGGCCGCCTGTACGACGCGCAGGGCCGCATCGCCGATTGGTGGACGGCGGACGACGCCAAGATCTTCGAAAGCCGCATCAAGGCGCTCGGTGCGCAATACAGCGCCTACGAAGTCCTGCCCTGCCTGCATGTCAACGGCGACTTCACCATGGGCGAGAACATCGCCGATCTCGGCGGCCTCCTCATCGCCTACGACGCCTACCATGCCTCGCTGAAGGGCAAGCCCGCCCCGGTGCTGGACGGCCTCACCGGCGACCAGCGCTTCTTTCTCGGCTGGGCCCAGATCTGGCGTCTCAAGAACCGCGACGACAACGCCCGCCAGCGCATCGTCTCCGATCCGCATTCCCCGCCCGGCGCCCGCACCGCGCTCCCGCTGCAGAACATCGACGCCTGGTACAAGGCGTTCGGCGTGAAGCCGGGAGACAAGCTCTACCGCGCGCCCAAGGACCGGATGAAAGTCTGGTGATCAGTCCGCGCGAAACACGAAACGCTTCGACAGCGTGAAATTGAACGCCAGTCCGACGCCGACGCCGATCGCGGTCGCGACCAGCGGGTGACCGAGGGGACGCGCCGCGAACGTCACCAGCAGCGTATAGGCCGCATAGTTCGCCAGCGCGCCCAGGGCATTGGCGGCGACGAACTTCGCCCATTCGCCCAGCAGCTCCGCCGCGCCGCCGCTCGCCGCGTGCTCGGCGAAGGTCAGCGTGCGGTTGCCCCACCAGGTGAAGGTCATGGCGCAAAGGATCGAGACGATGCGCGCGACATAGGGATCGAGTCCGAACAGGTAATGGCCGACCGTCAGCACTGCCTCGTCGACCACGAAGCCGGCGGCGCCCACGGCGGCGAAGCGCGCGAAGCGCGAGCGCAGCAAGGCGCGAAGGCGCTGCTCCAGGTTCACGGCAGCTTGAGGTGCTGCGGTCCGCGCACCGCCAGATAGGCCAGCCGCTTGTTGGCCCAGCGTCCGCGCGTCACCGTGTCCAGGATCAGCCCGCTCATCAGCGACAGGAAGGCGATGACCATGAGGCCGGTCGCCAGCAAGGCGGTCGGCAGGCGCGGCACCAGCCCGGTGTGCAGGTACTCGATCAGGATCGAGGTGCCGAGCGCGACCGAGGCGGCGGCGAACAGCGCCGCGATGACGCTGAAGAACAGCAAGGGCCGCTCCTCGCGCAGCATGCGCGCGATGGTGAACAGGATGCGGAAGCCGTCGCGATAGGTCGACAGCTTGCTCACCGATCCCGGCGGCCGCTCCTTGTAGGCGGTTTCGACTTCGACCATCGGCATCATCAGGCGCACCGCATGCACCGTCAGCTCGGTCTCGATGCCGAAGCCCTCGGCGGTGAACGGAAAGGATTTCACGAAGCGGCGCGACATCACGCGATAGCCGCTCAGCATGTCCCCGAGCTTGACGTTGAAGATCATCGAGGTCAGCCCGGTCAGCATCTTGTTGCCCCAGACATGCCCGGCGCGGAACGCCGCCGCTTCGGTGTGCACTCGCGCGCCGGTCACGATGTCGAGGCCGTCTTCCACCAGCCTTGCGATCAGCGCCGGCGCCGCCGTGGCGTCATAGGTGTCGTCGCCGTCGGCCAGGACATAGATGTCGGCCTCGACATCGGCGAACATCCGCCGCATGACGTTGCCTTTGCCCTGCCGCCGCTCGTTGCGCACGATGGCGCCGGCGTCCCGCGCCACCTCGGCGGTGCGGTCCTTCGAATTGTTGTCGTAGACATAGACCGTGGCGTTCGGCAGCGCGGCGCGGAAATCGCGCACCGTCTTTCCGATCGCGGCTTCCTCGTTGTAGCAGGGCAGGATGACGGCGATCTCGATCATGGTCGGGGCCATTTGAACAACGGGCAGAACTCATAGTCGCCGATGATGTTGCTGTCGAACACCGTGCATTTCAGCCAGTCGATGCGCAAGTGATACTCCGCCAGGGCGTCGCGCGCCCGCCCCATGTCATAGGCGTCCGCCAGCACATAGAGATCTTTCTTCTTGTTAATGTGCTCGAACACCCGCCCTTTCATCATCTTGGTGATTCTGGTGCCGTCCTGCGGCTGCACCATCCAGCCGTCGATCCGCAGCAAGGGTATCTTCTCGGGGAAGGACGGCGCGATGAAGCCGAGCGGCCCGACGCCGGTCAGCAGCACCATGGCGCGCTCGGGGTGCTCGATCTTCGGCACGTCGGCCTGGACGTAGGGATCGCTCACCGGCGCCCGCTCGATGTATTCGACATGGGTGAACGCGGCCATGGCGAGGAACAGGACCGCCAGGGCGACGAGCTGCGCCCGGCGCGGGATCGGCAATACGCCGATGGCGATGGCGATGATCAGCGGCGCCAGCATCTCGAGCCCGACGATATAGCGGTAGATCGCGAACAGCTTCAGCCACACCAGGTAGGATACCGCCGCGAAGGCCAGGATCGGCCGCGCCGCCTCCGGGATCACCAGCGGGTCCTTGGAGCGCCGGCCAAGGGTCCACACGATGATCGCGACGATCCCGGTGAGATAGGCCAGCATGACGCGCATGTCGCGCAGCGGGATGTCGTCGGCGATGCGCCAATCGACGGTGAACAGGATCGGGAACAGCGCCGCTTTCCAGAAGCTCGTCGGCAGGAAGCGCATGTCGCGATAGGGCGCGGGCAGTGCCAGCGGCGATTTGAACACCTCGTTGAAATAGGGGAACAGCGGATTGCCGGTGGTCTGCTCCAGATGCAGCGTCCAATAGCCCATGAAGAGAACGACGCCGGCCAGTCCGGCGAGCCCGCCCGCGAGCAGGCGCACGCTCTGGTGCTTCCAGCTGCCGCCCAGCGCCACCAGCGCCGCGGCGAAGCCGAGCGCGAACGGCGCCTCCGGCAGCTTGAGGCCCACCGTGCTGCCGGTCAGCAGGCCGGCGCCCGCCGCGATTCCCGCCGCCTGCCACAACGGTCCCTCGCTCAGGCCTTTGCGGTTGACCACCAGGATCGCGATGCTCGACAGGATGAGCACGCTCATCGTGTTGTCGTAGTAGGTCGTGCCGAACATGTTGAGGCCAAGCCCGCCGGTCTGCCCCAGCAGCGCCAGGGCGCCTGCGCCCAGCTTGTAGTCCTCGATGCGCAGCGTCTGGCGCCCCATGATGTAGAGCGGGATGACGTTGCAGCCCTGCACCGCGCCCAGTGTGAACAGCGCGAACCAGGCTGGCGTGTGCGTCGCCAGCAGATAAAACGGAATGTCCTGGAACGGGTTGTAGTAGCTCGCCTGGTGCGCCACGAGCATGTCGATGGGCTCGCGCCCGTTCAGGAAGGCATAGGGGATGTACCAGTGGTAGTTGCGGAAATCCCACGACGTGTCCTTGCCCAGCCACAGGACATAGAGACCCCAGAACGCAACGGTGAGTCCGAGGAACAGCCATTCCTGGATGCTGAGCTTGAGCGCACGCGGTTCGGTACTGACCATGGGTAAGGGGGCGGGCGCTCGAGAAACCGCTGTTGTTCTAGCCCAGCTTGGCCGCCCGGGAAATCAGGCCTCGTGCGGCTGTTCGACCACCAGATTGCCCAGGAATTGCCGGGTCGAGGCGCGGATCGAGCGCTCCAGCGCGAAGGCCCGCGCCGCCTCCCGGGGCAAGGTGAGGGCCTTGCGGCAGGCCGCGCCCAGATCGGCGTCCAGCGCCGCGGCGGCGCAGGCGCCGACCACGTCCTTGGGAACCTCGTGCGGGAAGGCCGCCACCGGAGTGCCGCAGGACAGCGCCTCCAGCATGACCAGCCCGAACGTCTCGGTCAGGCTGGGGAACACGTTCACATCGCTGCCGGCATACATCCGCACCAGGTCCTCGCCGGACTTGGGCCCCAGGAATTTGGCGTCCGGGTATTTGCGGGCGAGCGCCTCGCGGGCCGGCCCCGGTCCGACCACGACCTTGGTGCCCGGCAGGTCGAGCTTGAGGAAGGCGTCGATGTTCTTCTCGATCGCGACGCGCCCGACATACAGGAAGATCGGCTTGGGAAAAGGCAGGACGACATCCGGCATCGGCCGGAACAGGTCGACGTCGACGCCGCCCTCCCACAGCCGCACATTGCGAAAGCCGTGTTTTTCCAGTTCGCGCTTCATCGATGGGGTGCGCGCCATCGTCGCCACGCCGCCGCGGTGGAACCAGCGCTCGAAGCGCCACACCAGGCTCTCGGGCACGAAGGGAAAGCGCACATGGACATATTCGGGGAAGCGGGTGTGATAGGCGGTGGTGAACTCGATGCCGTGCTTGAGACAGATCGCGCGTGCCGAAAGCCCCATCGTGCCCTCGGTCGCGATATGCACCGCGTCGGGCGCGAATTCGCGAATCAGCTTCTCCAGGCCCTCGCGCGGGAAGAAGGCGAGGCGGATGTCGGGATAGGTCGGCAGCGGCAGCGTGAAACGCCCTTCCGGCGTCGCGTAGCGCACTTCATGGCCCAGCGCGCGCAGTTCGCGGCCCAGCAGTTCCAGGGTGGTCACCACGCCGTTGACCTGCGGGCGCCAGGCGTCTGTGACGATGAGGACTCTGAGATGCTCCCGGCCGGGCACGGGAAAGCGGCCGGCGGGACCGCCGGCCGTCAAGCGGCGAATCCTACGCGGGTACAGGCGCGGCTTGGCCGGCTGCGGCACCGTCGTAGGCTGGCGTAGAAGCAGGAGCGGCCCAACGGACGATCTCCAGATGTCCGCGGGCATCTTCGACAAGGGCCGTGCAGCTTTCAACCCAGTCTCCATCGTTGAGATACAGGACTTTGCCGATCTGTCGGATTTGGGCCTGATGAATGTGGCCGCAGATGACGCCGTCCAAGCCGCGCTGTTCGGCGGCATGCGCCACCACTTCCTCGAAGCGGCAGACATATTCGACGGCGTCCTTGACCGCGTGCTTGAGCCAGTTGGACAGCGACCAATAGGGCAGGCCGATCGCCCGCCTGACGGCATGCAGCATCTCGTTGGCGGCCAGCGCCTTGTCATAGGCCCAGGACCCGAGATGGGCGAGCCAGCGGGCGAAGTTGATGACGCCGTCGAACTGGTCGCCGTGGATGACCAGAAGGCGCCTGCCATCGGCGGTCTCGTGGATCGTCTCGCGCACCACCTCGACCCCGGCATAGTGCCGGCCGCAGAACGGGCGCAGGAATTCGTCGTGATTGCCCGGCACGAAGATGACGCGGGTGCCTTCGTCGACCTTGCGCAGGATTTCGTGCACCACCTTGGTGTGCGCTTCGGGCCAGAACCAGCGCCGCTTGAGCTGCCAGCCGTCGACGATGTCGCCCACCAGGAAAAGAGTCTCGGCGGCGTTGTGGGCGAGGAAGTCGGCCAGGAAGTCGGCCTTGCAGCCTCTTGTGCCCAGATGGATGTCCGAGATGAAGATGGTGCGATGCCGGTGCTGTGGACGGCTCTGGGGCGCCCCCCCGGGCGGATGGGCGGGCCGGAAGCTTACGGGCGGCGGCGGAACCAGCCAGGCGATACGGGCCATGCGTCGCGCTCCAAAAAAGGGCGCGAATCAGCGCCCGCTTTCTGGCCGTCTGACTATGGCCGCTTTGCGAATCCCTTGTTGCGGTGCGGTGACGATCCCGTGAATCCTGGGTTTTCGGTCCTGGGACCGGCCCGAAACTTGACCCTGCTGTTGCGTCGCACCATTAGAACGATTTTAGATGTCTGCCTCGAAATTGAGCCGAATGCCGCAGAAATACTGGCTTTTTTGCACAAAATGCCGCAATTTTGGACTTGCGCAGCAGGGGTCTCCGGTCCATATTGTTGCAGCGCGGCATGACTGACCTCCCGTTGTTCATGCCGCCTGCCCTTCCTGGGCGTTTCCTCCCTGAACTTGGCCGCTCCTTCGGGAGCGGCCTTTTTTCTGATTATTCGGCGGCGATATGGGTCGGCCGGCGCGCCAGCAGCGCCGGCTCGATGGCGACCAGCCGGGTCAGGGCCTCGGTCAGGCGGGCATGGACGAGCTCGAAGCGCGGGCCCTTGGCGATGCGCTCCTCGTCCAGATAGAGCGCCCGGTTGATCTCGACCTGGAGCGCATGCACGTCGCGCTCGCGCCGGCCATGCAGTTGCGTGGTGTAGCCCCCGGCATAGGGCGTGTTGCGGGCATGGCTGAAGCCGAAGGCCTCGAAGGCGAGCTCGGCGGCCCGTGTGACCGCCGGCGCCGCCGCCATGCCATAGCGGTCGCCCAAGACGACGTCCGGAATCGCCGCAGCGGACGGCATGGAGTGGCAATCGATCACCACCGCGACGCCGAATTGCGTCCGCGTCTCTTCGATCAGCTGCGCCAGGGCCGCATGATAAGGCCGGTAAAGCTTGGTCAGCCGCTCTTCCGCGTCGCCGGGCTTCAGCTTGCCGCGATAGATCTCCGCCCCGTCGCGCACGATGCGCGGAATGACGCCCAGTCCGGCATTGACGCGCGGGCTCGGCACATCCACGGCGACGGGCAGGGTGCCGTCGAACATGGCGCTGTCGATCTCGGCCGGGGCGCGGTTGGCGTCCAGGAAGGCGCGCGGGAAGCGCGCCGCCAGCATCGGCGCCCCCAGCGCCACCGCGCCACAGAACAATTCGTCGACAAAGGCGTCCTCGGAGCGGCGCAGCGCGGTCGCGTTCAGGCGGCTTTGCGTCACGAAACTGGCGGGGTAGGCCCGCCCCGAATGGGGCGAGGCGAAGACGAAGGGCACGGTCTGGCGGAACGGGCGCAGGATGCGGAACGGCTCGGCGTAGAGCGCCGCCTGGTCGTCCTCGCCGATCTGTTCGTCCTTGCCTGCCATGACCATCCGATTCGCGCGCCTGCCCGCCAGTGGACCACCAAGACGCCGCTGCGATCAAGCGCCGGAAAGCCCCGATCGGGGCCGCGCGGGCGGGTTTCCGCCCCCGCCGTTAACTGCGGTTTACGGTTTGCCTATTATACGGTTTATTGGCAGCGCGAGAGCAGGGCGATGGCGCATATCCTTTTGGCGGAAGACGACGAAAGCCTGCGCAAGTTCCTGGCGCAGGCGCTGGTCAAGGCCGGGCACGACGTCACCGATTTCGGCGACGGCGGTGACGCTTTCGAATGCCTCAAGGGCTTCCGCTTCGACCTGCTGGTGACCGACATCGTGATGCCCGGCATGGACGGCATCGAGCTCGCCAAGCGCGCCGCCGAACTGAACAACGCGCTCAAGATCATGTTCATCACCGGCTTCGCCGCCGTGGCGCTGCATTCCTCGTCCAACGCGCCCAAGCAGGCCAAGGTCCTGTCGAAGCCGTTCCACTTGCGCGAGATCGTCGCCGAGGTGGACCGCATGATCGCGGCCTGACGGCGCGCCGCCCTCGTTTCGCAACGCCCCGTTTCGTTCCCCAAAGCGTCGATCATTTACACAGTCAATGGGGCGGCATCGCCACATTGGCGCCCGCGGAGCGCCGGATTTGCGCGTTATCCCTTTAGTGGTCCGGCGACGTCCGAGACGACTCCGGCCGGGCCGCCGCTTTCGCGATTCCGCGGCGGCGAAGACGGGGAGAGAACAAATGGAAGCGGTACAGCATAATATTCTGAGTTCGCGGCCCTCCGGCATGACGCCGCGCCGCGCGATGATCATCGGCGGCGTCGCCCTGCTGCATGTCGCGGCGATCTGGGGCCTGATGAACGGCATGATCGGCAAGGCCATCGAGGCGGTCAGGCCGCCGATCGAAGTGACGCTCGAAAAGGCTGCGGAAACAAAACCGGTGCTGCTGCCGCCGACGCCCACCTTGGAGCGGCCGACGCAGCCCACCGAAGTAACCGTTCCGACGCCGGACATCGTGATCGCCAATACCGAGCCGCCGGCCATCAATGTCGTGCCGGTGCCGATCGATCCGCAGCCGCCCGTCGCCGATTCGGGGGCTTCGGGCTTGTCCAACACCCACACCGTGCCGCCCTATCCGGTCGCGGCTCGGGTGGCGTCGCACCAGGGTACGGTGACGCTGCAATTGGTCGTGACCCCGCAGGGCGACGTCGCGTCGGCTGTCGTGGCGCAGTCGAGCGGCTTCCCCGAACTCGATCAGGCCGCCATCGCCTGGGTGGTCTCGCATTGGAAATACAAGCCGGCGATCCAGGGCGGCGCGGCGGTCGCCAGCCAGACCCTCGCCGCGGTCAAATTCGACCTGAAGACGGCCCGCCGTTAACGGCCAAGGCGGCGGCTCCTTCAGTGCCTGGCCCGTGGCGGCCCCGGCCGCCGCGGGCCCTTTTTGGCCCCTGGGGCGTCAAATCGCGAATTCAAACCCTCGCTTGCCCACCCTCTGGCCCAAGGCTATAGAGACCGCCCGTCATGACTGGCTTAGGGCGCGTAGCTCAGCGGGAGAGCACTACCTTGACATGGTAGGGGTCACAGGTTCGATCCCTGTCGCGCCCACCAGCCCCCGGTCCGACATACCCCGTAGTTTCGTGGCGCCGTCAGTCGCCGATGCGGCGCAGCGACCTGTACCGCGCAAACAAACACGTGCAGGGGCGGGGATGCGGGATTTGGCGAGATAAGGCGGGATTTGCTGGGATATCCTGCACTTTGAGGCGACGGGGCGAGACGGGGCGCGCGCAAGCGGGATCCCCGACCGCGCAACAAAAACGGCGCGGGGCGTGGTGCTAAGCCATTGAATAGACGCAGACCGACACCCTCATGATCAACAGCGCGATGGCCCAGTTCGCCCACTTGTCCCACTTCGCCAACGCGCCGCCCGCGTTAACGAATCCGATCAACCGATTTTGAGGCTAGAAAAAGCGGTGCTTGGATAGGCTCTTTAGAGGAGAGTTTCGCGATGCGCCGCTGTGTTTATTGCCGAGAGGAAATGCGGCTTGACGCTGTGGCTTGCCCTCACTGCACACGAATTCAACCGCCACCCCCCGTGTCGCGCGCCGCGAGAGTGGTCATTGGTGTGTTGTTGGCTGGCTTTGTCGCTACGAGCGTAGTCCTGGTCGTGATGGGCGGAATTGCGAAAGATCGGCAGCGCCTTCTTGACGCCGCCGCTGCCACTTCTTCGGCGGGCGCCCCTGCACCAACGGCACCTGGCAACGCCGCTCACACGCCGCCGGCAAGTCGCTCCTACCAGCGCTACGTGACCAAGATTGCGGCGAGGTGCGCTGACGACTTGGCATCTATAGCGGATGTGCAGAAGTGCATAGCCGAGCATGTGGCGGCAGATCGCGCCGCCGGCCGAACGCCAAAATAATCAGATCGAGCGCAGCACCATACCGACGCGGCCGATGATCTCCAGGCTGTCGGCTTCGTCGCGCGGCAGCACTTCGTCCTCATAAGCGGGGTTGTCCGATTTCAAGATGACGGTGCCGTCCGTCTTCAACTGGAGGCGCTTGACGACGAGCTGACCTCCGCGTCGCATTAGAAACACCTTGTCCCTCGCCTCGCGATCGGTGCGGTCCCATAACATCGGGTCGCCATCCTCGATCGTGCCGCGCATGGAGTCGCCGATGCCGCGGCCCATCTCCACCCCTGCGGGGTTCATGCCGTGCGCGAGGATCACGCTCTTTGGAAGCGTGAAGTACCCTGTCGGCGTTTCGTCTTCGGCGGTCTGGCCGCTGCCCAGGCCGGCGCGGATGTCATAGATCGGAACGCGCACATGGTCGTCATCGACTGGCGCGTCGTCGTCGCGACGGCCCGCCCCCGTCCAAAGCCAATCGATCGATACGCCGCGCCGAACACAAAGTCGGGCGATCACATCGAACGCGGGCGTCGGCGGAGGCTTGGTGCCGTGGCGAACATATTTCGCGAGCATGTCAGTCGTCACGCCCGCTATGGCGGCCGCTTCCGACCGTGTCGGGAACTGGTTCAATAGCCAGGTCAATCGGTCGACGAAGTCAGATCGGAAGGCG
This sequence comes from Rhizomicrobium sp., assembly GCA_037200865.1. GTDB lineage: Bacteria > Pseudomonadota > Alphaproteobacteria > Micropepsales > Micropepsaceae > Rhizomicrobium. The sequence continues at coordinate 658,229 of JBBCIC010000002.1, read as the reverse complement.
GCGCCGCCTTCCTTCAAGCCGGGCGCCACCGCCCTCGTATCGGCCCTTCCCGCCAAAACCGCCTCCATCCGAACTATATTCTTGACACACGGACTAAAGACCGTTTACCAAGAAGATAGTCCGTGACGTTCGTCACTGATGCGAACAAAAGTAAGGCCACCCGAACTATAGGTGGCCTGCCGCGGGAGCCGATCAGCGCAATGAGTCCCCCGACCCGACCTTTATCCGGATGGCACCCGGAGGATGTCAAGGCGGCGATCCGTAAGCGCGGCGAGACCCTGTCTTCGCTCTCGCTCCGAAACGGCCGCTGCGAAAGCTACCTGCGCAACGCGCTGTACCGCCCACTTTACGACGGCGAGCAGATCATCGCGCGCTTTCTCAAGGTCGCCGCGAAAGATATCTGGCCGGACCGCTACGCCGCCGGCAAATCCGACAACCGGCGTTGGGCCAGCCAGCATCGCCAGCGGAGCGCCGCGTGAGCGCGCGCACCTACATCGCCGCCGTGCTCGGCGTGCTGATCGGCCCATTCATCGGGCTGGCGATCTTCGTCCTGCTCCCGTGGGGGCGATCGTGATCAACGGAGAACCTCAGATGTCTGACCCGACCAAGCCGGCGCCGACGCCGGAGGAAACCGCGCGCGCTGCCCTGGCGGCCATTGCGGCCGTCAAACAGGAGTTGGGAGAAGACCGCCATCTTCACATGCGCCGCACGCTTGAGATCGCAGCGATCCTGGTCGGCGCCAACTCCTCCATCATTTTGAGCCGGTGAGATGATCAAACTCGGCCTTCACCAGCGCGACGGCAGCGGAGAAGTTCGCGGACGGAACGTTCTTGACATCGCCGCGATCGCCGGCATCGCCACGGGCAACGCCCTGGGCATCGCGATCTGTCTCGCAACAACGTGGAGGTTCTGATGGCCCGCGCCGCTGGCAAGCCGACGCACACGCTCACGACGATCACGCGTGTCCATTTCGAGGACCGGGGCCAGGACTTCACCTGGTTCGATCTGCGCCAGACCGGCGAACTCGTCACCGTCATCGATTGCGGGCCGTGCCAGCAGGCGATGTGGATCGGCTGCGTGATCCTTCGTGGCTCGCTCAAGGAGGGGGCACCCCCGGCAATCCGGCTCAAGAACGAACAGACCTTCCATCCGCTCAGATATCGCGCGCTGAAGATCGTGAAGCGCCGCGAGCTTGTTGCGGTGGCCGTCTGATGGGCAAGCGCGGACCTAAGCCCGGCAGCGATGCTGCCCGCCGCGCCGGCGAACGGATGAAGGCGATGCACGCCGACCCGAGCTTCGCCTCCAAAGCAATTCAGGCCCGCAAGGCCGCATGGGCTGATCCCGCCGTGCGCGCGAAGATGTCGGCGGCCCGCAAGGCCGCATGGGCTGATCCCGCCGTGCGCGCGAAGATGTCGGCGGCCAGCAAGGCCGCATGGGCTGATCCCGCCGTGCGCGCGAAGATGTCGGCGGCCCGCAAGGCCGCATGGGCTGATCCCGCCGTGCGCGCGAAGATGTCGGCGGCCCGCAAGGCCGCATGGGCTGATCCCGCCGTGCGCGCGAAGATGTCGGCGGCCAGCAAGGCCGCATGGGCTGATCCCGCCGTGCGCGCGAAGATGTCGGCGGCCCGCAAGGCCGCATTGGCTGATCCCGCCGTGCGCGCGAAGATGGACTGGCTTGCGCCGGAACAGATCGCCGAGATCGCCGGCGAAATCCGCCGTGGCACCCGCACCTACATGCAGATCAGCCTGGATTGGCTGGTGAGCGAAGGCACGGTCGCCCGCATCGCCCGCGAAGCGGGTGTGCAACGCCGGCCGCGAAGCGGCCGTCGCGCCAGCCCTTCCCAGATCGGCGGCTCCCATGAATAGGGCGACAATTGTCGTCGTGTCGGATGGGGGGGGTGACGCCATGAGCGGCCCGCTTCTCACCTTCGCTTCGAGCCTGACCGTCGCGCGCGGGCCGTCGGGGCAAATCCACCTGCAGCTTCGCGACGAGGACGGCGAGATATTCGCCGTCGCGGCGATGTCGCTGCTCGGCGCCGGCGACGTGGTCGCCGACATCCAGGACTTCCGCATCGAGATCGCGCGCGAGCCTGGATTGCTCAACACATTGCCGGCGGGGCGCGCATGAAGATCACTCTTCAAATGGATCAGGCTTTCCAAACGGCCATTGAGGGAACGGCAGCATCCATCTTTGCAAAGCTGCGTCGGCAACTTCCCCTAACGTTTCCCGATATCCTTTGCCTCGCGCTGCTGCAGGCAATATGTCCTGCTGACGCACTGCCAGGTCGGCGATTTGCCACGCCAAAAACCGCGTCGACAATCGCTCGCCGTCGTCCATCTTCGACAGCATCGTCAGTCGCTTCGATGGCGAACTCGCTATATAGCGCCGGAGAAACGGCAGCGATTGAGCCGCAACTGATCGCACCCGGGATTTTCCAATCGCGGCAAGCGAAGACCGGAGATCACGGACGCTATAGTGAGCCGTCAGGTCGTCCCGCAGTTCGTCCCTCAGCGACGCCCAATTCGAATAGTAGCTCATCGCCCGCCAAAGTCCGCCGAGTCGCGAAGCGGAGCAAGCGCCCATGACGCTGCCCGCGCTGCCGCCGAACAAGGAATGGCTGACCGCCGCCGAGGCCGCGGCTGAAGGCCTGCCGGGGTTGCCTTCTACAAAGCGCAGCGTCAACCGTTTGATCACGGACGCCGGCGTCAAGACCCGCAAGCGCGACGGGCGCGGCGGCGGGCGGGAATTCCACTGGTCCGACCTGCCGCGCGAGGCGCGCGACGAATATCTGAAACGCCATGCCGCGCCGGCGGCGGGCACCGCGCTCACGCTCCTCGCGCCCAAGGCGCGCGAGAGCGTCAAGTACACCCACGCCGACGCGCGGCTGCTGATCGTCAAGGCCGCGGGCGACTTCATCGCCCGCTACAACCATCCCAAGGGCGAAGGCCTCGCGCTGTTCAGCGGCTTCTACAACGGCCGGCAATTGCCGCAGCTCGCCGAAGTCCTGCCCGAATGGGTCTATCGCATCGCGCCCGGCGTCGCGCCGCACCAGCTGCGCGCCTGGGAAAGCAAAATCCGCCACGGCGGGCACGGCGCCCTGGTCGATCGGCGCGGCCGCCCCCCCGGCACCACGATCTTCGAGAAGAACCCGCAGCTTCGCGCCGCGACGCTGATGATCGCGACGGCGCAAACCACGTGGAGCGCCATGCAAATCCAGAAGGCGCTTGAGGACGATTGGAACTACACCGTCGCGCTGCGCACCCTGCAGCTCTTCCTCCGGAATTTCCGCAAGGATGAGCGCGCCGCCTACGCGGTGATGAACTACCCCGACCAGGCGCGCTCGCATTTCCGCCCCGCTTTCGGCCGGCGCGACGAGGACGTGACCTTCATCAACGCGCGCTGGGAGCTGGACGCCACCGTGGCGGACGCCATGTGCCTGGTCGGCAACAGCCTCAAACGCTGCAGCATCACCGGCGTCATCGACGTGTTCACCCGCCGCGCCGTGCTGCTGGTGTCCGACAAGCCGCGCGCCGCCGCGACCCAGGCGCTGTTCCGCAAGGCAATCCTCGCCTGGGGCCTGCCGGCGAAGATCAAGACCGACAACGGCAAGGAGTTCACGGCGCGAGACGTGGAACGCCTTTGCGCCGATCTCGGGATCGAGATCGAGTTCTCCCGCCCCTTCCATCCCGACGAGAAGCCCTTCATCGAGCGCTTCTTCGGCACGCTCAACCACGGCTTTTTCCCGCTGGTCCCGCACTATGTCGGCTCCAACGTCGCCGAGCGCAAGGCGATAGAGAACCGCGCCTCGTTCGAGCACCGCTTCGGCGACAACGCGCGCATGGTGATCGAGACGCCGTACACGCCGGAGCAGCTGCAGGCGCGCCTCGATGCCTGGCTGCGCGACGTCTACGAGCAGGCGCCTCATGAGGGTCTTAAGAACGGCACAAGCCCCTGGCAAAAGGCCGATGCGTTTCAGGACGCGGTGGTCCGCCTGCAGGACGAGCGCGCGCTCGACCGCCTGCTGTTCGACGCGCCCGGCGCCAGCGGCATCCGAAACGTCGGCAAGCGCGGTATCCGCATCGACAGCCGCCTCTACATCGCCGGCGCGCTGGGCGAGCATATGGGCCGGCGCGTGCATGTGCGGCTCGACCCGCACGATCTGGGCTATATCTCGGTCTACAGCGCCGACCGCAGCACGTTCCTGTGTGTCGCCGAATGCGTCGAGATCACGGGCGGCGACCGCCAGCGGATCGCGATCGCGGCGGTCAAAAGCTACGACACGCGCCGGCGCCAGATCGTCGCCGACAACCAGGCGGTCCAGAAGGTTCACCCGCTCGCCGGCTTCCTGGACCGCATGCTCGGCGAGGCGGCCAACGATGGCGCGCCGCCGCTGGACGCGCTGAGCGATGCCTCGCGCGAGGCGATGCGCGTCGCCAACCCGCGGCGCCTGATCGAGGCGCAGCGCGCCGCCGACGCGTTGGACGAATTCCGCGGCCCGGCGAAGCCGAACGCGCCGACGGCGGCGCAGAGCGCCAATGCCGACGCGATCATTGCCGAGATCGACGCGCGCAACGCCGCGCCGGCGCCGCGCATGACGCAATGCGACGGCTACGAGCGGCCCGACTTCAACACCCCGATGGGCTTCTGGCGCTGGGCGCAAGAACACCTCGCCGCCGGCAACGCGCTCGATGCGCAGGACGCCGACTACTTCGCCGATCTCGCGAAGAACAGAACCTTCCAACTGAAACTCGCGGCGGCTCGATCCGAGCCCATCGCCGCTGAAGCGTAACAAAGGAGCAGACGCAATGAGCAGCAAGTACTGGACGAAGAAGCCCGACGAAAAGAGGGCCGCCGCGAAAGGCCCTCGCAAAATCTTGCAGAGGGGAATGCCGGATAGGCGCGTCGTGGACGGGTCCCATGTCACGAAGGGCCGTGTCAGTCGCGAGGGTCATGAAGTGGCGCCGACACGCCGACACCTGCCGGCGCCCTCTACCTGACGTTTCTGGGCTGAGGCGCGCCATGAAGGAACCCAAATTCGTCCCGCACGCTGTCCAACGTCCAGCTCATCCTTGACGGCGTCCAGGCGCTGCACGCCCGCGGCGCGGCGAGGCCAACATTCTCGTCGTGTCCGGCGACGTCGGTTACGGCAAGAGCGAGACCTGCGAGTGGTACGCGGCGCAGAACCCCACCGTCTTCCTGCGCGCCATGGAGGAATGGACGCCGAGCTGGATGCTGGAGGAGATGGCGTTCGAGCTCGGCCTCAAGCCGCGCCACAACGCCCGGACCAAGGAGCTCGTCCGCATGGTGGCCGAGCAAATCCAGGTCAAGCTCGAACAGCATCCGGAGTTCATGATCATCATCGACGAGGCGGGACCACGTCGCCCGCCGCCTGCCGCTGATCGAGACGCTGCGCGACATCGCCGACACCACGAAGGTGCGCAGATGTAGTCGGCATGAAGCACATCGTCGGCGATCTCAAGACGCGCTACCCGATGGTGCATTCGCGCATCTGCACCACGGTGACCGTCGGAGCGGCGTCGGGTGAAGGACGTGCGCGCCATGTGCGCCGCCTTCACCGACGCGAAGATCTCCGACGACATGGTCAAGCTGATCCACCAGCGCACCGGCGGGCGGCTGCGCGCCATCAAGAACGCCATCGCCTTCGTCGACGCCCAGGCCAAGCGCAGCCGAGCCGAGATCACGCCGGAGAACTGGGGCAACAAGCGACTGCTCAACGACGATCGCGACGTGCCGGAGGGCGCCGATGACTGACTGCGGCTGCAACCAGGTGCTTGCCATCCTTGGCATGATCGGCCGCGCGGCGAGCGCCGAGCAGATATGCATGGCGATTGATGCCGATGCACCGCGCGGCGCGCATACGCCGCTTAGGCGGCGCGTATTGAAGGCGCTCGGGCGGTTGCGCGAGCGCTTCCTCGTGTCGGCCATGACCTTCGAAGGGGTAGATGGCACGCCAACGGGCGGCCGTGTCGCCCATCCTCGCGGCATTACGGTCTATGGCATCACGCGCGAGGGGATGCAGTTCCTGCGGCGGGGCGACAAGATCGCCTGCGGCGCGCGCATCAGCAAGGTTACGGCGCCGCGCATCGTCGCCGACACATTCCGCGAGCGGCTGTGGCGGGCGCTGCGGATCAAGAAGCGCGGCACCTTGCCCGAGCTGATCGCGACGGCGCGCAGAGACAGCGACAGCGAGAAAACTGACGTCCGGCGCGCGCAACTATCTCGACGCGCTGGAGCGCGCCGGCGTGGTGTTCGCCCAAGGGCGGAAGAACCGCCGCGTCCCGCGCGTGCGGCTACGCGCCGACGTCGAACGGCTTCATCACCTTCATCCTGCGCCGCGATCTCGGCCCCAAGGCGCCTGTGATCCGCAAAGCCGGCGTCTACGACCCGAATGGCGACGGCCAGACGATCCCCTATCCAGAGAAGGAGACCGGCCGATGAAGGTCGTGATGCCCAGCCACCGCACGGGAAAGGCGGCGGCGCGTCTCCTGGCGGAGGCCGAAGCCGCTGTCCTGGTCGGCGCGGCCGACACGGTGCCGGCGATCCTGCGCAAGGAGGCCAACGCCATCGACATCGGCCTCGCCCACACCGCCGCGCGCGACGCGGCGGCGGGCCTCGCCTTCCTGCGGCACGCCCCGGCGCACGGCATGGGCCGGTTCGAGAAGTTGGCCGAGGTGCGCGAGAACCTTCGCGCCGCGCTCGAAGTCGCCGATCGCGTCTGGGCCGAAATGCAGAGCGAACCCATCCGCGTGGCGAGGGCGCCATGAGCGACGAATTCGGTGCGGGCATCCCCGTGCCGGCGGCGTCGCTGGCGAACCTCGTCGCGTTGACACCCGACGATCGCCGCTTCCTCAACGCGCTGATCGCCAGCGCCGTCGTGCATGCGCTGCTCGCGCTCTACGCCGGCGAGCGCGACTGTTTCGAGGCCGGCGACTTCGACGCCTACGGCATGTGCGACGTCGAAGTGAACGACTTGGCCGACGCCGCGGCCGCCGAGCTCGGTGTCGCACTGCGCTTTCCGGTGCGCTGCGCCTCGTCGCCCGAACTGACCAGGCTGCTGGTCGATGCCATGGAGAAAGGCCGATGCTAAACCGCCAACTGATGTCTCTGGCTGGCCGCGCTAACAGGTTTCTGCGGCAAGTCGCGATGCTCGACTGGGCCTACGACACCTTCGGCATGACCGCCCTCGATCGCGTCGAACGCTGCAAGCGGGTGATCGAAGAGGCCATCGAGGTCGGCCAGGCCGGCGGCGTCTTTGAAGAAGAGGTCCACCGACTGGTCAGCTACGTGTATGCGCGCCCAACGGGGAAGCTTCCTCGGGAAATCGGCGGCCTTGGAATAGCGCTCCTGGCGCTGGCCCATTTCGCCAACATTGATGCTGAGGCCGAGGAAATCCGCGAATTCGAGCGTGTCCTTTCGCTTCCGACGGAACATTTCCGCAATCGTCAGAACGAGAAGGCCGCCGCCGGCGTAGCCGGAAAGGTGGTTCTGCCATGACCCGCATCAAGCGCACGCCGCCGCCGCGGCCCCGCCGATATCGGCGGCATGGTCAAGGAGGGCGATCGGCGAACTGCTGCTCGCGCGCGCCCGCGAACTGCGGATGAAGGACGATCAACTGACCTACCTCGGCATCTGGACTGGCGATATCGAACGCATTGTCGAGCGAGTGATAAGCGATCTTCGGCAGGAAGAATATCTCGGCGACGATGCCGAACTGAATGTCGGCCCCGACGCCAATATCGATACGGTCGGCGAGCTGATCGACGAGATCGCGAAAGCCCTGGCCGCCGTGGCGCCCGGCATCGAGGTGAAGCCGTGAGCCCGCGCCCGCCCTTCGAGACGCTGGAGGGGCGCATCGTGTCGATCGGCGAGCGCTCGCTCTATTTCCGTGAGACCGGCGCCGCCCGCGACATCTGCATCCCTGTCAGCCAGGTGCGCGATGTCGAATACGCCAAGGTCGGCGGACGACCAGCTCGACGTGACGAAGTGGATTTTGAACCGCCTGGAAGAGGAGGGAAAACGTTGAACGAGACCATCACCCCGGCCGCACTGCGCGCTGCAACTTCGATCCGGCGAAGGGCCGGAACACGCGCGCCACGTTCTTCGAGACGCGTTGCCGCGAATACCCGCGCCTGGTCCGCATCGAGCATCGCGCGACGCGCGCCGTCACCTTCGTCGTCGACGGCCGTTTCGCCGCCGACATCGCCCAGGCCGCGGCGTGGCTCAGCACTCCGGTGACGGCGCCATGACGCAGCACAACGCGAGCGGGCCGAAGAACGGCGGTTCCTATCTCGACAACGCCAGGGCGCGCCATCCGGCCGGCCTGCCCGACTGGATCGCGGTGCTGGCGCGCGCGGCCGATGCCGGCGCGGCGCGCGGCGAATTCCTGCGGGCGCTGGGCGCGCGCCTGGGCGGCGTGCCGGCGGCGACGATCTCGGCGGTGCTGGGCAACACCTATCCGGGCAAGACGGGCGCGATCGAGGCGAAGGTGCGCGGCACGCTGATGAGCGAGCGCGTCGAGTGCCCGGTTCTCGGCTTCACCATCGGCCGCGATGTCTGCGGCGCGAACCAGTCGGCGCGGCCGAGCGCCGCCAACCCGACCAGGGCGAAATTCCCGCGCGCCTGCAGGGGCTGCGACAATGCTTTTGCGAAGGAAGCCACCAATGGCTAGAGCGGCTAGGCCGAAGACACGCGCGCAGGAGCTGGGCGCCAGCACCCGCAAATTGCGCAACCTGTGCCTGCGTCGAATTCGGATGGTCGATCAAGCGCTGATCGATATCGCCGTTTGTTTGGCGATCTGGATATGGGCGTTGTCAGGGATGTCGACGATCTCCGGACCGCGTGGCGGACTTCCATAAATCGATCGGCGAGAGCTGCGCCTATCTGGATGATGTGCCGGAGGAAGCGTCGTGAAAAACGATCCTCCGCACAGCAATGCGACCGAGGTCTTCGCGCCGGCGAAGTACAGCGAGATCACCGCGGCGCGCCCGCCCGGCCGCATCGACGTGAACGACGCCGATCAGGTGTGGGAGCTGGCGCACGCGCTGCGCAACGTGCAGACGCGGCGCCTGCAGGCGGTGACGACGAACGAAGTCAGGGCGCTCGCCCAGCTCGCCCATGCCGGCGGCATCGCGCTCAGCCAGGGCCTCGTCCTGGTCGAGATGCTGCGGGGCAGCGCCACGCCGGCGCAGATCATCCGCCAGCTCGGCGTCTTCGCCGCTGCCATCGGACCTCGAGGGGGGAACTCGTGCTGACTATCATCATTGCAATCGCTTTTCTGCTGATCGTCGTCCATTTCGCCGCGCTGCTCTGGCTGGCGGCCGAACTGCGCGGCAAGGGCACCAAGCCGAGCGACTGGGTGGCCGAGTCCCAGATGCTCCACCTCGTCGACACCACCAAAACCACCAGGAAAAACAAATGGCGTCAGTAACGCGCAAGAAGCCCTCGAAGGTCGATCAGGTGGTGCTGCGCGCCGCCGCGATGACGGACAAAGAAGCCGACGACATGCTCGGGGCCTACGGCGCCGCGCTCACGGCGATCATGCGCATCCGCGCCCAAGCCAAAGACGATGCCGCGGCGCTGAAGAAGAAATTCGAGGACGGCCTGGCGCCGTTTATCGCATCGGCAAAGGCGGCGGAAGAACAGCTCGAAATCTGGGCGACGGCGCACCGCAAGCGCCTGACCGACGACGGCGCGACGAAGACGGTCAAGCTGCCGGCCGGCGAGATGAAATGGCGCGACATGCCGGCGGCGGTGAAGCTGCGCCGCGGCGTGAAGGAAGACGAGATCGTGGCGCTCGCGATCAAGGAACGTCTCGGCCGCTTCACCCGCGTGAAGTACGAACTGAACCGCGAGGCGATGCTGGCCGAGCCGGAGGCCGCAAAGCTGCTCGATGGCGTCTCGATCAAATCGGCGGGCGAGGAATTCTATCTCCGCCCCGCCGGCGTCGAATTGACGGAGTTCGACGAATGACCGGCCTCGCCTGTCCCCAAGTGCGGCCACGTCCTGCTGCGCGACATGGAGAAGAGCGTCGGGACCGGCATGACGCGGCGCCAAAAGCAGTTGCTCGACCTGATCGCCAACGGCCTGGCGCGCGAGGGGCGCTGCCCGACCTATGACGAGCTGCGGCGCAGCATGGCGCTTGCGTCGCGCGCCTCAATCTCGCAGCTCGTGATGGCTTTGCGGCTTGGCGGCCTTCTCACGATCACCAAGGGCGAGCGGCGCAACGTGCTGACGCTGACGCCCGATGCGTGGGAGCTGTACCGCCATGTCGCGTGACTTCCCCCGCCCTGTCCGATCCCGCCACCGAATGGCTGATGATGAGCTATCCCCTACTGTCCCTCCTGCGCGGCGAGAAGCACAGCAAAGACGCGGCGCGCTGATGAAAAAGAAAACCATCCGCGTGGAGTTCAACCCGGACGATTTCGGGTGCCTTGGCCTTCTTTTGGAAAAGGAGATTGGTGTGGTTCGTCGGACCTACATCCGTTCGCCGATGAGTGGCGAGCGGAAACGCGGACACTGAGCGCTATCTCTCGCAGCTCGTCGGCTGCTGGGCGTCGGTCGCCAAAGCAAAAGCGTTGTGGGCCTTGCGAGGATGACCGCCGTTTCGCCCGCGCGCCGCGCCAAGCTCGGCCTCGTCCACAGCCTCGCCGCCAAGGCGGGGCTGGACGATGACGCGCGGCGCGATGCCATGTTCCGGCTGACCGGCCAGCGCTCGGCGCGCGATTGCAGCGATGCCCAGCTCGACGCGATCATCGCCGAACTCGACGGCGCGAAGTTTCACGGGAAGCAAAAGGCCAACAATTCCTATACCGCCAAGACGAAGGCGCTGTGGATCGCCTGCTGGAACCTCGGCGCGCTGCAAGCCGGCGACGATCGCGCCCTGGACGCCTTCGTGAAGCGTCAGACGGGCAAGGACCGGCTCGCCTTCGTCACGCCCGGCGAGGCCAACGCCGTCACAGAGGCGCTTAAGAGCCTCTTAGGGCGCCATGGCTGCGACGTGCCGGCCGGCGACGTGGGCGGCTTGATAGCGCGGCGCAACCTGGTGCGCGCGCAGTGGGCGCGGTTGGGCGAGCTGGGCGCGATCAAGGCGCTTGTCGGCCTTCGCAACGATTGGGCGCTGGACGCCTACGCCCGAAAGGTCTGCCCTGGCGCGTTCCGCGGCGTCGACGACTTCACGGCCAAGGAGCTAGACCAGCTCGCCAGGGCGTGGGCAACAAGCTGCGCAAGGCGATGGTATGAACCGCGCCCGGCCCAAGGTGTCGCCGGTCCCCCGCCTTCATCCAGGCGGTGATCGACGTCGCCGGCATCGAGCAGGCGGTCGCGTTGGTGAAGGCGCTGGGCGGGCGGGCGTTCTACCTCGGCAAGCGTCCCGGCCCCGACCATCCGGTGGCGCACGTCATCGGCCTTTCGGTGCTGCGGGACATCATCGCGCGCGAGCTGGTCAGCACCGATGCCAATATCGTCATCCCGATGCGCGGTTTCGACGTGCGGCGCCAGATGCAGGTGCAGATGATCGAGGCGGCGCCTCGAACAACGCCATCGTCCAGGTCACGCACTGCTCGTTGCGCACGCTCGGGCGCTTGCGTAAGGGCCCTGAGACGCGGCGACGTTCTGATCGCGGGCGCCCTGGGGCCGCGCCCGGGCGCTGCCGCCCGCGACGACCGGCAGGTCCATATCGACGACCTGCTGGAACCCGCGGCGCGCGGCGGGCGACGTTTGTCGCAATAGAGCGGCGCGGCCAACGCGCGCATCTTTCGGTCTCGAAGCGCAGGGCGGGGAATTGACCTCGCCCTTGCCGTTATCCGGGGCGCAGCACATGGACCAGCCGGCGAAGCTTTCCGAGCACTTCACGCTCGAAGAGGGCATGACCACCGAGCATCGCAACGTCGACAACACGCCGACACCGGCCGCCTTCCGGAACATGAAGATCAGCGCGCGGGGCATGGAGCTGGTCCGCGAGTTGCTCGGCTTCGCGATCTTCGTGCGGAGCTGGTTCCGCTGTCTGTCGCTCAACGCCATGGTCGGCGGCTCGCCGACCAGCGACCACCCCAACGGCTGGGCCATCGACTTCGTTTGCCCGCAGTTCGGCACGCCGCTGGAAATCTGCCGCGCGATCGTCGGCAGCGACATCAAGTTCGACCAGCTCATCCAGGAAGGGGCCTGGGTCCATATCAGCTTTGCCCCGCGCATGCGCGGCGAGGTGCTGACCAAGAACGCCGCCGGCGTTCTCGTCCGCGGGCTGCACTGATGACCATCACGCCCGAACTCATCGTCCTGGTCGGGCTGTCCTCGTTCTGCGCGGCGCTGCTGCTGCTGGAGTGGAAAGCGTTCTGGTGTTTCCTGCGCATCCTGCTCACCGAAGACGACGCGGACCGGGTGTGGTGCTGGGCGCGCGTCTCGGCCGCGATCGGTATGGTGGCCTTTCTGGCGTTCTGCGCGATCGACGTGGCCGTGAACAAAAACGCTTTCGCGATGGTGCAGTTCGCCGGCGGCCTCGCCGCTCTCATCGCCGCCGGTGGCGCCGCGATCAAGCTCAAAGGGAACCTGTGATGGACATCGGGCTTGCGCTGAAACTCGGCAAGTGGTCGGGCTCGGACTCGGCGTGCTGGCGATCGCCGGCACCGCCTGGTGGGCGGTGGCGACGGTGATCGGCTGGAAGGACGACGCCGCCAAGCTGCCGGGGATCATCAAGGAGCGCGACGACGCCAAGGCGGCGAAGGCCGAACTCGAAGACAGGGTGACCAAGAAATTCGACGCCGTCACCGAACGCCTCTCGGCGATCGAGAAGGCGAGCAAGGGCGTCACCGTGGCGATCGCCGCCAACCAGATCGCGGTGGATGCCGCTGTCCGTAACTTCACGAGGAAAACAGCCAATGCGACCAACCTTTCGCCCGGCAGCGCTGACACTGGCGTTGTGCTCGACGGCCTGCTCGACCTTTTCGGCGCTGCCGGCGCCGCAACCGGCGGCGCTCCAGCAGGCGGAAGCGCGGCTGGACGACCGGCTCAACCACCCGCCACCCCCGCCGGTTCTCCAGCTCTGCCAGGACGGAAGTCCGGCGCTGAGGACGGTCAGGCCGGACGGCACGGCGCCCTACGTCTGCCCGATGCCGCCGGCGGTGCGCGCGGCGATCGAGGCGGCGCGGGCCGGCGCGCCGATCGCCGGGGTGATCGGCGCGATCACCGGCGCCTTGCTGGACGAAGTGGACCTCCGGTTCCAGCTCCTGCACTGGCCGGACCAGTTCCAGCCGCCGGCGCCGCCGCAGGCGAAACCGAAGTGAGCGTGGGCGGCCGTGGATGAAGGCGACAGGGCCCAAAGCGCAGACGAATGTTTCCGTGAACGCGCTCTCGCGCGGGTTCGCGCCGCCAGAGCGGCCGACCGTTGCGTCGTGGGCCGAGCGGACTGCGTCGATTGCGGCGATGCCATACCTCGTCTGCGTCGCGAGGCTCTGCCGGCATGCACGCGTTGCGTCGACTGCCAGCAAGATCACGAAGCCCGCCCTCGCGCGGCTCACGGGTTAGAGGGAAGGGATGCTGAACGACCTGGTGCAGACATGGTTTCCGGTGATCGCCACGCTCGGCGGCATCGCGGCGACCATCGCGCTCTATTTTCTCAACAGCCGCATCGACCAGCAGGTAGAGGCCGCGCTGACGCTGTCCAATTCCCGCACGGACGGCTTGATCGACGAGGTGAAGCGGGATGTCGAGAAATCAATCGACGGCCACGCCAAGGCGCACGAGCGGTTGCGCACCCAGGTGATCGATCACGACCGACGCGTGCTGACGCTGGAGAACATCACCAAAGCGCTGCCGAGCAAGGAAGACGTGCACCAGGTGCAGCTCGGCATGGAGAAGCTCAACGGCACCATGACCGGAAAACTTGGCGAGATGGCGGTGCGCATGGAAGACCTGGGCCGCTCGTCCCAAGCCAACGGCGCCAAGCTCGATCGCCTCGAGCAACACATCTTCACTCGCGAAGCCGAGAAACCATGACGTTCGAACAGCGCAAGGCGGCGGAGCGCCGGCACACGATCCTCGCACTGCTGGTCGAAGCCGGCGGCAGCGCGAACGAAAGCGAGCTGATGACAGGCCTGATCGCCTGCCCGTTCGGCTTCGAATTCATGCTGACCGTCGACGTGTTGCGTGCCGATCTCGACTGGCTTCAGCAGCGCAAACTTATCACCTCCGAACTGCTGATGGGCACGATGGTCGTGGCGTGGATCGCGCGGCTCGGCGTGCTCGCCATTCAGGGGCGCGTCCCGATCGAGGGCTTGCTCAAGCCGATCCCGCAGGAATAGGCCATGGCCACACGCCGAAACTGGAACAGGTCGAGCCGGAGCTGCGGGACGCGATCAATCGGCTGTGCAACGACAAGAAGCTGACTATCGATCAGCTCTACGATGCCGTGAAGGAAATGGGCGTCGATATCAGCCGCGCCTCGGTAGGCCGCTATCGCAAGGGACGTACGCGAAGTCGGGCAGTTGATGATGGAGAGCCGCGCCGCGGCCGCGGCGTTGCGCGAGCAGCTGGGCGATCTGGGACGACGACGACGAGTCGCGGCTCAACAACGCGATGCTCCAAGGCCAGCTCTTCAAGGCGCAGATGGATATTAAAACAGGCGCGTATCAGCCGGAAGACCTGATCGGCGATCTGCGCAAGATCGCGGACACCATGTATCGGAGCTCGGCGTCGCGAAAGATGGACGCGGAGCGCGTGATGAAAGTGCGTCGCGAAGCGGCCGAGAAGACGCTTAAGGCCGTAGACCAGCAGCTGAAAGCCGCCAAGCAGCCGGGCCTCACCAAGGAACAGCAGGACAAAATCTGGGACCTGGTCGGCGTCCCGCGCAAATGAGCTCGCCGTATCATACGCACGCCGAGTTTGAGGCGGCCCGGCTGGCTTCGACGGAAGAGGCGTTCCTTGCGCTGCCGCGCGACGAGCTGCTGCTCAGCTACCAGGCCAACGCCCTCGCGGAGTGTTCGCGTCACACACTGCTGATCGTCGAGAAGGGCCGGCGCATCGGCTTCACCTGGGGCGTGCTGGCGCCGCTCGCGGTGCGCACCGCCGCCAGCGCCCGCGGCCAGGGCGGCATGGACTTCCTCTACATCTCGTACAGCAAGGACATGACGCGGGAATTCATGGACGCCTGCGCCATGTGGTCGAAGGCGTTCGCGATGGCGATCACAGCAATCGACAACGAGTACATCTTCGAGGACCAGGACGAAGAGGGCAATTCGCGGAACATCAGCGCCTCGCGCATCCAGTTTGCGTCCGGCTTCGAGATCATCGCGCTGCCAAGCGCGCCGCGCACGATCCGCGGCAAGCAGGGTGTCGTGGCGATCGACGAGGCAGCGCATCTGAACGACCTGGAAGCCGTCGCGAAGGCGGCGATGGCGCTGCGCATGTGGGGCGGGCGCGTCATCATCGTCTCGACGCACAACGGCGCCGACAACCCGTTCAACGAAATGCTGAACGAGGTGCGTTCGGGCAAGCGCAAGGGCGGCGCGCTCACCATCTCGTTCAACGACGCCATCGCCGCCGGGCTGTATGAGCGCGTGAAGCTCGTCACCAACACCGAGTTCACGAAAGAGGAATGGATCGCCGATGCCCGCGGCGGCTACACCGAGGATCAGCAGGCCGAGGAATTCGACTGCATCCCGTCGCAGGGCGCCGGCTCGCTCATCCCGCTCGACAAGATCATGGCGTGCACGCACGACGACGCGGGCAAGCCGGAATTGTATGCCGGCGGCCTGGTCGGCGTCGGCCGCGACGTTGCCATCCGCAAAGACCTTTCGGTCATCCATGCGGTGGAAGCCGTGAGCCTCGTCCTGTGGCTGCGAGGAGCGCTGGCTTAAGAGCAAGGCTTCTTTCAGGGAGCAGGATATCGAGTTTGCGCGGATGCTGGGGCGCTCGAACAATCGCAGCACGCGGATGGGACACAATGGCGGGCCGGCGGATTTGCCGTGGGGCGAGGCGCCGACGCCCAGGCCGTATCGCGTCGCCAAGGCAAAGGTCGACCAGACCGGCATGGGCGAGAAGGTGGTCGAAGACGCGATCGAGGATTACGGCGATGTGGTGGAAGGCGTTCTCTTCACCCCCGCGACACGCCTCGATCTCGGCCTGGGCCTGCTCAAGGTGTTCGAAGACGAGCGCATCCGCATTCCGAACATCCCGGCGCTGATCGCCGATATCCGCGCCCATCAAGCGGAAGAAGGGCGTGGGCAATGTGCCCCAGCTCGTCGAGACCGGCAGCCTGCACGCGGACGAGTTCTGGGCGCTCGCTCTCGCGGTGCAGGCGGCGGGTACGCCCTACGCGCCGATCGACTTCCAATCGGCGGGCTCCAATCGGGAGGCATTGCGTGCGTTCGGCGACCAGCCGGCCGGCATCATCGAGGACAGAGGATTTGGCGCCGTCGATGGCGGCGTCGACAGCTACGGGTATTGAACATGGCAGACGATCAGGCCGCGGCGGTCAAGCCGACGATGGGCGAAGTGGCGGCGTCGAACGACCGCCTGGACATCACCAAGCCCTACACGGCTGCTCTTCAGGTCAACCAGGACACCGTCCTGGCGGCGCGCGGCGGCGGGCTCGAGATCTACGAGGAGGTGCTGCGCGACGACCAGGTCTATTCCTGTTTCCAGCAGCGCCGCGCCGCGGTGTGCTCGCGCGAGTGGACGGTCGACGCCGGCGGCGACGACAAGGCTTCGCAGATGATGGCCGACTTCGTGAGCGAGATGATCAAGTCGCCCGGCCTGGAATGGGGACGCCAAGACCGACAAGATGCTGTTCTCGATCTTCTACGGCCACGGCCATGCCGAGATGATGTGGGCGCAGGACGGGCGCAATCTCTTCATCGACCAGGTGAAGGTCCGGAAGGCGCGGCGCTTCCGCTTTGGCAAGGAGGGCGAGCTGCGTCTGCTCACGCGCGACAAGCCCGATGGCGAGGTGATGCCCGCCGAAAAAGTTCTGGACCTGGAGCATCGGCGCCGACAATGACGACCAGCCCTACGGCCTGGGCTGGGCCACTACTGCTACTGGCCCGCCTGGTTCAAGCGCAACGACGTCAAGCTGTGGATGCTGTTTCTCGACAAGTTCGGCGGTCCGACCGCGATCGGCGAGTATCCGCCGAACGCGACCAACGCCGACAAGAACAAGCTGCTGCAGGCGGCGCAGGCCATCCAGCAGTCGAGCGCGATCATCATCCCGCAAGGCATGCTGCTCAAGCTGCTCGAAGCGGCGCGCTCCGGCACCGGCACCTATGACAACGCCTACAAGATTTTCGACGCGGCGATCTCCAAGGTCATTCTCAGTCAGACGATGACGACGGATGACGGCGCCTCGCTTTCCCAGAGCCAGGTGCATTGGGATGTCGCCGAACAGGTCACAAAGTCGGACAGCGATCTGCAGTGCGCCAGCCTGACGCGCGGGCCGCTGACCTGGCTGCGCGACTGGAACTATCCCGAGGCAAAGCTGCCGCGGGTCTACCGCTCGTTTGAGGAAAGCGAAGACCTGGACAAGCGGGCGACTCGCGACAAGACGATCTACGACATGGGCTTCGAGCCGACCGTCGAGTACGTCACCGAGACCTATGGCGGCGAGTGGACGAAGCGCGCGCCGGCGCCGCCTCCGCTGGAGGCTGCCGCTTGACGAGAAAGTGCCGGCGTTCTCGGAAGCGCCGGCGACGCCGGCCGATCCGATCGCGAAGGCGGCGCGGCGGCGCGCCTCGAGCTGGGAGCCGCTGCTCGACACGCCGCGGGCACAGATCCAGGCGGCGCTCGACGAATGCAGCACCTTCGCCGAGATCGAGGACAAGCTGAAGACGCTGCGTCAGACGCTCGATATGAGCGCGCTGCGCAAGGCCGTGCAGAGCGACAACGTGCAGGTGTTGGGCGGCGCGGCCGCCGGCGACACGCTCGGGTCCGAGAAGAAGGCCTGACGCCGTGGCCCTGATCGAGGCGCGCGACATCACGCCGGAGGACGCGCTCGCCGCGCTGACGCGGCGCCTCGCCAATCCGGTGCAGTCCTTTTCGTGGCAGGACATCGAGCGCGAGATGCACGCGCGCAGCTTCACGGTCGCGAAGAGCGCCGGCTACGACATTCTCGACGACATCGGCGAGGCAATGCACAAAGCCGTCGCCGGCGGCGAGACCGTCGAGAGCTTCAAGAAGAAGCTGACGCCGATCCTGCAGGATGCAGGATGGTGGGGCCGCAGCGAAGAGGTCGATCCACTGACCGGCGAGACCGTCGACGTGCAGCTCGGCTCGGCGCGGCGGCTCGAAACCATCTTCGACACCAACATGCGCACCAGCTACGCGGCGGGGCGCTATCTCTCGATCGAGCGCAACAAGCAGAGCCAACCCTACATGCGCTATGTCGCGGTCCAGGACGATCGCACGCGCCCGCTCCACCGCGCGTGGGACGGCACGACGCTGCCGGTGGACGATCCCTGGTGATCACTATCCGCCCTGCGGCTGGGGCTGCCGCTGCACCGTCATCGCGCTGTCGCAGCGCCAGGTCGACGCGATGGAGAAAGCCGGCGAGATCAAGCTCGCCGCGCCGGTGAGCACGACACGGACCTTCGTCAACAAGCGCACGGGCTCGACGACAGAGGTGCCGCAGGGCGTTGATCCCGACTTCGCCTACCATCCCGGCAAGGCGCTGCTGAAGGCGCTGGCGGACGCGGAGTGATGACACCGGATCGCATCCGCTGTTGTGTCGTCGGGTGCAAGCGGACGGCCAAGCGAAGGCCGGAAGATGGCGATCGTCCCATCATCATAATTTGCGGCAAGTGCTGGCAGCTCGCTTCGAAGCATCAACGCCGTCGCTTTCGAAAACTGGAAAGGGCGATGCGCCGGCTCGGCTGGGCGAATTGGCAGAGCTGGGGCGACACTTCACCGGGAAGTCGAGAGCGCAAGCTGTTGGTGCTGCATTCGGCGGTGTTCAACAGGATCACGCGGGAAGCGACCGAGGCGCGCATGGGGATCGGCTAACCCGTCGTGCCAATTTTTTCGACCATCCCGTATGGTCGAAATTCTTAGCAATAGCGCCGCATCGACGACGGCACGCGATCGAGTGGTATAGGGTCGGGCTCCTTGCCCGGGCTCGGCAGCGTGAAGCTGGACGGCGGCTTGCCGCAGGTCTCGCACCTCATCTTGAGCCGCACCGCCTCAAGCTTGGCGGCCGGTCCATAACGCGCGATCAGCGCCGCCAGCGGGATCGCCTTGGCGCAGCGGCAGGGCCAGCCGTTCGCCCATATCCAGCCGCCGGTGGAGCCCAGCGCGTTCGCGAGGTCGGGTGCATCATCCATGAACGGATTGAGAACGGCCGGCGGGGCGGAGTCGAGTCCCGGCTGCTGGCGATTGGGGTAGCCCCGGTATTAACCACCTATCTGGTAGGACATTAACACTTGGCCTACAGGATTTGGCCCCTGGCGCCCGATACGGTCCACCCGCCCTCACCCTCGCGAAAATCGGGGGGGGGTTATAAGGCCTCTTAAGAAGAGCCCGGCGGGCCGATTCGGGGGGTGATCGTCGGTCGCCAACCGCTCCCGCCCCCGGCCAGCCCGGTAGACCGCGCTATCCGGCCCTGGAATTCCGGGGTCCACCCCTCCTTTTCCCGTGGTCGGCAACGGCTCGGCGGCGCGTCCGTGCCCCGGCGATTTGACGGCGCCGCCCAATCTCTAGCAGCCTGCCGGCCGCGCCGCGCGAAAACGGGGCCGGCGCCGATATCCTCGCCTTGGCGCGCGCCGGGCGACAAATGTCGCAATAGAACGGTCGCGCCCATGCCGGGCAGTTTGCGCCGGCATGTCGAACAAACGCTCCATCGAAATCTTCCGCACCGGGACGCACACCGCCGCCGACGGCCGCGCGATCACGTTTCTCGGCCGACGATCTCGCGGCCTGCGCCGCGGCCTACGATCCGGCGCTGCACGAAGCGCCGGCCGTGGTCGGCCATCCGTCGAGCGACGCGCCGGCCTATGGCTGGGCCGCCGGCCTGAAGATGGACGGCGACCGCCTGGTCGCCGATGTCGACCAGCTCGATCCCGGCTTCGCCGAAATCGTGAAGGCCGGCCGCTTCAAGAAAATCTCGCCGTCGTTCTACGAGCCCGACGGCAAGGGCAATCCCAAGCCCGGCGCCTACTACCTGCGCCACATCGGCTTCCTCGGCGCGCAGCCGCCGGCGGTGAAGGCCTCAAGCCCGTCGCCTTTGCCGCGAAGGAAGATTTCGTGTCGTTCGCCGACGCGGTGAACCTCGCCTGGTCGGTCAAGAGCATCGCGGGTCTTCTGCGCGGCCTGCGCGAATGGATCGTCGCCGATCGAGGGATCGAAGCCGCCGACAAGGTGCTGCCCAACTGGCAGATCGACAACGTCGACGACGACGCAACGCGCGCCGGACAGCTGTTGAGCCCGTCGAACTACAGCGAACAACCCCAGCAGGAGAGCAAGTTGACCACCAAGACGCCCGCCGAGATCGCGGCCGACCTTGCCGCGCGCGAAGCCGCGGTCAAGGCCCGCGAAGACGCCGCCGCCGCGAAGGCGGCCGAATTCGCGGAGGCCGCGAAGAAGACGCGCCGCGACGCCGACGACGTGCTGCTGACCGCGATGGTCAAGGACGGCAAGCTGTCGCCCACCGCCAAGCCGGAGCTGCTCAACTTCATGGGCTCGCTCGACGGCGAAGGCACCGTCCAGTTCGCCGAGACCGGCGACAAGCAGACGCCGCACGCCTTCTTCCGCGGCCTGCTCGCCAAGGCCGGCAAGATCGTCGACTTCGGCGAGGTGTCGAAGCAGGACGGCGAGGGCGATGCGCTCTCGGCCGATCCGCAGGAGCGCGGCCGCCAGCTCGCCGACAAGGCGATCGCCTTCATGGAGGAGAAACAGGCGAAGGGCGTGTCGGTCACGCTCGAAGCCGCGATGGCCGAGGCCATCAAGCAGGAGAAAGCGTCTTGACCACCAACTACACCCGCACCTTCGTCGCTTCCGGCGCGATCGGCGGCCGCCGCTTCGCCAAGTACGGCGCCGACGACACACTGATGGCCAAGGCCACCGCCGCGGCCGATCTCATCATGGGCGTCACCGAGCGCATCGACGCCGCCGATGGCGAGCGCGTCGATGTCGTTCTGAGCGGCCCCGCCGAGGTCGTCCTGGGCGACACCGTCACGCGCGGCCAGTACCTGACAGCCGACGCCGACGGTGCCGCCGTGCCTTGCGCGCCCGGCGCCGGCACCAAGGCGCAGTACGGCGCCAAGGCGCTGCAGAGCGGCGTCGTCGGCGATTTCATCGAGGTGATGGT
Source organism: Rhizomicrobium sp. (assembly GCA_037200865.1). Taxonomy (GTDB): domain Bacteria; phylum Pseudomonadota; class Alphaproteobacteria; order Micropepsales; family Micropepsaceae; genus Rhizomicrobium. The sequence continues at coordinate 636,925 of JBBCIC010000002.1, read as the reverse complement.
CGAGCGCGGTCAGCTCACCACGCCCGCCTAGCCACCAACCGACCAGGAGCAACGCATGTCGAAGGCCCCCTTCGCGATCAACCCGGAACTGACCGGCATCGCGATCGCATATCGCAACCAGACGCTGATCGCCGACGCCGTGCTGCCGCGCTTCGGCGTCGGCGTGCAGGAGTACAAGTGGACCAGGTACACCGTCGCGGACGCCTACACGGTGCCGAACACGCTGATCGGCCGCCGCGGCCAGGCGAAGCGCGTCGAGTTCACCGGCACCGAGGAAACCTCCAGCGCCAAGGACTACGGTCTCGAAGACGGCGTGCCGCAGAGCGACATCCTGAACGCGCCGAAGGGCACGAACCCGCTGTCGCGCGCGACGCAGTTCCTCCAGGACCTGGTTGCGCTCGATCGCGAGGTTCGCGTGTCGGCGCTCGTTCACAGTCCTTCGACCTACGGCAGCTCCAACAAGGTGACGCTGTCGGGCTCCGACCAGTTCAGCCATGAGGACAGCGACCCCGTTGAACTCATCTCCGACGCGCTCGACGTGCCGCTTATGCGCCCCAATGTCGCCGTCATGGGCCAGGTGGCGTGGACCAAGCTGCGGCGCAATCCGATGATCGTCGCGGCCTGCAACAAGAACAGCGGCGATAGCGGCATGGCCTCGCGCCAGGCGGTCGCCGACCTGTTCGAGCTGGAGGAGCTGCAGATCGGCCAGGGCTTCGTCAATATCGCCAAGCCCGGCCAGCCGATGGTGCGCTCGCGCGTGTGGGGCAAGCACATCGCGCTGATCCACCGCAACAAGCTCGCCAGCAACCTGCAGGGCGTCTCGTTCGGCTGGACGGCGCAGTGGGGGCGACCGCGTCGCCTACGACCGCCCGGACAGCGACATCGGTCTGCGCGGCGGCATCGCCGTCAAGACCGGCGAGAGCGTGGACGAGAAGATCGTCTGCGCCGACCTCGGCTACCTCATCATCAACGCGGTCGCGTAAGCGCCCGCATTTCTCGGAGACGAACCAGCATGGCCAAAAAAGCCCCAGGAGCGACACACCGGGTGTTGTCGCCGCTGCGCCACGACGGAACGGAGTTCGCCGAAGGCGACGAAATCCGCCTGACCGACGAAGACGCGGCGCCGCTGCTCGACGTCAAGACCGTCGAAGCGCTGCCGGCCGCGCCCGCGAAGCCCGCAGCCGAGCAGAAGGCGTAGCCGATGTCGCGCCCCACACAGCCCGTCAAACTCGCCGCCGCCGACGCCGGCCTCGCAACGCTCGCCGCGTTGATCGGCGCCGTCACCGGCAGTCCGACCGCCAACACGCTGCTCGATCGCCTCAAGACCGGCAACACCGCCGCCGCGCTGACCAACACACTGATCGGCGCGATGGCCGATGCGGCGTGGGACGGCGTCACCGGCAACCCGGCGTCGCTGGTCGCCCTCCTGAAGTACCAGGCGGTGCTGCTGAAGGACATCAAGACCAACACGGCGGCGTAGCCGCCGCACGAATACCAGAGGCCGGTCCGATCCTGCTCGCGAGGCAGTCGGCACCCACTGGGGACCTTAGAAGGTAGGGGCTCAGCCCGCCCGCCAACTCCATACCCAGCGCGCGCGACGCCCCGCGGCTCGCTCTGGTCCTAGGTGCCGCGGGTGAACTCCGGGGAGCGGCGGCGGACCAGGCCGCCGCTCCTTCCGACCAGGTGAGACAGATGACGCTCGATGCGGCCGATGCGAAGTGCGAATTGCCCGACGGCGAATATGCGATCGTCGAATGCATGGGCCACTCGACGCTCATCGGCAGGATCAGCGAGGTCGAGCGGTTCGGCACCAAGCTCTGCATGGTCGAGCCGATCTGGCACGGTGCGTTGCTCGCGCCCGTCTACGTCGCCGGCGCCTCGCTCTACCGGCTGACCCCTTGCTCGCGCGAGGTCGCCTGGTCCAGCCGCGCCAGGTACGATTATCAGTTGCCGTCGCCCGTTCGCGCGCGCATCGAGCCCGCAGCCCTCCCCGCGCCGACCGAGGACGACACATTCGAGCCGGCGGATGATGCCGACGATGGGGACAGTGACGGGGAGTTCGACTGATGTCCGAAAACGACAAGCATGTTTTCGCCGGCGCTCCCCGATCGGCGCCTGGCGCCGGACGCCAAGCCGAGCCGCTTCCGCCCGACCTATCGCGCGTTGAGCGAAGAGGAGAAGGCGCTTCACGACGCGATCAAGGCGAAGGCCGCCGAGATGGAGGCGCTGTACCTGAAAGTCAGGAACGGCCGCTACTGCGCCCTCGCGCTGACCGACCTGGAGTCCAGCGTGATGTGGATCGTGAAGGGGCTCACGAGCTAATGGCCTACGCCACCAAGCAGGACCTGATCGACCGGTTCACGGAAGCCGAGCTGCTCAAGATGTGCGGCACCGGCGCGCCGCCAGCGATCGACGAGACCAAGGTCGCCAAGGCGCTGGCCGATGCCGACAGCGAGATCAATTCGCGCATCGCCGGCCGCGTGAATACGCCGGTCACGCCGGTGCCGGACATCCTGGTCGACCGCGCCTGCACCATCGCGCGCTACAAGTACTACGCCGATCGCGTCACCGACTTGATCCGCGCCAACTACAAGGACGCGCTCGCCTGGCTGGACGGCGTCGCCTCCGGCCGCTTCGCGCTGGGCAACGCCACGGCGCCGACGACGGCGCCCAGCGGCGGCGCGCCGCAGATCGCTGAAGGTGAGCGCACGTTTTCCGCCGAGACCATGCGGGGCTATTCATCGTGACCGGCGTCGCGGAGAGCCTGACCTATTCCGACGCGCCGGTGCGCGGCTCGCTGGAAGCGCTGCGCCGCTATGGCGACGGGGCGATCCGCAAGACGCTCGATGCGCAGGGCCAGGCGATGGACACCGCCACGACGCTGCGCTTCGTCCGCAGCGTGGCGCCGGACGGCTCGCCCTGGAAGGTCTCCAGGCGCGTGGCGAAGCGCGGCGGCAAGACGCTGGTGCTGCACGCCTTCCTGCGTAACAGCCTCACGCACAACGTGTTCGCCGACAATCGCGGCTTCGAGTGGGGCTCGCCAATGGTCTATGCCGCCCCTCACCAGTTCGGAGACCATCGCACCGTCTATGCGCGCAGCCAGTCCGTGTGGCGCGGCAAGAAGTCGAAGCGCTTCGTGAAAAAGGGCAGCAAGGGCAGCGTCGAAAGCCATGTGACTATTCAGGGCAAGGGCGAGGACGGCTCGTTCACCATCACGATCCCGGCGCGCCCCCTTCGTCGGCGTCAACGCCGACGACGAGCGCGAGCTGACGGCGATCGCGCTGGACGGCCTGGCGCGCGAGATCAAGGCCAACCCGACCGGAGGGCTGCCGTGATCGTGCCTAAAACCATCGCCGACCGGTTGACCGATCAGCTCATGTCGGCCGGCACGCTGCGTTTCGTAGGCGAGGCGACCGACTACGTCGATTTCCTCCAGCAACTGACGACTAGCCGCAGTGCGTTCGTGCTTCCCGGATCGGAAAGCGCCAAGCGCAACACGGCCGCGACTCAGGTCACGCGGCAGGAAGTGCTGACGGGCTTTACCGTGATGCTCGGCTTCGTCGGCTCCGACACGCTGACGCCGAGGCCGCTGGATGACCTGATCCCGGTGCGCGAAGCGGTGAAGGGTGCGTTGGTCGGTTGGACGCCGACCGGAGAGCGTTCACCGATCGAGTACGACGGCGCCAAGATCGTGGAGTTCGACAGCGAGCGCGGCCTCCTCATCTACCAGGTCGATTTCTTCAACTCGTACCACTTGAGGGCTTAAGCACATGAGACACGGCGGACGCGTCGTCATCGATGACGGCAACAAGACGGATCATCGCATCGATCCCATGGCGCGCCGAAAGCACGCCGCGGACAGGATCGCGGCGGCGCACGGCTATCCGCTCGGCGCCGGCGCGGCGTTCAACGCGGCGGAAGAGCTGGTCGAGCTCTACGGCGAAGTCGGCGTAGCTCTGCGGGACGCTATGCTGGCGCTGTCTCCGGACGACAAGGCGAAGCTCGTGGCGCTCAGCGTCACCGACCGCGCCAAAGCCTTGGGACATGACGGCGCGCCGGCCGACATCGAAGCGGACGAGGAATAGGCGACCATGAAGCTCACCAACAAGAACATCATTCTGGGCATGCTCGAAAGCGCCTACGCCACCGATCCGGTGCCGGACGCGACCAACGCCATGCTGGTGTCGAACTTGAACCTCGCCCCGATGGTCGCCTCCGATCAGCCGCGCAACCGCGCGTTCGCGAATTTCGGGTCGAGCGCATCCAAACTCGCCCAGCTCAACCGCACGCTGTCCTTCTCGGTCGAGATGGCCGGCTCCGGCGCCGCCGGCACGGCGCCCCTGTATGGCCCCCTGCTACGCGCCTGCGGGCTCGCCGAGACGATCACCGCAAGCACGAAGACGGCCTACGCCCCGATCTCCGCCGCGTGGGAAAGCGCGGTGCTCAAGCACAATCGCGACGCGCTGATGCATGGCTTGCTCGGCTCGCGCGGCTCGCTGAGCTGGAAGATGCAGCGCGGCCAGCTCCCGACGCTGGATTTCAGCATGACCGGCCTGTTCGGGCCGGTGACCGACGTTGCGATGGCCGACGTGATCTCGACGTTGGCCAATTTCGTCGACAGCGTCGAAGTCAACAAGGTGAACACCGCGACCTGCACGCTGCACGGCTATGCCGTGGTACTGGAAAGCCTGTCGATCGACCTGGGCAACAAGGTCGGCTTTCGTGACCGGCCGAACGCGGCGAGCGTAGACATCACCGATCGTGCCGTCGTCGGCAACATCTCCTTCGAGGCGACGACGGTTGCGGCGAAGGACTGGGTCAGCATCGCCAAGGCGAACACGCTGGGCGCGCTGCAAGTGATCCACGGCACAACGGCGGGCAACATCGTCCAGCTCGATGCGCCCAAGGTGCAAATCGGCGTGCCGGCCTACAACGATGTCGACGGCGTGCTGCATCTTTCGGCGCCGCTGATGCTGCGCCGGAACCTCGGCGACGACGAAGTCACATACACGGTGAAGTAGGATGGCGGACAAGATCCAATTCAAGCTCGTCCCGGCCGACGCGCCAATCACGCGAGATTGGCCGTGTACGATCGCCGTGCCGCAAGACGGCGGCACATTCCAGAACCAAACGCTGACCGCGCGCTTCGTCGTGGCCGACGACGACCAGGTGACGGAGGCCTACGATGCGTCCGACATCGTGTCCCATGGCTTCGCCGCGTTTCGGCCGACCGCCGATCGCCGCCGCGCCTTCTTTTGCGGCGCGCCGGCAGTTGGCGATGCGCCGCCGCGCGCGGGCGTCGTGCTCGGCTTTGTGGATCTGCCGGGCGCCGCCGATCTCGACCCCACCGTGCGCGACCGGCTGTTGAAGGTGCCCTACGTGCTGGACGGGATTGCCGACGCCTATCTCGAATTTCTCGGGAAGCGCCGAACAAAAAACTGAAGGCCGTCGCGCGGGCGCTCTATGGCCCGCGCGACGGCGACCAGGGCGACGGCAGCGACGAAGCGGCTGTCGCCGATTTGAGGGCGGCGAAGGTCAGCGAGGCGGAGATCGCCGCCATCCGCGCCAAGGCAGGGAAGGGAAAAAGACGTGGAACGCGGATCGTCGTCATCGACAAGGACAACGTCGCGGCGGTGCGCATCTTCTCGCGACTCGGCACGAAGTGGCGGCGGGACGTGCTCACCAGCCCCAAGCGCCTCGTGTTCCTTCACACCGGGATCGACTACGGCGCGGCAGAGATCGTGGCGCGGGCGCTCAAGCTCGAACTCGACGAGCACACGCTCGACGGGCTGCAGGTCCTCGAAGCCGAGGCCAAGCGGTTGCTCGGCCTCGAAACCTTGCGCGACCTACAGCGCAGTTGAGACGCTCTTGAGGGGCGCTTAAGGCCATGTCGACGCTCACCGTCAAAGCCGTCTACAGCGCCGACACCGGCCAGCTCGTCGGCGCGTCCAACCAGGCGACGGCCGCGCTCGACAAGACCAAGGCTGCGGCGCAGGCCGGCGCACAGGCGCAGCAGGGCCTCGCCGGCGGTGCCAACCAGACCACGGCCGCCTTGGAGCGCGAGCGCACCGCGGCCGACCAGGCGGCGGCGGCGATCGGCGCCAACCGGTCGAGCGCGGTCGCACATATAGACACGCTGAAGGCGCAGGCGGCCTCCGCCGCCGGCGTCACCGAGAAAGTGCGGGCGCTGTCGGCCGCGCATGCGGCGTACAACTCGACGGTCAATCAGTCGAAGCAGTTGCTCGCGGACAACATCATCACCGAGGCGCAGCACAATGCCGTGCTGCGCGGCGCCGCGGCCGAGCTGGCACTGGTGAAGGCAGGTGCCAGCACGTCCGCGCGCGAGCTGGGCAACCTGAACGGCATCCTCAACCTCACCGGCCGCTATGCCGGCATCGGCCGCGCCGAGATCACCGCTCTGCGGCAGGGCATCATGGCGATCCCGGCCGTCATCGCAAATTATCCGCTGGCGTCGACGTTCCTCATGGCTGCGGCCGCGATCGGCATTCTGGTAGCAGCCGAGCAGTCCCTCGAAAGTTCGGAGCTGAGGGTGGGGGTTGCGGCGGCGGCGCATCTTCAGACGGTCACGGCATCGACGGAGGCATACGCGCGGCTCGCCATACAGATGGCCGCAACGGGCGATATCGCGAGCCGGCAGGCGCGCTCCTTCGAGGCGTTGCTGCTGGAGAACGATGTCAATCCGCAGGCCTGGACAGCGATGGCGGAAGCGGTCCGCGGCTTTGCCGTTGCACATCACAAGAGCATCGAGGAAGCCCAGGCTGATCTTGCCGGTTACGCTGCCAAGCCGGGCGAAGCCGCTCGCCAGCTCGGGTTCCTCGGAATTGCCGCAATCGGTCAAATCGAGACGTTCGAGAGGCTGGGCCAAAAGGAGTATGCGCAAGTCCTACTGAGCGGAGAATTGGCCAATCACTACCGTGCGCTTGGCGACGAAACCAACACGGTCGCAAAATACCTAGAGAACGCTCGAACCAACGCGCTCGACCTATGGGACGCTATCGGCCGCGGCGCGCATGTAAAGCTTCCTGACTGGTGGGACAGGTTTGTCAATACCAACACGATGGCGTGGACGCTCTTTGGCAACCACGCCCCCGCGGGCGACAACAGCACGCAGACCAGCGGTTCGAACTTGTCCGTTTCGCGTGCCATGTCGGCCCGTTCGGTGAACGACGCCGGCGTCTGGACGGCGGGCGAATTGGACCGGCTCGATCCCTACAGCAAGCAGCTCCGCGAGAACGACTTGAACCGGCAGCGTGCCCAAGGCTTGGTAGACAAGGGCGTCGATGTCGATGCCAACAAGCGCCTCCTGAACCAATACGATGTCGAGCGCACGCGCATTCTGAAGCTGCAGCGCGATGCGGTGCTGAATCTCGACGACGCAGAGAAGCAGCGGCAGCAGCAAATCCGCTCGCTGCTCCAGCAGGGGCCGCAGCTCGTCCGCCAGACGCAGATGGAAGCCGATTTCGCGCGCCAGGCGGCCGATGCGGTCGGGCTGTCGGCCACGGCGCAGCGCGAGCTCAACAACGCTCTGGAAATCCAGCGCGCGACGCTACCCTATGTCACCGCGCTCGAACACGCCCATGGCGACGAGGCGAAGCAGCTCAAGAAGATCATCGACGAGCTGACGCGGGGATTGAAGGAAAAACAGGCCGCCGAGGCCGTCGAAGCGGCGCGGACCGACATCCTCGAAGGGTTGCGCGCGATGCGCAGCGCCTACACGGCGGCAGCCGAAGACGCGCTCAAGTGGAAGACAGACACGACGACGGCGTTGCGCGACGCCGGCAAGCTGACCGATGAAGCAGCGGCCGACATCGAACGCATCTTCAACAAAAGGATGGCGGACGCCTATGCCGAGGATCTGCAGAACCGCCGCGATTGGGCAGCCGGTTCGGCCCGGGCGATGCACGAACTGGTCAACGCGACGGGCGACTGGGCCCGGACGAGCGAGGACGTCACCAAGTCGCTGGCCGACGAGTTCGAGGGCTTCGCCACCGGCACCAAGCATTCGCTCACCGATCTCGGCGATTTCATCATCCAATGGGCGATGAAGCTGCTCTATCAAAGGTTCCTGGCGAACACGGTCAACCAGGTGATCGGCGGTATGGTCGACCTGATCGGCTCTGTGCTTGGCGTCGGCGGCGCCAGTAATCTGGTTGCGTCCAGCATGTTGTCCGGCGCGCCGGCGGTGATGGGCCAGGCGCTTGTCGGCGTGCATCACGCCGGCATGAACAGCGGCAGCTTCTCAAGCCCGCGGACGACGCGCCTGGATAACCCCGCGCTCTACATCAACGCGCCGCGCTATCACGCCGGCTACATTCCGCCGCTCGGTCCCAAAGAGACGCGCGGTGTCTTCGAGATCGACGAGACGATCCGCACCGCCGCGCAAGAGCGCGATCTGCAGCGCCAGCTCGCGCGCGGCGCCTCGGCGACGATGGCCGCCCTTGTCGTCGCGCCCAAGCTCGAAGTCCACGTCCACGAAGCGCCCGGTACCAAAACGACGACGAAGCAAGGCCAGAACGCGGACGGCAGCCCCCGCCTGGACGTCATCATCGAGCAGATCGCCGACAGAGCCGACGCCAAGATCGCGGAGAAGCATCGGCAGGGCAGGAGCCTCGCCGGCAACGCGATCCTCGAGAGCATCCAGGCGCAGGCGGTGGTGCGATGACGTACATCATGGAATGGCCGGCCGGTGTCCTGCCGCCCCAACCGCTCAACGAGCAGTACCAGGTCAAGCCGGCGGACGCGGTGTCGCGCGTCGGCTTCGAGCAGGGCCTCGCGCGCCAGCGTCTGGCGAACACGACGGCGCTCGGCAATTACAGCCTGATGTGGCCGATGACGCCGCGACAGAAATACATCTTCGACGGCATCGTGAAGAACGAGCTGGCGAACGGCGCCAAGTGGTTCCTGATCGACGTCTTCACCCACGCCTCCTACCAGCAGCTTCTGGTGCGCTTCGTCAAAGGCTCGATCAAGCCGGTGCGCAGCGGCGGCGAATGGATGGTCTCGGCCCAGCTCGAAACCTACGGCAGCCAGGTGCCGAGCGGCGCAGAGACCGACGCCGCGATCGTCGCGCTGGGAGGCGCGCCTTTCGCCGGTGGCGGCCTTTACGAATGGCCGTCCGACGTGTTGTCGCCGGCGCCGCTGAACGAGCAGTACCAGATCGAGCCGGGCGACACGCTGAACCGGGGCGACTTTGCGCAAGGGGCGAGCGATCAGCTCAGCAGCTATGTCAACGCGCCGGGGCTCTACACGCTGGTGTGGCCGCTGTCGCTGCAGCAGAAGTTCATCTTCGACGGCGTGCTGGAGCATCGGCTGAAGAAGGGGGCGGCGCCCTTCCTGCTCGACCTCTTCGTCAACGACGACTATCGCCCGACGAAGGTGCGTCTGGTCAAAGGCTCTTTGACATACACGCGCAGCGGCGAAGACTGGATCGTCGCCGTGCAGGTCGAGACCGACGATCTGCAGGCGCCGAGCGCCAGCGAGACCGCCGCCGCCATGCTCACGATCGGCGGCGACGATCTCGATGCCATGGTCGAGCTGCTGCACACCATCGTCCACGTCGACTACCCGGCGGCGGTGCCATGAGCGATCCGACCGAGCCTTTCAGCGACAGCCTGCGCGAGTACTACTTCTCGGCCGAGCCGGGGGTTGCGGCGCTCGACACAATCGAGCTGCGCCACTCCGCCTTCCTGGCCGAGGACGGCGTGACGCCGGTGGCCGTGCGCTTCGTCAACGATCCGGTCGACCTGGTCGCAGCGCTGGAAGCCGATGCGCCGATGAACGGCGGCGAGGAAGTCACGTTCGTCGCCGGCGGCTTTTCGGCCACGATCCCGGAGCAATCCTCGCCGGGCCTGTCGACCTTCCAGCTGGAAGTGATGAACGTCAGCCGGGAGATGATGCCCTGGATGGACCTGGCCGCCGCCAGCAACGAGCCGATCCAGCTCTCCTATCGCCAGTACCGCTCCGACGAGCTGACACTGCCGGGCCTGGTCATGCATGGCTTGACGATCCACTCCGCCAGCGCCGGCATCCTGCGGGTGACCGCCCAGGCCGGCTACGAGGACTTCCTCAATCGCCCGCACCCATCGCGCATCTACACGCTGCAGGAGTTTCCCGGCCTTGCAAATTGATGCCGCCACGCGCGCCCGCGCCGCCAGCTTCGCCGAGTCGGTGATCGGCACGCCATGGGAGAAGGGCGCGGCGGGGCCGAACGCCTACGATTGCTGGGGCCTGGTGAGGACGTGCCAGCATGTCGTGTTCGATCGCGATCTGCCGATCGTCAACGTCGATCCGAACAACGCGCGGAGCGTCGCGCGCGCCCTCAAGGGGCACCCCCTGATGCAGCTGTGGCCGGAACGCGCGCGGCGCCAACATGGCGACGTTGTCTCCATGGAGCATGACAACAGTCCCGGGCATGTCGGCATTTTTCTCGACATCGATCGCGGTGGCGTTCTTCACGCCATCGAGGGAGCCGGCGTGCGCTTCGACGCGCTGGCGATGATCCGCATCCTGGGGTGGCGGTACCTGCGGTTCTACGGGCCAGCCAGTGAGGTCGCGGCATGAGTGCGCGGCTCGCCTATGTCGTCAATCCGATGGTGCCGGCGCTCGGCGCCCGTATCGTCGACGACGTCGCGGGCATGACCGTGAGCGCAGTGTTGGCGAAGGCCGATTGGAACCTGGCGCCCACCACCGTCCTGGTGCGCAGCGGTCAACTGGTTAGGCGGGCCGAATGGGATGCGGTGCCGCTCAACGACAACGAGGAGGCCATCCTGGTCGTGCTGCCGCTGGGCAAGACCGGCTCGCAGATTGGTGCCATCGTCGCGGCCCTGGCGGTGGCCGTGTTCGCGCCAGAGCTCTCGGCTCTCGTGCTCGGCTCTCTGGCCACGACGACGGTTGTCGGCGCAGTCACCATCGGGCAGATCGTAACCTCCGCCATCGTGATCGGCGGCCAGATGCTGATCTCGACGTTCTTGGCACCGCCCAAGCCGTTCAGCGGCGGCGCGACCCCGTCGCCCACCTATTCGCTCACCGGCGCCAACAACCGCGCGCGTTTGGCTGAGGCGATCCCGGACGCGGGCGGCACCAACATGATCATGTGCGATCTCTACACCGCGCCCTATGTCGAATACGAGAACAACCGCCAGACCCTCTCGCTGGGCTTGATGGTCGGCATCGGCGAGTACGACATCCATCAAATCCGCCTCGGCCAGGGCGTGATCTGGCAGGACGGCTCCTTCACCGGCGCCTATCCCGAAATCGAGCTGGAGATTAGCGGCCCGGCCGATCCGGTGACGCTGATCGAGGACAACGTGACGACGTCGACCGAGGTGTCGGGCATCACGATGCTGGGCACAAACGAAGAAGGCTATGACTGGTCGGGGCCGTTTGTCTGTTCGCGGCCGGGGACCAAGGCGCTGTCGCTCGGCTTCGACTTCCTGTTTCCGGCCGGGCTTTACTCGGTCGATGACCACGGGCATCTCGACGATGCCGAGGTCTTTATCAACGTCGAAATTCAGGCGATTGGAAACGACGGCACGCCGAGCGGCGGCTGGACGTCGGTTCTAGCCGGATCGTTCCTGCGCTCGACGCGCGGCGCGCTGCGCGTGACGCATCGCGTCAACGTGACGCCCGGCCGCTATTGGGCGCGCATGCAGCGGACGAATGCGAGATCCACGGACAAGAACACGTCCGACACCATCCAGTGGCTCGGGATGCGCGCCTATCTGCCGGGGATCGTGAACTATGAAGGCGTGACGACGATCCAGTTGCGCGCGACCGCGACGGCAAACGTCAACAACGACAGCCTGTCCAAGGTCAATGTGATCTGCACGCGCAAGCTGCCGATCTACGACGCCGACACCGAGACATGGAGCACGCCGATCGCGACGCGCAATCCGGCCTGGTATGCGGCCTATATGATGCGGGACGCGGCGCTCTGCAATCTGCCCGACAGCCGCATCCCGCTCGACCAGCTCGTCAGCCTCGCCGCGACCTGGGAAGGGCGAGGCGACTGGTTCGACGGCGTCTTCGATCAGCGCAAGAGGCTGTGGGAGAACCTCCAGAGCGTGCTTGCCGTTGGACGCTCGCGGCCGTTCATGGCCGGCTCGTCAATCGCGATCGTGCGCGACGAAGCCAAGACGCTGCCGGTGGCCGCCTTCAGCCCTCGCAATATGCTCGGCGGCAGTTTCTCGATCGACTACGCCTTCGACCAGGCCAACGCCGTCGACGCCCTCATGATCCAGTTCATCGACAACCGCACCTGGTCGTCCAACCAGGTACTGTGCGCGCTCGACGACTTCGCCGGCGTGCCGGAAGACGCCCCGCCCTTCCAGTGGTTCGGCATCACCGACCGCGAGCACGCCTGGCGCGAGGGCATGTATCTGGTGGCGCAGAACCGCTACCGCCGCCGCAGCCCGAACTTCAGGACCGAGATGGAAGGGCGCGTCTGCTTCCTCGGAAGCTACATCAAGGTCGGGCATTGGCTGCCGACGTGGTCCACGGCCGCCGCAATCCTCGATCTCGCCGAAGACGACGCCGGCGACATCCTGCTGTTGTCGGAACCGTGGTCGGTGCCGGCGGGCAAGGAAGACGAGGACAGGCTGTTCCAGGCCGTGACGCCGGATGGCCGCGTCTATGGCCCGGTGACCTTCGATCTTCTCGACGACGGTTCCGACACTAGCCGCGCCAAGATCAGGCTGACGTCGACCTATGACGTTCCGGTCGGCCTCTACGCGCACCAGCAGCCGCGCGACTGGCCGGTCTGGAGCGGCGAGGGCCTAGAGCTGGAGCGCCCGCGCTGCACGCTCGGCACCGCGACCGAACAGCCGCAAGGGGCGCTGCTGGTCTCCATGAAGCCCGACGCCGGTGGCCAGACCGCCAGCGTGGTGTGCGTCGTCGACGACGCCCGCGTCCACTCGGCCGACGAAGGCGATCCGCCGGACGAGGTCGGCGGTCCCGACAGCACCCTGCCGGCCAACCTCACGATCACCAGCCTCGCCCTGGCCGAGAGCATTTCGGGCGGTGTCGTGAGCGTGGCCGTCACGGTCGGCGGCGCGAGCGACGCGCTGTCGTTCGATGCGCACTGGAAGCATCCGTCCGACACCGCCTTCAACAAGCCGCTGACGGGCTTTGCCAGCGGCGGCACAATCGTCCTGGATATCACCGGCCAGACGACACTGGAGCTGCGGGCGCGCGGCGCCGCCGGTTATGGCCCCTGGTTTGGCGTGACGTTCGATGCCGACGGCACGACGGACACCACGCCGGCCAACGTCGGCACCATCGCCACCAACGGCGCACCGCTAGGCTTGTTCGTGTCCGGCACCGTCATGGAATACAGCTGGACGGCCGTCGCGCACGCCGGCAGCTATCTCATCAACGTCATAGGGCGCGTCGGCGGTCACAGCTTCTTCCCGCGCCGTGGTCCGATCGAAGTGACCACCACGACATACCGCTACTATCCCGCCGACGAGATCGACGATGGCGGCCCGTGGGCGGACGCTTACATCCAGGTCAAAGCAAAGAACGCCGCCGGCATCAGCGCCGCCTGGACGGATAGTCACAATGGCGGGGGCTGACGTGACGACAATTGTCGCCGTAGAGCCGGGCTCGTGCGCGCGCGATGGTTTCGCACGATGCCCCTGACACCCGCCGAAGCCCTCGCCGAAATCCAGACCGATGGCGGCCTACTCCATGACATCGTCCATGGGCCGGCCACAGGTTCCGGCAGCCTCGTCACGACGGAAGCCGGCGACGTCCCGACCGTGTCGCGCATGTTGGGCGAGCTGGGCCTTAAGACGCCTCTGAACGGACCTGTAAGACTCGCCACCGCCGCAGCGCTGCCTGCCTGCACCTATGCGGCCGGCACCGCCGGTGTCGGCGCCACACTCACGGCGACGGGCAATGGAGCGCTCACCATTGATGGGTCTGTTGTCGCTGTCGGCGACCGCATTCTTGTGCGCCATGAGGGCGTGACGTTTGACGCCAACGATGTCGCGACGATCAGCGATGCGACCAAGACGCCGCACAACATGATCGCCGTGGTGACGGCTGCCGGTGATGGCTCGCACCCCTTTGTTCTGACCCGCACTCCCGACTGCGACGAAGCGGCCGAGCTGGCCAACATCTGCGCCTATGTCACCGCCGGCACGGCCAACATCGGCAAAGTCTACAATCTGCCGCTGACGCTAGGTGCGATCATCGTCGGCACTACGGGGCTGATCTTTCACCTGACAGGCGGCTTGGGCGGCGTCGCTACCGAGGCGGCAACGCGAGCGGCAGCCGACGCTGCGATCACCGCTCTCCTTCCGATCCCGCTGCCCAAGAACCCCTACGGCTATATCTGGGCGCTCGTTGATGTGAACGGCTACGTCCTTCTCGCCGTGAAAACCGACAACACGTTTGTCTGGAATGGGCTGGCTACGTTCACGACCCTCGTGACGCAAATTCAGACGGCGGCTTCTGAAGCGAGTGTCGCGAGCCGCGTTTCGCAAATCGCAGGAGTAGACCCAATGGGCTGGACAGCAGGACTTGATCTCGCCTGGGACTTTACCACTGGGCTGAAATACGGCGCGGCCGTGGATTTCACCGATACGCATGCTGCCGCGATCCTGATGCGCTCAGCGAGCGGTCAGGCCGTCTCAAAAGCAGCCAACGTGCGCTGCCAGGAATATCAGGTTGGTCACCTCATCGTTCCATCGCGCACCGAGTTGGTGAGCGATGCGCCTAACGCCATCAGCGCGTTGTATACGACCCAGAGCGGCACCGGATCGATTGCCAAGGACCGCCGCGACCCGCTGGGTGTCGCGAACAAGGCCTGGACGATCACTGATGCCGACGCCGTCAATGCGTCTGCTCGGCAGCACAATTACACGGTGGCGAACGATAGTGCGACGCGCGTCGCTGTCGTGTTCATCCGCAAGCTCGCGACGACACCGGCGATCTTCCCCTCGGTGTTCATCGGCTACACCGGTGGGACGGCGAAGAATTCGCGCCTGACCATCGATCCCCAGACCGGTCTTGTCACAGTTCTCAATCCCAGCAACGCCTCGTGGTTCGTGGAGAGCTGGGGCGACTACTGGATGGTCGCCGGTGCGATCGCGAACAACACCACGGGCAACACGACCTATTTTCATCAGCTCACGCCTGCGCGCGCGGGCACGTTGACCACGTCGGCAGACGGAACGGTGACTGGCGGCCATGCCTTCACCTGGCCGAACGTTCAGGTCGCAGACTTTCCGGTGCCGCCGATCCTGAGCCAGATCACGGCCGGCGGAAACGTCGTCTCGGTGGACCAGACCGCTTACGCCGGCATCGGCGTGTTGGGCCTCGTGACCGTCAACATCAAAGACCCCGGTGCCGGTTCGGTCCGCATCATCGCGCTGGATGATGGGACCGCGAACAATTATCTGGCGATCGAGCACAACGCGGGACGGGCCACGGTCAAGCTTGTCTCTGGCGGTGTGTCGCAGGCGGCCGTCGACATCGGCCCGTGGCGCAAGGGACGTCAGACCATCGCGTTCGCGGCCGGCACCAACTTCGTCTGGGGTCAATTTGTCCGGGGACCGGCCATCGCGCCAGATACGGCGGCGACACTCCCCAGCCTGACCAAGCTCGGCTTGGGCGGCCTGACCGGCGATTTTACGGAGCGGCGGGCACATGTCGTCATTGAGAAGCTGGGGCTTCGCTACGACACCGTCGACGCCGAGGGCGTAGTTGCCATGTATAACCGGGCGGTGCTCGCCCACGGCGCGGTGCCGGGCTTCTGGGACACCTTCGATCGCGCAAATGGCGCAGTCGGCACCTCACCGAGCGGCCACGATTGGTCTCAGGTGACGGCCGGTGGCGTGAAGGTCACGGCCGCGATTTCGGGCAAGAGTTTGGTTGCGACCGACAGCGGATTGGCGACCACCGCCGCCTATTCGGCGATCGACTTCGGCCGCACGCCCTCGAAAATCCGCGCCCATGTCTCCTTTGGAGCCGGTAACGACGGCGGCTCGGCCGCGCTGATTAACACGCACACGCTGGACACGGCCGACATCAATCACATCGCTGTCGACGGCTCTTTGCACATGGTGTTCAGCAACACGCAATGCAATGTCGGCATCTATCTCGCGAATGTTCTTTCGGCCGTCGCCATCATCAATTATCCGACGCCGCTGGCGAAGGATGGCACGGTCTACACGTTCGGCTACGACATAAGCGGCGAGACGCTGACCTTCATCGTCCCGAACATGGCGCCAGTCGTGATCAGCGATAAGCGGTTCCTTCTGTATCAGGGCCGCTACGTGACCTTCGAACACTTCTGGAGCACGGGGCAATGCCAGCCGTCGTTCCGGGACGTGGAAGTGGCATAGGAGCATCGCGATGTCTCTCGGATCGATGCAGGTCGTAAACGGTGCAGATGGTTCGGCCGCCGGCTTGGGGCGGCTCGGCCCGTATAGCGCCGCTGTTCTCGCGCTCGCCGCGGACGCGCACCTGAAATGCTGGCTCGACGCCGATCCGCTATGGCAGCTGCCCGCAGCGGGAAGCACGAACGGGGCGCCTGCCGATCGTCAAGGCAGCAACGGCTTCACGATGACGGGTGTGACGGCCGCCACCGGGATCAACGGCAAGCCCACGTTCAATTTTCCGGGCGGCGCGGGTCCCGGCATCTTCAGCACGGGCAATGTGCTGCCGGCGGCCGACTGGACGCTCAGTCTTGTCGGGAAGCCCTCGACATCGGCCGAGATACTCTTCTGCGCTGGCAGTGCCACGTCCAGCAGCGGCATGGGTATCGAGCGCAATGCCAGCAACGGCATTCAGATGATCGTCAATGGCTCAAGCGCGCCCATCCTTAGCTCCAACGGCATCTGGGCGTCCGGGACGATCTTGCATGTGGAGGTCTGTTACACCCAATCGACCAAGCTGATGTCGTTGCTCATCAATGGCGTTCTGAACACGTCGCATACCTTGGCGGCTGACCAAAGCAATCTGACCTTGTGCCTCGGCGATGACGCGAATTCGGCCAACGGTTGGAAGGGTGACCTGGCGGAATTCATGGTTTGGGACGTCGATTTATCGGCTGTTGCCAACCCCGTTAGGCAGGCAAATCTGAGAACGCACATCACCGCGAAATTTGGTGTTTGAAAAATGGCGGAAGCCGATGGGTTGCAGCCCATCGAGCCGCGAGGAACTAGCTCGCATGACCCCAATCGATCGCCTTGCGATCACTCCGCCACCGCGCACGCGGCGGAGCCATGCGAGAGTGAGTCCCCATCTTTGTCCAGCACCCCTGTTAGTCCCCTCAAAGGCATCGCACCCTATGTCGGCGGCAAGCGCCTGCTCGCGCCGCATCTGGTCGACCTCATCGAAACAATGCCACACACGACGTACGTCGAGCCGTTTGTCGGTATGGGCGGCGTCTTCTTCCGTCGCCGATCGAGGCCCAAGCTTGAAGTCGTCAACGATCTGTCGGGCGACGTCGCCACGCTCTTCCGCATCCTGCAGCGGCACTACCTCGCCTTCGTCGAGATGCTGCGATGGCAGCTGACGACACGGTCCGAGTTCGAGCGCCTGGTTGCCTGCGATCCGTCGACGCTGACCGATCTGGAGCGCGCCGCCCGCTTCTTCTATCTCCAGAAGACGGCCTTCGGCGGGAAGGTGGCCGGCCGCAACTTTGGCGTCTCGCCGGGCGAGCGCGGGGCCTTCGACGTCACCCGGATCATCCCCGAGCTGGAGGCCTATCACGAGCGGCTCGCCGGCGTCGTGGTGGAGCGCCTGCCGTTCGACCAACTCGTGCCGCGCTACGACCGGCCGGGCACGTTCTTCTTCTTCGATCCGCCGTACATGGGCAGCGAGCATTACTACGGGAAGGGGATGTTCGGGCCGGAGGATTTCGAGCGCCTGGCGGGGCTCCTAAGCGCCCTCAAAGGACGCTTTATAATGACCCTGAACGACTGCCCCGAGGCGCGGCGGGTCTTCGGCCAATTCAAGCTGGCGAAGCGCGGCCTGACCTACGGCGTCAGCGGCGGCCAGACCAAGGCCACCGAGCTGATCATCACGGGAGGCAATAGGTCGTGATCTGCGAGACTGTGCGGCTTCCAGATGGCGTCGCGGCCATCGTCTGCAGCGGCCGAGGACGGCGGCGGAAGCGGTGCGCCTGCGGTGGCCTCACCGTGGCCCTGTGCGACTACCCTATCCAACTGCGCGACCGCGAGGGCGACGTCCCGGAAAAGACCTGCGACAAGCCGCTCTGCACGCGTTGCGCGGTGCGGGTGGCAAAGAACGTCGACTACTGCCGTGAACACCCTCTCCCGAAGGGCGCTCAGCTGACCCTGTTTTGATGTCCGAGTTCACCAGAAAAGCGGCCCAGACAGCAAAACGCAGTACATTTGCCGGCCGGGGGATTGTCGCGAGAAATGAGGGGCTTAGGCAAAATCGGCGATGTCGGGTATTTTCTGCGCGGTGCACGTTATTTTTTGCGCGCTACACGACCGCTTCAGTTCGCTCAACTGGCCCTTGGTGAAACGCGCCGCAATCCAGCGCTCGTGACGGGCGATGGCCGTCTTGCACTGGGCCAGCGTCGTTCGCCCCTTGGCGGTCAGGGAAAGCTCTTGGCGCCGTCCGTCGAGCGGCGAGCGCGCACGGACGATCAGTCCGCGCTCCTCCAGCCGGTCGATGATCGACATCATGGAAGCCCGGTCCATGCCGAGTTCGATGGCCAGCTTTATCTGTGAGACGCCGGCATTGGAGCCGATGAGCCACAGGACGGCGGTCTGCTTCTGCGTCAGGTTGATCTGCGACAGCGCCACCGCGAAGTGCCTGGAGATGGCGATGTAAGCCAGGCGAAGCTGGAAGCCCAAAAGGTCGTCCAGCTTGCCCCGGTTGAACTTCGTCTTTGCGGCCCCGCTTCTTCCGTTAAGTCTCCCGCTTTCCGGCAGGGCTTCATTCTGGCTAAGCATGATACTCCTAGAGCGGCAGTCTCCGGCGCGTCCCGCAGGTCGTCAGCGGTGGCCGTCCGAAGAATTGCACGCCGAATCCTCCGCGTCCAAAAACTCGGACCGGACAGAGTTAAGGAGAATTGCGCGGCGCGCCGGCGCTATTGCTTGCCGGCCAGCAGGGTCGCCGTGCACTGGCCGCCAAAGGGATCGGTCACGGACCAGGAATCCCCGACGGCTCTCGGCTGCGACGAATTGCAAACCTGCTTCATGTCCGCGCCCGGCGGCGGGCTGGTTTGCGTATAGCAAATGGTCGATCCGTCGTCCTTCCAACGGCCGCTGCTTTGCGGATGGCCGGTCGGGGTCACGGTGAAGGTGCCGTCCTGAAGAACATAAATCTTCGTCACATCGCCATTGGCGTATTTGCACGATACCGTATTGCCGAAATAGCCGGACAGGTCTCCGGCCTCGGCGCCGGAAGCGAGTACGCACAGCGCCGCTCCGGCCAACACCCATTTCAGTTTCATTGTCCACCCTCCCTCGTGGCAGGTCCCGCGGACCTGAGACTCGAAATCCTAGCCGCTCGCCGTCCCACTGTTAATACTGTGCGCGATGATCGTGCCGCTTCCAGCGGTGTCCGCGATGGCGTGCCCGCCCGTGCTACGAAACCTGCCGACGCGCATCCCGAGAAATTCCAAGACAAGGCAGGTATTGTCACTACTAGGTAGCGTTTTGATTGCCCGGTGGCGTCGTCGCGCGGAGTCGCGGCGCGGAATTAAGAAATTCACACTGTTGTCTTGGGTCGATTGTATGTAACCAAAATTAATTGTTATCCTGCCCGAAAATAAAAAACGTTTCGGGAGGTTCTGCGTGCTCACGTACTCGACGCATGGTTTACCGTCGCCGGCAAAAGTATCCTACTGGAACGACATCATCAGCGACGTCTTCGCACCGCTGGAGACGCGTCCGGCGGTGTACGGCGAATTCGACGCCGAAGTGCATTGCGCCAGTTTCGGCCGCTTGCGGCTCGCCAACGCGACATCGCGCGCCGCCACCGTGCGCCGCTCCAGAGGCCAGGCGTCCAAGATCGACGAACACCGCTATTTCCTGCACGTCCAGATGCGGGGCCGCTTGATGATCCGGCAGGACGGACACGAAGCGTCGCTGGACGAGGGCGATCTCGTGCTCAGCGACAGCACGCTGCCCTACACGCTGAGCTACGACAATGACTGCAGCACCCTGGTGCTGATCGTCGACGAGGACGAGCTGAAGCGCCATCTGCCGACGCCCGAGGTGATGGTCGGCGTGAAGCTGTCGGGAAACCAGGGCTTGTCGCGCACCACCTCGCTCATGCTTCGCAGCGTCTGGGATCAGGTGCAGGACGGCATTCCCGACGAGCTCGGCTCGCGCATCGCGGACAGCGTGCTCGACATGTTTGCGACCTCCTGCGCCCAGATCAACGGCAAGGCGGTGGTCGAAGCCGCCGTCGTCGGGGCGCGCCGCGTTCAGATCAAGCGCTATATCGAGGCCAATCTGCGCAATCCCGAGCTCAGCGTGCGGTCCGTCGCGGCGGCGTTCGGAATCTCGCCGCGCTATCTGCACATCATGTTCTCGCGCGATGTCGAGACGGTGTCGGACTATGTCCTGCGTCGCCGGCTCGAGGAATGCGGCCGCCAGCTGGCGGACGTCCTGTGGCGGCAGCGCACCATCACCGAGATCGCGTTCGGCTGGGGCTTCAACAACGCGACGCACTTCGCCCGCGTCTTCCGCAACCATTACGGCACCAATCCGCGCGACTACCGCAACAGCCATATCCGGTCCGAGATCACCGACGGCGACCAATGGGCGTCGCAGCGGCAATCGGTGGCCTGATCGTCGAAAATCATGAAGACCTATGAAGTCGCCCTTGGGGCAAAGGATCTTTCGGGCCTTAAACTCGTGGAGCGGAGCGATCCCAGGCCCGGGCCGCGGCAGGTGTTGCTGCGCGTCCGTGCGACGTCGCTCAACTTCCGCGACCTGGCGGTGGTGCTCGGGACCTATCCCGGACCGCCCCCAACCCACCCGGTCGTTCCGCTGTCCGATGGAGCGGGCGAAGTCTTGGCGGTCGGCAGCGACGTCACGCGATTCAAGCCGGGCGACCGCGTCGCCGGGACTTTTTTCCAGGTCTGGATCGACGGCCCGCCGCGGCCGACGAGGGCGCTGGGGGCGTCGCCGGTGGACGGCGTGCTCTCGGAGCAGGTGGTCCTGCACGAAGACGGCCTGGTCGGCATTCCGGCCTGGATGAGCTTCGAGGAGGCGGCATCGCTTCCTTGCGCTGCGGTGACCGCTTGGCATGGGTTGATGGTCGCGGGCAAGCCCATCAGGCCCCGGCAACAGCGTGCTGGTACTGGGGACAGGCGGCGTTTCGATCTTCGCGCTTCAGTTCGCCCGTGCCGCCGGCGCGCGCGTGATCGTGACGTCCTCGCAAGACGAAAAGCTGGAGCGCGCCGGGAAGTTGGGCGCGGCCGAACGTATAAACTACAAGCGGACGCCCGACTGGGAAAAAGAAGTGCTGCGCCTCACCGGTGGTGCCGGCGTCGATTGCGTCGTCGAAGTGGGCGGCGCGGGCACCCTGGCAAAGTCTTTCGCCTCGGTCGGCTATGGCGGAAAGGTTTCGCTCATCGGCGTGCTCTCGGGGTATCAGGGCGAAACCAGTCCCCACGGCCTGATGTTCCGCGGCGCCAGCCTGCACGGCATCATGGTCGGCAGCCGCGCGATGTTCGAAAGCATGCTGGCCGCGATGACGGTGAACGCCATCAAGCCGGTCATCGACAGGACGTTTGCGTTCGAGGACGCCGCCGCCGCCTACAAGTACCAAATGGACGGCAAGCACTTCGGCAAGGTCGTGATCCGCGTCTAGCGCGCCCGCGTCAGCCGGCTTTCGCCACTTCGCGCTTCAGGAATGCGTCGATCCGCGCATTTGCTTCGGCGGCAATTCTATAGGGAAACATGTTGAAGCCGTGGATGCCGCCGGGATAGACCGCAAGCTCGGCCTCGTTGCCGGCGGCGATCCAGCGCGCATAGACGAACAGCGAATCGTCGAGAAAGGCGTCCAGCGTGCCGACGGTGAACAGGGCCGGCGGCATCTGCTTCAGGTTGGCATAGAGCGCGGACATGTCGGGATCGCGCCGCACCGCGGGGTTCGGCGCGTAGCGCTCGGTGCAGAACTGGATGTCCTTGGTCTGAAGGAAGAAGCTTTCCTGGCCGACCCATTTCTGGCTCGGCGTCATGGTCGTGTCGTAATTGCCGTAGGAGAGGTTGGCCGCTTTGAAGCCGGTGAAGCCGTGCTTGTCGCGCATCCGCACCAGGGTCGGCACCGCCAGCGTCGCGCCCGCCGACTCGCCGCCGATCGAGAGCCAGTCCGCGCCGAACTCGGCTTTCGCATTCCGGGCCAGCCACAGCGCGGCGGTCTCGCAATCGTCCCACCCTTCCGGATAGGGATGCAGGGGCGCCAGACGGTATTCGACGCTGACGCAGGCCAGCCCGGTCGCGCCCATGATCCGCTCCAGCATCGGATCCTGGTCGGCGGCCGATCCCATGATCAGCCCGCCACCGTGGAGGTGCAGGTAGACGCCCTTGGGGTTGTCCGGCGCCACGACGTGGAGCTGGACTGACGGCCGTCCCTTCATCTCCGCCGTCATCTTCTTCGCCCGCGGCGAGACCGCAGACGCGAACATCCGCGGCGCCGCCGCGCCGTCCGCCGCCGGCGGCCGCTCCCACGGCTTGGGCTGGCCCTTCATCTGCGCCGCCATGGTCTCGTTGAAGGCGCGGGTCTCCGCCGAAACCGCCTCGGGCCGGAACAGGGCCGGGTCGAAGGGATTGCCTCCCATGCTACGCCGCCTTCGCCAGGGGCTCGCCGATCGTCAGCGGCTCGGCCTTCCAGCTCTTCAGCTCCGGCAGGCAGTGCTTGGCGAAATAGCTGAGGTTGCGGTTCACTTCCTCATGCGTCATGCCGCCGGTCCACAGATGCGGGAAGAAGCCCTGCGGCTTGCGCTGCGCTTTCACTTCCTCGAACCGGCTCAGCACGTCCTTCGGCGTGCCGTATACCGATTGCTGCACCACACCCTCGACGGCCGGCTCGATGTCCTCCGGCTTCAGGCGCAGGGACTTGTAGGCCTCGTAGCCCTTGACCGAGCCGTGATGCTCCGACGCCATCTCATAGTGCTCGATCGCCGAGCGGAAGGTGTTCGCCGCATAGGTGCGTGCGAGTTCGAAGGCGCGATCCTTGCTTTCGTCGACGAAGACCAGATTCGACACGAACGGTCCCGGCGGCGGCACGGTGGGGTGGAATTCGAGCCACGCCTTCAGCCACGGATCCTCCGCCTGGTCCGCCTGCACCGGCACATGGCCGGCCTGAATCTTGCCGCCGCCGAAGGGCGGGCGCTGCGTGTTCGTCGTCATCGGCTGGTTCAGGAACAGCCGCGGCAGGCCGAGCCTGGCGGTGGCGCGCAGCGAATCCGGTGTGCCGCCCGCCACGAAGGCGCGGCCCTTGAGCGAGCGGAGCGGGCGCGGCCGGATCTCGCGGCGCGGCTGCTTGAAGATTTCGCCGCCCTCGATGAAGCCGGTCTCCAGCGCGTTGATGACCAGCGAGACGACTTCGTCGAACAGCTCGCGCGCCTTGGATTGGTCGATGCGCAGCCCTTCATATTCGAGGCGCGCCAGGCCGCGGCCGAAGCCGATGACGACGCGCCCGCCCGAAAGATGGTCGAGCCAGGAAATCTGCTCCGCCAGGCGCACGGGATCGTGCCAGGGCGCCACGATCACCGCCGTGCCCAGCCGCATGCGCTTGGTGTTGGCGGCGAGCCAGGCCAGCGTCATGAGCGGCGCCGGGCTCACGGAATAATCGTCGAAGTGGTGCTCGGTCATCCAGATCGAGTCGTAGCCGAGCTCCTCGCCCAGCAGGATCTGCTTCAGTTCCTCCTGCAGGAACTGGGCGTCGTCGATCTTCCGGTAGTTCGAAAAGCCGGTGCAAAGTCCGACGTGCATGTATTCGTCCTCCTGGTTAGTCCGCTACGCCGAGGCCCCAGCCTCCGTCGATGACGACCTGCTGCCCGGTGATGTAGGCGCAGGCCGGCGACGACAGAAACAGCGCCAGTCCGGCCATGTCCTTCGGCCAGCCGACGCGGTGCATCGGCACCCGTGCGGCCACGGTCTTCTGCGTCTCGGGATTGTGCGCGTGGCCGCCGCCGATATTGGTGACGAAGAATCCCGGCGCGATGGCATTGACGCAGATGTTGTACGCCGCCAGCTCCAGCGCCAGGTTGCGCATGAAGTGCGCCGCCCCCGCTTTCGCCGCCATATAGGCGCTGCCGATCACCGCTTCCTGCGTCAGGCCCGCCAGCGAGGTGGTGACGATGATGCGGCCCTGGCGGCGCGGGCGCATATGGCGCGCCGCGGCCCGGCAGGTGGCGAACACGCCGTTCAGGTTGATGGCGATCGTGCGCTCCCAGCGCTCGTCGGTGTAGTGCTCGATGGCGCCTTCCGGCACGCGCTCGCGTTTGTCGCCGACCCAGGCGTTCAGATAGCCGATGCCGGAATCGATGCCGGCATTGGCGAACACGACGTCGATCTTGCCGTACTCCTTGGCCGCCGCGTCGAAGGCGCGATCGAGCGCAGGGTGATCGGTCACGTCCGCCACCTCGCCGCGCACGTCGTAGCCCAGTTCCTTGAGCCGTCTTGTCTCGGTGGCGATGCGGGCGGCATCGATATCGAGCAGCGTGACGCGCGCACCGTTCTCGGCCAGCGCCTCCGCGAAACCCAGGCCAAGCCCGCTCGCGCCGCCGGTGACGACGACGCCATAGCCCTCGACCTTGAACAGATCGGCTATCTTCACCTGTGCGACCCTCCCGTTGCCCGTCGCCGAGCGTGACTCAGGACGCGTGGGAGAACGCGATTGCCAGAGCACTAAAACGATCCCGCAGGCGAACAGGAAAACACCTTCCTTGCCAGGGGAAATTCGTTTCCCGTATCATCGAAAACCGGCCCGCATCTGCCCGCCGCTTTTCGCGATCGTGTCCCGCGGCTCGAGGAGAACAGGATGAGTTTTGACCGAGTCGAAGTGCCCTATGGCGCCTATTGGTCGTCGCCGTTCGCGAAGTGGCAGGGTGCGCTGCAACACTTGCACTCCATGAAGTTCGCGGCGCATGTCGCCAAGGCGGAGCTCAAGAAGCGCGACATCGCGCCGGAGGTTTTCGATTTCGGCGTGCTCGGCATGACCCTGCCGCAGTTCCAGTCCTTCTATGGCGCGCCCTGGCCGCTATACGAGATCGGCCTCAAGCATGTCGTCGGTCCCACCATGACCCAAGTGTGCTCCACCGGCGCGCGGGTCGTGCTGGCGGGCGCGTCCGAAGTCCAGGTCGGGCTCGCCTCGGTCGCGCTGGTGCTCGCCACCGACCGGACCTCGAACGGTGCGCATGTCTATTATCCCGCGCCCAAGGCCCCCGGCGGCACCGGCCAGACCGAAGATCCGATGCTCTACAATTTCTCCAACGACGCCATCGGCGGCCATTCGATGCTGGAAACGGCGGAGAACGTCGCGCAGAAATACCAGATCTCGACCGAAGAGCAGCACGACGTCGTGCTGCTCCGCTATGCGCAGTACCAGGACGCGCTGGCGAACGGCCGCGCCTTTCACAAGAAGTTCATGACGCTGCCCTTCGCCGTGCCCAAGCCGAACTTCAAGGGCGAGGATGCGGTGATGGAAGGCGATGAAGGCATTTTCCCGACCTCGCGCGAGGGCCTCGCCAAGCTCAAGCCGTCGACGCCGGGGGGCACGGTCACCTTCGGCGGCCAGACCCACCCCGCCGACGGCACCTGCGCGATGATCGTCACCTCGGCCGACAAGGCGCAGGAATTCAGCAAGGACCCCAATATCCGCATCCGCTTCGCCGGCTTCGGCCAGGGCCGGGTGGACATGACCTGGATGCCGCTGGCGCCCGTCGCCGCCACCAAGCAGGTGCTGAAGAACGCCGACCTCAAGATCGGCGACATGAAGGCGGTGAAGTCGCACAATCCCTTCGCCGTGAACGACGTCGCCTTCGCGCGCGAGACCGGCTACGACATCGCCAAGATGAACAATTACGGCTGCTCGCTGATCTGGGGCCATCCCCAGGGCGCCACCGCGATGCGCCTGATCATCGAGCTGATCGAGGAGCTGGTGGAGAAGGGCGGCGGCTACGGGCTGTTCCAGGGCTGCGCCGCAGGCGATTCCTCGCTCGCCACCATCATCGAAGTGTCGGACCGCAAACGCGCCGCATAGGCATCGCATCCAGGGAGAAACGCAATGACGGACAACTACACCCATACGATCGACGGCAAGGCGGAAAGCAGCCCGGACAGCTTCGACGTCATCAACCCGGCGACCGGCGAGCCGTTTGCCAAATGCCCCGATGCGTCGCGCGAGCAGCTCGACCGCGCCGTCACCGCGGCGCGCAAGGCTTTCCGCCCCTGGGCGGCCAAGAGTTTCGCCGAACGCCGTGAGGCGATCGCGAATTTCGCCCACGGCCTCGCGGCGCGCATCGACGAGATCGGCCCGGTGCTGACGCGCGAGCAGGGCAAGCCCGTCGGCCAGGCGAAGTGGGAGATCGGCGCCGCCGTCCACGAGCTCGAGGCGATGTGCAAGCTCGAGATCAAGCCTGAGATCATCCGCAACGACGGCAAGCATCGGGTCGAGCTGGTCTATCACCCGCTCGGCGTCGTCGCCGCGATCACGCCGTGGAATTTCCCGATCATCCTGGCGGCGCACAAGATCGCCCACGGCCTCTATGCCGGCAACACGATGGTGCTCAAGCCCTCGCCCTACACGCCGCTGGCGACGCTCCTGATGGGCGAGGTGGCGCGCACCACCCTGCCGCCGGGCGTCCTCAACACGGTGGCCGGCGGCAACGCGCTGGGCGGCTGGATGACCGAGCATCCCGGCGTCGACCGCGTTTCGTTCACCGGCTCGGTCGCCACCGGCAAGCGCGTCATGGCGAGCGCGAGCGGAACGCTCAAGCGCGTGACGCTGGAGCTCGGCGGCAACGACCCGGCGATCGTGCTGGACGACGCCAATCTCGACGAGATCACGCCCGGCCTGTTCCGCGGCGCCTTCCTCAATGCCGGCCAGATCTGCATGGCGGTCAAGCGCATCTACGCGCCCGACCACCTCTATGAGCCGCTGGTCGACGGCCTGACCAAGCTGGCCCGCGCCCACCGCGTCGGCGACGGCATGGATCCGGAATCCGAGATGGGCCCGCTGCAGAACAAGATGCAGTTCGACAAGGTGATGGACGTGATCGAGGACACAAGGCGCGACAAGCGCGCCCGCATCACCACCGGCGGCCATCAGCTCAACCGTCCGGGCTATTTCATCGCCCCCACCGTGGTCGCCGACGCCCAGGACGACATGCGCATCGTCGCCGAGGAGCAGTTCGGCCCAGTCTTGCCGGTCCTCAGATACAGCGAGCTCGACGATGCGGTGCGCCGCGCCAACGACACGCGCTATGGCCTCGCCGCCTCGGTATGGACCAGCGATTTCGAGCGCGGCGCCCAGGTCGCCCGGCGCATCGAGGCCGGCACGGTGTGGGTCAACCATCACGTCGGCAGCGAGGCGGACATGCCGTTCGGCGGCTTCAAGGAGTCGGGCCTCGGGCGCGAGATAGGCTCGCTGGGCCTGGCCTCCTATATGGAGCCGCAGGTGATCAAGGTGCCGCTGCGCGCCTGAGCGCCGCGGCCGCGAAATGAGAACGCCGGCGGTGCGAACCGCCGGCGTTTTCGTTTGTAGCCCGGAAGGTGGCGCCGAAGCGCCGCCCTCACATCTTGATGTTGAAGCGCGCGTACCACTGCGCCGGCGGGCTGTAGGTGCCGTCGACGAAGCCGGCGGCGTAGTTGACGCTGCCGACCGTGATGTAGCGCTTGTCGGTGAGGTTGGTGCCGCCCACCGCGATGGAGTACTTGTCTTCGCCGAAGCTGAACCGCACCGACGCGTCGAACAGGTCGAGCGACGGACGCATCAACAGCGGGGTATTCAAGCTGTCGTTGAACATCGACGAGGTATGGGTATAGGACACCTGGACCTGGATCGCCTGTCCGTTGCCCAGATCGTGATCCCATTCCGGGTTGATGTTGATCTTCCACATCGGCGTCTTGGGAAGCTTCGAATGCAGCGTGATGTCGCTGAACGGATCGGGCACGACGGGATGGATGCTCGGATCCAGCGACGTGTAGTGAGCGTCGAGGTAGCCGATGGCGGCATGGGCCGAGAAGCCGTGACCGAAGATGGCCTGGCCTTCGAACTCCGCGCCGTAAATCTCGGCGTCACCGAGGTTCTTCAGAACCGGCGATGCGCCCTGCTGCTGGTTCAGCTGGATGTTCGAATAATCCGTATAGAACAACGCGATGTTGGTCTGCAGGGTCGAGTCGAACCACTCCGCCTTCAGGCCGACCTCGTAGGTTGTGGCCTTTTCAGGCTTGAACTCCGCGAGCGTGGCGTCGGCGATCGGATTCGACAGACGCGTCGTCCAGCCGCCGGACTTGGTGCCCTTCGACCAGGAGAAGTAGGCCATGGCGTCGTCGGTGACATGGTACTGAATGCCGGCCGTCGGCGTGAATGCGTAGAAGGCCTGGTGGTTGGCGCCGGGCGGGAAGTAGAGGAAGGGGTGGGTCGGATCCGGGAAGCCCAGCACCTGCTGACACGTCAGGAATGCGGGCGCGCCGATCAAGGCTCCCGATGCCGTCGGCGGATAGCAGCCCGACGCCTTGTAGGCCAGACCGTTCAGATCCTGCTGGCCGCCGACGAAGAACTTGTCTTCGACGGAATAGCGGGCGCCGAGGGTCAGGCCGATCTGGTCGGTGAGCTTGTAGTCCGCATGCGCGAAGGCGGCATAGCTCGACGTCCGCACCAGGTTCAGTCCGCTGTCCTCGACCGCGAGCAGGTCGCCGTCGAACGGCACCCAGTCGTGCACGAAGCCGTCTTCGTAGAAGTAGAAGAGACCGGCGACATAACTCAGCCGGGAGTCGAACGCGGTGCCGATCAACTGCAGTTCCTGGGTGAACTGCTGCTGCTGCTGCTTGTCCGTCACTTCCAGAAGGTTGCCGTGGTCCGCGGCGCCGTCGAGGTCTATGCCGATATTCCAGGTGATATGACGATAGCCGGTGATCGACTTCAGCGTCATGTCCGGCGCGAGCTGGTAGGTGAAGGTGACGCCGGCGCCTTCGGAATCGAACTTGGCGTAGTTCGGGCCGTTGGCGTAGGTCGTGTCGATGTCGCCCGTCACCAGATGCGCCTGCGTCGTCTCGGGCGAGATCGGCACGAGATTGGGCAGGGTGTTGAGCGGCGGGAGGCCGCCCGGCGTGATCGGCCAGCCCGTGGCGCGCGGCGCGTCGCAGAGATGACCGATCGTCGCGCCGGCGATGCACGCCATATAGAGGCCGGCAATGCTGCCGCCCGCGTTGGGCGTGTTCGGGAAGACCTGAAGTACGGTATTGGGGATCGACGACTGGTCCTGGTGCGTCCAGTCGGCAGTGACCATCATCTCGAAGTCGGCGTCGATGTCCCAGGTCAGCTTGCCGCGGATCGACTGACGGTTCTGTCCGCCGAGGCGATTGTTGAATTCGTTGGGCGTCGCGAAGTCCTTCGAAACAGGATCGAACACATAGCCGGCGACGTTGTTGTACGGCACCACCCGCTGATAGCCGTCGCGCTCCACCGACTGAACGGTGATCGAGGTCTTGACCGTGTCGGAAATCGGGATATCCGCCGTCAGCGCGATGTCGCGGCGGTTGAACGAACCGCCGGTGATTTGCGCCTGGACCATGAACTTGTCGCCGGGATCGCGCGTCACGATCGAGATCGCGCCGCCGATGGTGTTGCGGCCGAACAGCGTGCCCTGCGGCCCTTTCAGGATTTCGATGCGCTCGACGTCGAGCAGGTCGACATTGGCGCCGATCGTGCGGGCGTAATAGACGCCGTCGACATAGACGCCGACGCCGGGATCGAGGTTGAAGGCGAAATCGTCCTGGCCGATGCCGCGGATCGAGGCCGAGAGCACCGAGGAGTCGCCCGAGAACGGCGCGCCGCTGTCGAGGTTGACGTTCGGGGTCAGGTTCGACAGGCCGTGAAGGTCGCCGATGCCCTTCTGCTGGATCGCGTCGCCGCTGAACGCGGTGATCGCGATCGGCACGTTCTGGACGTTCTCGGACCGCTTCTCGGCGGTGACGATCACGGTTTCGATCTGCTGCGCCTGCGCCGCTTCGGAATAAAGGAACGCCGTCACCATCGCCGTCGCGAGCAGCGACACCTTCAATTTTCTGCTGCGATCCCCGGACGTCTTGGCTGCGTGCATATAAGGTGACATGCGAACTCTCCCCGATTTGCTGTCGTGCCTGAATGCCGACGTGGCGCGACTTGCTTGAATTGGCGAAAAGCTAGCAGAAGTAAGACTCGGGCGACATGTTTTGCGCCGCTGTGGCCGCTCCAAAATTGAACTTTGGGGAAATGTAGCGTCTCTGCCACATTGCCCTCGTACCTGCTCTCGGGAGAACTATGAACACCGTTATTCGCCGTACTGTTCGCTTTCCGGATGGCATCATTTCCTTTTTGGAATGGGAGGCGCCGAAAGGAGCACCGGTCTTGGTGTTTGCGCATGCGAACGGCTTTAACGCTTCGACCTACCGCCGCCTTCTCGAACCGCTCGCCGGCGAATTTCGGGTGCTCGCTTTGGACATGCGCGGTCACGGCGAGACCGCGCTGCCGACTGATTCGCGCCTGGCTCGGGGTTGGCGCGCTTTCCGCGACGACCTCCTGCGCTTCCTCGACCGGCTGCAGATTCGGCCCGACGTTCTTGCCGGCCACTCGCTCGGGGCCAGCGCCATAGTGCTGGCCGCGGCGGCGCGCCAGGATATCGCGCGGGCGATCGTCGTGGCGGAGCCGGTCATGGCTGCCGACCGCACCGCGTTCGGGGCGGCCGTGGCCCGCCTGAGGGGCCGCTCCGGCCAAGTGGTGCCGCTGGTCGCGATGGCGCTCAAGCGGCGGGCGCAGTTCAAGTCGCGCGAAGAGGCGATCAAGAGCTTCACGGGCCGCGGGCCGTTCCGGACCTGGCCGCAAGAAATGGTCGCCGACTATATCGAGGGCGGACTGGTGGCCGAGGGCGATGCCTTCCGCCTCGCCTGCGATCCCGCATGGGAAGCGGCAAGCTTCGCGACCTATCCCTTTCGCATGGGCGCGCTCGGCAGCCGCATAAAAATCCCGGTGACGATCCTGTCGGGAACGGTGAATTCGGCGACGGCGCCACCGGTGCTGGCAGAATTCATCCGCCGGCAGGGACAGGCGCGCTCGATCGTCATCGAGGGTGCCAGCCATTTCCTGCCGATGGAGCATCCCGATCGGGTGCGCGAGGAAATCCGCCGCGCCCTCTCAGGCCGAGTGCGAACGCCATAGGTCGAGCACGGCGCCGATGTTTTCCGCCACCAGGTGGGCGCGTCGCGCCTTCGGCACGGCCGCGAATTCGGCCTGCTGGGCGATACCGGTCGTGACGCCGATGGCGAGTGCGCCGTCGCGCGCCGCCATCAAGGTTTCCAGGTTCGGATCGTCGCCGATCACGACGAGATCCTTTGCGGCCTGGCCCAGGCGCTCGGCCGCGACTCGCATCGCCTCCGGCGCGGGCTTGCCCAGCGCCCGCGTGCGCGAACCGGTGATTTTGTCGACGGCGCCCGCGATCGCGCTGGACGTGCCCAGGGTGCGTCCTTCGGCCGTGGCGAAATAGGGCACCAGCGACGCGGCGAACATCCTGGCGCCGCTCCACACCGCCTCGCAGGCGGTTTCGATATCCGGCATGCCGAACTCGCGAAACCAGCCGACGAAGATCGCGTCGACGCCGTCGCGCTCCGGCGGGCGGACGATATCGAGGCCGGCATCGGCCAGCGGGCCGCTGACGCCTTGCCCGCCCAGCACCAGGATCCGCTTGTAGCCCTTGGCGGAAAAGTAGCGCGCCGCCACCGTCGCCGGCGTCATGATGCGTTCGGCCGCGACGTCGATGCCGGCATGCTTCAATTCGTCGACATAGGCTTCCGGCGGCCGCACCGTGCCGTTGGTGAAGAGCACGAAGGGGATGTCGCGTGCCTTCAGGTGCTCGACAAAGGCGACCGCGCCCGGAAGGGCGCGCAGGCCCTTGTTGCGCCGGTCGCCGAGGACAAGGGTGCCGTCCATGTCGAGGACAAAGCCTTTCGCGCGCGACAGCCGCGCCGCGATCCGGGCGCCGTTCCTCTTGGCGTCAGACATGCGCCGCCGCCGGCCTGCGCGAACGCAGCGACAGTTTCAGGCCCGGCTTCTCGACGTCGAGGTCGGAGACGTCGCGCCTCGCCGTCACGTCGCGCAAGAGTTCGACGAGCGTGCGCGTATCGGGATTATAGCCCAGCTTCGCCGGCCCTTCCTTCAGCATCGCGTCGACCTGATCCTCGGGCATGACCGCGCGCAGCAGCAATTCCTCGTCCGACATGCGCGGGCCGAACCGCTTGCGCAGCTCCTTCGGATTGAGCGCCGGGGCTTCCGCCATCAATTCCTTGGCGCGCGGCATGCTCAGGATTCCGTCAAGCACATTGGCATCGACCGGCGCGGTCGGCCGGCCGAATTTGCCCAGCACATAGCGGATGACCTGGTCCGGTACGTTGGCATAACGGGCGCTGCCGATGACGTTGAAGAGCGCCTGCGTGCTGACGATCTGCGGGAACGGCGTCACCATGATCGGATAGCCGAGTTCGGCGCGGACGCGCGGCACTTCTGCGATCACGGCGCCCAGCCGGTCTTCCTGGCCCAGCTCCTTGAGCTGGCGCATGAGCGTGGTGATCGCGCCGCCGGGCATCTGATGGCGAAGATAGGCGGCGTCGAATTCCTGCGGCGCGCCTTTCGGCAGCCCCTCCGCCTCCGCGAGCCGCGTGAAGTAGCTCTCGACAAGGGCCAGGGCATGGTCGTTGACGTCCACTTGATGGCCCATCTCGCGCAGATTGGCCACGGTGCGCGACGCCGGCGGAAGCGACGTGCCGTTGGCCAGCGCGCCCGCGCCCGTGTGTACGGCATCGGCGCCGCATTCGGCCGCCACCATGTAGGTGAGCGGCGCAAGGCCGATGGTGCAGTGGGCGTGCACTTCCAGCGGCATGTTACCCAGGGCGGCCTTGACCGCGGGCACCAGCGTCCGCGCGCGCTCGGGAAGCAGGATGCCGGCAGGGTCCTTTATGTAGGCGCGATCGACATAAGGGCATGCCGCCACCGCGCGCGCGATGCCGGCATAGAACGCGTCGTCGTGCACCGCGCTGACGGTATAGGTCAACGCCGCCATGACGTCGGCGATGCCTTCCTCCTTCGCCATCTGCGCCGAAGAGAGCAGGCCTTCGAGATCGTGCATGGGGTCGAGCACGATGATCCGTCCGATGCCGGCCCAGGCGATGGAGCGATAGACCAGCCGCATGAAGTCGGGATCGGCGGTCTCCCAGGAGATGAACCGGAAGCCGGTCGTGATGTATTGCAGCGGCGTGTTGGGGGCCGCGGCATGGGTCAGGCGGATGAGGTCCCAGGGATTTTCCTTTTTGTAGCGGACCGCCATCGCCATGTGGGTCGAGGAGTTGAAATCGAGCGCCCGGAAGCCGACGCGGTCCATGATCGGCGCGATCTGGACGATCTGGGCGGTGTTGAGGCCGGTCGCCCCCCACAGGCTCTGATTGCCGTCGCGGATCGAGATGTCGACAAGATCGATCTTCGCCATGGGGCCTAGTCCAATATCGTCACGATGCCGCGATTGCCGTCGACCCGCAGCCTCTGTCCCGTCACGATGCGCTTTGTGGCCTGGCCGGTTCCCACCACAGCGGGCATGCCGTATTCGCGCGCCACGATGGCGGCGTGGCTCATCGTGCCGCCGATATCGGACACCGCGGCCTTGATCTTGCCGAATACCGGTCCCCAGCTCGGGCTGGTCACCGGGCAGACCAGGATGTCGCCCTCGCGCACCTGGCCGATGTCGCTGGCGCTCTTGAGCACGCGTGCGATGCCCTCGACGATCCCCGGCGAGGCGGCAAATCCGGCGATTTCGTTTTCCTGGCCTTCCGCGATCGGCGCCGACCAGCGCTGCAAGGTCTCGCTGGTGATGCCCCACAGCATCTGCACCGCGGGGTCTTCGACCGAGTCCGGCAAGGGGCCGAGCGCGATCGGGGCGTTCCAGTCTTTCAGCTTCTCGTGCAGCGCCCGGCGCTTCGCCACCAGCGGCTTGTGATGCTGGCCGCCGGCGCAGGGGACACCGGCGGCCCAGGCCAGCATCGCGTCGATCAGCGCATGCTCCACCTCGGTGTGCTGCAGGTGGAAGATGTCGTCTTCGTGCTCGAGCACGTTCTGGCGCACCAGCAGCGCGCCGAACTCGCGGACCTTGTTGTAGAAGGTGACGACGAACCAGTGCTCGCAAAAGAACTTGTGGTCCTCGACATAGGGGAAGACCAGATGGCAAAGGCCGAGCATCTGGTCGAACGCGGCCTTGTCGTCTTCCGTCGCCAGAAGATCGCGATAGTCGGCGACGAAGCGCGCGCGTTCCGCCCGCAGCCGCTCGATCGGGCGGTCGAGCGATTCGCCGCGCCTGATCATCTCGATGTAGCGCGGCAGCGCGGAAAACGGGATCGACAGATCGTCGTTCCAGCTCCGCTGGTGATGATAAAAGCCGTCTCCGCTCGAAATGTTGAACCAGGGCTCGCGCGCCTGTTCGAAGACGTCGAGCCAGGATTTTCCCGCCTCGCCCATCTGCGCCAGGGAAGCCAGAATGTCCGCGTGGTCGGCACCTTCGACGAATTTTCCGTCGACGCCGAGATCGACCGCCGCTTGCGCCAGCCGTTTCAATTCGTCGTCGGGACGGAACATCAACACGTCGATGCCGGCCACCATGCGCGCCACGGTCTGGTCGGGGATCTCGGGAAACGCCGACTTGCAGAATTGGAAGAACACCAGATAGGCGCCATAGCCGAGCATGAGGAACTCGAAATGGTAGTTCCACATCTTGGAATAGGCTTCGATCGTCCGGTGCCAGGCCTCGCGCACATAGTGGTTTTCCGCGATGCCGCGCGCCGTCATGACGGTTTCGCGCTGCTCCAGTTCGCCCAGCGCCGGCACCGCGATCGCCTTGCACTCCGCGATCAATCCCTGGATGCGCGTCTTCCACTCTTCGAACAGCCGCGGCCAGTTCTGATAATAGTAGCCGGCACGCTGCTGGAACTCGGCAAGCCGCGCCTCTATCCGCTCCGGGTCGGTGACCGCGTGCGAGGTGATGTAAACCCGCCCGTTCAGGATGCGGTATTCGATTCCCAGAACGGTCGGAAAGGCGAAGACCCGCCCTGTCATCGCGCCCAGCGCGGTATACGGAACCTCGGCGCCGATCCCGTCGAACGCCGAAAGCGGTTCGGGGAAATGCATGGAGTTGTAGAACCAGAAGAGCTTGTCGTCCTCGGGCCTGAACCGCGTGTAGTAGGGATAGAGTTCCTGCCAGTCCGCCGAGCCTTCGAAGTCCGCGATCTCCGACGGCATCGGGAACGGCTTTTTCGTGCTGTCGCGGTCCATGCCCGTGCTCCCTGCGTCTTATTGGGAATAGCTGACCACAGGGCGTGCGGTGGAAGAACGCAAATCTTTTTGCTTTGACGACGACTTCGCGTTCAAGCTGATCTAGATTCGCTGCCGGTGGAGTAGTCGAACGACAAGCAATTTCAGGATGCTATCGCCGATGACAAGTCCCACACAACGCGAGCAGCTATCCGAATTTTTGCGGAACTGTCGCGCGCGCCTGACGCCGAACGCGGTCGGTCTGCCCACGGCCGGAAGACGGCGAACGCCCGGCCTGCGCCGCGAGGATGTTGCCGCCTTGGCGGGCCTGTCGGCCACCTGGTACACCTGGCTCGAGCAGGGGCGCGATGTGCGCGCCTCGGATCGCGTGCTCGAGAATCTCAGCCGCTCGCTCAAGCTCTCGGCGGAGGAGCGCGACTATCTGTTCCTGCTGGCGCAGCGGCGGCCGGCGCCGATCCGCATGCAGTCGGAAGAGCGGGTGCCCGACACCGTCAAGCGGACGCTCGACGCGCTCAACGTTCCCGCCGAAGTCATCACGCCGCGCTGGGATGTCGTCTACTGGAACGCGATGGTGACGCGCTGCTTCCGCGACTACGGCGCCCTGCCGCCGGAACGGCGCAACCTCCTGCGTATCCTGATGACCAGCCCCGAATATCAGGAAGACCCCGAAGAATACGAAGCCCTGGTGCGCCGCATCACCGCCAAGCTCCGGGTCGACTATTGCCAGGCGGACGGCGATCTGGCGTTCGATGCGCTGATCGAGGAAATGGCCGAGGCTTCGCCGGTGTTCCGCGAACAGTGGCGCAGCTCCGAGGTGCGCGGCCGCTCGGAAGGCGTGCATCTGCTCAAGCATCCCCAGCTCGGCGGCATCACCTTCGTGCACACGTCCTATGTCGTCGAAGGCGCGTCGTCGCTGCGGGTCGTCATCTTCGCGCCGCACGACGCCGAAAGCGCCCGCAAGGTCGCCGAGCTCTCGACCCAGGCGAATACGGACGAAGAGCCAGCCGGCCGCGGTCAGGCGATGACGGGTGCGCGCGGCCATGTCTGACGGCGATATCGAGGACCGGGTCCGCAGCGTCCAGACGCAGATCACCTATGCGCAGCCCGGCTCGTTCGTGAATCGCCGCTTCGTGGCGCCGGGCGTCGAGCACAATACCGGTCGCTATGAACCCCACACCGTCACTGTCCGCGACGCGCGGTCGATCGCGGACCGCTTCACGCTGGACAAGAACGGCTTCCAGCTTTTCCCGCACCGGAGCGCGGTGAAGGACTTCTTCGACAAGGAAGAGGTCGACCGCGTCTATCCGGGCGAAGTCGCCGAGGCGGTGAAGGCGTTCACCGGCGCCACTTCGGTCGCGACCATGGGCTGGATGGTCCGCACTTCCGGCGACATGTCACGCTACAAGCGCGAGGCCGTGGTGGGCTATGCGCATCGCGGCGGCGTGCAGCCGCCCGCGGGCGAGGCCCACGTCGATACCGCGCCCGACCGCGCCGACCGCGTCGCCCGGACGAACTACGAGCGCTGCTTCCCGAACGGCAAGGGCTATTCGCGCTACATCTACGGCAGCTATTGGCGCGCCTTCTCGGAACCGCCGCAGGATGTGCCGCTCGCGGTGTGCGACGCGCGCAGCGTGCGCCCCGACGAAGGCACGACCAACACGCTCTTCATCGTCGACAAGCTGCCCAGCGAAGCCGAAATGCTCGGGCCGATGCCGAACGAAGATATTGTGCCGGGCGCCGCGATCTTCCATTTCAATCCGGCGCATCGCTGGTGGTATTTCTCGAACATGACGCGCGACGAGGCGCTGCTGATCAAGTTCCACGATTCCGACCGCGGCCGCGCCTGGCGCACGCCGCACACGGCCTTCCGCGATCCGAGTTTCGCCGGTGCCAAGCCGCGCTCGAGCATCGAGTTCCGCACCGTCGCCTATTTCGAGTGAGCGTCACCGCGCATCGGGCACGCGCCGCGTCTTGAGGAATTCCTCGAAGGTTTCGCCGCGCATGATCGCATACATCTCGAGGTTGGTGACCTTCACCACCCGCGCGATCTTCTCGATCACGAAAAAACAGACGCCGTATTTGATCATGCCGAGCCAGTCGCGCCGGCGGATCAGGTCGCGCTCTTCGTCCGACAGGCCGGCGGCGCGCATCGCTCTGTCCTCGTCGGCGACGAACGGCTCGCGGCATTCGGCCAGCCGCAGGTTCCATAGGAAGCGGTTGATCTTGCGCGCCTTGTAGCTGGCGCGCAGATCGAACGGATAGGTGCCGCTCAGCGTTTCGATGCCTTCGAGCTGCGCGTTCATGGCTACGCCTCCGCCGTCTGGCGCGGCGCCGTGCGTCCGGCCGTCGCCGGCACCTGCTCGTAGAGCCCCACGCCCATCGCGGTCGAAGTCGCCAGATAATAGCTCTCATGCAGCGCCCGGATCGGGCCGGGCAACGCGCCGCGCATCGCCAGCCACATGATGATCTCGGCGCCTTCCGCGCCGCCCAGCCGCACCAGATCGGCGTGCTTCATCGCCAGCAGCTTTTCCGGATCGCGCACGAAAAGGTCCATGAATTCGCGGTCCCATTCCTCGCTGTTGAAGCCGGCGCGCTCGCCATGGACCTGGTGCGACAGCCCGCCGGTGCCGACGATCACGACCTTGAGGTCCTGCGGGAAGGATTCGATCGCGC
Organism: Rhizomicrobium sp.; assembly: GCA_037200865.1. GTDB lineage: Bacteria > Pseudomonadota > Alphaproteobacteria > Micropepsales > Micropepsaceae > Rhizomicrobium. The sequence goes on along the minus strand of JBBCIC010000002.1, from coordinate 598,720 downwards.
GCTTCACCGCCTGGCCGAGCTTGTAGCAGCGCCGCGCGGTCGGCAGCGGATGCTGGACGACGTTGATCATCAGCGGCACCAGCGCGCAGGGCCATTCCGGGTCGTGCGAAAGCATCAGCGGAAGCGGCGAGAACACGCCATGGTCGAGCGGCCGGTCGAAGAACGTCGCCATGTCGAACTCGTCGTTCACCAATTGCTCGGCGATATGGATCGACAGGTCGAGATTGCCCCGAATGGCCGGCAGCGGCCGCTTGCCGGCGCCTTCGTCGGCGACCTCGAACGCTTCGCCGATGCCGATGGCGAAGGTCGGGTAGAGGTCGAAGAAAAAGCTGCTCGCGTGGTCGTTGAAGAAGGTCACCAGCACGTCGGGCTGCTTGGCCGCCAGCCAGTCGGCCACCGGGCGATAGCCTTCGAACATTGGGGCCCAGGCAGGCTCCTGCTGCTTTTTCCGGTCATAGGCCATTGCGATCGTCGGCACATGCGACGTTCCGATGCCTCCGATGATGCGTGCCATGCGGTTTCCTCCAGGCGGACGGCGCAGTATAGGAAGCCGCAAAGCGGAAACCTACCGACGCGCATGGCGGTAAGTGGTCTCACCCTCCGGCGCGGCGCATCGACGGCGCCGCGCCGCCTGTGTTAAAGCCGCAGCGTTCGAGGGTGCGCGATGAACGGAAAGCGGCAGGTGTTCCTGCTACCAGGATTGCTGTGCGACGCCGCCGTCTGGCGTCCGCAGGCAAGATTGCTGTCCGGGAGCCACGACGTCCGTGTGCCGGATTTCTTCGGCTACGATTCCCTTCCGGCCATGGCGCGCGCGGTCCTGGCGATGGCGCCCGAGCGTTTTTCGCTCGCCGGTCATTCCATGGGCGGCCGGGTCGCGCTGGAGATCGTCAATCAGGCGCCGCAGCGCGTCGAACGGCTAGCCCTGCTCGACACCGGCGTGCACGGCGTACAACCGGCGGAGCGGGACGCGCGCCAGGAACTCGTCGATCTCGCCTTTTCGAAAGGGATGGAGGCGCTTGCCGCCCGCTGGCTCCCGCCCATGCTGGCGCCGGACCGCAGGACCGACCCCGTCCTGGTGCCGGAAATCACCGCCATGATCTGCCGCGCCTCGCCGCTCATCTTCGCGCGGCAGATTCGCGCGCTTTTGACCCGCCCGTCGGCGGAGCCCGTCTTGCCGCGCATCGCCTGCCCGGTGCACGTGATCGTCGGCCGGCAGGACAGCTGGAGTCCGGTTTCCCAGCACGAAGCGATCGCCGCCGCCGTGCCCGGCGCGAAACTGTCGGTGATCGAAGACTGCGGCCACATGGCTCCCTTGGAGCAACCTGAAGCCGTCGGTGCTATTCTGGCCGAGTGGCTGCAATCGTGAGGACAATCAGATGACGACGGGCGAACTCTCGACGCTGGACCGGATGGCCATAACGCAAGGCTGCATCGATCTGATCTACCGCTTCGCGCTGAAGAACGACGCCCGCGACTACGACGCTTTGGCCGAAATGTTCGTGGCGGACGGCGTGTTCCGCCGGCCGTCCTTGCCGGATGTTCCGTATGAGGGCCGCGAGGCGATCCGCGCCGGATTCCGCGCGCGGCCGGCCAGCCTGCTGACGCGGCACATCGTGTGCAACCCCACGGTCAGCGTGCTGAGCGCGACCGAGGCACGCGCAGAAAGTTATATCCTGCTCTACTCGGCCACCGTCGCGGAGGACACCAAGCTGCCCGTTCCGGCCGCTGCCAAGGCGCTGCTCGGCGCCTTCGACGACCGCATGGTGCGCGACGGCGACGGCGTCTGGAAGTTCAAGGCGCGCAACGGCAGCCTGGCGATGACGCTCGGCGGCTAAGCGGCACGAAGCCGCTTCGACGCGATCTCGGCGCCTTCGCCCAAAGCCCGCAGCTTCTTGTAGGCGATGGCCGAGTCCAGCTTGCCGTAGCCGGCGAACGTCCCGAAGCCGCAATCGGTGCCGGCGATCACGCGTTCGCGCCCGACCAGGCCGGCCCAGCGTTCGATCCGCTGCGCCACGAGCTCGGGGTGTTCGACGTAGTTGCTGCACGTATCGATCATCCCGGGAACGAGGATCTTGTCGTCCGGGATCGGCGCATTCTGCCACGCCGCCCATTCGTGCTCGTGCCGGACATTGGCCGCTTCGAACAGGATCGCTTGCGGTTTTGCCCGGGCGATCGCGCCGAACAGCTTCTCGACCGCGATGTCGTGGTCGTGCGGTCCCTCGTAATTGCCCCAGCAGACGTGCAGGCGCACGCGCGCGGCATCGATGCCTTCGAGCGCATAATTCATCGCCTCGACATGCAGCGCGGCGCGTTTCAGGAAGTCCGCCTCGCTCAAATCCTGGAAGGCGATATGCGCCGCCATGGCGAGATCGGGGCAATCGAGCTGCAACAGCAGGCCCGACGCCGCGATGATCCGGTACTCTTCCTTCATCGCTTCCGCGACGGCTTCCACATAGGCTTCGTGCGTCGGATAGAACTTGTTGGGCTGAAAGGCCGTGACGAGGCCGGGCGAGGCGGAGTTCATAAAGGCTTCGGCGACGCCGTTTTCCGCCGCGGCGGCCTTCAGGTTCTCGATGTCCTTGTGCAGCGGACCGAGATCCTTCACCGCGACAGGGCCGATGCAGGACGCGCGGCGGAATTCCTGGGCGCCGGTCATCCGCGCCATCTTCTGGCGGAATTCCGGATAGTCCTTGAGGTCGCGCGCGACGCGCCTTTCGTTGTCGCCGCCGAACCCGGTGAGGCGGTCCATCATGTAGGTCGAATAGCTGACCTTGCTCTGCTCGCCGTCGCTCGGGATGTCGATGCCGGCGCTTTTTTGTCGCATTACGGCGTCGCGGACCGCGTCGAACACGACGCGGTCGAATTCCTCGGCATCATAGGGTTCGCCGCGATCCTTGCGCAGCAGCGCGTCGACCAGCGTTTGCGAGCGGGGCAGGCTGCCGACATGGCTGGTGAGTATGTGCTCGGCGCTGTGCCGCATGCGGAATTCCTCTCGGCAAGATTATGTTTGGTTTCGGCGCGCTTTGAGCAAGGGATCAGTGCACAATTGGCGCAATCGAAAGCTGTGCAAAGTGGTAAGATTTATACCAGCATACATCCGGTTCTGGATGTGCTTGATCCTACTGAGCTAAAGCCATACCCGCGAGGAGTTTCGTGCAGAACAAAGTCATCATCACATGCGCCGTGACGGGGTCGTCCCCGGTGCCCGAGCATCCGGATTTCCCCAAGAGCAACGAGCAGGTCGCCAATGCCGCGCTCGAGGCGGGCGAGGCCGGCGCGTCGATCATCCACGTCCATGTGCGCAAGCCGGACGGTTCGCAATCGGTGGATTTCGAGGATTACGAAGAGGTCTACAACCGCATCAAGCAGAAGAACAACGAGCTGATCATCAACCTGACGACCGGTCCCGGCTGCAATTGGATCCAGTCGGATGAAGATCCGATGATGCCCGGCCCCGGCGCGCAGGTCTTCACGGCGGAGAAGCGCCTCGAGCACATCGAACGCCTGCGTCCGGAAATGTGCACGCTCGACATCTGCACCATGCAGATCTTCGGCACCGTGGCGATCAACACCAAGAAGATGATGACCAAGATGGGTCACATGATCCGCGACATGGGCGTCAAGCCCGAGATCGAGGTGTTCGACACCGGCGATCTCGTCTTCGCGGACGATCTGATCGCCGACGGCGTGCTCGACGGCCCCGGCGTCTATTCGATCGTGATGGGCACGAAATACGGCATCCCCGCCGATCCCGAGGCGATGATCTACTGCAAGAACCGTCTGCCGAAGGGCGCGCTGTGGCAGGGCTTCGGCATCTCCAAGCACACCTGGGCGATGGCGGCGCAGTCGGTGATCCTGGGCGGCAATGTGCGCACCGGCTTCGAGGATTCGACCTATCTGGGCCCGGGCAAGCAGGCGCGCTCCAACGGCACCATGGTGATGCAGGCGGCGGAACTGGTCGAACGCCTCGGCCGCGAGGTCGCGACGCCCGGCGAGGCGCGCAAGCAATTGGGGTTGCCGCACTAGGCGGCGGGCTGGGGCGGAACGCCGGCCGACAGGGACAAAACCATGGCCAAGGACAACACCATCACGCTGTTCGATCTCCAGCTTGCGAGCGGCTGCACGATCTCGCCCTTCGTGTGGGCGACGAAATACGCGCTCAAGCACAAGGGCTTCGACATCGACATCGTGCCCGGCGGCTTCACCGGCATCCAGGAGCGCACCAAGGGCTTCGCCGACCGCGTGCCGGTCATCGTCGACGACGGCCATTGGGTCAAGGACAGTTGGGACATCGCCGAGTACCTCGACAAGACCTATCCCGAGCGGCCGCTGCTGATCGAAGGCGACAGCATGAAAGTGCTGACCAAGTTCATCGACAGCTGGCTGTGGGCGACCGCCATCCGTCCCTGGTTCTCCTGCTACATCCTCGACTATCACGACCTGTCGCTGCCGCAGGACCATGCCTATGTCCGCGAAAGCCGCGAGACTCTGTTCCTGCAGGGGCGCAAGCTCGAAGACGTGCAGGCCGGCCGCGAGGAGCGCCTGCCGCTGGTGCCGCCCGCGCTGGAGCCGTTCCGCGAGCTGCTGAAAGGCACCAAATGGCTCGGCGGCGACAAGCCGAACTATGCCGACTATCGCGCCCTCGCCGTGTTCCTGTGGACCGCCTCGGTCGCGAAGATCCCGCCGCTGCATGCCGACGATCCGCTCAAGGACTGGATCGACCGCGGCTTCGATCTCTATGGCGGGCTCGGCCGCCATCCCGGCATGCACAATCTTTTCGGCCTGCCCAAGCTTGAGGCCAAGGCCGCCTGAACGATTTTCTGGAGAGCAAGGACCTATGAGCGAGAAGAAACTCGAAGACTTGATTCAAGCGTCGGGCAATGTCGTCGAGATGCTGCGCAATTCGCAGTCCGGCCCGAACGTCTATCCCGGCGTGAAGCCGGAATACACCAACTGGCGCGACGAGCAGAACGCCTGGCAGAAGACCGCCGTGCTCTTCAACCAATCCTATCACATGGCCGATCTGGCGGTCGAAGGCCCCGACGCCTTCAAGCTGCTCAACTATCTGGCGCCGAACAGCTTCAAGGGCTTCGTGCCCGGCCGCGCCAAGCAGCTCGCGCCGGTCAGCCATGACGGCTATCTGATCGGCGACGTGATCATGTTCTATCTCGCCGAGAACAAGTTCAATCTCGTCGGCCGCGCCCCGGCGCTGGAATGGGTGCAGTTCCACGCCGCGACCGGCAAGTACGACGTCAAGGTCGAGCTCGACCAGCGCACCGCACTGCGCGCCGACGGCAAGCGCAAGGTGTGGCGCTACCAGGTGCAGGGCCCCAACGCGATGAAGATCATCGAGAAGGTGCTCGGCAAGAAGCCGGAGGAGCTGAAATTCTTCCACATGCGCGACATCGAGATCGCCGGAAAGCCGGTCACCGCGCTGCGTCACGGCATGTCCGGCCAGCCCGGCTGGGAATTGTTCGGACCGTGGCAGGATGCGGAAGCGGTGCACGACGCGCTGGTGCGGGCGGGCGAGGAATTCGGCATGCGCCTGGTCGGCGGCCGCGCCTATTCGACCAATGCGCTGGAATCGGGATGGATTCCCTCGCCGCTGCCGGCGGTCTATTCCGGCGAGAAGATGAAGCCTTACCGCGAATGGCTGACGGCCAAGAGCTACGAGGCCGCGGCGTCGCTGGGCGGCAGCTTCATTTCGAACCGGATCGAAGACTATTACCTCACGCCGTGGGACATCGGCTATGGCGGCTTCGTCAAGTTCGACCACGACTTCGTCGGCCGCGAGGCGCTGGAGAAGATCGCGCCCGGGCCGCACCGCAAGAAGGTGACGCTCGCGCTCAACAACGACGACGTGACGCGTACTTTCTCCACGATGTTCAACAAGTCCGTGCGCGCGAAATATTTCGACTCGCCGTCGGCAGTATATTGCATGCATCTCTACGATCGCGTGCTGTCGGGCAGCAAGGCGGCCGGCATCTCGACCTGGATCGGCTACAGCGCCAATGAAGGCAAGATGCTGACGCTCGCCATCCTCGACGCCGAATTCGCCGAGCCGGGCAACGAGGTGACGCTGATCTGGGGCGAGCCGAACGGCGGCACCACGAAGCCGACGGTCGAACCGCATGTCCAGACCGAAATCCGCGCTGTCGTCAGCCCGTCGCCCTACACCGAAGTGGTGCGCTCGGGCTACGCGCCCGGCGGCTGGCGCGCGGCGGCGCAAGGCTGAAAGGTCTTGCGCCCGCGTGGTCCGCGCGGCTTAAGATAAGAAAAAAGGGCTGGAGGAAACGCAGGTGGATACGTTCGACTTTATCGTCGTCGGTGCCGGAAGCGCAGGCTGCGTCCTGGCCAACCGGCTCTCCGCCGACCCCAAGAACAGCGTCCTGCTGCTCGAAGCGGGCGGCGACGACCGGCCGCTGCGCAATCTCAAGCAGTTCTGGTCGAACATGATGATCCATACGCCCATCGGCTTCGGCAAGACGCTGAACGATCCGAAGGTGAACTGGCTCTACGAGACCGAGATCGACGAAGGCTCCGGCGGACGCCGGCACAAATGGCCCAAGGGCAAGGTGCTGGGCGGCTCGTCGTCGATCAACGGCCTGCTCTATATTCGCGGCCAGGCGGCGGACTATGACGGCTGGCGCCAGATGGGCTGCGAAGGCTGGTCGGCGCAGGACGTGCTGCCCTATTTCCGCCGCGCCGAGCATCAGGAGCGCGGCGGCGACGACTGGCACGGCACCGGCGGTCCGCTCAACGTCTCCGACATCACCGAGAAGAACGAGATTTCCAAGGCGTTGCTCGACGCCGCCGTCGAGGCCGGCATCCCGCGCAACGACGACATCAACGGCGGCGAGCAGGAAGGCGCTACCTGGTTCCAGCTCACGGTCAAGAACGGAAGGCGCCATTCGACCGCCGTCGGCTATCTGCACCCGGTGATGGGCCGCAAGAACCTGCAGGTCGAGACCGAGGCCCACACCACGCGCGTCCTGTTCGAGGGCAAGCGCGCGGTCGGCGTCGAATATCTCCAGCACGGCCAGAAGAGGATCGCCAAATGCCGCCGCGAGGTGATCCTCGCCGCCGGTGCCGTCGCCTCGCCGCAGATCCTCGAAGTCTCCGGCATCGGCAATGGCGAGGTGCTGCAGAAAGCCGGCGTTCCCGTGCTGCACGAACTCAAAGGCGTCGGCGAGAATCTCCAGGATCACTACATGATCGGCTGCCAGTGGCGGCTGAAGCCCGAATGCGCCACGGTCAACGAGTTGTCGCGCGGCCTGCCGCTGCTCAAGGAAATCCTGAAATACGGCTTCCTGCGCAAGGGCCTGCTCACCTTCGCCGTCGCTCATGTCGTGGCGTTCCTCAAATCGCGTGCCGAGCTCGCGCATCCCGACCTGCAATTCCACATGATGGCGGCGTCGATGGACCTCGAAATCCTCGGCAAGACCCAGGCGCTGGTGCTGGAGAAGGAGCCGGGCCTGACCTGCACGCCGTGCCAGATCCGCCCGGAATCGCGCGGCTCCGTGCACATCAAGTCGCCCGATGCCACGGTCTATCCCGCGATCGTGCCCAACTATCTCGCCGATCCCGCCGACAAGCAGGCGGCGATCGCCGGCCTCGACTGGGCGCGCAAGATCATGAGCCAGCCGGCGATCAGCAAATATCTCGCCGCGCCCGGCGATCCCTTCGGCGACACCGACGAGAGCAAGATCGCCTACGCCAAGCTTGCCGGCGCCACGCTCTATCACGCGGTCGGCACGGCCAAGATGGGGCACGATCCGATGGCCGTGGTCGATCCGCAACTGCGCGTCCACGGCATCGAGGGCCTGCGCGTGGTGGATGCCTCGATCATGCCGCGCATCGCCTCGGGCAACACCAACGCGCCGACGATCATGATCGCGGAGAAAGCGGCGGATCTGATCCTGGGCAGAAGCGTCGCAGTCGCCGCCTGAACTACGCCGCTTTCGGGGGCGCCGCCGCCTGGCCGATGTTCGCGGCGAAGCGGTATTTCGGCATGATCAGCCAGATCAGCGCCACCGCCAGGTTCAGCCCCGCCGTGATCATGAACACGACGTCATAGGAGTGCGTCTTGTCGAAGATCCAGCCGAACAAGGGCGCGCTGAACCCGGCGAAGATGTTGGTCACCATGAACTGCACCGATACGATCTCGGTCAGTGAGCCCAGTCCGAAGAACCGCGTCGCGAAGTAGTTGCCCATCGGGAACAGCGCGTTGAACGACAGCGAGCTCAGGATCAGGATCGCGCCCAGAAGCGGCACGCCGCCGAAGGACGGCGACACCAGCAGCGTCAGGAAGGCGCCCAGCGACGCCACCAGGCAGATCGGCACCGCGATCTTGGGCGTCTGGAAGCGGTCGACCGCCCAGCCGCCGACAAGAGCGCCGGCGAAGGCGACCAGGATCGAGCTCGATTGCAGCTCCACCACCGTTGTCTGCGAAAAGCCCTTGCCCACCAGCGCCGGCACGATGTGCGGGAACATGCCGTTGAAGATGAAGAGGCCGATGAACGCCGCCAGCGTCGACAGCCAGAACACCGGGTCGCGCAGCGCCTGCTGGATCGTCATCCCCGGCAGGTCGGGCCTGGGCGGCGGCGCCGCGTCCTGCGCCGCCGTCTTGTTGCGGCGCCAGGAGAATTTGCCGGCCGTGCCGTGCTCGCCGGGCTCTTCGATGGTGAAGAACAGCACCGGCACGCAGATCAGGATCGCGGCGCCGAACACGAGGTACATGGTCTGCCAGCCCTGATGCAGCAAGAGCCAGTTCACCACCAGCGGAATGCCGGCGCGCGCCAGCGTCGTTTCGGCGGTCAGGATCGCCATCGCCTTGCCGCGATGCTGCGTAAACAGCGCCGCGACCACCTTCGTGTAGGTGACGCCGGTCGAGCCGAACACGCCCAGCAGCGCGTAATAGGCATAGAACTGCCACAGGCTTGCGGTCTGGAACGCCATGCCGAGCGTCACCAGCCCGACCATCAGCGTGCCGCCGAGCAGCACCGGCCTGATGCCGAACTTGTCGGCCAGCCGCCCGATCGGCCACAGGCTCACCGCGCCGGCCATGAACAGGAACGTCACCGCCACGGAGAATTGCGCCGCCGTCCAGCCGAACTGGTGCGTCAGCGGCGTCAGCATCAGCATCAGCGCGCTATAGGGCAGGATGGAGGTGCCGAAGCTCTGTCCGACGATGATGCCGGCCACGATCTTGAGCTTGCGCGGCGAGAAATCGCCTTCCATCTCCGGCGGGGCGATGGAAATCTCCTGCGGCCCTTCGACGAGCTCCGCATTGGCGACGTTGACCATGGCTGCGTTCCCTCCCTGCGCTTGCCCGGAATCTGAACGTTCCGATGACCGCGCCAGTGTACCGATTCCAACGCGCCGGACGAAAGGGATTTTCCAATAGATCGCGGGCCTTCCCCGTCGCGCGCCTCCTTGTTCCCGCAAAGTGGAGTGGTTGGCGGTGCGCAAATCCAAGATGCGCGAAATTCCAAAGAACAATCAGGGCAGGGACGAGACGATGACGCTGGAACCGATCGCCGAAGCCGCATTGCAAATCGCGCCCGCGCCCAGGCCGTCGTCGCTCCCGTGGCCCAGCCCGCGCGTCGCCTGGTACGCGGTGTTCGTGTTCTCGCTGACGCTGATGATCAACTTCCTGGACCGCGGCATCGTCCCGCTGCTGGTGCCCAGCATCAAGGCCGACCTGCATCTGACCGACTTCCAGATGAGCCTTTTGATGGGCTTCGCCTTCATCATGTTCTACGTGTTCCTGGGCCTGCCCGTGGCGCGCTACGCCGATGTCGGCATCCGCCGCACCATCGTCGGCGTCGGCATCGGGCTGTGGAGCCTCGCCACCGCGTTCTGCGGCCTCGCGAGCACCTTCTGGCAGTTCTTCGCGGCGCGCGTCGGCACCGGCGTCGGCGAATCCTGCGGCGGCCCGGCGACCTATTCGATGCTGTCGGACCTCTTCCCGCCCGAGAAGCTGCCGCGCGCCATCGCGGTGATGAGCTTCGGCTTCATGGCCGGCACCGGCCTGTCGCTGATCATCGGCGGCGCCATCGTGCAGCTTCTGATCGGCATCGGTCCGCAGACCTTTCCGCTCCTCGGCCTGCTCAAGCCTTGGCAGATGACCTTCCTGCTGGTCGGGCTTCCCGGCCTCCTCGTCTCGGCGATGCTGTGGACGATCCCCGAACCCGTGCGTCGCGGCCGCGCCATGGGCGAGGCGAAGGGCGGGCGCCCCGCCTCCATCCCGCTGTCGAGCGTCATCAAATATCTCTACGACCACCGCTCCGTCTACGGAACGATGCTGCTGGGCCTCGCCTTCAGCACCACGCTTTCCATCGGCACGCTGTCCTGGGGCCCCGCCTTCTATGGCCGCACCTATGGCTGGTCGATGGGGCAGGTGGGCCTGATCACCGGCCTCGTCATCCTCGTGGTCTGGCCGCCGGGCGCGATGTTCGGAAGCTGGCTGGCGGAACGCTGGGCCAAACAGGGCAAGCACGACGCCAATCTTCGTGTCGTGCTGTGGACCATGTGCCTGCTCATTCCCGGCCACATCGCCTTCCCGCTCATGCCGACGGCGGAAACCGCCCTCGCCGTCAGCGCCGTGAACGGCTTTATTTCGGCATGGCTGCTCGGTCCGCAGAACGCCGCAGTCCAGATCGTGACGCCCAACGAGATGCGCGGCCAGTTCAGCGCCCTCACCATCTTCATCATCAACGTGCTGGGCTACGGCCTCGGCCCCACGCTGATCGCCACGCTGACCGACGATGTGTTCGGCCGCGAAGCCGATCTGCGCTATGCCATGGCGAGCGCCGCCACCGTGCTCGGCCCGCTGGCCGCCTTCATGATCTGGCGCGGCCTGAGGCCCTATGGCGCGATGGTGGAGCGCGTGAGCAAAACTTGGTGAACCAAACCTGCAAGGAGAAACGGACATGAAGGTGGCTCTCATCGGCGCCAGCGGCAATATCGGCAGCAAGATCGCGGCCGAGCTGCTGGCACGCGGCCATTCCGTCACGGCCATCGCGCGCAACGCCGGCAAGGCGCCTCCCGGGACGCAGGCGAAAAGCGTCGACGCCGCGGATGCCGCCGCCCTCGCGGCGGTTCTGAAGGGCCACGACGCCGTCATCAGCTCGGCGCCCTTCGCGCCCGGCCTGTCGCCGGCGATCATCGCCGCGGTCAAGCAGTCCGGCGTCAAGCGCTACATCATGGTCGGCGGCGCCGGATCGCTCGAGGTCGCGCCGGGCAAGATGCTGAAGGACACGCTGACGCTGCCCGATGCGGTGCGCGCGATTCTCGACGAGGCGGCGGAGAACCTGAAGCGCCTGCGGGCCGAGAACGAGCTCGACTGGACCTTCTTCTCGCCGGCGGCCGAGATCGGCCCCGGCGAACGCACCGGCAAGTTCCGGCTCGGCGGCGACCAGCTCGTGACCGGCGCCGACGGCAAGAGCCGCATCTCCTACGACGACTACGCCATCGCGCTGGTCGACGAATTGGAGCAGGGCAAGCACATCCGCCGCCGGTTCACGGTGGCCTATTGAGGCGGTCGCTTCGCACGGCCGGCGACGCCCGAGTGTCGAAAATAATTTTCGCGCAACGCAATATCGTTCGGCGCGGCGCAACGATCGCCCTCTATCCACGCGCGTCCGCGAAAATCTCCGCGGTTTGCGCGCCTCCGCGCCGATCCGGCCGGGGATAAGTCCGTATACGAATTATTTTTGCCGGCCCCTTGAACCGAGTCGGTCGAAACACCAATTCTCCCAAATCCCCACAATTGCATCGAGACGCCCCGGTCGCCCCGCGCCGGGGCCAGGAGTCAGCCATGGAAGCCGCCGCAATGCGAATCCCAACGAAACGAAAGGCCCCGCAAGGGCTGCCCCGTGATCCGCGCGAAACGATACCGGGCACGGGGGCAACTCAGCGGCTGTCCCCTGGTGTCAGCGCGTCGCCGAGCAGCGGCACCCGGCGGATCAGGATCGCGGCGATCAGCAAAGGCGCCGCCAGCACGGCGCAATAGACCGGCCGCGACCAGCCGGCGGCGATGAACACGCCGCCGAGATAGGGGCCGACCACCGCGCCCAGCCGCCCGATACCGAGCGCCAGCCCCGTGCCGGTGTTGCGCACGCTGACCGGATACATCGCGCCGATGACGGCGTAGAGCCCGCTGATCATCGCGATCATGAAGAACCCGACGGCGCCCGCCAGTACGAGCAGCAGGGTCAGGTTCGCCCCCACCGCGCCGAAGCCCGCGATGGCGGCGAAGAACAGCACCATGCAGATGGACGTCAGTTGCCGCAGGCCGACGCGGTTGGCGACGGCGCCGAACAGCAGGCCGCCGAAAATGCCCACGCCGTTCATCACCACCGCGCCGGAGATTCCGGTCGAGATCGACAGCCCCTGGTCGACCAGCACTTTCGGTGTCCAGTTCAGCATGAAATAGAACGGCAGCATGGTCAGGAAATAGGCGACGCAGATGCGCGCCGTCCGCCAGGCGAAGTCGGCGTTCAGCGTGCCGCTCATGTTCCCTTCGCTTTTCGCGGCCGGCGGGGGAAGCGCGTCGAGCAGCGGCCGGCCCATCCGCCGCAACAGCGTGTTGATCCGCGCCAGCGCATTCTTGCGCCTTTTGGCCAGCAGGAAGTCCAGCGACTCCGGCAGCGTGACATAGGCCACCGGAATCAGAACCGCCGACAGCGCCGCGCCGAAGAAGAACACCGAGCGCCAGCCATGCGCCGCGATCAGGAACACGGCGATGGTTCCGCCGATCGTGGCGCCGATCGGATAGCCGATCGCCATGAAGGAGACGGCGAGTTCCTTACGCTTGTTCGAGGAATACTCCATCACGATGGTGTTGATGCTGGACAGCAGGCTGCCGATGCCGAGCCCCGTGAACACGCGCAGTATCGCAAGTTCCTCGAGCCCGCGCGCAAAGCCGCAGGCCGCCATGCCGATGGTGATGATGACCAGCCCGAGCAGCACGAGGAAGCGCCGCCCGATCGCGTCGGCCAGCGGCGACAGCAGCAGCGATCCGATCATCATGCCGGCAAGGCCGGCGCTGAACAGAAGGCCGAGTTCGGTCGGCGGCAGCGCCCAGTCCCTGGCGATCTTGGGTCCCGTGAAGGCAATCGACAGCACGTCGAACCCGTCCAGGGCGTTGATCGCCATGCAGATCGTCACCGCAACCACCTGGAAGCGGCTCATCGGCCCTTCGCGCACCGCCGCCCGTATGTCCCCGATCATCTCGTCCCCCCGCCCGCGCTTCGTCGCGACGCCTCTTGTCTGTGTTGCAGGTTAGTGGGTCGCGCGCCCCGGCGCCACATCATCGCGCGCGCACCGGCGTCGGCATCGCCAGTGCGGCGGCCACGGCCGGCCGCTCTTTCATCCTGGCATGCCAGTCCATCACGCGCGGCGACACGGTCTGGCTCATGATGTCGCCGAAGCGCGCGGGCATATGGGCGGCCATGGCGAACATGGCGATGTCGGCAAGCGAATAGTGTGGGCCTGCGAGCCACGGACCTGTCGCGAGTGCCGCCTCCATCTTGTCGATTCCTTCCGCCAGGGTGCGCCGCCACGCCGCCATCTGCTCCGGCGTATAGCCCTGCGCCGCCGCGACGCGCCATTTCTCGCGCTTCTCCTCGCGCGGGATGCGGGCCAGCTTGGCCGCGAAATCTTCCTCGCTCAGCTTGTCGGTGATGGTGTGGATCATCATCTGCCAGCCGATCTGGCTGAGCGCAGGGCGGAAATACTCGTCGACGAATTTGGTGAAGACGCGCATGCGCGCCGCTTCGAGCGCGCTCTCGGGGCGCAGCGGCGGCACGGGAAAGACCTGGTCGAGATATTCGTTGATCACGGTGGATTCGGTGATCACCGCCCCGTCATGCAGCAGCACCGGCACCTGGCCGTCGGGATTGATCTTCAGGAACCTGGGCTCGTGCTGCTCGAACGCCTGGATGTCCATCAGATGGCTGACGAACGGGACGCCCTTTTCCTTGAGGCAGATGAGGACCTTCAAACTGTTGGACGCGGGCTCGGCATGATAGAGTTCCAGCATCGCTGGTCACACGCGGCGCACGGGCCGGCGCTTGCCCATCGCCTTGGCGCGCTCGGGATCGCGCGGCGGCGGATAGGCGGCGAGGATGTCCTCGAACCGGCTTTCGGCCCAGCCCTTGAACTCGCCATGGGTGATGACATAGAGCCGGTCCTCGCGGATCGCGTCGACCACCATGCGCCCCGCCTCGATCGGCTCCAGCCAGTCGGCCGCGTCCTCGCGCTTGGCGAGGCGCTCTTCGAGTTCGCCATAACCCGATTGCGCGCGGTACTTGGCCGGCCGGTTGCGGCCCGCCTCGCGGATATTGGTCTTGAACGGACCGGGCATCAGCACCGAGACGCCGATCCCGTGATCGGCGAGTTCGTCGCGCATCGACTCGCTCATCGCCATGGTCGCCGCCTTGGTCGTGGCATAGATCACCGAATCGCGGGGCGACGGCGTCAGCGCCGAGATCGAGGACGTCGTCACGATATGCCCGCCCTCGCCCTGCGCGATCATGCGCGGCAGGAAGGTGCAGAGGCCGTTGACGACGCCGCCCAGATTGACGTCGATCCCGAAGTCCCAATCGGCGAAGGTAGCGCCGACCAGCGGGCCGAGCACGCCGACGCCGGCATTGTTCACCAGAACATGCACGGCGCCGAGCTTGCCGAACGCCTCGCCGGCGGCGCGCGCGAACTGGGTGCGGTCGGTGACGTCCAGCTCGATGGCGATGACGTCGCGGCCCTTCTGGATCGATTCGAAGAACGCCAGCGCGGTCTCCATGTGATCTTTGCGGAAATCGGCGATCGCGACTTTCATCCCGGCTTCGAGCAGCGCCTGCGCGATGCCCAGGCCCAACCCGCTCGCGCCGCCGGTGACGAAGGCGCATTTTCCTTCAAGCTTTTCCATGCCGCGTCCTATCGGGGTGTCAAGCGGCGGCGTCCGCCGAGGTTTCCGGGCCGTATTCGTTGATGGTCGTGCGCCTGACGTCGCGCTTGTATTTGTCGGATTCGAGCGGCGTCGCCCGGTGCAGCGTGCAGCGATTGTCCCAGATCACCAAATCGCCCTGCCGCCAGCGGTGTACATAAATGAAGCGGTCCTGGGTGGCGAAAGCGTAGAGCTCGTCGATCAGGGCGAGCGCTTCCTGGTCGGCCCAGCCGACGATGCCGACCGCATGGCCGCCGACATAGAGCGACTTGCGGCCATAGGGCATGGTGCGCACCAGGGGATGCATCACCGGCGGCATGCCGGCGCGCTGCTGCTCGGTCACGCCGGTCAGGCCGGTGCGCTCGCGGCCGCGCCAGAAATCGTGGATCGCGATCAACCCGTCGATGCGCTCGCGTGTCGCCTGGGGCAGGGCGTCATAGACCGCGCGGGTATCGATGAAATGCGTGTCGCCGCCTTCCGGCGGCACGACATGGCCGAGCAGCAGCGACCATTTGGTCGGCAGCTTGTTGAAGGAGCTGTCGCTGTGGAACTTCTCGGCGCCCTTGGCCAGCTTCCGCGCCTCCGACATGTAGGGGATGATCTCGCCATTGGCGTCGAGATTGGAGGCGTCGAACAGTTCGGTGCGCAGCCGGCGCGCGACGTTGAAGCGGCCGAGCCGGGGCGGCAGCTCCAGCGGCCCGAAGGCGCGGCTGAAGCGGATATGCTCGTCGTCCGTGATGCCCGGCGTGCGCACGATCGTGACGGCGTATCGCGCCATCGCGTCGTCGACCGTGCGCACCAGCGTCTCGTCCGGCGGCACGGTGAGATCGGCGCCGGTGATCTCGGCGGCGAAGATCGGATGCAACGGATTGACAGCCATGGCGGCGTCCTCCCCCGGGCTTCAGTGCACGTTTCGCTCCGCGCCCGCCCAATATTTCGAGCGGATCGTTTTCTTGTCCATCTTGTTGTTGGCGGTCTTCGGGATCTCGTCCCAGAAGTCGACCGATTTGGGCGCCTTCACGCCGCCGAGCCGCATCTTGCAATGCGCGATGACTTCTTCCTCGGTGACCTTGGAGCCCTGCGCCCGCACCACGATCGCCTTGATCGCCTCGCCCCATTTGTCGTGCGGCACGCCGATCACGGCGCATTCGGCGACGGAATTCATCTCCATCACGCAGGCTTCGACTTCGGTCGAGAAGACATTGAACCCGCCGGTGACGACCATGTCCTTCTTGCGGTCGACGATGAAGATGTAGCCGTCGGAATCGCGATAGGCGACGTCGCCGGTGTGGTGCCAGCCGAAGCGGCGCACCTCCGCCGTCGCTTCCGGCTTCTCGAAATAGGAATGGCTCACCAGCGCCCCGCGCACCACGATCTCGCCCGGCTCGCCCGGCGGCAGGAGATTGCCGTCGTCGTCCATGATGCCGACCTTCACCGGATAGGTCGGCTTGCCGGCGCTCTTCAGCCGTTCGGGATGATCGCCGCGCGCCGCGGCGGACACGATCTCCGGCGGCAGCCAGGTCGTGATCAGCGGGCTCTCCACCTGGCCGTAGCACTGGCACATGCAGTCGCCGAAGGTTTCCACCGCCTGTTTCAGCTTCTCATGGCTGACCGGCGAGCCGACCAGCAGGAAGATCTTCAGGCTGGAATAGTCGTAGTCGTGGCGCTTGGGATGATCGAGCAGGGAGTAAAGCGCGGTCGGCGGCAGGTAGAGATGCGTCGCCTTGTACTTCTGGATGTTCTCCAAGACGCCCGCGGCGTCGAAGCCCGGCATCACGACGACGGTCGATCCGAAGCTCAGGCAGGCGCTGGATACCGGTCCCGCCGCGTGCGTCAGCGGCGCCGTCACCAGGCACACCGGATCGACGGTATCGCGGCGCCAGAAATTGGCGCACATCTCCTGCATCGTGCCCCAGCCGAGATTCCGCACGATCACGCCCTTGGACGGCCCGGTCGTGCCGCCCGTCGGAAAGATCCCGACCATCTCGTCGGGATTGCAGAAGGCGTCGCATTCGTCGACGAACGCGTCGACTTCGCCTTCCTTCAGGAAGCTTTCGAGGGAGGGATGCCCGTCGTCGCTCCGGTCGATGCAGACGATGCCGCGGATCGACGGAACCTTCGCGGCCAGTTCGCGGGCCTCGTCGCGGTACTGCGAGTGATAGAACAGCCAGGAGACGCGAACATAGTTCATGTACTGGATATTCTCGTTCAGCCCGTTGCGGGCGTTGACCGGTATCCACGTCTCGCCCGCGCGCCACAGACCCAGAAGACAGACCAGAACGCCCCAATGGTTGGGGCCGTAGATCGCGATCGGCTCCTGGCGTTTGACGCCGTTCACGCGCAACGCCGAGGCGAATTTGAACGTCAGGTTCTGCAGCTCGCGAAATGTCAGCCTTTTCTCGCCCTCGACGAGGGCGAGCCGCTCGGGGTCGATGTCGACGCCTCGGTCGAAATAGTCGATCGCTCTCATCGCGGTGTCTAACCCCAGCGGCTGTGTTCGGGTCCCGGTGTATAGGCTTGCCGGGGCCGTCCGGTCTTGCTGGCGCCCAGCGCCGCCTTCACCGCGGGCCGCAGGCCGATCCGGCGCAGCCAGGATTTCGTCCGCGCCGCGTCGTTCAGCAGTTCCGGCGCCAGATCGCGCAACGGATCGATCAGGCTGAAGGCATCGATATCGGCCAGGGAATAGGCGGACCCGACAAGCCAATCCGATTTCGACAGCGAAGCCTCCACTTTGCCGACGCCGATCGCGGCCTTGCGCCGGCAATCCTCCAGCAGTTCGGCCGGATATGAATCCTCGAGCGCCGAACGCCAGCCGGATTTCTGTTCCTCGGTCGGCATCTCGGCAAGGGCCTTCTCGATATCCCGGCGATCGCGGGCCGCCAGCGCGGGGACAAGATATTTCTTCGCGCCCAGCGTGCTCACGGCCGGCGCGACGATCTCGTTCAGGAAGCGCGCCCAGGCGAACACCTCCCAGCGCCCATAGGCGCCAGCCGGCCGCAGCGGCGCTTCCGCCGCCGTCTCGTCGAGGAACAGGGAAATGAAGAAGGATTCGGTCATCGCCGCGCCGTCGCTCACCAGGACCGGACCGTCGAGCTCGGGATTGTGCGCCACCTCGGTGCTGCGGCCGAAGGGCAGGGCGTATTGCTCGAATTTGAGGAAATCCACGTAGTGGCCGGTAAAGGGAATCGCCTTCTCGTGCAGCGTGATCAGCACCTTCAGCGCGAAGGTGTTCGGCTCCCAATGATACAGATCGAGCATGTCGTGCCTTTCAACCGTTCAGATAGGTCACACGGCTGGCCATCTGCGTCCGTCCCATCTCCCAGGTCGCCTTGGTCGCCGGCCGGGCATAGATTTTCCGCAGCCATGCCATGATAGGGGGCGTCTTTTCCTCGTTGCAGATCTGCGGCTGGGCCAGGGGCAGGGCATAACCGAGGTTGAACCCGTTGATGTCCGCGAGCGAATAGCTTTCTCCGGCCAGCCAGGGCCGCGCCTTCAGGGCATCCTCGAGACACTGGATTCCGATCGCGGAGCGGCGGCGCGATTCGGCGAGTTCGGCCTCCGAGAAGGTGTTGTAGATCGCCTTCGACCAGGCGATGCGGCGCTCCTTCAGCGGAATGCGGTCGATCGCGGCCTTGAGTTCGTCGGGATCGCGGCTGCGCACCGACGGGCCGACAAAGACGCTCCAGCCGATCATGCTCACCGACGGGGCGAAGTACTGGTCGAAGAAGCGCATCCACCAGCGCATGCGCCAGCGCTCCTCGGGTGACTGGGGCCGCAGGGACGGACCGGCAAAGGCCTCGTCCACATATTCCATGATCGCCGTTGATTCGGTCAGAACCATATCGCCGTGGACCATGGCGGGGATCGTGCCATTGGGGTTGACGGCGAGGTATTCGGGCTTGTGCTGATCGAAGTTGAGAAGGTCCAGGTAGTGACTCTCGAACGCAACGCCCTTTTCCTTCAAGGTCAGCATGGGCTTGCCGGAATTGGCATTTGGCTCCCAGTGATAAAGAGTCAGCATCTGCTCGAACCTCGAAAATCGGACGATAGGCGGTCGCAAAAACCTATGCGCCCCGGACGCGTCCGCGCTTCGCTCACACTGAATGACAAGCTCGCTAATTCGGAACCACCGGTCCGGTCGACCCGATCGCCGCGCCTCTTGAAACAATTTCGCCGGGCGCGACTTTTCAGCAACCAATGGCCTCGGCGCGCGCCCAGAAGCGCCAAGGCTGCACTAGGGGAGAAAGGCAAGGCTTCGCATGGCGAAATAAGCCAAGTAGTTTCAGTACCAGTCATTAACGAACGACGGGAGGTCTATCGGCTCGCCTTCGTACGCATGCCCTACAAACAGTTTGAGACGACATCGCTTGTGCTATTTTCTCCCTCAATAAGAGTCTGGTGCGCCACAGGCGCATCGCCACGACGGCCAGGGCCGTTACCAGGGAGGGGCTATATGCCTGTTGATTATCGAGTGAAGGATTCCGGCTGCTCGCGCGTTTGGAGCAGTCTGGCATTGAGTGCCTCGTCGCTTGCTTTGGCGACCGCCTTTCTCGCAACACCGGCCATCGCCGCGGAAGGCGGCGGCATCGAAACCGTCGTCGTCACGGCGCAGTTCACCGAGCAGAACGTCCAGGCGACACCGCTGGCCATTTCGGTCGTGACCGCCCAGGATCTCGAACGGCGCGGCTTTACCAACATCACCCAGCTCGGCGCGACGGTGCCGAGCTTGACGTTGAACCCGACGCCGGCTGCTTTCGTAACGGTTTGCAGGCCTTCATCCGCGGCGTTGGCGCCTTCGATACCGCTTACGAACACGAACCCGGTGTCGGCATGTATGTCGACGATTTCTATTTCGGAACGCTGTCGGGCTCTCAGCTCGAACTGATGGACCTGAACCGCGTCGAAGTGCTGCGCGGTCCGCAGGGCGTGATCGGCGGCAAGAACGACATCGGCGGTGCGATCAAGCTTTTCTCGCAGAGGCCGACGGACGACAACTCCGGCTACATCCAGGCAACCTACGGGTCGTACAACGAGATCGACGTCAAAGGTGCCGTCAATCTGACACTTATTCCCGATCACCTGTTCGCGCGCGTCTCGGGGATGAGCAGAGACAAGGATGGCTACGTCGATGTCGTGGACTATGCCTGCAGGTTCGGTTCGGGAACCGGGCCGACAGGCGGCGGCAGCTTGCCGGTTTTGACCACCCACAGCGATTGCAGCCTTGGCACGCAGGGCGGCGCGAATGTGCACGGCGCCCGCCTGGCTCTGCGGGCGGTGATCACGCCGGAGATCGAGGACAATCTGGCGATAGACGTCCTGCGCGACGACTCGGAGGTCGCGCCGGACGTTCTGTATGCCGTCTATAACGATCCCGCCCCGGGGGCGCAGGTCTTCTTCAACAATGGCAACGGCCTGCAGAGTGTTTCGCCGACGGCCTTCTTTGGCTCGGCCTCCGCGGCCGCGGGCGCCAGCCCGGCTTTCCCGCTGGCCGCCTGGAATGGTGCGCACAACGTTCCTACCTTTGGCATTCCGTGGGACCAGCGCTTCATTCCCGCCAATCCCTACAAAACGACATACGCGACCTATAGGAGCCAGAACGGCAACACCTATACCGACGGCAACATGTTCCATTCATGGGGTCTGTCGAACACGCTGGATGTGGATCTATTCGACTGGGCGCACCTGACGGTCATCACCGGCTACCGCCACTACAACAGCGCGTATTCCGATGACTCCGACGTCTCACCGATGTCTTTCCAGCTGGCGACGACGTTCAACAACAACGACGAATACCAGCAGGAAGAGCGGTTCACGGGCAAGCTGTTCAACGACAAGCTCGAATGGAGCGCGGGCGTCTTCTACTATCGGCGTGACAGCCTCTCGACCGGTCCGATCATTCTCGATGCGTTCGCCGATCTCGGCATCCGCTCGTGTTCGAGCCACATGACACCTACAGGACGACCAACAATTCGGGTTACATCCACGGAAATCTACCACATCACCGACGACCTGGAGGTCTTCGGAGGATTTCGTTACACCTCGGAAGTCAAGACCTATCAGTTCAATCACATAGCTGGTGTGCCGGGCTATCCGGGCAGCGGCTTCTTCCGCGATACCGTCGATCCGGCCTGTACGTTCGCGATCACGATCGCTTGCCCGGCCAACGCGCCGTTGAACTCGCATACATCGACGACGGAGCGCCCCGACTACCGCGCCGGCGTGGACTATCACCTTACCGACGACATCATGGCGTACTTCCAGTACTCGACCGGCTATCGCACCGGTGGCACGAATTCGCGTCCGTTCTCCACATTGCAGCTGAACAGCTACGGACCGGAAACGATCGCCAGCTATGAACTCGGCTTCAAGACCGACTGGTTCGATCATCGTCTGCGCGTCAACCTGACCCTGTACGACGCGGAATACGGCAACACCATCGTTCCGATCGCGACGACGGACTCGAGCGGCGCACCCTTCGTGCAGAACACGAATCTGGGTTCGTCGACCAACCAGGGTATCGAACTCGAGGTACAGGCGGCGCCTATCGACGATATGCTGATCACCGGCAACTACTCGTATATCGACTCGAAGGTTAATCCCGCACCGGGTGCGCCTCCGGGCTTCGTCGATCCCTTGGGCACCATCCCGGTTGGCAGTCCTCCCGCCCTGTTCCCCAAATCCCAATTCAATATCGGGGCACAGTACACTCTCCATCTCGGAGAAGGTTCGGGCGATCTGACGCCGCGTCTGGACTACAATTGGCAGGCCACAACCTACCAGGCCGGCCTCGGCTCCAAGTACTTGTCTGT
This sequence comes from Rhizomicrobium sp., assembly GCA_037200865.1. GTDB lineage: Bacteria > Pseudomonadota > Alphaproteobacteria > Micropepsales > Micropepsaceae > Rhizomicrobium. The sequence continues at coordinate 576,961 of JBBCIC010000002.1, read as the reverse complement.
CCCCGCGCACAGCGTTCTCGACGGGCGGATCACCTGGGAGGCCCCGACGGGCGGATGGCAGGTGTCTCTGGCCGGCACGAACCTGACCGACGAGAAATACTTCTATGCCATGTTCAACCTGGCGGCGTTCGGATTTGGCACGGTCACGGCGAATCCCGCCCAGCCTCGCGAATGGTCGATCACAGTCAGGAAGGCGTTCTGATCTAGTTTAGAATTGCTTCTCTCGGGGCGCAGGCAGCATGCAAATGCCGTCTGCGCCCCGATTGTTTTTGGTCTATCGCCAAGACAAAATGAAAATGCGCATCGCGCCCAGGGAAAACACACAATGACGACAGAACAAAAGGTCCAGGAGCTGGAATCCACCGTCGCCGCGCTCGCAAACCGCGTCGGCGTCCTCGAAGACGAGAGCGCCATCCGGCGCCTGCAATACACCTACGGCTATCTGATCGATAAATGCCTCTACGACGAAGCCGTCGACCTGTTCGCGGAAAACGGCGAGGTCCGCTTCATGGGCGGCATCTACAAGACCAAGCCGGGTGTTCGCCGTCTCTATGTCGGCCGCTTCCGCAAAAACTTCACCAACGACTACAACGGTCCGGTCTACGGCTTCCTGCTCGACCATCCGCAGATGCAGATGGTCATCGACGTCGCGCCCGGCGGCAAGACGGCAAAGGTCCGCGGCCGCAGCATGATGCAGGCCGGCCGGCACGAGAGCATCGTGGAAGCCGGCACGCTGCCGCGCCAATGGTGGGAAGGCGGCATCTACGAGAACGAATACGTCAAGGAAGACGGCGTCTGGAAGATCAAGGTGGCTGGACTACAATCCGCTCTGGCACGGCAATTTCGACAAGGGCTGGGCGCACACGCCGCCCAATGCCTATCCCTTCGCGAGCAAGACCTATCCGGAAGACCCGCTCGGTCCCGACATCATCGCGCCGGAGCCGCATCGTCGGCTGTGGCCCGAGACGCCGGTCGTGCCGTTCCACTATTCCCATCCCGTGACGGGAAAGCCGATGGTGGCGCAGCAGCCCGAGCAGTGGCGCGCGAAATAGGGCCGAACGCGGTCGACGGCAGCGCAATCCTCCGATACGGGGCGGCAGACATGAGCGACAGCGTCCGGACCGGCGTCCATTTTCCCGCCCAGCCGATGGTGACCTTCGGCGGCGGCGGCAGTGTGGGCGGCGCCGTCAACCGCGCCGAGATGGATCTGTTCGACTGCGAAGTGGAGGGGCGCTCTGCCCGCCGATCTCGACGGCGCGTTCTATCGCGTCGGCCCCGATCCGCAGTATCCGAAACGGCCGCAATATGCCCATGACATCGGCTTCGACGCCGAAGGCCATGCCAGCATGTTCCGCTTCAAGGACGGGCATGTCGATTTCCGCAGCCGCTGGGTGCGCACCCAGCGCTGGAAGGCGCAGCACGCAGCGCGGCGCTCGCTGTTCGGCATGTACCGCAACCCCTTCACTGACGATCCTTCGGTGCAGGGCCTCAGCCGCGGCACTGCGAACACGCAGGTGTTCTTCCATCACGGCAAGCTCATGGCCTTCAAGGAAGACAGCCCGCCGGTGGTGCTCGATCCCCACACGCTCGAGACGCTCGACGACTATTACACCTTCGGCGGCGCGCTCGAAGGCGAGACCTTCACCGCCCATCCCAAGATCGATTCCGACACCGGCGAGCTGATCGGCTTCGGCTACGAAGCCAAGGGGCTGGGCACGACCGACGTCGAAATCCTTTCGCTTGATCGCAACGGCAAGCGGACCTGGCACACCTGGATGACCGTGCCCTATGCCGGCATGATCCACGACATGGCGGTGACCGCGACCCATATCGCCTTCCTGGTCGTTCCGCTCGCCGTCGATATGCAGCAAATCCGCGCCGGCGGCCTGCATTATTCCTGGGATTCGACGCTGCCCACCTGGTTCGGCGTACTGAAGCGCGGCGGCGACGGCAAGGACGTCCGCTGGTACTCGGGACCCACGACGATGTGCACCCACACCATGGGTGCGTGGTCGGAAGGCGACAAGGTCTTCGTCGACATGGACGGCGGCGACGGCAACCAGTTCCCGTTCTTTCCCAACAAGCACGAGCCCTGGGATCCGGTGAAGGCCGTCGGCCGCATCCGCCGCTTCTCCGTCGATCTCGCCGACGCGACGACCAACAGCTTCAAGATGGACATCCTCCATCCCGAAGTCACCGGCTTCCTCGCGCGCCAGGACGACCGCTATCACACGCGTCCCTATCGCTACGGTTTCCTGCTGGGCAGCTCGGCGATGGGCGGCGGGATTGCATGGCACATGATCGATCACCAGACTGGCAAGGTCTCGACCTACGCGCCCGGACCCGACGCGGGCGTGGCTGAGATGTGCTTCGTGCCGCGCAACAGGCAGGCGCCGGAGGGCGACGGCTATCTCATGGGCGTGGTGACGCGGACCGGCGAGCGCGGCCGCTCCGACCTCGTCCTCGTCGACACGCGCGACCTCGCCGCGGGGCCGGTCGCGACCGTGAAGATGCCGCACAAGATCGTGGGCCAGGTCCACGGCTTCTGGGTCCCGGCGGAGGCGTTTCGATGATCGCGAAGGTCCCCTACAAGCGCATCGCCACGGAAGAGGCCTTCGCGACCAAGGAGTTGTTCGGCCAATTCGGCAAGCTGCTGGACAGCGGCTTCCGCGATCCCGGCTTTGACAGCCTTTGGGGCTTCTATCTGCGCAGCGAGGCGGAGCGGCCCCAGCTCATCCGGGCGCGGCTGCTCGATCTCGACGCGCGGCGCATCGCCGACATGGACGCCACCGGGATCGACGTTCAGATTCTTTCCCTCACGGCGCCGGGCGTGAACATGTTCGAGGCCGATATAGCCCGCGCCGTTTCGGTCTCCGCCAATGACGAACTGGCGGCGGCGATCGCGCGCCACCCGACGCGCTATGCCGGGCTCGCCGTCTTCGCGCCGCAGGACCCGGCGCATGCCGCCAAGGAGATCGAACGCGGCGTCGGCAAGCTCGGCCTCAAGGGCGCGATCTTCAACGGCCACACCCGCAACGAATATCTCGACGACACGAAATACTGGGCGATCTTCGAGGCCTGCGAGGCGCTGGGCGTGCCGATCTACCTGCACCCCACCGGTCCGTCCCAGGGCCTGATCCAGCCGCTGCTCGAGCGCGGCCTGGACGGCGCGATCTACGGCTTCGGCGTCGACACCGGCCTGCATGCGCTGCGCCTGATCGTGGCGGGCCTGTTCGACCGCTTCCCCAAACTGAAGATGGTTCTCGGTCATCTCGGCGAGGCGCTGCCGTTCTGGCTGTTCCGCCTCGATTTCATGCATCGCGCCGGCGTCGCCGCGAAGCGCTATGAGAGCATGAAGCCGCTCAAGCGCACGATCAGCGAATACATGCGCCAGAACGTCTACGTCACGACCAGCGGCATGGCGTCCGAGCCTTCGATCAAGCTCTGCCAAGAGGTCCTGGGCATGGACCATGTGCTTTATGCGATGGATTACCCCTATCAGTTCGTGGCCGACGAGGTGACTGCCCAGGACAATCTTTCCATCGGCGCCGACGAGAAGAAAATGTTCTTCCAGACGAACGCCGAGCGGCTGTTCCGGCTCTGATCGCGGGCGCCCCGCTCCCTCCTCCGCCTGTTTGAGTTCTCTCCCGGAACAGACGCTTTCGGGGCTGAAAAGGCATAGAAATCCCTTCAGGAGGACGTTTGGAACCATGACCCAGCAGAACTTGGAAGGCGTGCTGCAGGCCGCCGGTAACCCTGTGAAGATGCTGCGTAATTCGCAGATCGGCGCCTATGTCTACCCAGTCGTGGCGGCCGAATTCTCGAACTGGCGCGACGAGCAGCAGGCCTGGCGCAAGTCCTGCGTCCTGTTCGACCAGTCGCATCACATGGTGGACCTCTTCATCAAGGGGCCCGACGCGGTGAAGCTGGTGTCGGATCTGGCGATCAACACCTTCAAGAACTTTCCGATCGACCGGGCCAAGCAGTTCGTTCCCTGCAGCCATGACGGCTATGTGATCGGCGACGGCATCCTGTTTCATCTGGAAGAGAACCATGTGGTGTTCGTCGGCCGCGCCCCGTCCGCCAACTGGATCCAGTTCCACGCGCAGACTGGCGGCTACAAGGTCGACATCGTCAAGGACGACCGCTCGCCGTCGCGCCGATGGGCAAGCCCCGTCACGCGCATCAACTACCGCTACCAGATCCAGGGGCCTAATGCCGAGAAGGTGATCACCAAGCTGAACGGCGGCCCGTTCGCCGACATCAAGTTCTTCCACATGGATTCCATCACCATCAAGGGCCGCAAGGTCCGCGCCCTGCGTCACGGCATGTCCGGCGAGCCGGGTCTCGAGATCTGGGGCCCCTATGCCGAGGGCGACGAGATCAAGGAGGCGATCCTGGAAGCCGGCCGCGAGTTCGGCATCGTGCCCGTGGGCGCCCGCGCCTACGCCACCAACACGCTCGAATCGGGATGGATCCCCTCGCCGCTGCCCGCCGTCTATTCCGGCGACAGGATGAAGTCCTATCGCGAATGGCTGCCGGCGAACGGTTACGAGGCCACCGGCTCGATCGGCGGCAGCTTCGTCTCGAACGACATCGAGGACTATTATCTGACGCCCTACGAGCTCGGCTACGGCCCGTTCGTCAAGTTCGATCACGACTTCATCGGCCGCGCAGCGCTCGAGAAGATCGCCGGCAAGCCGCACCGCAAGAAGGTGACCTTCGCGTGGAACGCCGACGACGTCGCTAAGGTGTTCCGCTCGATGTTCGAGCCCGGCATCGAGGCGTACAAATACATCGACTTGCCGCTGTCGAACTACGCCTCGTCTTCCTACGACAAGGTGACGAAGGGCGGAAAGACCGTCGGTTTCTCGATGTTCAGCGGCTACAGCTACAACGAGCGGTCCATGCTCTCGCTGGGCACGGTCGATCCCGAGGTGCAGGTCGGCGACGTGCTTTCGCTGGTATGGGGCGAGGAGGATGGCGGTACGAAGAAATCGACGGTCGAACGGCACAAGCAGATCGAAATCCGGGTCAAGGTTTCGCCGGTTCCCTATTCGCGCGATGCTCGCGAGAGCTACGCGGCGGGCTGGAGGACGAAGCAGCCGGCCTGAGCCGGCGCTGCCGACCTTGACGCCGGCCTGCCTGCGGGTTCCGTTGCCGACTGCACTTAGGAGCGCAGATGCCGCCGAATTCCAAGCCGTTCGAGGCGCCGACTGACGGTTCGGCTCATGACGGCCCGGCTCAGGGCGATTTCGATTTCGTCGCCTATCACGCGCGGGGCCAACGGCGCGCGTGTCGCCTGTGTCGACCTGGCGGCGAACCGCAGTCTCACCTTTCGCGATCTCGACGACCAGGTCGCGCGGTGCACGGGTTGGCTGGCCGGCCTGCTCCAGCCGGGGGCGCGGGTCGCGCTTCTGGCGCGCAACGGCGCGGACGCCCTGGTCCTGCATTTCGCTTGTGTCCGGGCGGGAATGATCTTCCAGCCGCTCAACTGGCGGCTCTCCGGCCACGAACTCGGCGTCCTGCTCCGCGATGCCGAGCCGGAAGTGCTCATCTATCAGAGCGAGTTCGACGCGCCGGCGCGCGAGGCGCTTTCGGCCTGGCGCGTCCGGCATACGATCCGCTGCGCCCCCGACGACGATCCTTTCGCCGCCGCGAGGAAGGCCCAGGCGCCGCATCCCGGCGGCGACTTCGGTCCCGACGCGGCTATCACGCTGCTGTACACCTCCGGCACCACGGGCAAGCCCAAGGGCGTCGTCATCACCCGGCGCAACGCCTGGGCGACGGCGTTCAACTTCGCGATGGCGAACGAAGTCGCGCCGCGCGACGTCCTGCTCTGCGACATGCCGCTGTTCCACGTCGCCGGCCTGTTCGGTGTGGCGCGGGCGGCGCTCTTGATGGGCGGCACGGTGCTGATCTCCGACCGCTTCGTGCCCGGCGTGGCGCTGGCCCGGATGTCCGACCCGCAACTGGGCGTGACGCATTATTTCGCCGTGCCGCAAATGGCGATGGCGATGCTGCAGGATGCGTCGTTTGCGTTGTCCGATCTTTCGCGGCTCAAGGCTCTCGTGATCGGCGGCGCGCCGCTGCCGAAATCCGTCGTCGGGCGCCTCCTGGAAGGCGGTGTGATGCCGATCGAGGGTTACGGCCTCAGTGAGGCCGGCACGGTTCTCGCCGTCCCGCTCGACCGCGACACCGTCATCCGCAAGGCGGGCACCTCCGGCGTTCGCGCCCCGATGATCGACGTCCGCCTCGTCACCGCCGAGGCGCGCGAGGCGGCCGACGGCGAGGTCGGCGAGATCTGGCTTAAGGGGCCGAGCGTGACGCCCGGCTACTGGAACCAGCCTGAGGCGACGGCGCGCGCCTTTTCCGGCGGCTGGTTCAAGACCGGCGACGCGGCGCGGCGCGATGCCGACGGGTTCTACCAGATCGTCGATCGCTGGAAGGACATGTACATCAGCGGCGGCGAGAACGTGTATCCGGCGGAGATCGAGAGCGCGCTCGCCGAGCATCCCGCCGTCGCCGATGCCGCCGTCATCGGCGTGCCCGATCCGCAATGGGGGGAAAGCGGCTGCGCCTATATCGTGGCGCGCGGGGAAATCGATGCCGCGCAAGTGCTCCAGCATCTGACGGGGCGGATCGCCCGCTACAAGATGCCCAAGCACGTCGTCTTTGTGGAAACTCTGCCGCGCACCGGATCGGGAAAGGTCAAGAAGGACGAGTTGCGCAGCGCCTTCCGCACCGGGGGGCAACGCTGACCGCGGCAGGGACGCTACCCAAGCGCGGCCGGCCATATTAATCTGACACGCGGCGGACACCCAGATCACCGCCGTCTGAAAAAAGGGGAGGAACGTCCGTGACACCAAGATTGCTGTTGCCCGCCGTCTGCAGCGCATTGTTGTGCATCTCGCCGGTGGCGCTGGCATCGCCGCAGAGCGATGCGAACAAGAAGCTCGTGACGGACGCGATCACGATGCTGTTCGTGCAGCACAAAGTCGATCAGGCGGTCGACACCTATTTCGCGCCGGATTACATCCAGCATAATCCTATGGTCCCGACCGGCTCGGCGCCGATGCGCGGCTTCTTCAAGAAATTCTACGTCGACAATCCCGAGTCCACGATCGAGCTCAGCCATGTGCTGGCGGATGGCGATCTTGTCGCCGTTCACTATCGCTTCAAGGTGAATGCGCAGGATCGCGGCATGGCGGTCGTCGACATCTTCCGCGTCGGCGACGGCCACATCCTGGAGCATTGGGATGTCGGCCAGCCCGTGCCGGAAAAGTCCGCCAACAGCAACGGGATGTTCTGAACGGCGGCGCCTGCGACGCGTGTCCCCGTTTCATAGGAGTCCCGGCACCCCGGTCGGAAGGAAGGAATAGCCGACGCCGCGCGAAGGCCGGCGAAACCCGCTTCGACGGACGTTTGCCGGGCCGATTCAGGTTGCGCTAGTATATAGTGTGTACCGCGTACAAATAAGACTTTGCAAAACCCGACGGTCAGGTCGCGGCGGCGCGGAGCAGACAAGGAGACGCGCATGCCGCATCTGAACTTCGGCCAGCCCGACCGGGGCATCATGCAGATGGCCTATGTCGTCAAGGATCTCCGCGCGGCGATCGACGAGTGGGTCAAGCGCCTCAATGTCGGGCCGTGGTTCGTGCTCGACCATTTCGCCGGGGTCGATCCCGTCTATCGCGGCAAGCCGTCGAAGGCCGACATCACGCTCGCGATGTCGTTCGCCGGCCATATGAATATCGAGCTGATCCAGCCCAATGACGATCATCCATCGGTCTACAAGGAGCTGATCGACAAGCACGGCTATGGCTTCCATCACTGGGGCATCGCGAGCGCCGATTTCGCGGGCGATCTCAAACGCTACGAGGCGATGGGGATGGAAGTCGCGTTCCGCCTCGGCGTGCCGACCGGAGGCGAGGTGGCCTATCTCGATCCGAAGAATGCCTTGCCCGGCTTCGTCGAGCTGATCGAAACCGGTCCCGGCATGGAGCGCGCTTTCGGCGGCTTCTACGGCGCCGCGCTGACCTGGGACGGCTCCAATCCCGTCCGTTCCTTTGCCTGAAAGAGAACTGCCCGTGTCCGAACCCAAATTCACCACCGTCTCCTACAGCATCGACAGCGGCATAGGCTGGGCGCGGTTCGCCCGTCCCGCCAAGCGCAACGCGATGAGCCCCACCCTCAACCGCGAAATGGCCGCGCTGCTCGACTTCCTCGAATTCCGCGACGATGTCGGCGTCCTGGTGCTGACCGGGGAAGGGGAAGCGTGGTCCGCCGGCATGGATCTCAAGGAATATTTCCGCGAGACGGAAGCGCAGGGCCTTCCCGGCACGCGCCGCGCCCAGCGCGCCGCCTACACCTGGTGGCGTCAGCTTCGCTGGTTCCAGAAGCCGACGATCGCGATGGTCAATGGCTGGTGCTTCGGCGGCGGCTACGGTCCGCTCTTCGCCTGCGACCTCGCTTTCGCGGCGGAAGAGGCCAGGTTCGGCCTCAGCGAGATCAATTGGGGCATCCTCCCCGGCGGCGGCGCCACCAAGGTCGCCACCGAGCTCATGCCGATGCGGGACGCGATGTACCACGCGCTCACCGGCGAACCGATCGACGGCCGCAAGGCCGCCCAATTGCGCCTCGTCAACGAAGCGGTGCCTCTGGCGGGCCTGGAAGCCCGCGTCCGCGAAGTGGCGAACGTCCTCCTGCAGAAAAATCCCGTCACGCTGAAGGCGGCCAAGGACGCCGTCCGGCGCGTCCGGGAAATGACCTATGAGAACGCCGAGGATTACCTCATCCGGGCCCAAGAAGCGGCCAACAGCTTCGACGACAACGGCCGCAAGGAAGGCATAAGGCAGTTCATAGACGACAAGTCCTACAAACCCGGCCTTGCCACCTACGACAAGTCGAAACGGCGCTGATCGGCGGGGCCTCGTTCGGGGGATGTCCGCGTTGTCTAACGGGGTTTAAGGGCGTCTAACGGCGTCCCACATGGTGCTGTGCCGCGCTTCGGATATTCTTTCAGTCGTGTCACGCGGAAATGAGCGCGCGCTACGATGTAAAGCGAACGCCGGCTCCGCGGTTGTGACCTAAGATGGCGAAGAAGATATTCCCGGAGTGAATCATGCGCTTTCCCCGTTCCAGTTTGGCTTGGCTTGTTGGATTGACCCTGATGGCGCCGCTCGCCGCCGCGGCCGATGAAGCCGGCGCGCCGCCGCCTGCCAAGCCCTCGTCGTGCTTCCAGGTCAGCGGTTTCGAAAATTGGAAGGCGGCCGACGCCAAGACGATCTACATCCGGGTAAACCTCAACCGGTATTTCCGTCTGGATTTGAGCAGCACCTGTCCCCAGTTGCTGTGGCCCGGCGTCTATCTCGTCACCAAGTGGCACGGAAGCAACCTGGTGTGCTCCCCGCTCGACTGGGATATCCAGGTGGCGCAGAACCCCGGCGGTGTCATGGGGGCGTGCATCGTCAAGACCATGACGGCCCTGACCCCAGAGGAAGCGGCCGCGATTCCGAAGGCGTTCAAGCCCTGACACCGGCTCGCGCGTCGCCGGCCGGGCTTTGCCCGCTCGGCGCCGACGCCGGCGTCCGGGGCGCGCTCAGGTCCCGTTCCCGGTCCGGGCGCCGATCGCGCCGTAGAGCGCCACCACGGCGAAGCCGACGGCCGGCAACAGGAACGCCACCGCCATCCCGTAATGGTCGCCGATGACGCCCATGGGATAGGGCAGGATGATGCCGCCGCTGATCGCCATCACCATGATGGACGAGGCGCGCTTGGTCGAAGCGCCCAGGCGGGCCGTGCCCAGCGTGAAGATCGTGGGAAACATCGTGCCCATGAAGAAGAACACGCCGACCAAGGACATCGCGGAGTATCGTTCGATGCCCGCGGAAGCGACCAGGCACAGCGCCACGTTGATCACGCCGTAGACGGTCAGGATCAGGCGCGGGGAAAAGCGCAGAAGCAGCGCCGTCGTCGCGAAGCGTCCGATGAGATAGGCGAGGGTCGCCGCGGAAAACAGAAAGGCCGCCTGCTGCGACGTCGCGCCATGCCAGGTCTCGACCGTCAGGTTGATGAAGAATGTCCCGACCCCGACCTGGGCGCCGATATAAAGAGCCTGCGTGATCACGCCGAGCACGAAGTGGCGCTGTTGGAGCAGCGGCTTCTGCGGTCCGTCCGCCGTGCCGGCGTCGGCGCGTTCCGGGTCGGCGATCTCGGGAAGATAGGCCCGCCCCATCACGAAGGCGAACACCAGCACCGCGATGCCGATGATCAGATAGGTGATCTGCACCGAACGCTGCGCGCCGCCCAGTGCCTCGGTCACGCTGGCGTTGAAGAAGACCGAGCCGCCGATGAGCGGACCGAAGAACACGCCCAGCGCGTTGAACGACTGCGCCAGGTTGAGGCGGCGTGAGGCATGCTCGGGCTTGCCCAGCACGTTCACATAGGTGTCGGCGGAGGTCTCCAGGAAACACAGCCCGCTGGCGAGCACGAACATGGAGACGACGAAGAACGGGAAATTCTCCGCCTGCGCTGCCGGTACGAACAGGAAGGCGCCGGCCGCGGTCACGATCAGGCCGCTGATCAGGCCGAACTTGTAGCCCCGGGCCCGCAGCAGGCTGCCGGCCGGAAGGCTCATCACGAGATAGGCGCCGAAATAGGCGACCTGGAGCCAGGTCGATTGCGCCTTGCCGACATGCAGGGTTTCCTGGAAATGCTTGTTGAGCACGTCGAGAAGGCCGTACGCCAAGCCCCAGATGAGGAAACAGCTGATGGCAAAAGCCAGCGGTCCGCGCAGGGACCGCTCGGCGCCGCCGCCGGCAAGCCCGGTATTCGTTTCGATCGCCACGCTGTTCCCCCGTTGCTGTCTGTCGCCCGCTCAGGCGCGCGCCATGCGCACTGCAGGCTTGTCTTGTGTCATGGCCCGCCACTGTTCCGCATAGCGTGCGAGATTGCCCGGCAAGGGCTCGACGGCGGTGAGCGCGGCGTCGGGACGAACGTCCGGATTGACCAGGTGAAGCGCGCCGAGCGGAATGTTGTCGGACATGTCCGAGACATAGACCGTCTGACGGGGCCTGAGCGCGGCGAGCATGTGGGTGAAGACGGCATCCTCGGCGAAGCGGCCCTCGACGATCAGCCGTTCTCCCGACCCGATCAGATCGAGCGATGTGTCGGCCATGAGAGCGAGATACAGGCTGGCGGCGGCGCGGCGGTCGAATTGATCGTCCGGCCGGCCGGTCTTGCCGGCCCATCGTCCGGTCGCGGCCGGGAAGGGCCCGACGCCGGGCCCGAAGGTCGGAAGGGCGAAGATGCCCCGTTCCACCAGGGCGGCGGCGCGGCGCAGGAGCGCCTCCGCATGAACCACCGGATCTATCGGCGCGTCCAAGGGGGCCTCGATCAGCTCGGCTTCGCGCCCGCCCATGAATCGGCTGGAGGGAACCGGTGTGCCGGAGACATCGACATTAACGAGACAGTCTCGCGCTTCCGCCAACTCGGAGAGTTCGATCGCCGCGTCGCGCGCGGGCGAGCGCATCGCGATGAACCAGGTCCCGGTGGAGAGCACCGTGAATTCGCGGCCGCCGACCTGCGGCTGAAGCCGCGCCGCCAGCAAGGCCGCATTGCTGTCGTGGAGCCCGCAAATCACGACGCAATCGCGCGGCAGGCCGCAGCGCCGGCGCCACGCCTCCGTGACCGGGCCGAGCACGTCCGACGCATGACGGCGCGGCGCCAGCCTTTGGGCCCATCCTCGCGCGACCGCCAAGGGAGAAGGGCACGCTTTCGCCGGGCACCATAGATCGGTGTGGCTGCCAAGGCTGGTGACTTCCGTTGCGGCGACGCCGCTCAGCAACCAGGCCCAATATTGCGGCCAGGTCACGATCTGACCCCGCTGCGACGGTGCGACGGCGTCGAGCCAATAGAGCTGGGCCCCTAGATTGAGACCCGCCGGCAGGCAGGGCGATCCGGTGAGGGCGAAGGGATCGCGCAGCTTTGTGTACTCATCCCGGAGCTCTGCGGGCGGTTCCGCTTCGTAGTCGATCGGCGGCACGCACCCGCCGCGGCCGTCCAGCACGCAGGCGGCGGCGCCGTGCGCCACCGGAACGATCGCGGTAATCTCGCCGTCCCGGGCAAGACTTTGCAGGTTGTCGGCAAGCCAGGCAGTGATCCCCGGTACGTCCAGCGCGGCATAGCCGCCCGAAGACTGCGGCAAGTTGGACCGCGACCGGCGATCCATGCGCCGCCCGTCGGGCGACCACATCGTCAGTTTGGCCAATGTCTTACCGACATCGAGGACGACGGTGCAGCCCTGGCCCAAACTCCTCCCCATTGTTTATTTTGACGAATTTTGGTCGAATATGAGTGAAAAGGTCAAGCAGGCGCGCTGGTCTGGTCTTTTCGGCCCATCAGCCGATCATCCGTAGACAGAATTTATCGGACGCGATCCTTTGTGGCGAGCCGCGATTTTCCCCGGCATCCGGCAGAGGAAACGCCGGCTCGGCCCACTGGAGCCCACCGGGCGCCGTGTTGTTGCGTGATCGCCGAATGTCGCAAAATGTCAGGATTCAGCATACCATCATCAGTGATCTTGTTTGAATGAATTTGGTCAAATATGATCGTTCGCTGGGCGGTGGGCATTGAGGTTTTAATTTTTATGTCGCAGGCGACGCGTTTCGCGGTCCCCGAGTCCCGTTGGTCGGAAGAGGCGGCTGCGACGCTCACGCCCGCACAATTGCTGCTGTACCGCTCGAATCTGCTGGGCAGCGACCTCACGATCACCAATTTCGGCGGCGGCAACACCTCCGGCAAGATCGAAGCGGTGGATCCGCTCACCGGCGAGGCCGTCAAAGTCCTCTGGGTGAAGGGATCGGGCGGCGACATCGGCTCGATGAAGCTTGATGGTTTTGCCACGCTCTATCTCGACAAGCTCCTGCGACTCGAAAAGCTCTACCGCGGCGTCGAGCACGAAGACGAGATGGTCGGATACCTGCCGCACTGCACCTTCGATCTCAATCCCCGCGCCGCCAGCATCGATACGCCTTTGCATGCCTTTCTGCCCTTCGCCGACGTCGACCATGTCCATCCCGATGCGGTGATCGCGCTCGCCGCGTCGTCGAACGGTGCCGAGGTCACCGAAACGATCTACGGCAAGGATGTCGGCTGGCTCCCCTGGAAGCGCCCCGGCTTCGACCTCGGCCTGCGCCTGCGGGACTATGCAGCCCGCCGCCCGGGCCTGCGCGGCATCGTCCTGCAAAATCACGGGTTGATCTGCTGGGGTGGGGATTCGAAATCCTGCTACCTGAACACCATCGACCTCATCGCGCGGGCGGCGCGCTATCTGAACGAGAAGTCGGCCGGCAAGCCGGCCTTCGGTGGTGAGCTGGTCGCGCCGCTGGCGCCGGCGGCGCGCGCCGCGGCCGCGGCGAAGCTGATGCCGCGCCTGCGCGCCGCGATGTCGGGCAAGAAGCACAAGGTCGGCCATTTCAGCGACGATGCCGAGATCATGGAGTTCGTCGGCTCGCGCGACTTCGCGCGCCTCGCCGCGCTCGGAACCTCCTGCCCCGACCACTTCCTGCGCACCAAGATCGAGCCCCTGGTCCTCGATCCGGCGCGGGTCGACGACGACGCCTATCTCGCGCAGTCGATGGAAGCCTACCGCGCGGCCCATGCCGCCTATCATGCGCGCAATGTCGGGCCGACCGATGCGCCGATGCGCGATCCCAACCCGGTCGTCGTCCTCATGCCGGGGGTCGGGCGCTTCACCTTCGCCGCCGACAAGACGACGGCGCGTCTTGCCAGCGAGTTCTACGGCAACGCCGTCGCGGTGATGCGCGGCGCGCAGGCGATCGGAAAATATGTCGGGCTGCCGGAACGCGAAGCCTTCGGCATCGAATACTGGGCGCTCGAGGAAGCCAAGCTCCAGCGCATGCCCAAGCCCAAGCCTCTGGTCGGACGGGTCGTCCTGGTCACCGGCGGCGCCGGTGGGATCGGCCTCGCGGTCGCGGATCGCATGTTGTCCGACGGCGCTTGCGTGATGCTGGCGGATTACGACGTCGCCGCCCTCGAAAGCGCCCGTTCGGCGCTTGCCTCGAAATTCGGCGGCGATCCGGTTCGCGCCGTTTCCTGCGACGTGACCAAGGAAGACCAGATCGACGCCGCCTTCGCGGCGGTGGCGCGCGAATTCGGCGGTGTCGACATCGTGGTCGCCAATGCCGGCCTCGCCTCGTCGGCGCCGATCGAAGAAACGACGCTCGAGATCTGGAACCGCAATTACGAAGTGCTCGCCAAAGGCTATTTCCTCACCGCGCGGGCGGCCTTCCCGCTTCTGAAGAAGAGCGCGGGCTCGCTCGTCTTCATCGGGTCCAAGAACGCCATCGCCGCGGCCGCCAACGCATCGGCCTATGCATCGGCCAAGGCCGCCGCCCTGCATCTCGCGCGCTGCCTGGCGCTGGAGGGCGCGCCTTTCGGCGTTCGCGTCAACGTCGTCAATCCCGACGCGGTGCTGCGCGGCTCGCGCATCTGGGACGGCAACTGGCGGGCCGAACGCGCCAAGACCTATGGCGTCGATGCCGGTGCCGAGCTCGAGGAGCACTATCGTTCGCGCAGCTTGCTCAAGCGCGACGTGTTTCCCGAGGACGTCGCCGAGGCGGTATATTTCCTGGCGAGCGATGCGTCTTCCAAGTCGACCGGCAACATCATCAATGTCGATGCCGGAAACGTGCAGGCGTTCACGCGCTAGAAGATAACAGAAGCGGCGAAGCGACGCCGTTCAACCGTTCAGGTGAGGAACGCGATGACAATGGCACAAGGGCCTCTGGCGGCCGACGCGCTCGACCTCCACAACGGCAAGCATCTCGATTCCATCCAGGAAGACTACGATGCGCTGGGCCGCAGGCTGGCGCGCCGCAACATCGACATCGACGCGGTGAAGAAGCGCGTCTCGGAATTCTCCGTCGCCATCCCGAGCTGGGGCGTCGGCGTCGGCGGCACCCGCTTCGCGCGGTTTCCTATTCTCGGCGAACCGACCAATGTCCACGAGAAGCTCGCCGATTGCGCCGTGATCAACCAGCTTTGCCGCATGACGCCGCGCGTCTCCATGCATTTTCCGTGGGACCGGATGGACGATCCCGTCGGCTTTCGCGAGGAGGCGGAGGCTTTCGGCCTCGGCTTCGACGCGGTGAACTCGAACACCTTCGAGGATCAGCCGGGCCAGTCGCTGAGCTATCGCAGCGGGAGCCTGACCGCGAACGACGCCGGCGTGCGCGAGCAGGCGATCCGCCACAACGTCGAATGCATCCGGCTGGGCGAGAAGCTCGGCTCCAAGGCGATCACGGTGTGGATCGGCGACGGCACGAATTTTCCCGGGCAGCAGAGCCTGCGCGCCTCCCTCGACCGCTATCTCGAAAGCGCGCATGCGATCTACGGCGCGCTGCCGGCGGACTGGCGCATGCTCATCGAGCACAAGCTCTACGAGCCGGCCTTCTACTCGACCGTCATCTCGGACTGGGGCACCAGCATCCTGGTCGCCAAGGAACTGGGTCCCAAGGCGCAGTGCCTTGTCGACCTCGGCCATCATGCGCCGAACGTCAACATCGAGCAGATCGTCGCGCGGCTGAGCCGCTTCGGAAAGCTCGGCGGTTTCCATTTCAACGACAGCAAATACGGCGACGACGATCTCGACTCCGGTTCGATCAATCCGCACCAGCTCTACCTGGTGTTCAACGAGCTTGTGGAAGCCGAGCGTTCGGCGCCGGACGATTTCCATCCCGCCTACATGATCGACCAGTCGCACAATGTTACCGATCCCATCGAGAGCCTGCTGTCGAGCGCCGAAGCGATCGGGGGCGCGTTCGCCCGGGCCCAGGTGGTGGACCGCGACGCGCTGGCCGCCTATCAAAAAGGTAATGATGTGATGGAGGCGTTCCGCACGCTTCGCCTGGGCTACAACACCGACGTCGCGCCCATCCTGGCCATGGCGCGCATCGAAGCCGGTGGCGCCGCCGATCCGATCCTCGCTTATCGCGAATCGGGCTGGCGCGCCCGCAAGGCGCAGGAGCGCAAGCCGCCCAAGACGGGCTCCGGAATCGTCTAGCCGGCGGCCGGCGGTTTCCCCGTCTTGACAAGCATCTGGCTATGACGTGTCACTCGCCTTATGAGAGTGAAAATGCACGCGACCGAGCGGGATCGAGTCATTTTGGGTCTTCTTGACGAGAAAGGGTTCGTCTCCTTCCGCGAGCTCTCTCGCCGGGTGACAGCCTCGCCCGCGACCTTGCGCCGGGATCTGGAGAGGTTGCAGACCATCGGGCGCCTGGTGCGGGTCCGCGGCGGCGTTCAGCCGACCGGCGGCGTCGATCATATGAGCGGGCACCATCTTCAGGGCGTGCCGTTCCACGAGAACATCAACCGCAACCGGGCCGCCAAGGAAGCCATCGGCCGGGCAGCGGCGACACTCTGCCGCCCCGGCGAGGCGATCATCATCGACGGCGGCAGCACCACGCTTCACATGTGCCAGCATCTGGAGCCGTTGAAGCTTCAGGTCCTGACCAACTCGCTGCATATCGTCAGCGCGCTGCTGCAACAGCCGAACACCGGCATTTCCATAACCGGCGGGGTGGTGTTCCGCGAACAGAACATCGTGCTCGACCCGTTCGAGGACGTCGACACGCGCGAATTCCGCGCCTCGCGCATGTTCGTCGGCGCCGCCGCGGTGACGCGTCATGGCTTGATGCAAAGCGACATCATCCTGGTCCAGGCGGAGCGCAAGCTCCTGAGCCAGGCGGACGAGCTGATCGTGCTGGTCGACAGCAGCAAGTTCGCAGCCGCCGCCGGCCATTTGCTGTGTGAATTGACGCGCGTTCACACGCTCGTAACCGACAGCAATATCGACGATGCCTCCGCCAAGATGGTCGAGAGCAGCGGCGCGAAGCTCATCGTCGCCGAAGTCTGACGGCCATCAAAGCGTGACGTCCTGCAAGCCGCCGCCCGGCACGGGCGAGGCCATGACGCCTTGCGCATGAAGGCCGCTCACATCGTCCAGGACCACGGAAGGCCGTGCGTCGGGCGTCTGGGAGAACATCTCGATATCGCGCAGCACTGCGCCGCGGACATGGCGCAGATACATGCCCCAGGCCGGCAGCGGCCCGAACATGTCGGGGTCGGGATAATTGCCCTCGTTCTCCGGCGGCTTCAGCGCCGCATACTCGGGCGTCCCGCCGCCCGGGAAGGTGAAGCGCAAGCCGCGCAGCGTGATGTCCTCGATCAGGCCGCCCGGCACGCCCGAGATCACCGCGGGGTAGCGCGGATCGATGCATTGCGAGTCGACGTTGCTGATCGAGATGCGCCGCACCACCGCCATCGGCGCACCTGGCGGGGCGCGGCGGCGGTCGCCCAGCCGGATGAACAGCGGCCCCGCCGTCGCGTCGCGCATCACGATGTTGTTGACCACGATGTCCTCCAGCACGGCGCCGTCGACGCTTTCCAGCGCCAGGCCGTTGCAGCAGTCGAACACGCAGTTGGAGATCGCGATGTTGCGGAAGCCGCCCGTGGCCTCGGTGCCGAGCTTGATGCGGCCGCTGGTGAGATGGCGCTGCCAGGTCAGCAATTGCGTCCGCTTGAAGGTGCCGTCGTACAGCGTGCCCAGGTCGTAGCCGGTCACCTGGCAGTTCGTGATCGTCACGTTCTCGGTCGGCCGCGCCACCCCAAGGGCAAAGGAGCTCTTCACACAGATGCCGTCGTCGGTCGGCGAGTTCACCGTCAGGTTCGAAAGCCGCGCATTGCGCACCACGTCCAGGTCGATGCCGTCGCGGTTGGTGTCGATCAGCATGTTGTCGATCACGACATTGTCGACGCCGGTCAGCAGGATGGCGAAATGGCCGCCGCGCAGGATCGTGACGTCGCGCAAGGTCACGTTGCGCGAATTCTTGAGCGCGATGGCCTTGTTGCCCAACCCGTCCATCGCCTTCACGCCGGCCGCGTGGTCGGCGATGCGCGCGTCCAGCTCCTTGCTGGGCGGCAAGCCCCGTCCCATGCCGATGGTCCATCCCGCGTTGGGGCTGATATTGGTCAGGCCGGCGCCGTCGATCAGCCCCGGTCCCATGATCATGACGTCCTGGATGTCCTCGCCCCAGAGCAGGCTGTTGCGCCAATGGTTGTGGCCGAAGTCCTGATAGATGTCGGGCGCATTGGGCTCGGGCGAATTGTAGCGCCCGCCGTGCTTGGCGGGATCGGCGGCGATCAGGGTCGCGCCCGACGCGAAAAGCAGCGTGATGCGGCTTCGCAACTGGACCGAAAAGCTCAAATAGCGTCCAGGAGGGAAATAAACCGTGCCTCCACCCCCGGCCGACGCCGCGTCGATGGCGCGCTGGATGGCCGCGGTGTCCGGGGTCGCTCCGGTTCCCCTGGCGCCATACTGCCGGATGTCGAAGGCATCGATCGGCTTGGCCTTGGCCAGCGCCGACAGGACGGGCGTCGCCGCGAGTGCCGCGCCCAGCAGCATGCGGCGGTGAATCTGAATCATGAGCAACCTCCCGGACGTCTTTTGGATTTTGTAGCACGGATGACGATTGAATTTGATTGAATTTGTGAGATTTTGGTGCATAGTGCTTGGCGTGGGTTTTATTAAAACGTAGCGGTCCCACGACAGCACGGCTCCGATCCTCCCTGGAGCCGTGCTTTTTTACAGCGGCGGTTCGGCCGCCGGGAGTTGCTTAATGCACAGACGGTCGGGCCGTGGTGGCAAATGGCTGGCCGTCGCCGGCATCGCGGCTTGTCTCCTTCTAGCTGCTTCCGCGCCGACCGATGCAAGCCGCCGCGCCGCGCCGCCGTCGCGGGCGCATCCGGCGCGCGATCTCCTGCTCGATGGCTTCCGCTCGCCGCCTCAGGCGGCGTTGCCGCGCGTGTGGTGGCACTGGATGAATGGCAACATCGCCGAGACCGGCATCCGCCGCGACCTCGAATGGATGAAGCGCATCGGCGTCGGCGGGATCGACGCCATCGATGCCTCGATCGCGACGCCGCAAGTGGTGCCGCGCCGCCTCGTCTACATGTCGCCCGAATGGAAGCACGCCTTCCGCTACGCGGCGCAGCTTGCCGACAAATTCGGGATGGAGATGTCGATCAACTCGTCCCCGGGGTGGAGCGAGACGGGCGGCCCCTGGGTCTTGCCGCAGCAGGGCATGAAGAAGCTGGTGTGGACCTCGACCGTCGTGACCGGCGGCGCGCCGTTTCATGGCGTTCTGCCCAAACCGCCGGACACCATCGGCCCGTTTCAGAACGCCGGCATGGCGGGCGACATTCCGCCGTCGCCCGCTGCGGCCGCGTTACGCTTCTATCGCGACAGCATCGTGATCGCCTATCGCACGCCGGTTGCGGAGCCGGCCGTCGCATCCGTGTCCTCGAATTTGGGTTCGCTCGATGCGGCGATGCTCGCGGACGCAGACTTCACCAGAAGCCAGGTTCTCACGCCGCCGGACGCCACGGGCGAAGTGTGGATCCGCGTCGGCTTCGAGAAACCTGCCACCATCCAGGGACTGAGCCTGGCGCTCTCCCTCACCAAGGGTCTGGGATTCGCCGGCGTCGTCGAAGCCAGCGACGACGGCAGGGTCTGGCGCCGTGTTGCCGAGGTGCCCAAGGCGGCCCAGCTCCAGCGGCTGGTCATGATCCAGCAGACGATCTCCTTTCCACCGGCATCGGGCCGGTTCTTCCGCGTCGTGCTGCAGCCGGCGCCGCCGCTTCCCACCAGCTTGCGGCCGCGCGATCCGGCGCCCGGCCTGATCGCGACGGCGCCGGCGGCCGGCGAGCCGCCGCGCGCCTACCGCCTGTTCGAGCTGGTCTTCCATGCCGCGGCCACCGTCAACGAATTCGAGAAGAAGGCACAGTTCGCGGCGCCGCCGCGCGACTTCTACACGCTCGCCGGAACCGACCGCTTCGCGCCGGGCAGTGCGATCGATCCCGCCGGTGTCGTCGTTCTAAACGACAAGATGAAAGCGGACGGGACGCTCGATTGGACTCCGCCGGCCGGCGACTGGACGGTGCTGCGCCTGGGCTATTCGCTGACCGGATCGGAAAATCATCCCGCCACCGCCGAGGCGACGGGTCTTGAGGTCGACAAGCTTAACCGCACGCATGTGCGCGACTATCTCGAGCACTACCTCGACACCTATGAGAGCGTCACCGGCCGCGGTCTTTTCGGCGCGCGCGGCCTGCGCTCGCTGGTGGTCGACAGCGCGGAAACCGGCATGCAGAACTGGACCGAGGACATCCTCGTCGATTTCAAGCGCCTGCGCGGCTACGATCCGGCGCCCTGGCTGCCCGCTCTGACCGGCGCCGCCGTCGGCACGCCGGCGCAGAGCGACAGGTTCCTCTGGGACTTTCGCCGCA
Source organism: Rhizomicrobium sp. (assembly GCA_037200865.1). Taxonomy (GTDB): domain Bacteria; phylum Pseudomonadota; class Alphaproteobacteria; order Micropepsales; family Micropepsaceae; genus Rhizomicrobium. The sequence continues at coordinate 556,588 of JBBCIC010000002.1, read as the reverse complement.
CTGTGGCGGAGCTGCTGGCGCGCAATCACTACGGCGAAATCGCCCTGGTCGCGCGCGAGCGCGGCCTCGCGGACTACGCGGAAGCCATCGAAGACCACCGGCCGACCTTCGGCGACGACATGGAGATGCGCCAGTATGCGCACATCCCGATGGCCGCGATGTGGACTTATGGCGAGCGCTGGCCGTCCGCCCTTACCTACGAGGCCGATATCCTCGGCGCCGCGTCCATCGCGCACGTCTATGGCCAGAACCTGGTCGCCGCGGAATCGCTGACCTCGGCGGGACGGCCCTGGGCGTTCGGCCCGCGAGAACTCAAGCCGCTGATCGACATGGAATTCGTCCGCGGCGTCAACCGCGTCGTCATCCACACCTCCGTGCATCAGCCGGTCGACAAGCCGCCGGGACTTTCGCTGAACGCCTATGGCCAGTTCTTCAACCGCCTCGAGACCTGGAGCGAACAGGCCGGCGCCTGGATGAAATACATCGCGCGCTGTTCGTTCCTGCTGCAGCAGGGCCGCGCCGTTGCGGACGTCGCCTATTTCTACGGCCAGGAAGCGCCGATCACCGGTCTCTTCGGCGACAAGCCGGTCGACGACGTGCCGCCCGGCTATGCTTTCGATTTCGTGAGTTCCGACGCGCTGGCGAACCAATTGTCGGTGTCGAACGGCGAACTGTCGACGCGATCGGGCCAACGCTATCGCGTGCTGTATCTCGGCGGCAGCAGCCGCATGATGACGCTGCCGGTGCTGCAACGCATCGCCGAACTTGCCGAACAGGGCGCGATCGTCGTCGGACGAAGGCCCGAGGCGTCGCCCAGCCTGCACGACGATCCCGCCGCTTTCGCGGAACTGGCCGGAAAGTTGTTCGGCGCATCGCCGCACGCTTTCGGCAAAGGCATGGTCTATCCCTCCGGTTCGCTGGCGGAAGCTTTTCGCGCCCTTGGTCTTGCGCCGGACTTTTTCTATGCCAAACCGCAAGCCGACTCGCGCCTGCTTTTCGCCCATCGCCGTCTCGGCGACGGCGAGGTGTATTTCGTGAGCAATCGGCTCGACCGGCCCGAACGCGTCACGGCGACGTTTCGAACCAGCGGCTATCGTCCCGAAATCTGGGATGCGGTAAACGGCAAGACCGATAGCGCCGAATTCCGCAGCGTGGAGGGCGGGACCGAGGTCTCGCTATCCCTGCCGGCCAACGGCTCGGCCTTCGTCGTGTTCCGCAAAACGAGCGCCATCGCCGCAAGGCCCGTTGACATTTTATCGGCGCGGCCGCTCCTGACTCTGCCGGGGCCCTGGCGCATCGCTTTTCAGCCGGGACGCGGCGCGCCGGCATCGATCACGTTGCGCCGGTTGACCTCGTGGAGCGAAAGCGCATCGCGGAGCATCCGGCATTTTTCCGGCACCGCGGTCTATACGACGACGTTCGATCTTCGTCCGGACGCGCTGGCCCACAACGCAAAGCTGCTGCTCGATCTGGGCGAGGTTCGCGAACTCGCCGACGTCGAGGTCAACGGCAAGGCGCTCGGCACCGTTTGGACGCCGCCATTCCGCATCGACATCACCAAGGCGGTCCATGCCGGCCGCAACCTGTTGCGGATCAGGATCGCCAATCTCTGGGTCAATCGTTTGATCGGCGACGCGCAGCCCGGCGTAAGAACCAAGTTCACCTTCACCGTTATTCCGACTTATCGCCCCGATGCGCCGTTGCGCGAATCGGGCTTGCTCGGACCCGTGACCATCGCGCGTGAAGCCGCCCTTCACTGAGACGAATATGGTTTTTGTTGCGGCGCAGCAGGAAGGCGCACCGGTTTTCCCTGCGCCGGCGCGGGCAGAATTGTGTGCCTTTGACGACACTCTCGCCATAACAAGCCTCTCATGCCCGTTTTTTCTTTCCCGTGAGCACGCAGTTATGATAGATATCGATCTTGAATGATCACAAATGAACATTTGTGATCGATTCAGGGGCTGGAAGCGGCAGGGAATCCGGAAGTCACGGCGGCACAAGACCGCCAGATCCGGAACGCCATATCGGGCCTCTGTGATTCGAAAAGAACACGTAGCGGGAGGGTTTAGTAATGTTTGTGGCCGGAAGAGTGAGGCACTGCGCGCGCCTCTTGTGCAGCACTGCTGTCGTCGCCGTCGGAATTGCGTCTTATGGCGTATCGGCGGCCCAGGCGGATACCGCCGAACTGGTCGTGGTGACCGGCTCGCGCATGGCGGTGACAAGTGCCTTGGATGCGGCGACGCCCGTGTCGATCGTCGACGCCAAGGACATCCACCTTTCCGGCACCGTGAACCTGGAGACCTTGCTCTCCACGTCGCCGCAATTCGTGCCCTCGAACGACGGCGGTCAGACGGGCAACACCGTCCAGGCCAACGGCGATAGCGGCTCGGCCCTGCTGAACCTTCGCGGTCTTGGCGAGGTGCGCAACCTGGTGCTGGTCAATGGGCGGCGGTTCGCCATCCAGGGCACCAAGATGACCACCGACATCAACACGATCCCGGCAGCGCTCGTGGAGCGCACGGAAATCGTGACCGGCGGTTCGTCGGCGGTGTACGGCTCGGATGCGATCTCCGGCGTCGTGAACTTCATCATGAAGCAGGACTTCCAGGGCGTGCAGGGCGGCGCGCAATACACCTTCGACCAGTACACCAGTTCGCCGATCTACAATTTCAACGTGACGATTGGCGGCAATTTCGACGACGACCGCGGCAACATCGCCGTGGACATGAACTATTTGAACCGCGCCGGCTTCACCCAGCCCGAGCACGGGCACTGGACCAGCGTCCAGTACACCGACGCCTGCGTGACGCCGGCCTCGTTCAGCTCGACGGTTCCCGGCGTGCGTTTCCCCGGCAACCCTGCCTCGGGCACGGCCTGTGTGACGGCAGGCGGCGTGAATGGCTTCGTCGTCGGTGGCAGCACCGACGTCCCCAACGGCTACATCAACCAGATCCCGGCCTTCGCCAGCGCGAACCCGACCTTGCAAGGGCTCTATACCGCGGCCGGGCTGGCCGGCATGACCACGGACGGCATATTCTTCGAGGGGACTTCGGCCAATCCCAATGCGGATCGCAACAGGAACACCACCACCGACCTGTATAACCTGATTGCCACCAACTACATGCAAATCCCGGAAGAGCGCTGGATGTTGAACACATTCGCGCATTACGACTTTGCGCCGAGCGTCCATGCCTATGCGGAGTTCCACTTCTCGAGCAACACGGTCTCCGCCCAGCTGACGCCTTCGAATGCCAACGGCTTCATGCTTTTCAACACGCATAATCCGTCCTTCACCCCGGCGTTGCAGTCCGTGTTCGACTATATGGACTCGCAGGAACCGGTGGGCTCTTCGTGCTTCACCGTCGGACCGTCCACGAACTCCGTCTGCACCTCGCCCAATGACGGCCTGGTGAAGCTGGGCTTCGGCAAGCGCTTCGTCGAGAACGGCAAGCGCCGCCAGGATGCCAATCGCGTGACGTGGCGGTTTGCCGGCGGCTTCCGCGGCGAGCTCGGCAGCGTGGATCCGGACTTCCTGAAGGACATTTCCTACGACGTCTACTACACGTTCGCCCGGACGCAGGAGACCGATCGCCAGAGCGGCAGCCTTTCGCGAAGCGGCCTGCAGAGGAATGTGCTCACCGCAGTCAACGGCGCCACGCCGCTCTGCGATCTGTTCGGCGAAGGCTCTCTGTCCACCGACTGCATCAACGCGGTGACCGTCAATTCCACGGTGCTGACGATCGCCGAAATGCAAGGCGCGCAGGCCAGCGTGACCGGCACGGCGGTCGATGCCCCGGCCGGTCCCGTGCAGTTCGTGCTCGGCGGCGAGTGGCGCTACACCAAGGCCGAGTACTCGCCCGACCTGTCCACCCGGACGGGCGACGTCGCGGGGCTCAATTCCTCGCTTCCGACCAAGGGCTCGCTCACGGCACAGGAAGCCTTCGGCGAGTTGCGGGTTCCGGTTCTTGCGGATCTGCCGCTGATCCAGAAGCTCACCGTCAACAGCGCCTTCCGCTATTCCGACTATAACTTGACGTCGGCGCACAACATCTGGACTTGGTCCGTCGGCGCCGACTGGAAGGTGATTCCCGACCTCTCGTTCCGCAGCCAGTTCCAGCGCTCCATTCGCGCGCCGAACGTGGGCGAGCTGTTCGGCGGACTGGCCTCCAGCCCGACCAACATCACCGATCCGTGCGGCGTCAATCAGCCGGTGCTGGCGCGGACAGCCGCGGTGCAGGCGATCTGTCTGGCGCAGGGCGTATCTTCGGCCAATCTGTGGACGACGGCCGTGCAACCGTCGGTCGGCGGCCTGATCAACGTCCTTACCGGCGGCAACCCGACTCTGGCGCCGGAAACATCGGACACGATCACGTTCGGTGCCGTGATCACGCCCGAGGCGATTCCCGGACTTTCCGCGACCGTCGACTTCTACAGCATCAGCCTGAAAGGCCAGATCGGTGGGCTGGGCGGCGGTGCCGGCGGTATCCTGACCAACTGTTTCGGCCAGGCCGATCCCAACAACATCTACTGCCAGCAGATTCATCGCGTTGGCGGTACGCTCCTCCAGGGAACCGGAGGCAATATCACCGCGTCGAACGCCAATATCAGCGGGCTGAAGACCCAGGGCATCGACTTCAACGCGGGATACAGCTTCGAACTGCCCTGGAGCGTGCTCGCCGATACGAGCACGGTCGATATCAGCTCGGGCTGGAACTATCTGCTGGAGATGGTCTCGCAGCCGGACTCGACGGCGCCGGGCGTCAAGAGCGACTGCACCGGGACCTACGGCAACACGTTCTGCTTCTTCCAGCCCCTGCCGCAGATCAAGGGTACGACGCGCTTTACCTGGAACGACGGCCCGGTGTCCGTGAGCCTGCGCTGGAGGTTCATCGACTCGGTGACTGTGGACAAGTACCTCATCCCGCTGCGCCGCGGAGTCACCCCCGCGCCGCTGCTGTCCTCTTTCACGGCGCCGATCCTTCCGAGCATGCACTACTTCGACCTCTCGGCGTCCTGGGACATCAGCGACAACTTCGAGGTGTATGGCGGCATCAACAACCTGTTCAGCGAGGATCCGCCGATTGTCGCAAGTGCGGCGAGCTACGCGAACTCCTTCCCGCAAACCTACGACTCGTTTGGTCGGGTGACCTTCATCGGCATCAAGGCGAAGACCAACTGATAGGCATCGTCCTTGTGACATTGACGACATTGGCGCGCCCCGGGTCTTCTGCCCGGGGCGCGTTCTTGCTTTCGGCACCCCGCCACCGGAACGCACCGCCACTGGACGCAGGATGAGATGTCGCCCCGCCGCGTGAATCGCCGCGATTTCGTCGCGCTCGCAGGATCGACGGGCATCACGGCGGCGGTACCGGCCGCGCGCGCCGCGAACGGCGCCAAAGCCCCGCGCGCCGGGAGCGTAGCGGCCATCCCCGACGGCGGTTGGCGGCTGTGGATCGACGAAAAGGCCGCCTGGCGCGATGACACGATCTATCTGCCGGGGGACGCCGATCTATCATCGCTCCCGGTGAACCCGCCCAGCGGCGGCTGGGATATGCTCGCCCCCGGCGCCGGGCTCGCCGTCACCCTGCCGGCCACGGTCGAACAGTTTTGCTGGGGCAAGTTCGGCGAACAGCCCTACACGATCCGTGAATACGCCTGGGCCCCGACCGATCCCGTGCCGCAAGACGGCGCCTATCGCGGGGTGTCCTGGTGGTGGCGCGAGATCGAGATCCCGTCCGCCTGGCGCGGCCGCCGCATTGTGCTGTCAGTGCGCGGGGCGCGGCTGCGCGCCGAGGTCTATCTGAACCGCAAACTCGTCGGCTACTCCATCATGGAAGAGCTGCCCTTCGAATGCGACCTGACCGAGGCCGCCGAGCCCGGCGGCGTCAACCGGCTCGCCATCCGCATCACCAACCCCGGCGGACGCTACGATTGGATCGACGGCGATACGATCGCGTGGGGCAAGGTCAACCTGCCGACCTCGCACGGCTTCGGCGGTCTCGACCGGGGCATGACGCTCAGCACTCATCCGCTGGGCGGCCGCATCGCCGATCTGTGGGTCCTGAACACGCCCGACACCACCACGGTCGCGGCCTTCGTAAAGCTCGATCCGGAACCGCCGAACCGGCCGGCGCTGCGTCTTGAGGTGATCGACGAAGCCTCCGGCTGTCCGCTCGCGGCCGTCGTCCAGGCCGACGGCCGCGACCCGGGTGGCGTCCTGCGGCTTTCTATCCGGGCGCCGAAAGCGAAGCTGTGGACGCTCGACACGCCGCATCTCTATCGCCTGCGCGTCCGCTGGCGGCGGGACGACGGCCAGGAGGATCGGCGCGAGGTGACGTTCGGCTTCCGCTGGTTCGCGCCGGCGGGCCTCGGGACGAACGCCGTCTTCCGTCTCAACGGCCGGCGGATCAAGCTCTACGCGGCGATCAGCTGGGGCTATTGGGGTTTGAACGGGGTGTGGCCGACCGCCGAGCTGGCGCAAAAGGAAGTCGCGCAGGCCAAGGTGCTGGGCCTCAATTGTCTGTGCTTCCACCGCAATGTCGGCAAGGAGGATGTCCTCCGCGCCCAGGACCGGCTTGGCCTGTTGCGCATCATGGAGCCCGGCGGCGGCAAGTTCGCCCTCGGCAAGCTGCCGGCGAACACCAAGATCGACGCCCACAGCGTCGTGATGGAGCGGCCCACAAGCGAGGCCGATCTTTTCGCGCAGCGTTTCATGGTGGCCAAATGCGTCGCCATGGTGCGGGCCTTCCGCAGCCATCCCTCTCTTGTGCAGTACACCTTGCAGAACGAGGCGGGCGCCGACCTGAACAATCCCGACACGCTCGCCGCGCTCGACGCGATGCGGGCCGAAGACCCCAGCCGCGTCATTCTGCTGAACGATGGGATGATCGCGCCGCCGACCCTGGCGGCGCAGGCTTGGTACGCGCCCTACGAATCCACGCCCCACCGCTCGGACAAGGAGCCCTGGGGCGGCTGGTGGGACGATCATCAGGGCGCGGGCGATCAATGGTATGACGCCTTCTACAAGAATCCGGAAAGCTTCAACTACCGCCAGCCGATCGCGCCGCAGATCGTCGCGTTCGGCGAGATGGAAGGCTGCGCGGTGCCGGACAACCACGTCCTCGCGATCGCGCAGATATTGCAGTACGGCGGCTACAGCTACGATCTCGCGGATCATCGCGCGATCCTGGACGGCTACCAGAAATTCCTCGACCGCTGGGGCTTCCGCGCCGCCTTCCCGACCGCCGAAAGCCTTTTTCATTCCATCGGTGCCAAGTGCTACGGCAGCTGGCAGCAATATATGGAGAATGCGCGCATCAACGATGCGACGGATCTGGCGGTCATCAGCGGCTGGGAAACCACTGCGATCGACAACCATTCGGGCATCGTCGACAACCTGCGCAATTTCAAGGGCGATCCCGCCGTCATCCGCGCCAGCCTTATGCCGGTCCGCCCGGTGGCGAAGCAGCGAAGCCTGACAGTCGCGCTGGGCGGCCGCGCCGTTTTCGACCTCTATCTCCTGAACGACACCGGCCGGCCTGCGGCGGGCACGCTGAGCTTCACGATGACCGACCCGGGCGGACGGCGCGTCAGGCTCGGCACCTTCCCGGCACCGCGCCTGCGGCCGGAACAGTTCAGCGCGCTCGTCAAGGAAGGCCTCGCGACGCCACCGCTGGAGCGGGAGGGCCTCTATCGCTTCGCGTTCTCTCTCGCGAGCGCGCCGCATGCCACCCATGTGAGAGACGTCTTCGTCACCGACACCGGACTCCCACCGGTCGTGGGCCGGACGCTGCGCGTCGGCGTCGCCGGCATATGGCCTATCCTGCGCCAGCAACTTGCCGCGATCCCCGGCTTGACCGTGGAGGATTTCGTCCCCGGCGCGTCCTATTCCGCTATCATCGGTTCTGGCCTGACCGACCGTTCCACGCCGGCGCAAAGGCTCGGCGGCGATGCCGGGCTCACGTTGCAGCGGGCCGACGGCTCGAAGCCGGTTCCCGGCGAGCTTCCCGCCCAGGCGCTGGCGGCGGTGAAGGCCGGCACGCCGCTTCTCGTCATGGCGCAGGAAGACGGCCTCGCCGACGGCGTGGCGCGCCAGCTCGCCGCCGCAGGCGCCTTCACGTATGAATCCCAGATCGGCAGGCTGCGGGCGCCCTGGATGGGCAACTGGTATTTCCTGCGCGAGCATCCAGTCTATGGCGGCCTGCCGCCCAACCAGGCGATGGGGCAGCATTTCCAAACCCATGGCCGGCAGGCGAACGGGCTCGTCGTGGACGGGCCTGACGTGGATGTCTTCGTCGGCTATGGCCGCGACCATGACCGCCGGGTCGGGGCAGGAACCTTCACCGCGAAGCTTGGGCGCGGGAAGGTTCTGTTCCAGCGGGTACCCGATTTCGCGGCGCCGGTGCAGCAGCGCTTTCTGCGCAATGCGCTGTCATGGCTTTGCGGCTGATTCGTCCGGCCCTAATCGAGCAGCCAGCGCCGCATCGCCGCTGTCACGAGCTCCGGATGCTCCATCGTCACCATGTGGCCGCAGCGCGGCAGCACCATCATGTGGCTGCGCGGTATCAGGACCGCCATCTCGCGGTGCACGGCCGCCGGACGCAGAGTGTCCTCGTCGCCGGCGACGAGCAGCGTCGGGCACGAAATGCGCGGCAACAGGTCGGCGAAATCCGGCCGCGTGAGACCGGCCAGCGTCTGCGCCGCGAGCTGTTCCGGCGTGTGCCGCGCCATCATCTCCGCCACCGCCGCCAGGAGCGGCGCATCATCCAGCCGGCTCGGCGACACCACCTGCCGCGCCCAGCCGCGCGCGAATTCGGCAAGACCCGCGGTCGCGACGCGCTCTATCATCCCGTCCCGCCGCGCCGCTTCCGCCGCGCGCTCAGCCGCATCGGCATGGCCGCGGAAATCGGTCGCAAGAAGCGCCAGCTTCGTGACGCGCTGCGGCGCCCGGCGATAGACCGCCTGCGCCACGCGCCCGCCCATCGAGTGGCCCGCGAGCGCGAAGCTGTCCGGCGCGCCGGCAAGCGCGATCTCAGCCATCGCGTCGATGCTGTCGGCGTCGCCGAACCCGACGACGCGCGGCGTGCAGACATCGGCGAGCGCCGCGCTTTGCTGCTCCCACGCGGCCGCGTCGCACAGCATGCCCGGCAGCAGCAGGAGAGCGGGCTTCGCCACGGCGCGCCGGCTCTAGGCCGAAAGCTTCTGCCGGACGAGCTTCGCCCCGTCGGCCATCGCCTTCATCTTCCCGAACGCGACCGCGCGCGGCAGGTATTTGAGGCCGCAATCCGGCGCCACCACGATGCGCCGGGCGTCGACATAGGGCAGGGCGCGCTCGATGCGGGCGGCGACGATCTGTGGCGTCTCGATCTCGTGCGTCGAAAGATCGAGAACCCCCAGGATGATCGTCTTGTTCGGCAGCGTCTCGAGCACGGCACAATCGAGATTGGATTGCGCCGTTTCGATCGACACCTGCTTGACGATGGTGTCGGCGAATTCGGGCAGGAAGGAATAGCCCTCCGGCCGCTCATGGATGATCGCGGCATAGCCGAAGCAGATATGGACCGCGGTCGTGCCGGTGACGCCTTCGAGCGCCCGGTTGAGCGCCGCGACGCCGTATTTGCGCGCCTTGTCGGGGCGCGCTTGCATATAGGGCTCGTCGATCTGCACCACGTCGGCGCCGGCGGCGAACAGATCCTTGATCTCGGCGTTGACGGCGGCGGCATAGTCGAGCGCCATCTCGCCTTCGTCCTTGTAGAAGTCGTTCTGCGCCTGCTGCGACATCGTGAAGGGGCCGGGCACGGTCATCTTCACGGGCTTGTCGGTCTGGCTTTTGAGGAATTTGAGGTCGCGCACCTCCACCGGCCGGCGGCGGCTGATCTTGCCGACGACGCGCGGCACCGGATTGGGGTGGCCGCTGCGGTCGAGCGCGGTGCCTGGATTGTCGAGGTCGACGCCGTCGATCTCGGTCGCGAAGCGGTTCGAGTAGCTTTCGCGGCGGATCTCGCCGTCGGTGATGATATCGAGACCGGCGCGCTCCTGGTCCAGAATCGCGAGCCGCGTCGCATCGTCCTGCGCTTCCTCCAGCCACTGCTCGTCGACCCGCCACAACTCGCCGGCCCGCACCCGCGGCGGAAAGCGCTTGGCGAGCTTGGAGCGGTCGAGCAGCCAATCGGGCTGTGCGTAGGAGCCGACCAGGCTGGTGGGAAGAAGCGGCAATGGCATGGGGCGGATCCTCGACTGTCTGCTTGCCTCTATGGCCCGCCGAGCTTACGATTTCCGATATCCGAATGAAACTTCGATTTGCGAAATGGTCATGCGCGGACCGTCTGTCATGGACAAAAGCGGCGTCGCGGCTTCTAGTGCGGCCCGCCCCAGCCGGACGCCGCCCCATTCGATGACGGATTCAGACGCCGACAGCCACAGCGACAGCGAATATCTTTCGACGCTCGAGCGTGGCCTTTCGGTTCTGCGCGCCTTTGGCCGCGACAATCCCCAGATGACGCTGAGCGAGGTTGCCGAGGTCACAAGTCTCTCGCCTGCCGCGGCGCGCCGCTGTCTCAACACCTTGGTCAAGCTCGGCTACGTCGCCAAGCACCGCCGGCATTTTCTTCTGCGCCCCGAGGTGATGAGTTTCGCCTCGGCCTATCTCGATTCCATGAGCCTGGGCGAGCTGGTGCGGCCGCATCTCCAGGCGGTGCGCGACGAAACCGGCGACAGTTCCTCGCTCGCCGTCATGAGCGGCTTCGACATCCTTTATCTTGTCCATGTCTCGACCAATCGGATGGTCCGCCTCGCTGCCGGCGTCGGCACGCGCTACCCGGCCTATGCCACCTCGCTCGGCCGGGCCATGCTGGCATTCGAGCAGGACGACGTCCGCAACCACTATCTCGACACCGGCAGCTTCACGCCGTTCACCGAGCACACGGTCACCGGCCGTGCCGACTTGCGGAAATTGTTCCACGAGGTGCGCAAGGCGGGCTATGCCGCAACGCAGGACGAGCTCGACTACGGCCTGATCTCGCTCGCGATCCCCATCCTGGACGAGAGCGGCCGCTCCCTCGCCGCGATCAACTGCTCGACCTCGACCTCGCGCGTCAGCAAGGAAGAACTGATCAAGACGCGGCTGCCGATCCTGATGAACGCCGCGCGCACGATAGAGCAGGCGCTGCGGCGCCAGCCCTATCTCCTGCGCTCGGTGCATCCCGACTGAGGGCGCCTCAGAACCGCTTCGTGAAGTCGATGCCCCATGTCAGCGGCTGGCCTTTGAACAGGAAGCCGCCGGTCGAGTATTCGGTGTTGTACTTTTCGTCGAACAGGTTCTTGGCCCAGGCGATGACCTGCCAGTCGCTCGCCTGAAGGCCGACGCGCAGATCGAACAGGTTGACCGGATCGCGCGCGATCGGAACCGGCTCGCCCGCCGCCGGGACGGGGATCACGAAGATCGTCGGACCCATCAGATTGTCGTCGGCGCGCACCAGCAGGTTCACGCCTTCCCACACCGGATGCACCCATTGCAGCCCGGCATTGAGCGTGTAGTCCGAGACCAGCGGCGCCTTGGAGCCGACCACCAGCGCGCTCGAGGCGCCGGCGAATTTCGTCACCTTGCTGTCGGTGTAGCCGAAGCCGACATTGCCGGTCACTTCCTCGCTGAGGCGCGCCGTGGCGTCGAGGTCGAAGCCGGTGAAGCGCACGCCGGCGAGGTTGCCGAGGTTCTGGGTCGAGTTAGACGCCAGGAAAACGAAGTAATAGTCGTTGTGATCCTGCGTCGTGAAGCCGCTCGCGTTCAGGATGAGCTTGTCGTCGAACCAGCGGCTCTTGAAGCCGACCTCGTAGGTCGTGGCGGTTTCGGCATTGAACATGTCGCCGACATTGTCGAAGCCGGCCGCCGCCGCCGCGGTCGCCACGCCGGTCTGGTTGAAGCCGCCGCTGCGGAAACCGCGGCCATAGCTGGCATAAACGTTGATGTTCTCGTTGATGGTGTAGCGCAGGATCGCCTGAGGCTGGAAGGCATCCCAGGTATGGGAACGCTGCTGTCCAGTCGTCGCCGGGATCGCGGCGCGGCCGGTGATCGGATTGGCGTCGAGGAACTCTTGCGGCGTCAGCGTCGTGTTCCTGCGGTGATCGCTGTCATAGCGGGCGTTGAGCGACAGCTCCAATGCGTCGGTGATATCGAACGAGGTATCGAGATAGAACGCCCAGGCGAACTGAGTCTGGCTGTCGGCAAGGAAGCTGACTTGCGCCTGCGGGGCGAAGGACGACAGGCCGAATTGCGGATTGGGCACGCGGTAGATCGGCTGCACGCCTGTGTCGGTCGGGCCATCGAACATGTTGCCGGTCGAGATGTAGCGATCGGTCGCGAAGATCTGCGCGCCGCCGATATAGCGGAAGCGCCCGGTCGAAGGCGAGGTGAAGCGCAATTCCTGCGAGAAGGTCTTCACGCTCAGGAACTGGGCCTGGCCGTAGTCGAAGCCGACATTGGATTGGCCGAACGGATTGAAGCCATAGCCGTCGCCTGTCAGGATTTCGCGCACCGCGTTGTAGCCGGTGATCGAGCTGAAGGTGCCGTATTCGGCGTTGTAGGTGACTTTCAGGGCCGCATCGTAGATCTGGCGGTTGTCCTTGCCGGAGTTGTTCAGGTTGATCGGCTGGTTGACGAAGTTCGGGTTGTTGAAGTTCGGCGAGCCGAAGGGCGGCACGATGTAATAGAGGCCGCGGGTGTGGAGCTGGTCGGTGGAGAGGCGCAGGTCGACCGTCCAGTCGTCGCTCGGCGTGTAAAGGAACGAGAGGCGGGCGTTGAAATCGCTGACCGGATCGGCGTGCGGCGAGGCCGAGCTGTCCGCGGTATCGACATTCTTCAGATGGCCGTCGGTGTTGAAGTACGACGCTGCGGCGCGCATCAGGAGGTTGTCGGCCAGCGGGCCGCTGACGACGCCCTGGATCTTGCCGCCCGGGCCGCTTTCGTAACCGCCGGTGAAGCGCGCTTCCCAGTGATCGGTCGGCGGTGCGGTGGTGATCAGGATCGCGCCGCCGATGGCGTTGCGGCCGTAGAGCGCGCCCTGCGGCCCCTTCACGACTTCGATCTGCTGGATGTCGAGCAGCTGCTGATTGAACTGTGCCGGCTGGGTCATCGGCACGCCGTCGACCACGACGGCGGCGGAAGGCTCGCTGTTGCGCGCCTGGCTGATGCCGCGCATGACGATGAAGCTGGTGCCGGCGTTTTGCGTCGCGACGAAGGTCACGTTCGGCACGGCGCTGAGGAAGTCGGCCGGCGACTCGATTCCCTTGTTCAGGATCGTGTCGGCGGTGAACGCGGTCACCTGCGACGGCACGTTGTGGATGTCTTCGGAGCGTTGCCGCGCCGTGACGACCACGGTTTCGATGGTCTCGTCGGCGAAAGCCGGCGCCAGACCGGCAAAGAGCGCCGCCAGCGCCGTGCCGCCGGCCAACGAGATTGCGAGTTTACGCGATGTGCGGAATTCCATGTGACCTCCCCTAGCGGCGGTTAGACCGCCTATCCTCCGCATCACCGGCCCGCAGCGGCTCTCTTGAGCTCGCCACCGGATGCCCCTCAACAGGCCGACCGACGCACGGATTCCTTCAACCGGAAACGCTAGGTATTTCGAAGATCGAAGTCAATTTCGCTATACGAATTTACGTCGATTGTCGGGGGGTGAGGCTATTCGGCAGCACGCCGCCACAGCCGGCCCGCCGCGGCCCGGATCGCCTCGTCATGCTCGCCCAGCGTCGGCGGCGGAACCACGGCGGTGGCATGTTCGCCGTCGAAGTTCACCGGAAAGCGGACGGTGCGGAAGGCGCCCATCGTCGGATGCCGGCCCTCCACCTTGATGCCCAGGTGCTTCGCCTGGCGGTCTTCCAGCGCTTCGCTCGAATCGTAGACCGGCGAGAACGGCACGCCCTCGCTGTCGAGGCGCGCGCACCATTCGGCGCGGCTCCTGGTCTTGAAGATCGGCGTCATCAACGCGATCAGGTCGTCCTGATGCTTGATGCGGCTCGGGCGGTCGGCGAAGCGCGGATCCTCGAACAGGTTCGGCCGGTCGATGGCCGCCGCCAGCCCCTGCCAGAATTTTTCCGGCGAGGACATGTGCATCGCCACCCATTTGCCGTCGGCGCATTCGAAGACGTAGGACTGCGACACGCTGGGCCGGCTGAACGGCCCCATGATCTCGTTTTGCGAGAAATAATGCGTGAAGTCGTCGAGGTTGAAGTGGCACATGGCTTCGAGCATCGAGATGTCGATACGCCTGCCGCGCTTGGTTTTCTCGCGTTCGTGGAGCGCGCCCAGAATGCCGAACGCGGCGTAGTATCCCGTCACCGCGTCGGCGATCGCCGGCCCCACGACGCGCGGATTCTTCGGATTGATCAGCAAGCGAAGCCAGCCGCTCGCCGCCTGCGCCACGGTATCGTAGGCCGGCCGTTCCGCATCCGGCCCGTCATGGCCGAAGCCCGAAATGCCGCAATAGATGAGGCCGGGATTGATCGTCTGAAGCCGCTCGCAGCCGACATTCAATTCCTCCGCGACGCCGGGGCGGAAGTTCTGGATGAAGACGTCGGCCTTGGCGACCAGTTCGTCGAGCAAGGCAAGATCGTCGGCATTGCGCGTATCGACCGTCAGGCTGCGCTTGTTGCGGTTATAGGTCTGAAAGTGCGGGCTGTAGAGGCCCCCGTTGAAGGCGCGGAACGGATCGCCGGTCTTAGGCCGCTCCAGCTTGATCACGTCGGCGCCCATATCGGCCAGGATCATGCCGGCGGCAGGCCCGGTAATGAACGTGCCCATCTCCAGGACCCGCACATCTTTCAGGACACTGGTCATCCGTGCTCCAAACGACGATAGGGAGGGCGCCGCGCGCTCGGCGTCTTCCAAAAACTGGTCGGACAGACTAGGAATTTCCGCATGTCGAAGTCAATTTCGATATTTGGTAAGTTGCCGAAACGCGCCGAATGACGGCACGGTTCCGACATAGCCCCCGGAGAGCATCATGCGTATCGGCAAGCAGGACAACCCCTTCACCGCGATATCCACGGCGGACGCCGCTTCGATCACCATCCGCGGCCGCGACCTGTGCAAGGAGCTGATCGGCAAGATCGATTTCATCGACTACTTCTTCCTCCTGCTGATGGGCAAGGAACCGACGGCCGACCAGCGCTTCTTCGTCAACGCGCTCTTGGTCGCGATCGCCGAACACGGCCTGGTGCCGAGCGTCCAGGCCGCGCGCATGACCTTCGCGGCCGCCCCCGAAGCGATCCAGGGCGCGGTGGCCGCCGGTCTGCTGGGCTCGGGCTCCGTCGTGCTCGGCAGCGCGGAGACCGCGGGGTATTTCCTGCACGACCTGGTCGAAGCGTCGAAGGGTGGAAGTCCCGCGGATGTTGCGGCGCAGCGCATTCGCGAAATGCGCAAGACCAAGACCGCGATTCCCGGCTTCGGCCATCCGCAGCACGCCGGCGGCGATCCGCGCGCCAATGTCCTGCTCGGCTTCGCCGCGCAGCGCGGGCTCAAAGGCCCCTATCTCGCCATGCTGCAAACCGTGGCGGACGTCCTGCCGGAGGCGCTCGGGCGTCCTTTGCCCATCAACATCAACGGCGCCATTCCCGCCATTCTGCTCGAGATCGGCTTCCCGCTTACCGCCCTCAAGAGCATTTCGATCCTGGCGCGCACCGCCGGCCTGCTTGCGCACCTTCAGGAAGAGGCGCAGCGTCCGATCGGTTTCATCATGTCGAACGCGGCGGCGGATGCCATCTCCTATGACGGCGAAAAGCCGGGTTGAGCGCTTTGCAATTTGCACTTCAGCGCGATAGCCTTCACCGCGAAAATATCTTCGATATGCGAAAAACGTGACACTGGGCAGCACCGACCGCTTTCTGACCACGCACACCGGTAGCCTGCCGCGGCCGGACGATCTGATCCGCATGATGTTCGCGCGCGAAGAGGGCGTGCCGGTCGATGCCGAGGCGCTCGACGCCCGGATACGCGATGCGATCGGCGAGATGGTGCGCAAGCAGACCGATGCCGGCGTCGACATCATCAATGACGGCGAGATGTCGAAGCCGAGCTATGCGACCTATGTGAAGGACCGGCTGAACGGCTTCGAAGGCACCTCGAACAGTTTCGTCTTCCAGGATCTCGTCGGCTTCCCCAAGAGCCAGGAACGCGTGTTCGGCGATCCCGGCCGCAAGGCGCGCAAGACCCCCGGCTGCAACGGCCCGATATCGGTGCGCGATCATCGGTCGCCGAAAGTCGACGTCGAGAACATGGCGGCGGCGACGGCCGGCGTCCAGACCGCGGGCCAGTTCTCCAGCGCCGCGTCGCCCGGCGTGATCTCGCTGTTCTTCCGCAACGACTACTACAAGACGCACGAGGACTATCTCTACGCCATCGCCGAGGCGATGCGCTACGAATACGAGACCATCGCCAATGCCGGCCTGACCTTGCAGCTCGATTGTCCCGATCTCGCGATGGGCCGCCATGTGCAATACGCAGACCTCAGCCTCGAGGAATTCCGGCGGCGCATGCGCCTGCATATAGAGGCGCTGAACCACGCGGTGCGCAACATTCCCGCCGAGAAGCTGCGCCTGCATATGTGCTGGGGCAATTATCCCGGGCCGCATCATTGCGATGTGCCGTTTCGCGACATCATCGACGTGCTGGACCACGCCAAGCCGCGCGCGATCCTGTTCGAAGCCGCCAATCCTCGCCACGCGCACGAATGGCGGATGTTCGAGGAGATCAAGCCGCCCAAGGAAAAAATCCTGGTCCCCGGTGTAATCGAATGCCAGTCGAACTATATCGAGCATCCCGAGCTGGTCGCCCAGCGGATCGAGCGCTACGCCAACCTCGCGGGCCGCGAGAACGTGATGGCCGGCGTCGATTGCGGCTTCTCGATCCATGTCGGGCAGGGCGGCGTCGATCCCGACGTCGTCTGGAGGAAACTCGCCGCGCTGGCCGAGGGGGCGCGTCTCGCCTCCCAGCGGTTCTGGTGACGGCAACCAAGGAGAAAAACCATGGCGATTGACACTGCAAAGCTTCCCAGCCGCCTGCATCACACCGCCTATGTCACCAAGGACATGGAGGCGACGCGCAAATTCTACGAAGAGGTGATCGGCCTGCCGCTGATCGCGACCTGGAGCGAATCCGACGAACTGTTCGGCGCGATGCGCACCTATTGCCACTGCTTCTTCGGCATCGGCGACGGCGGAGCACTCGCCTTCTTCCAGTTCGAGAAGCCGGAGGACCAGGAGCTGTTCGGCCCCCAGATGCCGTTCTCGCCCTTCCACCACATCGCCCTCAACGTCGATGCCGATACGCAGAAGGAGATCGAAGGCCGCATCCAGGCCGCCGGCTACAAGGAGCCGCAGTCCTTCGTGCTGGAGCACGGCTATTGCCGCTCGGTCTATGTCACCGATCCCAACGGCATGATCCTGGAATTCACGCTCGACGCGCCCAACGCCACGCTGATCAACGAGGTGCGCCGCAAGAAGGCGCATGATGAGTTGTGGAACTGGCTCAAGGGCGACCACACCTCCAACAACACCTACCGGTAGGGCGCGCCATGGGGACGATTCCAAAGAAGGTATGGCCGCTGATCAACGGGGCGTTCCCCACCCACACCTGCCTGATCGGCACGGTGCTGCCCAATGGTTTCGCGCAGATCACGCCGCGCGGCAGCACCCAGGTCTATGACGACGACCATATCTCGCTTTGGGAGCGCGGCCGCGGCAGCTCCACCGCGCTGCTTGCCGACGGCGCCAATGCCACGGTGTTCTACTTCAACCTAGGTGCCAAGGACGTGCTGCCGATCGGCGGCCTCGTGCGGCTTTACGGCACCGCCACGGCGCACAAATCCGGCCCGGTCTACGACAAGGTGTGGGAGCGCCTGATCGAGCCGGAGAAGAAATCCGATCCCGAGAAGAAGGGCTGGGCCGTGCTGATCAGGATCGCGCGCGCCGAGGATCTTCTGGGTCAGCCTTTGACAAACGATTGAGGGGAAGCGTCATGGATATGCGCAAGATAGTGCTGGCCGGTGCCGTGGCCCTGTGCAGCGCGCAACCGGCACTCGCCGACACCTGGACCGGCGTTTACGGCAACACGATCACCTCGACCTATGCCGATGGCCGCGTGGTCAAGGTTTATGTCGAGTCCGACCACACCTACTCCATCGTTCTGCCCGACGGCGCCAAGCTCAAGGGCACTTGGGCGGACGGCGGCGGCCAGAGCTGCTTCACGCTCACCGACCCGCCGCCCCCGCCGGATGCCAAGCCGAGCTGCTTTGCGCTCAAGGAATACAAGGTCGGCGACACCTTCGCGGGCGAGGATGCGACCGGCAAATATACCGGCGTGATCAGCGCCGGCCGCTGACCTTTCTAATTGCGCCGCCTTCAATCCGCCGGTTGTCGCTGGCAAGATCGAGCGAAGGTTCCCCGCCAAGCCTTGGCGGAAGTTCCATAGGGCTTCCCGCGGGAACTTCGGCGGACGCGGCGCGTTAGCCCACCAGACCATTTCCTTCAAATCGATTGGACGTCGGCGCGGCGCGTCGTCGGCGGACGGCCGAACGCGTGGACAAGGGCGACACGCCATGAACTATTCGGAAAGCCGCGCATCCTGGCGACGGCTTTTGGAACCCATCGACGGGCCGATCCGCTCCGAACTGTTCAGCGTTGAACGGCTGGAGCAGCATGCCGAAACCCTGGCGGCGGCGCAGCGCGTCTCCGACATCGCCGATCGCGGCCGGACCCTGTCGGAACGGCTTGCCGACAATGCCCGCGTCATCACCGACGCCTACCGCGCCATCGTGCAGGCGACCCGCGCCCACCGCTCGGTGCCGCCGGCCGCCGAATGGCTGCTCGACAACTATCACATCGTGGACGAACAGATCCGCGAGATCCGCGACGACCTGCCGCCGGGCTATTACCGCAAGCTCCCCAAGCTGATCGACGGCCATCTGAAAGGCTATCCGCGCGTCTACGGCATCGCCTGGGCGGTCGTCGCCCACACCGACAGCGCGCTCGACGTCGCAAAGCTGGTGCGGTTCGTCGAATCCTATCAGCGCGTGCAGCCCCTCACGATCGGCGAGCTCTGGGCGATCGCGATCACCTTGCGCATCACGCTGGTCGAGAATCTGCGCCGCGTGGCGGAGAGCATCCTGACGCGCCTGGAAGCGGCGGCGCAGGCCGACGCCGTCGCCGAACGCATTCTGGGGGCGCAGGGCGAAGACCCGCCGGCCAAGGTTCTGGCGAGCCTGGACCGGGCGAACTGGTCGCAGGCCTTTGCCGTCCAGCTCGTGCTGCGCTTGCGCGACCGCGACCCCGACATCACGCCGGCGCTGCGCTGGCTCAATGCCCGGCTCGCCGCGGACGGCACCATGGCCGATGCCGTGGTGCGCAAGGAGGTGCAGCAGCAGAGCGCCACCAACGTGACGGTGCGCAACGTGATCACCTCGATGCGGCTGATCTCGGCGATCAACTGGCCGGACTTCGTCGAGAGCGTCAGCCTGGTCGATGCGGCGCTGCGGGCACAGACGAACTTCGCCGCGATGGATTTCGCGACGCGCGATCTCTATCGCCGCGCCATCGAGACACTGGCGCTGGAAGCCGGCCAGGACGAAGAAGACGTCGCCCGCTTCGCCGCCGAACGGGCGGCGAACGCCGCGAAGCGATTGCCGCAAAGCGAGCGCGAGACGCGGCGTGAATGCGATCCGGGATACTATCTGATCGCCGAAGGCCGGCCGGCCTTCGAGCGCGATCTCAAATGCCGCGTGCACCTCGGCACGAGACTTTTCCGCCGGATAGCCGGGGCCGGCATCGTCAGCTATGTCGCGATGATCGGCATCATCACGCTGCTGCTGCTGGCGGCGGGTCTGATCGGCGTCGGCCAATACGGCGTCGCCGGCTGGGTCCTGGCGGCGCTGGCGCTCACGGCCATCGTCCCCGCCTCCGACCTCGCGACCGCGATCGTCAATCGCGTCATCACCCATCGGATCGGCGCGATGCAGCTGCCGGGCCTGGAATTGCGCGACGGCATTCCGCCGGAGCTGCGGACCCTGATCGTGGTGCCGACCCTCTTGACCTCGGCGGCGGAGATCGCGGGACAGGTGGCGCAGCTCGAAGTCCACTATCTCGCCAACCCGGAGGACAATCTCCATTTCGCGCTGCTGTCGGATTGGAAGGACGCGCCAGCGGAAAAGATCGAGGGCGACGACGCTCTGCTGGCGGCGGCGGTGGACGCCATGGCGGCCCTGAACGGCAAGTATCCGCGGCAGGACGGCGCCGCGCGCTTCCTGCTGCTGCATCGCCGCCGGATGTGGAATGACGGCGAGCGCAAATGGCTGGGCTGGGAGCGCAAGCGCGGCAAGCTGCACGAGCTCAATCGCCTGCTGCGCGGCGCCGCCGACACGACTTTCCTCGCCGCGGGGGGAGCCGCCGCGACGCCCAAGGGCGTGCGCTACGTGATCACGCTCGACGCCGACACCAGGCTGCCGATCGGTGCCGCCAGGCGGCTTGTCGGCAAGATCGCCCATCCTCTCAACCGCCCCTGCCTGGACGGGCGCGCCGGGCGGGTGACGCGCGGCCACGCGATCCTCCAGCCGCGGGTGACGTCTTCGCTGCCGCTCAAGGACGGCGGCTCGCTGTTCCAACGCGTGTTCTCCGGTCCCAACGGCCTGGACCCCTACGCCATCGTCGTCTCCGACGTCTATCAGGACCTCTATGAGGAAGGTTCGTTCGTCGGCAAGGGCATCTACGACGTCGATGTCTTCGAGTCGGCGCTGGACGGGCGCATCCCGGTCAACACGGTGCTCAGCCACGATCTGCTGGAAGGGATATTCGCCCGCGCCGGACTCGCCTCGGACATCGAGGTGGTCGAGGAATTTCCCTCGCGCTACGACGTCGCGGCATCGCGGACGCATCGCTGGGTGCGCGGCGACTGGCAGTTGCTTCCCTGGATTTTCGCCAACGGACCGCGCGCCGCCCGGCGCCGCACTCCCGTCCCGCTCGGCGGGCGCTGGAAGCTGATCGACAATCTGCGCCGCTCGCTGTCGGCGCCGGCGATGTTGCTGTCGCTGCTCCTCGGCTGGCTGCTGCCGCTGGACGCCGCGCTGGTGTGGACCGTCTTCATCGTGCTGCTTCTGGCGCTGCCGCCGATGATGCCGGCGGTCTCGGCGCTGTTGCCGCGCCGCGTCGGCGTCTCGCTGCGCAATCATTGGCGCGGCCTGGCGCGCGACGTCGAACTGGGCTTGCTGCAAACCGGTTTCCTGCTGGTCTTCCTGGCGCACCAGGCCTGGCTGATGGTCGATGCCGTGGGCCGCACGGTGTTCCGCCTGTTCGTGCGCCGCCGCCGCCTGTTGGAATGGGTGACGACCGCGCAAGCCCATGCCGGCAGCAGCTTCGACCCGCGCACCCTCGCCGTCCAAATCGCGGCCAGCGCGGTTTCGGCCGGCCTCACCGCCGCCGTCATCGTCCGCTTCGGCGACGCCACCTGGCCGATCGCGGCGCCGTTCCTGGCGCTCTGGCTGGTTTCGCCGCTGGCCGCCTATTGGGCCAGCCTGCCGCCGTCCTCCGACAGCGATCTGTCGGTCGGCGAGAAGGACGCCCAGGCGCTGCGCCTGGTCGCCCGGCGTACCTGGCGCTTCTTCGAGACGTTCGTGACGGCGGCGGACAATTTCCTGCCGCCCGACAATTTCCAGGAAGATCCCGCGCCGGTCGTTGCGCATCGCACCTCGCCGACCAATATCGGGCTCTATCTTCTGTCGGTGATCGCGGCGCGCGACTTCGGCTGGATCGGAACCAGCGATGCGGCCGAGCGGCTGGAGAACACCTTCGCCACGCTGGACCGGCTCGAGCGCTTCCTCGGCCATTTCTACAACTGGTACGCGACGCAGGATCTGCGCCCGCTGGAACCGCGCTACATCTCGACCGTCGACAGCGGCAATCTCGCCGGCCATCTCATCGCCCTGGCGCATGCCTGCCGCGAGTTCGCCGCCGCGCCGCTTGCGCCGGCGTGGCGCGACGGCATCGAAGACGCCCTGGCGCTGGTGCGCGAGTCGGTCGGTCCCGGGGCCGCGCCATCGGCGTTCGACGATTTCGCATCGCTGCTGCACACCAGCCACGCCGGCGTCTTCGATCATCTGACCGCGCTGGAGATCCAGGCGGAGAAGCTGCGCCCCTTGGCCGCCGCGCCGGAAGCGATGGCCTGGGTGGACGCGCTGCTTCGCACCATCGACAGCCACAAACGCGACGCCCAGATAGGGGATGCCGACGCCGCGGTCCGCGAACGCCTGCACCACCGGCTGGACAGGCTCGCCGCCCGGGCCATGGCGATGTTCGAAGCGATGGAATTCGGCTTCCTGCTCGACCGCAACCGGTTGCTGCTGGCGATCGGCTATCGCGCCAACGATTCGAGCCTGGACGCCAATTTCTACGACATGCTGGCGTCGGAGGCGCGGCTCGCCAGCTTCATCGCCATCGCCAAGGGCGACGTGCCGGTGCGCCACTGGTTCCGGCTCGGGCGCACGCTGACGCCGCTGCCGGGCGGTTCGGCGCTGATCTCCTGGTCGGGCTCGATGTTCGAGTATCTCATGCCGTCGCTGGTCATGCGGGCGCCGGCCGGCAGCCTGCTGGCCGAGACCAACCGCCTGATCGTACGGCGCCAGCGCGCCTATGGCGCCGAGCTGGGCGTGCCCTGGGGCATCTCCGAGTCGGCGTTCAGTGCTCGCGACATCGAGCGCACCTATCAATATTCCAGCTTCGGCGTGCCCGACCTCGGCTATAAGCGCGGCCTCTCGGAGAACACAGTGATCGCGCCTTACGCGACGGGGCTCGCCGCCATGGTCGATCCGGCGCAGGCGGCGCGCAACTTCGCGCAGCTTTCGCTGCAGGGCGGGCTCGGCGCCTATGGCTGGTACGAAGCGCTCGACTACACGCCGGCGCGCCTGCCGGAAGGCGCCCATGTCGTCGTGGTGCGCTGCTACATGGCGCATCACCAGGCGATGAGCCTCGTCGCCATCGCCAACGCCCTGCAGGACGGCCGCATGCGCGCTCGCTTCCACGCCGAGCCGCTGATCCAGGCCGCCGAGCTGCTGCTCCAGGAGCGCATGCCGCGCGACGTCGTGGTGGCGCGGCCGCCGCCGGCCCAGGTCGCCGAGGCGATCGAGATCGGCAGCCTCGCCGCCGATGTCGAGCGCCGCTACACCAACGCCCACAGCCGCCTGCCGCGCACCCATCTGCTGTCGAACGGCGCCTTCTCCACCATGCTGACGGCGGCGGGATCGGGCTATACGCGCTGGCGCGACGTGGCGGTCACGCGCTGGCGCGAGGACGGGACCTGCGACAACTGGGGAAGCTATTGCTTCCTGCGCGATTTGCAGAGCGGCGAAACCTGGTCGGCGGGCTATCAGCCGGCCGTCGCCGAGCCCGACGACTATGTCGCGCGCTTCAGCGAAGACCGCGCCGAGATCGTGCGGCGCGACGGCGGCCTGACCACGACGCTCGAAGTCCTGGTCTCGCCGGAGGACAATGCCGAGCTGCGCCTCATCAGCGTCAGCAACAACGGTCCCCGCGCCCGCGAGATCGAGCTGACTTCCTATGCCGAGCTGGCGCTGGCGCGGCAGGCGGACGACATGGCCCATCCTGCCTTCGCCAAGCTGTTCGTCCAGACCGAATTCGTGCCCCATCTCAGCGCCTTGCTGGCGACGCGGCGCCGCCGCTCGGACAAGGATCCGGCGGTGTGGGCGGCGCATCTCGCGGTCGTCGAAGGCAATGGCGAAGTGCAGTTCGAGACCGACCGGGCGCGCTTCCTCGGCCGCGGCCAGAGCGTGCGCAGCCCGGCCGCCATCGCCGAAGGCTGGCCGCTTTCCAACACCGCCGGGCCGGTGCTCGATCCGATCTTCAGCCTGCGGCGCCGGGTTCGCGTGGCGCAGGGCGCCACGGCGCGGGTCGCGTTCTGGACGGTCGTGGCAGACAGCCGCGGCGCCGTCATGGACCTGGTCGAAAAATATTCCGACGCCGCCGCGGTCGAGCGCGTGCGCACGCTGGCCTGGACGCAGGCCCAGGTCCAGCTCCAGCACCAGGGGTGCAGCATCGCCGATGCGCATCTCTTCCAACGCCTCGCCAACCACATTCTCTATTCCGACAGCACGCTGCGGCCGCCGCCGGAGACCATCCGGCGCGGCGTGCGCAAGGCCTCGACCCTGTGGGCGCACGGCATTTCCGGCGATCTGCCGATCGTGCTGGTGCGCGTCGCCGAGGACGACGATCTCGCGCTGGTGCGCCAGGTGCTGCGGGCGCAGGAATATTGGCGCACCAAGCAGCTCGCCGTCGACCTCGTGATCCTGAACGAGCGCGCCTCGTCCTATATCCAGGATTTCCAGGGCGCCATCGACGCGGCGGTGCGCATGAACCGCTCGCTGCCGCCGCTGGCACGCAGCGAGGTGGGCGGCGGCGTTTTCGTCCTGCGTGCCGATCTCGCCTCCGGCGAGGTCTGCGAGCAGCTCCAGGCGGTGGCGCGCGCCGTGCTGCGCGGCCAGCACGGCACGCTGGCCGATCAGATAAACGCCGCGCGCGAACGCCGCTCGACGGGCGCGCCGCCCGTGCATCGCCTGGCGTCGGCGATCGCCCACGATGTCGCCTTGCCGCGCCCCGCCATGGAGTATTTCAACGGCCTCGGCGGCTTCGTCTCGGACGGGCGCGAGTACCTGACCCTCTTGGAAAACGGCGAGCGGACGCCCGCCCCCTGGATCAACGTCATCGCCAACCCCGATTTCGGGTTTCAGACCTCGGCCGACGGCGGCGGCTTCACCTGGACGGTAAACAGCCAGCAGAACCAGATCACGCCCTGGTCCAACGACCCGGTCGGCGATGCCTGCGGCGAAGCGATCTACATCCGCGACGAGGACACCGGAATGCTATGGTGTCCGGCCGCCTCGCCGATCCGCGAGAAGAACGGGCGCTATGCCGTGCGTCACGGCCAGGGCTACAGCCGCTTCGAGCACAACGCCCATGGCATCGGCGCCGAGCTGACGCAGTTCGCGGCGCTGAGCGACACGGTCAAGATCGCGCGCCTGAAGCTGACCAATCTCTCGGGCCGCGAAAGACGGCTATCGGTCACCGCCTATGTCGAATGGGTGCTGGGTTCGGCGCAGCGCCAGGGCCGCACCCTGATCGTGACCGAGATCGATCCGGAGAGCGGCGCGCTCCTGGCGCAGAACCGCTGGAACAACGAATTCGGCGAGCGCGTCGCCTTCCTCGACATGCAGGGCCGGCAATCGGCCTGGACCGGAGATCGCACCGAATTCATCGGCCGCGACGGCGCGACCGACCGGCCGGTCGGACTGGTGCACGGCACGGTGCTGTCGAACCGCTGCGGCGGCGGCTTCGATCCTTGCGGCGTGCTGCAGACGCGGGTGAAGCTCAGCCCCGTGGGCAGCGCGGAGGTCGTCATCCTGCTCGGCCAGGCCGCGTCGCGCGAGGGCGCGCAGGCCCTGGCGGCCAAGTACCGCGACATCGACCTCGACGCGACGTTCGATGCGGCGACGCGGCAATGGGACGACATCCTCGGCACCGTGCAGGTGCGCACCCCGGACCGCGCCCTCGACATCCTGACCAATCGCTGGCTGCTCTACCAGACGCTGGGCTGCCGCATCTGGGCCCGCGCCGGGTTCTATCAGGCGAGCGGCGCCTATGGTTTCCGCGATCAATTGCAGGACACGATGGCGCTGTGCGTGACGCGTCCCGACATCGCGCGCCGCCATCTTTTGCGCGCCGCGGCGCGGCAGTTTCCCGAAGGCGACGTGCAGCATTGGTGGCTGGCCGAGACCGAGCGCGGCGTCCGCACCCGCATCTCGGACGATCGCGTCTGGCTGGCGCATGTCGTGGCGCATTACGTGCGGACCACGGGCGACACCGGAGTGCTGGACGAGCAGGTGCCGTTCCTCGAAGGACCAATGGTGCAGCCGGGCGAGCACGACGCCTTTTTCCAGCCGGCCGTTTCGCCGCGGACCGCCAGCCTGTTCGAGCATGTGGTGCTGGCGCTGGACGCGAGCCTTGCCACCGGCACGCACGGCCTGCCCCTGATGGGCACCGGCGACTGGAACGACGGCATGGACCGGGTGGGCGAGGGCGGCAAGGGCGAAAGCGTCTGGCTCGGCTGGTTCCTCTATTCCGCCCTGATGGACTTTTCGCCGATCGCCGAGCGCCGCGGGGCGCAACAGCAGGCCCAGAAGTGGCGCCAGCATGCGGCCCATCTGAAGGCGGCCCTGGAAGACGAGGCGTGGGACGGCGACTGGTATCGCCGCGCCTTTTTCGACGACGGCACGCCCTTGGGTTCGGTCGCCAGCGCCGACTGCCGCATCGACTCCATCGCCCAGTCCTGGTCGGTGATCTCGGGCGCGGCGGAGCCGGCGCGCGCCGCCCGCGCCATGGCGGCGCTCGACAAATATCTGGTGCAGCGCGACCAGAAGCTGTCGCTGCTGTTCACGCCGCCCTTCGATCAGCCGGCCCAGGATCCGGGCTACATCAAGGGCTACCCGCCGGGCATCCGCGAGAACGGCGGTCAGTACACCCATGCCGCGATCTGGGCGGCGCAGGCCTTCGCCCTCCTGGGCGACGGCGACCGCGCCCATGAGCTGCTGGCGATGCTCAATCCGATCTATCACAGCGACAGTCCCGCCGGCGTCCAGCGCTACAAGGTCGAGCCCTATGTCGTGGCGGCCGATGTCTATTCGATGCCGCCGCATGTCGGGCGCGGCGGCTGGACCTGGTACACCGGCTCGGCCGCCTGGCTCTACCGCATCGTCCTGGAGCACCTTCTGGGCTTCAAGAAAAGCGGCGACCGGCTGACCATCGACCCCTGCATCCCGCGCGGCTGGCCGAAATTCGAGATCACCTACAAGCATGGATCGGCGCAATACGACATCATCGTCGAGAATCCACTGGGTGTTTGCCGAGGCGTCCTTGCCCTTGCGCCGGTCGGAGCGATCGAAGGCTGCCACCTTCGCGTGCTTCTCCTGGCTCCATGGCGCTCGGCGGTGCTGAGGGCGACCTTCATCTCGCTCGAGCGGGCGGCACAGCCTCGTCGACCTGCTCGCGTAGACCAGCCGCTCGAGTACGTGCCTTTCGGTAGCTCACTCAGGACGGCCTGGATGCGGCTCGAGGTCGGCGTGCCCCCGCCGAGGCTTGCGGAGCTGGCCGCACCACGCGCGCACAGTCCTCGGCCTCCGCTGGACGCGACAGGTCTGCGCGAGTCCGGTCGACCGCCGACGAGAGCCGCTTGGAGCTCTACCGCCGAGCCGCGAGAGAGCGCCCTCCCCTGGCATCGAGCAGCGCCGCCGCTTCGTGGGTGCTCGACCCGACCCGCCTTCGCGCGCTTCCTGGTAGTCCGAGGCGAAATCGCGCGGACGCGATCGTTCGGGAACGGACGATCGAGATCCCGGGCCAGCTTGTCCATCACGTCGGCGACGGCGTGAAACATGGCGGCGTCCTGCTTGCCGTCGCGCTGGATCGCGTGGAAGGCGGGACGAACGCGGTGGCTCACGCGATCGTGAAGAACGGCACATTCCTCGTGCGGGCCACCGCCGGCCGTCACCGAGCCGGAGCCGCAGCGGGCCCGCAGGGCTGCGAGGCCTAGCAACGCAAGCGCCGGTGCAACAGCGACACCACCGAAGAACCGAGGACACCACATGGGTCGTGATACGCGCGCGCCGGAGCGAGTCAGCCCTCGGATTTGGAGGTCGTTGGCGACGGCTTCCCCGGGCGCCGCAAAACACGGCGCCCCGACGGGGTCGTCATCCAAATACGCGACACTCGACGGGGATGACTCGGCGACCCGGAGGCGCCTGTAGAAAAGATGGGCATGATTCGACGCTCCCTCGTCTGCGCGCTCGCGAGTCTCCGCTCGTCTCGCTTCCCTTCGCGGCCCTCGCCATCGGCTGTGAGAGCAGCTCGTCCTCCGGCCCGAGCGCTCCGTTGTCGCCCGACGCGAGCACGTTCGACGCGCCCCCAGACGCAAGAGCCCGACGCTGCCGTTCCCGTCGATGCTGGTGTCGATGCGGCGGAAGCGAAGGACGCCGCGGACGCCGCAGACGCCGCCGAGGTCGCGCCGCCGATTCCGTTCGCGACCCGTGCCTCTCCGCAACCAGCGTCGCTCTCGCCGACGGTCAGATCGACACCCACTGGACGATCAAGGACGGCCCTCGGCACGGCGCTCACCGCGTACCTCGCAGACGGATGCGCTCGGGTATGTCGGCTACTGGCTCGCCCCGAGCGCGACGTCGAAGTTCATCTCGCCGGTTCATCGACACCGTCGACCCTTCGGGCAAACGGCACCTTCACGTACACGACCTCCTTCGCGCTCGGCGCAGAGGTCGACGTCGCGGCGGTGCAGCTCGTCATCCGTTACGCGAGCGACAACGAGATGAAGGACATCCTGATCAACGGCGTGTCGGTCGGGTCCCGTCGGCGGTCGGCGGCTACTCGGCCTTCGAGACGCTCACGGCCCACCACGCAGTTCGTCAAAGGCACGAACACGGTCTCGTTCACGACCGGCAACAGCGGCGGTCCCGACCGGCATGCGCGCCGAGTTCGATCTCACGAAGTAGAGACGCTCAGAGGAGATGCGCTTCGACCGACAGCGGCTCGAGTCGGCTCGATGGCCGGCGATACGAGCCCGAGGTCGGTCAGCGCACACGACGAAGCGAGATACGAGGCTGCCGTGCCCCGATGCCATCACGAGGACGTGGCTCGGCGGCCTTCTTGCGAGCGGCCGGGCCGCCGTCACCCGGGATCACCCCTCGGCATCACGAGCCGCACCTCGTAGCCCTGTAGCTCCGCAGAGGGCCGGCGCTGCGAATCCGAGCGTCCCAGAACCGAGCCTCGATGCGGGCGACGCGCCCGTCGTCCTCGTCGAACACGAACTCGAGCGACCAGAGCCCCTGCTTGCTCGCGAGCGACGATACCTCGAGGAAGACGCGCATCACGGTCCGCGACGACCGGCCGGTGAAGCTCCGCGATCCGCTGGCGAAGAAGCACATGCAGCGCCTCGACGTGCACACGAGCAGCGGGAAGCGGTTCCATCACGCAGCCCCCGACTAGCAGAGCGGTGACGCGCCGACGAGCCACAGCGCGCGGCGAATCGCGCCCCCGCCACGTTGTCCACAGGAAGCCCTCAGGTTACTAAGCGGCGACCAGGAACGCGCGGTCCCTGTCGAGCGACCAGGCTCGCGTAGCGACCGCGCCGCGAGGAAGCTCGTCGTGCGTTGCCCGGTCTCGACGATAGCCCCCCGCGTCGACCACCGACGATGCGATCGGCCTTCTTCACGGTGCTGAGCCGATGGGCGATGACGAACGTCGTGCGACGTCGCGTGAACCGCTCGAGCGCGGGCGCGAACGTGGTCGGCGGTCTCGGCATCGAGCGCGCTCGTCGCCTCGTCGAGGACGAGGATGGGCGCGTCCTTGAGGATCGCGCGCGCGAATCGCGATGCGCTGCCGCTCGCCGCCCGACAGGAAGCTCCCGCGCTCCCCCGACCCTCGTGTCGTAGCCGTGAGGAAGCTTCATGATGAAGTCGTGCGCATTGCGCGGCACGAGCGCAGGCCTCGAATCTCGCGCGGTCGCTCGAGCCGGGGGCGACCAAACGCGATGTTGTCGCGGATGGTGTCGTCGAAGCAGGACTCCCTCCTGCACGCACGAACCGCGATCTGTGAGCGGAGGAGCGCTGCTTGTAGGAGCGGATGTCCTTGCCGTCGAGCAGCACGCGGCCCCGCTGTCGGGACTGTACAGACGCTGGAGAAGCGCCATGAGCGTGGGTCTTTCCCCGCGCCGCTCGGCCCCCACGAGCGCGACTCGCTCACTCCCGCACGAACCGCGGAGCTGCACCTTGTGGAGGACCTCGCGACCGGTCCTGATAGCCGAAGCTCACGTCGTCGAAGGTGACGTCGCCGCGGAAGCGACGAGGCTATCGTGCGCGTCGTGCGCGTCGCCGAGTGAGGTGCTCGGCATCGAGGATCGAGGAGACGGCGATCCAGCGCGACGCTCCCCTTGCGAACGGCCTGATACATGCCGGTGAGCGACTGCACCGGCAAGAACACGCCGCCGGCGTAGCCGACGAACGCCACGAGCGTGCCGAGCGAAATCTCGTGACGGGCGACGAGAACGCCGCCGAGCCCGAGCGCGGTGACGCGTGCGACCGCCCTCATCGCATTCTTCGATGCATTCACCTTCGCGTCGCGATGCACGCCGCGCCGAGCGATGGCGCTCGCGTCGCTCACGCCGCCGGCGAAGCGCCGCTTCTCGTCCTCCTCCTTGACGAAGCTGCGGACCACCACGATTCCGGAAAGCACCTCGTTGAGGCGACCGAAGACGCGCACCCAGCGCGACACGAGCGCTCGCTCGCGATCGATCTGTTCGCGCGAGGCCCAGCCGCCGATGAGCGCCGGCGCCACCCGCGAACGCCAGCACCACGAGCGAGAGATGCCACTCGAGCGTGAGCATCACGAGCGCCGACAGCACGAGATACGAGACCGAAGGCACGAGATGCAGCGCGATCGCTCCGCGAACGCCGCGACCGATCCCGACACGCCGCGCTCGACCCGCGCCGTCACGCGCCCCGGCCGGCTCGCCCCCCGTGATGGTCGAGGGGAAGCGTGTGCAACCGGTCCACCGTCGCATGCAGCATGTCGGCGTTCAGCGTGATGCGGAGCTTCCACACGACGAGCTCGAGGAGCGACCCGGAGCGCTTCGCGCGCGAGCAGCGCAACGACGAGCGCTCCGAGGAGCAGGACCGCCGACGTGCCCATCACCGAGCCGAACGCATCGAACAAGGCCTTGTAGAGAAGCGGCTCGCCGACGGCGATCGTGGATGCGCTCAGCGCGAGCACGATGATGAGTCGCGAGATAGCGACGATGCGGGAAGAAGAACCGCTTCGCGGCGCGGACCAGGGCCGAGCTGGAAATGGGGCGGTCATGCGTTCGAGGCATTTCGTCGCGGCCAACCTTGGCACCCCCGACGCGTCGCGTCACGTCGAACCGTTCTCGAGGTCGGTCGTTTGTAGCGCGAGCAGCGTCAGAGCCGAACGGCAGCGATGGCGATCAACGCGCGACGATCGTCACGAGGCTGAGCAGCACGATCGAAAGCCGCAGCAACGATCTTCACAGGATCGCGACGCGTCGTGATGGTCGGGGCTCCAGCGATCGCGATGCTCGGTGGCGTCGCGACCGTTGCACGCGCGTACGCCTGGCTCAGGATGGCGACTCGCTCGGTCGATGGGGCGTGCGGACGCGCATAGGGCGCGAGGAGCGCGGCGCAGCTCCACGCAGTCGCGCGCGCGGTGGTGGCGGTCGCGCTCGAGACAACGCGCGATGACGAGCTCGAGGCCATTCGGAAGGCCAGGCCGCACGGCGTGCAGGTTCGGGATCGGACCGCGGACGATCTGCGCGACGAGCTCACCCAGCGCCAGGCCCGGAAACGGCAGCTTCCCCGTGACGAGACAGAAGAGGATCACGCCGAGGGACCAGACGTCGCTCTGCGCGTCGGCGCTGCGTGCCGACATCAGCTGCTCGGGCGCCATGAAGCGCGGCGAGCCGAGCATGGTCACCTGCCTGGGTCAGCGTGTCCTCGGGAGGCGTCGCCAGCCACCTGCGTCAGAATCGAGATCCTCTTCATCGCGTTCGCGAACCTTCGAGACCCCGAAGTCGAGGACCTTCACCAGCGGCTCTCCGCCGAAGCCGCGCGTCAGGAAGAGATTCCCGAGCTTCAGATCCCGATGAACGATGCCCTGGGCGTGCGCCTCGGCGAGCGCTTCACATGCCTGCATGACGTACTCGCAGGCCTCCCCCGCCGAGAGCGCGCCGCGCTCGTCGAGCAGATCGGCGAGGTCCCTCCCTTCGAGATACTCCATGACGATGTAGGGCGCTCCGTCGCGATGCGTTCCGACGTCGAGCACGCGTGCCGACGTGACGGCTGCGAAGCCCGGCGACGCTGCGTGCCCTCGCGAAGAAGCCGTCGCTTCGAGTCGCGCGTGACGATCGCCGTGTGCATGAACTTCAGCGCGACCTTCTGATCGAGCTGGAGATGGCGCGCGGCGACCACGTATCCCATCCCGCCTTCGCCGAGGATGGCCTCGACACGATACTTGTCGTCGATGACGTCGCCCGGCACGACGCGCGGGTCATCTCGAACGATGGCGAGGGTCGTCGAGGCAAAGGATCTGGCGGGGCGCATGAGCCGCGGCGCGAGATGCAAACCGCCCGCGCCGCGCGCACCAACGACGCAAATTTCCCGAGCTCCATGGATTTCCCACTGGGCGCTCGATGGTCCCAATGGGCTCGATCGACTCCCACGTCGACGAAGCGTGGGAGCAGATCACTCCCTTCGAGCGACTCTGCGTACCGACCACACACGTCTCACAAAACTTTCGCCGCGTGCGCGACTCGGGTGGCGAACGCTCGAGCTGCATGTCACTTCTACGTCAGAGGTCTCGATGGTGTCATGCACGCGAGCGAGGGCCGATCCTGCCCTCGGGTCACCGTAGGGCCGCAACCTACGCTCCGAGCGCCCGTTCGAATACGGACAGGCGCGACGAACGTGGTGCTGCATCCCGCATCCCTGAGGATCGCCTCCGGATGACAACAAGGAGCCACGGTGATCGGGGATAACCCCCGCGTCCCCGTGGCTCTTTCCATTTCAGCCCGTCTCAGCCTGCAGCGATCGTCCGCGCGAGGCCTTCGGCGAAGAACGCCTCGTGCGAGCTCGCGCTCGCGAAGTGATCGATGACCCGGATGCGCCCGTCCTTCAGCTCGAGCGCCTGGAGCGCGAGGAACGGTCCCTGCCCATCGTCGCCGAGGCGGTAGAACCGGCGGCGAGGTTCCCGTTCGCCTCCACGAGCGACGTGCGGAAGCGACCCGCGCGGGCCGCGTGCAGCAGGCGCTTCGTGAAGAAGTGAGCGACGGCGGCGCGCCCCCGCGAGCCAGGTGGGGGCTCGGCGGCATCGCGAGCGTCACCCTCCTCGTGGAGGAGGGCCGATGATGGCATCGAGATCACCCTTCTCCCATGCGCGCCACGTAGCGCTCGAGGAGCGCGCGATCGACAGCGCCCACCTCCGGTGACCAGCTCGCCCGCGGCCCCCACGCGCTCCTCGAGCGTGACGCGCGCGCGATGGAGCGCGCTGTTCGCCGAGGGCACCGAGCACGCGAGCGCCTCGGCGGTCTCCGCCGCCGAGAGCCCGACCACGTCACGCAGGAGGAGCACGGCGCGCTGCGACGGCGTGAGCACCTGCAGCGCGGCCACGAACGCGAGCGCGACGCTCTCCTTCAACGTGTACTGCGCCGCCGGGTCAGCACCTTCCGGAGCCGGCACCTGAAGCCACGACGACGGCACCGGCTCGAGCCACTCGGAGTCCGGAGTCCGCGGCGCCCACCGGAAGATCCGGGTCGGCGGGCGGCCCGAGCTCGCGCACCGCGTGCGCGGCGCCGGACGCCTCGCGAGCTCGTCGAGGCACACGTTGGTGGCGATGCGATGGAGCCAGGCGCGCGCGCTCGCGGGATCGTGCAGCGTGTCCTGGGCGCGGAACGCGCGGACGAGCGTCTCCTGCACCATGTCGTCGCTGTCGTGTGACGAGCCGAGCATCCGGTAACAGTGGAGCCTGAGCAGCGCGCGGTGCGGCTCCACGAGCGCCTCGAAGGGTTTCAACGCGGCTCCGCTGGCAGCCGCCATCGTCGCCTTCATGCTGTCTCGCGCGAGCATGCGCGCGAGCCACGCCGCGGTCTTCGGATAGGCCGCGAGATCGAGCCCGCAGCTCTCGGCGAGCGCAGCGTAGGGCGCGACGTCGAAGTCGGCGACCGTGAGTCGACCGCAGAGGTACTCCTTCGAGCCGAGGCTCTGCTCGAGCACCTTCGCGGACGCGGTGAACTCGTCGACGCCCGATCTGCACGAGCGCTTCATCCGGAGCGCCGAGCCCCGCGATCTTCTTCACGATGCGCTGGAAGGCGACCTTGCGGATCGCGGGGCCGAAGTGAGCGCCCTCCCACGCGGTCCAGCGAATCGACCTCTGCGCGCTCGCGAGGCGTCGTCGGCGCGAGGTCGGTACGGCCCGCTTTCGCGGCGATGTACGCCAGCATGGCCGCAGATTCCCACAGGACGAGGTCACCGTCCTCCAGGATCGGGATCTTGCCATTGGGGTTCTTCGCGAGGATCGCGGGGGTCTTCGCCTCGCCCTTGAAGATGTCGATCGTGACGAGCTCGAGAGACGTGCCCACCTCGTGGGGCAAGGGCGAGAACCTTCTGGCAGCTGGGCGAGAACGGGAGCTGGTAGAGCTTCATGGGAGACCTCCGACGGGCGCGGAAGAGCGCCCTTTCCCAACAAGACTGGGCGGGGGGTCGGAAAGTGTTCGCGGGGGTCGAAGAAAACGCGCCCCGGCGAGTACTAGGCCTGCTTCGCGAGGCAGCACTTCTTGTGCTTCTTCCCGCTGCCGCACGGACACGGGTCGTTGCGCCCGACCTTCGGCGTCAGGTTCACCACCTGGCGCTTCGACTCGCCAGTGCGCGGTTGATCTCCGCGACGGAGCCTGCCCAGCCGCTCGCGCGCAGCGCCGGGCGTCGACCCGTCCTCCGCCAGCGCCTCGAAGGGAAGGAGCATCTTGGTGGCGACGTCGTCGCTACGCCACGTCGCGTGCATCTGCGCGCCGCGGAGGTAACCGCGGCAGAAGTCGACGGCCTCCTCGGCGGGCTTGTCCGTCTCGGGGGGCAATGATCTCGGGCGAGGCGCGGAGCGTCTCGCTGACCGCGCCGAAGAGCCGCGCCAGCAGGTCGACCTTCGCGCGCGCCGCGGGGTCCTCGTCGAACGCGCCATCTGTGATGACGACCGGAATCCACTCCGATGATGCGACGGCATCCGGCCCCGTGCAGACGCCGCTCAGGAAGCCGATCGTCCAGTTGGCGGTCACGGGCGATTGCTCGAAGAACTCCTCGAGCGCAGCCCCGTCGTCCATCGCGTTCTCGACCACCTAGCTTCATTGGTGCTCGACCATACACCGCCCGCGTGTGACGCGGCCTCGTTCACATGGCAACCTGGTGATCGATGGCCAGGAACGTCGTCAACCTGAACCGGTTCCGGAAGAAGAAAGCAGCGGGAAGAGAAGGCGAAGCAGGCCGAGATCAACCGCATCCGACACGGACGAACCCAGGCCGAGAAGGACCTCGAGCGCGCGGAACGCGAGCGCGCCGCTCGTCTCATCGACGGCAAGCGCCTCGAGGCGCCGCCCGAAACACCCGACGACGTCTAGGGGTGAGCGACGGCGTGTCGGAGACCACGTTTGTCGACCTTGATCTCGCCGCCTCTCTCGCTCTCCGGATGCTGCGAGCTTCGCATCGAGAGCGCGAGTCAGAGCGTGAGCTCGCCGCGACCGATCTCGATCACCTTGCCGGTGACGAAGATCTGGCCTGCCACATCGACGCGCAGCCCGAGCTTGCACGGGCGGCCCGTGAGCTCGCCTTGAGCGATCGACATCATGATCGGCAGCTCGTACCGATTCGCCACGAGCCACCCGCCGAGGTTCGCACATGCCGAGCCCGTCCCCGGATCCTCGATGACCGCGCCGTGCTTGAGGAAGAAGAAGCGCGCAACGATGCTCTCTCCATCCTCCGTCGGCGGCACGTCCTCGTGGGCCCACACGTAGACGAGCCCCGAGCGCCGAGCGTTCGACCCGTGACGCGCGAGCAAGATCGGATCGGGCTGACAGCGCTGAATCGCCTCGGGGCTCGTGCAGGCGAACGATGAGCCTGCTCCGAGCCGGTGTCGACCCACATCGCGCCGTCACGAATGTCGTGCTCGTCCACGCCGAGCATGGCGCCCAGCTCCGCGCGCGTCGCCTCGGCGGGGCGGGTGACCGGCGCATTGGCACGCAAGGTCCACGTATCGCCCTCCCGCGGTGACGGGAATGACGCCTGCGCGCATCTCGAGCGTCAGCGCATCACCGCCGCTGGAGCGCGAGCGAACGACCTGCGCGGTTCCGAGCGTGGGATGGCCGGCGAAGGGCATCTCGAAGGAGGGCGAGAAGATCCGCACCTTGGCCGTCGCGACCGCCGAGGGAAAAAGGAAGGTCGTCTCGGACAGATTGAACTGGAGCGCGAGCGCCTGCATGCGCTCGTCGGAGAGGCCGCTCCCGTCCTCGAACACGGCGAGGGCATTGCCGGAGAGCGGCGACTCGGCGAAGACGTTGAGAAGCCGGAAGCGGTGAGCTGCCATGGCTGAAGGTTACCGCTATCGTGACCGGCGATGATCGCCGACGCCCTCCAGTGGCATGACAAGCCCTTCGCCGAGCTCACCGTCACCGAGCTCTACGCGATCTGCGCGCTGCGCCAGCGCGTGTTCATCGTCGAGCAGAGCTGCGCCTACCTCGATGCAGACGGGGTCGACCTCGTCTCGCGCCACCTCTGGGCGGAGACGGGCGGCGTCATTCACGCCTACCTCCGCATCGTCCCGGCAGGAGCGAAGCATCACACGGTCAGCCTCGGTCGCGTCATCACTGCGCCCGAGGCACGCGGCAAGGGGCTCGGCCGCGTGCTCGTGCAACGCGGGATCGACGCGGTCGGTGCAGTCGCGATCACGATCGGCGCACAGGCGCACCTCGAGAAGTTCTACGCCGAGCTCGGCTTCGTGCGCTCGTCGGACGTCTACGACGAGGACGGCATTCCGCACATCGAGATGACGCGAGCGACCTGAACGGCGCTCACCCCCGCAGCTCCCGCTCACTTCGGCGGCGGAGCGACCTTGGGCACCGCACGTCGACTGGCCGGCGCCGGTGACCTGCAGCGGCGCGTTGCCCTTCGGGCGTCGTCGTCTTCTTGATGGGATCGAACTGGAAGATCGCGCTGTTCTCGAAGGCGTAGAAGGAGCCGCCCCAGAACGCGAGCGCCTGGCTGCCGCCGCCCTTGGCGGTGATGGGCCACTGCCCGATCGTCGACGCGTCCTTCGGGCTGAGCTGATGCAGCGTGGGATCTTCGACGTCACGCAGGAAGTACAGACTGCCGTCACCGTTGCTCGTCATGTCGCCGGGCGCGGTACCGATGTTCGCGGTGCCGACCGGAGTGACCTTGCCGGACGCGGTGTCGAACGTGGCGACGCCTGCTGCGCCGTTCATCAAGAAGAGCGCGTTGTCGACGGCGCTGCTGCTGACGCCGATGAACGTCAGCGCGAAGTCCGTATAGGCAAAGTTGAAGGTCCAGTTGGCGACGGGCTTGCACGACGCATCTGCGGTGCTCGCCTTGTAGAGCAGCCCGCCGGCCACGACCCACGCGTCTCCCTGGCGGTCCACGGTCATGTGGGTCGGCGAGGTGAGGCAGTCGAACTTGCCGATGAGCGTGAAGGTCTGCGTCGGCGGGTAGAAGCTGTAGAGCTGGTCGCCCTGCCCGGTCACGTACACGAGGGTCGCCGAGGGCGGACAGCCGTCGTCACCCGGCGTCGGCCGCGGGCCCCGCGTCGCCGCCGCCGAGGCTCGGGGGCGGGTTGTCGGTGCCGCCGCCGGGCGCGGTCGGGTCCCCATTCGGATCGAAGCCGCGGTCGGTCTTCGAGCTTCCGCAGGCGCTCACCATCACGAGCGAAAGGAGCGCCGCGTTCGTTCGAAAGCCCATCGTGGATAGATTACTACTTCTTCGCGGAGGCGGGAGGTGAGCAGATCGGATCGATCTCCGCCTTCAGCGTCGTCACCTTCGGCTCTCCGTCGAGATGGTCGGTAGCGAGGCTCTCGAGCTGCCTGCGGATCGAGGCGCAGCCGTCCCTCACGGTCGCCGCGTACATCTGTTCGGTGGTGCGATCCTTCTTCTTGATCGCGGCGGTGAGCTTCTCCTGATCGCCCTTGAGCGTCGTGACGGCGCCCTCGAGGGTCACGTCGATCCCGCAGAAGATGTCGATCTCCCGGGTCGTCTTGACCGCGTCGGGGTTCTTGTCGCCGGCGAAGTCCGCCTCGAGGCTCTTCAGCGGCGCGCACTCGGCGTCCACCACCTCGTGCTTGGCGTACTTCGCCTTGGCGGAGACGAGCGCGGCCTTCGCGAGATCGAGGTTCTTCGGTGCGGCGGGAGCGACCGCCGCATCGACGCTCTTCGAGGGCGGGGTGGTGGTCTCCTCCTTCGAGCACGCGGCGAGCGTGAGCATTCCGAACAAGCCCACCACGAAAACACGTTGAGCCATCGAGCGCCTCCTCGGCGCATCATGCCTCCGAAGCCCCTCGCTGCGTGAGAGGGATCTACTTCGACGGGATCACGCGGCACGTCGGCGTCTCGATGTCGCTCGGCTCGAAGCACTCGAGGCCGTCCGCGCAGAGCGCGATCGGCTCGTCGCCGTTGCCGCCGCAGGCCTCGCCGACCTGTGCCTCCTTGAAGCAGTGACCGACGTCGAGCTCGGGTGCGTCGGAGCACTTGAGGCCCGCTCCGCAAACGCCGGGCTCGTCGCTATCGCCCGCCGCACGCCTCACCGAGCTTCGCCGGCTGGAAGCAGTGGCCGACGTCGAGCTCCGGTGCGGGGGAGCACTCGAGGCCCTGCGCGCAGACGCCCGGCTCATCACTGTCACCGCCGCACGCTTCACCGAGCTTCGCCGGCTTGAAGCAGTGACCAACATCGAGCTCCGGCGCGGGGGAGCACTCGAGGCCGTCCTCGCAGACGCCCGGCTCATCGCTGTCGCCGCCGCACGCTTCGCCGATCTTCTTCTTCTTGCCGTCCGACCCGCTGAGCGCGGAGTTGTCACCGGCGGAGTCTTCCGTGGTCTGCGCGCTGCAGCCAACGAGGAGGGCGAGGAGAGAAGCGGCGGCGACGATAGCGAGGGGGCGCATGGTGTTTCTGGAGACTGCAACGGGCATACCACCCGAGCCTACACCTCGAGGCGGCCCCCGAAACACCGGCACCCCTTGTTTTCAGGCCTCCCGTGAGAGGGTCGCCGTGCGGGAAGGTGCCCCCCAACGCGCGCCGCCGATCCACCCCCGGATCTGCGCAGGCGGTATTTTTCCAACCCGCGCGCTCAGCGCACCGGATCGGGGAAGTCCCCCCTGGTAGCCCCACTCCGTCTCCGTGTACGAGCCGCCGTTGGCGGGCGCGGTCTTCGTCTGGATGCGGTAGCCCGTGCAGTCCTTCGCGAACGAGCCTTCCATCGTGCCCGTCGCGTGGTTCGGCGTGTGGAGCGATCCCGAGAAGCGGCCCGTGGCAGGGTTGAACGTTCCGTTCGAGTCGCTCGTGCTCGCGATGGTGAGCGTGATGCCACCCGCGGAGGTCGTCTGCAGCTGGAGCGTGGCGATGCCGCCGTCGTTGCCCGCGTACGGCGTCACGGCCGTCCAGGGCGCGCAGCCGGTGAGCGAGTTGCACGACCGCGTGCGTGTCCCGTAGCGCGCGTTGCCGCCGCTGAGGAGGGACAGCGTGTCCGACCCCCGCGGGGAAGCGCGCAGCTGCTCCGCCTGAGCGAGCGGCGTCCCCCGTGCAGGCCCACGGGTTCGTGACCGGCTCGACGACGCGCGTGATCGGCGCCGCCATGCCGGTGCGGAATCCGAACTCGAGCTCGGTCCAGGTGCCCTGTCCGTTCGTGCCCTGCGTGAGCTTCATCCCGCGTGCCGATGCAGGTCTTCGTGAGCTTGGCCTCGTACGCGCCGGTGCCGTGGGTTCGGCGTGTGGAGCGAGCCGGTGACCGTGCCGCCGCTCGCGAGGCGGGAAGCTGCCGTTGCTGTCGCTCGTCGAGCTCACGTTGTACGTGACGCCGCCGGCGTCGGTCGTCGTGATGCCGAGGCTCGCGACGCCGCCGTCGTTGCCCGCGTACGGCGTGACCGCGCTCCCAGTTGGCGCAGCCCGTCTGCTGGTTGCAGACGCGCGAGCGCTGCTCGTAGCGAAGGCCACCGGCGGGCAGGAGCGAGAGCGTGTTGGCGCCCGTCGGAACGCGCGCGATGAGATCGGCGACGCTGAGCGCGGCATCGGTGCAGCCCCACGGATTCTCACCGACGGGCGGAGGCGGAGGCGGCGTCACGCCGCCGGAGCGATCGACGCGGACCGAGATGTTGGCCGCCACGTTCAGCTGACCGCGGAACACGATGAAGTACTTGCCGGTCTTCGAGACCTCGTACTTGATGTTCGAGTCCGTCGTGTCCGAGTCGTCCTCGGCTTCGTTCGACCGCGTTCGCATCGTTGTTCGACTTGATGGTCTTGAAGCTCTCGTCGACGAGCCAGGCATGCGTGTCGGTCGTGGCCGAACGAACCCAGATGTCGAGCTTGTCGCCCGCCGTCACGGAGAACGAGTACGCGCGGTAGCGCGGGGTACCCGAGTGATTCACGTTCACGGTGGTGTTGAACGCGATGGGGCCCGATGATCTCGTTCGAGGCGAGCGCGCGCAGCTCCGATTCCGAGTCGGCCACACGCCGACGTCATCGCCCGAGGCAGGCGCGTTCGTGCACGCAACGACCGAGGGAAGACCAAGACAGACGAGCGCAAGAAGTAGAAGGCGAGTGCGGGGCATGGGCCTCTCCAAAAGAGCGGGAACTGCTGCCTCCTGATACGGAGGCGCCGGCGCACCCTTCCCTACGCGGAGAGAAATTGTTTCACGTACGGGTGCTACGCTGGCGCCTGCGTGAGACTCACGAGCTCAATGGCGGTGGTCGCGGGAGCAGCGGGCGGGCTGCTCCTCCTCGCCGCGTGCTCCTCGTTCTCGGCCGCGCCGCCACCCCGGTGAAGACGCGGGCGAAGCGGGCGGTGCGCTCGACGCACTCCCGGACGCGCCTCTCGAGACCGACGGCCCGCCGTCGGCCTTCTGCGCCGCGCACCTCGCCGATCCCGGCCTTCTCTATTGCAACGACCTCGAAGCGAAGACGGCCCCGATCTCGCCGTTCGGATTCACCGGCGCGAACGTGTCCGACGCGGGAGCTGCCGTCGTCCAGGGTGACGCCGAACGGCTCGCGATCCTGCGCGTCGAGCTGAAGACCGTCGACACGAACCTGCGTGACGTGAGCCTCAGGCAAGCGCTCGGACCGAGGCTCTCCGGCTTCCGGCTCGATTTCGACATCAAGATCCTCACGAACGATCTGACCTCCGTGACGCTCGCCGATCTGCACCTGGCGGGCACCACCTGCGAGGCGTCGTTCGGGCTCGGTGCGTTCGACGGCAAGACCCTCGGAGGCACGCGCAGCCGCGAATCCAGCTCCGAAGCCCTATGAGTCCGGCACCTGGCTGCACGTCAGCGTCGCGCTCGTACCGACCGCCGGGAGCTCGACGGGCTACCGAGAGGTTACGTGATGGTGAGACGCTCGTCGACCGCGAGGCCCACGCCTCCTCCGGTCCGACGCCGACGCTGAAGACGTGCACGAATGCCGACCTCCGGATCGGGATCAGCGAGGTAGGCGCGAGCACCGGGCGCTGGTGGCGATCGTCCACTACGACAACATCATCGTGCACGAGCTGAAGTAGTCGGGGCGCGATGCGGCCGTCGCTCGATGCGCTCCGGTACGGGCTGCGCGCGCTGGACGAGATGGCGCGCGAGCGGCGAGCGTCGCGCCTCCGGCGCCGTCACGCGCGGAGCTCTTTGCTCCTCACCCGCTGCTTCGTGCCCCCGCGCGCGACGGCG
The DNA here is from genome assembly GCA_037200865.1 of Rhizomicrobium sp. Taxonomy (GTDB): domain Bacteria; phylum Pseudomonadota; class Alphaproteobacteria; order Micropepsales; family Micropepsaceae; genus Rhizomicrobium. The sequence goes on along the minus strand of JBBCIC010000002.1, from coordinate 515,009 downwards.
CTGCGCTCTCGCTCCGTCTCTTCACCGAGTCCGAGGACGACGCGACGGCGCTCGTGGTCGGTGACGCGCTGACGCAGCGGTTTGCGCCGATCCCGCCGCGAGCCGCGCCGCTCTTCGAGGCGCACGCGGCGGCGATGGCGGCCGAGGTCGAAGCCACGCTCACGGTCGGCTTCCCGCTCGTGATGTTCGTGCAGCAAGGCTCGATGCGCGCGGCGCCGCTCTTCTCGCGTGGCGGCAGTCACGCGCGGTGGAAGCTCGGCGAGGCGCCCTGGAAGCTCCCCGCCGGAGCACGACCCGGCGCGACGCTCACCCTGCCCGATGCGCTGGAGATCGAGCTCGGCAGCGACAGAGCCCTACGCGCTTCACGCAGGGGTGTGGCACTTCCTCTTCGGCTCGACGGAGCCGCGCTCGGATCGATCGCCGCCGCGGGGCGCGCCGGGTCGGCGCGCTCGTTCGCGCAGCGACGCGCGCGCTCGAGGCCGGAGGTCAGGATGCGGGGACCGAAGATGTCGAGGCCGAGGCGCCGGCCGCCGGACCGCTCACCCGCGAAGACCTCGCGGCGATCGCCGAGGCGGCGATGCGTCGTGCCTCGTCGTCGCGCGGGCTCCGCGTTCATCCGCACGGGCTCGCCGATGCTTCCACCGCGTGGTGATCCGACGAGCGGACTGAGGAGCGATCTGCAGGCCGTGCTCGGCGAGACACTCCCTCCACGCGGTCCGCTCGCCGTCTATCTCGGCGCCCCCGGAGCGCCGCCGCGCAAGGCGCCGATCTTCACGACCGGCAAGGTCTTGCCGACGCCTTCGCAGCTCGCGGCGGCACGTTGCGTTCGAGGCGAGCGAGGATCTCGTCGCGGTCTGTGGGCCACCGGGCTGCGGAAAAACGGCGCTCCTTCATCACGTCGCGGCGCAGACCATCGTCGCGTGCGCGCTCGGCCCGCGATGGTCGAACGCGCCGTCGCGGGCCTCTGCGTGGTCGCTCGTCCGTGACGAGCACCAACAACGCCGCCGTCGATCATGCGCTCGCGCCGGTTCGTGGTCGGCCCTGGGCTACCGGTGGGGGATTCGTCTCGGCAACCGGCGCGCGCTCGCCGAGTCGACGGCCGCCGCGCTCGCCCGCGGCGATCGAGGAGCTCGGTACGCCGAGCAACGTCTCCCTCGCAGATGCACGGGCCGCGTTCGAAGAGCGCGCCGCAGCCGTGCGGGCCTTCTTGCGGGAACAGGCGGCGTCGCAGAAGGCCAGCACCGCGGAGACGGCGCGGCGGCGCACGCTGGAGCGCCGCGCCGCGACGTTGCGCGATAGAGCTCGCCCCGCGCGGGCGACGCACCTCCACCGAACGTGGAGCTCGCCGATCTCGACGAAGCGGCGACCGCGCTTCGCGAGCATGCCGAAGCGGCCGAGCGTCTCGCGCCGATTCATCTCGACGGGAAGACGCCGTCCGTCGATCGCGCCGTCGAGAAATGGGCGCGCGCCAACGCGCTGCGTGCGCCACGCGTCGAGGCGGTGCTCGGCGCGCTGGCGATGGCGATGCCCTTCGGCGACCTCGATCGCGGAGACCCCCGCGCGGACATCGCGCGCCAGCGCGACGTCATCGGAGCAGCGCTCGCGTCTCTCGCCGATGCGCGTTCGAGGCTCGTCGCGCCGGCGCTCCGCAGCGAGCTCGGCACCATCACGAGCGATCTCGGCATCGCCGCCGCGGAGCCGGTCGCGCCCTCCGCTCGATCCCCTTCTCTACGATGCGGCGCTCGCGCTGCGCGACGCGTGGGCACGATCTCACCGTGACGTCCTCCTCCCGCGCCTCGCAACGGCACGCGACGCAGCACGCGCCGAGTGGACCGAGGCGCGTGGGAAGCCGGTGCCGCAAACCCTCCGTGAGCTTGCGTCGCTCTTTCCGATCGCGGGGTGCACGTTGCTCTCGATGCGCGCGAGCTTCCCGCTCGGTGGGGACGTGATCGATCGGCTCGTCATCGACGAGGCGGCGCAGTGCGCACCGATCTATGCCGTTCCGGCGCTCGCGCGGGCCCGGCGCGTGATGTTGACGGGAGACCTCGCCCAGCTGCCGCCGGTCTACACGCTGGCGCCCCACACCGATGACCGCCTTGCTCGCGGCCTCGACGAGGCGGTCGTCACGCCGTTTCGCATGGGCGCGACGTCGACCGCTCTGCGCAAGCCGTCGCCGAGCCACGCTCACGCGCGCGTCTCACGCTCACCGAGCACTTCCGCTCGCAGCACGCGATCGTCGCGCTCGCGTCGCGCTGGAGCGGCTACACGCTCGACGTCCGCACGCCACCGCGCTCGCTCGCCGAGGTCTCGCCGCGACTGGACCGCCCGGTGATCGTGCTGCCCGTCTCCGGCGTGGGCACGCGCGCCGCCGAGGGGGTCGTCAACGAGGCGGAGGCGGCACGCGCCGTCGAGCTCGTGGTGGAGCTCGTCGCAAGCGGCGTAGCGCCGTCCGACATCGCGGTACTGACGCCGTTCGTTGGCCAGAGCGTCCGCATGGAACGCGAGCTCGTCGCGCGCGGGCTGCTCACGCGCGGAGGCATCCTCGTCAGCACGGTGCACAGGCTGCAGGGCGGCGAACGGCGCGTCGTCATCTTCTCCGTGACGGCCACGGAGCGCCGGCATCTCCGCTGGCTGGGCGAGCGCCCTCACCTCCTGCACGTGGCGACGAGCCGCGCGCAGGATCATCTGATCGTGCTGGTCGAGCCGAACGCCGCGAGGCGAGATCCCTCGCTCGCGCCCTTCGGGGAGCTACTCGTCGCATCGTGAGAACTGAATACCCCTGGGGGGGTATTGCGACGACCTGCCCTCGCGGCTAACCCCCATGCAGCTGAAGGACGGAGGGATCGTTGACGGCACATCGAAGCTTCGTCTGGCACGCGCTGCAGGCCGCAGTCCTGCTCGTGGGTTTCTACGTGGTCGTGCTCGTCGTTTCGGCGTTCTTCTTCGTCGCGCCGTTTCTCGTCTTCTGGGGAAAGGGGGTGAGCCCCGTTCATGTCCTCTTCGCGTTTGTGCTCGGCTGGACTCCGGCATTCCTGCTCGTCAAGGGCGCGCTCACCGCGCGTCGTCCGCGCTTCGAGCCCCCGAGCGCGCCGCTGGAGCGCAGCCAGGGCCCCGGAGCTCTTCGCGATCATCGACGAGCTCGCCGCGCAGGCCGGAACCGCTCCGCCCGCCGAGATCTATCGCTCGGCGCTGCCCGATCTGGGCGTGACCGAGGTGGGAGGGGTCCTGGGTATCGGGAGTCGTCGCGTCCTCCTCCTCGGGGCGCCGCTGCTCGAGATGCTCACTGTGCAGGAGCTGCGCGCCGGGCTCGCGCACGAGCTCGGACACTACCTCGGCGGGGAGACGCGGCTCGGCGGGATCCTCGCGTACGCCGAAGCATCGTTCCGTTCCGTCGCCGGTGCGGTCCAGCGTCCACGCAAGGAATCGCGGGACGCCTGGCTGAGATACGGTCACGACTTTGCGGAGCGGGTTGGGCTTGCCTGTGGTCGTTGGTTACGCGAAGCTCTTCTTCCGCGTCACGCGGCGCGCGGGGAGAAGGCAAGAGCTGCTCGCCGATGCCTTATCGGCGCGGCTGGCCGGTCGTGCGGCCACCATCAGCCTCCTCGAGCGCGTCTCGTTCGGTGCCCCGCTCTACTCTGCGTACCTGAACGGCTCCGTGACGCCCGTCCTCGAGAGCTACGTCGTTCCCTCCGATCTCACCCGCAGGGTTCCGCGTGTTCCGCACGCGACTCCAGGAGCGCGGTACCGAAGACGAGGTCATCGCCTCGGTGCGCGCCTCCAAGACGGATCCGTTCGACAACCATCCAGCGTTCAGCGAGCGCCTCGCCGCGTTGATGGAACTGCCGGAAGGCCCGTCGAAGGTCGACGACCGCTCAGCGCTCTCGCTGTTCGTCGACGCGAAGGCGCACGAGAAGTGGTTGGTGCACGCGACGAGCGAGGCCTTCCTTCAAGGAGGCCTCCGGCGTGACTTCCGGCGCATGCGCTGGTCGAGCATCGGAACGAAGTGTTCCGTCCCGCGATCGTCGCGCTCGCAGAGAAGGTGGCGCGGTCACTCGCGCCGCTCCACCCGGACGCAAGGACACCCACTCAACTCTTCGCGGGTGTCGTCCGCGCAGTCGCGGCAGGAAACCTGCCCACGATCGCACGGTACGTGGAGCCAGCGCTGGACGGGGTCCCTCACCCGCAGCACTACCCGCTCGTCACGCTCGTCGGAGCTGGTGTCCTCACGGCGCTCTTCGAGCACGCGCTGATCGAGCACGGAGCAGAGGTCGAGGCATCCCTCGGTGAGCCTTCACTGGTACTGACGCTCGATGCCGAGCGCGTGCTGCCAGGCGAGCTCGTGGCAGCGGCCATGAAGGACGAGGCCAAAGCGCACGCGATGCTGGTCTGGGCGGAGCGCCTCGAGAGCCTCGCGGCCTCGAAGCTGCTCGAGGTCAGTGACACGCCGCCAGCGCTGCACACGCCGGCGCCGTGAGCACGATGCTCAGGTCACACGGGTTCGCAGCCTGCGCCTGGATGCAGGCCTCGAGATCGGCAACGGTCCGCGGCGCACGTCGCGGGGAGCTTCGCGACGCACGCGGCCTGATTCGCGGGCTGGGTCGCGGAGAGGCCACCGTCGCATGCGGCCTTCGTTCCGTAGCCGCCCATCTGGCATGTCGACCAGTCGCAGAGACGTGCCGCGCTGCGCTGCTCCGAGAGACGTGATGGTGGATGCCGAGGGCAGCCCGCTGGTCGGCGTCTTCGTGCACGCGACCGCCTTCTCGACGCACACCCCGTCCCGGGTTGCACTCCTGGGATGCCGAGCAGGCGTTCGGGACGTTCTTGCAGTTGATGTACTGGCAAGAGATGCTCCCGCACTTGAGCGGTCGACGGGCAGTGGTAGTCGTACTGGCAGTACGGCGTGCACCAGTCCGAGCACTGCTCCAGCTCCTCGCAGTCGCTCGCGTGCTCGCAGGGCTTCTGGCAAACCCCGCCCGGTCCGTTCTCGGGCGAGATGACGCAATCGAGGCCCTCGGCGCAGCGGACCCCCGGCCACACGCCTCGTACGCTTCCTTGCCGGTCTTCGCCGCGTCGCGCTTCGATCCAGCGTCGGTCGCCGTGGGCTCGGGATCGATCGGAGCCTCGCCGGCATCGACATCCGCCGCGGCTGGCGCGTCGGCGGTGATGACTTTGTTCGAGCAACCAAGAGGAACCGCAGAGAGCACGCACGCGCCGATGGCGATGGTCAGAGCAATGCGTCGAGCGATCGTTCGAGAGCAAGAAGGCATGACGAGCCTCGTGCACTGCGCATGCCCCGAGGTGTGCGCGCGCGACGAACGATGATTCCTTCGACCGCAGAGCCGTGATGACAACCGCCGTTCACGACGGCGTGTCGACCGCGAGTCACGCGTGATGATTCGACTTTCCCGCCCGTAGACGCGAGGGTGGGCGCGCCCTCCGTGCAGGGTTTTCGCGCGCGAGCCTGCGATTGAAGCGCGGGCTCGATTCGGAAAATCCGAGGCATGAATCGCTGGCGGCTCACGTCGACCTCGCTCGGAAGGCGCTCGCCAAAGGAGGAGCGCCGCGCTATCTCGACTGGTACACTTCACGGAGTCCCATGAAGAGCGCACGCACGGAAGCTCCGGCCGAGGACGACGTCCCGCTGCTCCCCACCGTTCGTCCGCCGCCAGGCGGGAGCGTCCACGACGCTGCCACGGCGAAGATGGGGTCGTTCGAGCTCGCAGCGGCGCTGCAGAAGCTGCGGGACGCGGCCGACCGCGTGGACGCGGCCTCCGGTGCGAGGCTCCGCTCGGCTCCAAGCGATGTCCCGCAGGCGCCTCTTCCGGCGGACGAGCCGCCGGTCACGGCCCCACCTGTCCCGCCGGCCATCTCACCGGCGCGAGGTTTCGCGCTGCTCGCCGCGGCGCTCCTCCTGCTCGCGATCGGCACCGCCATGACGATCGCGGCGAGCCACCACTAAACTACCCCCGCGCCGACGCCGCGATCCGCTCCCGCAGCCATTGATGGCCCAGGTCGCGGTGCGAGCGCTCGTGCCAAAGCATCGCCATGTCGTAGCCCGGCACGTCCAGAGGGGCAGCCACGACGCGTAGGTCCTTGCGGCCCGCCACCAGGCGCGAAGGCAGCATCGCCACGAGATCGGTGCTCGACACCGCCGCGATCGCGGACATGAAGCGCGGCACCGACAGCACGACTCGCCGCGACAGGCCCGCGTCCGCGAGGACGCTGTCGGTCACGCCGACGAAGCCGCCGCGTCAGGGGATACGACGACATGCTCCAGCATGCGAAACTGCGCGAGCGAGGGGACGGCGCTCGAGCCGAGGATGGCGCCTGCGTCCGACCAGCACGTAGTGCTCCCGGAACAGCACGCGGCTGCGCAGGTTGGGCGGTGCACCGTCCATCGTGTGCAGCGCGAGGTCGAGCTCTCCGCTCTCGGCTTGCCTGGCGATCAGCGAAGGCTGCGACGGAAGGAACCGCCAGCCGCGTGCCTGGAGCATCCGCGCGCAGGCTGCGCAGCGCAGGCCCCAGAACGGCGAGCTCACCGTAGTCGGCCGCAGCGATACGCCAGGTGACATCGGCGCGCCCGGGATCGAACGGCGAAGGGGGTGACACGGCGCTCGCGAGCTCCATCAGCGCAACGCGCAGGGGCTCGTGAAGCGCCTCCGCGCGCGCGGTGGCCCGCATGCCGCGCGTCCCGGCAAGAGCAGCGGGTCGTCGAAGAACGCCCGCAGCTTGCCGAGCTGCACGCTCACCGAGGGCTGCGACAGATGCAGTCGTTTGGCGGCTCGCGTCACGTTGCGCTCCGCGAGCAGCGCGTCGAGCGTGAGCAGCAGATTGAGGTCGAGCCCGGCCAGATTGTTCATCGCAATTACCAACTATCGTGGGAATTCATTACTACTATATCGTGTGACTGCTTAGGTGAGGACCATGAATGTGTTCATCGTTCACGCCCACCCGAGTCGCGCTCGCTCAACGGGGTCGCTGAAGACCTTCACGAGTCGAGCACCCTGCGACGTGCCGGTCACGCCGTGGAGGTGTCGGACCTGTATGCAATGAGCTGGAAGTCACAGTTCGACGTGGCGGACTTCCCCCATCGGGATTCAGGCCCGCGCTTCGAGCCTGCGCGGGCTTCACACGAGGCCTTCGAGAGCGGCACGCAGGGAGCGGACGTGGCGGAGGAGCAGCGCAAGCTGCTCTGGGCCGACGTCGTCATCCTGCAGTTTCCGATGTGGTGGTTCTCGATGCCCGCCATCCTCAAAGGCTGGGTCGATCGCGTCTACGCGTATGGCTTTGCCTACGGCGTCGGCGAACACTCGACGAGCGGTGGGGTGATCGCTACGGCGAGGGAACGATGGCCGGCAAACGCGGCATGTTGATGGTCACCGCCGGCGGCTGGGACTCTCACTACGGCGTGCGCGGCATCAACGGGCCGATGGAGGACCTCCTCTTCCCGATCCAGCACGGCATCCTCTACTACCCAGGATTCGACGTGCTGCCGCCGTTCGTCGTGTATCGCTCCGACAAGCTCGACGACGCCGCCTATCCCCGGCTCACCGAGTCGCTGGGGCGGCGGCTCGATACGCTCGCGACGACGGCGCCCATCGCGTACCGACGGCAGAACGGCGGCGACTACGAGATCCCGGCGATGACGCTGCGCACCGACCTGGCCCCGGGCGCCGAAGGCTTTGGCGTTCACGTCCGCGGTCGCTGAGCGGGTGAGGTGGCGGCGCGGTCACTCCAGATACTTTGCCCAGATACTTTTTATCGGTTGCGCGGCCGAGGAAAGGTTCGGTGGGAGGGTTCGTACACCCACTCCGCCAGCTCGTTGGCAAAGGAGAGATCTTCAAGATGAACCTGCGGTCCGGTCTTGCGTTCGTGTTTGCCGTCGTCTCGATCGCCACCGTCAGCGGTTGCGCCGCCGACACCTCCGACGCGGAGGAGACGCCGGTGGAGGCCACCGACGACGAGCTTCGCGCCTTCAAGCCGGGGAGCTCCTCGGAACGAATCGCCTACGGCGAGACGAAGGTCGCTCTGCACGACGCGAGCTCCACCTACCGCGCCTTCTCCTTCGACGTGCTCGCCGGTGACCAGATCGAGCTCACCGTCAGCGCCGACGGTAAGGGACGCCGTGACGTGGCTGCTCGGCGCCTCGAACCAGACCCTCAAGAAGGTGGATGCGTTCCACGACACCCGGACCGAGGTCGTCTCGTACAAAGCGAGCAAGACCTCCAAGCTCTTCATCGCGTTCCGCGAGGCGAAGAGCACCCGCCGCCACGTTCACCGTATCCCTCACCAAGAAGAATGGGCCGCCCGCGCCGCCGCCGAGCGCCGGCCCCTTCCCGAGCTGCTCGGGGGCGCCGCACTTCCCCGTGACTGGCCCGCTCTCCGTCACCGGCCTCGTTCGCTACGACGCCACGGCGCACGTGCGACGCGTTCGGCGCGTGCACGGAGTGGAAGCTGGCGACGCAGAAGGCCGTGACCTCGACGATCACCGTCGACCCGAGCCGGTACGTTCGCGGCACGGTCCAGCTCGCCTCGTACTCGCAGTATTACGCCAGCGCGAACTACAACTGCGCAAACGACCGACCAGCTCTCCGGCGGCACGCTCGATGCGACCGGCAAGGGCGCGGAGACGCTGCAAGTGGTCCGACCGCTGCACGATCGCCGGCGGCTCGGGCGGGCCCGTACCAGATGGGCGATCGCCGGGGCGTCGACATCACGATGGGCGACAACTGCATCGCCATCGCCGAGCAGAGCCCCACGCCGGCGACGAACTTCGGAAGCAGAAGGCGGTCTACGTCGGTCGTTTCCAGTAGGCCTCACCGGCAAGCGGTCGCATCGCCTTTCTCGAGGGCATGCGTAAGCAATCCGGATGATGATCCTCGCGCTGGCGTCGATCGTGATCTGGACTGGCCTGCTGACGGCTCGGGGTGGCTTCTGGCGCGCGCGGCAGACCGACGAAGAGGAGGTCGCCGCGCCGCAGCGCTGGCCGGAGGTCACCGCGATCGTTCCCGCCACGCGATGAAGCCGACGTGATCGGACGCGCGATCGGATCGCTCGCTGTCGCGCAGGACTATCCGGGAAGCCTTCGCGTGGTGCTCGTCGACGACGGCAGCAGCGACGGCACCGGCGACCTCGCCCGCGCGGCCGGCTCCGCGCGGCTCACGGTGATCCGGAGCTCGCCACCGCCTCCGGACTGGACCGGCAAGCTCTGGGCGATGCGGCACGGCATCGAGGAGGCGGGCGCATCGCCGCGCTACCTCTGGTTCACCGACGCCGAACATCGCGCACGCGCCGAGCACCCTCCGCTCGCTCGTCGCACGCGCGGAGCACGACGGCCTCGTCATGAATTCGCTGATGGCGGAGCTGCGGTGCGAGAGCGCGGCCGAGCGAGCGTTGGTCCCGGCGTTCGTGTTCTTCTTCCAGATGCTCTATCCGTTCGCGAGGTGAACCGACCGAGCTCGCGCGTCGCGGCCGCAGCGGGTGGCTGCATGCTCGTGGATCGAGCGGCGCTCGAGAGCCGCGGAGGTCTGCGCGCGATCAGGGGCGCGCTCATCGACGACTGCGCGCTCGGCGCGCTGATGAAGAACGCGGGACCGATCCGGCTCACGCTGACCCGGCGCTGCCAGAGCATTCGTCCGTACGGCGGATGGCCCGAGATCGCTGCGATGATCTCGCGCTCGGCCTACGCGCAGCTCGGGTACTCGCCGGTGCTCCTCCTGGGCACCCTTGCGGGGATGGCGCTCGTCTACGTGAACCCGCTCTTCTTCGCGCTGGCCGGCCCCGGGTGGCCTCCATGCCGCCGGAGCCGTCGCGTGGCTCATGATGGCGATCGCCTTCCAGCCGATGCTTCGCTTCTATCGCCGCTCTCCGCTGTGGGGTCTTGCCCTTCCGCTGATCGGTCTGTTCTACGCCGGCGCGACGTGGCTCTCGGCCTGGCACTACTGGCAGGGTCGCGGCGGGATGTGGAAGGGCCGCGCACAAGCGAAGCGAGCGGCCTGACGAGAAGGGCGTCACGCTCCTCACGGATGATCGTTCGCGCGTTGCCCTGAAGAACGCGCGACCCGCTCACTGATACGAATAGTTCGTCGTCAGCTTGAGCACGCCCGTGCCCTGGATGCCGGGCTTCTTGTCGGAGCCGCCGATCTCGAACGTGAGAGGGCCCGTCAGATCCATCGCGTGGGTGACGCGTCGGTCGTGCGAACGGCCATCGTTCCCCTGAGCGGGATGGTCATCTTGAGACCGGGCTCGCCCGTCTTGATGGTCATCGAGACGTCGAAGATGCCGCTGTCGCCTTGCCGCGTGCGGAAGCTGATCTTCACGGCCTCGAGGGTCATCTTGTCGTCGCTCCCCTTCACCTGAGTCGTGAGCGCCGAGGAGAGCTCGGGGACGTCCTCCCCGTCCTTGAAGGCGCGCGTCGGCATTCCGGCGAGGAAGGGAACGGGCTTTCCCAGCGACTTGTACTTCTTCTCGACGATCGTCGCCTCGGCCTTCGGGCAGGCTTGTTCTTGTCGTTCAGGACGACGATCTTCCCGTCCTTCGACGAGACGACGTAGGTCTTTCCGGCGACCGGGCTCGCCTTCACCTTCGCGGCCTTGCCTGGCTCGATGGTCGACTTCGCATCCTCGGCGAAGGTGACCTTCAGCTTCGTGATGGTGTCGCCCGCGGTCTCGAGGATCTCCTCGTTCTTCGTCGTGGACTCGTTGACGGTCACGTTGTTCACCTTGCCGAGCAAGCTGAAGATCATGTTCACGTTCGAGTGCGTGTCTTCCGTTCGCTTCGCGCCGACCGGGAGGTTCCGCTTCGTGAACGACGTTCCGGTCTCCTTGACCGGCGCCGCGGTCGCAAAGGGGTCGTGCCGCCTCCCGCGGACGCTGCAGGATCGAGCTTCGCTTTGAGCTTCTTGCAGCCCGAGCCGAGCACGACGAACGCGAGCGATCCGCAAGAACCTTGAGTCGCGTCATCGCTCCCGAGCGTCCCACACCGCGGCACGCCGCGTCCAGCGCCTCAGGGCAGCGCGACGCGGTAGATCGCGCCCTTGTGGCGTGAAGTAGAGGAAGCCCTTGTCTCGCCACGAGGCGCATCGGGAACGGGCTCGCGCCGAGCGTGACATACGGCGTGTTGGGACCGGCGCCGGTGACGGGGGCGTAGTTCAGCGTGCCCGTCGTGCTATCGGTCCAGTAGACGTTCACGGCATCGGCCGCGATGGCGTCCGCCTTGTTCGTGGTGGAGGCCATCTGCTTCTTGGTCGAGCCGGCGAGCGGGACCGCGCTGGATGGTCTGCGTGCCGACGTTCGTCCAGTAGATGTTCGTCGCGTCGATGCGGAGGAGCGTCGGCGTGTCCTGCGCCGTGATGTAGGAGCCCGTGCTGCCCCCGTTGAGTGTCGAGCGCTGGATGATTCCGTCGTCAGGATTGGTGAAGTAGACGTAGGTGCCGTCGCTGACGATGTTGCCGCCCGGCTGCCCCGTGAAGGTGGTGAGGTTGGCGCAGGCGACGGTGCCGCCGATCGGTCCGCAACGAAACGCCCCGTGCATGGTCGAGCTCACGGCGTAGTTGCCGATCACGTACTTGTTCGCGGCGTCGTAGAGGATCGACTGGATGAAGCTGCCATTGATCGAGCCGATGCCCGTGGGCGTCGTGCCCGCCGTGTTCACCAGGCTCTTGACGACCGGCTGCGGCGGTCCGCCGAAGTTCTGCCCGAACCAGTAGACGGTGGTTGGGTCCACCGCGAGAGTGACCTTCGGTCCGGCGGCCGTCGTCGACAGGATCAGCGTGTTGCCGCCGATGACGTTGTCCTGGAAGACTCCCCCGCCTGTCCCGGTCACCGACCAGAAGATCTTCTGCGCGAGCGCCTTCGGGTTGTCGTCGCCCTGGTCGGTCGTGAGCGACGTGTAGTTGATATCAGCGGCCGCCGCAGTGCATTGACGATCACCGCCTCGCACACGCTGTTCGTGCACTTCGCCGTTCCGCAGTCGTGGCCGCAGCGCCGCAGTTCTTCGCCGCGGAGGTAGTGTTCGTACACACGCCGTCGCAGGTGAGACCGCCGTCGCACCGCGGCGCCGTTGCCGCTGTCGGTCTGCTGACCGGCATCGTCGTCGACCGGCGGCTGCCGGAGTCCGTGGACGGCGAGGGCCCGCCGTCATCGGTCGGGGAAACGACGCCGGGCTCGGGATCGTCGCCCACGCAGGCGTCGATGAGGAGCGTGGAAGCCAGCAAGCTACCGACAAGCGCTACGCGACGAACGGGGATCATGGTTCAGGAAACTCCACCGCGCCGCGCCTTGTCAACCGAGGCGGCCCCCCCTCCCCATTCGGGTGTCAAAGCGGCGTAGTCATTGCGCGGACTTGGTCCCTGCGCCGCGGGTCAGCTCGAAAACGCCCACCGGACGCTCCGGCGGCCGGATGCCGACGGTCCACTTGTTCATCGTGATCTTCCAGCGTCCGCCTCCATCGCCTCGAGGAGCGCGATGCTCTCCTTCCGGAACGGATCGGAGAGCATCAGCTTTCCTGCCGGCGCGAGGTTCCGCTCGAAGATGGCGTGGAGGTGGGGATGCATGGCCGTGCCGTAGAGGACGTCCGCCCCGAGGATGCAGTCGTACCGATCGTGATCGTCCCACTCCGTCCAGTCCGAGGCGCGATGCTCGATCGTGGTGATGCCGTTCCGCTCTGCGTTCTGCTTGCAGACGTGCAGCGCAACGTCTTGCTTCTCCGTCTGCACGACGTGCGCGCCGAGCGACGCGGCGACGATGCCGGGAAGGCCCGTCCCCGCCCCGAGCTCCAGCACGCGTAGGCCCGCGAGCGGTTGCGACGCGAGCTCGTGCGCGAGCGCGATGGCCGCGGGCCAGAGCACGATCCCATAAGGCAGGCGTATCTCCGCACCGAGAAAACGCTGCTCGTCGTCTCGACTGACGATCGCTCCGGAGTGGAGGATGCGCCAGTGTCGTCCCTCGAGACGCAGGTTGTACTCCTCGCGGGGCAGATCGCCCGCGCTCGTCTTCAGCACGTGCGGATCGGTCGGCGACGTCATGACGTCGAGAGTCTATGCGGTCTTTCGCGGGACGCGCGTCCTGACATCGCCGTCAGGGGTCAGGGCCGCCCGACGACGAGAGAAAGCCCCAAAGCCCCGCTTTCTCCGCGCGGCACGGACGTTGCGAACTGGTCTCCTCATGAAGACCGGCGAGCTCCCCTCAAGAGCCCCTGCGGCGTGGACTGGGCGACGATGAATCCCCGCAAGACCGGGCGCTTCTGCGGTGACTGCAAGAAGGTCGTTCAGGATCTCTCCTCGATGCGCGAGGCCGACGCGAAGCAGCGCGTTGCCGCGGCCCCGGAGGGCTTGTGCATCCGCTATCTCCACGACGAGCACGGCAACATCTGGTTCAAGGACACGCCGCTGCTCTCGCCAGGCAGTCTCCTCAAGCGAGGCGCGACCCTCGCGGCAGTCGCGCTGATGCCGATGCTGAGCGCGTGCATGGGTTCAGCGGAGCTGAGCGCGGCGGGCCTCCGCCCTGACGCGTCCGAGCCGCAGACGCCCGACGTTCCGAACGACCGAGACGCGGGCAGCAATGGGCGAGCGGCCGCCGAGCCGGTGGTCGGCGACGATGCAGGGGCGGACGCGGCGGCGGATGCGGAGCCCGAGCCCGACCCGGACGCGGGCGAGCCCTAGCTAGAGGGCGATCGGCTCCAGATCGGCCCAGTTCTTTCCTGCCCAGACGCCCACCACCAGCGGGACCTCGAGCGCGTACGCGTTCTTCATCGCGTCCGCGCACAGCCGCGCCGCGGTCTCGAGCTCGCTCTCCGGGACGTCGAAGAGGACCTCGTCGAGGATCTGCAGGACCGGCACCGTGCCGAGCCCGGCGCGCGCGATCGCGCGGTCGGCATCGAGCAGGGCCTGGCGCGAGACGTCCTGGACCGAAGCCTCGTGGGTGGCGCGCCGCGCGAGGCGCTCAGCGTACGAGCGGAGCTGCGAGTCGAGCGACTCGAGATCGCCGATCGGCCAGTGCCTCCCGGCGATCGTGACGATGTAGCCCTGCTCACGAGCAAGGCGCAGCTGCTCGTCCTGGAAGGCGCGCACCATCGCGTAGTGGCGATCGAAGCGCGCGATGTACTCCTTCGCTTCGGCCGCCGTGATCCCCAGCTGCAGCGCGAGCGCGCTCGCGCCCTGACCGGCGAAGGTCGCGAAGTTCACGACCTTGCCGAGCTGTCGCTCCTCGACGGTGATCTGCTCGATCGGTCGCTCGAGGATCGCGGAGGCGGTCAAGAGATGCATGTCGGCGCGGCGCCGCAAGGGCCCGACGAGCGCCGGGTCCTTCGTGAGATGCGCGAGCACGTGGAGACCGAGCTGGTTGAAGTCGACCGACATGAGCAGCCGGTCCGGTGCTGCCACGAAGGCACGACGGATGCGCGCCATCTCCGGCGTGCGCCCCGGCACGCGCCCGAGATCGGGATTCGAGTTCACGAGCTGGCCCGAGAACGAGCGCGCCTGGTGAAACCGCGAATGCACGCGCCCGTCGGTGTCGATCGAGCGACGGAGGGCGATCACCCAGTTGTCACGCAAGCGCCGGAGGGCGCGCCACCGGAGCACCAGCGAGACGATGGGGTGCGCGTTCTCGATCCGCTCGAGCGCCTCGATCGACGTGCTCCACCCGGTCTTCGTGCGGAGCACGATCGGCAGCTTCAGCTCCTCGAAGAGCACCGTGCCCAGCTGCTTCGTCGAGCTCACGTTGAAGGGATGGCCAGCGAGCGCGTCGATCTGCCCCTGCAGCTCTTCTTCGATCTCCGCGAAGGCAATCTCGGCGCGATCGAGCTCCGAGGGATCGACGACGAGCCCGGTGAGCTCCATGCGCACGCACACGTCGCCCATCGCGAGGTAATCCGCCAGGTGACGCGGATCGAGCCCAGGCCCGAGCTTCTGCCAGATCGCCGCCGCAGCATCCGCATACTGCCCCGCGTGCGCGGCGGCGCGACCGAGCGACATGCGGCTCCAGGATTCGCGCTTCTTTCCGACGCCGCGGACGATCTCGTCGTCGACGAGCGCGCGGCCGAGCACGTGCTTCGCGACGACCGGCAAGTCGTGCGGCGCCCAGCGGCTCGGCTCGGTGAGGTGCGAAGCGCAGGCCGAGTCGCCGACGATCCCGGCGAGCACGATCCCCGCGCGACGCAGCTCGACGTCGACGGCCACGAGGTTGTGCCCGATCTTGGTTGCCGCGGGGTCGGCGAGCCAGGTCGCGAGCTCGGGCCACGCCGCGCTCCCCGCGGGCACGTAGTACGTCGCGCCGTCTCCGTTTGCGAGCGCGATGCCGGCGATCTGCGCACGGACCGGCGCCGGGTCCTCCATCAGCGCGTGGATGGCCACCGGGTGCTGCTTTCCCAGCGTGGCGAGCGCCGCGAGCGCGTCGCCCTTCGCCTCGCAGGCCTCGGCGCGGATCGAGCCACCGTCGGCGACGAGGAGCTCCGAGAAGCCGAGCCGCTCGTAGAGGGCGTTGAGCGTCTTCGGATCGGGCACCACGTACGCGAGCGCCGGTGCATCGTGCGAGACCGGCAGGGCGCGCGACCGATCGAGGCGCGCGCGCCCGAGCTCGCGGAGAACGTCGTCCTTGGAAGCCTTGAGCGCCTTGCCGAGGCGTCCCTCGATGGTCTCGAGCTTCTCCATCGCGGCCGCGATCGTCCCGTGGCTCTCGATGAGCGTCGTCGCGCCCTTCGCGCCGATGCCCTTCACGCCGGGCAGGACCTCGTTGCCACTGTCATCACCGACCAGCGCGAGCCACTCCGCGACGGAGGCCGGCGGCACTGTGAATCGCTTCTGCACGATCTCCGTCGTGTAGCGGACGTCCTTGTTTGCGTCGTACCACCAGACCCGATCGTCCACGAGCTGCGCATACCGCTTGTCGACGCCGACGATGATGACGTCGTCGCCGGCGTCGAGCGCCGCCGCCGCGTAGCTCGCGACGACCGCGGCCTCGTCGGGCGCCTCCACGACGTGCACGCCGAGCGTCCGCAGGAGCTCGGGCAACTGCGGGAGCTGCGCCGCGAGGATGGCCGGCCACCGAGCATCATGAGGATTGCTCTCGATCACCGCGACGGCACGCGTGGGACTACGGATCGCGATCGCACGGTGAAGGGCGCGCGCGACGGCGAAGAGCGCATTGACGGGTGCCCCGTCGCGGCCCTTGCGATCCGTGGGCACGACGAGAAATCCGCGGGCGAGCAGGTTGGTGGCAGAAGCGACGAGCGTACGCGATGCCATCGGCCCGACAGACTACACACGCCGGGCGGGTTCTTGGCCCTTTTGGCCAATCCCATGTACCGCCGAGAGATGGAAATCCGTCGCGCCTCTGCCCTCTCGCTCTCGGCGATGCTCCTGGCCTGCGGATGCGCTGGCGCACGCGCAGCCGCGAGCCCGGATCCCCATCTCCTCTCCGCCACCTCCCTCGCCCGCCCGCACGCCGAACCTGCAGCGGCGGCGACGCCCACCGCGCCCTCCGCAAAGCTCCAGGCCGGCGACTACGTCGTCTATCGCTTCTCGGGCAGCTTCCGGAGGTCATCGGCTGCGGCGCTCACGCTCACCGAGCGCGTGCTCGAGCGCGACGGCGGCGTCGTGGCGCTCGAGGTCGTGCTCGACGACGGCGGAAAGAAGCAGACCCTCCACCTCCACATGGACACCACGCCGGGCTCCGCTCGCGAGGTGTTCGACGTGACGCAGATGGAAGGCGGCAGCGAGCAAGCCTCGAGCGTCGACGCCTACGAGGCGATGATGGCAAAGACGGTGGTCGCCGCGGACCAGAACGAGGAGCAGCTCGGCACGGAGACGACGAACGTGGTGCTCGGCGGCAAGACGCTCGCGTGCACGAAGACGAGCTACCGCGTGCGGGTGGGCAAGCACGAGGCCACCATGAGCACGGTCGCCAGCGACGCGTTTCCCTGGGGCGACGTGGCGGGCGACATCACCACGCTCGAAGGGCAGGTCGTCTATCGGGTCGAGGTGGTGGACGTGGGCTCGCAAGGCCACGATCGCAACGACGGCGTCGTTGCCGTCGCTCGCTAGCGGCTGACGTCTCCTGGCGGTGTCGTCCTTGCATCCATGGATGCATGGGCGAATGGCCTGAGCTACCGATCAACGCGTGGCGTGACAGCTGTGCCACGCTGCTGCTCTACACGCAGATCGTCGGAAAGATCCGGCTCGCGCTGACCCCGCGAATGAACGAGTGGTGGAACGTTCCGCTCTACGTGACGACGCGCGGGCTCACCACGTCACCGATGCCCTACCGCGATCGAACGCTCTCGATCGACTTCGATCTCATCGACCACGAGCTGGTCCTCGAGGACTCGACCGGCCGGATACGCACGCTGCCGCTCACCGCACAGCCGGTCTGCGACTTCTATGCGGCGGTCTTCGACGAGCTGAAGGCTCTCGACGTTCAGGTCACGATCCATCCCAAGCCTCAGGAGTGCCCGCTCGAGACACCGCTCTCCGCCGATACCGAGCATGCGAGCTACGACCGCGATCAGGTCCGCCGCTTCTTCGATGTCCTCAGCCGCATCGAGCCGGTGTTCCAGGCATTTCGCGCGCGCTTTCGCGGGAAGTGCAGCCCGGTGCAGTTCTTCTGGGGGACGTTCGACCTCAACGTCTCACGCTTCAATGGCCGGCGAGCGGCGCCGCGCAAAGGGCTCATCGAGCGCGTGGCCTATGACGAGGAGGTCATCTCGCTCGGCTTCTGGCCTGGCGACCCGTGGGGAGGGAGCATCGACGCAGGGTTCTTCTCGTACACGATCCCCGAGCCTCCCGGCTTCGCGAAGCAACGCGTGCGTCCCGACGCGGCGTTCTACAGCGCCACGCTGAAGGAGGACTTGCTGCCGTACGACGCGATACGCCGCGCCTCGGATCCCGGAAGGATGATCCTGGAGTTCGCGCAGAGCACGTACGACGTCGGCGCGATGCTGGGCAAGTGGGACCGCGCCGCGCTCGCCTATCCCTAGGGCTTCGGAGCAGCGACGGCCTCGCAGCCGAGCACGCCCTTGTCGAAGCAGTGCTTCTTCGCGCAATCGAGCATCGCCTCGCGCCCGACCTCGCGAAGGCCGTTCATCGCGAGCTTGCACTCGTTCTGCGACGGCGCGAGCGGTGAGGCTCCGCAGGTCTGGACGATCTTCTCGCACGAGGCGCTGATGGTCGACGTGGGGGCGGTGTCACCGCACGCGTTCATCAGCGCGAGGTGACCGCACAGCTCGACCCGCTTCGGATCGCAGCGCTCCGCGGCGGTGAGCTTGTTCAAGCAAGCGACGGCGGCCTGCGCGACGCGCGGCTTCATCATCAGCTTGAAGTCGGCGCAGCGCATGGTCGCGACGGCTCCGCACGCGACGCCCCCTTCGACGGTCGGGCCGGGCATCGCCGGACACGCGTCGGGCTCGCCGACGGAGTCGTCGCAGGCAGGTGTCGCGGAGGCCGCGGGCGTTGCGGGCGCTGCGCCGGCGTCGACCGCGAGGGGCTCGACACGCACCGGCACCACGGCCGGCGCGCTCAGGATCTCGGCCTTCGAGGCAGCGGTATGCGAGCTCCCGTTGAGATGGGGAACCACGTCCTTCTCGGAGGCCACGTAACCGCCGACACCACCGGCGGCGATGGAGGAGACGCACAGGAAGAAGACGCCACGATCGATGATCATGCGGTCCCTAATGCGGATTGCGTGCCTGAGCTCAATCGAGGGAACTAGGCGAAATCAGAAGAGCGCCACTGTGGCAATCCGTCCGATTCCGAGAGTCGCGCCCATTCTGCGGCAGCGCGGTCATATCAACGGAACACCCATACGACGCACGCGAGGAGCCACATCAGCGCGACAGGGATGGTGAGAACGAAGAACAGGGCGGCAATCTTCGTCGCCCTCTTTGCGTTCTCCGACGTGCGGTCGCGCGAGAGGAACTGGAGGTTCTGGACCGTGAAGACCTGGCAGGCCAGCATGACCGCCGTGTATCGCGCGGCAGTGCTCGCCACGCCCTGCGTGTGGAGACGCGCGAGCGCCGCGCTCAGAGCCGCGGATGCGGTCGAGAAGGGGCCGACGATGCCGCGCACGACGGTGCCGAGATCTGCGAGCGCCAGCCGCGGCCCCTCGAGCGGCCCCAGCGCGACGACGGCGATGGCCAGCGCAACGACCGTCGTTAGAGAGGTGTAGACGATCCTCTCCGGCGGACCGAGCTCGTCGTAGCCGCGAAGCTCCCCGGCTTCGACACGCGCCCCCAACGCCTGCTCGGCGCCCGTGGTGTCCACGCCGGGGTACGTCGGCGGGTAAGGCGCGACGTACGAGCCGAGCGGAAAGAGCTTCACGCGAACCACGGTGCCGAGGACACGCACCCTGAAGAGGGTGGGGCCGAATCCCAGCGCCGCGTCGAGCAGGGCCAGCCGCCGCTGCTTCGCAAAGAGGAGCATCGCGACCAGATAGAGAAAGCAGAAGGCGGCGCCGTCCGCGATGAAGATGGCGAGGACGAGGAGTCGGTCGGCCACGGGCGAGACGTAGCGCATTCCGAGGTCACGGTCACGGTCACGGTCACGCCGGTCGTCACGGCACTCTCGTTTCCCCCACCCGCGAAATGCCGCGAATCGTGGGCGATCGTTCGCTCGTGCGGGTGCGCATGCGCGTTGCAGCAGGCAGGGGGACTGCGAACCCCGGAGACCAATGCATATCGTCCGTACCTCGATCCTGTTCACCCTTCTCGTCGCGTGTGGAGGCCAGGTCGGCAACGTCGTCCGGCCGAAGGACCTCACGAGCACCGACGCGCTCGGCACCAGCACGCCCGTCACTGCGTGCCTGGGCGAGCCGAAGCTCGCCACGCCGTTCGTCGTCGATCTCGAGTCGCGCGCGCGTGTGGCGCTCGAGGCGGGCATGAAGGGAAAGAACGGGCTCGTCGTCGTTGCGTACGAACTGCACGAGCCTGCGCGTGCTGCCCGCGTGCAAGATCGAGGGCACGTACGACTACACGGCCACCAGAAGAAGGAGTCGGTGGTCCAGATCAAGAATCAGGACGAGCTCGGCGTGAACTTGCCACTCAGCGCCGGGCGGCTCGGCGTCGAGCTGAAGAGCGGTCGCACCATCGATCTCGCGCTGGTCTCGTCGGCCTCCGGTCGACGAGCGTCGGCAAGGCGTCCCGCGAGTCGCTGAAGGGCGACGACTTGCGAGGGAGCGACGCACTTCATCCAGAACGCATCGGTCGGCGCGTTCTCCATGGCCACGGGCTCCGTCGGTCGCGCGGCCGCGGTCGCCGAGCTCTTCAGGTCGGCGCGTCGGCCTCGAGCGAGACGGGCAAGGACGCGAAGAACTACGACGGCTCGCTCGAGGGCCTGCAAGTCACAGGACCCCCGACGCGGCCTCGCCGCCTGGGCGAATGCCGCTCTCCGCTGAGCCTGCAGCTCCTGCCCATCGGCGCCGCCGCAAAGACGCAGGCCCCCGAGGCCAAGCGCGATGGCGCCGAGGCGCCTCCCCCCGCCGCAGAATCCCTGCCGTGACGCTACGCCTACGCGAACGGATCTGCACGCGCACGGCCTGCCGAAGCTGCGCATCTCTTGTGCGCCGCGCGACACGACGACTGCAAGGTGCAGTGCGAGAAGGGCAGCGGCCGAGTCCTGCTACGCGTACGGCTCGTGGATCGGCAAGGACGTCGATCTGCGGAGCGAGTTCTACAAGAAGGCGTGTGACGGCGGTTTTGCGGACGGCTGCGGAAGCCGCGCGATCTTCGAATGGGTCGCCGCAAAAGGCCAGCCCGTGAGTAGCCCGCGCAAGCAGGCAGCGGTCACGCTCGCGAAGCAAGGCTGCGACAAGGGCGGTCCCTACTCCTGCCTCATCACTGGGCTCTTGCTCTTCGGATATGGCGACGACTCGGACCGGCGATCGCGAAGGTGGAGTCCGCGCGCTGAATCGCGCCTGTCAGCTCGGCAACCCTCGCGGCTGCGTGGAGCTGGCGCGGCGATTCTGGTCGGGCGACGACGGCTTCGCGAAGGATCCAAAGAAGGCGATCGAGCACCAGGAACGGGCGTGCGCGGCGACGCCTTCGAGTGCGTCGAGCTCGCGTCGCTCCTCGCCGACAAGAAGGCGGGAAGCTCACGTGACGCGGAGCGCGCCGTCCGGCTCGTCGACGGCGTGTGCAAGGAAGAGTATGCAATCGGCTGCGATGACGCGGTGACGGTCGCGCTGCTTGCCGGCAAGGACAGCCTCGCCGTGACATGGGCCACCGACGGTTGCACCACCTTCGAGAGCTCGTGCGCGCTCGTCGGTATGGTCCTCGCCGATGGTCACGGCGGGAAGAAGAACGTGGCGGCGGCGAAGCAGATCTTTGCGAGCGGCTGCAAGCGCGGAGATGCGATGTCGTGCACGAAGCTCGGCGATCCTACCGGGCGGGCCCTGCGGCCAAACCGAAAGCGAACCCCAAGAAGAAGAAAGTAGGGCGCGTTCGCTAAGCGAAAGTGCACAGCAACAGTCCGTTCCACGAGGCGCGCTTGTCAAAGCATCCGCCGCACCGCATCCTCCTTCATCATGCGTCAACCGACGATCTACCTCCCGCACGGCGGCGGTCCCTGCTTCTTCATGGACTGGACATGGGCCCGGCAACACCTGGGACAGCACGGCGGAGTTCCTTCGCGGCATCGCCGGGTCGCTTCCCGAGAAGCCGAAGGCGCTGCTCGTCATCTCCGCGCACTTGGGAGGAAGACGAGCCCACGGTCATGACCGCGCCGGCGCCGCCGCTCCTCTTCGACTACTACGGCTTTCCCAAGCACACCTACGAGCTCACCTGGCCGGCGCCCGGCTCGCCCGCCGTTGCAGCGCGGGTAGTGGAGCTCCTCGAAAGAGGCCGGTATCACGACGAAGGAGAACGACGTCCGCGGCTTCGATCACGGAGTCTTCGTTCCTCTGAAGGTGGCCTTCCCCGACGCTGCGATCCCGACGCTCAGCTCTCGCTCCGCGAGGGCCTCGATCCGTCCGAGCATCTCGCGATCGGTCGCGCGCTCGCGCCTCTTCGCGACGAAGGCGTGCTCATCATCGGAAGCGGCAATGAGCTACCACAACATGCGGGGCTTCGGCGGGGCCGGCAGCGCCGACTCGAAGCGCTTCGACGATTGGCTCTCCGCCGCCGTCACGAAGGCGCCCGGCGAGCGCGACGACCTCCTGCGAACGTGGTCGAACGCTCCCTCCGCGCGCGCCTCGCACCCGCGTGAAGAGCAATCTCATCCCGCTCATGGTCCGCCGCAGGCGCGGCTGGAGAAGACCTGGGAGCTCGCGTGTTCAGTGACGCACCGATGGGGACGGTCCGTGTCGGCGGTCCGGTTCGGCTGACTAAGACCGTCACCATTCGGAGTGCAAGAATGGCATCAGCACTCCCACCGCGCTGCCGGTGAGCGCGCCTGCAGCGACGTCGGTCGGATAGTGCCACCCCGCGACGATCGTCAGGACGCCCGTCGAGAGGCGAGCGCTTCGCCCGCGACGAGCACGACGATTCGCCACGGGCTGTCGGGGTGGCGCTTCCAGAACGTGATCGCATACGACGTGGCGGCCGAGAAGGTCGCCGCGGTGTGTCCGGAAGGAAAGCTGCGGGCGGCATCGGAGTTCGCCAGATCACTCGACGTGGCGTCCTTCGAGTAAGACCAGCGGCGCGAGGCGCCCCGTCGCAGACTTGATGACCTGGGTGATCGCCGTGCTGACCGCGAGCGACTCGCCCACCACCCACCATGTCTTCGGCCCAGCCGTGGAAGCGACTGTCGACGGCATCGGCGATGACCGGGATCGCGAGCGTCGCTCCCAGCAGGACGTTGGCGGCGATCATCGCCGTCGACGATCGATTGCCTGCGACCTTGTCGTCGATGCCGAGCTGGCTCTGCGGGGGCACGCACGGATTGGGACACACCGCAGGCCGGTACCCGATGATCGCGGGCATGCTGCCGGCGGCGCTCAGCGCCAGGATCGTGAAGTCGTACGGGAGGCGCAGCCGATACGGGCTCCCGCCATTCGGCGGGGGGCGGGTCGTCCGCGCGCGCGTCACGCGCGAGGCACGTGACGGCGAGCAGGACCGCCATGACGACCCACGCGCGGTGCGACGCGATCGCTTTGTGGAAGCGCATTCAGGTCAACGTGTGACCTGCTCAGTTCGGAGTCGAGAGCGAGTTGCGGAGGTCCTGCGCTTCGCGGAGGTGATCGTTTGCCCTCGCGCGTCCGTTCTGCAACGAGACGCGGATCTGCGGATCTTTGACATTCGGCAGCAGATCCTTGTCGAACGTGTCGAGCACCAGCCTGTAGTAGCTGATCTGATCGTCGAGATAGGCGCGATCGAAGGCGACACCCGACATCGAATCGAGGTTCGATTTCTCGCGGTCCGCAGCGGCCTTGATCTGACCGCTGGTGTCGCTATCCGTTGCCGAGACGCCAGGCCACTCATCAGCTGGTTGTCCTTGGCCATGCGCGCCTTGTGATCTTTCGCGACGTTGTCGGCATAGGCGCGTACGCGTGGATCCGTCGCCTTCTGCTGAGCGAGCGTCGAGAGCTCGACCTCGCCCTCGTGGATCGATCGGAGGATTCCGAACGTGTCCCCCGCGGAGCCCTGGCCGCCAGTCATGCCTGCGGTGGTCTGCGGCGCCTCGGGCGGAGGAGCTTCGGGTTTGCTGCACGCAGCTACAGCGATGAGACCAACGCACGCGAGGAGTGACAAGGAGACACGTCGCATCATGGGAATCCTCCTTTTCGAGGTTCACTCAGGATGCAAAGCGGAGACCTCGCAAGGGCGCCGCATGAGCCTCAGGGGGCGCAGGCCGAGCCAGCGGAAGACGCGACCGTCGGCGCCGATACCCCAGAGGTGTCCGTCGACTCCGACATCGATGATCGCATCTGCGTGCCCATGTTGCGCGAGATCCACGGGTCGACGTTGGAGTCCTCGAGCCAGCGCGCGTCGAACTGGAAGGTGGTGCCGTTGGTCGTGATCCAGACGTCGTTGGGGGCGCCCACCGCGAGGGAATCCACCTTGCCGAGGCTGCCGACATTCTTCGAATTGTTCGCGTTGTCACCGTCGATGAGCTGCACGCCGGTGCCGCTCGAGGCGTGCCAGATCTTGTGGAACTGGTCGATGCCGACGATGCCCGTCGAGCTCCAATCGATGAAGGCCGGCGCGGTGCTGAAGCCGTTCGACGTCCACGTCACGTCTTCTGATTGGTCACCGCCATGAGATTGGCGTCGAAGACGTCGAGCCAGCGAAACGGGCGATCGCCGTTGTTGCAGTCATAGTGAATCCGGCACTCGTCGAGATACGTGAACTGCTTCGTCTTCGCGCTGTAGATCAGCGCCGATTCGTCGGCGAGGCGCATTCCCACCGTACCGTCACGCCCCACCGATACCTGGTTGATCGGAGAGACGTGTTTCGGGTCGAACTGCACGGCCACGGGAGAAAGCTTCGAGGGGGTCGTCTTCGTCCGGTCGAACGTGAACAGCTTGTCCGCACTCGCGGCGTTGACCGCACCACACGTCGTCCGCGAGGCCAACGCCGATCGACTTGAACGCGCCGTCGGCGAGCGTGGTCACCGGTGACCACGAGCCGCTCGTCAGGCAGTCGGGCGCGTTGTACTTCGTGAGATCGCCGATGCGCGCGACCTTGCGCGTGCCGTTGAGCATCTTCACCGTGAAGGAGATCGGCACCATCGTGCTCGGCGCCGCCTTCGCGAAGAACCTGCGGAAGTCGCCGGTCGTCATCGCCTCGGCCGCGTTGTTCGCGCTGCCGCCGCGTTGATACTCCTGATGCTTCAACGTCGACCACTGCTGCGCGCGCTTCGCCTCGACGTCGCGCTCGCGGAATAGGCCACCGTCGATCCCTCGATGAGCGTCTTCATCGTGTCGCGGGTCTCTCCGGCGGTCCGACGAGAGCGAGACCAGGATCATGCGTCCGTACGTGACCGAGCTGATGAAGACCGGCGGATTGTCGGTCGAGATCGTTCCCGCGTCCTCCTGCGCCTTCCAGTCGGCCTCGCTGAGCGAGGGGTCGAAGAACGCGCCTGCCGTGGGGATGGCTTCGTCGGCGAAACGAGACGGTGTAGACCGGCTGAACGAGTCGAGCGACCACGGTGTGCTGCGTGAGGCCCATCTCTTGGGTGAGGTTGGTATCGAGGCTCGCGGACGCGAGGACGCCCGAATACGAAGCGTGCAGACCGAGCGAGAGGGAGATCTGCTCGCTCTTCGTGACCTCCTCGACGGTGTGCTCGATGTTGCCCGGCACGTCAGGCAGGGCGTCCGCCTCGGCCTGGAACTTCGAGATCGCGTCCTGGATCGAGGCCGTGTCGGGGTTCTCGACGGTGCGGCTCGCGGTCGGGACGGCGAGGTTGATGGAGATCTTGATGGGCGTCCGCTTGATCGGCAGCGGCTGGAGCTGGCCGCTCTTGAAGGGCTTCCCCTGGAGCACGAGGCCCGGCTTGACCGGACCGGTCTGCTCCGCGAGCCATACGATCTTGTCGTAGTTGCCGTGGCTCTCGTGATCGAAGCTCGTGCAATCGAAGACGCTCTCGTTCTGCTTCGAGTCCTTGGCCATGATCTCGACGGCCTTCGGATTGAGCTTCGTGTCCGACGCCGGCGGCGGCTCTTCCCAGACGAAGCCGTCGATGGCCGCAGGCAGCGTGCCGAGAGAGCCGACAGGCGGCTCGCCGTTCGTCGAGGCGGCAACGTCGTCGCCACATCCGACACACGCGGCTACTCCGCTCAGCAGGGCCAGCACACGAAGGGAGACGTCGATGCTCTTCATGCCGACCCTCCTTTCAACGAGCGGGCCAAGCGAAGTCGACGTCGTGTCACCCGAAAGTATGCGGTTTCACGTGCGGCCGGAGGCCGGCGGGCGGTTAGAGGGGTGTATCGTGTATCGACTGTAATCAGGCTGTATCGGCGAGACGTCTCAGCGAAGGGACCCGCAGCCAGCCGCCCTGCCCCGGGCACGGACCGTCGGCGAGGCTCTCGAAGTTGCCGAGGATCTCGTCGAGCCCGGGCTCCCCGTCGAGCGAGAGGCGCATTCCGCCGACGTCGGCAGTGGGTCTTCACGCCGTCGATGGAGAGCTTGGCCTCGAGCGTGCTCGACGCGAGGCAGGCGTGCCCCTCGAGCGCGACGATCAGCTTCGCCGAGAGGGCGCTCTGCACGATCTCGATCTTCGCGGGGTGCTCGAGCCCGGCCTCGGACTTCCAGGTCCCATGAAGCGTCATGGTGTGCGGCTCGTCCACGGCATCGATGGCATCGCTCGCTGCGCCACAACCCGTCAGCGCCAGCAGCAAGCACCCGAAGCACACGCTCTTCATGGCCCGTCCCCTCAGCAGGGCGTATGCCGGGCCCGGATCTGCCTGCAAACAGCGTTCGGCGGTGCGGTGTGTGAACGTCGGGCTACGTGCAGAAGCGACCGTGGTCAGGTGCGTAGCGGCGTCGTCACCGGCGCATGCTCACGTTCGGAAGCTCCGCGAAGCCGCGGGCGTCATGGGCGGGGATGAGCGAGATCTCGGGTAGCGCGCCGCGACCGCCGCCATGTGCACGAGGCCCTCGCGCACATGGGCGGCATCGGAGTCGACAGCTGCTCTCCAGACCCAGGGCCGCTCTTCGCGCTCGAGGATCCCTTCGCGTTGCCAGGCCAGGTCACCGACGAAGGCATGTCGCTTTCCCGCCCGGCAAGGTGACGAAGACGATCACCGAGCCCGGGGTGTGGCCCGGCGCAGGAACGATGACGATCGATCCGTCACCGTGGACGTCATGGCTCTTCGGGAATCCCAGATACGGACCCGATTCGAACGCGTATTCCTCGTACTGCACGCTCGTCGCGCTGCGAGCGGTCAGCGTGACCGAGCCGCCCTCGTCGACGAAGCGGCGCTCCTCGGGCGTCACGAGCACCGGCGTGCCCGGGAAGTCGGGTATCCCGCTCGCATGATCCCAGTGCGCATGCGTGAGCACGATGCCGCGCAGCGCCTTGCGATCGTAGCCAGCGGCATCGAGCTGCTCGGCGGCGGAGCGGTAGCGCTCGTAGGAGGTCACCATCCGAAAGGCCAGGGGCATCTGCGCGAACTGGGTGTCGATGGTGCGCCCGAAGCCCGTGTCGATGAGGAGATCACCCCGCGGGTGCGTGACGAGCGCCGCGGTCATGGTGAAGTCGCGAGCGTCGAAGAACCCGCCCCCGCGATAGGCCGAGGCTGCCGAGCGGTGCGTGATGCCGGTGGGTAGCTGATAGAGAGCCATCCCCGGCGGAGGAGTCGCGGGCGGTAGGGGCGCCTCGAGCGGCGGAGCCGCGGCAAGAGGTGCGGCAAAGCACGTCCGCAGGAGCAGCGCGGCGAGCACCAGCGGCAGGCCGAGCGCGGCGAGGCGCTTCTTCGTCACCGGTACGAGCTCAGGCGGAAGACGTCGTGCTTCATTCCACTCCCGAGCGTACTACCGAGTCCGCCTTGCGCGTAGCATGGCTCCCGTGACGTTCACCTTCGACAACACCTACGCCAAGCTTCCGACCTCGTTCTACGCGCAGGTCGCACCGACGAAGGTGAAGGCGCCGCGGGTCGTGAAGATCAACCGCCCTCTCGCAGAGCTGCTCGGCCTCGATGCCGACGTGCTCGCGTCTCCCGAAGGCGCCGAGCTGCTCTCCGGAAACACCGTGCCCGAGGGCGCGGCATCGATCGCGCTCGCCTACGCGGGTCACCAGTTCGGCAACTTCGTCCCCCAGCTCGGTGACGGCCGCGCGATCCTGCTCGGAGAGATCGTCGGCACGGACGGCAAGCGGCGCGACCTCCAGCTGAAGGGCTCGGGGCGTACGCCCTTCTCGCGCGGCGGCGACGGGCGCGCCGCGCTCGGCCCCGTGCTGCGCGAATACGTCGTGAGCGAGGCCATGGCGGCGCTCGGCGTGCCGACCACCCGGGCGCTCGCCGCCGTGCTCACCGGCGATCGCGTCGTGCGCGACGAGGTGCAGCCAGGCGCCGTGCTCACGCGCGTCGCGGCGAGCCACATCCGGGTGGGCACCTTCGAGTACTTCGCGACGCGCGGCGACCACAAGGCGATCGCCGCCCTCGCGACCTATGCGCTGCAGCGCCACTATCCCGACAAGGCGAACACCGGGAACGACGCGCTGGCTCTCCTCGAATGCGTGCTCCATGCGCAGTCGTCGCTCGTCGCACGCTGGCTCGGCGTTGGCTTCGTGCACGGCGTGATGAACACCGACAACTCGTCCATCTCCGGCGAGACCATCGACTACGGCCCCTGCGCCTTTCTCGACGAGTACGATCCCAAGAAGAAGTTCAGCTCGATCGATCGCGGAGGGCGCTACGCCTTCGCGAATCAGCCGCGGATCGCCCAGTGGAACCTGGTGAAGCTGGCCGAGGCGCTCCTGCCCGCAATGGGCGACGACGAGGACGAGGCCGCCCGCCTCGCGACCGAGCAGCTGAATCGCTTCCCCGCGCTTTTCGAAGCCGCCCACGCGCGCGTCCTCCGCGCCAAGCTCGGTCTCGTGCGCGAGGACGCGAGCGACCCTCGAGCTCGCCGCCGATCTGCTCGAGCGGATGGCCACGAACGAGGTGGACCACACGCTGTTCTTTCGCCGTCTCTGCGCGTCCGCGCTCGACACGTCTGCGGACGCATCGACGGCCTCGCTATTTGCCAATGCCGGGGCGTTTCACGATTGGGCAGAAGCCTGGCGCCGGCGCCTCGCCGAGGAGGAGACGACGCCGGGAGCGCGCGCGAGCGCCATGCGGCTCGTGAACCCGGCGCTCATCCCGCGGAACCATCGCATCGAGGAGATGATCGCGGCGGCCGTCATTCGGAACGACTTCGAGCCGTTCGAGAGGCTCGTGAAGGCGCTCGCGCGCCCTTACGAAGACCAAGCAGAATTCGAATACCTGAGCGAGCCGCCGACGCCCGAGGAGCGCGTGACGGCGACGTTCTGCGGGACCTGAGCCCGAAGCTCTCTCAGACGTGAGAGAGCCCGCCGTCGACGGTGATCTCCGAGCCCGTGATGTACGACGCGGCGTCCGACGCGAGGAACAGCACCGCTGCGGCGACCTCGCGCGCCTCGCCCCAGCGCTTCATCGGCACGCGGTCGGCGACGTACTCGTGAGCCACCGAGGAGTCGGTGGCCTCCTTCGTGAGCGGAGTGACCGTCGCGCCGGGCGTGACCACGTTGACGCGAATGCGCCGCGCCAGGATGCCTTCCTCGACGGCGAGGGTGCGTCCGAAGCTCCGGACCGCGCCCTTGCTCGCGGCGTAGACCGGATCGCCCGGCCAGCCCCTCCGGGCTGCGACCGAGTCCTGGCCTGGCGTTTGTCAACGACCGTTGATATGTTGCGGAGGTGTCGTCGAGGAAGCCGCGTGACGCTGATGCCTCGCGCGCGCGTATCTTCGAGGCCGCGAAGGTTCGCTTCTCGCAGAACACCTACGAGGGCGTCGGCGTCCGGGACATTGCCGCGGACGCGAGCGTCGATCCGGCCGCTCGTCATCCGCTACTTCGGCTCGAAGGAGCGGCTCTTCCGCGACGTCGCCGCGCAGGCCTTCGGGGTCGAGGGCCTCCTGGAAGACGGGGTGTCCCGCGCTCCCCATCCGAGCAGCCGACCTCTTGATGGCCGAGGTCGATGACCGTGCCTGGCGATCGGGCTACGACCCGTTACGGCTGCTCCTGGCGTCGATCGGCAGCCCGACCGCGGGGCCGATCCTGGCCGAGTACCTCGAGAAGAATTTCACGAAGCCGCTCGCGGCGGCGGTCGGCGGTCCCGAAGGAGCGGAGCGAGGCACCTTGCTCGCCGCGCAGTATCGTGGGCCTCGCGCTGATGAAGGTCGCCGCGGTCGGCCGGCCGAAGAAGAGAGCGAGCAAGGACGCTCTCCGCCGCCTGTTCCTCGAGTCGATGCGCCGGCTCGTGAAGTAGTCGCTCAGCGCAGCGCGGCGACCGCGATGGCCGCCGCGACCAGCGCCACGAGGCCGGTCACGATCCGCCTCGCGACGCGCTGCCGTGCTCCGGGCCCACACTCTGCACGCAGCAGGCGTCCGTCGGGGCGCCGGTGGAGCGCCAGCCGCGGCGGCTCGACCATGTGCTCCCTCAGGAACTCGTCCGCGTCCCGGTCGTCCATCGCGGAGACGTCGAAGACCGTCTCGCGGCACACGCCGCAGAGGCGCGCGCAGTCACTCCCGTCCATGAGGTCCCAGGAGGTCGCGCAGCGCGTGGGCGTCGTCAGGACGTCGAGGCAGTAGCGGACGTAGCGCAGGCGCTGGGCAGACGGAGCGCGGTAAGGCACCCGTGATGGACCACCGACATGGCCAGACCTTGGCTCTGCGGTGTCGACGGGCTGGCGCTGCTATGGTGAGGACATGTTCCGGACGAAGATCACCTGATGGGCTCGACCGATCCGATGATCGGCCGGACGTTCACCGCGGGCTGAACGTCACGGGCGGAAGGCATCCACGCGGCCGGACACCTTCCGGCCACGATGCCAGACCTCGGTGATGTTCGCGAGGGCGTCGATTGTCCTTGCTCGGGTCGCCGTCGACCACCACGAAGTCAGCGAGCTTGTTCGGCTCGAGGGAGCCGCGGTCCTGAAGACCGAGCAGCTGCGCGGCGCCGAATGTCGCGATGCGGATCGATTCGACAGGTGAGACGCCGGCCTCCACCATCAGCGTGAGCTCGCGGTGCTCGGCGAATCCCGGGATGCGCAGCGGTGTTGCGCCCGAGTCGGTGCCGAAGCCGATGGTGACCCCACCGTCGTGCATCTTCTTGAGGTTGAGGAGGTTGTTCGTGAGCGAGGTCCGGTCCGCCTGCACCTTGGCCGTATCCTCCAGCACCGCGCTGCGCCACTCCGCGCTGTCGAGCTGCGCGGCCAGCGCCGGCTGGAGAGCGTGCCGGAAGAGCGGAGTCCGCGTCCACTCCGGCGCCTGCGCGTAGATGTAGAACGACTCGTCGAGCCCGAGCGTGGGGACGTACCAGACGCGCTTGTCGTGGACGAGCCGGACGAACTCCTCGTCGACGACGCGATCGCGGACGCCATGAGCAAGGATGTCGACGCCGTCGCGGACGAGCTGGGCCGCGTCGTCCTGGTAGTAGACGTGAGCGGCACGCGAAGCCCGAGTCGATGCGCTTCGGCGATCGCCGCCGCGTAGATCGTGGGCGGCATCTTTCGATGCAGTGACCCGTGGAAGTCGTCGACCCAGATCTTCAGGAGATCAGGATGACGTCGTGCCGCGTACCCGGACGGCGGCCACCGCCTGCTCGGCCGTCTCGACGCGGGTGAGCGCCCCGGGCCCCGCATCCACCGGCGGCGCGCCGTCCGGCACCCCGATGCCGCGGTCGGCCCCGAACAGATCGGCGCCCGGCAAGACGCCGCGATGCAGGCCCGGCTTGCAGCTCCGTGAAGACCGGCCCGTTCAAGCCAAGCGACGTCACCGTGGTCACGCCGTAGGCCTCCCACTGCGCGAGCTGCCGGAGCATGTTCGCGCGCGTCTCGTTCTCCGCGCGCGCGGTCGTACCGTCGACCATGCCGACGTGCGAGTGTCGGACACGAGCCCCGGGACGATGGTCTTGCCG
Organism: Rhizomicrobium sp.; assembly: GCA_037200865.1. Lineage (GTDB taxonomy): Bacteria > Pseudomonadota > Alphaproteobacteria > Micropepsales > Micropepsaceae > Rhizomicrobium. The sequence goes on along the minus strand of JBBCIC010000002.1, from coordinate 483,492 downwards.
GGTAGATCAATGACGCGAGTCCCGTCGGGGATCGAGAGATCACCATTCAGCCCGATCGCGCGCACGAGCGAGCCCGTGACGAACAGCGATCCGTTCTCGATGGGCGGACCGCCCAGCCCGTCGAGGATGCGCATGCCGCGGAAGACGGTATTCACCTCTCCGCCGGTGGTGTGGACGCGCGACCCGGGGATCGTTGGATCGGTGTGGCAACCGCCGACACCGACGATCGCCGCGCCACAGGACATCAGCCCGACAAACATCCACGGCAGACGTGCGTTCGACATCACGCGAAAGCGAAAGCACGAGACGGGCCGTACGCGCGTGAGGCGCAGAGCCGCGCCCGGTCACAGCAGGGCAGGACGGCGGCCGAGGGTCGCGTCGAGGCGCCGCGTGAGATCCGCGCGCGCCTGCTCCTCGCTCACCAGGCTCGTCACGGAGATCAGCCGCTCGGCGCGCTCGCGCGTGAGGAGGCTCGCCGTCCACCGCAGCACCGTCTCGAGGCGCCGCTCCCAGCCGATCAGGTACACGAGGTGGACGAACGCCCAGATGAGAAACGCGAGCACACCGCCGAACGAGAAGCCCTCGATGGTCGCCACGGCGCGCATGCGCCCGATGACGGCCATCGAGCCGAGGTCGTGATAGCGAAACGGCGGCGGCGACTCGCGTCCGAGGACGCGCGCTCGGATCAGACGACCGACGTACTTGCCTTCCTGGATCGCCGGCTGCGCGGTGCCCGGCACGCCGCTGATCGCGATCATGTCGCCGATGGCAAAGACCTCGGGATGGCCGACCAGCGAGCAGTCGGGCTCGACCCCCAGCCGCCCCGCATGATCGAGCGGGGCGCCCGTTGCGGCAGCAAGGAGCTTGGCGAGCGGCGAAGCCTTCACACCGGCTGCCCAGATCACGGTCTTCGTGGGGATGTTCCGCGTCCCACCGGGGCCGCTCACCTCGATCCCGTTCTCGTCGATGTGCACCGCGCGGTGCGAGAGCAGCACCTCGACGTTCATCGCGCGCAGATCGCGGAGCGCGCATTCGCGCAGCTTGTCCGAATAGGAGGCGAGGATGGCAGGGCCGGCCTCGATCAGCACCACCCCGTGCGCTCTTCGGGTCGAAGGCTCGATACTCGCCACGGAACGTGCGGTCGGCGAGGGTCGCGAGCTGACCCGCGAGCTCGACGCCGGTCGGACCACCGCCCACGACTGCGAAGGTGAGCAGCTCGTCGCGCAGCGCGCCGTGCGGTGCGGTCTCCGCCACCTCGTAGGCGCCGAGGATGCGGCTCCGCAAGCGCGTGGCGTCGTCGAGCGTCTTCATTCCGCCGGCGTACTCCGCCCAGTCATCGCGCCCGAAGTACGAATGGGACGAGCCCGCCGCGACGACCAGCGTGTCATAGGGAAGCTCGACGTTCACGCCGTTCGTGCCGCGCACCACGCGGCGCTCCAGGTCGATGGAGGTCACGTCGGCGAGCACGACCCTCGCGTTCGCTTGCTTGCGGAAGAGACTCCGCAGCGCCGGGCGATCTCGCCGCCCGACAGCGCCGCCGTGGCGACCTGGTAGAGGAGCGGCTGGAACAGGTGATGATTCATCCGATCGACGAGCGTGACGTCGACCGGCGCCTTGGCGAGCGCCTGCGCGACGCGCACGCCGCCGAATCCGCCACCCACGACGACCACGCGGTGACGGCGCGTCCCGGCTCGAAGGCCTCGCTCCTGAAGCGCATTGCTCATCGCGACGCACCGGGCTGCATGTCGCTTGCCACGACGGCGGCTTCCCGCTTGCACCATCCTCGCCGTGAGCAAGGACGCTCCTGCTGACGAACAGCCGTCGATGAAGGCGACGCAAACGGCGCTCGAGGCACGCATCAACAAGCTCTCGGCCGTATCGCGAACGTCCTCACGTCCGTGGTAGCGGTCCTGCTCATCGTCTTCGTCGTCGTGGCGCTCGTCGGCGTGGTCACGAGGGGCTCGAGCCGCTCCTGGTCCATCACAACTTCACGCAGACCGCCGTGCACGGCGTCAACTCGGCCTTCCTGGCGATCATCTTGCTCGAGCTCGTTCACACCACCGTGTCTCGCGGCCCGATGACCCAGCAGGTCCAGGAGTTCTTGATCATCGGCGTGACGGTGGGCGTTCGAAGCGGACTCGAGGTCGCGGCGGGAGCCCCGCAGAACGGGCCGCGAGAGGTGGCCATCAATCTCGTGCTCAACGCCGCGGCGGTGCTCATTCTCGTCATCGCGCTCTGCCACCTCCGCCGGCGCTTCCGGGCCGAGAGCAGCGACGACTGATCGCGCTCACCGCGCGGCGGGACGGAACTGCTTTCGGACCTTCTTCAGGAACGTCTGCGTGCAGAGCCCGTGCGTGCCTTCGTGCTCGATGATCTCCCGCGTGAGCCGGAGCTTGGTCTCCGCGCTCAGGGTCGCGGCGTCTTTGATCTCCGTTGCGAGCTGCGCGCCCTGCGCGGTGCTCGGCCAGGTCTGCTTCTCGACGACCCCCGCGCGGTTGGTGGGGCAGGTGGTGCGAAGGCTTCGTCTTCGTCACGTCGTGGAAGCCCGTGTCCTGGCTGCGCTTGCCGCTTCCGTGACAGCTCGGACACTTGGCAACCGAGCCAAAGGAGTTGTCGATACGACCGTCTCCGCCGCAGATGCGACAGCTCTCGGGCCCGTGCGGATTCCCTGAGCCTGACTGCAATGGATCTATCATCGCCGCAGCGTAGCGCGCCCAGCCGCTAGTATCGTCACCATGTACCAACCTCGTGTCTTTCGGGAGGAACAGCGAGCACGACTGCATGACGTGATCGAGCGCCATTCGTTCGGAACGCTCGTCGTGGCTTCGCAGACGGGTGAGCTCGACATCTCGCATGTGCCGGTCCTCCTCGACCGGGAACGAGGCCGGCTCGGCCTGCACGTCGCGGCCGCGAATCCGATCTGGAAGAAGGCGCTCGAGTCCGGACGCGCAACGGTCATCTTCGGTGGCCCGCACGCCTACGTCTCCGCGAGCTGGTACGAGACACCGAGCGAGCAGGTGCCGACGTGGAACTACGTGGTGGTGCACGCGAGCGGCGCGCCGCGGAAGATGGATCGTGACGAGCTCCTCGCGCTCCTCGACGGTCTCGTCTCCGCGAACGAGAGCAACGACGCAAAGGCATGGAGCACGCGCGTGCTCGATGCCGCCGTGCGCGACGAGCTGCTGCTCCAGATCGTCGGCCTGTCGATCGAGATCGCGACCCTGGAAGGAAAATTCAAGTTGAGCCAGAACCGGTCCGAGGGGGATCGCCAACGCGTCATCGCGGCGCTCCGCGCGCGCGGAACCCCCGACGATCTCGCGCTCGTTGCGCTCATGACCCCCTGAGATCTGCGTTCTCGTGAAGTGAATCGCCCGAGCCGGGAACGAATGCGTTCCCTGGTGGGTTGTCGAGCTCATGAGCAGGGCGCGCGCACACGACGAAGACGACGAGGGCGAAGCGCGCAAGCGTCTGCTTCTGCTGGTCCCGCTCGTCATGGCCGCGGCCGCGATCGTGGTGATCGTCCTCGTCGGCATGCAGGACAAGGGCGTGTATTCGAAGACCGTCGATGTCCTCGTCGCGGAGAAGGCGCGGTTCGTGAACAAGCCGGTACGCGCCGAGGGCAATCTCGTTCACGGATCGCTTGGAAAGAAGGACTCGCCCTGCGAGTACCGCTTCACCATCGAGAAGAACGGCGCCCAGATCCCGGTGAGCTTCATGGGCTGCGTCGTGCCCGACAACTTTCGCGACGCTCCCAACGTCGACGTCGAGGTGGTCGTGTCGGGTCAGCTGCGCCCGAACGGGCAGTTCGACGCGACCGAGGTCCTGGCGCAGTGCCCGAGCCGCTACGACATGAAGAAACAGGCCGCCAGCGGCGTGAAGGTCCCGCACGCGCGGTCCCCGAGCGCGGGGACGATGGAGTGATCCTCGGCGGCTAGTCTTGGCCGTACCGATGGTGATCGTGACTTCCCACGGCACTGCCGACATCGGGTTGGGCAGCCAGGTCGTGGCGGTCACCGAATCGATCCGATTGCCGCTGCCGTGCCCTTGATGGCGAACGACCTCGTGGTCCCCAATGCGAAGCTGTGCGTGAGCGTCCCCTCGACCTTGCCATCGGGACGAAGCGTCATCGCGACGGTCCCCGACTGGCTGTGATCGAACGCCGTCAGGCTGCCGGGATAGTTGCAGGTCACGGGCCCCTTCACGACGACCGCAGCTCCGAGATCGACCGTGAGTGACGTGGTGCCGGTGCACGTCATCTGGTTGATGATGGATCCGCCGAGCTTCTCCGCCGTGTAGAGCGTGAACGTGCCGGCGTAGGATCCGGCCGCCGCCGTGCAGGCCGCGGTCTCGGTCGGTGTTCCGTTGATGGTGCCGTCGCAGTTGTTGTCGATCGCGTCGCACATCTCGGCGGCGCCCGGCTTGATCGCCGCCTTCGTGTCGTCACAGTCGGTCGCGCTCGCGACGTAGCCGGACGGCGCCTCGCAGGCGTCCATGAAGGTCGCCGCCGCGCCGAAGCCGTCGCCGTCGCCGTCGCGGTACCAGCGCTTCGCCGTGCACTGCGGATCGGGCTTCGAGCCATCCGGTTTGCTCGCATCGGCCTTGCTCCCATCGGGCGAGCCGGCGTCGACGTCGCTCGGGTCCGGCGTCGTGGGATCCGGGGTGGTCTCGGTCGGCGGTGCGGTCTCGGGATCGGCCGTCGGGCTGATGGTCTCGGCCGAGCACGCAACGAGGACGAGCCCGGCGAGCGAGAGAAACGCGAAAGACTTCGAAGTCATGGGTGCCTTCAAGTAAGGCCCGAAAAGGGCACGTTCCCCCTTCATTGACGCGAGCAGGACCGGTCCGTCACGAAAGCGTCCGCCGCCGGTCGTTTTGTCCAGGAGCCGAGCTGCTACGCTGGGGACCATGCGCGAGGCCCAGGATCGCGAGTTTCTCGATGCGGCCGAACGCGCGCTCGTCGAGCGGGCGCTCGGCGCGATCGGAGAGAAGAACGCCAAGCAGCGCACGGCGCTGGAAGGCATGCTCTCGCGCCTCGGGCGGATGGCCGAGCTGGTCCGCGAGAGCCCGTCCATCACCTCGTCATGGGACGACGGCGCCGGCCGCCCGTTCTCGAGCAACAGCCTCACCGAGCAGCTGTGCCGCGTGCCCGACTACGATCTCGATCTCCACATCCCGACGAAGGCCGTCCTCGGGCAGGCGTACCTCATCGCGAAGATCAATCTGCTGAAGGCCCTCCGCTACAACGTGGAGGCCGCGGCCGCCCCCGCCGAGCTCGGCGAGAAGATCGAAGCCGAGGTCGCGCAGTCGATCTACACGAAGCTCGCCGAGGAGCTGTTCGTCTCGATCGTCACCGACTCGCGTTCGCCACCGCGCGTCAAGATGGGCGCGGCGCGCTTTCTCTTCCGCATCTGGAGGAGCGGCTGCTCATCGAGGTCGACGACTTCGCCCCGGTGCTCGAGGCGGCGTGGGACGCACGCTCGAAGCTCTTGCCCGTGCTCGGCACGATGCTCGGGACCCACGAGCTCTTTCGCCTGTTCAAGGAGGCGCGCGACAAGCGCTTCCTCGACTACTTCGGCGAGGACGACGTGGAAGAAGAGCAGCTCTTCGCCTTCGAGGAATTCCTCTTCGGCCTCTCGCACGAGGAGATCGCCCGGCTCCGCGCCCACCTGACCGACGAAGGCCGTGCCTGCATCACGCTCGACGCCGCCCGTGCGCTGCTCGGCAACGTGGAGCCGGGACACCACGGCGCGCAGGCGCTCTACACGAGCTACAAGAAGAGGCGCGTCAACGCCGCGCACCGCGCGCTGACGGGCGCGAGCGGGCCGAGAAGACCGCCGAGGAATACGTGATGATCGCGTTCCTCCAGGCCGGCGCGTCGCCGTCGATGGTCATGAAGGCCGTGCGCCCCCCCAGGTGAGGGCGGGCTACACGCCTGCGCTCTTCAGCACGCCGCGTACCACCTGCTGGCGATCGGGTGGTAGCTCGCGGAGAATCGGTCGAACAGGTCGCGCGCGAGCCGCTTCGTCTCGGTGCGCCCGGCGAGCGACTTGTAGAGCGGCCTCAGGTACTTCATCCGGCCGATGCTGCCGAGGAGCTCCTCCACGCGCGGCAGCGCGGGCGCATAGCCCGAGTCGCACGCGAGGGTCAGCCAGCTCGCGAGCACCTCCGGGTTCTTCGAGCGCGTGAGCGCGTACTGGGCGTCGAGCTCCTTGCAGATCGGAAGGGGCGACGGCTTCGGCATGGCCTCGAGATAGAGCTGCCACTCGGACACGCTCCACGCCTTCGCCTCCGCGGCGGTGGGGACGCGCCCGACCACCTCGAGCACCGCGGTGAGCCGCGCGGATTCGGGCTGCCGGTAGGACGCGGGCAATCCCGGCCCGTCGACCCACGCCGGAGCGTCGACCTTCGCGAGCAAGCCCGGGATCACCTGCTCGACGAGCGCGAGAAAATCATCGGTGTCCGCAGCGCCGAAGCGATGCGCTCCGAGCCACGTCGTGAGCAGTCGATCGAAGGCTTCGCGGCCGGCCGCGGCCTCGAGCACCTTCAAGAAGAGATAGCCCTTCTCGTAGGGCACCTGGCTGAACGCCTCGTCGGGATCGACGCCGGCGAGGTGCGTGCGCAGCTTGGTGAGATCCGGCCGCTCCGCGTGCTGCGCAAAGGCTTGCTGCAGCCTCTGGTAGCCCATCGCGGCGTGGAGCGCGGTCAGCTCCGGCCCCTCGAGCGCCTCGAGGATGCGCCGCTCCGCGAACACCGTGAATCCCTCGTTGAGCCAGAAGTGCTCGGCCGTGGTGCTGGTGACGAGGTTGCCGGTCCAGGAGTGAGCGAGCTCGTGCGCGAGGACGTTCACGAGACTGCGATCCCCGGCGAGCAGCGAAGGCGTGAGGAACGTGAGCCGCGGATTCTCCATCCGCCGTACGGGAAGGAAGGCGGCATCACGAGCAGATCGTAGCGGTCCCAGTCGTAAGGTCCGAAGAGCGACTCCGCGGCATGCAGGTGGTCTTCCACCTGCGCGAACTCCCACGCCGCAGACTCGAGCTGCGCGGGCTCGGTCCAGACGCGCGAGCGCGACGAGAGCTCCTTCGAGGCGAGATCGCCGACCGCGAACGCAAAGAGGTAGGGCGGGATCGGCTGCGGCATGTCGAAGCGCTGCGTCGCGCGCTCGCCGTGCACCTCGCGCTCGTGGGGCGCGGCCCGCCATCACCGCACGCAGCCGAGCGGGCACGTCGAGCGATGCGGTGAAGGTCTGCCGGATCGAGGGCGTGTCCTGGCAAGAATCACGCTGCGCGCGTGGATCGCCTGGCACTGCGTGAAGACATAGGGGTGCTCCTTGCCGAGCGTCTGCTCGGGGGTGAGCCACTGGAGCGCGGACGCCTCGGGGGACGTTCGATAGCGGATGGTGATCGACGTCGTGCCCTTGGGCAACGTGATCTCGAGCCGGCTGCCGAGAATGGGGTCGGCCTCGTGCAGCGTGTGCGCGAGCGCGGCGCCGCTCGAGCCCAGCACGGCATCGATGGTCAGCGCGCGCGTGTCGAGATCGAGCGCGCCACCCGCGGCGGGCTCCGTGAAGGAGAGCGTGATCTCGGCGTGGATGACCTTGGCAGGGAAATCGACGCGAGCCTTCCAGTCGAAGGCCTTGGTTCGGGGCTGCGTATCGTCGGCGTAGGAATGAGGATCGAGGCGCGGCATCGGGCCGATCACGGTCGCACGCCGCACGTGGGAGAACAAAGCGGTTCGAGAGGGATGCGCAGACGTGAGATACTGACGCCTCTATGACACCGAGGAAGGGTTTCGCTCTTGCGCTGTCAGCATGCGCCGCAGCGGTTGCCTTTGCCGCGCTCGGCGCGTGCGGGAGCGATGACGAGGCCGCGGGCGCAGGCGCGCCGCCGCCCAGCAAGGACGCGAGCTCCGATCGCACCGTCGCCGCTCCCCACCCCGTCGAGAAGGTGCCCGACGCCGCCGTGGACGCGGTCGCCCCTCCGGTCGAGGCCGGCCCCTTCGACGCCGGACCGTGCAACGCGCGCATCGAGGCCGTCCCCGTCGTGGCGAGCCCGCACGTGCCCGAAGGAACGCCGGTCGTCTACACCTCGAATCCGCCCTCGAGCGGGCCGCACTACGATACCTGGGCGAACTTCCAGGAGCTCACGCACGAGGTCGACGACCGTCATCTCGTCCACAGCCTCGAGCACGGCGCGGTGCTGCTCCTCTACAAGTGTGACGGCGCGGAGTGCGATGCGATCGTCCCTGCCCTGCGCGCCGTGCGTGACGCCGTCCCCGCCGATCCGCTCTGCGACCCGGCGGTCCGTACGCGGGTGATCCTCGCTCCGCGCGCCGCCAACGACGTTCCGGTCGCGGCGGCGGCCTGGGGCCATACCTACCGAGCAGACTGCGTGGATGCGGTCTCGCTCGCGAGCTTCATCCAGGACCACTACGGAAAAGGGACCGAGGATCTCTGCATCCCCGGTCAGGTCTTCTGAAGTCTCGCCGCTAGCTCACTTCTTCTTTCCGGCCTTGCCCTTCGGAGCCGCGGCCGGAGCGGCAGGCGTCGCGGCGTGAGCGGTGGTCGCGGCCGGCGGCGCGGTCGACGCCGCTCCCGACGGAGCAGAGATCGAGACCGAGGTCACCGTCGCCGCCGAGGCGGCGGCGGCGCTCTGTGCCGGGCGCACCTTCACGACGTAGAACGCGGCGCCGAGCCCGAGCAGGATCACCGGAGCGAAGATCCACTTCGGAAAGCCTCCCGAAGACCGGACCGGCGGCGCGTGAAAGGAAGGCACCGGCTGCGCATGCATCCCGCGGGCGCGAACGACGGAGCGGCGACGACGGACACGCCGGTGCTCCAGTCCTCACGCTGAACCTCGGACATGGTGTCGACGAGCGAGGTGTAGTCCTGAATGCGCGACTGCAGAGTCACGCGCTCGGGGACGGCCTGATTCTGGATCGGCGCGAACGCCGCCTGGAGCGAGACCAGCTTCTCCTGCGCGCGACTCAGGCAGCGCCCGACGGCGCCGCGGAAGTCGTCGCCTCGAACGCCGAGATCCCACAGCTTGCGCGCGCCGCGCTCGGCGTCGCTCGTGGTGTGCTCGTCGTGCCGCTCGATCATCTCGAGGAGCACCGGCGTGACCGTGGCGATGGCCGCCATCTTGTCCGGCACATTTCCGAGGTCAGCCATGTGCGCATAGTGGCCCGCGTACTTCCACCGCTCCTTCTGGCTGGGCGACTGCATCTTGCGCAGACACAGATCGGGGGTGAGCTCCTCTTCGGGCTCGCTCACCACGTCACGCGGCGCGTTCGCCGAGGCGAGGATGGCGGCGGTCTGCGCGATCGTCTCCTCCTGGAACGAAGGGCCCGCGTACTTCGAGTACAGCTGCCCGTACTGCATCGTGAGCTTGTGGGTCGTGTCCTCGCCCATCTTCTTGCTCCAGGCGGCGTTGGCGCGTTGCCAGTGGGCAACGTCCTGGAGACCGTGCTGCCGGACGACGTCGTCCGCATTGGCGCCCGCCCGGCTGATGGCGACGGTGATCTGCGCGTACGTGTCGAGCGTGATCCCCTCCTCCGTGTCCTGGCTCATGTCCCGCACGTCGCCGAAATGCGCCTTCGCGGTCAGCTCGGCGAGCCGCATGTGAAACTGCGCTTCCATGCGTCCCGTCGGGTCCGCCTTGAAGCGATCGTGCCAGGCGTTCCACGCGTTCGCCCACGTGTTGATGTCCGTGCCGCGCGTCGTCAGGTAACGCTCGAACTCCTGCCGGCCCTGCTGCTGGCCGTACTGCGTGCGAAGCTCTCCCTCTTTGCTGAACATCTCGGCGAGCTGGTCCATCGTCAGGCCGTAAATCGCGTCCATGACGAGCGTGTACGCAAGCGCCATGCCCTGACCAGCGAACCCGTGAAACACCGACGATCGGCGGTTCCAGGGTGTTTGGCTCGCAAGGCGTTGCCGGCAATGGCTTGCCGCGACGGTGATCGCCCGGGCACCTGCTTCTCGAAGGGAGAGTCAGCTCTTGGGATGCTTCGAGAGAAAATCGAAGATCAGATCCGGGAAATTCTTCGTCATGTTGAACGGCACGTGCGGCGAGCCCTGCATCGTCCAGAGCTCCACGTCGATCCCAGGGGTGCACCCGACATACCGCGACACGTTCGTCTCGGCCCCGGGAACGTCGCCGTCGAGATCGATCGGCGGCGCGCTCGTGTCGGGCGTTGGGTTGCAGTGATCGAGGCCTGCCCAGGCGGTCACGCTGTTGATCGCCGGAACGAACGGACCGGCGCCGTCGCGGCCGGGTCCCCCCTGATAGGGCACGACGGTATCGGAGGTGCCGTGCATGTGAAGAATCGAGACCGGTGTCTTCGGCTGGCAGAGCGCCTGATTCAGGAAGTACGGCCCTGCGAGATCGGCGCTCGCGGCGATGCGCTCGGAGGCGTCACACGCCATCCGGAACGCCATCGAGCCGCCGTTGGAGTGACCGACCACGACACCCGCTTCGGATCGATGTTGTAGAAGCTGCTCAGCTCGTCGATGAGGCCGAGGATGTACTTCACGTCGTCGACTCCCGACTTCTCGACGTCGCAGCACGTGTCGGTCGCATTCCCAGAATTGCTTGCCGTGCGAGTTGGGAGTGCCGTCGGGCGCCATGATGAAGAGGCGCTCGCGCTCGGCGATGGTGCCGAGATTGAAGAACGCATCCTGCAGCGTGCCCGTGACCCCGTAGCCATGAAGAACGACGACGAGCGGCGACGCGACGGACGCGTCGTAGCTGTCCGGCACGTGGAGCACCTTCAGTGGCCGCTCGTGACCGAAGGTGTAGTCGGGCGGCGGGCCGTGCAGGCCGGCCGCTTGATCGGTGCTCGAGGAGGAGCAGGCGAGGCCGATGCTCGCGACAGCGATCACCAGGGCAGCGAGGGTGACCTTCATCCCGACCATGATGGTCCGATGCTAGCGCACAGACCGGGCCACGATCACGGCGACTTTGCCCGGACGTTCCCTTGAACGCTACTTCGGAGGCTTCGCTTGCCGCGCGGCGTCTCCGGCGAGCTCCACGAGCCAGCGCTTGTCTTCCGGATCCTTCGTCAGCGAGGCGGCCTTCGTGAAGGCGGCCGCGGCCCGCCTTGTAGAGGGCGCGGGCGCGGCGCTGCTTCGTGTCGCCCTGGCGCGAGGCGGCGAGCTCGCAGGTCTTGGCGAGCGTGGTCCAGGCGGTCTTCCAGTCCGGCGACAGCTTCGTGGCCTTCGATGCATAATACAGCGATCGCCCGGCCGAGCGACGGCGTGCCCAGCCGCGCGCGAGCTCCTCGGCGACGGTCGCCGTGTCGTCGGCGTCGCCGCTCTCCCGCGCCAGGACATACGCGGACTCGAGCTTGGCGACGGCGCCTCTTGCATCACTCTTGATCGAAGCGGCAGCCTCCTTCAGGAGGCGCGCGATGGTTTCGCGATGGCCCATGGTCCATCACTAGCCGAGAGCGCGTCACTTCGTGCAAACGAACTGTGGGATGGCCTCGGCGGTCAGCGCGAGCAGGGCCGCCATGACCTTGCCCGCCGCCTCGTGAAAGAGCGCGACGTTGCCATACGTCAATTGCCATGTTCGCTCATCACGTCGGTGACACCGCGGAGGATGAGCGTCGGGATCTGGTTGCGTGCCCCGACCCAGGCGATGGCCCCTGATTCCCAATCGGCAGCGACACCGCGGAAGTGATCGCGGAGGCGCGGCAGATCAGCGAGGACGATGTCGCGATCCGCCGACAGGAGTCGCTCGACCCGAACACGGTCGCGAAGCCCGGCCGGCCACAGCGTCACGTCGAGCTTCGTGGTGTAGTCGGCGATCGCCTGGTCCGGGTCGCCCATCTGCTCGACGATGTCGTAGATGACCGTCTCGCTCGCGAGCAGCACGTCACCGACGCGCGTGTCACCGAAGCCGCCGCAGGTCCCGAGGTTGAGCAGAAGGCGCGGCGCGAAGCGGTCGATCGCGTACTGCGTGGAGCCGGCAGCAGCGACCTTGCCGCAACCGCCGTGCAGGAAGACCACTTCGTCGGCGTCAGGGGCGTCGGGGAAGCGATGCGTCAGCCATTCACCGTACGGCGAGGTGCGCACCTCGCCGTCGGGGAGCTGCCCGCGGACGGCTCGCCACTCTGCACCGGCCGACACGAGGACGGCGATGCGACCCTTCCGGCCCGCGTTCGAGGTCACTCGTCATCGTCGCATCCGGCGCGCGAAAGGGTCAACGAGGCGCGCCCTCTGGAGGTACAATCCCCCGCGATGCGCGTCTCGGCAGCATGGCGGATCATCGGCGTCGCCGTCCTCGGCGGCGCCATCGTCGCCTGCGGGATCAGCGTCGCCGCCACCGGCTCTCGTGAAGCTCCGGAGGAAGACGCGGGCAACGGCGACCTCGTGACGGCGCCGCACCGCTCGACGGCGGACGCGACGGCGAAGGCCCCACCGCCGACGCCGACGCGGGCTGTGTGCCCGTCGTCATCGACGACCCGCTCACCATCATCAGTCCCATCCGCTGGCTGCTGACGTCGTCGCAGGCCGACTACCCGCAGTCCGCCGACCCAGGCACCGGCACGATGATGGCCGCCATTAATGCCAGCATGCAGCCCTCGCAACGCGCCGGCCTCTGGCTCCGCGATCCGGTGCCGACCACCGCGTTCGACGTGACGTTCGACTACATCGTCGTGTGCGACGATGACGAGCCCTGCGCCGATGGCGTCGCAGCGGCATGGCTCGACACCGGCGACGCGGGCGTGCTCGCGACCGGCAATCCGGGCAAGGAGCTCGCCATCCCGAAGGTCAGTGGCGGCGCGGTCGCCATCAAGGTCGACGTGAAGCTGAGCAAACCGGACCCGAAGGAAGACACGTTCCCTACCCTCATCGTCCACGACATGGATGCGGGCACCTCGGACAACACGCCCACCAAGATGGTCCGGGCCGACACGCTCGTGGGCGCGCTCCGCAGGGTGAAGCTGCGCCTCCGCAAAGGACAGCTCACCGTCGTCAACACCGACGACGCGGTGCGGCAATCAGCATCGTCGGTCGACGCGTTCGGGCTTCCTCGGCTACTTCGGATTCACCGCGTCGACCGGGCTCCATTACGACGCAGCGTACGTCGGCTCGTTCCACGGTGAGTTCTACGCCTGCGAGCCCTGAGCTCGGGGATCGCTGCTGGTTTCCGCCGCCTTGCTCGCGGTGGTCCGGGTCCTAGATTGCGAGGCGACCGCCTCCAATGGATCGGCACATTCGAAGAACGATCGCCGCGGTCTTCGGATGCTCGGTCGTGCTGTGGTGTGCCGTCGCAAGGGCTGACGATGGCGCGGCCGCACCGGCGCCCACGCCCGCGCCGTCACCCGCGCCGTCGGACCAGAAGAAGACCGGGACCGACACCAAGATCATCCCGCTTCCCATCTACTCGACGCTGCCCAACGAGGGGAACACCTTCGGGTTCATGCCCGTCTTCCTCGTGGTCGACGCGGAGAGCCGGCGAACGGTGTCGATCGTCGCGCCGAGCGTCTCGTGGAACAGCGTGCTCGGCGTCACGGGCACGATGCGCTGGTTTCACTATCCAGATCTGCCGCGCGCGCTCACGCTGCGCGCGAGCGTGAGCCAGCATGTGAACTGGTCGGGCCTCCTGCTGTGGAGCAATCGCCCGCGAGAGTCCGGACGCTGGACCGACGACGTTCTCCTGCGCGTGGAGCGTAACGTCTTCTTTCGCTTCTTCGGGCTCGGCCCCGACACCAACGACTCGGCGGAGACCAGCCATACGCGCGTGCGCGGTCAGCTGGAGCTCCGTCGCGGGCTCAACCTGGGATCGAACTTCAACGTTGGCGCCCGGGTGGCCTTCTACGGAGACAACGTCAACCGCCGGTCCGTCCCCGATCTTCCCGCATCGCAGGATGTCTTTCCCGATGTACCGGGCATGAAGGGCGCGGCGGTCATGGGTGGCGGCATCGACGTCCGCTACGACTCCCGGCCCCAATACGAGTTCTCACGAGCTGGCTTTTACAGCATATGGTCCGTTCGCTATTTCTATGGGCTCGAGAAGAGTCCAAACTTCGCGAGATTCGAATTCGAGACGCGCGGCCTGCTTCAGGAGCTCGACTGGCTGCACCTCGGCGCGCGCTTCTTTGCGAGCTACGTGAGCTCGCGGGATACGCCGTTCTACTATCAGAGCAGCCTCGGCGGCTCGTACCTGATGCGCGGGTTCACGGAGGACCGCTTCATCGATCGCGGCGCTTGGACCGTCGAGCTCGAACAGCGCGTCCGACTCTTCAATACCCATATCTTCGGCGTGACCGCCGAATGGCGTATCGACCCGTTCATCGCGGTCGGCCAGGTCTTCTCCGATCGCGACCAGATCTTCTCCCACGTGCGCGTCGCGGAAGGAGTCGGGTTTTCGCGCCTTCGTTCCTCCGACGGTGCTCGGTCGCGTCGACGTCGCGATGGCCGGTGAGGGCTTGAAGGTCTACGTCGAGCTCGGCTACCCGTTCTGAGACGCCTGCTCGCGGTCATGGTCGCGCTGCCGGAGCCAGAGGCCCCTTGGCAAGCCGTCGTCGCGACGCCAAGGCAACCGCAATGAAGAGGGGGGCTCGGCGCATCTCTCCGCTCTGTCACGAGAGAATGCTAGGAGTGGGCCGAGGGGAGTCGCATGAAGCCAGCGCTTCGTTTCTCGTGCTCACGTTTGCCATGGCGGGCCTCGCCACCGTCGGCTGCAAGAAGAAGGGCGCAATCACCGGCGCGGACGCCGAGGCGAGCCCTGCCGCCAGCGGCGCGGCAGCGAGCAGCGCCTCCAGCGCTGCCCCCGCGGCTGCACCGGCGGCGGAGACCACGCTCGACGAGTTCGTCTCCAAGAGTCGCGCCGACCACCTGCAAGATGATCGACCAGTGCAAGAACGACAAGGTCAAGGCGACGGTCACGATGACCGCCATGATGTTTGCCTCGTTCGGCAGCTTCGACAAGCCGGAGCTCCAGAAGGAGGTCAGCGCGGTCGGCAAGTCGATGAAGGCCGAGAAGCGCTGGCTGCCGAACGAGGCCGAGTGCGCGACCACCGGCAACGTTGCGCTGAAGGTCCTCGGCATGAGCCCCGAGGTCCTGAAGGATCGCGTCGGCAAGAGCGTCTCCTTCGACGGCAAGAAGGCCTCGGCGTGCATCACGAGCCTCGGCACCCAGCCCGACGTGTGCAAGACCGAGGTCAAGCTCGCGACCGAGCCCAAGTTCCGGGAGATCGAGAGCTTCGAGAAGGAGCTCAAGGCCCCGCTCGATGCCTACGGCAAGCCCTGTGAGGGCGTGGTCGAAGGTCTCGTCGATGTCGGCGGCGCCTGCGAGTACGACCTCGAGTGCAAGGGCAAGGGCGTCACCTGCACGAAGGCCAAGGACGCCAAGAAGGCGAAGGGCGCAACCGCGCCGGCGGCCAAGAGCTGTCAGCCCAAGACCAAGAAGTAGCGTCGCCGTCGTGACGTCTCGTCAGCTCGGTCCCGACTACAATCCGTTCGAGGCCATCGGCCTCGACGCGGCGGTGTCGCTCGCGAAGCGCTTCTATGATCACATGGACGCACACGAGCCCGCGCTCGTCGCCGTCCATCGGCGCGACGAGAGCGGCACCCGCGTCTCGCCGGTCGTGCGCGAGCGGTTCACCGCGTTTCTCGTGGAGTGGCTCGGCGGTCCTGCCGACTACTCGCGCGCGAACGGTCATCCGCGCCTGCGCATGCGGCACGGACACGTTCCGGTCGACATCGCCCTGCGCGACGCGTGGCTTCGCTGCATGAACGCCGCGCTCGCGGACCCGACCATCGACGACGACGTGCGCGGCTACCTTCAGCGTCGTTTTGCGGAGGTCGCGGACTTCCTCCGCAACCAGCAGGAGCCCTGACGCCGCGCTCGACCGCTTCCCGATACAGTGTAAAATGAGCGCATGAGCCTCCTGCGCAAGACCGCTGTGCTGCTCGCGTGCTCGTCGCTGCTCGGCCACCACCGATCCCGCGGCCGACCCCGACGACGGGGCCCGGGTGACGACCCGTCGGCCCAGCCCGACGGGAGCGTGCTGCAGGGCGGCGATGCCGGAAAGCCCGCGCTGCCGGACGGTGGAGCGAAGGATGCCAGCGTCAAGGACGCGACGCCGATCGACGCGGGCCCTCCGTCCTCGCGGCAGGTGCAGCGGCCGCTCGGCTCGACGGCGTCGGCCAACGGCTATTACGAATATCTCCCGCCCGGCTACGACGGCACCGTCGCGACGCCGCTCCTCGTGTTCTGGCACGGCCTCGCGAGGACGGCAACGGCACCACCGATCTCGCGAAGGTCCTGGCGAACGGACCGCCGAAGCTGATCAAGAACGACGCGTGGTCCAACACGCGACCGTTCATCGTGCTCAGCCCGCAGAACGCGAGCGGGTGCCCGTCCTCGCAGACCATCGACGCCTTCCTCACGTTCGCGCAGGCGAAGTACAAGGTGGATGCAAAGCGCATCTATCTCACGGGCCTGAGCTGCGGCGCGATTGGCTCGTGGAGCTACCTCACCAGCCACAAGGGCGCGACGGTGGCCGCAGCGCTGCTCATCTCGGGCGACCCCGGCAATGCATGGGCGGCCGACGGCTGCGGGCTCGTGGCGAACCTCGCGCTCTGGTCGGTGCACGGCGACATGGATCCGCGCGTCGCTTACGGCGGCGATCACGACGCGATGATCAACCTCCTCGCGTGCCCGAAGCCTCCGCGCAAGGACGTGAAGTGGACGCCTGTCGCGGGAGGGCAGCACGACGTCTGGACCAAAACGTACGATCTCAGCGGCGGCTACGGCGACGTGTACGCGTGGATGCTCGCGAACGCGAAGCCCTAGGCCTGGGACATCGACTCGAAGAACGCGCACAGCTCGGCGTGCCGTGCGCGCGCGTCGTCGCGGCCCACCTCGATGAGCTGACGGGCGAACTCGCCGTCGAAGAGCAGATAGGAGAGGAGATCGGACTCGTCCTGCGGCTCGCGGTCGGCGAGGCGGCGCATGAGGCGGCCCGCGCCGCCGCCCACCCGCCGCGCGAAGGTCGGCGAGCGAACGTAGGCGGAGGCGAGCCTGCCGATGTCCTGCGACGTCCGGATGAGGATCGAGCTCATCGGGCGCATGCCCCTCCCTTGGGATGACCGAGCGCCTCGTTGATGTCGTCGACGAACGTGTCGCCAAACTTTCGACGACCAGCCTCGAGGATGTCGTTGATGCTGCGCAGGCGCGCGAGATCGGTGTCGGTGTCGATGCGATCGAGGAGGAGCGCATTGAGCGTCTTGCCAAGCAGGAAGAGCGGTCCCGGAACCACGTCCTCGGTCTTCTTGCCGAGCGCGTCGTCGGGGGCTGGATTGATGTAGCGGGGGTTCACGACGATGACGCCGCGCGCCCCGAGCCTCCGCGCCGGTGAGAGCGGCACGTTCTGCCGGAGGCCTCCGTCGCAGTGGTACTCGCCGTCGAGCCGCACCGGACGGAAGAGCAGCGGGATGGCCGCCGACGCGAACGCATGCTGCGCCGTGATGGCGGCCGCGCGTGGCGTGATGGTGGGATCGAGGCTCCACGGAGGAAGATCACGCTCGCGCCGGTGCACGTAGACGATGGTGCGACCGCTCGCGATGTGGGTGGTCGAGACGGTGAGCGCCGACAAGCGCCCCTTCTGCAGGTGCTCGTCGATGGCGGCGAACGGGATGGCTGCCTCGACCAGCCGCTCGAGCCCCTGCGGATCGACGAGCCCGCCTTCCCCGGCGGTCGCCGCGCCGAGATCACGGCTGCCCCACAGCCAGCGCTTGCCCATGGAGAGGATGCCGCGGAGGTCGGGCTGCACGAGCTCCTCGACGCGGAGCTTCGTCCAGAGGTCCGCGAGGTGCGTAGCGCGCTTGCCGTGGCTCGTCGGCAAACGCCGCGAGCGCGCACGCGTTGAGCGCGCCGACCGACGTGCCGCAGAGGATGTCGAGCGGCACGTCGCGTCCGAGGTCCTTAGAGACCTCCTCCACGATGTGCTGCACGACGCCGACCTCGTAGGCACCCGGGCCGCGCCCCCCGCGAGCACGAGCGCGACCTTGGGGACCTCGTTCATGGTCCCGAGCGTATCAAAGGGAGGTGTGGACGGGCGGATACGCCTGCCGCGACTGCGGGATCGATGCGAGCATGGAGCGTGAGCTCCGGCGGCCGAAAGGAAGCGCAGAGGTACATCGCGCAGAACCGCGCCGCGACGTACCACTACGCCATCTCCGAGCGCTACGAGGCCGGCATCGTGCAGCGCGGCAGCGAGGTCAAATCACTCCGCGAAGGACGCGTGCAGCTCACCGAAGCGTACGCCACCATCGACAAGGGCGAGGTCTGGTTACGTCAGATGCACATCGCATCCTTCTTCGCGGCGCGCGCCTTCCCGCATGTCGAGAAGGGCGTGCGCAAGCTGCTGCTCCACGCGAAGGAGATCCGCCACCTGGAGCGCGTCGTCTTGCGCGAGGGCTACACGCTCATCCCACTGGACCTCTACTTCAAGGAGGGACGCGTGAAGGTCACCATCGGCGTCGGCCGCGGCAAGAAGGTGCACGACAAGCGCGCCGTCATTGCCGCGAAGACCGAGGCCGAGGAGGCGTGGGATGCGGTGCGCGCACACCGCGAGGGTCGCGTATAACGATCGTTATCTCGAGGAGACCATGGGACACCCCGCAGGCAAGAAAGAGGAGACGCGCGCACGGATCCTCGCAGGCGCCGGACGCGCGTTTCGCAGCCACGGCTATGGTGCCTCCGGCGTCGACCGGCTCGCGCAGGCCGCGGGCGTGACGTCCGGCGCGTTCTACGCGCACTTCTCGTCCAAGGCCGACGCGTTTCGAGAGGCTGTCGTGGCGGGCTTGCAGGATCTCGAGAGCGGCATCCGTGCGGTGCGCGCCGACGCCCACGCGAAGTGGGTCGGGCGCTTCGTGGCCTTCTATCTGAGCGAGCGGCGAACCTGCGATCCGTCCGAGAGCTGCGCGCTGCAGAGCCTGACCGGCGACGTCTCTCGCGCGGACGACGAGACGCGGGACAGCTACGAGGCGGAGCTCCGGAGCGTCATCGACGCCGTCGCCGAGGGACTCGACGCCCCTTCCCGCGCGGCGCGCCGCAGGGAGAGCATCGTTCTCCTCGCGCTGCTCGCCGGTGGCGTATCCCTCGCACGTGCCGTGCGCGATCCGGCGCTCGCCGAGGAGATCGCCGCCGCCGTTCGCGTGGCGAGCGGACGCATTCGCGGCAAGGCCTAGCGTCTACGCAGCGCGCCGGCGGGGAGGTGGCTGAACATCCACTGCACGCCGAAGGCATCCACCAGCATGCCGAAGTCCGTGCCCCAGTACTGGCGGCCGAGCGGCACCGTGACCTTGCCTCCCGCGGAGAGGAGCGCGAACGTCTCGGTCATCGCCGCGGGCTCGTCGAACTCGAGCATGAGGGCCGAGCCCTTCATCGGGTCGGCGTCATCGTTGTCCGAGGCGGTGAACATCACGCCGGGCCCCTCGAAGCGCGCCATCAGGACCTTGCCGCGCATGCGCTCGGTGCGGACGGGCATTCCGTTGTCACCCCAGCGGAGCATGACGTTGCCTTTGCCGAGACCGCACTGCTCGTAGAACGCGAGTGCGGGCTCGCAGGTGGTCGTGAAGAACAGCGAGGGTGAGAGGCGCATGGTGAGCAAGAGCTACATAACGATCGTTATGTGGTCAAGTCACGAGGAGGCGGCCAGACAGCTCACCCAGGCCCTGTCACAGGTGCTTCTTCGGTGGCTAGAAGTGGCCCGGCCGGGACAGCACCACAGCGCCCGTGATCAGCAGCGCGCCGACGATGACGGCAGTGATGATGAGGGCGGTCTTCGCGCCGTGAGAGAGCCGGACGTCTTCGGGCGTCTTCGCGAAGATCGCGAGCGGCAGGCTGCGCGACGGCGCGCCGGTCAGCGTGAGGTTCGGCACGGTGGGGCGGAGCAGCACGGGCAGCGGCGCCGGCTCGAGGGCCGTGGTCACGGCGCTCTCCTCCGCACCGGCCCGCGCAGGCATGGCCGTGACGAGCGTGAGCGCGAGGAGAGCGGCAGCGGAGCTTCGGAGGTTCACTTGCGGCAGACTACCGAAAAACGTACGCGCCCCCCGCTTCCGCGAGCGAAGTGTCGGTGGCGTCGCCGTTCACGCCATCGCCTTGCTCGATTCCGCGAGAGAACCGACCACCACGGTGTCCTTCGAGGTAGCGACCGAGATGCCGAAGCGGGCGTCGGCGCGCGGATTCGTTGCCTTGAGGTAATGGCGCTGCGACCAGCTCGTGCCCGTACGCGTGAAGACGAAGGCGGCGCCGGCCTGGCCGGCCGACTGGGCAGCTTGATCGCCGTCGATGCCCTTCGAGGAGCCGCTCTCGTTGTCCGAGCCGACCACCAGGGTGTTCTCCGCGAGCGCGACCGAACGGCCGAACGTGGCCCCGGGCTGTGGTTGGGCAGGACGCACGAACGCCTGTTGTGACCACGCCGTGCCCGCACGCGCAAAGACGTACGCGCCGCCTTCCGCAATCGCCATGTTCATGATGTCGCTTCGGGCGCCGTAGGCGCCCACGGCGAGCGTGTCACCCAGCAGCGCGATGGAGACGCCGAACCCCGCGTTGACCGTCGGGTTCGACGCCTTGACGTACGCCTGCCTCGACCATGTCGTGCCCGTGCGGGTGAACACGTACGCCGCGCCCGAGCTGCGAGCGACGTGTCGGCTTCGTTGCCGTCGATGCCGCTCGCATTGCTCGACTCGTTGGGCGCGCCACCGCGAGCGTGTCTCCCGCGAGAGCGATGGACGCTCCGAGCTGAGGCGCCGCCGACGGCGTCGTGACCTTGACGTACGCCTGCTGCGACCACGCCGTGCCGTGCGGGTGAACACGTACGCCGCTCCGGAGCCGCCGTCGAAGCTCGCGCCGATCGCCGCGGTGGTCGCCGGAGACGGCCACGGCATATCCGAAGAACGCTCCCGCGCTGGTGTTCGAGGCCTTGAGATAAGCCTGTTGCGACCACGTGGCGCCGGTGCGCGTGAACACGTAGGCGGCGCCGGCGGCGAGCGCGGAGACGTCCGCTTGATCGCCGTTCACGCCGGTCGCCTTGCTCGCTTCGAACGGCGCGCCCACGACGAGCGTGTCCCCCGAGAGCGCGACCGAGGTCCCGAACTCGGCCCCCCGAGCCGTCGTGGGTATTCGACGCCTTCAGATAGGCCTGTTGCGACCAGACTCCCTTGGTCCGCGTGAAGACGTAGACCGCGCCGGCATAGGTATTGGGGACCGACGTCGAGTAGGGCTCGGGCGGTGCGTTGACGCCCTTGGCGAGGCTTCGCTCCTTGGGAGCACCGACCACCATCGTGTCACCCGAGATCGCGACCGAGACTCCGAAGGTCGCGCCGCTGCGCGGGTTCGAAGCCTTGAGGTAGTCGATCGACTGCGTGCCCGCTGAAGGCGACGGCGTAGTGACGTGTCGTGACCCCGTCCGCCGCGGTCACGAGGACGTCGATGGAGTTCGGTCCATCGACCAGCGGCACCGGCGTGTTTGCCGATCCCACGCCGGCCGGCTTGCCGCCGACGGCGATCGTCGCTCCCCGAGTCGTGCGCCTTCGCGGTGACCGTCGTGACGGGCGGCGGTGGGAAGAGCCGCGGGACGCCGGCCGGCTTCGTCGTGTACGCCTCGATCTTCGGATCGAAGGTCGGTGAGAGATCGCCCGCCGAGACGAGCAGGCTCACGAGGTCGGCGTCGTGCGAGACCGGGCAATGAATCGCGATGGCCTGTCACGTCGGCGCCTGCGACGGTTCCTCTCTCGCGCTCGAACGTGCACGGGTGGCCCGGGACCTCGGCGAGCAGCCCGACGCCATACGAGGCGCCGTCGGCGATGCGCTCGGTGAACCGGAATTCCCCGTCGCCGACCGTGATCGCGGCCGCGGCGTTTCCGTTCAGGACCAGCACGGCCTTCGCGGTGCCGAGCCCGTCGATCGTGGCCGCGGACCTCGTACGTCACGCCGTTGCCGTCACCCGCCGAGCGAGACGTCGTAGCTGTCCCAGGACACGAGCAAGCCGCATCCCGTGATGCAAGCGACGAAAAGCAGCAGCGCGGCAAGGCCGAGTGCGCGATCACGTCTGCCCACGAAAAAAGACTACCGCGTCGCAGGCGCGGGCGCGACCTCGCCGCCGCGCGTGGCGTTGGCTCGCAAGGCCGTGCGGACCGCGCCCGGTGAGGGCAGGCCGGCGTCTCGAAATGCACGCAGCATCGCGTCCGCGCTGCCGTAGCCGATCACGCACGCCACCTCGGCAGCGCTCGTGTCGTCGGCGCTCAGCATGATGACCGCCATCTTCAACCGGAGGTGGCGAGAGGCAGGGCGCCACTTGGCACCGACGAGCCCCGACGCGGCGAGAAACTTGCGAACGTAGGTATCGACCTCGTGGGGAGTCGCGTCGATCGCGTCGCCGATCTGCCGGACCGTCGTGAGCAGATCGAGATTCTCGGCGATGGGACGCAGCGCTCTCCACAGGAGCCGAAACATCGGACTGTCCGGTCGCGCCGCGCTCACCGCGACGCCGGGGCTCAGGAAGGCGAGCTGCGCCAGCGCATCGAGAAGGCGCGTGATGGCGGCAATGAGACTCTCGTCGTCGTGCGTTCCGAGAGCGCAGACGCGCTCCACGAGGCTCCACTCGTGCTCGCCCAGCGAGACCGGGATCGGATCGGGACCGGCGCGCAGCAGGGTGTCCTGCTCGTCCAGATGGATCTCGATGAGCGTGAAGTGCTCCGCGTCGGTCTGGTACGTGAGCGAGCGTCGTCCGTCGCCCCCTTCGAGGTGCTCCTGCGAGACGACGAGCGCCGTCGGGCCGGTCGTCGCGTGCTCGGCACCTGCCGCCTGCCACCGCAGCGTCCCGTTGCGAACGAGGTAGAGGCACGGGTTGCCGCTCGCGGGTTGCGGCGCCGCCGGCACGTACCGCGTGTCGAGCACGAGCCCCCGCCGCTGGACGATCGAGATGCGCATGCGCGGGGCGAACGCCACCGCCCACTCCATGCGACCACTCCCTGATTCGATGACGCTGCGCGCGACCAACATCGTCCGCGTTCCCTCGCTGTCGTTTACGCCGTAAAGGGAAGTTTCTTCCTCCTCACGCCATCGATCGCGATTCTACGGGCCGCCGTCGCCCCCGTCGCCGCCATCCGTGCCCGCGTCCCCCGTGCCGACGCAGAACGCGGTCATGAGCTGACGCAGGTAGTCGTCCGACGAGAGGCCGGTGGACTGGCACGCATCCTTGTTCTTGGCCGCGAAGTAATCGGCGCACGCCGTGTTCACGCCCGTGAGCTCCTCCGTGCAGAGCTTGTCCGTCGCCACCGTGTTCTCGCACGCGTAGAACGGCGCGTAGTTGCGCGGCAGGCCCGCGGGCAGGCACGTCGCGCACGCGGCGCGCCGGCACTCGAGGTAGCGGGTCTCGGCCGCTCCGCATCCGGTCGCCGCGTAGTCCCCGGTCACGTTCGCGATGCAGCCGCCGAAGTTGTAGTCGTAGTACTGGTGCGCGCCGTAGAAGACGATCGGTCCCCACGCCGGATCGCCGCTGTTGCTCTCGACACACGTCGCGCACGTCGGGTTCGCCGTCTTGTACGCGTTGCACACGTTGCCGTCGGACTTGAGGCAGTCCTTGAGGTAGCCGTCGACCTGCGTGGGCGTGCAGCTGCCCGACGTGAAGTGCGTGCTCGGCGCGGTCGCGATCGGCCTCGCCGGCGCGGCGGGCGCGCACCCCGCATCGGCGGGCTCGAACGAGCCGTCGACCGACGGCGGCGGCGCCTCCGCCTCGCTCGCATCCTCGATGCTGAAGCTCGGTCGTGCCTCGTCCGTCCCGCAGGCCACGACGACCGACCAGCATGCCGTTCCGAGAAGGAATGCCGACACGCCGACGCCGAGCCCTCGTTTCGTGCTGCTTTTCATGGTCGCGCGCACGATGCCACGTGATCGAGGTCCCGCCAACGAACACAGCCTTACCGAGCGATCGCATCACCCCAATGGCCGGCTCGACGGCACGCACGCTGCTTCCCTCCCCGGATGCTCCGTCGCATTTGCGCCATCGCCACCGTCACGGTCATCGCCGCGTGCTCGAGCTCCCAGCCCACGCCGCGCGCGCAGGCCACGAGCGCGCAGATCGCCGCGGCGGGATCGCCCGACCTGCGCACCGTCGACAACACGGGATTCGTGGGTCCGGCGGGGCAGACCCATTCCGTCTCCGAGGGCGTCGGGCCGGTGGAGATCGGACGGACCGAGGCCGTGCCTCCGCCGCGCCGCGAGAATCCCGCCGGTGGCGAGGTGACCGCGGAGCGGCCCCAGCCCGTGGCCCCAGGCACGCTGCCGAGCGTACCGGCCGACATGGCCGACGCCATGGAGCGCGCGGCGCGGGCCCTGTGCGATCGAGAGTCGTTCTGCGGAGGCGTGGGACCGGGTCACAAGTACGGCTCGGCCGACGCGTGTCTGAGCGACAAGCGTGAGCGCATCGCACGCGCGGCCCCGACCAGAGCCTGTGGCAACGCGATCCCCAGCGACCGTCTCGCGGCGTGCCTGACCGCGATCCGGCAAGCGTCGTGTGACGCACGCAATGCGCCTCTCCAGCCGCCGCGGGCGTGCACGTCCGAAGCGCTCTGCGGTTGAGCATCCGCGCCCCGAGCGCGACGGTCCGATCACCGTCATCGGTGGCCGACGGGATGCTTCACGGCTCGGTGGTGCACGCCATGACACCCAACGTTTCGGTCCAGCTGCCGAGGATCGGCGGCTGGCTCCTGCGTGCCGCGTTTGCCGGCATCATCGCGGCCTTCGCGGCGATCAGCCTGGTGGGCGTCTCCAACGCACGCAGCGTTTACGCGAAGAATCGAAGTGTGATGGAGAGCTCGTTCACGAACATCGAGCTCGTATGGCAGCTAGAGCGGGACCTCAATCGCGAGAAGCTGCTCCTCGATGACCACATCTTCGAGAGCGAAGAGATCAATACGGCAGAGATCGAAGGCAGGCTCGCGATGGTCCAGGAGGACTACGCCGTGGCCGCGCGAACGTACGACGTCAGCGCAAAATCGCGCCTCGCCGAGGCGGCGTGGCAGCAGCAGAAAGAAGAGGTCGCAGCGATAAGGCGCGGCAGCGCGCAGATCATCGAGCTCTCTCGCCGGAATGACGATCTCGAGGCGCGAAAGCGACTGGTCGAGCTGGAGCCACGCTTCGATTCGCTCGACATGCGCACCACCGAGCTCCTCCAGGCGACGCGGCAGGACGCCGAGGCGCAGCTCGTCGAGCTCGGGACGCGTCAACGAACGTCGATCTACTTTCTCGACGGTCTCGCGATCATCGGCAGCGCGCTCGGCGTCGTCATCGCGATCGTCGTTCTTGGCATGGTCGCGCGCCGCGAAGAGGAGCTGACGCGAACGGCGCTCCTTCTCCACGAGCGCAATCGTGACCTCGACGCGTTCGCCGGGCGCGTGGCGCACGATCTGCGGGGGCCGCTCACCACCATCAACTTCACCGCCGCAAGGCTCTCCGCCCGCGCCCCCGACGAAGCCGGGACCACCGCCGTTCTCCGCCGCGCCGTCACGCGAATGGAGACCCTCATTCGCGATCTCCTCGCGCTCTCGCGCATCGGCGCCGAGACGCGGCTCGTGGCGAGCGATCCGTGCCTCACCGCAGCAGCCGTCGCCGAGGAGATGGCTGCGCCAGTGGAGGCGGCGGGCGGCACCCTGACCGTCACCTGCGAGCACGCGGTCGTCGTCTGCAGTGATGGCCTCTTGCACCAGGCGCTCTGGAACCTCGTCGACAACTCGCTCAAGTATCGAAGGAGCGACGCTCCACCCAAGATCGCGATCACCGGCCGCGTCGCCGACGACGCGTACGAGCTCCTCGTGAGTGACAACGGAATCGGGATGTCCGCCGAGAGCGCTCGCCAGGCATTCGAGCCGTTCTTCAGGGCGCGCGAGGCAGCGGAGGCAGCGGGCACCGGCCTTGGCCTCTCGATCGTGAAGCGCGTGGTCGAGGCTGCCGGCGGCAAGGTCTCCGTGGAGTCGATCCCCGAGCAGGGCACGACGTTCACCATCCGGCTGCCTCTCGCCAATCGAGAAGGGTGAGCGCGGTCGTTCTCGGATGGTTTCCCCGGGCAATCGATGTAAGGAGGGACCATCGCTCGTGGCACTTCCCTGGGAAACGCTCGCTTCCGTGCCCACGGCTGACGGCCGGCTCGACCTGCGTCGCCGTGGTGCAAAGGACTTCCTCATCACCATCAACGGTCGCGTGCTCATGACGAGCGCGGCGCACCGCTCGGAAGACCAGCTCGCCAAGCTGGGGTGCGCAGGCCTGCGCAACGTGCGGCGCGCCCGCGTGCTCGTGAGCGGCCTCGGCATGGGCTTCACGCTACGGGCCGCGCTCGACGAGCTCGGAGACGATGCGGAGGTCTCGGTCGCGGAGCTCAACGCGGTGGTGCTCGACTGGTGCAAGGGACCGCTTGCCTCGCTCATCGGCGATGCGGCCAGCGACCCACGCGTGACCATCGACGTCGTCGACGTGGCGCGCCGCATCGCCGACGTTGCCGACGGTCCCGAGAGCGGCAAGCTGCACGCCATCCTGCTCGACATGTACGAAGGACCCCAGCACCGCGTTCGCCCGAACGACCCGCTCTACGGGCCAGGCGCGATGCGCACGGTGAAGCGGGCGCTCACGCCCGACGGCATCTTCGCGGTGTGGTGCGAGGGCGGCTCTTCGGGCTTCGAGCAGCATCTCCGGGCGGCGGGCTTTCAGTACGAGCTGCATCGTGGCGGCAGCGGCGCACGGGTCCATTCCGTGTACACCGCACGCATCAAGAAGGCGCGCTGACACCTCGGCGAGCGCCCTAGCGACGGGCTTCGAATGGAATGATCAGCGACGGCAGGCGCATCGCGCGCAGCAGCTTCTCGGCGGGCGAGCGAAGGATGCTCGCGTGAAGGCTCGCGGCCGCGACCACCAGCGTCGCGCCCCACTCGTGCGCCGCGCTGCCGAGGGTGACCAGCGGGAGGCCCACCTTCGAGCTCATCTCCACCTCGGGCCCGGCATCGGGGGCGACGTGATCGAGAAAGCGCCGGAGCCGCGCCTTGGCCTGCATCACCCAGTCGCCACCGACCGCCGGGCTACCGATCCCCGCGATCCAATCGTCGGAGCCGGTGCTCTGCGCGGCGTGAAAGAGGCAGAGCGCGGAGCCATACGTTCGCCTCAGCTCGAGGGCGACCTGGACCGCGCGGTGCGACTCGAGCGTGTAGTCCACCGGCACGAAGAGGCGCGCGAACAGCGCGACGGCTAGAGCCTCCGGTCGTGTCTCCTCCGGCGGCGCAACCACCGGGGCGGCCACGACGGCAGCGCCCCAGCGCTGCCGGGCGTCCACGATGACGCGGCGCTCCAGCTCGACGAGCTCCGGATCCGCATCGACGTAGCAGCGGTACTCCCGGTACGTCAGCCCGAGGCGGCCGCCCGCCAGCTCGAGGGCGCGGCGCACGTCGGCATCGCTATCCGGCGGCGGGTTCGCGGTGCTCATGAACTCCTCCGCCTTGCGGAGGACACCGATCACCTTTGCGCGCTCCCCGACGCCGGAGCGATCGACCGCGGACTGCCGCGTGGCCTGCCATACGCGAGTGTGGAAGTTCTCCTCGGTCGGCGCCGTCCCCTGCCCGGCCTGCTTCAGGATCTCCTCGCCCATGGGGCGCGACGAATCGTGAAAAGAACGACCGGCTTCGCGCTCGGGCCGCGCTTGCGGAGGCTTGCTGGGCGGATTCATCGCTGTTTCCGACGCAAGGAGCATGCGCGGACTTGCGCGCAGCTCCTCCGTCCGGCAGAACATGGGCCATGGTCCGGTCGCGGCTTCTCTTCGTGATCGCGGCCGCGATCGCGTCCGCGTGTGGCGGTGGAGACCCGGCGCCTGCGGACCCGGTCGATGCCGCGGCGCCGCCTCCCGCGGCGAGCGCATGCGCGGACGGCTTCTCCGACAAGGAGCGCGGCTATTGCGTCGAGATCGTCGCGGACACGTGCGCGCCGGGGACCCGGCCCCGCATCGGCGACGCGGCGTGCGTCCCCGTCGGGTGGACGGGCGCTTGCCCGGCCGGCACCGCGCAGGATCCGTCGGGCTGGGGCTGCATCGACATCCCCGCGCCCGCGGCGGCGTGTGCAGGCGCGACGCGCATGAGCGTCACGTCGCCGAGCTGCGTTCCGGTCGGTGACTGCAACGCGCCCTTTCCGCCCGCCGGCGCCATCCTCGTCGACGACGACTACGGCGCTGCCGACCTCGACGCCACGCACTTCAAGACCATCAAGGAAGCGCTGATCGCTGCGCCGAAGGGCGCGACCGTCGCGATCAACGCCGGCACCTACGTCGAAGGGCTGACCATCGAGAAGCCGGTCACCGTCGTGGGTCGCTGCGCAGCGCAGGTGCATGTCACGTCGCCCGGCGGTGACGTGAGCGGCGTCCTCACGGGACAAGCGCCCACCATCGCGGTTCGCGGCATCACGTTCACCGGCTTCTCGGGCGGTCTCCTCATCTACAACGGCGCCGACGCGACCATCGAAGACGTGGTGATCGAGGGCTCCCTCCGCGTGGGGATCGAGGTCGATCAGAGCAAGGCGACCGTGCGGCGCGCGAAGCTCGTCGACCCCGTCGAGGATCCCGCGAAGGGCCGGGCGTGGGCTCCGCCGGCGGTCCGGCCGAGGTCCTCGCGGAAGACGTGACCATCACCGGCGGGACCGACGGGCTCTTCGTCGCGACCGAAGGTACGCACGTCACGCTTCGCAGCTCGATCGTCTCCGGACAGAAGCCGCCGTCCGCCGGGCTGAGCAACCGTTCGCGCGGCGCCTCCGCGGTCGACGGCGGGCTGCTCACCATCGAGAGGTCGATCTTCCGCGACATCGTCGCCGACGCCGCGCTCGTCGGTGACGCCGGCTCCGTCGAGGCGAGCGAGACCGTCATCCACGGCGTCCGCGTCGACGGCAACGCGGCGCGCGGTCATGGCATATCGGTCACCGCCGCCGGGCACATCAAGATGCGTGCGTCTGCCATCGTCGATGCCGAGAGCATCGGTGTGTTCGGCAAGGATCTCGGCTCGTCGCTCGAGCTGCTCGATACCGTGGTCCGCGGCCCGGCCAAGAGCGGCACCGTTCCGACCGCGACCTTCCTGGTGTCGAGCGAACGAAGCGGTATCGGTCTCGAGATCACCACCGGCGCCAAGGCGACGGTCGAGAACAGCGCGATCGTCGACTCGTGGGCCTACGGCGCGTATGCCGACACGACGGCCGCGATGACGAAGACCCGGTCGACGCTCACCATGAAGACCTCACTGATCGAGAACACGCGTCCGTCGCCCGGACGACCGCGCCGGCCTTCTCCCTCGGCCTCGGGCTCGTGTCGGCCGGCTCCACCGTCACCCTCGACGACGTCGGAGTGACCCACTCGATCCTCGGCGGAGTCTCGGCGGGCCGGAACGGAACGGTGAAGGGCAGCCGCGTGCTCGTCCGCGACGTCGTCGCCGGCAAGCCCAGCACGTCGGGCGGAGGCCTGCAGGCCGGTACTGGCGGCGTGATCGAGCTCGATGGCAGCGCAGTCACGCGCTGCAGCTCGATCGGCGTGGTCTCGTATCACGGGGCAGAGAGCGTCGTGACGCTGCGTCGCTCCACGGTTCACGGCGCGGGCGTGGCCGGCAATGAATACGGGCACGGCATCATGGTGATGAGCGGCGCGCAGGTCGCGCTTCACGGCACCGCGGTCTTCGACAACGCGGTGATCGGCCTCGCGGCGAGCGGCGGCCGCGCGACTCGTCGAAGGCTGCGCCATCGCCAGCAACGCCATCGGCCTCCAGGCGCAAGACGGATCGTTCGTGGTCGAGTCCGCCGACGACCAGGCGCTCGGCGAGGGCGAGGTCCGCGTCACGCCCGACAGCCGGTTCCTGGAGAACAGCGTGAAGGTCGGCGCGTCGGTGTTGCCGCTGCCGGCGCCACTACTGCCTTGATCCCGATCGACGTACCCCGGCGCTAACGCCCGAGCATTCCCAGCAGCACCAGCCCCGCGATGCCTCCCACGACCGAGGCGGCGATGATCCCCATTTTCCATCCCGCCGTCGGCCGGTGGTCTTCGTCGCGTGGGATTCCCACGACCACCAGGAACAGACCGACGGCGAGCACGAACGGACCGAGGGCGGCCGAACGGGTGGTGTAGCGGCCGCCGTGCATGAGGGTATCGAGCGTGACCGACGTGAGAAAGGCGCCGATGCCGAACAGGAGAGCGCCCGCGACGCGCGGATGACGCGTCGCGAGGTTGTTCCGCGTCCAGTAGCCGCGGTCCTCGCGCATCACCTCGGAGATGCTCGGGACCGCCGCATCGCGCGGGCGCGCGGCGCCGGGCGGGTCCGGTCGGGTCGCGACGATGGGCTTCGGCGCCGCCACCTTCGCGGGAACCGGGTCCGCCGCGGTCAGCGGACGATCAGCCGTCTCTCGGTACGCGCTTCGCGGCGCAGGGGCCGGGAAATAGGGTTCGTCCGCCACACCTCATTGTAGGCGGGCATCCGCGGCACCGCGATCAGCACTCTGCCCGACGACATCAACCACCAGCGCCTGCTGCTGGAGGCGCGCGCCTTCGCCGCCCTCAAGCAATGGAACAATGCGCTCGACCTGATCGCGGTCGACGATGCCTCCGACACCGCAAGGCTGCGCGCCGACATCTATTGGGAGAGCGGCAACTGGGCGGTCGCCGGCCAGAAGGCGGAGGAACTGCTGGCGACGCGCTACAGCGACGCCGCGCCGCTCAGCGCCACCGAGCGCGAGGAAGTCATGCGCGCCGCCGTCGCCTATTCGCTCGCCAATGACGAGACCAGCCTGGAGCGGCTGCGCGCCAATTTCGGCCCCAAGATGAAGGCCAGCCCCGACGCCTCCGCCTTCGCCATCGTCGCCCAGCGGATCGACGCCCATGGCGCCCCCTTCCGCGACCAGGCGGCGCAGATCGCCGCGATCGACACGCTGCAAACCTTCATGAAGGACTTCAAGAAGCGCTACGCCGCGCCGACCGCAACGAACTGAGCGTCCGCCACCTAAGCGCGGGCGGTGCTTTCGAGCGGCGCGCGCGGGATATAGCCGCTGACGATGAGCAGGTGATCGACCGCCGCTTCGGTGGCCCCGAGCGGCAGGAAGGCGCTCTCATGATAGGCGAAGCGGGCGTGAGGCACGTCGCGGCCCATCCAGCCGCGCACGCAATAGGGTTCCGCGGCCGCGACGACATGGGCATAGGTGGCGCGCGCCATGCGTCCGAAGTCGGGCGCGACAGCTTCGATCTGGCTCAGGCGCATGCCCTGGAACGGCGCGCCGATCGCCGCGACATGGGCGTCGCCGGCGATCCGGTATTCGTAGTCGACACCGCCGTCGATCACCTTGAGAAGCACGACATGACGCAGGAACGCCAGCATGCCGCGCGGCGCGATCTCGGCCCGGGCCGGGAAGCGCCGCGTTCCGCGCAGCGCGGTCCAATAGCGGCACCCAAGCTTGACCAGCGGATCGTCGAGTTCGTCAATTCCGATCACCTCGACAGAAGATATGTCCGGCGTCTTGTAGGATGGTCTGCGGTAGAGGTCTGGCATTGCGCCAAGTGTCGCCGAACCCATTAATATTGTCTTCGGCCCGAGGCTCAACGCGCCCTTTTGGGCGCCCGCCTACGGGAAACTCCCTAGCCTGTTCCGTGAAAGACGCGGCAGGGGCTCAGCGTCCGCCCTTGCTCTTCGCCGCCGTCGCCTCGTCCAGCCACGCCAAGGCGCGCGCCGCGATCTTCTCCCAGCCCGGCTCGCCGATCAGCCAGTGGCTGTGGCCGGGCAGCTCCTCGAACGCGATGCGCGTGCCGTAGCGCGCCGCGAGGCGGCGCATGGTGGAGGGCGGATTGATGCGGTCGTGCTGGCCGGCGAGGCACAGGATCGGGCAGCGCACGGCGTCGGCGCTGACATGCGAGGCGCGCTTGCCGTCCCAGCCCCAATGCATGATCTCGAAGGTCGCGAGGCCCGATTCGGGCACGAAGCCGGCGAACACCCGCTTGCGCTCCACCGCCGGCAGCCGGTCGAGCGAATGCGCCGCCGCCACGTCATAATCGGGCATCAGGATCTGGTCGTGCAGATTGCCCGCCAGCATCATGGTCTGGGCCGAGGCGATCTCGAACAGCGTCGACGGCAGCACGCCCCAGGGGGGGCACGGCGCCAAAAGGACGAGCGCCCGCGCCAGCCCCTTGGCCGCCAGCATCTGCGCCAGCAGGCCGCCGAGCGAATGGCCGATCAGGACCGGCGGCGGTCGAGCTTGGCGATGACGGCTTCGAGGTCCTTGGCATAGTCGAGCAGGCTGGTGGTGCCGAGCGCGCGCGGCGGTTTCTTGCCGAGCGCGTGATGGCGCAAGGCCGGGGCATGGACCTTGTAGCCCGCCGCCGCGAAGGGTTCGCGGAAGGCGTCGAACGACCACGGCCCGCAGAACGCGCCGTGGATCATCACGATGGGGGCGCGTGCGCTCACGCCGCCGGGCCGGCGACGTCGCGGAAGGTGGCGATCACCTTGGCGTAGGTGTCGCGCTTGAACGGCACGATGAGGCGCGGCAGCGCTTCCGGCGCCAGCCATTTCCAGGCCGCGAATTCCGGCTCCGCCGTGGCGACGTCGATGTCGCCGTCCTCACCGGTGAAGCGCATCGCGATCCATTTCTGGCGCTGGCCGCGATAGCGCCCGTGCAGCGCGACGCCGAGCAGATGCGGCGGCAGGTCGTAGTCCAGCCATTCGTCCATCTCGCGCAGGATCGTCGCCTTGCTGGTGCCGACTTCCTCTTCGAGCTCGCGCAGCGCCGCCTGCGCCGGCGTCTCGCCGTCGTCGATGCCGCCTTGCGGCATCTGCCAGCCTTCGATGGTCTGGTCGATGCGTCGCCCGACGAAGATCAGGCCCTCGCGGTTGATCAGCATGATGCCGACACAGGGGCGGTAGGGCAGATCGTCGTGCTTGAGGAAACCGCCCGCGCGGGACATGGCAAACCGGCCGTTTATTTCTTCGGGAGAACTATGGCCGATGCCGGCACCAGAACAAAGCCCCGGCCGGTGAGGCCCTGGGCCCATTGCCCGACGCGCTCGATGGTCACCGGATAGATGAAGCCCGCGCCCGACGCCACGCCGCGCGTCCGCGCCGCGTTCTCGAGCTCGGAGAGCTCGCGGTCGATCTCCATCGCGGTCTGGATGGTGTCGATGGTGGCGTTGGCCTGGGCGAAGGAGACGCCGCTGCGCGCCGCCACCTCGGGCGCCGCCGAATGGCTGGCGGTGCCGTTGTCGTAGAACAGAAGGCCCCGGCGCGAGAGATAGGTCATCACCGGCTCCAGCGAGTCGGGATCCGACATCAACCGTCCGCCCAAGAGGTTGGTCACCCCGGCATAGCCGGTGAAGCGCGTCAGCGACCACACCAGGCGCTCGGTGTTGGCGTCCTCGCCGACGCCCGAGCGCAGCGTGTGCGGGCCCGGATCGCTGTCGGGGAAATCGTAAGGTTCCATCGGAACTTCCAGCAGCACCTCATGGCCTTCGCGCCTCGCCTCGGCGACCCAGCGCTGCACGTCCTGGGCATAGGGCGCAAAGGCGAGCGTCACCTGCGGCGGCAGCTTGGCGAGTGCATCCGCGGTCGCCTTGGCGCTGATGCCGAGGCCCGAGATCACGATGGCGATGCGCGGATGGCCATTGTCGAGCGTCGCGCCGGCATAGGCGCGCTGCGGCGGCGTCCCGTCGGCGGCGATGCGCGGCAAGGGGCCGCCCTCGGTGTTCTCGATCAGCGCCGGATCGGCGACCAGAGCGCGGCCGGCATAGACCGGCTGGGTGATCTGCGACGGCACGATGGCGGGTGGCGGCACCACCTCGCCGGGCTTGGTTCCGGCGGGCGCCGTGTCGGCAGGATGCAGCGGCGTGGTCGCGAGACTGGCCGGCGGCTCGCTCAGGGTGAAGCGCACCACCGGATCGGCGGCGCGCGGATCGCCGAGCAGGGCGACGGCGATGCCGCCCAGGACGAGGACGGCGAAGAGCGCGAAATAGGCGAAAGCGAGCAGCCTCAAGCCCGGCCGGGCCTCCTCGGAATCGCCGGTCATGCTTGTCGCAGCCATGAAACGAGACTAGCGCATTTTACGGTTACGGGACGGTTAACGACTTGGCCTATGCGTGGTCCGGGCTAGGGCCGCGCACCGCCAGCGTCTTGTGCAGGAAGGCGAGCGCCATGGCGAGCTGGAAGTCGTCATAGGAGCGCCCGGCTTGCGGCTCGATCGGCTTGCCGACCGGCTTGGCGGCCGGCCCTTCGGCCAAAAGATGATGCGGCAGTTCGGCTTCGCGCTGATATTCCGGCGCCCCCGGCCCGCCAGAGACCACGATGTCGGGCACGATCCCGGTCACTTGGATCGAGCGCCCGGCCGGGGTGTAGTAGCGCGCCGTCGTCATGTGCAGCGCCCCGCCCTCGCCATTGTCGAGCGGCAGGATCGACTGCACCGAGCCCTTGCCGAAGGACAGCGTGCCCAGGATCGTGGCGCGGCGATGGTCCTGCAGCGCCCCGGCGACGATCTCGGACGCGGACGCCGTGCCGCCATTGACCAGCAGCACCAGCGGCTTGCCTTCCGCGATGTCGCCGTAGCGGGCGTCGTAGCGCTCGATGTTCTGGGTGTTGCGGCCGCGCACCGAGACGATCTCGCCGGCATTGAGGAAATCGTCGGAGACGTCGATCGAGGCTTGCAGCACGCCGCCGCCATTGTTGCGCAGGTCGATCACGAAGCCCTTGAGCGACGGGCCGATCTGCTGCTTGAGCGCCGCCACCGCCAGGCGCAGGTCCGGATCGGTGCGGTCGCTGAAGGCGAGGATCTTGATGTAGCCGACATCGCCCTCGCGGCGCCAGGTCAGCCGCTCGACCTCGATGACTTCGCGCGTCAGCTTGACGTCGAACGGCGCCGCGGCGCCGCGCCCGACGGTGAGCGCCACTTCGGTGCCGACGGTGCCGCGCATGCGCGACGAGACGTCGTCCAGGGTGTGGCCCTTCATCGCCGTGCCGTCGATGGCGACGAGGACGTCCTCGGCCTTGAGGCCGGCGCGCGCCGCCGGCGTCTGCTCGATCGGCGCCACCACCTTGGCGATGCCGTCCTTCACCGTCACGATCAGGCCGATGCCGCCATAGGCGCCGGCCGCCTTGGTCTCCATCGCCTCGAAGGCGCGGCGGTCGAAATAGCTCGAATGGGCGTCGAGATTGGTCAGCATGCCGCCGATCGCGCTCTCGACCAGCTTGCGGTCTTCCGGCTTCTCCAGATAGTTGTCCCGCACCCGCTCGAAGGCGAGACCGAAGCGGGCGAGCTGGCTCTGGGTCCCGAACAGCGGGATCGCGCCATAGGCGAAATGCGAGGCGGCGAAGGCGAGGCCGAAGCCGATCGCCGCGCCCAGCGCGACCAGGAACAGCCGGTTCATTCCCCGCCCCGCCTAAGGCCCCGTCAATTCGACGACGCGGTATGCGCCGGCGCGACGGGAACCTTGCCGTGCAGCACGTCCAGCGCATAGGTGAGCTGGAAGTCGTAGGGCTTGCCGTCGGCGCCGGTCTTGGGCGCCGTCGCCGGCGGGCGGATGACGGGCTGGTTGGCGTTCGGCTTCACCGGCTCGCCGGCGAGATGGCCGGGAAGATCGGCTTCGCTGGGACGGGCGATCTTGGGGATGTCGTCCTCGTTGCCGGCCGCGACCATGATGTCGGGGACGATGCCCTGGGCCTGGATCGAATGGCCCGACGGCGTGTAGTAGCGCGCCGTCGTCAGGCGCAGCGCGCCGCCGCCTTCGCCGAGCGGCAGGATGGTCTGCACCGAGCCTTTGCCGAACGAGGTCATGCCCAGGATGGTGGCGCGGTGATGGTCCTGCAGCGCGCCGGCCACGATCTCCGACGCCGAGGCGGTGCCGGCATTGACCAGCACGACCACCGGCTTGCCGTCGGTGATGTCGCCGGGATGGGCGTCGTAGCGCCCGGTGTCCTCGGCATGGCGGCCGCGGGTCGAAACCACTTCGCCGGCGGTGAGCAGATCGTCGGAGACCTGCACCGCCTGGTCGAGCAGGCCGCCCGGATTGTTGCGCAGGTCGAGGACGTAGCCCTTGAGGCCGGGGCCGATCTGCTTCTTGAGATCGCGCACCGCGCTTTCGAGGCCCGATGCGGTGTTTTCATTAAAGCCGGGCATGCGGATGTAGCCGATGTCGCCTTCGCGGTGCCAGCGCACCTCGTCCACCGCGACGACGGCGCGCGCCAGCGTCACGTCGAACGGCTTCTTGGGCGCGGTCTTGTCGGTGGTGCGCAGGATGGTCAGCGTGATCTTGGTGCCGACGGCGCCGCGCATCTTGTCGATCGCCTCGTTGAGGTTGAGGCCCTGGACCGAGACGCCGTTGATCGCGGCGATGTAGTCGCCGGCCTTGAGCCCGGCGCGCGCCGCCGGCGTGTTGTCGATCGGCGAGATCACCTTGACCAGGCCGTTCTCCATCGTCACCTCGATGCCGATGCCGCCGAACGAGCCCTTGGTCTGGATCTGCATGTCGGCGAACGCTTTCGCGTCCATGTAGCTGGAATGCGGATCGAGGCTGGAGACCATGCCGTCGATCGCGGCGTTGATCAGTTCGCTGTCGTCGACGGGACGGACATATTTGGCGCGCACCGCTTCGAAGGCGTCGCTGAAGAGATCGAGCTGGCGATAGGCGTTCATGTCGTTGGCGCCGCGCGCCGCCGGCAGGATGCCGAGCGCCGCGACGAAGCCGACCGCCACGCCGAGGCCGACGAATGCATACCGGTTCATGATCTCTTTGCCTTCCTTAAGTCGGGGCCCAATTGAGGCGCGGGACTGACCGCTCGCCCATTCTGACGCAATTCGAAGTACAGCCCGTCATTCTGGCCCATTTGGGGCATCACGCCCACCGGCTCGCCGGCCAGAACCTGGTCGCCCGGCTTGACCACGATGCGTTCCAGCCCGGCGAGCACCAGATCGTACCCAACCGAGACTTCCAGGATCAAGACTTGGCCGTTCTTATGGTAAGGACCGGCGAAAAGCACCTCGCAATCGGCCGGTGCGACCACTTGGGCCCCGGCGGCGGCGGCAAAGCTGACGCCCGGGCCGTGGCCGCTTCCCGGCAGCATGGTTCCGACGACGGGCGGCAGCAAAGCGCCGGAACGGGCGCCGTTTGCCGCGTTCTGCGCCGTCACGACCACCACGCTCTGCTGCGCCGGATGGGCCCTGAGCCCGGCAACCTTGGCCAGCAGAACTTCGAGATTGGCCGCCTGTCCGGCGATCGCCGCGAGGCGGGCGCGCAGCGCACCATAGGTCGCATCCGCCTGCTGCGCCGCTGCGTCCTTGATCGCGAGAAGTTGATTGAGCTCGACGCGCGCATGGGCGAGCTGCGCGGCGTTGCGCATCCCTTCGGCGCGCCGCGCGATCAGCGCCGCGCGGGTTTGTTGCAGCACCGTAATGCGCCGCGCCAGCGCCGCCGCCTTGCCGTAGACGTCGGGCAGCGAGGCGCCGATCAGCATCGCGCCGCGCGCCGCGCCCAGCGCATCGTCGGGCTTCAGCGCCAGCGCCGGCGGCGTGTCGTGCTGCAGCCGCTCGATCACCGCGAGCAGCCGCGCCACCTGGATGCGGTCGCGCGCGAAGCCGGCGGAGAGCTTTTTGTCTTCCGTCGCCAGCCGCGCGATCTCGGCATCGAGCGTAATCTTCTGCCGCTCCAGCATCTGGACGCGCTCGGCGGTGGTCACCAGCTTGCGGCGCAGCGCCGCCGCTTGCGCCTTCAGTGCGGCGCTGCGCGCCTTGGCGGAATCGGCGGCCGGCTTGCCGCGCGCCAGATCGCCCTTGAGGCGCTTGAACTGATCGGCGGTCGACGGCAGATGCGCCGCATCCTGTGCCGGCAGCGCATGGCCGAGATCGGGCAGCGCTTCGAGGCTGGGCGCAGCAAGCGGCTGGGGCGGTGTTGCATGCGCCGGCGCCGGCTTGCCGTGCGGCCGGTGATGCTCCGGCTTCTTGGCGGCCATGAGGAACAGGGCGCAGAGGACCGCGGCACCGGCAAGCACGAGAGGGTGCGGCGTCGTCAGGCGAGGCGCTCCGCTTTCGCCGTTTCGACCAGCGAATGGCCGGTCATCTGCGGTGTCTTGGGCAGGCCCATCAGATCGAGCAGCGTCGGCGCCACGTCGGCGAGGCGGCCGTCGGCGAGCACGATGCCCGGCCGCGCATTCACCGCGATGATCGGCACGTCGAGCGTGGTGTGCGCGGTGTGCGGCTCGTGCGTCACCTGGTCCTTCATCAGTTCGATATTGCCGTGATCGGCGGTGACCAGGAGGACGCCGCCGGCCTTCTCCACCGCGGCGCGCAGGCGCCCGAGGCAGAGGTCGATCACGTCGACCGCCTGGACCGCCGCGGCCATGACGCCGGTATGGCCGACCATGTCGGGATTGGCGAAATTGACCGCGATGAGATCGTATGTGCCCGAGGCGATGGCTTCTTCCAGCTTCGCCGTCACTTCGAAGGCGCTCATCTCCGGCTTGTGGTCGTAGGTCGCGACCTTGGGCGACGGCACCAGGATGCGGTCCTCGCCGTCGAACACCGTCTCGCGCCCGCCGTTCAGGAAGAAGGTGACATGGGCGTATTTCTCGGTCTCGGCGATGCGCAACTGCCTGAGTCCGCGCGCCGCGACGAGCTCGCCCAGCGTGCCGGTGATGTTCTCGGCCGGGAACAGCGCCGCCATCATCGTGTTCAATTCGTCGGAATATTCCGTCATGCCGGCGGCGGCGGAGAAGCGCACGATACGGTTGCGCGCGAACCCGGCGAAGCCTTCGTCCAGCAGCGCCAGCGAGATCTCGCGCGCCCGGTCGGCGCGGAAATTGGCGAACAGCAGCGCGTCGCCGTCCGCCATCCCGGCATAGTCGCCGACCACGCAAGGCATGACGAATTCGTCGCCGACGTCCTTGGCATAGGATTCCGTGATCGCCTCGCGCGCCGTCGCCACGATAGGCGCGTCGGCATCGACCAGCGCGGCATAGGCCTTGCTCACACGCTCCCAGCGCTTGTCGCGGTCCATCGCGTAATAGCGCCCCGACACCGTCGCGATCCGCACGCCGGCGAGACCGGCGATGGATGCCTCGAAGGTTTCGAGGAACCCGAGCGCGCTCCTGGGCGGCACGTCGCGCCCGTCGAGGAAGGCATGCACGAACACCGGCAGCCCCGCCGCCGCCAGCGCCTTGACCAGCGCCGTGATGTGTTCCTGGTGGCTGTGCACGCCGCCGGGCGACAACAGGCCCATGACATGCACCGCGCCGCCCCGCGCCTTGGCGATCAGGCCCTGCAGCGCGGGACGCGACGCGAAGCTGCCGTCCTCGATGGCGAGGTCGATGCGCGGCAGGTCCTGCGCCACGACGCGCCCGGCGCCGATGTTCATGTGCCCGACTTCGGAATTGCCCATCTGTCCGGTGGGGAGCCCGACGGCGCGCCCCGAGGTCGCGAGCAGGGCATGCGGCGAGTCGCGCAGCATCCGCAGGTAGTTCGGCGTCTGGGCCGCCGCGATGGCGTTGTCCACCGCTTCGGGCCGCCAGCCCCAGCCATCGAGGATGCACAGCACCGCCGGGCGGGGACGCGGGGACGAGGGGGCAAGCGACATGCAAAGGTTCCAGAAGCGACGCGGGGATAGAGGGAAAATAGGAAGGTGCACTCCCTGTGTCCATGCGACCCGCCCCAAGCAAAACCATAGGAACTCCCTCTCCCCCTTCCGGGGAAGAGGGAATGCGTTTGCGCGCAACACCCCCATGCGCGAACGCGCCTTTGCGAAATGGGGCGCCCGCCCCATGTTCGGCCGATGAACCCGCTGTCCCGCCCCTACGCCTTCGTGGTCGTCGCCGTGGTGTTCCTGGCGCTGCTGGCGGCCGCCGGGCTGCGCGCGACGCCGGCG
This sequence comes from Rhizomicrobium sp., assembly GCA_037200865.1. Taxonomy (GTDB): domain Bacteria; phylum Pseudomonadota; class Alphaproteobacteria; order Micropepsales; family Micropepsaceae; genus Rhizomicrobium. Next base: position 443,601 of record JBBCIC010000002.1, on the reverse strand, counting down.
GTGCTGATGGTTCCCTGGGGCGCGGCGTTCGGCTGGTCGCGCGGCGTGGTCTCGCTTGCCGCCGCCACCGGCATCTTCCTCTATGGCCTGACCGGCCCCTTCGCCGCCGCCGCGATGCAGCGCTTCGGCATCCGCGCCACGGTGCTCGCGGCGCTGGCGCTGATGAGCGCTTCGACGGCGCTGAGCCTGGTGATGACGGCGCCGTGGCAGCTCATCCTGCTCTGGGGCGTGCTCTCCGGCATCGGCAGCGGCTGCGTCGCCAACGTCCTGTCGGCGACCATCGCCAACCGCTGGTTCGTCACCAATCGCGGCCTGGTCACGGGCATCCTGGCCGCCAGCACCTCGACCGGCACGCTGGTGTTCTTCCCCGTCCTGGCCGCCATCGCGCAGAACGGCGGCTGGAAACCGGTGGTGATCGCGGTCGCAGTCGGACTGGCGGCGCTGATCCCGCTGGTCTTTTTCCTCTTGCCCGAATGGCCCGGCGATGTCGGCCAGCAGCCCTTCGGCGCCGACAAGGATCATCCCATCCCAGTGCCGAGCAAGGCCAATCCGCTTGTCGTCGCCTTCGCCGGCTTGCGCGACGGCCTGCAAAGCCGCGCCTTCTGGCTGCTCGCGGGCACTTTCTTCGTCTGCGGCTTCACCACCAACGGCCTCGTCGGCACCCATATGATCGCGCTGTGCTCCGATCACGGCCTGGCCGCGGTGACGGCGGGCAGCCTGCTCGCCATCATGGGCATCTTCGATCTGGTCGGCACGACCGCGTCGGGCTGGCTGACCGACCGCGTCGATCCGCGCAAGCTGTTGTTCGCCTATTACGGCCTGCGCGGGCTGTCCCTGATCTACCTCCCCTTTGCCGATTTCTCGTTCTACGGCCTGTCGCTGTTCGCGGTGTTCTATGGCCTCGACTGGATCGCGACCGTGCCGCCGACCCTGGCGCTGGCCAACAAGGCGTTCGGCACGGTCAAGGCGCCGGTGATCTTCGGCTGGATCTCGGCGAGCCATCAGGTCGGCGCCGCCAGCGCCGCCTTCCTCGCCGGCGTCTCGCGCAGCGCCAGCGGCTCCTATCTCGAAGCCTTCGTCCTGGCGGGCTTCGTGGCCCTGGCCGCCGCCGGGGCGTCGCTGCTGATCGCCGCGCCCAGGCCGGCCGCCGCCTGAACGGCCCTTTCGACCCGGCAAAGCCTGCCGCCCGGCCCACGGCCGCCCGATAAGCATATGTTTTTGTTAGGCAACTATCCCGCCCTGCGCGGCACGGAACTGGCAAGGCGGGACGCGGATCAATGCCAGAAGGCAGAACAGCCGCATGCGCCGCGCACTCTATAAGAGAATCCTCTGCCTGCTGCTCGGCGCCACGCTGGCGGCCGCGCCGGTTCCCGCCTTCGCCTTCTCCCGCGTCAAGGATCTGGTCGAGGTCGAGGGCATCCGCGACAACATGCTGGTCGGCTACGGCCTGGTCGTCGGCCTCAACGGCACGGGCGACTCGCTGAAGAACGCGCCCTTCACCCAGCAGAGCCTGCAGACCATGCTCGAGCGGCTGGGCGTCAACACCCGCGGCACCACGATGCAGACCAAGAACGTCGCCGCCGTGATGGTGACCGCCAACCTTCCCGCCTTCGCGGCGCAGGGCACGCGCATCGACATCTCGGTCAGCGCGCTGGGCGACGCCAAGAGCCTGCAAGGCGGCACCCTGCTCGTCACCTCGATGTTCGGCGCCGACGGACAGATCTACGCGGTCGGCCAGGGCCCGGTCGCGATCGGCGGCTTCACCGCCGGCGGCGATGCCGCCAGCGTGACGCGCGGCGTGCCGACGGCGGGGCGCATCGCCAACGGCGCCATCGTCGAGCGCGAGATCGCGTTCGCGCTCGCCTCCGAGCGCACGCTGCGCCTGTCGCTGCGCAACCCCGACCTCACCACCGCCTCGCGCATCGCCGGCGCGGTCAACGCCTATATCGGCGGCGGCGTCGCCGAAGCCACCGATCCCTCGACCGTCCGCCTCACCGTTCCGAACGGCTATCCCAAGGGCGTGATGGGGCTTCTGACCGACCTCGAACAGGTCAAGGTCGATCCCGACGACACGGCGCGCGTCGTGATCGACGAGCAGTCCGGCGTGATCGTGATGGGCTCGGATGTGCGCATCTCCACCGTCGCCATCGCCCAGGGCAACCTCACCATCCGCGTCACCGAGACGCCGCAGGTCAGCCAGCCGCAGCCCTTCTCCAACACCGGCACCACCACGACCGTGCCGCGCACCCAGATCCAGATCGACGACGGCAAGGGCAACAAGATGGCGGTGCTGCACGAGGGCGTGTCGCTGCAAAGCCTGGTCGACGGGCTCAACGCGCTCGGCGTCGGGCCGCGCGACATCATCTCGATCCTCCAGGCGATCAAGGCGGCCGGCGCGTTGCAGGCCGAAATCCAGGTGATCGGATGAGCGCCGCCATCGACACCACCCTCGCCATGACGGCGCTGCGTTCAGGGCCGCCTGCCCTGCCCGGCGCCACCGCCGATCCCCTGGTCGCCAAACGGACCGCCGAGCAGTTCGAAGGCGTCTTCATCACCCAGTTCCTGGGCGAGATGTTCTCAGGGCTCTCCACCGACGGCCCGTTCGGCGGCGGCCAGGGCGAAGCGATGTTCCGCTCGCTGATGATGGACGAGTACGGCAAGCAGATCGCGAGCCAGGGCGGTTTCGGCCTCTCGGCCTCGGTGACGCGCGAGCTCCTCAAGCATCAGGAGGCGGTGCATTGACCAACCCCAGCACCCAGAAGATCGAGACCCTGGTCAAGCTCGCCGAGCGCCTAATCGAGGCGATCGAAGGCGACATCGCGGCGCTGAACGCCGGCAAGCCGCAACAGATGCGCACCACCGATCCCGAGATCCAAAAGCTCTCGGCGCTCTATAGCCGCGAAGCCCAGGGCCTCACCGCCGACGCCGCCAAGACCGCGCCGGCGCCGCTGCGCACGCGCTTTGCCGAGGTCACGAAGAAATTCCGCGAACTTCTCCAGCTCCACGCCCGCCTGCTCACCCGCGTGCGCAATGCCAGCGAAGGCATGATCAAAGCGATCTCCGCCGAGGTCGACGCCCGCGCCGCCCCGACCCGCACCTACAACCCCCGCGCCGCCGCCTACGGCAAGCCGGCCCAGGCGATGGTGTTCAACAGCGTGGTGTAGATATCCTCTCCCGCGACGCGGGGGAGGTGGGTCGCCCGCGCCTTCGGCGGGCGAGACGGAGGGGGCCGCCGCCCCGCACAACTGCGCCCACACTTCCCCCCTCCGCCGCTCTCGCAAGTGCTCGCGCGGCACCTCCCCCGCGACGCGGGGGAGGATAGGTCACGCCAGCATGTTCAGCGCCAATTGCGCGAGCGATGCCTGGTTCTGCAGATAGGGCGACACCGTTCCGCCGGTCTTGCCCGGGCCGGTCGGCGGCGCCGGCGGCGTGTTGGTCTTCTGATAGGCGGTCTGGATCGCCGACAGCACGCCCAGGAGATTGCCGCGCGCGACGTCGGCGCCGACCTTGGTCGAGATGTCGAACTTGTTGGACAATCCCAGCCCGTAAGCCTGGGTCGCGGTCGACGGCGTGGTCGCCGCCTTGGCCGACGGGCTGCTCAGCGTGCCGGCGGCGATGCCGAGCCGCGCCAGCGCGTCGAAATCCTTCGGCCCCGCGACCAGGCCGAGCGTGACGCCGGGATTGACCGCGATCTTCAGGCCGGCGGCACCGCCGGTGTAGTTCACCGACGCCTTGCCGTAGGTCTGCATCTGGATATTGATCTTGGTGGCGAGCGATTGCAGCGTCTCGCCCTTCTCGATCGTGATCATCGCGGTGCGCGTCGCGGTGCCCTGAAACTGGATCTTGAAGCTGTCGCCGGCGCGCAGCGTCGTCTGCGCCGTCAGGTCGACCGTCTGGTTGGGATTGATCGTGCCGCGCGGCAGGCCGAGCGCGTCGAGCACGCTGGAGCCGGAATTGTCGATCGCGATGCCGGCGCCGGACGAGATGCCGTCGAGGCCGCCATATTGTCTGGTCCAGGCGACACCACCGCCGCCCGACAGCGCGCTGACGAACAGGTTGCTGACATTGGCGACGCTGCGGTTCTGCCCCGCGAAGGTTCCCTGGGTCGAGCCGGTGAGATAGACCGTGCCGTCGGCGCCGACCGCGACGCCGCCCGCCTTCTCGTTCGCCCCGGTGCCGACATAGGTGACCGTGTCGGCGGCCGCCGTGCTGCCCTGGTCGGTCAGATGAAACACGAAGGCGTCGCTGCCGCCCGAATTGGCGCTGGCGATGGTTGCGGCGCCGCCGGCGGTGAGATTGGCGTTCTGCGTCGCGCCCGCGATGTAGACCTCGTTGCCCGAGACGGCGAGGCCGCCGATGCTGCCGCCGTTCTGCAGATCGCCGAGGTCGCTCTGCCACAGCGGCGCCGCGGTGGCGTCGCCGTTCGCGTATTTGCTGACGATGGCATGGCCGTTCTGCACGCTGGCGACATAGAGGCTGCCGTCGGCGGCCGTCGCGGTCGCCGCCACCGCATCGCCGGCGGTGGTGCCGAACTGCTTTTCGTAGACCAGCTTGCCCTTGTTATCGAGCTTGGCGAGATAGGCGTCGGCGCCGCCGACCTTGGCCTGGCCGGCGCCGATCACGCCGCCCGAGACCTGGCCGCCGATGAAGACGTTGCCCGAGGCGTCGACGCTGACCGCCGCCGCCTGGTTGTTCGCCAGCGTCGGAAGCTGCTTGACCCAGCTCTGGTTGCCGTTGACGTCGTACTTGGCGACGAAACTGTCGGTGTTGCCGTTGGTGATCGCGGTGGTCTGCAGCTTGGCCGTCGTCGAGCCGGCGATCACCGCGCCGCCGGTGGGATCGAGCGACAAGGCATAGCCGTTGGCGGTGCCGGTGCTGCCCAGCATCCGCGTCCACAGCACATTGCCGGCCGAATCGTATTTGGTGAGATAGGCGTCCTGCGCACCCTGATTGATCTGGTTGCCGAAATTGCCGGTGGCGTTGCCCACGACATAGACGTTGCCTGAGGCGTCCACCACCGTGGCTTGCGCCGTCGTGGTGCCGCTGGTCGGCTTGGCGCTGACGCTGAAGGCGCTGCTCGGCGCGCCGTCGAGATCGGTGAGCTTGATCAGGCGGCCCTGCTGGTCGGCGGCCTGGCCCGTCGTCTTGTCGTTGGTCGTCGTCGTGCTGTCGGTGGCGCGTCCCGCGGTGCCGGCGAGATAGAGCGACGGCGTCGCATCGGCCGAGAGGCTCACCGTCTCGTTGGCGCCGGGCGAGATCTGCATTCCATAGGTCGCCTTCTTGGTGTCGAGCACCGAGCCGGCGGTGAAGGTCTTCTGGAAGCGCGTCTTGAAGCCGTCGGCCGACAGCGTCTGGTTCACATAGGTGATGACGTTGTCGAGCGTCAGCGGGCCCTGGACCTGCGACAGGTCGATCTCGACATCGGTCGTGGTGCCGCCTTTCTTCACCGCGATGGTGAAGCTGTCCGAGGCGGAAAGGCCCGGCAGCGGATTGGCGAGATTGGCGTTGCTGGTCAGCGTCTTGGTCGCGTAGTCGAAGGAGCCGAACGGCACCACCGCGCTCGACGTCACCGACGCCGCCGGGTTCGCCGCCTGGAGCGTGAAATTGTTGAAGGTCGTCTTGGAGATGAAATCCTGGACCTGCTTGAGGCCGGCCTGGAAGCGCGTGTTGAGGCCGGCGAGCTGGCCCGCCGTCATGCCCTCGCGCTGGCCCATCTTGGCGATATAGGCGAGCGTGTTGACCGCCGAGTAGAGCGAGAAGAGCTTCTGGTTGTCCTGCTCGGTCTGGGAATCTTCCCTGGCGGTGTGGCTGAGCGGCACATTGCTGGTGTCGAGGAAATTGGTGGTCGCCAGGACTTTGGCGTCCATCGCGTTCTGGTCGGGCTGCTTGATCGTCCACGGGGTGACGTCTTTCGCCGTGGCGAGATTGGCCGCACGGGCTTGCGCCGGTGCCGCGCTTTGCGCAGGCGTCGACGTCAGCCTCGACTGATAGAAGCTGAGCAGCAGATTGGGATCAAGACCGATCGACAAGCGGACAAACGCCTTTGGCAGCCAATGGGGGAAGCATCGCCGAGGGCACGTTAACGTCCCGCTAAAACGCGGCCGATGTGCTTAAGCGGGCCTTAACGCGCGCACGCGACACTGGCCGCATGCAGCACGCACACGCCGACCATTACGAACAGGGCCTGGAGCTTTCCGCCCAGGGCCGCCACGGCGAGGCGATCGCGCGCTTCGAGCGCGCCCTCGCCGTCCGGCCCGACGATCCGCGCGTCCTGTTCGCGCTCGGCAACACCGCGCGCGCGCTTGGGCTGGCCAAGCCGGCCGAGGAATTCTTCCGCCGCGTGCTGGCGCAGGCCCCGGAGCGGCTGGAAGCGATCGTCAGCCTCGCCAACCTGCTGCGCGCGCAGGGACAATTCGAGGCCGCCGAGGCCCTGCTGGTGCCGGCCCTGGCGCGCGATCCCCATTCCCCGGAATTGTGGCTGACCCTGGGTTCGACCTGCCGCGAGCGGGGCGACTTCGCCCAGGCCGCCGATCACTACCGCAACGCCCTGGCGCTCAAGCCCGACTGTGCCGCCGCCCTCGCCAACCTCGCCGATCTTCTGACCGACGACGGCCGCAGCGACGAAGCCCTGGCGCTCTACGGCAAGGCCATCGCGCTCGCGCCGGACAACGCCCAGGCGCGCCTGAACCGCGCCGTGCTGCATCTGCTGAAGGGCAATCTGAAGGACGGCTGGCGCGACTATGCCGCGCGGCTGAAAGTGCCCGGCAAGGCGCCCGTGCCCGACCACACGCTGGCGCGCTGGACCGGCGGCAGCCTGAAGCGCACCCGCCTGCTCGTCACCACCGAGCAGGGCGTCGGCGACCAGGTCATGTTCGCCAGCGTCATCCCCGATCTCATGGCGCGCGCCGCGGCCGACGGCGGCACGATCCTGCTGGAATGCGAGCCGCGCCTGGTACCGCTGTTCGCGCGCTCTTTCCCCGGCGTGACGGTCCACGCCTGGGACCTCGAAACCAAAGGCGGCGTCCCCCGCGCGCGCTATGGCTGGCTGAAGCAGGCCGGCGGCGCCAATGCTTTCATCGAGATCGGCAGCCTGCCCAAGGTCCTGCGCGGCGGCCTCGGTGCCTTTCCCAAGCCCAATACCTTCCTCAAGCCCGATGCCGGCGATATGGCGCGCTGGGCCGGACTGTTTTCGAGCATCGGCCCGGCGCCGTATGTTGGCGTGTGCTGGCGCAGCGGCAATGTCGCGGGCCATCGCGCCTTGCAATATGCGCCGCGCGACACCTGGGCGGCGTTCATCGCAAAGCTGCCCGGCACGGTGGTCAGCGTGCAATACGATGCGAGCGACGACGAGATCGAGGAGCTGGCGCAGATGAGCCGGCGCGGGATCGTCAACCTGGGCGGCCTCGACCAGAAGAACGAACTCGACCGCACCGCGGCGATGCTGGCATCGCTCGACGCCGTGGTCACGGCGCCGACCGCCGTCTCCTGGCTCTCGGCCGGCGCCGGCGTCGACACCTACAAGGTTCTGTACGACACGAGCTGGACCGCCTTCGCGCAAAGCCATGAGCCGTTCGCCCCGGCCTGCGAACTGATGATGCCCGGGGCGCGCGGCGACTGGGCGGACAGCTTCGACAAGACGCTGGCGCGGCTTACAGCGCGGCTGTAAGGCCGGCGCGGCGCGCGTTCAGCGCTTGGGCGAGATCGGCCGCGACGCGCGCCGGACCGCCGCCATCCACCGTCATGAACCCGGCCGCCCGCATGTCGCGGCGGCGCGACGGATCGTTCAGCAGCGACGTCACGGCGCGCGCGATGTCGGCGTCGGCGGCGTGCGCCGCAACGCCGAGCGAGGCGCCGATGCCGGCCTGCTCGAACGCCGACGCCGACAGGGCGTGATCGTCGGTCAGGCACAGATACAGCGCCGGCACGCCGAACGCCGCCAGCTCATAGGCGGTGACGCCGAACGCCGCGAGCGCGAGGTCGGCGCGCGCGAATTCGGTGGCGAGATCGTCGGCGCCTTCGATGGTCTCGAAATGGGCGCGCAGCGCCACGATCCGGCGTGCCGCCGCCGAGCGGTTTTCCATCCCCGGACCGATGACGAAGCGGGCGCGAAACACCGGATCGAGCGTCGACAAGGCCTGGGCGCAGCGCAGGGTGAGGCCCAAGGGATCGCTGCCGCCCATCGAGACCAGCAAGGTCGGCGGACCGCTATGCGGACGCGGCGGCGCGCTCTGGTTCGAGCCCAACAGGGCCCATTCCCAGCCGATGCGCGGCGAACAGCGCGAGCTTGTCCAGTCCAGCGCCGCGGCCTGCGGCACCGGCGGATAATAGGCGAGATCGCCGGCGAGGCGGCGCTCCGATCCGTCGTCGATCACCGCGGTCAGGCGCACGCGCTGCGCCAGCAACGACAATTCATAGCGGCTCGGCCCCTCGCGGCCGTCGAGCACGAGAAGATCGGGGGCATGCGTTTCGACCAGCGATTCGAGGGTTTCCTCGCCCAGCCGCGTCGCCGCGAAGCCGGCGCGGCGGATCGGCTCGCAGGCGTCGGCGCTGCCGTTGACGGCGAACAGGGCGCCGATGCCTTCGCGGTCGCGCAAGGCGCGCGCCAGCGCCACCATGCGCTTGACATGGCCGTAGCCGAACGCGCCGCCGCCGTCACAGCGGATCAGCGCCAGGCCGCCCCGCGCCTTGAGCTCTTTCTGCTTCACATGCGCGTTGATGCCGCGCAGGCCGGGCTCGCGCTCCAGGAGCAGCAGGATGTCGCTGAGCGACGCCTCGCCCGCTTTGGCGTCCAGCCGGGCGTGCAGCGCTTCGATGAAGGCGAGATCGTCCGGCGTATCGATGGTCAGCCGTCCGCCCGGCCGCGCCAGTTCGGGATAGGCCGGGGCGCGCGCGATGGGCACGAAATCGGGATGCAGCTTGAAATAGCCGGTGACGTGCTCGCGCGCCACCGGATCGTCGGCGGCGTCCATCATCAGCTTGTCGAGGGCATGGCGCGACATCGGATCGACGCCTTCATGCGCGGTCTGCGCGCCCTCTTCCATCAGCACATAGCCGCTGCCTTGGTCGATCATCGCGGTGACCAGGTGATCGATGAACCCGGCGTCGATGAACGGCGCGTCGGACGACACCCGCACGATGACGTCGGCGTCGGTCGCCTCGGCCGCCAGCGCGAAGCGCGCCAGCACATCGTCTTCCGGCCCCCGGATCACGGTGACGCCGAATTCGCGGCCGAAGGCGACGATGGCATCGTCGAGCGGATTGGTCGTGGTCGCGACCGCGACTTCTTCGATTCGCCTGGATTTCTTCAAGCGATGGACGATGTGCCAAAGCAGCGGCCGCCCGGCGATCGGACGCAGCACCTTGCCGGGCATGCGGGTCGAGCCCATGCGCGCCTGGACGATGGCGACGACGCGCGGGCTCACGCGGCGGGCTTCCAGGCGCTGCGGATATGCCGGAGCGGCCGCATGCCGTCTTGGGGATCGGCGCGCCACTCGCGGTCGGAGAGCTCGGACGGCTGCGGCCCCTTGAAGCCGGTGCCGTCGGCCGGCAGCGCTTCGCGGATGCGGGCGATGACCGGCGCGATCTCCCCCGGCAGCCAGCAATGGCCGGCGGCGTATTCGGCGCCCTCGCCTTCGAGGTCGAGATGGAATTCGACCGTGGCGGCGCCCCAGCGGTGCACGGCGCGCTCGATCACGCTGGCGCGGCGGGTGTGGTCGGACCAGCCGACCTTGCAGCCCGTGGCCGCGCGGATCGCGGCGATGGCGGAAAGATTGGCCTCGGCGGCGGGCGTCGGATAGGCCGAGACGCAGTGCAGCAAGGTGATGTCGGACGCGCCGGCGCGCTTCAGGGCGGCGGCGGCGGAAACGATCTCGTCCATCGTCGCCATGCCGGTCGACAGCACGATCGGCTTGCCGGTGGCGGCGCAGGCTTCGAGCAGCGGCGTCACCAGCAATTCGTAGGACGCGATCTTGTAGAACGAGACGAAGGGGCGAAGCTCCGCCACCGCCTCGAGATAGAACGGCGTGCAGGAGAACTGGATGCCGCGCTTGAGGCACCGTTCGGCGAGCGGCGCCAGATGGGCCGGCGGCAATTCCCATTGCCGGCGGGCGCGGTGCTTCTCGCTCTGCGCCAGGATTTCGGGCGCGAACATGCGGTCGATCTTGAAGAGCTGGAATTTGACCGCGTCGCAGCCGGCATCCGCCGCCGCGTCGACGAACGCTAGGGCGCGGCCGAGGTCGCGGTCGTGGTTGCTGGACGCTTCGGCGATGAACAGCGGTGAAACGCTCATGGGACGGACCTTTAGCCTTAACGTTTCTTAAACGCGTCATCGCTAAAAGAGCGTTAACGAGGGGCCGCCATGGGCGCAGAGAAAGCACAAATCAGCATCGCCTGGGCCGACCATGAAGGCCCCTGCATCGCCCGCAAGAACGGTTTCGACGTCATCCATTGCGAAATGTGCGGCTTTCGCCACGCCGTGCCGCTGCCTCTGCCCGCCGATCTCGAGCGCGCCTACCGCGAAACCTATTATGCCGAGGAAAAGCCGACCTTCCTCGCCCATGCCGGGGAAGACCAGCACTGGGGCGAGCTTGCCCAGACCGACCGGCTGGAAGCCTTCGAGCGCGTCCTCGGTCCCGCCCGCCGCCGGCTGCTGGACATCGGCTCCGGTCCCGGATTTTTCCTGAAAACCGCCCAGAACCGCGGCTGGACCGTCATGGGCATCGAGCCGTCGCGCCAGGCGGCGGCGCATGCCGGCAGCCTCGGCCTCGACGTCGTCGAAGGCTTCTTCGGGCGCGACACCGCGCCGGCGCTCGGCCGCTTCGATGCCGTCCACCTGAACAACGTGCTGGAGCATGTGCCCGATCCGGTCGCGATCCTGCTCGCGGCGCGCGACATCCTGGAGCCCGGCGGCGTCCTGTGCGTCGGCGTGCCCAACGATTTCTCGCCCTTGCAGATCGCAGCCGCGGCGACGCAAGACACCGGCGAATGGTGGATCGCGCCGCCCCATCACCTCAATTATTTCGACTTCGCGACCCTTGCCAACCTGCTGGGACGGCTGGGCTTCGACATCGCCGAGAAGACGACGAGCTTTCCGATGGAAGCCTTCCTGCTGATGGGCGACAACTACACCGCCGATCCGGCGCTGGGGCGCGCCAGCCATGCCAGGCGCAAGAAATTCGACCTCGCGCTGGAAGCCGCCGGCCTGAAGGAGACGCGCCGCACCTTCTACCGCGCCTTGGCCGAGATCGGCCTTGGCCGCGAAGCGGTCGTCATCGCGGTCAAGCCGTGAGCGCCAAGCCGTTCTTCATCGTGTCGAGCGGACGCTCGGGCACCGCCATGCTGCACAAGGCGCTGTCGGCCGATCCTTTGATCGACATGCAGCACGAATACGCGGTCCAGATCACCCAGCCCCTCGCCGTGCGCCGCTATCTGGACTTGTGCGATTCGCGCGAAGCCCTGAAAACGCTGGCGCAAACGCATGTCGCGGCCATGGCCTACAGCGGCGCGAAATTCTGGGGCGATTCGTCCAACAAGCTGTCCTGGCTGATTCCGGAGCTGGCGCAGCTTCTGCCGAACGCCAAATTCGTCCATCTGGTGCGCGACGGGCGCAAGGTCGCCGGCTCCTATTTCCGCAAACTGGCCGACGAATGCTACGACGACCGTTCCACCCGCATCCTCCAGGCGCATTACGACGATCCCGGCAAGGCGCTGGCGCCGCCGCCGGAGAAGAAATACTGGTGGCCGGTGCCGCGGCGCGGCGATCCGCTGGCGGCCGCCTTCCGGGGCTTCAATCAGTTCGAGCGCATGTGCTGGCACTGGGCCGAGGTGAACCGCGTCATCCTGGACGCGCTCGCCGCGCTGCCGGCGAACAAGCATTTCTTCGTCCGGCTTGAGGATCTGCGCACTTCGCCCGAGGCGACGCGGGGGCTTTACGCCTTTCTCGGCCTTCCCTATCGGGATTCGCATTTCGCCGCGTTCCGGAAGCCGCACAACGTCAACCGGCCGGAGGACCGCCTGCTCAACGAGACCGAGCGCGCCCGCTTCGATGCGATCGCGAACCCGATGATGCAGCGCCTCGGCTATGCAGAACTTGCCGAGTACGTAGTGAATTATTAACGCTGATCGGCGGAAGATGGTTACCGGATTATTCCTCGGACCGTCTCATGACCGACACCTGCGAGCTGTGCCACCGCGCTGCGCTCGACCCCGTCTACAGGCCTGAACGCTCCACCCGCGGCCTGACGATCCATCTGTGCGGCGCCTGTGGCCTGCTGCAAAGCCTGCCGCGCGCCGACCGCGCCGCGCGCGCCCCCGCCGCCGTTTCCGGCGGCGCCGATTGGGGCAATGTCCGCTATGGCAAGGGCTTCCGCACCCAGATCGCGCTCGACGCGCTGCGCCGCCACTGCGACTTCGCACGGGATTTCTCGGTGCTCGACGTCGGCTCCAACCGCGGCAGCTTCGCCCGCGCCTTCCTGGAAGCGGCGCCGAACGCTCACCTCACCGCCGTCGAGCCGGACGAGCGCGTCGCCGCGTCCTGCGCCGGCCTGCCGCGCACCTATCTCATCCAGGCGCGCATCGAGAACGTCGCGCTGGAAACCCGCCGCTTCGATGCCGTCCATTCCTGCCACACCATCGAGCACCTGATCCATCCGGCCCACACCCTGGCCGACCATCACCGCAGCCTGAAGGACGGCGGCCTCTTGGTGCTCGACGCGCCGAACACCGCCCTGCTCGCCAGCGACGACATCGTCGAGGAATGGTTCATCGACAAGCATCTCTACCATTTCTCGGCCCGCACCCTGACGCGCATGATCGAGGCGGCCGGCTTCACCATCCTCGAGCACCCCGATCCCAAGGACCGCAGCAACCTGTTCTTCGTCGCGCGCAAGAGCGGCACCCCGGCGTCGCAGGCCGGCACCGACCTGCTCGAAGTCGAATACGCCACCGATTTGATGGCGACCTATATCGCCAATCGCGCTCGCAACATGGCGGCGCTGACCGCGGTGGCGGCCGAGCTTCTGACCTTGGCGCCGCGCCGGGTCGCGATGTGGGGCGCCGGCCGGCTGTTCGACAGCCTGGTCACCTATGGCCGCTTCGATGCGACGGGGCTCACGCTCCTGGTCGACAAGCACCTCAAAGCCCATGTCGGGACGCGTCATGGCTGCACCCTGACCGGGCCGGAAGCGCTCGCCGAGGCCGATCCCGGCGTCGTCGTGGTGATGTCGCGGGACTTCGCGAGCGAGATCGCCGCCGAAGTCAACAAACTGACACCGCGCGCCGAGATCATTCTCTATTCCGACCTGATGAGTCGGGCGCGGGCTTAGGAGCAATCCATGACCCTGACCTTGCGGTCGATCACCGAAGAGGCGCCGCGCACCACGGCGCAGACTCTCGAAACCGACCTGGCGGCCGCCGCCGCCTTCGTGCGCAAGCACGCCATCGCTTCGATCTATCACGCGGGCTCGGGCCATCCCGGCGGGGCGCTGTCCTGCGCCGACCTGCTCGCCTGCCTCTACGGAGCCGAGCTCAATCTGTGGCCGTCGACGATCGACGATCCGGAGCGCGACCGCTTCGTCCTCTCCAAGGGCCACGCCGCGCCGGCGCTCTATGCCGTCGGCGCCCATTACGGCTTCTGCGACGCCAAGGCGGCGCTGGCCTTGCGCAAGCTGAACAGCAAATTCCAGGGCCATCCGCATGTCCTCGACCTCCCCTGGGTCGAGACCAGCACCGGCTCGCTCGGCCAGGGCTTCTCGGTCGCGGTCGGCATGGCAATGGGGCTGAAGCTCCAGAGCATCCCGGCCCGCGTCTACACCCTGCTCGGCGACGGCGAGCTCCAGGAAGGCGAAGTGTGGGAAGCGGCGATGTGCGCCGCCCATCACGGCCTCGACAACCTCTGCGTCGTCATCGACTACAACAAGCTGCAAAGCGACAACCGCAATTCGGCGATCATGCGGCTGGAGCCGCTGGCCGCGAAATGGCGCGCCTTCGACTGGGGCATCGCCGAGATCGACGGCCACGACATCCCCGAAATCCTCACCACCCTGCGCCGCGCCGGCGTCACCCAGGGCCGCCCCTCGGTGATCATCGCCCACACCGTCAAGGGCAAGGGCGTCAAGTACATGGAAAACGTCGCCGCCTGGCACGGCAGCGTGAAGCTGACGCGCGCCCAGGCAGAGGAAGCGCTGCAATCGCTGGGCGCGCCGCGCAGCGAAATAAAGGAGCTGCTCGATGTCTAATGCACCGGCCTTGATCGCCGCGAACGGCGATTCGCTGCGCGAAGCCTTCGGCAAGGCGCTGTCGGCGCTGGCCGACGAATTCCCCAAGCTCGTCGTGCTCGATGCCGATATCGCCGGCGGCACCGGCGTGCATCATTTCCGCAAGAGCCATCCCGAGCGCCTGCTGCAATTCGGCATCGCCGAGCAGAACATGATGGCGGCGGCCGGCGGCCTCGCCGCCACCGGGCTGATCCCGGTCGTCACCACCTTCGCCGTGTTCTGCCTGCGCGCCGTGGAGCAGGCCCGCCTGTCGCTCGCCTATACCCGCCGCAATGCCAAGATCGTCGCCAGCCATCCCGGCCTCGACGTCGGCCCCGACGGCGGCTCGGCCCAGGCGCTGGAAGACCTCGCCGCCTTCCGCGCCATTCCCGGCATGACCGTGATCTCGCCCGCCGATCCCTTGGAGATGGCGCAGGCCACCCGCGCGATCCTGGAATTCGACGGCCCGGTCTATATGCGCACCGGGCGCAGCGCCGCCCGCCGCCTGTTCGGCGAGGACCACAAGTTCGAGATCGGCAAGGGCCAGATCATCCGCCAGGGCCACGACCTGACCATCGTCGCCTGCGGCGTCGAGGTCGCGCGCGCCCTGGACGCCGCCGCCCTGCTGGAAGCGGACGGCATCTTCGCCCGCGTCGTCAACATGCCGACCATCAAGCCGATCGACGACGACCTCCTGAAGCAATGCGCGCACGAGACCGGCGCCTTCGTCACCGCCGAGGATCACAACGTCCATGGCGGGCTGGGCAGCGCGGTCGCGGAATCGGTTGCCGCCGCGCGTCCCTGCCCGATCGAGTTCGTCGGCGTGAAGGACGTGTTCGGCGCCTCGGGCGAGCCCGAAGAACTCGCCGAGCAATACGGCCTGACGGCGCCGCACATCGCCGCCGCCGCCCGCGCCGTGCTGGCGCGCAAGAAGCATCTGCGCAAGAAGGCGTAAAGCCATGAACCGCTTCTCGCTCGCCGGACGCAATGCCGTCGTCACCGGCGGCAGCCGCGGCATCGGCCGCGCCATCGCCGTCGGCCTGGCCGAGGCCGGCGCCGACGTCGTCTTCACCTATCGCGAGCAGCGCCACGAAGCCGATGCCGTCGTGACCGAGATTTCCAGGCTCGGCCGCCGCGCCCTCGCGCTCGCGATGGACGTGACCAGCCGCGCCAGCGTCGAAGCCGCGGCGCGCGACGCCAGGGCCTTCGGCCGGATCTCGATCCTGGTGAACAACGCCGGCATCAACAAGCCGACCGATTTCGACAAGGTCAGCGATGCCGACTGGGACACCATCCTGGACACCAATCTCAAAGGCCCCTTCATCTGCGCCCAGGTCTTCCTGCCGCTGCTGGCCGATGCCGGCGGCGGCTCGATCGTGCATATCGGCTCGGTCAGCGGCCAGTATGGCGGCCCGCGCACCGCGCACTACGCCGCCTCGAAAGCCGGCCTGCTCTCGCTCGCCCAGGTCATCGCGCGCTTCGGCGCAGCGTCGAACGTGCGCTCCAACGTCGTCGCCGCCGGCCTGATCGCCTCCGACATGGGCAATGCCGGCCTCCAGGCCGCCAGCGTGCAGAAGGCGGCCGAGGGCATCATCCTCAAGCGCCTGGGCCGCGCCCAGGAAGTCGCCGACGCGGTGGTGTTCCTGAGCAGCGACGCCGCTTCCTACATCACGGCACAGACCCTCAACGTCAACGGCGGATTGTATTTCTGATGGGCAAAACCATTCTCATCGTCTCGGGCGGCATCGAGGCGGCGGACGCCGCCAAGCGCGCCAAGGAGATGGGCCACTATGTCGTGGTGTCGGACATCGACCACAACGCGCCCGGCTTCGCTTATGCCGATTCCTGCCTGATCGCCGACGTCTACGGCCCGGCCGAGACCGCCGCCGCCGCCGAGCGCTTCAGCCGCAAGATTCGCAGGATCGACGGCGTGATCTGCGTCGCCGCCGACGCACCGGTCACCGCCGCGACCGTGGCGCAGCGCCTGGGCCTTCCCGGCATCTCCATCGCCGCCGCCGAACTCGCCTGCGACAAGCTTGCCATGAAGCGCCGCTTCGCCGAGCGCGGCGTGCCGGTGCCATGGTTCGACGAGATCGCGACGCCGCAGGCGCTGCAGCGCGTCGCCATCGAACGCGGCAACGATCTCGTCATCAAGCCGGTCGATTCGCGCGGCTCCCGCGGCGTCCAGCGCGTCGCCCAGGTCGCCGACCTGCAAAAGGCCTTCCTGTTCGCCCGCTCGCATTCGCCGAGCGAGCGCGTGATGGTCGAGCAGTATCTTTCCGGTCCCCAGGTCTCGACCGAATCGGTGGTGGTGGACGGGCGCTGCTTCACGCCCGGCTTCTCCGACCGCAACTACGAATATCTCGAGCGCTATGCGCCCTTCTTCATCGAGAACGGCGGCGACCTGCCCAGCCATCTGTCGCCGGACATCCAGCAGAAGGTGAAGGACGTCGTCGGCAAGGCCGCCGCCGCGCTCGGCATCGTCAACGGCACCGTCAAGGGCGACATCGTCGTCCATGACGGCGAGCCCTATGTCATCGAACTCGCCGCCCGCCTCTCCGGCGGCTTCTTCTGCACCCGCGAGATTCCGCTCAACACCGGCGTCGATTTCGTCGGCGCCGCGATCCGCGTCGCGCTGGGCGAAGCGGTTTCGCCCGAAGATCTCGAACCCCGGCAGTTCACCCCCGTCATCCAGCGCTATGCCTTCCCCAAGGCGGGACGCGTCGTCTCGGTCGCCGGCATCGAAGACGCGAAGAAGATATCCGGCGTCGCCGACGTCATCGTCACCGCCAAGCCCGGCGACGTCATCCCGGCGGCGGGCGACAAGCGCCCCTCCGCCGCCATGGTCCTGACCATCGGCGCGTCGCGCGACGCGGCGCTCGCCGCCGCCAACGACGCGCTGGCCTGCCTGAAGATCGTCACCGCATGAACGCGCCGCTATCCCAACGCGACCGCGCTGCCACGACCGGCACGCTGCAGCTTTTCGCCCTGTTCCACCTCAACCTCGCCTTCTCCTCCATCGAGGACGAACAGCGCGGCGACGTCGTCGCGCGCTGCTACTGGCCGCTGCTGCGCCTCGCCGAGAAATTCGGCCCCATCGGCATCGAAGCCAGCGCCTTCACCCTGGAAGAGATCGAAGCCCGCGACCCCGCCTGGATCGCGCGGGCGCGTGATCTGCTGGCGCAAGGCCGCATCGAGCTGATCGGCTCGGGTTATTCGCAGATGATCGGCCCGCTGGTGCCGGCGCGCGTCACGCAAGAGAACCTCAAGCTCGGCAACGCGATCTATCGCCGCCTGCTCGGCGTGCAGCCGGCCATCGCCCTCGTCAACGAGCAGGCCTATTCCGGCGGCCTCGTCGGGCTCTATCTCGACGCCGGCTACCGTGCCCTCGCCATGGACTGGGACAATCCGGGCACCGCGCACCCCGACTGGGCGGGCGAGACCCGCTATCTGCCGCAGCGTGCGCTGGGCGCCGACGGCCGCAGCATCGGCCTGATCTGGACCAACACCGTCGCTTTCCAGAAGATGCAGCGCTTCGTCCATCGCGACATCGAGATCGCGCCCTATCTCGATTATGTGCGCGGCACTGCCGGCCAAAGCCGCCGCGCGCTTTGCGTCTACGCCAGCGACGCCGAGATCTTCGACTTCCGCCCCGGGCGCTACAAGACCGAGGAAAAGAATGTCGGCGGCGAGTGGACGCGCATGGCGGAAGCCTTCGCGCGGCTCGGCGCCGAATTCGAATTGATCGCGCCGTCCGAGGTGCTGAATTTGTCCGATGCCGCCCAGGCCGGACAGACCCTGCGCCTGGAGACCGCCGCCGCCCCGATCCCGGTCAAGAAGCAGCGCAAATACAATCTCGCCCGCTGGGCGGTGACCGGACGCGACGACCTCGGCGTCAACGCCGCCTGCGAACGCATCTATCGCGGCCTGGTCGCAAAGGACGGCGACGCCGCGGCGTGGAAAGAGCTTTGCTATCTGTGGGCCAGCGACTTCCGTACCCACATCACCGAAAAGCGCTGGGCCGGATTCTGCGCCCGCCTGCGCGACGCCGAAGCGAAATGGAGCGAAGGCCCCGCCGCACCCGCGCCGCAGCCGCAAGGCGACGCGATCCAGGTCCGCGCCATCGCGATAACAACCCCGCACGTCACCGCGACGCTCGACCGCCGCCGCGGCCTCGCGCTCCAGACCGTCCACTTCAACGGCCACGCCAGGCCGGCGCTGGGCGGCCTTGCCCACGGCCATTTCGACGACATCACACTGCAAGCCGACTGGTACAGCGGCGACTGCGTCTTCGAGGCGCCGGGCGAGCACAAGGTCACCGACCTGGAATGGTGCGAAGCCAGGTCCTGGCAGGCTGCAAACGGCGACGTCTTCGTCCATGGCCGCATCGACACCGCCAAAGGCGCCATCGAGAAGACGCTGCGCTTCGCCGCCGATGAACCGCGGATCGATTTCGACCTCACCTTCCACTGGGCCGATTGGGGCAAGGGCAGCCTCAGGCTCGGCCACATCACCCTGCTGGGCGACGCGTTCGACGCGGCGCGTCTTTCGCTGACCACGCAAAACGGCGGCGACGCCATCGAGCGCTTCGCTCTTGCCGGCCAGACCATCGAGCACGGCGCCCCGGTCTCGTTCCTGGTGTCGTCGTCGCAAGGCCTCGGCCTGACCGAAGGCTGGGCCGAGATCGGCGACGATATCACCCGCATCCGCGTCGAGATCGACCGCGCCGCGGCCTGCCTGCTCGGCCTCCTCACCCACCGCGTCAGCGGCGGCGCCCTGTTCTGCCAGCTGATCCTGTCGGCCAGCGAGCTCGACGACACGCGCAAGCCGCTCGCCTACGCCGGCGGCCCGCGCCGCATCCGCTTCAGTCTGATCGGCGTTTAAAGCATTTTTCCAGAAGCGAAGTTCGACTTCCTCCTCATCCTGGGCTTGTCGAAGGATGACTGCTCCATCGGCGCACGCGACCCATCCTTCGACAAGCTCGGGATGAGGTCGGTGCTTTCGGATGACGTTCACGTCTTCCAAAAAGAAAAACGGGTGGCGATCCTGCGATCGCCACCCGTCTGCATTCTACCCACCGGCAACAAATCCCCTACGCCCCGGGGTGAGGGATCGATTCTTCGATTCCCTCGAACACCGCAAGCGCGGCGGCGCTTTCGCGCCGCCGCGCCTAGGCTTAGCGGAACAGCGACAGGATGGTCTGCGGCGCCTGGTTGGCGATCGACAGAGCCTGCACGCCGAGCTGCTGCTTGACCTGCAAGGACTGCAGCAACGCGCTGGACTTGGCGAGGTCGGCGTCGACGAGATTGCCGATACCGGCGGTCAGCGTGTCGGCCAGCTTCTGGCTGAAGGTCGCCTGGATCGAGAACTTGCGCGCGCCGGACGACAGTTTGGCGAGAGCGGAGTTCACGCCCGTGAGCGAGGTCTGGATGGTCGCGACCAGCGTCGAGGCCTTCGCCGAGGTCGAGATCGTCGCGGTCGACTTCAACGTCACGATCGAGCCCGAAAGCGCGAGCTTCTGGGAAGCGGTCGTGATGCGGCGGGTGCCGTCCGAGGACGCCAGCGCCGTGATCGAGGTCGTCGAGCCGTCGACCAGGTTGATGCCGTTGAACACGGCGTTCTTCACGATCGTGGTGATCTGGTCACGAAGCGCGACGAAATCCTGGTTCAGGGCCTGGCGGCTGGCGGTGTCGAGCGAGGAGTCCGCGGCCGACAGGGCCTTGGTCTTGAGCTGGATCAGCAGGTCCGAGATCGACTGGCCGGCGGAGAGCGCGACGTCGATGGCGGAAGTGCCGCGGCTCAGGCTGTCCGTCACCGCCGCATAGCCGGCGACCGCGCCGCGCTGGTTCTGGGCAATGGCGTAGGTCGAGCCGTCGTCGCGGGCCGAGGAAACCTTCAGGCCAGAATTGATCTGGGTCTGAACCGTGTTCAGCTGCGACTGCGTCGCGTTGAGGTACTGCAGCGCGACGAGCGCGCCGGTGTTGGTGTTGACGCTAAACGACATGGAGTGTCTCCGTTCTGGTTTGCTTTGAGCTTCTTGCTCGCGGGCTTTTTGCCCACGCAAAGCTGTTGGCAAGCGCCGTGCCGCCAGCGATTTACGATTCTCTAACCATCGATTGCGGCGACGCCCGGCAAAACCCGACCCGGTAGAATTTGGCGCGTATTGTACGCATTAGGCAGTTTGTGCCCCCGGACCGGCAGAGTTTGCCCAGCGGCTGGGAAAATTCTGCCGCGCCGGGGGCAAAAAAAAGAGCGGCGCCTGCGCGCCGCTCCAATTCCCCAAGGTGCGTTTGCCGTTACTTGAACAGCGACAGGATGGTCTGCGGCGCCTGATTGGCGATCGACAGAGCCTGCACGCCGAGCTGCTGCTTGACCTGCAAGGACTGCAGCAACGCGCTGGACTTGGCGAGGTCGGCATCCACCAGCTGGCCGATACCGGCGGTCAGCGTGTCGGCGAGCTTGCTGGTGAACGTCGACTGGATCGAGAACTTCTTGGCGCCGGCCGAAAGCTTGGCAAGCGAGGAGTTCACGTTGGTCAGCGAGGTTTGCAGCGTGGCGACCAGCGTCGAGGCTTTCGCCTGCGTCGAGATCGTCGCCGTCGACTTGATGGTCACGATGCTGCCCGAAAGCGTGAGCTTCTGGGCCCCTGTCGTGATGCGGCGGGTGCCGTCGGAGGAAGCCAGGGCCGTGATCTGGGTCGTCGAACCGTCGACCAGATTGATGCCATTGAAGACAGCGTTCTTCACAATGGTCGTGATCTGGTCGCGCAGGGCGACGAAGTCCTGATTGAGGGCCTGGCGGCTTGACGTGTCCAGCGACGAGTCCGAGGCGGCGAGCGCCTTGGTCTTGAGCTGGATGAGCAAATCCGAAATCGATTGTCCCGCGGAAAGCGCAACATCGATGGCGGACGAACCTCGGCTCAGGCTGTCGTTCACAGCCTGGTAGCCGGCAACCGAACCGCGCTGGTTCTGGGCGATGGCGTAGGTCGCGCCATCGTCACGGGCGGAAGCCACCTTGAGACCGCTGTTGATGGCGTTCTGCGTCACGGTGAGCTGCGATTGCGTGTTGTTCAGGTACTGCAGCGCGACGAGCGCGCCGGTGTTCGTGTTGACGCTAAAGGACATTGTTGTGGTCTCCATTCCATTCTGGTGGGTGACGGCGTTCTGCGCGTCGGGGGCTTCGATGCCCCGGCCGGAACATCGCAAGCGCCATGCCAGGAAAAGACGGGTCGGAAACCTTTTAGTACGTTGTTTTCATTACGCTATTTTGAGAAGTTCTAATTCCGCTATTAGGCATATTTTGCCGCCCGGCAGAAATGAAAGAACCGGCGCCGCCCGGCGCCGGTTCTTTTCAATCCGTTGCGCGCAGCGTCCGTCAGGCGGCGCCGGCGAGGCCCTGCATGATGGTGCGGTTGATCTCGATCAGGGGATCGAGCGAGGCGCCTTCGCGCGTCACCTGCTTGGAATATTTGGTCACCCACAGCGACAGCGAGACGATCTTGGCGCGCACGTCCTGGGTGAGCGCGTTGCGGTCGTCCATGCAGTCGGCCGCCAGCGTGCGCCACAAGGTGCGGTTCCAGTCGATCGCCTCGGCCAGCGGGCCGCCGGAAATGCCGCGCGTCTGCGCATCGATCAGCGCGCCGGTGACCTGGCCGAACAGCCGGTACTCGGTCGAGCGCGGATCCTCAGTAACCCGCTGCGTGTCTTGATAGGCTCTCAGGGTCATAGTTCAAGCGTTCCTGTTCAAAGTCGAAGAGTTTGCGGCACGACATCAAGGCCTTGTAATACGAGCCCGCCATGACATCGCGGCTGATGTCGATGCAGGTGGTCAGCACCTGGCGGTTCTGCACCGCGCCCATGAACTCGGTCATGCGCAGCGCGAATTCGTTGTAGTAGGGCTCGGTCGCCTCGGAATCGAGATACATCATCATGATCGGGACATAGATGCGCCGCGCCGGCGTCGTCGCCTCGCTCGGCTGCATGATGTCCTTCTCGCGCAGCACGCAGGCCTTGTTCTGGATCACCAGGCTGGTGCGCTTGTCGCCATTGGTGAGCACGGCGCCGTTGAGCACGAATTTCTCGCCAGGCTTGAGCGACAGTTTCAGCGGCATCGGTCTTCCCTCATGCGCGCCTGATGGCGCGTTCGATGACGGACCCTAAAACCCGCACGGTTAACAAAGGCCTTTCGATTCGCGGTTTTTCGTTCACGCGGGGTTAAACATAAACGGGCTTCATAAGCGCCGGAAAACGAGGATTCCCCGCCCATGGCGCAACCGCAGCCCGCCCCCAGCCTGGACAGTCTCGTCGGCTTCGACGCCAAGATGGAGGCGCTCGCCAAACTCGAATTGCTCCAGGAAGAAGTCGACGCGGCGCTGGCGCGCCGCAAGTCGAACGGCTTGCTGCGCCGCGCGATCAAGGCGTGGCGGCGCGGCGACATCACGCGCGCCGGCCAGCTTGCCCTGTCTTCGACCGGCGCCGACGAAACCAACTCCAAGGCCTATCACGTGCTCGGCATGGCGCTGGAGCGCATGGGCCATGTCCACAAGGCGCTCGTCACCTATGAGCGCGCCTTCGAGCTCGATCCGGCTGATCCGGAGCTGCTGATCAATCTCGGCCTGATCGCGTGGAACCTGAAGCAGAACGACGGCGCGGCGCGGATGTTCAGCCTCTACATCGACGCCTGCCCCGACAGCCCGCTCGGCTACAACAATCTGGGCAGCATCCTGTGCGACATGGGCCGCCCCGAAGAGGCGATCGACACGCTGCGCAACGCCATCTTCCGCATGCCGGGCGAGCCGATCCTGTGGAACGCGCTCGCCACCGTGCTCGCAGAAGAGGGCCGCGCCGAGGAGAGCCTGGTGTTCTACAACGAGTCCGTCCGCCTCGATCCCAAATTCGCGCGCCTGCATCATAATCTCGGCTACGCCTATGCCCATCTCGGCATGCTCGAGGAGTCGCTGGCGGCCTACGACCATTCGCTCAAGCACGTCACCGACCCGGCCGAGAAGCTGGAGAGCGAGCATTCCCGCGCCATCTGCCTGATCGGCATGGGCCGGCTGGAGGAAGGCTTCGAGGAATTCGAGAAGCGCAACAGCCCGCGCTTCCGCGCCTATGTGAACCATCTCATCAAGGCGCCGCTGTGGAACGGCGAGGACCTTGCCGGCAAGCGCATAGCGGTCGTCGGCGAGCAGGGCCTCGGCGACGAGTTCATGTTCGCCACCATCCTGCCCGATCTCCAGGACGCGGTCGGCGACGCCGGCAAGCTGCAGATCGCGGTCGACGCGCGGCTGGTGCCGCTGTTCCAGCGCTCGTTTCCCAAGGCCGAGGTCGGCGCCTATGACGACCGCACCCTGCTCGATCCCGACGGCAACAAGCCGCTGCGCTTCGTCAAGTTCATCACCGACGTCCGGGAGCCGGACTATTGGGCGCCGATGGGTTCGGCGCTGCGCTTCCTGCGCAAGGACATCGGCGACTTCCCGCACCGGGCCTTCCTTGCCCCCGATCCGGTGCGCGTCGCGCATTTCCGCGCGCAATTGCAGGCCAAGGGACCCGGCCCCTATGTCGGCATCTGCTGGCGTTCGATGATGCTCGCCGCCAAGCGCGCCAAATATTACAGCGCGCTGTCGATGTGGGAGTCGATCCTCAAGACCCCCGGCGTGACCTTCGTCAATCTTCAGTACGGCGACGCCGCCGCCGACATTGCCCATGTCAGGGACAAATTCGGCATCGACATCCATGTCCTCGATGTCGACCTCAAGGACGACATCGACGGCGCCGCGGCCCTGTCGGCGGCGGTGGATCTGGCGATCTCGGCGCCGACCGCGGCGGCCGCCTGCGCCGGCGCGGTCGGGACCGAAGTGTGGTTCCTCACCGCCGGGCGCACCTGGCCGCAGCTCGGCACCGGCGAATACCCCTGGTATCGCAGGACCCGCGTCCTCAGCCCGCGGAAGTTCGGCGACTGGAGCGCGCTGATCCCGCTTGTGGCCGATGAGCTGGCGGCGTTCGCGGCGGCGCGCGCGTAGAGCGCAATCCGGAAAAGTGGAAGCCGGTTTTCCGCAAGATTGCGCGACAATTCGAAAAGCTGGAGCCGCTTTCCAACCCGAATTAAAGTGAATGCGGCTCTAGCGGCTGGTCCGCCGCAGGTTCTGCTCGACCGAGGCGATGCAGAGCCGGTAGCGGTCGGTGCCCGGCGCATAGCCGCGCGCGAGGCAGAAGCCGGGCGCCTGCGGACAGCCTTGCGCGGTGCAGCCATTGGCGGCCGGGGCCGCGTCATCCTCCCCGGAATCGAAGGCGTGGGTCAAAAAGCCCTGCTCGGGCAAGCCGAGGTCGGCGCAGCCGCCAAGCCCGAAACCCAGCACGGCGGCAAGCAGCAAAGCGCGAATCATCATGGGTCCCCCTTTCGCTAGAATCTTAGCGCAAATCGCAGCAGGGCGCCGTCCGGCCGCGTCTCCGCCGTGACGCGGTAGCGGCCGGGATGGTAGCGGTCGACCAGCGCATAGTTGAAGCTGAACGCCAGCGCCCCGCTCGCCACCGTGTCGTACCAGTGGTTTTTCTTGTTGTCGGTCAGGGCATAGCTCACCACCGCCGAGGCGAGATAGGCCGGCACGCCGTAGCGCCAGCCATAGCGGCTCCACATGTAGTCCGCCGAAGCGTCGGCCAGCGCCAGATCGGGCGGCGTCAGGGTGTGGAAATTGGAACCGTCGGGGCGCTGCTCGCGCACGATCTGCCGGATCAGGTAGGCCGAGCCCACCGTCAAGCCGGCGGAAATCGCGAACTCCTTGATGCCGCGCCAGTCCCGGTCGTGCATCAGCGACACGCCGACGGCGCTGACCGGCAGGGCGATGGTGATGATGTTCGCCGCCTTGCGCAATTCCGGCGAAGCGGCCTCCGCCGGCGGCGCCGCCGCCGCGAGAAAGGCGCAAGCCAGAATGCCGCGCCGACACGCCCCCCGAACCCCCATACGCCACCCCGTTTTTCTTTGCGCCGACAGTAGGCGCGGCAGACCCGGGGTCAAGCCCGGCACGCCGGACTGCTTTATTGCTGCTGCTGTTGCTGCTGGTGATAGAGGTGTTCCGGCATCGAGGGCGTCGGGCGCGAGGCGCTCATCGGCCGCGCCACGCGCAGGAAATCCTCGTGCCGCACCGGCGCCTGGGTCGGCTCGACCGCGACCGAGATCGCCAGCTCGCTTTCGGCGTCGCCCTTGTAGGTGCCCCGGGTGGGCGGCACGTCGGCATAGTCGCGCCCCACCGCGGCGCGGATATGGCGCTCGCCGGCCACGATATTGTTGGTGGGGTCGAGCCCGACCCAGCCCAGGCTCGGCAGATAGGCCTCGATCCAGGCATGGGTGGCGTTGTCGGCGGAGCGGTCCTGGCGGCTGCCGCGGTGATAGAGATAGCCCGAGGCGTAGCGCGCCGGGATGCCCCAGCGCCGCGCGATGGCGATCATGATATGCGCGAAATCCTGGCACACGCCGCGCTTTTGCTTGAGCGCCACGTCGATCGTCGACTGGGCGTCGGTGACGCCGGGGGTGTATTCGAACGCTCCGTTGATCACCGCCATGAGATGGCGAAGCGCGGTCAGCGGATCGTCCTGCGGCTTTTCCAGCCCGTGGGCGGCGATGAACTCAGCCAGCGCCGGGGTGATGATGGCGAAGGTCGACTGCTCCAACAGGTCGTATTGCTCGTCCGACAGATTGTAGGAATTGTAGCGCCCCCATTCGAGGCCGTCGGCGCGCTCGGGCAGCGGCTGCAGGATGGCGATTTCCACCACCGCCTGCGCCTCGATGCGCAGCTCTTCATGGCCGCGCAGCACGTTGAAATGATAGACCGCGTTGCCGAAGTGATCGGTGTAGGCGTAGAGCTGCGCCCGCGGATTGGTGCTGATCTGGAAATTGCGTAGCGACTGCGGCCCCTCCGAGCGCGGCTGCATGCGCAGCTCCATCACGCTCTCACGGATCGGCGACGAATAGCGGAAGCGCGTGACGTGGCGAATCGAGTAGAACATCAGAATCTCTCCGCGCGCACAGGCCCGCCTCCCCCGCGCGCGCAAAGCGCGCTGGTGGGGGGTGCGTAGCGACAGCGTGCGCACGCCGTAGCACCGTCAGGTGCGAAGGGCGGAGCGGGAATCAAAGCACCGTCTCCGCGCCGTAAGCGATATACGACAGGTGCACCGATTCGTGGATCTGCTCGCATTGCGTCGTGATGTCGGCGAGGAAGGGCACGATGGCGCCGTCCATCAGCTCGTCGATCTGCCCGAAATCCACCGTCGCCTTGAGCCGTCCCGCCAGGCGCTCGACCCCGGCGCGGCGCGCCGGCGGTGCCGCCATCGCGACGCGGGCGAGCGAGTCGCACACCCGGTCGATCGAGAAGCGCACCGAATGGGGAAACTCGCCGTCGAACACCAGGAACTCGGCGATCTTCTCCGGGCGGATCTGCGCCGTATAGGCTTTGCAATAGGGCTCGAATGCGGTGCAGAACTTCAGCAGCACCAGCCAGTCGAAATATTTCGGCGCCGTGATCCCGGGACGCTGGCGGAAATGCATGTCGAGCAGGCGGCTGACGAGCTGGGCGCGCTCGATATGGCGGCCGAGCTGGATGAAGTACCAGCCCTCATTGTGGCTGAGCGTCGAATAGATGACGCCTTCCATGGTGTGGAAGTCCTCCAGCGCCTCGCGGAAGATGCGCGCCGGATGATGGCCCCACACCGCGTCGGTGGTCACCGGCTGCAGGCGCAGATACAGCTTGTTCAGATGCTCCCACACCTCGGTGGAAAGCTGCTCGCGCACCTGGCGCGCATTGTCGCGCGCGAAGCGCAGCGAGGCCACCAGCGACGACGGATTGGCGCGGTTGAAGGCGATGCCCTGGGTGATGGCATAGGCGTCGTGCGCCTTGGGCACGAACTCCTCACCCGACAGCGCCTCGACCACGCGGTGCCAGGAGGCATCGGCATCCTCGCGCGTCTGCTCGACCATGGATTCGAGCTTGACCGCCACCAGCCGCGCCGTGTGCTCGCCGCGCTCGATATAGCGCGCCATCCAGTACAGGCTGTCGGCGACGCGGCTCAGCATTGCGCTGCCCCTTGCATGCTTCGGGGCTGCGCTCCGCGCAGCACCTCAGCATGACGACGGCGCATCCCCGTCATCCTGAGGTGCGAGCCGCAGCACAGCGAAGGCGAGCCCCGAAGGATCATTCGCTCAACACCCAAGTATCCTTAGATCCGCCGCCTTGTGATGAATTCACCACCAGGCTGCCGCGCTTGAGCGCGACGCGGGTCAGCGCCCCGGGCACGATCGTGGTGTGCTCGCCGTGCAGGATGAAGGGCCGAAGATCGACGTGGCGCGCCTCGACGCCGCCGTCGACGAAGGTCGGCGCGGTCGAGAGCTGGATGGTGGGCTGGGCGATGTAGTTGTCGGGATCGGCCTTGATCTTTTGGGCGAAGGCCTCGCGCTCCTCCTTGCTGGCATGCGGTCCGACCAGCATGCCGTAGCCGCCGCTCTCGCCCACCGCCTTGACCACCAGCTTGTCGAGATTGGCGAGGACATAGCCCAGCGATTTCGCCTCGCGGCACAGATAGGTCTCGACATTGTCGAGGATCGGCTCTTCCGCGAGGTAATAGCGGATCAGGCGCGGGACATAGGCATAGACCGCCTTGTCGTCGGCGACGCCCGTTCCCAAGGCGTTGGCGACGACAACGTTGCCCGCCCGATAGGCGTTGAACAGCCCGGGCACGCCGAGCGAGGAATCCTCGCGGAAGATCAGGGGATCGACGAAGTCGTCGTCGATGCGGCGATAGATGACGTCGATGCGCTTGAGGCCGCTGGTGGTGCGGGTATACACGACATTGTCGTTGACCAGAAGATCGCGGCCCTCGACCAGCTCGACGCCCATCTGGCGCGCCAGGAACGCGTGCTCGAAATAGGCCGAGTTGAACACGCCGGGCGTCAAGACCGCGATCGAGACGTCCTCGTGGAACGGCGCCAGGCTGCGCAGGGTCGCCAGCAACTCGTTGGGATAGTGCTCGATCGCGCGCACGCCGACGGAGCGGAACACCGCCGGGAAGGCGCGCCGCACCACCTCGCGGTTGGCAAGCATGTAGGAGACGCCGCTGGGCACCCGCAGATTGTCCTCCAGCACCACGAAGTCGCCGGCCTCGTTGCGCACCAGGTCGGAGCCGCAGACATTGACATAGGCGCCGTGCGGCACCGGGATGCCGCGCATCTCGCGGCGGTAGTGCTTGGAGCCGTAGATCATCGAGCGCGGCACGACGCCGTCCTTGAGCACGCGCCCGTCGCTGTAAATGTCGCGCAGGAAGAGATTGAGCACGCGGATGCGCTGCTCCAGCCCCTTCTCGATCCGCGCCCATTCTTTGGCGGTGACGATGCGCGGCAGCAGATCGGTCGGGATGATCCGCTCGGTCGCCTGGTTGTCGTTGTAGACGGTGAAGGTGATGCCCTGGTGCAGGAAGGAGAGCTCGCAGGCCTGCTGGCGCCGCAAAAGTTCGCCGGGCGGCAGCGTCGTCAGGCGGCCGTCGAGCGCGGCATAGTGCGGATGCACGCTGCCGTCGCGCGCGAACATCTCGTCATAAGGCTTGCCCAGCGCGTAGTGCTCATAGGGGGCGTCGCGCCCCGGAACGCAGGCGCGATTGGCCACATGGTGGTCCGGCCCGCCGAAATCTTCCGTATGCGCGAGGGCGTCGTGCTGCATTGCGAAATGTGACGGGATTTCAACCCTGTCCGTCAAGGACCCCCGGCCCGAATAAGTGCCGATTGCGGTCGAAAAGGCGCAGGGGGCGAAATCCGGCCCCGCTTAGCGGGTCCGGGCCCGCCGAGAATGCGCCGGTCGCTCGGCTTGGCCGATCCCATGCGCCGTCAGGAAGTCCCGCGCGTCGTTGGCCGACTGGAAATCGACCTCCTCCATCGGGATGTGGCCGGTGCCGGAATAGATCAGGAGCTTGGACCCCGGAACGGCGTCGCGCCAGACGCCGGCGGTCGCGACGGGGATCAGGTGATCCTCCTCGCCCCACAGGATCAGCACCGGCATCGTCAGGGCGCCGGCATGGTCCTTGATGAAGTCCGCGTCGCCGGAGGCGTACTGCGAGAAGCGGGCCGCGGTCGCCGCGCGCGAACCTTCGAGCAGCGCCATGTCGCGGTACAGATCGATCATCTCGTTGGTCAGGATCGTCTTGCGCACGATGGCGTCGTTCAGCCCCTCGCGCACCAGGGGCTTAGGGTCGAGATGGCTCAGGATCGGCCGCAGCCAGCCCTGCCGCAGCAGGCGGAAGGCGACCGGGACCTTGTCGCCGGTGGTTTTCACCGGCATGCCGCCGGCATCGACCAGGATGAGGGCGGTGACGCGCGCCGGATTCTCCTCGGCGAAGCGCGCCGCGACGGCGCCGCCCATCGAATTGCCGGCCAGCGCGAAGCTCTTGAGCCCGAGCTTGTCGGCGAAGGCGCCGACGAAGTTCGCCATGCCGGCATTGCTGTAATCCCCGTTCGGCGTCGCGCCGGTCAGGCCGTGGCCCGGCAGATCGACCGACACCACGCGGTAGCGGTCCGAAAGACGCTGCGACCACTTCTCCCAGGTGAACAGCGAGGCGTTGGAGCCGTGCAGCAGGAGCAGCACCGGCGCATCGGCGGCGCCGCGGATGCGGTAATGGACGCGCGCCGGCTTGTCGTCCGCCGGATCGGCATCGGGCAGCGTCGACTTGTAGGTGACGGCGACGAATTGCGACGGCGCGCCGGCGTATTTCGCTTCCAGCGTCCGGCGCGGAATGTCGGAGGCGCTGAGGAAGAAAAGACCGATCCCGATCAGAACCAGGACGGTGACCACAATGCCGAGAAACCAACGCATGATCGTGCCTCGATGCGAGCGGAATAAAGCGCGCCGGAGCGTATAGCCCACGCCCCAGGAGCGTGGAAGGGCGGCCCGCATGACAACGAATAAAGTTAATACTCGATCCCGCCCGGCCCCGGATCGTCCGGCGGGCGCGGCAGCGCCACGATGCCGGCGCGCTCTTCGGGGCCTCTGACCGGCACCGGCTTCTTCGTCGGCGCGACGTCCGCGCGCGCAACCGGCTCGCCCACCGCCGACCATGCCAGCGTGTCGAACTGCGAACAGGTGGGACAGACCGCCGACCATTCGCTTTGCGCCGCGCCGCACTGGCGGCAGCGCCATTCGGCGTCGCGCGCCGCCCGCGCCGCGCGGGCGAGCCAGCCATGCGCCGCGGTGGCGTCGCCGTTCTCGCCTTCCTCGATCTCCGCCATCAGGGCGCAGACCCGCGCGCTGGCATGGTCATGCGCCAGGGGCGCCAGCAGCCGGCGCGCCTCGGGCCAGTTTTTGGTCAGCACCGCTTCCTCGGCTTCCAGCACCCGGCTCTCGAAATGCTCGCGGTTGAGATGGGCGAGGCCGACCAGCCGCGTCGCGCGCTGGGCATAGGTCTCGTCGGGCTTGATCGCGGCATAGACCGCGGCGAGGTCGGGATGCGGCGCCTGCGACCAGCACGCCTCGACCACGCCCTGCGCGCGCCACGCCTTGCCGGTGGCCGCCAGCTTGCGCGCCGCCAGCACCGCGGCCGGCGCCAGGCCCGGCTCCAGCGCCAGGGCGTCGTTCGCCAGCGCCAAGGCGGCCTCGGCATCGCCGCGCCGGTCCGCGTCGAGCGCTTCGGCGGCCAGCAGCACGGCGCGGCGGCGGCGCAGCACCTCGCCCTCCACCAGCTTGTGGCGGGCGCTGTCCTCCAGCACCTTGCGCGCCTCGCCCCAGGCGCCGCGCGCCGCTTTCAGATCGAACACCGCATTCGCCGCCCAGGCGACGCGCGGCCGCAGCGTGTGGGCGCGTTCGGCGAATTGCAGCGCCTGCTCGGGCTGGTTCTCGCGCCCCGCCAGCAGGAACAGGCCGCGCAGCCCCAAGAACTCCGTGGTGTCGTGACGCAGCATGGCGCGATAGGCATGGCGCTGTGCCGTGCCGTCGCCGTCGAGCAGCGCCGCCTGCGACTGCAGCAGCAGCGCCAAGGGATGGCTGCCGAGGATGCCGCGCGCCCGCTCGGCATGGCGTCGCGCGTCCTGGACGTCGCCGGCCGCCACCGCGACGAGGCCGTGGCTCAGCGAGTCGTTGCCGCGGCGGATGCGCCGCGCATTGAACCAGGCGCCGATCGCGCCGGGGCTGGTGACCAGCGTCGTGATCAGCCGCGCCAGCACCACCACCAGGGCGGTGAACAGCGCCGCGAAGCCGATCGCCGCCGCGGCGCTCATATGGATCTCGTAAGCGTCGAGCGTGAAGACGAGTTCGCCCTGGCGGTCGGCGATCCAGGCGATGCCGGCCGCGAGCAAGCCGGCGGCGATCAGGATGCCGAGCAGGCGGATCATGGCGCCGCCAGCAGCAGGGCCAGGCGATGCGCCAGCGCCTTGGTGGCGCGCGCGATGGCGAGCCGCGCTTGCGCCTCGCCGAGCCAGCCTTGCGCCGAAGCGCGCGCCGCGCCCTTGAGGCCCGTCATCTCGCGCACCGCGCCGGTTAGATCGCCGTCGTTCAGCTTGGCGCCGGCGCGCGCCAGGATGCTCTCGCTGTCTTCGCCCGCCACGTCGCCGATGCGGCGCACGACGATGACGTTGCCGAGATTGGCCCAGAGCCGCCCGAGCCAGGTGCTTGCCCGCCCCGCCTTCTCCGCCGCCAGCGCCTTCGCCGCCATGGTGGGAAAGCGCTGTGCCAGCGTCGCCTGCGTCGGCGCGCCGCGCAGCGCGATCGGCGCCAGCGCGCCGGCCTCGCGCGCATCGGGCATCAAGGTGCGGAAGGTCTCGAGCTCGGCCTCGAACGGCGCGGGCTCGCCGCTGGCGCGCACCAGATTGGCGAGCGCCAGCTCGGCCGCGGCGCGGCGCATGGTGACCGAGGGCTCGATGTTTTCCAGCCGCGAGAGGCGCGCTTCCAGCGCGGCTTGCGCGCTGGTCAGCGCCGCGATGCGCTGCGGCAGGTCGGAGCCGAGCGCATTGCGTTCCAGCGCCGCGAGCCGCAGATCGCCATCGGCGCGCATCGCCGCGAGGCGGCGGTCGAACTCGTCCAGCCTTGCGGCGGTTTGCGGATAGGGCGCGGTCTCCAGCTTGCCGACCCGCGCCGACAGCGACGCGAGATCGCCTTGCGCCTGCGCCAGCGAAGACTTCAGCCCGTCGCCCGGTCCGCCGCGTTCCAGCGCCGCGAGCCGCGCCTCGTCGCTCGCCAGCCGGTCGCGCAAGGACGCGACATCGCCGCTTTCGCCGGCGCCGAGCGCCAGGGGCTGGGCGCGGTTCTGGTTCATCGACCACAGGAACAGGCCGGTGACCCCGAGCACGATCACCATGCCCACCAGCATCGCCACCGCCCCCAGGCCCTGCCAGCGCGAGGGATGCACGACATGCACCGTGTGCGCGGGCGGCGGCGGCGGGACGGAATCGGTGGCGCTCATGGTGCGCAAAGTATGGCGTGCCGCGCGCCGCTAACCAAGGCAGTCCAGCAGCGCGGCCTGATTGGGCCGGGGCGCGATGCGGATTTCCTTAAACGCCAGCGCTGCGAGCGGCCGCGCCGCCGCTTCGCTGATGCACACCGCGACGATGCCGCCCGGCGACAATCCGGCCCGTGCCAGGCAATCGGCGAAGACCTGGGCGCTGCGGGCCGAGAACAGGAGCACCGCGTCGGCAAGGCCGCCGGCGATGGCGTCGCGGGCGGCGGC
This sequence comes from Rhizomicrobium sp., assembly GCA_037200865.1. Taxonomy (GTDB): domain Bacteria; phylum Pseudomonadota; class Alphaproteobacteria; order Micropepsales; family Micropepsaceae; genus Rhizomicrobium. The sequence goes on along the minus strand of JBBCIC010000002.1, from coordinate 410,660 downwards.
GGGCAGCGCCGCCACCGCGGGCACGTCGTAGAGAACCTCGGTGCGGACCGTGAAGCCGGCGGCGGCGAGCAGCGCCGCCAGCCGGCCTTCCGCCTCGGCGCCCGCGGCGTGCAGCAAGGCGCCGTCGCCCGGCTGGACGACGGCGGCAACCGCCGCGGCCAGGGTCTCGACCGCGCCGTCGGCATTATGGACGTCGGCGAAGCCCGCAGCGCGCGCCGCCGCCGCGGTCTGCGAGCCGACCGCGAACACCGCAAAATCGCGCCGCGAAGTCCGCCGCGCCAACGCCCGCACCCCGTTGACGCTGGTGAACAGCAAGGCCTGCACGCCGTCGAGGCGCAGGGCCTGGCCGTCGTGATAGCGGACGCTCAGAAGCGGCGCGAGGATCGCCGCATGTCCGCGCGCCTGCAGCAAAGCGGCCGTCTCCCGTCCGTCGTCCGCCGGACGCGTGACGATGACGCGCATCACAGCGCCAGCCACTGGGTCGCGCGCGGCTTGAGCGCCTCGCCCGCTTCGCGCCCGGCGCGCGGCGCGCTCTCGCGCGGATTATGGCCGAGCGCGATCGTGAACGAGGTCGCCACAGCGTCGCTGCCGTCCGGCGCCAGGACCTCGCCGTCGAACGACAGCGTGTCGCCGTCGACCGTCGCCAGCCCGGCGATCGGCGTGCGGCAGGAGCCGTCGAGCGCCGCCTGGAAAGCCCGCTCGCAGAGCAGCGCGATCTCGCTCGGCCGGTGATTGAGAAAGCCGGTCAATTCGCGCGCCTGGGTGTCGGTGTCGCGGATCTCGATGCCGATCACGCCCTGGCCGAGCGACGGCAGCCAGGCTTTGGGATCGAGGATCGCGGTGGCGCGGCTCTGCAAGCCCAGCCGCTTCAGTCCCGCCAGCGCCAGGAACATCGCGTCCATCGCACCGTCATCGAGCTTGCCGATACGGGTGTCGACATTGCCGCGCAGCAGCACGGCGTCGAGATCGGGGCGGCGGCGCAGCGCCTGCGCCTTGCGGCGCACCGACGAGGTGCCGAGCCGCGCGCCCTGCGGCAGCGCCTCCAGCGACGCCGCCTTGTGCGACAGGAAGGCCTCGCTCGGATCCTCGCGTTCCAGGAAGGCGCTGAGAGCGAGGCCCGGCGGCAGCACGGTCGGCACGTCCTTCATCGAATGCACCGCCAGATCGATCGCGTCGTTCAACAGCGCGTCTTCCAGCTCCTTGACGAACAGCCCCTTGCCGCCGGCATCGGCGAGGCTCCTGTCCTGGATACGGTCGCCGCTGGTCTTCAGGATCACGATCTCGCAAGAAGCGCCGGCCGCGATCAGGCGGTCGCGCACCATCCCCGCCTGCACCAGCGCAAGCTTGGAGCCGCGGGTGCCGAGGCGGAGGATTCGGTTTTGCGACATGGCGGCAAAGGGTTTAGAGGACGCCTCGAAACCTATCAAAGACCACCAGGCTTTGCGCCCCCTCACCGTCCTCGGCATCGAAACGAGCTGCGACGAAACCGCCTGCGCCGTGGTGCGCGGAAGCGCGCCCGGGCCGGGCACGATCCTGTCCAACATCGTGTTCAGCCAGCTCGAGGCGCACCGCCCCTATGGCGGCGTGGTGCCGGAGATCGCGGCCCGCGCCCATGTCGAGCGGCTGGACGGCATCGTGGAGGAAGCGCTGGCGGCGGCGGCGATCAGTCTGTCGGAGCTCGATGCCGTCGCCGCGACCGCCGGCCCCGGCCTGATCGGCGGTGTGATGGTCGGCCTGACGACGGCCAAGGCGCTGGCGCTCGCCGCCGGCAAGCCGCTGGTGGCAGTCAATCACCTGGAGGCGCATGCCCTGACGGCGCGGCTGACCGACGGCGTCCAATTCCCCTATCTGCTGCTCCTGATCTCCGGCGGCCATTGCCAGCTTCTCAGCGTCGAAGGCGTCGGCAAATTCAAGCTCTACGGCACCACGATCGACGACGCCGTCGGCGAAGCCTTCGACAAGGTCGCCAAGCTGCTCGGCCTGGCCTATCCCGGCGGCCCGCGCCTGGAAGAGGCGGCGCGCCAGGGCGATGCCAAACGCTATGCCCTGCCCAGGCCGATGCGCGGGCGCGACGGCGCGGACTTTTCCTTCTCGGGCTTGAAGACGGCGGTGCGCTTGCTTGCGGATGGCGGCGCTGTCGGGGTGAACGACATGGCCGCGTCGTTTCAGGCAGCGGTGGTCGACATCCTCAGCGACCGCACGGCATCGGCGATCCGGCGCTTTCGTGGCGAGCATCCCGCGGTGGATGCGCCGGCACTCGTATTGGCGGGTGGGGTGGCGGCGAACGGTGCGATCCGCGCCGCGCTGACGGGTCTGGCGTCTCGCGAAGGGTTCCAGACAAAAATACCCCCGCCCAGGCTGTGCACCGACAATGCGGCGATGGTGGCCTGGGCGGGAGTTGAACATGGCCAGCTGAGCTGGTTCGACGGCATTGGGGTATCGCCGAAGGCTCGCTGGCCGCTTGCCGGGACGCCTGCTCGGGGGGAGTAAGGGCGCGCCGGCGAAGGGGTCTTAGACGTTCACGAGCACCGCAAAGGTCAGGACGCCGGCCAGAACCAGGATCGCGACCGAGAACAGGCTCGAGACGGTGCCGTGGAAAGCCGAGTGCTGGGCCGGAACGTGGCTGTTGTAGTTGGTCATTTTGCCTCTCCTATCATCTGCGCGATGGAGTGGACGACCGCCTCTCGCCACCGCGCGAATTCCGTTGCCGGCGCCTGCCGACGAGTGGGATATAGGGAGCCAACATTGGGTTTCAATGAATGGATTGATTATTATTCAGCGTTCATGAAATAGTTTACGACGTATAACTAGTTGAAAATGTTACTTATTTGTGCAGTGCAACGCAAAGCCATGCGCTGAGCGCATGGGCGGGATACCCCAGAAATGAAGGTCGCCACTTGGAATATCAACTCGGTCCGGCTGCGGGCGCCGCTGCTGGCGCGCTTCCTCAAGGAGCACCAGCCCGACGTCGTCGCCTTGCAGGAAACCAAGGTCGAAAACGGCCTGTTCCCCCGCCTGCCGTTCGAAAAGCTCGGCTATGTCCATCAGGCGATCAACGGCCAGAAGGGCTATCACGGCGTCGCGGTCCTCTCGAAGATCCCGTTCAAGAAGACCGAGGTCCACGACTTCTGCCGCGAAGGCCATGCCCGCCATGTCTGCGTCACGCTGGCGAACGGTGTCGAGCTGCACGATTTCTACGTCCCCGCCGGCGCCGACATTCCCGATCCTGAGCGCAACGCGAAATTCGCGCACAAGCTGGACTTCATGCGGCGGATGGACTCGCTGTTCGCCAGGCGCAAGGGCAAGCGCGACCATCCGATGATCCTGGTCGGCGACCTCAACGTCGCGCCGCTGGAGCATGACGTGTGGAGCCACAAGCAGCTTCTCGACGTCGTCAGCCACACCCCGGTCGAGACCGATCTGCTCGGCGAGGCCAAGGCCGCGTTCGACTGGGTGGACGTGACGCGCGAATTCGTGGCCCACAGCGAGAAAAGCTATTCGTGGTGGAGCTATCGCGCCGCCGACTGGCAGCTGAGCAACCGCGGCCGCCGCCTCGACCACATCTGGATCAGCCAGGCGCTCAAGGGCGCGCTCAAATCGCAGACCATCGTCACCAAGATGCGCGGCTGGCAGAGGGCGTCGGATCACGTGCCGGTGGTGGCGGAGATCGAAGTGTAGCGCCGGTCATCCTTCGAGGCTCGCTGTGCTCGCACCTCAGGATGACGCCGCACCCATCTCGTCATGCTGAGGTGCTCCGCGCAGCGGAGCCTCGAAGCACGCTCTTCACCGCTTCATCATCACGCTCAGCGTCCCCGTCTCCCGATAGGCCTGATAGTTGAACGTGAAGGCGCACATCACCATGTTCGCGGCGGCGCCGTCTTCCGACAGCGGCAGGTAGAGCGCGTCGTAATCGGGATAGAGATGGCCGCGCCATTCGCCGCCGCCGCCGGTCACGCGCATCGGCACCCGCGCCCGGCAGGTCTTGCGCAGGATCCACAGCACCGAATCGGTGGCCTCGCTGTCGGCCTTGGCGGCGGCATAGGCCTCGCGCACCGTCAGCCCGGTGGCGTCGGCGAGGAAATATTGCGCCGTGCGGCTGCCGATCAGGCGGAAGCGGAAGTCGCGGTATTCGGCGAGCGCGTCGACGAAGCACAGCCAGCCGAGATACTTCTTCAGATCCGCCGGCGCGATCTCGGCGCGCGACGGCATCGCGCGGGTGCCGCGCTTGGCCGTCCAATAGGTGAGGAAGAAATCGAGGATGGGATTGTCGGTGGTGCCGGGATTTTCGCTGACGGCGGCGGGGACGGGTTGGACCGCCATGGATGACCTCTGAAACTGAAAAGCGAATCGATGTTGCCGGCCCACGTTAGGGGATCGCGCCACGGCCGCCCAGCCGTTCCGCCTGGTGCATTCGCGCCAACGGTTTGCGTCCCGCCGCCGTTCGATACAGCTTTTGCGCGAACTTTCCTAAGCCTGCTTCGCCGCCCGCTTCAGCGGCGCGATCATGATGGTCGCCGTCGCGGTCGCGATGGTCTTGCCGTCGGCGCGCGCCAGCGTCGCTTCGAGGAAGTTGATGCTGCGGCCGCGCTTGATCACCTTGGCCTCGGCGACATGGCGCCCGGCGCCGCCCTGGTTGAGATAGCTCACCTTCATCTCCAGCGTCGGCGCGATCTCGCCCCATTGCGCGATGAAGCCGGCGGCGACCGCCAAGACGTCATCCATCACGCAGGCGATGGCGCCGCCATGCAGCGCCCCGAAGCGGTTGAAATGCGGCTCGCCCAGTTCGTAGCCGATGCGCACCCAGCCGTCCTCGACATCGACCTCGAGCAGCTCCTGGTTCAGCCAGGCCGAGCACGGCGCGGCGCGCTTGAAGATCGCCTGGACGTTGGGCGGAAACTCGTCGGGCTTGCTCTTGTCGATGACGCGGCGCATGGGAGTCCGTTCTCTGATAGCGTGGCGGTCATCCTGCCCGATCCTTCGAGGAAGACAAATTGCGCATCGCCTTTCTGCGGCACGGCCCGACCGACTGGAACGAGGAAGGCCGCATCCAGGGCCGCATCGACCGGCCGCTGAGCGCCATCGGCCGCGCGAGGATGGCGCGCCTCGGCCCGCCCGAAGGCTTCGCGGCGGCGCGCGCCTATAGCAGCCCGCTGCGCCGCGCCCGCGAGACCGCGGACCTGCTCGGCTTTTCCGGCGCGATCGCCGACGCCCGCCTCGCCGAGCATCATTGGGGCGAGTGGGAAGGCATGACGCGCGAGGAAATCCTCGCCCGCGACGGCGCCGACGCCTTCACGCGCGCCGGCAGCGGCATCGACTTCACGCCGAAGGGCGGCGAGAGTACGCGCGAGCTGCTCGCCCGCGTCGGCGATTTCCTGCGCGCGCGCGCCCGCGACGGGGGCGATGCCGTCGCCATCGCCCATCGCGGCGTGCTGCGCAGCGCCTACGCGCTCGCCACCGGCTGGGACATGCTGACGCCGATGCCGGCGAAGCTGGATCTCACGGCGGCGCTGGTGTTGGAAGTCGACACGGACGGAGACACGAAGATCGCGGCTTTAAATGTGCCGTTGCGGGCACACTCCTGACCTCTCCCGCGAGCGGTTAGTCCCAGAACGGCTTGACCTTCCGGAACGCGCGCCAGCCCTTCATCGCCTGGCCGTTCAGCCGCTTCTCGCGCGAGCCGTGCCAGCCGGCGACGACGCCGGCGGCGAAGCGCAGCTCCGGCCCCTCGCCCAGCCGGCTCAGCATGCCGCCGATGCCGTGGACGTCGTTGGCCGCGCCGAAGCGGTCGAGCAGGATCTTGAGCTTGCGGATATAGCGGGCGGTCTTCTTCTCCGGATAGAGCGGCGCGAAGAACTCCGCGGTATAGCGCAGCTTCTTGAGCGCGATGCGCAACCGATGGGTGCGCTCGCTGTAATGCTTGCCGACCCGCTTGCCGCGCTTCTTGACCCGCGCCAGATGCTCGCCGAGCGATCGCTGCGCCACCTTGCCGATGCGCCGCCCGTCGACCGGCGCCATCTCGGCCGCCGCCGCGATGTCGTTGAGGAAAGCGGCGAAATCGGGATTGAGGGTCTCCGACAGCGCGTCGTCCCAGGCCTCGCCGCGGGCGTGGCGCAGCGCCAGGCCGAGCGCGATGAAGGATTCGTTGCCCTCGAATTTGCGCGACACCGGCTCGAACAGTTCCGCCGCGAAGACGTCGAGGTCGCGCGCCGGGCCGAACGCGTCGGCGATGGCGCGGCCGCGCTTGCCCAGCGATTTCAGCTCGGGCGTCTGGGCGCCGAAGGATTTGAGCGCCATCTGGAGTCGGCGCAGGCCGACCCGGATCTGATGCACCCCCTTGGGGTCCTTGGCGCGGATCGCCGGCGCGTTGCCGCCGACCTGGGCGAGGCATTCCAGCACCGTGGCGCGGAACGCCTCCTCCGCCGTCATGCGGCGGGACAAGTGCACCCGGCGCGCCGTGACGGCGCGGGCATTGAGGTTGCCGATGCTCGGGCGGTAGGAACGGACGATGGCGACGCGCGGCTCTTCCATGAACCCATCTTTCCTCATGGCGCGCGCACCGGCAATCCCGCTTTCGCGAGCGCCGCCTTGGCCTGCGCAATCGTAACCTCGCCGTAGTGGAAGATCGAGGCGGCGAGCACGGCGCTGGCATGGCCGTCGCGCACCCCCGCCACCAGATCCTCCAGTCTGCCGACCCCGCCCGAGGCGATCACCGGCACGCTCACCGCGTCGGCGACGGCGCGGGTCAACGGGATGTCGTAGCCGACGCGGGTGCCGTCGCGGTCCATCGAGGTCAGCAATATCTCGCCGGCGCCGTATTCGACCAGCCTGACGGCATGCGCCACGGCATCGATCCCGGTGGCGTTGCGCCCGCCATGGGTGAAGACCTCAAATTGGGTCGCACGGCCGGACGGAGAACCGGCTTCCACTTCTCCTGGCCGATGCTCCCGTACACTCTTGGCATCGATCGCCGCGACGATGCACTGGCTGCCGAATTTCTCCGCCGCTTCGCGGACGAATTCGGGACGCCGCACCGCTTCGGTGTTGATCGAGACCTTGTCGGCCCCGGCCAGCAAGAGCGCCCTGATGTCCTCCAGCGTCCGCACCCCGCCGCCGACGGTCAAAGGCATAAAGCAGACATCGGCGGTGCGCCGCACCACGTCCAGGATCGTGCCGCGATTTTCGTGGGAAGCCGTGATGTCGAGGAAGCACAGCTCGTCGGCGCCGGCGGCATCGTAGATGATCGCCTGCTCCACCGGATCGCCGGCATCGCGCAGCGCCTCGAAATTGATCCCCTTGACGACGCGGCCGTCCTTGACGTCGAGACAGGGAATGATGCGGATTTTGAGCATCTAGCGCCGCCCCGCCCGCGCCATCGCGGCGATGTTGAACAGCGCCCGCGCCGTCACCGTCTCGGCCGGCACCGCCGTGGTCTTGGTCAGCGCCTCGGTCTCCAGGAGCAGGTCGCAGGCTTCGAGCAGGCGCGCCGTATCCCACAGCCCCGCCTGCGCCTTGAACGACGCCTGGCGCATGAAATGGATCGGCGGGCGCAGCTTGCGCATCGCGCCGTCGAGCGCCTCGCCCTTGTCCATCTCGCTCTTCGCCAGCGCCAGGCGCTGGAAATGCGACAGCGCCATGCGCACGATGGCGACCGGCGAGGTCCCCGCGACCCACAGCCGCTCCAGCGCCAGGTCGAGCCGCTTGAGATCGCCCTGCCCCGCCGCGTCGAGCGCCTCCTCGCTGCGCACCTCGGCCTCGTCGCCCAGCACGGCGCGCACGTCGGCCAGCGTGATCTCCTTGCGCCCATGCGCATACAGCGCCAGCTTTTCCAGCTCGCGCCGCGTCACGCCGCGGTCCGAGCCCAGCCGCGACGCCGCATCGGCCAGCGCGTCGGGCGCGATGGTGAAGCCCTCGGCGCGCAGCACATCGCGCACCACGTCGGGCAGGTCGCGGGCCGTGTCGCCATAGCAGGCGATGGCGGCGGCATTGTCGGCGCCTTCGAACACCTTGCGCAGCCCGGTGCCCTTGGCGAGATCGCCGCCCTCGACCACGATCAGCGCATCGCCGGCCGGATCGTCGAGGAAGCGCTCGAACAGCTTGGCGAGGCCGTTGCCGGCGCCGCGCACCCGCACCACCCGCCGCCCGCCGAGCATCGCGATCGCCGCCGCCTCGTCGGCCAGCCGCGCCGGATCGGAGCTGAGCACGCTGTCGTCCAGATCGGCGATCAGGAACGGGTCGCGAAGATCGGGCACCACCGTCTTGATCAGCCGCTCCGCCCGCTCGCGCACCAGGCCCTGGTCGGGCCCGAAGATCAGCGCCGCCACCATCTCCTTGGGGAAATGCGACAGCGTGCGCTCGACACCGGCGGATTTGATCTCGGTCATCGCCCCTCTTCCTAGCGCTTGGCGAAGAACACGTTGAGGTCGAGGCGGATGCGCTCGGCGATGTCCTCGGCGGCGCGGCGGTCGGCGTCCTGCTGCGCCGCCAGCGTGGCGTAGTTGGCGTTGGGCGCCGAGGGCAGCACGTTGTAGGCGGAAAGCCCCGTCTCGATGCCGCTGGTCACGACCTTTCCGGCCATGTCGGTCAGCGTATAGGCCACTTTCAGCGTGTCGTTGTAGCGCGTGATGACCGTGCTTTCGCCCGGCGTCGCCGCGTTCTGCAACGCCACGCCCTGCGTCGTCTGGTTGAGGTCGAGCTTCAGCCGGTAGGCCGCGCCCTGCGCCGTGCCCGGCCCGTCGAGCAGGTCGATCATCTTGTTCCGCAGCTCATAGCCGATCTTGTCCGGGATCGGCTCGACATAGATCGTCGCCAGCGTCTTCGCCATGCCGCTGTTCACGCCGCCGTAGAGCGGATGAAAGCCGCAGCCGGCGAGTGCAAAAGCGAACAGGAGGGCAAGAGCGCGGGTCATGCGACGATGTTCACGATGCGGTTGGGCACGACGATCACCTTCTTGGGCGCCTTGCCCTCCAGCACCCGCACCACGCCGTCCAGCGCCAGCGCCGCGGCCTTGACCGCGTCCTCCGGCGCGCCGAGCGCGAGCGTGAGCTCGCCGCGGCGCTTGCCGTTGACCTGCACCGCGATGGTGACGTTGTCCGAGCGCGTCAAGGCTTCGATGAAAGCCGGCCACGGCGTGTCGACGAGCATGGTCTTGTGCCCCAGCACTTCCCAGCAGGTCTCCGCCAGATGCGGCATCATCGGCCCGATCAGGAGCACGATCGCTTCCAGCGCCTCGCGCCGCACCGCGGCATCCGCCGCCGCATGCAGCTGGATCGCGTTGGCCAGGGTGTAGATCTGCGCCACGGCGCGGTTGAAGCGCAGATGCGTCAGGTCGTCGGTCACCGCCGCGATCGCCTTATGCGTCGCCTGGCGCAGCTCCAGCGCCGCGCCCGAGACTTCACCGACCGCCGTGCCGACGGGCGCAAGTCCTTCGGCCTCGGTCACCAGCCGATGGATGCGGCCGGCGAAGCGCCAACAGCCTTCGGCGCCCGCTTCCGACCAGTCGACGTCGCGCTCCGGCGGCGAGTCCGACAGCATGAACCAGCGGATCGCATCGGCGCCGAACACCTCGATCATGCCCATCGGCGCCACCACGTTCTTCTTCGACTTGGACATCTTCTCCGAATGGCCGACCGTCACCTCGGCGCCGCCGGCCTTGAGGAACGCCTTGTCGCCGCGCTTTTCGATCTCGGCGGGCTCGACCCATTGCCCGGCCGCGTTCTGGTAGGTCTCGTGGCAGACCATGCCCTGGGTGAACAGGCTCTCGAACGGCTCGTCGAGCTTGACCCAGCCCGTCGCGTGCATGGCGCGGGTGAAGAAGCGGGCATAGAGCAGGTGCAGGATCGCGTGCTCGATGCCGCCGATATACTGGTCGACCGGCAGCCAATAGTTCACCGCCTCGCGGTTCACCGGATCGGCGCTGAACGGATCGGCGAAGCGCGCGAAATACCACGACGAGTCGACGAAGGTGTCGAGCGTGTCGGTCTCGCGCCGCGCCTTGCCGCCGCACACCGGACAATCGACGTGCTTGAAAGTCGGGTGGGCGTCGAGCGGATTGCCCTTGACGTTGAAGTTCAGGTCGTCCGGCAGCCTCACCGGCAGATCGCTTTCCTTGACCGGCACCACGCCGCAGGTGGCGCAGTGGATCATCGGGATCGGGCAGCCCCAGGCGCGCTGGCGCGACGCCAGCCAGTCGCGCAGGCGGTAGTTGACCGTGCGCTTGCCCTTGCCTTGCGCCTCCAGCCGCGACGCGACCTCGTTCTTCGCCGCCTCGACGTCCAGCTCGTCCAGGAAGCGCGAATTGGCGAGCTTGCCGGGGCCGATATAGGGCTCGGCCGCAACGCTGAAGGTCTTGGGATCCTCGCCCTCCGGCACCACGACGGGCAGGATCGGCAGATGGTATTTGCGCGCGAAATCGTGGTCGCGCTGGTCGTGGCCGGGGCAGCCGAAGATCGCGCCGGTGCCGTAGCCCATCAGCACGAAATTGGCGATCATGACCGGCAGCTTCCAGTCGGGATCGAAAGGATGCGCCGCGGTCAGGCCGGTGTCGTAGCCGAGCTTCTCCGCCGTCTCGATCTCGGCCTCGGCGGTGCCGGTCTTGCGGCATTCGGCAACGAAATCGCGCAGCTTTTCGTCGTCGCGCGCCAGTTCCTCCGTCAGCGGATGATCGGGCGAGAGCGCGACGAAGCTGGCGCCGAACAGCGTGTCGGGCCGCGTCGTGAACACGTCCAGCTTGGTCAGGTTCGACAGGTCGAAGCTGAAACGCAGGCCTTCCGACCGCCCGATCCAGTTCTTCTGCATGATCCGGACTTTTTCCGGCCACTTCTCCAGCCCGTCCAGCGCCCGCAGCAATTCCTCCGAATAGCGCGTGATGCGGAAGAACCATTGGCTCAGCTTGCGCCGCTCGACCGCGGCGCCGGAGCGCCAGCCCTTGCCGTCGATCACCTGCTCGTTGGCAAGCACGGTCATGTCGACCGGATCCCAGTTCACGTCGGCTTCCGAGCGGTAGACCAGGTCGTCCTTATAGAAATCCAGGAACAGCTTCTGCTGGTGCGTGTAATAGTCCGCGTCGCAGGTCGCGAATTCGCGCGTCCAGTCGATCGCCAGCCCCAGCGCCTGGAGCTCGCTGCGCATCGCCGCGATGTTGGCATAGGTCCATTCGCGCGGGTTGATGCCGCTGTTCTTGCCGGCGCTGACATTGTCGCGCGCCGCGTTCTCCGCCGGCAGGCCGAAGGCGTCCCAGCCCATCGGATGCAGGACGTTGAACCCTAAAGCCCGCTTGAAGCGCGCGATCACGTCGCCCATCGTGTAGTTGCGCACATGCCCCATATGGATGCGCCCCGACGGATAGGGGAACATCTCCAGCACGTAGCATTTGGGCTTGTCGGAGACGGTGGGCGTAAGGAAGGCCTGGGCCGCGTTCCACGCCGCCTGCCACTTCTGCTCCGCTTCCTTGGCGTTGTAGCGCGCCATTGCTGTTCGATCCCTCAGGTGCCGGATTTCAGGCGCTGAGGCCTCCGGCACGGATCAGGCTACAGCGATTTGTCGGAAAATCAGCTACCGCCGCTGGCAAGTCGCAGCTCGCGGGCGCGGGTCAGGATCGCGTCCTCCAGCCGGGTCGAGGTGTCGCCGGCCACGGTGGCGTCGGCCCAGCCGTCGACGGTCTTGGTCTGGCGGAACACCGCGACCTTCAGCCCGTCGGCACGCAGCGAGCGGTCCAGGATGTAGACCGTGACCTTCATGCGCTCGTTGGGAACCTGGGGGGCGGTGTACCAGTCGGTGATCACCACGCCGCCGAACGGATCGGCGCTGGCGAGCGGGATGAACGACAGGGTGTCGAGGGTGGCATGCCACAGATAGGAATTCACACCCAGGGTCCGGGTGCCGCTGCCGGCCGAAATGGCGGTCGCGCCGCCGGTCTCGGGCATGGAATTGTCCGAGGAGCAGGCGGCCAAAGCCAACGCCAAGGCAACAACGGTCAGAAATCGCATTGGGCCGCTTTCGTTTTGTGGACGCCTGGACGGCGCCGTTCGCGCGTCCCCCCTGGGGCGGCTTATAAATGGCCGCTCCGGATGGCGCAACCATATGAACGCACAAGGCTAATAGCGCCTGCCCTACCGGACCTTAAGTTACTTGTGCGATAGGTTGCGCCTGTGCGCAGTATGAACGGTCATTGGGGTGCATCACGCATGAGAATTTCGCTTCTTGCCGGATCGGCGCTGGCCTTGCTTGCGGCCGGCCCGGCGCAGGCCGCCTGGGACGATTGGAGCATCGCGCCCTGGACCGGCTTCGTCGGCGATCTGAGCTACCAGGTCGGCGGCCAGGTCAACGGCACGGTGTTCAACGACGACCAGCCGAAGCCGCGCGACCCCTGGGGCTCGACGGGCGCCGCGACGCTCAATGCCAGTGTGCAGCGCGACTACGACAGCGGCATGTCGCTGGCGCTGCGCGGCACCTTCGAGCTCTATCACGACAAGCTGTCGGGCGATAATTACGGCAGCAATTTCCTCGCCAAGCTCTACGGCTCGATGCAGACGGGGCTCGGACGCGTCGAGGTCGGCATGGCCGACGGCGCCGCCTATCAGCTCTCGATCACCGGCCCCACCGTCAATCCCGAAGTGACCGTCGACAATCCCAACGCCACCTTCTTCCGCGATCCGTCGAACGGGGGCGAGGCCTTCATCAACGTCTTCGCGCTGAACAGCGCCGTCGAATCCTCGCTCAACTACGCCAAGATCTCCTATTTCAGCCCGCGCCTGTTCGGCGTGCAGCTCGGCGTCTCCTTCACGCCCTCGGAAGGCAAATACGTCATCCCCTTCCTCAACAACGGCCCCAACGTGCCGAACCGCCAGAAAAGCCTGTGGGAGGCGGCGCTCAACTACAGCGACAGCTTCGGGCCGTTCACCCTCAGCGCCTATGGCGGCGTGATCTTCGGCCATGGCGACCACAAGACGCCGGGCCATGCCGGCTTGACCGATTGGGGCGTCGGCGCCCAGGCCGATTACGACGTCGACGACGACACCAAGCTGTCCTTCGGCGGCGCCTTCCGCCAGGCCAACACCTATACGTTCGACATCTTCAGCGCCTTCGCCGCCGGCGCGACGCAGAGCATGCATCTGAGCACGGTCGTGACGCACGGCCCGTGGTCGCTGGGCGCCGAGTTCGGCAATGGCGGCGCCGACGGCTCGCTCGGCGAGCCGACGCTGGGCACCCATGCCTATCTGATCGACGTCGGCTATGCCGTGAACAGCAATCTGCAGTTCAGCGGCGGCTGGCAGAAGCTGCACTACAACCGCGACATCGGCACCTTCTACAACGGCGCGCAACGGATCGAGATGGACGCGCTGTTCCTGCACGCGGTGGTGAATATCTGATTTTCCTCCCCCGTTGTTACGGGGGAGGTGCCGAGCGAAGCGGTTCGTAGCGTCAGCGTGTGGACGAGGGGGCCAGCGCCCCGATCGCCGCGATCCCCACGAAGCCGTGCAGCAGCCGCGCGTTCCCGGCCTCGACGCCGCCGAGCGCATAGACCGGTGTCCGCGACGCCCGCGCGATCGCGTTCGCCCGCACCGCCGTCAGCGCCGCGCGTCCCGGATGCGAGCGCGTCGCAAACACGGCCGAGAGAAACAGCGCATCGAGATGGGCGCCGCCGCCGCCCGGCCCATGCGCCGCCGCGGTGATAAGCCAGCGCGGAAACCGCGCCCGCCAATGCGCCGCCTCTTTCGCCCGCCGCGCCGGCAGATGCAGGCCGTCCGCCGCGACCCGCGCCGCGAGCTTGGGATCGTCCGCCACCAGCACGACGAGATCGCGCCCCAGCGCCAGGATCGACCGCGCCAGCGCATCGCGCCGCGCCGCCTCGCGCGCCCGCACCACCACCATCGCGCCGCGCGGCAGGGCGCGCGCCGCGCCCAGCGGATCGGCGAGGCGGTCGTCGTCGGTGAACAGCGCCAGCGGCGGCAACTCCCCCGCCATGCGGTGGCTTGCGTTGAGGCGCGCCGCCGCGCTTGCTAGTTTGCGGCGCGCCAAACTGTCGGTCACATGTCCCCCGAGACGATCAACGAGAACCTCAGCGCCATTGTCGCGCGCATCGAGGCGGCGCGGAAGGCGGCCGTCAAGCCGGCGGCCGCGACCACGCTGATCGCGGTCACCAAGACCCATGGCCCCGAAGACATCCACCCCGCCCTGGTCGCCGGCCAGCGCGTCTTCGGCGAGAACCGGGTGCAGGAGGCTTTGGGCAAATGGCCGGCTCTGCGCGCCGAATATGACGACATCGAGCTTCATCTCATCGGGCCGCTCCAGTCCAACAAGGCGCGCGAGGCGGTGGCCTTGTTCGACGCCATCCACACAATCGACCGCCCCAGACTCGCGCAAGCCCTGCGCAGCGAGATCGACCGTGCCGGCCGCAGCCCCTTCCTCTTCATCCAGGTCAACACCGGCGAGGAGCCGCAGAAGGCCGGTGTGCCGCCGCGCGAGGCCGCCACGCTCATCGCCCAGGCCCGCACGCTCGGCCTCCCCCTCAAGGGCCTGATGTGCATCCCGCCGGCCGCCGACGCGCCGGCGCCGCATTTCGCCCTGCTCCAGAAGATCGCGCGCGACCACGACCTGCCGTTGCTCAGCATGGGGATGTCGGGCGATTTCGAGACCGCGATCCGCTTCGGCGCGACGCATGTCCGCGTCGGCTCGGCGATCTTCGGCGCCCGCCCTAAAGCCTGATGGTGATGGTATCGTCCAGCCCCAGCAGCGCCAGCACCTCGGTCAGGTCGGCTTGCGCCAGCGCGACGCAGCCCGCCGTGGGACTGTAGGTCGGCCGCGCGACGTGCAGGAAGATCGCGCTGCCCTTGCCGCGCACCACCGGATCGTCATTAAAGCCGATCACCACGATCAGGTCGTAGAGGCCGTCGGCGCGCCACAGCGCCTCGCTGCTGACGCGATAGGGCCGCTTGACCAGCGTGTTGTAGGCGGGATCGACCGGGGCGTCGCACCAGCCGTCGTCGGGGCTGAGCGCCAGGACGGGCAGGCCGGTTTGCGCCGCCGCCAGGCGGTCGGGGCGATAGAGCAGCCGGCGCAGCGCAAACGTCCCGACCGGCGTGATGCCGTCGCCTTCGCCGCGCTTGCCGCCGATGCCGCCGCGGCCGATGGCGGCGCGGCGCGGGCCCTCACCCCAGTCGAGACGGGCTTCATGCGCGCCGTGCGGCGTGACGATCAGGTTCATTGCGCCAGTGTAGCGCGAAAATCGCTCGGCAGCGCGGCGGCGGCGGCGGAAACGCTCACGGTCCGGCGATAGGCGTCGGCGGCACGCAGCGCGACGTCCCGGCCGATGCCGGCGCGGCCGAGCGCCATGACGAGTTCGTCCTGCCCGGGAACCACGATGGCGTCCTGTTCCGCCGGCTGCACCGCGGCCGGCGCCGGCAAGGCGGGCGGCGCGGCGCTGGCGACCGCCGTGGCATCCGCCGCCGGCGCGAACGCGTCCTGGACCATCGCCAGCAGGGTGTCGCCGACATTCCTGCCGGTGATCTTCTCGAACATCGTGTCGGCGACCGACGCGGCGAAGCCGGTGATGCCGCCATAGAGCGTGTCGCCCGCGATCTTGGGCCCGGTCTTGATCGTGTCGCCGCTGATGGCGCGATAGAGCGTGCCGACCACCGGGATGTGCTGCAGCGGGTTGACGATGTCGAGCAGGTCGTCGAACGAGAAGCTGCCGTCCGGCGCCGCCACCGCGGAGTCGATCGCCGCCTGCGGTCCGGCCGCGAGCGGGTTGGGGGCATGCGCCGAGAAATTGACGAACGTCATTCGCCTGGCGCTGCAAGGGCTTTGCCAGCGCCAAGCTATTGAAACTCAACGTGAGGGCTTCGCAACCCGGCAAAGCTTGCCTAGGCGAATTGAGCTGATCTCTGAAAACGCAATTTCTTCTTCAAAAAAAAGCTGTCATCCCCGGCGAGCGAAGCGAAGCGGAGCGAGGGAAGGGGATGACAGCTATGAGGCGGATGAATCCAAGCAGTGTTGCTCAAAGAAGATGCCCCGAGCGCTCCGCCTTGGTGCGCAGATAGCCCCGGTTGTGCTCGTTCTCGGGAAAGGCGTGCCGCACCCGCCCGACCACGGTCACGCCGGCGGCTTTCAGCGCCGCGACCTTGTCGGGATTGTTGGTCAGGAGCCGCACCGATTTGTAGCCGAGCAGCCCCAGCATGCGCGCCGCGATGCCGTATTGCCGCTCGTCGGCCGCGAAGCCCAGGCGCTCATTGGCCTCGATCGTGTCGAAGCCCTGGTCCTGCAGGCGATAGGCGCGCAGCTTGTTGATCAGCCCGATGCCGCGCCCCTCCTGCGCCAGATAGATCAGCACGCCGCCGCCGTTCTTCGCCATCGCCGCGATGGCGCCGCGCAACTGCGTGCCGCAATCGCATTTCAGCGAGCCGAGCAGATCGCCGGTGAAGCATTCCGAATGCAGCCGCGTCAGCACCGGCTTGTTGGTCGGCGGCGCGTCGATGACGATGGCATAGTGCTCCGGCCCGCCGTCCACCGGGCGGAACGACACCAGCTCGGTGTTCTCGGCGCCTTCCAGCGGCACCCGCGCCCGCGCCACGATCTTCAGGGTACGGACGATCTCGTCGTCATAGGCGAACACGTCGGCGGCCTCCAGGCGCACCGCGGTCTTGGGCGCGCCGCGCCCCGCCGCCACCAGCGCCGCCGGCAGCAGCCCGGCGAGCTTGGCGAGCTTGACCGCCGCGCCATAGGCCTCGGGCAGCGCCGCGCGCACCGCCTCGAACGGGCCCTTCAGCGGGAAGGCGAGATCGTCGGTCGGGTCGGCGATGGCGCGCAGGCGTTCCAGATCCCGCTCGCGCGGCAGCGCCAGCGCCACGACCTCGGGCGTGTAGAGCCGGATCTTCAGGGTGCGGGCCCGCGCATGGCTGAGCACCAGGCGGGCGTCGGCGGCGGCCGCCTTCAGCGTGCGCGCCGTCAGGGTCTCGACCGCATAGCACAGCGCCGCGCCGCCCGTGCCGCGCAGGACCACGGGGCGCCCGCGCCGGAACGCGTCGACCGCCGCGACCACCTGGTCGACGACCGATGGTTTGCGGGAGGCGCGCGGCGCGGGTGGATTGGTCATCGCATTCCACATACACCTGCCGCCCGAAACCGGGTAGACTCCGCGCCGCCCCCTCTGACCCGGATTCCGTTACGACATGCCCAGCGCCAAGCGCGTCCTTCTCGCCGACGACGATTCGATGCTGCGCTCCTCGCTTGCCGAGCAGCTCGCCGGCGAAGGCCCCTACACCATCGTCGAGGCCGCCACCTGCGCCGAGGCGCGCGCCCGCGCCGCCGAAGGGCTCTACGAATTCATGATCCTCGACGTCTCGATGCCGGACGGCGACGGCCGGGACCTCTGCCGCGCCTTGCGCGACAGCGGCGTCACCGCGCCGATCATCCTGCTCACCGCCGCCGACGGCGACGCCGACACCATCGCGGGCCTGAAATCGGGTGCCAACGACTACATCACCAAGCCGTTCCGCTTCGCGGTGCTGATGGCCCGCGTCCACGCCCATCTGCGCAGCCACGGCCAGAGCGAGGAGGCGGTCTACCGCATCGGCCCCTACACCTTCCGCCCCAGCGCCAAGGTGCTGACCGACGGCGCCGCCAAGAAGATCCGCCTGACGGAAAAAGAGACGAATATCCTGAAGTTCCTCTACCGCTCGGGCGAGACCGTGCCGCGCGAGACCCTGCTGCACGAAGTCTGGGGCTACAACCCCGCGGTGACGACGCACACGCTGGAAACCCATATTTACCGCCTGCGGCAGAAGATCGAGACCAATCCGGGCCAGGCCCGTATCCTGGTCACCGAAAGCGGCGGCTACCGCCTGATGCCCTGATCCTTCGCCTGTCGAAGGACTAGTTTGTTCCCCTTCCGTTTCGGCATGGCGGCCGCGCGAAAATAGCGTTCGTCTCTCACTAATGGGGACCACCTATGTGTCACTTGAGATTAGAACGACGCCTTGGAGGCGAACATCATGCGTAGCGGAACGTCCATGCTGATCGGCGCGGTGGTCGCGGCCTTTCTGGTCCTGCCGGCGGTCGCCGGCGACAATGGCTGGATCACCTGGCCGACCAAGAGCTACCCCTCGGGCGCCCTGCGCGTCGACGACGTGGTCGGCAATGTCCGGGTCAACGTCCAGGACGGCCCGATGAAGCTCGACGTCTCCGGCAACAAGGACCTGGTCGCCGGCCTGACCGTGAAGACCGAAGGCAACACGCTGCACATCTCCGGCAGCGACGCGGTGAGCGTCAACGTCTGGGACTGGAAGAAGTGGTTCGACTTCTCCCACATCCATGACGGCCGCGACGGCAAGCTGTTCATCAAGGTGACGGTGCCCAAGGGCGCCGATGTGCGGGTCGAGGACCTGGTCGGCGACGCCACCATCGGCGACACCTATGGCCCGCTGCGGCTCGAATCCACCGCCGGCGACGCCACCGTCGGCCGCGTCACCCAGGCGCGCGTCTCGCTCGCCGGCTCCGGCAAGATCGGGATGTCCGACGTCCAGGGCGAGCTTCGCATCGAGATCGCGGGCTCCGGCCGCATCACCGCCGGCCGCGTCGGCAGCGTGCGCGCCGACATCGCCGGCTCGGGCGACGCCCAGATCGGCGTCATCGCGGGCGGCGTCAATGTCGACATCGCGGGCTCGGGCGATTTCACCGCCGCGCGCGTCAACGGTCCGGTGCGCGTCGACATCGCGGGCTCGGGCAATGTGAAGATCGCCGACGGCGTCGCCGATCCGCTCCATATCGACATCATCGGCGCCGGCGACTTCTTCTTCGGCGGCCTCGCGGTCAATCCGCGCGTCTCGGCGATGGGCTCGGGCAATGTCCGCATCAAGGCCTATCGCGGCACGCTGTCCAATGACGGCATGGCGGACGTGCAGATCGGCGACCGCGCGTCGCCCGTGACGCCGATGCCTCCGGTTCCGCCGGTGCCCCCGGTGCCGCGCGTGCCGGGCATTCCCCCGGTGCCGCCGGTGCCGCCGCAGCACCACGGGCACGACGGCGACGACGACTAAGAGTTCCTGGAGGGCGTCCGGAAAAGCCTCCTTCGCGAAAGCGGGGGAGGCTTTTTCATTCGTGCCGGAGCGCCTCGATGGGATCGAGCCGGGCCGCGCGCCGCGCCGGGAAATAGCCGAAGGCGACGCCGACGCCGGCCGCGAACAGCACCGCGATCACCACGATCCCGGGCTGGAAGATGAAGGGCAGGTCGAGCACCCGCGACAGCGCCGCCGAGCCGCCCAGCCCCAGCACGATCCCCACGATCCCGCCCGACGCCGACATCACCACCGCCTCGATCAGGAACTGCATCAGGACGTCGCGCGCCCTGGCCCCGATGGCGAGGCGGATGCCGATCTCGCGCGTGCGTTCGGTCACCGACACCAGCATGATGTTCATGATCCCGATGCCGCCGACCAGAAGGCTCACCGCCGCCACCGCCGAGAGGAACGCGGTTAGGACGCCGGTCGTCGTCGTCACCATGGTCGCGATCTCCTGCATGTCGTTGACCGAGAAGTCGTCGGCCGCGCCCTCGGCGATGTGGCGCCGCGCGTGCATCAGCGTCGCGATCTGGGCCTTGACGCGCGGAATGTCGGACGCGTCGATGGCCGACAGCCAGATGACGTTGACGCCGTTATTGCCGACGAAGCGGCGCTGCACCGCGTGCAGCGGCATGACGACGGTGTCGTCGGGATCGCCGCCGAGGCTCGACTTGCCCTTGGCGGCGAGCACGCCCACGACCTCGCACGACACCTTGTCGACCCGCAGCTTCTGGCCGATCGGATCGCTGTCGCCGAACAGGTCGGCCCGCACCGTCTCGCCCAGGATGCACACCGACTTGCCGGCCTTGATCTCCGACAGCGAGAAGTCGCGGCCGAGCGCCATCGCCCATTCGCGGGCGACGAAGTACGGACTGGTGGCGCCGGTCAGCGTCGTGATGCGGTTGCGGTTGCCGAGCACCGCGACGGAAGAGCGCGTCACCGACGGCGCCACCGCGGCCAGCCCCGGGACGTCGCGCTGGATCGCCTCGGCGTCGGCCTCGTCGAAATTGGTCGCGGCGCTGGGCGGCCCGCGGCGCACCCCCGGCGTCACGAACAGAAGGTTGCGGCCCATCGAGGAGATCGTCGAGGTCACGCTCTGCGTCGCGCCGTTGCCCAGCGTCACCATCGCGATCACGGCGGCGACGCCGATCACGATGCCGAGCGTCGTCAGCCCGGCGCGCAGCAGGTTGTTGCGGATCTCGCGCAGCGCCAGCATGAAGGCATTGGCGATCATCGCCGGTTGCCCGTGTCGGATTCGATATGCCCGTCGCGGAAGCGCACCTGGCGCTTGGCATAGGCCGCGACCTCTTCCTCATGCGTCACCAGCACGATGGTGAGGCCGCGCTCGGCGTTGAGCGACTTCAAGAGCTGCATGATCTCGTGCGTCTTGACGCTGTCGAGATTGCCGGTCGGCTCGTCGGCGAACATCACGGAAGGGTTGGTGACGAGGGCCCGGGCGATGGCGACGCGCTGCTGCTGCCCGCCCGAGAGCTCCGCCGCGGTATGATCGGCGCGGTCCGCCAGGCCCACCGAGGCCAGGGTTTCCAGCGCCATCCGGTGCCGCTCGGCGCGCGGCACATGGCGGTAGATCAGCGGCAGTTCCAGGTTCTCGATCGCGGTGGTGCGCTTGAGCAGGTTGAAGCCCTGGAACACGAAGCCGAGATAGTGCCGGCGCAGGAGCGCGAGCTGGTCCTTGCTCATCGCCCCGACATCGGCGCCGCGGAAATAATAGTGCCCGCTGGTCGGGGTATCGAGGCAGCCCAGGATGTTCATGGTGGTGGACTTGCCCGAGCCCGACGGCCCCATCACCGCGACGAACTCGCCGTCGGCGATGTCGAGATCGATCCCGCCCAGCGCGACGACCCGCGCCTCGCCCGAGCCGTAGACCTTGGTTACGGCCCGAAGGGCGATGAGGGCTTGCTCTGCCACGGATGACCTTGGATTTCGGTGACGGCGGCGTCGCCGGGTTTGAGATCGCCGGCGAGGACCACGGTGCTGCGCCCGTTGCTGGCGCCGAGGCGGACGTCGCGCGGCACGATGGTCGCGCCGTCCTTGATCCAGACGCGGCCCCAGGTGACGCCGGGCTGCGGCGGCGGCATCGGCGGCGCCGCCAGCTTGATCGCGTCCGGCGGCACGAAGCGCAGCGCCGTGTTGGCGATGAGGGTGACGCCGCGGATATCGGCGGCATCGAGCTCGGCGGTCGCGGTCATCCCCGGCTTGAGCAGGCCTTCGCGGTTCTCCACCAGCAGGACGCCCTGATAGGTGACGACGCCCTGCACCGTCTTGGGCGCGTTGTGGATCGAGATCAGCTTGGCCGCGAAACGCCGCGACGGATAGGCGTCGACGGTGAAATAGGCGGTGGCGCCGTTGCGCAGCAGGCCGACATCGGCCTCGTCGATATCGACGTCGAGCTCCATCTGCGACAGGTCGGAGGCCAGCGTGAACAGCAGCGGCGTCGTCATCGCCGCCACCACCGTCTGGCCGGCGGAGACCTTGCGGTCCAGCACCACGCCGTCGATCGGCGAATAGATCGTCGCCTTGGCCAGCGTCGTCTGGTTGGAATTGACCTGCGCCGCCGCCAGCCGCACGCCGGCTTGCGCCCGCAGCAGGTCGGCGTTCGCCGAGTCGATCGCCTGGCGCGACGCCGCGCCCGAGCGCAGCAAGGCCGCGGTGCGCTCGCGGATCTGCGCCGCCTGCACCAGCGTCGCCTGGGCCTGCGCCAGCGAGGCGCGCGATTGCGCCAGCGTCGCCTCGAAATTCAGCGTGTTGATGCGGGCGAGCTTCTGGCCCTTCTTCACATGGTCGTTGAAATCGACCAGCACGGCGTCGATCCGCCCCGAGACCTCGGCGCCGACATCGACCTGGTCGCGCGGCGCCAGCGTGCCGGTGGCGCTGACCGTCAGCGCGAGGTCGCCGCGGGTGACGGGCTGGGAGAGATAGACCACCGGCGCCCCGCCGGTCAGCATCGTCCGCAGGCCGATGAGGACCGCGATCGCGCCGGCGGCGATCCACAGCCACTGGCTGCGGCTGAATTTGGGTCGCGGGAGCGCGCTCAGCCCCAGACGGCTGGCCAGGTCCGGATCGGCCCGATCGTGAATGCCGTCTGCCACTGCGAAATACCCCGAAGCCGGGCAACAGGTAGTAACCCTGATCGTCCAGTGCAATCCAAAAACCGCCGAAAAATGACGGTTCCCAGGGGTAAACCGGCCCGCACCGGGGCGGCGGAAGATTATGTTTAATTGCCGTTAATACTTGGCGCCTAGAACCGGGCTTGCAAAGGGCCCCCATGGCACGCAACGCGCACAACGAACCACGCCGCGAACCCGGTTCCGGGCCGCGCGAAAGCGCGCCCCCGCCGCCGCCCCGCCCGCGCAAGCGCCGCGCCTGGCCCTATGCCGTTCTCCTGCTGCTCGCCTGGGGCGCGATCTTCGGCGCGGTGTTCTGGTCGCATTTCCTCTCCGACCTGCCCGACACCACCAAGCTCCTGGTCAAGAATTCCAGCCACGACGTCACCGTGCTCGACGTCCAGGGCCGCCTGATCGCGCGCCGCGGGCTGATCCAGGGCGAGCGCATCGACGTCTCGCGCCTGCCCGCCTATGTCGCCAACGCCTTCATCGCCATCGAGGACCGCCGCTTCCGCTCGCATATCGGCCTCGACCCGGTCGGGCTTGCCCGCGCCGCCTATGAGAACATGGCCGCCGGCCGCGTCCGCCAGGGCGGCTCGACCCTGACGCAGCAGCTCGCCAAGAACCTGTTCCTGACCACCAACCGCACCTTCGAGCGCAAGGTGCAGGAGGCGATGCTCGCCCTCTATCTGGAGTCGCGCTACAGCAAGGACCAGATCCTCACCCTCTATCTCAACCGCGTCTATTTCGGCGCCGGCGTCTACGGCATCGAAGCGGCGGCGCAGCGCTTCTTCGGCAAGCACGCCGAGAAGCTCACCCTGCCCGAGGCCGCGATGCTGGCCGGCAGCGTCAAGGCCCCGGCGCGCTACAACCCGCTGGCCGACGCCGACGCCGCGATGGAGCGCGCCGCCATCGTGCTGCGCGCGATGGAGGATTGCGGCTTCATCGACGACCGGACCCGCGCCGACGCCCAGGCGACGCGCCCGCGCATCGTGCGCGGCTCGGGCACGCCGGGCTCGGGCTATTTCGCCGACTGGGTGATCAGCCGCCTCTCCGGCTATGTCGGCGACGCCGAGGACTCGCTGATCGTGGAAACCACCTTCGACCTCGACGCCCAGGCCCAGGCCGAGCGCGCCGTGGCCCAGGGCCTCGCCGCCCAGGGCGCCGCGCTGCATGCCAGCCAGGCCGTGCTCGTCGCCATGACGCCGGACGGCGCGGTGCGCGCCATGGTCGGCGGACGCTCCTACACCAGCAGCTCCTACAACCGCGCCACCGACGCGATGCGCCAGCCGGGCTCCGCCTTCAAGCCCTTCGTCTATCTCGCCGCCTTCGAGCACGGCCGCACCCCGGACGACGTGATGAACGACGGACCGGTCGACATCCATGGCTGGAAGCCGCAGGACTACGAAGGCAAGTTCGAGGGCCCGATGTCGCTGACCCACGCCTTCGCCAAATCCTCCAACGTCATCGCGGCCCAGCTCGTCGCCGAGATCGGCGCACCCGCCGTCGCCCGCACCGCCCACCGCCTCGGCATCACGTCGCAGCTCGACGCCGTCGCCTCGATCGCGCTGGGCACTTCGGGCGTCACGCCGCTGGAGCTGACCGCGGCCTATGTCCCGTTCGCCAATGGCGGCCACGGCGTCAACGCCTTCTCCATCATCCGTATACGGACAAGAACCGGCAAGGTGCTCTATACCCGCGAAGGCTCCGGCCTCGGCCAGGTGATTGCGCCGGTCAACGCGGCGCAGATGACGCGGCTGATGGTCGAGACCGTGACCACCGGCACCGGCCGCGCCGCCAATCTCGACGGCCGCCCCACCGCCGGCAAGACCGGCACGACCCAGGATTTCCACGACGCCTGGTTCGTCGGCTTCACCGCCGACCTCGTCTGCGGCGTGTGGATCGGCAATGACGACAACGCCCCGATGAAGCACGCCACCGGCGGCACGCTGCCGGCGCGGATCTTCCGCAGCTTCATGACCAACGCCGAGGCCGGCCTGCCGGTGCGCCCGCTCGCCGGAACGCTGGCGGTCGCCGCGGCCACGGGCAGCGAGCCGCCGCCGGACGACGCGGTGCCGCCGTCCGAACCCGACGCCCGGCCGCAGCAAAAGCCCGACGCCATCGGCGGCCTGATCGACAAGATCTTCGGCAGCGGAACCTGACTATCCTGCCCCGCGAAGCCGGGGAGGATAGCTACGCCCCATACCGGTGCAGCAAGGTTCCGTTCTTGCGCAGCCAGGCCTGCGGCGCCGCGATGTCGGGCACCAGCGTGCGCACCAGCGCCCAGAAGCGCGGCCCGTGGTTCATCTCGCGCAGATGCGCCACCTCATGCGCCACGACATAGTCGAGGACGAAATCGGGCGCCAGGATCAGCCGCCAGCAATAGGAGATCGTCTTGTTGGCCGAGCACGAGCCCCAGCGGCTGGCGGTATCGCGCACCGTGACGCGGCGCACCTTGGCGCCGATCCGCGCCGCATAGTCGTGGCTCAGCGGCTCCAGCACGCGCCTGGCCTCGCGCTTGAGGAAGTCGGTCAGGCGGCGCGGCACATGCTCGTCCCGCCCGCTGACCCGCAGCACGCTTTCGTCCGCGTCGTGGCGCACCGGCCCGCCCTCGCCCCGCATCACCAGGTGCTCGCGCCCGCGGAACGGCAGCCGCGCGCCCGGACCGAGCGTCACCTTCTTGGGCACCCGCGCCAATTGCCGCGCGATCCACGGCGCCTCGCCTTGCGCGAAATCCAGCGCCCGGTCGAGCGCGCGCTGCGACGGCGCGATCACCGAGACCTCGCCGGTCGACGGATGCACCTTGACGATCAGCCGCCGCGCCCGGGGATTGAGGCGCATCGTGACTTCCACCGCCCGCCCGTCGATCCGCAGCAAGGCTTGCGGCGCACGGCGGCTTGCCAGAGGCTTAAGCATACGCTTCCCTGTTGTTCGT
Organism: Rhizomicrobium sp.; assembly: GCA_037200865.1. Classification (GTDB taxonomy): domain Bacteria; phylum Pseudomonadota; class Alphaproteobacteria; order Micropepsales; family Micropepsaceae; genus Rhizomicrobium. The sequence continues at coordinate 385,548 of JBBCIC010000002.1, read as the reverse complement.
ACCGTCCGTCCGTCGACTTACGAGATCCGCCATGACTTCTCGCCCGCGTTTCCATCTGGCTTTTCCGGTTCGCGACCTGAGCGAAGCGCGTGCCTTCTATGGAACCCTTCTCGAATGTCCCGAAGGACGTTCGAGCGCCGAATGGGTGGACTTCGATTTCTTCGGCCACCAAATCGTTGCGCATTTAAGCGCAAGCGACGCCGGCAGCAAAGCGCATAATGAAGTGGACGGCGAGCAAGTCCCGGTGCGTCACTTCGGCGTCATCCTTTCGCTGCAGGATTGGCGCAAGCTTGCGGCGCGTTTGACGCACAGCGAAGTTCCTTTCGTGATCGCGCCCGATATCCGCTTCGAAGGCCAGCCCGGCGAGCAGGCGACGTTCTTCATCAAGGACCCGTCCGGCAACGCGCTGGAGTTCAAGGCCTTCGACGACGACAGCAGGATTTTCGCGAAATGAGCGCACAGCGAATCGCCTGGCTCGAAGGCGGCGTCGCGCTGGCACTGCTGCTGGGCGCGCTGTTCTTCCAATACGCCCTCAACTATCCGCCGTGCGAAATGTGTCATTGGCAGCGCTGGCCGCATATCGCCGCGGCGGTGGTCGGCCTCGGCGGCGCCATCCTGCTCGGCCTCGGCATCCTGCCGGCGCGCCTTGCGCTCGCGATCGCGGCGCTCGCCACGCTCGGCGTCGCGGTGTCCGGCGGCCTCGGCGTTTTTCACGCCGGCGTCGAGTACCACTGGTGGCCGGGCCCGACCGCCTGCACCACCGGTTTCGTGTTCGACGGGCATCTCGACTTGAGCGCGCCAGTGCCGCATTGCGACCGTCCCGCCTGGACGCTGCTGGGCATCTCGCTCGCAGGCTTTAATGCCGTCATCTCGCTCGCCGCCGCCGCGTTCGGCGCGCTCGCCCTGGTGCGCAAGCCATGAGCCGCAAGCCCCGCCCCGCGACGCCCGGCACCGATCCCAAGGCCGTGGCCGAAATCGAAGCCATGATCCGCGTCGATCACGCCGGCGAGTATGGCGCGGTGCGCATTTATGAAGGCCAGCTTGCGGTGCTCGGCAAAAGCGCTTCGCCCGCCGCGGCCGCCATCCGCCACATGGCCGAGCAGGAGCAGCGGCATCTCAAGACCTTCGATACCCTGGTCAACGCGCGCAAGGTGCGGCCGACCGCGCTGGAGCCGGTGTGGCGTGTCGCCGGCTTCGCGCTCGGCGCCGCCACGGCGCTCATGGGCGAGAAGGCGGCGATGGCCTGCACCGCCGCCGTCGAGGACGTGATCGACGCGCATTATGCGGCGCAAATACAAAAGCTCGGCGACAGCGACCCCGCGCTGAAAGCGACGGTCGAGGACTTCCGCGCCGAGGAGATCGCGCATCGCGAGGCCGCCCTGGCGCATGGCGCGGCGGAGGCGCCCGGCTACCGCGTCCTGAGCGAGGCGATCAAGGCCGGCTGCCGCCTCGCCATCCGGCTGTCCGAGAAGATATGAGCCCCCTTTTCCATGCCTGAAGACCGCAACGCGCTGCTCGCCGCCGCGTCCAACCCTCGCCGCGCCACGCTGGACGATGCCGCGGTGCTGTCGCGCCTGTTCGCCGCCGCCTTCACCACCGATCCGGTGATGGACTGGATCGCGCGCCCCGGCCCGCGCCGCGCCCAGGCGCTCGAGCAGTTCTTCTTCTGGCTGCTGCGCGTGCGCGCCCTGCCCTTCGGCGAAGTGTGGATGAGCGCCGACGCCGGCGTCTGCGCCGCCTGGCTGCCGCCCGGCGCGCCGGCCAGCCCCGGCGGCCTGCTCGACCAGGTGCGGCTGCTGCCGATGTTCGTGCGCCTGTGCGGCTTTCCGCGCCTCGGTCGCGGCTCGGCGATGGGCGACGCGATGGAGAAGAACCATCCGCCCGAGCCGCATTTCTATCTCGCCTTCATCGCCGTCGCCCCGCGCCTGCAGGGCCTGGGCCTCGGCGGCGCGATGCTGGAAGCAACGGTCAAGCGCGCCGACGAACAGGGTGTTCCCGCCTATCTGGAAAACTCGAACCCCAAGAACACCAAGCTTTACCAGCGCGCCGGCTTTCTGCCGCGCAAGAGCATCGCCCCACCCGGCGCCCCGCCGCTGATGGCAATGTGGCGCCAGGCAAGGACCTGACGCCGACCCTTTCCTCCCCCGTTGTTCCGGGGGAGGTGGCGGAGCGAAGCGACGCCGGAGGGGGGAAGTGTTTGCGCGACTGTGCGGGATAGCGCCTCTCCACCGCTTCGCAGTCCCTCTCCGCCGTAACAACGGGAGAGGAAAATTTATTCCCGCAGCAACAATCCGCCTCCACCCGACCGTCTATCCACGCTGGCCCGCGCAAATCTCCGCGTCCGCCGCGGCTCCGCGTGAGACCTTCCGTTGATAGTGCGTATACGGATTTATTTTCCCCGCCCCCTTGAACCGAGTCGGTCGGATCGCCAATTCAGCCATATCCCCACAGGTGCGTTCGGACGAACCGCGATGAAGTTTTGTCGCCGTGAAAAACTGCGATTCAACCGCCGCGCGGATTCCGTTCACTCCAACCCAGCAGAAACAAAACTTGTCATCCCCGGCGAGCGAAGCGGAGCGAGGGAAGGGACCCAGGCTAAGCCGTATCGTTGCTGTCGCAGAATGGAGCGTCACTAAACTCTTCGACACGACGCAAGCTGCTTGGTCTGGGTCCCCTTCCCCTCGCGGAGTTTATCCTCGTGCCGCGCTTCGCGCGGACACGGGGGCTCGGCCGGGGATGACAAACGGCGCTCACGGCTCCAGCTCGCTGTCCCAGTACAGATAATCCGCCCAGCTATCGTGCAGGTAGTTCGGCGGAAACTTGCGGCCGTTGGCGCGCAGCTCGTTGATCGTCGGGCGGTGCGGCCGGTGCTTGGGATGCATGCCGATCTGCGACGGCAGCCTCCCGCCCTTGGCGAGGTTGCACGGGGCGCAGGCGGTCACGACGTTCTCCCACGTCGTGCGCCCGCCGCGGGAGCGCGGGATGACGTGATCGAAGGTCAGGTCTTCCTCATCGCCGCAATACTGGCACTCGAAGCGGTCGCGCAGGAACAGGTTGAAGCGGGTGAAGGCGGGATTGCGCGCCGGGCGGATATAGGTCTTGAGCGAGACCACCGAGGGCAGCTTCATCTCGAAGCTCGGCGAATGCACGACGCGGTCGTATTCCTCGAGGATGTTCACGCGCTCGAGGAACACCGCCTTGATGGCGTCCTGCCAGGACCACAGCGAGAGCGGGAAATAGCTGAGCGGCCGGTGATCGGCGTTGAGCACCAGGGCCGGGCAATTATCGGGGAGCCGCGCGGCTAACACAGATTCGTCCTTTTGGCAGTCACTCCTTCAAAAGCGGCCAGACCATACCGGCAAAAACCGCGGCCTGCCAAGCGCGCCCGCAGCTTATGCGATTCGCCGTGACAGAAAGGTAACGCCCTATGCCAGAGGGCAGGAGACCTCGGGCGCGCGCCGGCGCAGCAGGCCGCGGAACGCCTGGCTCAGGAACGCGCCGCCCATGTCGAGGCCGACGGGATCGATGCCGTGCCCGACGCCCGGCGAAATGTGCCATTGCACCGTGGCGCCGGCTTCGCCCAGCATCATCGCCGAGGCGAGCATCGCCTGCGCCGGGACCATCTGGTCGGCATCGCCATGCACCAGGAGGATCGGCGGCGCGTCGGGAGCTAGCGGCTCCAGCGCCGCACCCCGCGCCAGCAGGCCGGAATAGCCGACGATCGCCGCAGGCTTGACGGCGCGGTTTAGGCCCACTTGCAGCGCCATCATGGTGCCCTGGCTGAAGCCGACCAGCGCCAGCCGCTCCGGCGGCAGCTCCAGCCGCGCCAGCTCGGCATCGAGAAAGGAATTCAGCGCGCCGGACGCGGCTTCGACGCCGCGCTGCATCTCGCCGGGATCGAGGCGCGAAATGGCAAACCACTGATAGCCCGGCGCGCCGGCACACGGCTCGGGCGCATTGGGCGCGACGAAGGCGGCGCTCGGCAGGTCGCGCTGCCAATGCGGCGCCAAGCCGATGAGGTCGTTGCCGTCGGCGCCATAGCCGTGACACAGCACGATCAGATGCGTCGCCGCCCCGCGCTGCGGCGGAAGGCGCGGACCGGAAAGCGGACGACCGAGAGCCATGCCCTATCTAAACCGCGCTTGCCGACGGAAAGCCATAGGCCACTTCGGGCAAAGGCACACCGCCGATCTCGGTGACGACCGTGGCGCCCGGAATGAGACGGCCGCCCTGCCGCTCATAGAAGCGTCTCGCGCCGGCATTGGCCTCGAACACCCAGAGAAGGAAATTCGCATGGCCCTGCACCTGCAGCCGTTGGGACGCGGCGCGAAACAGGGCACTGCCGATGCCGCCGCGCAGCGCCGCCGGGCGCAGATAGATGGCGTAGAGCTGACCCGTATAGCCCGGCGCCGCATCGTGCACGGGGCCGAACATCGCATAGCCCGCGACGTCGCCATCCGCTTCGGCGACGAGAACCCGCGCGGCGAAGTCGGCGGCGCTGGCGCCCAGCCACTGCGCCTGCACCTCTTGCGGCGTCATGGCATCGAGCACCGCGGACGGAACCAGGCCGCGATAGGCATGGCGCCAGGATTCCACCTTGATGGCGGCCACGGTGGAAATATCGCCATCGGTCGCGGGACGAATGATCACGGCGGCGGGCTCGTATAGGCTGACGCCATGATAGTCACGCGCTTCGCGCCCAGTCCAACCGGCTATTTGCATCTCGGCCATGCGTTCGCCGCGCTGACGGCGCGAGGCGCCGGAACGCGCTTCCTCCTGCGCATCGAGGACATCGACACCGCGCGCTGCCGCGAAGAATTCGTGGACGCGATCTTCGAAGACCTCGACTGGCTCGGCCTCGCCTGGGAAGAACCGGTGCTGCGCCAGTCGAACCGCAGCGACGCCTACCGCGCCGCGCTGCGGCGCCTGGACGGCCTCACCTATCCGTGCTTCTGCACGCGCAAGGAGATCGCCGAGGAAATCGCCCATGCGATCGAAGCGCCTCATTTTTTTGATTTGGCTGCTCCGCAGCCGGGGCCAGACGGTCCCATCTATCCGGGCACCTGCCGGCACCTGTCGCCGCAAGAAAGAGCCCGGAAAATCGCCGGCGGGGCGCTCTATGCGCTGCGCCTCGATGCGGCAAAGGCGGCGGCGTATGCCGGACCGCTCAGCTTCGAAGAGTTGAGCGCCGGCCCTGCTGGCGAGCGTGGGACCATCGCGGTCGATCCGCTGCTGTTTGGCGACATCGTGCTGGCGCGCAAGGACATGCCGGCGGCCTATCACCTCGCCGTCGTGGTGGACGACGCGCACCAGGGCGTCACCCGCGTGACGCGCGGCAACGATCTCTTCGCGGCGACGCATGTGCAGCGCTTGTTGCAGGCCTTGCTCGGTTTGCCCGAACCGCAATACGCGCATCACCGACTGATCCTGGACGAGCAGGGAAAGAAGTTCTCCAAGCGCGACCGCGCGGTGACCCTGCGCAGCCTGCGCGAAGACGGCGTCACGCTGAGGGCGATCCGCGCCCGGCTGGGGCTGTAGCCTACCAGTCGTTCAGGCCGGTGAAGCGTCCGAAGCCGGCGGCGGCGGCCCAGCGGGTCCATTCGCTGCGCAGGCGGGTGGTGACGATCGGGCTATTGGTGCCCTGGCCGATCCCCAGGATCTGCATCTCGGCGCAGCCGCGGAAGGGACGGCCCGCCGGCGCCGGCAGGTGCGCGCCCGAGCTTTGCAGGCGAACATACTCCGAATCCTCGATCCCGTCGGAGGCGAGCACCACCGTCGTCGGCATCCCGCCGCAGCCGATGCTCTGGGAGACGTTGTCGAGGAAGGCGAGGATGTTGGTGTTGGACTGCGAGCGCCACTTGCCGCTTCTGACCAGGAACGGCGTGCCGGAAATCAGCTTGCGGATTTCCGCCGCGACATGCTCGGGCCGGTTCCGCGCCGAGATCTGGGCGTCGTAATAGAAGCTGTTCGACGATGCATCATAGCTGCCAAAGGTGCGCACATGCACCTCCGACGCCATGCCGAGGCCGCGCACGACGCTGGCGATGCGCGCCGCCACCTTGGCCGCGAAGGCGGCGTCGTCGACCAGGGGATTGCTCTTGGAGATATCGAGCCCGATGATCACGCGCTTGGGCGTCAGCACGGCTTCGTCGCCCAGCGACGCCTCGACGATGTCGGCATGCCGCGCCGCCTGCACGGCATAGGCGCCGCCGCCAAGCAACCCCACGGCCGTGACCAACGCCAGAACGATCTTCATGGGTGCCGCTTAGGACCGCCGGTCCGCCAGTTGCAGGAGGTGGAGCTGCGCGAACTGGCGCTGGCGGTGCTTGTAGTCGCCCGCGATGTGCAGATTGCGCACATTGGCTTCCGCCGTCAGCATGTAGAGCGCCGCCACCGTCGTCACGATGAAGAAGATGACGCTGGCGAAGGCGAGCCAGAACCACGAATCCGCATTGGCGAGCGAGGCGGTGGAAAGCTTGGGCAGGCCGAGCGAGACGCCGTCGGCGCTGTTGGCCGGTATCAGCGTGGCGCCGCCGCGCGGCTCGGCGGGCCTCGCGGGCGAGAACAGCGCGTCGATCGAACTGCCGCCGCTGCTGGCGCCGTCGTCGCGCGGGGTCTCCAGCGTCGCCGAGGTCGCACCCGCCATGTTGTTGTAGGCGACGAGGTAGCCCAGCCCGCCGATCATCACCAGCGCCAGCACGAAGGCGACGCCGATCATCGCATTGCGGCCATAGGCGCCGGTCATCTTGAGGAAGAAGTGGATGATCAGCACGGCGAAGACGACTTGCAGGCTCTTGAAGATCACCGAGTTCTGCAGGCTCGCCGGCACCACCATGAATTCGTTGGACAGGGCGCGGGTCCACACGTCGCCGCGGATGATCTGGTAGTCGACGAACATCGCGACCGCCATGATCAGGATCGCCAGCAGCGCGGCGGCGATGTAGAGCGGGCGGTAATGCGCGACCTGGCGGCTCTTTTCCATGTTGCGCATGATGATGGCGGCGTCGTCGCGCTCGACCATGCTCAAGGGATCGGGCCGCGCGTTCTCGTCGCTTTCGTCCGCGTCTTCCTCGTCCTTGCGCCCGAACCAGCCCGCCATGCGGCTGGGCTTTTCGTCCTGGCTGGCGGCCGAGACGCGTTCGCCGTGCTTGACCCAGTCGGGGCCCCAGCTCGGCTTGTCGACGGGGGTCTTCAGGCGCTCGACCAGCTGGGCCTCCAGCCGGGCGCGCACCGCGGGGGTCATCGCCTCGGCGTCGGCCAGCGACTTGGCCTCGCGGTCGAATTCCTCAGGCGAAAGGCCGTGGAACAGCTCATGGCTGAGCGCGGTGCGGCGCGCCGGAACGGTGGCGAGATCGTTTTTCTTTTGCAGGTAGGCGACCATGGAAATCCCCCTCGGGCCTCGCGGGTTCGGCGTAAGAAAATGCTTTTCCCCGCGATTTACACAGTGAACAAATAGTTAAGCGAGATCGCGGCCGGAATGCGGCAGAGTTGCCACAATTGATGGGGGTGTGATCGTGCGCAGCTCCTGGCGACGGCCGAGCAGGCCTTCTCTGTCCTGCCCGCCACCCGCGGCCGCACCTTGCCTATCTTGCTGAGGACGCAGCAGATTTCGGTGACGGCGCCCGGGAGATCGAAGCCGGCGCGATCAGCCATCCGGAACTTGCCCTCGAAGGGCATCGAGGCTCCGCAGAAGCGTCGGCACACGCTGCTGAACCATGATCCAGGTCAGGGGCAAATCCACGCCGGAGTAGAAATGCGCGATGACGTTGCGGAAGTCCTTGATGCGTTGCCAATCGACCTCCGGCGCCAGCGTCCGGATGTCGCCGGAGACACGATTTGCCGCTTCGCCGAGGATTTCGAAATTGCGCAGGACCGCATCGATCACGATCTGCCGCTGCTGAAACCTTCGTAGTCGAGACCGGCGGTGTATTCCAGGATACGCCTTGCGGCCTGGCGCATATCGTCAAGATATATCGCCTGGCTACGCGAAGGCATCGATCGCTTCGGCGAGAATGCGAACCCGCAAGGCGGGGTGCAAGCTGTTCGATGTCGCGAGATCGACACTGACGCCCAGCGCCGTCGCCAGATCCTGCTTCACGGCGATGAAATCGAGCAGATCCTTGCCGCTCTCGAAATCGGCGATCAAATCGATGTCGCTCGATTCACCCGCCTCGTCGCGGGCGACCGAGCCGAACACGCGCAGCCGCGTGACGCCGTGCCGGTCCAGCAGCGGTTTCAGTTGGCGGAGTCTGGCAATGGCATCGGCGCGGCGCATCGCCAATCCTAGCATGGCAAGCGGCCGATTTCATCAGCGCACCGCCAGTTCCACCAGCCCGTGCATGATCTGGTTGAGGTCGTAGTCCTTGGGGCTGAACACTGCGTCGATGCCGGCGGCTTTCAGCGTCGCCTCGTCCTCGGGCGGGATGATGCCGCCGGCGATGACCTTGATGTCGCCGAGACCCGCCTGCTTCAGCTTCGCCATCACGTCCCGCGCCAGCGAGACATGGCTGCCGGACAGGATCGAAAGCCCGATCAGATGCGGCTTCTTCGCCTTCGCCTCGGCGACGATGTCCTCGGGCGAGAAGCGGATGCCGTTGTAGATCACGGTCATGCCGGCGTCGCGGGCGCGGATCGCGATCTGCTCGGCGCCGTTGGAATGGCCGTCGAGGCCGGGCTTGGCGACCAGGAAGGTCAGCCGGCGGCCGAGCTTCGCGGAAGCTGCGTCGACCTCGTCGCGCAAAGTGCCGATCCGCTCGTCATTGCGCGACGGTGCCGACGCCGCGACGCCGGTGGGGGCGCGGTATTCGCCGAACACCCGGCGCAAGGCCTGGGCCCATTCGCCGGTGGTGACGCCGGCCTTGGCGCAGTCGATCGAGACCGGCATGATGTTGACGTCGGCGCGCGCGGCGGCTTCGAGCGCGGCCAGCGCGACACGGACCTTCCCGTCGTCGCGGCCCGCGCGCCAGGCCTTGAGGCGCGCGATCTGCTCGCCTTCCGCCGCCTCGTCGACCGTCATGAAAGAGCCGTTGCCCGAGGTCAGCGGCGAGACTTCGGTTTCCTTATAGGCGTTGACGCCGACACGGATTTCGTCGCCGCGCTCGATCGCTTCGACCCGCGCCGCGTTCGAGGCGACCAGCCGCTCCTTCATGTATTCGAGCGCGCCTTGCGTCGCGGTGCCGCCGAGATCGGCGATGCGCTGCATCTCCTCGCGGATCTGGAGCTTGAGCTGCGCCACCTTCTCGCCGATCACCTTGGAGCCGTCGAAGATGTCTTCGTATTCCAGCATGTCGGTCTCGAACGCCCCGATCTGCATCAGGCGCAGCGACCATTGCTGGTCCCAGGGCCGCGGCAGGCCGAGCGCCTCGTTCCACGCCGGCAACTGCACCGCCCGGGCACGCGCGTTCTTGCTGAGCGTCACGCCCAGCATGCCGAACAGCACGCGATAGACGTTGTTCTCCGGCTGCTGCTCGGTCAGGCCGAGCGAATTGACCTGCACGCCGTAGCGGAACAGCCGCAGCTTGGGATCGGTGACGCCGTAACGGTCGCGCGTGATCTCGTCCCACAATTCGCCCATGGCGCGCAGCTTGCAGATCTCGGTGATGAACTTGACGCCGGAATTGACGAAGAAGCTCATGCGCCCGACCGCCATCGGAAACTGCTCCGGTGGAATCGCGCCGCGCGCCTTGCAGGCGTCGAGCGTCGAGACCGCGGTGGCGAGCGCGAATGCCGCCTCCTCGACCGCATCGGCGCCCGCTTCCTGTAGATGGTAGGAGCACAGGTTGATCGGATTCCATTTCGGCAATTCGGCCGTGGTGAAGGCGATGGTGTCCGTGGTCAGGCGCAGCGCCGGCTTGGGCGGGAAGATATAGGTCCCGCGCGCCAGGTATTCCTTGATGATGTCGTTCTGCGTCGTGCCGGTCAGGCTGCTGCGCGGCGCGCCCTGCTCGTCGGCCACCGCGACATAGAGCGCCAGCAGCCAGGCCGCCGGCGCGTTGATCGTCATCGAAGTGTTCATCCGGTCGAGCGGGATGCCGTCGAACAGCATCCGCATGTCGCCGATATGGGAGACCGGCACCCCGACCTTGCCGACCTCGCCGCTGGCGAGCGGGTCGTCGCTGTCGTAGCCGGTCTGGGTCGGCAGATCGAAGGCGACCGAAAGCCCCGTCTGGCCCTTGGCCAGGTTGGTGCGATAAAGCGCATTTGATGCCGCGGCGCTTGAATGGCCGGCATAGGTGCGGAATATCCAGGGTTTGTCGCGGGGCATGGCTTGGGGCGTTAGGTAATTGCGTGCAGCAAAGCCTAATGGAAATTTTGCTGCACTGCAAAAAGGCACGGAGAATCCCATGCGCATGAACCTGTTCGCCGCCGTCGCCGCCGCCGCGCTGCTGCTGGCCGCGGCGCCGCCGGACAAGTCCGTCAAGCAGCTCTGGCAAGAAGGTATCGCCGAGGCCAACCTCGCCTGGGCCAAGAAGCCGCACGCGATCCTGAAGATCCAGGACGCCGCCTATCTCGGCGAAGGCCAGAGCGCCACCCTGATCGGGACCAGGGGCAAGCCTGCCAGCTACAAATGGGTTCCCGGCAAGGTGCAGGACGGCATCCTGACCGCGACCTTCCAGGGCGGGCATATGAGCGCCGCGTTCCACGGCAAGACGCTCGACGAGGCGGCGCTGCTGAAGCCCGTCGCCATCGACGCCGATATCGACCTTCAGGGTTTTCCCACCCAGGTCGGCGCCGGCGTCATGGGCGTGCGCATCATGCTCTACAATCAGCGGCGCGCCGACGCGCTCCAATTCACCGGCGTCGACTATTTCCCCTACGATCCGAGCTATCGCGTCACCGCCGCCTTCACGCCCGATCCCAAGCTTCCGGCGCGCTCGTTCCTGACCTCGCGCGGGACACAGAAGCAGTTCTTCCATGCCGGCGACGCCACCTTCACGCTGAAAGGCAAGACCTTCACCCTGCCCTTCTATGCCGGCGACAACGACCCGAAGAAGATCGCCGATGCCTCCGCCTTTTTCACCGACGATCAGGCGGGCACCGTCACCTATCCGGCGGGGCGCTATGTCGACATCGCCGACTTCGGCGCCTTTCCGCCCAAGACGGTGACCATCGACTTCAACGACGCCTACAATCCCAATTGCGCGCGCTCGCCCTTCTACACCTGCCCGGTCGCGACCGACACGCTCGCCCTGGCGGTGAAGGCCGGCGAGAAGGACCCGCACAAGGCGCATTGATCGGGGCCTGCGAAAGGCGCACGGTCGTCCCGAACTGAACTCGAGTTCAGGCGGGAAACCATGCGGAAATTCGGCCTTGCCGCAGTCGCGGCGGCCTTCATGCTGTCGCCGGGCGCGAGTCCGGCCGCGTCGACGCCGCAGTTCGACCTTGTCGCGCCGGAGAGCGTCGGCTTCGATGCCGCCAAGCTGAAAGCGCTCGACGACGCGATGGACCGCGCCGTCGACAGCGGCGAGGTCGCCGGCGTCCAGATCATGGCCGTGCGTCACGGCCGCATCGCCGACCTGCACATGCACGGCAACAAGCACATGGACGGCGATCCGGTCCGCCGCGACACCATCTTCCGGATCTATTCGCAGACCAAGCCGATGATCGGCGTCGCGATGATGATCCTCTACGAGAAGGGCCTGTGGTCGCTCGACGATCCGGTCACCAAATTCATTCCCGAATTCGCCGGGCTGAAAGTGATGAAAAGCGTCGGGGCCGACGGCAAGCCGATCCTGGAAGACATGAAGCGGCCGCCCAACATGCGCGAATTGCTGACCCACAGCGCCGGCTTCGGCTACGGCCTGCGCACCGGCAATCCGATCGACGACGCCTTCCGCGACAAGAAGGTGCTGTCGTCGCACGGCCTCAAGGAGATGATCGACAAGATCGCCACCATCCCGCTGCTGTTCCAGCCCGGCACCAAATGGTCGTACTCCGCCGCGGTCGACATCCAGGGCTACATCATCGAGAAATTGTCGGGCCGCACGCTCGGTGAATTCATGGCCGAGAACATCTGGCGGCCGCTACGCATGACCGATACCGGCTTCTTCGTGCCGCAGGAAAGCGCCGCCCGCCTCTCGGGCGTGTTCGTCGTCAACCCGCAGACCGGCAAGCCGTTCGAGCTGACCGCGGCGCTGTTTCCCGACATGCAGGATTTCACCAAGCCGCCGCCGCTCGAATCGGGCGGCGGCGGCGCGGTCTCGACCGCCGACGATTATGCCCGCTTCTGCCAGATGATCCTGAACAAGGGCGAACTCGACGGCGTGCGCATCTTGAAGCCGCAGAGCGTCGCGATGCTGGCGCAGAACCAGCTCGGGCCGGACGTGGTGCCGCAAGCGGCGGGCGGCCTGCCCGCGATCGGCGGCGACGCGCTGGGCTTCGGCCTCGACTTCGGGGTGCTGCTCGATCCCGCCAAATTGGGGCTCAAACAGGGAAAAGGCACGATCTGGTGGGGCGGCGCGGCCGGCACCTGGTTCTGGATCGATCCTGAGAACGACCTGTTCTTCCTCGGCATGATCCAGCGCTTCGACGGCGGCGCGGCCGGCAGCGTGCGGCTGAGCCTCGCCTCGCAAAGCCTGCTCTACCCCGCGCTCACCCATCCCGAGAAATAGGAGTTCCCGATGAACACGTGGCTGCGCCGCGCCCTGATCGCGCTTGCCGTGCTGCTGGCGGTGGGCGGCGGCGCCTATTACTGGCTGATCGTCGAGAGCGGCACGCCGTCGGGCACCTATGCGCTCGACCTCAAGGAGGTCCGCCGCCTCGCCGATTCGATGCCGGGTCCGCGCGTCGCCAGCGTCCACGCCGAGCATGTCGCGGCCTTCAGCTTCCCGCGCACCGCGGTGCTGGCGGGCGACGGCTGGAAGCCGCTGCCCATGGCGATCTTTTCCTACCGGCTGATGTTTTCCGATTCCAGCTCGGCGGTGATCGACACTGGCGTGACGGCGCGCGGCGCGGCGGAGATGAACGCAGCGCTCGACGATGCCGCCGCCCAGAACGTGCGTGCGGGAATAAAAAACGCGTCGCTGATCGTCCTCACCCATGAGCATCCCGACCATATCGGCGGCCTGCTCGACTTTCCCTTCCTGCGCGCGGAGATGAAGTCCGGGCACGTCAAGCTCAATGCCGAGCAGCTTGCCAATCTCGAACGCTTCAATCCCGGCTATCACAAGGAAGCGTTCGCCGGTTACCACCCGATCGCCTATGACAAATATCTCGCCATCGCGCCCGGCGTGGTGCTGATCCGCAGTCCCGGCCACACCCCGGGCAGCCAGATGGTGTATGTGAAGACGGCGAAGGGCGATGAATTCCTCTTCACCGGCGACGTCGCCTGGACCATGCGCAACATCGACGAGGTGCGCGAGCGCGCCCGCCTCGTGACCTGGTTTTTCCTGGGCGAGGACCGCGACGCCGTGCTCGCCCAGCTCGCGGCCTTGAATGCGCTCAAGAAGGCGGAGCCCCACCTGCATATCGTTCCCGGCCACGACCTCGGCGTAGCGACCGCGCTGGAGAACGAAGGGCTTCTGGTGAAGGGATTCACCGCGACGCGCTAACCGTCGGCAAGACCGCCGCCGAGCCGCGTCCCGGGCTCGAACAAGCCGCGGCCCGGAACATGATTGATCTCCAGCCGCGTGCCGTCCGGGTCCTCGAACAGCACCGAATAGTAGCCGGGCGCGAAACCGTCCTGCTGCGGCGGATGCACGATGGCGGCGCCAAGCTTCACCAGGAAGGCGTGGGCTTCGTCGACATCGGCGCGCTCGCGGGCGCGCCAGCAATGGTGGTGCAGGCCGACCGAACCCTGCTTGAAGCGCTGGCCCTGATGTTCCGGCGCCGGGGCGCGGATGCCGAAGCCGGTACGTCCGCCGACGCAATAGTAGAAGCCGTCGATGTCCATCACGGGCTTGAGGCCGAGGAAGGGAAGCAATTCGCCGTAGAAGGCCCGCGCCCTGGCGAAATCGCCCGCGGTGATGAAGGTGTGCGCGACGCCGTTGATCTCCATGCCCTGTTCCTCCAGCTTTGGCTTCAGTCCAGACCTTCCGCCTGCCCTGCACAAGCGATGAAATCGAAACCCCCGACATTCGAAGCCCGCAGGGCGGCCGCCAGGCGCGCCGCGCTGCGGGCGCTCAAGAAGGCGCGCAAGGCGGCCGAGGGCGCAGGCGTGACGCTGTCCGACTGGGAAGGCGAATTCCTCGGCTCGGTCGAGACCCGCGTCGAGAAATACGGCCGCGCCTTTCGCGATCCGGAAAAGGGCGGCCCCGGCTCGTCGCTTTCCATGCGCCAGGCCGCCAAGCTGAAGGAGATCGCCGGCAAGGCCTCGGGCAAACCGAAGGGCTGGCGGCGCAAGCCCATGACCCCTACGAAGTAACTTTATTGCGCTCAGTAACCGTTTTGCACAGGAAATAGAGAATCCCTGTTGCAATGCAGCAGAAGGCGCGGCCTAATCCGGCGCCGATTGAGCAGCCGCAACAAGACTGCCGCAGGGGATAAGGGATCAGAACATGGCGCAGCAATCCGCCGAGGCGAAGCCGTCGCTTGCCGTTTACAAGGACTTGTACGAGATCGGCGAGATTCCGCCGCTCGGCCATGTCCCGTCGAAAATGTATGCCTGGGCGATCCGCAAAGAGCGCCATGGCGAGCCGGAAAAGTCCTTCCAGATCGAGGTCCTGCCGACCTGGCAGCTCGACTCCCACGACGTGCTCATCCTCGTGATGGCGGCCGGCGTGAACTACAACGGAGTATGGGCCGGCCTCGGCACCCCGATCTCGCCGATCGACGTGCACAAGAACCCCTTTCACGTCGCCGGCAGCGACGCCTCGGGCATCGTCTGGGCGGTCGGCTCCAAGGTCACGCGCTGGAAGGTCGGCGACGAAGTCGTCGTGCACTGCAACCAGGACGACGGCGACGACGAGGAGTGCAATGGCGGCGATCCGATGTTCTCGCCCAGCCAGCGCATCTGGGGCTATGAGACGCCCGACGGCTCCTTCGCGCAATTCGCCCGCGTCCAGGACCGCCAGTTGATGGAGCGGCCGCGCCACCTGACGTGGGAAGAAAGCGCCTGCTACACGCTGACCCTCGCCACCACCTACCGCATGTTCTTTGGCCACCGCCCGCACATCCTGCGGCCCGGCCACAACGTGCTGGTGTGGGGCGCCTCCGGCGGCCTCGGCTCCTTCGCGGTGCAGCTCTGCGCCGTGTCCGGCGCCAACGCCATCGGCGTGATCTCCGACGAAAGCAAGCGCGAATTCGTCCTCTCGCTCGGCGCCAAGGGCGTCATCAATCGCAAGGACTTCAAATGCTGGGGCCAGATGCCCCCGGTCAACACGCCCGAATACGACGCCTGGACCAAGGAAGCGCGCAAATTCGGCAAGGCGATCTGGGACATCACCGGCAAGGGCGTCGACGTCGACATGGTGTTCGAGCATCCCGGCGAGTCGACCTTCCCGGTCTCCTGCCTCGTCGTGAAACGCGGCGGCATGGTCGTGTTCTGCGCCGGCACCACCGGCTACAATATCACCTTCGACGCGCGTTACGTCTGGATGCGGCAGAAGCGCATCCAGGGCTCGCATTTCGCCAACCTGCTGCAGGCGAGCCAAGCGAACCGCCTGGTCGTCGAGCGCCGCATCGATCCGTGCATGTCGGAAGTGTTCTCCTGGGCCGACATCCCGCGCGCCCACACCAAGATGTGGAAGAACGAGCACCTGCCCGGCAACATGGCGGTGCTGGTGAATGCCCAGCGCACCGGCTTGCGCACCTTCGAGGACGTGCTCGAAGCGCAGAACGATTAGGCGAACGCGCGCAACGCAAGCCAGACGAGCACGACCGCGGTCGGATAGAAGGTCAGCCCGAAGCCGATCGCGCGCGCCCAGGGCGCGATGAGATAGCCGATCCAGAACAGGACGCGGCCGGCCGCGAACAGCACCGCGAGCATGCCGATGAGCCCGAGCCGCTCATGCGGCAGGACCAGCGCCAGACCGGTCCACGCGACCGCGGCCAGCACCGTCTGCTCGAGCGTGTTCTGGTTGTAGCGCAGGTTGATCTCGAGGCTGCGGCTCTCCGGCGCGCGCGTGCCGTCCATCGCCTCGGGCAGGAAGAACCGCCGGTTCGCCACCGCGGCGATGCCGGCGAAGAGGCACAGCGCCGGGACCAGCAGCCAGCGCGCGGCATAGGCGAGACGCGCCGCCTCGTCGTCGCCCAAGGGCGGCGCGAAGCGCAGCGCGAGCCCCGGCGTGCTATAGAGCAAGAGTAGGATGACGACGGATGCCGTCATCCCGATGGCGACAAGCACTTGCCTGCGAAGCATGGGCGCCTCCCCGGCCTAAGGATAAGCCGCCGCCGTTGCCCCACCAAAAAGATTCTCTGAACGCGCCCGCACGATGCCGCCGACGGCTGGATACAGGCGCGATTGCGCCATAGGCTGCCCGCCATGCGCGGCACCGAGCCCTGACGGAGGAATCCCCATGAAGCA
This sequence comes from Rhizomicrobium sp., assembly GCA_037200865.1. Classification (GTDB taxonomy): domain Bacteria; phylum Pseudomonadota; class Alphaproteobacteria; order Micropepsales; family Micropepsaceae; genus Rhizomicrobium. Next base: position 369,086 of record JBBCIC010000002.1, on the reverse strand, counting down.
TCTGATCCTTGGCTTGGCGCTGCTGCTCGCGGCCGCTGCCCCGGCCTTCGCGGACGATGACGGCGTCGCGGTGACCGAGGCCGATGACGGCACGACGGTTGACGTGCCCTCCGGCGGCACCCTGACGCTCACGGTCGGCACCAATGGCGGGATCCCCTATGCGTGGAAGATCACCAGCGATGTCGCGCCGCAGCTCGCGTTGGTCAATCAGCAGACCGTGGCGGTCACGCCCGGACGCCTGGGCGGCCCCGCCAATGTCGTCTTCACCTTCAGCGCCGGCGATGTCGGCGAAACGACCCTGACCGCCGAGCTTCTCCCCTTCGGCGGCGGCGACGCCTCGCGGTCGGTATCCATCACGGTCGACGTCACCGAGTGAGCCGCCGGACGCGATGCCGCAAGGGCGGGCGCAATGGTGCGCTGCAGCGGGGACTCCGCTAAGGTCGCGGATCGAACTCCGGAAGTGCCTCGCCATGCTGTCGATCGCCGTTCCCCATCTGCTCGCCAAGTGCGAGGAAGCCGTGCTGGCCGCCGAAGGCTTTCTGATCGCGGCGAAATCAGCGGTCGCCGGCTTGGTGACGGTGGACGGCAAGATCTCGTCCGAGGCGCTCGACCGCGAGCAGCGCGCGAGCCACGGCCTCGCCTGGCTCGCGACCTATGTCGAGGCGCTGCGCCAGATGGCGCGCTGGGGCCGCCACCTGGAGCACGAGAAGAAATTCGGCGAGATCGAGCAGCTTCTGCTCCTCGCCGCCTTCGCCGAATACCTGCCGCAGATCGCCGGCGGCATCCCGATGAGCCAGAACGAGACCGCGCGGCCCTATGATCTGGGCCTCGACGACGCCAACAGCGGCGAGTTCTGGACGCCCACCGTCGCCGAGCTGACGCGGCTGGGCGGCCGCCCCGAAGTGCGCGCCGCGATCGCCGATTACATGGCCAAGCACGCCGGCGCGATGTTCATCGGCGACCCCGGCCTCGACGACACGATGGGCCTGATCCGCGAGCAGTTCTTCCGCTTCGCGCAGGAGAAGGTCGCGCCGCACGCGCATCAATGGCACCTGAAGGACGAGCTGATTCCGCTCGACGTGATCCAGGAGCTGAGCGCGCTCGGCGTCTTCGGGCTGACCATCCCCGAAGAGTTCGGCGGCTCCGGCCTCTCCAAGACCGCGATGTGCGTGGTGTCGGAGGAGCTGTCGCGCGGCTATATCGGCGTCGGCAGCCTCGCGACGCGCTCGGAGATCGCGGCCGAGCTGATCCTGACCGGCGGCACCAAGGACCAGCGCGAGCACTGGCTGCCCCTGATCGCCAGCGGCGAGAAGCTCCCCACCGCGGTCTTCACCGAGCCGTCGGGCGGCTCCGACGTCGCTGCGCTCAAGACACGCGCGGTGCGCGACGGTGAGGTCTACAAAATCTACGGCAACAAGACCTGGATCACCCATGCGGTGCGCGCCGACATGATGACGCTCCTGGTACGGACCAATCCCGACCGTCCGGGCTATCGCGGCCTCTCCATGTTCCTCGCCGAAAAGCCGCGCGGCACTGAGAAGGAGCTTTTTCCCGCCCCCGGCATGAGCGGCGGCGAGATCGGCGTGCTCGGCTATCGCGGCATGAAGGAATACGAGATCGGCTTCGACGGTTTCGAAGTGCCGGCCAAGGACCTGCTCGGGCGCGAGGAAGGCCAGGGCTTCAAGCAGCTGATGCAGACCTTCGAGGCGGCGCGCATCCAGACCGCGGCCCGCGCCGTCGGCGTCGCGCTGTGCGCCATGGACCTCGGCGTGCGCTACGCGCTGGACCGCCAGCAATTCGGCCAGGCGCTGATCGAATTCCCCCGCGTGCGCGACAAGCTGGCGGCGATGGCGGTGGAGATCACGATCACGCGCCAGCTCAGTTATTACGCGGCGCGCGAGAAGGACGACGGCCGCCGCTGCGACCTCGAAGCCGGCATGGCCAAGCTGCTCGGCGCCCGCGTCGCCTGGGCCTGCGCCGACAATGCGCTGCAGATTCATGGCGGCAACGGCTTCGCGCTCGAATATCCGATCAGCCGCGTCTTGTGCGACGCCCGCATCCTCAACATCTTCGAGGGCGCCGCGGAGATTCAGGCCAACGTCATCGCGCGGCGCCTTCTGGAAGACCGGGCGAACTGATGGCGGCGCATGCGATCGACAAGCTGTTCGCCACCATCGCTTCGCGCAAGGGCGGCGATCCGGAAAAATCCTATACCGCCCATCTCCTGAAGGAAGGCGCCGCGAAATGCGCCAAGAAGTTCGGCGAGGAAGCGGTGGAGGTCGTCCTCGCGGCGGTCGCCAAGGACAAGAAAGAGCTGCGCGCGGAATCGGCGGACGTGCTCTATCACCTGCTCGTCGTGTGGGCCGCCTGCGGCGTGACCCCCACCGAGGTCTATGCCGCCCTCGCCGCACGCGAAGGACAGTCGGGCCTTGCCGAGAAAGCGGCGCGCAAGAAGAAGGCGCCGCGCTAGCTAGGTGCCGGAATCTTCGGCCATCTGCTTGACCAGTTCGAGAACCCGCTTGCGCAGCTTGGGGTCCTTGATCCGCATGAAGGCCAGGCTGAGCTGCAACCCTTCGCCGCTGGAGACGAACTCCATCACCGGCGGCGAGGCCTCGCCCTCGGCGAAGCCGCCGGCGAGCTGGTTGCTCACGCCTTCATAGAAATAATCGATCGGGACACCCAGGATTCGCGAGACCTCAAAGAGCCTGCCGGCGCCGATGCGGTTGACGCCCTTTTCGTATTTCTGGACCTGCTGAAAGGTAAGGCCGAGCAGTTCGCCCAGCCGCTCCTGACTCATGCCGATCAGCATGCGGCGCAGGCGGACACGATTGCCCACCTGGGCATCAATGGGGTTTGCTTGTTTCTTTGGCACGGTAATTACACAACGCTCCGTTTCGTCCCGGTGATACGCAGCCGGATGGTTATAGAAAGAAACGATTCACAGGCTACGGTGCCGGAAGCCGACGCGCCAGCACCCAGGAAAGAACAGAACACAACATTAGCAGGAGCCCAAATCCCAGGTCACCGATTTGGGCATAAAGCGTGGCCGCCAGGGCGCGCGGCAGCGCCGAATCGACCGTGCCGGCCCGGTCCAGGCCGAGGGCGGCGACGATCCGGCCATTGGGATCGATCACCGCCGAGATGCCGGTGTTGGCGGCGCGGGCGACCGGGAGTCCTTCCTCGATCGCGCGCATGCGGGCCGCCGCCAGATGTTGACGCGGCCCCGCCCAGGGCCCGAACCAGGAATCGTCGGTGACGTTCACGATCCAGCCGGGGCGATTATTTTCCTCGACGATCGCGCCGGGAAACAGAATTTCGTAGCAAATCAAGGGTCCGGCGTCGGGTGCGCCCGGCACGCGGACGGTGTGCGGACCGTCGCCGGCGGCGAAGCTGCCGGGAAATCCGACCAGCTTGGTGATGCCCAGGCTCTTGAGCAGCGGCTCGATCGGCAAATATTCGCCGAATGGGACGAGGTGAAACTTATCATAGGTTTCCAGCAACTGTCCGCCATGGCCGAAAACGTAAAGACTGTTGAAGTAGCGGCGCTTTCCGGCGGGATCGATTTCCAGCCGTTGATTGCCGGTCAACAGCACGCGCGCCTGCCCGGTGAGCACGGCGATTTGATCCAACGCATCCGACGAGCGTTCCAGCAGGACCGGCGGCGCCGCTTCGGGCCACACGATCACGGTCGGCGGCGTCGCCGATGGGCGCACGCTGAGCGCGATCAGCCTTTGCCAATTGCGCGCCGCCAGTTCGGGGAGATATTTCTGCCCCTGGGGAATGTTCGGCTGGACCAGGCGCAACCGGACGTCGGCAAAATACACGGTCGGCGAGGCGCCGAGGCGAACCTCGCCGCCCAGCCACAGCGCCGCGAACAGCGCCGCCAGGGCGGCCGGGGCGATCCAGCGCAGCGGCCGTCCGAACAATTCGGCGAGCGAGGCGCCGAACAGGACGGTCAGGAGCGACAGGCCATAGGCCCCGATCAGCGACGCGCTTTGCAGCACGCCGAGCGACGCCTCCCAGCCATAGGCCGGAAGATTCCACGGCAGGCCCGACAGCACATGACCCCGCAGCCATTCGGCGGCGGCGTAGCAGGCGGCCAGCAGGAAGAGGCGCGAGGCGCCGCGCCGCCAGAACAGCGCCGCGACCAGGCAAGCGACGGTCGAGAACGCGGCCATGAGGCCGGGAAAGGCCAGCGCGACGAACGGAATCTGCCAGGCGTGTTCGATGGGATCGATGAGGAAGGGAAAAAATATCCAATGCATGCCGGCGAAGATCTGGCCGAAGCCGAAGCCCCAACCCATCAAGGCCGCGTCGCGTATCGGATGGGCGCGCGACGCGGCGCCGTCGAGCAGCAGCACCAGCGCCGCCAGGCCGAGCAGCATCGCGGGGAAAAATTCGAGCGGCGCAAATCCGAGCGCGAACACGACGCCGGACAGGAGCGCCGCCAGGAGCGCGCGCCAGCCGGAGAGGCCGCGGAGAAAATCGCCGGCGCGCGACAACACCGCCGTCACGCCGTCGCCGCCGGATTGCCTTCGATGTCGGGCAGGGCGGGGGCGCGGATGCGCAGCCGCTTGACGCGCCGGGGATCGGCTTCGAGCACTTCGAACTCGTAGCCGGAGGGATGGGTGACGATCTCGCCGCGCTGCGGCACGCGGCCGAGCAGCGAGACCACCAGCCCGCCCAGCGTGTCGACTTCCTGGTCGGCGTCTTCGGGCGCGAGCGCGATGCCGGTATGCTCGCGGAAATCCTCGAGGTCGACGCGGGCATCGGCGACGTAGAGCCCGTCTTCCAGCTTGCGGACGTGCTGGGCGTCCTCGTCGTGCTCGTCGGCGATGTCGCCGACGATCTCCTCGATGATGTCCTCGATCGAGACCAGCCCGTCGGTGCCGCCATATTCGTCGATCACCAGCGCCAGATGGGTATGCGCCGTCTGCATCTTCAGCAGCAGGTCGAGCAGCGGCATCGAGGGCGGCACGAACAGCAGGTCGCGCTTGAACTGCGCCACCGAGCCGGCTTTCCAGCGGAAGCTGCCGTCGGGCTGGGTGTCGGCGAAGCTGATGACGTCCTTGATGTGGACGAGGCCGATGGGATCGTCCAGCGTCTCGCGATAGACCGGCAGGCGCGAATGCTGCACGTCGCGGAACAGCGCCACGAAATCGGGCAGCGACATGTCCTCTTCCACCGCCACGATGTCGGCGCGCGGGATCATCACGTCGCTGACCTTCAGTCCGCCGAATTTGAGCAGGTTGGAGAGCATCTGCCGCTCGGGCGCCGAGAGGTCCTTGGCGTCGCGGTCGCTCTCCTCGATCACCTCTTCGAGGCTGTCGCGGATCTGGGTCGAGGCGTCCTCGCCGCGCATGAAGGCGCCCAGCCGCTTGAGCAGCGACAGGCGTTTCTCGTCGGGGGCGCCGTCGGCTTCGGCCATCACGCCGCCTCCGCATAGGGATCGGCGATGCCGAGCTCGGCCAGGATGCGGGTCTCGAGCGGCTCCATCACGCGGGCCTCGCGCGAGCGGATGTGATCGAAGCCGAGCAGGTGCAGCACGCCGTGGACCGCCAGATGCGTCGCGTGATCGACGAACGCCTTGTTCGCGGTGGAAGCTTCCTTGCGCGTCACGCCATAGGCGAGCGCGACGTCGCCGAGATAGCCCTCGCGGTTGGCCGGCGCGGGGAAGGAGAGGACGTTGGTCGGCTTGGCCTTGCCGCGGAAGTCGTGGTTGAGGGTCTTCAGCCGCGCGTCGCCCGCGAGCAGGATGGTCAGGCCGGCGCCGCGCGGCGCCCGGCCGCGGCGCAGCGCCAGTTCGGCGGCTGCCGTCAGGCGCGCCGAGAGGCCGCGGACCTTGCGCCAGCGGGGATCGCCGTGTTCGAGATGGATGGAGAAACTCACGGCCCGTGCTTCTGCGCGTCGGCCTTATTATACGCAGCCACGATGCGGCTGACGAGAGCGTGCCGCACCACGTCTTTTTCCGAGAAATGCGCCACCGCGGCGCCTTCGACCCCGGCGAGGATGCGCAAGGCCTCGCTCAGCCCTTCGGCGCGGCCGCCCGGCAGGTCGCTCTGCGACGGATCGCCGGTCACCACCATGCGCGAATCCTCGCCGAGCCGTGTCAGGAACATCTTCATCTGCGCCGGGGTGACGTTCTGCGCTTCGTCCAGGATGACGAAGGCGCGGGTCAGGGTGCGGCCGCGCATGAAAGCGAGCGGCGCAACCTCGATCGTGCCCAGCTCCAGGAGCTTCTCGGTGCGGTCGCCAAGGACGTCGAACAGCGCGTCGTAGAGCGGGCGCAGATAGGGATCGATCTTCTCCTTGAGATCGCCGGGCAGGAAGCCGAGCCGCTCGCCGGCTTCGAGCGCCGGGCGCGACAGGATCAGGCGCTCGACCTGGCGCTCGTGCAGCAGATGCGCGCCGAACGCGGCGGCGAGATAGGTCTTGCCGGTGCCGGCGGGCCCGATGCCGAACACCAGGGGATGGGTGCGCATCAGGTCGAGATAGGCGGCCTGGGCCGGCGAGCGGGCGCGCGTGACTTTCGCCGAGGCGGTGCGGATCGCCTGCGAGCCGAAGGCGTTGCCGACCGCGGCGGCGGATTTTTCGTTGGCGAAGCGGATCTCGGCATCGACATCGGCGGCGGTGCAGCTGTCGCCCGCCTCCAGCCGCGCATAGAGCGCGCGCAGCACCGAGGCACCGCGCTCGCGCATGTCGGCCGGCCCGTCGATCGCGACCAGATTGCCCCGCGTCGCGATGTTGAGGCCGAGCTTCTGCTCCAGGCGCACGAAATTGCGGTCATGCCCGCCGGCCAGGGCCGCGAGCAACCCGTTGTCGGAGAATTCGAGCGTGACCTGCTCCTTGCCGGCGCGCTTTTGCTTGGGCGAACTCACCAGGCCAGCGCTTTCTCGCGCATCAGCGAGCCCTTGAGGCTGTTGGGATAGACCGCGTCGATCCGCACGCGCCTGATCTCGCCAAGCAGATGCGCCGCATCCGCGACATGCACCGATTGCAGATAAGGGCTGCGCCCCACCGCCTGGCCGGACTGCCGGCCCGGCTTTTCAAACAGCACGTCCAGCATGCGGCCGTTGCAGGACTGCTTGAAGGCGTCCTGCTGTTCGAGCAGCAGCGTGTTCAGCGCATGGAGCCGTGCGTCTTTGACATCCGCCGAAATCTGCTTGCGCGACGCGGCGGCGGGCGTGCCGGGACGCGGGCTGTATTTGAACGAGAACGCACCGGCAAAGCCGACATCGCGCACCAGCGCCAGCGTCGCCTCGAAATCCTTGTCGCTCTCGCCGGGGAAGCCGACGATGAAATCCGACGACAGCGCGATATCGGGCCGCGCGCCACGGATGCGCTCCGCGAGTCGGCGATAGTCGTCCGCCGTGTGACCGCGGTTCATCGCATCGAGGATCGCATCCGATCCCGACTGCACCGGCAAATGCAGATAGGGCATCAGGGCTTCGATATCGCCATGCGCCGCGATCAGGTCGTCGCCCATGTCGCGCGGATGGCTGGTGGTGTAGCGCAGCCGCGCCAGCCCCGCGATGCGCGCGAGCCGGTCCAGCAATCGCGCCAGCGACCAGGCCTTGCCGTCCGGCCCCTCGCCGCAAAAGGCGTTGACGTTCTGGCCAAGCAGGGTGATCTCGCGCGCGCCGCGCCCCACCAGGCGGCGCGCCTCGTCCTCGATTCGCGCCACCGGCCGCGAATATTCCGCGCCCCGCGTATAGGGCACGACGCAGAAGGTGCAGAACTTGTCGCAGCCTTCCTGCACGGTGAGGAAGGCGGTGACGCCGGAGGCGGCGCCGTCCTTGGGCAGCGCGTCGAACTTTTCCAGCGCCGGGAAATCGGTCTCCAGCGCGTGGCCGCCGGAGCGCGCGATCTTCGCGATCATCTCGGGCAGGCGGTGATAGGATTGCGGCCCGACCACGATGTCGACCTGCGGCGCGCGCGCCACGATCTCGGCGCCTTCGGCCTGCGCCACGCAGCCCGCGACCGCAATGGTCAGCGGCCGCGCGTCCTTGATCTTTTTCAGGCGCCCCAGTTCCGAATAGACCTTCTCGGCCGCCTTCTCGCGGATGTGGCAGGTGTTGAGGATGACCATGTCGGCCTCCTCCGCCACCTCGGTCGGGCCGTAGCCGATCGGCGCCAGCAATTCCGCCATCCGGGCGGAATCGTAGACGTTCATCTGGCAGCCATAGGTTTTGATGAAGAGCTTCTTCATGGGGCGGGGTTTATACGGTCACGCCAGGGCCGGCGCCAGTACGGGCGCGGCCGCCGGCTGCGACGGCGCCACCGCCGGGGTGGGGCCGGCAAACCCGGCCAGGGCACGGGCCTGGGCGCGCCGGACCGTCGCCTCGGCCAGCGCCGCGAGCTGCTTGCGCCCCCCGACCTCGTCGACGTTCATGGGGCTGTGAAACTCCACGATCACGTCGATCGGCCCGGTCTGCAGCGCCTCCCACAGATGCGGCACCAGCTCCATGTCGCCGTACCAGGCATAGAGCGGGCGGTTCTCCCGCCCCATCGGCAGGCCGTGCAGGCCGACATAGGCGGTGGAGACCGGCTGCACCGCCACGGCGCGCTGGCCGCCCTTGCCGTCGTCGACCCGCGCCTCCGCCGCGCCCATCAGCGCGCTCTTGAACGGCAGCACCATGTTGCCGTCGCTTGAGGTGCCTTCCGGGAACAGCACCAGCGTATCGCCGGCGAGCAGCCGGTCGCGGATCTGGTCGCGCGATTCGCCGGTGGCGCTGCGCCGGGCGCGGTCGACGAACACCGTCTCCTGCAGCCGGGCGAGGGTCGAGAACAGCGGCCAGGTCGCGACCTCGGACTTGGCGACGAAGGAGACGCGACCGATGGCGGAGAAGATGATGATGTCGAGCCAGGAGGTGTGGTTGCCGACGATCAGGACGCCCTGGCCGGTGACCGGGGTGCCCAGCGTCTTGATGCGGATGCCGAACAGCCGCGCCATGAAGCGGTGATAGCGGTTGGGAAAGCTCTTGCGCGACTTCCAGCCGAAGCGCAGCGCCAGGCTCTGATAGGGGATCCCGAGCAGCGTCACGGTCAGGAACACGACGATGATGCCGTAGGCGCGCAGTTTCTGCATCAGCGCGGCTTCTTGCTGCCTTTCGGCACGCCGTAGAGTTCGAGCCGGTGATCGACGAGCTCGAACCCCAGCTCCTCCGCCACCCGCCGCTGCAGCTTCTCGATGTCCTCGTTGCGGAATTCGATCACGCTGCCGCTCTGCACGTCGATCAGGTGGTCGTGATGCGACTCCGACATCTCCTCATAGCGCGAGCGCCCGTCGCGGAAATCGTGGCGCTCCAGGATGCCGGCGTCTTCGAACAGCTTGACGGTGCGGTAGATGGTGGCGATCGAAATATGCGGATCGATCGCCGAGGCGCGGCGGTAGAGCTCGTCGGCATCGGGGTGGTCGGCCGCCTCCGACAGCACGCGCGCGATCACGCGGCGCTGCTCGGTCATGCGCAAACCCTTTTCGGCGCAGATTTTTTCGATGCGCGTCAAACCGCTCTCCAGTCGCGTGACGTCGGAAGCGGGAGTTTAACCAGCCGCCGGGTTTTTCCCAAGGGGCGAAAGCGGAAGATTGCTGCGCAAAACCAGGGCATCCTGGGGTGCGGCGGCCGCCGCCCGGTAATAGCCCTTGCGCCGCCCGGCCTCGACGAAACCCAGACGCCGGTACAGCGCGCGCGCCGGCAGGTTGGCGACCCCGACCTCGAGGAACAGCGTTTGCGCCCCCAGCCTCAGAGCATGATCCGCCGCGGCTTCGACCAGCGCCGTGCCGGTGCCATGGCGGCGTGCCACCGGCGCGACCGCCAGGGTCAGGACTTCCGCCTCGCCGCCGGCCGCGCGTACCAGAATGAACCCGTCCTCGCCCGCGAAGGCGAAGCTGCCCGGCGTCGCGAGCAGGCCGGCGATCGCCGCCGCGCTCCAGGCATCCGAGAAGCATTGGGCATGGATCGCGGCCAGCGGCGCGGGCTCCAGCCCGTCGCGGAACAGGCGCACGCTCATCGCGGTGCCGGCAGTTTCGCGTCGGGCGGGCGCAGATAGAGCGGCTTGGGCGCGGCGTCGCTCGCCGGCAGGCGCGCCGCGAGCCTTGCCACCCACAACGCATCCGGCTGACGGACGGCCGACAGGACCGTGTGCGGCAGCCTCTCGCGCGCGGCGGGCGCGGCCGTGCCCGCCAGTGCGACGATATCCGTACGCGCCGCAATGACATCCACCGCTTCTTCGAAGGAGAGAACAAGAGGACCGACGGGCGCCGCGCCCACGATCTCCAGATAGACCTCGCCGCGCCGCGCATCGTGCAGCGCCGCGGCACTCTCGCGACCCGTCTCGGCCATCGCCGCCACCGTCATCGCGGCGAGCGTCGTGACGCCGCTCAGCGGCTTGCCCAGCGCAACGCGCAAGCCGCGCATGAAGGCGAGGCCGACGCGCTGGCCGGTGAAGGTGCCCGGACCGGTGGTGACGGCCAGGCGGTCGAGGGCCGCGAAAGCGAGCCTCGCATCCGCCATCGCCGCCTCCACCATCGGCGCCAGCGCCTCGGCATGGCCGCGCTCCATGGCGACGAGGCGGTGCGCCAGAACCGCGTCGCCCTTCACGATGCAGACGGAACAGGCGCCGAGCGCGGTGTCGACGGCGAGCAGCGTCACGTCACAGGATCTTGCAGGCTTCGTCGAAGGAAAGACGCGGGCTGCGCGGGAAGATGCCGCTGGGATCGCCATAGCCGACGCTGCAGATGAAATTTGATTTCACCCGCGTGCCGGCGAAGAATTCCTCGTCGACCTTGGCGTTGTTGAAGCCCGACATCGGGCCGCAATCCAGGCCCAGCGCCCGCGCCGCGACGATGAAATAGGCGCCTTGCAGCGTCCCGTTGCGGAACGCCGTCGCCTGCTCGACCTGCGGATCGGCAAACCAGGTCTTGGCCGTCTGGTCGTGGGGAAACAGCACCGGCAGTTTCTGCGCGAAATCCAGGTCGTAGCCGATGATCGCGGTGGCCGGCGCCGAGCGGATCTTGGGCGCGTTGCTGCCCGAGGCGTATTTCGCCAGGCGCTCCTTCGCCTCCGGCGTCGTCAGGAACAGGAACCGCGCCGGCGAGCAATTGGCGCTGGTCGGCCCCAGCCGCAGCAGGTCGTAGACCGCCATCAGCAGCGTCTGGCTGACCGGCCTGTCCTGCCATTTGTTCTGGGTGCGCGCCGACCGGAAGACGATGTCCAGCGCTTCGTCGTTGACGGCGTGATGGGTCATGGTGCGAACCGCAAAAGTCGTGAGTCGGCGCTGAGCTTACACCGCTTCGACCGCGTTCACTTCCGGCACGTAATGGCGCAGCATGTTCTCGATGCCGTTCTTGAGCGTCATGGTCGAGGACGGGCAGCCGGCGCAGGAGCCCTGCAGGTGCAGGAACACGATGCCGGCGCCGCCGTCGAAGCCCTTGAAGATGATGTCGCCGCCGTCCTGCGCCACCGCCGGGCGGACGCGGGTGTCGATCAGTTCCTTGATCTGGGAGACGACCTCGGGATCGCCCGCCTCGCCGTAATTGGTCTCGTCGGCCTCGTCGGCCGAGCCGGAAAGGAGCGGCAGGCCGCGGGTGAAATGCTCCATGATCGCGCCCAGGACGGCGGGCTTCAGATGCTTCCAGTCGCCGTCGCGCTTGGTGACCGAGATGAAGTCGGAGCCGAAGAACACCCGGCTGACGTCCGGGATCGCGAACAGCGCCGCCGCCAGCGGCGAGCGCCCCCCGGATTCGGCGGTCGGGAAGTCCGCGACCTGGCCTTCGCCCATGACGTCGCGGCCGGGCAGGAACTTCAAGGTCGCCGGGTTCGGCGTCGATTCGGTCTGGATGAACATGGGCGTCTCCTGACGGCTTACATGGACCTTGGGCGGCCCGGGATCAAGATTGCGTCCAAACCCCTAGAAATCTGAGGTTATTCCCTTGTTCTCCCAATCGCCGTAGCGCGTCGGTTCCGGCCCCTTCGGCCCGCCCAGTTCGGGTGCCAAAGCCTGCGGCGCGGCGGCCTTGCGGCGCGCCTCGGCCTCGGCCTTGGCGCGCTCCCCGGCCGCGCGGACTCGGGCGGCGATCTCCGCCTTGGTGAGTTTCTTGGGTTTGCTGGGTCTGGCTGCCATGACGGGTCCGCTTGACGCTGGGCCGCGGCACCATACATCAAAGCCATCATGAACATCCTGCGCACCGGTTTGTTGATGGCGGCCCTGACCGCCCTGTTCGTCTTCGTCGGCTACCTGGTCGGCGGCGAGGCCGGCATGGCCATCGCCTTCCTGTTCGCGGCGGGCACCAACCTCTTCGCCTATTGGAACTCCGACAAGGCGCTGCTGTCGATGTACGGCGCGCGCGAGGTCGGCGAGGCGAACGCGCCCGACCTCCTCCACATGGTGCGCCAGCTCGCGGGCCAGGCCGGCCTGCCGATGCCCAGGGTCTATATCGTCGAGAACGACCAGCCCAACGCCTTCGCGACCGGGCGCAATCCCGAACACGCCGCCGTCTGCGTCACCACCGGCCTCCTGGCGCGGGTGACGGATGAGGAATTGGCCGGCGTGCTCGCGCACGAGCTCAGCCACGTCAAGCATCGCGACACCCTGATCATGACGATCACCGCGACCATCGCCGGCGCGGTATCGATGCTGGCGAATTTCGCGCTGTTCTTCGGCGGCGGCGAGCGCCGCAACGGCCTCGGCTTCGTCGGGCTGCTGCTGGTCTCGATCCTCGCCCCGCTCGCCGCCGTGCTGGTGCAGATGGCGATCAGCCGCACCCGGGAGTTCGACGCCGACCGCGAAGGCGCGGAGATTTCCGGCCGGCCGCTCTGGCTCGCCTCGGCGCTGGCGAAGATCGAGCGCGCCGCCGATGCGATCCCCAATCCGGAGGCGCAGGCCAACCCGGCGACGGCGCACATGTTCATCATCAACCCGCTGCACGGCGGCAATTGGTCGAGCCTGTTCGCCAGCCATCCCTCGACCGAGGAGCGCATTGCGCGGCTGCGCGCCATGGCGGGACAGCCCGTGCCGCAGCCCGGTCCCTGGGCGTGAGCGAAGGGCTCGCCGCGCGCGCCGCGGCCCAGACGATCCTGTCCGACGTCCTGCGCAAGCGCCGGCCGCTCGACGTCGCGCTCGAGTCGATCCCGAACCTGCCGCCACGCGATGCCGGCTTCGTGCGCGCCATCGCCGGCGAGACGCTGCGCCGCTTCGGCCAGATCGAGGCCCTGATCCGCCACTTCGTGCCCAAGACGCCGCCGCCGCACAAATCCGGCCCCACGCTGGAGATCCTGTTCGCCGGCGCCTGCGAATTGCTGTTCCTCGACGTGCCCGCCCATGCCGCGGTCGATGCCGCCAACAAGCTGGCCCAGGCCGACGCCAAGGCGGTGCATTTCAAGGCGCTGATCAACGCCGTCCTCCGGCGCGTCTCGCGCGAGGGCAAGGATGTGCTGGCGGCGCAAGATGCGGCGCGGCTCAACACGCCCGACTGGCTGTGGCTGCGCTGGTGCGAAAGCTTCGGCGCGGACGGCGCGCGCGCCATCGCCGACGCCCATGGCCGCCGGCCACCGGTCGACATCGTGCTGAAGACTCCCGAATCGGTCGCGCCGGACGGCAGGCCCCTGTTCGGCCATGTCGTGCGCCTCGCCGACGTGTCGGGCATCGATGCGCTGCCGGGCTTCGCGCAAGGCGACTGGTGGGTGCAGGACGCCGCTGCGACGCTGCCCGCCGGACTGCTCGGCGAGGTGCGCGGCCGCCGCGTGATCGATCTGTGCGCCGCGCCGGGCGGCAAGACGATGCAGCTCGCCGCGATGGGCGCCGTGGTAACGGCGGTCGAGCGCGAGGCGCCGCGCCTCGCCCGCATGCGCGAGAACCTGGCGCGCACAAGGCTCGACGCGACTCTCGTGCAGTGCGATGTGCGCGACTATCGCCCCGAAGTGGCGGCGCCGTTCGTCTTGCTCGACGCGCCCTGCACCGCGACCGGCACGATCCGGCGCCATCCCGAACTGCCCTGGATCAAGAGCGCCTCGGACGTGACGCTGTGCGAGCAGGCGGCGAGCGAACTACTCGACGCCGCTGCCGGGATGGTCGCGCCCGGCGGCACGCTGGTCTTCGCGGTCTGCTCGCTGGAGCCCGAGGAAGGCGTCGGACAGGCCGAGAGCTTTCTGGTGCGCGACCCGCGCTTCACGCGCGCGCCCGTGACGCCGGACGACGTGTTCGGCAGGACCGAGCTCATCAGTGGCGAGGGCGACCTGCGGACCTTGCCCAGCCATCTGGCCGGCGACGGCGGGATGGACGGGTTCTATGCCGCGCGCTTCAAGCGCAACTCATAACCTTCCCAGCGCATAGGCGACGGCGAGATAAATCTTGCCGGTGTCGGCGCTGAGCATCGTCGAGGTCAGGAGGCCGCCGCCGTCGCCTTCCTTGGCGCGGGCCAGCAGCGATTCGAACTCGGCGAGATAGGCATTGGCGGCGTCGCGGAAGCGCGGCTCGTCGCGGTAGAGCGTCGCGATGCGGTTGACGGTGTCGTCGTCGATGGTTTCGCCCAGGCGCCGCGCGAACACCGAGCGGTCGCCCGAGAGATAGCGCCGCCATTCCGCCTCGCCGGGTGCCGCCTGCGCGGTGATGCCGTCGAGATCGATGGCGAGATCGGCGAGCGCCGCCTCCAGTGCGCCGAGCGCCGCGGCGGCAGTGGGTTTCAGTTCGTTGGCTTCGCTGGTCTCGACCGCCGCCAGCAGCGTGCGCATTTCCCAGCCCTTGCCGTCGCCGCGCGGCGGCGGCGGCGCGGACGGCTTGCGCGAGCGCTGCGTCAGCCGCTTGGCCATGCCGAGGAGGCCCTCGCTTTCCGGCTGCTCCGGCGCCGGCGGCTCGAGCGCCTTGCGCGGGCCGCGCGGCGCGGTGCGGGCATGGATGGTGGAGAGCGTGCGCGCCGAGAGGTCGAGCATCTCCTCGGTCTCGCTGCGCACCATCTCGCGCACCCGGCGCGCCTCCTGCTGCGCGATGCCGGGCAGGGTGAGCAGATGATGCGTCACGTCCTCGACCGTCTTGGCGAGGGTGGTGCGGATCTCCGCCGCCTCGGCCGAGAGTTCGCCCGAGGTGCGCAGCAGGCGCTCGCATTCCGCCATCGCCTCGCCGACAAGGGCGCGAGCATTGGTCTTGGCCTCCGACGCCGTCTCGCCGATCAGGGTCTGCGCCCCGGCATTCGCTTCCTGGAGGGCGTTGATCATGTTGGCGAGGGTGGTGTTGGCCGAGTCGCTCGCCTCTTTCAGCTTCTCCGCCTCGCGCATGAAATTCGAGGTGAGCTGCGCGGCGCGCGCCGAGGCGTTCGCCATGATCAGTTCGAGATGGCGCTCGGCGCCGCCGGTCACGGTCTCGAATTTCTGCGCTTCGCCGCCCAGCGCCTGGATCGCCTGCTCCATCGAGGTGCGCTCGCGCGACAGCGCGTTCTCGAACGCGGCGCTTTCGTCCTTCAGGCGCTGCATCAATTCGTTCATGCCGGTGCGGTGGCGCTCCTGACGGCCGAGCACGAATTCGGCCCGCGCCATGGCGGCGTCGGCGACGGATTCGATGCGCTTGGCCTGGCGGTCGAGCTCGACCGCGGCGGCGTGCGGCGCATCGGCGGCGGCGCCGGCAGCGGCGCGGAAGCTGGCGGCTTGCGCATCGAGGGAGGTGCCGGCGGTCTTGAGTTGCGCCTCCGCGGTCTCGATCGAGGATTTGAGCTGGGCGGTGCGCCCCGCCACTGTTTCGGCGGCACGCGCCGCGGCATCGCTCAGCGAACCCGCCACCGCTTCGATGCGTTCGCGCTCGGCGGTCAGGCGCGCCGCGACCGCTTCACCGCGGACGTCGGCGCGGGCGCCGGCTTCGTCCAGCGCCGCGATCTGGTTTTCAAGCACGCTTTCCAGCGCGCGCAGCCGCGCGAAGGCGCCATCGAGACCGGCATTGAGGGCGTCGAGCTCGCGGCGTACCGCGCGGCCCAGCCGCGCCGCGGTGCGCGAGGCGGTCTCGTCGGCGGCGAACAGGCGGTCGGTGGCCTCGGCCAGGGTCTGCGAGGCGACCGCCATCTGCTGCGCCCGCGCCATCGCCCAGGCGGCGGCGACGAACAGCAGCGGCGGGATGAAAGTGGCGGCGACGAACAACGCCAGTTCCTGGACGTCGAGCGCGGCGAGGCCCTTGGGCCCGAAATAGCCCCACAGATAGGCCGCCGCCGCGCCGGCCCAGAACGCCGACAGCACGAAGGAGAAGGTGACGGCCGCGATCCCGAATTTCGGCTCGGGCCGGCGGCTGAGGCGCGCTTCGGCCTCGCCGAGCGGCTCCGCCGTCTGGAGCAGCACAGGCTGGCTGCGTTCCGATCCGGTTGTCGCCATGGGTCCCTCAAGATGAAATCGGCTGATGCGGCTGCACTTTAACCATCGAATGGCGCGCGGAGCGAGAGCCGCTATCCGAATCTGTCGTCAGGCGCCGCGCGCTGATCTTGTGTGTTTACAGCGCTAATATTCCCAGCGCAAATGTCGTCTTCCCGCGCGCGCCAGGCCTTAACAGAGTGTTGAGCATTGCCCGGCATGATTGCCTGTCAATCCAGCAAGAGTTGGTCGCATGAGCGACGCGGTCAGCAAAGTCATCGATCTGGATCACCTCGCCCGCTACACCGGCGGCGACAAGGCGATCAATGCCGAGGTCATGCGCTTGTTCGACGCCCAGGCGAGCGAGCTCGTGGCACGGCTGCACAGCATCCTGGAAGCGCGCGATGCCAAGTCGTGGAAGGAAGTCACCCACACGCTGAAGGGCGCGGCCCGCGGCATTGGCGCCTTTCCGATGGGCGAGGCGGCCGCCTGCTGCGAGCCGATCGATCTCGCCGACCGCGCCTGCGCCGCGACGGCGATCGGCGAACTCACGGCCCGCGCCGCGGCGGTACAGGCCTTCATCCGTTCCTATCTGGCGGCCTGAGGGATCGCGGCGACCGCCGCGTGCCGGAGCGTGAATTTCCGGCATTTCTCATGCGCGGCAGTTGCTTAGCACCCGTGTCAGTCTAGCCACTTGGCTAGCTATGTGGCCTGCGCCACATTGCGGCGCGTCTTGAACCAGTTGCCCGGCGGACCATTTTTACATAAGAGGACCGCTGGTTTTCCATCTCATACAAATCCGGACTGTGAAATAGCATATGAGCACGCCTATCGAGACGGATGTCGCCATCGTCGGAGCCGGCCCCATCGGGCTCTTTGCCGTCTTCGAACTCGGCCTGCTCGACCTCAAGGCCCACCTGGTCGACATCCTCGACCGCCCGGGCGGGCAATGCACCGAGCTCTATCCCGAGAAGCCGATCTACGACATTCCCGGCCTGCCCATCGTCACCGGCCAGGAACTGACCGACAAGCTGCTCGAGCAGATCAAGCCGTTCGGGGCGCAGTTTCATTTCGGTGAGATGGCGGCGGGGCTGACGAAGCTGGCCGACGGCCGCTGGAAGCTTTCGACCGACGCCGGGACCGAGATCATCGCCCCCGTCGTGGTGATTGCCGCGGGCGGCGGCAGCTTCGTGCCCAAGCGTCCGCCGGTGCCGGGCATCGAAGCCTTCGAGAACAGGGGCGACGGCGTCGGCGTGCACTACGCGGTGCGCAAGATGGAGACCTTCCGCGGCAAGAACATCCTGATCGCCGGCGGCGGCGACAGCGCGCTCGACTGGGCGATCAATCTCGCGCCCCTCGCCGGCAGCCTGACGCTGGTCCACCACCGTGACGGCTTCCGCGCCGCGCAGCACAGCGTCAACCAGATGCGCGAGCTGGAGAAGGAAGGCAAAATCAAATTCCACGTCGCCAGCGTCAAGCAGCTCCACGGCGCCGACGGCCAGCTCAGCGGCATCACGCTCGCCGGCGCCGACAAGAAGGAATGGCAGCACCCGGCCGATACGTTCCTGCCGTTCTTCGGGCTGACCATCAAGCTGGGACCCATCGCCGAGTTCGGCCTCAACCTCACCGAGAACCTGATCGCGGTCGACACCGCGAAATTCGAGAGCACGACGCCGGGCATCTTCGCGATCGGCGACATCAACACCTATCCCGGCAAGCTGAAGCTGATCCTGTCCGGCTTTCACGAAGCCGCGCTGATGGCGCAGGCCGCCTTCCATATCTGCCGGCCGAACGAGAAGTTGCGCTTCCAGTACACGACCTCGTCGTCCAACCTGCAGAAGAAACTGGGTGTGAGCGCATGAAGATCGTCGCCACCGACCGCAACGGCAAGGAACACACGATCGAAGGCCGCGACGGCTGGAGCGTGATGGAGATCCTGCGCGACGCCGGCCTGCCCATCGCGGCCGAATGCGGCGGCGCCTGCGCCTGCGCCACCTGCCACGTCTACGTGACCGGCGGCTGGTACGAGAAGCTCACCCCGCCCTCCGACGCCGAGATCGACATGCTCGACATGGCGCTGGCGGTCGAGCCGACTTCGCGCCTGTCCTGCCAGCTCGTCTGTGCCGACGACCTCGACGGCATCAAGGTGACGGTGGCGCCGGAGTAATTAAAGGCCGATCCCCTTGGCTCAGGTCCGTCTAAATGTTGTGGTCATTGCGTCTTAAGCGCGCCTTGACCGCCGCGATCACATTTTCGCGCACTTGCCCGTTGTGCATGTGACCGCTCCGTGTAACGGCAGGAGCGAATAAAGATTGTCCTATTCGTCCGGCGGTGAGCCCCCAAAACCTCTGTGAGCGCATACATATAACGACGCGCTCACCATCTGCGGCTTTCGGAAATAGAACCTCATTCGCCCAAGCGAGCGTCACTCGGCTCGACGGAAGTGTCAGGAGCAGGCTTACGTCTCTAACATCCTTCGAGTGGTAAGCCCCAATGTTGAGAAATGCCACGCGGGATCGCAGAAAGTCCCCATCTTCACCAAAGCAGTTCGTCCGCGATGTCCACCATTTCCATGTAGCTTCGTTGTCGGTAGGACCTGGTAGCGACTCATTGCCAGCCCGCATCCGCTTCTGACGTTGCTGATTGGTCTCGGATTCTGCATCTGCGCCATCATCGGCACCCGGCGACAAATACAGCAGAACGACAGGAGCGGTGCGCAACGGACCCATGAAGCAGCCCGGCAGACCGCGATGATCGAAGCCGTGGTGCTGATTGCGAGTGAACCATTCTCGATCAGCAGGGTGGATGTGATCGGCAGGGCTAATTTGGCTCCAGAAATCGAAAATATCGATCATCGCACCGCGCAGACGAGCGGTTTCCATCAATCAGAGAAACGAGGTTTTTATGAAATACACAAAGCCTAATAGCAGCGATCCGCCGAGCGAACCACCTTGGCTTGCCTGGGTTATACATTTGTTATAACATGAAGTTATAACATCTGTTGCAATGGAGCCCGCCATGCACTTCAAGCTCAAGCTCATCCAGATCGGCAATTCCGTCGGCGTCACCCTGCCCAAGGAGATGCTGGCGGCCATGAAGATCGACAAGGGTGACACGATCACCGTCACTCCCGCGCCGGACGGTTTTCGTCTCTCGCCTTATGATGCGGACGTCGACAAGCAGGTCGAACTCGGGCGCGCCTTCATGCAGGAGTACCGCGACACCCTGCGTGCGCTGGCGAAATGAGCGAGCCCATCTGGGTCCGCCGCGACGTTCTCGAACTCCTTCACAGCGAGAGTATCGCTGAGCACGGCGGACTCGATGGTCTGAAAGACGAGGGGCTGTTCGAATCCGCGTTGGCGCGGCCACTGAATCTACTGGCCTATGAAGGCGTGACTGAGCTTTCGCGCCTTGCGGCGTGCTATGCATTTGGGCTGGCGAAGAACCATGCCTTTCTCGATGGCAACAAACGGATAGCATTCATTGCGGCTGGTTTGTTTCTACGCCTAAACGGATACCGACTGATCGCGGATCAAGCGCAAGCGACTTTGGTCATGCTATCCGTCGCGTCCGGCTCTTTCAGCGAGGACGAATTGGCCGGCTGGATACGGAAGAGCGTCGCGCCGCTCTGAATTCGCCGGCGAGAGGATTTGTTATGGGATTCTACAGCCGACACATCCTGCCGCGGCTGCTCGACACCGCGATGTCGGCCAAGCCGATCGCCTATCAGCGCCGCAAGGTCGTGCCGCGGGCGCAAGGGCGCGTGCTCGAGATCGGCTTCGGCGCCGGCCACAATCTGCCGTTCTACGATGCCGCCAAGGTCGAGCGCCTCTGGGCGCTGGAGCCGGCGGCGGAGATGCGGGCGCGGGCCGGCGAGCGCGCCGCCGCCTCGCCCATCCCGATGGAATTCCTCGGCCTTCCCGGCGAGCACATCCCGCTCGACGACGAAGCCGCCGACACGGTCCTGGTAACCTACACGCTGTGCACCATCCCCGACGTGATGAAGGCGCTGGGCGAGATGCGCCGCGTGATGAAGCCGGCCGGCCGCCTGATCTTCTGCGAGCATGGCGAGGCGCCGGACGAAGCCGTCAAGCGCTGGCAGCGGCGGATCACGCCCTTGTGGAAGCGGATCGGCGGCGGCTGCCATGTCGGACGCCCGATCCCAAGCCTGATCCGGGACGCCGGCTTCATCGTAGAAGACATCCAAACCATGTACCTGCCCGGAACGCCGCGCTTTGCCGGCTTCAATTATTGGGGCAGCGCGTCGAAGGGGTAGGCGATGGAACATCCGACCACCGTGGTGCCGGGCCGCATGACGGCGCGGCTGGACAAGCCGATCGTGCTTTTTCTGATCGGCGCCCGCTTCAACAAGCTTCGCACCTTGCCCAAATGGGCGTGGTTCGCCCGCACCATGCCCGCCATGCTGGCCGAGCTCGAGAAGAAGCCTGACGCCGGCCTCTTGTGGTATCGCACCTACATCTCCTGGCCCAACATCATGGTGCAGCAATATTGGGAGAGCTTCGACAAGCTGATGGCCTATTCCTCCGACAAGGCGGCGGCGCACCAGCCGGCCTGGGCGCGCTACATGCGCGAGCTGGCGAGCGACG
The DNA here is from genome assembly GCA_037200865.1 of Rhizomicrobium sp. GTDB lineage: Bacteria > Pseudomonadota > Alphaproteobacteria > Micropepsales > Micropepsaceae > Rhizomicrobium. The sequence goes on along the minus strand of JBBCIC010000002.1, from coordinate 348,157 downwards.
GCTCGACCGGCATCTGGCACGAGACCTATCTGGTCGAGCCGGGCAAATTCGAATGCATCTACGGCAACATGCCGCCCTTCGGACTGGGCGCCGCGAGCCGTATGGTCAAGGCCGAAGGCCGGCTCGCCGCCGCGAAGCAGCGCTTTGCTGCCTAGTATGTTTCTGCACGAGCGGCGCACGCGAACGTGAACCGCTCCGCACCTTGTTCCGCCGTCCTCGGGCCCATAGCCTCCGGCGCGAAACAGGGGATGCCCGTCATGCTCAGCCGTCGTTCCGTTCTGAAGACTGGCGCCGCCGCGGCGGCAACGCTTGCCTGCGCCGCGCCCGCCGCTGCCGCCGACGCGTCGCCGGGCGCGACGCTGAACGCCTTGTTCGATGCCTTCGTCGACGAAAACCTCGACCTTTCGCCGACCGCCGCGACCGCCCTGGGCATGGACGGCGGCAGACGCGCGCACCAGAAGAGCGAAATCGACCAAGCCTCGCTCGCCGCGATCGCGCGCCAGGAGAAACTGCTCGAGAGCCAGTTGGCGCGGCTCACCGCCTTCGACCGCAACACGGTGAGCGGCGAGGACCAGATCAGCTACGACGTCGTGCTGTTCAAGCTGCGAATTGCCGACGCCGACAACAAGAAATACGCCTATGGCGGCGGCGGCGCCGGAGCGCCCTATGTCATCAGCCAAAGGAGCGGCCTCTACAGCTCGACACCCTCCTTCCTCGACAACCAGCACACGATCGAGACCCGGGCGGACGCCGAAGCCTATCTCGCGCGGCTCGACCAGTTCGCGCTGCGGCTCGACGAGGAAGCGGAGGTGGTGCGCCACGACGTCGGCCTGGGCGTGATCCCGCCGGACTTCGCGCTCGCCGGCGCGATCAAGCAGATGCACGCGCTGCGCGACCAGCCGGCCGACGCCGCCTCCATGACCCAGTCGCTGGTGCGGCGGACGAAGGCGAAGAACATCGCCGGCGACTGGGGCACGCCGGCGGCGAAGATCCTGGCCGACAAGGTCTATCCGGCGCTGGACCGCCAGATCGCGCTCCTGACCGGTCTGCAGCCCCGATCGACCCATGATGCCGGCGTGTGGAAGCTGCCGGACGGCGAGCAGTATTATCGCGACAGCGTCCTGACCTGGACGACCTCGACCATGAGCCCGGCGGAGATTCACCAGACCGGCCTCGACATCATCGCCGACCACTCCGCGCAGATCGATGCGATCATGCGCAAGCAGGGCATGACCCAGGGCACGGTCGGGGCACGCCTCGCCGCGATGTATGCCGATCCCAAGATGCTCTATCCCAACACCGATGCGGGCAAGGAGCAGTTGATCGCCGATCTGAACGTCAAGGTTGGCGCGATCCGGGCGCGGCTGCCGGACTATTTCGGCGTGCTGCCCAAGGCCGAGGTGAAGATCCAGCGCGTGCCCCCGGAAATCGAGGCGGGACAGGCGGGCGGCTACTACTATTCCCCGCCGCTCGACGGCTCGCGGCCCGGCATCTACTGGATCAATCTGCGCGACACCGCCGAGCAGCCGCGCTGGCTGCTGCCGACGCTGAGCTATCACGAGGCGATCCCGGGCCATCACCTTCAGCTTTCGATCCAGCGCGAGGCGAAGATGCCGCTGATCCGCAAGCTCAGCTATTTCTCGTCCTATATCGAAGGCTGGGCGCTCTATGCCGAGCAACTCGCCGATGAGATGGGGATGTATGAGGGCGATCCGCTCGGCCGCATCGGCTTCCTGCACGATTCGATGTTCCGTGCCGTGCGGCTTGTCGTCGACAGCGGCATCCATGCGATGAAGTGGTCGCGCGAACAGGCGATCAAGTTCTACGTCGATACGCTGGGCGATCAGGAGAGCGGCGCCGCCACCGAGATCGAGCGCTATGCCGTGATGCCGGGCCAGGCCTGCGGCTACATGCTGGGCAAGCTGACCTTCCTGGCGGCGCGCAAGAAGGCCAGGGACGCGCTGGGCGCAAAGTTCGACATCAAGAGCTTCCACGACGCGATGCTGGTCGGCGGCGCCGTGCCGCTCGCCATGTTCGACGCGATGACGGACCGCTACATCGCGTCGCGCAGGGCCGCGTGACGCGCCAGGTCAGTCGACCGGCCAGGAATTCAGGAATTGCGCGTAGATCCCGTAAGGGCACATGGCCGAAAAGCTGCCGCTGACCTCTATCGTGTCGCTGCCGCCGCCCGGCGACAGCCGATTGAATTTGGCGGTGTAGGGCAATGTCAGTTGCGCGCAGCTCTCCATGGCCGCGTAACCGACGCCCGTCCTGGCCGGCACCGAGACGACGGTGTGGAACGGCTGTAGGACGCCTGCCGTGGCGTTCGCGGCATATTGCCAATCGCCGTCCAGCAGCACGACGGACTGGTTCATATCGAGGGCAGGACGCGGGCCGTGATAGCCGATCTGGATGTCCGGCGAGCCGGCCACCGGCTGAAAGCCGTAAGCCGTCGTCAGGAGCTGGTCGGTGGAGATCGGCATAGCGGCCGGCTGGAGGCTGCTGTTGGTGACGCTCATCCCATTGCCGTACAGCGGCGCGAGCTTGTCGATGCGGGCCTTGGCGGTGTCGAAGGCGAGCGAGGCCAGCGTGTAGCTGGGATCGCCGGCGCTCTGCTGTTTCCACAACTCGTTGGGCGCGCCCCTGCTCCAGGTCCAGGTGGTGAGCAACTGGCCGGGGTAATAGGGGCCGTCGCCGGCGAGGTTGATCTTCTGCTCCCAATCGGCGAGCGAGTTGATCGCGTTGTAGTCTCCCGGAACCTTGTCGTCGCGCCACTGTCCGAACGGGTCGGCTGCGGCCCGCGCGAACGGCACGAGGACGAGGCTGTCGCCCATGGGGCCTTGCCGGAAGAGGCACAGACGGGTGGCTTTGTTGATCAGCGCATAGGCGCCGTCGGCCAGGGCCCATCGTTGCCAAAGCTGGGTATCGTCGCCGATCTTGTATTCGGCGACGCTCACGTAAATTTCCCCCGCGGCGATGGCGAGGACCGCGCCGTTGCCGGCCGTCGCCTTGCACAGAATGTAGCAATGCGACCCGTCCGCGCTCGAAAGCTGCCCGCCGGTGCTCGCTGTCTCGTGCTCGCCGTCGCTCATGGCTGCAATCCTCTACCGGCTCATCAAGGCGTATTCGCCGCCCTTCTCGATGCCGCGCTTGTAGGCGGGACGGGCATGCATGGCCGAGCGGTATTTGACGAGGCCGGGATAAGGCTCCAGCCGGGCGCCGGCGGCTTCGAGCACGAAGAGAAGCTGGATGTCGGCGCCGGTCAGGCCGCTGCCGACGAAGAAATCGCGGCCGCCCAGGCCCGCCTCCATATAGGAGAGGTTGTTGGCGATCTCGCTGTCGACCCTGGGCTTGAGCAGCGCCGCGGCGTCGCCCAGCATGCCGGTGTAGAGCGCCATCAGCAGCGGCAGCATCGCCGAGCCTTCGGCGTAATGCATCCACTCGATGTATTTCCAATAGTCGTCGGTGCTGGCCTTGGGCTTGAAGCCGCCGCCGCCATAGGTGTCGATCAGGTATTCGACGATGGCGCCCGATTCCGCGATGGTCTTGCCGCCATCGCTGAGCACCGGCGACTTGCCGAGCGGATGCACGGCCTTCAACTCCGGCGGCGCGAACGGCATCGGCGAGCCGCGCTGGTACTTCACGATCTCATAGGGCGTGCCCAGTTCCTCGAGCAGCCACAGGATGCGCTGCGAGCGCGAATTGTTGAGGTGGTGGACCTTGATCGTCATGGCGTTTCCTCGCTTGTTCTGCCGGCATCGGATCAGGACGCCGCGCGGCGCGCAAGACCGCGAACACAACAAGGCGCCTGCGCGGCCGAGCCGCGCTATTTTCCGATCATGACGTCCGAGGCCTTGATGACGGCATAGGCCTCGTCGCCGACTTTCAGGCTGAGATCATCGACCGCTTCATTGGTGATGGAAGAGGTGACGATCGCGCCGCCGCCGATATCGATGCGGACATGCGCGGTGGTCGCGCCCTTCTCCACACCCACGACGCGCCCCTTGAGCTGGTTGCGGGCGCTGAGCTTCACCGGTTCAATTCCCGCATCGCCTTGTCGAGGCCGCCGAGCGTCAGCGGGAACATGCGGCCGCTGAAGAGCTGGCTCATCAGGCCGATCGACGGGGTGTATTCCCAGTGCTTCTCCGCCACCGGATTGAGCCACACCGCGTGCTCGAACATCGTGGTGACGCGGTCGAGCCAGATCGCGCCCGGCTCCTCGTTCCAGTGCTCGACGCTGCCGCCGGGATAGGTCACCTCATACGGGCTCATCGTCGCGTCGCCGACGAAGATGATCTTGTAGTCCTTGGGGTATTTGTGCAGCACGTCCCAGGTGTCGAGCTTCTCATTGTGGCGCCGGCGATTGTCCTTCCACACGCTCTCGTACAGGCAATTGTGGAAATAGTAGAAATCCATGTGCTTGAATTCGGTCTTGGCGGCGCTGAACAGCTCCTCGCAGAGCTTGATATGCGCGTCCATCGAGCCGCCGATGTCGAAGAACAGCAGCACCTTCACGGTGTTGTGGCGCTCCGGCACCAGGCGCAGATCGAGATAGCCCTTGTTGGCGGTGTCGCTGATCGTGCCCGGCACGTCGAGCTCGACCTCGGCGCCCTGGCGCGCCCATTTGCGCAGGCGGCGCAGCGCCACCTTGATGTTGCGGGTGCCGAGCTCGACCGAGTCGTCGAGGTTCTTGTATTCGCGCTTGTCCCAGACCTTGACCGCCTTGCCGTGGCGCGACTTGTCCTGGCCGATGCGCACGCCTTCGGGATTGTAGCCGCCGTTGCCATAGGGCGAGGTGCCGCCGGTGCCGATCGCCTTGTTGCCCTTCTCGTGGCGCTTTTTCTGTTCCTCGATGCGCTCCTTGAGCTGCTGCATCAGCTTGTCCCAGCCGCCGGCCGCTTCGATCGCCTTCTTCTCTTCCTCGGTGAGGAAGCGCTCGGTCAGCGCCTTCAGCCATTCTTCCGGGATCTGCGCGATGATCGCGCCGTCGAGGCCTTCGAGCCCCTTGAAGACATGACCGAACACCTGGTCGAACTTGTCGAGGTTGCGCTCGTCCTTCACCAGCGCGGTGCGCGACAGGTAATAGAAGTCCTCGATCTTCATATCGATGACGTCCTTGTCCATCGCGTCCATCAGCGCGAGATATTCCTTGAGCGTCACCGGAATGCGGGCGGCGCGGAGCTCGTCGAAAAACTGGAAGAACATCGGTCAACCTTCCGGCAGGCGATAGCGGTGGGCAAAGTCTAAGGCGAAACCGGCGTTTCACGAAACCCCGGATTCGGCCGAAAAAGTCCGCTAATGCGGCGCCGGGAGAGCGGGCGGCGCCGGAACCGCCGGCGCCACGACGTCTTCCGCCGGAAGCACTGCGCCCACCGGCGGCGTGACCTTGGCGATGTGGGTCAGGGCCTCGGCATAGACCGCGTTGAGGAAGTCGCGCTGCTTCTGGTCGTCGCGCGGCGTGGCGTATTCGACCGTCGCCTCGATCGCCCAGGCGCCGATCGTGCCGGTGGAGAACAGGATGCGGTAATGCAGGGTCTCGAGCGCCGCGGTCTCATAGGCGCGCGAATAGACCGAGATCGGCGTCACGCCGCCGCCGATGTTCATGGTGCGCTCGCCGATCAGCTTGCCGCCGATGCCTTCCTGTTCGGCGAATTCCTGGGCCAGCGCGGTTTTGGGATCGTAGGCGGTCTTGAGCGGCGTCAGCGTGATCGTGCCGTAGACCCCGTCGATCGCCGAATAGGCGCAGAAATCGGTGCCGCGCGAGGGATCGCGCTCGCCATAGGCGTTGCGCTGGAAGTGCCCGATGAACAGGGGACAGATGAAGCCGGAGGCGTGCAGCTTGGCCTGGTCGCCGGTGTCCTTGAAGGTGTCGATGTCGGTGGTCTGGGCAAAAGCCGCCGGCGCGAGCAGCACCATGGCCGCGAAAATGCGAGGCGCGTTCAGCGGCATCTGCATTTGCTTGTTCTCAGTTTGTTTCGGTGCGATACTACCAGAATGAGCGGCAACATCGACAGCCTTGTCCTCGAGCATCTGCGGCACATCAGGGCCACGGTGGATGGCACACGCCAGGATATCAAGGACCTGACGTTGCGCGTGGGAATGCTTGAGAGCCAATTCGCCGGCGTCGAAGGACAGATTGCGGGACTGCATGCGCTTTACGCGCATGTCGCCAACCGCATCGACCGCATGGATCAACGACTTGAGCGGATCGAATCCCGGATCGGTCTGGTAGACGCCTGATCTCTAGTTCCGGCTTTCCCGCCGAGCCAGGAAGGCCAGGCGCTCGAACAGGTGGACGTCCTGCTCGTTCTTGAGCAGGGCGCCGTGCAGCGGCGGGATCAGCTTGGTCGGGTCCTTTTCCTTCAGCGCTTCCGGCGGGATGTCCTCGTTCAGCAGGAGCTTCAGCCAGTCGAGCAGCTCGCTGGTCGACGGCTTCTTCTTGAGGCCCGGCACGTCGCGGATCTGGTAGAAGACGTTGAGCGCTTCGGACACCAGCTTCTGCTTGATGCCGGGATAGTGCACGTCGATGATCTTCTGCATCGTCTCGCGCTCGGGGAACTTGATGTAGTGGAAGAAGCAGCGGCGCAGGAACGCGTCGGGCAATTCCTTCTCGTTGTTCGAGGTGATCAGGATGATCGGGCGGATCGCCGCCTTGATCGTCTCGCCGGTCTCGTAGACGAAGAACTCCATGCGGTCGAGTTCGAGCAACAGGTCGTTGGGGAATTCGATGTCGGCCTTGTCGATCTCGTCGATCAGGAGCACCGGGCGCTGCTTCATCTCGAAGGCTTCCCACAGCTTGCCCTTCTTGATGTAGTTCTTGACGTCCTTGACGCGCTCCTCGCCGAGCTGGCTGTCGCGCAGGCGGGTGACCGCGTCGTATTCGTAGAGGCCCTGGATCGCCTTGGTGGTGGATTTGACGTGCCAGGTGATCAACGGCGCCTTCATCGCATCGGCGATCTGGAACGCAAGCTCGGTCTTGCCGGTGCCCGGCTCGCCCTTGACCAGCAGCGGCCGCTCCAGCGCCACGGCGGCATTGACCGCGATGCGAAGGTCGTCGGTCGCGACGTATTTGTCCGTTCCTTGAAAACGCGGGGATGCCATCGATGTCTCTTCCGTTAGCGAAATAGCGTGGGCGAAAGCGTATGGGGCGATGCAGCGGGGCGCAAGGGCGCGCCCGGCCATCGCCACCGCCGCGATTCCGGCATAAAATGACGGCTTCGCAAGGGGATTGCCATGACCTGGATGTTGCTCGCCGCCGGGTTCGGCGCCGGCACGGTGGCGACGTTCACCGACTGGCTGTTCATGGGCGTGCTGTTCCATGCGGCCTACAACACCTATCCCGAAGTCTGGCGGCCCGGCATCCGCGAAGGCACCGAGCGGAGCGCCATCATCGCCTCCAGCATCATCGGCTATGTGATGAGCGGCGCGGTGGTCGCGCTGTGCGCGATGGCGGGCGCCGCCGGCATCGTCGCCGGGCTGGGAATCGCGTTCGTCGCCTGGCTGGCCGGCCCCTTCGTCATCCTGGTGATCAACGGCTTCTTCATCAAGCTCGACGCCAGGATCACCTTCGCGCATGGCCTGGGCTGGCTGGCGCGCATGGCGCTGGCCGGCGCGGCGGCGGGCTACGTTCTTTCGCGCTAGGCCGATTTCGCACTCTCGTCGGGGCCGCCCTTGCACCGGCGCGCGAAGCCCGGCCTAATCCGGCCCAATGACCGTTGCGCACGTTTACACCGTTGCGTTCCAAGGTATCGAGGCACGCGAGGTGGACGTCCAGGTCCATGTCGGCGAAGGCGGCGGCGGCATTTTCAATATCGTGGGCCTTGGCGACAAGGCGGTGGCCGAGAGCAAGGAGCGGGTGCGCGCCGCGCTCTATGCCATCGGCCTGGCGCTGCCCTTCACGCGCATCACGGTGAACCTTGCCCCCGCAGACCTGCCCAAGGAAGGCAGCCATTACGACCTGCCCATCGCACTCGGCCTGCTGGCGGCGATGGGCGTCTTGCCGGCGAGCGAGATGGCGAACTATGTCGCGCTCGGCGAGCTGTCGCTCGACGCCCAGGTCGCGGCCGTCGCCGGCGTGCTGCCCGCGGCGCTCGAGGCGGCATCGCAGAGCCGCGGCCTGATCTGCCCCGCGTCTTGCGGACCCGAAGCAGCCTGGGCCGGCGGGATCGAGATCATCGCCGCGCCGTCGCTGATCGCGCTGGTCAATCACGTCAAGGGCGTGCAGGTGCTGAACCCGCCGACGCCCCGGCTCGCCGACGACACGGTCAATGTCCCCGACCTCAAGGACGTCAAAGGCCAGGAGACCGCCAAGCGCGCGCTCGAGATCGTCGCGGCCGGCGGCCACAATATGCTGATGACCGGCCCGCCCGGCGCCGGCAAGTCGATGCTGGCGCAGCGCCTGCCCGGCCTCTTGCCGCCGCTCGATGCGCGTGAGGCGCTCGAACTTTCGATGGTGCAGAGCCTTGCCGGCGAACTGCCGGGCGGGGCGATCTCGCGGCGGCGCCCGTTCCGCAATCCGCATCACTCCGCCTCGATGGCGGCGCTGACCGGCGGCGGCCTGCGGGTCAAGCCGGGCGAGGTCAGCCTTGCGCATTTGGGCGTGCTGTTCCTCGACGAGCTGCCGGAATTCCAGCGCGCCGTGCTCGACTCGCTGCGCCAGCCGATCGAGACCGGCGAGGCGGTGGTGGCGCGCGCCAACGCCCATGTGCGCTTTCCGGCGCGCTTCCAATTGGTGGCGGCGATGAACCCCTGCCGCTGCGGCTATCTGGGCGATCCGGCGCAAGCCTGCGGCCGCGCCCCCAAATGCGCGGTCGATTACCAGTCGAAGATCTCCGGCCCCCTGTTCGATCGCATCGATGTCCATGTCGAGGTCGGCGGCGTCTCGGCCGCCGACCTGTCGCTGCCGCCGCCGGCCGAAGGCAGTGCCGAGGTTGCGGCGCGCGTCGCCAAGGCGCGCGATCTCCAGCGCGCCCGCTATGACGGCAAGGGATTGCGCACCAATGCTGAGGCCGAAGGCGAACTGCTCGACCGGGTCGCGGGTCCCGATGCGGGCGGCCAGAAGCTGCTGACCGAGGCCGCCGGCGTCATGCGCCTGACGGCGCGCGGCTATCACCGCGTGCTGCGCGTCGCGCGCACCATCGCCGACCTTGCCGGCGCCGAGCGGGTCGGCCGCCCCCACATCGCCGAGGCCCTGTCCTACCGGCGCCTGGCGCAGCTCCAATAGCGGAACTTTCGCCGGTGCCGCCCGTTGCCTCGTCAGCGCCGCCCTCGGCGCGCCATACGGGGAAGACCATGCGCGGATTGACGATTATCGGTGTCGTGCTCGTCGTTCTGGGGGTCGGCGCCCTGCTGTTCGGCCATTTCAGCTATACCCAGACCAAGCCCCTGGTGGACGCCGGACCGATCCACATCACCACCCAGGAAGACCACACCGTCTGGATCCCGACCATCGCCGGCGTCGTCGTGTTGCTCGCGGGCATCGGTCTGGTCTTCGCGGGGCGCCGGGCCGCCTAGCCCGTCTCGACTCGTGATATTCATTCGGATATCACGGAACCCGGAGCGAACCGGGGGTTCTCATGACAGTTTCAAGGTGGCTGCGCGCCGGTCTTGTCGCGGCGCTGCTGGCCTTGGCGCCGGCCGCGGCCATGGCCGCCGGCCTGACGGTGTTCGCCGCCGCCTCGCTGACCGACGCGCTCGGCGACGTGGGCAAGGCCTATAAAGCCAAGACCGGCAACGACGTCGTCTTCTCCTTCGCCGCCTCCTCGGCCCTGGCGCGCCAGATCGAGGCGTCGGGCGGCGCCGACCTGTTCATGTCCGCCGACACCGACTGGATGGATTATCTCGACAATCGCGGCCTGGTCGCGCACGACACGCGCAAGAATCTTCTGGGCAATCAGCTGGTCCTGATCGCGCCGGCGGAGTCGAAGGTCTCGCTGACCATCGCGCCGCATTTCGATCTTTTGGGCGCCCTGGGCGGCGGGCGGCTTTCCATCGCCGATCCCGACTCGGTGCCGGCGGGCAAATATGCCCGCACCGCGCTGACCCAGCTCGGGGTGTGGAACGGCGTCGTCAATCACCTGGTGAACGCCGAGAATGTGCGCGTCGCCCTGGCCTATGTCGCGCGCGGCGAAGCGCCGCTCGGCATCGTCTACACGACAGACGCGCTGGGCGAAAAGCGCGTCCACATCGTCGGCACCTTTCCGGAGAACACCCATGCGCCGATCGTCTATCCGGCCGCGCTGGTGAAGGACGGCAAGCCGGAGGCGAAGGCCTTCCTCGATTTCCTGAGCGGGCCCGAAGCGACGGCGATCTTCGCCAAGGGCGGCTTCATCATCCTGGGAGCCAAGCCGTGAAAACGCGCACTCTTCTTCTCGGCGGCGCGGCGCTCCTCGCCGCGACCGCGCCCGCCTTGGCCGACGACGCCGCGATCCTCAAGCGCCTCGATGCCATGCAGCACATGATGGAGCTGCAGCAGGCGCAGATCGCGGCGCAGCGCGGCGAGATCTCGGCGCTGCGCAACGCCTTGCGGCGCAAGGGCGTGAACCCGCCGCCGGCACCCACGAGCATCGCCGCCGCGCCGCCGCCGGCGCCGATCGAGGCCCGCGTCGCGCAGCAGCAGGTCGCGATCGACGACCTGGTCGGCAAGTTCGCGGCGATGGAAGACCGCGGCCGCATCGAGAAGGCCGAGCAGCCGGTGTGGAGCCTCGCGGGCGGCCGCCCGAGCGTGACCTCGGCCGACGGGCGCTTTTCCTTCGCCATCCGCGCCATCGGGCAATACGACCTCGCCTATTTCATGCAGGGCGCCGGCGCACGGCAGCTCGCCGCCGCGAACGGGCCGGACCTCTCCAGCGGCGGCAATTGGCGCCGCGCCCAGCTCGGCATCCAGGGCAAGGTGTTCGGCGACTGGAACTACTTTTTGAACTACGACTTCGGCGGCGGCGCCTCGAGCGGCAACGAGCTGCAGGGCCGCATCCAGCAGGCCTATGTCGAATACGCCGCCCTGGCGCCGTGGTACTTCCGCGTCGGCGCGATCCCGGTGAGCGCCAATCTGGAAGACGCCACCGGTGCCGGCGACGTGATCTTCCTGGAGCGCAACGCGCCGTCGGATTTGTCGCGCAGCCTCGCGGCGGGCGACGGGCGCGACGCCATCGCCGTGGTCTATGCCGCCGACACGCTGTTCGGCTCGCTCGCCTATACCGGCAACAAGGTCGCCGAGACGACGCTGTTCTTCGACGAGCAGCAGGCGGTGGTGGCGCGCGGCGCCAAGCTCTTCACCATCGACGGCGACACCAAGGTGCTGGTGTCGGCCGCCGGATCCTGGGTCTTCCGCGGCCCGGACGCGGTGGCGGGCCCTGGCTCGCCGCGCAACATCACGCTGCAGGACGGGCCGGAGCTGACCGAAGACGACAACTCCATCCGCCTGATCAGCACTGGCGCGCTCAGCGTGGCGTCGGCGTGGAATTACGGCCTCGAAGCCGCCGCCGAGTGGCGCAACTTCTACGGCCAGGCCGGCTATTTCGGTTTCGGCATGGACCAGATGGCGGCCGGCGCCCCGACGCTGGATTTCGAAGGCTGGTACGCGCAGGCGACCTGGATCATCACCGGCGAGAGCCGGCCCTACAATGTGCCCAACGGCGCGTTCTCGAACCCCAAGCCGCGCATTCCGTTCTCGCTCGACGGCTGGGGCCCGGGCGCCTGGGAACTGGCGGCGCGCTACAGCGATCTCGACCTCAACGACCATGCCGGCGCCCTCGGCGCGGCCCTGCCGGCCGGCGGGATCCGCGGCGGCGACCAGCGCATCGTCACCGTCGAGCTCAACTGGTATCCGACCAGCAACCTGAAATTCGCGATCCAATGGCAGAACATCGACGTCAACCGCATCGGAACGATTCCGGCGGGCTTCGGCCACGGCGTGCTGAACAACGCGCAGGTCGGACAAACCCTCGACACGGTGGCGTTCCGGTCGCAGATTTCGCTGTAGGAGGCGCCATGCGCCATGCCGCGGCCATCGTCCTGGTGCTTGCGTTCGCCGCGTCGCCGGCGCTGGCCGGTCCGGTGTGCAGCAAGCTCGCCTGGCCCTTGACGGCCGAGCGCGCGCTGCTGAACGGCACCGTCGATGCCTTTGCCTCCGGCGAAACCCGCAAGGCCATGCCGGCCCGGGCGATCAGCCTGATGCTGAACCCCGGCGAGAAGGCGGCGTTGCCGGTGGCGCCGGCCAAGCCGGGCGATCCCGCGAAATTCGGCGGTTTCGTGATCCTGCCGGTGGCGGCGGCGGGCGACTACCTGGTCTCGCTGTCGTCGGAAGGCTGGATCGACGCCATCCAGGACGGCGTGGCGCTGCCGTCCACCGCGCACACCGGCGACGGCAACTGTCCCGGCCTGCGCAAGAGCGTGCGCTTCACCCTGGCGGCCAAGCCGCTGACGCTCCAGATCAGCAACGCGCCGGCGGATCACATCGAGATCGCGATCACGCCGGCCCCGTGAGCGCCGCCTATGCGGGCGCTTGGCGGCGTTGCCGTCTTCCCTTAAGCATTTGCGGCTGAATCGGGGGGCGGGCATGAAGGAAAAATCCACACGCAGGCGGTTTCGCCCGATCCATCTGCTGCTGCTGATCCCCTATCTCGCGATGCTGTGGGTGCCGTCCTACAACCGCATCGAGCCGATGCTCGCGGGCATCCCGTTCTTCTATTGGTACCAGATGCTGTGGATCGTGCTCGGCGCCGCCGTGATGATCCCGGTCTATTTCGCCGACGAGCGCAACGGCGAGAACGGCCAATGAACACCACTGCCGTCGTCATCTTCGTCGCCCTGTTCGGGCTGGTCACCGTCCTCGGCTTCGTCGCGTCGCGCTGGCGCCGCGGCAATCTCAACGAGCTGCACGAATGGGGCCTGGGCGGGCGGCGCTTCGGCACCGTCGTCACCTGGTTCCTGCTCGGCGGCGACCTCTACACCGCCTACACCTTCATCGCCGTGCCCGCTCTTTTGTTCGGCGCCGGCGCCACCGGCTTTTTCGCCGTGCCCTACACCATCCTCGTCTATCCGATGGTCTATTGGATCTATCCGCGGCTGTGGTCGGTGGCGCGCGCCAAGGGCTATGTCACGGCGGCGGATTTCGTGCGCGGGCGCTTCGGCAACGGCACGCTGGCGCTGGCCGTCGCGGTGACCGGCATCGTCGCGACCATGCCCTATATCGCGCTCCAGCTCGTCGGCATGGAGGTCGCCATCGCCGGCCTCGGCATCGACATGGTGGTGACCATCCCCGGCATCGGCGCGGTGCGCGAGCTGCCGCTGATCATCGCCTTCGTGGTGCTGGCGCTCTACACCTACAACAGCGGCTTGCGCGCCCCGGCGCTGATCGCGCTGGTCAAGGACGCCCTGCTCTACATCCTGGTCCTCGCGGCGGTGATCGTGATCCCGATCCAGCTCGGCGGCTTCGGCGCGATCTTCGCCGCCGCCGATCCCAAGACGCTGATCCTGGGGCCCGCGACCGAGGCCAGCATGGGGCCCCAGGCCGCCTATGCCACGCTGGCGCTGGGCTCGACCCTGGCGCTGTTCCTCTATCCCCACGCGGTGACGGGCCTGCTCAGTTCGTCGAGCCGCCATGTCGTGCGCCGCAACGCGGTGGCGCTGCCGGCCTATTCCTTCGCCCTGGGGCTGATCGCCCTGCTCGGCGTCATGGCGGTGGCGGCCAACGTCAAGGCGATGCCGGAATACGCCGCGGGCTTCAAAGCCTTCGGCAACAATTTCGCGGTGCCGGCGCTGTTCCTGCACAGCTTCCCGAGCTGGTTCGTCGGCGTCGCCTTCGCCGCCATCGCGATCGGCGCCCTGGTGCCGGCGGCGATCATGTCGATCGCCTGCGCCAACCTGTTCACCCGCAACATCTACCGCGAATACATCGATCCTCACTGCAAGCCGGCGCGCGAGGCCCAGGTCGCCAAGATCGTCTCGCTGGTGGTCAAGGCGGGGGCGCTGCTCTTCATCATCGAATTGCCGACGACCTATGCCATCCAGCTTCAGCTGCTCGGCGGCATCGTCATCATCCAGACCCTGCCGGCGGTGATCTTCGGGCTCTACACCAACAAGCTCAATCCCTGGGCGCTGCTGGCGGGTTGGGCGGCGGGCATCGGCACCGGCTCCTGGATGGCGATGACGTTGTCGTTCAAATCGTCGATCTTCCCGCTGACGCTGTTCGGCTATACCATCCCCTGCTATGCGGCGCTGTCGTCGCTGGCGCTCAACATCCTCGTCAGCTTCGCCCTGAGCTGGGTGTTCAACGCCGTGCTGCGCACTCCGCCGCGCGACGAGACGCTGGACGCCGACTACGCCTGATCCCGCAGCCTTTGCTATCGCGCGGCCTGGAGCCTAGGGTCGGGCATGGGCCACCTCCACAGCGGCGACGAATTGAGCGACGCCGAGCAGCGCACCCTGCGCGACATCATCGGCCGCAGCTTCGTCAGCCGCGGCACGGTTCCGGCGGCGCAGCGCGAAAGGCTGCTCGCGCTCGGGCTGATAACCGTGGGCATGGGCGGGCTGATGCCGACGCCCGCCGGCCGCATCGCGGCGCGGACGTTGCCATAAAGCGCAATAGGGCGAAGCGTATTTCAGCTTCACCCGTGAATTGCGCGACAATCAAAGAGTCTACCCGAAGCGGCCGGTGATGTACTGCTCGGTGTGCTTGCTGTCGGGCGCGGTGAATATCTTCTCCGTCGGGCCGTACTCGACCAGCTCGCCCAGATACATGAAGGCGGTGTAGTCGGAGGCGCGCGACGCCTGCTGCATGTTGTGGGTCACGATCACGATCGTGTACTCGGCCGAGAGCTCGTCGATCAGCTCCTCGATCTTGGCGGTCGAGATCGGGTCGAGCGCCGAACACGGCTCGTCCAGCAGGATCACTTCGGGGCGCGTCGCCACGGTGCGGGCAATGCACAGGCGCTGCTGCTGGCCGCCGGATAGCGACAGGCCCGACTGCTTGAGCTTGTCCTTGACCTCGCCCCACAGCGCGGCACGCTGCAGCGCGTTCTCGATCCGGCCGTCGAGCTCGGAGCGCGCCATGCGCTCATAGAGCTTAATGCCGAAGGCGATATTGTCGTAGATCGTCATCGGGAACGGCGTCGGCTTCTGGAACACCATGCCGACCCGGCTGCGCAACAGGTTGGTGTCGAGGCGCGAGGACAGGATGTTCTCGCCGTCCATCAGCACCTGGCC
Organism: Rhizomicrobium sp.; assembly: GCA_037200865.1. Taxonomy (GTDB): domain Bacteria; phylum Pseudomonadota; class Alphaproteobacteria; order Micropepsales; family Micropepsaceae; genus Rhizomicrobium. The sequence continues at coordinate 332,953 of JBBCIC010000002.1, read as the reverse complement.
CTCGGCCCGCTGGTTGGGATAGAGCTCGTAGATGCGGTTGAGGATGCGCAGCAAGGTCGACTTGCCGCAGCCCGAGGGGCCGATGAACGCCGTCACCTTGCGGTCGAGCAGGGGCACGGTCACGTTCTTCAGGCCCTTGAAGGACCCGTAATAGAAGGACAGGTCGCGAATATCGACCTTGACCTTGTCGGCCGTCGTGATGGGGGCGGCGTCCATGTCTAGCTCCGCTTTGTTTCGAGAACCCGCGCGATGATGCTGAGCGTCAGCACCGTGGCGGTGATGAGAAGGGCGCCGGCCCAGGCCAGGCGGTGCCAGTCGGCATAGGGCGACATCGCGAACTGGAAGATGACGGCCGGCAGGCTCGCCATCGGCTGGTTCATGTCGGTGCCGTAGAACGAGCTGTTGAGCGCGGTGAACAGCAGGGGCGCGGTCTCGCCCGAGATGCGCGCCACCGCCAGCAGCACGCCGGTGACGATGCCGGCGCGCGCCGCACGCCAGGTCACGGTGCGGATGACGTTGCTGCGCGGCGCGCCGAGCGCGGCGGCGGCCTCGCGCAGGCCGTTGGGCACCAGCAGCAGCATGTTCTCGGTGGTGCGCACCACCACCGGAATGACGATCACCATCAGCGCGGCGGCACCGGCCCAGCCGGAGAAGTGGCCCATCTTCAACACGATGATCTCGTAGATGAAGAGGCCGGTGACGATCGACGGGGCGCTGAGCAGGATGTCGTTGACGAAGCGCACGAAGAAGGCGAGCCGGCCGTAGCGGCCGTATTCGGCAAGATAGGTTCCGGCCAGGATGCCGAGCGGCGTGCCGGCCGCCACCGCGACGACGCTCATCATCACGCTGCCGACGATGGCGTTGGAGAGGCCCCCGTCTTCGCCCGGCGGCGGCGTGATCTCGGTGAACACCTTGGGCGACAGCCCGGCGATGCCGTTGTAGAACAGCGCGCCCAGAATGAAGGCGAGCCAGACCAGGCCGAACCCCGCGGCGGCGACCGCCAGGGTGAGGAAGAACCGGTTCCACATCTTGCGCCGCGCCATCAGCGCGTTGTCCTTCTTCATGACGCGCCTCCCGCGCGGCGTTCCAGCGCCCGCAGCATGAGCTGCGCCGCCGCGAGCACCACGAAGGTGATGAAGAACAGGATCAGGCCCAGCTCGATCAGCGAGGAGAGATAGAGATCGCCGACCGCTTCGGTGAATTCATTGGCGATGGTCGCCGAGATCGTGGTGCCGGGGGAGAACAGCGATTTCTGGATGTGATGCGCGTTGCCGATGACGAAGGTCACCGCCATGGTCTCGCCCAGCGCGCGGCCCAGCGCCAGCATCGCGCCGCCGACCACGCCGGAGCGTGCGAAGGGCAGCACCACCCGCCACATCACTTCCCAGGTCGTGCCGCCCAGGCCATAGGCCGCTTCCTTGAGGATCGGCGGAACCGTCTCGAACACGTCGCGCGTCACCGCCGAGATGAAGGGCAGCACCATGATCGACAGGATGAGCGCGGCGGTGAAGGTGCCGATGCCGTAGGGCGGCCCCCCCAGGATGTCCTGCAGGTAGGGGATGCCGACCACCGAATCCACGACCCAGGTCTGGACATGCTCCTGGAACCAGGGTGCGAAAACGAAAAGGCCCCAGATGCCGTAGATGATCGACGGGATGCCGGCGAGAAGCTCGATCGCGATGCCGATCGGGCGGCGCAGCGAACGCGGGCAGATCTCGGTCAGGAAGATCGCGATGCCGATGCCGACCGGCACGGCGATGAACATCGCCAGGAAGGAGGTGACGAGGGTGCCGTAGATCGAGGCGAAGGCGCCGAATTTCTCGGTCACCGGGTTCCAGGCGTCGGAGAAGACGAAGGGCAGCCCGAACGCCTTGATCGCGGGCATCGCGCCGATCACCAGCGAGGTGATCACGCCCCCGAAAATCGCCAGCACGAACAGCGCGGCGGCGAGCGTGATTATCCGGAACTGCTTGTCGCGCGTTCCGCCCCGGCGGACGGCATTGGCGCGGTCGGGAAGTGACATCATCTGCTCGGTCAGGGCAACGTCGGACATGCGCGGGCGCCATTGTGGGAACGGGCGGAATCGCTGCCCGAAGGAATTGACGAAACCTATCCCACTGGCCTTGCACGCAAGGACCATCACAGTTTTGCAAAGCTTTTGTGACAACCCGCAGGGGGCGTCGGCAGCCCGGACGCAACTCCTTGATAACAAAGAAAAACCGCGCGGGATCGCTCCCGCGCGGCAAATAGGCAAACGGCGTTCAGCGGCCGGCCGTGACCACCACGTCGAAGCTGTCCCCGGTGCTGTTTGTGACCGTCCAGTGTTCCCCGATGGGGTGAGCGCTCACCGGCGAGCAGCTTTCGCCCGGCGCGTTCGGCGTGGCCGCGGGCAGCGTCGGCGTCAGGCACAGCGTCGCGCCGCTGTCCTTGGTGACCCATTTGCCGGGATAGCTGATCGGCTTGCCGTCCGGCCCGGTGCCGTTGGCGGTATAGGAGCCGTCGGCATTGAAAAGCAGCGTTCCGGTCGTGCCGGTCTTGGCGTTCTTGGTCGTGACCGTGTTGCCGTAAGTGTTGGCCATCGGATCGTCGGCATAGGCCGCCGTCGAAGCCAACAGGAAAACGCCGGCCACAGCCAGCATGGAAATACGCATCGAATCCTCCTTGAAGTTTCACCCGCCCGCCAACCGCGTGGCTCGGCGGGGGCGACATTAACCTTTTCTGCACCTTACCGAAATCGTTCCCTTTAAGAGTTTCTGAATGCCCGGCATGGCTAGGTTGCATGCGGGGTAATATGGACGGCTGGCGGGCTTTGCGCGCGATACGCACACTTCTGGGATTGATCGCGTTCGCCTTGCTGGTGATCGCGTTCGGCGACGTGGTGCTGCACAACGGCTTCACGCTGATGGCGCCGAGCGTGTTCGCGGTCCTCGTCGCCATCGTGCTCGGCTTCCTGCTGCACGAATTCGTCGTGGCGCGGCAGCGCACCGAGGTCCTCGACCGCCAGGCGGCGCAACTCAAATCCGCGAGCGGGCGGCTGGAGCAATCGCTCACCGCCGCGGCGGCGTTCAATGCGCGGCTGAACCAGAGCGAGGCGCGCTACAAGGCGCTGGTCGACGCCCAGGGCGACGCGATTTTCCGCCGCGCCCCCGACAGCCGCCTGACCTATGGCAACGACGCGTTCTTCAAGCTGTTCGGCCTCAACGCGCAGCGCGCCGTGGGGCGGCCCTTCGCGCCCGAACTGCATCCCGGCAGCCGCGCCCCGCATTTCGGCAGCTTCACCGGCCTCGAAACCGGGCACGCCCGGGTGCGCTATGACCAGCATGTCCGCACCGCCTATGGCTGGCGCTGGATCGCCTGGGAAGACTACGCCGTGCGCGACAATGGCGGGCGCCTCGTCGAAGTGCAGAGCGTCGGGCGCGACATCACCGAGCGCAAGGCGCTGGAAGACGCGATCACCGATGCGCGCGACAAGGCGGAAGCGGGCAGCCGCGCCAAGTCGGGCTTCCTCGCCACCATGAGCCACGAGATCAGGACGCCGATGAACGGCGTGCTCGGCATGGCGCGGCTGCTGCTCGAGACCGAGCTTCGGCCCGAGCAGCGCACCTATGTCGAGGCGATCAGCCAGTCGGGCGAAGCGCTGCTGACGCTGATCGGCGACATCCTGGACTTCTCCAAGATCGAGTCCGGCACCTTCACGCCGGAGGACGACGAGGTCGAGCTGCGCGGCCTGATCGAGGGCGTGGTCGAGCTCTCCTGCCCGCGCGCCCACGACAAGGGCATCGAACTCGTCGCGGTGGTCGGGCGCGACGTGCCCCAGGTGGTGCGCAGCGACAGCGTGCGCCTGCGCCAGGTGCTGACCAATCTGGTCGGCAACGCCGTCAAGTTCACCGAGCGCGGCGGCGTCGAACTGCACGTCCATGTCGTGGCGCTGCACGACCGCCACTTCCTGCGCTTCGACGTGCGCGACACCGGCGTCGGGGTGCCCAAGGAAAAGCGCGACGAGATCTTCAACGAATTCGTCCAGGCCGATTCCAGCCATGCGCGCAAATTCGGCGGCTCGGGCCTCGGCCTTGCGATCTCCAAGAAGCTGGTCGAGGCGATGGGCGGCGAGATCGGGATCGCGGAAGCGACCGGCGGCGGCAGCCAGTTCTGGTTCACCCTGCCCGCCGTCGTGGTCCGCCCCGCGGCCGAGACCGGCGATGCGCCGCTCGCCGGCCTGCACATCGCCATCGCCACCCGCAACGCCATCCTGCGCGAGGGCCTCGCTGCCCAGATCCGCTCCGCCGGCGGCACGGTGGTGCCGATGGACGACAATTTCGCGTCGCGCCTCGACCTGGTGCTGGTCGACGCGGGAACCGACTCCGAACCGAACCCGCCGCACCGGGTCGAACCGCATGTCCCGTCGCTGGTGCTGCTGACGCCGGCGGCGCGCTCGCAGCTGGGCACGATGCGCGAGCTCGGTTTCGCCGGCTATCTCGTCAAGCCGGTGCGCCGCTCGACCCTGATCGAGCGCATCCTGTTCCGGCCGCAGCAGCCGGTATATGCCCCGGCCGCGGAACGCACCGTCGCGCCGTCCGCGCCGCAAGCCGCGCCCCAGGCCGCCGCCAGGAATGGCCTGCGCATCCTGCTGGCCGAGGACAACCCGATCAACGCGCTTCTGACGCGCGAATTGCTGCGCCGCCGCGGCCACACCGTGGTCGAGGTCACTTCGGGCGACGCCGCGGTCAAGGCGATGGAGACGGACCGCTTCGACATCGTGCTGACCGACATCCACATGCCGGGCATGGACGGCATCGAGGCGACGCAGGCGATCCGCGCGCACGAGACCCTGAGCGGCCGGCCGCGCACGCCGATCGTCGCGCTCACCGCCGACGCGCTGGAGACGGGCAAGCGGGCTTGCAAAGACGCCGGGATGGATGGTTTCCTGACCAAGCCCGTCGACCCCGCCCAGCTGGATGACATGTTCAACATCTTCTTCCCCGCGCTCGCACACAACGCCGCCGCATGACGGCGGCTAGTTTTTCAATGGCGCGCCTGCGCGCGCGGGGCGCCGCATGACCACAGCCGCAACGGCGCCCAAGAAGCGCACGCTTGCCGCCTACCTGCAGCCCAAGACGCTGCAGATGCTGGTGCTGGGCTTTTCCTCGGGCCTGCCGTTCCTCCTGGTCGGCAACACGCTCGGCTATTGGCTGCGCGATGAGGGCACCTCGCTGGCGGCGATCGGCTTCATCTCCTGGGTCGGCATCGCCTACTCGCTGAAATTCCTCTGGGCGCCGGTGATCGACCGGGTCAACGCGCCGTTCTTCTCCTTCCTGGGACGGCGGCGCAGCTGGATGGCGCTGTCGCAGATCATCGTCGGCCTCGCCTTCATCGCCATGGCGTTTCTCGGCACCGGGCACGGCCTCGTTCTGCTCGGCGCCTTCGCCCTGGTGGCGGCGTTCAGCGCCGCGACCCAGGACATCGTGATCGACGCCTGGCGCATCGAATCGGCCGCCGACAACGACGAGCTCGGCCTCCTGTCCTCGGCCTATCAGTTCGGCTTCCGCGTCGCGCTGCTTGCGACCGACGCCGTCATCCTGGCCGCGGCGGAACATTTCGGCTGGTCGTTCTCCTATGCCCTCTATGGCGCGCTGATGACCATCGGCCTGGTCGCGACCTTCCTCTCGCCCGAGCCGGCGCGCGCCGACGCGGTGATGGAAGCCAAGGCGCATGTCGCACCGATCTACACGCTGCGCGGGCTGTGGGATGCGGTCGCCGGCCCCTTCATCGCCTTCTTCGCGACCTATGGCTGGATCGCGCTCTTGATGCTGTTCGCGATCAGCTTCTACCGGGTGCCCGACTTCATCATGGGGCCGATGGTGAACCCCTATTATCACGACATCGGCCTGACCAAGGACACCGTCGCCTGGGTGCGCGGCTCGTTCAGCTTCGCCGCCTCGCTGGCGGGGATCGCGGCCGGCGGGTTCTGCGCCCTGCGCTTCGGCTATCTGCGCGCCCTGATCCTGGGCGGCATCCTGCAGGCGCTCGCGATCGCGGCGTTCGCGGTCCTGGCCTACAGCAAGACCGACATCGCCACCTTCGTCGCGGTCATGATCTTCGACAGCATCGCCACCAGCTTCGCCGGCGTGGCGCTGGTCTCCTACATGTCGAGCCTGACCAGCCTCGGCTATACCGCAACGCAATACGCCCTGCTGGCGTCCAGCTACACGATCCTCGGAAAGTTCCTCAAAGGCTTCTCGGGCCAGATCGTGGAAAGCCTGAGCGCCGGATCGGACCTGTTCCATGCCTATGCCGTGTTTTTCATCGGCTGTGGCCTTGTGGGCATACCCGGCGTGATTCTGTTCGTCGTCCTGGCGCGCATCGTCCACAATCGTAAAGAAGCCGCGCCCGGTCCGGCCTGAAGGCTTGGTTTGCCTGCCCCGGGGGGCTTGCGGTAAAATACGTTCGCAGGGGATGTGGCCAGCTGGCTCCACAGAAGTCGGCGCCCGTTCCGAAGGATCAGTTCGCGTGGTCAACATTCACGAGCCTGGCCCCTTCGAGGGCAGACTTGCGCAATGGCCCGTATTGGCGACGGCCGGCGCGCTGGAAGTGCGCCTGGCCGAAACCGACAGCGAGATCGAGCAGGCGCAGCGGCTGCGCTATCACGTCTTCTACGAGGAGATGGCGGCGGTGCCGTCGCCCCAGATGCGCGACGAGCGCCGCGACTTCGACAAGTTCGACGAGGTCTGCGACCACCTGCTGGTGGTCGACCGCTCCGCCGTCGGCGACGACGGCCAGCCGCTGGTGGTCGGCACCTATCGGCTGATGCGCGACATCGACGCCTTGCGCGCCGGCGGCTTCTACACCGCCGGCGAGTTCGACATGTCCCGGATGCTGGCGGGCCATGCCGGCCAGCGGCTGCTGGAACTGGGACGCTCCTGCGTGCTCAAGGCCTATCGCAACCGCACCACGACGATGCAGCTCTTGTGGAAGGGACTGCTGGCCTTCGTGGCGCGCTTCGACATCGACGTGATGTTCGGCTGCGCCTCCTTCGCCGGCACCGATCCCGAAGCGCTCGCGCTGCCGCTTTCCTTCCTGCACCACTTCCATCCGATCCCGGCCGGCATGGAGGTGAAGGCGCGGCCCGAGCTCTACGTCCCGATGGACCGCATGCCCAAGGACGCGATCGATCCCAAGGAAGGCCTGCGCGCCCTGCCGCCGCTGCTCAAGGGCTATATCCGCGCCGGCGGCTGCATCGGCGACGGCGCCGTGATCGACCGCCAGTTCGCGACCATCGACGTGTTCATCTATTTCCCGCTGAGCAACATCGACGCCCGCTACAAAAGCCGGTTCGGACTGGCGTCGTAGCGACGCTCAAAATTCAAACTCCGCTGTCATCCCCGGCGAGCCGCAAAGCGGCTCGGGAAGGGGATGACAGCGGGGTTTAAGCGTTCTTCCTGCGCTCGATCGCGTCCCAGATCAGCGCCGCGATGTCGGCGCCGCCGAAGCGCCGCACCTCGTGGATGCCGGTCGGGCTGGTCACGTTGATCTCGGTCAGGTAGTCGCCGATCACGTCGATGCCGGTGAAGATCAGGCCGCGCCGCTTCAGCTCCGGCCCGATCGTGTCGCAGATGTGCTGCTCGCGCGCCGTCAGCGTCGTCGCCTCGGGGCGGCCGCCGACATGCATGTTGGAGCGCGCCTCGCCGACCGCAGGCACCCTGTTGATGGCGCCCGCGAACGCGCCATCAACAAGTATGATGCGCTTGTCGCCCCGGCGCACCTCCGGCACATAGCGCTGCACGATCACCGGCTCGCGGTAGAACGCGGTGAACATCTCCAGCAAGGCCCCCAGATTCTCGTCGTCCGGCTTGACCCGGAAGACGCCGGCGCCGCCATTGCCGTAGAGCGGCTTGACGATGATGTCCTTGTGCGCGGCGCGGAAGGCATCGATCTCGGCGCGGTCGGCGGTGATCAGGGTCGGCGGCATCAGGCCTTCGAACTGGGTGACGAAGATCTTCTCCGGCGCGTTGCGCACGCTGGCCGGATCGTTCACCACCAGCGTCTTGGGATGGATGTTCTCCAGGATATGGGTCGCGGTGATGTAGGCCATGTCGAAAGGCGGGTCCTGGCGCATCAGCACGACGTCCTGGGTGGCGAGATCGGTGACCGCCGCCGGGCCCAGCGTGAAGTGATCGCCCTTCACCGCGCGCACCGACAACGGCCGCGCCCGCGCCGTCACCTTGCCGTCGCGAAAGGAGAGATCGCGCGGCCCGTAATAGAGCAGCGCATGGCCGCGGGCCTGCGCTTCCAGGGCCAGCGCGAAGGTCGAGTCGCCGCCGATGTCGATACGCTCGATCGGGTCCATCTGGATCGCGACGCTCAGCATGGCAACTCCTTTTAGTTCAAGCGGCGCTTGAGATTTCCGTGCGCCAGGACCGCTTCGTTATGCAGTGCTTCGCCGGCAGGCGCCAACGCCAGGCACGCCTCGTAGGCCTTGCGCGCGGCGCCGAGCACGCCGATCGCCTCGTTGAGACGCCCAAGCTCGAACCAGATGTCCGCCCGCCGGGGCGCGATCAGCGCCATGCGCCGCGCCACGTCCAGGGCGCGCTCGGGCGCGCCGCCCTCCAGCGCGCGGATCTTCTGGTTGTTGGCGAGGCGCAGCAGGACGTCGATGTCGCCGACCGGCTCGGCGATGCCTGCATCGCGCAGGGCGGTGGGCAGGTTGCTGCCGCCCAACACCGTGCCGCCGTTGAAGGGATCGAGGGTGACGTCGTCCTGGCGATGGGTGATGCGGATCAGGAAATGGCCCTCGGTGTTGAGGCCGCTGGCGCCCATCCCGCCTGCCCGGGCGGCGTGGATGTAGAGGATGCCGAGCGCCACGGGCAGGCCACGCCGCCGCTCGATCACCTCGATCAGGTCGGCATTGCGGGGGTCGTCATAGGTCAGCCGGTCGCCAGCATAGCTGAAGCGCCCCGCCAGCAGGTCGGCAAGCGCCCGCGCCCCGTCGCCGACGCGCCGGATGGCGGACGCTTCCAGGCGCATCGCCTCGGCGATCTCGTGCAGATGCGCCAGATACGGCTCCAGCGATTTTCCCGGATGGTCGAGGCTGGCGAGGACCAGCGCCACCCGCGCGATGTCGTGCGGGCCGTCGCCGCGCCGGCCGATGCTTTCGAGATAGGCGGTGGGATCGCCCGTCATGGCCGCCACGCATCGCGGATGTGGCGCGGGACCGGCGCGACGGTGACGATGTCGAAGCGCATCGGACGGCGGGCGAGCGCCGGCCTTGCCGCGACGAACAGCGAGGCGGCGCGCGCGATGCGCTGCTGCTGGCGCGGCGCGACCGATTCGGCGGCGGCCCGCGCCTGGGCCCGCGCCTTCACCTCGACGAAGCACAAGACGCCGCGCGGACTCTTCGCCACCAGGTCGATCTCGCCGGCCCCGGTGCGCACCCGGCGGGCGAGGATGCGGTAGCCCTTGAGCTGCAGCAGCAGCGCCGCCAGCGTCTCGCTGCCGCGGCCGCGCTTTTCCGCCGCCCGGCGCAAGGGTGTGAAACGGTCAGCCGGCATCGTTCTTCTTCTCGAGCGCCCGTTCGTAGATTTCCTTGCGCGGCCTGTCGAGCGCCAGCGCGATCATCTCCGCCGCGGCGCGCACCGGCATGAAGGGCAGCGCGTGATCGAGCAGGGCGTCGAGCAGGGCGTGGTCGGTCTGGCCGTCGGGCGGCGGCCCGACCAGGACCGTCACCTCGCCGCGCGGCGGGTCTTCCTGCGCGTATTGCGCCGCCAGGATCGGCAGCGTGCCGCGCCGCACCTCCTCGTGCAGCTTGGTGAGTTCGCGCGTCACCGCGACGGCGCGCGTCCCCAGGACCGCCGCCATCTGGGCCAGGCTCTCGGCCAGGCGCTGCGCCGATTCGAAGAAGATCAGCGTCGCGCGCACCCCCCTGAGTTCGGCGAGCACCGTCCCGCGCTCGCCCGCCTTCGCGGGAAGAAAGCCGGCGAACAGGAAGCGGTCGCTCGGCAGCCCGGCCAGCGCCAGCGCCGTCAGGGTGGCCGAGGCGCCGGGAATGGCATGGACCGGAACGCCCTCGGCCAGCGCCTCGCGCACCAGCTTGTAGCCGGGGTCGGAGACCAGCGGCGTGCCCGCATCGCTGACCAGCGCGATGCGCGCGCCGTGCCGCAGCCGCGCCAGGAGCTTGGGCCGCTCGCGCGCGCCGTTGTGGTCGTTATAGGCGGTGAGCGGCTTTGCGATGCCGTGGATGGCGAGCAGCTTGGCGGTCACCCTTGTGTCTTCCGCCGCAATGGCGTCACAGCCGGCCAGTACATCGAGCGCCCGCAAGGTGATGTCGCGGGCATTGCCGATCGGGGTCGCGGTGACGTAAAGCCCCGGCGACAGTTCCCGTTCCTCGCCCGATTTACGGAACGTGCCCAAAGCCTTAGGGTCACTTTGCCGTGGAGGTCTCAATGCCCGCCCATTTCCGTTGCGTCCGTTCCTGTCTTCTTGCCACCGCCGGCGCCCTGGCGATAGCGCTGGGCGGCTGCCAGACCAAGCCGGTGGCGCCGCCGGCGCCGCCGCCGGTGGTCGAGACGGGGACCACGGCCACCAATCCGCTGACCGAGAACAAGCCCGGCTTCTACACCATGCCCAACATACCGGACGACCACATCCCGGTGCGGGTGGGGGTGATGCTGCCGTTTTCCAGCGCGACGCCGGCGGTCAAGGCCCTGGCCGCGTCTATGCTGAAGGCGGCGCAGCTCGCGCTCTATGAGAGCGGCAACAAGGACATCGTCCTGATCACCGCCGACGAAGGCACGACCCCGGCCGAGGCCGAGGCCGCCGGCCGGCGCCTGCTCGATCAGGGCGCCGAGATCATCGTCGGTCCGCTCTATGGGCCGTCGGTGCGGGCGATCACCGCCGAGGCGCGCGACCGCGGCGTGCTGGTGCTGGCGTTCTCGACCGACCGCAGCGTCGCCGGCGACGGCGTCTATCTGATGGGCTTCCTGCCGCAATACGACACCAACCGCGTCGTCGCCTACGCCCTGGCGCAGGGCCGGCACAAATTCGCCGCCCTGGTGCCGACCACCGCGTTCGGCGACGTCACCCTCGATGCCTTGAAGACGTCGGTGACCGACGGCAAGGGCGAGCTCGGCGAGGTCCAGCGCTTTGCCGGCACGGTCGACACGGTACTGGGTCCGGCGGCGACCATCGCCAAGACCGAGGCCGACGCGGTGTTCATCCCGCAGGCCGGCGCGGTCCTGCACGCCGCAGCGCCGACTTTGGGTTCGAGCGGCCTCGACCCCGCCAAGGTGAAGATCCTGGGCACCGGCCAGTGGAACGATCCCACCCTGATCACCGAGCCGACCCTGAGCGGCGCCTGGTTCGCAGCCCCCGATCCCAAGGACGAGGTCGCGTTCAACGCGAAGTACCGCGAAGCCTTCGGCAGCAACCCGCCGCAGCTTGCGGCGCTCTCTTACGATGCGGTGTCGCTGGTCGCGGTGCTGGCCAAGGGCGAGCCCTATAAGCGCTTCACGCGTTCGGCGCTCGCCGACCCCAACGGCTTCACCGGCGCCGACGGCATCTTCCGCTTCGCCCCGGACGGCACCGCCGAGCGCGGCCTCGCGGTCCTGACGGTCACGCCGGACGGCTTCCACGTCATCGACCCCGCGCCGACGACCTTCGTGAAGCCGGGGTCATAATTTCACCCTCCCCTTGCGGGAGGGTTGGTCCAACGCCGCGATCACGCTGTTGAGCAGCAACCGCCCCCCGCGGCGTCGCGCTCAGCCGGTCGTCTTCCAGCACGAGCAGCCCATCCTCGATCAGCGCCAGCATGCGCGCCGCGTCCGGCGCCGTGCCCCAGCGCGCGCGATAGGCGGCGAGATCGAGACCCTCGGCCAGCCGCAGGTTCATCAGCAGGTGCTCGCGCGCCGCGTCCTCGGTCGCAATTTCGCTTTGCTCGATCAGGCCGTGGCCGTTGCGCAAGACGGTTTCGCGCCAGCGCTCGGGCAGGCGCTGGGCCTGGGTCGCGATGCGCTTGCCGTTGAGGTCAAGCCTTCCATGCGCGCCGGGACCGACACCGGCATAGGACCCATAGCGCCAGTAGAGCAGATTGTGCCGCGCCTCCGATCCGGGCCTGGCGTGATTGGATATCTCGTAGGCCGGGCGCCCCGCCGCGGCCGTCATCGCCTGCGTCAGCTCGAACAGTTCGGCGGCGCGGTCGTCGTCGGGGATTTTCAGCGCGCCCGATTTGTGCAGCGCGAAGAACGGCGTCGCCGGCTCGATGGTGAGCTGGTAGAGCGACAGATGATCGGTGCCGAACGCCAGCGCTTCGCCAAGTTCGTCGCGCCACGCCGCAAGCGTCTGATCGGGACGGGCGTAGATCAGGTCGAGCGAGACGCGCTCGAAGTTGCGCAGCGCCAGCGCCAGCGCCGCCTTGGCCTCGGCGACGTTGTGCAGGCGGCCCAGCATTTTCAGGTCCCTGTCGTTCAGCGCCTGCACGCCCAGCGACAGGCGGTTGACGCCGGCGGCGCGATAGTCGGCAAAGCGCGCCCTATCGGCACTGGCCGGATTGCTTTCGAGCGTGACCTCCACGTCATTGGCGGTGCGCCACAGCCGCGCAATCGTATCGAGGACACGCGCCACGCTTTTGCCCTGCATCAGCGACGGCGTGCCGCCGCCGAAGAACACCGTCTCGACGATCGGGCGATCCGCGCCCTGCCGCGCCGCCGTCCATTCCAGCTCGCGCACGATGGCATCGATCCATCCCGCTTCGTCGATCTGCGTGCGGACATGGGAATTGAAATCGCAGTACGGACACTTGGCCGCGCAGAACGGCCAGTGGACATAGATGCCGAAGCCGCTCATGGCGCGAAGACGTCGCTCGCGACAAGCTTCTCGAAAGCGCGGGCGCGGTGGCTCATCGCATGCTTGAGAGCCGGATCGATCTCGCCGAACGTCTCGGTCATGCCCTCGGCGACGAAGATCGGATCGTAGCCGAAGCCGTGCGTGCCGCGCGGCGGAAACGCCAGATGGCCGTGGACCTCGCCTTCGAAGATACGCGGCGTCTCATGCGGCAGGGCCAGCGCCAGGGCGCAGACGAATTTCGCCGATCGGTCGGTCGCGTTCCGGTCCTGCAATTCGCGCTCGACGCGGGCCATGGCGACGGCGAAATCCTTGCCCGGACCGGCCCAGCGCGCCGAATAGATGCCCGGCGCGCCGCCCAGCGCGTCCACCGCCAGCCCCGAATCGTCGGACAGCGCCATATGCCCCGAACGCTCGGCGACCCAGCGCGCTTTCAGCGCGGCATTGCCGGCGAAGCTGTCTTGCGTCTCTTCCGGCTCTTCGATCTCGAGCTCGCGGGCGCCGACGACGTGCAGACGGAACGGCGCGAGCAACTGGACGATCTCACGGACCTTGCCGGGATTGTGGCTTGCCACCACCAGCGTGTCGCCGCGCCCCAGCTTCATGCCCCGAGCACGCTCCGCTGCAACGTCACCAGTTCGCCGATGCCCTTGCGCGCCAGCTTGAGCAGGGCGGCGAATTGCTCGTCGCTGAAAGGCTCGCCTTCGGCGGTGCCCTGGATTTCCACCAGGCCGCCCCTGCCGGTGAGCACGAAATTCGCGTCGGTCTCGGCCGTCGAATCCTCGGCATAATCGAGGTCGAGCACCGTCTCGCCCTTCCAGATGCCGCAGGAGACTGCCGCGACATGGTCCTTGATCGCCGGCTTGGTGACGGCGCCGGTCTTCTTCATGAACTGGATGCATTGGTGCAGCGCCACGAAGCCGCCGGTGATCGACGCGGTGCGGGTGCCGCCATCGGCCTGGATGACGTCGCAATCGATCACGATCTGGCGCTCGCCGAGCGCCGACAGGTCGACCACCGACCGCAGCGAGCGGCCGATCAGGCGCTGGATCTCCAGGGTGCGGCCCGACTGCTTGCCTTGCGCCGCCTCGCGCCGCATGCGCTCATGGGTCGAGCGCGGCAGCATGCCGTATTCCGCCGTCACCCAGCCCTTGCCGGTGCCGCGCAGGAAGCCGGGGGCGCCATCCTCCAGGCTGGCGGTGCACCGCACATGGGTGTCGCCGAACTTGACCAGGCAGGAGCCCTCGGCGTGCTTGGCAACGCCCGTTTCCAGGGTCACGCTGCGCATCTGGTCGATTGCGCGGGCAGAAGGGCGCATGGTTGTTTGCCTTGAAGTTTTGGGCGGCGGCCGTTACCTAGCGGCTTTGCTTGGGCCGGCGCAAATGCCGCCGCCATGGTTTGTAAAAGAAATGTGGAATCAAGGGTTTATCTGAGTGGATCGCACATCGACCCATGCCTTGAACGCCGCCCTGGGCGACCGCCCAAGGGAAGTGTTCCGCCATTTGGTCGAGGCCTTCATCTCCTCGGGCGAACCGGTGGGCTCGCGCACCCTGTCGCAGCGCCTGCCGCTGACCCTGTCGCCGGCCTCGATCCGCAACGTCATGGCGGACCTCGAGAGCATGGGCCTGCTCTACGCCCCCCACACCAGCGCCGGGCGCGCCCCGACCGAGAAGGGCCTGCGCCTGTTCGTCGACGGCCTCCTGGAAGTCGGCGAGCTGGCGCCCGACGAGCGCGCCGCGATCGAGGCCCGCATGAGCGGCACCGGCCGGGCGCTGGAAGACGTCCTGACCCAGGCGACCTCGCTGCTGTCGGGGCTTTCCAACTGTGCCGGATTGCTCGTCTCGACCAAGCAGGACTCGCCGCTCAAGCACGTCGAATTCACCGCCATCGGGCCGGGCAAGGCCCTCGTCGTGATGGTCAGCGAGGACGGCCAGGTCGAGAACCGGCTGATCGACACGCCGCTCGGCCTGCCGGGCTCGGCGATGTCCGAGGCCTCGAATTATCTCAACGCGCGGCTGCGCGGCCGCACCCTGGATTCGGCCCGCGCCGAAGTTCTGGCGGAACTCGAGGGCGAGCGCGCCGAGCTCGACTCGCTGACCGCCAAGATCGTCGCCGAGGGCCTCGCCACGCTCTCCATGCCGGATTCGCGCAATGCCGACGAGAAGGTGCTGATCGTGCGCGGCACCTCGCACCTGCTCGACAGCGTCGAGGCCCAGGCCGACATCGACCGCGTCCGCACCCTGTTCGAGGACATCGAGCGCAAGAACGACCTGATCCGCCTGCTCGAACTGGCCCAGAGCGGCGACGGCGTGCGCATCTTCATCGGCTCGGAGAACCGGCTGTTCAGCCTCTCCGGCTCCTCGATCATCGCCGCGCCCTATGCCAATGCCGCCGGCAAGGTCGTCGGCGTCATCGGGGTCTTAGGCCCCACCCGCCTCAATTACGGCCGCATCATCCCGATGGTCGATCACACCGCAAAAGTCGTTGGCCGATTGCTGGGCTGACGCGTTAGGAAGAGCAATGAGCGACAATCCCGAAAACGACGCCACCACCGAACCGCATCCCGCCGACGTCATCGCCGCCCTGCACGCGGAGAATGTCGACCTCAAGGACCGGATGCTGCGCGCCCTGGCCGAGACCGAAAACGTCCGCCGCCGCGCCGAGCGCGAGCGCGAGGACACCAAGCAGTTCGCGGTCAGCCGCTTTGCCCGCGACATGCTGGGCATCGCCGACAATTTCGCCCGCGCCCTCGCCCACCTGCCGCAAGCGGTGCGCGACGCCGCCGACCCCCAGGTCAAGGCGGTGATCGACGGCGTCGAGGCCACCGAGCGCCAGCTCATGGCGACGCTGGCCAATCACGGCATCAAGCCGATTGCGACCGACGGCGCCAAATTCGACCCCAACCTGCACCAGGCGATCGCCGAAGTGGCGGGCGAAGGCCGCCCGCCGGGCACCATCGTCAATGTGGTGCAGACCGGCTTCACGATCGGCGAGCGCCTCCTGCGCCCCGCCATGGTGACGGTGGCGCGCAAGGAGTCCGGCAACGGCGCCGCGCCGGGCGAGGCGGTCGATACCACGGCGTAGCAGACGCCGATTCGCCGGGGGAGCCGTCATGCCCAAGATCGACATCGCCGCCGTCCCGCAGCGCCAAGGCAGCGGCTATCCGCCGCCGTTCGATGCGCCCTGCGCCGCGCGCGTGCGCCAGCGGCTGGGCGATGCCGGCGGGCTCGCCGATTTCGGGGTCAACCTCATGCGCCTGCCGCCGGGCAACTGGTCGAGCCAGCGCCACTGGCACAGCCATGAGGACGAATTCGTCTATGTCCTGGAAGGCGAGCTGACGCTGGTCGAGGACGGCGGCGAGACGCTGCTGCGCGCCGGCGATTGCGCCGCCTTTCCCAAAGGCTCCGGCAACGGCCACCACCTGATCAACAAATCGGACGCGACCGCGGTCTATCTCGAAGTCGGCTCGCGCGCGCCCGCCGACCTCACCACCTGCTCCGACATCGACATGATGAGCGCCAACGCCGACGGCCGCTTCGTGCGCAAGGACGGCACGCCCTATCCGGGGCGCTAGCCAGCGACCTCGACAAGCGCGCCCGTGCCGCGCCATGCTCGCGCCATGAGCGATGCGCTTTCGGTCGAGGAGCAGCTCCGCGCGGCGGACCGCAAAGCCTATTTCGAGCAGCGCCTGTTCGTCCTGTCGCCGTTCGGCACCTTCGCCACCGCGCTGGTGCTGTTCGTCGTCCTGTTCGGCCTGTTCGTGGTGGTGGCCGGGATCGACGACGTCCGGCTCTTCACCGACGGGCCGCAGGGCTTCGCCGTCGAGTCCGTGGCGCGCATGGCGTTCACCATCGCGCTGCTGCTGTGCACGGCGCTGTTCATCCAGCGCTATACGCGCCTGCGCGAGCGCGCCGACCGCGCCGCGTTCGAGGCGGTGCTCGTGCCGGGCTCGCTGCTGCGGCGCAATCTGGTGCAGTTGACGCCGAGCGATGCCAGGCTGGTCCTGTTCACGGCGCTGGGCGTCGCCATCGGCCTGGTCGCGAGCTGGTTCCTGTTCGCCGCCGACATGCTGGCGCTGGCGCATCCGCCTTACGCGACGCTCGCCTGGTTCGTGGTCGTCAACGTGGCGCTGATCACCGCCTTCACGCGCGGCCTGGAGCTCTCCCGCGCCGGCTCGCGCGCCTCGGCGCAGGCGATCGAGCACGACCTCATCGTCGATCTGCTGCGGATCGACCTGCTCGCGGTCTGGGGCCGCTCGGCGGCGCGCTTCGCGCTGATCTGGTTCACCATCAGCGCGGTGTCGTGCCTGTTCTTCATCGGCGCCGGACTCAGCGCCGTCACGCTTGCGATGGTGGCGACCTTCCTGGCGCTCGGCGCCTTCGTGTTCCTGCGGCCGATGGAGCGGGTGCACCGCAAGATCCGCGCCGCCAAGCACGCCGAGCTGGAGCGCATCCGCAGCCGGATCGACGGCCTGCGCGAGGCCGCCGCGCACGACCCCTCCTGCGCGACGCGGCTGCAAGGCCTGCTCGCCTATGAGGCGCGCATCGCGGCGGCGCCGGAATGGGCATTCGACCAGACCACGCTGGTGCGGGTCGTCGCCTCGGCCCTGATCCTGACCGTGCCGTGGTTCGGCCAGGCCATCGCGCAATACGCGGTGGAGCATCTGTCACGTTGACCCTATAAGAACCCCATGAGCGATCTTCGCATCGTCGTCGCCGGAGCCGGTGGCCGCATGGGCCACCAGCTTCTGCGCGCCATTTCGGACATGGGCGGGTTGGTGGTGCACGGCGCGCTGGAGGCGCCCGGCCATCCCGATCTCGGCCAGGACGCCGGCGTACAGGCGGGCCTGAGGCCTCTCGGCATCGCGCTGACCGACGATCCCCTGCCGCTATTGGCGCATGCCGACGCCCTGATCGACTTCACGGTTCCGCGCGTCTCGGTAGCGCTCGCCGACCTCGCGGCCCAGGCCCGCATCGTCGACGTCATCGGCACCACCGGCTGCACGGCCGAGGACGACGCGAAGATCCGCGCCGCGGCGCGCCACGCGGTGATCGTCAAGTCCGGCAATATGAGCCTGGGGATCAACGTCCTCGCCAAGCTGGTGGGCGAGGCGGCGCGTGCCCTGCCCGGCTACGACATCGAGATCGTCGAGATGCATCACCGCCGGAAAGTCGATGCGCCGAGCGGCACCGCGCTGATGCTGGGCGAGGCGGCGGCCGCGGCGCGCGGGATTTCGCTCGCCGGGAATGCCGAGCGCGGCCGCGACGGCCAGACCGGCCCGCGCCAGGACGGCGCCATCGGCTTTGCCTCCCTGCGCGGCGGCACGGTGATCGGCGAGCACCAGGTGATCCTGGCCGGACCGCAGGAGCGCCTCGTGCTCAGCCATATCGCCGAGGACCGCGCCATGTTCGTGCCCGGCGCCCTCGCCGCCGCTCGATGGGGCCAGGGCAAGAAGCCCGGCCTCTACGCGATGGCCGACGTGCTCGCCGCACCCGCCTGACGCGCCGCCTCGACCGCCAGCATCGCGCGCTTGCGGTCCAAGCCCCAGTGATAGCCGGTGATCGCACCGTTGCTGCCCAGCACGCGATGGCAGGGAATGATCCAGGAGACCGGGTTGCGTCCCACCGCCATGCCGACGGCGCGGGCCGCCTTGGCGTTACCGGCCAATTCGGCGACGGCGCGATAACTCGACGTCCGGCCTTCGGGAATGGCGAGCAGCGCCTCCCACACCTTGATCTGCCACGGCGTGCCGAGCAGGTGCAGGCGTAATTCGTCCTTGCTCTTCGTCGGATTGAAGATGCGCTGCGCAAAGGCCCGGGTGCGCTCGGGCGCCGCGGCATAGGTTGCCTTGGGCCAGCGTGCCGTCATGTCGGCGAGCATCTTCTCCTCCTCGCCCTCGTCGCCGAAGGCGATGCCGCACACGCCTTTGGCCGTCGCCATCACCAGCGCGGTGCCGAACGGACAGGCGTGGAAGCCGTAGTCGATGGCAACGCCGGCACCGCCCTTGGCGTAGTCGCCCGGCGTCATCGCCTCGATCTTCAAACAGAGATCGTGCAGCCGCGACGGCCCCGACAGGCCGGCGTCGAGCGCGGTGTCGAGCAGGCTGCGCCCCGAAGCGAGATCGCCCCTGGCATGAGCGAGCGTCAGGTGCCCGACGAAGTTCTTCGGGCTGACCCCGACATAGCGGCTGAACAGGCGCTGGAAGTGGAACGGCGAGAGGCCGACGGCGTCGGCCGCGTCCTCCAGGGTCGGCTGGTCCAGGTAGTTCGCGCTCAGGAACCGGATCGCGCGGCCCATGCGGCGCCAATTGGCGTCGTTTTCGTCGAAGGAGATCACATTGCTCATGACGCCAAGATGGTCCGTCGCGCCGCCCTTTACGACCCGTTTCTTGCGCATATTTCCACAATGTCATGGCCCGCGAATGCGGGCCACCCAGTTGAAATCTTCTCAGGTTTCAAAGGGTTTGACGGAAACCGATCTGCGGGCTCCGGTGCTAGCGTTACCTGGGTGGCCCGCGTTCGCGGGCCATGACAACTAGGAGGCGGGCAGTGTCTCGCGTGCATTTCTCAGCGCGGATTTCAGCAACCGCGCAAACCGCGCCCGCTCCTCCGGCGCCAGGAATTGCCCAATGCGCAGAAATTTGCCGTGGCTCCACAGGGTGAGCTGGCTGGCATGCTCCGGCGGGTCGTCCATCTCGACCCGGACCCAATAGGGATTGAAGGTCCATTCGCGCCGCGGCTTTCTCGGGAAGGCGCGCGCCACACAGAGCTGTGACGGGGTGAGCGTCACCCGCTCCTCCCGCTTCGCCGCGCGCGTGCTGGCGCGGAACGCCCAGGCGAGAGCTAAGACATCGAGGCCGAGGAACGGCGCGATCGGCCAAGCGCCTTGCAGCGCGAAGCTGAGCGCAAAGACGAAATTGACGAAACCGACCGCGAACAGAATCCAGAACAACACGCGCGGGGCCAGCGGCGGGCTGGGCCGCAACACCGTATCGAGCAGGACGGTCTCGGTCGTCATGGCGGGCAATACTTGCGCGGCTTTCGTGTTCCCGCAACAGTGCGCCGCATGCCCCGCCCCTTCACCAAAGCCGAGATCGAGGACTTTTTCGCGCGCCTGAAAAAGACGATTCCGGAGCCGAAAACCGAGCTGAACTCGGTCAATCCCTACACCCTGCTGGTCGCCGTGGTGCTGTCGGCGCAGGCGACCGACAAGGGCGTCAACAAGGCGACCGAGCCCTTGTTCAAAATCGCCGACACGCCGCAGAAGATGGTGGCGCTGGGCGAGGCCAAGCTCACCGATTACATCAAGACCATCGGCCTCTACCACATGAAGGCCAAGAACGTCATCGCGCTGTCCAAGCTCTTGCTCGAGCGCCATGGCGGCGAGGTGCCGCGCACCCGCGAGGAATTGCAGGCGCTGCCCGGGGCGGGGCGCAAGACCGCCAACGTCGTGCTCAACGTCGCGTTCGGCGAGAAGACCATCGCGGTCGACACCCACATCTTCCGCGTCTGCAACCGCACCAACCTGGCGCCGGGCAAGGACGTGCTCGCGGTCGAGCTCGGCCTCGAGAAGAAGGTCCCGGACCATTACAAGCTGCACGCACATCACTGGCTGATCCTGCACGGCCGCTACACCTGCATCGCGCGCAAGCCGCTGTGCCCGACCTGCGTGGTGCGCGATCTGTGCCGCTACAAGGACAAGACCAGGGAAGGCGAAGCGCTCAGGACACCGGCCGCGAAGCGCTCCGCGCGCGCAGGGCGCTGAGGCAGTTCTCGTCGGCGGCGATGCCGGCGCCGCGGGGCGCGGTCTCGACATGCCACACCGCCGTCTTGCCGTCGCGGGAATAGAGGAAGAAGAACGCCTTGCAGGCGGCGCCGTCGAAGCGCCAGATCTGCGCCGTGCCGTCGCGCCGCACGAAGGCCGGCTGGCCGTAGATCCCCTTGAGATTCGCTTCGCTGAGGCCCGTCGTGCCGGACGGCTCGCCTGGCGGCGGCGCCTCGGGCAGGCGCGGCCCGCGCACCGTTCCCGGCTCGGCGCAGGCGGCGAGCGCCAGAAGCAGCAAGGCAAGCGGAACAAATCTCGTCATGCGGCAGGTTCCAGATGGGTTAGACGCTTGAACAGATGTGCCATCAAAGCGGCGCCAAAAAAAGGCGCAATCAGGTCGAGGACCGGGATCGCGGTTAATACCGCGATCACCAGGCCGGCGGCGTAGATTTTTCCCGCATGGCGGCGGCGCAGCGCCTCGCTCTGCGGACGCGACAGGGAACGCAGCGCCGCGAGCGCGAAGAACTCGCGCCCGAGCAGCCAGCCATTGGCGAGCACGGTCGCGAATTCCGCAACGCCCGGTATTCCGACGTCCAGCGGCAGCAGCGCGGCATTGAGCAGCAGGGCGAGGCCGATCAGGCGCACGCTCTCGCCGATCCCGGTCAGGACCGGCGTGCCCGGGGCGCGCGGGTCGCCCGGATAGAACCGCGCATCGACCTTGGCGGCGATGCGCTCGAGGAACAGCGAGCCGACCACGGCGGCGACCGGCGCCCCGAGCACGAAGACCGAAAGCAGCAGCGCGACCGGCGCCGCGAGTTCGAGGAAGCGGTTGACCCAGATCGAGCCGAGCTCGGGCAGGCGCGACAGCCCGTATTCGATGCCGCCCAGCGCCGCCGCGAAGACGACGCAGGTCAGGACGAAGGTCCAGAACAGCATGCTCGCGAAGTCGCGATCCAGCAGCGTGGCGAAAGCCTTGCGGGCGCTTGCGAACATCGCATCCGTCCTCTAACTCTGGCCCGTTATAGGCGAAAAGGCGGGGAAGACGAATGGCGCGCGAATTCGACGTGGTGGGCATCGGCAATGCGGTCGTGGACGTGATCGCGCCCGTCAACGAGAAATTCCTGCTCGATCACTCCATCGCCAAGGGCGTGATGACGCTGGTCGACGAGCACCGCGCCCAGCATCTCTACGCCGCGCTCAACAACACGCGCGAGATCGGCGGCGGCTCCGCCGCCAACACCATGGCCGGCCTCGCCTCGCTGGGCGGCAAGGGCATCTATGTCGGCAAGGTCAAGAAGGACCGCCTCGGCGAGGCCTTCCGCACCAGCATGGAGGACATCGGCGTGCGCTTCACCACCGCGCCCTCGACCGACGGCCCCTCCACCGCGCTCTGCATCGTCGCGGTGACGCCCGACGATCACCGCAGCATGAGCACCTATCTGGGCGCGGCGCACTATCTCACCGCCGCCGACATCGACGAGAAGGAGATCGCCGCCGCCGCGATCCTCTACATCGAAGGCTATATCTGGGACGCGCCGACGGCGCGCGAGGGCTGCATCAAGGCGATGGAGATCGCACGGCGCGCCGGCACCAGAATCGCCTTCACCATGTCGGACCCGTTCCTGATCGGGCGCTATGGCGACGATTTCCGCAAATTGCTCCCCGGCCTCGACATCCTGTTCGCCAACGAGGAAGAGGCCAAGGCGCTGTTCGAGGTCGACGCCTTCGACGACGTGCTCCAGGCCGCCAAGGGCTGGACGGGCATCGCGGCGCTGACCCGCTCGGAGAAGGGCTGCGTCATCGCCCGCGGCGCCGAGGTCCATGTCGTCGACGCCGCCCCGGTGGCGCGGGTGCTGGACACCACCGGCGCCGGCGACCAGTTTGCCGCCGGCTTCATGTACGGCTTCACCCACGGCCTCGGCCTCGCCGAGAGCGGCCGCCTCGCCGGCATCGCCGCCGCCGAGGTGATCTCGCATTACGGCGCCCGCCCGGAAGTGTCGCTGCGCAAGCTCGGCGTCGACGCGGGCCTTATCTGACCGGCTTGCGCAGGTAGATATACAGCGCGCCTTCGCCGCCATGCTTCTTGTGCGCGGTGCGGGTGCTGGCGACGAGGCCGGCGAAGTCGCGCTCGCCCAGCCAGCGCGGCACCGCGCTCCGAAGCACGCCGCGCGAGCGCTGCTGCAACTCCATGTCGAACGGCGCGTCCTCGGCCACGCGCGCGCCCTTGCCGGTGACGACCAGCACCAGCTTGCAGCGCCGCGCCTGCGCCCCGCGCAGAAACGTCAGCAGCGCGCCATGGGCCACCGCCTCCGTCATGCCGTGCAGGTCGAGCCGGGCGTCGGGCGCCAAGAGGCCGCGCTTCAGCCTTTCGTCGGTGCGGCCGTCGAGCCCGGTCTCGCCCGCGGTCACCGGCTTGGCGCGTTTCGGCGCCGGCGCCAGCACCGTGGCCGGAATCGGAATCGCTTGCGCGAAACCCTGGCGGAACAGCTCGCGCTCCTCGTCGGTGATCTTGCGGCGGCTCATGGTTCGAGTTTCGGCACGACGCCCTTGGGGAGCAAGACATAGAAGCGCGCCCGCGCCTTCATCTTGCCGGCGACGTCCTCGGCATTGGCGCCGAAGCCGAAGAAGATATCGGCCCGCGCCGGCCCGCGGATCGCCCCGCCGGTGTCCTGGGCGACGAACAGATTTGCCAGGCCCTCGCCGGCGATGAACACCGGCAGGCCGAAGGGATGAAGATGCGAATCGACCGCGATGCTGGCGCGCGGCGTCAGCGCCGTGCCCTCGGTGCCTTCCGGCCCCAGCGCCGCGTCGCCGACCGGCGTCTCGGCGAAGAAGACGAAGGAGGCGTCGCTCTCCATCACCCGGCGCGCCTCGCCCGGATGCGCTTTCAGCCAGGCGCGGATCACCTGCATCGACATGCCGTCGCGCGGCACGCCGTAGTCGCGGATCAAGGTGCGGCCGATGGCGGTGTAGGGATGGCCGTTCTGCCCGGCATAGCCGACGCGCACGGTGCTGCCGTCGTCCAGCCACACCCGGCCCGAGCCCTGGATGTGCAGGAAGAACACCGCGACCGCGTCGTCGCCGTAGAACAGGACGCGCGCCATTTGCGGCGCCGCCGCATCGATCTCAGCGCGCGACGGATAGGGCGTCAGGCGGTGGCCGTCGAGGCGGCCGGCGATCTTCTCGCCCTTCCATTCGGGACGGAATTTTCCCAGATCGACGCTGATCAGGTCATCGGGCAGGCCGTAGACCGGCGTCTGGTAGCGGCCGTGGCGGGTGCGGCTGCCGGCGAGGGACGCCTCGTAATAGCCGGTGACCAGGCCCTCGCCGATCGCATAGGGCACAAAGGCGCCTTCGAAGAAGCCGCGGGCATCGCGCGCCGTGGCGGCGGCGGCGCAGGCGCCGCGCCACTGCGCCGCGCTGCCGGCATAGGCCATCGCGGCGCCGGGCGCCCGCGTCAGGATTTTCGCGCAGGAGCGGCGGAACGCGGTCAGCGCCGCGCCGGCATCGCCGGCGCCCCAGCCCTGCAGGTCGGCGAACGACACCGCCTTGAGACGCAGCTTGTCCTCCGGCGCCGGGCGGGTGAACCACCACAGCGCCGCGCCGGACACGGCGATCAGCACAAGCACGAAAGCGATGATGAGACGGGAACGCATTCCCGTCCTCCGCCCCTTAAGCGTCGCCGCCCGATGTCGCCACCAGCAGCCAATTGGGATCGCGGGCGCGGATGTCGCGGCTGAAGGTCCACACATCGGTGACGTCGCGCACCGATTTCGCGTCGCCTTCGAGCAGCTTGCTGTCGCTGGCGATGGTGGCGCTGATGAACTGCGCCCCGATCGCGAGCGTGATCTCGGCGGCGCGGCCCTTCAGCGCCGCATGCACGATCTTGACGTCCTTGAAGCCGACGAAGGTGAAGTCGACGCGCTCCTTGCGCTGCTCGCGCCCGGCGATCACCGCGTCGAAGGCGGCGAACACTTCGCCGCCGAGCAGCGGGCGCAGCGCCGCCCGGTCGCCGCGCGCGAAGGCGGTGACGATCATCTCATAGGCTTGGCGCGCCCCGGCGGTGAAATGCTCGGTGTCGAAGCTGCGGTCGGCGAGCTTGATGTCGAACAGCCCACGCGCCACCGGATCGGCCGGACGCTCGGCGATCTGCTCGGTTCGGGTCGGCAGCGGAATGACGTTGTCCTTGGGCGGCGCGGCCTCTGACGGCGCATTGCCGGACATGCGGTAGCGCTCCGGCGGCGGCGCTTCGTGCCCGGTCCTGCGTCCCAACACGGTGTACAGCCGGAACAGGATCACGCCCGCGATCACGGCGAATACGAGGATTTCGATATATTGTGCGTTCGGCATCGTCCGATAACCTTGCGCGGGGCTGTATTGTTCCCGCGAGGGGTTCCACTTTAGACCCGCCCTGCCGGTGGGTCCAGTTGCCAATATAGCTAGGCCGTGCCGCCCAAGCGCCGCCTTGCCTTGTCACATCGGCGTAATCCGTGTTACCCGCCCCGCGCGATTGAACCAAAAGGATTGCACCATGAGCGGAACCGGGGCCCCGGCGCCAAGCAGCGACAACGGAGCCGGCGACGCGCCGCGCATCCACATCGCGGCGCAGTACATCAAGGACCTTTCGTTCGAGAATCCCGGCGCTCCGGGCACCATAACGGTCCGTCCCGCGATCGAGCTGGGCGTCGATCTCGCCGCCCGCCGCATGGACAACGGGCTGTTCGAAATCGAGCTGAAGCTGCGCGTCGACGCCAAGACGCAGGAAGGCAAGCCGGTGTTCGTGCTGGAACTGGCCTATGCCGGATTGCTGCAGATCGTGAACATCCCCGACGACGTCCTGCAGCAGGTGCTCCTGATCGAGGGGCCGCACCTATTGTTCCCCTATGCCCGCCGCATCATTTCCGACGTGGTGCGCGATGGCGGCATGCCGCCCCTGATGATCGAGCCGATCGACTTCGCCAGCCTCTACCGCGCCCGCGCCGAGCAGCTCCAGCAGATGCGCGCGCCGGCGACGGCCGGAAACGCTTAAGCCGGCAGAAGATTCCACACCGGGTCTTTGCCCAGTTCCTTGGCGACGAACGCGGCATGGGCCTCGGCCTCCTGCGCGCTCAGGCGCGGCGGCAGGGGTTCGGGGCGGCTGCGCGCGGCGCGCATCTCGCCGCCCGCCGTCGCCGCGCTCTCCGCCGGGCCCAGCGACAGCTTGCGCTGGCGGCCGCCGACCAGTTCGAGATAGACCTGCGCCGTCAGCTCGGCGTCGAGCAGCGCGCCATGCTTGCTGCGGGCGCTGAGGTCGATGGCGAAGCGCCTGCACAATTCGTCGAGCGAATAGCGCGCCCCGGGAATCCGGGCCTTGGCGATCTCGATCGTGTCGATGGCGCGGGCATGCGGGATCGGCGGCTTGCCGATCCGGTGCAGTTCGGAATTGATGAACTTTAGGTCGAAGCTGGCATTGTGGATGACCAGCGTGGCGTCGCCGATGAAGGCGAGGAATTCTTCCGCGACGGCGGCGAATTTCGGCTTGTCGGCGAGGAATTCGTCGGTCAGCCCGTGCACCCGCTGCGACTCCACCGGCACCAGCCGCTCGGGATGCAGATAGCACTGGAAGCTGCGCCCCGTCGGCAGGTGATCCTCGAGCTCGACGCAGCCGATTTCCACGATGCGGTGGCCGTCGGCGGGCTCGAAGCCCGTGGTCTCGGTATCGAAAACAATCTCGCGCATCGTCGCGTCTAATCCTCGGCGTGGCGGCGTCTGAGCTCCGCCACGATCATCTTCACCTGCTCGAAGGCATGCTCCAGTCCCTTGTCGGTCACAACTACGAAATGGGCTTTTGCACGTTTTTCTTCGTCCGGCATCTGGCGCGCATGCAGATAGGCGAACTTCTCCTCCGTCATCCCGGGGCGCGCCAGCACGCGTTCGCGCTGGATATGGGAAGGGGCGCTGGCCACGACAACCGCGTCCATGCTGGCCTCGCCCTTGGTCTCGAACAGCAGCGGGATGTCGAACACCACGATGTCGGCATTCGCGGCCTTGGCGTCTTCGAGGAATTTGTGCCGCTCGCCGGCCATCAGCGGATAGACGATGGCCTGGAGGCGCTGGGTCGCGTCGGGATTGCCGGTGACCTGCTTGGAGAGCTCGCCGCGGTCGACCGCGCCGTCCTTGACCACGCCCGGGAAGGCGGCAGCCAGCGGCGCCACCGCCGCGCCGCCCTTGGCGTACAGCCGGTGCACGGCGGCGTCGGCGTCGTAGACCGGCACGCTGAGCGCCGCGAACATCTTGGCGGTCTCCGACTTGCCCATGCCGATGGAGCCGGTGAGGCCGACATGGAGGGGACGCCTAGCGGGCACGCAGCGCGTCCTCCAGATGCCGCCGCAGCGCCGGCGTGACGCGCGGCGCCACGCCGAAGAACGCCTCGAACGCCGGCACGCCCTGATGCATCAGCATCCCCAATCCGTCCACAGTGCTCAAGCCCGCTATGCGCGCATTTCTCAGCAGCGGGGTTTCGAGCGGATTGTAGACGATGTCGCACACCCCGGCGTCCTTGGGCAGCGCGCCAAGATCGAGGTCGAGCGACGGCGCCCCCTTCATCCCGGCGCTGGTGGTGTGGACGACCAGCCGGGCGCCGGACGCCGCCTTGGCCCAGTCGGCGTCGTCGTACACCGTGAGCTTCGGCGCGACCTGCCCCGCCAAGGCCGCCACAAGCTGCTCGGCCCGGCTGCGCGTGCGGTTGAGGATACGGATTTCGCCGGCGCCGAGGTCGTGCAGCGCGACCACCGCGGCGCGCGCCGCGCCGCCGGCGCCCAGCAGCACGACAGGTCCTCCGCGCACGCAATCGGCGCCCAGGGTCTCGCGCAAGGACGCGGCGAGGCCTGTGGCATCGGTGTTGCGCCCTTCGATCCGGCCATTGTCGTTGAAGATCAGGAGGTTTGCCGCGCCCGCGGCGCGGGCCGCGAGGTCGCAATCGTGGCATAGCGCGAACGCCGCCTCCTTATGCGGGATGGTGACGCTCGAGCCCCGGAAGCCCGCCTTGATGAGGCCGCGCACCACGACGGAGAAATCCTCCGGCCTCACCGCCAGCGGCACCAGGGCGCCGTCGATTCTCATCTCGTCCAGCCAGAAGCCGTGCAGCCGCGGCGAGAACGCCTGCGCCACCGGCCAGCCCATGATGCCCGCAACCCTGGCTGCGCCCGTCAGACTCACGATCCGAGACTCATGTTGCGATCACGCCTTGGTTGCGCAGCTCCGTCAGAAGCGGCTGGAGGGAAAGCCCGAGGATGGAAAAGTAGTCGCCTTCTATCCGCGCGAAAAGCTGGGCGCCGAGGCCTTCGAGCCGGTAGCAGCCGACGCAGGCCAGGATCCCCTCCCCCTCTGTGGACAAATAAGCATCCAGGAACGTGTCGCTGAAGGCGCGCATGGTCAGGACCGAGGTCTCTGAGTAACGCCAGAAGACGCGACCGTCGCGGGCCAGCGCCAGCCCGCCGACCAGCCAGTGATCCTTTCCACGCAGGCGCGACAGCAGCGCGCGGGCCGCCGCCAGGTCGGCGCATTTGCTCACCAGCGTCCCCTCGAACAGCAGGGTCTGATCGGCGCCCAACACCAGCTCGCCCGGATGGGCGCGCGAGACCTGCACGGCCTTGGCCTCGGCCAGGCGGACGGCAACCCCCGAGACGTCCAGGCCGGCGGCGAGAAATTCGTCCTTCAGGCCGGCTTCGTCGATGTCGGCAGGAACTGCGGCGAACGGCACTTGGGCCGCCGTCAAAACCTGTTTCCGCGCGGCGCTGGCGGAGGCCAGGATCAGTATCACGTCCGCTGTTCCCGCCGTTCGCTGAGCAGGTTGATCACCGCCGCTGCGGTTTCCTCCACCGAGCGCCGCGAGACGTCGATCACCGGCCAGTCCTGCTGTTCGAACAGCTTGCGGGTGTTGGAGATTTCGGCACGGACGCTTTCGAGATCGACATAGTCGGTGTCGCGCTTCTCGCCCATCGTGGTCAGCCGGTTGCGGCGCACCTGCACCAGCCGGTCGGGCGAGGCCCACAGGCCGACGACCAGGGGACCGTTGCTCGCCAGAAGCTGCGGCGGCAGGGGAATGCCCGGCACCAGCGGAACATTGGCGGCGCGCACGCCGCGGATCGCGAGATAGACGCAGGTCGGGGTCTTGGAGGTACGGCTGGCGCCGACCAGCACCACTTCGGCGCTGTCGATGCTGTCGAGCGCCTGCCCGTCGTCATGCTGGATGGTGAAGTTCAGCGCCTCGATGCGCTTGAGGTAGCGCTGATCGAGGTCGTGCTGCGCGCCCGGGCGATGGCTTTCCGCCGCGCCGAGGAACTGCCGCATCATGCTGATCGGGCCCTCCATCACGTCCAGGCACGGCAGGTTCATCCGGGTGCAGTGCGCGATGAGCTCGCGGCGAAGTTCCTGGTTGACGAGGGTGAAGAACACCAGGCCGGGCTCCAACCGCAGATGCTCGACGATGCGCGAGAGCTGCTTGCTGCTGCGCACCAGGACGTAGGAATGCTCTTCGACATCGATGCCGTCGAATTGCGCCAGCGCCGCTTTCGCGATCGCGTTCAGCGTCTCGCCGGTCGCGTCCGACACGAGATGGACGTGAAACAAACTGCTCACAAAACCATGCCCCTTTCATCCACCAACGTCGTTCGGATCGTCCGTGGCTCCGGCAGCACCGCAATTGTTGTGCGCGAAACCCATATGCCACCGGCTCCATCACCAGCCCGAAGCCGTTTCACGACGTGGGGAGTTTCGCTTAGCGCCATGACTCCCATAGCCTTAGCACATCGGTTCCAACCGGCCCACCACTCCATCCACAAATCACAGGCCTTACATCATCTACAGAATCTTAATCTAAGATTCTTGTTCTGAAGTAGGAAGGATGGAATGAAGCGTGGATCGGGAGGAAGCTTGGCGTGAAGCTCGCGATCGTGCTGTTCAATCTCGGCGGACCGGATTCGCTCGAAGCCGTCGAACCGTTTCTGCGCAATCTGTTTCGCGATCCGGCGATCCTGTCGTTGCCCGGAGTCGTACGGTGGCCGCTGGCTTGGTTTCTCGCCAAGCGCAGGGCACCGGTAGCGCGCGAGATCTACGCCAAGCTCGGCGGGTCCTCGCCCATCGTAGCGGAGACGCGTGCGCAAGCGGACGCTTTGGATGAATTGTTGGCGCAACGCGGTGTCGTCGCCAAGAGCTTCGTTGCAATGCGGTGCTGGCATCCGTTCAGCGACGGGGCCGCGGTGGCGGTGAAGGCATGGGGTGCGGATCATATTGCGCTGCTGCCGCTCTATCCGCAGTTCTCCACAACGACCAGTGCGTCGTCACTGGCGGATTGGAGACGCGCGGCCAAGAAAGCCGGCTTGGACACGCCGACGACAGCGGTATGCTGTTATCCCGATCATCATGGTTTCGTCGCGGCGTCGGCGGCTCTTATCCAGAAATCATTGAAAGAGAAAAAAGACGGCGTGGAGTATCGCTTGTTGCTCTCGGCCCATGGCCTGCCCAAGCGTACGATCGCCAAGGGCGATCCCTATCAATGGCAAGTCGAACGCACCGCGCGGGCGGTTGTGGATGCTTTGGGGATCGTGGGGCTCGATTGGTCGGTTTGCTATCAAAGCCGTGTGGGACCGCTGGAATGGATCGGGCCGGCGACCGATGCCGAGATCCGGCGCGCCGGCGCCGACGGCAAGGGCGTGATCGTGGCGCCGATTGCTTTCGTCTCGGAGCATTCTGAAACGCTGGTCGAGCTCGACATCGAATACGCCCATCTTGCTGCCGCGGCCGGCGTTCCCGATTACCGGCGGGTGCCGGCGGTGGGTACCCATCCGGACTTCATTGCCGCACTCGCTAGCCTTGCGCAAAGTGCGAATGCGTCGCAGTCTACGGTCAATGGAAGCGGCGCGCGGCTTTGCCCGGCCGCGTTTTCGTCCTGCCCCTTCCGGGAGAGCCAAGCATGCTGATGTTCCTGTCCAACAACATCGATTGGATCAAGGCCTTTCACGTCATCGCGGTGATCGCCTGGATCGCCGGCTTGCTCTATCTGCCGCGTCTGTTCGCCTATCACGCGGATGTGCCGGTCGGCTCGGACCGGTCCGAGATGCTCAAGCGCATGGAGCACGGGCTGCTCAAGCGCATCATCAATCCGGCGATGATCGTGGTGTGGATCCTGGGGCTGACGCTCGCCTACGTGACCGGCGCCTATGAGGATACCTGGCTGCAGATCAAGTTCGTGCTGGTCCTGGCGCTGACCGGGTTGCACGGTTTCTTCGCGAGCACCACGAGGACCTTCGCCCGCGATGCGAACACGCGCTCCGCCCGGTTCTACCGCATCATCAACGAAGTTCCGTTCATCCTGGTGATCGGCATCGTTATCCTGGTGATCATCCAGCCTTTCGGCTGATTTTCGGGCTTGGTTAAACAATTGCGACGGCTCTTGACGGGCGTTTGCAACGCCCCCAAATCGGTCTATAAGACGTGCGTTCCCCTTGGCCCGCATCGGCCCGCGATAGCGCGGCGCCGGACCCGGTAATCCGGCGCGGGCTGGCCAACCTCCGACAAAGTCCTGGCTTGCGGCGTGTCTTCAGCCTCGGCCAGTCCGGACATTTCCCCAATGTTTCTCAGGTGCAATTCACAATGACCGTACAAGATGGCCTGCAAACCATGAAGTTGCAGGATCTCAAATCCAAATCCCCCACCGATCTTCTGTCCTTCGCCGAGGAGCTGGAGATCGAGAACGCCTCGTCCATGCGCAAGCAGGACATGCTGTTCGCGATCCTCAAGGAGCTTGCCGAGCGCGACGTCGAGATCATGGGCCAGGGCGTCGTCGAGACGCTGCAGGACGGCTTCGGCTTCCTGCGCTCGCCCGAATCCAACTACCTGCCCGGCCCCGACGACATCTATGTCAGCCCGTCGCAGATCCGCCGCTTCGGCCTGCGCACCGGCGACACCGTCGAAGGACCGATCCGCGGCCCCAAGGACGGCGAGCGCTATTTCGCGCTGCTGAAAGTCACCACGATCAATTTCGACGACCCCGAGAAGATCAAGCACAAGGTCCATTTCGACAATCTGACGCCGCTCTACCCGACGCGCTGGCTCGACATGGAGCTCAAGGACCCAACGGTCAAGGACAAGACCGGCCGCGTCATCGACATCGTGGCGCCGCAGGGCATGGGCCAGCGCGCCCTGATCACCGCCCAGCCGCGCACCGGCAAGACCGTGATCCTGCAGAACATCGCCAAGGCGATCACCGCCAACCATCCGGAGTGCTACCTCATCGTGCTCCTGATCGACGAGCGCCCCGAGGAAGTGACCGACATGCAGCGCTCGGTGAAGGGCGAGGTGATCTCCTCGACCTTCGACGAGCCGGCGACGCGCCACGTCCAGGTCGCCGAGATGGTGATCGAGAAGGCCAAGCGCCTGGTCGAGCACAAGCGCGACGTCGTGATCCTGCTCGATTCGATCACCCGCCTCGGCCGCGCCTACAACACCGTCGTGCCCAGCTCCGGCAAGGTGCTGACCGGCGGCGTCGACGCCAACGCCCTGCAGCGCCCCAAGCGCTTCTTCGGCGCGGCGCGCAACATCGAGGAGGGCGGTTCGCTCACCATCATCGCCACCGCGCTGATCGACACCGGCAGCCGCATGGACGAGGTCATCTTCGAGGAGTTCAAGGGCACGGGTAACTCCGAGATCATCCTGGACCGCAAGGTCGCCGACAAGCGCATCTTCCCGGCGATCGACATCCTCAAATCCGGCACCCGCAAGGACGAGCTCCTGCTCGACAAGAGCACGCTGGCCAAGACCTATGTCCTGCGCCGCATCCTGTCGCCGATGGGCACGATCGACGCGATCGAGTTCCTGCTCGACAAGCTGCGCCAGGCCAAGAACAACGCCGACTTCTTCGACAGCATGAACACGTAAGCCTCGGACTTCGGCGAACTCGTGTGATTGAATTGCGTATGTTTGGCTCCGTGCCAGCAATCAATTCGCTGTTTTTGCGT
Source organism: Rhizomicrobium sp. (assembly GCA_037200865.1). Taxonomy (GTDB): domain Bacteria; phylum Pseudomonadota; class Alphaproteobacteria; order Micropepsales; family Micropepsaceae; genus Rhizomicrobium. Next base: position 300,362 of record JBBCIC010000002.1, on the reverse strand, counting down.
GCGACGATATCGTGCAATAAATAGTGATGCTTGCGTTGCGGGCAGCGTCTTTTGCCGGCAAGTCCTGACCCTTGTCTTGAAAACGGTGAATCCCAGCACCTCTCGGTGATATGGCCGGCATGTGGACGATTCGTTTGATGACAGGAAGATTTAGATTCTTCCCAGCGAAGTACTCCAAATCTACCGCTATTTCTTCACCTGTCAGGGGAAGTTGCAGGAACTGGCACTTAAAATAGATACATAGTGGTTTGCCATCTTCTGAATCTACACTGACGTCTGCTTCAATCATTTGAAACTCCCCGGATACGAAGCGATGGAATCCTAGGTCCGGTCGCGCGCCTTGCGAAGCCCGGTGAACATCATCCCGCCAGCTTCAACCCGCAATGCTTCGCGAAGTGCCGAAAGTCGCCGTCGCGCGTGATGAGCGCGACGTCGTGGTCCAGGCAGGATTGGGCAATGAGGGCATCGGGCACCTTTGCCGTCAGTCCTTTGGCCAGCACCGTCGCCCGCGTTGCTCCGGCGCGCTCCCAATAGCCCGGCAATATCTCGAGCGTCGCGCAAGCGGTGATCTGCGGCGCCAACGCGGCACGATTCTTATGATCGCTGAGGAGTTCGGTTATGACCACCGGCGGCAGGGAGAGTTCGACGCGGCCGAGTGCGGCGATGATGGTTTCGACATCCCGCCCGGCGTCGCCGACCAGATAGGCGATCAGGCTGCTGGTGTCGGCGGCAAGCACGCGTCAATCTTCCAGCTTGCGCAACGCCATCAGGTCGATGCTGAATTTCACTTTGCCGCGCAGCTTCAGCAGATCCTGCTGGGCCTGTATGGAAGCGAGTTTTTTCAGCGCCAGGCGGATGGTTTCCGTGACGCCCGCGCCGGTAAAGGCCTGCGCCATTTCCAGCGTCCCCTTGGGCACTTCAACTGTGATTTTGCGCATTTCCGTCATCCCGGTATTTCTACCATAGTTTGAGCTGGGTCTCAAGCTGGTGACGGATACCAGCATACGGCCTGTGTCGCATATTGGACCGAGCCGCAATGAAAAAGGCCGCGGCGAAAGCCGCGGCCTTGTCCCGATTCGGACGCGCCCGCCTCAGTGCTCGTGCGCCTCGTGTTCTTCGATCTCCTCGTTCTCGGCGCCCTTTTCGCCCAGATAGTCCATCGCGGCGAGCACGATGCCCGAGACCAGGAAGACGCCGTGCAGCATCATCAGCCATTCGAGGTCGGCCTTGTTCACCGACTCGATCGACATGAAGGCGCGCAGCAGGTGGATGACCGAGATCGCGATGATCGAGGCGATCAGCTTCAGCTTCATGTTGGAGAAGTCGACCTTGCCCATCCACACCGGCTTGTCCGGGTTGCCTTCGAGGTCGAGCTTGGAGACGAAGTTTTCATAGCCGGCGAAGACCACCATCAGGGTCAGGTTGCCGGCCAGCGACATGTCGATCAGCGTCAGCAGCCACAGGACGACGGAATTCTCCTCCAGCTCGAAGGTGAGGACCTTGGAGGTCTCCTCGAACACTTCCTTGCCGAAGGTGATCATCAGCACGATCAGCCCGATGATCAGGCCGACATAGAACGGCGCCATGAACCAGCGGCTGCGGAACAAAGACTGTTCGAAAATCTCTTCGAAGCTCTTGCCGCCCATAGGGGCCTCCCATCGGATGATTCGCTGCGCGGAAAGTAGACTCGCAATCGGCCGCGGATTGAAGCGCCGGGGCGGAAATTATCCCTAGTTTGCAGGCCCGTTGACGCTGAAACCGGACCGGCGGACACTACCGCTACATTGCCAAAAGGACATCTTCGATGACCGAGCACGATCAGGCTCAGTTCAAGACCATGGCGCAAAGCACCCAGGAAGACTGGATGAAGATCGTCGCCGCGACGGTGGCGTTCAACAAGGACGCGCCGAACCGCGTGCTGGCGCATCTGAAGATGCTGGAAGGCGATTGCGGCGGCTTTCCGGTGGACCGGATGGAGCATTCGCTGCAATCGGCGACGCTCGCCCACCGCGACGGCATGGACGAGGAATACGTCGTCTGCGCCCTGATCCACGACATCGGCGACATCCTGTCCTCGGCCAGCCATGCCGAGCTCGGCGCCACCATCCTGCGGCCCTATGTGTCGGAGGCCAATTTCTGGATGATGCACCATCACGGCATCTTCCAGGGCTACTACTTCTTCCATCACCTGGGGTTGGACCGGAACATGCGCGACCAGTTCCGCGGCCATCCGCATTTCGAATACACCGCGCGCTTCTGCGCCCGCCACGACCAGAACGCCTTCGATCCCGATTACGATACCATGCCGCTGGCGGCGTTCGAGCCGATGGTCCAGCGCGTCATGGCGCGGCCCAAGAACACGATCTACCTCCGGCAGGACCAGCAGAGCGCCGCGGAATAGCCCGATGAGCGCCGCTGCCAACAAGGAGCGCGTGCGGCACATCCTCGGCGCCTATGCGCAGTCGGATCTCGAGCCGTTGTTGCAGGCGATCCATCCCGACATCGTCTGGATCACCCAGGCGCCGTCCGCCTATTACCCCTTCGGCGGCCGCCACGAAGGACGCGCCGGCACGCTGGCGGGCGTGGCGAAGATCGCCACCGTCTATTCGCTGAATCGCTATGACGTCGTCGAGCTTGTCGCCGAAGGCGATGTCGTGTGGCTGACGGCCAATCTGGATTTCACGCATCGCAAGTCGGGCGCCCGGCTGCAATTCCAGCTGGTCGGGCGATGGGAATTCCGGGACGGCAAAATCCTCAAGCTCACCGAATATTTCGATTCGGCTTCGGTGCTGGAGCAGGAAGGCCGCCTCGCCGCTACGGGATGAGCACCGTCGCCCCGGTGGTGGCGCGGCTGTGCAGCGCCTCATGCGCCTTGCCGGCCTCCGCCAATTTGAAGCGTTGATGCACCGCGATCTTCACCGCGCCCGAGGCGATGACGGCGAAGAGATCGTCGGCGGTCGCCTGCAATTCGGCGGCATCGCGGACATAGCTCGCCAGCGTCGGCCGCGTGAAATAGAGCGAGCCCTTGGCCGCCAGGATGCCCGGCTCGAACGGCGGCACCGCGCCCGAGGAATTGCCGAAGCTGACCAGCAGCCCGCGCACCGCCAGGGAATCGAGCGAGCCGGCGAAGGTGTCCTTGCCGATCGAATCGTAGACCACCGGCACGCCCTGCCCGCCGGTCAATTCGCGCACCTTCTTGGGCCAGTCGGGATCGCGCGAGTTGAGGACATGCGCCGCGCCGTTCTCCTGGGCGAGCGCGATCTTGTCTTGCGCGCCGACGGTGCCGATCACGGTCACGCCCAGGTGCTTGGCCCATTGCCCCGCGATCAGGCCGACCCCGCCGGCGGCGGCGTGGAGCAGGACGGTCTGGCCGGCTTTGACCGGATAGGTGCGCTTTAGAAGATACTGCGCCGTCATGCCCTTGAGCATCGCGGCGGCGGCGGTCTCGTCCGAGACCCCGGCCGGGATCTTCACCAGCCGGTCGGCAGGGACGTTGTTGGCCTCGGCATAGGCGCCCATCGAGCCGGCATAGGCGACGCGGTCGCCCGCCTTGAGCGCCGTGACGCCGGCGCCCACCGCTTCGACCGTGCCGGCGGCTTCGCTGCCCAGGCCCGAAGGCAGCGGCAGCTTGTAGAGCCCGCTGCGCTGATAGGTGTCGATGAAGTTCACGCCGATGACGGTGTGCTTGACCCGGACCTGGCCGGGGCCCGGCGGCGGCAGGTCGAAATCGACATAGTGCAGGACGTCGGGTCCGCCGGTCTGGCTGAAACGGATGGCTTTCATGGCCTTGCCCTATCTGGTGGTTTGGTCTTGCGAAACCCCGCGAGCGCTCGATCATTGCGGGCGGATCGGCCTATTCTGCCCAGGGGAGGACGCCATGGCTACTATCGTTCTGGTTCACGGGCACATGCACGGGGCGTGGTGCTGGGGGCGCGTCGTGCCGCTGCTCGAGGCCAGGGGACATCGCGTCGTCGCCTTCGACCTGCCGGGGCGCGGCGCTGACGCCCGGCCGCACGCCGAGGTCACGCTGGAGGATTTCGTCGCCGCCACGGCCGCGGTGGTGCAGGCTGAGCGCGAGCCGGTGGTGCTGGTCGGCCATTCGGCGGGCGGCACGGTCCTCAGCGAGATCGCCGAACGCCTGCCGGAGCGCGTGGCGCTGCTCGTCTATGTCGCGGCGATCCTGCTGCGCGACGGCGAGTCGATTTTCTCGGCCTTCGTGCCCATCGCGCCGCAGGACGGCGCCATCGCGGCCGACGGCGGCAGCGCCGTGATCACGGACCGCGCCCTCCTGCGCCGGCGCTTCTACAACACCTGCAGCGACGTCGACGCCGCCTGGGCGCTGGACCGCGTCTGTCCCGAACCGCTGGCGCCGATGATGGCGCCGGTGCGGGTGACGCCCGCACGCTTCGGCCGCGTGAAGCGCGCCTTCATCAAGACGGCGCAGGACCGCGGCGTGTTCCCCGCCGACCAGGACCGGATGAGCGCCGGTTGCGATCCGGTGATCGCGATGGACACCGACCACTCGCCGTTCCTCAGCGCGCCGGAGGAATTCGCGGCGCATCTGGATGCCCTGGCCCGGCGCTGAACCGCGCGGCTCCGGCTCAGCTCAAATGCTGGCGGAAGAAGGTCGAGGTCCGGCCGTTGGCGAGGTCGGCGCAAGCCTTGTCGTAATGCGCTCCGCCGACGCGGGCGAAGGCGTGGTTCATCTCGGGATAGGTGTGTGTGGTGACGAGGGCGTTGCCTTTCAGGCCCTCGACGATCTTCTTCTGCGCCTCGGCCGGGACGAATTCGTCCTTGGCCGCGATGTGCAGCATCAGCGGCTTTTTGATCTTGCCCGCTTCGCCGAGCTTGTCCTGGATGTTCACCCCGTAATAGCCGACGGCGGCATCGGCATCGGTGCGCGCCGCGGTGAGATAGGCGAGGAGGCCGCCCAGGCAATAGCCGACGGCGCCGACCTTGCCGGTGCATCCCGTCACCGAATGGCGCAGGTAGTTGATGGAATTCTGGATGTCCTTGATGCCGGCGTCCTGATCGAAGCGGCCCATCAGGTCGAAGGCTTTGCTCCATTCGGCGTCGCTGTGGTCGGTGAGCTGGACCCCCGGCTCCAGCCGCCAGAACAGGTCGGGGCAGAGCGCGAAATAGCCACGCGCCGCGAACTCGTCGGTGACGGCGCGCATCACCTTGTTGACGCCGAAAATCTCCTGGATCACGACGATGCCCGGTCCGCGCCCCGAGGCGGGCGAAGCGAGATAGGCGCCGAACTCCCCATCGGGGCTGCTTTTGATCCTGACGTCCTGACCGGCCATGTCCGTCTCCCGGAATTTTCCGGAAGGTTAGCGGCTTTGGGTTGGCCGGAGAAGCGCGTCCGGCCCGCCTTCCCCACAGCGCCGTTAGGTGCGAAGGGGGAGACCGGCTACTGCGGCCTGGCGCCGGGCTGGGGGCGCTGCGGCGGCAGTTGCAGCATCTGCGACAACGTCACCGGGTTGGTGATCGGCGGCGAGCACACGCCGCGCTGGCAGACATAGGCCGTCGGCTGGCCGTTCTGCATCGTCTTGCCGTGCATCGGATGGCCTTCGGGGAACGCATCCTCGGGCGCGACAACGCTGAGGAAGCGGTTGGGCAGCGGACGGCCGAGGATGGCAAGCGACAATTCGTGCGTCTTGGGATGGTTGAGCGGCCCGATCACCACCAGGTGCAGCGCCGACAGGGCGTATTCCAGCCCCGAGTAAAAGGCCCCGGTCGAGATGAAGGTGCGCTGCGCCTCGCCGGCGAAGGCGTTGACCAGGGCGTTGATGCGGTCGGTGTATTCCTTGTCGCCCGTCGCCATCATCAGCTTGGCCAGGTTCTGGATCATGGTGCCGTTGGACGACGGCACCGGCTGGTCGAAGATCATCCTGGTACGGACGATCATGTGCTCGGCATCGTCGGCGCTGAAGCAATAGCCGCCCTTGTCGGCGTCCCAGAAATGCTCGTTGAGGGTGCGGGTCCAGCGCTTGGCGAAATCGAGATAGCGCGTCTCGCCCACCATCTCGTAGAGCGTCAGCGCGGCGCGGATCATCTGGGCGTAGTCGTCGGCGAAGCCGGCGACGGTGCGCTTGCCCCCGATCCAGGCGTGGTAGAGGCGGTCGCCGTCGCCCAGCGCCTTGACCACGGTGTCGAAGGCCTCGATCGCGGCGGTGGTCCAGGCGGCGTTCTGCATCGCGGCGCCGGCGCTGGCGAGCGCGGCGATGGCGAGGCCGTTCCAATCGGCGAGGACCTTGTCGTCGCGCTGCGGCGCGGTGCGCGCCTGGCGCGCCTTGAACAGGAGCTCGCGCTGCTTGGCGAGCAGCGCTTCGTCGGCGTCGGATTGCGGGAACGGCGCCGGCGAGCCCAGGCGCTGCAGGATGTTCTTGCCTTCGAAATTGCCCTCGCGGCTGACGCCATAGGCGGCCTTGAACTTGGCGACGAAGGTGCCGATCAGGGCGGCGTCGATTTCCGCCTCGCTCCACAGATAGTATTTGCCGTATTCGCCGTTGACGTCGGAATCGATGCTGGAGGCGAAGGCGCCGCCGTTTCGCATGTCGCGCAGCAGGAATTGGGCGGTCTCGGCGATGCGCGCCTCGCACAGCTTGTTGCGGTTGAACAGCCACACGCTGGTCATCAGCTCGAGGATCAGGGCGTTGTCGGACAGGGTTTTTTCCCAGTGCGGCACCAGCCAGCGCTCGTCCTGGCAATGGCGCGCGAAGCCGCCGCCGACATGATCCCAGAGGCCTCCGAGCAGCATGTTGTCGAGCGCGGTCGAGGTCACCTGCATGAACTGGCCCATGCCGTTGCGCAGGAAGGCGCGCCAGGTCACGTCGAGCAGGCTGATGGAGGGAAACTTGTTGGTCTGGCCGGTCATGCCGCCGAAGAAGATGTCGAAGCGCTGTGCGATGCGCACCGCGGCGCTGTCGAGCGTGCCGTTGTCGAGCGGGCCGCGCATGTCGCGCTGCCACAGATTGTTCAACTCGCGCGTCAGCGTCTCGGTGGTCGCGGCGATGGCCTCGGGGCGCTCGGCGAAGGTCTTGAGGACGTCGCCCATCGTCGCCATGAAGGCCGGCGCCTGGCCGGCGCGCTCTTCCTTGGGGAAGAAGGTGCCGATGGCGACGGGGATGCGCTGCGGCGTCAGGAAGGCGGTGAGCGGCCAGCCGCCGGCGAAGCCCATGAGGTTGGCGGCCGCCTGATAGACCTGGTCGATGTCGGGGCGTTCCTCGCGGTCGACCTTGATGTTGATGAAGTGCTCGTTCATGTAGGCCGCGGTCGCCGGATCGCGGAAGCTTTCCTGCTCCATGACCTGGCACCAGTGGCAGGCGGTGTAGCCGATCGAGAGCAGGATCGGCTTGTTCTGCGCCTCGGCGGCGGCCAGCGCCTCGGGCCCCCAGGGGAACCAGTCGACCGGATTGTCCTTGTGGCGTAGCAGATACGGGCTGGCTTCGTTGGCGAGGCGGTTCATCTTTTTGTTTTCCGTGGACTGACGGGGCCGCGCGGCCCGGCGTTGCATTGGGCGGCAGGATCGGGGGAAGCTTCTAGCGGTGCCCGGCGCGGCTCACAAGCGCCCTCAAATGAACGGGTTAGCGGCGATGAAGATGAACATCCAGATCGATATGACGCCGGACGAGGCGCGCAAATTCTTGGGGCTTCCGGACGTCTCCAAGGCGCAGGAGCGCATGATGGCGGAGATCGAAAAGCGCATGAAGGCGGCGGTCGACGTCAACGACCCCGAAGCCATGCTGCGGGCCTGGATGCCGATGGGCGGCCAGGGTTTCGAGCAGTTCTCCAAGCTGATGTTCGACAGCGCCCGCCGCGCCGCCGGCGGCTCGTCCAGGAAAGACGCGGACAAAGCGAAATAATGGGAGACACGATCTTTGCGCTGTCGTCGGCGCCGGGGCGTGCCGGCGTGGCGGTGATCCGCGTCTCGGGCCCCAAGGCGCGGATCGTCCAGTTCGCGCTGACGGGCGCGGTGCCGCCGCCGCCACGGGTGGCGGTTTTGCGGCAGTTGGTGGACGGCGAAGGCCAAACTATCGACCAGGGCCTGGTGCTCTGGCTGCCAGGCCCCAAAAGCTTCACCGGCGAGGACATGGTCGAATTCCACGTCCATGGCGGCCGCGCCGTCGTCGAGAAGATGCTGGCGGAGATCGGGAGCACGCGGGAGTGCCGCCCTGCCGAGCCCGGCGAGTTCACCCGCCGCGCCGTCGAGAACGGCAAGCTCGACCTCACCCGGGCCGAAGCCATCATGGATCTGGTCGATGCCGAGACCGAAGGCCAGCGGCGCCAGGCGGTGACGCAATATGGCGGCGCGCAGCAGCGACTCTACGATGGCTGGCGCGAGCGCCTGATCAAGGCCCTGGCCTGGGCCGAGGCCGAGATCGATTTTTCGGACGAAGACCTGCCCGGTGAGCCGGTCGCTCGGTCCCGCATAGAAGTATTTGATATTATTGGAGAAATTGGAATATTTATGGACGATTCGCGGCGCGGCGAGTTGGTCCGGGAAGGGATATTCCTAACGGTGATCGGTCCACCGAACGCCGGTAAGAGCTCCCTCGTCAACGCCCTTGCCCAGCGCGACGTCGCCATCGTGCACGAAACCGCCGGCACCACCCGCGACGTGATCGAGGTCAAGCTCGACATCGGCGGCGTGCCGGTGATCGTCGCCGACACCGCCGGGCTGCGCGCGACCGGCGACGCGGTGGAACAGGAAGGCGTGCGGCGCGCCCTCGCCCGCGCCCAAGGCTCCGACGCCACCATCCTTCTGGTCGACGGCAGCGCCGACGATCCCTTTGCGGGCTTGCCGCCGGAGGCCCGCGATCAGGCCGCTCTGGTCATCTGGAACAAGGCCGACCTGCTGCGCCGGACGCCGGCAGGCGAACGCCCGCTCCAAGTCTCCCTCAAAACCGGGGAAGGTTGGGACGCCCTGATGACCGCCGTCGGCGAGGTGGTGGCCGCCAAGGCCGACCGCGCCTTCGAGGCGCCGGTTATCACCCGCGCTCGCCACCGCCGGGCGCTGGAAGAGGCCGTCGCGGCCTTGGCGCGCGCCCTCGCCGCCGGCGAGGCCGAACTCTTCGCCGAAGACCTCCGCCTCGCCGCCCGCGCCATCGGTCGGATCACCGGGCGGGTGGACGTCGAGGAGCTGCTGGACGTGGTGTTCCGGGATTTTTGCATCGGCAAGTAATCGGCCTCAAGCAGCGAAGCGGCAGGCCAAAAAAGGATGTTTCACGTGAAACATCCGCCGCTTCTTGCCGTGCCGGGCGCCCTCCCCTAAAGAGCCGCGCATGGATCGGTTCGACGTCATTGTCATCGGCGGCGGTCACGCCGGCTGCGAAGCGGCGGCGGCGTCGGCACGCTTTGGCGCCAAGACCCTGCTCCTGACCCACAAGCTCGAGACCATCGGCGAGATGTCGTGCAATCCCGCCATCGGCGGGGTCGGCAAGGGGCATCTGGTTCGCGAGATCGACGCCCTCGACGGCGCGATGGGCCGGGTCGCCGATGCCGCCGGCATCCAGTTCCGCCTGCTCAACCGGCGCAAGGGTCCCGCCGTGCGCGGCCCGCGCGCCCAGGCCGACCGCAAGCTCTACCGTCAGGCGATGCAGGCCGCCCTCGCCGCCCAGCCGAACCTCACCATCCTGGCTGCCGCGGCCGAGGATCTGATCGTCGCGGATGGCCGGGTGACGGGGGTCGTAACTGCCCAGTCGAAAACAATACGTTGTGGTGCAGTGGTCCTGACCACCGGGACTTTCCTCAAGGGCTTGATCCACATCGGCGAGCGGAAGATTCCCGCCGGCCGGGTGGGGGAAGCGCCGTCGGTCGGGCTGTCCGAGAGGCTTTACGCCATGGGCCTGTCGATGGGGCGTCTCAAGACCGGTACCCCTCCCCGGCTCGACGGCAAGACCATCGACTGGGCCCAGCTCGAAATGCAGCACGGCGACGACCCGCCCGCGCCGTTCTCCTTCCTGACCCGCGCCATCACCACGCCGCAGACCGTCTGCCACATCACGCGCACGACGCCGGCGACCCACGCGATCATCCGCGCCAATCTGGATCGCGCCCCGATGTATTCCGGCCAGATCGAGTCGACCGGTCCGCGCTACTGCCCCTCGATCGAGGACAAGGTGGTGCGCTTCGCCGCCCGCGACAGCCACCAGATCTTCCTGGAGCCGGAGGGTCTGGACGACGATACGGTCTATCCCAACGGGATTTCGACCTCCCTGCCCGAGGACGTCCAGCTTGCCCTGCTCGCGACCATCCCGGGCCTGGAAAACGTCACGGTCAAGCGGCCCGGCTATGCCATCGAGTACGACTACGTGGACCCGCGCGAGCTCAAGCCCAGCCTCGAAACCAAGAAGGCGCCGGGTCTCTATCTGGCCGGCCAGATCAACGGCACGACGGGTTACGAGGAAGCCGCCGCCCAGGGCCTGATGGCCGGGCTCAACGCCGCGCGCGCCGGCGGCGGCGGGCAGCCCATCGTGCTCGACCGGGCCGCCGCCTATATCGGCGTCCTGATCGACGACCTGGTCACCAAGGGGGTGAGCGAGCCCTACCGCATGTTCACCAGCCGGGCCGAGTACCGCCTGACGCTGCGCGCCGACAATGCCGACCAGCGCCTGACCCCGATCGGCGAGCGCGCCGGCTGCGTCGGCAGCGAGCGCAGCGCCGCTTTTGCCGAGAAGATGGCGCGGCTGGACGCGGCGCGGGCGACGATGCGCGCGCTCAACCTGACGCCGAACGAAGCGCAGAAGCACGGCATGGCCGTCCGTCTCGACGGCGTCCGGCGCACGGCGATGGACCTGCTGAGCCTGCCGGGCATCGACCTGGCTGGGCTGACCGGCATCTGGCCGCAGATCGGCGGCTTCGCCGCCGACGTCATCGAGCAGCTTGAGGTCGACAGCCAATATGCCGGCTATCTCGACCGCCAGGACGCCGATATCCTGGCGTTCCGCAAGGACGAAGCGCTGCGCCTGCCCGAGGCGCTGGACTATCGCGCCATCAACGGCCTCTCTACCGAATGCGCCACCAAGCTCGGCCGCATCCGCCCCGCCACCCTCGGCCAAGCCGCCCGCATCGACGGCGTGACGCCGGCCGCCCTTACCCTCGTCCTGGCGCATGTCCGGCGCGCCTCCTGAACCCTTCGGGCCCGAGGACTTTGCCGCCAAGACCGGCGTTTCACGTGAAACATTGTCCCGACTGAAGGCCTATGTCGACGTCCTGACGGACTGGAATGCGCGCCACAACCTGGTCTCGGCGAAGTCGCTGGAAGATGTCTGGCGGCGCCATGTCTGGGATTCGGCGCAACTTGTCCGCTACCTGCCGGTTTATGCCAAAACCATCGCGGACCTCGGCAGCGGGGCAGGGTTCCCCGGCTTGGTGCTGGCGGAACTCCTGCGCGGCAAGGCATCGGTGATCCTGTTCGAGGCCACCCGCAAGAAGGCCGATTTCCTGGAGGCCGCGGCCCAGCGCATGGGCCTCAACGTCGGGATCCGCAACGTGCGGATCGAGGCGGGAACCTATCAGCCGGTCGACGTCGTCACCGCCCGCGCGCTCGCGCCGCTCGACAAGCTCCTGGGCTATGCACAGCAAATGGCCGCCCGGCACACGGTTTGCCTGTTTCTCAAAGGTCAATCCCTGGGGTCTGAATTGACCGAGGCCCGTAAATCTTGGAGGATGAAGGCCCTCCAGCATCCCAGCGAGACCGACCCTTCGGGGGTAATTCTGGAGGTCCGGGAGCTTCGCCATGTCTGAAACAAGAAGGCCCAGGGTCCTGGTCGTCGCCAACCAGAAGGGCGGCGTCGGCAAGACCACGACCGCGATCAATCTCGGCACCGCCCTCGCCGCGGTCGGCGAGCCGACGCTGGTGATCGATCTCGACCCCCAGGGCAACGCCTCGACCGGGCTGGGCATCCCGCGCGCCGAACGCAAGCTTACGACCTACGACGTCCTGATGGGCGAGGCGGCCATCGCCGAAGCGATCATGCCGACCCGCATCCCCAAGCTCGCGATCGTGCCGTCGACCGTCGATCTGTCGGGCGCCGAGATGGAGCTGATCGACCGCAACCGCCGCAACTTCATCCTGAAGGACGCGCTGGCGGAATATTCCGCACACGGAACATCGCCCTATTCCTATGTGCTGATCGACTGCCCGCCGTCGCTCACGCTGCTCACGGTGAACGCGATGGCGGCGGCCGACGCGGTGATCGTGCCGCTGCAATGCGAGTTCTTCGCGCTCGAAGGCCTTTCGCAATTGCTGAAGACCATCGACCTGGTGAAGGCCAACCTCAATCCGGGGCTCGACATCCAGGGCATCGTCCTGACCATGTTCGACAAGCGCAACAAGCTCTCCGAGCAGGTCGAAGCCGATGTCCGCGACAACATGGGCGACAAGGTCTATCGCACCACGATTCCCCGGAACGTGCGTATTTCCGAGGCGCCGAGCCACGGTCTGCCGGCGCTGGTCTACGACCTGCGCTGCCCCGGCAGCCAGGCCTATATCAAGCTCGCCGGCGAGCTGATCGCGCGCGAACGCGAACGTCTCAAGGCGGCGGCGTGATGGCGGCGGAAGAGCGTCATCGCGGCCTCGGCCGCGGCCTGTCGGCTTTGATCGGCGAAGAGGCGGTGCCGACGCGCGGCGAGACCCAGGCGGCGCGCGCCACGCACAAGCTGCCGGTCGCCTTCCTGCGTCCCAACAAGTTCCAGCCGCGCAAGCGCTTCGCGCCGGAGGATCTGAACGACCTCGCCGAGTCGGTCAAAGAGAAGGGCGTGCTGCAGCCGATCCTGGTGCGTCCGGTGAAGGGCGAGGCCAACGCCTATGAGATCGTCGCCGGCGAGCGCCGCTGGCGCGCCGCCCAGATGGCCAAGCTGCACGACGTCCCCGTCGTGGTCCGCGAGATGGGCGACAGCGAGTCGCTCGAGATCGCGATCATCGAGAACGTCCAGCGCGCCGACCTCAACGCGATCGAGGAGGCGGCCGCCTATTACGAGCTGATGGAGCGGTTCAAATACACCCAGGAAACGGTCGCCAAGGAAGTCGGCAAGAGCCGCAGTCACATCGCCAACACCCTCCGCCTCCTGACTTTGCCCGAGCCCGTGCGCGCCATGATCCGCGACGGCCGGCTGACGGCGGGACATGCCCGCACCCTGATCGGGCTGCCCGATGCCGAGGCCCGGGCGCATGAAATCGTGGCTGGTGCGCTCAACGTTCGGCAGGCCGAACAGCGTTCACATACCAAGAAATCATCCAAAGGCCGCGACGATCCCAACACGCTCGACCTGGAATCTCGCATTTCCAGTGCCTTAGGACTGAAAGTTAAAGTTATACACAAAGGCTCCAAAGGCGGCGAAGTGCGGATTTCCTATAAATCGCTGGAGCAGCTCGACGAAATCCATCGGCGTCTCAGCAGAGCGCGATAATCGCCTTATCCATTTGAATATTAATTATAATACTATCCACAGGATAAAACTAAACAGCGTTCGCGACGCGCAGCGCCGCGGCTGCGTCCAGCCGACCATCGTACAGTGCCCGGCCGATCACGACCCCCTCGATATTGGGCTCCCGAACAGCGATCAGTTTCTCGATATCGGCGATGCTCCCGACACCGCCGGACGCGATCACCGGAATGCGGACGGCTTGGGCGAGTGCCGCCGTCGCTGCGACGTTCACCCCGCCCAGCAACCCGTCGCCGTCGACATCGGTGAACAGGATCGCGGCCACGCCGGCATCCTCGAACTTCCGTCCGAGCTCCGCCGGCGTCAGTTCCGATACCGTCGCCCAGCCGTCGGTCGCGACCTTGCCGCCCACCGCATCGGCGCCGACCACGATCCGGCCCGGAAAGGCGCGCGCCGCTTCCTTGACGAACGCCGGATTGGTCAGAGCCGCCGTCCCCAGGATCACCCGCGTGATGCCGGCGGCCAGCCAGCCTTCCACCGCCGCCATGTCGCGGATGCCGCCGCCGAGCTGGATCGGCAGATCGATCGCGGCGCGGATCGCCCTGATCGCCTCGGCATTGACCGAGCGCCCGTCGAAGGCGCCGTTCAGGTCGACACAGTGAAGCCACCGAAACCCGGCGCTCTGGAATTCGCGCGCCTGTGCCGCCGGGTCGTCGTTGAACACCGTCGCCTGGTCCATCAGCCCGCGCTTCAGGCGCACGCAGCTCCCGTCTTTCAGGTCGATGGCGGGAAACAGGATCATGGCCGCCACTGCAGGAAATTGCCGAGCAGCGTCAGGCCGACGGCCTGGCTCTTCTCGGGATGGAATTGCACGCCGACCAGGTTGTCGCGCGCCACCGCGGCGGTGACCGGCCCGCCATAATCCGTCTCAGCCAGGAGGTCGCTCGCGTGCTTCGGGCGCAAGGCGTAGGAGTGCACGAAATAGGCGTGATCGCCGTCCTTGAGCCCCGCAAAGACCGGATGCGGCCGCGCGAGGATGAGCTCGTTCCAGCCGATCTGCGGGATCTTCAGCGCCGCATCGCCGGGCTCCATCTTCACGACGTCGCCTTTGATCCAGTCGAGGCCGGCATGATTGCCGAATTCGCGCCCCACGCTCGCCATCAGCTGCATCCCGACGCAGATGCCGAGGAACGGAAGCCCGCGCGCGATCACGGCGTCGTTCAGCGCCTCCACCATGCCGGGCACGGCTTTGAGCCCGTTCATGCAGTCGGCAAAGGCGCCGACGCCGGGAAGGACGATGCGCTCGGCGCCGGCGACCACCGCGGCATCGGAGGTCACGACCACGTCCTGGCCGGTGCCGCGCTCTTGCGCGGCGCGCGCCAGGGCCTTCTCCGCGGAGCGCAGATTGCCGGAGCCGTAATCGATCAAGGCGACAGTCACCGGCAGCGTCCGTGGAAAAAGCGGGGCCGTCCCGCGCAAGCGGGTTCTCTTAGAGCAATTGGCCGCGCAATAGAACTAGGTCGGGCAAGGGGTCAGGTCGCCGGCGATCGGCTCCGGCCGCAGATGCACCCCCAGCACCACCCAATCGCGCCACACCGTGAGCGGCAGGGCGGTGGCGGCCTTGCCCCGCTTGATCGCGTCCAGCATCCCCGCACAGCGCCCGTTGATGCTGGCGACCGGCTTCCACCGCTTGTCGCTGCCGAGCATCAGCACCGTGCCATACCAATAAGGATCGGCGCCGGTGACCAGGACGATTTCCTCGTTCCCGTCCCCGGTCAGGTCCGCGAAGAAGCCGTCGCAGGGCGACACCGGCTGGGTCAGGCAGGCGGGCGCGCCGGCGGTCTTCTGCCAGTCCTGGTCGATCATGGTGCGGGGCAGGGCACGGGTGGTGGGATAGATGTGCACATTGTGAACGATGTCGGACTTGGTCGGCGTGCCCACGGGAATGGGGGTTCCCGCCAGGGCCGCGGCCGCCATCTTGCGGATCGCCGCCGTGCTGCCGCCGAACTCGCCCTTGGCGAGATCGCCGAGCGCCTTGCGGCCATAGCGCCCGCCCTCGGCCTTGAGGTAAGCGAAGTCGAACGTCGCGGGATTGACCTTGCCGCCTTTCAACCGCGCCACCTGGGCGTTGACCGCCAGCCGGGCCGGGTCTCCCAGCGGCGTGAACATCGTGAGCAGGACGCCCAGCACGACGAATGCGGTGACCACGTTCACCCGCGCAACCACCGGCATCCAGGTGCCGGCGCGCAGCGACAACAGCGCCGCCGCGGCATAGCCGAAGGCGTAGCAGAGCGCGATCAGGATGGTCGCCGCGGTCGCGATGCGCTCGACCGTCCAGCCATATTGCGCGACGCGCAGCCACAGGGCGTAGGTGGCGATCAGGACGAACGGCACCAGGATCAGGGCGGCGATCAGCTCGGCGTAGCGCAGCACGACCGGCCGGTTGTGCTCCGGCGCGCCGTCCTGGAACGCCGCATTGATCAAAATCACTAGAACCGCCGCCGCGGTCAGAAGGATGCTGGCGGCTGATTTGGTTGCCCAGAGCGGCGTCAGGCCGGTGAACGGCAGGCTGAGCGTGAAGCCGATGGCGATCAGCGTCATCAGCGGCAGCAGCCAGGAGAGCAGGGTGAGCACCACGGTGCGGATTCCCGCCACCAGCTTGGCCCGCACGTCGGTGACGTGGATCGAGGCGGCGATCGCCAGCGTCGTCGCGGGAAACGCGAACCACGACTTGGTGATCAGGGTTTCGAGGAATTTCAGGCCAATCAGGTTGAACAGCGTCGCGCCCAGCCAAAGGACGCCCCAGAACACACCGACAAAAGCGAAAGCGAGCGCAAGCTGCACGCCGAGCTTCCACGCCGCATCGAAATAGCCGGCATAGCTCGCGATATATTTGCGCTCGGCGTCGCCGGCGGCGATCAGTGAATGGGCGATGAACAGCCCGACGATGGTGAAGGCGACCAGCGCGAAGGTCATCGCGTCGTCGCCGCCGACCGTCCCTGCCGGGTCCCATTGCCGCCAGATGTCGTACCAGGCCAGACCCGCCAGCAGCGCCATCGCCGCCGCGGTCCAAATCGCCAGCGTCCGGGCGCGCATCGTGCCGGCCGCCTGGATGTACAGCAGCGGCACAAACACGCTCACCATCAAGAGCGGCGCCATCCAATAGGGGTCGCTGGCCGGCCAAGTCTTCGGCTCGGTCGACAGGTACAGCAGATAGAGGACGATGCCCTGCAGCGCGCCGGCGATCAGCCGCCGGACGGCCAGGGCCTGCTGGTCGCTCGCCTTCGGCGGATCGGCCGCCGGAACGGCGACGGTTTCGACGGTGACTGGCTCGTCCGGCATGGGCGCCCCCTGTGACGCGCCTAGCATAAGCGAGATTGCGGCTGATTGAGGTCGAAACCGGTCACACCCGATATGCGACTGTCGCAACCCCAGCGTCCGCGCCGCGCACCGGTCCGAGAGGGCGCGTTCGATCGTTACGCTTGACGTAACGCATACTACGTGCCAGCGTCGAGTCATGATCCTAAGCTACGGCGACGCTAGGACGGAACGGTTCGCCAAAGGCGAGCGAGTCAAACAATTCGAGCCGTTTCGCAAGCAGGCGGAAAATAGACTTGTCCGGCTTGAAGCGGCGGTCAGTCTCGGAGAGCTGTCTGCGTTACGTGGAAACGGGCTGGAGAAACTCAGTGGTGACCGAAAAGGTCAGTGGAGCATGCGGATAAACGATCAGTGGCGCATCTGCTTCAACTGGGCGGATGGTGCGGTGGGTCCAAGCGGCGTCGAAATCGTGGATTATCATTGAGGTGTGTCATGGCTCGTCTTCCCATCCATCCCGGCGAAATCCTGCGCGAAGAACTCGAACTTCTCGAGATCAGCGCGGCCGAACTCGCGCGGCAATTGAACGTGCCGACCAATCGCATCACCGGAATTCTGAACGGCGAGCGCGCGGTATCGGCGGACACGGCGCTGCGTCTTGGCCACTGGTTTGGAACCAGCGCGGATTTCTGGTTGAATCTGCAGAAGCTCTACGAGCTTCGCCTCGCCGAGAACGAAGTCGGCGCGGAAATCAGGAAACTGCCGAAGCGCAAGGCGGCATAAGCTTCAATCCTGATCCATCTTCAGCGCGGCGATGAACGCTTCCTGCGGGATGTCGACCTTGCCGAACTGGCGCATCTTCTTCTTGCCCTCTTTCTGCTTGTCAAGAAGTTTGCGCTTCCGACTTATGTCGCCGCCATAGCACTTGGCCGTCACGTCCTTGCGCAGGGCGCTCAGCGTTTCGCGGGCGATGATCTTGCCGCCGATCGCGGCCTGGATCGGGATCACGAACATGTGGCGCGGGATGAGATCCTTCAGCGTCTCGCACATGGCGCGGCCGCGGCCCTCGGCGCGCTGCCGGTTGACGATCATCGAGAGCGCGTCGACCGGATCGCCGTTGACCAGGATCGACATCTTGACCAGGTCGCCCTCCTCGTAGCCTTCGATGTGATAGTCGAACGAGGCATAGCCGCGGCTCACCGATTTCAGCCGGTCGTAGAAGTCGAACACCACCTCGTTGAGCGGCAGGTGATAGACCACCATGGCGCGGGCGCCGGCATAGGTGAGCTCGACCTGGCGGCCGCGGCGGTCCTCGCACAGCTTCAGCACCGCGCCCAGATGCTCGTCGGGCACCAGGATCGTCGCCTTGATCCACGGCTCCTCGATCTTGGCGATCCGCATCACGTCCGGCATGTCGGCGGGATTGTGCAGCTCGAGCATCGTGCCGTCGGTCAGATGGATGTGATAGATCACGCTCGGCGCGGTGGCGATGAGGTCGAGGTTGAACTCGCGCTCCAGCCGCTCCTGCACGATCTCCAGATGCAGCAGGCCGAGGAAGCCGCAGCGGAAGCCGAAGCCGAGCGCGGCGGAAGTCTCCATCTCATAGGTGAAGCTGGCGTCGTTGAGATGCAGCCGGCCGAGGCCGTTGCGCAAATCCTCGAACTGTGCCGCGTCGGCCGGGAACAGGCCGCAGAACACGACCTGCTGCGCCGGCTTGAAGCCGGGCAGCGCCATGGCGGTGCCCTTCTTCTCGTCGGTGATGGTGTCGCCGACCTGGGTGTCGGCGACCTGCTTGATCTGCGCCGTCAGGAAGCCGACTTCGCCGGGGCCGAGGACTTCGACGTTCACCTTCTTGGGCGTGAACACGCCGACCTGCTCGACCTGGTAATAGGCGTCGGCCGCCATCATGCGGATCTTCTGGCCCTTGCGCAGCTCGCCGTCGATGATCCGCACCAGCACCACCACGCCCAGATACGCGTCGTACCAGCTGTCGACCAGCAGCGCCTTCAGCGGCGCGTCGCGGTCGCCTTTGGGCGCCGGCAGGCGGGTGACGACGGCTTCCAGCACCAGGTCGATATTGAGCCCGGTCTTGGCCGAGATCGGCACCGCCTCCGAGGCGTCGATGCCGATCACGTCCTCGATCTGCTGGCGGATGCGCTCGGGCTCGGCCGCCGGCAGGTCGATCTTGTTCAGCACCGGCACGATTTCCAGGTTCGCGTCCATCGCCTGGTAGACATTGGCCAGGGTCTGCGCTTCGACGCCCTGGCTCGCATCCACCACCAAAAGCGCGCCCTCGCAGGCGGCCAGGCAACGGCTGACCTCATAGGCGAAGTCGACATGGCCCGGCGTGTCCATCAGGTTCAGCGTATAGGTCTCGCCGTCCTTGGCCTTGTAGGTCAGGCGCACCGTCTGCGCCTTGATGGTGATGCCGCGCTCGCGCTCGATATCCATCGAATCGAGCACCTGGTCCTTCATCTCGCGCGTCGAAAGCCCGCCGGTGAACTGGATCAGCCGGTCGGCCAGTGTGGATTTGCCATGGTCGATATGGGCGACGATGGAAAAATTGCGGATTTTGGCCAGGTCGGTCATGAGGGGCGGGGGTATAGCGGGGCAAGGTTGCGGGGTCTACCCTGTCGCAAGGATATCGATAGCGCTAACATCCGGCGATAGGCGCAGACACAAAGCGCCCGAAAAGGAAGGGAACGGCCCATGCGACAGAGAACGATGACGGGCGCGGTCCTGGTGAGCCTGCTGCTGGCGGCCCCCGCCGCCGCCGCGGACGCCGGCTTCGCCGGAACTTGGGTCAATGCCGCCGCTGCCGAGGGCGGCGTCGCCCGCGTGGTGGTGACGGAAGATGCTTCGCGGCATCTCGCCTTGCACGTTTTGGGCAAATGCCAGTCTCAGGAATGCGACTGGGGCACGCAGCCGGGGCACGGCTTCAGCGACGATCCCGCCTCCGACGCACTGAGCAGTCTGTCCGCGGAGTTCGACACCGGCGTCGCCCATCGGCGCATCACCCTGCAACGGGATGCCGACGCGCAAATGCATTTCGAGGTCCTGACGGCGTTCACCGACGGCTCGGGCCGGCGCGACTTCGCCGCCCGGGGCGTTCTGGTTGCGCCCGGCGCGCCGCCGGTCGCGGTCGCGAGCGAGGATTCGGGCGGCATCTTCTCGGGCTGGGGTCTTGGCCGGGCCAAGCCACGGCCCAAGGCGGCAAGCGAAGAGGCCGGTGGGCTTCTTTCCGGCTGGGGCCTCGGCCGGGCCAAGCCGGCCGCCAGTCCCGCCGCTCGCCCTGCCGCGACCACCGCCGGCGCCGACGATGGCGGCGTCTTGTCGAGCCTGGACATCTTCTCCGGCTGGGGCATCGGCCGCGCCAAGCCGAAGCCGGCGGCGGATGGCGAGAGCGGCGGCCTGTTCACCGGCTGGCGCCTGGGGCCTGCGAAACCCCGCGAGCCGTCTGCCCCGCATTCCGGCAACTGAATCGCGCCCGGAAGGCCGCTGTTTTGTTTTGGCCGGATACCGGCCATAGACTGCCCCATGGCACGACATACGGCACAAGGCGCGCAGGTCCGCCGCGGCGGCAATCCGCGGCAGGCGCTGGGCGAATTATGGCCGGGACAGTCGGTAGCGCTGCTCAAGGCGCTGCACATCCTGACGCGCGACGGCGCGATGAACGCCGACTCCCGGCGCAAGCTGAAGCAGGTGCTGCACCTGGCCCAGCTCATCAAGCCGGCGCTCGACTGGGCGCTGGCTCAGCCGCGCGAGCCGGTGCTGGCCGATCTCGGCGCCGGCAAATCCTATCTCGGCTTCGTGCTCTACGACCTGTTCTTCGCCAAAGAGGGCAGGGGCCTCGTCTACGGCATCGAAACGCGCGGCGATCTCGTCGCCACGGCGCGGCGGATCGCGGCCGAGAGCGGCTTCGGCCGGATGCACTTCACCGAAGGCGCAATCGCGAACGCCGCGCTTCCCGGCGGCCATGCCGACGTGGTGACCGCGCTGCACGCTTGCGATACCGCGACCGACGAAGCGATCCTGTTCGCGCTCAAGCACGATGCGAAATTCGTCGCGCTGGTGCCATGCTGCCAGGCGGAAGTGGCGGCGGCGCTGGACGGCGCCTCGGGTCCCTTGCGTCAGCTCTGGCGCCATCCGATCCAGCGCCGCGAATTCGGCGCCCACCTGACCAACGTGCTGCGCGGCCTGTTCCTCGAGGCGCATGGCTACAAGGTGCGGGTCACCGAGCTGACGGGCCTCGAACATTCCTTGAAGAACGAATTCATCTTCGCTGAGCGCCACCAGCGCTCGAACGCCCAGGCGAAAGCGGAATATCTGTGCGCGGTCGAGCAGTTCGGCGCCGCGCCGTCGCTGCTCACATTTTCCGATTGAGGGCGCGCAGCGTCAGGCCCAGCGGCAGCAGCGACAGAAGCTGCATCGCCACCGCGACGGCCACGAGCGCGACGCGCGAATAATCGTAGAGCAGGCCGAGCAGCGCACTGCCTGCGAACCAGGAAATTCCGTAGGTCGCGGAGAACGTGCCATAGGCGCGGGCCCGCATCGCCTCGGGCACCAGTTGGGCGACCGCGGCCGACATCAGCGCGCCCAGCGTGCCCAGCGCCAGTCCCCACAGGATCGTGCCGGTCAGCGCCGCCGCCGTGCCGCCCAGGAAGGCGAGCGGGGTGGCGGCGCTCGCGATCAGGATCGCGGGCGCCAGCACGACCAGGCCACGCCGGTCGAACCACAGGCCGAAGACCAGCGCCCCGGCGGCCGAGGCGCCCATGGCGGCGGCATAGAACACCGGCACCAAGGCGGGCGAGACGATATGGGCCTGCGCAAAATGGAACGCGATCAGCGAGAAATCCGCAAAGCCGAACCCGACCAGCGCGGCGCTCGCGGCATAGAGCCAGAACGCGTGCGACAGCACCGCCGCGGCGGCATCGCTCTTAGGCGGCGCGATCTCGCCGGCATAGCGGTAGCGCACCGCGATGACCGCGACCGTCACCATGGTCAGGAACGCCGGCACGCCCAGCCAGGCATAGGCGGCGTGGTAGTCGCCATGGCGCGCCAGCACCAGGGCGGTGATCAACGGCCCGATGATCGCGCCGGTCTGGTCGAGTGCTTCCTGTAGGCCGAAGGCCCAGCCCTGGCCGATCTGGTCGCCGGCCCGCGCCTGCATGGTGCTGGTCGCGGGATTGCGGATCGCCTTGCCGGCACGCTCCAGCACGATCAGCAGCGCCGCGGCGCGCCAGTCGAACACGAAGGCCATCAGCGGCACCGCCGCCATGGTCAGGGCATAGCCGCCGATGGCGATTCCCCAATAGGCGCCGGTGCGCTGAACCACGCGGCCCGACAGCAGGCGCAGCACATAGCCTGCCAATTCGCCGCCGCCCGCGATGAGGCCGACCGCCGCGCCGCTGGCGCCCAGCGTCGCCAGGAACGGGCCGTTCAACCCGCGCATGCCCTCATAGGCCATGTCCGCGAACAAGCTGACGATGCCGAAGGCGACGATGAAGGCGGTGGCGCTGCGCTTGTCGAACCCGGTCATGTCACCGTGGCATAGCACGCAACACGGCGATGCCGCGATCCAAACTCGGATCGGCGCCGCTGGCCGTCGCGAGGTCGACCAGTTCGCGCGGCACGAAACGCTCGCGCGGCCTGCCGTCCAGATGATAGAGCCGCTCGACCGGGAAATTCACCCCGATGCCGCTGTCGGGCAGGGTGACGCCTTCGGTGGCGCCGCACAGTCCCGCCATGCGCGTGCCGACGACGGCGGCGCGGCCGATGGCGTCGAGCCCGATGGTCATGCCCTCGCCCATGCTGCCGGTCCAGCGGCCGCACAGGACCACGAGATTGGATTTGACGCGGAACGGCCCGCGCTCGCGCACCCAACGGACATAGGAATCCTTCGCCAGCGTTCGCTCCGGCCCCGGACGGAACACGCGCTGATAGCCCGGGCGCCCGCCGATGAAACGTCCCAGGATCGGCTCGGCGACATCGGTGTTGCCGCCGCTCGGCGTGTTGCGCAAGTCCAGGATCAACCCGCGCACGCCTTTCGTCTCTTCCAGGGCCTTGTCGAATTCGGCGACCAGCGCGCTGTCGCCCAGGCCGTTCTCGATGCGCAGGCAGGTGATTTCGGAGTCGATGCGCCGCACCGTCAGCAGCGGTCTCTGCGCCTCGCGCGCATGCGGCGGCAGGTCGATCTCGTTCTTGCCGCGCACAGCGAAGACGCGCCGCGCGCTGTGCGTGCCCGCCAGGAGGACGCGCAGCGTGTAATCCTCGGCTTCGGGATCGGCGCCGGAGAGGCAGCGCGGCGCCTTGGCGGCAACGGCCTCGGCCACCGGCACGCCGCCGATGCTCGCGACCTCGTCGCCGGCGCGCAGGCCCGCCTGTTCCAGGCTGCTGCCGGGCCGCACGGCTTCGATGACGGCGCGCCGGTCATGGAACGCCGCCCAGGCTTCGGCGCCGGTCGGCACCAGTTGCGGCGAAGCGGCGTTGTTAACGGTGGGTTCGATGTGATGGTCGTGCAACTCGGCCAGCATGCGCTCCAGCACATTGAGAAAGGCATGCGGCTCGCACACCGCGCCCGCTTGCGCGACATAGAGCTTGCGCAGCTTGGCGAGGTCGATGTGGCGGTCCGGCAGATAGGCGTATTGCGCTTCGAGGCGGTCGATCAGCCACGCCATGTCGGCGGCATTGGCGGTGCCGTCGCGGCACATATCGGCACGCGCCGGAAACGGCATTGCGGATAGCGCCATGAGACCGGCCAGGACTTGTCTTCGTTGCATGCCCCCCAGCATGGCGCGCGCGCGTGGCGCGCCGCAAGCTCAGATCAGGCGCAGCTTGGGCCCCGAGAGCTCGGGCGGCGATTTCTGCAATTCGCCGCGCTGGAACTCCGCCTCCCAGGCCTCGAAGGATTCGGCGCCGCCGGCGCGCGAATGGAAATAGAGCCGCTGCGCCACCGCCTGCGCCGGCGCCGTCATCAGCACCGCATTGATCAAGGCATTGGGCGGCGCGCTGTCGAGCAGGCGGCGCAGCAGAATCTTCGAGCGGTAGCGCGGCGCCTCGCGCGCCAACTGCGCCACCGGATGGGTGCCGCGATCGCCGAGATAGTCGGAGACGAGCTGCGCCGCGCGGCGCCCGAAATGCAGCGCGGTGTGGATGCCGCCGCCGGTGACGGGAGACACCATGCCGGCGGCATCGCCGACCAGCATGACCCGGTTGGTGCCCAGATCGCGCAGCGTGCCGCCGCTCGGGATCAAGCCGCTGCGCCGTGCCGTCACCCTTATCTGCCGGATGTCGAACACGCTTTTCAGGCGGCGCAGCAGCGCGCCGAGATCGGGGCGGTGCGGCCGCCGCGCCGCGACCCCGATCTGGGTGATGCCGGTTCCCGGCACCGCCCAGGCGATGTAGCCAGGCGCGATTTCGCTGTCGGCGAAGCAATGCAGGAAGCGGCCGTCCAATTCGTCCAGCGGTTCGCACTCGATCTCCAGGCCGGCGAGGAATTTGCTGTTGCGCGAAAGGCCGAAGGTCTCGGCGACGCGTGAGCGCGCGCCGTCGGCGCCGATCAGGAAGCTCGCATGCAGGCCCAGTTCCGGCAGCGCCACGCCGCGCGCATGCTCGACCGCGTTCTCGAACTTGCGGCCCCAAAGCAGGTCCGCCCCGGCGCGGCCCGCTTCGTCCGCCATCCAGCGCAGCACATTGGGCGTATCGGTCGCCTGGAAGAAATAACCCGGCGCCGAAAGGTCGACCGAACGGTCGTTGGGCGCGTAGAGCCTGACGCCGCGCACTTTGCGCATCAGATGCGCCGGCAGGTCGAAATCGTCGCTCGCTTCCTTGACCACGATGCCGGTGGTGCGCACCCGGGCGCCGGCTTCCGCCTTGGCGTCGACGACGGCGACTTTGAGGCCCTTGAGCGCCGCGGTGCGCGCGCAGGCGAGTCCGGCAAAGCTGCCGCCCACGATGATGAGATCGTAACGTTGAACCATGTCTCCCTCCCGCGGCGAGATGCAGAGGGTTATACGCCGGTTTGGCGGGATTGTGACGCCGCTCCCGAACCTACGCCCGCAGCATCGCCCCCGTCGCTTTCGCCACCGCGGCGACGATTTTCTGCGACAGCGCCTCGATTTCCGGCTCGGTCAGGGTCTTGTCCTTGGGCTGGATGCGCACCGCGATGGCGAGCGATTTCTTGCCCTCCGGCACGCCCTTGCCCTCGTAGACGTCGAAGATCGCAACCGTCTCGATCAGGGCGCGGTCGGCGCCCTTGGCGGCGCGCAGGATCTCGTCGGCGGTAACCTTGGCGTCCGCCAGGAAGGCAAAATCGCGCTCGATCGCCTGATAGGGCGAGGGCGTGAAGAGCGGGCGTGCCTTGCCCTTGGCCTTCGCCTCCGGCACCGCGTCGAGGATGACTTCGAACGCCGCGACCGGTCCTTTGAGGTCGAACGCCGCGAGGACCTTTGGGTGGATTTCGCCGAAATACGCGAGTGCCTTTGGCCCCAAAGCCAAAGTCCCCGAACGTCCCGGGTGATACCAGGAAGGCGCCCCTGCCTTGACCGGTGCGGTCATGGCCGCGCCCATCGCGGCTTCGAGAACCGCCAGCATGTCGGCCTTGACGTCGAAAAGGTCGGCCGGATGCGCCGCCTTGGTCCAGCTCCGGGCCCCCTCGCCGGTGCGGATGCCGGCGGCGACGGTGGCTTGCGCCTCGGGCATGCCGCTGTCGAACTGCGCGCCGATCTCGAACAGGGTGAGGTCGTTGAAGCCGCGCGCCGCGTTGCGCTTGGCGGCGGCGAGCAGCGACGGCAGCAGCGAGGGCCGCAGCGCGTCGAGGTCGGCGGCGATCGGGTTCTCCACCTGGCGCGCGTCGTCGCCGCCGCCGAACAGCGCGGCATGGGCGCGCGGAATGAAGGAGAAGCTGATCGTCTCGTTGAAGCCCCTCGCCGCCAGCGCCCGGCGCACGATGCGGGTGCGGCGCTGGGCCGGCGTCAGAGTCGGCTTCGCCACCGGATTGTTGCGCGTCAGCGGCGCCGACGGCACCTTGTTCAGGCCGTGGATGCGGATGACTTCTTCCACCAGGTCGGCCTTGCCGGCGATGTCGCCGCGCCACGACGGCGGCGAGACTTTCAGCCTTGCGCCGTCTTCGACGCCGAAGCCGAGGCGTTTCAGGATGGAAACGGTTTCGGACTTCGGCACGTCGAGGCCGCCGAGCTGCGCGACATAGCCGGGATCGAAATCGATGGTGCGTCGCCAGTCGGGCACGCCGCCCGCGACCACGATCTGTGACGCTTCGCCGCCACAGAAATCGAGGATCAGCGTGGTCGCCAGTTCCAGCCCCGGAATCGTGAATTCGGGGTCGACGCCGCGCTCGAAACGGTAGCGCGCATCCGACGCGATGCCGAGCTTGCGCCCGGTGCGGGCGATGGAGATGGGATCGAACAGCGCCGACTCCACGAACACTTCGGTGGTCGCCTCGGTGCAGGACGAGGCCTCGCCGCCCATCACCCCGCCGATGCCCTGCGCGCCGGCATCGTCGGCGATCACCACCATCTGCGGATCGAGCGTGTAGGTCTTGTGGTCGAGCGCGAGCAATTGCTCGCCGTCCCTGGCGAGGCGGGCGCGCAGATTCCCCTTGATCTTGGCGGCGTCGAAGACGTGCAGCGGCCGGCCGCGATCCAGCGACAGGAAGTTGGTGACGTCGACCAGCGCGCTGCGCGGCGTCAGGCCGACGGCCTTCAACCAGTCCTGCAGCCATTTGGGGCTCGGCCCGTTCTTGACGCCGCGGATCAGTCTCCCCGCGAACATCGGCGCGTCGGCGGTCTCGACATGGGTCTTGATCGGCGAGACGAACGTGCCCGGCACGGGCGCAAGATCGCCCTCGCGCAGGCGGCCGAGCCCGGCGGCGGCGAGGTCGCGCGCCACGCCATAGACGGCGGTGCAGTCGCCGCGATTGGGCGTCAGGTTGATCTCGATGACGGGATCGGTGAGGCCGAGCGCCGCCGCCGCCTGGTCGCCGATCCTGGCGTCGGCCGGCAGTTCAATGATGCCGTCATGGTCGTCGCCCAGAAGAAGCTCGCGCGACGAGCACATCATGCCGCGCGATTCGACGCCGCGGATGGTGCCGATCTTGAGCGCTTCGCCGCTCGCCGGAATCACCGTGCCCGGCCGCGCCAGCACGACCTTGATGCCGGCCCGCGCATTGGGCGCGCCGCAGACGATCTGCAAGGGCGCGCCGTCGCCGGCATCGACCAGGCACAGCCGCAGCTTGTCGGCATTGGGGTGTTTCTCGGCGCTGATCACTTCGCCGACGACGAAGTCCTTCAGCCGCGCGCCGGCATCTTCCAGCGACTCGACTTCGAGACCGATGGAGGTGAGCTTGTCGGCGATGGTGTGGACGTCCGCGTCGGTGTCGAGCGGGGCTTTCAGCCAGGACAGCGTGAACTTCATCGGCTCAGCCCCCCGTCGAGCGAGGGCATGTCCAGCGCCGCGAAGCCGTAATGGCGCAGCCAGCGCAGATCGGACTCGAAGAACGAGCGGATATCGGGCACGCCGTATTTCAGCATCCCCAGCCGGTCGATGCCGCCGCCGAAGGCGAAGCCCTGATAGGCGTCGGGATCGAGGCCGCACATCTGCAGCACCTTGGGATTGACCATGCCGGAGCCGCCGAGCTCCAGCCAGTCATTGCCCTGGCCGAAGGTGATCTTGCCCGGCACCGAACGGTCGCAGCGCAGGTCCCATTCCACCGACGGCTCGGTGAAGGGAAAGAAGCTTGGGCGGGCGCGCAACTCGACCTGCTCGATCTCGAAGAACGCCTTGCAGAATTCCTCGATGGTCCATTTGAGATGGCCCAGGTGAATGCCCTCGTCGATCACCAGAAGCTCGAACTGATGGAACATCGGCGAATGGGTGGCATCGCTATCGACGCGATAGGTGCGGCCCGGCGCGACGATGCGGATCGGCGGCTTCTGCTTGAGCATGGTGCGCACCTGCACCGGCGAGGTGTGGGTGCGCAGGATGTGCCGGCTGCCGTCGGCCTGCTTGGCGAGATAGAAGGTGTCCTGCATCTGCCGCGCCGGATGGTCGGGCGGGATGTTCAGCTTGGTGAAGTTGTAGTCGTCATATTCGACGTCCGGGCCTTCGCCGATGGCGAAGCCGAGATCGCCCAGGATGGTGGTGATCTCGTCGAACACCTGGGAGACCGGATGGATCGTGCCGGCGCTTTCGGGGCGCGGCGGCAGGGTGACGTCGATCTTCTCGCCGGCCAGCTTGGCGTTCAGCGCCGCGTCGCCCAGCGCCGCCTTGCGGGCCGCGATCGCCTCGGCGACCTTGTCGCGCAGCCCGTTGAACAGCGGGCCGTTCGCCTTGCGCTCCTCGGCGCTCATGCCGCCCAGCGTCTTCAAGAGCTCGCTGACCGAACCCTTCTTGCCCAGCGCCGAAACGCGGACGGCCTCAAGCGCGGCTTCGTCGACGGCGGAGGCGATCGCGGCGAGGATGCCTGTCTCAAGAGTGGTGATATCAGTCATTGTCGAAACCACTTTCTCTCATCCGTCATGGCCGCCCTTGTGGCGGCCATCCATACACACATCTGCACGATGGGTGTTCATGGGTCGCCGGGACAAGCCCGGCGATGACGATTGTTACAGAAGGTGGAAGGCGAGACGACTTAACCCAGCGACGGTGCGTTGGCCGCGGCCTGATCCACCAGAGCCTTGAAGGCTTCGGGCTCGTGCGTGGCGAGATCGGAGAGGACCTTGCGGTCGATCTCGATGCCCGCCTTGGCGAGCCCGCTGATAAATCGGCTGTAGGTGATGCCGTATTCGCGGCAGCCGGCGTTGATGCGCTGGATCCAAAGCGCGCGGAAGTTACGCTTCTTCTCCTTGCGGCCGATGTAGTTGTGCTGCAGCGAACGGTCGGCGGCGGCGTTGGCCGACGTGATCGTGTTCTTGCGGCGGCCATAGAAGCCCTTGACGGCCTTGAAGACCTTCTTGCGGCGGGCGTGGCTGGCGACGGAGCGGGGGGCGCGTGACATGGTTAGAAGCCTCCGCCATACGGCATCCAGCGCTTGACGCGCTGGGTTTCGGAACTGGAAAGGACCGCGGTGCCGCGCAGGTCGCGGGTGCGGGCCGGCGAGTTCGAGATCAGGCGATGGCGCTTGCCGACCTGATGGGTCTTGATCTTGCCGGTCTTGGTGAATTTGAAGCGCTTCTTCGCGCCGGATTTGGTCTTCATCTTGGGCATTTTGCGGGTCTCCCAAAGGCCGTCATGGCCGGTTCGCTTTACGAGCCGCCAAGGCATGCCCTGCCTGGCCGCTCACGAAAGAGGGCGCGTTATACGGAACATCCCGATGTTTGCAAGTCGCAAACGGCGTGTGGCGTGTGGCCGCCGTTGCTCTACGCCGCCGAGTGATGTCGTAACTAACTGAATATATTATATTTAATGTAAGGCGGCAAAAGCGGCGGTGCGGCGCTGCCGATCCGGTGGTTGCGCGCTCTTGCGATCGTGTCGCCTTGTCGCCCCACCCAACTGCACTAGAAGAGGTGCTTCCCCATCCGACGCGGGCCATGAACTTAAGAAAACTGCTGCACCAGTTCCGCCGGCTCGACACCTGGTTGATCGCACCGGCCGTGCTGCTCGTGGTCTACGGCGAACTTGCGCATTCGCAAATCCTTGCGGCGCTCGAATTCGACATCTGGGACAAGGCGCTGCATGCCGCCGCCTATTTCGGATTGTGCCTGATGACGACCATCGCGGTGCGCGCCGACCGCCGCGCGCCGTGGTGGGCGCTGGGGCTGGTGCTGCTGGGCGGGGTGCTGGAAATCGTCCAGGGCATGACGGGCCGCGATGCCGACATCTTCGACGAGCTCGCAAATACGCTGGGCGTGCTCGCCGGCCTCGGCCTCGGCTATGCCGGGATCGCGGTGCTGAAGGCGCGCAAGCTGCTCGGCGACTGACGCGTCAGCCTTGCGGCGTGCCGACGACGACGAAAGCGGCGCTCACGACGCTCGTCTGCACCAGCCGGTTGCCCGACACCGTCGCCGTAACGGCGAGCCCGTCGGCGGCGGGAAAAGTGGTTATCGCATTGCCGGCGGCCTGCAAGGCATCGACGGCGACTTGGCGCTCCGCGTCGTTGGCGCACATCACGATACTGACGGCCATCTTTCGTCCTCAGCTGTTCTTGTCCGCGAGCCATTCGGCGATGATCGGCGACTGGCCGAGATAGGCCATCAGGTCGCTCTTGCTGGTGAAGCTGTTGAGCTTGACCGCCGCCGGGTTGGTCGGGTCGGGATAGGCCTTGGCGACGACGCCCGGCAGCGCCGCCTTGAAGGCGACGGGGTCGGACGGCAACAGGGCCGAAATCTTGGCGAGCGAATTGCTCAACTCGACCGCCGCGGGCGGCGCGTTCAGCGCGTTGGCGGCGACGGTGCCGAAGGCGCGCTGGATGTCCGGATTGACCGCCAGCGTGTCGGCGGCAAGGCCGGTGGCGATGAACTGCGCGTGCGTCAGGCCGGCCCCGGACGCGCCCGACAGCGCGCCGGTCGTGGTCGTGTTGGAATCGACCGAGGCCAGGGCCGAGGCATAGGTGTCGTGCTGCTGGCCGCCCGGGTCGGTGACCGTTCCCAGCGGAATGTAGGAAAACTCCTTGCGCCGGTAGCCGAACAGCAGCGAGTCGGGGACCGGCGTCCCGGTGTCGAAGCCGGCCTTGAAGCCGACCGTCGTCGCGGTGCCGAAGAAGACGAGCTGCTTTCCGCCGGTCAGGTCGGAAGGGCCGGTCGGCGCCCCCGGCGTGCGCACGGCGCGGACCGCGGCGGCGCCGGTGGCATAGACCTGGCGGATGCGCGGATTGAACACGGTGCCGCCGGTCTGGATCGACGCGACGACCGGGGGCAGGGCGCCGTTGTCGTAGCGCGGCGCGATATAGCCTTCGATCCGGTCGAAGGCGACGCTCACCGTCGCCGGCTTGGTCTCGACATTGATGCCGAGCGACGTGTCGGTCACGAACAGGACCGAATCCGGTTTGACGCAACCGGCAAGGCCGACGCAGGCGAGCGCGATCAGGATGCCTTTATCGTACCGCATATCCCCTCCTTGAAGCCGGCGAACTGGCGCGAAAGCTGGTCGAGCTGCTCCTGGTTCTGGACGAAAATCACCAGCCGGCAGTCGGCCGGCACCTGGTAGCGCTGGTCGTGGAAATAGCCGATGCCGAGGCCGTCCTGGAACCGCAGGCCCAGGGCGCGGGTGTCCAGCGCGGTCACCGGCGCGGCGGCGTTGCTCTGGGCCGGCTGGGTCGCCACCCGCACGATGCCGAAATAGGTCGCGTTGACCGGGCCCTTGGCGGTGTCGACGGTGGTGCAGGCGCTCGCGACGCCGCAGGCGATAAGTACGACCAAAGCTCGGTACATCTGCGCCCCACGCTGCGCAACCCGACCGGGTTCCGGTCGCCGATCCGCAGCCGAATAACTGGCGCCGAAAGCAACGCGCGCGGTAAGAAAAATGCTAACAGCCGGCCGAACCTTGTACAATCGCAAATCGGAACGCGGCTTAAGGAGAGCCCATGCTCAAGGAGTTTCGAACCTTCGTCATGCGCGGCAATGTGATCGATCTCGCCGTCGGCGTGGTCATCGGCGCCGCCTTCACGGCCATCGTCAATTCGCTGGTCAAGGACGTGATCATGCCGCCGGTCGGCCTTGTCCTCGGCGGCATCGATTTTTCGAATTTCTTCGTCGTGCTCAAGGGCGATTCCCGGCTCGATTCGCTCAAGGCCGCGGCCGATGCCGGCGCCGTGACGCTGAACTACGGCCTGTTCGTCAACACGATCCTCAATTTCCTGATCGTGGCGTTCATGCTGTTCGTGCTGCTGCGCCAGATCAACCGGCTGAAAGCCCCGGCCAAGGATTCGCCGCCGGCCGAGACCCCTGAGGACATCCAATTGCTGCGCGAAATCCGCGACGCCCTGAAAGCGAAGGCCTGATGCGCACCCTGTTCTTGAGCCTGGCGGTGGCGGCGGCGCTGGCGGCGCCCGCGGCGGCCGATGAGAGCGCCGCCCTGCGCGCTGCGGCGGACGGATTTTACGGCGTCTACAAGGCGCTGCACGCCTCCGGCATTCCGGACGATGCCGACCGGGCAAAATTCGGGCCCTATCTGTCGCCCGGGCTGGAAGACCTCCTGCGCCAGGGCGCGGTCGCGCAAGCGCGGTTCTTCGCCGCCCACAAGGGTTCGCCGCCGCTGATCGAGGGCGATCTGTTCTCTTCGCTGTTCGAGGGCGCGACCGGGGTTGCGGTCGCCGCGTGCAGCGCCGGCGCCGCCAACGGCACCTGCACCGCGGACCTGACCTACAGCGACGGCACCAGCCGGCAGGCCTGGACGGACACGGTGTATCTGGTGAAAACCCCGGCCGGCTGGCGGGTCGACGACATCGGCTATGGCGGCGCCTGGGCCTTCGGCAACAAGGGCCGGCTGAGCCAGACCTTGAAGCAGGCCATCGCTTTTCAGTAACCGGGCGGCCCCGGGCGGCGAATAAGGGGTGTGCAATCCAAGGAGAGCGAAATGACCGACAAAACCGATGCGGAATGGCGCCGGGAATTGACCCCGGAGCAGTACGCCGTGCTGCGCCAGTGCGGCACCGAGCGGCCGGGCTCCAGCCCCCTCAACCATGAAAAGCGCGCCGGGGAGTTCCTCTGCGCCGGCTGCGGCTCGGCGCTGTACGACTCGTCGACCAAGTTCGAGAGCGGCTCGGGCTGGCCCAGCTTCTACAAGGCCAAGGACGGCGCGGTGGCGACCAAGTCCGACCACAGCCACGGCATGGTGCGTGACGAAGCCGTCTGCGCCAAATGCGGCGGCCATCTCGGCCATGTCTTCCCCGACGGGCCGAACCCGACGGGCTTGCGCTACTGCATGAACGGCGCGGCGCTGAAGTTCACGCCGAAGGAGTAGGGATGTTCGACGGCGACCGGCCCACCGGCAGCAAGCCCGAGATCTACCGTGAGCTCGCGCTCATGGCGGAAGGCTTGTTCGCCGGTGAACGCGACGCCATCGCCAACGCCGCGAACCTGGCGGCGCTTCTGTGGCTGGGCCTGGATCGGCTGAACTGGGCCGGGTTCTATTTCAAGCGGGGCGCCGGCCTGGTGCTCGGCCCGTTCCAGGGCCGGCCGGCCTGCGTGCGGATCGAGATGGGACGGGGCGTCTGCGGCACCGCCGCGGCCCGGCGCGAGACCCTTGTTGTGCCCGATGTCGAGGATTTTCCCGGCCACATCGCCTGCGATGTCGCATCGCGGTCCGAGCTGGTGGTGCCCCTGCTCGGCGGCGGCACCCTGCTCGGCGTTCTGGATCTCGACAGCCCCGAGCGCGGCCGCTTCGACGCCGAGGATGCGCGCGGGGTAGAGGCGCTCGCCGCGCTGTGGGCGGCGGCGAGCGACAGGCTCTAGCTTTCGCCGACGGGATGCCCGGCAGCGGCGGCCGCTTCGGCGGCGCGCAGTTCGTCGCCTTCCGGCCCATCCAGCGCGGCTTCCGCCGCCTTGCCCAACGCCGGGATCTTGGCCTTGTTCTTCTTCACGAAGGCTTCTTCGCTGGCGCGGAAGCGCTTGGACGCTTTGTAATTTCCCTCGCCGAATTCGCGGCGCGCCGCCTTCTTCTTGGTCACCGCCTTGGTCTTCTTGGCGGCCTTCTTCTTCACCGTCTTCTTGACCGCTTTCTTCGCGGCCTTCCTCGCCGGTGCGGCCTTGCGCGCGGCCTTGCGGGCCGGGGCGCGCTTGGCTTTCGCCTTCACGGCCTTCTTCTTTTTCTTCTTTGCTGCCATCGCCATCTCTCCTTGAAGTTTGCCGCCCGCCACGCCGGCGGCTTACGAACCCTTGCCCAGCCCCGTCATCTCGCTGACGGCAGCCAGAAGGCCCTTGGCCTTCTTCTTCTTCGTCTTGCGCTTCTTGACGGCTTTCTTCGCTTTCGCAACGACCTTCTTCGCGACGCTCTTGACGCGCTTGGCGATGGATTTCTTCGCCTTCTTCTTCTTCCGAGCTGCCATGTCCCTCTCCTTTGGTTCGCACCGCGCGAATCGCTTGAACGGTCAGACAGTGTGATTGTTCCGCAATGAAGTGAAGGGGAGCCCGGCGATCAACGCAAGACCGATTGCAGGCAAAACCGTCCCCGGCAGCGCACGCCGGCGTTGACGATGCGAAGCCGGAAGGCCGATACAGGGCGCCCACCCGACGGAATGGATAGCCGTGTCCGACATCCGCAAGAGTCCCGCCCACAAGCCCCGCCTCGCCGCGCGCAAGCGGGTGCTGTTCGGCGGCAAGATCGTCCATGGCGACGGCGCCTTCAGCCTCGACTGCACCATCCGCGACCTGTCGGACGCCGGCGCCAAGGTCACGCTGGGCAATCGCGTCTCGATCCCGGCCGAGGTCTATTTCATCGATCAGCGCAGCGGCGTCGCCCATCTCGCGCAGGTGGCCTGGCGGCGCACGCCCAATTTCGGTCTGAAATTCCTCACGCGCATCGACCTTGCGGACGTGCCCAAGGAGCTTGGCTATCTCGCGCGGCTGTGGAACGCAGGCAAGTCCCGGCAATAGGTCACGGACGCAGCGCTGCCATGAGGTCGTGGGCGCGGTTGACCAATACCGAGAAATGGCCCTCGCCGGCATAGAAGGTCGCGGTGCAATCCTTCAGGCGCCGCGCCATCGCGCGCGCCGGGCCGGCCGGCATGATGCGGTCCTTGTCGCCATGCCAGACGAACAGGCGCGAACCCTCGAGGGCGCGGATATCGAAGCCCCAGGGCCGCACCAGCCGCTCGATCTCGGCGCGGTTGCCGGCGCCGCTCTGGCGCGCCGTCTCCATCATGGTGCGGGCAAGCACCGCGCGCATCTCGGCGATGTTCATCAGGCGCAGGTCTTCGCCGCCCAGCCATTGGGCGACGCGCATCATGCGGGCCTCGACCATGTCCTCGCGCGGCGGGCCGTCGGGGCGGAACTGGATCAGGCGGCGGCGCAGATAGCTCGGATAGCGGTAGGCCACCCACCAGGCGAGGCGGCGGATGCGCGGTCCGGCGCGGCGCGCGATCTCGGGCGGCGGCACGGCGCTGACCAGCGAGCAGGCGGCGATGCGGTCCCGAAGCTTGTGGACGCAGGCGAGCGCATAGGGCCCGCCCGCCGACATCCCCTGGACCGAGAACCGCTCGATCCCGAAACGGTCGGCGGCCTCGGCGACGTCGTCGGGCCAGTCGAGCAGGCGGTCGCCCTCTTTCGGATCCGAGCGTCCGACCCCCGGCCGGTCGAGGGCGATGACGCGCAGGCCCCGGGCATGCGCCGCCGCCTCCAGCATCAAGGCTTCCAGGCGCGACGAGCCGTGGCCGTGGAAATGGAAAACCGTGTGCCCGTTCGCCGCCCCGACGTCGAGATAGCCGAGCTTGCGGCCGTCTTTCAGCGTCAGGGTCGAAAAAGGCTCTCCGGCGCCCGCCTCGCCCATCACGCCGACCTTGTGTTGATGGTGGCGCCGGCCTTGAGCGCCAGCGTCACGGGGGTGCGCTCGGCGATGTCGGCGATGCGGGCGCGCTGCGCCGCGTCGAGATCGCCCTCGATGTGCAACACCCGCTCGATGCGGAATTTGTCGTCGTCGCGGAAATATTCCAGGTCGACCGCTAGGCCGGTCAGCTTCCAATCCTTGTGCTCGGCATACATGCGCAGCGTGATCGCGGTGCAGGCGCCGAGGCCGGCGAGCACGAAGGCGAACGGCGCCGGTCCGGTATCGCCGCCGCCGGCCGAGACGCCCTCGTCGCCGGTCAGGGCGTGGTGGCCCGCCTTGATGTCCACGGCATAGCGGGCCGCGGCAAGCTTGGCGCTGGCGCGCGCCACCGATCGTGTTCCGGCGTGACTCATGGGTGTTCCTTCAAGCGACGCGCCAGGCGATGCCGCCGCCGCGCCGCTCCGTGCGAAGTGTCAGGTCGCGATTATGCACCGCGGCCATGCCCTCCCATAGCGCATTCCAGGCGTCGAACAATATCCCGGCCTGCGGCACGCCGGAGCCGAGCCGCCAGCCGTGCTGGACCACATGGGTTCCGTCGAGCTCGACCGCTTCGCCTTGCGCCGCCGCAAGCAGCGCCAGGATGGCGGCAAAGTCGCCGGCGCTGTCGCCGCCGGCGCCCAGCAGCGCGGCGGTCTCGTCGTAGTATTGCAGCCCGATCAGCCGCGCGGTGCGGCCGACCAGCGCCCCGGCTTCCTCGGCGCCGAACAATTCCACCATCGACGGCAGCATCGAGCGGACATATTCCATGGCATAGGAGCGCTCGACCTTGGCGAGGCGCGCCGCCGGCCAGTTCGCGGAATCCAGCTTCGGCGCCCGCGCCGGATCGAAGCGCGGCGCCCGCTCGCCGGTCACGAAGCGCACGCGCTCCTCCGGCGCGATGTCGCGATCGTATTCGCAGTAATAGCCTTCGAGGCCGGGATCGCCGTCGACCGTCTGGCCGGTGCAGACGAAGCCGAGGCGCGGATTGCCCAGCGTGACGCCGTTATGGCCGTGCCAGCCATGCAGCATCGCTTCGTTGACCGCGCGGGGCACGCCGCAGATCGCCGCGCCCTGCCAGATCCAGCGCGGCGGCGGATAGCGCACCCAGGCCTTGGCGTCGCTTTCCGGCATGTACTCCGTCTTCACCCCGCCCAGCGCGTTGGAGAAATAATGATACTGCGCGCAGGCCACGGCATGCGGCAGCGCGTCGAGCCCCAGCTTCTTCAGCCCGTCCTGGAATTTCTCCAGATGCTGGCGGCGGAAATGGGCGAAGACAAAGCGGCGCGCGGCCTCGGCGTCCTTGCCGCTGACCAGCGTCAGCACCAGCCCCGTCATCAAGGCGTTGTAGAGCCGGGAGACCGCCCTGTACCCGGCCTGCGTCGGCTCGACGATCACGGCGCCGCGTCCGGCACCACCGCGACTTTCAGGATGGTGATGGGATCGAGCGGCGCCGCGCCCTTCATCGGCCCGTTGTCGCCGAGCGGCACCGAGGCGATCCTGTCGATCACGTCCATGCCGCCGATCACCGACCCGAACACGGCATAGCCGGTGGTGTTGGGCGGCGCGGCGGGGTTCGCGTTCAGCGGCGGATTGTCGGCGAGGTTGATGAAGAATTCGGCCGTGCCGCTCGCCGGATCGTCGCCGCGCGCCATCGCGATGGTGCCGCGCGTGTTGGCAAGCCCGGTCTCGAGCGGAACGCCGTCATGCACCGGGCGATACTTCACGTCGGCGGTCCAGCTTCCCGCCTGGATCACAAAGCCCGGAACGACGCGATAGATCACGGTGCCGTCGAAATGGCCTTCCTGGGCATAGCGCAGGAAGTTCGCGACCGTCAGCGGCGCATGCGCCTCGTCGAGCTGCAGCGTGATGTCGCCCATCGAGGTCGCGATCAGGACTTTCGGTCCGGCGGCCGGAACCGCGGCGTCGTCGGCGCGCGCGGCGACCGGCGCCGCCAGAAGCAAAGCGGAAAGGGCAAGTTGTGCGAAGCGCATGGCTGTTCCTTGCAGGGGCTGGCGCCGAGCCTAACAGAAGTCCCGCGCGCCCATCAGGCGCCCGGCTAGCCGCGCCACAGCACCCAGACGTGCAAGGCCCGCTCGGGCCGCGGCTTCACGTCCTTGCCCTCCAGCGACAGCGAGAGCGCCCGCTGCTTGGTATGGATGTCGTCATCGAGCTGCACGATCACCGGCGCTTCGCAGCCCTCGGGCGAACATTCGCTGACTGCGCCGCCATTGCTGGAGCCGCAATAGATCGCCTCGATCTTCGAACCGTTCGGCAACAGCACGCCATAGCTCGTCGTGGTCTCGCGTGCCGGCAGCGGCTGCGCCGTGATCGTGGTCAGCCGAAGGCCCTTGGCGAGCGGTTGCGCCGCGCTCCAGCCGTCCCACGCCGCGCATACGGGATAGTCGACGTCATGCTTGCGCACGAAGGTGCCGGGGTCGGACGCGAAGCCGGCGCGATGCCAGGACGGCTCGACGGCAACTATTTGCAGAATCGCGACCACCGCCGCGATTGCGACGAGAACCGCGCCGCCGCGAACGGCCCAGGTCTGCCAGCCCGGCTTCTCCGGTTCGGCAAGCGGCGCGCGTTCGAAGAACTCGTCCTGCGGCATGGCATCCCCACAATTGGCCTGCGCGCGGCGCGGCCGTCACTTCGGCTCGACCGGCTCCCCGACGGCCGGATCGCGTTCCCAGCCCTCGCATTGCAGCGTCAGCGTCTGGATGGCAACCGCCGTGACGTTCGCGTCCAGTTCGGGCAGCGCCTGGTACTGCGAAGGCCAGCAGCGATGGATCTTGTACGCCATCACGCGCTGGCCGGCTTCGTTGTAGAGCTCCAGCGTGACGTCCTTGCGGAAATTCCCCAGCGTGGATTCGTCACCCAGGCCGGCGCCATAGCGCCAGACCTTGTTCGCCCATTCTTCGAATTCGGCGTCGTGGGTGAGGCCGCGCTCCAGAGTGATGGCATCGAAACTGGTGCGGCCCGGCGCCTTGCGCGAGATCGAGGGATCGCCGCCCTCGCGGTGCTCGATCACCTCGGTCCGGCGCAGCAGCGGGCTGACCTTGCTGATGCCCGCGACGTAGCGGCCATCCCATTTCACCCGGAACTTGAAATCCTTGTAGGGATCGAAGCGGGCGGGATTCACGGTGAACTCCGCCGCGAACGGCGGGGACAGGCTCGCGCCGAGCAGAGCAAGGCCCAGCGCGATGGCTCTTCCCGTCCTGATGCCTGCCGCCATCGTCGCCCCCATTTGGACGGACATCCTATCCCAGGACGGCCGCAGGGCCAGCCCGGCCGGTCACTTCGCAAGCGCCGCGGCGACGGAAACCGCCAGCGGCGTGGTCGGATGCCCGATCAGGGCGCTGAGCTGGCGGCCCGCGTCGAACAGCACGCCCTTGGCGGCCCAGGCATCGCTGTCGGCAAAGACCGCGGCGAACGGCTCGGGCAGGCCGGCCGCCTGGAGCGCCGCCTTGTACTCGGCCTGCGGCAAGTTGCGATAGACGATGGCCTTGCCCGACTGGTGCGCGATCTCGGCGGCGTATTGCGCCAGCGTGAAGGCCTCGTCGCCGGCCAGTTCGTAGATCTTTCCCGCCTGGCCCGCCTCCGACAGAAGCACGGCGGCCGCCGCCTCCGCATAGTCCTTGCGCGCCGCGGCGCTGATGCGCCCGTCGCCCGCGCTGCCGAACACTGCGCCGGTCTTGAGCGCAACCGCGATGGCGCCGGTGTAGTTCTCTGCGTACCAGCCGTTGCGCAGGAACACGAAAGGCGTGCCGGAGGCCTTGATCAGCGCTTCGGTCTGCTTGTGCTCCGCCGCCAGCGTCATCGGATTGCCGTCGGCGTGCAGGATGCTGGTATAGGCGAGCAGCCCCACCTTGGCCCGCTTCGCGGCGTCGATGACGTTGCGGTGCTGCGGCACGCGCCGGCCGATTTCGCTGCCCGAGATCAGCAGTGCCTTGCCGATGCCGGCAAAGGCGCGGTCGAGCGAAGCGGGATCGTCATAAGACGCTTCTCGCACCTCGACGCCCTGTGCCGCCAGGTCCTGCGCCGCCGCAACCTTGCGCACCGCGGCGACCACACGGTCGGGGCGCACCTTGCGGAGCAATTGCGCGATCGCCAGCCGGCCAAGCTGGCCGGCGGCGCCGGTGATCAGGATCTTGTCGCTGGTGCTCATGTCGGTCTCCTTGCTGGTCTTGTTTCGGTTCGAGGTCTATATATGAGACTACCTCGCGGTTCGTAAGGAGGCAGTTTTTGGTGCCAAGGTTACGCCGGGATAACCCATCGCTGGGCACGCGTTTCGACCATTGGAGCGCCAATGATTTCGACCGCGGCCTTTGTCCGGTGCGCAACATCCTCAGCCAGCTCGGCAACCGCTGGACGACGCTGATCGTCATCGCGCTGTCGCGCCGGCCGCATCGCTTCAACGAAGTGCTGCGCGCGATCCCCGACATTTCCAAGCGCATGCTGACCCAGACGCTGCGCGATCTCGAGCGCGACGGCCTGGTGTCGCGCCATGTTTTCCCGACCAAGCCGCCGACCGTCGAGTACCGGCTCACCGGGCTCGGCCGCTCCCTGCTCGAACCGCTCGGCAGTCTGGTGGCCTGGGCCGAGAAGACCCAGGACGACATAACCCAGGCCCGCGCCGCCTTCGACCGTTCCGGCGAACTGGATTCCCGCGACGGCGGCGGGATATCGTCCGCACCGCGCGCCTATCCCTATCCCAAAAGGTAGAGCCGAATGATCCGACGCAGCCTGGCCGTCACGGCCGCTCTCTTCCTCGCCTGCGCCACGGCTGAGGCGGCGCCCGAGGCGAGCCTCACGGCCGCCATCCTCGCCTGCGCCGCGCAGCAGGGCGATGCCGCACAGCTCGCCTGCTACAACGGCATCGCGGCGCAGTTGAAGACGGCTCCGATCGCCGCGCCATCCGCTCCCGCCGCTGCAGGCCCTGCGCCGCAAGCCGCGGCGCCGCTGCCGCCCGCCGCCCCGGCAAGCACGGCCACCGTCTTCGGCCTGCCGCCCGCGGAGGCGCCGGCGGACAGCGTCACCGCCCGCGTCGCCAACGTCACCTACAACTACTTCCACGTCTTCACGGTCACGCTGGACAACGGCCAGGTCTGGCGGCAGGTCGACAGCGACGGCAAGGTCGCCCGCTTCCGCAACGACAAGACCGAGGTCGTGACGATCTCGCGCGGCTTTCTCGACAGCTACCATCTCGCCATTCAGGGCGGCTGGGGCAGCTTCACGGTAAGACGCATCAAGTAGCGCGGCCCGCGCGCAGATGCGCGGCGAACCAATCGGCCGCGGCCTGCGCCGCCCGCTCGGACGCCGCGCCCAGATAGACGTCATAGTGCCCGCCGTCGAGTTCGAGCAGCTCCTTAGGCGCGCCGGCGCGCGCGAACGCGTCGCGGATCGTGTCCGGCGTCGTCATCGTGTCCCCCTTCATCAGGATCATCAGCAGCGGCCGCGGCGCGACGAGATCGACAAAGCGGCCCGGCGCGTGCTCGATCACCGCTGCGATCGAGCTCAGCGTCACCTCGTTGCGCCAGTTCGGCGCGACGGTGGCCTGCGCTCTCGTCGCGAATTCGAAGCTCGCGGCGTCCGGCTGCAGCGCCAGACCGTTGCCGGGTGGGAGCGCATTGGCGATATAGACCTCGCCGCCCTCCACAAAGTGGCGCGCGCGCTCCTTCACGGTCATCTGCTCCAGGCCGGCGAGCCCTTCGGCGCCAAGCGCGGTCACCACGATGCGCCGCAGGTCCATGGCACCGGCTTGGGCGACGACCGTTTTCACGCGCGGGTCCTTCGCGGCGACTTCGACGACATGGCCGCCGGCGAAACTGCTGCCCCACAGCCCCAGCCGGTCCGCGTCGATCTGCGGCTGCAGCGACAGGAAAGTGAGCGCGCCGCGGAAATCCTCCATCTGATCATGCGGCGAGACGCGCTGGCGAGGCTCGCCGCCGCTCGCGCCGAACGCACGATAGTCGAAGACGAGGGCGGCAATGCCGGCGCGCGCGAAACGGCGGGCGAAAGGTTCGAGATACATCTCCTTCACCGCGCCCAGCCCATGCGCCATCGCGACGGCCGGCGCCTTGTGCTGCGGCGATGCGCCGTCGGGAAGGAAGAGCCAACCCGCCAGCTTGGTGCCATCGATGCGGAATTCGACGTCGCGTTTCTCGGCCATGGAGGTTCCTTTGCGGTCAGGGGACGATCTTCTGCGCCCGCAGCCGGGCGATCGCCGCGACGAAGCTGTCATGGCTGTCGATGCAGCCGTTGAAGCCGGCGTGGCGGATCTTGGTGGTGCTCTGCACCATGTCGTTGCCGATATGCAGCCAGCCGTCGACGAAGGGCCAGGAGGCGAGACGATCCCACGGCGTGTCGCGCAGGTCGTATTTGCGCACCATCGACGCCCAGAGCGGACCCTTGTCCGCCATCTGCTCCATCAGCCGCATCGGCTGGGGCGCCGCCGCCGGCATGTCGAAGGCCGCCGCGATGTCGGGCCACAGATGCTGCCAGCGGAAATTGTCGCCGTTGGTGACGTTGAAGACTTCGCCCAGCGCCGCCTCGCTCTCCAGCGCCCAGAACGCCGCCTGGGCCAGCACGTCGGCGTCGGTCGCCTGGTGCAGCGCCTGCCAGGCGCCGAGGCTGCCGGGAAAGCGTAGCGGCACGCGCAGCTCCTTGCTGACCGCGGCAAAGGCGGCGAGCCCCATCAGCATGTTCATCGGCGATCCGAAATTGGGGCCGATCACGCCGTCGGGACGCAGCACCGTCCAGCCGAAGCCGTCGCGCGCCGCGCGCTGCCACAGCGTGTCTTCCTGGTCGTTGTAGAAGATCGGCCCCATGATGCGCGGATCGCGCTCCTTGGCGGGCGTCTTGTAAGATCCGAGATGGGCGCCATAGGATTTGCCGCCGCCCATCAGCACGACGCGGGAGAGCGGCGCCCCGACATGCTTCAGTGCGTCCAGCGCGTTGGCGAGCAGCGCGACATTGGGCGCCACGGGCGTGGTGTGGCCCTCGGCGACGAAGGCGGTGAAGACCATCGCCGTCACGTCCGACAGCGAGGTGAACGCGTCGCTCGCCTGTTCGAGCCGCGACAGGTCGGCCTGGACATGGCGCGGCGTCGGCCGGCCGTCGAGCAGCCGCTCGGGCGCCCGTGAGCGCCCCACCGTGGTGATGCGCCAGTTGGGCAGCGCAAGGCCGTGACCGACGATGCCGGTTCCGATGACGCCATAGCCGCCCACGACAAGCAGATGCCGGGACGGCGGGTGTTGCGTGACCATGACGGGCTCCTGGATTGTTTGCCGCTCACAAGCGGCGGCAAGAAGCCTCCGGCGGAGGCTTCTTGCCGCGGACATCACTATCGCCGGGCGTGCCTGCCTTGGCGTGTCAAGAGCTGTAAGAAGGTGTAAGAAGGGCCTTGAGACCTTCGCGTGTGCCGGCAAGTTGGTGGGCAGGAGGTAGCCTTGGCAATGGGCGGCGTGTCGAGGACCGGCGACATCGTATCTTTCGGTCCCTTCCGCTTGGCGGCGGCCGAACGCTTGCTGCTCAAGGACGACGCGCCGGTCGCGATCGGCGGCCGCGCTTTCGACATCCTGATCGCTCTGACCGAACGCGCAGGGCAGGTCGTGAGTGCGCGGGAGCTGATCGATCTCGTCTGGCCGGACGTCACCGTCGAGGAAGCCAATCTGCGGGTGAACATCGCGGTGCTGCGCAAGGCCCTAGGCGAAAGCAAGGGCGGCGTCCGCTACATCGTCAACGTCCCCGGCCGGGGCTACAGCTTCGTTGCCGCCATCGGGCGCGCCGCCGCGGACGACGCTCGCCCGCTCGCCGCCGCCGGGACACGGCCCCAGAGCCTGCCGGCGCTGCCGGGATTCCTCGTCGGCCGCGGCGAGGCCGTCGCCATCCTGTCCGCGGCGCTGGGATCGCGCCGCTTCGTCAGCGTGGTGGGGCCGGGCGGCATCGGCAAGACGACCGTCGCCGTCGCGGTCGCCCACGCGCTGCGCGAAGATTTCGGCGACGATTCGGTCTGCTTCGTCGATCTCGGCTCGCTCACCGACCCGGCGGACGTTCCCAGCGCCATTGCCTCCGCGCTCGGCTGCTTCGTCCAGGGCCCCGACCCCGAGCCCTACATCCGCACCTTCCTGGCCGGCAAGCGGATCCTGATCGTGCTCGACAATTGCGAGCATGTGATCGCGGCGGCCGCGCCGCTCGCGGAACGCTTGTTTCGCGGTGCCCCGTCGCTGCACCTGCTGATCACCAGTCGCGAGGCGCTGCGGGTCGCAGGCGAGAGCGTGCATCTGCTGACGCCGCTCGACAGTCCGCCGGACGACGCGCCGTCGGCCGCGGCGGCGTTGGCGTCGCCTGCGGTGCAGCTTTTCATGGAGAAGGCCGGTGCGAGCGGCTATGAGGCGGAGCTGAGCGACGCCGAGGCGCCGATCGTCGCGAAAATCTGCCGCCGGCTCGACGGCGTCGCGCTGGCGATTGAACTCGTCGCCAGCCGCGTCGGCGCCTATGGCATCGGGGGGACGGCCGATCTCCTCGACCGCGGCGCCGAGCTGTTGCTGCCTGGCCGGCGCAGCGCCTTGCCGCGTCATCAATCGCTGCAAGCCATGCTGGACTGGAGCTTCCGGCTCCTGTCGCCTGACGAGCAGCGGATCCTCGCCCGGCTTTCGGTGTTTGCCGGCCCGTTCACGCTGGCGGCGGCGCAAGCGGTGGTCGGGGACGGCGGCGCGGCCAACGCGATTGCCGGTCTGGTCGACAAATCGCTCATCTGGCTCTCCTCGGCCAGCGAACCGGCCTATTGCCGGCTCCTCGATACGACGCGCGCCTATGCCGCCGCCCGGCTGGCGGAAAGCGGCGAGGCGGACGCGATGGCGCGGCGCCATGCGCTCTACTTTGTCGGCTTCCTCAAGTCCGCCGCCGACGCCTCGGCGTTCGACGGCCGCAACGGTGCCGTCCACGCGCCGCTCATGGGCAATGTCCGCAAGGCGCTCGCCTGGAGCTTTTCCGCTGCCGGCGACCGCGCCATCGGCATTGATCTCGCCGCCAAGGCGACGCCGCTGTTCCTGGAATTCTCCCTGTTCGCCGAGTCGCAGCAATGGTGCGAGCGCGCCCTGGCCGCGCTGCGTGACGGCGACCGCGGGACCTATCGGGAACTGGACATCCAGGAAGCCCTGGCGATGTCGTCGATGTACGCGATCGGCAAGATCGACGATGTCACGGCGGCGAT
The DNA here is from genome assembly GCA_037200865.1 of Rhizomicrobium sp. Classification (GTDB taxonomy): domain Bacteria; phylum Pseudomonadota; class Alphaproteobacteria; order Micropepsales; family Micropepsaceae; genus Rhizomicrobium. The sequence goes on along the minus strand of JBBCIC010000002.1, from coordinate 255,967 downwards.
CGAACGTGGTCTGGCGCTTTGCGAGTCCTTGGGGGACGGTCGGCGACAGCTCAACCTGCTTGCCAGCCTCAATGTCGTCCTCACCCGCCGCGGCGATTTCGACGGCGTCTTGGCGGTCGCCAAGCGTCATGCCGCGCTGGCCGAAGCGACCGGCGGCGCGGCCGAAAAGGTCCTGGCCGAATGGATGCTGGGCACCTCCTATCACCAGATCGGCGATCAGGCGGCAGCGCTGCGCCACTGCGAGCTCGGCTTCGAGCTGGCATCGGTTATCATCCATGCCCGCTTCAACCTGTTCTACGAAACGCGCACACGGTTCACTTTCGCGCGGGCCTTGTGGCTGTGCGGCTTTCCCGACCGCGGCTGCAAGGTGGCGCTGGCGGCGATCGGCGAGGCGGCACGGCACAGCGATCATCTCACCTATTGCGCCGCCCTGGTCCATTCGATTCCCGTCCTGTTGTGGAGCGGCGACCATGCGCGGGCGGCCGAGCCGATCGAAAGCGCGATCGCGCAGGCCGGCAAATATTCGCTCCCGACTTTCCGCATCCTGGCGCTGGCGCTGAAGGGCGAGCACATGCTCGGCGGCGACGACTCGGCGTCCGGGGTGGAGATCTTGCGCGGCGCCCTGGAGGCGATGATCGCCGATCAGTACAACGTCGTGCGCTCGCCCACCGCGCGCGCCCTCGCCGAAGGCCTGCTGCTTCTTGGGCGCCCTGACGAAGCGCTGACCGTGATCGACGAGGAAATCGCGCGCGCCGGGCAGGTCGGGGAGGTGTGGTGGCTGCCCGTCCTGCGGCGGACCCGGGGCGAGATCCTGCTGGCGCTGCCGCGGCCCGACGCTGCGGCGGCGGAAGACGCACTGCGCCGCGCGATCGATCTTGCCCGCGCGCAATCGGCTTTGAGCTGGGAGTTGAGAGCGGCCATCCCGCTCGCCCGCCTGTGGTCGCAGCACGGCCGCGCCAAGGAGGCCCGGGCAATGCTTCAGGGCGTCTACCGGCAATTCACCGAAGGCTTCGAGACCGTCAATCTTGTCGCTGCGCGTGCGCTGCTCGCGGATATCGGCGCGGCGAACTGACTTGCCGGTTTACAACGATTTACAACGCTAGACTCGCGCCGCTGCCCTCGAATCGCGATCCTTCCGGCCAGGCGATGACATGCCGGAGGGAGCCCCATGTACGGTCCAAGCCCCAGCACGAAATTCGAAAGCGGCGTGAAGCCGGTCCGGCCGCGCCGGCGCGCGCCCGCCAGGGCGGCAGCCCAGACCGCGCGCGGCGAAAGGGCGCTCTACATCGCGCACGAGGTGAACCAGCCGCTGGCCGCGATCCTGACCAACGCGGAAGCGGCGCTCGTCTGGCTGGCCAAGAATCCGCCGGACCTGGATGAGGCGCGAGAAGCCATCGAACGCGTCGTCGGCAACAGCGGCCGCGCCGCCGATGTCGTCAGAAGCTTTCGCGAGACGGCGTGCGGCTCGGCGCCGGCAATCGCCGGCTTCGAAATCGCTATCAACGACATCATCGACAAGCTCCTCGATCTCTTGCACTTGGATCTGCGCCGTCATCGCATCGCGGTCGAGACGGCGTTCGGCGCGAACCTCGCCGTCAGAGCCGACGGCGATCAGATCGAGCGCGTCATTGCCAATCTCGTGACCAATGCCGTCCAGGCGATGAGCGGCGTCGACGGCCGGCCGCGAAGGCTGCGGATCGGCAGCGAAGGCGACGGCAGCGGTGGCGTGCTGGTTTCGATCGCGGATACGGGCGAAGGGCTCGATCCGGCGCATCTGGGCCGCATCTTCGATCCGTTCTTCACGACCAAGCGCGGCGGCACCGGCCTTGGTCTGCCGATATGCCGCTCGATCGTCGAGGCGCATGGCGGGCGGCTGTGGGCGGCGCCGAACCTGCCGCATGGCAGCGTTTTCAGGTTCACCCTTCCAAACCGTTAGCGGCAAGGCACGGCGGCGCGGAGCCGAGCACCTTTCAGCTCTCAGCCTTGGCGGCTTTCAGGAGATTGTCGCGCAGCGTGATGAGGTCGCGCTGCAAGCGGACGAACGCGTCAGGCGCCAGGCCCGTCGCCGCGATCACCGCCGTCCGTCCGTCGAACGCCTGCTCGAAAATCGCGCGTCCCGCGTCGGTGAGGCTGACGCGCACCTGGCGCTCGTCCCTGGCGTCGCGCGTGCGCGTGATGTGGCCGACGGCTTCGAGGCGCTTGAGCAGCGGCGTCACCGTGCTCGATTCGAGGAAAAGCTTTTCGCTGAGCTGGCTGACGGTTTGTCCGCCCTCTTCGTTGAGCGCGATCAGCGCCGCATATTGCAGATAGGTGAGGCCGAGTTCGTCGAACAGCGGCTTGTAGGCCCGGCCGAACGCCAGATTCGTCGAATAGACCGCAAAACAGAGGAAGTCGCTCAGCGAGCTGGCCAAGGTCTCCTTGGGCTTCGCCTTTTTTTTCATAAGCTTATGACCGTTCCCGCGCTGCAGGCATTGCTCGGAGAGGATAGTCGTTCGCGATCCAATCGCAAGCGATTGACCGTGCCCGGCCGCGGGCCTGGCTTCAGGTCAGGGACCCCGCTACCTCGGCGACCAGGGACCGCAGCCAGCGATGCGCCGGGTCGTGGCGATAGCGGACATGCCAACCCATCTCCACCGGGAAAGTTCCAAGATCGGCCGGCGCCGGCACGACCTTCAGCCGCGGATCGCGCATCAGCCGGCGACAGATCAGGCTGGGCAGGATCGCGCAATAACCTGTGGGCTCGGGCGTCCCTGCCGACGCCGCTCACCATCGCGGCGGCCCGACACCGGGCCGCCGGGCAGACAAAAGGGTCGTTCACGATCCGAGCGCGAGCGGTTGACGGCGCTCCGAGCCGGGCGTAGTTATATCGTGCACGATCTAATCGTGTACGAGTTTTCAAATTCGAGAGGAGCAATCGCAATGATCAAGGACATCCGCAACACGGTCGTCGCCGCAGCCGCGGCCGCGACCCTCGCCAGCAGCGCCGCGGCGCAACCTGTCGAGCGCATTCCCGACAGCCAGGCGGTCAGAAACGTCGTTCTCGTGCACGGCGCCTTCGCCGACGGCTCGGGCTGGCGCGGCGTCTATGACGACCTCACCGCGCGCGGCTATCGCGTCACCATGGTGCAGAATCCCCTCACCTCGCTCGCCGACGATGCCGCCGCCACGCGCCGCGTGCTGGCGCGCCAGGACGGCCCCAGCATCCTCGTCGGCCACTCCTATGGCGGCGTCGTGATCACCGAAGCCGGCGACGAGGCGAGCGTGGCGGGGCTGGTCTACGTCTCGGCGCTTGCGCCGAATATCGGCGAGACCACCGGCCAGCAATTGTCCCTGGTCCCGGCCCCGGCGGAATTCGTGATCGACCCGCAGGCGGACGGCTTCGGCTTCCTCGACCTGAAGCGCTTCAAGGCGGCCTTCGCCGCCGATACGAGCGACGCGGACGCGGCCTTCCTGCGCGACTCGCAGATCCCGATCGCCCTGTCGATCTTCGGCACGCCGCTCACCCATGCGGCATGGCGGACCAAGCCGAGCTGGTACGTCGTGGCGACGCAGGATCACGCCATCGATCCCAAGCTGCTGCGCCAGACCGCGGCGCGCATCGGCGCGCAGACGGTGGACGTGAAAGCCAGTCATGTGTCGTACATCACCCAGCCGCACGCCGTGGCCGACGTGATCGACCGCGCCGCCCGTGCGACCTCGCAAGGCCTGGCGCGCGCGGCGCACTGACGAAGTCGATAGCCCAGCTGCCACAGGCGAAGCCCTCGGGCTTCGCCTGTCCGGCGCAAGCCACGCTCGACGTGTGGCCTGCCACCCGAAGCCGCGAAGCGGCGTAGGGTGGCGCACCGGACAGGATGCAACTGCGAACTGGCTGACGATAGCCCTTCGGGTCCCAAGCTTCCCGCCTTCGATGGGAAGGTATCGACGTTCACGAATCCGGTGGATCGTGGCTATATTACCATGCGGGCGGTTATTGAAAGCACCGCATCGCGTGAGACCAGCATGGCAGAGCGCCCGATCTCGTATCGCGACCTCCTAGGCATCGCGGACATCCCGGAGTTGTTCGCCGCTGCCTTCCTATCTCGACTGGCCAGTAACATGTCTTCACTGGCTATCATCCTCTACGCATTGGAACGCCTTGCCTCTCCAACCTTGGTTGGGTGGTTGAGCTTTGCGCTCGTCGGACCTGGCTTGATGGTAAGCCCACTTGCGGGCGCGCTACTCGATCGCATAGGACCGGTATTTGCAGTCACTGTCGACATGGCTGTGAGTTCGGCCCTGATCGTCGTCTTGATCGTAGCGGACAGGTTTGGCTGGACCAGTCCAACCGTTCTTCTGGTTCTGGTTGCGACGTTCTCACTCACAAGCCCTTTGAGCCGGGCCGGTATCAGAGCGCTTCTGCCCCGCTTGGTGCCCTCACATGCCCTCGACCGAGCCAACGCGGTTGATACCGCGATCTATGCTACAACCGATGTGTTAGGGCCGGGCATCACCGGCCTACTTGCAGGCTATCTCGGATCATCGAGTGCGCTTATCGGAATCGCATTCGCGTACGCGGGCGCAACCCTCTTCATATCCAGGCTTCATCGGTTGCCGCGATCAACACCGTCCAAAGCCTCTCTGATGCAGCAAACGTTTGAGGGGATTGCGGTGGTTGCGCGTGAGCCGACTCTTCGTGGGCTCGCAGTTTCCTACTCTCTATACCAAGTCACGTGGGGCGTTCTCGTCGTCGTTGTTCCGGTGCTTGCAGTTCGCGAATTCCCAATAGGCATTGGCAGCTCGGTTGCAGGGTTCATGTGGGCAGCGGCTGGGCTGGCGGGCGGCATAGGTGCGCTTGTTGCTGGCCATCTTCAAACAGCTGGGCGGGAGCGCAATGTTATGGCTGTCGGGATGCTCATCGTGGCTCTGGCGTCATGGCCAATAGCGGCTGAATTGGGATTTGGCGGACTGGTCGCTGGACTACTCATTGCCGGTGCACTCAGCGGTCCCATAGATGTTGGGTTGCTGTCACTTCGTCAGCGTCGAACAGACCCAAACCAGTTCGGGCGCGTCCTCTCGGTTTCCATGAGCCTAAACGTCCTAGGCTTCCCATTGGGCTCAGCTCTTGCCGGAGTCCTGATAACTCATTCTTTGTTGGCGACCTTCCTGCTAGCCGGTCTTGCATCGGCTCTTGGTGCAGCCGCAGCTATGGCCATACCACAACACGCCATGCGCTGATCGCGAAGCGCCGCCATGATGTAAACATACCACATGCGACGGTCTCCCTGCGCTCCTGCGGAGCTTCGGGAGACACCCTACGCCGAATGAAGCGCTGGCGGCCTGCCACCCGAAGCCGCGAAGCGGCGTAGGGTGGCGCACCCGGCAGGATTCGAACCTGCGACCTTCGCCTTCGGAGGGCGACACTCTATCCAGCTGAGCTACGGGTGCGTGACGCGCTCTATACCTCATGCCCGCCCGGGCGGGCAAACTGGGCTTAGAGCGCCGCCAGCGCCGCGCTAACCACCTCGTCGGCATGGCCCCAGACCAGGCGTTTCCACTCCGCTGTGTCGGGATAGAACGCGTCGCGCAGCTCCAGGCGGATGTCGCGCGCGTCCTTGTGCTTGTGCCGGCCGGCCGCGAAGCGGTGCAGCCAGTTGTCCTTGCGCAGCGCGTTGAACACAGTGCGGGTGTCGCGGGTGCCGACTTCCAGTGCCGCGAAGGTCAGCTCGACGCCTTTCAGCCACTTGGCCACCGCCTTGTCGATGGTGCCGGAGAGCGGCGCCGACACCGACTCGCCCGCCTCGCTCGAGGCGACGCGCGCCCCCCACATCGCCTTGGCGCGGCCATAGGGGGCGCTGCCCGGCAGGTCCTCGGTGATCATCTCGCCGGCGCCGAAATCGCCCAGCCCGGTGTGGAAGTCGATCACCGTCAGCTTCTGGATACCTTTGAGGCTCTCGGCGAACACGTCCTTCAGCATCTTCAGCGACCAGGCCTCACGCGCCCCGCCGTAATAGACGCCGTCGGGATATTTGTACTGGCCCTTGGAGATCGCTTCCTGCAGCGCGAAGGCGCCGTGTTCTTTCAGGAAATCGATCAGCTTGGCGTTTGCCGCTCTCAAGGCGTCCTCGGAAATGTCGCGCGGCGAGATCGCCTCGGCGAGGCGGTCATAGGGCTCATTCGCCGGCGGCTGCTGGAAGTCGACGCAGTTGCGGTTGATGTCGGCATTGTCCTCGTTGACGCGGCGGTCCCAGGAAAAGCCGTAAGGGTTGAGCGCGTGCAGCAGCACGATCTTGGCGCCCTTCGGCGCGCGCTCCGCCAGTCCCTCGCGCATCAGCCCGGTCTGCACGCCGGAGCCGAAATAGCCCTCGACGCCATGGGTGGCGGAGATCAGCAGCAGCGCCTTCTTCGCCTCGCGCGGCCCGATCACAGCGGTGTCGAGGAACAGCGGCTTGCCGTCGCGGCCCTTCACCTGGGGGTGGACGCGGGCGACGACATCGATGCCGGCGGCCTCGCAGGCGGCGACGAAATGGTGGCGGCCCTGGCGGTAGTCGGCGGGAAAATGCTCTTCGGGATTGGCGCTCATGGCCTATAGTTTAGCGGTTAATTCGGATTTCGGAATGATCGTCTTCGGCGCGCTCGGGGATTTGCGCACCCGCCCCATTCCGCACCAGGCGGCGGCGCGGGCGCGCCGGCAGGGCTTCCGCGGCCACCCCATCGCGCGCTCGAACGCGCATTACGGCGAAGACCTGCTGGAGGTGCGAAGCCTCGGGATCGCGGGCGAGAATTACTATTACGCCGCGCGCAACCCGCCCTATTGGCGGCGCATCGACGGCGCGGTGCCCGACCTCATGCTGCGCCGCTCGGTGGCGGAGAAGCTGGCGCGGGTCGCGGCGCGGCTGGCGCCGGCGGGTCTCGAACTCTTCGTGTTCGACGCCTGGCGGCCCCGGGCGGTACAGGCCTATTTCCACGATGTCTGGATGCCGGCGGAATTGCAGCGGCGCGATCCCTCGCTCGCCGGCGCGGCGCTGACCGCCGAAATCGAGCGTTATTGGGCGGCGCCCAGCATCGACGAGAATTCGCCGGCGCCGCATGCCACCGGCGCCGCGGTCGACCTTACGATCCGCTGGCAGGGTGGCGAACCCCTCTGGATGGGCTCGATCTTCGACGACGCGACGGCGCTGGCGCATCGCGACCGCTTCGAGGACCTGGACGCCGCGGCGCTGTCGTTCTCCGACGAGGAAGCCCGCGCCAACCGCCGCCTGCTCCATTGGCTGATGGCCGAGGAGGGCTTCGCCGGCCATCCCGACGAATGGTGGCATTTCTCCTGGGGCGATCAGATGTGGGCGGTGCTGACGGGCGAAGCGGCGGCGCATTACGGATTGGCGAATAGCGAGTAGCGAAGAACGGGCTCCCCTACTCGCTATTTCAAGATCGGCCTGAACGCCCCGTTCCAGTCCTCGCCCGGCGGGTTGTCGCGGAAATAATCGATGCGCGCGAGATGCAGGTCGTAGAGCTTCTGGCTGGCGCCGGAGAGCTTGCGGCATTGCTCGATCAACTCGCGCGCCTTGTCCCATTGCTGGGCGCGCAGCGACTGGAAGATGTGGTCGTGGAAGGTGAGCAGGGCGCGGAATTTCGGGCTCGCCCGCATCACCGGGCTGCCCAGCATGGCATAGAGCCGGATCGGCGCGTCATGCGCCCCGGCGGCGATGTAGTCGACCTCCAGGAAGGCGAAGCCGCGCTCGGCCGCCTTGCGCGTGTCGTCGGCGACGATCACCGCGGGGCCGTATTGCGCCGACAGCTCCTGGATGCGCTCGGCCTCGACGGCGCAGTCGCCGGTCACCGAATAGGCGGTGCGGCCATGGGCCGAGAAGCCGCCGGCGATCGCCTGGCTGGTGGAAACCCCGATGCCGATCTCCACCGGTGCGAAGGCGACGCCGTCATTGCGCCGCTCATGGGTGATCACCTCGTTGCTGCGGGCGATCGCTTCCATCATCGCGTTCGCCGCCTCGCAGGCGTGGATCGCATGTTCGGGATCGTCCAGCGGCGCGTTCCAGAAGGCGGAGAACCCGTCGGCGGTCAGCCGGTCGATGGTGCCGCCGCGCGCCAGCGCCACGTCCATCAAGGGCACCAGCACGCGCTGCATCAGCCGGGTGAAAGCGGTGGGGTCGTCCTTGAAGGACTCGGCAAGACCGCCGAACTCGCGCACGCCGCAATGCAGATAGCTCACGGTGCGGCTGACGCCTTCGAGCTTGAGCAGTTCGGGCCGCCGCGCGATCTGCTCGATGACGCGGGCCGGCAGCGACTCGGCGAAGGCGGCGCGGATCTTGGCGCGCGCCTTCGAGATCCCGGCCGCGCGCACCACCGCGGCGGCGAGGAAGGTGAGCGCCAGCGCCAGGCTCGGCCCCAGCGCGTCGAACAGCACGCGGTCCGCCGCGTAGAGCCGCCAGGATGCGAACAGCGCGCCGCCGATGCTGAGCGCCGTGAACAGTGCCGCCCACAAGACGCCGAAGCGCGCGAAGATGATGATCGCGGCGATCCCGAAAATCCCCAGGCAGATGAGCTCGGCCTCGATCGCGGAGGCCGGGCGGCGCAGCGGACTGGCGGTCAGAAGGTTCTCCAGCGCCTCGGCATAGACCGCGGCGACGCTGCGCGCCCCGGCGGGCGTCGGGATCGTGTCGCCCGGCGGCCCCAGGATGACCACGGCGTTGGCCAGGCGTTGGTGCGGCACCCCACCGGTGTCCAGCGCCGCGGCGGAAATGCCGCGCGGCGCGGCGGCGGCGGCATAGGCGAGCCACAGCGATCCGTCCGGCGCCAGCGGCACATCGGCATTGGCGGTCTGCACCGAGGCGATGCCGGGCTTCGCCCCGAACAGGCCGTTGTCGCCCTCGTTGCTGCGCAGGATCAGGTGCCGCTTGTTCTGCAGGACGCGCAGGACTTCGGCGGTGAGCGACGGCACCGCGGCGCCGTCCAGCCGGAAGGCGAGCGGCATGCGCCGCACCTTGCCGTCCGGATCGACCGTCAGGTTGAGCGCCCCGACGCCCAGGCTGGCGCGCTCCACGGCGCCGATCGCGCCCTGCGCCGCGGGGAAGTTCGGGGCGTGGCCAAAGGGGTTCTTGGTCCCCAGGAAACGCAGATTGGCGCGGATGTCGGGCGGCTGCGACACCGCGCTCGCGCCCAGCGAAAAGCCGGTGACGCTGGCGAGCTGCGACAGCGCGGCGGCCAGGCCATCGTCCGGCGAGGCCATCTGCGCCAGCGCCGTGCGCAAGGCGTCGCCCTCCGGCCCGGCCGGCACCTGGGCCAGCAGGTTGCGCGGCGAGGCGGGATCGGGCGTGTCGAGCGGGAACGCGAACACCGCCATGGCCGCGCCTTGCGCCTTCATCTCGCGCGTCAGCCGCGCCAGCACGGCGTGCGGCCACGGCCAGGGCCCGAAGCGCTTCAGGCTGGCGGCGTCGGCGTCCAGCGTGCGCACCGAAAAACCGGCATGGGCCAGGGTGTCCGAATAGGGCCGCAGCAGGCTGCGCTGATAGGAATCGAACAGCACGTTGCGCAACTGGGTCGCGATGCCCGCGGCATCGCTCGCCAGCAGGAACAGCATCGCCGCGAGCATGACGCCGGGAAACGCCCAGATGGCGATCGGTCGGCCCTGAAAATTCATTGGCGATCCATGGCGGCGATGGCGAATCCTAACACGTGCGAAGTCTCATCGCGGAAGGGAGATGTCGGCGCAACACGGGACGGTCCGGCCGGCCGGGCGCTCCCTTTGGACCGGATTCGCCGCCTCCGATCAAGCGTATGATTTAGTAACATCCTGGAATTACTGTTACTTATTGGTCCGTTCAATTTCTTGACGGGGCCGTCATTTTTGCTTGCACTGGCAAACGGGTGGCGTATCCTCCTCCCAAAACCAGCGTCATAAGAGTGAGAGGAAGCAGCCATGGACAACAACATCACCAAGGATCCGGCCTATAACGCGGTCGATCCCACCGATTTCCCGGCGATGCTGAATCCGGCGCGCTACGGCGAGCGCTCCACCGCGTTCGACAAGATCATCACCGCGACCCACGACCATTTCTGGGATCCGCTGGACAAGAAGTACATCGACTTCTCGACGCCCTTCGACATGACGAAGGATTATCTCGTCAATCCGCAGCTCAACGGCGATCTCAAGACCGCGATCGGCGACAAGCTCGACGAAGGCCAGAAGATCAAGCTCGCCAATCTCGACACGCTGTGGTCGCTGTCGTCGATCCTGCATGGCGAGCAGGGGGCGCTGTCGCTCTCCGCCTCGCTCTGCCACATCCTGCGCGATCCCGGCGCCCAGGAATACGCCGCCAACCAGACGCGCGAGGAAGCCCGCCACGTCACCGGCTTCTCGCGCTACATCCAGGCGCGCTGGGGCGCGCCCTGCCAGGTCGGGCCGGCGCTCGGCAATCTGCTCAACGACATGGTGTCCTCGCCGCTGGTGTGGAAGAAGATCGTCGGCATGCAGATGCTGGTCGAAGGCCTCGCCATGGGCGCCTTCGCCACCTTCTTCAAGGAAGCGCGCGATCCTCTGATGCGCCATCTGATGCAGCTCGTCATGACCGACGAGGCGTTCCACCACAAGTTCGGAAAGATCTGGGCCGACCGCACCATTCCCTACCTGTCGAAAGGCGAGCACGAGCTGATCGAGGATTGGGCGGCGCAGGTCTTCCAGGTGCTGCTCTACAATCTGGGCTCGCCGGACCAGAAGGCGTGGATCTACGAGGCCGTCGGGCTCGACCCCGTATGGTGCCAGCAGGCCTTCATGGAGGCGATCACCGACGCGGCGATCCGCGCCGACATGCAGGACGCGACCAACATCTTCCGTGTGCTGATCAAGACGCTGCTCAAGGCCGGCATCATCACCGAGCGGACCAAGCCGGTCTATGCCGCCTATATCGACATGGCCGAGCTCTATGCCGAAGGCGACCGCATGGTCGGCGACGACATCGCCGAGGAGGGCATCAAATACCTCCTCCAGCTCAATGGCGGCACCAAGCTGGGCATGGCCTTGCTCGCGGCGGAATAAACACGCCACCAATCGCGAATCCGAACGGGGCGGCCATGTGCCGCCCCGTTTGCTTATGGCGTTTCGTTCGGCCACGCTTGCGCGACCGGCACCGCCAACGAGATCGCCATGAAAGCCGCCGTCTTCCACGCCCTGCATCAGCCGCTCGCGGTCGAGAGCATCGCCGATCCGCGACCGGCCGCCGGCGAAGTCCTGATCCGCGTCGGGCGCTGCGGCATCTGCGGCAGCGACCTCCATATGACGGAAGAGCCCGCCTTCGGCATCGCGCCCGGCACCGTGCTCGGCCACGAATTCGCCGGCGAGATCGTCGAGACCGGCAAGGAGGTCGAGGGCCTCAAGGTCGGCGACCGCGTCGCGGTGGCGCCGCTACGCGGCTGCGGCCGCTGTCCCCCCTGCCTTGCCGGCGAACCCGCCTGGTGCGCGCGCATGCTGCTGCAGGGCGGCGGCTATGCCGAGTTCGCGCTGGCGACGGATCGCCAATGCCTGCGCCTGCCGCAATCGACCTCGCTGGCCGATGGCGCCCTGGTCGAGCCCCTGGCGGTGGCGCTGCACGGCGTCGGCCAATCGGGACTGACGGCGGGCGCCCGCGTCCTGGTGATGGGCGCCGGCCCCATCGGCCTCGGTGTCGCGTTCTGGGCCCGCCGTCTGGGCGCCGCCAAGGTCGTGGTCAGCGATCTGACGGCGTTGCAAGCGGACCTGGCGCAGCATCTGGGCGCGACCTCCTTCGTCACCGTCGCGGACGATGCGGTGGCGCAGGTCGACGCGGCGCTCGGCGGGGCGCCGGACATCGTGTTCGAATGCGTCGGGCGGCCCGGCGTGATCACCCAGGCCCTCACCCATCTCAGGCCGCGCGGCACGGTCGTCATGCTCGGGCTGTGCACCGCGCTCGACAGCTTCGTGCCGTTCCAGGCGGTCTCGAAGGAGGCGCGGCTGATCACCTCGGCCTTCTTCAACATGGGCGAATACCAGGCCGCGCTCGACATGCTGGATGGCGGCCAGGCCTTGCCGCACGCCATGATCAGCGACACCGTCCCGCTCTTAGCCATGCCGCAGGCCTTCGAGGCGCTGCGCAAGCGCACCTCGCAGTGCAAGGTCATGGTCCAACCGCATTGAACCGCAAACGCCTGGCGTCCGCATCGCGACCGTGATATGAATGAATGTTCATTCATGATGCGCGTGTCCATGGAGTTCGATGCAAACCGCTGATCTGAAAGAGAAAAGCCTCCCGGACGACAAGCGCGCCCGGCTCTTGGCGGCGGCCCTTGAACTGTTCGAGCGCCGCGGCTTCGACGGCGTCGCGGTGCCCGAGATCGCCGCCGAAGCAGGGGTCGCCACCGGCACCGTCTACCGCTACTTCGCGAGCAAGGAGGCGCTGGTCAACGCGCTCTACCGCCATTGGAAACGCGCCTATAACGCCCTGGTCCTGGCGCCGCTGCCGGCCGGGCTGTCGGTGCGCGAGAAGTTCTCCGCCTATTGGCAGCGCATGATGCTGTTCGCCCGCGCCCATCCCCAGGCGGCGCGGTTCCTGGAGCTGCATCATCACGCCGCCTATCTCGACGGCGAATCGCGCGCCTTGAGCCGCGCCTATGTCGAGGTGGCGCAGGACTTCTTCGCCGAGGCCGGCGCCACGGGCGCCATTCGCCCGGTCGAGCCCGACCTCGTCGTCGCCCTGATGTGGGGCGCCGCCGCCGGCCTCACCAAATTCGCGAGCCAGGGCGTGCTCAAATCCGATCCGCTCACCGCAAACCGGATGGAAGACGCGCTGTGGCGCGCCATCGCAAACGACTGAAGGAGGACACCGCCATGGCCCGCAAACGCAAGGGTGAAGGACAGACCGCGCTCGTCACCGGCGCCAGCATGGGGATCGGCGTCGATCTCGCCGAATGCTTCGCCAAAGACGGCTACGACCTGATCCTGACCGCGCGCTCGGAAGGCGCGCTGAAGGAGGTCGCGGACAGGCTCGCCGCCAAGCACAAGGTCAAGGCGACGCCGATCTCCATCGACCTCGGCGTCCCGGGAAACGGCGAGAAGCTCAGCGGCGAAATCGCCAGGCGCGGCCTTGCCGTCGACGTGCTGGTGAACAACGCAGGCTACGGCATCGCCGGCGCCTTCAACGGCTCGCAACGCGCCGGCCAGCTCGGCATGATCGACCTCAACGACCGTGCCCTGGTCGAGCTCACGCATATCTATTGGCCGCGCATGCTGGCGAACGGGCGCGGCGGCGTGCTCAACGTCGCCTCCACCGCCGCGTTCCAGCCCGGCCCCTTGATGGCGATCTACTACGCTTCCAAGGCCTTCGTGCTGTCGTTCTCCGAAGCCCTGTGGAAAGAGGCCGAGGGCACCGGCGTGCATGTCAGTTGCCTGTGTCCCGGCCCGACCGTGAGCCAGTTCCGCGCGCGGTCCGGCACCGGCAAGACGAAGCTGGCGAGCAATGCCGGCGACGCCATGGCCTCGGCCCCGGTGGCGCAGATGGGCTATCGCGGCTGGACCCGGAATCGCCGCGTCGTCGTCACCGGGCTGCGCAACAAACTGCTCGCAAGCCTGGCGCCTCTCCTGCCGCGGCGCACGCTCCTGGGCATCGTGCATAATCTGCAGAGCCCGGCATGAGCGAGATCCGGATCGGCGAGTTCGTCACCATTGTGCGCGAGGGCGCCGTCGCCACCGTCACGATGGACCGCGGCGACGGCCGCAACGCGCTGTCGCGGCAGCTCATCCTGGAGATGACCGAGGCGGCGAAGAGCTTCGCCGACGATCTGGAAACCCAGGCCGTGATCGTCACGGGCGAGGGCGCCTTCACCGCCGGCGCGGACTTGAAAGATCCTGCGATGGATCGCCGCCGCGCCGCGGGTCTGCTCGAGCGCCGCCACATGACGCGCATCGGCCCCGATCTCTGCGACGCCTGGGAGAAGGTCGAACAGGTCACGATCTGCGCCATCGAGAAATACTGCATCGGCGGCGGCGGCGCGCTGGCGGCGGCTTGCGACTTCCGCATCATGGCCCAGGGTGCGCATATGCGGCTGCCCGAAATCCCGCTCGGCATGAACATGAGCTGGCACGCCGTGCCGCGCCTCGTCTCGCTGATCGGCCCCGCGCGCACCAAGCAGTTCGTGATCTTCGGCGAGCGCGTCGCGGCGGAAGAGGCGCGCGCCTGGGGCCTCGCCGACGAGGTCGTGCCGGACGGCGAAGCGCTCGCGGCGGCGCGCCGCTGGGCCGACAAGGTCGCCAAGCTGCCGCCCAACGCGGTGCGCATGTCCAAGCAGGGCGTCAACGCCGCCGCCAACGCGCTGCACCAGGCGACGACCTTCATGGACCTCGACCAATACGCCCTCGCCACGACGTCCGAGGACTACCGCGAGGCGATCAAGGCCTTCCTTGAAAAGCGCGAACCCAAATTCACCGGGCGCTGATCAGCCGGCGCGGCCGTCCGCCGACAGCGTCTGCGCCCAGGACGGCTGCGCGCGGTCGCAATACCTGCCAAGGACCCGGTCGGCCAACGCCATCGCGATAGCGTTCACGTCGATGTCGTCGGCATTCGCCAGGCACGCCACCGAGAAATTCCGTGTCGGGAAGCGGACGAACTTCGCCAGATAGCCGAGATAGCTGCCGCCATGTCCGATGATGGGCTGGCCATGATGGTCGCGCAGCGAAACGCCCCAGGCATATTGCAGCGTGACGCCGTCGTTGAGGCGGCCGCGGCTCGTCATCTGTCGCGGCAGCTCCGGACCCAGCGCCGAGCGGCCGCTCCAGAACAAATCCCAGCGCGCCAGGTCTTCCAGATCGGTCAGCAAGCCGCCGTCGCCGACACCGTGAAAGCGCGTATGGATGGGTACGAATCCGCCGTCCCGGGCCGCATGACCGATCACCAGACCGGGCTGCGCCGCATCGGGATCGTCGCGAAACCGGCTGCGCGTCATCGCCAGGGGTGCAAACAAATTCTCCTGCGCAAAGCGCGCCAGCGGCGCGCCGCCGGCGCGCTCGACTGCCGCGGCGAGCAGCCAATAGCCTTCGTTCGAATAGCGGTAGGCCGCGCCGGGCGGTGCGCCGAGCGCAGGGGCCTCGGCGAGAGCCGCGATCAGATCCCAAAGACCGCGCCCCTCCCACCAGTTCTCGGCGAGGCCGTGCGCCGCGGCCAGCGGGTCCGCCGCCGGCACGCCGCCGCTATGGCTCAGCAGATGGCGGAGCGTCACGGGATCGAAAAAGCCCGGAAGCTCGGGAAGAAAATGCCGGATCGACAGGCCAGGCCCCAGCGATCCTCTTTGCGCGCAAAGCGCGACACAGGCCGCGGTGAACTGCTTGGCGACCGACGCGACGTAGAACGTAGTGGCCGGCATCAGGCAGAGGTCGGCGGACGCAAGGCCCATGCGTCCACGCGCTTGCCAGGACGTGACGTTGCCGTTCGCCAGAACGCCGATCACGACGCCGGGCCGCGCGTCCGACTCGACCCATCCGTGGAGCGGAAAATCGCCGGCAGCGGCAAGGTTCATGGCGGCCCGTTCAGTGCTCGCCCGGCTGATACAGCGCCAGCGCGTAGCCGTCTGGGCTGCGCACCACGAATTCGGTATGGCGGGCGAGCGCGATGAAGGTCGGCGGGCCTTCCACCGTCGCGCCCATCGCCGCGGCCCGGTCATGTGCGGCCTGCACATCCTCCACCTTGCAATAGAGCAGGACACCGGCGCCGCGCACCGAGCCTGCCGGCAGCCGCTCGCCGCCATGCTCCTCCGCGTCGGCGTGATGCAGTTGCAGTACAAGCTGCTTCGCATCGTCGACCAGCATCTCGTATTCCTTGCCGCCATGTGCGCTCTTTACGCCGAGCAGCGATTGGAACCAGCGCGACGTCGCCTCGACGTCGTCGACGAACAGCATGGGCTCAAAGGCCATCACCGCCTCCTATCGATAGGTGGGGCAGTATAGCGCAGTTGCCGCTATTTCGTGATCCGCATCGCGACCTGCGCCAGCAGGACCTTGGCGCCTTTGCGCCCCAGCGCCCGGTCGGCGACGCCTTGCAGGCGGTCGGCGATCGTCACGACGTCGGGCTGGCGCCAGGCGCGCACCGAGGTGGTGCTGAAGTTGAGCAGGTTGCGCACGAAGGCGTCGCGCAGCACGGGCAGGGCATGCACCGCCTCGGCGCGCAGCTTGGCGTCGGGGATGTCGAGGCCGATCCCGATCATCAGCATGCCGACCGGCCGGTCGTCGTCCAGGATCGCCGAATACATCGGATCGATCATCAGATAGGTCTCCGACTGGGTGACCTTGTGCTTGGGCGCCTTGCCGTCGCCGCCCTCTTCGCCGGCGCGCGCCGGCACCGCCAGGACGGCGGCCAGGGTCAGCGCGGCAAGGAGGGATCGCATGGGCTACTCTGCACGTTGGCGATCAGGTTTAAGCTAGGCCCGGTAAAGCCTTCCTTGCCGCCGGAGTGATCCCATGACCGTCCGCCGCCTGTCCTTGAGCGTCGCCCTGATCGTCCTGGGAGCCGCCGCGGCCCTGGCCGCCGATCAGCCCGGACAGAAATTCAACATATCTGTCAAGGACTTGCCGGCGCCCTATGCAACCCCAGGGGTCGCCAATCCGGCGCAGAAAGTCCCCCGGCCCCCGGGGGCGCTGCCCCAGGTTCCTGCCGGCTTCAAGATCGAGATCTACGCCGCCGGCCTGCACGAGCCGCGCTGGCTGGCGACGGCGCCCGACGGCGACATCTTCGTCGCCGAGCCCGGCATCGGCCGCGTCACCCGCCTGCACGAGAGCGGCGGCAAAATCGGGCAGGCGACGGTCGCCGACGGCTTCAACCGGCCGCACGGCCTGGCGGTGGCGGGCGGCGTTCTCTATGTCGCCGACCTCAAGGCGGTTTGGCGGCTGAGCTTTCCGGACGGGCCGCTGAGGCCGGCGAAGCGGGAGCGCGTGACGACGGCGCCCGATCTTTCGCCCCAGGGCAATCACTGGACGCGCGATCTCGCGATCGACTCGCACGGCACGATCTATATCGGCATCGGCAGCGCCAGCAATGTCGGCGAGGACGCGCCGACCCGCGCCACGGTGCAGACGGTGAACCCCGACGGCACGCTCAAGACCTTCGCGTCGGGCCTGCGCAACCCGGTGGGCCTGCAATTCTATCCGGGTACGGACGATCTCTTCGTCACCGTCAACGAGCGCGACGGCCTCGGCGACGGCTTGGTGCCCGACTATCTCACGCAGGTGCGGGCGGGCGGCTTCTATGGCTGGCCCTATGCCTATCTCGGCAGCCATCCCGATCCCGATTACGGCGCCAAGCGGCCCGATCTGGTGGCGAAGGCGATTCTTCCCGACCTTCTGTTCCAAGCCCATTCGGCGCCGCTCGGCCTCGTGTTCTACGAAGGCGGGCAATTCCCGGCGGCGTACAAGGGCGACGCCTTCGTTGCGCTGCACGGCTCGTGGAACGCCGGCGCGCCGACCGGCTACAAGGTCGTGCGCGTGCCGTTCAAGAACGGCCGGCCGGCCGGCGGCTACGAGAATTTCGTGACCGGGTTCTGGGACGGCGCGCACAAGCCGGGCGAGGCGGCGCGCGTCTGGGGCCGCCCCGTCGGCCTGACGGTGACGAAGGACGGCAGCCTCCTGATCGGCGACGACGTCGGCAAGGTGATCTGGCGGGTGAGCTATGGGGGAAAGTAGGCTGGTTTGCCAACCGAAGCTGCGCGAACCGTGGCTCGGCCCTCCTACGCTCCCGCGGAGCTTCGGAGGGCAACCTCCGCTGCTGCGCAGCGCAGGTTGGTGGAGCTGAGCGGAATCGAACCGCTGACCTCCTCATTGCGAACGAGGCGCTCTCCCAACTGAGCTACAGCCCCGAACCACGCTTCGCGCCGGGAAATTCCCCAGGCGCGGCCGGTATGTAGGGAGCGGCGCCTTGCGGTGTCAAGGCTCCCAGAAAGACCGGTTCCGGGCGCTCCCTGCGTCGGCGCCGCGCTTGGAAAGCCGCCGGGCAGCCGGTACAAGCAGGGCCCGGCGCTTTGCGAAAGGTCCGCGCAACTTCAATGTCGAACGTCATCCTCGACCCGCTCCAGTGGCTGATCAACGCGCTGCTCGATCTGTGCTGGTTCGTCGTCATCGCCGCCGTGGTCGCGAGCTGGCTGATCGCCTTCGGCGTCCTCAACATGTCCAACCCGACGGTGCGCCAGATCGTGCGCGCCCTGGATTCGCTGACCGAGCCGGTGTTCCGCCAGGTTCGCCGCGTCATCCCGCCGATCGGCGGCCTCGACCTCTCGCCGATCTTCGTGCTGCTCGGCATCACCGTGCTGCAGATCTTCTTCAACCGGTTGTTCGCCTATCTCATGTACGGCATCTGACGGCGATGGCGCGTCTGCGCGTGACGGGCGGCGGCGTGCTTTTCCATCTCCGCCTCACCCCGAAAGGCGGCCGCGACGCCGTCGAATGCTGGGTCGCCGGCGCGGACGGCAAGGAGCACCTGAAGGCCCGCGTCGGCGCCCCGCCGGAAGACGGCAAGGCCAATGCGGCTTTGATTGCGCTTCTGGCAAAGACGTTCGGCGTGCCGCGGTCCACCATCCGGATCGCCGCCGGCGCGGCGGCGCGGCTGAAGACCATCGCCATCCGATCCACCGCGCCGGCGCTCGTCGCGCGGCTTGAAAAATGGGGAGAAACCACATGAGCGCCACCATCATCGACGGCAAGGCCGTCGCCGCGCAATTGCGCGCCCGCGTCGCGGCCGAGACGGCGCGCCTGAAGGCCGCGCACGGCATCGTGCCCGGCCTCGCCACGGTGCTCGTCGGCAACGATCCGGCGAGCGAGGTCTATATCCGCAACAAGGGCAGGACGGCCGAGGCGATCGGCTTCAAGTCGGTGCATTTCACCTTGCCCGCCACCGCGAGCGAGGCCGACGTGTTGGCGAAGGTCGCGGCGCTCAACGCCGATAAATCGGTGCACGGCATCCTCGTCCAGATGCCGCTGCCCAAGCAGGTGCGCGAGGCCGCGGTGCTCGATGCGCTCGATCCCGCCAAGGATGTCGACGCCCTGACCCCGACCAATGCCGGCCTCCTGGTCAGCGGCCGGGCGCATCTGATCTCTTGCACCCCGGCCGGCGTGATGATGCTGCTCAAGGAATATGTCGGCGACGTCGCCGGCGCCGACGTGCTGGTGATCGGCCGCTCGCTGCTGTTCGGCAAGCCCGCGGCGCAGCTCTTTCTCGCCGCCAACGCCACCGTCACCATGGCGCATTCCAAGACCCGCGACCTGCCGGGCCTGGCGCGCCGCGCCGACATCCTGGTCGCGGCCATCGGCCGCCCCAACTATGTCCAGGGCGATTGGGTGAAGCCGGGCGGCATCGTGGTCGATGTCGGCATCAATCGCATCGACGCCGGCGGCGGCAAGACCAGGATCGTCGGCGACGTCGACTACGATGCCGCCGCCAAGGTCGCGGGCTATATCACGCCGGTGCCGGGCGGCGTCGGCGCCATGACCATCGTCTGCCTGATGCGCAACACGCTGATCGCCGCGGCCTTGCAAAACGGCCTGCCGCCGTTGGATGTTTGAGGCACGGACAAGGGGGCCGGCCATGCGCAAAACATTGCTTGCGATTTTCGCGGCTCTATCCTTGAGTTCGGCCGTCGCCGCCGACGCTCCGAAAGCCGCCATGCCCTCCGCCCCCATCGTGTTCTTCGACATCGCCGGTCCCGATGCCGCGGCGCTCAAGGCGTTCTATGCCGGCAATTTCGGCTGGGACATCGACGCCGCGAACATGATCAAGACGCCCGGGCTCGACGGCACGCTGCGCCAGGACCCGCCGGAGAAGATTCTCTATATCGGCGTCTCCGACATCGATGCCGCGATGGCGGGCGTGGCGGTATCCGGCGGCGAGATCGTCTCGCCCAAGATTCCGATTCCGGCCGGCGTCTTCGTGCTGTTCAAGGATCCGGCGGGCAACCGCATGGGGCTCGTGCAGTTGAAGAAATAGTCAGAGCCGTTCGCGCAATTCCGCCGCCAGCTTGTCGGGGCCGACCGCGGTGTCGTCCCAATAGGCGACGAACTTGCCGTCCGGGCCCATCAGATAGATCACGCTGGAATGGTCCAGGCCGTAGCCGCCGCCGTCCAGTTTCTGCCTGCGGAAATAGACGCGATAATCGCTCGCGACTTTGGCGATGGTCTTGAGGTCGCCGGTCAGCCCGATGAAGTTCGGCCCGAACGACCGCACATAGGGCTTGAGGACCTTGGGCGTGTCGCGTTCCGGATCGATGGTGATGAAGATCGGCACGATGCGCGTCCCCTCGGGATCGGCCTTGGCGAGCGCATCGGCCATCAGGGCCAGCGTGGTCGGGCAGACGTCGGGGCAGTTGGCATAGCCGAAATAGATCAGCAGGAAGCGCCCGGTGAAGTCGGACGAGCGGCGGCGGTGCCCGTCCTGGTCGGTCAGGGTGAACGGCGCGCCGATGCTGGGCGTGCCGGTCCCGACGACCCGTCCGAGCCCCGGCAGGCCGTCGGCGCTGCGCCACAGGAACATCCCGGCCAGCAGCGCGACCGCGAGCGCGACAGGCAGCAGGATGACGGCGAGGCGGGGCATCGGACCAACGTTGAAGCGGCGCGCCCCGCGATTGATAATGGCGCGGTGCCGCGCACGGAAGCGGCGAATCGGCGCGACCCGGAAGGCCCATGAGCGAAACACCCGACCGAACGCCGTCCCGCCTGCGCACCTTCACCCAAATGCCGGCCAGCGCGGCGCGCGGCCGGGTGCGCCTGCGCACCCTGTCCAACCTGCGCTGGATGGCGGTCAGCGGCCAGTCGGCGGCGCTGTTCGTGGTCTATTTCGGCTTCGGCTATTCGCTGCCGATGCTGCAATGCGCCGGCGTGATCGCCGCCAGCGTGGTCCTGAACGTGGCGCTCGCCTTGCGCTATCCCGCCAGCCACCGCCTCACCAACCGCGAGGCGACGGTCTATCTCGGCTTCGACGTCCTGCAGCTCGCGGCGCTTCTGTTCCTCACCGGCGGCATCACCAATCCCTTTGCGCTGATGTTCCTCGCCCCCGTCGTGATCGCCGCCGCGACGCTCAATCTCGGCAACACGCTGATCCTGGCGGCGGTCGCGTTCGGCTCGGTCTGCGTCATCTCGGTGTTCCACGAGCCCTTGCCGTGGCCGATCGGCGAGGCGCTGGTGCTGCCGACGCTCTACCAAGTCGGGATCTGGGCCTCGCTGGTCATCGGCATCGGCTTTACATCCGTCTATGCCTGGCGCATCGCCTCGGAAGGGGCGCGGATGTCGGCCGGCCTCGCCGCCACCCAGCTTGCCCTGTCGCGCGAGCATCGCCTGGCCTCGCTCGGCGCCCTGGCGACGGCGGCGGCGCATGAGCTGGGCACGCCGCTCGGCACCATCGCGGTGGTGGCGCGCGAACTCGAACGTTCGCTGCCGCCCGGCTCCTCCGAAGCGATCGACGCCTCGCTGCTGCGCGAGCAGGCCGAGCGCTGCCGCGCCATCCTCGCCCGCCTCGCCAATCCCGAAGAGACCCTGTTGGGCGAAACCGCGCGCCTGCCGCTGGGACCCTTCCTCGAGGACATCGTCGAGCCCTATCGCGGCGAGGATCTGGAGATCACCATCGAGCTCAGGCCCGAAGTCGAAGGCGATGCGCCGCCGCAGCTCTGGCGCGCGCCGGAGCTGCTGCACGGCCTGGGCAACATCATCGAGAACGCCGCCGACTTCGCCAAGAGCCGCGTCCGCGTCCAGGCGCGCTGGACGCCCAGCCGCCTCACCATCGCGGTGGAGGACGACGGCCCCGGCTTCGCGCCCGAAATCTTCGAGCGCATCGGCGAGCCCTACATCACCTCGCGCCCCGGCACCTTCGCGCTCGGCGAAACCGAGCTCGGCCCCACCGGAACGCTCGACAAGCATGAGGGCATGGGGCTCGGCTTCTTCATCGCCAAGACGCTCTTGGAGCAGACCGGCGCGACGGTGACGGCCGTCAATCCCGATTCCGGCGGCGCCCGCGTCAGCGCGCAATGGCCGCGCGGATCGATCGACGGCGAAGGCCCGCCGGGCCGCGGCGAGGGGTGATGCCCGGTTAAAAACTCAATTGTCATCCCCGGCCGAGCGCAGCGAGGGGAAGGGGACCCAGGCGGGAAACCCGTTGACGGTCCCGCTCATTTTGCGCGTTGTTTTCAACATCATTCCTGTCACAAGCACCTGGGTCCCCTTCCCCTCGCTGCGCTCGGCCGGGGATGACAAGCTGTGCTCGATTGACGGCTACCCAAGCAATTCCGTCAGCCTACGGATGATGCGGTCCGGCTTCGCGGCATGCCCAGCCGGCACGCCGTCGCCATGCGGGTCGTACCAGATCGCGTGGATGCCGAGCTTCTGCGGCGCGATCACTTCCCAGTCCAGGTTGTCGCCGACGATCCAGGTTTCGGACGACACGACGCCCAGCGTCTGCATCGCGTGGACATAGGCGCACTCCTCCGGCTTGCCGAAGCCGTGCTCGCCCTCGATCTGGATGTGGTCGAAGCGGTGCGCCAGGTCGAAGCGCAGGATCTTGGCGCGCTGATAGTCGCCGGCCCCATTGGTGAGCAGCGCGAGCTTCACGCCGCGCATCCGCAATTGCGCGATCGTCGCCAGCGCATCGGGAAAGAGCTCCATGTTCTCTTCGCGATAGGCGGTGAAGCGGTCGGCGATGCGATGCTGCAACACGACCGGCGGAACGGCATGACCGGACGCCGCCAGACGCTCGAACCCGCCTGCGACCGTATCGCGCCGCGAGGCCGGCAGGCCGCGGCGCATGGCGCGATGCCGTTCGGGATCGGAGCGGATCGCGTCCCCCGAGGCCCGGATGGCCGCCACCACGTTTTGGGTTGCAAGCGGCGCGAGTTCCGCCG
Source organism: Rhizomicrobium sp. (assembly GCA_037200865.1). Classification (GTDB taxonomy): domain Bacteria; phylum Pseudomonadota; class Alphaproteobacteria; order Micropepsales; family Micropepsaceae; genus Rhizomicrobium. The sequence continues at coordinate 233,110 of JBBCIC010000002.1, read as the reverse complement.
CGAATTCGCCGACCACCGTGCTCCAAGCAAGCCCCGGGCGGCCGTAGGCGGAGATGAGGGTGTCGTCGAGGTCGAACAGGATGGCTTCGGGAAGCACAGGCATAATAGAGGTTTACCACCTCGCCGAGCTTTTGGTTGAGGTGGCGGGGAGCGCGGTATATGAACGCGCAAGATTTTGACCCATCAGGACCCATAGATGAACGCCGGCGAAGACAAGACCCTGCTCCTGGTCGAGGACGACCGCCCCCTGCGCGAGCGCCTGGCGCGCGCCATGGAAGCACGGGGGTTCACGGTCTCGATCGCCGAGAGCGTCGCCGAAGGCAAGGCCAAGGCCAAGGAAGCGCCGCCCGCCTATGCCGTGGTGGATCTGAAGCTCGACGACGGCAACGGCCTCGACGTGGTCGAGACCCTGCACGTCGTGCGGCCCGACAGCCGCGTCGTGGTGCTGACCGGTTTCGGCAACATCGCGACCGCGGTCGCGGCCGTGAAATACGGCGCCATCGACTACCTGCCCAAGCCGGCCGATGCCGACGACATCCTGGCGGCGCTGCTGGCGCAGCCCGGTTCCAAGCCCAAGCCGCCGGAGAACCCGATGTCGGCCGACCGCGTGCGCTGGGAACATATCCAGCGGGTCTACGAGCTGTGCGGCCACAACGTGTCGGAAACGGCGCGGCGCCTCAACATGCACCGCCGCACCTTGCAGCGCATCCTCGCCAAGCGCAGCCCGCGCTAGGTTCTCCTACGAAAACACCGGCCTCATCCTGAGCCTGTCGAAGGATGGCCGTGCGCGCCTGCGCCGCCGTTACGCCTTTCGCTTCGCGACCTTGCGTAGCGGCGCGGGCGACGGTTGCAGGCCCATCTCTTTCAGCATCTTCTTCGGCGCCACCGCGCGCCAGCGGCGCTCCAGCATCTTCTTCAGCATCGCCTTGTCGATCCGCGCGATGCGCACCAGCACGCTCGGATAGTTCCTGTAGTGGTCGGTGATGAAATAGGTCTTGGGGTCCATCTCGATCAGGTGGTCGCGCTCGTCGATCGAATCGACGATCCAGACGATGGAATCGTCCTCGGCGCGCAGCCGGGTGAAGAACTTCTTCTCGATCTTGAAGGCGGGCCGGCCGTAGGAAGATTCCTCCTTCGCGCCGGGGAAGGACAGCGCGATCTTCTTGAGGTCAGCCTTGGTGATCGGCATCGTTCGTCTCCAACAGGCCATGCGGCTCGGCGGCGAGTTCGAGCACGTGGGCGAGCCGGTCCGCCGCCACCTTGGCGAAACGCAGCGTCACCGCCTTGCGCCGGCTGGCATGCACCGCCGCCGGAATGGCCGGCCGCACGATGGCGCCGCCATAGCGGTCCGCCACGATCAGGCCGGTGCCCGGCGGTACATGATGGTCGGGAAAATCGGGCGGGATCGCGAAGAAGAAGTGCTCGCAGAACTCCAGATATTCGGGCCATTTGGTGTCGCCGCGCAGGTCGGCGAGCGCGACCTTGATCTCGACGCCCAGCAAGGTGCCGTCGGCGCCCAGCGCCGCGACGTCGAGCCGCCGCCCGTTCGCCAGGGTGAATTCCAGGATCGGGCTGAAGCCCTGCTGCAACAGCAAGCGGCTGACGCCGCGCGCCACATCCGCTGCCGTCTGGTTCGAGCATAGAAAGGCCATGCCCGATAGGAACATTTAAGGAACAAACGAGTCAATCGGTCTCTAGAGAAGCCGCTCGTAAAAGCCGCCGAACGTCCTCGCCTTGTCGACCAGGTGGATCTCCAGGATCCAGTGCCGCGCGCGCCCCAGCGTGTCGGGCAGCCGCATCGCCTCGCGATTGCCCGGTGCGATGTAGTTGCGCGCGGGATCGCCGGGCGGTCGCGGCATCGAATATTCGCCCAGGATGATGTGCCCCGCGATGGTGCCGCCGAACAGCCAGCCGGCCTCCGCCGCGGCCTGCTGTGCGAACGCATAGAGCCCGGCGCCGGTGATGTCGGGCGCGGCGTGGTAATGCGCCTGCACCGTGCCGAACAGGCGCGCGAGATCGGCGACCAGCCGCTTCTTGTCGGAATCGCCGCCCAAGGCATAGGAGCGGCCGATGTCCGCCTGCCATTCGCCGAACACCGGTCCGAAATCGAGATAGACGGTATCGTCCGGCGCGATGACGCGGTCCGGCGGCTCGTCGGAGTAGATGCACACCGTGTTGGGGCCGGACCGCACGATGCGCTTGTGCCAATGGCGCAGCACGCCGAACTGGGCGCGCGCCAGGTCGTAGATGTCGTGGTCGACTTCCATCTCGCTGCGGCCCGGCCGCACCAGGCCCTCGCGCTCGACGGCGTCGAACAGCGCCAGGCCCTTGGCCTCGGCGGCTTCCAGGCCGGCGCGGCGGGCGGTTTCGAAGGTCGTCGTCATCACCGCAGTTTGGCCAAGGCAGGTGCCAAAAGCAAAACGGGCGGTTCTCGCGAACCGCCCGCCCTACACATATCGGTCTTGCCTTATTCCGCGGCGAGCAGCGCTTCGCCCTTGCTCTTGTCGCCGAAATTGATGGTCTGGAGGTATTTGATGCCCTCCTCGGCGATGTCGTCGCCGACCATGCGGCTGCCTTCGTTCTTCAATTCGTCCATGTCGACATACATGCCGTAGAACGCCTTGGTGCGCTCGGTGATGATGCCGGCATTGAGCAGCGTCTTGATCAGGACGCGGAAGATGTTGGCCGACTGCTTCATGCCCTCGCGGCGGTCGGCGTCGCTGAACGCTTCCATGATCGCGGCGCGCGCATCCTGCCAATCGATGCCGACGCTGTCATAGACGACCTGCATCTGCTCGGAATTGACGAGGTTGAACAGCAGCGTCTGGAAGCACTGCGCCGCCCAGTCCTCGACCAGGTTCTGCTCCTCGGTCGACAGCTTGGGGATCGTGCGGTCGGCCCAGATCTTGCCGAATTTGTGGTGGAACGCCTCGTCGGTCATGACGAGCTGGCAGAGCTTGACCAGCAGCGGGTCCTGCGAATTCTGGTACAGCGTCGCGAAGGCGCCCATGGCGAGGCCCTCGACCAGCATCTGCATGCCGACGATCTTCTTGTAGACCTCCGGCGCGCCGACCATCTCGGTCAGAAGGTTTTTCAGCGTCTCGCCGCAGGGCAGCGGCGAGCCCCAGCGGGCATGGATGTAGTTGGAGAACGCCGTGACGTGACGGGCTTCCTCGCGCGTCTGGTTGGCGGCATATTCCTGGGCGCCGGGATCGCGCAGGATGTGGCAGAGCGAGGCCGACAGCGCCAGCGCGCCCTGCTCGCCGTGCAGGATGGCGGAAAGCTGCCAGCGCGTGGACTCGTTGGCGAACTTGATCTTCTGCTCCGGCGTCATCTTCTCGCCGATGCGGGTGTGGAAGATCGGGAAGAAGCGCTCCGGCAGGATGGTGTGCTTGCTGGTGTCGAAGCTTTCGGTGAAGTCGATGTATTTCTTGTCCTGCGGGTCCCAGAAATGGTCGTGGGTGGCGCTGATGATCTTGTCGAACGCGGTCGAGCGCACGCCGTAGCGGTGCGGGTTCAGCATCGCGGGGAAATCGTCGGGCGCCACCGCGTCATAGGCGTTGTCTTTGGTGATCTGGACCATGGCGCGCACTCCCGCTGCAGCAAACTGCAAATAGTGACGAAGCCGTCACTATGAAGGGGGAATGATAAAAAGTCAATGAAAATGACGCCTGCGTCAGATTGGTGACGCCGTGTCACGCCTTTTCGCTCAAGCTTCCCTTGGTCGACGCTACCCCGCCTTCCAGCCGCTCATCCGGCGTCACCGCCTGGCGCAGGGCGCGGGCGAGGCCCTTGAAGCAGCTCTCCACGATGTGGTGGCTGTTCTCGGCATAAAGGTTTTCGACATGCAGGCAGACGCCGGCGTTCTGCGCGAAGGCCTGGAACCATTCCTTGAACAGTTCGGTGTCCATCTCGCCCAGCTTGGGCTTGGGGATCGTCACCTTCCAGATCAGATAGGGCCGGTTGGAAACGTCGAGCGCGACGCGGGGTCAGGCACTCGTCCATCGGGGATCAGCGCCGCGCCGAAGCGCGTGATGCCGGCAAAATCGCCGAGCGCCTTCTTCACCGCCTGGCCGATCACGATGCCGGTGTCCTCGGTGGTGTGGTGGAAATCGACATGCAGGTCGCCACTGGCGCGCACTTTCAGGTCGATCATCGAATGGCGCGAAAAGCTTTCCAGCATGTGGTCGAGGAAGCCGATCCCGGTATCGATGTCGCTGTCGCCCGTCCCGTCGAGGTCGAGCGAAACCGCGATCTCGGTCTCGCGGGTTTTTCTTTCTACGGTGGCGGTACGCATGGGAATCTCCGTGTCGCGCTTTCTTAGCCCAAAGCGTCCGGGAAGTCGTTAAGCGGCCGGCAGGCGGAAGACCTGGGTCGACGGCGCGGCCCCGTCGGTGCCCATCAGCGTCAGCGCGCCGGTCGCGGCGTTGGCGTTGAAGGCAAGCCGGCTATGGGCGTTGGCGATGGGCGGGGTGAACCAGGCGAAGTCGCTGTCGGAATCGGCGGCTGCCAGCAGGGCAGCATGCCTCAGTTGTCGGGGTTCTTCTGCCAGTTGCCGTACATCGGGTTGGGCAGCAGGAACAGATAGTCGCCGATGCCCGCGCCGTTGTCGGCCTGGGTCATGGCGCGGCTGATGCGCCCCGCCTTGTCCAGTACCGCCAGGTCGGTGACCTGGTCGCCGATCCACATCACGGCGCGGGGATGGCCGCCGAAGCGCTTGGCGAGGACGTCCTTGACGGCGCGCCAGCGCTCGGTCTTGTCCGCGTCGCCGGCCATGCCGATCTCGTAGTCGAACCAGATATCGGCCTTCTTCAGCGTGGCTTGCGTGATCGCATCGTCCTTGGCAGCGCGGTTGGTGACGATGGCGATCAGGCCGCCCAGCCGGTGGACCGCGTTGGTGAAGGCGGCGGCGCCCGGCACGTCGGGCGCCAGGCCGTCGGCGACCCAGTTCTCCCACTGCTCGTCCTTGAACTCGTTGCCGCAGGTTTGCCGCGCGCGCTCGAACAGCGAATTGTCGATCACGGTTTCGTCGGCATCCAGGATCACGATCCACGCGCCGCGCTTGTAGCGCTCGGCGAGGCGCTGCGCCGCGTCCAGCGCGCCCTCATAGGCGCCGACCGCGATCCGGCAATATTCCAGCGAGTTGCGCTGCCAATGGGTCCCCGTGTCCGGTTTGGTGGTCGGTGCCGTGCATTGCCAGGGATTGGCCGCGCCGGCCGGAACCGGCGGGATCGCCGGCACCCTTGTCAGGCGCACTTGGCAATCATAGGTGATGGGGCGCGGGCCGGGCCGGTTGCGCCGCCAAGGCCACGGCCAATAAGCTTGCAGCTACAAGGACATTCCGCATGGCCGGGCACCGCTAAAGGTTGTCCGCGCAGCATAGGTGACGGGTTCATGACAGCCAAAGAAAAATGGCGTTCGACCACCATTCTTTCGGTGCGCAAGGGCGGCCGCGTCGTCGTCGCCGGCGACGGCCAGGTCACGGCCGGCGCCACGGTGATGAAATCCAACGCCCGCAAGGTGCGCCGCATCGGCAAGGGCCCAATGGGGGGCGACGTGCTGGTCGGCTTCGCCGGCGCCACCGCCGACGCCTTCGCCCTGTCGGAGCGGCTGGAAGCCAAGATCGAGCAGCATCCGGGCAATCTGGCGCGCGCCTGCGTCGAGCTGGCGAAGGACTGGCGCACCGACCGCTATCTGCGCCGTCTCGAAGCCATGATGGCGGTCGCCGACGCGCGGACCTCGCTCATCCTCTCGGGTACCGGCGACGTGGTCGAGCCGGAGGACGGCCTGATCGGCATCGGCTCGGGCGGGCCGTTCGCGCTCGCCGCCGCGCGGGCGCTGCTGGCGATGGACCTCTCGGCCGAGGAGATCGCCCGCCGCGCCATGAAGATCGCCGCCGACATCTGCATCTACACCAACGAGAACATCGTCATCGAGGTTCTGGAAAGCGCTTGAAGACGCGTCCCATTCTATGTACATTTATAATAGAGCATGTACATAGGTGCCGGATGGCGCTCCACATTAACAATCCCAAGGCGAACAAGTTGGCCCGAAAGCTTGCCAAACAGAAAGGCGAGACGCTGACTGACGCGGTGATCAAGGCGCTTGAAGAGCGCCTGGAACGCAATGCGTCCAAGGAGATGTCGGATCGCGAAGCGCGGAAAGCGGCGATCATGGAAATTGTTGAAGCGTTCGAAAAGCTCCCTGTTCTGGACGATCGGACGCCCGATGAAATTCTCGGTTATGACGAGAATGGTCTGCCGACCTGATGGTGGTCGACACCTCCGCGTTGCTGGCAGTGCTCTTCAAAGAAGAAGACGCGGCTCGTTATCTCGATGCCATGGTCAACGCGCCCGAAGTGCGGATATCCGCCGCGACCGCGGTTGAACTCGGCATTGTCGCAATCAGTCGCGCGGGCGCCGACGCCGAATTGCAAATCGACCTTTTGCTCGCCCGAATTGGCGCAATCATCGTTCCTGTCGACTCCGCAATGGCCAACTTTGCAAGAAGCGCCTTCAGGATATTCGGCAAGGGACGCCATCGGGCAAAGTTGAACTTTGGCGACTGCTTTTCATATGCCTTGGCGAAAATGACGGGCGAGCCGCTCTTGTACAAGGGCGCGGATTTCTCGGAAACAGACGTGAAAGCCGCGATTTGATTGTCGCCGGCGCATCCCCATATGGACGTCCATGAGCTCCTCTTTCACGCCCCGCGAGATCGTCTCGGAACTGGACCGCCATATCGTCGGGCAGAACGATGCCAAGCGCGCCGTCGCTATCGCCCTGCGCAACCGCTGGCGCCGCCAGCAATTGGCGGTGGAGCTGCGCGAGGAAGTCCTGCCCAAGAACATCCTGATGATCGGCCCGACCGGCGTCGGCAAGACCGAGATTTCGCGCCGCCTGGCGAAGCTGGCGCAGGCGCCGTTCCTCAAGGTCGAAGCCACCAAGTTCACCGAGGTCGGCTATGTCGGCCGCGACGTCGAGCAGATCGTGCGCGACCTGCTCGAAGTCGGCATCGCCCAGGTGCGTGCCGCCAAGCGCCGCGACGTCGAAGCCCAGGCCGAGGCGCGGGCCGAGGACCGCCTGCTCGACGCGCTGGTCGGCAATTCCGGCGGCCCGACGCGCGAGAGCTTCCGCAAATCGCTGCGCCAGGGCGAACTCGACAAGAAGGAAGTCGAGCTCGAGATGAAGGACGCGGGCGGCATGCCCGCCTTCGAGATTCCCGGCATGCCGAACGCGCAGATCTCCATGCTCAACCTCTCCGACATGCTGGGCAAGGCGCTGGGCGGCAAGGGCAAGAAGCGCCGTCTGACGGTCGCCGACGCGCACGCCCCGCTGGTCGCGGAAGAGGCCGACAAGCTGCTCGACGAGGACGCGATCCTGCGCGAGGCGATCCATACGGTGGAGAATCACGGCATCGTCTTCCTCGACGAGATCGACAAGATCTGCGCCCGCTCCGAGCATCGCGGCGGCGGCGACGTCTCCCGCGAGGGCGTGCAGCGCGATCTTCTGCCGCTGATCGAAGGCACCACCGTCGCGACCAAGCACGGCCAGGTGAAGACCGATCACATCCTGTTCATCGCCTCGGGCGCCTTCCACACCGCCAAGCCGTCGGACCTGTTGCCCGAATTGCAGGGCCGCCTGCCGATCCGCGTCGAGCTGAAAGCGCTCACCCGCGACGACTTCCAGCGCATCCTCACCGAGCCGGAAGCGAGCCTGATCAAGCAGTATGTCGCGCTGCTGCACACCGAAGGCGTGACGTTGAATTTCACGCAAGACGGCATCGGCGCCATCGCCGACATCGCGGCCCAGGTCAATGCCTCGGTCGAGAATATCGGCGCCCGGCGTCTGCAGACCGTGATGGAGCGCGTGCTCGACGAGGTCAGCTTTTCCGCCAGCGAGCGCGGCGGCGACACCATCACCGTCGACGGTCCTTACGTGCACAGCCGCGTCGACGATCTCGCCAAGGATCAGGACCTGTCGCGGTTCATTCTATAGTTCGCCGAAGCTTGCAGGTTTCGTCATCCTGAGGTGCCGCGAAGCGGCCCCGAAGGATGCTCACCCCATCGGCGGCATCTTCTCGAACGCCGGCAGGCTGCGGTCGATATGCGCCCAGGGCTGCGCCGAGCTGGTGTAGAGCGCGCCGCCGATTTTGATCCAGCTGGGATCGTCCAGCGAGCCGGCCTTGACCACCGCGAGCGGCGCGTTGGCCGGCAGGCTGTAGAGCGGCGAGCCGCATTCGGCGCAGAAGAAGCGCGTGACCTCGCCGCCATTGTCGCCCGTCACCGTATAGCCTTTCGGCGTTCCCTTGGTCAGCGCGAAGACCGGCTTGGGCAGCAGGACCGCGACGGTGCCGGCGCCGCCGGTCGAACGCTGGCAATCGCGGCAGTGGCATTCCATCACGGCGATGGGTTCGCTCGCGGACTCGTACCGGACGGCGCCGCACAGGCAGCCGCCTTGGAAGGGCGCAACCATGGACATTTCTCCCGCTGTATTTTCGACGCCGCAGCTTACAGTCGGTGCCTGTTCGCACGCCAGTTGACCTAGGGGTCAATCCTTGCAAAAAGCGCCGTCTCACTTGGGGTTCAAAAGGGATTTCTCGGGATGGCGCGGCAAAACTACCTGTTCACCAGCGAAAGCGTGTCCGAAGGCCACCCCGACAAGGTGAGCGACCGCATCTCCGACGAAGTGGTGGACCTGTTCTTCCGGGAAGGCCCCAAGAGCGGCCTGTCCGAATGGGACATCCGCGCCGCCTGCGAGACGCTGTGCACCACCAACCGCGTGGTGATCGCGGGCGAGACCCGCGGTCCCAAGCATATCGGCGCCGCCGAGGTCGAAGAGGTCGCGCGCCAGGCGATCAAGGCCATCGGCTACGAACAAGAGGGCTTCCACTGGAAGAACGCCCAGGTCGAAGTGCTGCTGCACGCGCAGTCGGCGCATATCGCCCAGGGCGTCGACGCATCCGGCAACAAGGATGAGGGCGCGGGCGACCAGGGCATCATGTTCGGCTATGCCTGCACCGAGACCCCGGCCCTGATGCCGGCGCCGCTGTTCTACAGCCACAAGATCCTCAAGCTGCTCGCCGATGCGCGCCACGGCGGCAAGGAACCGACGCTGCAGCCCGACGCCAAGAGCCAGGTCACGCTGCGCTACGAGAACGGCAAGCCGGTCGAGGCGACGCAGATCGTGCTCTCCACCCAGCACAGCCACGAATCGCAGACCTCGAACGACATCCGCAAGATCGTCGAGCCCTATATCCGCCAGGCGCTGCCGGCCGAATGGATCAACGACAAGACCATCTGGCACGTGAATCCGACCGGCTCCTTCGTGATCGGCGGTCCGGACGGCGACTGCGGCCTCACCGGGCGCAAGATCATCGTCGACACTTACGGCGGCGCGGCGCCGCATGGCGGCGGCGCGTTCTCGGGCAAGGACCCGACCAAGGTCGACCGCTCGGCCGCCTATGCCGCGCGCTATCTTGCCAAGAACGTGGTGGCCGCCGGCCTTGCCGAGCGCTGCACCATCCAGATCGCCTATGCCATCGGCGTCGCCGATCCCTTGTCGGTCTATGTCGACACCCACGGCACCGGCAAGGTCGACGAGGCCAAGCTCGAGAAGCTCCTGCCCGAGCTGATGAGCCTGAAGCCGCGCAAGATCCGCGAGCATCTGGGCCTCAACAAGCCGATCTACGCCCGCACTTCGTCCTACGGCCATTTCGGCCGCGAGCCCGACGCGCAGGGCGGCTTCTCCTGGGAGAAGACCGATCTCGCCGAGGCGCTGAAGCGGGCCGTCTAAAGCCCACTTGTCATCCCCGGCCGAGCGCAGCGAGAGGAAGGGGACCCAGGTGGTCAGATCGAGGCCGGTCTGTCCGCCTGGGTTGCCTTCCCTCGCCGCTTCGCGGCTCGCCGGGGATGACAGCGGTGTTTGTTGCATGACCGAAACGCCACAACGCCAACGCCGTCTGATCTACGGCCGCCGCAAAGGGCCGAAGCTTTCAGCGCATCAAGAAGCATTGCGCCATACGCTTCTGCCATCCCTTCTCCTGAAGCCCGAAGCCGCACGTGATCCGCGCAGCTATTTTCCTGAACCGGTCGACGACGTCTGGCTCGAAGTCGGCTACGGCGCCGGCGAGCATCTGCTGTGGCAGGCAGGGCACCATCCCAGCATCGGCCTGATCGGCGCCGAGCCCTACATCTCCGGCACCGCCAAGCTGCTCAGCAAGCTGGATGAGCAGCCGCTCGCCAACATCCGTCTCTACGAAGACGACGCGCGCGACATCATCGCCGCGCTGCCCGCTGCGAGCATCGGCCGCTTCTTCCTGCTGTTCCCCGATCCCTGGCCCAAGACGCGGCACCACAAGCGCCGCTTCCTCCAGATGGCGATGCTGGACGCGCTGGCGCGCGTCCTGAGGCCCGGTGCCGAATTGCGCTTCGCCAGCGACGATGCCGGCTATCTCGCCTATGCGCTGGAGCGGCTGATGGCCCATCCCGCCTTTGCCTGGACCGCCGCCGGGCCGTCCGATTGGCGCAGCCGCCCCGCCGGCTGGCCGCCGACCCGCTACGAAGCCAAGGAACTGCACGGCCCGCCGGCATTTCTCCGTTTCGTGCGGACTGATAAGATGGCGCCATGACCATCGAAGACGACGACGACCGCCCGCGCCGCGACTACACCGAATTGCTCCCGATCGGCCTTGCGCTCATTCTGACCGCGGCCGCCATCGCCCTGTGCTTCCTGACCTTCAAGATTTCCCCGGAAAAGCCCGCGGCACAGCCCTCCGAAGTCACCATCGGCATCGGCGAGGGCAGCACCATCCGGCCGCCGCCGCCGTCGGACGCCGCGGCAAATCCCGGCGCGCGGCCTTGAATTAGGGCTGCTGGCGGCGTACATAGCCGCCATCCCAGACAACAAAGTATCGTTGTGTGGCGGTTCGCAAGAGCCGCCGCGGGGCAAAAGCTTTGTTCGCCAATAGCTTAGGGAGCCTGCCGCTGATCACCGCCATGGCCCATTTGGAGCCGATCATCGAACCCGCCGTGGAAGCGGCCGGGTTTCGGCTCGTGCGCCTGCGCCTGATGGGCGGCCATACCAAGACCCTGCAGATCATGGCCGAGCGTCCGGACGGCACGATGAATGTCGAGGATTGCGCCCTGCTCAGCCGCGCCTTGCTCGATTTCATCGAGAAGGAAGACCCGCTCGGCGGCGATTTCGAGCTCGAAGTCTCCTCCCCCGGCATCGACCGCCCCTTGACCCGCCTCGCCGATTTTGCGCGCTGGGCCGGGCACGAGGCCAAGCTGGAACTCCATGTCTCTCTCGATGAGCGCAAGCGGTTCCGCGGCCGCCTGCTCGGGCTCGACGGACAAGACGTCACAATCGATTGCCAAGGTCGGCGTTTCTCGATCCCCTTCAAACAGATCGCCGAAGCGAAGCTCGTCCTGACCGATGCCCTCATCGCCGAAGATTTGAAGGCGCGCAAACGCGCCGATCTGCAAGAAAACGCGCAGACGCGCGCAGACTAAGCCCCGTGCGCGGAGGCGCACAAAAGAGTTAGGAGAAAGAACCATCATGGCCGCCATTGCCGCAAACCGCACCGAGCTTCTGCAGATCGCGGACGCCGTCGCGCGCGACAAGTCGATCGACAAGCAGGTCGTGCTCACCGCCATGGAAGAGGCGATGCAGCGCGCCGCCAAGGCGCATTACGGCAGCGAGAACGACATCAAGGTCGACATCGACCCCAAGACCGGCGAGACCCATGTCTCGCGCTATCTCCACGTCGTCGAGCTGGTCGAGAACGACAAGACCGAGATCAGTCTCGCCGACGCGCGCGCCCGCAATCCCGCCGCCCAGGTCGGCGACATCATCGCCGAGACCCTGCCGCCGGTCGATTTCAACCGCATCAACGCGCAGAACGCCAAGCAGGTGATCGTGCAGAAGGTGCGCGACGCCGAGCGCGAGCGCCAGTTCGAGGAATACAAGGACCGCATCGGCGAGATCGTGCACGGCATCGTCAAGCGCTCGGAGTTCGGCTCCGTCGTCGTCGACCTCGGCCGCGCCGAGGGCGTGGTGCGCCGCGACGAGATGATCCCGCGCGAGAGCTTCCGCGCCGGCGACCGCATCCGCGCCTATATCTACGACGTGCGCCGCGAGACCCGCGGGCCGCAGATTTTCCTCTCCCGTTCGCATCCCCAGTTCATGGTCCGCCTCTTCGCGCAGGAAGTGCCGGAGATCTATGACGGCATCATCGAGATCCGCGCCGTGGCGCGCGATCCCGGCTCCCGCGCCAAGATCGCGGTGATCAGCAAGGATTCGAGCATCGATCCGGTCGGCGCCTGCGTCGGCATGCGCGGCGTGCGCGTCCAGGCCGTGGTGCAGGAGCTCCAGGGCGAGCGCATCGACATCATCCCGTGGAACAACGAGGCGGCGACCTTCATCGTCAACGCCCTGGCGCCGGCGGAAGTCTCCAAGGTCGTGCTCGACGAAGACACCCACCGCACCGAGGTCGTGGTGCCCGACGAGCAGTTGTCGCTCGCCATCGGCCGCCGCGGCCAGAATGTGCGCCTGGCGTCGCAGCTCACCGGCTGGCAGCTCGACATCCTGACCGAGGCCGAGGAATCGGAGCGCCGCCAGAAGGAATTCACCGAGCGCACCAAGCTCTACATGGACTCGCTCGACGTCGACGAGACCGTGGCCCAGCTTCTCGCGTCCGAAGGTTTCGCGACCATCGAGGACGTGGCCTATGTGCCGCTGAACGAACTTGCCTCGGTCGAAGGGTTCGACGAGGAAACCGCCCAGGAACTGCAGCAGCGGGCCTTGGAATTCATCGAGGCGAAGAACAAGGAAATGGACGACAAGCGCAAGGAACTGGGCGTCGCGGACGACGTGCTCGAGGTCGAGGGCATCACGGCGGCCATGGCGGTCGCGCTCGGCGAGGCCGGCATCAAGAGCCTCGAGGATCTCGCGGGCTGCGCCACCGACGACCTGCTCGGCTATTACGAGGTCAACAAGGAGAAGGAGCGCGTGCGCATCCCCGGCGCGCTCGAAGGCTTCAACCTGACCAATGACGACGCCAACGCCATCGTCATGAAGGCGCGCGTCAAGGCGGGCTGGATCGAAGAGCTTCCCGAACCCGAAGCGGCCGCCGAAGACGTTGCCGAAGACGAGGGAGAAGAGAGCGCTTGAGTCTCGCCGCCGCCATCCCAGACGAGAGCGATGCGATGCGCGAACGCCGCTGCATCGTGAGCGGAGAGGTCCTGCCGGAAGACCGGCTGCTCCGCTTCGCGGTCGCGCCGGATGGCGAAGTCGTGCCCGACGTGGCGGCGGTGTTGCCGGGGCGCGGCCTCTGGGTCACGGCCGATGCCAAATCGGTCGCGGCGGCGGCCAAGAAGAACCTTTTCGCCAAGGCGGCCAAGGCGCCGGCGAGAGCGGCGCCCGATCTTGCCGCCCGCGCCGAGGCTTTGCTGGTTGCGCGCATGCAGGCCGATCTCGGCATGGCGCGCCGCTCGGGCGCGATCGTCCTGGGCTTCGACACGGTGCTCAAGGCGATCCAGTCCGCCTCCCCGCCGGCGCTTCTGGTCGAGGCCTCGGACGGTTCGGCCGACGGCAAGCGCAAGCTGTTCGGCGCCGGCCACGCCCGTGGACTGAAAATCGAGACGATCGAATGCCTTAGCTCGGCCGAAATCGGCTTGGCGGTGGGGCGCGAGAATGTGATACATGCAGCCCTCAAATCCGGGCGGCTCCAGGAACGCTTGCGCTTCGACGCCAAAAGGCTGTCGGGGTTTCGCGGCGTTCCTTGTGCCTCTCACGAAAGCGACGAATGAGCGATACGAACGACACCACCAAGAAGCCCGGCGGCCGCCAGCCCTTGACGCTGAAGAAGGTCGAGACCTCGACCGTGAAGCAGAGCTTCAGCCATGGCCGCACCAAGGCGGTCGTGGTGGAGAAGAAGCGCACGCTCGGCCCGGCCCCCGCCCCGGTCAAGGCGCCCGAGAAGGCCGCTCCCGCCGCCAAGGCGCCGGAGCGGGCCGCGCCGGCGCCGGCCCCCGCCGCGGCGCCGCGCGGCGTCGTGCTGCGCCAGCTCACCGAGGAAGAAAAGGCCCGCCGCGGCGCCGCCCTCGCCGATGCCCGCGTCTATGAGACCGAAGCGCGCAAGCGCGCCGAGGAGGAAGCGCGCCTGCGCGCCGCGGAAGACGAAAAGCTCCGCGTCGAGCGCGATGCCGCCGCCCGCCGCAAGGCCGAGGAAGACGCCCGCAAGGCCGCCGAGGAAACCGCGCGCAAGCATGCCGAAGAAGAGCTTGCCCGCCGCGAGCACAAATCCGATGCGCCGTCCGCCGCCGCCTCCACGGCGGCGCCGGCCACCGCTGCGGCCGCCGCCGCCGCCGCGGCGCGCACCCGCCGCCCGGTCAACGAGGAAGAAGAAGAGGCCGTCACCAAGAAGGGCGCCAAGGTTCCGGCCAAGCCCGCCGCCGTCAAGAAGGTCAGCGAAGACAATCGCCGCCGCGGCAAGCTCACCGTCACCCGCGCCCTGTCGGGCGACGACGAGCGCATGCGCTCGGTCGCCTCCTATCGCCGCCATCTCCAGCGCGTGAAGGGTGCGCAGGCCGCCCCTGCCGGCCCCGCCGGTCCGCGCGAAGTGACGATCCCGGAGACCATCACGGTCGCCGAGCTCGCCAACCGCATGGCGCGCCGCGCCGTCGACATCATCAAGGTGCTGATGAAGAACGGCCATATGGCGACGGTGAACGACACGATCGACGCCGACACCGCCGAACTGGTTGCCGCCGAATACGGCCACACCGTCCGCCGCGTCGCCGAATCCGACGTGCTCGAAGGCCTCAAGGGCAGCGACGACGAGGACGGCCACCTGGTCTCGCGCCCGCCGGTCGTCACCGTCATGGGCCATGTCGACCACGGCAAGACCTCGCTGCTCGATGCGCTGCGCAAGACCGACGTCGTCTCGGGCGAAGCCGGCGGCATCACCCAGCACATCGGCGCCTATCAGGTGCAGCTCAAGGGCGGCCAGAAGATCACCTTCCTCGACACCCCCGGCCACGCCGCCTTCACCGCGATGCGCGGCCGCGGCGCCAAGGTCACCGATCTCGTCATCCTGGTGGTCGCCGCCGATGACGGCGTCATGCCGCAGACCGTGGAAGCCATCGCGCACGCCAAGGCGGCGCATGTCCCGATCATCGTCGCGGTCAACAAGATCGACAAGGGCAACGCCGACCCGATGCGGGTCAAGACCGAACTGTTGCAGCACGAGATCCAGGTCGAAGAGCTGGGCGGCGAGACCCTCGCCATCGAGGTCTCCGCCACCAAGGGCACCAATCTCGACAAGCTGGAAGAAGCCATCCTGCTCCAGGCCGAAGTGCTCGACCTCAAAGCCAATCCCGACCGCTCGGCCGAAGGCGCGGTGATCGAGGCCAAGCTCGACCGCGGCCGCGGCCCGGTCGCCACCGTGCTGGTCCAGCGCGGCACGCTGAAGGTCGGCGACATCGTCGTCGCCGGCTCGGAATGGGGCAAGGTGCGTCTGTTGCAGAACGACCGCGGCGAAACCGTGCCGACGGCCGGTCCCGCCACGCCGATCGAGGTACTGGGTCTCTCCGGCGCGCCGGAAGCCGGCGACGAGATGGTGGTGGTCGAGAGCGAAGCCCGCGCCCGCGAAGTCACCGAATACCGCGCCCGCAAGCGCCGCGAGGCGCGCCAGGCCGCGTCGTCGCGCCAGACGCTCGACCAGTTGCTCAAGACCCGCGACAGCGGCGAGAAGCGCCTGTTGCCGCTGGTGCTCAAATCCGACGTGCAGGGTTCTTCCGAAGCGATCCAGGGCGCGCTGAACAAGCTCGGCACCGACGAGGTCGCGGTGCAGGTGCTGCAGGCCGGCGTCGGCGGCATCACCGAGAGCGACATCATCCTGGCGCATGCCTCGGGCGCCGCGGTGTTCGGCTTCAACGTCCGCGCCGACAAGCTGGCGCGCGAGCGGGCCAAGCGCGACGGCGTCGACATCCGCTACTACAGCATCATCTACAACGTGGTGGACGACATCAAAGCCGTGCTCTCGGGCATGCTGGCGCCGGAGATCCGCGAGAAGTTCCTCGGCAATGCCGAGATCCTGGAAGTGTTCGACATCTCCAAGGCCGGCAAGGTCGCCGGCTGCCGCGTCACCGACGGCATCGTGCGCCGCGGCGCCAAGGTCCGCCTGATCCGCGACAACGTCGTGGTGCACGAGGGCGAGCTTTCCACGCTCAAGCGCTTCAAGGACGAGGTGCGCGAGGTGCAGACCGGCCAGGAATGCGGCATGGCCTTCGCCAACTACCAGGACATGAAGAAGGGCGACACCATCGAGTGCTTCGAGGTCGAGACCATCCAGCGCGCTTTATAAGGAGCGAATGGCGAGCAGCGAATAGCGAATAGGGATGCCCTATTCGCTACTCGCCATTCGCCACTCGCTGTTCCCCATGACACGACGCCACTCCGCTTCCCCCACCGGCCCGACCCAGCGCCAGCTCCGCGTCGGCGAGATGCTGCGCCACGCCCTGGCCGACGTCCTGCGCCGCGGCGACATCCGCGATCCCGATCTTGCCGGCATTTCGGTGACCATCACCCAGGTCAAGCCGTCGCCCGACATGCGCTACGCCACGGTGTTCTGCGAGCCTTTGGGCGGCAAGAACGCCAAGCAGGTGGTGGCGGCGCTCAACAAGCACAAGGGCTATCTGCGCGGCGAGATGGGCAAGCTGATCGCCATGAAGTTCACGCCCGACCTGCGCTTCGTCGAGGACGAATCCTTCGCCGAGGCCCAGAAGATCGAGACCATCCTCAAATCCTCGCGCGTCCAGCAGGACTTGAAGAGCGACGAGCCGGACGAGGGGTCTTCTCCCTAACGCCCTCGTCATCGCCGGGCCCTCTTACACTGTCGTTAAGAGGCCCGGCGACCCATGAACACCCATGTGGCATGGGTGTTCATGGATGGCCGGCACGGGGCCGGCCGTGACGGTTGAAAGCGTCTGGCCCCCGCCTTGCACGGTCTATTTCTGCCCACGGGATATGTCCCGTTTCGAAACACGCGCGAGGATTGCCATGCTCGATCTCATCAAGCCCACGGCCAAGGTGCTCCTGAACTCCGCCCTGTCACTGCTGCCGCAATCGGCGCGGTTGAAATACAAGGAGCATCACGAGCTGCGCTATTGGCGCGGCGTCGCGCAGACCATGGTGAAAAATCCCACGCAGCAGGCGCATGAGCGCGCGCACTACGAACACTTCTTCACGACGTTCTTCGGCCTCGCCAAGGCCGACTATGCCGGCAAGGCGGTGCTCGACATCGGCTGCGGCCCGTGCGGCAGCCTGGAATGGGCCGACAATGCGCGCCAGCGCGTCGGCCTCGACCCCCTCGCCGACGCCTACCGCAAGCTGGTCGAGGACGACCGCCAGCAGATGAGCTATTGCGCCGCGCCGTCCGAGAAGATCCCGTTCCCCGACGGCCATTTCGACATCGTCACCACCTTCAACAGCCTGGACCATGTCGACGACGTCGACGCCACCATTGCCGAGCTCAAGCGCGTAACGGCGCCCAAGGGTCGCATCCTCGTCATCGTCGAGATCGGCCACGCCCCGACCCCGACCGAGCCGCACTGGCTGGACGAAAACGTCGCCGCCAAATTCGGTCCTGGGTTCAAGGCCCACGACGTCCGCCTGTTCGGCGTCCGCGCCGACCACAATCTCTACGCCTCGATGCTGGACAAGGTGCCCTACATCCCGGGCGAGGAAGGCATCGTCGCCTTCCGCCTGGAACGCGCCTAGGCATCGGCGGCTTGCCTTTGGGCGGCGCGCTTGCCACAAGCGCGCCGCAACCTCCTTCGGCAATCCGATGGGACGCAGGAAGAAGGGCCAGCCGGTGCACGGCTGGGTCATCATCGACAAGCCGTCCGGCATGACCTCCACCCAGGTGGTGGGGGCGGTGCGGCGCATCTTCGATGCCCGCAAAGCCGGCCATGCCGGCACGCTCGACCCGATGGCGACCGGCGTCCTCGCCATCGCGCTGGGCGAGGCGACCAAGACCGTTCCCTACGCCATGGATGCCCGCAAGACCTACCGCTTCACCGCGCGCTGGGGCGAGGCGCGCGACACCGACGATGCCGAAGGCAAAGTCACCGCCACCGCCGACAAGCGCCCGACGCGCGACGAGATCGTGGCCGCCCTGCCGGCCTTCATCGGCGCCCTGACGCAAGTGCCGCCGGCCTACTCCGCGATCAAGGTTGCGGGCGAGCGCGCCTACGACCTCGCCCGGGAGGGCCAGGAGGTCGTCCTGGAACCCCGCACCGTCGAGGTGTTGGAGGCCCGCCTGCTGGGGATCCCAGACCCCGACCATGCCGAGTTCGAAATCCTTTGCGGCAAAGGCACTTACGTCCGTTCCTGGGTCCGCGACCTGGCCCTGGGCCTGGGCACTTTGGGCCATGTTTCGGCCCTGCGGCGCACCCGGATCGGGGGATTTACCGAAGATTTGGCCGTACCCCTAGCAATCGAGGGGGGTTCTATGCATATTCCCGCCGCTTTTGAGCACTTGAGGCCCATTGCAACCGCGCTGGACGGCATCCCGGCGTTGGCTGTCACGGGCCAGGAAGCGATCCGCCTGCGAAGCGGCAATCCGATTCTGATCCGCGCGAACCAGTTCGCCAGGATCACGGAAGGCCGCTCCGAAGACGGCGATCTTCAAGGGCTCACGGTTTTTCTTCAGACCTCTGAGGGCGAGCCGGTGGCACTGGCCGAAATCGCATCCGGCGAGCTTCGTCCATTCCGTGTTTTCAACCTTTGAAAGGCCCGACGCCGAACATGATCACCGCCGAACGCAAGAATGAAGTCGTTGCGAAATTCGCCACCAAGGAAGGCGACACCGGTTCGCCCGAAGTCCAGGTCGCGATCCTTTCCGAACGCATCAACGATCTGACCGACCACTTCAAGACGCACGCGAAGGACAACCATTCGCGCCGCGGCCTGATCCGCATGGTCTCGACCCGCCGCAAGCTGCTCGACTACGTCAAGGCGACCGACGTCAAGCGCTACGAGTCGCTGATCGAACGCCTGGGCCTGCGCCGCTGAGCGGTTCGGGTTTCATCAAGACAAGAGTCCCGCGTGGGTTCGCGATGGTCGCGGGCGCGCGCGTTTGCGCACTTCGAGGCATGGGCCAAGGGGTGCATCCGCGCGGCTGATGGCAATGAGGCCCGCCGCGCAAAATGTCGAGGCAATCCGGCCTCGGCAACCGAAGAAAGAAGAAGCAGATGTTCAACATACACAAGGAATCGTTCGAATGGGGCGGCAGAACGCTGACGCTCGAAACCGGCAAGATCGCGCGTCAGGCTGACGGCGCGGTTCTCGCCACCTATGGCGAGACGGTCGTGCTGGCGACCGTCGTGGGCGCGGCCAGTCCGCGCGAGGGCGTGGATTTCTTCCCGCTCACCGTCAACTACCAGGAACGCTATTACGCCGCCGGCAAGATCCCGGGCGGCTATTTCAAGCGCGAGCGTGCCCCGACCGAGCGCGAGACGCTGATCTCGCGCCTGATCGACCGCCCGATCCGCCCCTTGTTCGCCGAGGGTTACCGCAACGAGACGCTGGTCGTGGTCCAGGTCCTCTCCCATGACATGGAGAACGATCCCGACATCGTCGGCATGGTCGCCGCTTCCGCCGCGCTCACGATCTCGGGCATTCCCTTCATGGGCCCGATCGGCGCCGCCCGCGTCGGCTATATCGACGGCGAATACAAGCTGAACCCGCCGATCGACGACATGGTCAATTCCAAGCTCGATCTCACCGTCGCCGGCACCGCCGACGCGGTGCTGATGGTGGAATCCGAGGCCCAGGAGCTGTCCGAGGACGTCATGCTCGGCGCCGTCATGTTCGGTCACCGCGAGATGCAGCATGCGATCAACGCCATCATCCGCCTCGCCGAGAAGGGCGCCAAGGAGCCGCGTCCGGTTCCGGAAGCCGGCACCCATGTCCTGGCGATGGAGATCGAAAAGGTCGCCGGGGTCAATCTCGCGGGCGCCTTCCAGATCCCGATCAAGTTCGAGCGCCGCGACCGCATCGCCGAGATCAAGAAGAAGACGGCGGAGTATTTCGTCGGCGAAGGCGACGGCAAGGTCTCGGCCAAGGAATTCGGCAACCTGTTCCACGACCTGGAAGCCAAGATCATGCGCAATGCGGTGCTCGACACCAAGACGCGCATCGACGGGCGCAATCTCACCACGGTCCGTCCGATCGTCGCGGAAGTCGGCATCCTGCCGCGCACCCATGGCTCGGCGCTGTTCACCCGCGGCGAGACCCAGGCGCTGGTCGTCACCACGCTCGGCACCGCGGAAGACGAGCAGTTCATGGACCAGCTCGAAGGCACCGTGAAGCAGAACTTCATGCTGCACTACAATTTCCCGCCCTATTCGGTCGGCGAAACCGGCCGCATGGGGGCGCCGAGCCGCCGCGACATCGGCCACGGCAAGCTCGCCTGGCGCGCCATCCATCCGATGCTGCCCAAGAAGGAGGAGTTCCCCTACACGCTGCGCGTGGTGTCGGAAATCACCGAGTCGAACGGCTCGTCCTCGATGGCGACGGTCTGCGGAACCTCGCTGGCGTTGATGGACGCCGGCGTGCCCTTGAAGAAGCCGACTGCGGGCATCGCGATGGGCCTCATCCTGGAAGGCGAGCGCTTCGCCGTCCTGTCGGACATCCTGGGCGATGAAGATCATCTCGGCGACATGGACTTCAAGGTCGCCGGAACGCAGGACGGCATCACCGCGCTGCAGATGGACATCAAGATCGCGGGCATCACCGAGGAGATCATGCGCGTCGCGCTCGATCAGGCCAAGGACGGCCGCATCCACATCCTCGGCGAGATGAACAAGGCGCTGACCGGCGCCCGCGCCGAGCTCGGCGAGCACGCCCCGCGCATCGAGCAGATCAAGATCCCGACCGACAAGATCCGCGAAGTGATCGGCTCGGGCGGCAAGGTGATCCGCGAGATCGTCGAGAAGACCGGCGCCAAGATCAACATCGAGGACGACGGCACGGTGAAGATCGCATCCGCCGACGGCGAGTCGATCAAGGCGGCGCTCAAATGGATCAAGAGCATCGTGGCCGAGCCCGAGGTCGGCGAGATCTATGACGGCAAGATCGTCAAGGTCATGGACTTCGGCGCCTTCGTGAACTTCTTCGGGCCCAAGGACGGCCTGGTGCATGTCTCGGAGATGGCCGCCGGCCGCGTCAACAAGCCCTCCGACGTGGTCAAGGAAGGCCAGGCGGTGAAGGTCAAGCTGCTCGGCTTCGACGACCGCGGCAAGGTCCGCCTCTCGATGAAGCAGGTCGACCAGGCCACCGGCGAGGACCTGTCGAAGAAACAAAAGGCCGAAGCGCCCGCCGCGCAATAGGCTTTTGCCCGAGCAACAAGAGCCGCCTGCGGGAAACCGCGGGCGGCTTTTTGTTGTATTGTCAGTCGCACAAATATGTGCGATCATTTATGTGCGAACGGTCACGAATTCGAACGCAAGATAAAGCGGATCGGCCGCAGCCGCGGTGTTCTTGTTGGTTTCGATTCCGGTCATGGAAAAGGCAGCCACGGGCGCCTCTGCTACGGGAACCGCTTTACGACGTTGAAAGATCGGCGCAAGGAAATCGGACCCGGCTTGCTCAAGGCAATGCTCGGTCAGCTTGGCCTGACGAGAGCGGATTTGGAGAACTAGGCATGGCAAATGTTGCGTTCGGCTATCCCTATAAGTTGGAACGGCAGAAGAACGGCTGGTGGCTCATCCGCTTTCCGGACATCCCCGAGGCGTTGACGGAAGGCGAGACAAAAGAAGAAGCGCTCGATAACGCGCAGGATTGCCTGATTGCGGCCCTTGAGGGCTACATCAAGGCCGGACGTCCGATTCCCCATCCACCGTTCGGCGGTGACAGGATCGCGCTACCGTCGTTGGTGACGGCCAAATTGGCTGTTTACGTCAATATGCAGAAGCAGAAATGGTCCCGGACGCGTCTGGCGCACGCGCTTGGCATGCCGGAGAACTCCGTTCGCCGTCTGCTCGATCTTCGGCACAGCTCGCAGATGTGGGTAATTGACGAAGCACTTGCGAAGATGGATGCCGAATTGCAGATCGACCTGCCAAGAATGAAAGTGCGTGCCTAAGTCGGCGTGACGCATCTCGCCGCCGGACAAGACGGTCTGGACAGCCCAAGCAGCCGCCGGGTCGCCAGGCCGGGGTGTCGGCGTTGCCACCCACCAAGCCTTGCCCGATCGGGCGGCAGCCTGCCCGTCGCTTGGGCAAACCCGACGCCTTCGCAGCGGCACAAAAGCGACAGCGGGAAACCATCGCAAGAGATTGATGGTTAATCGGGCATTACCGTTCTTGTGCCCCACCGTGGCGCTCAGTAGCGTGAAGAGGGTGGGGTGGAGCGTGCGCCATGTTCGTGGTCTTGCGGTTGATCAGTTTGATTCTCGTTGTCTCGGCCCTGATGCTGCTAGGCGCGGACGCCGTCACCTCGCTGGAGAACGGCGGCAAGATCACGGTGCGCTCGCTCGATCAGGTCTGGGCGCTGTTCAACGCCGGCGGCGTCGCCGCGTTCCACGCCTGGTGCGACGCGCATCTGCCCGGCTTCCTCGCCCACGGCATCGCGGCGCTGTTCGGCACGCCCGGCTGGGCCGCGACCGGCGTTCCGGGAATCATCCTCGCCTTCCTGTTCGGCCGCCGCGTCGCCGACGTCGGGCATTAGCTCAGCGGTTGGCGCCGGGAATCCACAGCACGTCCTTGGCGCCGCCGTCATTGGCGAGCCGGCTCGCCACGAACAGATGATCCGATAGCCGGTTGACGTAGCGGATCGCCGCGCCGCCGACCGTCTCCGCCGTCGCCAGTTCGGTGATCAATCGTTCGGCGCGCCGCACGATGGTGCGCGCCAGATGCAGGTACGCCGCCTGCGCCGAGCCGCCCGGCAGCACGAAGGAATCGAGCGGCTTCAGGGCTTCGTTCATCAGGTCGATCTCGCGCTCCAGGCGCTCGACCTGGGCGTCGACGACGCGCAGCCGCCCGGCGCCGCGCTTGCCGTCTTCGGGCGTCGCCAGATCGGCGCCGAGGTCGAACAGGTCGTTCTGGATGCGCCCCAGCATGGCGTCGAGTTCGCCGCCCGCCACCAGCCGCGCCACCCCGATCGCGGCATTGGCCTCGTCCACCGTGCCATAGGCCGCGATACGCAGATCGTGCTTGGGCCGGCGGGTGCCGTCGCCCAGCCCGGTGTCGCCCTTGTCGCCGGTCTTCGTATAGATGCGGTTCAGCGTGACCATGCTGTCAAAATACCCTGTGAATTTCCGGGGGGATAGCGCGAATACGGCTCTGCCACGCCGAAGCGTGAGCGAAGGCGGGTTGCGGCAGGGGGGCCAGGGACTATTATCCCGCCGCCTCCCAAATCAGACCGTGAAACCATGCCCATCGAAGCCCCCGAAATCGTCGAAACCGAGGATACCCGCGTCTCCTGCAACGGCATCGGCGGGGCGCTCGGCCATCCGCGGGTCTATCTGGAGATGGGCGACGCCGATTTCGTCGAATGCCCCTATTGCGACCGCCGCTTCGTCCTGAAGCCCGGGGCGCACCGGCATTGAGCAAGCCCGCTCCATCGTCCGTTTCCACGAGCGCGCTGAAGAAGGGCGATCACCTCTATCTGATCGACGGCTCGGGCTATCTGTTCCGCGCCTATCACGCGCTGCCGCCGCTCAGCCGCAAGTCCGACGGTCTCCCCGTCGGCGCGGTCTCCGGCTACTGCAACATGATGTGGAAGCTGCTCGAGGACATGAAGGGTCCCGAGCAGCCGACCCATCTTGCCGTCGTGTTCGATGCCGGCGCCGTCACCTTCCGCAACAAGCTCTACGATCCCTACAAGGCCAACCGCCCGCCGCCGCCCGACGACCTGATCCCGCAATTCCCGCTGGTGCGCGACGCCACCCGCGCCTTCGGCGTCTCCTGCGTCGAGATGGACAATTACGAGGCCGACGACCTGATCGCGACCTACGCCCGCTTGGCGCGCGAGGCCGGTGCCCGCTGCACCATCGTGTCGTCCGACAAGGACCTGATGCAGCTCGTGGTCGACGGCCAGGTCGAGCTCTACGACACGATGAAGAACAAGCGCATCGCCTCCGCCGAGGTGATGGAGAAGTTCGGCGTGCCCCCGTCCAAGGTGATCGAGGTCCAGGCCCTGGCCGGCGACAGCGTCGACAACGTGCCGGGCGTGCGCGGCATCGGGGTCAAGACCGCGGCCGAGCTGATCAACCAATACGGCGATCTCGAAACCCTGCTGGCCAGGGCCGGCGAGATCAAGCAGCCCAAGCGCCGCGAGACCCTGATCGAGAACGCCGAGAACGCGCGCATCTCGAAAAAACTGGTCACCCTCGACGACCACGCGCCGCTGCCCGAAGGGCCTGAGCAGTTCGCGGTGCACGAGCCCGAGCCCAAGGAACTGATCGCCTTCCTGAAAGGCATGGAATTCAACTCCATCACCAAGCGCGTCGCGGCGCATTTCGGGATCGAGGACATCGAGGGCATCGCGGCCGCGGTCGAGCCCTCGGCCAGCGCCGCCAACCGCGTCGTCAAGCAGGCCGAGCGCGAAACGCCCAAGCCCGCCGCCGCGCAAGTCGGTGCCGTGATGGAGCGCGGCGCGATCCTGCAGAAGATCGACCTCGACGCCTACAAGACGGTGACCACGCCCAAGGAGCTCGATCAGTGGATCGCGCGGGCGCGCGACCTCGGCCGGGTCTGCGTCGATACCGAGACCACCGGCCTCGACGCGATGACGGCCGGCCTGTGCGGCGTGTCGCTCGCGGTGGCGCCGGGCGAGGCGTGCTACATCCCTTGCGGCCACCGCAAGGGCGACGGCCTCGATTTCGGCGCCGCCGCCGACCTCACCCACATGCAGGAGACGGATGTCCTGGCGCGGCTGAAGCCGCTGCTGGAGGATCCGGGCGTCCTCAAGATCGCGCAGAACCTCAAATACGATTTCACCATCTTCGCCCAGCGCGGCATCCGCGTCGCGCCTTACGACGACACGATGCTGATCTCCTATGTGCTGGACAGCGGTCTGCACAATCACGGCATGGACGAATTGTCCGAGCTGCACTTAAGCCACACCCCGATCTCGTTCACCGACGTCGCCGGCAAGGGCAAGGAGAAGGTCACCTTCGACTGCGTGCCGATCAAGGAGGCGACGCGCTATTCGGCCGAGGATGCCGATGTCACGCTGCGCCTGTGGATGCTGCTCAAGCCGCGCCTGGTCGCCAACGGCAAGACCACGGTCTACGAAACCCTGGAGCGGCCGCTGATCGCCGTCCTCGCCGACATGGAGATGGCGGGCGTCACCATCGATCCCGATCTCCTGCGCCGCCTCTCCAACGACTTCGCGCAAGCGCAGGCGAAGATGGAGAAGGAGATCCACAAGCTCGCCGGCCAGGACTTCAACATCGGCTCGCCCAAGCAGCTCGGCGACATCCTGTTCGGCAAGTTCAAGCTCGAAGGCGGACGCAAGACCAAGACCGGCGCCTGGTCGACCGACGCCGACGTGCTGGAAGACGTCGCGGCCCAGGGCCATCCCATCGCCAAGATGGTGCTGGACTGGCGCGGCCTCGCCAAGCTGCGCGGCACCTACACCGACGCGCTGCCGAGCTATGTCAACGCCAAGACCGGCCGCGTCCATACCTCCTACGCGATGGGCGCGACCTCGACGGGGCGCCTCGCCTCGACCGATCCGAACTTGCAGAACATCCCGGTGCGCACCGAGGAAGGGCGCCGCATCCGCCAGGCCTTCATCGCGCCCAAGGGTGCCAAGCTGATCAGCGCCGACTACTCGCAGATCGAGCTGCGCCTGCTCGCCCACATGGCCGACATCCCGCAGCTCAAAAAGGCCTTCGCCGACGAGCTCGACATCCACGCCATGACCGCGTCGGAGATGTTCGGCGTCCCGATCAAGGGCATGCCGGCCGAGACGCGGCGCCGCGCCAAGGCGATCAATTTCGGCATCATCTACGGCATCTCGGCCTTCGGCCTCGCCAACCAGCTCTCGATCCCGCGCGGCGAGGCCGACGACTACATCAAGAAATACTTTCAGCGCTTCCCCGGCATCCGCGACTACATGGAAGCGACCAAGGCGTTCGCGAGGCTGCACGGCTATGTCGAGACCCTGTTCGGCCGCCGCGTCCATATCCGCGAGATCAAGTCGCCGATCCCGGCGCATCGCGGCGGGGCGGAGCGTGCCGCGATCAACGCCCCGATCCAGGGCACCGCCGCCGACATCATCCGCCGCGCCATGGTCCGCATGCCGCAGGCGCTGGCGAAGAAGAAGCTCAAGGCGAAGATGCTGCTGCAAGTCCACGACGAGCTGATCTTCGAGGCGGTCGACGCCGAGGTCGAGAAGACCCAGGCGGTGGCGAAATCGATCATGGAAAAGGCCGCGCTCCCCGCGGTGCAGCTCAGCGTGCCCCTCACCGTCGACGCCCGCGCCGCCGCGAACTGGGACGCGGCGCATTAGCTGGCTGCTTCTACAAACTCGATTGTCATCCCCGGCGAGCCGCGAAGCGGCTCGGGAAGGGGACCCAGGTGCCAACCACCGTGACGGTGTTTGCCGCCTGGGTCCCCTTCCCCTCGCTGCGCTCGGCCGGGGATGACAGTGGAGTTGTCGAGAGAAATTACGCCTCATACGCGAACGCCACCAGATACACTTTCTCCCCGCGCCCATGCTTGGCGGTCTTCAGCAGGTCGACCACGCCCGCGAATCCCGACTCGCGCGCCATCGCCGGCGTGATGTCGCGCAGGCCGATCTCCCTGATCGCCGTGACGCGGATGCGCCCCGGCCCCAGGGCATAGGTGCCGCCGAGCTTCACATGCGGTTTCTGCCAGATGCGGATGCTGGTCGTGATCTCGCCGCGCTGAATCGGCTCGCGCAGGCGTTTTGTGAACAGCATCGGGAACAAACCGATTGGCGTCGCTACAATGCTGCCACGGCGCAACAGGTCCGGCTAGGCGGCGATGTTGCGCAGGCCCGTCTCGGCGGTGATCCCGGCCTTGCCCAGCGTCTGCATCAGCTCGGCCATCGCGGCGTCGGCGTCGCGTGTGGCGCCGGCCGCCATATAGCCGGTGAGGAAGCCGGGCCGCCCCAGATAGCCCAGCACCAGTTGGCGCGCCCGCACCGACAGCCGGCCTTCGGTCAGCACGCCGCCGGTGCAGAGCTTGAGGATCGTGGTCGCCTTCTCCACCGGGCCGCCGGACTTGGCGTCGACCGCGTCGAAGATTTTCGCCCGCGCTTCCAGGTCGGAGGCGAGCTTGTCCAGAAGGTCCGACATCTCGCCGCGCTGGTTCTCCTGAAAGCCCGAGCGGCGCACCCGCGCCTGGAGCTGCGCCAGCCGCTGCAACCGCGCCAGCACCGGCGCCTTGCCGGTCGCGAAATGGGTTTCGAAGCTCGCCGCGGTCAGGATCGGCATCACGAAGGTGGCGAGCTGGCGCTTGTTCTCGACGCCGATGATGTTCTCCTCGACGAACAGAAGCCGCTCCAGCTTCTCGTCCGGCGAGGCGGCGCCCGCCATGTACTCGCCCAGCGTCTCATGCGTCACCAGGCGCTTGGAGCGCAGGGTGAAGGCGCCGATCAGATCCTCATGGCTCAGATATTTGCCGATCCCCAGCACGACGCGGTTGGCGATGGCGCGCAGCGTCTTGAACTCGTCGTCCAGCGAGGTCGGGCACAGGCGCTTGGAACTCTTGAACTCGGCCATGATGCGGTTGGCGATCGCGGTGCGCGCTTCGGGAAGATCGTCGACGGCAAAGCGCTGGGTCAGCGCCAGAAGGCCGTCGCGGCCTTCGCCGTTGGCCGGCTCGCGCCCGAGGAACAGCTGCACCAGGCACGTCAGCGCCTCGCCCAGCGACTCGTTGGCGCCGATCAGCTCGTGCAGGGCGGCCGAGCCCGCCAGCACCTCGGCGATCAGCGAATCGATGGCGGTCAGCAGCAATTGCCGTCCCCGCCCCTCCGCCGGCGCTTCCTTGGTCATCCCCAGCAACCGGAACACCTTCTCGTCCCAGTTCCTGGCGTCGCGCAGATATTGCGCGATGGCGCCGTTCAGCAGGTACAGCCCGTCGGTCTGATCGGCCAGCCGGATCGCCAGCGCGCCGAAGCCGCCGGTCGCGACCGCCGGAAAGGCCTTGTTGCGCGCGTCGCGATAGACGCGGTGGAAAGCCTTGGTCGTCAGCTCGTTCAGGCTCTTGACGATCTGCTGCACCGGCGTCGTGGTCGAGGCGGCCTGCGCCACCGCGACCTTCTGGATCGCGTGCTGCAACAGCGTGCCCGTCGCCTCCAGCCGCTCCAGCATGTCGGCGCGGTGGATCAGTTCGGTGATCGTGATCTTGTTGCGGCTGAGATATTCGGAGAGCAGCCGCGTCATGGTGGCGCGCGCGTGATAGGAATAGAGGTCTTCCGGCTTGAAGCAGGGCAGGGCGTGCGGCACGTCTTCCTGCGCCGGCGCCGTCTTCACCTGGTTGTGGCCGTCCTCGAAGATTTTCAGCGTCAGGAAGTCGCCGGTCTCCTCGTTATAGGTCTCCTTGACGACTTTGACGCCGGTCGCCTTCTCCTCGGCCATCAGGCCTTGCGCGTATTGCAGCGCCGACTCGCGGTCGGTGCGCACGTCCAGCATCTTCCAGCCGCCCTTGGCGCCGACGCGGGAAAAGATCTCGTAGTGAATCGATTGGGCCATACGCATCCCTCACGGCCGCTGTTCGCCGTAGGGCGTACTATGTGATTTCCCCGATTAAATCGCGGTTAAGCGCCGGTTGCCGCGATCGCTCGGATTGTCGGCGTCGCGCCGCACAGCGCGCAAGCCGGGTCGGGCTTGAACGACACGGTGCGGAAGCGCGTGCTTAAGGCTTCGTAAATCAACAGCCGCCCCGCCATCGTCTCGCCGGCGCCGGTGATCTCCTTGATGACTTCGAGCGCCTGCAGCGTCCCCATCACGCCGGCCGCGGCGCCGAGCACGCCGGCCTCCGAGCAGGACGGCACCGTGCCCGGCGGCGGCGCCTCCGGGAACAGGCAGCGGTAGCACGGCCAGCCGTGGCCGCGCGCATGGGCCTTGAAGGTCGAAAGCTGGCCGTCGAATTCGCTCACCGCGGCAGAGACCAGCGTCTTGCCGGCGAAGAAGCAGGCGTCGTTGATCAGAAAGCGCGTCGCGAAATTGTCCGACCCGTCGGCGACGATGTCGTAAGCCGCGATCAGGTCGCGCGCGTTGTCGGGCGCCAGCCGCACCGCATGCCGCTCGATGGTCACATGCGGATTGATCGCGAGCGCCGCGTCGCGCGCCGAGTCGGTCTTGGGCCGGCCGACATCCTGGGTGCGGTGCGCGATCTGGCGTTGCAGGTTGGAAAGGCTGACGCGGTCGAAATCGGCGATGCCGATGGTGCCGACCCCGGCGGCCGCCAGATAGAGGATCGCCGGGCTGCCCAGCCCGCCGGCGCCGACCACCAGCACGCGCGCCTTGGCGAGCCTGGCCTGGCCCGCGCCTCCGACCTCGCGCAGCACGATATGGCGGGCGTAGCGTTCCACTTCATCGTCGGAAAGGCTCATGCCTCGGGTCTTAGCGCGTCCCGCTGCCAACAAAAACCGCCGCCGCGACGGTTCGACACCGCGAAATTGCTACCGGTGTCATTTTAACCCTATGAAAACAGTAACATATTTTGAGCCTTGCCCAGCCAGCCCTGCGTTGCTGCGGGGGGTGCCACCCTCTATTTTCGACCCAGTAAGGGTAGGCGCCCCCGACGACGCGCCGCCCGT
This sequence comes from Rhizomicrobium sp., assembly GCA_037200865.1. Lineage (GTDB taxonomy): Bacteria > Pseudomonadota > Alphaproteobacteria > Micropepsales > Micropepsaceae > Rhizomicrobium. The sequence continues at coordinate 203,303 of JBBCIC010000002.1, read as the reverse complement.
GGGGTTTTCTTTCGAGGTATGCAATGTCGAATGACGGGCGAAACGCCCACGGCCTTGAGCAACAGGGCTTCCGCAATCTCAAGGCGGTCCATTGGAATCTGACGCCGGCCAAGCTCTACGAGTTGGCGCTGGCGCGCGGCGAAGGCCATCTCGCCAAGGACGGTCCGCTGGTCGTGCTCACCGGCGAGCACACCGGCCGTTCCGCCTCCGACAAATTCGTCGTCCGCGACGAGCACACCGACAGCCAGATCTGGTGGGACAACAACAAGGCGATGAGCCCGGCGCATTTCGACGCCCTCTACGCCGACATGATGGAGTTCGCGCAAGGGCGCGAGCTGTTCGCCAAGGATCTGTTCGGCGGCGCCGACCTGTCGCATCGCCTCCCCGTGCGCATCGTCACCGAATATGCCTGGCACTCGCTGTTCGTGCACCAGCTCCTGATCCGCCCCACCGCCGACCAGCTCGCGGGCTTCGTGCCCGAATTCACCATCGTCGATCTTCCCGCCTTCGAGGCGACGCCGGCCAAGCACGGCTGCGCCTCAAAGACCGTGATCGCGGTCAACTTCACCAAGAAGCTGATCCTGATCGGCGGCACCTCCTATGCCGGCGAGATGAAGAAGTCCGTCTTCACGATCATGAACTACCTCTTGCCGGCCAAGCGGGTGATGTCGATGCACTGCTCGGCCAATGTCGGCAAGGACGGCAAGGCGGCGATCTTCTTCGGCCTCTCCGGCACCGGCAAGACGACGCTGTCGGCCGACGCCAGCCGCACTCTGGTCGGCGACGACGAGCACGGCTGGTCCGAGCACGGCGTCTTCAACATCGAAGGCGGCTGCTACGCCAAGGTGATCAAGCTCTCCCGCGAGGCCGAGCCCGAGATCTTCTCCACCACCGAACGCTTCGGCACGGTGCTGGAGAATGTGGTGATGGACCCCGAAACCCGCGTCCTCGATCTCGACAGCGCGCATTACGCGGAAAACACCCGCGCCGCCTATCCGATCGATTTCATTCCCAACGCCTCGGAAACCGGGCGCGCCGGCCATCCCAAGAACGTCATCATGCTGACGGCGGATGCCTTCGGCGTCCTGCCGCCGATCGCCAAGCTGACGCCCAGCCAGGCGATGTACCATTTCCTCTCCGGCTTCACCGCCAAGGTCGCCGGCACGGAAAAAGGCCTCGGCAAGGAGCCGCAGCCGACTTTCTCCACCTGCTTCGGCGCCCCGTTCATGCCGCGCCATCCATCCGAATACGGCAATCTGTTGCGCGACCTGATCGGCCTGCACCAGGCCGATTGCTGGCTGGTCAACACGGGCTGGACCGGCGGCGCCTTCGGCACCGGCTCGCGCATGCCGATCAAGGCGACGCGCGCCCTGCTCAACGCCGCGCTCGACGGCAGCCTCGCCAATGCCGAGATGCGGATCGACCCCAATTTCCGCTTCCGCGTCCCGGTCGCGGTGCCGGGCGTCGACTCCAGGATACTCAATCCGCGCGACACCTGGGCCGACAAGCTGGCTTATGACGCGCAGGCGACCAAGCTGGTCGGCATGTTCCGCGAGAACTTCAAGAAGTTCGAGGCCCATGTCGGCCAGGACGTGCTGGAAGCCGCCCCGGCGCTCGCGGTGGCGGCGGAATAGTCTTTCGCGCAGGATGCCCAAAGGCCCGCGCTGTGTCGCGGGCCTTTTTCCTGAAGGAGTCCCGATGCCCGATTCGAAAGGACTGCTGGAGCAGCCGGAGCGCGACGCCATCGCCGCGGCGATGCAAGGCAAGCTCAAGCCGGCCGACTGTCCCTGGTGCGGCGTGAACAAATGGGAGGTCGGCCCCTCGCTCATCGTCTCGCTGCCGCTCCTGGGCGACGGCCGCGTCTCGGTGGTCGGGCCGCTGATACCGATGGTGACGCTGCTCTCGCCTTGCGGCTATGTCGCGCATTTCGCGGCGGTGAAGTTCGGGCTCCAGGTCAACCAGTCCGCCGGTACACCCACACCCGCGCCGGCGGCAGGTTGAACAGGACGAAGGCGGCCCGCACGACGCTCACCCCGGCCGGCGGCGCCACCGGGCAGTGCAGGCGGTAGGAGAACTGCACGAAGGGCGCGCCTTTCGCCATCCGCGCCAGCGCGTCCTCCAGCAAGGCGACGCGCATCGCGACCGGAAAATTGATCAGCGGCATGCTCGACAGCACGGCCGAGAACGTATCGCCGGCCTGCGCGCCCAGCGTCTTGCCGAGCGCGAAGGCGTCGCCGTTGATCACCCGCACGCCGGGATAGCGCGCCGCGACCAGGGCCGCGAAGTCCTTGTTGTACTCGATCGCCGTGATGCGCCCCGGCGCCACGCCGCGCGCGATCAGGGCGGCGGTGACGACGCCGGTTCCGGGACCAAGTTCGAGGACGGGGCCCTCCGCGCCGGGATCGATCTGCGCCGCCATGGCGCGCGCCAGTCCCTGGGACGACGGCGCGACGGCGCCGACCGTCCGGGGCTGGCTGATAAGGCGCCCGATGAAGCGAAGCGTGTCCGACATGCGATCCGGCTGGAGAACGGGCGACGACTATATAGGCGTGCGGGGTCGCGTACAGGTCGGCGCGCCTTGACGCAAATCCCGCCCAAGCGGAGCATGGTCTTGGGTTCGGGGGCCACGCCATGAAGGTTTCGAAGGTCGCGTTTCTGGCATTCGGGCTCATGAGCGTCGCGGCGGCGCCCGCACTGTCCTTCGGCACGGTGCGTGGTGTCGGCCAGAACGCCGAGCACGAACGCATCACCCGCCACGCGCTCGCCTGCGGCCTCACCGGCGGCGGCAATGACTGCCTGGAGAGCAAGACGCTCCAGGAGCTCGCGGGCGGCGACCACGACTTCGGCGCCATCGGCATACCGGACCGGGGCGAGTTCATCACGAAGAACCGGGCGCATTGCGACAGCGGCGATTATCTCGACGTGCCGGGCTATCCGCGCGACGCCGCCACGGCGCAGGGCGCGCTCGCCGCCTGCCGCGCCTGGATGCGCGAAAAGTTCGACGAAGCGGTGGCCGATGCCGCCAGGCTGGTCGATGCCGCGGGCGCGCTCCGCCCCGACCAGCTCAAGACGCCCTGCCTCTTCGTCGGCCAGATCAAGGGCAAGGCCAAATGCAACGTGATCGAGGATCTGGGCATCGTCCTGCACGCCTCGCAGGATTTCTATTCCCACAGCAACTGGGTCGACGTCGCCGACGCCTCAGAGCCCATCGGGCCCGAGAACCCGCCGGGCCTGGGCAAGACCGGCCGCGCCGCCTATATCGACCTGCGCCACGACAATCCGTTTCCGCCCGGCCTGATCACCGGCTGCTTCGACAAGCCGCCGGAGAAATCGCACTGCAACTACGGCGACGCGCACCGCGTCAAGCATGCCGTGGTCAACAAGGACACCGGCACCATCGATCCCCTCATCGGCGCCGGCACGACGGCGCGCGGCAGCCATGACGACAATTTCGCCCACGCCGTCGAGGCGGCGATCGACGACACCAGGGACAAATGGCTCGCCTTCCGCCAGAAGCTGACGGAGACCTATGGCAGCAAGACCGGCGCCCTGATGGCCTGCGCCATCGCCCATGACGATCCGCTCGGCGCCTGCGTTCGCTAGTGGAACTTGAACAGGATCGTGCGCTGCGTGCCTTCGCCGAGTGGGCTCGCGACGCTCGCCAGCAGGCTGGCATACTGGAACTGGTGGGTCTCGATCATCGGCGGATCGCCGGGCGTGCCTGCCTGCGCCGCCACCGCGACACGTTGCAGCTCGTGGCGCAGGTAGCCGACGCGCGACAGGTCGACCGGCCCGTCGTCCGGCTGCATGCCGAAACGGCCGTCCCAGCTATACTGGTCGGAACCGTCGGGCGTCCCGTGCAGCGGCCCGAACGCCGCGTCGAACGCGCCGATCGTGCCCGCGCCCTTGCCGTAGAACGCCTCGTAGCGCGTGATGGCGCTCTCGTCCGGCGCCGGCTGCACCGCGGGCGCCCAAAGCTCGCCGGGCAGCCTGGTATCGGGGTCGCGGTGCCAGCCGCCGCGGCGGATCAGCGCCCGCGCCCGCGTCAGCGGCGGGCTCCGCGTCAGGCCGTAGAGCTTGAACGAGACATAGCCGACCGCGTCGACCTCGCTGTGGCGGTGGTTGAACACGATGTAGAGGTGGGCGTGCGGCTGCGGCAGCGACACGCAGGTCACGCCGACCCGCGGCACATAGACGAAATTCGCGTCGTCGCGCTTGAATCCCACCGTTCCGAAGCTGGTCTTGGCGAAGAACACGTTCCAGCCATAGGCCTCCACGGCGGCGGCGGAATCGATCCCGGGGCAGGCGGGCGCCGCCGCCGCGCCGGTGCCGAACAGGGCCGCGAGCGCCAGCGGCGCGAGGAGGGTTCTCACGGCGCTCACGCCGGCTTCTGCGCCGGCGCCGGGAAGGCGAACGGCACGAACAGCGTGAACAGGATCGAGAAGATCGCCGGTATGGAGTTGGGCGCATCGCTCAGCGAGGCAAGGCTGATCGTCAGCCAGGGCCAGAAGATATTCGCCGCCCACAGGACATAGGCCGCGAGGATGAAGCCGAGTTGCAGCACCGAGGAGATCTTGCGGATCTGTCGCGCCCACAGCACGACGAACAGGCCGACCACCACGATGGCGAGCACGATCCAGAGGCGGTCGTCGCGGTCGAGCGGGATGAGGCCGTTGATGGTGGTCAGCGCCGCGATGCCCTCGGCCGGCAAGAGCTTGACCAGCTTGTCAGTATAGCCGTCCTGATTATTGTCGATCTGCCCCGACATGCTTCGCTCCGCCCCAGTCGCGCCAAGCATATCGCGGCGGCGGCAGAAGAGAAGAGGGCGTCAGTTCTTGGTTTTCGCCTCGCCGCCCAGGAAGCTCTTGGCCTTGGCGAGCCAGCCTTCCGATTCGGGGTGGCAGCCGCTTTCGCTCAGCTTGTCGAACTCGCGCAGCAATTCCTTCTGCTTGCGGGTGAGCTTGACCGGGGTCTCGACCGCGACCTCGACATGCAGATCGCCATGCATGCCGCCGCCGCGCAAGACCGGCATGCCCTTGCCGCGCAGGCGGAACTGGCGGCCCGACTGGGTCCCTTCCGGGATCGTGACCTTGGCGCGGCCGCCGTCCAGCGTCGGCACGTCGATCGCGCCGCCGAGCGCGGCGGTGATGAACGAGACGGGCGCGCGGCAATACAGGTCGTGGCCCTCGCGCTGGAACATCTCATGCGCCTTGACCGAGACGAAGATGTAGAGATCGCCGGCCGGCCCGCCGTTCATCCCCGCCTGGCCTTCGCCGGAGAGGCGGATGCGGGTGCCTTCCTCGACGCCGGGCGGGATGTCGACGCTGAGCGTGCGCTCCTTCTGGACGTGGCCGGCGCCCTTGCAGCCCTTGCACGGGTGCTTGATCACCCTTCCGTTGCCGCGGCAGGATGGGCAGGTGCGCTCGATGGTGAAGAAGCCCTGCTGCGCCCGCACCTTGCCGATGCCCGAACAGGTCGGGCACTGCTCGGCCTTGTGCCCCGGCTCGGCGCCCGAGCCGCCGCAGGCCTCGCACGCCACCGCGCTCGGCACCTTGATCTGGGTGTTGCGGCCCTTGAAGGATTCCTCGAGGCTGATTTCGAGATTGTAGCGCAGGTCGCCGCCGCGGTTCTGCCGCCGCCGCCCGCGCCCGCCCATGAACTCGCCGAACAGGTCGTCGAACACGTCGCCGAACGAGGAGGCGAAATCGAAGCCGGCCGGCCCCCGCCCGCCCATGCCGTTCTCGAACGCGGCATGGCCGAAGCGGTCATAGGCGGCGCGCTTCTGGTCGTCCTTCAGGACGTCATAGGCTTCGTTGATTTCCTTGAAGCGGATCTCGGCGGTGTGGTCGCCCGGGTTGCGGTCGGGATGGCATTCCATCGCCATCTTGCGATAGCTGGACTTCAGGGCCGCGGCGTCGGCGCCCTTCTGGCACCCGAGAACTTCATAGAAACAGCGCTTGCTCATGACGAGTTACGTACACCAGCCCCGTTAAAAAAGAGGCCCGGACGCGCCGGGCCTCTGTGCTCAAGGCCCGGCTTACGCCGCGCCCTTCTTGTCGTTGTCGTCGACCTCGGAGAACTCCGCATCGACGACATTGTCGCCCTTCGGATCGTTCCCCGCGCCGTCGGCCGCCGCATCCGCCGCCGCGGCGCCGGCCTGCTGCGCCTTGTACATCGCCTCGCCCAGCTTCATCGAAGCCTGCGCCAGCGCCTGGGTCTTGGCGGCGATGTCGTCGGTGCTGTCGCCCTTGACCGCTTCCTTCAGCGCCGCGATGGCGCCTTCGATCGCGGTCTTCTCGGACGGGTCGACCTTGTCGCCGTGCTCGGCCAGCGCCTTCTCCGTCGAATGGATCAGGGCGTCGGCCTGGTTCTTGGCCTCGACCGCGGCGCGCCGCTTCTTGTCTTCGGCGGCATGCGCTTCGGCTTCCTGCACCATCTTCTTGATGTCGGCGTCGGAGAGGCCGCCCGAGGCCTGGATGCGGATCTGCTGCTCCTTGTTGGTCGCCTTGTCCTTGGCCGTCACCGACACGATGCCGTTGGCGTCGATGTCGAAGGTGACTTCCACCTGCGGCACGCCGCGCGGCGCCGGCGGAATGCCCATCAGGTCGAACTGGCCGAGGATCTTGTTGTCCGCCGCCATTTCGCGCTCGCCCTGGAAGACGCGGATGGTCACCGCGTTCTGGTTGTCCTCGGCGGTCGAGAAGATGTTCGACTTCTTGGTCGGGATCGTGGTGTTGCGGTCGATCAGGCGCGTGAACACGCCGCCCAGCGTCTCGATGCCGAGCGACAGCGGCGTCACGTCGAGCAGCAGCACGTCCTTGACTTCGCCCTGCAGCACGCCGCCCTGGATCGCGGCGCCGATGGCGACGACCTCGTCCGGGTTGACGCCCTTGTGCGGCTCCTTGCCGAACAGCTGCTTGACGACTTCCTGCACCTTGGGCATGCGGGTCATGCCGCCGACCAGGATGACTTCGTCGATCTGGCTGGCGGTGACGCCGGCATCCTTCAGCGCCGCCTTCACCGGCCCGACCGTCTTCTGGACCAGGTCGTCGACCAGGGCTTCCAGCTTGGCGCGCGTGATCTTGATGGTCAGATGCTTGGGGCCGCTCGCGTCCGCCGTGATGAAGGGCAGGTTCACTTCGGTCTGGGCCGAGGACGACAATTCGATCTTGGCCTTTTCCGCCGCGTCCTTCAGGCGCTGGAGCGCGAGGCGGTCGGTGCGCAGGTCGATGCCGCTTTCCTTCTTGAACTCGTCGGCCAGGTAGTTGACGACGCGCTGGTCGAAGTCCTCGCCGCCCAGGAAGGTGTCGCCGTTGGTCGACTTCACCTCGAACACGCCGTCGCCGATCTCCAGCACCGACACGTCGAAGGTGCCGCCGCCGAGGTCGTAGACCGCGATCGTGCTGCCGGCGCCCTTCTTGTCGAGGCCGTAGGCCAGCGCCGCCGCGGTCGGCTCGTTGATGATGCGCAGGACTTCAAGGCCGGCGATCTTGCCGGCGTCCTTGGTCGCCTGGCGCTGGGCGTCGTTGAAGTAGGCCGGGACCGTGATGACGGCCTGGGTGACCTTTTCGCCCAGATGGGCCTCGGCGGTCTCCTTCATCTTCTGCAGGATGAAGGCGGAGATTTCCGACGGGCTGAATTTCTTGTTCTCGCGGCCCAGCACCCAGGCGTCGCCATTGTCGGCCTTGACGATCTTGTAGGGCACCATGCCCATGTCCTTCTGGGTCATGGGATCGTTGAACGGGCGGCCGATCAGGCGCTTGATCGCGAAGAAGGTCTGCTCGGGATTGGTGACGCCCTGGCGCTTGGCCGGCTGGCCGACAAGGCGCTCGCCGTCCTGGGCGAAGGCGACGATGGAGGGCGTGGTGCGCGCGCCTTCCGCATTTTCGATGACTTTGGGGGCGCTGCCCTCCATGACCGCGACGCACGAGTTGGTGGTGCCGAGGTCGATGCCGATGACTTTTGCCATGTGTTGTTCCTTACCTTTTGGCGGACGGGTTCCTGGCCTTCAAAGAAGCGCCCTCCGGGCCGTCCCCTGAACTGCAAATGACGCCAAAAGCCCGGAAAATGGCCCTTGGCGTGTCATGGGCTATATAGGGAGGGCGTGCCGGGACGGCAAGGGCGGGCGCCGGCGGATTCGACGCCAAAGGTCGCATAGGTCCCCTACCTTGCCGTTCCCGAAGGGCTTCAAATCCCTTGCATTTTGGCCAAAGGCGAGACGCATCGCGAAGGCATAGTGCCGGACAAACCAGCCGGACAAACCAAAGGGGAGCCTTTGAGGGCTCCCCTTGGTCGAACGTCTCCCTTGCGGGCAACGGACACCCCCGCGGCGCCGCACGCCCCAGGATAGGCTGAATTTGGCTGCCGCTTAAGGGACGTTCGGCTATGATATTTTCATGGTTGGACCCGCACGGCTCCCCCCTTCCGACGTCGCGCACGCCCGCAAGCGTCGCCTTGCAGCGATGCGGCTGCAGGAGATCGAAGGCAATCCATTAAGCCCGGAAGACGTCGCCATGTTCGAGATGTTCGAACGTGAGGCGTGGCCGCACGAGCGCCGCCGCGCCTATATTCTTGCCAAGGCGCGGCCGCTAGCCGCCGAGTGAGCGCGGACGATCCCTATCTCTACCCGGGCACGTCGGTTCTCCGAAACAAGCTCGCCATCATGGACGCTGTCGAACTCGACCGGATCGAGCGCAGGCTTGTCGCGCAACGCGTGACGGAAGAAATCCCGAGGGGGAATTTCGACCTCGATCACCTCAAGACAATTCACCGGCACTTGTTCCAGGACATCTTCGCGTGGGCGGGCGAGATTCGGACGGTCGAGCTTGCCAAGGGTCGGCAGCAGTTTCAGTTTCGCCGGTACATCGACACGGGTATGGCCGACATCCATCGGCGGCTCGAACAAGCCGATTTCCTGCGCGATGTGAGTCGGGTGGATTTTGCCGAACAGGCGGGCCGTATCATGGGGGATTTGAACTATGTTCATCCCTTCCGGGAAGGGAACGGCCGGACACAGCTACTCTATCTCGAACAACTCGCCGACCGGGCAGGTCATCCCATGGACCTTCGCCGCATCGATCCCGCTCGTTGGATCGCAGCCTCGCGCGGCGCACATGAGGGCGATTGCCGACTGATTGCGGCCGAGATTGCCCGCGCCTTAGAGGAGCGAAGTCGATAGCTAAAAAGGCATCGCAATTGCGGACAGCCAAGCAAACTGTTACTTACCGCAACGAACTCGTGGCGGGGGCGATATGAAGACCTGTGCGCTGCATCTTGGTGTCGCATTGTTCATGGTCGCGGTCGGCTACCTGACGATATATAGCGAGGCGTATAAGGGCGGATCGGACGCACTCGCCCGTCTCGGAGTTCTTATGGTATTTGGTGGCTTGGTGTGGGCTATTGGAGCCTTTGTCGTTCTGCTGGTGTTGCTCGGGCGCAATCTCGTTGGACGTTCCGCACCAGCACAGCCGGACTAGCGCACCAAACGTCTGTTTCCATAAATCTTCCTGCAACCATATGTGCGTGTCACCGCCCCGCGTGGTCCGCCAGCACGTCCGCGATGCAGGCCGTAAGCTTCTTGGCGGTCGGGATGTGGAGGAATTCGTTGGGGCCGTGGGCGTTGGAATGGGGGCCGAGGACTCCCGTGACGACAAACTGCGTGCCGGGGAATTTCTCGCCCAGCATCGCCATGAACGGGATCGAGCCGCCCTCGCCCATGAACGCCACCGGCTTGCCGAAATGGGTTTCGCTGGCGCGCCGCAAGGAGGCTTCCAGCCAGGGCGCCAGGGTCGGCGCGTTCCAGCCCGTCTGGCCGTGGTCGGCGTCGAATTCCACCTCGGCGTCATAGGGCGCGCTTTCCTCCAGTTTCTTCTTGAGCGCCTTGGTCGCCTTGCCCGCGTCGCAGGTCGGCGGCAGGCGCACGCTCAGCTTGGCCGTCGTGTAGGGCAAGAGCACATTGCCGCCGTTCTCCGGCAGCGGATAGCCGTCCATCGCCGTCACCGCGAGCTGCGGCCGCCAGGTTCGGTTGAGGACCAGTTCGGTCAGGTCGGACGCCACCGGCTGGGTCGCGCCCGCCAGCGGCATCTTGGTGTAGACCTCGTCGCCGAGGATTTTCGCCGAAGCGCGCGCCTGCTCCATCCGGTCCGGCGGCACCTGCACGAACAGGTCGTCGAGCTTCATCTGGCCGGTTGCTTCGTCCTCGATGCGCGACAGCAGCGCCCGCGCGATGCGGAACGACGACGGCACGATGCCGCTCGCATCGCCCGAATGCACGCCTTCGGTCAGCACCCGCACCGTCAGATTGCCCATCGCGATGCCGCGCAGGCTGGTCGTCAGCCAGAGCTGGTCGTAATTGCCGCAGCCGGAATCCAGGCACACGACAAGGTCGGGCGTCCCGATGCGCGGCGCCAGGTGATCGATATAGAACGGCAGGTCATAGCTGCCCGATTCCTCGCAGGCCTCGATGCACAGGACGCAGCGCGCATGGCCCTTCTTCTCCTCGCGCAGCGACAGCAGCGCCGCCAGCGAGGCGAACATGGCATAGCCGTCGTCGGCGCCGCCGCGGCCATAGAGCTTGTCGTCCTTCAGCACCGGGATCCACGGCCCGGTCCCCTCGGTCCAGCCCACCATCTCCGGCTGCTTGTCCAGATGGCCATAGAGAAGGACGGTGCCCTTCGCCTCGCCGGGGATTTCCATGAAGATCAGCGGCGTGCGCCCTTGCAGGCGCACCACGTCCAGCGTCGCGCCGGGAAACGACGCCAGCTTTTTGCGCGCCCAGGCCTCGAACAACGCCACCGCGCGTTCCATATGGCCATGCGCTTCCCAGTCGGGATCGAAATGCGGCGACTTGTTGGGAATGCGGATGTAGTCGGTCAGCGTCGGAAGGATGTCGTCCTCCCAGATATGCTCGATGAAGATCGGAAGAGTGGGCTTTTCCATGAATTTCTCTCGTAAGAGATTGAGTTGTTTGCCGTTTTCTGCGCTACGTCATCTAGTTTTTCGGCGATTTATTGACGTTTAACCGCCCGACCATTAGTCTCTCCGACGGAGGCTCGGTCCTTGGGCAACCCTGAAAGGGGAAGCGCTTGGAGCATTGCCTCCTTTTTCATTACGGCGCTCGTTTGTCGAAGGGGTCGGGCACTAAGACGATCCCCGAAGAACGAAATACGCGTCCATCACGATAGCCGTCGCCTTGCCATTGTATGCCGTCCAACAGCGAACGGAATTCTTTTGTGATCTCGGGTCGCGCCGCTTCGATGTTCTGCCAAGAGGGCAATCTAAACCCCCAGTTTATGCAATAGAGGCAGATGTCGGCTGCCTGTACGCCGACGCTCATATCTGACGCGACAAACAACGGAGACGGGACAATCCAGGCGGTTCGCTGACGGCCGACGGCGGTTTTCGTGAAATAGCTTTCTATCTTGGCGACGAAACGCCTGTCGTATGTCTTTTCAGTTTCATCCATGACGATGAGGCCGTTGTCTCTTTGCGCCTCTAAGAAATAGAAAAAGCGCTCGAACAGAAACACGTGGTCTTTGCGCAGGTAGTCGATTTGCTTGAAGTCCGCTGGCGCAGTCGTGCCGCGCGGAATTGCAGATGCGAATAGCCTGGCATCGTGGCTTTTCAGGATTTCGAAAACACCCCTCGTCATCTCCACACATGCCTGCCCATAGGCCAAGAACTCCATGCTCGACGGTTGTGCTTTATGAAGTCCCTTGTTCAAGAAAGCGCGAGCATTCTTGCGTCGTTCATCGTCCGCCATCCGTGGGCTTTGATTGGCCCATCGGAAGCGGTCTCTGTCCAAGAGCTTCTCGCCCTTCGCCTCTTTCTTGAAATCGGCGAGGTGTACGCCAAAGGCGTCGAGTTCGAGCCTCTGCCACGCGCGCACGAAATTCCACAGCTTGCTTACGTGAAGTGCAATGCCACCCCTTACCTCGAGCGGCATCTGCTTGTGATCATGACCACTTTCATCCATGAAGAGTAGCCAAGCCATTCTCGCTGCCTATTCGTCACAGCGCGGCGATCACCGCGGCGTTGTAGATTTCGCTCATCTTGGCGCCGAGCGGCGCGATCTGCACCGATTTCTCCAGCCCCACCAGCAGCGGCCCCATCATCGTCACGCCGCCGAGCTGCGACAGTAGCTTGGTCGAGATCGCCGCCGAATGGATCGCCGGCATCACCAGCACGTTGGCGGTGTCGGTCAGGCGGCAAAACGGATAGAGCAGCATCTTCTCGCGGTCCAGCGCGACGTCGACCGCGATCTCGCCGTCATATTCGAAATCGACATGGCGGTCGTCGAGGATGTGCACCGCCTCGACGATGCGCTCGGAGCGCTCGGAGCGCGGAAAGCCGAAGGTCGACGACGCCAGCATCGCGACGCGCGGCGTGAAGCCGAAGCGCCGCGCCACGCCCGCCGCCTGCACCGCGATGTCGGCGAGCTCCTCGGAGGTCGGCATCTCGTGCACCGAGGTGTCGGCGACGAACACCAGCCGCCCCCGCGAAAAGATCAGCATCACGCCGATCGGGCGCTCGCCCTTGGGCGGATCGAGCACCAGGCGCACATCGTTGAGCGCGGCGGCATAGTTGCGCGTGACGCCGGTCACCATCGCGTCGGCGTCGCCCTTGGCCAGCATCGAGGCGGCATAGACGTTGCGGTCGTTGGTGACGAGGCGCAGCGAGTCGCGATAGAGCGAGCCGCGCCGCTGCAGGCGCCGGTAGAGATATTCGACATAGGGCTGCACGTCATGCGCCGAATGCGGCACGCGGATTTCCAGGCTGTGCTCCTCGATGCCGGCGCGGCGGATGCCGGTCTTTATCACGTCCTCGCGCCCGACCAGGATCGCCTTGCCGAGGCCCGAATTCTGGAACGCGGCGGCGGCGCGGATCACCGATTCCTCCTCGCCTTCGGCGAACACGACGCGCTTGGGCTTGGCCCGCACGCTCGAGGTGATGCGCTGGAACAGCGCTGCGGAAGGGTCGAGCCGCGCCGAAAGCTGGAACGAATAGGCGTCGAGATCCTTGATCTCGCGCCGTGCCACGCCCGACTTCATCGCCGCTTCCGCGACGGCGCGCGACACGCGGGAGATCAGCCGGGGGTCGAACGGCACCGGGATGATGTAGTCCGGCCCGTATTCGGGGCGCGCCCCGCGATAGGCGGCGGCGACCTCGTCCGGCACGTCCTCGCGCGCCAGCTCCGCCAGCGCCTCGGCGGCGGCGATCTTCATCGCCTCGTTGATCGTCTTGGCGCGGACGTCCAGCGCGCCGCGGAAGATGTAGGGGAAGCCCAACACGTTGTTCACCTGGTTGGGATAGTCGCTGCGCCCGGTCGCGACGATGGCGTCGGAGCGCACGCTCTTCACGTCCTCGGGCGTGATCTCGGGATCGGGATTGGCCATCGCGAAGATGATCGGCGCCTTGCGCATCGACTTGACCATCTCCGGCGTCACCGCGCCCTTGACCGACAACCCTAAGAACACGTCGGAATCCTGCATCGCGTCCGCCAGGGTGCGCGCCTTGGTCTCGATCGCATGCGCGCTTTTCCATTGGTTCATGCCTTCGGTGCGCCCGCGCCAGATCACGCCCTTGGTGTCGCACAGGATCGCGTTGGCGCTCGGCAGGCCCATGGCTTTGAGCAGCTCCAGGCAGGCGATGCCCGCCGCCCCGGCGCCGTTCACCACCGCCTTGATGTCGCCGATCGTCCGCCCCGTCAGGTGCAGCGCGTTGATGATGCCGGCGGCGGAGATGATCGCGGTGCCGTGCTGGTCGTCGTGGAACACCGGGATGTCCATCATCTCGCGCAGCCGCTCCTCGATAACGAAGCAGTCCGGCGCCTTGATGTCCTCCAGGTTGATGCCGCCGAAGCTGGGCCCGAGATAGCGCACCGCGCCGATAAAGGCGTCGACGTCGGTGGTGTCGACTTCCAGGTCGATGGAATCGACGTCGGCGAAGCGCTTGAACAGCACCGCCTTGCCCTCCATCACGGGCTTGGAGGCGAGCGCGCCGAGATCGCCCAGCCCCAATATCGCCGTGCCGTTGGAGATCACCGCGACAAGATTGCCCTTGGAGGTGTATTCATAGGCGAGGTCGGGGTTCTCCGCGATCGCCAGCACCGGCACCGCGACGCCGGGCGAATAGGCCAGCGACAGGTCGCGCTGCGTCGCCATCGGCTTGGTTGGCGTGATCTCGAGCTTGCCGGGCTTGGGATGGGCGTGAAAGGCGAGCGCCTCTTCATTGGTGAAAGACGGGCGTTTGATATTGGACATGAGCGGACCGGTTGGACTGATCGTCGGAATATCCCCCTTTGGCGCCCTGCATTTCAATGCCAAAGGAAACAGGCCGCGCGGGCCTGCCAAAGTGCCGCGATGACGACGATGCCCGGCGAGTCCCGCGACGCCCTTTTCCGCATCAAGCTTCTCCATACCGTCATCTGGGCGATCTTCGTCGCCGCGATTGCCGCGCTTCCGCTTGCCGTAGCGCTCGGCGCGTTTCGTGCGGCGCTGTGGCTGAGCGGTCTGGTCTGGCTCGAAGTGCTTGTCCTGCTGGTCAACGGCATGCGCTGCCCGCTGACCGGCGTCGCCGCCCGCCACACCGCCGACCGCGCCGCCAATTTCGACATCTTCCTTCCCGAGAGGCTCGCCCGCCACAACAAGCTCGTCTTCGGCACGCTGTTCGCGGCGGGCGAACTTTTCTTCCTCTGGCGTTGGCTCGGCAACTAAGTTGGCCTATTGCTGCGGCGCAACCGGGCTGTCGAAGCCGCCGCCCCATCTGCTAGCTTTCCCGCGCATGGATTCCCCAGCCCCAGCCCCGACGGATGACGCCGCCGCCTTCGCGCCCTCGACGCCCATGATGGCGCAATATCTGGCGACCAAAGCGGCCCATGCCGGATACCTGCTGTTCTACCGCATGGGCGATTTCTACGAGCTGTTCTTTGACGATGCGGTGCGCGCCGCCGAAGCGCTCGACATCGCGCTGACCAGGCGCGGCAAGCACCAGGGCGAGGACATCGCGATGTGCGGCGTGCCGGTTCACGCGGCGGAAGCCTATCTTGAGAAGCTGATCCGCAAGGGCTTCCGCGTCGCGGTCTGCGAGCAGATGGAAGACCCCGCCGAAGCCAAGAAGCGCGGCGCCAAGTCGGTGGTCCGGCGCGAGGTCGTGCGCCTCGTCACCCCCGGCACCCTGACCGAGGATTCGCTGCTGGAAGCGCGCCGCGCCAATGTGCTGGCGGCGCTGGGGCGGGCCGGCGGCGCCTTCGCCGTCGCGGCGGCCGACATCTCCACCGGCGCCTTCTGGGTCGCGGCGCTGGACGAAAGCGAGATCGGCATCGAGCTCGCCCGCGTCGGCCCCAGCGAATTGCTCGTGCCCGATTCCCTGCTGGCGGACGAAGGCCTGGCGCCGCTGCTCAAGGCGCTCGGCCCGGCCCTGTCGCCGCTGCCCGCCGCGACGTTCGATTCCGGCAACGGCGAACGCGCCCTCAGGAACCATTACAAGGTGCAGAGCCTGGACGGCTTCGGCGCCTTCGGCCGCGCCGAGCTTTCGGCCGCCGGCGCCCTGATCGCCTATCTCGACCTGACGCAGAAGGGCAACCTGCCGGCGCTCCAGCCGCCCGCCCGCCTCGCGCCGCGCGCCTTCATGGGGATCGACGCCGCGACGCGGCGCAATCTCGAACTCACCGAGACGCTCGCCGGCGCGCGCAAGGGCAGCCTGCTGTCGGCGATCGACCGCACCGTGACCGCCGCCGGCGCGCGCGAACTGGCGGCGCGCCTCGCCGCCCCGCTCACCGACGTCAAGGCCATCGCCTTGCGCCACGACGCCGTCGCGTTCTTCTTCGCCGACTCCGAGTTGCGCCGCATCCTGCGCGACGAGTTGCGCCGCGCCCCCGACATCGCCCGCGCGCTCGCCCGCCTCTCGGTCGGGCGCGGCGGCCCCCGCGATCTCGCCAATCTGCGCGACGGCGTGAAGGTGGCGCGGCTGCTGCGCGACACGCTCGCGCTCGACGATCCCTTGAAGCCCGCGCCGGGCGAGGCGCGCCGGGCGGCCGCCGATCTCACCCAGGGCGTCGCCGAGGTCTCGCGCCTCACGAACCAGCTCGAATCGCTGCTGGTCGCCGAGCCGCCTTTCCTCGCCCGCGACGGCGGCTTCGTCGCCGCCGGCGTGCACCCGCCGCTCGACGAGATGCGCAAGCTGCGCGACGAATCGCGCCGCGTCATCGCCGGCCTGGAAGCGCGCTACCGCGCCGATTCGGGCGTCGCGCAGCTTCGCATCAAGCACAACGGCGTGCTCGGCTATTTCATCGAGGTCACGCCGCAGCACGGCGACAAGCTCCAGGAAGGCGGCAACCGCCAACTCTTTCGCCACCGCCAGACCATCGGCAGCGCGGTGCGCTTCACCACCGACGAGCTGGCGACGCTCGCCACCCGCATCTCCCAGGCCGCCGACCAGGCGCTGGCGCTGGAGAAGGAATTGTTCGATGCGATGTGCGGCCTCGCTATCGAAAGCGCCGCGGCCCTCACCCGCATCGCCAACGCGCTGGCGGTGATCGATGTCGGATGCGCGCTCGGCGAGCTCGCGGTCGCGGCCCGCCATACGCGGCCGGTCGTCGACGATGGCGCCGAGTTCAGAATCGTGCGCGGCCGCCATCCGGTGGTCGAGGCGGCGCTGGCAAGCGATCACGCCCATCCCTTCGTGCCCAATGATTGCGATCTCTCGCCCGGCGGCATCGGCCGGCTGTGGCTGGTCACCGGCCCCAACATGGCGGGCAAGTCGACCTTCCTGCGCCAGAACGCGCTGATCGCGATCCTCGCCCAGGCCGGCGCCTTCGTCCCCGCCGATTCCGCCCATATCGGCATCGTCGACCGCCTCTTCTCCCGCGTCGGCGCGGGCGACGATCTCGCCGCCGGGCGCTCCACCTTCATGGTCGAGATGGTGGAGACCGCCGCGATCCTCAACCAGGCGACGGCCAGGAGCCTCGTGATCCTGGATGAGATCGGCCGCGGCACCGCGACCTTCGACGGCCTCGCCATCGCCTGGGCGACCGCCGAGCATCTGCACGAGACGAACAAAAGCCGTGCCCTGTTCGCGACGCATTATCATGAGATGACGGCGCTCGCCGCGCGCCTGTCTTCCTTCGCCTGCGTCACGATGCGGGTGCGCGAATGGAACGACAGCATCGTCTTCCTGCACGAGGTCGCAAGCGGGGCCGCCGACCGCTCCTACGGCATCCACGTCGCCAAGCTCGCCGGCCTGCCGCAGGCCGTGGTCGCCCGCGCCGAAGAAGTCCTGCGCGCGTTGGACGAAGGCCGCGAGGGCCACAAGCCGCTGGCCCGGATCGACGACCTGCCGCTGTTCGCGGCAAGCGCGCCGGCGGCGAAGAAGCCCGATGGGTTTGAAGAGGCCATGCGCGCGATCGAGCCGGACACGCTGACGCCGAAGGAGGCGCTGGAGCTGATCTACAAGCTCAAATCTTTGAAGCCTTAGTTTCCTCCCCCGTTGTTACGGGCTCGGGTAGCGTCAGCGTGTCCGGCTCGATCGTCGCGAACATGAACGCTGTTGAATTCCTGCAAACCGAACGCCTCCTCTTGCGCCCCTGGCGCGAGAGCGACCGCGCCGACCTGGCGCTTATGTGCGCCGATCCGCAAGTCATGTGGGACTACGGCCAGGTCTTCACGCAGGCCGAAAGCGATCTGCGCTTCGACCGCTATCATGACGCCCATGCGCGCCTCGGCTATTGCCGCTGGGCGGTCGCGCAGCGCGACGACGGGCGCTTCCTCGGCCATTGCGGCATCATGCCGGTGTTGGGCGAGCACCCCCTGAAGGGCGGCGTCGAGATCGGCTGGCGCTTCACCCGCGCATCCTGGGGCAGGGGCTATGCCTCGGAAGCGGCCCGCGCCTCGCTGCGCGACGGCTTCGAACGCTGCGGCCTGACGGAAGTCTGGAGCTTCACCGCCTCGGACAACGCACGTTCCGAGGCGGTCATGCGCCGCATCGGTCTGATGCGCGAGGCGTCCCGCGATTACTGCCACCCGCCCGAAAAGCGCTGGGTCGTCTACGCCGCCCGCGCCTAGGCGAGCAATTCGGCCAAAAAGGTATGGAAATTATACCTTTTATGCCCTATATAGGGGATGAAATTCGAATTCGATCAGTCGAAAAGCGCGGCGAACAAGCAAAAGCACGGCATCGATTTCGAAGAGGCACAGAAGATTTGGGACAATGACGATTGGCTCGAATTGCCGGTGCCGTCCGTGGAAGAACAGCGTTACGTGATTATCGGAATGATCGACGAAAAACACGGGACGGCGGTCGTGACCTATCGCGCCGATCGCATCCGGCTCATATCGGTGCGACGCGCACGGGATGTGGAGATTGCGTGCTATGAAGGCTAGCGAATTCGACAAGATGTTCGACGATGGCGAGGATATCTCGCATCTCGTCGATTGGAAGAACGCGCGGCGTCCCGCCCTCGAAGCCAGGCGCGTGAATGTCGACTTCCCGGACTGGATGGTGAAGGCCCTCGACCGCGAAGCCAATCGGATCGGCGTCACGCGGCAATCGCTCATCAAGCTCTGGCTCGCCGACCGGCTGGAGCTTGCCGGCAAGCGATAGCGTCACTCCATCGTCAGCACCACCGGCCCGCGCCGTGTCGCGACCAGGGTGTGCTCGTACTGCACTGTCGCATGCCCGCCCGCGGCGAACAGCGTCCAGCCGTCGTCGCCGTCCACCGCCAGATGCGCACCGGTCGAGAGGAACGGCTCGATGGTGAACACCAGCCCTTCAGGAATGCGGCGGCGGTCGCCCGGCTCGTACCAGGTCGGGATCTGGCCCGGTTCCTCGTGCAGCGCGGCGCCGACGCCGTGGCTCGCCAGGTTGCGGATCAGCGTGTAGCGGTTCTTGTCGGCGAAATCCTGCACCGCGCGCCCGATTGCGTTCAGCTTGCCGCCGCTCTTGACCGCGCGGATGCCGCTCCACAGCGCCCGCTTGCCGTCGCGGCACAGCCTTTCGACTTTCTCCGGCACCGGCGGGATCGCGAAGCTGCCGCCGGTGTCGGCGTAATAACCGTCGATATCCGCCGACACGTCGATGTTCACCAGGTCTCCGGCCTTCAGCACCTGTTCGCCCGGAACGCCGTGCGCGATGGCGGGCGACACCGAGATGCAGGTCGCGCCGGGAAAGCGGTAGGTCGATTCCGGCGCCGGCCGCGCCCCCGCCTGCACCAGCAGGCCGCGTCCCAGCGCATCGAGTTCGCGCGTCGTCAGGCCGGGCGTTAGCGCCGCCGCCATCGCCTGCATCGTCCGCGCCACCACGCGGCCGACATGCCTGAGCTTTTCGAGGTCGTCTTCGTTGCCGATCGTCATCGTCCGGGCACCCTTGCCGCTGCGCCCGCCATGGTGTCAGCATCCGCCGCCATGAGCGAGCCCTCCCTCGACCGTCCGCGCAAGTTCCTGGTCGTGGTCGACAAGACGCCGGAGTCCCGGATCGCGGTGCGCTTCGCGGCGCGGCGGGCGCAGCACACCGGCGGCCGCGTCACCCTGCTCTGCGTCGCCATGCCGGCCGATTTCCAGCAATGGCGCGGCGTCGAGGAGATCATGAAGGACGAGGCGCGCCAGGAGGCCGAAGGCCTCGTCTATGCCGCCGCCAAGACCGTGGGCGAGCTCGCCGGCATCATCCCCGAACTGGTGATCGCCGAAGGCCGCCCGACCGAGGCGCTGCTCGACCTGATCAAGGCGGACAAGGACATCTCGATCCTGGTGCTGGCCTCCGGCACGGCCAAGGAAGGGCCGGGGCCGCTGGTCTCGCTGTTCGCCGGCGGCGTCCAGGCGATTCCGGTCACCATCGTTCCCGGCAACCTCAGCGACGAAAAGATCGACGAACTCGCCTGACACAACTTGAAATTGTTCATACTCTGTTCTATCACAACCTTAGATTGATTCCGGGGTTGCGACATGGGCCAGGGAAGGTTCAGGGGCGGGGTGGGGTGCCTCGCGTTCTGGAAAACAATTATGATGCTAAATATTTGCTACGCCTCTGATTTGGCTAAAGAATTTCCCGGCCCGGTCAGCGCCCATGTCGACCGTGTGATCGACGGCGACACCTTCGAGGCCACGGCCGCGATCTGGCTCGGCCAGACCGTCGCCGTCCGCGTCCGCATCGCCGGCATCGACGCGCCCGAATTGCGCGCCCGCTGCGAAGCCGAGCGCGCCCGCGCCGAAGCGGCGCGCGCCTATCTCGGCCGGCGCCTCGCCGGCGGCGAGGTCCGGCTCTCCGCCCTGCGCCACGACAAACACGGCGGCCGCGTCGACGCGCATGTGGTCGACGCCCAGGGCGACATCGCGGCGCACATGATCCGCGCCGGCCTGGCGCGCCCCTATGACGGCGGCCGCCGCGACGGCTGGTGCTGAAACGCGCTTGCGCCGCCGCGCCGCCTGGTCGATATCTGGCCGCGACAGGAAGGAGCCCGCATGAGCGGCAAACTCGTCGTCGCCATCGCGCTGGGCGTGGTCGTCAGCATCCTGCTCGCCGGGCTCTACACGCTGTGGAAAGGCGGCGACACCGCCGTCAGTTGGTCCAACCGCCTGATGCGCCTGCGCGTGCTGGCCCAGTTCATCGCCATCATCGTCATCATGACGGTGCTGTATTTCGCCCGGCGCTAGAGCGCAATCCGGAAAAGTGGAAGCCGGTTTTCCGCAAGATTGCGCGACAATTCAAAAAGCTGGGGCCGCATTCTGATTCAAATTAAGTGAATGCGGCTCTAGCCGGAACCTGCGTCGTCTTGCACGGAATTGCCCGGGCTGATACGGCAACGCAAGATTGTGACGGACACTCATGGCCAAAACGCTGTACGACAAGATCTGGGACGCGCATCTGGTGAACGAGACGCCGGGCGAATCCCCCGTGCTCTACATCGACCGCCACCTGGTCCACGAGGTGACCAGCCCGCAGGCCTTCGAGGGCCTGCGCCATGCGGGCCGCAAGGTGCGCCGCCCCGAGGCGACGCTCGCCGTGCCCGATCACAACGTGCCGACGATCGGCCGCTCGATGGGCAATTCCGACCCGGAATCGCGCATCCAGGTCGCGACCTTGGAAGCCAACGCCAAGGAGTTCGGCGTCGAATACCTGCCGCTGCCCGACATCCGCCAGGGCATCGTCCACATCGTCGGGCCGGAGCAGGGCTTTACGCTTCCCGGCATGACCATCGTGTGCGGCGACAGCCACACCTCGACCCATGGCGCCTTCGGCTCGCTCGCCTTCGGCCATCGGCACCTCCGACGTCGAGCATGTGCTGGCGACCCAGACGCTCCTGATCGGCAAGTCGAAGAACATGCGCATCACGGTGAACGGCGAATTGCCGCTCGGCGTCACCGCCAAGGACATCGCACTCGCCATCATCGCCAAGATCGGCACCGCCGGCGGCACCGGCTTTGTCATCGAATATGACGGCCCGGCGATCCGCGCCCTCTCGATGGAGGGGCGCATGACCCTGTGCAACATGACGATCGAGGCCGGCGCCCGCGCCGGATTGATCGCGCCGGACGAGACGACGTTCAAATATGTCGCCGGCAAGCCGCGCGCCCCCAAGGGCGCCGCCTTCGAGCACGCGCTGATGTACTGGAAAACCTTCCGGTCCGACCCCGACGCGATCTTCGACGCGCAGGTCGAACTCGACGCCGCCGACATCGCGCCGATGGTGACCTGGGGCACCTCGCCCGAGCAGGCCTTGCCGGTCACCGCCGCCGTTCCCGATCCCGCCGGCGTCGCCGACGAGGCGCACCGCGCCGGCGTCGAGCGCGCCCTCGCCTATATGGGCCTGACGCCCGGCGTGGCGCTCAAGGACGTCAGAATAGACCGCGTCTTCATCGGCTCCTGCACCAATGGCCGGATCGAGGATCTGCGCGCTGCCGCCCGCCATCGCCAAGGGCAAGAAGATCGCGAGCCATGTCAGCGCCATGGTCGTGCCCGGTTCGGGCCTGGTGAAGATCCAGGCCGAGGACGAGGGCCTCGACGAGATCTTCATCGCCGCCGGCTTCGAATGGCGCGAGCCCGGCTGTTCGATGTGTCTCGCGATGAACGCCGACCGGCTGGAGCCGGGCGAGCGCTGCGCCTCGACCTCCAACCGCAATTTCGAAGGCCGCCAGGGCCGCGGCGGCCGCACCCACCTGATGAGCCCCGCCATGGCGGTCGCCGCCGCGATCGCGGGCCACCTCGCGGATGTGCGGGAGTTTCAATAAATCAATCGTCATGGCCGGGCTTGACCCGGCCACCCATCGCGCCTGCGTCTGCAGGCGCATTAGAACTATTTCGAGCAAACATCGGGGAGCAGGAAATGCACTTTGTTCTTACTCCTTCCGATGAAGACATAACCCGAGTCAAAGATTTTGTAAGGCGGCAGTCGGAAAGCAAACTCGTCAGAGATCGGGAACGACGAAATCTGGCGCCTAACAAACCGGTTGTGGATCAAGAACGTTTCTGGCGGACCCTTGTCTGCATGAGACTGACATCTCGGCAGAGGTCTGATCCCGATAGTCCCGTTGTTCGGCTGAGTATTAGCAAGCCGTTTTTGCTGTCGGTCGCGACCATGCGGCTACACGCAGATGAGCTAGAGTCTTTTGTTTTGTCCACGCTCAAATCAATTCCCGGCCTGCGGGATTACAATGTCTCTGCCAAACAATTTGCGGAGAGCTTCGGGCTCCTCGAAGGCGGGCGATGGGTGGATACGCTGGGAACATGCAACGCGCTGACTACCCTTGTTAGTCGTGACGAAGAACGGCGCGCGGCTGAGCGCATGACGATCTTCAAGGGAATCGGACCAAAACAGTCTCGAAATATCCTTCAAGCGCTCGCGCTGACGAGATACGAGATTCCGATTGATAGCCGCGTCATCAAATGGCTGAAAGGAAATCTGGGATTTCCCATACCCATTAGTGGCGCTCTGCTTGCCGACTCGATCTACTACGAGTTCGTCCTCGATCAGATTCAAGCGCTTTGTCAGACATGTGGTATTCTTCCATGCATGCTCGATGCGGCGATTTTCGCAGATGCCGATCCGGATACGTGGACTGACGAAATGATACAATATTAATTTGAAATCATTTCGCGATGTGGCGGCGATTGGGGCCGCCCAGAAATATTCGATACACGCATGCCTGCCGTGATTTGACGGTGAAAGCGAAAGCGGTATTATTCATTTCATGAACATGCGGCTTCCATTGCACTCATCGCGTTGCTCGTCCTGATCAGGAAGGGTGACAGAGAGGCAATGTGTCGGCTTTGAAAGCCGTAGCCGGGGTTCGCTATCCCGCGTTGGTTCGATCCCAACTCCTTCCGCCAAACGGAGGGTGCCGCCGAATGACTGGCAACCGGCGTCGAAAGCCGGGTAGCGGCAACGCTAAGGGTTCGATTCCTTCACCCTCCGCCAAGTTTGACAAAAAATGCTCACGCGGAGGCGCGGAGTACGCGGAGAACTGGCCGCGCAAAACTCCGCGAACTCCGCGCCTCCGCGTGAATCCATTTCCTCAGAAAAAACTCACCGGATCGATATCGACCGCGACGCGCACTCTGGCCGACAGCTTCACCGTGCCGAGCCAGGCGCGCAGGTACGCCTGCACGTCGACCTTGCGCTCGGCCTGCACCAGCAGCCGCTCGCGCGTCTGGCCGCGCAGCAGGTGATAGAACGCCGGCGTCGGACCCCACACCCGTCACGCCCTTCGCTGAAGGCGCCGCCTTGGCCAGCACCTTGCCGGCGTCGATCACCGCCACGGGGTCGGTGCCGGACAGGATGATCGCCGCCAGCCGCCCGAACGGCGGCGCATGGGCGCGCTCGCGGAACACCCGCTCCTGCTCGTAGAACGCGTCACGGTCGCCGCCGCCAGCGCCGCCATCACCATGTCGGCGGGATTGCGCGTCTGCATCAGCACCACGCCCGGCCTCTCGGCGCGCCCCGCGCGACCCGCCACCTGGTGCAGGAGCTGGAACGTCCGCTCGCGGGCGCGCAGGTCGCCGTCCGAGCCGCCGAGATCGGCATCGACGACGCCGACCAGCGTCAACTGCGGAAAGTGATGCCCCTTGGCGACGATCTGGGTCCCCGATCAGCACGTCGATCTCGCGCCTTGCCATGGCGCGGATCGCGGCCTGCGTCTCGTTCGGCCCGTGCATCGTGTCGCTCGACGCGATGGCGACGCGCGCCTGCGGGAACAGGCTGCGGAACTCCTCCGCCACCCGCTCGACGCCGGGGCCGCAGGCGATCAGGCTGCCTTGCGCGCCGCAGGCGGGGCAGGCGGGCGGCGTCGCGGTCTCGTAGCCGCATTGGTGGCAGGCGAGCCGCCGGCGATAGCGGTGCTCGACCAGCCAGGACGAGCAGTCGCGGCACGCCATCTTGTGGCCGCAGCTTTCGCACAGCGTCAGCGGTGCATAGCCCCGGCGGTTGAGGAACAGCATCGCCTGCTCGCCGGCGGCCAGCGTGTTCGCCAGCGCCGCGCGCAAGGGCTGCGACAGCCAGGTGCCGGGCTCGGCCTTTTCGTGCCGCAGGTCGATCAGCCTGGTCTGCGGCAGCACCGCCGCGCCATGGCGGCGCGGCAGCTTGAGAAGGGCATAGCGCCCGCTCACCGCGTTGACATAGGTTTCGAGCGACGGCGTCGCACTGGCCAGCACCACGGCGCAGCCTTCCGTCCGCGCCCGCACCACCGCCATGTCGCGGGCGTGATAGATCGCGCCGTCCTCCTGCTTGTAGGCCTGCTCGTGCTCCTCATCGACGATGATCAGGCCGAGGTCGCGGAACGGCAGGAACAGCGACGAGCGCGCCCCCACCACCACCTTCGCCTCGCCGTTCATCATCGCGCGATAGGTCCGCGTCCGCTCCTTTTGAGACAGGTCCGAATGCCATTCCGCCGGGCGGCAGCCGAAACGTTCCGCGAAGCGTTCCAGGAACTGCACCGTCAGCGCGATCTCCGGCAAGAGGATCAGCACCTGCCGCGCCTGGCGCAGCGCTTCGGCGACCGCCTCGAAATAGACCTCGGTCTTGCCCGATCCCGTGACCCCGTCGAGCAGGCTCGCGGCGAATTTGTGTGCCTTGACGTCTTGGATCAGCGCGTCGGCCGCCAGGCGCTGCGCCGCGCTCAGCTCGGCCGCCGCCAGCGCCGGATCGGGCGCGGCAAAGGGCGCGAACTCCGGCAATTGCGTCGCGACCAGCGCGCCCGCGTCGATCAGCCCGCGCACCACCGCGGCACTGACGCCGGCGTCCTCGGCAAGGCCGGGCACGCTGCGCGCCAGGCCGTCCTCGGCGACGGCAAGGGCGCGCGCCCGTCCCGGCGTCAGCTTGGCCGGCGTGATGCCGCCGCGCACGAAGGCGGTGCGCAGCGCCTCCGGCGCGAAGGCGCGGCCGCTGCGCAGCACCATGGCGAGGATCAGCCCCGGCGGCGACAGCGTGTAGTTCGCCACCCAGTCGACGAAGTCGCACAGCTTCGAAGGGATCGCGGGATATCCCTCGAGCGGCACCGCTTCCTTCAAGCGGTTGTCGCCGACGCCGCCTTCGGCCGCGCCCCACACCACGCCCATCTGCGCGCGCGGTCCCAGCGGCGCGCAGACCAAGAGGCCGCGTGCCGCGCTTGTTCCCTTGGGCAGCTTGTAGTCATAGGCACCGGGCAACGGCAGAGGCAACAGCACGCCGGCCCGTGGCGCCGGCTGCAGCAACAAATCTTCCGCAGGTCGTGGCGCCGCGTGTTTCATGCGGTAGACTTCTTATGGTGATTCCCCGCGGTCAACCCCATAATGCCCTCATGACCTGCTTCATCGACAGCACCGGCCCAGGGAAAATCGCCGTTTTGGCCGTCTTGCGGGACGGCGCCGGAATTGGGGACGCATGAGCGAACAAGCGAAGGCTGTCGATCCGGCCGAGGCCGCTGCCGAAGCGGTGAAGGCCTACATCCGGATGAACCGGGCGCGGCTGGCCGCCGACGGCGAGTTGCTGTCGCTGCTGCTGCCGGAGCGCGACGACCTCGGCGACGTGCGCGATTTCCAGCGCTTCGTGATCGACCGCCTGGCGGCGGAGAACGCCAAGCTGAAAGCCGAGCGGGAAGGCCTGTTGGGCCTGCACAAATCCTCCGTCCGCATGGGCGAGGGCGTGCGCCGCTTCGTCCTCGACCTGATCGATGCGCGCAGCTTCGCCGAAGCGATCGCGGTGGTGATCGCCGCCGCGCCGTCCTTCGGCGCCGACCGCGCCGCGATCTGCGTCGAAGGCCACACCGGGCCGGAGAAGACCCGCACCGAAGGCGTGCACCTGATCGCGCCGGGCACCACCGAGGCGGTGCTGGGGCGGGACGGCACCGGCGCCATCCTCTCGGGCGGCGGCGAGCTGCTGTTCGGCGCGGGCGGCGCCGAGTTCAAGAGCCTCGCGGCGTTCCGCGTGAAGATCGGCCAGGGCGCGCCGGCGGCGCTGTTCGTGCTCGGCGCGCTCGGCGCCGGGGCGTTCGAGGACGAGGCCAAAGCCACCGATCTGCGCTTCGCCGCGCGGGCCCTCGAACGCGCGATCCGGGCATGGCTCGATCTGCCGAAGACCTGAAGCAGGAATGGCTCGCCGCGCTCGCCCATGAGCGTCGCGCCAGCCCGCACACCTTGCGCGCCTATGGCGACGATGCGGCGCGGTTCCTCGGCTTCCTGCACGGCCATCTCGGCGGCGGGGTGGACGCGCGGGCGCTGGCGCGGCTTGCCCCCGCCGACATCCGCGCCTTCATCACCGTGCGCCGCGCGGAAGGGCTGGGCGCCAAGGGCGTGCAGCGCGCGCTCGCCGCGGTGCGCAGCTTCTTCAAGTACCTGGCGCGCGAAAACATCCTGGACAGCGCCGCCGCCCGCAACGTCCGCACCCCGCGCATCCGCCGCGGCCTGCCGCGGCCGCTCTCCGAAAGCGACGCGGTTCGCGCCATCGCGGTCGCCGGCGAGAACGGCATCGCCTGGATCGCGGCACGCGACGCGGCGCTTCTGACGCTGCTCTACGGCGCGGGCCTGCGCATCTCCGAGGCGCTGAGTCTCAAGCGCGGCGACGTTCCGCTGTCCGCCGCGCTCACCATCCTGGGCAAGGGCAACAAGGAGCGCGTCGTGCCGCTGCTCGATGCGGTGCGCGACGCCATCGTGTCCTACGAAAAGCTCATTCCGTTCGCCGGCGCCAAGGATGCTCCCCTGTTCCTCTCCCGGCGCAACAAGCCGATGAGCCCGCGCGAGGCGCAGCTCCTGATGCAGCGCTTGCGCGGCGCGCTGGGCCTTTCCGAACGCGCCACGCCGCATGCCATGCGCCACTCCTTTGCGACGCATCTGCTCGGCCATGGCGGCGATCTGCGCGCGGTGCAGGAACTCCTCGGCCACGCCTCGCTCTCGGCCACCCAGACCTACACCGAGATCGACACAAGCAAGCTGATGGAGGTCTACGACAAGGCGCATCCGCACGGCGCGCGCGCCCGCTAGATCGCGTCGCCCGGCTCGCCCTCCGCGCCCTGGGTTATCCGTCCGCCGTGCCAGGCGCGGTTCAGCCACCAGGCGAACAGGATCGCCGCCACGCCCATCGCCGCCATCAGCAGATAGGTCCGCCCGCCATAGCGCGCGTAGAGCGGTCCCGCCGCGAAGGTCGCCGCGCCCATCAGGATGCCGTTGGAGAAGACCGCATACAGGCTCTGCGCCGTCGCCGACAGGCGCGGCGGCACCGCGCGCAGGATGAAATACATCGCGCCCAGATGCGCCAGCGCGAAGGTCGCGCCGTGCAGGAACTGCGCGAAGATGACGAAGCCCAGCGGCGGGTCGAAGGCGAGGATGGTCCAGCGCACCGCGCAGCCGAGGCCGCCCAGCATCAACAGCCGCGTCGCGCCGATGCTGCGGAACAGGCGCAGCGAGATCGCGAACAGCAGCGCCTCCGCCACCACGCCCAAGGGCCAGATCGCGCCGATCAGCGCACCGCTATAGCCCAGCGTCTGCCAATGCAGCCCGCCATAGGCGTAATAGAAGGCGTGGCTGCCCTGGTCGAAGCTCGCCGCTAGCAGGAACAGCAGGAAGGGCAGCGACCGCATCAATTCGTGCGCCTCGGCCGCCGTCGCCCGCAAGCGGATGCCGAGCTGGCCGGTCGCCCGCCCGGCCGGCGGCGCCGGCAGCCACGAGATCGCGGCGAACGACAGCCCCAGCGACACCGTCAGCCACGGCGCCAGCACGATCAGGCCCCAGCGCGACACCGCGAGCCCCGAAATCACATTGCCCGCCGCGAAGGTCAGCGAATTCCACAGCCGCACCCGGCCATAGTCGAAGCCGTAGCGCTCCGCCAGCCGCAGGCTGACGCTCTCCATCAGCGGCGAGGCGGCGCTGCCCGCGACGTTCGCGGTCACCGCGACGAAGAATATCTCCAGCGGCGTGACGGCGAAATTCAGCGTCGCGTACAGCGCGAACTGCGCCGCGAACAGCGCGATCATCATGCTGCGCCGGTCGTTGCGCGCATCGGCGACGATGCCGGTGATCGGCGGCACGATCACGCGCAGCAGCATGCCGGTGGAGAACAGCGCCCCGATCTCCGCCGGCGTCAGCCCCTTATAGGCGAGCCAGGCGCCGAAGAAGGGAATCGCGATGCCGCCATTGGTCCCGGTCGTCGCATAGGCGACCGAGAGGCGCAGGGCGATGGGCGAGCCGCGATAGGGTTCAGGGACCAAGCTGGACAAGGCGGCGCGCGGCCATCGCTTTCAACACGGCCCATATACGCCGTTCGGCGTCGCGCGCACCATGCTCCTCGGCATGTTCCTGCAGCCGCGTGAGCAATCGCCGCAGGGCGTAATTGCTCTCGTTCAACGCCGATATGCGCAGCGACGCATCCTTGGCGGCGGCGGCCGCCGCAAGCTCCGCCTTCAGCGCCGCGTCGCCGACGCCCGGCGCCAGCACGGCGAACAGGGCGCGGATATCGCTATTCTCGGAAACGCGGATGTCGGCGCCGCGGTCGTACTCCTTCGCCGCCATGTTCAGCACGATGCCGACGAGCCCGAGCGTGCCGGCGGCGAACGCCGCGCCGTCGTCGCCGGCGCCTTGCTCGATGCGCTGGGTCGTCAGGCCCAGGATGGTTCCGACTTCGGGGTTCACGGCGCCGCTCCCAGCCGGTCCGCCAGCACCTTGTTGTGGAAGGCAAGGCAGTACCAGCCCGAAAAGGCGTTGATCGGATCGATGTTGCGCCCCTCGGCATATTCGCGCGCCGCCGAGATCCAGATCGCGGCGCCTTTGAGGCTGGCGAAGATCTCCCACCAATACAGCGCCTCGGGCTCGGCTTTGAGGCCGCTGGCCTGCTCCCACAGGCGCAGCGCCTCGGCGCGCGGCAGCATGCCGCCCGGCGTTTCGGGCTGGCCGCCCGACCACAACGGGTCGATCGCCCAGCCGAGGTCTTCGAGGGGATCGCCCAGATGCGCCATCTCCCAATCCAGGACGGCGCGGATCTCGCCCTTGGCGTCGACCAGGAAATTTCCGGTGCGGTAGTCGCCGTGCACGACGCTGATCTTCTGCGCCGGCGGCGGCGGATGGCGCTTCAGCCAGCGGAGCGCGGCGCGGACGATCGGCTGCGGCTCGCGCTCGTCCTCGGCGATCACCCTCTCCCAGCGCGCCACCTCGTGCCGCGCGACGTCATGGATGTCGGTCTCGCCGTCGAAGTCGTTCAGCCCGACATCGCGCGGATCGACGCGCGCGATGCGGCCCAGCACCGAATAGAACTGCTTGCCGACGGTCTCGCGATGCGCCCCGTACGGATCGGGCGCCAGGATCGAGCCGGCGGTGCAATTCTCGATCGCCTCCATGATGAAGAACGGCCGGTCCAAGGGTGTGGGGTCCAGCTCCAGCGCCACCGGCTCCGGCACCGGCAGGCCGAGGGCGTGAAACGCCTCATAGGCGCGATATTCGGTGGTGCGCTCGGTCTCGATCAGGCTGGCCGGCGGATCGCGGCGCAGGATCAGCCCGCGCTCCTTGCCGCCGTGGCGGGCGCGAAAGCGATAGGTCTCGCGCGAGGCGCCGCCGGGAATGCGCGCCAGGCCGGACACCGTCAGGTCGGGCGCCTCCAGTTTGTTCCTGAGATAGGCGGCAAGCCTGTCTTCCAGCTCCGTCATGGCGCGGGATCGAAGAGGCCGGTGAGCCCATGCGGCGCGAACGGCCCGACGACAAGCTGCTCCAGCACGCCGCTGCCGCTGGTATGGACGTTGGGTCCGGTCAGCGTCGCGGCGACGAAGGCCTGGATGTGCTGGAACTGCGGCGCGTTCTCGTCGACCTCGGCGGTCTTGTAGGAATCGTAGCCGACCTTGAGGTCGCCGTGGAACCGGCCATGGCCCCATTCGGGATGGCCGTAGCCGATGCCCGACATGTAGAAGTTGAACGTCGGCGCCAGCGCGGCGCGCCATTCGCCGCCGCGCGCATCGCGCGTCTCTATCACGGCATGCCGAGCGTGGCGGGTGCCGGGCTTGTAGTCGACGGTCGACCGGCACGCCGCCATGTGCTCGGCCTCGCCCGCGCCGGCGGGACCGATGACCGAGGCGGTGTTCCACGGCTTGCCGCCGGCATCGGCGTTGTTGTGATAGAGCATGAAGCGGTCGGGAAAATTCAGCGGCGACCACAGCCAGTAGAATTGCGGCAGGCGCGGCGGCGCCGCGCCTTGCGGATTGGCGAGGCCGATCGGCCGCACGCCCCAGGAGCGGTCGCGGGTCCCGGCGATCCGGTCGCGCCGAAGTTCGATGCGTTTGCCCGCGACCTCGATCCAGCCGTCATAGGTCCCGTTCTGCGTCAGCCTTGTGTAGTCCATCACGGTGAGCGGGCCGACGCGGTAGGTGAAGCGCGGCTCCTCGACGGCCGGGGCGCGGGCCTCGAAGACGATGTCGCAGCCGATGCCGTGTTCCCTCGCATCGGCGCGCAGGCGCAGGGTCTTCAAAGGCGCGATCACCTCCACCGCGATCGGCCCGACCGTGGTGTCCATCCGCTCCATGGCGAGCACCTTGGAGGCGCGCAGATTGTGCTGCACCCCGCCGTCGATCACCGACAGCGCGGCATCCATCACGTTCAGGTGGGGGTAGACGCCCAGGGCGGCGGCGAAGAACACCGCGCCGTCGGCGGAATAGCCGTTGAAGAAATAGCGGTCGTAGAAATTGCGGTCGGTGCCGGATGTGGCAATCGGCTCCGGCAGTTGGTGCACCGGATAGTCGTCGGCCTTGGTCAGCATTTTTGCTTCCGGGGCGGTTCTTTTGCGATTCCGGCGAGCATGGCGCCCCGCCCCGGGCGGGGCAACGGCAAAAAGGTCAGGCTTCCTTTAAGGAAATCCTTTATTGCAGTCGGCGGGCGGGATCGATAGGTTCCGCCCGCTTCGCATGCCCCGTGTCGGGGTTCCGGAAGTGCCGCCTTAGCTCAGCCGGTAGAGCACCGCATTCGTAATGCGGGGGTCGCGTGTTCGAGTCACGCAGGCGGCACCACTTTTCGGGACCGGACACGCCTAGCCGAAGCTGAAATCCCCGCTGCTGAGCTGCGCCAGCGTGACGTGCTGCAGGGTGATGCTGTTGGAAGGGTCGAAGGCGATCACGACATCGGCGCCGGCCTGCGACAGGAAAGGCTGCAGCGCCGCGAAGTCCGCGATGTCATAGGCGTGCAGCGCGATCACGTCGCCGCCGCCGGCGGCGAAATCGGTGATGACGTCCAGGCCGCTGCCGTCATTGTTGAACACGAAGCAGTCGTCGCCCGCGCCGCCGCACAGCGTGTCGTTGCCGCGCCCGCCGGCAAGGATGTCGTTGCCGCCGCCGCCGGTCAGCGTGTCGTTGCCGGCAAAGCCGTACAGCACGTCGATCCCGGACCCGCCGGTGATGACGGCATCGGCCGGCGTTCCGGCATAATCGGCATCATACGGCGTTGCGAACCACAGCGCCGCATCCAGGGCGTCCGCGATGGCGCCCATCGTGACGGTATGGCTGCCGTCGTCGTTGGTGCCGCTCAGCCCTGTCTGGGTCCAGTTCCGGTCGAAGCTCAGCGTGACGTCGGCCCAGCCATAGCGATTGGCGGCGTCATACAAGGAAAGGCTGTGCGAGCCGTCGTCGTTCGTCACGACCCGCGAGGTCTGGTGTCCGCCGGCGTCGTAACTGTCCGTCATCCACGACCAGGCGGCCGCGCCCGTCGCGTCATAGGTGTTCACCCAGCGCGTGCCGCCGTCGGTGTACACCGTCTGTGTCGCGAGGCTGCCCTGGGTGTTGAAGGCCGCGGCCTGCGACGCCCAGGGCGTCGCATCGGCGGGGTCGTACAGCGTCTGCACCCGGCTGCTGTCGGGACTGACCACGGTTTGCGATGTCACCCGCGCGGCGGTGTCGAAGGTGAACACGCCGTCGGCGAACTGGAACTGCTCCACCCCCTTGACGGTGTCGCTGCCGTCGGGCGTTCCGGCCCGCTGGTCGGCGACCGTGAAGGCCTGCGTCGTGTCGTTGTAGGAGACCGCATAGCTGCCATGGCCGGCGGAAAAGACCGCGGTGTCGTTGCCGCCGCCGCCGTCGATCGTGTCGCTGCCGTGCCCGCCCTTGATCGTGTCGTTGCCCGCGCCGCCGGTGATCCTGTCGTTCCCGTCGCCGCCCAGGATGACGAAATTCCCGTCCGTCTCGGCCGCGCCGTTGAAATTCAGGATGTCCGGCGCCGACAGCATCGAGCCGTCGATCGTCAGCGTCTGGCCCGGCGCCACCGTCGCATCGTGCGTCGTCAGCTTGAAATTGTTGTTCAGGTTGAAGGAGTCGTCCAGGTTGATCGTCTCGACATTGACCATCGTCGTCGCGCCGAAGGTGACGCCCGCCGTGTAGTCGCCGTGCAGGTAGACGATGTCGTTGCCGCTGCCGCCGTCGATCTGGTCGGCCGCCGTGAACGTGCCGAAGAAGACGAAGATGTCGTCGCCGCCGCCGCCCTTGGCGGTGTCGTTGCCGCCCTGGTACAAATACAGGAAGTCGGCGCCCGCGCCCGCCGTGAGCGTGTCGTCGCCGGCGCCGCCGATCAGGGTGAGCTGGCCGTTGGTCTCCGCCGCGGCGTTGACGATCAGGGCCTCGCCGATGTGCAGCGCCGTGCCGTCGATCTTCAAAGTGGCGCCCGCCGCGACGCTCGCGTCGTGGGTGGTCAGCTTGTAGCTGTGGCCTTGCGTGACCCTGATCGTTTCGACATCGACCATGGTGGTCGCGGCGAAGGTGACGCCGGCCGAATAGTCGCCGTCGAGCACCAGCGTGTCGTTGCCTTGCCCGCCGTCGATCTGGTCCAGCGCGGTGAAGGCGTCGAGAAACTGCAACGTGTCGTCGCCGCCGCCGGCATGGATGATGTCGTCGCCCGTGCCGGGGTTGATGACGTCGTTGCCGCTGGTCGCGGTCGGGTTGTCGTTGGAGCCGATGGGCGGCGTCCATCCGTCGCCCGAGACGTGGATGAAGTCGATTCCCGCGGTTCCGTTGACGGTCGACACGCTGATCTCGCTCTCGGACTGTATTCGCAAAAGCCGCGCCCCGGCGCGTTCAGCTTTACAACAATGCACCAATCGTGAACAGACTCAATTCGGCACCGCCCCGTATCGATTCGGCCCGTCGGCGGATGCTGCCGCCGCAACTCTTGCTAAGATGCTGTGGTCTCGGAGGCTTAAGTCCTTGGAAGCTCGAACGGACGTCTTGGCGCGGCACGGTTGGCGGCGATGTCGTGCGGAACATGACAAGCATGCGTCGCCGCCGCGCGATCGCATCGGCGGCTCTGCTGCGCCATGAGCGCGTTGGCGGATCGTCCCGACCGGCCCCCGATCGCCTCGCCGCTCGGCACGCTGCATTTGCGGCCCGAGCGGCCCGAGGACGCGGCCTTCCGCTTCGCGCTGTTCTGCGAAGCGCGGCCCGATCTTGCGTTGCTGCCGGCGGCGCTCCGCGACGGCATCATGCAGATGCAGTTGCGGGCGCGCGACCTCGGCCATCGCCAGCAATTTCCGCAGGCGCGCTACGACATCGTGGCGCTCGGGGCCGAACCGGTCGGGCGCATCGCTTGGGACCAGGGCGGCGGCGTGCTGCACCTGATCGACATCGCGCTGATCGCGGCGCGGCGCGGCCGCGGCGTCGGCACCGCGCTGATGCGGGCTCTGATGGCGGAGGCGCGCGCGGCCGGGTGCGCGATGCGCCTTTCTGTGGCATCGGGCAATGCCGGCGCCGCCCGGCTTTATTGCCGCCTCGGCTTCGCGACGGTTGAAGAGCGGGCCGCCGATGCCGTGATGGAATGGCGCGCGCCGCCCGGCTGACGCGGCTGGGCAATTGTCGCGCGCCGGCGCTGTCTTTAGACTGCGCCCGCGACCGCACGGATCATCGGACCATGGACGAAGTGCTGACCCTCGAACATTTCACCCCGCATGTCGGGAAGATCGCGCGGTTCAAGGGCACGCCGCACGCCTTTCCGATCGACCGCGTGGAGCAGGAGGGCACGGTGCCGCCGCCGGGCCTGCTGCGCCTGCCGTTCACGGTGATCTTCCGCGGGCCGCGCGTCCGCGAGGTGTTGCCCGAAGGCCTGTACGATTGCGAGATCGACGACGGGCCCGTCTTCAGCCTGTACGTGATGCCGATCCACACGCCGCAACCCGACCGGCAGGAATATCAGGCCTCGTTCAACTGACGGCGCCTAGGTCGGCGAGGGGAATATGCCGGTCAGCGCGATGCAGAAATTCAGCGTCAGATAGGGCTGCATATTGGTGTGCGCCTGGCTGCCGCCGGCGTTGCTGACGGCGCTGGGATGGAAGAAGTTGGAGGGGGTGCCGGTGCCGTACATGTTGATCGGGGCCTGCCCGCCGCCGGATTGCGCGGCGTAGCCCTGGGCCAGTGCGACCGTCGGGCCGGGGGCGAGCTGCGTGCCGGCGTCCGCCTGGGCCGCCACGGCCACCATCTGATGAATGTGCTGCGGCAGTTGCGCAATGCCCAAGGTTTCGGCCGTCGTGCCGGCCTTTTCGCCAAGCGCATGACCCTGCCCTACGTGAATCGGCACCTGCCCTTGCAGGTTCGGCAAGGCGAAAGTCGTCTGTCCGTTGCCGCCATAGGTCGTGCCCAGCAGCGAGAATAGCGCCTGGTTCTGGTTGATCGGCAGGAGTTGGCCGTTGCACAAGGCCCAGCCCCTCGGCGCGAAGGCGAAAGACATGATCTTGATTTCGGCAAGAAAGGGTTCGGACATGTCTGGTTCCTCGATGGCTGGGCGGCGGACCGAATCCTGCGGCTGATCCTCAGCCGCGTGGCGGAAATACCCCCTGCAGCGCGATGCAGAAGTTGAGCGTGAGATAAGGCATCATGTTGTTGTGCGGCAGGCCGCCGCCGACGAAGCTCAGGGCCTGGAATCCCATCGCCGTGGTCGGTGCCGTAACCGTATAATCCTGCGCCGCGCCGCGCGTCGTCCCGCTGACATAGTTCGGCGTCCCCAGCACGTTGTTGGTCGGGTCGGTCAGCGATGCGCCGCTGGCGACCCCGCCCAGGGCATGCGGGTGCGAGGGCATTTCGCTCTGGAGCAGGGTGACGTTTTCCGTGCCGCCGGTTTGGCCGAGGAAGTACGGCGACAATCCAGGCCCCTGGCCTTGCTGTATGGGAACGCTGCCTTCCAGATCCGGCAGCGCGAAGGTGCTCCTGCCGTCGCCCCCGTAATATGTGCCGAGCAGCGAAAACAACGCCGTATTTTGCGAGATCGCCATAAGCTGGCCGTTGCAGAACGCCCAGCCCCTGGGGGCGAAATTGAACGCGAATATGCGGATTTCGGCGACGAAGGGATTTGCCATCGACTGCTCCCAAAAGAAATGAGCGCGAATTCGCCAGCCCTGGCGGTCTGACACTCAGGTTGGCGAGGGGTAGATACCGAACAACGAAATGATGAATTGAAACGCCAGATAGGGTTGAAGGTTTTCGTGCGGCTGGCTTCCACCCGTCGGCTGGATCGTATTGGGATTGAAGGTGGTCGTAGCGGGCCCCGGCGTATAGACACGGACGCCGGATTGCGTGCTCGTCGCCTGGGCCATGATCGCGTTGAGCGGCGAAAGCTGCTGATCGGTCGTGGTGAAAACCAGCGCGTGCGTATGCACCGGAATCTGCTGGGTATTCAGCGTGACGGTTTCCTGGCCGGCGGCTTGTCCGATGTTGTAGTTGATGCCGGACGGACTGGTCCCCATGTGGAGCGGCACCCGGCTCGCCAAATTCGGCAGGGCGAACGTGCTCTCGCCGTCGCCGCCATAGGTCGTGCCGATCAGCTGGAACAGGGTTTCGTATTCCGAGATCGGCAATATCTGGCCTTCGCAGGTCATCCAGCCGGCCGGGGCGAAGTTGCCCCCGAACATACGGATCTCTCCGACGTAAGACTGACCCATGGCGGTGTCCCCTGTCCCTAAATACGGCCGCAACATAGGGCACGGATATCCACGCGCGAACGGCGCGGTTTCCTTGTGCCCGGAGAGTCCAAGTTAATTTTGATTTTGTTCGATATGGAACTCAAAGACGCGACCCAGCTCCATGCATTAACGCTACTTTGCGAGTCGAGATCGGTCAATGGAAAAACTGGCGATTACTGTGAAGTCACAAGGCAATCCGCGAGGACGCGGCGTCGGTTTTACGCAGTATAGGTTGCAGCCCGTCAAATTCGCGGGCGCGATCGGGTGACGCCGCCGGCGCCGCGCAAGGCTGCCGGACCGGCCATGGCCTACCCAAAACACGCCGAAAAGCGCCCTTCGGAACTTTTTTGCACTGCAACTAGATAGTGGCAGATTTGCACTAACCATATGTAGCTATTCGTGAAACGGTCACTTGTTGGCTTCCGATGCCGCTGCTAGGCTCACCACCGGCAGACTGCGTTCGCCCCATTTTGTGTAGCGCCGATCACCGGTACGCCGGCTGATCGGTCCGCGCTGTTCACAACTGAGAGGCGAACGAGGGGAAGCCGCGTATGACGATCCAGTTTTCGGACGATCTTGTCTCTGCACAAGACGAATCGGGCGGTTCTTCTGGTCCACTGCCGTTCGGCAATGAACTTTTATTTGTCGACTCGACGATCGCGAATCTCCAAGACGTCTTGAACAATGTTCGCGCCGGCGTCCAAGTTGTGGTGCTCAACTCCACTGAGGATGCGCTAGACCAGATTGCCGCCGTACTGAGCGGCCGGGACGGTGTCAGCGCGATACACATCGTCGCCGACGGCGAGCGCGGCCAGATCGATTTCGCCGCGGGCGCCCTCGATCTCGCCGGCCTGGACTCGCATGCCGACGACCTCAAGGTCATAAAAAATTCGCTCGCGCCGGGCGGCGACCTGCTGCTGTGGAGCTGCAACACCGGCGCCGGCGAAGCGGGCTTCAACTTCGTCAGCGCGCTGTCGCGCGCGACCGGCGCCGACGTCGCCGCCTCCAGCAATCTCACCGGCGCCGCCTTCCTCGGCGGCGACTTCAATCTTGAGGTCCAGACCGGCCATATCGACGCGGCGGTGCCGCTGACGCCGGGCGGGCTCCAGGCCTTTGACGAGGTGCTCGCGGCCACTACCCTGGCGGCCGGCGACATCGCGTTCGTCGGCTACAACACCGACACCACGGACGGCTTCTCCTTCGTCGCGCTGCGCGATATCGGCTCGGGCACGGTCATCCGCTTCACCGACCAGGCCTGGACCGGCAGCGCCTTCACCGCGTCCGGCACCGACGGCACCGTGACTTTCACTGCCGCGGCCGACATCGCGGCGGGTACGGTGATCGCCTCGACCAGCGGCCAGTTCACCGGCGGCACGCTCAATCTCGAAGACACCGGCGAGACGCTCTACGCCTATCAGGGCGCGGTCGGCACCCCGACCAAGTTCCTCTTCGCCGCCGATTTCGCCGACGGCAACACCACGTTCAACGGCTCGCTGTCCGGCACCGGCCTGACCAACGGCACCAACGCGGTCGCGGTGGCGCTCGACAACGCCTATTACGGCGGCCAGACCACCGGCGTCTCGACCACGCAGCTTGCCTCGATCGCCAATCTCAACAGCTGGATCAGCAAGGACACCGCGCCGCTGACGCCCTATGGCGGCCCGCTCCTGCCGCCGGACGGGCAGGTCTGGGTCGTCACCGCCGGCGGCGGCGCCAGCAACACCATCGTGCATGTCGACAAGGAAACCGGCAGTCTCGTCGGCGCCAACCAGGCCGCGCTCTTCGCCTCGAACGCGACGTTCAACCATCCGACCGACTTCACCTTCGATACGCTCGACGGCCTCTATTTCTTCGCCGATTCGAACCTCGGCAACAACCGCATCATCGAAGGCCACATCTCCGACCTCGTCACCCCGGGCGCGACGCCGACCTTCACGACGGTCTACAGCGACACCAGCGCCAACAACCTCATCACCGCCATCGGCGTCGATACCGCGAACGATCAGATCTACTTTACCTACGACACCGCCGGCGGCTTCGATCCCGGCGGCGCGGTGAAGCGGGTCAACTACAACGGCACCGGCCTCGTCAGCTACGGCACCTACACCCCGCCCAGCCACGCCACCAATGGCGGCTTCTCGGGCGGCTTCAGCGACATGACGCTGGATCTCGCCCACAGCGCGATCTATCTGACCAATCTCGATGCCTTCGGCGATCTCAGCGGCAACTTCACGGCCGATGCCAACTATCTCGTCAAGCTCGCGCTCAGCGGCACGCCCTCGGCCCCGGGGGCGACCGGGACCTTCTCGACGCTGACCTTGTCCGGCGAGACGGCGGAACCGACCTATGGCGCGAACTTCTTCCCGTCGCTCAAGGGCGCGCTCTACGGCATCGATATCGATCCTGTGGCGCAGAAGCTCTATTTCACGACCCAGATGACGACGGTCGACGCCAACCATCATGCCGGCGTCTATTCCTACGACCTCGCCGCGCATACCGTCACGACGCTCTATACCCAGGGCCAGATCACGGCGATCGGAACCACGCCGTCGACGCCGATGTATTACATCGAGGTCGATCCGACCTCGGGCAAATACTACCTGATGGACGGCAACAACAGCGCCAACGGCGGCGCCAACAACGATGCCTCGATCTATATCGGCGACATGAGCGGCGGCACGCCGAGCCGCTTCTTCACCGTTCGCGAGGCCACCAGCGCCTCCGGCCCGCAAGGCCTGATCTTCGAGCTGCAGCCCAACCTGACCTTCACCAATGCGGCACCGACCTATACCGAGACCGCGGGCACGCCGTCGGCCGCGGGGCCGGGCCTGGCCATTCTCACCAGCGCGTCGGCGTCCGATCCCGACAACACCGGCCTCGCCGGCGCGACGGTCGCCATCACCACCGGGTTCTTCGGCGGCGATTCGCTTCTGTTCACCAATTCGGGCGGCATCACCGGCAGCTATAATGCGTCGACCGGCGTGCTCACCTTCACGGGCGTCGCGAGCTTCGCCGCCTATCAGACCGTTCTGCAATCGGTGCAATTCACCAATGCCGGCGACAATCCGACCAATTACGACACCGATACGTCGCGCACGATCACCACGGTGGTCAGCGACGGCCTGATCGCCAGCGATCCGCGCAGCAGCACGGTGACGGTGGTCGGCGTCAACGACGCGCCGGTTCTCGCCAACGGCAGCACGATCACCTATGTCGAGCAGGCTGCGGCGGCGACGATCGACAGCGGGATCACGCTCGCCGATCCCGACAATCTCAACCAGTCGAGCGCGACGGTCACGATCTCGGCCAATTTCCAGACCGGCGACACGCTGGCGGCCAATGTCGCCGGCACCAGCATCACGGCGAGCTACGATTCCGGCACCCATGTTCTGACGCTGTCCGGCAGCGACACGCTGGCCAACTACCAGCAGGTGCTGCGCACCGTCACCTTCGTCAATTCCACCAACGACGATCCGACCGCCGGCGGCGCCACGACGCGCACCATCACCTTCGTGGCGAACGACGGCGGCTTGAACAGCAACAGCCTCACCGCGACGATCAACGTCACGCCGGTGAACGACGCGCCGACACTGACGGCGACGGGGCTGAACCCGACCTTCACCGAAGCGGCGGGCCTTGGGACGCAGACCGGGGCGGCCTCCGTGTTTTCGGGCGCGGCGTCCGGTACCATCGAATCGGGCCAGGGGATCGCCGGCCTGACCTTCACCGTCAGTGGCCTCGCCGACGGTGCCAACGAGAAGATCAGCGTCGACGGCACGGCGATAACGCTCGGCGCCAATTCCAGCGGCACGACTTCGACCAACACGATGGGCTACGCCGTCACGATATCGAGCGGCACGGCGACGATCGTCCTGACCAAGGGCGGCGGCGGCATCACGACGGCGCAGGCCAACGCCCTGGTCAATGGCATCACCTACCAGGACACCAGCACCGACGATCCCACCGCCGGCAACCGCGTCTTCACCCTGACCCAGGTCAAGGACAGCGGCGGCACCGCCAACAGCGGCGTCGACACCACGACGCTGTCCATCGCCTCGACCGTCACCGTCGTGAAGGTCAACGACGCCCCGGCGCTGAGCGCCACGGCGGCCAACCCGACCTTCACCGAAGCGGGGGGACTTGGCACCCAGGCCGCCGCGGTCGCCGCCTTCAGCGGCGCCGCCGCCGGCACCATCGAGTCGGGCCAGGGGATCGCCGGCCTGACGTTTACGGTCAGCGGCCTGGTCGACGGCGCCAACGAGAAGATCAGCGTCGACGGCACCGCGATCACGCTCGGGGCCGATTCCAGCGGCACCACCACGACCAACACGATGGGCTATGCCGTCACGATATCGAGCGGCACCGCGACGATAGTCCTGACCAAGGGCGGCGGCGGCATCACCACTTCGGCTGCCAACACTCTGGTCAACGGCATCACCTACCAGAACACCAACACCGACGATCCGACCGCCGGCAACCGCGTCTTCACCCTGACCCAGGTCAAGGACAATGGCGGCACCGCCAACAGCGGCGCCGACACCACGACGCTGTCCATCGCCTCGACGGTCGCCGTCGCGCCGGTGAATGACGCGCCGACGCTGACGGCGACGGGCCTGAGCCCGACCTTCACCGAAGCGGCGGGCCTTGGGACGCAGACCGGGGCGGCCTCCGTGTTTTCCGGCGCGGCGTCCGGTACCATCGAATCGGGCCAGGGGATCGCCGGCCTGACCTTCACGGTCAGCGGCCTCGCCGACGGCGCCAATGAGAAGATCAGCGTCGACGGCACCGCGATCACGCTCGGGGCCGATTCCAGCGGCACCACCACGACCAACGCGATGGGCTACGCCGTCACGATATCGAGCGGCACGGCGACGATCGTCCTGACCAAGGGCGCCGGCGGCATCACGACGGCGCAGGCCAACGCCTTGGTCAACGGCATCACCTACCAGGACACCAGCACCGACGATCCGACTGCCGGCAACCGCGTCTTCACCTTGACCCAGATCAAGGACAGCGGCGGCACCGCCAATGGCGGCGTCGACGCCACAACGCTGTCCATCGCTTCGACCGTGAATGTCGTGAAGGTCAACGACGCGCCGACCCTGAGCGCGACGGCCACCGATCCGACCTTCACCGAAGCGGCGGGGGCGGGCACCCAGGCGGCCGCGGTCGCCGTCTTCAGCAGCGCCGCCGCCGGCACGATCGAATCGGGCCAGGGTATCGCCGGCCTGACCTTCACGGTCAGCGGCCTCGCCGACGGCGCCAACGAGAAGATCAGCGTCGACGGCACCGCGATCACGCTCGGCGGCAACTCCAGCGGTACGACCACCACCAACACCATGGGCTATGCCGTCACGATATCGGGCGGCACCGCGACCGTGGTCCTGACCAAGG
This sequence comes from Rhizomicrobium sp., assembly GCA_037200865.1. Taxonomy (GTDB): domain Bacteria; phylum Pseudomonadota; class Alphaproteobacteria; order Micropepsales; family Micropepsaceae; genus Rhizomicrobium. The sequence goes on along the minus strand of JBBCIC010000002.1, from coordinate 161,554 downwards.
GCGGCGGCGGCATCACGACGGCGGCGGCCAACACCCTGGTCGACAACATCACCTACCAGGACACCAGCACCGACAACCCGACCGGCGGCGACCGCATCTTCACCCTGACCCAGGTCAAGGACAGCGGCGGCACCGCCAACAGCGGCGCCGACACCACGACGCTGTCCATCGCCTCGACGGTTCACGTCACGCCGGTCAACGACGCGGCGGTGGTAGCGGGAACGGTGACGGGCTCGGTGACGGAAAAGAGCGGCGTCGCCAACGGCACGGCCGGGGTGGCGACGGCGTCGGCGACGCTGACCGACACCGATCCGGACGGTGCCGCCAACAGCTTCCAGGCGGTTTCGGCCGGCGCCGCGACCACCAATGGCTACGGCACCTACGCCATGACCGCCGGCGGTACCTGGACCTACACGCTCGACGACACCAAGGCCGCGGTGGAGGCGCTCAATGTCGGCGGCTCGCTGAACGACACCTTCACCGTGCTGACCGCCGACGGCACGGCGCAGCTCATCACCATCACCATCCACGGCGCCGACGACGCGGCGGTCGCCAAGGACGACGCCTTCACGACCACCGTGACGGCGGCGATCGGCCCGGGCCTCAACCTGTTCGACGACAACGGCGCGGGCGCCGATGCCGATGTCGACGGTCCCGCGCTCAGCGTCGGCGCGGTCGCCGGCGGCACGGTGGGAACGCCGTTCACCCTGCTGCCGTCGGGCGCCACGTTGACGGTCAATTCCGACGGCACCTTCTCGTACGATCCGACCAACGCGACGCTGATTCTGAGCAAGCATCTGGCGGCGCCCGGCACCAGCGCCTCCAACACCTCGTATATCGACACCTTCAGCTACACGCTGACGGACGGCGGCACGGCGACCGCGACGGTGACGGTGAACGGCGTCAACAACGCCAACACGATCTACGAAGGCGACGGCGGCAACAACACGATCACCGGCGATGCCACGCTGGGCGGGCTGTATCACCTGGAGCAGGGCGGCGACGACACCGTCACCGGCGGCAGCGGCAATGACGGCTTCTATTTCGGCAACGCCTTCACCGCCGCCGATACCGTCAATGGCGGCGGCGGGACCAACGACCAGATCGGCCTGGAAGGGGCGAGCTATGCCGCCGGCCTGACGCTCGGCCCCACCACGATCAGCGGCGTCGAGGTGATCGCCTGCGCGCCGGGCTTCTCCTACAGCCTGACCACCGTCGACGCCAATGTCGCCACCGGCGACACGCTCACGATCTGGGCGGTGCGCCTGGCGTCCACCAATACGCTGACCTTCGACGGTTCGGCCGAAGCGGACGGCGGCAAGTTCGTCGTCTATGGCGGCGCCGGCAACGACGTCCTCACGGGCGGCAACGGCGACGACCGGTTCTTCGGCCTGGGCGGCGCCGACACCCTGACCGGCAATGATGGCGCCGACACCTTCGTCTACATCTCGGCCACGAACTCGACCGGCAATGCCAACGGCACAACCTACGACACCATCGTCGGCTTCGACGCGGCGGTCGACCGCTTCGACCTGCCGGGCAGCGTCACCGGCGTCGACACCGCCCAGAGCGGCGATCTGTCGTCGGCCAGCTTCGACAGCGATCTCGGCGCGGTGCTGGGATCGGGCCAGGCGGGCGAGCTGGGCGCCAACCATGCGGTGCTGTATACTGCAACAGGTGGCACGTTGAACGCGCACCTATTCCTGGTTGTCGACGCCGACGGCATTGCAGGCTATCAATCGGGTGCGGATTTTGTCTTCGACATTACCGGCGCCACCAATCTGGGGAGCCTTGGCGGCGCCTTCGTCTGACCGGGATAAAACCGGCACGAAATGAGTGGGGACTGTTGAGTGGGGATATCGGAATGACGGAAATACACGACAAGGCCGCCATCGGCCGGGCTGCGGAGCCGGTGGCCGCGCCTCTGGCGCCATGGCGGCGTCCGACCATGCGCGTCTTGCCCGCCCGCCAGGCCGAACTGGGCGTCACCCTCACCGGCCCGGATGGATCCTTCACGGATTCATGAGTTCGTGTGTGGCCGCGGAACGGCATGGCGGATCTCCGCTCCGGTCCATCGCGACCACCCGTTCCGCTTCGCGTCCGTGACGGCCATAGTCGTCCCGCAACGGACCGCGACGTGAAGCCGCGACGGCGCCTCTGATGCGTCTGTCGCGTCGGCCTGCTAGCTTTGCGCCATGATCAAGCGCCGTCTTGCCGGGTTCGATGTCTCCGCCATCGGGCTCGGCTGCATGAGCCTCTCCCACGCCTATGGCCCGCCGCCGCCGCGCGCGCAGGCCGAGCGCGTGCTGAAAGGCGCTCTGGACGCCGGCTACACCTTCTTCGACACCGCCGCGATCTACGGCCTCGGCCACAATGAGCGTCTGGTCGGCGAGGTCCTGAAGGACCGCCGCGCCGACATCGTCCTCGCCTCCAAATGCGGCATGACCGACGGCGAAAAGCGCGACCTCGACGGCACGCCCGAACGCCTGAAGCGCACCTGCGACGAAAGCCTGGCGCGGCTGGGCGTCGACGACATCGATCTCTACTACCTGCATCGCTGGGACAAGCGCGTGCCGATCGAGGACAGCGTCGGCGCCCTCGCCGACCTCGTCCGCGCCGGCAAGATCAAGAGCATCGGCCTGTCCGAGGTTTCGGCGCCGACGCTGCGCAAGGCGCACGCCGTGCACCCCATCGCGGCGCTGCAGACCGAATATTCGCCCTGGACCCGCAACCCGGAGATCGCGGTGCTGGACGCCTGCCGCGAGCTCGGCATCGCCTTCGTCGCGTTCAGCCCGGTGGGGCGCGGCTTCCTCGCCGGCGGCGTCATCGACCTCGCCGCGCTGCAGCCGGGCGATCTGCGCACCGCCATGCCGCGCTTCCAGGGCGAGGCCTTCGCCGCCAATCTCGCGCTCTACCGCAACTTCGCCGCGCTCGCCGATTCCGTCGGCTGCACCCCGGCGCAGCTCTGCCTCGCCTGGCTGCTGCAGAAGGACGAGATCATCGTCCCGATCCCCGGCACCACCGATCCGGCGCACATGGAAGAGAACGCCCTCGCGGCGGAAATCGATCTGGATGCCGACGTCGTCGACCAGCTCGAAGCGCTGGTGAACGCGAACACGGTCAGTGGCGCCCGCTACTCCGCGGCGCTGCAAGCGGCCGTCGACACCGAAGGCTAGGCTTCGTCCTTCAGCCGCCACGGCGGATAGCGCCGCGCCTCGCCGGCCTTGTAGAGACACAGCTTCACCCCGGCCGGGTCGGTCAGCCAGGCCTCGCGCCACAGCCAGCTTTGGTCGGCGGGCTCGCTGTCGAAGCGGATGCCCGACGCCTTCAGCGCCGCGACGCGGGCGTCGAGGTCGTCGCACTCGAAATAGATGCCCGAGCCGTCCGCGGCGCGTCCCGCATCCGCCGTCAGGTGGATCGAAAACGTCGCCTCGCCGTCCGGCAGTTCGAAGCGGGCATAGTGCGGCGACCGCACGATCAGCCGAAGGCCGAGCGCTCGATAGAACGCGATCGATTTTTCGACGTCCAGCGCCGGCACCGTCACCTGGTTGAGCCGCATCCTACGTCTCCTTCTCTGCCAGCGCACCGCCGGTCGCCCAGTCCGCTTCGCCCCGGCGCGCCACGATGCGGGTGAAGCCGAAAAGCCTGTCCGCATCCGCTTCCAGCATCGCGATCCCGTCCGCCGCGGACTTGGCGTGGAAGCCGCTCAGCAATGGCAGGACCGCCCGGTACCAGTCCAGCCACAGGGCGTGGCCGTCGTCCATCCAGTCGGCGGTCTCGACCGCGACCAGTCCGGTCTTGGCCCAATGCCGCCGCCACCAGGCCGGCGAATGGAAGCAGCAGAAATCCCACTCCCACCACGGCCTGATGGCGTCCGGCACGGCGTCGATCTCACGCGCCAGGCCCGGCATCACGGCGCCGAGGCGTCCGCCGGGCTTGAGGAATTTCGCGATCGTGCCGAGATAAAGGTCGTCGGTGCCGAAATACTGATAGGCGTCGAGGCTGACAATCGCATCGAACGATCCCTCCGCGAACGGCAGCGCATGGGCCTCGGCGAGCACCGGCGTCACGCGATCGGCAAGGCCGGCCGCCGCGATGCGAACGCGGTTTTGCTCCGGCTCGATCCACAGGTCGGCGGCCGTCACCTCCACCCCGAATTCCTTGGCGAAGAAGATCGAGCTGACCGCCTTGCCGCAGCCCAGATCGAGCACCTTCATGCCCGGCGTCAGCGGCACCGCCTCGGCGAGATATTCGGCGAGCCACAGAACATGCGGCCCCATCAGGTTGTCCACGATCCAGCGCCCATCATAGCGCGAGGCGCGGGGAAAGCGCGGCTTGGCCAGCCGCGCGGTGAGTTCGTCGTCGGTCATCGTCATGATTTTATCCTATCGGTTGTCGGCTTGCGCGCGCACCGAATCGAGGCCCAGCCGCGAGATGCGATAGGGTCCGCCGCCGGTCGAGCGGATGAGGCCGCGCTGCTTCAGCTTTTTGAAAAGGTCGAGGGTGCAGTCGGCGAGGCGATAGCCGTCGCGGCTCCAGCAATCGACCTCGACGATGCGGTTGTCAGCCCAGATGTGTTGAATGCGGCCGCCCTGCGCCAGGCAGTGCAGCACGCGCTGCTCCAGTTTCGAGATGTTCAAGAATGTCGTCTTTCATCGCACCGAACTCCGCGCATGCGAACGCGCAGGCGGCAGCCGGCGCGCGCGAAAGCGCGTGTCTAGGCCCGCGGCAAGCGCAGGCGATCAGTGGATGACGGCAATCTCTGACATGAACTCCCCAGAAACGGCGAGCGCGACGCGCATTCCTAGCGGGCCGCCCAAGGGCGGTCAATCCGATCCTGCCTAGAGCGCAATCCGGAAAAGTGGAAGCCGGTTTTCCGCAAGATTGCGCGACAATTCAAAAAGCTGGAGCCGCATTCTGATTCAAATTAAGTGAATGCGGCTCTAGCTGCAGCCCTCGCTGTATTCCAGGGAGGGATGGCGGCCGGCGCGCATGGAGGTCACCGTGCCGTGCACGGTCTCGAACAGGATGCCGCGATTGTGCCCCGCATCCTCGACCGTGAGATTGTTGCCCTGATCTTCCATGTAGGGGTCGGGCACGATCTTCAGCCGCCGCCCATAGGCGCGGCGGATGTCGGCCTCGGTCGAGCCGATTCCGATGCCGGCCCGGGTGACGATCGGCGCCTGCGCGGGGCGGCGTCCGCCGCCCATGTCGTCGATGTCGATCCGCGTGATGCGGCCGCGCTCGACCATGTAGTGCACCAGCGAATCCCGCGTGCCGCCGAGCGCGAAATAGGTGCAATCCTCGTCCGCCCCCGGATTTTCGTTGCGCAGCTTGGCGCCCAGCGCCCGCTCGGCGGCGCGCACCGTCATGCCCAGGGTGACCGGGCCGATCCCGTCCGTGCGAAGGATGTTCGGCGGCGCGGCGAAGGCCGCGGTGAGCGAGACGGCGAGGGCGGCGGCCGGAAAAAAAAGAGCCGGTCGGCGCATGGTCAGCGCTTGAGCTCGATCACGTCGTAGGTCGATTCCTGCACCGGATAAGGCATCTCCAGCCGCGCATGGCCGGGACCGATGGCGGAGAGCAGGCCGATCTGGTCGTCCGGCGTCGCAGCCGCCCCGGCCGCGGCGCCGCTGCCGGAATAGGCGTGCGGCGGCTCGCCGATCACCGAGGAGGCGCCGAGATACACCAGGCCGCCTTCGCCGGAATAGAGGAAGCCGGCGGTGCGCTGCGAGCCGCTGGTCTTCTCGAAGAACAGCGCGCCGCCGCGATTCGAAATCCGGCAGTTGAACCAGGAATAGACGACGTAAGGCGTGATGCCGCCGAGCTTGATGGTGCGGCAGCGCCAGGATCCGGCGATCTCGCCCGGGCTCGGCGCGTGGCTGGCGGGGCCGAGCGCGCTGTCGATGGCGGACGCCTCGCCCGATCCCGAACCGGCACGGGCTTCGGCCAGCGCCTTCTGCTTGGCGTCGCCCAGATTGGCGAGACGCTGCTGGTCGAACGGCGTGGCGACGTCCTGCCAGCCGGCCAAGGCCGGCGCCGCCGACAGCGCCAGCAGGGCGAGCGCGAGCTTAAACGGGTTCGGGCGCATCGGCTTTGGTTCCTTCGCTCGCGTCATGGCCGTTGTCGACGGCGCTCCAGCCCTTCAGGTCGGCGGTCGGCGGCATGCCGACGACGTTGAATCCGGCATCGACGAAATGCACTTCACCGGTGACGCCGCCGGACAGCGCGCCGAGCAGATAGAGCGCGGCGCCGCCGACATGGTCGAGCTCGACCGATTTCTTGAGCGGCGCGTGGCTCTTGTTCCATTTGAACACCATGCGCGCATCGCCGACGGCGGAGCCGGCCAGGGTGCGCATCGGCCCGGCCGAGATCGCGTTGACGCGAATGCCGTCCTTGCCGAGATCGGCGGCGAGATAGCGAACGGAAGCTTCCAGCGCCGCCTTGGCGACGCCCATCACGTTGTAGTTCGGCATGACGCGGTTGGCGCCCAGATAGGTCAGCGTCACCATCGCCCCGCCCTTGGTCATCAGGCGCGCGGCGCGCTGCGCCACGGCGGTGAAGGAATAACAGGAGACCGACAGCGTCTTGCCGAAATTGGCGCGGCTGGTGTCGACATAGCGGCCCTTGAGCTCGTCGCGGTCGGAGAAGGCGATGGCATGGACCAGGAAATCGAGCCGGCCCCAATGGGTCTTCAGCGCCGCGAACACCGCGTCCAGCTCGGCGTCGTTCTCGACGTCGGCCGGCAGCACGATCTGCGAGCCGATGGATTGCGCCAGCGGTCGCAGGCGCTTGGCCTGGGCGTCGCCCTGATAGGTGAAGGCGATCTCGGCGCCCTGGGCGGCGAGGACGCGGGCGATGCCCCAGGCGATGGAATGGTCGTTGGCGACCCCCATCACCAGGCCCCGCTTGCCCTGCATCAGTTTGCCGTCCGCCATATATGCCTCGCCCTTTTGGGTCTGTTCCGTTTTGGGACAGCCGACAAAGGGTCGGTCCGTCCGATGCAAGTTCTATGCGTGGCGCTGGAACACCAGCGTGGCGTTGGTGCCGCCGAAGCCGAAGCTGTTGGACAGCGCCGTATTGATCGCGACATTGTCGATGCGCTCGCGCACGATATTGGCGTCGGCGACCGCGGGATCGATCTCTTCGATATTGGCGCTCTCGCAGATGAAGCCCGACTGCATCATCAAGAGGGTATAGATCGCCTCGTGCACGCCGGCGGCGCCCTGGCTGTGGCCGGTCAGCGACTTGGTGGCGCTGATCGGCGGCATCTTAGGCCCGAACACTTCCCGAATCGCGTTGATCTCGGGGATGTCGCCGACCGGGGTCGAGGTCGCATGCGGATTGATGTAGTCGATTGTGCCCCGCACCTTCTCGATCGCCATGCGCATGCAGCGCACCGCGCCTTCGCCCGAGGGCGCCACCATGTCGGCGCCGTCCGCCGTCGCGCCATAGCCGACGAGCTCGGCATAGATCTTGGCGCCGCGCGCCTTGGCGTGATCGAGCTCTTCGAGGATCAATATGCCGCCGCCGCCGGAGATCACGAAGCCGTCGCGGTTCTTGTCGTAGGCGCGCGAGGCTTTTTCCGGCGTCGCGTTGTACTTCGACGACATCGCGCCCATCGCGTCGAACAATTCGCTCAAGGTCCAGTCGAGTTCTTCGCCGCCGCCCGCGAACATCACGTCCTGCTTGCCCCATTGGATCATCTCGGCGGCGTTGCCGATGCAGTTGGCCGAGGTCGAGCAGGCCGAGGAGATCGAATAATTGACGCCCTTGGTCTTGAACCAGGTGGAGAGATTCGCCGAACAGGTCGAAGACATCGCTTTGGGCACCGCGAAGGGGCCGATGCGCTTGGGGCCGCTGGCGCGCGCCGTATCGGCGGCGGCGACGATCGCCTTGGTCGACGGCCCGCCCGAGCCGACGATCAGCCCGGTGCGCGGGTTGGAGACGTCCTTCTCTTCCAGGCCGGCATCGGCGATCGCCTGGTTCATCGCCACCCAGCAATAGCCGGCGCCGTCGCCCTGGAAGCGCCGCGCCCGCCGGTCGACCACGGCGTCGAGGTCGATCTTCAGGCTGCCATGTACCTGGCTGCGGAAATTCATCTTGGCGTAGTCGTCGGCCGCGACGATGCCGGACTTCGCCTCGCGCAGGCTCGCGACCACTTCCTGGGCATTGTTGCCGATGGATGAAACGATGCCCATCCCAGTGACGACGACGCGCCTCATGGATTTCCTTCCTTGATGTCTGGACGCTGCCGGACCGCAGCGGGCACTATGCGGGTGCCGGTGCGGCCGCCGCTTGCAGCGCCGCCATGGCATCGCTGAACAGGCCGACCTTCATGTCTTTCACTTCGAACGCGACCTGGCCGTCGACCTTCACGATGCCGTCGGCGACGCCCATGACGAGCCGGCGCATGATCACGCGCTTGAGCTCGACGTAATAGGTGATCTTCTTGGCGGTCGGCAGCACCATGCCGCTGAACTTCACTTCGCCGACGCCCAGCGCGCGGCCCTTGCCCATCCCGCCGGCCCAGCCGAGGAAGAAGCCGACCATCTGCCACAGCGCGTCCAGGCCCAGGCACCCCGGCATCACCGGATCGTCCTGGAAATGGCATTTGAAGAACCACAGGTTCGGATTGACGTCGAGCTCGGCCTCGACCTCGCCCTTGCCGGCGGCGCCGCCGGTATCGGTGATCTTCGTGATGCGGTCGAACATCAGCATCGGTGGCAGCGGCAGGCGGGCGTTGCCCGGGCCGAAAAGTTCCCCGCGGGCGCAGGCCAACAGGCCGGCCATGTCGAAAGAGGATTTGCGCGCTGGGTTGGGCTTGTCCACGACTTGGGTCCTTTGGGGCCGTTGCGACCGCCCTTGACAGGCGGGGGCTTTGGGCCGATTTCTATGTTAGAAACGTTCTAACCGATAAATTGTCCGGCGGTTCTTAACCGCCGGACGGCACAATAGCAAAGATGACGCCCGAGTGTCAGCCGCACAAGGTGCTGCGGCGGGGCGCCTTCCCTGTGGTAACGCGATATGGGCAAAAAAGTACGCGAAACGGGCCTCGGGGCGGCTGAAATGCTGCGGGCGGCGGGTCTGCGCCCGACGCGCCAGCGCACCGAGCTGGTCGGCCTGCTGTTTGCCGGCGGCCATTGCCACATGACGGCCGAATCGCTGCATGCCGATGCGCTCGCCCTGGGCGTGCAGGTTTCGCTGGCGACCGTCTACAACACGCTGAACCAGTTCACCCGGGCCGGCCTCTTGCGCCAGGTCGTGGTCGACGCCGCCCGCGCCTATTTCGACACCAACACCGGCGAGCACCAGCACTTCTTCATCGAGGAGGAAGGCATGCTGATCGACATCCCGGGCGAGCACATCTCGGTCGCCGGGGTCCCGACCCCGCCCAAGGGGCTCAGCGTCGAGCGGATCGACATCGTGGTGCGGGTCAAGCGCGACTGACTTCCTGCGAACCGCTCGCAAGATTAGAATTATTCTAATCTGTATTGACAGCGGCCCGCGCCCGCGCTTCTCTCCTGTCCGCGTGATTTGCACGACGCCCAAAGGAGATTGCCATGGCCGCTTTGAAAGGCTCCAAGACCGCTCAGAATCTGAAGGACGCGTTCGCCGGCGAGAGCCAGGCCAACCGCCGCTACCTCTACTTCGCCCAGAAGGCCGACGTCGAAGGCTATAACGACGTCTCCGCCGTGTTCCGCTCGACCGCCGAAGGCGAGACCGGCCACGCCCACGGCCATCTCGAATATCTCGAAGCGGTCGGCGATCCGGCGACCGGCGAGCCGATCGGCGAGACCTCGCTGAATCTCAAGGCGTCGATCGCGGGCGAGACCCACGAATACACCGACATGTATCCCGGCATGGCCAAGACGGCGCGCGGCGAAGGCTTCGACGAGATCGCCGACTGGTTCGAGACCCTGGCGAAGGCCGAGAAGTCCCACGCGGGCCGCTTCCAAAAAGCTCTCGACACGCTCGGCAAATAACACGCCTCCTCCCCTTTCCTCCCCCGCTGTTGCGGGGGAGGGGGACCGCGAAGCGGTGGAGGGGGCGGGTGCCAAGCCCGCCCCCTCCGTCTTGCCCGCGAAGTGCGGGCAATCCACCTCCCCCGCAACAGCGGGGGAGGGAAACAGGATTCCCATGACATCCCGCGAAGGCAGCCTCGAAGCTCCGACCCGCCACCCGATTCCGTGGCAGACCGAGGCGTTCTACGACGCCGCGGCGCTCGACAAGGAAATGCGGCGGGTCTTCGACATCTGTCACGGCTGCCGCCGCTGCTTCAATCTGTGCGATTCCTTCCCGCGCCTGTTCGACCTGGTCGATGAAAGCCCCGACGAGATCCACGGCGTCAAGTCGGAAGACTTCGGCGCCGTGGTCGAGGCCTGCACGCTCTGCGACATGTGCTTCATGACCAAGTGCCCTTACGTGCCGCCGCATGCCTTCGATCTCGATTTCCCGCATCTGATCCTGCGCGCGCGCGCGGTGGAAGCGAAGCAGGGCAAGACGAACGTCACGCAGCAGCAGCTCGCCGAGATGGACCGCAATGGCGGCCTCGCGCGCTTCGCCTCGCCGCTGGTCAACTGGGCCTCGGGCATCGACAACAAGCTGACGCGCCCCGCGATGGAGGCCGTCGCCGGCATCGACCGCACCGCCGAGCTGCCGAAATTCCACACCCGCACCTTCGTGTCGGCCGACAAGGGCGATCCGATCCATGCCAATGCGAGCGCGCCGGCCCATGGCAAGCGCAAGGCGGCGCTCTATGCCACCTGCTTCGTCAACTACAACAAGCCGGCGACCGGCCTCGCCGCGCGCGCCGTGCTCAACCACCTCGGCGTCGAGACTTTGGTCGCCTATCCCGGCTGCTGCGGCATGCCGTTCCTCGAACAGGCCGAGCTCGACCGCGTCGCCAGGAACGCCGCCAAAGTCTCCAAGGAACTGGTCAAGCTGATCGACGACGGCTACGACATCGTCGCGCTCACCGCCTCCTGCGGCCTGATGCTGAAATTCGAATGGCCGCTGATCGTGCCCGACAACGCAGACGTCAGGCGCGTCGCCGACGCGACCTACGACATCGACGAATACGTCGTCGACATCGCCAAGAAGGACGGCTTGCCGCCGGGCCTGACCGCCTTGCCCGAAGGCGTCACCGTCCACCTCGCCTGCCATGCCCGCGCCCAGAACATGGGGCCCAAGGCCGCCGAGATGCTGCGTCTGATCCCCGACACCCCGGTCGACGTGATCGAGCGCTGCTCCGGCCATGGCGGCACTTTCGGCGTCGTCAAGCCGACCCACGACCTCGCGGTCAAGGTCGGCCGCCCGGTGTTCCGCACCGCCAATCAACAGGCGCGCGGCCACATCGTCAGCGACTGTCCCCTGGCGGCGCAGCACATCGTCCAGCAGGTGGGGGCGCTGGCGGCCAAGGAGGGGAAACAACCCGCCGCGCGCGAACCGGAGCATCCGATTCAGCTCATGGCGCGCGCTTATGGATTACTGGAGCCCGCATGATGTCCCTCGCCGAACGCCGCATCACCCAAGCCGACATCCTCCCCGACGCGCAGTACAACGCGCGGCGAACGGAGCTGCGCGCCGCCTCCATCGCCGCCAAGAAGAACCGGCGCCTGGAAGTCGGCCCCTATGCCACGCTCTATTTCGAGAACTACGAGTCGATGTGGCTCCAGGTCCAGGAGATGCTGCGCATCGAGAAGGGCGGCGCCGAACAGGTCGCGGGCGAGCTCGAAGCCTACAACCCGCTGATCCCGCAAGGCGACGAGCTGATCGCCACCATGATGATCGAGATCGAGGACGCGGTGCGCCGCGACCGCGAGCTGCGCCGCCTCGGCCATATCGAGGACAGCGTGTTCCTCGACCTCGGCAAGGAGCGCATCCAGGCGACGCCGACCGACTACGAGGACCGCACCACGCCCGACGGCAAGACCTCGTCGGTCCACTGGCTGCGCTTCAAATTCACCCCGGCCCAGATCGCGGCTTTCCGCGCCGGCACCGAGCCGGCGGTGATCGGCATGGCGCACCCCAACTACGGCCACATGGCGATCATCCCCGCCGCCGCCCGCGAAGCGCTGGCCAAGGATTTCGCCTGACCTATCCTCCCCCGTTTACGGGCAGGGCTATCGCATATGCTTGATGATATCGAAGAGGAAGGCCTCGTCCCATCCTGCACGCAGGAGTTTTCGGCGTAGGGAAGTCTTTTTATCGGGATGTGCTCTTGCGATGTTGAGCGCCAATCGCCTGAGGACGGCGAGGTTTGCGGGTCCGTTGTCCTTGCGGTTGCGCGCGAGGTCTTCGTCCATGACGACATCGAGCGTCCAGTGCAGGTTGTTCTCGATTCCCCAATGCTCGCGCCTGATGGCAAGCAAGGTCGCGGCCTTATAGGGCTTCGACAGCAGAAAGAAGTGTTCGACGGGCTCGTCGCCGCCGCGCCGGCTGGTGATTCTTGCGACGGCCGCCAGGCCAGGGAAGGCGTGCTTTTGCGCCATGGCTTTGGCGCTGGTGACCAGCGCGCTACGGCTTTCGGCACGGCCGTGAGCGGCGTCTTGGGTGGTGGCCGGCATGGTGTTTTGCGGCAATGCCGCAAGGGTGGCCCTGGCGTCGGCCAAAAGGCCGGGCTGATTGGCCTTCACCGCCAGGACATAGTCGCCGCCCTTGCCGATCACCGCCTGCGCCATGCCGGCATGGCAATGCAGCGCGTCGGCGGTGACGACGCAGCCTTTCAGCGCCACCAGCGCGATGGCGTCCTGGGCCGCCTGCGTTTCGTCGTTGTTCTGTGCCAATACCGTGGCCAGCGTCATGCGGGTCTGGGACGCCCACAGGCTCACCATCATCCGGGGCATGTGGCTCCGACCGGCCTCGTAGGCCCGCCGCAGCGATTTGCCGTCCACCGCCACCACGCCCCTGGTCTTGCCGAGCTTCGCCGCAGCGCCAAAGGCCTCCATGAAGCGGCCAAACGCCGCCTCGAACGCTTTGGGATCGAGCAGCCGGAACACCCGGCTGAACGTGTCGTGGCTCGGAATGCCGTGCTCCAGCGTCAGGATCGAGCGAAGCAGCGCCTCCTTCGCCAGTCCGAACTCCTCCATGTCGCTGCACGAGGTGCCACCGCACAGTGTCGCCAAGAGCGCGATAAAGATGATCTCGACAAGCTCGTGACGGGCGTTGTCCGCACGAGGATCGATCAAGTCGCCAAAGCAATCGTGGAATGTGTCCAAAGCCATCTCCCAGCAAATCAGGAGATACCTTCAGAATCCAACCACCATGCCCCTACAAGCCCCCAAATCCCATATGCGATTCCCCTGCGTTTACGGGGGAGGTGGCTCGGCCGTTCTTCACGGCCGAGACGGTGGGGGGAGCCGCCCCGCACCACCGCGCTGGCCCCCACCGCCTCGCTTCGCTCGGCACCTCCCCGCAACAACGGGGGAGGAAAGCTACGGCGCTCCCATGAAATCGCGCTTGCCGATCTCCACGCCCAGGTTGCGCAGGATGTTGTACGCCGTCGTGTAGTGGAAGAAGAAGTTCGGCAGCGTGAAGCCGACGAGGAACGCCTGGCCCTTGAACGGCATCTCGCGGCTGCCGAATTTCAGCACGATGTCCTTGTCCTCGCTGCCGTCGATCTGCGCCGGCGTCGCGCTTTTCACAAAGTCCAGCGTCTTGCTCACGCGCTCCTTCAAGGCCGCGAAACTCGTCTCCGGCGCACCGAATTCCGGCTGCGGCAATCCCGACAATTGCGCGACGCCGCGCGCCGCATGGGTGCAGACCTGCCCGACCTGGACGGCGAGCGGATACATGTCGGGGTAGAGCCGTGTCGCCAGCACCACGGCGGGGTCGAGCTTCTTGGCTTCGGCGAAGGCGGCGGCCTTGTCCAGCACGCCGCCCAGCGCGGTCAGATTGCGCACGAAAACCGGCACCGATACCTGATACATCGAAATGGTCATTGGCGTTTCCTTGTCCCTTGTAATGACGGTATTGCGCAGATTAGCGGAGTGCGCGCGGGCCGTCATGCTAAGCTTTGCCATCGACATCTTTGGGAGGTCCGCATGCTCGAACTCCACTATTGGCCGACGCCGAACGGCAAGAAGGTCACCATTCTGCTCGAGGAACTGGGCGTGGCGCACAGAATCGTGCCGATGAACATCGGCCGCGGCGACCAGTTCGATCCCGACATCCTGCGCTTCTCGCCCAACAACCGCATGCCGGCGCTGGTCGACACCGCGCCTTTAGGCGGCGGCGAACCGATCCGCATCTTCGAATCGGGCGCGATCCTGATGTACATCGCCGAGAAGGAGGGGCGCTTCTTCCCGCAGGCGGCGCGCGCGAAATACGACGTCGTCCAATGGGTGATGTGGCAGATGGGCAATCAGGGCCCCAAATTCGGCGAGCAGGGCCACTTCTTTCGCGCCGCGCAGAATGCGGCGAACGGCGATCTCGCCTATGCCGTGACGCGCTTCTCCGATGAGGTGCACCGGCTCTACGGCGTGATGAATCTGGGCCTGCACAAGAAGGACTGGCTGGCGGCGGGCGAATACACCATCGCCGACATGATCTGCTATCCCTGGGCCAGCGGCCACAAGCTGCGCAAGATCGATCTCGACGAATTCCCCAACGTAAAGCGCTGGCTCGCGGCGATGGAGGCGCGCCCGGCGGTCAAGAAGGCGATGGAGGCGACGCTGCCGCCCGACGCGGCCGAGGATCCCGCGACGCTGTCCGACGAAGAGAAGGCCCGCCGCGCCAAGCTCCTGGTCAACCAGCGCGCGACGAAAATCCCGGCGAGTTGGGGATAGAGCGTGTTGCTTTCTGTTGGAATAAAAAGGTTGTCATCCCCGGCGAGCGTAGCGAAGCGGAGCGAGGGAAGGGGACCCAGGCTTATCTGCCACGCCGGTGCTTGCAACTACGGCCTGGGTCCCCTTCCCCTCGCTTCGCTCGGCCGGGGATGACAGCCTATTTGAGTAGATACATTTGAACGCATTTGCTCTCGGTCACGCGGCGACGCGGCGTTGAGCTCAACCCTCGGCGTTCTCCGCGGCTCCGCGTGCGTCTGTCGCTAGGACAACTTCAGCCCCGTCGCCGCTTCCAGCTCCGCGATCGCCTGCGGCCCGTTCTCGACCTTGATCGTGGTCATCCCCAGGGCGCGCGCCGGCTTGAGGTTGCCGCCGAGGTCGTCGAGAAACACGCAAGCCGCCGGCGCGACGCCGAGCTGCTCGCACATCAATTCGTAGATGCGCGGGTTCGGCTTGCGGATGCCGAGCTTGGCGCTCTCGATCACCACGTCGAACAATTCCATGATCTCGCGGGCATAGAGCGAACGCCCTGCCGCAGTGCCGCCGTCCCTTGGGCCGCCGGCGGCGTTGTGCGGCATGTTGTTGGTGATGCAGCCGGTCTTGAGCCCGGCGGCCTTGACGCGGCGCAAGGCCTCGATCACTTCGGGGCGGAAATCCCCCGCCAGCAGCGGAAGCACGTCGCGGCCCGGAATGGTGTGGCCGAGCACCGCGGCTTCGGCCAGGAACAGCCGGTCGAACTCCTCGATGTCGACCAGCGACTGCTCGAACCTGGCCCAGGCATTGGCTTCGTGGTTGGTCGAGTTGATCTTGCGGATGGTTCCCACCGGGATGCCGCGCTCCGCCTCATAGCGGGCGAAGGCCTCGAACGGCGAGGTCGTGAACACCCCGCCGAAATCCCAGATCACCGCTTCGATCATGGCGTTCCTCAAATCGCTTGCGTCAAAGAGCAGCCCACGCCCTAATCGGTCAAGATCGCAGCCGCAGATCGCGACGACAGGGTGATGGAATGGCGCTCAATTTCCGCAAGGCTTCCTATGAGCCCGGCGTGGCCGAATTCGGCAACGGTTCCTTCGCCTATCTGCAGCCCGACGGCGGCTGGGGGTTCTCCAACGCCGGGCTGGTGACCGATGGCGGCGAGGCGCTGCTGGTCGACACCATGTTCGACACCGCCCACACCCGCGCCATGCTCGACGGCTTCGCCAAGGTCTCGTCGGCCCGGATCGGCACCCTCGTCAACACCCATCACAACGGCGATCACTGCTACGGCAATGGCTGCCTCGATTGCGAGATCGTCGCCACGGTCGGCGCCGCCGAGGCGATGCAGCACGAAACCCCGCGCGGCCTTGCCGCCTTCATGAAGGCGGCGCCGGGGCTCGGCCTCACCGGCGAATATCTTCTCCACTGTTTCGGCGATTTCGATTTCGAGCAGACCGCGTTCCGCGCCCCCGACACCACCTTCACCGGCGAGACTTCGCGCCAAGTCGGCGCCAAGCGCATCGACCTGATCGAGGTCGGCCCGGCCCATACCGGCGGCGACGCCCTGGTCTACGTCCCGGCGGACAAGACGCTGTTCACCGGCGACATCCTGTTCATCGACGGCCATCCCATCATGTGGGCCGGGCCGGTGGAGAACTGGATCGCCGCCTGCGACGCGATCGCCGACATGGACGTCGAGACCATCGTGCCCGGCCACGGCCCGGTGACGGACAAGAAGGGCGTCGCCCGCGTCCGCGCCTATCTCGACTACATCCATGGCGAAGCGAAGCAGCGCTATGACGCCGGCCTGGGCGCGCTGGAGGCGGCCCGCTCCATCGCGCTCGACGATTTCGCCGGCTGGGGCGATGCCGAGCGCATCGCCGTCAACGTCGCGACGCTCTACCGCGAATTCGGCTCCAAGGACACGCCGTCCGACGCCGCCACCTTGTTCGGCTGGATGGCGCAATTGTGGAAGGACAAAAGATGACCGTCGTCGTCTACGAACACCCGCTCTCGCCCTACGCCCAGAAGGTCAAGATCGCGCTCGACGAAAAGAGTATCGCCTATGAGCCCCGCATGCCGGCGGCGATCGGCACCGGCCAGCCCGATCTCGAATTCCTGAAAGCCAATCCGCGCGGCGAGGTCCCGGCGCTGATCGACGACGGCTTCGCGGTGTTCGATTCGACCATCATCCTCGAATATATCGAGGACAAATGGCCCACTCCGCCGCTCCTGCCGCAAAGCGCCGCCGCGCGCTCGGTCGCGCGCACCATCGAGGAGGTGATGGACACCCATTTCGAGCCGATCAACTGGGGCATGGGCGAGATCCGCTGGTTCAAGCGCGCCGAGGGCGAGCGCGCCCGCACCATCGAGGCGCATGCGGCGCAGCAGGCGCGCGGCATCTACCAATGGCTGTCGCGGCACCTCGGCGACAGGCCATGGTTCAACGGCGAAAATTTCGGCTGGGCCGATCTTTCGGTCGTGCCCTACATGAACGGCGCGCTGGGCAGCGGCTTCGCGCCCGACCGCGACTCCAATCTGAGCCAATGGCTGGAGCGCGCCAATGGCCGGCCCTCGGTGCGCAAGGCGGCGAAGGCGGCGGCAGATGTGATCGCGCAGATGGCGAACGTCGCCGGCGCGGTGCAGAGCGGGATGTTCAAGCGCGAATACCGCGACCATCGCCTGGAATGGATGATCCGCTCGGGCGGCATCGACGTGGTGCTCGAAGGCATGAAGAACAACAACATCCGCTTCTCGAATGAACTCTCATAATCGCTCCATTGTCATGACCCGCGAACTCATCTTCCACAATTATCCCAATTCGCCGTTCTCCGAGAAGGTGCGCGTCGCGTTCGGCATCAAGGGGCTCTCCTGGCGCTCGGTGATCCAGCCGGTGATCATGCCCAAGCCCGATCTCATCCCGCTGACCGGCGGCTATCGCAAGATTCCGGTGCTCCAGATCGGCGCCGACATCTTCTGCGACAGCCAGATCATCCTGCGCGAGCTCGAGCGGCGCTTCCCCACGCCCAGCCTCGCGCCGCAGAACCGGGGCGCGCCCTACGGCCTGGGCTTCTGGGCCGACCGCCAGGTCTTCCAGGCCGCGGTCGTCATCATCTTCGGCGAGATCGGCGATCTGGTGCCGGAGGATTTCAAGAAAGACCGCGCCGCGATGAGCGGCGGCGGATTTTCGCCCGCGGCGCTGAAGGCGGCGGTGCCGCTGATGCGCGACCAGTATCGCGCCCATACCCGCTTCCTCGAAGACCAGCTTGCGGACGGCCGTGCCTTCTGGGGCGGCGACAAGCCCGGCCTGGCCGACATCCACGCTTTCATGAATCCCTGGTTCATCGCCAATGCCCTGCCGCATAAGGCGAAGGAGACGATCGCCGAATTCCCGCATGTCGCGGCCTGGACCGAGCGCGTGCGCGCCATCGGCCACGGCATCGCGAAGGAGATGACGCCGGCCGAAGCGCTCGCCGTCGCCAAGGCGTCGACATCCGAGGCGCAAGAGGCCGCCGATCCCTCCGATCCCAATGGCCGCAAGCCCGGCGACAAGGTGAAAGTGGCGGCCGACGATTACGGCCGCGATCCGATTGCCGGCGAGATCGTGTTCGCCAATGCGCATGAGATCGCGATCCGGCGCAGCGACCCCGCGGTGGGCGAGGTGGTGGTCCACTTCCCGCGCGCGGGATTCACGGTGACGGCGGGTTAGGCGCTCTGGGCCGTCAATGTCGCCTTGGGTGTGAAATAGGTGCAGGCAAGGATCGTGTTCGGCTTGCGTCCGTCATTGGCCAAGGGCGCCGAGAAGCTCTCGCCGTTGAGATAGGAGACGCGCGGAATCTCGAAATAGGAGAGGAAGCGCATCGGCCGCCCGCCCTCCAGCACCGCGTCATAGGCCTTGATCCAGCGCGCCAGGCGGTCCATCGGCACCGACATCTCGATGAACAGCCCGGTCTGCTCGCCGAAGCGCTGCGCCAGCGCGCTGCCGTAGAAGCGGTAGCGATAGCTCGGCCGTCCGGCGGCGTTGAGGGCGCGCTCCACGATGCTGATGTGGCGCAGGAACGGCTTCAGGGTGCGGGCGTCGAATGCCTCGCGCGCCGGCAGGCCGCCGGCGGCGCGCGACTTCTCTTCCCACACCTGGCGCAGCGCGTTGAGCTCGGGCGCGTCGAACGCCAGGACGGTATCCGCGCGCATGGCCCAGCCTTCTCTCTTGGAAACGGCGTTCAAGGTTGCAGCGGGATCGTCCATGGCGAAAGGGTGTGCCCAACCCGTCGCCAAAACCTTAACGCCGCGGACGGAACTTTCGCCGGCGCTGCTGGTTAAGGGCGCTTAAGCCTGCGGCCCGAGCCGAAGCGCATCGATGCCGCCGGCGATCTCGCTGCGCGGCTTGGCATAGGTCACCGAAAGGATCAGCGGCGGCCCCGACAGCGGCGCCAGCAAGGTCTCGCCGGTCAGGTAGTCGATCTCGGGCGCCTGGTATTGGCTGACGACCCGCAGCGGCGCCTCGAGCGCCAGCAAGGTGTCGTACAGGCTGCGGAAGCTTTCCAGGCGATCGCCCTGAACCACCTCGTCGAGGAATTTCCCGGTGCAGTCGCCGGCATAGCGCGCCAGCGCCGAACCGTGCAGGCGCACGCGGTAGCGCGGCGCGCCGCCGTCCGCCACCCGCTCGATCAGCGACATCTGGGTGAGACAGAACTTCAGCACTCGCGCGGTCAGGTCGGCCCGGCCGGGCATGCGCCGGCCGCCGGCCTTCTCGCGCCACACCGCGAGCGCGGTGTTGAGCTCGGCGCGCTCGAAACTGATCGCCGGGGCGCATTGGAACGACCAGCCAAGGGCCTTGGCGCGCGCGTTGAACGCGCGGATGACCCCGTTGTCGGATGACGCCAGCATGGCCGGACTTAGCAATTGGACAGTCAACAGGAGGTTAAACCGGCCGGCTTGCGCATCGCCCGCGGCAAAGGGATCATGGCGACAGCCGCGGCAAGCCTCGCATTGCCCGCTACGGGACGAAATAAAAGGTGAACAGGATGGACCAGGCAGTTTCCGCAAGCGTGGAGATCGCGCAGGGCAAGCTTCAGGGCGTCGCCCGCGACGGCGTGCTGCGCTTCAACGGCATTCCCTATGCCAAGGCCCCGGTCGGGGCTCTGCGCTGGCAGATGCCGCAGGCGCCGGACGGCTGGTCCGGGGTGCGCGACGCCGCGCGCTTCGGCAACATCGCGCCGCAGGTGGCGAGCGCCTCGGGCGAAGTCCTCGGCGCGACGCCCGGCACCCGCTCGGAAGACTGCCTCTATCTCAACGTCCAGACTCCCGGCTGCGACGACGCCCGCCGCGCCGTGATGGTGTGGATCCATGGCGGCGCCTTCGTCACCGGGGCCGGCAGCGTCGGCACCTACAACGGCAAGTATCTGGTGCCGCGCGGCGACATCGTGCTCGTCACGATCAACTACCGCCTCGGCGCCTTCGGCTTCCTCAACCTGCGCGACGCGACCGGCGGCAGGCTGCCGGGCACCGGCGCCGAAGGCCTCGCCGACCAGATCCAGGCGCTGCGCTGGGTGCGCGACAACATCGCGTCGTTCGGCGGCGATCCCGGCAACGTCACGATCTTCGGCGAAAGCGCCGGCGGCATGAGCGTCGGCGCCCTGCTCGCCGCGCCCGCCGCGCGCGGCCTCTTCCACAAGGCGATCCCGCAATCGGGCGCCAGCGACATCGGCTATGCGCGCGACGTGTCGGCGAAGGTCGGAGAGCTCGTGCTCGACCGATTGGACGGCGCCGATCCCTTGACCGCGCCTTGGGAAACGATCCTCGACATCCAGAAGGACCTTCTGGCCAGCCCGCGCGAAACCGGCGGCATGGCGTTCGCGCCGACGATCGACGGCACGGTGCTGCCGCGCCGCGCCATCGATCTCGTCGCCGAAGGCTCGGCCGCCGGCGTGCCGCTCTTGACCGGCACGACGCGCGACGAGTGGAAGCTCTTCACCGTCGCGGCGCACAACCTCAAGACGCTCGACGAGGCGGGCCTGCGCCGGCTGACCGCGAAGCTGGTCGGCGAGGCGCATGCCGATGCCCTGCTCGCGGTCTACACCAGCGGCTCGCCGTTCGACCGCTGGAACGACATCAACACCGATCACACCTTCTTCGTGCCGGCGACGCGCCTGCTCGACGCGCAGGCGCCGCATGCCCCGGTCTTCGGCTACCGCTTCGACTGGGCCTCGCCGATGCTGGGCGGGGCGCTCGGTTCCTGCCATGCGCTGGAGCTCGGCTTCATGTTCGGCACCATGCGCCTCAAGGGCGCGGCGCCGTTCTTCGGCGCGGGCGAAGAGGCGGAGGCGCTGTCGGACGCAATGATGGACGCCTGGATCGCCTTCGCGAAAGCGGGCAATCCCTCGGCCGACGATTCGACGGCCTGGCTGCGCTACGACGCCAAGAAGCGCGGCACCATGATCTTCGGCGACGGCGCGCCGCACATGACGAGCGCCCCCAACGAGGATCGCCGCAAGGCCTGGGAAGCCGTCGCCGCAAGCCGCATCGGGGCGTGACGGCGCTTTAGGCGTTGGCGCCGCTTCATGCTACGCCCCGCGCCATGACGCAGCACAAGACGATCCGGCTCAAGCCGAAGGAAGGCCGCCGCGCCCGCGCCGGCGCGCCGTGGATTTTCTCCAACGAGATCCAGATGGATGCCGCCGCCAAGGCGCTCAGCCCCGGCAGCGTCGTCAATGTCGCCTTCGACGACGGCCAGCCGCTCGGCACCGCCTATTTCAATGCCAACAGCCTGATCGGCCTGCGCCTGCTCGACCCCAAGCCCGACACCGTCATCGGCACCGGCTTCTTCGTGCGCCGCCTCGAACGCGCCTTGAAGATCCGCGACGCGCTCTATGCCCGGCCCTTCTACCGCCTCATCCATGCCGAGGGCGACGGGCTGCCCGGCCTCACCGTCGACCGCTTCGGCGACACCGTGACGGTGCAGAGCAACACCGCCGGGATGGAGGCGCTGATCGAGCCCTTGCTCGCGGCGCTGGAAAAGACGATCGCCCCCGCCGCCGTCATCCTGCGCAACGACGCGCCGGCGCGCGCGCTCGAGGGCCTGGGCGAATACGTCCGCGCCGCCAAGGGCGAAGCCGGCCGCATCGCGGTGGAGGAGAACGGGTCACGCTATTTCGCCGACCTCGCGGCGGGCCAGAAGACCGGCTGGTACTACGACCAGCGCGACAACCGCGCCTTCATGGCGTCTCTCGCCAAGGGCAAAAGCGTGCTCGACGCCTACAGCTATACCGGCGGCTTCGGCATCGCCGCCGCGAAGGCGGGCGCCGCGGAAGTGATCTGCCTCGACTCGTCCGCGCCGGCGCTGGCCCTGGCCGAGGAGTCCGCCGCTGCCAACGGCGTATCGATCAAGGCGGTCAAGGCCGATGTGTTCGAAGAGCTGGAGCGCCTCGCCGCGGCCAAGGAAGTGTTCGACCTCGTGATCGCCGACCCGCCGCCCTTCGTGCGCGCGCGCAAGGATCTGGAGCCGGGCGCCAAGGCCTATCGCAAGCTGGCGCGGCTGGCGGCGCAGGTGACGGCGCCGGGCGGCTTTCTGCTGCTTGCCTCCTGCTCGCACAACATCCCGCCCGAGCGCTTCGCCGCCGAATGCGCCGCCGGCATCGCGCGCGCCGACCGCCGCGCCGCGCTGATCCGCCAGGCCGGCGCCGGCCCCGATCACCCGGTGCATCCGCTGCTGCCCGAGACCGCCTATCTCAAGGCACTGGTCTACGTCCTCGACTGATCAGGCCGGCGTCGCCGTCGTGGTCAGCGGCTTCGTCTTGCCGCAGAAGAAGGTGTTGAACGCGCCGGTGCAGCCCTGCGTCTCGGTGATGCAGCGCCGCTCGTAATTCGAGAACACGAAATAATTGCCGGTCTGCACGTCGTCGCAGGTCGCCGACGACAGCAGGCCCGTCAGGAAGCCCTGATAGTGCGGCGTACCCACGATGTACGTCTTGAAGTCGGCCAGGGTCGGATTGGTCGACAGCAGCACGGCGACCGCGGCGATGGCGAAAACGCCGCCGAGATTGATCCAGGTCGATTTCATGAAAAAACCCCCATTCGCGTGAACGCGATCGTGAGCTTCATCATGGTTGATGGCGAATTTGCGGCGTCCGATAATCGAAAAGTCAGATCGTGATCTGGGTGCCCAGCTCCACGACGCGGCCCGGCGGCAATTGGAAGAAGCGCGCCGGCGACAGCGCGTTCGACGCCAGCCAGGTATAGAGCGCGATGCGCCAGCTCTCGATGTCGGGATGGGCCCCGGCCACCAGCGTCTCGCGGCCGAGGAAGAAGGTCGAGGTGTCGGGATCGAGCGCCAGGCCGTGCAGGCGGCAGCGCTCCAGCGCCTTGGGCACGTCGGGAAATTCGAAGAAGCCGAAGCGCAATTTCACCTGGAAGAAGCCCTTGCCCAGCTTGTTGACCTCGACCCGGCGCTCGATCGGCACCACGGGCACGTCGTCCACCGTGATGCTGGCGAGCACGACGCGCTCATGCAGCACGCGATAGTGCTTGAGGCTGTGCAGCATCGGTCCCGGCGTCACGTCGGTGCGCGCCGCGAGGAAGACCGCCGTCCCCGCCACCCGCTCCGCCGGCGCCCGCGCCAGGAACAGGTCGATCGGCAGCGTGCCGTCGCGCAGATGATCCATGTGGATGCGCCGCCCGACACGCCAGGTGTCGATCAGGACGAAGACGAGGCCCGCCATGGCGAGCGGCAGCCAGCCGCCCTGCACCACTTTGAGGGTGTTGGACGACAGGAAGGCAAGATCGACCAGGCCGAGCGTGCCGAATACCGCGACGACGACCGGCATCCGCCATTTCCACTGCCGCACCGCGACCACGGCGACCAGGAAGGTGCTGATCACCATGACGCCGGTCACCGCGATGCCGTAGGCCGCGGCCAGCGCGTCGGAGGTGCGGAAGATCAGCACGATCAGGACGACGCCGATGGCGAGCAGGGCATTGATGCGCGGCACGTAGATCTGGCCGTATTCGGTGGCCGAGGTGTGCTTGATCTCCATCCGCGGCAATTGCCCCAGCTGCACCGCCTGGCGCGTGATCGAGAACACGCCGGAGATCACCGCCTGGCTGGCGATGATGGTCGCCATCGTCGCCAGGATGACGACGGGATAATGCGCCCAGTGCGGCGCCAGGGCATAGAACGCATTGGCGGCGGCGTGCGGCTGCGACAGCACCAGGGCGCCTTGGCCGAAATAGTTGAGCAGCAGCGCCGGCAGGGCGAAGAACAGCCAGGCGTTCTGGATCGGGCGGCGCCCGAAATGGCCCATATCGGCATAGAGCGCCTCGCACCCCGTCACCGCCAGGACCACCGAGCCCAGCGCCACGAACGCCGTCCACGGCTCGGCGGCGAACAGCGCGATGCCGTACCCCGGATTGACCGCTTTGAGGATCTGCGGATCGCGCAGGATCGCGGCGGCGCCGAGCAGCGCCATGACGACGAACCACACGATCATCACCGGGCCGAACAGCTTGCCGATTTTTTCGGTGCCGTGGCGCTGCAGCAGGAACAGGCCGACCAGGATCACCAGGGTCAGCGGCAGGACGAACTGCTTGAGGCTCTCGCTCTCGACGCCCAGCCCCTCGACCGCCGACAGCACCGAGATCGCCGGCGTCAGCATGCCGTCGCCGTAGAACAGCGCCAGGCCCGCGAGCGAGACCAGCGCGATCGCGGTCTTGAGGCGGCGCCCCAGCCCGCTGGAGCGGTGCGCCAGCGCCGCCAGCGCCATCACGCCGCCTTCGCCGTTGTTGTCGGCGCGCATGATGAAGACGACGTATTTGACCGTGACCACGATCAGCAGCGCCCAGAAGATCAGCGACAAGGCGCCCAGCACCGCCGGCGCGCCGGGATGCGCGCCGCCGGCGGCGATCACCGATTGCTTCACGGCATAGAGCGGGCTGGTGCCGATGTCGCCGAACACGACGCCGAGCGCGCCCAGGGTCAGGCCCGCCTCGCGCCGCCAGCTCGTCGCCCCCGCCGGCGTCATGTCAGATCGTCACCTGGGTGCCGAGCTCGACCACCCGTCCCGGCGGCAGGTGATAGAAGCGCGCCGGCGACAGCGCGTTGGAGGCGAGCAGCATGTAGAGCCAGGTACGCCAGCGCCCGAGCTGGGGATGATCGGCCGGCACCAGCGTCTCGTGGCCGATGAAGAAGGTCGCGGTGTCGACCTCCACCATGATGCCGAAGGCGCGGGCCTCGGCCAGGGCGCGCGGCACGTCCGGCGTCTCGAAGAAGCCGTGATGGATGCGCAGGCTGTAGAAGCCCTTGCCCAGCTTCTCGACCTCGATGCGCTTGTTGGCCGCGACCAGCGGCTGGTCCTCGACCGTGACGTTGCACAGGATGACGCGCTCGTGCAGCACCTTGTTGTGCTTGAGATTGTGCAGCAGCGCCCCCGGCACCACGTCGTTGCGCGCGCTCAGGAAAACCGCGGTGCCGGCGACGCGCATCGGCGTCTTGTCGGCGCGCTCCAGGAACAGGTGCATCGGCATCGACTCGCTGCGGATGCGCTCCTGGTGCACCCGGCGGCCGATGCGCCAGGTCTCCATCACCGCGAAGACGCCGGCCGCGATGGCGAGCGGCAGCCAGCCGCCTTGCGGGATCTTGAGCATGTTGGACAGCAGCATCGTCACGTCGATCAGGCCGAGCGCCCCGAACACGGTCGCGGCGAGCTTGACGCCCCAATGCCATTGCCGCGAGGCGACGAGGCCGACATGGAAAGTGTCGATCACCATCACGCCGGTGACCGCGATGCCGTAGGCGGCGGCGAGGTTGCTCGAACTGTGGAACACCAGGACGATGAGCACGACGCCGACCAAGAGGATCGCGTTCATCCGGGGCACGTAGATCTGGCCGTAATCGGTCATCGAGGTGTGGCGGATTTCCATCCGCGGCAGCTGGCCCAATTGCACCGACTGGCGGGTGATCGAGAACACGCCGGAGATCACCGCCTGGCTCGCGATGATGGTGGCGAGCGTCGCCAGCCCGACCATCGGATAATGCGCCCAGGCCGGCGCCATGGAGTAGAACACGGTGGCGGCGTGATGCGGATTGATCATCAGCGAGGCGCCCTGGCCGAAATAGTTCAGCATCAGGCAGACCAGCGCGAACCACCACGCCATGCGGATCGGGCCGCGCCCGAAATGGCCCATATCGGCATAGAGCGCCTCGCAGCCCGTCACCGCCAGCACCACCGAGCCGAGCGCGACGAACGCGGTCCACGGCTCATAGGCGATGAGCTGAATGGCGTAATGCGGGCTGATCGCCCACAGGATCTGCGGCGCCCGCACGATCCAGCTCACGCCGAGCACGGCCAGGACCAGGAACCACACCACCATCACCGGTCCGAACAGCCGGCCGATGCGCGCCGTGCCGCGGCTCTGGATCAGGAACAGCCCGACCAGGATGATCAGGGTCAGCGGGATCACCAGCGGCGCGAGCGAATGGCGCCCCACCGTCAGGCCTTCGACCGCCGACAGCACCGAGATCGCCGGCGTCAGCATGCCGTCGCCGTAGAACAGCGCCAGGCCCAGGATCGCGCCGAAGCCGATCATCGCCTTGATGCGGCGGCCGAGCTTCTGGCGGTGCGCCAGCGTCGCCAGCGCCAGCACGCCGCCTTCGCCGTTGTTGTCGGCGCGCATGATCAGGATCACGTATTTCAGGGTGACGATGACGATCAGCGCCCACAGGATCAGCGACAGGGCGCCGAAGATCGGCGTGTGCCCGGGCGTGGCGCCGCCGGTCGCGAGCACGGTCTCGCGCATGGCGTAGAGCGGGCTGGTGCCGATGTCGCCGAACACCACGCCGAGCGCGCCCAGCGTCAGCAGCGCATCGCGCTTGAACGAGCGCGGCGCGGCGGCGGACGGCGCGTGGCCGGCGATGTCGACGCCGGCAAGCGGGTCGTTCGCAACCGGTGCGATTGTGTCTGGTGTGGTCACGGGCTCTGGCTTGGGCTCATCCGGCGGGGCGGTAACGCGAAGCTGGCCTTGTTGGTTTGCGACGCTCTCGCCCCTCGCGGGCGCGATACGCAAGGACGGCCAAATCAGCCGGCCGCCCCACGAAGGCGGGGAAAATAGGCCCGGCGCAGGGCGGCGCAAAGAGGGGGAGGCGGAAATAGCGCGCTTTTTCGCTATCCCGTTGATCCGGCTTAACGATCGTTGGTGCCCGTGCCGCCGTCGGTCATGGCGATCTGGCGGGCGATCAGGTCGCCCTGGTTATAGAAACCGTAATCGTTGGAGGCGACCACCGGGTTGTCGGCCGGGCCGGGCCCGATGAAGCCCTGGACGTTGTAGATCCGGGTGCCCCATGAGCCGGTGCGGATGTTCCACACCTTCACCTGGGTCCAGTCGTTGTCCTCGCTGACGTCCTTGACCGGATCGTTGACGTAGATCGCGCCGTCGTCGAGCCAGTTGGCGTGGTTGATCAGGATCTCGCGCGCATTGACCAGGGCGCGGACCACCGCGACATGGGCGCGCTTGCGGGCATAGCCGTTCAAGACCATCACCGAACCCAGAAGCGGCGTCACGCCGCGCGCATAGAGGCCGGCGGCCTTGTCCCACCAGGTATAGGCGTCGCCATGGATGTTCACGCCGGAATGCTCGCGGGCATAGGGCACGCATTGCAGGGCGGTGCCTTCGATGGTCGAGGGCGTGTTGCTCGGGGTCGCGTCTTCGTCGCCGGGGAAGGGCAGGCGCTCATTGTCGGCGGTGCGCGCGCTGTGCGGATAGCGGAAATCGGCGTCGGTCAGCGCGCCGGTGCTGAGGCCGCCGCAGCCGCCCAGAAACGCGCACACGCCAAACACGCCGAGGATTCGGGTGACCGAACCTGTGTACATAGATTTGCCCTTCATTGGCCCGCGCAGCGGCTAGGGGGCGACGCTACAGCGGGGAACTCAAAACGCAGTTAGAGATTTGAACCGCATTTGAAAAGCTAAAATTTTAATTGCTTTTTCCGTCATTCTCTGGTGCGGATTTCACGACGCGGCAGCGGATTTGTCGATCCGGACAATCCCATAGCCCCGATCGAGACCAGCCCGGTCACCGCGAAGAAGAAGAACGGCGCGCTCCAGGCCTGCTCGGCGAAGGCGAAAATCGGCAGCAGCAGGCCGATCAGGAGTTCCGGGCCGCCGCGCCAGCCGCCGGCATAGCGCTCGCCGGCGCGCAGCGTGCGGTGGAAATGCATGTGCGAGGTGAAGAACGCCTCATAGGTCGCCCGCGTATTGGCGAGCACCAGGCCCGACGGGAACACCATGGCGAGCGCGATCGAGCGGGCGATGCAGGGCAGCCGCTCGCGTCCCAGCATGCGCTGGCCTAGGTACAAATACCCGGCCGAGACGACGAGGCCGAGGCCGGAGACCGACAGGCCGAGCAGCGACACGCTCATCAGATAGACCACGCCCATATACATCAGCGTCAGGCTGATCACGGCGCTGGTGAAGGCGAGCGTGTAGAACGCGAACTGGCACATCTGCAGCGACATCGCGAACTTCTTCCACAGCGGCATGGCGCTCGCCCAGATCTGCGGCAGGAGCTTGCGCGCGGTCTGCGCATGGCCCTTGGTCCAGCGCGCCTGCTGCGCCCGCCAGGCGGCGGCGGTCTCGGGCAATTCGCCCGGCACTTCGACGTCGGACAGCATCGCGGTGCGCCAGCCCTTCATCGCGCAGCGCATCGAAAGGTCGAGGTCTTCGGTCAGCGTGTCGCCGGTCCAGCCGCCGCCATTGTCGATCGCGGCCCGCGCCCACACCCCGGCGGTGCCGTTGAACGACATCGGCAGCCCGGCGCGGAAGCGCCCCTCTTGTTCGACCGCGAAGTGCGCGTCCAAAAGCATGCCCTGCGCCCGCGTCAGCCAGTTCTTGGTGCGGTTGGCATGGCCCCAGCGCGCCTGCACGTAGGCAAGCCCCTGGTCGGCGACCAGCGCCGGCACGGTGCGGCGCAGGAAGTCGCTCGGCGGCACGAAGTCGGCGTCGAAGATCGCGACATAGGGCGCGTCGGAATGCGTCAGCCCGAAGGCGAGGTTGCCGGCCTTGAAGCCGCTGCGGTCGTTGCGCCGAAGCACGCTCAGGTTTACGCCCTCCGGCACCATGCTCGTGACGTTGCGGACGAGCTCGCCGGGATCGCCGAAGCGGCCGTCGTCCAGCACCTGGATCTCCAGCTTGTCGCGCGGCCAGTCGAGCCGCGCCGCGGCGGCGGCGACGCGCACCGCGAGCGGGCCTTCGTCGCACACCGGAAGCTGCACCAGCACCCGGGGCAGCGCTTCGTCGGGCAACAGCGGCAGGCGAACCCGCGGCGCGGCGCGGAACAGGCGGAAATAGCCCAGGGCGACGAGCTGCAGCGACAGAATGGCGATGGCGACCAGGACGCCGGCCAGCGCACATTGCAGGATGAAGGATATGCCGGTCATGCGAAGCGTTCGGACCCCACTCAAATTCCGAAGGTAACGCCCCGCTGAACCCGGGGGTGCATTTGCCCGCGAATTTGTAACGGACGGTTAGCTTTAGCAAGGCTGGGGCAAAGCCTCAATCGAGGGTGCGGCGGAAGCGGCGCAGCGCCACGGCCCCCACCACGACTAGGAATACAAGCAGCGGCCAGACATCCGGCCAGATTTCGCTCGGCCCGTTGCCTTTGAGCAGGATGCCGCGCACCACCCGCAGGAAATGTGTCACAGGCAGGATCTCGCCGATCCATTGCGCCCAGACCGGCATGCCGCGGAAGGGAAAGGCGAATCCGGACAAGAGGATGGCGGGCAACAGGAAGAACACCATCATCTGCATCGCCTGGAGCTGGCTCTGCGCGATCGTCGAGAACGTATAGCCAACGGCGAGATTGGCGGCGATGAACAGCACCAGCACGCCCGACAGCAGGGTGAGCGATCCGATCATCGGCACGCCGAACACATAGCGGGCGGCGGCGAGGACAAGGGCGGACTGGATCAGCCCGACCAGGATGTTGGGCGCGATCTTGCCGATCATGATCTCGAGCGGCGTCGTCGGCATCGCGAGCAGGTTCTCATAGGTGCCGCGCTCGCGCTCGCGCGTCAGCGCCATCGAGGTCATCAGCACCATGGTCATGGTCAGGATGATGCCCAGCAGCCCCGGCACGATGTTGTACTGGGTGATGACTTCCGGATTGTAGAGGCGGTGGATCACGGTGGTGAACGCCGGCGCGCCTTGCGCCCGGATGGCGAGCGGCCCGGTCAGGTCGTCGCGCAAGGCCTCTGCCGCGATCGTGCCCAGGGCGCCCACCGCGTTGGACGACGAGGCGGGATCGGTGGCGTCGGCCTGGATCAGCAGTTCGGGATGGGCGCCGCGCACCAGGTCGCGGGAGAAATTCGCCGGGATCTCGACGACGAAGGAGACCTTGCCCTGCGCCAGCAGGCGGCGCGCCTCCGCCGGCGAATTGGTCGCCGCGATGACGTCGAAGTAACCCGAATTGTTCAGCGCCGCGACGATGGCGTTGGCGAACCGCCCGGGGTCGGAAATCGAAACCGCCGCCGGCAGGTGCTTGGGATCGTTGTTGATGGCGAAGCCGAAGAGCAGGAGCTGCATCAGCGGCACGCCCAGGATCAGCCCGGCGGTCAGCCGGTCGCGCCGCATCTGGATGAATTCCTTGACCAGCACGGCGACGATGCGGCGAAGCGAAAAGCGCGCGTTCATGGTGCCCACCCCGCCACCCCACTGCTGTCATGGCCCGCGGTCCGCAGCGACAGCGGGCCATGACAATGAGTGCGGGGTCGGCGAGTCATGCGGCGCTCCCTCCGCCGCTTTTCTCCTGCAACTGGATGAACACGTCCTCCAGGCTCGGCTTGGCTTCGCGGATCGCAAGGCCCTTGCCGTCCGCGAAGGGGCGCAGCGCCGCCAGCAGCGCGGCGCGGTCATGGCCGCTGACATGCAGCGCCGCGCCGAAGAAGGCGACGAACTCGACGCCCGGCTGGCCGCGCAGCTTGGCGGCCAGGGCACGCGCGCCGTCGCCTTCGACGACGAAGGTGACGAGGCCCGATTGCGCGATCACCTCGGCGACGCTGCCGCGCGCCACGACGTCGCCGAGATTGATGTAGACGATGCGGTCGCAGCGCTCGGCCTCGTCCATGTAGTGCGTCGAGACGAGCACGGTGAGGCCCTCGGCGCTCAGGCTGTGGATCTCGTCCCAGAAATCGCGTCGCGCTTTCGGATCGACGCCGGCGGTCGGCTCGTCGAGCAGCAGCAGCTTGGGCGCATGCAGCATGCAGGCGGCGAGCGCCAGGCGTTGCTTCCAGCCGCCGGACAATTCGCCGGCCAGCTGGTTGCGCCGCGCCGTGAGGCCCAGCCGTTCGAGCGTCGCCTTGACCGCCTTGCGCGCGCCTTTCACGCCATAGACCCGGGCCACGAAATCCAGGTTCTCGCGGATCGACAGATCCTCCCAGAAGCTGAACTTCTGGGTCATGTAGCCGACCTCGCGCTTGATCCGCTCCGGCTCGCTGCGGATGTCGTAGCCGAGGCAGGTGCCCTCGCCGTCGTCGGGGCGCAACAGGCCGCACAGCATGCGGATCGTCGTCGTCTTGCCCGAGCCGTTGGGTCCGAGGAATCCCCACACCTCGCCTTGCGGCACCGCGATGTCGACGTGATTGACCGCGACCTTCTTGCCGAAGCGCTTGGTCAGGCCATGGACGTCGATGGCGAGAGGCACGGGCATCTAGAGCTGCCACAACCGATGTTGTTGAAAAAAGTAATCGTCATGGCCGGGCTTGTCCCGGCCACCCATGATCACCCATGCATCACGGCGATCATGGGTCGCCGGCACAAGGCCGGCGATGACGATGGTGGTGGGCGATTGTTTTTCACACGGCATCACAGCGGCCGCACGGTCACCGGCTGACCGGGATTGAGCTTCAGCCCGCCCGATGCGCGCGCCTCGGCCTTGAACACCAGCTTCTCGCGGCTGCCCAGGGAGAAGATCACCGGCGGGGTGAACTCCTGCTGCTGGGCGATGAAGGTGACGGTGGCGGTGAGGCCCGCCGCGCAGCCGTCGCAGGAAATCGCGACGCGCTGGCCGGGCTTCAGCCGCGCGAACTGCGTCTCCGGCACGAAGAAGCGGACGAAGATGTTCTCCGGCGGCAGCACCGAGACCACCGGCGTCATCGCCGGGGCATATTCGCCGGTGCGGAAATAGACGTCCTCGACCCGCCCGGTGGTGCGCGAAATCACGTCGCGCTGCGACAGCTGATAGGCGGCATTCGACAGGTTGGCGCGCGCCTGCGCCGCCTGGGCGTCGATCTGCGCCACATGCGCCGCGGCCGAATCGGAATTCGCCTTGGCGACGTCATAGGCTTGCTTGGTGCCGGCGCCGGCCGCCATCAGATTGGCCTGGCGCGCCAGCTCCTTCTCAGCCAGCGCGAGATTTGCCTCGGCCTCGTTGCGCTGGGCGCCCGCCAGCGCGATGGCGGCGTCGGCCTGGTCGCGCTGCGCCGCCTGCGCCGTGTCGTCGAGGGTGAACAAGAGGTCGCCCGTCTTGACCGCGTCGCCGCGCCGGACCGCGACCCGCGCCACCCAGCCGGCCTGCGGCGCGGCGATGAAGGCGTTCTCGCCCTCGGCATAGCCGAGCCAGGAATCGTCCGGCTTCTGCTCGCAGCCGGCCAGCGCCAGGCACAGGATCAGGATGATGCGCTTCACGGCGCGCCTCCTTGCGCCGCAAGGCCCTGGAACAGCACGTCGAGATGGGTCGCGATCAGGCCGCTATAGTCGTAAGGCTCGGGATCCAGATGGCTGAAGGTGACGCGCCAGATCGCGGCCAGCAGCACCGGCGCGATGCACAGCCGCGCGACATGCGCGGCGGGCAGGGCGCGGAATTCGCCGCCCGCCACGCCGCGCTCGATCAGCGAGGTCAGGAGTCCCATCCCGCGCTCGATCACCTCGAAGCGGTAGAACTCGGCCAGCCAGGGGAAATTGGCGCTCTCGGCGATCACGATCTTGGGCAGCACGACCTTGTCGCTGTCGATCAGCATCTGGGCCATGCGGGTCAGGACCACGCGCAGCAGAAAGCGCGCCGAGCCTTCATAGGCCGTGACGTCGGCGGCGACGGTGGCCAGCGTGGCGCCCACCGCCTCGCGCACCAGCGATTTGAACACCGCCTCCTTGTTCTCGAAGTAGAGGTAGATCGTGCCCTTGGTCACGCCGGCGCACCGGGCAATGTCCTCCATCCGGGCGGCGGCAAAGCCCTTCTGGGCGAAGACTTTCAGCGCGGCCTCCAGGATCTCGCCCGGCCGCGCCTGTTTGCGGCGGGTCCAGCGCTGTTCGGGTTCCGGCAGGGTCGTTTCCATACCGTCATATTACTAACTGACCGGTCAGTTATAAAGTGCAATCTACGCATGGCTGCATTGTGGAACTCTGGGCGGAGTTCCC
Source organism: Rhizomicrobium sp. (assembly GCA_037200865.1). Lineage (GTDB taxonomy): Bacteria > Pseudomonadota > Alphaproteobacteria > Micropepsales > Micropepsaceae > Rhizomicrobium. The sequence goes on along the minus strand of JBBCIC010000002.1, from coordinate 128,397 downwards.
GGTTAAACACGCGGGGCAGGAGAGACGCGTATGAATTTGAAAGTTTTGACCGCCTCGGCCCTGATTCTGGGCCTGGCTGCTTGCGCCACGCCGACGCCCTACCAGCCGGCGCAGAACGACACCGGCCCCGGCTACACCGACCAGCAGCTCGGCAACAACCGCTACCGCATCACCTTCACCGGCAATTCCCAGACCCAGCGCCAGACGGTGGAGAACTACCTGATGCTGCGCGCCGCCGAGGTGACGCAGAAGGCCGGCTTCACCTATTTCGCGTTCGACGACCGCGATACCGAAGCCAAGACCAGCTACCGCACCCTGTTCACCGGCTTCTCCGGTTGGGGTCCGGGCTGGGGTCCCGGCTTCGGCTGGTATCACCGCAACTGGCTCTACGATCCCTGGGATCCGTACTGGAGCCACGACTCGACCGTCACCGTCCCCAGCACGCGCTACCAGGCCTATGCCGAGATCGTGCTGCTGACGCCCGACCAGGCGCAGGGCGACCCCCACGCGGTCAATGCCGCCGATGTCATCGCCCGGCTCGGACCGGCCGCGGCGGCCTCGAACGCCCCGCCGGGATCGCCGCCTCCGGCACCCGCGCATTAAGGACCCGAAAGGGGGAGAGAGCGCTCGCTCTCTCCCCGCTTCGGCCACTCGAAACTCAGCCGCCGCGCCGCAGCACCAGCCGCGTCACGGCGCCGTTGCGCGCCAGGCTGACGACGGCGTGGTTTTCCTGATGGCACATATGCGGGATGTCGACCGCGGCGAGCGGATCGTCGGCCACGACTTCGACCTCTTCGCCCAGGGCGGCCCGCGCCAGCGCCCGCCGCGCGAACAGGGCCGGCAGCGGGCATTTCAGTCCGCGTAGGTCGAGCGGTTCAGCCATGGTTTCTTGAACGGTAACCCGCTAGGCCTATCTTCGTTAAGAGCGATTCCATCGTCACGGGCTGCATGGGACTGATCACTGCCGTATCGCGCGAGGCCATCTATATCGCGGCCATCGCCCGCACGCTGCGCGGCCTGCGCGGCACGACGCCCGACAGTCCGAACACGATCGTCGACGTGGTCGAGGCGCAGGCGCGCAAGACGCCGGACAACATCGCCTTCTATTTCCAGGACGGCACCTTCAGCTACGCCGCGCTCGACGCCTATGCCGACCGCGTCGCGCATTGGGCGAACGGCCTCGGCATCCGGCGCGGCGACGCCGTCGTCCTGTTGATGGAGAACCGGCCCGAATATGTCGCGACCTGGCTCGGCCTGCTCAAGGTCGGCGCCGTCGTGGCGCTGATCAACACCAATCTGCGCGGCCTGGCGCTCGCCCATTCCATCGCCATCGCGGAAAGCCGGCATGCGATCGTCGGCGCCGAACTGGCGGAGACCTATCTGGAAGCGGCGCCGCAGCTCCAGCCGCCCCCCGTGGCGTGGAGCGCCGGCGGCCCGATGCCCGGGCTCGAAGACTTCGACGCCGCCCTCGCGGCTGCGGCCGGCGGCGCCGCGGACAAGGCCTGGCGCGCCGGCGTCACCGCGAAAGACAAGGCGTTCTACATCTACACCTCGGGCACCACCGGCCTGCCCAAGGCGTCGAACTTCACCCATCTGCGCATGCTCTTCATGATGCACGGCTTCGCCGGCGGGCTGAACGCCAAAGCCACCGACCGCATGTACAACGTGCTGCCGCTCTATCATTCGGCGGGCGGGGTGTGCGCCGTCGGGCCGGCGCTGCTGACCGGCGGCGCCGCGATCCTCAAGCGCAAGCTTTCGGTCAGCGAGTTCTGGGACGACATCCACCGCTACGACGCGACGCTGTTCCAGTATATCGGCGAGCTCTGCCGCTACCTCTTGAACGCGCCGCCGGCGCGCCACGAGCAGGACCACAAGATCCGCGCCATCACCGGCAACGGCCTGCGCCCCGAGATCTGGCAGAGCTTCCAGAAGCGCTTCGCGATTCCGCGCATCATCGAGTTCTACGGCGCCACCGAAGGCAACGTCTCGATGCTGAACTATGACGGCAAGGTCGGCGCGGTGGGGCGGATCCCGTTCTACATGCGCGGCTTCCTGGCGACGCGCATCGTCAAGTTCGACATCGAGCGCGAGATGCCGGTGCGCGGCCCCGACGGCTTCTGCATCGAATGCGCCGACGACGAGGCCGGCGAAGCCATCGGCATGATCGCCGACGAGCCCGGCAAGACCTTCGACGGCTACAGCAAGGCGTCCGAGACCCAGAAGAAGATCCTGCACGACGTCTTCAAGCGCGGCGATTCCTGGTTCCGCACCGGCGACCTGCTGCGCCGCGACGCCCATGGCTATTTCTATTTCGTCGACCGCATCGGCGACACCTTCCGCTGGAAAGGCGAGAACGTCGCGACCAGCGAGGTTTCCGAGGCCTTGGGTGTGGTGCCCGGGGTGCACGAAGCCAACGTCTACGGCGTCGCGATTCCCGGCATGGACGGCCGCGCCGGCATGGCGGCGCTGGTCACCAACAAGGATTTCGTCATCGGCGGCCTCGCCGACGCGCTGGCCGGCAATTTGCCGATATATGCCCGCCCGCTGTTCGTGCGGCTGCAGCCCGAGATGGAGATCACCGGCACCTTCAAGCAGCGCAAGGTCGATCTGGTGAAGGAAGGCTTCGACCCCACCGCGATCCGCGAGCCGCTCTACTGGCTGAACCACGCGAGCAACCGCTACGAGCCGCTGACGCCGCAAGCCTATGCGGCGATCGTGAGCGGCAAGGTGAAGTTCTGAATCAACACAGCTTGTCATCCCCGGCGAGCCGCGAAGCGGCTCGGGAAGGGGACCCAGGTGGGAAACACCGTCACGGTATTTCCCGCCTGGGTCCCCTTTCCCCTCGCTTCGCTCGGCCGGGGATGACAAGCGGGGTGGTTAAAACACCACCTCCGCCGCCGGCTTCACCTCCGCGAAATCCCCCGCCATCGTGTCGTTCTGGATCGCGATGATGTCCTTCGCCTTCGCGACCCGCGTGTCGGCGGTCGAATGCGCGTCGGCGACCAGCGTCACCTTATAGCCGCGCTCATAGGCGCCGCGCACCGCGGAGTCGACGCAGTATTCCGACTGCATGCCGGTGACGATCAGATGCTCGATGCCGCGCGCCTTCAGCTTGGCGTCGAAATCGGTGCCGTGGAAGGCGCTCGACCTGGTCTTCACCGTCACGTCGTCGCCCGGCTCAGGCGCAAGGGCGTCGTGAAACGGAAACCCCGGCAGGCCCGGCTGCAGCGGATGGCCCGGCTCGTCCACCCCGTGATGCTGCACATACAGCACCGGCACCTTCGCCGCCCGCGCCTGGGCGATCAGCCCCGCGATGCGCCCCACCACGCCGTCGCCGTCGTAAGGCAGATAATCGGGATGCCCCCACATCCCCTTCTGCACGTCGATGATCACCAGCGCCTTGCTCATGGCAAACCTCCGCGGCTCCGCGTGAACTACTCCGCCGCCTTCGCGGCCTTCTTCGCTTCGTCCTCGTTGTGCTTGACGATCGTCGCCATCGCCGCCTGCATCGCGGCGCCGATGAAGCGCTCCTTGTTGTCGCGCGCCCAGGCGAAGGCGGTCTCGCGTCCCTCATTGGCGTTGTTGATCACCGGCGTGACGTGGCGCTGCCACAGCTCGTAGGACTTCTTGGTGTTCTCGAAATTGGCCCAGTTGTGCGCCAGCTGCAGGAACACGCCGAATTCGCCCTGCTTGGCCTGCAGGCGGCGGATCTGCGCCACGGCGTCGTCCGGCGTGCCGATGACGAGCTGGCCGTCCTCGACCAGCTTCTCCACCGAACGCGCCTCGGTCGCCTCGCGCCCCGCCACCGCGCTGATGCCGCCGAAATAGTTCTGCCATTTCGCCAGGCCGAATTTCACGTTCTCGAACGCCTGCTCGCGCGTCTCGGCGATGTGCACCGGGCCGACCAGGCGCAGCTTCTCGGGGTCCATCTTGCGGCCGTGGGCGGCGGCGGTGTCGTTGGCGACCTTCCAGTTGATGCCGAGCGCGTCATAGCCGCCGGCCTGGGTCGCGGCGACGCACAGCATGCCGAAGCCGTGCCGTCCCGCCAGCTTGCCGCCCGACGGCGTCACCGAGGAGGCGACCGCGATCTCGGGATGCGGCCAGGTATAGGGCTTCAATTGCAATTTCGCGTCGACCAGCGTGAACCAGTCCGACTTGTGCGTCACGCGCTCGCCGGCGAACAGGCGCAGGATGACCTCGATCGCCTCGACCATGCGGTCGCGCTGGGTCGCGGGGTCGATCCCCATCGAGAACGCGTCCGACGGCAACAGGCCCGGCCCGACGCCGAACATGAAGCGGCCGCGCGTCTGGTGGTCGAGCTGGATGACGCGGTTCGCCGCCATCAAGGGGTTGTGATACGGAAGGGAAATGACGCCCGAGCCCAGCATGATGCGCCGGGTGCGCTCGGCCGCCGCGGCGATGAACACTTCCGGGCTGGAGATGATCTCGTAGCCGGCGGAGTGATGCTCGCCGATCCACGCCTCGTCATAGCCGAGCTTGTCGAGATGCTCGACCAGCTCCAGGTCGCGCTGGAGGCACAGCGTCGGGTCCTCGTCCACCGGATGAAAGGGCGCGAGGAAGATGCCGTTCTTGAGCTTGATGGCCATGCGCGTGCTCCCGTTTTATTTTCAATGGCGTTCCGCGATTTATGGCATATCGAATCCGGTGGCGCAGCCTCAAACGCCGGGCGGCGGCTTGAAGCCGCCGCAGCCTTCCTCTACGGCGGCGGCAAAGTCGAACAGGCGGTCCTCGCCGTGCCACGGCCCCACGATCTGCACCCCGACCGGCAGGCCGGCCGCGGTCTGGCCCGCCTGCACCGCCAGCGCCGGGGCGTGCAGCGCCGTCGCCGGCGAGATCCAGTTGAGGATTTGCGGATAGGGAACGGCCACCCCGTCGACGTCGAGGACGCGCTCGGGGAAGCTGGGCTCCTGCTGGTGCGCGAAGGCCGTCACCATGCTGATCGGCATCACGATCGCGTCGTAGCGGCGGAAGAATTCGGCGAGGATGTCCTTGTGCGCCTGGCGCCGGATCGTCGCGGTGATGACGTCGCGATGGGGCGCCGAGGCGTGCAGGCGGAACGCCGCGAAGGGCGCGCCCGGGCCGCCCTGCGCGACGATCTGCTTGTCGGCCTCGCGCATCGCTGCGAAGGCGGCGATCATCGCCTCGGGCATGTCATAGGCGATCATCGGCGTCAGCAGGGCGAGATAGAAATCCATCAGCGCGGCGCCGTCGACGTTCGGCTTGGCCTGCTCGACCCGCGCTCCGGCGGCCGCGAGCGCGGCGCCGGCGCGCGCCACGCCGTCCTTGACGTCGCGCGCCAGCGGCCAGGACGGCTCTGCGTCCCAGATCGCGACCCGCGCGCCTTTGACGTCGCGGCGCGCCTGCTCCGGCGTGCCCTTGAGCACGCTCCACAACAGCTTCAGGTCGTCGCTGTTGCGCGCCATCGGGCCGTAGACGCCGAGGTCGCCTTCGTAATAGCCGTCCGGCAGCGGCGGGATATGGCCGCGCCCGTCCAGCGTCCCCCAGGTCGGTTTCAAGGCCGTCACGCCGCAGAAATTCGCCGGATGGCGCAGCGAGCCGCCGATGTCCGAGCCGATCTCCAGCGGAGTGACGCCGCAGGCCAGCGCCGCCGCGGCGCCGCCCGACGAGCCGCCGGGGGTCTTGCTCACGTCATAGGGATTGTTGGTGGTGCCGCTGATCTCGTTGTAGCTCTGGATGTCGCCCAGCATGAACGGCACGTTGGTCTTGCCCCAGATCACCGCCCCGGCCTTGCGCGTCGTGGCGACCAGCGCCGCGTCGGCGCAATCCTTGGCGCGGTCCTTCAGGTTCAGGTTGCCGCTGACCGCCGGCATGTTCTCGACGTCGAAGCCGTCCTTGATCGTCATCGGCAGGCCGGCGAGCGGGCCGAGTTCGTCGCCCCGCGCCCGCGCTGCGTCGATCGCGGCGGCATCCTTCAGGGCGCGCGGGATGTCGACGGCGTTGACGGCGTTGATCCGCGCCTCGATCTCGTCGTTGCGCGCGATATGCGCATCCAGGAGCTCGCGCGCCGATACCTGCTTTGCCTTCAGGTCGGCGATCATCGACCGTGCCGTAGCGTAAGTGTCCACCATGCTGCGCTCCCTTGCCTGACGCAAAAGATGGCATAACGTGCGGCCGTTGGCGTCAGGAAAATGGAGCCTCGCATGCGCGCCGCCGTGTTCAGGGAATTGTCCAAGCCGCTGGCGATCGAGACGCTCGCCGATCCGGTGCCGGGGCCGCACGATCTCGTCCTGCGGGTCCGCAATTGCGGCGTCTGCGGCTCCGACCTGCACATGACCGAGCTGGGCACGATCATGCCGCTGCCGCCGGGCTCGGTGATGGGCCACGAATTCGCCGGCGAGGTGATGGCGGTCGGCAAGGCGGTGACGCATCTGTGGAAGCCGGGGATGCGCGTCGCCGGCTTTCCCGTGATCTGCTGCGGCGAGCACACGCCCTGCATCAATCTCTCCCAGAGTCCGCCGCAGCGCGGTCTCTGCGCCAAGATGCTGCCGGTGGGCCTGGGGCAAAGCCCCGGCGCCTATGCCCAGTTCGTGCGCATCGGCGCCGGCAGCGGCTACCGCCTGCCCGACAGCGTCTCGTTCCGCGAGGGCGCGCTGGTCGAGCCGCTCGCCGTCGGTCTGCACGCCGTCGACATGGCGCGGATGCCGCGCGGCGCCACCGTGCTGGTGATCGGCGCCGGCCCGGTCGGGCTCGCCGTCATGCTGTGGGCGAAATTCCTCGGCGCCCGGCATGTGATCGTCAGCGAGAAGGCGGAGATCCGCCGCACCATGGCGGCCAAGTTCGGCGCCACCGACGCCATCGATCCGGCGCAGCCTCTGGCCGCGCAGGTCGAAAAGATCGCCGGCAAGGCGCCCGACATCATCTTCGACTGCGTCGGCGTTCCCGGCCTGCTCATGAACGTCATGGCCGAGGCGCCGCGCGGCGGGCGCATCGTGGTCGCCGGCGTGTGCCAGCAGCCCGACACCATCATGCCGCTGATCGGCATCGTGAAGGAGCTCGAGATCCAGTTCGTGCTCGGCTACCGCCCGGCCGATTTCGACTATGTGATCGCGATGATCGCGTCCGACCGCGTCGACGTCGCGCACATGATCACCGACATCGTCGACCTCGACGCCCTGCCGGACGCGTTCGAGGCGCTGCGCAAGCCGGCGCACCAGTGCAAGGTGATGCTGGAGAATTAGGCCCCCAGGGACGCCGCAAGGCACGGGCCGGCTGCGTAGAACTGCGTATATATCGAAACGCCATAACGCGGGACGTTCGGTCGCAGCGCGTGGCGCCAGGGACCTGTTACAAGCGCGCCCGCGATTTGCCGGATTCGGGAATCGACACCTCCATCTAAGAACTTGAGGGCGCCGCGACGGATTTCGCGCGCCATTGCGGGCAGATGACGGACACGGGTGCGACGACGGAATTGGCGCTGGCGGGCGAGAAGCTCGTCGCCGTCCAGAAGACCTGGCGCGCGCTCGCCGCCGGCGGGATCGGGCCGCGGCGCGAGGACGTCACGCCCGCCCGCCTGCGCGCGACGATCCCGTGGACCTTCCTGATCGACGTCGTGGGCGCCGACTTCCGCTTTCGCTTCGCCGGCGACCGCATCATCCAGTTCATGGGCCGCCGGCTGCAGGGCTCGCTGCTGTCGGAACACCGCGGCACGCCGTTCTTCGACGGCATGCACGATTTCTTCAGCCGCTGCGTCGCGGCCAAGACCCCGCAGGTCAGCGGCCCGGCGCGCGCGCTTTATCCCGGCAAGGAGCATCTGGAGATGGAGGTCGTCGTCCTGCCGCTATGCGACGACGGGCTGAGCGTCACCGGCCTTCTGGGCGCGTTCGAAACCTGGCGCTTCGGCACCCACGCCTCAATCGGCTAGCCGCACCATCATCTTGCCGGTATTGACGCCGTTCAGCAGCGCGATCAGCGCCTTGGGCGCGTTCTCGATGCCGTCGAACAGCGTCTCCTCGTATTTGACCTGGCCGGCCTTCAGCCAGCCGGTCATCTCCTCGGTGAACGCCGGATACAGGTGCGGGAAGTCGGGCGCGACGAAGCCGCGGATGTTCACCCGGCCATAGATGATCGACGACAGGTTGCGCACCCCGACCTGCTGGTCGTTGTAGGTCGAGATCATGCCGCACACCGCGATGCGGCCCTTGCTGTTCATCCGCCGCAGCGCCGCTTCCAGGTGATCGCCGCCGACATTGTCGAAATAGACGTCGATGCCCTTGGGCGTCGCGGCTTCCAGCGCCTCGCGGATCGGCTGCTTCTTGTAGTTGATGACGGCGTCGAGGCCGAGGCTCTTCAGCCATGCCGCCTTGTCGTCGGCGCCGGTGCTGCCGATCACCGTGCAGCCCTTCAGCTTGGCGATCTGCGCCGCCGCCGAGCCGACCGAGCCGGCGGCGGTGGAAACGAACACCTGCTCGCCCGCCGCCATCTTGCCGATCTCGATCAGGCCGCCATAAGCGACGAAGCCCGCCCCGCCCAGGAGGTGCAGGTAGACGGTGAGCGGCAGGTCGGGATCGGCCTCGACCTTGGTCAGGTGCCGGGCGTCGGCGACATAGCGCTCGCGATAGCCATAGGCGGCGCGCACGATGTCGCCTTCCTTCAAGGCCTTGGCCTTCGATTGCAGCACGCGCCCCAGCGCGAAGCCGCCGACCACGGTATTGAGCTCCTGGCCCTGCGTCAGGCGCGGGCGGGTGGCGGGGTCGATGCTCAGATAGAGATTCTGCACCAGCGCCTGGCCCTCGGCGATGGGCGGCAGCTCGCTTTCGACGAGCTGGAAATCGCTGATCTTGGGCATCCCGTCGGGGCGTTTGGTGAGATGGATTGCGCGGCTTGTCGCCATGAAAGAACTCCTGGTGGCAGGGCGCATAGAGGTGCGAAAGCGCCGGCGAATGCAATCCGGCTGTGGCGCCCGGCCTGCCCGGCGCGGTCGCGAGGCGATTTTTCGCCCCGCCGCGCGGCAATAGGGAATTGATCCCTAACGGCATTTCGGACGCCGCCGCGATTTACCTGACGTCATCGTCATCTAAGGCTTGCGCCCCGCCCCGTCCCTCTCTTAGATGTCCGCCTTCATCAAGGGAGGAACGACGCATGTCCGTCGATGGCACGTACAATATCGTTATCAATTCGCCCATGGGCGCGCAGAAGGTCACGCTGACCCTGAAGGCCGAAGGCACGACGCTGACGGGCACCCAGGCGGGCGCGCAGGGCTCGGCGCCGCTCGACAACGGTAAGGTGGACGGCAACAACGTCTCCTGGTCGTCCAAGATCACCTCGCCGATGCCGATGACGCTGGAGACCACCGGCACGGTGGACGGCAACAAGATTTCCGGCAGCGTGAAGGCCGGCGCGTTCGGCTCGTTCCCGTTCTCGGGCGAGCGCGCTTAAGCCACGTTGCGTTTGGATTTGGGGCGGTGCGTGGCACCGCCCTTTTTCTTTGGTTGCGTCCGTGGGCCGGTCTAGGATCTCCACCACCTAAATCTCGTCATGGCCGCCCTCGTGGCGGCCATCCATGATCACGACGGCATCCATTGTGTTTATGGATCCCCGGAACGAGTCCGGGGATGACGTGTGATGCAAAGCGGAACTCCATTTGCGAAGCCCCATCCACCGCGAAGGCTGGCCGTTCATCGCGATCTTCGTCGCGGTCAATGCGCTCCTGTTCTGGCTGTGGCTGTGGGCCGGCCTCGCCTTCCTCGTCCTCACCGTCTGGTGCGTCGCCTTCTTCCGCGACCCCGAGCGTGCCCCCCCGCCCGGCGAATTGCGTATCGTCAGTCCCGCCGACGGCAAGCTGCTGCCGATCGTCGAGGCGCCGCCGCCGCCGGAACTCGGCCTGGGGCCGGCGCCGCGCCGCCGCCTCTCGATCTTCATGGACGTCTTCAACGTGCATGTGAACCGCATGCCGCTGAGCGGAACCGTGATCGCGCTGGCCTACCGGCCGGGAAAATTCCTTAACGCCTCGTTCGACAAGGCGAGCGAGCACAACGAACGCATGGCGGCGCGCCTGCGCCCCGAAGGCGCCAGCGATCCCGACAGCGACATCGCCGTGGTCCAGATCGCCGGCCTGGTGGCGCGGCGCATCGTCTGCGACGTCAAGCAGGGCGACGCGGTGCGGCGCGGCGCGCGCTACGGCATGATCCGCTTCGGCAGCCGGCTCGATGTCTATTTGCCTTCTTCCGCCAAGATCGTGATACAAGACGGTTCTGTGACACGGGCCGGCGAGACGGTCCTGGCGGAACTTCAAGGGTAGGCGTAACCGATTGGCATATCGCAGGATTGATCCGCGCCGCATGGCGGAGCGGCTGGAAGAGCTTTCGGTCGGGCGCGTCGTTCCCAGCATCCTCACGCTCCTGGGCCTGTGCAGCGGCATCACCGCCATCCGCTTCGCCATCGCGTCGGAGTGGAACGCCGCCGTCGCCGCCATCGTCTTCGCCATGATCTTCGACATGCTGGATGGGCGCGCCGCGCGCTTCCTCGGCGCCGACACCCGCTTCGGCGCCCAGCTCGACAGTCTCGCCGATCTCGTCAGCTTCGGCGTCGCGCCCGGCGTGCTCATCTATATGTGGAGCCTGTCGCGCATGGGCGACGCCGGCTGGATCGCGGCCCTGATCTTCTGCGCCTGCTCGGCCATCCGCCTCGCGCGCTTCAACGTGCAGAGCGTGCGCGACGAAGGCTCCTCGGCGCACAATCCCTATTTCACCGGCCTGCCGACGCCCGCCGCCGCCGGCCTCCTGCTGCTGCCGATGCTGCTCGATTTCCAGTTCGGGCACATGCTGTTCCGCGATCCGCTGGTCTCCGGCGCGATGATCGCGATCGCCGCCAGCCTGATGGTCAGCCGCCTGCCGACGCCGTCGATCAAATACATGCGCCCGGCGCGCCAGCACCGCCTGGTGGTGTGGGGCTTCATCGGCCTGTTGACCGGCTTTCTGATCACCTGGCCGTGGGCGACCCTCACCGTCGGGATGGCGTTCTACCTGACCTCGATCCCCTTCGGCATCGCGCTCCAGGCGCGGCGCGACCGCGCGGCGCGGACCGCCGACTAGCCGCCCAGCACGGCGCAGGGCGAGGTGGCGGCATGATAGTCGCTGCCCCAGCGGCGAAAGCCGCTGGTGTCGATGTGGAAGCGCATCCCCTGGTAGAAGCCGAGCCCGACATGCGCCTTTGCCCCGAAGCGGGCATGCAGCCGGCACACCGCCGCGATCATCTTGCCGCGGTCCTTGAAGCGCAGCGGCGTCAGGTCGAGCGCGTAGTATTGCGCATGGGCGCTTCTGGGCGCGCCGCCGGAGCACGTGTTCAGATCGGGATCGCGATAGCCCGACAGCGCCGCCACCGGTCCCAGCGCCGGCACGAGGCGCGCGCGGACGAAGCGCAGCGTCGGCACGACATGCGGCCACAAGGCGCGCGGCGCGATGCTGTAGGGCGCGACGCCGCAGGCGCGCCAGGAACTCGCATTCAGCAGCAGTTGCGACAAGGGCAGGATGCCGGCGACGCCCTGGCGCCGCAGATAGGCCTCGAACGCCTGCACTTCCTGGAAGCGTCCCGGCGCGCCATGTGCCCAGCGGACGAAATCGCTCTGCGGCGGCGGCGCTGCGGCGGCCGGCGCCGCGAGCAGCAGTCCCACAACGACCGCGATGAGCGCCTTCAGGTCTGGCTCGCTTTCAGGACCTCGTCGAGCTTTATACCCTGCTTCTCCAGCATCGCCATCAGGATATCGTTCTGCCGCTCCAGGTGCTGCAGGACGGTCTCGATCTCGGCTTCCGCCTTGATGTTGACTTCGAGGTCGTGCTCGGCGCGCGCCTCCGATTGGCGGCCCTGGATGTTCTGCCCGATCATCAGCAGCGGCATCAGCATGATCTGGATCAGGTTGGAGATGAACAGCCAGAACACGAAACCCATCGGTGGATCGAATTGCAGCGACGGCGGCGCGAGCAGGTTCCACCCCAGCCAGAAGATCGTCCAGAACAGGATCAAGAGGAAGAACGTCATGGTCCCGACATGGTCGGTGATCCAGATCGCGACCTTCTCCAGCTTGCCCATGCCGGCCCGGATCTCGGCATAGGTGTTGCGCAAGGGATGGCGGCGGCGGATCTCGGCCAGCCTGGCAAGCGACATCGTGGTCATGGGAGCCCCCGGAAAAACAATCGTTCCGACGACTATTGCCGCAAATCCGCCGCGCGCAACGCATCCGTGACAGTCTTACGACGATGTAATGGGCGCCTCAGGCGGGCGGCTTGCTCAGATAGCGCTCGGCGATCGCGGCGTGCAGGGCGATGCCGTTGGCCATCGCGTCCTCGTCCATCACCATGCGGTTGGAGTGGCAGGCATGGGCGTGGTGGTGCGAGACGTCGTGCGGCGCAACGCCGAGGAACATCATGCAGCCGGGCATCTTCTGCAGGACATAGGAGAAATCCTCCGCCCCCATGACCGGCGCCGGCATCTTCAGATAGCCGCGCGCCCCGAACAGGTCCGTCACCACGCCCTGGGCGAAGCCGGTGAAGGCGTCGTCGTTGATCGTGACCGGATAGCCCTCGTCCAGCCGCACCTTGGCCTCGACCTCGTGGGCCTGCGCGACGCCGTGCGCGATGCGCGCGATGCCTTCTTTCGCGGTGGCGCGGCTCTTGTCCGAAAAGCTGCGCAGCGTGCCGAGCAGCCGCGCGCTCTCCGGCACGACGTTCGACGTGGTGCCGGCCTCGATCTTGGTGATCGAGAGCACGACCGGATCGAACGCGTCGACCCGGCGGGTGACGAGGCTTTGCAGCGCGGTCACGATCTCGCAGGCGACCGGAATGGGATCGCGGGTGTAGTGCGGCTGCGAGGCATGGCCGCCCTTGCCCAGAATCTCGATCTGGATCGTGTCGGTCGCCGCCATCAGGGGGCCGGAGCGCGACGCGATCACCCCCGTCGGGATGTTGGGCGAGATATGGATCGCGAACGCCGCCGAGGGCGCCGGCGCGGCGTCCAGCATGCCGTCCGCGATGGCGTGGCGGGCGCCGGCAAAGCCTTCCTCGCCGGTCTGAAAGAAGAATTTCACGTTGCCGTTCAGCCGCTCGCGGTGCTTGTGCAGAAGATGCACCGCGCCGACCAGCATCGCGGTATGCGAGTCGTGGCCGCAGGCATGCATGCGTCCCTCGTTCCGCGACTTGAATTCCAGGTCGGTGTCTTCCGGCATCGGCAGCGCGTCCATGTCGCCGCGCAGGAGGATGGTCGGCCCCTGCTGCGCCCCGCGCAGCGTCACCACCAGGCTGCTGGTCGATTTGCCTTCGGCGATCTCGACGTCGAGCCCGGCCAGCGCCTCGCGCGCCCGCCGCGTCGTCTCGGGCAGGATGAGGCCGAGCTCGGGATATTTGTGCAGCTCGCGGCGCAGCGCCACCGCCATCGGCAGCATCTCGCGCGCGCCCGCGCGCCACAACTCCAGATCGTCGCTCGGCTTGTCCATGGCGGGTCCCTCGAATGTTGCGCTCAGCCTAGCACGACTTCGATCAGGCGCGGCCCGCGCTGTTTCATCGCGTCGGCGAACTGGCTCTCGAACTCCCGGATGTTCGTCGCGCGCGACGCCTCGACGCCCATGCCGCTGGCGAGCTTGGTCCAGTCCAGGTCCGGATTGTGCAGGTCGAGCATCGACAGCGCCTTGGGCCCCGGATTGCCGGCGCCGACCCGCGCCAGCTCGATGTTCAGGATCGCATAGGAGCGGTTGGCGAAGATCACCGTCGTGACGTCGAGCTTCTCGCGCGCCTGGGTCCACAACGATTGCAACGTATACATCGCGCCGCCGTCGCCGTGCACGCAGACGACCTTGCGCCCCGGCGCCGCCACCGCCGCCCCGGTCGCGAGCGGCAGGCCCTGGCCGATGGCGCCGCCCGTCAGCGCCAGATGGTCGTGCGGCGCCGCCGTGATGGTGGCGAGCGCGGTGCCGGCGCCCGAGGTCGCGGCCTCGTCCGACAGGATCGCGCCCTCCGGCAGGTGCCGCGCGATCGCCTGGCCGATCGTGTACTGGTCGAGCTTGTCGGCGATCGCGTCCGGCCGCTTCAGGGCCGCGACCTGCGCCGGCTCCGCCGCGGCGCCGAGCGCTTCGGCCAGCGCTTCCAGCGCGTTGGTGCCGTCCTCGTGCGGATGCGCGAGATGGTGGATCGCGGTCCCCGCCTGCAAGCCCCAGCTCGGCTTGCCGGGATAGGCGAAGAACGACACCGGCGGCTTGGCGCCGACCAGGATGAGCTGCTCGCTGTCCTGGAAGAATTCGACGATCTGTTCGGCGAAATAGGGGATGCGGGCAAGCTGCACCCGCCCGGCGCCGCGCTGGATGCGCGGCGCGAAGGTATCGCAAGCGAGCCGCGCCCCGCTCTTGGCCGCGATGCGCCCGGCGGCGATCAGCCCGCGCTCCTTCAAGGCGTGCCCGCGGATCAGGATCGTGGTCTTCTTGCCGTTCCTCAACGCCGCGACGCAGCGATAGACCGCCTCGTCGGTCACCGGCGCGGGCAGCGGCCGCGGCAGCGCCGGCGCCTCGCCTTCCGCTTCGTTCCACGCCGTGTCGGCCGGCAGGATCAGGGTCGCGATCTGCCCCGGCGGCTCCAGTGCCGCCTGCACCGCCCGCGCCCCGTCGGCGGCGACGGTCAGCGCGCTCGGCGACGACTGCACCCAGGCCGAAACGGGGCGCGCAAAGCCGATGATGTCGGAGGCGAGCGGCGCGTCGTATTGCGCGTGATAGGTCGCATGGTCGCCGACGATGTTGACGATCGGCGTCGCGGCGCGCCGCGCGTTGTGCAGGTTGGCGAGCCCGTTGGCGAGCCCCGGCCCCAGATGCAAAAGGGTGCAGGCCGGCTTCTCGGCGATGCGGCCATAGCCGTCGGCCATGCCGGTCACCGCGCCTTCGAACAGGCCCAGGATCGCGCGCATGCCGGGGGCGCGGTCCAGCGCCGCGACGAAATGCATTTCCGAGGTGCCGGGATTGGCGAAGCAGACTTCGACGCCCGACGCGACCAGGGTGCGCACCAGGCTTTCCGCGCCGTTCATGCCGTTCTCTCCCGCGTGCTTTGCCGCCACTCTACCGGGCGCGGCGGGACCGGCAAGGCTTGCCAGTCATCCCGGCCCGCGCATCGAGACACGGCTCGCGGCCTGCGGCGCCCGGCGCTAACCCACGAAGATTTGTATTCACAAAACTCCATTGTCATCCCCGGCGAGCCGCGCCCTTCGCGCGGCGAGGGAAGGGGACCCAGGATGTGCAGTGTGGGCGGTGTCGAAAGTTTAGCGATGCATTGTTCGGCGGCAGAAACGATGCGGCTTAACCTGGTCCCCTTCCCCTCGCTTCGCTCGGCCGGGGATGACAAGCTTTTTTTGATTTGCAAAAGACGCAAATTCGCGCTCAAAAATTCTCACACGGGTCCAAGCGTCAGCGTATGGACGCGGCGTTCGCGGAAGACGGGTGACTCTCCGGAAAATCTCCTCCGCGTCCTCCGCGGCTCCGCGTGAATCATCCGCGACGCGCAAAAGACCGGGCTTTCACGCCGCCGTCGCGCCGCCCTCCGGCCCGAAGAACAGCACCCAGGCCTTGAACTCGGCCGAGAAGCTGGCGAAGCGGTGCGGCACCCCGGCCGGCACGAACAGCACGTCGCCGGCGGAAAAGCGCACGGTCTCGCCGCCGCGCTTGAAGATGCCCTGGCCGGCCTGGACGACATAGATCTCGTCGCGCTTATGCGCCTGCTGCGTGTCCTGGTCGCTCGGCACGAACAGCAAGAGGTTGGCGTCGCCGTGCTGGAACAGCGCCACCGACGCCTGGCCCGACGCGGCGAGCTTGGCCGCCGAGGCGATGAGGTCGATCTTCAAGGGGGGATTGGGCATCTTTTATCTGCCGCCTTTCGCGGCCAGCGCAAAACGGTCGAACAGGTAATGGCTGTCCATCGGTCCCGGCGACGCTTCGGGATGGTATTGCACCCCGAACACCTTTTTGCCCTCGACGCGGATGCCGCAATTGGTGCCGTCGAACAGCGAGACGTGAGTCTCCTTCACGCCCTTCGGCAGCGTGTCCTTGTCGACCGTGAAGCCGTGGTTCATCGACACGATCTCGACCTTGCCGGTCTCCAGGTCCTTCACCGGATGGTTGGCGCCGTGATGGCCCTGCGCCATCTTCCGCGTCTCGGCGCCGAGCGCGAGGCCGAGCATCTGGTGTCCCAGGCAGATCCCGAACACCGGCACGTCGGACTCGACCAGGCCCTTGATGGTCGGAATGGCGTAAGCGCCCGTCGCCGCCGGATCGCCCGGCCCGTTGGACAGCAGCACGCCGTCCGGCTTGTGCTGCATGACCTCGTCGAACGTCGCCTGCGCCGGCACCACGGTGATGTCGGCGCCGAGCCCCGCCAGCAGCCGCAGCATGTTCCGCTTGACGCCGAAATCGACCACCGTCGCGCGCCAGCTCGGGCTCGGCAGCGCGTCGAACCCGCGGCCCCAGGCCCAGGGCATCTCGCGCCACCTATAGGTCTGCTTCGAGGTGACGTCCTTGGCGAGGTCGAGCCCGACCAGTCCGGGAAACGAGCGCGCCGCCGTGACGCCGGCCGCGATGTCGAGCGTGCCGGCCTTCGCCGTCACGATCGCGCCATGCGGCATGCCCAGTTCGCGGATGCGGCTGGTCAGCGCCCGCGTGTCGATCCCCGCCAGCGCCGGGATGCTGTGCTTCTTCAGCCAGCCATCGAGCGCGCCCAGGGCGCGGTAGTTGGAGGGATGCTCGGCGTCGGCGCGCACGATCAGCCCGCGCACCACCGGGCTCAGCGACTCGATGTCTTCCGCATTGGTGCCGACGATGCCGATATGGGGAAAGGTGAAGCACACGATCTGTCCGGCATAGGAGGGATCGGTCAGGATCTCCTGATAGCCCGTCATCGCGGTGTTGAAGCAGACCTCGCCGATGCCGTGCCCGGCGCCGGAGGGCGCCCCTTCCGATATCGCGCCGAACGCCTGGCCCTCGAACACCGTGCCGTCGGCCAGCACCAGCGCGCCGCGCGATAGTTCCACCGCCGTTTTGGCGGCGGCGGCGGGCAATGCATCGGGCATGGACGGGGTCCGGTTGGATTGGGCGGAAAATAGGGACGCGCCTGCCGGGGGTCAAGCTTTTGCGACAGTGAATTTCGCAAGTCTTTTCAACCGGTTGGCAAAGTGCCGCGAGACGGTTAGATTGGCGCATTCCTTTTCGGATGAACCGCCATGGGCTTGCGCGAGCAGATCAACGATTCGGTGAAAGAGGCGATGAAGGCCAAGGACGCCAAGCGCCTGGGCACGCTGCGCCTGATCAACGCGGCGGTGAAGGACCGCGACATCGCCGCCCGCACCGCCGACAGCCGCGAGCTTCTGTCCGACGACGACCTGCTCGGCCTGCTCGCCAAGATGATCAAGCAGCGCGAGGACTCGGTCGCCGCCTTCGTCGCCGGCAACCGCCCGGAACTGGCGGAGAACGAGCGCAACGAGATCGCCGTCATCCGCGAGTTCATGCCCAGGCAGATGAGCGAGGACGAAGCCAGGGTTGCGATCGCCGCCGTCATCGCCGCGCTCGGCGCCGGCTCGCTCAAGGACATGGGCAAGGTGATGGCGGCGCTCAAGGAGCGCTACCAGGGCCAGATGGATTTCGGCAAGGCCAGCGGCGCGGTCAAGGAAGCGCTGACGAAATGACTTTCCTCCCCCGCCGTTGCGGGGGAGGTGGCGCGCCCACTTCGGGCGCGACGGAGGGGGCAATGGCACTCGGCATGCAAATCTCCGGCCTCGCCCATATCGGCATCCGCGTGCACGACGCGGCGCGCAGCCGCGCCTTCTATGAGCAGCTCGGCTTCGTCTGGGCCTGGGGACCGGCGGGGCCGGAGCCGGTGGGCGCGATGACGCATCCCTCCGGCCTCGAGATCAATCTCATCCTCAACGCGCCCGACGCGCAGCGTCCCAACATCCTGATGGACGTGCCGGAGAAATATCCCGGCATCACCCATATCGCGCTCAAGATCGCCGGCGTCGCGGCGACCCGCGCGGCGCTCGCCGCCGCCGGCATCGCGATTTCCGGCACGCGCGGCGACGCCGCCCTCTTCGTCCGCGACCCCGACGGCAACGTCATCGAACTGGCGGCGGATTGACCGATAGAGGCTCACAATGCCCATGCGCTTGGCCGCCCGACTTCTCGAAGAAACGCCGCGCCGCGCCGTCGCTTTGGCCGTTGCCGGCGCCGCGTTCGCCGTTTTGCTGATAGGCGCGACGCCGACCGGTGCGGAGGAGCGTGCGACGTACCAAAGTCTGTTCGATCAGGTGGCCCACGCGCAGGATTGCAAGCAGCAGGATGACGCCGATCTGCTCATCGTCACGTGCGACAAGACTCAAGACGTCTGGTATTTCACCAAGCCCGATCATCCCGCGCATCCCGGCGTGATCCGGCGTTCCATCGTCCAGACGGCGCAGGGCGTGAGCGTCGCGGAGCGCGGCTGGTCCTTCGCCTCCGATGCCGCGCAGCCGGCGTTCAAGACCTTCCTGGCGCAGATCGGTGCGCTCGATGCCCAGGTGCGGGACATACTCGCGGCGCAGCATGGCGGGCCGCCGATCCTGCCGCCCGGCATCCGCATCTACGGCAACTGGCAGCCGCAGGGCACCGACAGTGAAGCCGTCGTGTCGCTGACCAACCACTATTTTCGTCTCGAAGACGGCGGCCGCTATGAGCAGGCCTATGCGCTGCTCGGCCCGGCCCTCGCATCCATGCTGCCCTTGACCGAATACGCCGCGCTTGCCGACCGCGCTATCGCCGCCGTCGGCCGCGTGAAGAGCCGGACGATCAAGACCATCGACTGGGAAAAGGATTCGCCGCTCGGTCCGCCCGGCATTCATGCCGCCCTGGACTACGAAGCCGAGACCGAGCGCGGCCAGCTTTGCGGCTATGTCGCCTGGCGGCGGTCGCCCGATGGATTTTTCGTCTTGGTGCGCGAAGAAACCAACCTCATTCCGGCAACGCTCGGCGACGCCGAAAAGACCGCACTGAAAGCCAAACTCCACTGCCCGGCGTGAGCGGCCAGCCGCCGCCTATGCCGCTGCCGCGTTGCGCATCGCGTCCGCCACCGCGGCGGCCAGGGTTTCGATCGCGGCGATCTCGCGCGCCTCGAACAGGCGCTTGTCGCGCCAATAGGCGCCGATCGCCGCGACCGGCGCGGCGGCGCCGACCGGCGTCATCACCAGGCTCTTGACGAAGGTCGGCCGGTAGGCGTCGTGCGGAATGCGGATGTCGGCATAGATGTCCGGGATCGGCGCGGTGCGGCCGTTCAGCATGCACCAGCCGGAGATGCAGCTCGTCATCGGAAAGCGCTGGCCCTTCCACAGCGGCCCGATCGCGTCCTCCTCGACATAGTGGCACTTGTCGCCGTCGCGCAGCACGAAGGTCACGCCGTCGGCCGAGGTCACCGAGCGCGCGGTCGAGCGCACCACGGCGATGATCTGCTCCAGCGACGCGGCGACCTCCAGCCGCTCGTGCGCCGCATCCAGAAGCTTCCAGCGCGGGTCTCCGTCGCCGTCGAACATCGCATCGCGCGTCACGCGAACCCCCTTCAGGTCCGGAACGCTAAGGCGCCGGCCTTTAAAAAATCAAGAATCTGCCGGCCGCCGTCGGCACGGCCCTTGAAATTTCTGCTTTTCCCGCCGGATTCGGGGACGACTCACAGCCGAATCGTCTCTGCTTCCGGGACAGGGGCGCCGCGAATGCCTACATTGGGGCATGCGCTACGGCCCCCACCTGCTGGACGAGATCCTGCGCCGCACCGACATCGTGGCGCTGGTCGCGCGGCGCGTGAAGCTGACGCGCAAGGGCCGCACCATGTGGGGCTGCTGCCCCTTCCACGCCGAGAAATCGCCCAGCTTCAAGGTCGAGAACGAGCGCCGCACCTACAAATGCTTCGGCTGCGGCAAGGGCGGCGACGCCTTCAAATGGCTGATGGAGACCGAGGGCCTCACCTTCCCCGAAAGCGTCGAGCGCCTCGCCGGCGAGGCGGGCGTCGAACTCCCCAAATGGACGCCCGAGGAAGAAGCGCGCGAGGAAAAGAAGAAGTCGCTCTACGACGTGATCGAGGCGGCCTGCCTCTTCTTCGAGGAGCAGTTGCGCGCCCCGGCCGGCGCCGAGGCACGGGAATACCTCAAGTCGCGCGGCCTCAACGGCGACGTCGCCAAGCAGTTCCGTCTCGGATACGCGCCATCCGGCGGCAATCCGCTCATCGCGCACCTGAAGACCAAGAACATCACGCTCGACGACATGGTCGCCGCCGGCGTGATCCGCCCGGCGCAAGACGATCGCTCGCCCCGCGACTTCTTCTACGACCGGCTGATGTTCCCGATCACCGATCCCCGCGGCCGCGTCGTCGCCTTCGGCGGCCGCGGCCTCTCGCCCGACGCCAAGCCGAAATACATCAACACCGGCGAGACCGCGCTCTTCTCCAAGGGCGAGCAGCTCTACAATTTCGCGACCGCGCGCGGCGCCGCGATCAAGGCCCAGAGCATCGTCGTCGCCGAAGGCTATATGGACGTGATCGCCCTGGTGCGCGCCGGCTTCGCCCACGCCGTGGCGCCGCTCGGCACCGCCCTGACCGAGGACCAGCTCCACCTGCTGTGGCGCACCGCGCCCGAGCCGGTCCTCGCCTTCGACGGCGATACCGCCGGCCTCACCGCCGCGCAGCGCGCCGCGCGCCTCGCCCTGCCGCATCTGAAGGCCGGTTATTCGCTGCGCTTCGCCTTCCTCCCCACCGGCGAGGATCCCGACTCCTTCCTGCGCACCAACGGCCCGGCGGCGATGAAGAAGGTGCTCGACGACGCCCTGCCGCTCAGCCAGGTGCTGTGGCGGGTGGAGACGGAAGGGCGGGATTTCTCCACCCCCGAGCGCCGCGCCGGGCTCGAGCGCGCGCTGGCCGAGATCGTGTCCGCAGTCGGCGACGGCAAGGTCGCCGACTATTACCGCCGCGACTTCGAGCAGAAGGTGTTCGACGCCTTCAAGCGCCGCCCGGCGCCGCCGCGCCGCGAGTGGCAGCCGCGCTATGCCGGCAAAGGCCTGCCGCCCCGGCCGCAATTGGGGTCCGCCGGCGCCGTCTCCCCGGCGGTCAAGGCCAGCATGCTCGCCCGCGCCGGCGGCTCGGGGGCGCGCAAGATGAAAGAGGCCGAACTGGCGGCGCTTCTGATCGCGGAACCCGAATTGGGTTTGCGCCATGGCGAGCTCCTGGCGGAACTTCCCTTCTCCGACCCGCAACTTGACAGGTTGCGTCACCAGCTTCTAAACCTCGCCGCCTCCGGCTCCAGCCTTGAAAAACAGGGGTTTGAGAACCATCTGCATCGTCTGGGATTGGCCGAGCTTGTTGCCCGCGCGCGGGCGCCAGGCGAAGCGGACCCGGCGGACGAAGCCGGTGATATCGACGCCCGGTTCCTCAAAGCCGCCAGCGATCTTCGCGAAATGGCCGAACGCGCCCCGGAGCGGGCACGGGCCATGGAGCGTTTCAAGACCGAAGGCACCGAGGAAAGCTGGGACGCGGCGCAGAGACTGCTGGGCCGGGTGTCCGGCGACTAGGCCTCGCGCAAAAAGTGATTCATTCGCCTCTATATAGGGGCCCTTAACGACGGACTGACGGCGTGGCGACGAAGACGGCGACTAAGAAACAGGCAAAACCAGTGAAAAAACCCGTTCCGGCCAAGCCGGCGACGTCCAAGAAGTCTTCCGCCAAGCCGGCGGCCAAGCCGGCCGTGGCGTCGAAGGCTGCCGCGAAGGCAACTTCCGCCGCGAAATCCAAGATCGACCCCAAGGCCGCCGCCAAGCCGGCGCCCAAGCCCGGCCAGAAGGCCGCGGCGCCCCAGCCGACCGCCAAGGCCAACGGCAAGGCGCCGGTGAAGGTTGCGGCCAAGGCCGGCAAGCCGGGCGAAGAGACCCCGGGCGACGCGGACTCCCCCTTGTTGGACATGTCGGATGTCGGCGTCCGCAAGATGATCGCCAAGGCCAAGACCCGCGGCTACGTCACCTATGACGAGCTCAACAAGGTCCTGCCGTCCGACAAGGTCTCATCGGAACAGATCGAAGACACGATGTCGCTGCTCAACGAGATGGGCATCAACGTCATCGAGAGCGAGGAGCAGGAAGAAGGCGCCGACGACAATCTTCCCGCCGTCGCCGAAGGCGGCAAGGAAGTCGTCGCCAAGACCGGCACCGCCGCCGAGCAATATGACCGCACCGACGATCCGGTGCGCATGTATCTGCGCGAGATGGGCTCGGTCGAGCTCCTCTCCCGCGAGGGCGAGATCGCCATCGCCAAGCGCATCGAGGCGGGGCGCGAGCTGATGATCGGCGCCCTGTGCGAATCCCCGCTGACCTTCGAGGCGCTCACCGTGTGGCGCGACGAGCTCAACGAGGGCAAGGTCCTGTTGCGCGACATCATCGACCTCGAAGCGATGTACGCCGTCGGCCCCGAAGGCCAGGCCGCCGCCGCCGCCCAGGCCGCCGCTAGCGCCGCGCATGTCGCGGCGATCAACGGCCAGCCCGCGCCGCCCAAACCGGCGCCCGCCGCGCCCAAGCCGCCGGCCGGGCCGCAACTGCGCCCCGACGGCGAACCGATGGACGCGGCCGAGATCGCCGCCGCCGCCGATGCCGCGGATGCCGACGATTTCGACGACGAGGGCAACCTGCCGCTCAGCGCGATGGAAGCCTCGCTCAAGCCGCAGGTGCTCGAAGCGCTCGACGCCATCGCCGCGCTCTACAAGAAGCTCGGCCGCCTCCAGGACGCGTCGGTCGAGGCCGCGCTCGCCAGCGACGAGCTGTCGACCGGGCAGGAGCGCCGCTTCAAGAAGCTGCGCAACGAGACCATGGATCTGGTCAAGGGCCTCAAGCTCAACAACAACCGCATCGAAGCGCTGGTCGACCAGATGTACGGCATCAACCGCCGCCTGGTCAGCCTCGAAGGCAAGCTGCTGCGCCTTGCGGAAGCCCATGGCGTCGCGCGCGAGGATTTCCTCAAGGAGCATTTCGGCAACGAGCTCGATCCCCATTGGGCGCGCCGCGTCGGCCGCCTTTCCCGCATGGGCTGGAAGGATTTCGTCCAGGACGAGCGCGACAAGATCAACACGCTGCGCGACGACATCCAGGCCCTGGCGCAGGAGACGCGCCAGTCGGTCAGCGAATTCCGCCGCAACGTCCAGACGGTGCAGAAGGGCGAGCGCGAGTCGGGCGTCGCCAAGAAGGAGATGATCGAGGCCAATCTGCGCCTCGTCATCTCCATCGCCAAGAAATACACCAATCGCGGCCTGCAATTCCTCGACCTGATCCAGGAAGGCAATATCGGCCTGATGAAGGCGGTCGATAAGTTCGAATACCGCCGCGGCTACAAATTCTCGACCTATGCGACGTGGTGGATCCGCCAGGCGATCACCCGCTCGATCGCCGACCAGGCGCGCACCATCCGCATCCCGGTCCACATGATCGAGACGATCAACAAGCTGGTGCGCACCAGCCGCCAGATGCTGCACGAGATCGGCCGCGAGCCGACCCCGGAAGAGCTGGCCGAGCGTCTCGCCATGCCGCTGGAGAAGGTCCGCAAGGTCCTCAAGATCGCGAAAGAGCCGATCAGCCTCGAAACGCCCATCGGCGACGAGGAAGACAGCCATCTCGGCGACTTCATCGAGGACAAGAACGCGATCCTCCCCATCGACGCCGCGATCCAGGCCAATTTGCGCGAGACCACGACGCGCGTCTTGGCGACGCTGACGCCACGCGAGGAACGAGTCCTCCGCATGCGCTTCGGCATCGGCATGAACACCGACCACACGCTGGAAGAAGTCGGCCAGCAGTTCAGCGTCACCCGCGAGCGCATCCGCCAGATCGAGGCGAAGGCCCTGCGCAAGCTGAAGCACCCGAGCCGGTCACGCAAACTTCGCAGCTTTTTGGACAACTAACACGGTTGTCATCCCCGCGTAGGCGGGGACCCAGCTGTTGGGATCGATGAAGGTCTAAGCAAGCAGCCCAAGAAATCCCCTCGCCCCCACGAAGTGGGGGGAAAGGGCCAGGGTGAGGGGGCGGTGCCGCCGCGGGCCCCGGCTGCAACCTGCGCGGGACCGCGCCATTGACCTGTTGTGCGATCACTGCCGAAACTTCGCCAGCGAAGCATCTGCATGACAGACCCCGATGCCGACCGCGCGCCGCATGGTGCGCGAATGGGCTCTGGCGCGGCGAACAGAATTGGAGGAAAATTGGCGCCGTTCGCGCACCCATGAACCACTGGAGCGGATCGCAGGACCCGATGGCCAAGGCTGAATTTCCGATGGTCGATGTGCTGAAGCTGAAGCCTCTCGAGGGCTTCAAGCTGTGGCTCGAATTCTCCGACGGCAGCGAGGGTGTGCGCGACTTCGCCGATATCTTGGCCGAGGGCGGCCCGATGTCGGAACCGCTGAAGGCGCCTGACTATTTCGCGCGCGTCTTCATCGAATCCGGGGCTCCGACTTGGCCGAACGGCTTCGACCTCGACCCGATCAACCTCTACATGGAACTGCGCGACACCGGAGCGCTCATGCAGCCGGCGGCGGAGTAAGGACGCCTTTGCCGCCTCACTTGTCATCCCGCGAAAGCGGGGACCCAGGTGATGCGCCTGGGGACAGTCCAGCTAATTACCCCGGGAATTTCCCTTGCCCGTTCTAGCGGGGGAGAGGGCAGGGTGATGGAGCGTCTCCCCGCTCGCTATCCGTCGGCTATTGCGAAATGATCTATCGGCGCGCAGTTCCCAATCCATGAAGGTTGAGCGAAAACCTCGGAGTGACGCTGATGTCGATTGACGACCGGCCTGTAAGATTTCTGATGCAGGAGTTTTCCCAGGCTGAACTAAAACCCGGACAAGTATTTTCAAAGCGCGATGCCATAAATTGGTTTGGCAAACACTATCCCAAGATCAAGCCGATCACGGTTGGAATGCCTGTCGATGGCATGGCCGCGAATTCAACGACGCGCAAGCACGCTCCTCACATTCGTGCGGGTCTTGGCTGGGATTTGTTCTTCAAAACGCCAACGGGGCAGTTTCGCCTCTGGAACGATCAGGCAGATCCCGCACCCATCTATCGGGATGACATTCTGGCTATGTCTGGGGCGAATGCGATGACCAGCAAGAGCGAGGAGTCGGAAAATGAAGAAGACGCGGATTCTCCCGAGAGTGTGCTCAGTTCGGAGTTCGCATATGAACACCACCTTCGTGACTATCTTGCGCGCAATTTGAATGCCATTGCGCCCGGCTTGAAGCTCTATGAAGACGAAGGTTTCGACGGCGTCGAATTTCCCGCCGGCGGCCGATTTATCGACGTGTTGGCGGTCGATCCCGACGGCAACTTTGTTGTGGTCGAACTGAAGGTATCGCGCGGGTATGACAGGACGATCGGCCAGATACTCCGCTATATGGGCTGGATACAGCAGAACCTCGCGGGCGATAAAAGCGTTCGGGGAATAATTGTCGCCAACGAGATTACAGACGATTTGCGCTTGGCTGCGTCGCGGATGACCGACGTTGCGCTGATGGAATACGAAATTTCATTTAAGTTGAAATCCGTGGCGCAATAGCGCTGAAAAGTCACGCCGCCTCAACCACCCGCCGCACCTTGATCGCCCGCTCGTTCTTCATCGCCTGCGCCAGGTCGTAGTCCATCTGCACGCCGAGCCACACGCTCGCCCGCCCGCCGAACGCTTTTTCGAGGCGGATCGCCATCTCGGGAGAAATCCCACTCTTGCCGTTGACCAAATTGTTCAGCGCTTGCCGCGTCACGCCCAGCGCCTTGGCGCCTTCCGTTACGCTCAGGCCCAATGGATCGAGGCAATCGTACCGGACTGTCTTTCCGGGATGGGGTGGGTTCTTCATCGCCATGACGCAACTCCCTTAATGATAGTCCACGTAGTCGACGTCGGTCACTTCGCTGGCCTCGAAGCGGAAGACAATCCGCCAGTTGGCATTGACGGTGACGCTCCAGAACCCGGCCATCTCGCCCTTCAGCGGGTGCAGCCGCCAGCCTGGCATATCCATATCCCCGGGTTCCGAAGCCCGTCGAGATAGGCCAGCACGCGCGCGATCTTCTCGACATGCTGCGCATTCAGGCCGCGCCGATCGTCGTCCTCATACAGACGTCTCAACCCGCGATGACGAATTCGCCGGATCACGTCGACCTCTAAAGTGACAATTGTCACTTGTCAACAAATGGAGCTATGCTGGCCCGAAAGCATGATCTAAGACACCCGGCCGGCGACCGTCGCGCAACAAAATCCGGCCGGAGTGCGGGAAAAATGTTCGCAACCGATAGTTGTATTCCTATTACATGTATCATATATATCACGGTCGATATCAACCCGGAGCCAACCCCCACAACCAGCGGACGCGGCCCAACCCCGCCACCCCGCACCGACGTGAGACCAGACAGGTGAGGGGTGCTCGCTCACGTGCACCCGTGCGAGTCGACCACAGGACACAGCCACACCCGCGCGATGGCCGCCGGCCCTTTCGGGCGAGGCGGGAGCCTGCGCGAGGCGGCGCAGTCCGCAACCGGCGACCAGCCGCTAGGACCGGGGTGGAGGAGTGAAGGTGCTCGCGCGGTTGGCCGTCCCGGTCTTCCGCCGGCCGGCCTGTCGCTCGGCCGGGGCGGGGTTCGCGGGGAAGCGCGGACGCCCGCCTTATTTCTACGCCGCGCCCGCCGCGTTCACATACAGCGCATAGACGCTGGTGCTCGCCGCGATGAACAGCCGGTTCTTCTTCAGGCCCCCGAAGCACAGATTGGCCGTCGTCTCGGGCAGGTGGATCTTCCCGATCAGCGCGCCGTCCTCCGGCGCATGGCAGCGCACGCCGTCCTCCTTCGCATCGGCCCAGCCCATCGTGCACCACACATGGCCGGCGGTGTCGACGCGCACCCCGTCGCTGATGCCGGGCGCAAAACCCTTGGCGAAGACGCGGCCGCCGCCGAGCCGCGTGCCGCCCGCCGCCACATCATAGACGCGCAGGGTCGCGGCGCCCGAATCCGCGACATAGAGCCGGCTCTGGTCCGGCGAGAAGGCAAGGCCGTTCGGCCGCTGCATGTCCTCGGCGACGACTGTCGCGGCGCCGCTTGGCATCTCGATGCGATAGACCCGCATCGGCAGCTCGGCCTCCGCCGCGTCGCCCTCGTAATTGTTGAGGATGCCGTAGCCCGGATCGCTGAACCAGATCGCGCCGTCGCGCGCCACCACCGCGTCGTTGGGCGCGTTCAGCCGCTTGCCCTCGAAGCGGTCGAGCAGCACCGTGATGCGTCCGTCGTGCTCGGTGCGCGTCACGCGCCGGCTCTGGTGCTCGCAGGTGATCAGCCGTCCTTCGCGGTCGCGCGTATTGCCGTTGGAGTAGTTCGAGGGGCTGCGGAACGTGCTGACATGCCCGTCCTCCGCCAGCCAGCGCAGCATGCGGTTGTTCGGGATGTCGCTGACGATCAGAAAGCCGCCGTCGCCGAACCAGCACGGCCCTTCCGCCCAGCGCAGCCCGGTCAGGATGCGCTCGACGGCGGCGTTGCCGATCTTGGCACCGAAGCGCTTGTCCAGCACCTCGACGCGCGGATCGGGATAGCGCCAGCCCGGCAGTACGCCGAGCGTCAGTTCGTCCGCCCGCGCCGCCGCGGCGGTCGCCGCGGCCAGCGCGGCCCCGGTCAGAAAGCTCCGCCGTTTCATGCTGTCGTCCCTCCCGCGCCCGTCCCGGCGTTTGCCGCGAGCTTAGCCCGTCAGGCGGCGGCGGCAAGCTTGGCGGCAAGCCGCAGGTCGGCGACGAAGCGCTTGTATTCCGCCGCCTTGTCTGCCGCATCGGGGATGCGCAGCAGATAGGAGGGATGCACCGTGATCAGCCCGCGTGACCCCATCAACTCGGTCTCGCGCCCGCGCATCTTGGTCACCGCCACCGCGCGCCCGCTCAGCGCCTGCGCCGCCGTCGCCCCCAGCGCGACCACGAAGCGCGGCGACAGCGACGCGAACTCGCGCTCCAGCCACCATTTGCACGCCCTGATCTCGCCGGCATTCGGCTTGGCGTGGATGCGCCGCTTGCCGCGCGGCTCGAACTTGAAATGCTTCACCGCGTTGGTGACATAGACCTTGGCGCGCGCGATGCCGGCCTCGTCCAATGCCTGATCGAGCAGCTTGCCCGCCGGCCCGACGAACGGCTTGCCGGCAAGATCTTCCTGGTCGCCCGGCTGCTCGCCGACCAGCACGATGCGCGCGTGCTGCGGGCCTTCGCCGAACACGGTCTGCGTCGCGCGGGCGTGGAGGTCGCAGCGCCGGCAGGTCTCGGCCTCCCGGCGCAGCGTCGCCAGCGGCTCTTTGGGAACGGTTGCATCGCCCTGCGTCGTGCGGGAGAACAGATCGTCTTGCGCTGCGCTGTGCCTGGGCATCTCCAGAAAACGCACCAAGCGTCGAACCGGCTACGCCTGCGGCCACACGCCGTAGATCAGCACCAGCGCGATGCCGGCGAGCGACGCGGTCCACAGCGCCGTGCGCAGCACCGGAATGGCGAACAGATAGGCCGGCACATAGGCGAGCCGCGACCAGAAATAGATCTGCGCCCCCAGCGCCGTCCACGCCCCCAGCTTGCCCAGATGGCTCGCGATCGCCACGGCGCCGAGGAAGAACACGAAGGTCTCGATGAAATTCCGGAACGCCCGCTCGGAGCGGGCGCCGATCTTGCCGAGCGGCGGCGCCGGCTCGTCGCGCACGCTCATGCCCCAGGGCAGGCCGCGCGTGCCCACGCTGAACAAGGTGGTGAGCACAAGCTGGCCGAGGCCCAGCACCACGCTCAGCCACAGCATCTTGATTTCGACCGAACCGAAGCTATCCATGACATCCTCCCTCAGAACCACCGGGTCACGGCATAGAGCACGCCGCCGGCGATCGCCACAAAGACCGCGATCCAGACGAACCAGCCCACGGTGCGGCCCAGTTCGCCGGTGAACCCGGTGTCATGCTCGATCGGCTTGGGCGGCACATCGTCTTCGTTCATGGGGTCCCCGGGGCTGCCGTGAGCCTAGCCCAGTTGGCGCGCCGCCGCCAAAAGACCATGATCGGAGGCGACTGTCGGCGCACCAAACCTGTGGGGGATATCCATGATTCGCAAGACGCTCCTGGCGCTCGGCCTGGCCGCCGCTGTCGCGACGCCGGCCGCCGCCGCCGACCTGATCGGCAGCTACAACGCCTTCCTGGGCCGCGCCGACCACTACAATTCCAATGGCGAGCGCCTGGCTTCGGCCGCCGCGATCATCCGCCAGGACCGCGCCAATTTCCACAAATTCGGCGTCCGGGACGCGGCGGACGAAAGCGACGACTATTTCGCCAGCGTCGACAACCGCGCCGTCCTGGAGCGCATGCTGAACGACGGCCATTCCGACGCCGGCGTGCTCGGCCGCATCGTCGACGCCAATGTCCTGATCCATGTCGACATCTATCGCAGCCGCCGCCACGGCGACTATGTCGTGGTCACGCTGGGCGACGAGGATGCCGGCGGCTATTAGGGCAGAAGCTCCGGCCGGTATTCGAAATGCATGGTGTCGTAGTGATACCAGCGGCCGCCCCAGATGAAGCCGTGGCGCTCGAACACGCGCGCGATCTCGATCGGGATGCGGTTGTGCCAGCCGTCCTTCGACCAGCGCCAATAGTCCGAAGCGGCGCTGTTGATGTCGATCGCCGCCGCCCAGGCATGGACGGAGCGCGCGCTCGAACCCGCGATCTTGCGGCAATTATAGGTGCCGGAGTTCGGCACCAGGTATTTGACGAAGCGCTCGGGCAGGGCGTCCAGTTCGGCGCTCACCGCTTCCAGCGCCTTGTCGACGCCGTTGGCGGTGGTGATGGCGACATGCCCGCCGCCATGCTTGGGCAGCCACGGAATCGAGCGCAGCTTCGGTGCCACCTCGCCGCGCTCGCAGTCGCCGTACATCGC
Organism: Rhizomicrobium sp.; assembly: GCA_037200865.1. Lineage (GTDB taxonomy): Bacteria > Pseudomonadota > Alphaproteobacteria > Micropepsales > Micropepsaceae > Rhizomicrobium. The sequence goes on along the minus strand of JBBCIC010000002.1, from coordinate 98,446 downwards.
ATCGAACAGCGGCTCGAAGCGCACGCGGCCCGGATCGGCATCGCTCGCTGGCGCCACGGCCTCGGCGCCGGCGGGATAGGCGGCATAGAACATGTCGTCGATATCGGCATGCTCGATCATCCGGTCGAAGGTCTTGTCGCTCTTGCCGTCCGAGATCGCGAAGCGGCGGCCGTCCCTCAGCACCAGCCAGGTGCCGTCATGGCTGGCGAGGAATTGGGGATAGCTGCGCACCAGTTTGTCGAGCTTGGCGTTCAGGTCCGGCGGCGGTGCGCCATAGGTCTGCGCCGGCGCCGGTCCGCACGCGGCCGCAAACGCCAGTCCCCAAATCCCCGGTCCCCAAATCCCAAGCCGCGTCATGCCGCGGCATTCAAGCGCCTGCCCGCCCTTTGGGCAAATGGTGTCCGGTCCGCGGCCCCGCCGCGTCCAAAACGCGGTTTACGGCATCTAAAGACGCTTATGGAAAGCTGGAATAACCACTCTACGATTGCCATATTGGGCCCATGTACGGACCGGCCATGACCATCGTTCAGAAAGCCGAGCGGATCTATTCGCAACTGGAGCACCGGGCCGATGCCGCGGTGCATGTGATCGGCGTCCTGTTCGCGATCAACGCCAGCGTCTTCCTGCTCTGGCGGGTCACCGGCCTGCCGGCCGCCGTCAGCGTCTTCGTCTACTGCGCCGGCCTTTTGGCGATGATCTGCCTCTCCGCCGCCTACAATCTGGCGCCGCACGGGCCGTCCAAGCACATCCTGCGCCGCCTCGACCATGCCGCGATCTTCATCATGATCGCCGCGACCTACACCCCGTTCGCGGTCAACCGGCTGGGCGCCCCCTATGGCGGCATCATCCTGACCGCGATCTGGGTCGCCGCCAGCTTCGGCGTCGCGATGAAGATCCTGTTCCCGCGCCGCTTCGAATGGCTCAGCCTCGGCCTCTATCTCGGCATGGGCTGGCTGATCGTCACCGTGCTGCAGCCGTTGCATGCCGCGATGAGCGCGACGGATTTCTGGCTGCTGGTGGCCGGCGGCCTGGTCTATTCCGCCGGCGTCGCGTTCTACGTCATCGAGCGCATCCCCTATCACAAGGCGATCTGGCACGCCTTCGTGCTGGTCGCGGCGGTGCTGCACTTCTCCGCCATCGCCTTCGAGTTCGCCGGATAGAATCGGCAAGCTTTCGTGAGTGGCGCGGCGCCGCGCCATCGCGTAGCTAGGGGCATGGTCTCGGCGGTGATCTTCGATTGCGACGGCGTCCTGGTGGACAGCGAATTGCTGGCCCATGAGGTCGAGCTCGCGGTCCTGGGCGAACTTGGCCTGCATTACGATCCCCACGACTTCATCGTCCGCTTCATGGGCCGCAGCGACGAGACGTTCTACGAATTGCTCGACGCCGAGGGCCGGGCGCGGCTCGGCCGCTCCATCGTCGATGAGATCAGGGGGCCGATAAACGCCCGCTACAAGCAGGCGGTCGAAGAACGCCTGACCGAGGTTCCGGGCGCGCTCAGCGCCATCCGGGCCTTGCGTCTGCCCAAGGCGGTCGCCAGTTCCAGCAGCGAACGCGGCCTGGGCGTCAAGCTGCGCAAGGTCGGGCACTGGGACCACTTCGCGCCGCATGTCTATTCGGCCCAGCATGTCACCCATTCCAAGCCGGCGCCCGATCTTTTCCTCCTCGCCGCGCGGTCTCTGGGGATCGCGCCGGAGCATTGCCTGGTCATCGAAGACAGCGTCAACGGCGTCACCGCCGGCATCGCGGCCGGCATGCGGGTCTGGGGCTTTTCCGGCGGCGGCCACATGACGCCCCGGATCGCCGAGCGTCTCACCGGAGCCGGCGCCGAACGCATCGTCACAAGCTGGGCGGAAGCCGAAGACTTGTTCGCTCAACTGTAGTTGAAGCTCACCGAGATTCGCTGCCCGCGCGCCCTGTTCTGCGGCACGTCATGGCGCAGCCAGCTCTCCCACAGCAGCACGGCTCCCGGCCGCGGCGCGATGCTGACGAAGGTCCGGTTGGGGCCGCGCGCCCGGGCCTTGCGCGCCGGCGCCGCCATCATCTGGGTGAGGCGCGGGTCCTCGAACTTGATCGCGCTCGCGCCTTTGGGCAGCGCCACGTAATAGGTCCCGCTGATCGCGGCATGCGGATGGATGTGCCCGCCATGCACGCCGCCCTCCGGCATGACGTTGATCCACAGGCTGTCCAGCTTCAGCCGCCGCCCGCCGAGATCGAAGTCCAGGGCGCGCGCGAAGGCCGCGACGTGGCGGTCGATCTGTTTCGCAAGCAAGGCGAACGCCGTCGCGCGCCGCGGCAGGTCGTCGAGCGAGGCATAGGAGGTGTAGCCGCGATAGCCATGGTCGCGCGCCCAGCGTTGCCCGGCGCGGTCTTCCGCCGCGATGGCGAGGCACACCCGCCGCAGCTCGGCATTGAGCGCCGCCGCGCGGTCGAGCTGCGCGCGATAGATCTGCGTCGCGAAATAGAGCGCCGCCATTCACAGTCCCGGAACGAACAGCGCCACCAGCAGCAGGATGATGGCAAGCGTCGCGATCAGCCAGACCAGCGTCCGGATCCCCGGCACGCCGAAGGCATAGAGCGGCAGATAGACGATGCGGGCCGCGAGATAGATCTGTGCCCCCCAGACCGTCGCCCAATTGTGCCGCCCCGCCAGCGCGCACAGCACGATCGCGACGGCGAAGAACGGGAACGTCTCCATGAAATTGCGCGAGGCGCGTTCCAGGCGGCCGGCGACCTTGCCGACCGGCGGCGGCGCGGCGTCGCGCGCCCCGACGTTCCAGGTGAGGCCGCGCTGGCTGTTGCCGGCGCGCGCCGCGATCATCAGCTGGAACAGCCCGAACGCCACCGCCAGCGCCAGCATGGTGAGTTCCGTGCTCATCCCGCCCAGCGACAGGCCGAGCAGCGGCAAATTCTGTATGACAGCCATGTAATCCCCCCGTTTGTTCCCAGCCTATCGCGTGTCGCGCCGCCGCTCCATGGCCGCTCACAGGGTTAGTGGTTCCTTGACGCGTCTTGTGCGACTATCGCGGCCTCTCGAAAGGACCTGTTCCATGCGCGCCCTTCTGCCGCTCGCCGTCGTCAGCCTGCTGGGCTTTGTCCTCTCCGGCTGCGTCGCGGCCGAGATCGTCGGCGCCGGCGTCAGCGTCGCGACCACCGTGGTCAGCACCACGGCGCATGTCGCCGGCAGCGTGGTCAGCGGCGCCGCCGACACCGTCACCGGCAGCGACGACGATGAAGACGACGACGCGCATCACCACCGCCATCATCACGACGACGACAAGGACGGCGACAAGTAGCTTTCAGAAATTGTCCTTGCGCTTGCGCATCTCGCCGAACACCTCGACCGCGTCGGCGTGAGCCAGGCCGAGCGCCTGGCGGATTTCGCTTGAGTCCACCCGAAGGAAGGGGTTGGTCTTCTTCTCGAGCCCGATCGTCGACGGGATCGTCGCCAGGCCCTTGGCGCGCGCCGCATCGACCTCGCGCATGCGGGCGACCAGCGCCGCATTGCCGGGCTCCAGGGTCAGCGCGAAGCGTCCGTTGCTCTGGGTGTATTCGTGCCCGCAATAGACCCGCGTCGCATCCGCCAGCGCCGTCAGCTTGGACAGGCTCGTCCACATCATCGCCGGCGTGCCTTCGAACAGCCGGCCGCAGCCCATCGCGAACAAGGTGTCGCCGGTGAACACCGCGTCGTCGAACACGAAGGCGATGTGCGCCCGCGTATGCGCCGGGATTTCCAGCACCGGCACCTGCCGCGCCCCGAACGTCCAGGGCGCCGCCTCCGTCACCCCTTCGTCGATGCCGGGAATGCGCTCGCGGTCCTTCTCCGGCCCCACCACGCGCGCCGCGAACTTCTCCTTCAGGGGAACGTTGCCGCCGGTGTGATCGAAATGGTGGTGGGTGTTGAGGATATGGGTGAGCTTCCAGCCCTGCCGGTTCAGGGCCTGGATCACCGGCTCGGGCTCCGAGGGGTCGACCACCGCCGTCAGCCCGGCGTCCGCGTCATGCACCAGATAGGCGTAATTGTCCGTCAGGCACGGCACGAGTTCGATGCGAAGCGCGGTCATGGGGCCATCCTTGGAACCACGCTAGCAGCCGCGGCTGCCGCGTTGAACCGGACGCGGCGTCGCGCTACGCAAGTGCATGCAGCTGGATGCCGCCGAACTCGCGGATTTCTACGAAGGCCCGCTGGGCCAATTGACGCGGCGCATCGTCGCCCGCCAGCTCCGCATCCTGTGGCCGTCGGCCAAGGGCTCCAGCCTCCTAGGCTACGGCTTCGCGGTGCCTTATCTGCGCCCCTTCCAGGCCGAGGCCGAGCGCGTCGTCGCCATCATGCCGGCGCAGCAGGGCGTGGTCGCCTGGCCGGCGGCGCGCCCGCTCACTGTCCTCGGCGACGAGGCGGCGCTGCCCTTTCCCGACGCCTTCTTCGACCGCATCCTGGTGGTCCACGGCCTCGAGGGCGCCGACGCCACCCGTCCGCTGCTGCGCCAGCTCTGGCGCGTACTGGCGCCCGAGGGCCGCCTGCTGCTGGTCGCGCCCAATCGCGCCAGCCTGTGGGCCCAGCTCGAGCGCTCGCCCTTCGCCGTCGGCCGGCCGTTCTCGCGCGGCGAGCTCGACCGGCTGCTGCGCGGCGCCCTGTTCGAGCCGCTCGCCTGGGATCGCGCGCTCTACGTTCCGCCGTTCCGCGGCCGCCGCCTGGTGCGCACCGGCACCGGCTGGGACCGTCTGCTGCGCCGGCTCTTTCCCGGTCTCTCCGGCGTCCATATCGTCGAAGCTGGAAAGACCTTCTACGGCGCGGTGCCGCTGCCGGTCGCGCGCGCTGCACCGCAATGGAAGACGGCCCGCGAAGCGTCGGCGACGCGACGCGACTCGCCGCCGCTCCGCGTGGCGGAATAAAAACGACGCCGGCGTCATCGAACTTTCGTATACGCCGCTATTTTTTATTTGCAGCAGTATCGCCGCTCCGCGCGTTTCGCGGGCGTGCCATGCGCATCCGACTCGTCGGCGCAACGAGCGCCGGATTTTTCCAGGCGTTGCGCAAGATCGGAGGCGCAACATTGCACGCGTGTCAGAGTGCACAAGTTTCGGTGATTGGCGTCCCCTTACAATTTCGTGCTTCCTCCCCAGATCGTGTTCGCCGGGAGGTTTTCCGGCGCAACCTGGAGGAAAATATGACATTCGCGAAATCTCTCGGCACGGCCGCTGCACTGTGCCTCGCTCTCGGCGCCTCGAGCGCGTTCGCCCAGACCGCCGAGCCGCTGAGCCCGCTCGGCTGCCGGCACATGGCCAAGAAGGTGTCGGCGGCGCTTGACGCCAATCAGCAATCGCCGAACTTCGACGCAGCGCGCAGATCCGCGCGTGACGCGCAGAGCTTCTGCATCTTTGGCGTCTACAAGAACGGCATTGACAGCTATTCCAAGGCGCTCCAATTGCTCGGCGTGAGCTAACGGGTACGAGCGAAGCGGGCGGTCGAAGCGCCATTGGGCGGGCACCCTTCGCCCGCCCGGTTGCGTGCCGGTCGAAGGTTGACCGCCCGTTCGCTCATTTTCCGCGCAGCAGGAAGATCGCGCCGTCGGCCAGCAGATTCGGGCCCCAGGCGTCCGCGCGCATCGGCGCGCTGCGGCCTTTTTCATCCAGCGCCAGCGCGCGCTCGATCGTGGCGCCGGCGGCATTCGCCAGGGCGACGAAGTCGGCGATGGTGCACAGATGGATGTTGGGCGTGTCGTACCATTCGTAGCCTAGCGCCTGGGTGCGCGGCATGCGCCCCTGCGTCAGGATGCTGAGCCGCACCCGCCAATGGCCGAAATTCGGCAGCGAGATGACGGTGCGTCGGCCGATGCGCAGCAGGTGATTCAGCACGTCGTGCGGGGATCGCGTCGCCTGGATCGTCTGGCTCAGGATCGCGACGTCGAACGCGGCGCTGGGATATTCGCCGAGGTCGGTGTCGGCGTCGCCCTGCATCACCGGCAGGCCGCGCGCCACGCAGGCGTTCACGTTCTGCTGCACCAGTTCGATGCCGCGCCCGTCGACGCCCTTGGTCCGGGCGAGATGCTCGAGCAGGGCGCCGTCGCCGCAGCCGACGTCCAGCACGCGCGCCCCCGCCGGGATCATCTCCGCGATCGCCGCCAGGTCGGGGCGCAGCGCCGTCATGCCCCCACCGACGCCGCGACGGAGTTCAGAAAGCCGCGCACCGTCGCGAACATCTCCGGCTCGTCGAGCAGGAAGGCATCGTGGCCGCGGTCGGTTGCGATCTCGACGAAGCTGACGGTCGCGGCGCTGGCGTTCAGCGCATGCGCGACATGCTTGTTCTCCACCGTCGGGAACAGCCAGTCGCTGGTGAAGGAGACGATGAGAAAGCGCGTCTTGGCGCCGCGGAACGCCTCGGCCAGCACGCCATTGTACTCGGCGGCGAGATCGAAATAGTCCATTGCGCGCGTGATGTAGAGATAGGAATTGGCGTCGAAGCGGTCGACGAAGGTGACGCCCTGGTGATGCAGATAGGATTCGATCTGGAAGTCGGGTCCGAAGCCGAACGAGATCTGCTCGCGGTCCTGCAGGGAGCGGCCGAACTTGCGCTGCAAGGCGGCTTCCGAAAGATAGGTGATGTGCGCCGCCATGCGCGCCACTGCGAGGCCCTTGGACGGCTGGGTGCCGTGCAGTTGATAGGTCCCGCTTTTCCAGTCGGGATCGGCCATGATCGCCTGGCGGCCGACTTCGTGGAACGCGATGTTTTGCGCCGAATGGCGCGCCGCGCAAGCGATCGGCACCGCCGAGATCACGCGCTGCGGAAAGCTCGCGGCCCATTGCAGCACCTGCATGCCGCCCATCGAGCCGCCGATCACGCTCAACACCTTGCCGATGCCCAGCGCGTCCAGCAGCATCGCCTGCGCCCCGCACCATGTCGCGGATGGTGACCAGCGGAAAATCCAGGGCATAGGGCTTGCCCGTGGCGGCGCAGATCTCGGCCGGGCCGGTCGTGCCCATGCAGCCGCCCAGCACATTGGCGCAGATCACGAAGAAGCGGTCGGTGTCGATCGGCAGGCCCGGCCCCACCATCGTGTTCCACCAGCCGGGCTTGCCGGTGACCGGATGATCGCTGGCGACGAACTGGTCGCCGGTCAGGGCATGGCAGACCAGCACGGCATTGGATTTGTCGGCGTTCAGCGTCCCATAGGTCATATAGGCGACGGTGAGGGGGGAAAGCGTTTTGCCGCAGTCCAGGGTCAGGGGCGCCGCGAAGGTGATGGCGTGGCCGATATCGGCGTCCGCCGCGGTCACGGGCCGCAAGAATTTGGGCAGTTCAGCCACTTCCATCCAATCCCAGGCAGGGCGGGTTTGCTAAGGCGCGCGCGCCGCGCTGTCAAACCTGCCGGCGCGGCGCAGGGCAGGCCTGCTTTGATTTTGCCCCTTGCCGCCCTTATCAATACCGCCCCCTCGGCCCGCCGCCGGGATTAACGCTTTGGGACAACGGGTTATTGAACCGAATGGTGCCGCGCCCTCCTTCGACCGCTGATCTGCCGGCCAAGCTCGACGCGCTGGACGACAAGATCCACGACCTGCTGATCCGCCGGGCGGCGCTGGCCACGACAAGCTCGCCCGCCGAGCAGGCGGTGCGCCTGCGCCGCCTCGCCGCCCGCCACAAGGGCAGCCTGCCGCTCCCCACGCTGGTGCGCATCTGGCGCGAGATGATGGCGGCCTCCGCCGCGCCGCAGCGCACCATCCATGTCTATTCCGCCGACCGCGCCGGCCAGTTCCGCGATCTCGCCCGCGACCTCTTCGGCTCCCAGGTCGCGATGAAAAGCCATCTCTCCGCCAGCGCCATCGTCCATGAATGCACCGGCGACGCGAACGCGTTCGGCGTGGTGCCGCCGCCCGAGAGCGACGAGAACGCCCGCGCCTGGTGGGCTCAGCTTACCCCCAGCGGCCAGAACGGCCCGCGCGTCGTCGCGACATTGCCGCTGGTCGGCAGCGAGCAGCCCGCCGCCTATGTCGTCGGCACGCTGGAGCCGGAGCCGAGCGGCGACGACACCACGCTCGTCCTGCTCGAAGCCGGCGACACGCTCAGCCTGACCAAGCTCCAGAGCCTGCTGAAGCAGGGCGGTCTCGAATCCAGGCTGCTCGCGGTCAGCCGCGACTCGGCCAGGGATCCCGCGCGCCAGCACCTGCTCGAGATCGCCGGCTTCCTCGACAAGGACGATTCGCGCCTCGGCGCGCTGCTCGAACAGGCCGGCGACATCCTGCGCATCGCCTGCGTCGGGTGCTATGCCAATCCCCTGGTGCAGAAGGATGCCGCGCCATGACCCATTTGCCCAAGCCCAAGCCCGGTGTGCTCGACATCTCGCCCTATGTCGGCGGCCGCCATGCCGTCGGCGGAGTGGTGAACCCGATCAAGCTGTCGTCGAACGAGTCGGCCCTGGGCGCCAGCCCCAAGGCCATCGAGGCCTATCAGGAGGCGTCCGGCGGCCTGGACATCTATCCCGAAGGCAGCGCCAAGATCCTGCGCGAAGCCATCGCGAAATCCTTCGGCCTCGACGCCGACCGCATCGTCTGCGGCAACGGCTCGGACGAACTGCTCACCATGCTGGCGAACGCCTATCTGCATCCGGGCGACGAGGTGATGTTCACCGAGCACGGCTTCCTGGTCTACAAGATCGCCGCCCTGGCGAATTCCGCGACGCCGGTGGTCGTGCCGGAAAAGAATTTCCACGCCGATGTCGACGCCATGCTGGCGGCGGTGACGCCGAAGACCAAGCTCGTCTACCTCGCCAATCCCAACAACCCGACCGGCTCCTATCTGCCCTATGACGAGGTGCGCCGCCTGCATGCCGGCCTGCCTTCGACCGCCCTGCTGGTGATCGACGCGGCCTATGCCGAATATGTCCGCCGCAACGACTACGAGGCCGGGATCGAGCTCGTCGCCACCAGCAACAACGTCGTGATGACGCGGACCTTCTCGAAGATCTACGGCCTCGCCGGCCTGCGGGTCGGCTGGGCCTACTGCCCCGCCGCGGTCGCCGATGCGCTCAACCGCATCCGCGGGCCGTTCAACGTCTCGGTCCCGGCGCAGCGCGCCGCCGCCGCCGCCCTGTTCGACCGCGCCCATCTCGAAAGCAATGCGGCGCACAACGAGAAATGGCGCGACTGGCTGACCGCCGAGATCCGCAAGCTCGGCCTCAAGGTCGACGACAGCGTCGGCAATTTCATCCTGATCCATTTCGGCCGGCACAAGGGCCGCACCGCCCAGGACGCCGACCATTTCCTCGCCGCGCGCGGCCTCATCCTGCGCGGCGTCGCGGCCTACGGCCTGCCCGACGCGCTGCGCCTGACCATCGGCCCCGAAGACGCCAACCGTGCCGTGGTCGCGGCGCTGGCCGATTTCCTGGCGCAAAAATGAAGAAGCCGCTGTTCGGCCGCGTCGCGATTCTGGGCATCGGCCTCTTGGGCTCGTCGGTCGCGCGCGCGATGCGGCGCGGCCATCTCGCCGGCCACATCGTCGGCCACGACAAGAACAAGGCCTCGTTGAAGGCGGCCAAGAAGCTCGGCTTCGCGGACACGCTGACCGCCGGCGCCGCCGGCGCCGTCAAGGGCGCCGACCTTGTCATCCTGGCGACGCCGGTCGGCGCCTTCGGCGCCCTCGCCAAGACCATCGGCCCGCATCTGAAACCCGGCGCCATCGTCACCGATGTCGGCTCGGTCAAGGGCACCGTGCTGACCGATGTCGGCCCGTACATGCCCAAGACGGTGCATTTCATCCCCTCGCACCCGGTCGCCGGCACCGAGCGCTCCGGCCCCGATGCCGGCTTCGCCGAATTGTTCGACGGCCGCTGGTGCATCCTCACTCCGCCCAAAGGCGCGAAAAAAGGCGCGCTCGCCCTCCTGCGGCGCTTCTGGGAGGCGCTCGGCAGCAAGGTCGAGGTGATGGACGCCAAGCATCACGACCTGGTGCTCGCGGTCACCAGCCATGTCCCGCATCTCATCGCCTACAATATCGTCGGCACCGCCGATGATCTCAGCACCGTGACGCACAGCGAGGTGATCAAATTTTCCGCCGGCGGCTTCCGTGACTTCACCCGCATCGCCGCTTCCGATCCCACCATGTGGCGCGACGTCTTCCTCAACAACAAGGATGCGGTGCTCGAAGTGCTGGGCCGTTTCTCGGAAGACTTGAGCGCCTTGCAGCGCCAGATCCGCTGGGGCGAGGGCGACGCGCTGTTCGATCTCTTCACCCGTACCCGCGACATCCGCCGCAGCATCGTCGACGCCGGCCAGGACAGCGCCGCGGTGAACTTCGGCCGCAACGCGCCTGCGGTCGCCAAGCCGAAGAAGAAGCGCAGAGCTTTTCCTCTCTCTAAAAACGGGAAGTAAAATTCAATACAGCGGCTCTTCGGTCGTCGCCGGCACGTCACCGACGCTCACGATCCCGCCGTGAAATCCCACCACCGCGCCCAGCAGTCCCGCTTCGTTGTTTCCCGCCTTCGCCGCGCGCAGCAGCAGCGCCGAGGCGATTCCCCGCTCCGCACCGCCCGTCGCGCCGCGCCGCCGCGCCCGGTCGACCAGCGCCGCCATTCCCGCGACCTTGAAATCCAGCAGGCCCTCGACCGCATGCGCCCCGTCCAGCGCCAGCGCGCCTTTGCCCATGGCGCTCAGCCGCTCCCAGGAGATTTCCAAGTCGCTCACCGCCAGCCGTCCGTCCGCCTTGCGCCAGGTCTCCAGCGCCGAGACCCAGTCGGTCCGCCCGGCGCGCAGGCCGTCGAACGTCCGCGACGGCGCGAGCGCCGCGTTCAGCCGCACCTGCCTTATGTCGTCGCCGAACGGCGAGGACAGCCGGGGCGACAGATGCACCGCGTCCGCCGCCGCCGCGATCTCGATTGTCCTGCCGTTCGGCGCTATGCGGGCGTGCAATTGCACCCGTCCCGCCGTCAGCGCCGGCGAGCCGAAGCCGATCAGGTCGAGATCGGCGCGCGAGAGGCCGCGTTCGCCCTGGATCGCGCTGGCGTGCAACTCGCCGACCTCGAACGGTATCGTGTGGCGCCGATGGTCGAGGTCGGTCCAGGTCAGCACCTGGTTGCCCGCCGCCTCGAAGATCGCCTGCTCGCGGCCATAGATCAGGGCATGCAACGCGAATTTCTCGGTCTCCCAGGACGACGGCCCATGCGGCGTCGCGACCTCGACGCGCAGCCGCGAGAACACGACGTCGAGATTGAACGGAAAGCCGCCGACGCTCTTGGACGCGAAGCTGAGCGTCACGCCGGGCATTGCCGCGCGGCCGTTGAGCGCATCCAGCCGCGCCGACAGCGCGCTGGCCGCGATCCACCACATGACGCCGGTGCCCGCCGCCAGGATCAGGAACAGCGCCAGCGGCGCATAGAGGAAAAAGCGGCTGGAATATTTCATCAGTCGCGAAACTAGCCGGTTTTGACCGCGTCCGCCGGGAACAGGATGTCGCGCACATCGCCCAGCTTCGCCTGGCGTTCCAGCTCGCGCCCCAGCTTCGCCGCCCGCGCCTTGGACAAGGTCAGCCGCGGCTCCAGCCACAGCGCCTTCACCGCCAACCGGTCGTGAGCGCGCTCCGCCTTCATGTCGATGCGGCCGACGAAGCGCGATCCTTCCAGCAGCGGAAAGACGTAGTAGCCGTATTTGCGCCGATGCCCCGGCACGAAGATCTCGATTCGGTAGTCGAAGCCGAAGATGCGCTCCAGCCGCGTGCGGTCGCGCAGCACCGGATCGAACGGCGACAGCACGCGCAGCCGCGCGGTCGGCGCCGGCAGATGCCCGATCGTCTCCTCGATGTCGGGCCGCGCCACCGCCTCGAAGCTGCGCTTGCCGGGTGCGGCTTCCAGCGTCACGTCGATCAGCCGTCCCTTCTTCTTCTCCGCCGCGATCCACTTCGCCGCCTCCGGAATGGAGGCATGGCCCCAGAAATCGGCGATCATCCGCGCCGTGCCGGCGCCCAGCCGCTCCAGCGCCGCGCCATGTGCCCAGTCCTGGGTCTGCACCCGCGTCGGCCTCGCCTCGCGCAGCGCCTTGGGGATCGCCCGCTCCGCGAGGTCGTAGATCTTCTCGAAGCCGTCGCGTTCCAGCACCGCCAGCTCGCCGATGCGCCACAGATATTCCAGCGCCGCCTTGGCCGGGCCCCAGCCCCACCACGGCCCGGTGCGCCCGCCCAGATGCGCGAAGTCGCGCGCCCGCGCCGCGCCGTGCGCCGCGATATGCTCGCGCACCGTGCCCAGCACGCGGTCGTCGCCGAAGCGCTCGCGCCATGCCGCGACATTGGCCCTGCTCTGGGCGAAGCGGTGGCGCCAATGCGGATAGTGCTCCAGCGGGATCAGCGAGGAATCGTGCGTCCAGTGCTCGAACAGCGCCGGCGTCTTGGCCTGCAAGCGGTCCAGGTGCCGCGGCCGGTAGCCGGTATGGCGCGAATAGAGGATGTGGTGATGCGCCCGCTCGACGATCTTGATCGAATCGAGCTGGACATAGCCGAGCTTGCCGATCAGCGGCGCCACCGCGCCCGCGCCGCCCTCCTGCCGCACGCCGGAAAGCCCGTGCCGCGCCAGGATCAGGGCGCGCGCCGTCTCGTTCGGAATATGAAAGGGGGTCTTAGTCATGGCCTGCCGCTGCGCTGCTTGAGGCCATGTCACCCGCAGCGCGAATAGCCGCAGGAGACGCAGGATTCGCACCCCTCCAGCTTGACGAGGCTCGGCGAGCCGCAGCGCGGGCAGAACCGCGCCGGCGCGCCTTCCGCCGCCACCGCCACGGCGCGCCGCTCCGGCTCGTCCAGCGCCTCGTCGCGCGCCGCGATGAAGCCGATGTCGATCATGTGGGTCTCGATCACCTCGCCGATCGCCGCCATCAGCGAGGGGACATAGCGCGCGCCGCTCCACTGCCCGCCGCGCGGATCGAAGATCGCCTTCAGCTCCTCGACCACGAAGGAGACGTCGCCGCCGCGCCGGAACACCGCCGAGATCATCCGCGTCAGCGCCAGCGCCCAGGCATAGGCCTCCATGTTCTTGGAGTTGATGAAGACTTCGAACGGGCGCCGCCGCCCGTCCTTCTCGATGTCGTTGATCGTGATGTAGAAGGCGTGATCGCTGTCCAGCCACTTGATCTTGTAAGTCTGGCCGATCAGCACGTCGGGCCGGTCGAGCGGCCGCGTCATGTAAACCACGCCGCCGCTGGTTTCGCGCGGGCGCGGCAGGGCAGCCGGCTCCTCGCGCGGCTCCGGCGCGGGTGCCGGCACCACTTGCAGCACAGATCCCGTCACGTCGTTGGGCCGGTAGGTCGTGCAGCCCTTGCAGCCGAGCTCATAGGCTTTGGCATAGACGTCCTTGAACGCCGCGAACGAGATTTCCGCCGGCACGTTCACGGTCTTGGAGATCGAGCTGTCGATATGGCGCTGCGCCGCTGCCTGCACCGCCAGGTGAGCGTCGGGCGACAGCGTCTGGGCGTTGACGAAGTAATCGGGCAGCGGCGTCTCGGGCCCGAACTTGGCGCGGAACGCCTTGACCGCATAGTCCTCGACCGTTTCGGTCGTGTGGGTGCCGTCGGGCTGCAGCACCCGGCGGGTATAGGAATAGGCGAACACCGGCTCGATGCCGCTCGACACATTGCCGGCGAACAGGGAGATCGTGCCGGTCGGCGCGATCGAGGTCAGAAGCCCGTTGCGGATGCCGTTTTTCGCGATCGCGGCGCGCACGTCCTGCGGCAGGCGCAGGATGAAGGGCCGGCTCAGGAATTCATGCGCGTCGAACAGGGGGAACGCGCCCTTCTCGGCCGCGATCTCGGCCGACGCCAGATAGGCCGCATCGCTCAGCGCCGACAGCCAGGTGTCGATCAGCGCCACGCTTTCGGGCGAGCCGTAGCGCGTGCGGCAGAAGATCAGCGCATTGGCGAGCCCGGTGACGCCGAGCCCGATGCGCCGCTTGGCATAGGCTTCGGCGCGCTGCTCGGGCAGGGCGAAGCGCGACACGTCGATGACGTTGTCGAGCAGCCGCACCGCCGTCTTGGTCAGCTGCTCCAGTTCGGCGACATCGAGATGCGCCCCGTCCTCGAAGGGCTGCTTCACCAGCTTGGCGAGATTGATCGAACCGAGCAGGCACGCGCCATAGGGCGGCAACGGCTGCTCGCCGCAATTATGCGCCCACAGGCCGTTCGCGTCGAAGGCGTTGAGCCCCGGGATCGCCGCGTCGAACACTTCGGCATCGCCGGCCGGCGTCACCGCCTCGACCGTGGCGCAGAACCGCTCGCGGTTGAGCGCTCGGCGGTAATTCGCCAGCGCGATCGTCAGCTTTCGCGCCTTGTCCGTGTCGGCGAAGCCGACGTGCCGCGCGAACACCGGCAGGTTGTCGCCGGAGATCACCAGCTCATGCTGCGCCGCGGTTTCGTAAGCTTTGCCGCCGCCCTTGCCGTCGGGCAGCACCGGCGCTCCTTCCGTCCGGCGGGCGCGATAGATCGCGCTGGCGATGCCCAGCCGCAGCAGCATGCGCTGTACCGCTTCCAGGCGCGGCAGGTCGCTCTGGCTCAGCCGCACGCTCACGCCCTTGTCCTGCGCGCCCTGCACGCTGCCATCGGCATCGAAGAAGCCGCGCAGGAATCCGGCATGGAATGCGCTCGAGCGCCGTTCCATCTGCGGTGAAATCCGCTTGTCGCCGGGCGTCATGCCGTGCGCCAGCGCCAGTGTCTTGAGCGCGCCGGTCGCCATCCGGTATTCGCCGCGCCCCGCGACCGCCATCCAGCCGGCGAAGTCGCTGCGACGCGGCAGGCGCGACGCCGCTTCCAGCGCCGCCGTCATCACGCCGCGCACACCCGGCCACGCCTCATCGCCATTGACCGCCGCCGCCCCGGGCCACACCGACAGCACCGCCTTGTCGGATTTCAGCGTCCCGTCGCCGACCAGCAGGCCAAGCAGATAGCCTTCGTCGCCGTCGCGCGTCGCATCCGCCGCCGCGCCCCAGCGTTCGACAGAACGATGGTCATGCAGGAGGATTTCGTCGTCCGCCTTCAGCGCGCCGGCCTCCGTCCAAACCCAGTCGCGGGCGTCGCGCGTCCGCCGCGTCACCTTGCGCACGCGATGATCGGCGGTCAGGCGCAGCGCGTAGCCTTCGCGGGTCTTGAGCGCGACCGTCGGCTTGACGCCGCTGGAAAAGAACCCGCGCGCATCGCTCGCCCAGGTCTTGCCGTCCGCCAGCGCGACGAAGGGCGTTCCCACCAGGTCGCCGATCCGGCGCGGGCCCTCTTCCGTCGCGATCCAGGCATCCGCCGTCAGGCACGGATTGGTCGCGCGGATGGTTTCGCAATAGCCGAGGTTGTTCTCCTCGTTGATGCGGTCGATGAAGATCACGCCGGGCTCGGCGGTCTCGTAGGTCGCCCGCATGATGCGGTCCCACAGGGCGCGCGCCCTCACCGTGCGGTAGACCTTGCCGGCGAATTTCAGCGCCCAATCGGCATCCGCCTTCACCGCGTCCATGAAGGCGTCGCTGACCAGGACAGACAGGTTGAAGTTCGACAGCCGGCCGCGTTCGCGCTTGGCGTCGATGAAGGTCTCGATGTCGGGATGGTCGATGGAAAGCGTCGCCATCATCGCGCCGCGGCGGCTGCCGGCGCTCATGATGGTGCGGCACATCGCGTCCCACACATCCATGAACGAGACCGGACCCGAGGCGTCGGCGCCGACGCCCTTCACCGTCGCGCCCTTGGGCCGCAGGGTCGAGAAGTCGTAGCCGATGCCGCCGCCCTGTTGCAGGGTCAGCGCCGCCTCCTTCACCGCGGTGAAGATGCCGTCCATCGAATCCGCGATGGTGCCCATCACGAAGCAATTGAAGAGCGTCACGGCGCGGTCGGTGCCGGCCCCGGCCAGGATGCGCCCCGCCGGCAGGAAGCGGTGCCCGGTCAGCGCCCGGGCGAAATCGAGGGCGTGGCGAGCGCGGTTCTCCGGCCCCTCGGCGGCGGCCGCCGCCAGCGCGACGCGGGCCCAGGTCTCGTCGAAATCGCCGTCCACGGGCGTCCCGTCCGGATGCTTGAGCCGGTACTTCATGTCCCAGATCTGGCGGGAAATATCGCTCATGGCCTCGTCCAACGCGCCCACAAAGCGGGCCACGTACCTAACGCCTCCGGGCGTTAATGTCAAGTTTTGTTCGCCATACGTTCCGGACGCCCGGCTAGCGGCTGTTGCGCCGCTCGAGCTGGTTTTTGCCTTCCGCGATCAAGGCATTGCTTGCGGTCTCGATCGCGGTTTCCAGCCTGGGCATGAACTCGCGGCGCGGCAGGCCGGGCGGGATCGGGTCGAGGAATGCGATGACGATGGTGCCGGCCTTCTTGATGAACCCGACCGGCCCGGTCCAGAACAAGCCGGAGTTCAGCGCCACCGGAACGCAGGGCACGCCGAGCTGGCTGTAGAGCGCCGCGACGCCCGGCTTGTAGTCCGGCGGCGCCCCCGGCTTCTTGCGCGTGCCCTCGGGGAAGATCGCGACGCTGCGCCCCGCCGCGATCTCGCGGCTCGCCGCCGCCGCCATCTTGCGCAGCGCCGACGACTTGCCGCCGCGGTCGATCGGGATCATCCGCGCCTTCTTCAGATACCAGCCGTAGAACGGCACCAATTGCAGCTCGCGCTTGAGCACGATCGCCGGATCGTCGAGCAGGTAGTAGATCGCCATCGTCTCCCACATGCTCATATGCTTGATCGCCAGCAGCACGCCGTTCGGCGGCCTGGGCCCGCGCACCTCGAACCTGGTGCCGGCGAAGACGCGCAGGCCCCAGAAGGTCAGCGCCGCCCAGCGCCGCGCCATCCACGCCGTGACCGCGCGCGGCAGCGCGAAGGCGGGCAGGAACAGAAGGCCCAGCACCGCCGAAACCAGCGAGAACCAGACGATGAAGATCGTCGAGCGCAGAAGGGTCATGGGAGAAGCTGAAATCTCAAGCAGCCCGGCGGGAAGCCGAATCGTCCACCGCAGTCATGACGAAGCTGGCGACATATTTCAAATACTCGTTGTGCAGCAGGTGCAGGGTGCCCGGCCGCCACCAGATCTTCATGTCGACGCCGGCCGGCTCCACCGGATAGGCGATCAGCCGCACCTTGGGCATCAGGGAATGAAACAGCCTGAGGCTGCGCGGCATGTGATAGCTCGCGGTGACCACGATCAGGCTCCTGAAATGGTGCGCCGCGGTCCAGTCCGCGGTCTCTTCCGCGTTGCCATAGGTGTCCTCGGCGGCATAGCCGATATCGGCGCAGCATTCGAAGCGGCGTCCGCCATGCGCGATGTGCTTGATCTGGTCCTTGGTCGAGGCCTTGTTGGCGCCGCTGATCAGCAGCCGCTGGGCGGTGCCGCCTTCGAGCAGCGCCACCGCCGCGTCCAGCCGCGCATCGCCGCCGGTCAGCGCCACGATGCCGTCGGCCTTGAGCCGCTGCGTCGGCCGCGCCGGCAGGGTCGCGATGAACAGCAGGAAGCCCGCGACATAGAGCGCGATCAGGGCGGCGGCGATCTTCACGACACGCAAGGCCATGGCGCGGAATCTAGCGTCAAATCGGGGCGAAAGCTGGACGGGTCCGGTTAACCGGTAAACCCGGTCAATAGATCTCCCTGACCGCCGCCAGCACCGAAAGCCGCGCTGTCGCCCAGGCGATCAGCGTCGCGGCCAGCGGAACCCCGGCCAGCCAGGCGGTTTCCGAGAGCTTGAGCGCGATGGGGGGAAGGAACGGCACCGGCTCGACGCCGGCGAATTCGAGCCCGCCCGCCAGCACGAACAGCAGGGCCGCAACCAGGGCGCCCGCCGCGCTCGCCCCCAGCGTCGCCAGCGCATAGTGGCGCTCGAAGGCGCGGGCGATGAATCCGGATTGCGCCCCCATCTGGTGCAGCAGCGCGACCATGTCGTGCTGCGCTTCGAGTCCGGCCCGCGTCGCGAACGCCACCGTCGCGGCGGTGGCGACCGCGATCAGGATGAGAATCCCCCAGGCGCTCCACACGATGGTGTCGGCGAGCGCTTTCAGCCGCGCGATCCAATGGCTGTGATCGTCGAGCTGCGAATCCGGCGCCGCCCGCTTCAGCCGCGCGCTCAGCCCCGCCAGGTCGACGCTCGTGCCCGGCACGATCGTGGCGTCGATCAGCCGGGGCAGCGGCAACTCGGCCACCAGCGCGCCCTTGCCCAGCCAGGGCTCGACCAGAAGCTGCATCTCCTCGTCCGACAGCGGCGCGGCATGCGCGATGCCCGGCGTCGCGCGCAGGACGTCCAGCACCGCATCGCTTTCGCGCGCCAGGGTCGCGGCGGCGTCGCCGTGCTCCGGCACCAGGATCTGCACCGTCAACCGGTCCGACAATCCGGCGCGCCAGCCGGCCGAGGCGCGCTCCGCCACCAGCGAAGCGCCGAGCGCCAGCGCCGCGAGGAACGCCATCACCCCGATCACGATGTCGAGCGGCGCGGCGCCCTTCTCGCGCGGCAGAAGGCGGCCGGAGGACGAGCGGTTCATGTCCGCAGCCCCGAGCGCAATTCGACCAGCCGCCCATCGACCAGCCGCATCTCGCGCGCTTTGGTGCTTTCGATCAGGCCGCGGTCATGGGTCGCGATCAGCACCGTGGTGCCCAGCCGGTTGAGCTCGCCGAACAGCCGGATCAGCCGCGCCCCGATCTCGGGATCGACATTGCCGGTAGGCTCGTCGGCGATCAGCAGGTCGGGGCGCGCCACCACGGCGCGGGCGATGGCGATGCGCTGCTGCTCGCCGCCCGACAGCGTCGGCGGGCGCGCCTGCATGCGGTCGCCGAGCCCGACCCAGGACAGCAATTCCTCGACGTCGTGCTCGTAGTCGCCTTCATGCCGCCCGGCGAGCTTCAAGGGCAGCGCGACATTGTCGAACGCCGACAAGTGGCTGAGCAGGCGGAAGTCCTGGAACACCACCCCGATGCGGCGTCGGATGGCGGGGAAATCGGCCCGCCGCGCCGTCGCCATGTCGTTGCCGAACAGGGTGATCAGGCCGCGCGACGGCGGCTCGGCCAGGAAGATGAGCTTGAGCAGGGTCGTCTTGCCGGCGCCGGATAGGCCGGTGAGGAAGGTAAAAGACCCCGCCTCCAGCACGAAGGTCACGTCGCGCAGGACCTCGGGGCCGGCGCCGTAGCGCATGCCGACATTTTCGAAGCGAACCATGGGGTTGAACCATAGAGGGCGCGGGTCCTAAGGGGAATCCGCCGCGCGGCTGGAATCGCACCGGGATTCAAGGGTCTAGCCCGGCCCCAGCCTTGCGAGGGCAAAGTCCTTGAAGCTATTTTCGTCCCGATCGGAGACACTGTCGCCTATGATCCTGACTTGCCCCCAATGCGAGACCCGGTACCAGGCGGACGCGTCGAAGTTTCCCGCCGCCGGGCGCAGCGTGCGCTGTGCCAAATGCGGCAATGTCTGGCACCAGCTCGGACCGGCGCCGGAGCCGGACCCCGAAGCCGAAATCATCGTCCAGGCGCCTGAGCCGCCGCGCCCGCCCGAGCCGGCGGCCGAACTCCCGGTCCCGGTCGCCATCGCCGCCGCACCCCGGGTCGCCGCCTTCGCCCCGGCCGTCGCCGACGACGTGGAGGAAGAAAGCGTCCCGGCGCCGGCCCCGGCGCGCTCCTGGGGCGGCCGTTTCGCCCTCCTCGGCGGCTGGGTCCTCCTGATCGCCCTCGTCATCCTGATCGGCTGGGCCGGCGTCAGCTTCCGCGACAGCGTCGCGACCTGGCTGCCGCAATCGTCGTCGCTCTATGCCGCCGCCGGCCTGCCCGTCAGCCCGCGCGGCATCGACTTCGCCGACGTCTCCTATCAAAGCCAGACCGAGGATGGCCAGATGGTGCTCGCCGTCACCGGCAAGATCGTCAACCGCAGCGACCACGAGCTCAGCGTGCCGCTGGTGCGTGTCGCGCTGTTGGACATGGACCAGCGCGAACTCTACCACTGGACCTTCGTCCCCGGCGTCACCACGCTGAAGCCCGGCGCCCTGGCCAAATTCCGCACCCGGCTGTCGAGCCCGCCGGCGGGCACGCACAATCTCGAAGTCCGGTTCGCCAGGGCGGGGGAGTAGCTCATTTCACCTCCCCCTTGTGGGGAGATCGAAATTCGCTCTTCGCGAATTTCGGGTGGGGGGATTCTCTCCGGCGGCAATCCCCCCACCCGAAAAACGCCATCGCTACGCTGCGCTTCGCTCGGCGTTTTTCGACCTCCCCGCAAGGGGGAGGTGGGTTCTCAAAACTGCTTCAGCAGCCGGTCGATGTAATCCAGCTCCTGCTGCGGCCGCCCGCGCTCGGCGGCGCGGCGGCGCAGCTCCAGCAGGATGTCGCGCGCCCGCTGCATCTGCGCCGCGTCCGGCACTTTGACGTCGTCGCCGAGATTCGTGCCGTTGCGGCTGCGCCCCAAGGGATCGGTCTCGCCCTGGCTGTCCTGCCCCATCCGCTTCATCAGCCGCTGCGCCAGCTCGGTCGCGGCGCTGCGCAGCGCGTCGAGCGCGTTCTTCTGGTCGATGCTCGATCCCGTGAGATCGTTGGAGCCCAGTTCGCGCCCCGAATCCCCCATCGAGCGTCCCGCCCGTCCCATGTCGTTGGGCACCGGGATGTGCTGCTCGCCCAGGCCCTTCTCGACGTCGCCGAGGCGCTTTTGGATGTCGCCCTGTTCCTTCTCGAGGCCCTTGGGATCGACGCTCTGGCCCTGGCGGCCCTTGAAAGTCTTGTCGAGCAATTCGCGCTGTTTGCCCATCAATTCGCTCAAGGCCCGGTTGGCATCGCTCAGCGCCTTGTTCTGGGGATCGTTGGAGCCGTCGCCGCCGCTGCCGCTGCTGAGGCGCAGGTTCTCCAGCAGGTTCTGCAGCAGCGCCAGCATCTGCTGCGCCTGCGCCCGCGCCCCGCTCTGCGCCAGTTGCTGGATCGCCTTGAGCAGCGCCTGGAGGTCCTGCTGGCTCAGGGTCCGTGTGCCCGGCGGCGGCGCATCGCTCGGCGCCGCGGATGGGTTCTCCGCCAGCATCCGCATATAGCGCTGCATCGCGTCGTTGTAGCGTTGCAGCAATTCGTCGATCACTTCCTGCGGCGCGCCCTGCGCCAGCGCCTGCGCCAGCACCGCTTGCAGCCGCCGCAGTTCGGCCGCCGCCGACAGCAGGCCGCCGCGCTCCAGCCCGACCGCGATCTGCCACAACAGGTCCTCGACATGCGCGATCTCTTCGGCATGCTCCGCATTGGCGAGCGCCCAGCGCGCGGCGCGGATGCCCATATAGACGCCCGTCTGCTCGGCATAGAAAATCTGCGGCGCCAGGGTCAGCGCGTCGAGCGCGCGCACGATCCGGCTGCGCTCGGCCGGCTGGGTGGTGGTCGAAAGGTCCTGCCGCTGCTCGATCAGGGCGCGCGCCAGGGGATGGGTGAACACCCGCGACGGCAGCCGGAAAGTGACCGGCTTGGTCGTCGCCACATGGCCGGCGCCGTCCGCCGCCTGCAGCGCGATGTCGACGTCGAGCCCGGCATAGGGATGCGCCGTCAGGTCGTTGAAGCTCGAGGCGGCGACGGCCTTGCCGCCCGAGACGCCGAGATCGAGCACGATCGCCGCGCCCTTGCGATTGTGCGGCCGGATGATCGCGCGTACGGCCGCGACGCCGTAATCGTCGGACGCCTTGTAGGAGAGCTTCAGCACCTGGTGCTCGGTCTTGGCCGGCGCCGCGGCGAAGGCGATGGAAGGCGGCTTGTCGGGAATCGCGGTGATCGTCCAGTCGCCGATGGCGCGGCCGGCGCTGCGCACCCGCACATGCGCGTCGGCGGCGACGATGACGGTGGCGGCATACTCGCCATGGGCGCCGCTGAAGCCGGCGCCGCCATCCGCGTCGCTGTCGACGGAGAGTCCCGGCAGGTGTCCGGCGCCATGCACCCGCAGGTTCAGCGTCGAGCCCGCCGGCACCGCCAGCGTCATGCCGCGGGCGAGATAGACCGGCGGCTCGCCGGTATAGGGCGGCGGATCGATCCAGGCGTCGACGCTGGCGCTCGCCGCGGCGCCGCTGTCGCCGAAGCCGGCCATGAGCCGGCGCAGCGAATCCGATCCCGCCATGGCGATGCCCGCCGCCAGCAGCAGCAGCACGGCGAAGCGCAGCGCGCGCGGATCGCGCCTGGCGAGCCCCGGCGCCGGCCACGCCAGCCGCAGCCGGCCGATCCCGGCCAGTGCCTGCCGCACATGCAGCTTCCACAATTCCTCGGCCAGCGCGTCGCCCTGGCCCAGCGCCATGCGGTCGCCGGCTTCGGAGATCGGGCGGTGCTTGAGGGCGCTGCTCTTCTCCAGCCGCCGCGCGCCCTCCATCCAGTCCGGCACGCCCATCTCGCGGAAGCCGAAATAGAGCGCCAGGCCGATGGCGGTGATCGTCCCGCTCAGGATCAGGGCATGCAGCGTCCAGGGCAGGGGGGCGAAGGCGTCGAACAGCGCGGCGCCGGCGAACAGCCCGGCGATGCCGCTCGCCGGCCACAGCGCCGGCCAGGCGCGCTCCCATAGAAGCGCGGCGCGCGACGCAAGGACATAGCGCTCGGTGCGCTCAGCCCTGGAGCCAGTCCGGAATTCGTTCGGATCCGAATAACGCGTCATCGTCCTGTCTTGGCCGCACCACGCTCCACTGCTCGTCCTTGACGAGCACTTCGGGCGCGGGCGGCCGCGCATTGTAAGCCGAAGACATCACCGCGCCATAGGCGCCTGCGGTCAAGATCGCCACCAGATCGCCCGATTTCAGTTCCGGCATCTCGCGGTCGGCGGCGAAGATATCCGAGGTTTCGCACACCGGTCCGACCACGTCATAGCGCCGCCGCGGCGTATGCCGCCCCGGTTCGTTGACGCGCACGATCTCGTGATGGGAATCGTAGAGCGCCGGGCGGATCAAATCGTTCATCCCGGCGTCGATAATGGCGAAGGTCTTGGCCTCGCCTTTCTTGATGTACAGCACCCGCGCCACCAGGATGCCGGCATTGGCCGCGATCAGCCGCCCCGGCTCCAGGATGAGCTGCACGCCGAGGTCCTTGGTGATCCGCGTCGCCATCGCGCCATAGGCGGAAGGATCGGGCGGCGGCGTGTTGTCGACGATGTAAGGCACGCCCAGCCCGCCGCCGAGGTCGAGGCGCGCGATCGCATGTCCGTCGCCGCGCAGGAGCGCGGTCAGTTCCGCGACCTTCCTGAACGCGGTCTCGAACGGCTCCAGGTCGACGATCTGGCTGCCGATATGGACGTCGATGCCGACGACCTGGATGCCGGGAAGCTTCGCCGCCAGGGCATAGGCGTCCCGCGCCCGGGACCATGGGATGCCGAACTTGGTCTCGGCGGTTCCGGTGGTGATCTTGGCATGCGTCTTGGCGTCGACATCCGGATTGACCCGGATGGTGACCGGCGCGGTCTTGCCCAGGCCGGCCGCGACCTCGCTCAGCGCCTCCAGCTCCGGCTCGCTCTCGACGTTGAACTGATGGATGCCGGCTTCGAGGCCGAGCGCCATCTCGGCGCGCGTCTTGCCGACGCCCGAGAACACGATCCGCGCCGCCGGGATGCCCGCGCGCAGCGCCTTCTTGAGCTCGCCGCCCGAGACGACGTCGGCGCCGGCGCCTTCGCGCGCCAGCGTCTTCAGGACCGCGACATTGCCCAGCGCCTTGACCGAGAACGCGACCAGCGCGTTCGGCGGAAACGCCGCCGCGAACACGCGGTAGTGCCGGATCAGCGTCGCGCTGGAATAGCAATAGAACGGCGTGCCGACCTTCTCGGCCAGCGCGGCAAGCCCGACCCCTTCGGCGCACAGCTCGCCGTTCCTGTAGGCGAAATGGTTCATCGCCCGGGCTGCTGCGGCGGCTTGGACGGGTCCTTCTCGGCCTTCGGCGTCGGCTTGCCGTCGGGCAGGACGAGATCGTTCTTGACGCCGCACGACGCAACGCCGAGAGCCATCGCAAACACGAACACAAGCGCAGTGTTCTTCTTTGGTATCCGAAACCATCCATCGTCATGGCCGGGCCTGTCCCGGCCATCCATGAACACCCCAGCATCATGGTGATCTTGGATCGCCGGCACGAGGCCGGCGATGACGGTTGAGATTTTTCTCGGCCGGCGAAGAGAGTTCATTTCAGCTTCTCTTTCCAGAATTTAAGCTGCTCGCGCACCCGGTCGGGCGCGGTGCCGCCATAGCTCATGCGCGCCTTGACCGAGGCTTCCAGCGGCAGCACCGCGAACACCGCTTCGGTGATGCCGGGCTCCACCGCCTGCATTTCGGCCAGCGGCAGTTTCTCCAGCGGCAGGTTCAGTTCCTCGGCCCGGCGCACGATGCTGCCGGCGAGGTGATGCGCGTCGCGGAACGGCTTCTTCAGCACCCGCACGATCCAGTCGGCGAGATCGGTCGCGGTCGGATAGCCGGCTTCCGCCGCCGCGCGCATCGCGTCCGCATTCACTTTCAGATCGGCCAGCATCCCCGCCATCGCCGCGAGGCTGACCTCGATCGTGTCGGCGGCGTCGAACACCCGTTCCTTGTCTTCCTGCAGGTCGCTGCCATAGGCCAGCGCCAGGCCCTTCACCACCGTCGCCAGCGCCACGAAATCGCCCAGCACCCGCCCGGTCTTGCCGCGGATCAGTTCGGCGGCGTCGGGATTGCGCTTCTGCGGCATGATCGAGGAGCCGGTGGTGAACGCGTCCGACAGCCGCACGAAGCCGAAGGCCGGGGTCGACCATTGCACGATCTCGCCCGCCAGCCGCGACAGATGCGTCGCCAGGATCGTCGCCGCGCCCAGATATTCCAGCGCGAAGTCGCGCGCCGACACCGCGTCCAGCGAATTGCGCATCGGCCGCGCGAAGCCCAGCGCCTTGGCCGTCACGTCGCGGTCGATGGGAAAGGGCGTCCCCGCCAGCGCCGCGGCGCCGAGCGGCGACTCGTTCAGGCGCTTGGCGCAATCGGCGAAGCGGCCGCGGTCGCGATAGAACATCTCGACATAGGCGAGGCAGTGATGCCCGAACGTCACCGGCTGCGCCGGCTGCATGTGGGTGTAGCCCGGCATGACGGTGGCGTAGTGCGCCTCGGCCTGCGCGAACAGCGCGCGCTGCAGCGCCTCCAATCCCTGGTCGGCCCGCGTGCAGGCCTCGCGCACCCACAGGCGGAAATCGGTCACCACCTGGTCGTTGCGCGAGCGCGCGGTGTGCAGCCGCCCCGCCGCGTCGCCGATCAGCTCTTTCAGCCGCGACTCGATGTTGAGATGTATGTCCTCCAGCGCCCGGCTGAAGGTGAACTTGCCCTCGGCGATTTCCGCGTCGATCTGCTCCAGGCCGCGAATGATCGCCTCGGCGTCGAATTGCGAGATGATCTGTTGCACCGCCAACATCCGGGCATGCGCCTTGGAGCCGGCGATGTCTTGTGCCGCCAGCCGTTTGTCGAAATCGATGGAGGGCGTTATGACCTCCATGATGGATGCGGGTCCGCCTTCGAACCGGCCGCCCCACATTTTGTTCGCAACCATGAGACGCCCGTGACGCTTTCTCGTTGGCAATACTACGCTATCGGCGCCGTTTTGGCCCTCGCCGTGCTGACCGCCGTTCTATATGGGATTACCGCCAACCCTGTCCACGCAGGGGCGGACGCCGGCCCGCCCGCCGCGCTGGCGCCCTTCGTCCTGGGCAAGGCGCCGGTCCCCGCGCCGATGGTCGCCGTCACCGATGCCAAGGGCGTGCGCCAGCCGCTGGCCGGCTTCAAGGGCCGCTACCTCCTGCTCAATCTGTGGGCGACCTGGTGCGGTCCCTGTGTCAAGGAGCTTCCGGCGCTCGCCAAGCTCAAATCCGCGCTGCCGCCGGGCGGGGTCGCTGTGGTCGCGGTCGATGTCGGGCGCGGCACGCCGGCCGACGCGCGCAGCTTCCTCGACGCGCACGACGCCAAGGCGCTCGACGCCTATATAGACTCCAACATCGCGCTCTTGCGCGCCTTCAACGCCTTCGGCCTGCCGCTGACGGTCCTCATCGACCCCAAAGGCCGCGAGATCGGCCGCGCCATCGGCCCCGCGCAATGGGACAATCCGGAGGCGATCGCCTGGTTCAAGACCCTGGGCGCGACGAAGCCGAGCTGAGCGGCCGAAGAGCAACCGGCGCGGTGGGAATGGTGTGTTGCCATTTGTATGTACAAATGCTAGACGCTCCCTCCGATGGTCAGAGCCATTGCGGGATTCGATTGGGACACGGGCAATCTGGCGAATGCTGCCGGCACGGCGTTTCGGTCGACGAAATAGAAAGCCTGTTCGAGGGAACGCCTCGCATCGCTCCGGACTGGAAGCACTCCGCGAACGAAGACCGGCTTCTGGCGATCGGACGAACAGCGGCCGGCCGCGCACTGTTCGTAGCCTTCGTGTTTCGCATGGTGGACGGAACCTTTCGCATCCGCCCGATCAGCGCGCGTTACATGCACAAGAAAGAGATCGATGCGTATGAAAAGAAAAGTCCCTAGATTGAAAACGGATGCCGATGCCGAGGCATTTCTCGCTGCGGACTTGTCGGATCTCGACTTCGCGCAATTCAAGCCGGCTCGGTTCGAATTCGAAAAGAAAACGGCGCGCGTGAACATGCGGCTGCCGGAGACGCTCCTCAAGGCCGTGAAGGCCCGCGCCTCGGCGCGAAAGATGCCCTATCAGCGCTTCATTCGCGAATCGCTCGAACGCGCCGTCGCCACGCGGAAATAGCTCTTACTTCCGACCCCGCGCCGCGTCGTAATCGGCCCATAGCGAGGCGCAGTCGACCAGCCGCCGCTCGGCCATGGCGCGGTCGATCGCCATCACGGTCAGGCCGGCCTCCATCGACTCATAGGGCGTCACCGGGAACGCCGCGCCCGTCTCCAGCGTCGCCAGCAGGTCCGCCGCCATCGCCTGGTCGGCGCCGTTGTGGTTGTCTTCGGTGCGGGTCGAGAAGTCGATGCACTCGGGCTTTGCCTTGTCCAGCGCGCCGCGGATCATCAGCTTGTTGCGCACCAGGTCGGCCAGAAGCGTGCCCTCGGTGCCCGCGATGTACCAGCGCCGCTCGCCGAGACTCACATGGCTGTTGGAGTGGAAGGAAAGCTGGAAGCCGCTGTCGTACTCCACCAGCGCCGTCTGGTGGTCGGCGACGTCCATGTCGGACTGGAAGGCGTCGTTGGCCCCGGCCCAGCCGGCGTCGCGCATCGCATAGGCCGGTGCGCCGTCGCTATAGGTCCGGGGCGCATCGGCGCGCCCGGCATGGAAGATGCGCCGGCCGCCGAAGCTGGCGACGCGGCTCGCCCGCGCCCGCGCGATGCGTCCGAAGATATCGAAATCGTGGCACACCTTGTCGAGGAAATAGGACCCGCCCCATTCTTGGCGGCGCCGCCAGTTGCGCGCCAGATACCCGCCATGCTCCGGCGGCAGGTGCTCGGTCGCGTCCATCGACACCAGCTCGCCGAGCGCACCCGCATCGATGCGCTTGATCGTCTCGCGCACGATCGGCATCGAGCGCATGACGAGACCGATATAGAGCGGCGGCGTCTTGGCGTCCGCCAGATGCCGCGCCAGCGCGAAGGTCTCATCTTCCGTCCGCACGATCGGCTTCTCGGCGAAGATCGGATAGCCGGCCGCGAACGCCGCCAGCAGGTGCTCGTGGTGCAAGTGGTTGGGCGAGCCGATCATGACGAGGTCGTACGGCCCGTCCTTCAGCAGCGCCGCGACGCTGCCGTAAGCCTTGCCCGGCGGGATGTCGCGCTCGGCCAGGATCGGCAGGCCGACCGGCCGCGGATCGACATGGCCCGCGACGTCGAGTTTCCAGCCGACCTCGGCCATGGCGCGCAGCACATGCGCGATCCGCTGGCCGAGCCCGATGACGGCGATGCGATAGGTCTTCATGCCGCCACGCTAGCGGCTCGACCATGCGCTGCCAATCGGTCCGCAATATTCCCGGTCGCGCGCGGATCTCATCGGCCTCACAGGATCGTGCATCGACATCGCCGCCGGCGCGGCAAAGCATGTTCGCCTTGCGGGAGGGGTGAAGAATGCTGGCGCGACTCGTTTTGGCTGCGGCTGCCGTCCTGACCGTAGCGACGCCCGCCGCCGATCCGCCTCGGCCCATCGCCAAAGGCGTCTGGCTGATCCCGGGCGGGATGCTCGCGGGCCGCCAGCCCGACGGCAATTCCATCGTCTTCGATGCGCCGGACGGCCTGATCGTCATGGACACCGGCCGCCATCGCTGGCAGCGCGACGCGATCCTCGATTTCGCGAAAGCGAGCGGCAAGCCGATCGCGGCGATCGTCAACAGCCACTGGCACCTGGATCACGTCAGCGGCAATCCCGCTCTCAGGGCCGCCTATCCGGGCCTCAAGGTCTATGCCAGCAACGCCATCGACGCCGCCCTGACCGGCTTTCTCGCCAGGAGCGCCGCCGAGGCCAAGCCCTATCTCGACAGCGGAAAGCTTCCGCCCGACACGGCCGAGGACGTGCGCGGCGACCTCGCGACCTTCGAGAACGGCGCGGCGCTTCGTCCCGACATCGTGGTCGACCGCTCGGCGGCAAGAACGATTGCGGGCGAGGTGCTGATGGTGAATCTCGCGCCGGATGCGGCGACCGCCGGCGATGTCTGGGTCTACGATTCGGCGGCGCGCGTCGCCGCAGTCGGCGACCTGGTGACCTTGCCCGCGCCGTTCCTCGACACCGCCTGTCCGCAAGGCTGGAGCCGGGCGCTCGCCCGCATCGCGCGGACGCCGTTTCGCATCCTTCTGCCCGGCCATGGCGGACCGATGACGCGGGCGCAGTTCGCCACCTACCGCCAGGCGTTCGACGGCTTCATCGCCTGCGCCGCCTCGCCGCGCGACGCGGCTGTCTGCGCCGCCGATTGGACGAAGAGCGTCGCGGCGCTGCCCGGCGCCGGGCCGGAAAAGCAGGCGCAGGGCATGGCGCTGTACTACGTGAAAGACGTCCTGCGCGCCCATGGCGGCAAGAGTGCGGAGTGTCGGGCCTGAACGCCGGCGGCCACGCGCTAGAGGCTGAGAAACGGCGCCAGCTTGGCGCCGATTTCGGCGAGCACCTCCTGCGGTGCCATTCCGATCACTTTCAAATGCCAAGCGCCTCGGTCAATGCTTCGCACCTCATCCACCAACACGATACCTGAGACCGCCAAGCCGTCGGGCAGTCTGACCTCCATCGGCCAGCCGCGCTGCTTGCTCGTGACCGGACACACCACGGCTTTCGACGTGGCTTCATGATAGGCGCGCGTGGTCAGGACAATGGCTGGGCGTCGACCGGCCTGCTCGTGGCCCGCATGCGGAGAAAAATCCATCCAGACGATGCTGCCGCGTTCGGGCAAGTCCGTCATAGAAGCTCTTCACCGCGTGGCGAATCATCCCAGGAAGGATGTTCTTTGTCCGGCGTCATGCCGGCGATCAGTTCTTCGAGCGTGTAGCGGCGCTGGGCCTTGCGGATGACCACCGAGCCGTCCGCGCGCACCTCGACATCGGCGCGCGTGCCCTCGATAAGGCCGGCCTGCTCGGCCACGTGCCGAAATCGCAAGAACTATCGCGTCGGCACCGGGTGCTCGCCGCGGTAGTCGTAGAAGCCGCGGCCGGTCTTCTGGCCCAGCCAGCCGGCCTCGACGTACTTCACCAGTAGCGGGCAGGGGCGGTATTTCGAATCCGCCAGGCCCTCATACAGCACCTGCATGATGGAGAGGCAGGTGTCGAGGCCGATGAAGTCCGCCAGTTGCAACGGCCCCATGGGATGGTTGGCGCCCAGCCGCATCGAGGTGTCGATCGCCTCGACGTTGCCGACGCCTTCATACAGCGTATAGACCGCCTCGTTGATCATCGGCTGCAGGATGCGGTTGACGATGAAGGCCGGGAAGTCCTCGGCATAGGCCGCCGTCTTGCCGGTGCGCTTGACGATCTCCAGCGCCGCCTGGAACGTCGCGTCGTCGGTGGCGATGCCGCGGATCACCTCGACCAGTTGCATCACCGGCACCGGGTTCATGAAATGGATGCCGATGAAGCGCTCCGGCCGGTCGGTCGCGGTCGCGAGCCGCGTCACCGAGATCGAGGACGTGTTGGTCGCCAGCAGCGTCTTGTCGGAGATGCGCGGCGTCAGGTCCTGGAAGATCTTCTTCTTGACCGCCTCGTCCTCGGTCGCCGCCTCGATCACCAGGTCGCGGTCCTTCATGTCGTCGAGCGCCGTGGTGGTGCGGATGCGCTTCATCGCCGGCTCGATCTGGTCTTCCTTGATCAGGCCGCGCGCCGCCTGGCGGTGCATGTTCTTGGTGATGCGCTCCAGCGCCTTGGAGAGCTGCTCCTTGTTGATGTCGTCGAGCACCACGTCGTAGCCCGCAAGCGACAGGACGTGAGCGATACCGTTGCCCATCTGGCCCGCGCCGATAACGCCGATGCGTTCGATAGTCATGCGCTTTGTCCTTGTTGGACTAGTAACCGAGCTTCGTCAGCTCTTCTTCCATTTCGGGTACGGCCTTGAAGAGGTCGGCGACCAGGCCGAAATCGGCGACCTGGAAGATCGGCGCCTCTTCGTCCTTGTTGATCGCGGCGATGATCTTGGAATCCTTCATGCCGGCGAGATGCTGGATCGCGCCGGAGATGCCGACCGCGATGTAGAGATCGGGCGCCACCACCTTGCCGGTCTGGCCGACCTGGTAGTCGTTGGGCACGAAGCCGGCATCGACCGCGGCGCGCGACGCGCCGACGGCGGCGTGCAGCTTGTCGGCGATTCTGTCGAGCATGTGGAAATTGTCGCCCGACTGCATGCCGCGCCCGCCCGAGATCACGATCTTGGCCGAGGTCAGCTCGGGGCGCTCCGACTTGGAAAGCTCCTCGCCGACGAATTTGGCAAGGCCCGGATCGGCGGCGGCGGAGACCTTCTCGATGCCCGCCGCGCCGCCTTCGCCCGCCGCCTTGAAGGTCGTGGTGCGCACGGTGATGACCTTCTTGCCGGCGCCGGCCTGCACCGTGGCGATGGCGTTGCCGGCATAGATCGGGCGCTCGAAAGTGTCGGGGCTCACGACCTTGATGATCTCGCTGATCTGCGCGACGTCGAGCTTGGCGGCGACGCGCGGCATGTAGTTCTTGCCGTTGGTCGTGGCGGGGGCGAGGATCGCATCGTAGCTGCCGGCGAGCGACAGGATCAGCGTCTCCATCGTCTCGGCGACCATCTTGGCATAGAGCGCGTCGTCGGCGACCAGCACCTTCTCCACGCCGGCGAGCTTGGCGGCCGCGGCGGCGACCGCGTCGGCGCCCTGTCCGGCCACCAGCACATGCACCGGTCCGCCCAATTGCGTCGCGGCGGTCACGGTCTTGGCGGTCGCTTCCTTCAGCGTCTTGTTGTCGTGTTCGGCAATGACCAGCGACGCCATCAGAACGCTCCCGCTTCTTTGAGCTTGCCGACCAGTTCGGCGGCGGTCTTGACCTTGATGCCGGCGATGCGCTTGGGCGGCTCGGTCACTTTCAGGGTCTTGAGCTTGGGCGCGACGTCGACGCCGTAGTCGGCCGGCGACTTCTCGTCGATCGGCTTCTTCTTGGCCTTCATGATGTTGGGCAGCGAGGCATAGCGCGGCTCGTTGAGGCGCAGATCGACGCTCATCACCGCCGGCAGCTTGACCTCGACGGTCTGCAGCCCGCCGTCGATCTCGCGTTCGATCTTGGCCGTCTCGGCTTCGAGCTCCAGCTTGTGCGCGAAGGTGCCCTGGGCCCAGCCCAGCAACGCCGCCAGCATCTGGCCGGTCTGGTTGCTGTCGTCGTCGATCGCCTGCTTGCCGGTGATCACCAGCGCGGGCTTTTCGATGTCGCAGATCGCTTTGAGGATCTTGGCGACCGCCAAGGGCTCGACCTCGGCGTCGGTCTTGACCAGAATCCCGCGGTCGGCGCCCATCGCGAGCGCGGTGCGGATGGTCTCGGAGGCCTGCTGCGGCCCGATGGAGACGGCGATCACTTCGGTCGCCTTGCCCTTTTCCTTCAGGCGCACGGCCTCTTCGACGCTGATCTCGTCGAACGGGTTCATGGACATCTTGACGTTGGCGAGGTCCACGCCCGATTGATCCGCCTTGACGCGAACCTTCACGTTGTAGTCGATCACCCGCTTGACGGGCACCAGTACTTTCATGAGCTCGAAGATCCCTGAACGGAGGCGGTTGGTTTAGCTTGCGCGCGCGGCTTCCGCGCCGCGTCTTTGACGGACCGCCCTCTCTTGTGCGGCGCAAAAACTAGGACCGGCCCAAACGACTGTCAACGAAGCGTCATTCCCATTTCGTTAGGGAAACAAGGCTCGCTAATCGCTCGCGAATCTTGTGTGCAGCGCAGCAAAACACCCGCTCCGCGTCATTCCGCCGCATATCGCTGCCGTGGGGAATTTTGCGGCTCCGGGCGAGGTTCCTCATCGCTGCAGCCTGTCAGAGGCCGTCGTCGAACAGCTTGTCGGTGAGCGCGCACAGATCGGCATCGCTGGCGCGGGCATCGAGGCGCACGACGATGAAGCCGGACGAGGGATCGGCGCCCAGCACCGCGATCTGCTTCCAATAGGCGATGCCGCCATGCTCGTACCACACGAACCAGCGCGTCCCGATTTGGCCGGCGGCGATGAAGCGGTTGAACGGCGCCGGCGTGCTCACGGCGTCGCCGGCATTGAAGAATTCGCCGCGGTCGGCCATGCCGCCCGCCGTCGCCAGCAGGGCGTCGCGCACCGCCTTGGGCAGCTTCTTCAGCGAATCCACCCGCTCCGCGGGATGGCGCAGCGTGCAGCCGTCGCCGGGAGAAGGGGGAATCGGCGGTTTCGCCGCGCCGCCGCAGGCCGCCAGGCCCAGCGCCAGCAAGCCCGCCGCGCGCGCGATCACTTCAGCGTCGCGAGATAGGCGACGATGTCGTCGACCTGCTTGGCATTGGGAATGCCGCCGAACGCCATCTTGGTGCCGGGCACCAGCCGCGCCGGCGACGTGATCCAGGCCCTCAGCTTGTCGGGGGTCCAGGTGATGCCGGAACGCTTCAGCGCCCCCGAATACATGTAGTTGGTCAG
Source organism: Rhizomicrobium sp. (assembly GCA_037200865.1). Classification (GTDB taxonomy): domain Bacteria; phylum Pseudomonadota; class Alphaproteobacteria; order Micropepsales; family Micropepsaceae; genus Rhizomicrobium. The sequence continues at coordinate 65,492 of JBBCIC010000002.1, read as the reverse complement.
CGACGCCGCCCGCCGTCCCACCACGCCGAACAGGTCGGGGCCGAGCCCATTGGGCCCACCCTTCGTGGTGGTGTGGCAGATGGCGCAGCGGCCGAACACGACCTTGCCGTTGTTGGCGTCGGCGGCCGCCGCCGCCGGCGCCGCCAGCAGCGCCAGCGACATCACTGCGGCCCTCGTTGCAAAGCGCATGGTGATCCTTGAGAAGAATTCCGCCCCCGGCAACTTTACCGCAAGCCTCGGCTTGCGCGATAGGTGGGACATGAACGCCACTCCTGTCCCCGGCGGGGCGCGCCGCGTCGAACTGATCGTCATCCTGGGGGCGCTGACCGCCGCCGCGCCGATCTCGACCGACCTCTACCTGCCGGCGCTTCCCGCGATCGCGCGCGACTTCCACGTCGCCATCGGCGCGGTCGAGCATTCGCTGGCGACGTTCTTCCTCGGCTTCGCGCTCGGCCAGGCGCTGTTCGGGCCGCTCGCCGACCGCTTCGGCCGCAAGCCGCCGCTCCTCTGGGGCCTCGGCATCTTCGTGCTCACCTGTCTCGCCTGCGCCCTGGCGCAAAGCGTCGAGGTCCTGGTCGCGCTGCGTTTCGTCCAGGCGGTCAGCGCCTGCGCCGGCGCGGTGATCGCGCGCGCCTGCGTCCGCGACCTCTTCGGTCCCGACGAATCGCCGCGGGTCTTCGCCACCATGATGCTGGTGATGGGCCTGGCGCCGCTGCTCGCGCCGCTGGCCGGCGGCTATCTCCTGCTCTGGTTCGGCTGGCGCGCGATCTTCCTGGCGCAGGGCGCGCTCGGCATCGCCGCCTTCCTCGCCGCCGCGCTGCGCCTGCGCGAAAGTCATGGCGGGGCGCGTCGTGTGCTGCATCTGGGCTCGATCCTGATCGACTACGGGCGCCTCGCGCGGGATCGCCGCTTCATCGGCTATGTCCTCGCTCTGGCGACCTCCTATGCCGGCTTGTTCGCCTACATCACCGCCAGCCCGCACGTCCTCATCGATCTGTTCCACGTCCCGTCGCAGCATTTCGGCTGGTTCTTCGGTGCCAACGGGCTGGCGCTGATCGCGGCCTCGCAAGTGGCGGCGCGCCTGTTGCGCACGCGCTCGGCGGCGCCGGTCCTCGTCGCGATGCAGATCGGCCAGAGCGTCGCCGGCGCGCTGCTCCTGGCGGCGGCGCTCAGCGGGTTCGGCGGCCTCTGGAGCATCGCCGGGCTGCTCGTGTTCACCGTCGGGCCGACCGGTGCCATCAACCCGCTCGCCACCGGCCTCGCCATGCGCCCCTTCGCGCTCAGCGCCGGCATGGCGTCGTCCCTGCTCGGCACAATTCAGTTCGGCGGCGGCGCTATCGCCTCGCTGATCGTGGGCGCGCTTCCCGCCGACAGCGCGGTTCCGATGGCGGCCGCCATCGCGGCGTGCAGCCTGGGCGGCCTCGTCCTCAACCTGTGGCTCAGTCCCAAGACCGCGGAATCGTGACTACTTGCAGCAGCCTTCGGCGAACACGCTGCCGCTGCGCACCAGCATCGAATAGGGATAGGTGTTGTCCGACATGCCGTCGGAGCATTTCTCCGCCGGCTTGCCGATCATGAGGAAGCCCGGCTTGCCGCGCACCGGAATCAGCCAGGGCTCGGGCCGCGCCGCCGGCGTCAGCGGCTCCTCCAGCGCGAGCTTCGATTTGTCGCCGTTGAACTCGAAGTCGGCGAAGCCGTAGCCCACGTTCAGGTTCCAGAACGGCTCGGTGCCGGTGCAGGTCAGGCGCACCGGCGTGCCGGTCTCATAGGCGAGGAATTTCGCGTTCACCCAGCCGCTGACGGTGCCCTTGGCGATCTTCACCCAGTCGGCGCCCTTGCTGTCGACCGCGACGACGCTGATGCCGCTCGCATCCGGCGCCAGCGTGCCGGTCTTGGCCGCCTTGGCGTCCGGGCTGCTGCGCAGGTTCAGCGTGTCCTTGGCCGCGACGCCCACGACATGCAGCGACGGCGCCGCCTCTGCCATGGCCGTGCACAGCAACGCCACGGCGGCGGCGGCAATCCGCTTCATGGTCAATGTCCCTGGTTGTCGGTGCCGGATTTGGCGGTCTCGATCGCGGCGCGGAAGCCGATGGGATCGCCGATGGTCGGCAGGTCGACATGGTCGACGCCGGTGCCTTCGATGCGCAAGCTGCCATAGCCCAGGATGCGACCCCAGAACGACTGCGACACCCGCACGCCCTCGATGTTGTGCAGCGCGACCTCATAGGTCCTGAGCTTGAACAGCCCTTCCTTCTGCACGAAGCGGTGGGTGGTGACGCCGATCTCGGTCGTCCATTTGCGGATCATCATCTGGAAAAAGATCACGATCCCGATGATGCACCAGCCCAGGAAGATCAGCGCCAGCCACGCCTTCATGCTGTACCACCAGTGGAAATGCGCGCGCGCGACCAGCGTCTCGCCCTGACCCAGCGACTGTTCGATATAGGACATCGACCCCTCCGAGGAATGAGGAACCTTAGCCTCTAATAGGCAGATTGCCAGCGGGCTTTCAGCGCCGCGGCGCTATTCCTCGTGATCCGGCAGCAGCACTTCGCGCAGGCCCTTGTGATTGGGCCGCGACACCACACCGTCCTGCTCCATGCGTTCGATCAGGCTGGCGGCCTTGTTGTAGCCGATCTGCAGGCGGCGCTGCAGATAGCTGGTCGTCGCCTTGCGCTCGCGCGCCACGATGGCGAGCGCCTTGTCGTAGAGGTCGTCGCCCGAGCCCGAATTGCCCTCGCCCATCAGGGCATAGGGATCCTCGCTCTCCTCGTCGGGCTCCTCGGTCACCGCGTCGAGATATTCCGGCGTGCCCTGGGTTTTCAGGAAGCGCACCACGTCCTCGACCTCGTGGTCGGTGACGAACGGCCCATGGATGCGGCGGATGCGCCCGCCCGCCATCATGTAGAGCATGTCGCCGGCGCCCAGGAGCTGCTCGGCGCCCTGCTCGCCCAGGATGGTGCGGCTGTCGATCTTGCTGGTGACCTGGAACGAGATGCGGGTCGGGAAATTCGCCTTGATCGTGCCGGTGATGACGTCGACCGAGGGGCGCTGCGTCGCGGCGATCAAATGGATGCCGGCGGCGCGCGCCATCTGCGCCAGGCGCTGCACCGCGCCCTCGATCTCCTTGCCGCTGATCATCATCAGGTCGGCGACCTCGTCCACGATCACGACGATGAATGGCATCGGCTCGAGTTCGAGCACCTCGTCCTCGTAGATCGGCTTGCCGGTCTCGCGGTCGAAGCCGGTCTGCACGGTCCGTTTTAGGGTTTCGCCCTTGTCCTTGGCCTTGCGCACCCGGTCGTTGAACGCCTCGACGCCGCGCACGCCCAGCTTGGACATCTTGCGGTAGCGCTCTTCCATCTCGCGCACCGCCCATTTCAACGCCACGACGGCCTTGCGCGGATCGGTCACCACCGGCGACAGCAGGTGCGGAATGCCGTCATAGACCGACAATTCCAGCATCTTGGGATCGATCATGATCATGCGGCACTGGCTCGGCGGCATGCGGTAGAGCAGCGACAGGATCATGGTGTTGAGGCCGACCGACTTGCCCGAGCCGGTGGTGCCGGCCACCAGCAAGTGAGGCATCTTGGCGAGGTCGGCCATCACCGGCTCGCCGCCGATGGTCTTGCCCAGCGCCAGCGTCAGCGGCGCGCGCGCCTTGTCGTATTCGCCGCTTGCCAGCATCTCGCGCAGATACACCGTCTCGCGCGTCTGGTTGGGCAGCTCGATGCCGATCACGTTGCGGCCCGGGATCACCGCGATGCGCGCCGCCACTGCGCTCATCGAGCGCGCCACGTCGTCGGACAGCGAGATCACGCGGGAGGATTTCACCCCCGCCGCCGGCTCGAATTCGTACAGCGTCACCACCGGGCCGGGGCGCACCGCCATGATCCGGCCCTTGACGCCGAAATCCGACAGCACCGCTTCCAGCATGCGGGCATTCTCTTCCAGCGCCTCGTCCGACAGCGCCGTCGAATCGTGCACCACGACCGGCTCGGCCAGAAGGCTCAGCGCCGGAAGCTGGTATTCGCCCGACACCAGGTCGAGCGCCGGCTGGCGCCGCTTGGGCGCCGCCATGGCGCGCTTGGCTTCCTCGCGCTTGACGCGGTTCTGCTGCCGCTCGGCCAGTCGCGCCGCCGCGATCGGCTCGGGCGCGATGTCCAGCGAATAACCCTCGTCGTCGCTCTCTTTCTCGTCGTCCAGCTCCGGCTCGTCGTCGTCATGGTCGTAGGGCTTGCGGAAGGCGAATTTCGGCATCTTGAGCAGCGTGCCGAGCCACAGCGCGCCGGCCGGAATGCTCGCGACGCCGCGCAGCACGGGTTTCAGGCGCAGGCCGGTGGCGAGGAACGCCAGCGGCAATCCCGCGAGCAGCAGCAGCAGCGGCATCGCGATGCCGATCCAGCCCTGGTGATAGACGGTGCCGACATTGGCGGCGAGCTTGGCCGCGGCGATGCCGATGAGGCCGCCGTCGCCGGCCGGCAGCGCCATCACGACGGGAAATACGCCGAGCCCGGCCGCGACCAGCAGCGCCCCCATCGGCCAGGCGAAGCCGCGCCAGAACACATGGCGCAAGGTCTTGCCGCGCATCGCGACATAGCCCCAGGTCAGCAGCGGCGCCAGCACCAGCACCGCCGCCAGGCCGAACGCCTGCAGCAGGATGTCCGCTGCGGTTGCGCCCAGGCCCCCGAGCCAGTTGGCCGGCTCCGCCCGCGTCGCGTTGTTCAGGCTGGCATCGCCGGAGTCGTAGGTGAGAAGCGCGACCAGCGCCGCCAGCCCGCTGAGCAGCAGCAGGGCGCCGGCGCCGCGCATCACCACAAGCTGCATCAGCCGCGCCAGCGAGCGCCGCGCATCGGCCAGCGCGTCGGCCATCGCCGCGCCCCGCGACCGCGGTTGATAGACGCCGCCCGCCATCACGCGCCGTGCCGCCGGACTCATGGTTTCTCCAGCACTGGGATCATCCTTTCGAGTGCCGTCAGAATGGTTGACAGGTCGTTAACGAGCGCCACGCGGATATAGGAAAATCCAGGGTTTGTGCGGCTTTTTCCCGCTTCACAATCTCGGCCCATATAGGCGCCGGGCAGGGTGCGCACCCCCGCCTCGCGCCACAATCTCAGCGCCGTCGCCTCGCCGTCGCCGACGTCGAGCCACAGGAAGAACCCGCCCTCCGGCACCCGGAAGCCGGCGCGGTTGCCCAGCAGCCGCTGCGCCAGCGCGAACTTCTCGCGGTAGCCGGCGCGGTTGGCGGCGACATGCGCCTCGTCGGACCACGCCGCGGCGCTCGCCGCGATGATCGGAAGCGGCACCTGCGGCCCTGCGTAATTGCGGAACTGGCGGAAGCGTTCGATCACCTTGGCATCCCCCGCCACGATCCCGGATCTTAGACCCGGCAAGCCTGACCGCTTGGACAGCGAGTGGAAAGTAAGGAGCTTCTCGTAGGGCGCGCCGCGCATCGGCAAGGCGCCCTTGGGCGGGGCGTCCGCATAGATGTCGGCATAGCATTCGTCGGCGAACACCGCGAAGTCGTATTGATCGGCCAGCGCGAACAGCGTGCGCCAATAGGCTTCGCTGGCGCAGGCGCCTTCGGGATTGGACGGCGAGCAGATATAGACCGCCGCCGTTCTTTCGAGCAGCGCCTTGGGCAGCGCGGCGTAGTCGGGCAGAAATCCCGTCGCCGCGGTCGCCGGCACGAACACCGGCTCGCCGCCGGCCGCCAGCGCCGCCGCCGCATAGCACTGATAGAACGGATTGGGGATCAAGACCGCCGGGCGCTGCCCCGCCTTGCTCTCGGGCATCACGGTGAACAGCGCCAGGAACAGGCCCTCGCGCGTCCCGTTCAGCGGCAGCAGGTTCTTGTCGGGATCGATCGACCCCGGCGGCAGCGCGAAGCGCCGCACCAGCCACGCCGCCGCCGCTTCGCGCCACGCCGCGCTGCCGTTGATCGGCGGATAGACCCCGAACGCCTTGCCGTGCCGCGCCAGCGCTTCGCCGACGAAATCGGGCACCGCGCCGTTGGGATCGCCGACCGCCAGGCTGATCGGCGGCAGGCCGGGGGCGTGCGGATCGAGCAGCGCCGCCAATTTGGCGAAGGCCGAAGGCGGAAGTCCGGCGAGGCGTCCGGGAAAAAGCATGCGCGAGTCTCTGTGGCCTTGCGGACCTTAGCGAAAGGCGAGGCGGCTTGTCCGCGGGAACATGGTTAGCACGAATTTAACCGCCTTCGCCCAAGATCGGCGCGGAAAATCCGCACCACCCGGCGCAGATCCGCCGGCACTGAGACATCGGGGAAATAGCGATGAGCAGCCACGCCAACCGGAAAGACGCCGACGACGGGGTGCTGCGCTACGCTGAGATGCAGCGCTCCTATTACGAGGATGCCGGCCGCAAGGAACCCGAAAGCTGGGTCGTCGGCCATTACGATTTTCACGAAAATCTCCCCTACGAGACCAACCTCCTCTATCTCTACGGCGATCTGCGCCGCCCGATATTCGACGACTTCGGCAGCCGCGCCGCGCTCGACATCGCTTGCGGCGAAGGGCGCATGGTGCGCCGGATGCAGAAGATCTTCCGCAAGGTCGACGGCGCCGACATCAGCCCGGCGATGATCGACCTCGCCGAGGACCGCACCCCGGCCAGCGAGTTCTGGGTGACGGACGGCATCAGCACGGGCGGGGCGCCGTCGAACTTCTACGACTTCTGCTACTGCACCATCTCGATGCAGCACATCTGTGTGTTCGAGACGCGCGATCTCATCCTGAAGGACATCTGCCGCGTCCTGAAGCCGGACGGCAAGATCACCCTGCAATATGCCTATTCGCGCAACTATCCGGCGCTGCCCCTGACCCCGGTGCAGGAAGTGTCGCCCGGCGTCGCCACCCAGGTGTTCAAGATCGATCACCACCACGCCCGCTGGTTCGACAACAAGACGGACGCCGCGGCCACCAATGGCGGCTGCGACGTCGTCATCGGCCCGAACGAACTGGGCGCGGTGCAGAACTATTTCGGCCACTACTTCAAGACGGTGGACGTGTGGTTCTACGACGTCTCGATCGGCCGCGGCGGCCTTGGCCAGCCGCGCGTCTTTCCGCCCATCCATCCCAACAGCCATATCTCCGACGATTGCCACGTCACGCATTTCGTCTTCATCCACTGCGACGGAAAGAAGATCTGAAGGCCATGACCAGGACGCTCCTGTTGCCTTGCGCCGGCCGTTCCTCGCGCTATCCCGGCGTGCGGCCGAAATGGATGCTGACGCTGCCCGAAGGCGACCTCGCCATCGCGCGCGCCGCCGCCAGCGTGCCGCCGGACGCCTATGACCGCATCGTCGCCGCGGTGCGCGCCGAGCATGAGGAACGCTATGGCTGCCGCGCCCTGTTCGCCCGCGTCTTCGGCGCCGCCGCCGAGGTCGTGGTCCTGGACGAGGAGACGCGCGGCCCCGCCGACACCGTCGCCCGGATGATCGCGCGCGCCGGCGTCACCGGCGCCGTCGCCATCAAGGACGCCGACAGCTTCTTCGATCCCGATTCCCTGCCCGACACCGGCTTCGTCTCGGTCAGCGACGTGCGGCAGAGCCCGGCGATGACCAATGTCGGCGCCAAGAGCTTCGCGGTGATCAACCGCCAGGGCCTGGTCGTGGAGATGGTCGAGAAGAGCCTGGCCTCCAACCATGTCTGCGTCGGCCTTTACGGCTTCGCCGAGGCGGGCGCGTTCCTCGACGCCTTCGGCGCGGTGGCGCGCGGCGCCCCGTCCGACGAGATCTTCGTCTCCCATGTCATGAACCGCGCCATCGCCGCCGGCATGATCGTCAAGCCGCACGCCGTCGGCGGCCTGATCGACGTCGGCACGCTGGAGGAGTGGCGCCGCTATGTGCGCCGGCGCGGCACCATCGTCAGCGATCTCGACGGCGTCGTGTTCAAGAACCACTCGAAATATTTCGCGCCTTTCTGGGACGAGCCCGACGAGCCGATCGCGCCGAACGTCGAAGCCCTGCGCGCCTATGCGGCGGAAGGCACCCAGCTCGTCTTCATGACGGCGCGGCCCGAGGCCTATCGCGGCCGCACCGAAGCCGCGCTGCGCCAGCTCGGGCTCGAGCCGCATGCGCTGATCATGGATTGCCGCCACGGCCGCCGTTTCCTGGTCAACGATCACGCCGGCACCAATCCTTATCCGTCCGCCGTCGCGATCAGCCTGGACCGCGACAGCCCCACGCTCGGCGACCATATGCAGGACTGGCGGTGACGGTGCACGCCCACCAGGCGCTGCTGCAGCCGGCGCGCTCCGACGACGCCCAGGTGGTGCAGGCGCTGCGCGGCCATTCCGGCGCCGGCGTCGCGCTGTGCACCCGCTTCGGCGAGTCCTTCGTGCGCAAGACGGCATGCGATGCCGCCGGCAATCTGCGTTTGCGCCGCCAGGCGATCAAGCAGCGGCTGCTCGCGGCGCAGGGCTTCGCTTTTCCGCCGGTGCGGCGCATCGCGCAGGATGCGCAAGGCCGCGCCTTCTTCGAGATGGACTACATCCCGGCCCGCACCCTTGCCGAGCTCGTCGCCCATGCGGTCCCCTTCGACCGCGACACGGTGGTCGAGGCCGTCGGCGGGCTCGTCCGCGCCCTCGCCGCCGCCGCCGCCGGGCCGATTCCGCAAGATCTTTTCCACCGCAAGATCGCCGACATCGTCCGCCAATCCGAAACGCTTGCGATCCTGGCGCCGCATCGGCTTGCGATCGCGGCGCTGGGCGGCGCCCTTTCGGCGCGCGACTGGAGCGGCGTTCCGCATTCGCCCGATCACGGCGACCTCACGCTCGAGAACATCCTGGTGCCGCAGGACGGGCGCGCCGTCTTCCTCGACTGCGATGCCGCCTGGGTGTCGTCCGCTTGGCTCGATCTCGCCAAGCTGTTCCAGGATATCGGCGGGCTCTGGTTCCTGCGCGCCGCCGGCCCGCCCAGCGTCGACGCCTTGGAGCGCCTGAGCCGGCTCGGCGAGCAGTTGCGCGCCCTGGCGGGCCGGATCGATCCGGGCCTGCCGCCGCGCCTGAACCAGTTCGCGGCGCTGCATCTCTTCCGCACCCTGCCCTACACGCGGGACGCGGGTTTCGCGGCGTTCGCCCTGACCGCCGCCGACCGCCTGCTGGGATTGCCGTCATGAACCGCCCCGTCGATATCGTGGTCACCGGCTTCGTGAAGAACGCCGATTTGTGCGTCGAAAGCTTCGCGACGCCGCGCCGTCTGCGCCAGGAAGGCCGCGTCCGCGCCATCCGCTACGTCACCTGGGATTCGCCCGATCTCGATCCCCATGTCGCGCCGGTCGCCGCGATGGGCGATGTCGAGATCACGCGCGTCGCCGCGCCCGTGCCGGACGGAAACTTCAAGCAGAAGGGCGTCGTCTATCAGGTCCGCAATCTCGAAGCGGCGCTGGCGCTTGTTCCCGGCGACGACACGCTGGTCGTCAAGACCCGCCCCGACCTCGTCTTCGCGGCCGATTTCCTGCGCCGCAAGATCGCCGACTTCGAGCGGCTTTGCCGCATCGACGTCGACGCCAGCGCGTTCGGCGTGAAGCTTCGCCGTGCCCCGTTCTTCCGCAAGATCTGGATTCCCTGGGCCGACGCCAACCAGCCCTTCTTCTACGAAGACGCGGCCTTCGGCGGCCTCAAGCGCGATCTCGCGCGCCTCGTCACGCCCGATGTCGGCGCCCGCCTGGAGGTCATGGCGGATCTCGATTGCGGCCCCTTCGCGCATGTCGTGCGCTACGGCGCGATCTTCCTCGACCGCTTTCCCATCTTCGCGCGCTATCTGGCGAACTACGGCGCCTTCATAAACGATCTCGAATATCGCAAGGGCCTTCTGCTCTTCGCGCTCAACGATCCGTTCTTCTGGCACCTGATCGTCGCCAATGCCTGGATTCTCTACAGCGGCTTCCACATCGACGCCGGCCTCGCCGGCGACATCGCCTTCTACGCCAACAACGTCAATCCCGGCAGACAGGGCGCGGCGCTCAACAACGCCGCGCCTTACGACGACGTCGCCGCTTGGCGCGCCAACGCGCGGGCCGGGCTCGACGTCTTCACCGGCGTCGGGCGGCGCTACGGCCGCCTGGTCGACGACGCCTGGCCGCGCGCGCTCTTCACCCAGCGCATGGCGGACATTCCGGCCGAGACGATCAAGGGCGTGGCGCAAAGCCTCGCGGACTATGGCCATGGCGCGCTGCGCGAGGTCGAGGACGCCTACTACGCCAAGCTCGCCGCTTATCGCCGCGACAACTGGCCGGTGCCGGTGCCGGTCGCGGCGCTCACCGTGGCGCCGCCGAAATTCGCGGCCTAGATCGGCGTCGCATCGCTGCGGAGAATGACGGCGTCGCGGTGCAGGGCGTGCAGGTTTTCCGCGATCTCGGCCTCGTGCGCGCCGCCGTTGAGCACGATCAGCGGGCGGCGCGCCGCCGCCAGCGCCGCCTCCGGCGCGGCGACCGTCAGGCCGGTGCCGTAGAGGCGCCGTCCCTGTTTCACCGCGGCGTTGTCGAGCAGCGCCTTGAACCGGCCCTCCTGCAGCCCTTCCGCGATCAGCGTCTGGGCATAGACGCTGGCCGGCATCAGGAAGGCGTCGCCGTCATGGCGCGCCAGCGCGTCGTCCAGGGCCTTGGCCTGGGCGCGAAAGCCCGCGTAATAGCGCGCGATCGGCGCGGACGGATCCGATGGCGGCGCATCGGTGCGGCCGTCGCCGCGCACGAAGCACAGGAACAGCGTATCGTTCTCGTCCCAGCGCCGGCGCGCGTGAAGCCGCCAGCCGGCGGCGCCGAACGCCGCCTCCAGCCGCGGTGCGCTGACATAGAGGTTGTGTTCGAAGTTGAGCGCGCCCGCCTGTCCCTTCGCCGTCCAGGCTTCCAGCTCCGGCCAGGCCAGCAGCACGGTCCGGCACGCCGCCGCGTCGCGCAACACGCGCAGCGCATCTTTCAGGTCGATGACATGTTCCAGCACATGGCTCATCACCACGCTGTTCGCGCCGATCGCCTGCAGCGCCGCATCGCCCAGGAAGCCGTCGACCACGTTCACGTCCGCGGGCAGGCCGGCGGCGCGCAGCGCATTCGGCTCCAGGATGGTCCAGGGGGCGTCGCCGCCGCCGCGCTTATAGGCCAGCGCCAGGGTCCCGCTGCCGCCGCCGACGTCGACGATCGCGCCCGTCGCATGCGCCTGCACGAAGGCCGCGAAGGCGGCGTGATGGCGGGCCCAGGCGGCGCCCAGGCCCGTCGCATGGCCGGCCTGGTAGATGCGTTCGAGCGGCGGCAGCGAAACGATCTGGGCCGAGCCGCAAGCCGCGCACGCCGACCACGCCATCGGGGCGGTCTCGTCGTCGCCGCGCGCGAACCCCACACAGCCCTGATAGACGGGATAGGGCGGGGTGGCGAGGATCGGGATCAGCCCGCCCGCGCCGCACACCGCGCATTCCTCCCGGCGGTTCATCGCCTGTCCCCGATCGAGCGTCGCGGGCGACGCTATCGCGCCGCCGCGCAAACAAAAAGGGCGCCGCTCGCGCGGCGCCCCAGTTGAGGAGGAAGACTACGTCACACGGGGGATCAGCCGTGTACTGTTTCGCCGTGGAGGTTGATGTCGAGACCCTCGACTTCGACTTCGGCGGAAACCCTCAGACCCACGATCATGTCGATCACCTTCAGGATGATGAAGGTGCCGACGGCGCAGTAGATGAACACCCCGCCGACGTCCTGGACCTGAATCCACATCTGGCCGAAATTGCCGTCCATCAGCCAGCCGTGACCGGCGGAGTTGATCGCGCTGGAGGCGAACATGCCGGTCATGATGGCGCCGAGTGCGCCGCCCACGCCGTGCACGCCCCAGGCGTCGAGGCTGTCGTCGTAGCCGAACAGCTTCTTCATCCACACCGCCGCGATGTAGCAGACGACGCCGGCCGACAGGCCGATGATGAGCGCGCCCATCGGATCGACGAAGCCCGAAGCCGGCGTGATCGCCACCAGCCCGGCCACCGCGCCCGAGATCATGCCGAGCACCGAAGGCTTACGGGCGATGATCCATTCGGCGAACATCCAGGCCAGCGCCGCAGCCGCGGTTGCGATCTGCGTCGCCGCCGCCGCCATGCCGGCATTGGCATTGGCCGCGACCGCCGATCCGGCGTTGAAGCCGAACCAGCCGACCCACAGCAGCGAGGCGCCGATGACGCTGAGCACGAGATTGTGCGGCGCCATGTTCTCGGTGCCGTAGCCGATGCGCTTGCCCAGGACGAGGCAGGTGACGAGCGCCGCGGTACCGGCGTTCAGATGCACCACCGAGCCGCCGGCATAGTCGAGCGCGCCCGCGGTGAACAGCCAGCCGCCGCCCCACACCCAATGCGCGATCGGGGCATAGACCAGCAGCAGCCACAGCGACATGAACCACAGGAAGGCCGAGAACTTCATGCGGTCCGCCAGCGCGCCGGCGATCAGCGCCGGCGTGATGATCGCGAAGGTCATCTGGAAGAACATGAAGACCGACTCCGGAATCTGGTGCGGAGCCGTGCCATAGGCGGCGTTGACGCCCATCGGCGCCAGGAACGCGTAGGAGAAGCCGCCGATGAACTGGTTGACGTTCGCGTCCGGATTGGCGGTGAAGGCGATGGAATAGCCGATCACCATCCACAGGATGGTGATGATGGCGGTGGCGCCGAAGCTTTGCGCCAGCGTCGCCAGCACGTTCTTCTTGCGCACCATGCCGCCATAGAACAGCGCCAGGCCCGGGATGGTCATCATCAGCACCAGCGCCGCCGATGTCAGCATCCACGCCGTGTCGCCGCTGTTGAAATCCGGCGGCGGCGGATCGGCCGCGAAGGCCGGTGCCACCGATACTGCGAACGCACCAAGGCCGGCCCCTATGCCCACCCCCAGTCGCTTCATTTTCGAGAAACTCATGTCGTAACTCCCCTTTTTTGATCCCAATTGACCGGGCCGCCCACGGCCCAAAGATTTTGCGCGGCCTAAAGCGCGTCGCCGTCTGTTTCGCCGGTACGGATGCGTACGACCTGCTCGAGCGGCGTGACGAAGATCTTTCCGTCGCCGATCTGGCCGGTCTTGGCCTTGGAGGTGATCGCCTCGATCACCGCGTCCGCCATCTCGCTTTTGACGGCGACCTCGATTTTGAGCTTGGGCAGGAAGCTCACGGCGTATTCGGCGCCGCGATAGATTTCCGTGTGGCCCTTCTGCCGCCCGTACCCCTTGACCTCCGTCACCGTCATGCCCTGGACGCCGAGTGCCGAGAGCGACTCCCGGACTTCGTCGAGCTTGAAGGGTTTGATGATCGCGGTGATCAGCTTCATCTGTCGTCCTTCCATGGTTGCACCACCCGAGGCACCCCCCTCAGGCGTTAACACTTCATCAAGAATCGTGCCGTCGCGCAGGGAAATGGCGGATCGTTGAAATCATTTGATATTTTTGGAATGTCAGCCGCCCGGCGTCGAATCTTTCGCATCGATTTGCCTATAAATTAGGCCACAATAACAAATTGATGACATTTTAAGCGGCTCTTGAAAGCCGCCCGGCAGGGACCATTTTCCGCGTTGCCTGCCTGGCAAGAGGCTGAACCCGGCAGCCCCGAGAGGGGAGGGGGGTGCCGCCGCCAGTTGAAAACAATGATCAAGCTCTCGCGCTTCGGCCCGCCGCCGCCTCAAGCGCTAGCGGTCGCGGCAACGGGTCTTCTCGCGACGGCTTCGCTCGGGTCTAGTCTGTCCGCATGAGCAGATGCGACGTCATCATCGGCGGCGGCGGCATGGTCGGCCTCACCCTCGCCATCGCCCTGGCCAAGGGCGGCCTCGATGTCGTGGTCGCCGATCCCGTGCCGCAGGCCGCCGCGCTCGACGCGGCGTTCGACGGCCGCGTCAGCGCCCTCGCCTATGCCGCGGTGCGCATGTATGGCGCGCTCGGCGTCTGGGAGTACCTGGCCCCCGACGCCCAGCCGATCAACGACATCCTGGTCACCGACGGCCGGATCGGCGGGGAGCCGTCCCCCTTCTCGCTGCACTTCGACGCCGCCGAGGTAGGGGCCCCCTCCCTCGGCCACATCGTCGAGAACCGCCACATCCGCCGCGGCCTGTTCGCCGCCGCCGCGACGCTGCCGAACCTGCGCCTCGTCGCGCCGGCCGCGCTCGTCGATCTCAAAGCGGAAACGCACGGCATCGCCGCGACGCTCGCCAATGGCGAGCGAATCGACGCCGCGCTCGCCGTCGCCGCCGACGGCCGCGACTCGCCGATGCGCGATCTCATGGGGCTTCAGGTGATCGCCTGGTCCTATCCGCAAAGCGGCATCGTCGCCACCGTCGCGCACGAGAAGCCGCATAACGGCGTCGCCTACGAACACTTCCTGCCGTCGGGGCCGTTCGCGATCCTGCCAATGACGGGCAACCGCTCCTCGCTGGTGTGGACGGAAGACGAGAAACTCGCGCCCGGCATGATGAAACTGGAGGCCGATGACTTCGACGCCGAGATCGCCAAGCGCTTCGGTGCGCATCTCGGTGCGACGAGGGCCGCCGGGCCGCGCTGGTCCTATCCGCTGAAATTCCATCTCGCGCGCGGCTTCGTGGCGCCGCGCTTCGCGCTTTGCGGCGACTCGGCGCACGGCATCCATCCGATCGCCGGGCAGGGCCTCAATCTCGGGCTGAAAGATGCCGCGGCTTTGAGCGAAGTCGTGCTCGACGCCGCCCGGCTGGGCCTCGACATCGGCTTGTCCGGCACGCTGGGCAAATACGAGCGCTGGCGGCGCTTCGATTCCTTCGCGCTCTCGGTCGCGACCGACGGCCTCAACCGCTTGTTCTCCAACGACATCGCCCCGCTGCGGCTGCTGCGCGACGTCGGCATGGGCCTCGTCGATTCCATCGGTCCCGCCCGCCGCTTCTTCATGCGCCACGCCGGCGGCGACGTCGGCAGGCTGCCGCGGCTGATGAAGGGCGAGGCGGCCTGAAGCAGGCCCGGTTCAGTGCAGGGTTTCGTCGCCGCGCCGCAGCGGCACGACATTGGAACCGGTGGGGGGCGGGGTGTTCGGCGGTGCCGTTCCCGCGACCGTGGATTGGTCCTTTCGCTCCGCCAAGGCCGCCGGCAGTTCCACGTAATAGGTCCGCGCGATGGCGCGGATTTTTTCGGCGCGGGCAATGTCCGCTTCCGCGCGCGTCGCGAACTGCTCGCCTTCGAAGACATAGCGCGTCACCGGCGTTCCCAGCCGCGCGTCGGCTATTGTGATCTCCGTCACCGCCTCGACCTGTTCCTCGGCGGTCTTCAGCGTGTGCTTGAAGTGCGCCAGCGGATCGGCCTTCTCGGCCTCCTGCTCCTTGATGCGCTTGACGTTGTCGGCATCGAACCGGCGCAGCGCGTCCAGGATGCGGCGGTGATAGCGATAGATCGCAAGCACGACCGCGAGGAAGAGGAAGACGGTGACAAGCTCGCGCGTCACGCGAAGGCTCCAGGCGCTGCGCCGCCGAGCTTAGCGCAAGGCATCGCCATGCGTCCCATGCCCGCGCTTCAGGTAATCCTCGCTCTGCATCTCGTGCAGCCGCGACACGGTGCGGCGGAACGCGTCGGCGCCGTCCCCGGCGGCGTAGAGCTCCTCCGGCGGCGCCTCGGCCGAGCAGATCAGCTTCACGCCCTCGTCGTACAGCGTATCGATCAGCAGCACGAAGCGCCGCGCCTCGTTGCGCTTCTCCGGCCCCAGCCGCGGGATGTGATCGATCAGCACGGTGTGGAAGGCATGCGCCACGGCAAGATAGTCGGCGCCCGCCAGCGGCTGGGCGCACAGGTCCTTGAAGCCGAACCGCGCTACGCCGCGCGCGGCGCGCGGCACGCGCACCGTGCGGCCCAGCACTGTCAGGTTCATCGGCGCCCCGCCGCTGCGGTCGGTGAGCCGCCGCCACGCCGCGTCCATCGCCGCGTCGGCCTGCGGCCCCAGCGGCTGGATGTAGGTGTCGAGCCCCGAAATGCGGTGCAGGCGGTAATCGACCGCGCCGCTCAGCTCCACCACTTCCAGCCGCGCCTTGAGGTCGGCGATGAAAGGCAGGAAAAGCGGGCGGTTGAGGCCGCCCTCATAGAGCCGGTCCGGCGGGGTGTTTGAGGTCGCGACCACCACCACCCCCAGCGTGAACAGATGCTCGAACAGCCGCCCCAGGATCATCGCGTCGGCGACATCGGTCACCTGGAATTCGTCGAAGCAGAGCAGGGTCGCCGCCGCCGCGATCGCGCGCGCTACCGGCGGAATCGGATCGCCGGCGCCTTCGCGCTGCCGCTCTTCGTGGATCTTCGCATGGGTCTCGACCATGAACTCGTTGAAGTGGATGCGCCGCTTCTGCGCGACGTCCGCCTCCTCGAAGAACAGGTCCATCAGCATCGACTTGCCGCGCCCGACATCGCCCCACAGATAGATTCCGCGCGGCGGCGTCGCCGTCCCGAAGAACAGCCGCCGCCCCGGCCGGTACGATTTGAGCGCCTTCGCCAGGGCGCCGAGCTTCGCCACCGCGCGCTCCTGGGCCGCGTCGGTCTTGAGCTCTCCTTTGGACAGGGCGGCGCGATAGCGCGTCAGGACACTCATCCGCGCGGCAGGATCGCCCAATAGTCGAAGTCGAGGATGACGGCCTGCGGGTAGGCGCCGCTCGCATCCTTGTCGGGGAATTCACCGCAGGGCAGGTCCTTGGCCGCGACCAGGCGCAGGCGCAAGGCGCCCATGTCCTTGCGGTGGCCGAGCGGCTGCTTGTCCAGCACCTGGCTCCACGCGAACACCGTGCCGCCGGCGAACAGCGGATTGACGTGCCGTCCACCATTGATGCCGGCGATCAGGAACGCATTGCCCAGCCCGTTGAACGAGATCGCCCGCGCCAGGCTGACGACGTGTCCGCCATAGATCAGGCGGCGGCCGAAGCGCCCCTGGCCCTCCGCGAACTGGTTGAAATGCACCCGCGCCGTGTTCTGGTAGAGCCGCGTCGCCATCATGTGCTCGGCTTCCTCGACCGTCACGCCGTCGGCGTGATCGATCTTCTCGCCGACCGCGTAGTCGTTCCACAGATGCTTGGAGCC
This sequence comes from Rhizomicrobium sp., assembly GCA_037200865.1. Taxonomy (GTDB): domain Bacteria; phylum Pseudomonadota; class Alphaproteobacteria; order Micropepsales; family Micropepsaceae; genus Rhizomicrobium. Next base: position 48,453 of record JBBCIC010000002.1, on the reverse strand, counting down.
GGATTGCTCGGTCTCGAACAGGGTGTCGAAGTTCAGATGCGCCGGGATGTGCAAGTCCGCGACCGCCACGCTGTCCGCCAGCTTGGGCACCACCGCGGCCGGCACCGCTGCCTCGGGATCGCGCTTGCGCACCATCACCCAGCGCACATAGGTGAGCACCTGCTCGTCCTTCTCGTTCATGCCGTGAGTGCGGACATAGACGACGCCGGTCTGCTTGTTGGAGTTCTCCTTGAGCCCGATCACTTCGGAATGGGCCGACAACGTCTCGCCGGGATAGACGGGGCGCAGGAACCGCCCCTCGGCATAGCCGAGATTGGCGACCGCGTTCAGCGAGATGTCGGGCACGGTCTTGCCGAACACGGTGTGGAAGACCAGGAGGTCGTCCAGCGGGCTCCGCGGCAGGCCGACGAATTGCGCGAAGACGTCCGACGACTGCAGGGCGAAGCGCGAGCCGTACAGCGCCTGGTAGAGCGCCGCATCGCCATGGCTGAGGGTGCGCGGCGTGGCATGCGCGATCTTCTGCCCGACTTGGAAATCCTCGAAGAAATTGCCGGCGACGGTCTTGCTCATGCCGCCTCCAGTGCCGCGATGGCGTCCGCCATGGCGACGGTGCCCCGCGCGATCTCGGCATGCAGCAATTCGACCATGCGGCCGTCCAGCTTGATCGCGCCCTTGCCCTTGTTCTCCGGCAGCTCGAACGCCGCGATCACTTTGCGCGCCGCCTCGACCTCGGCCGCCGACGGCGCGAACACCGCGTTGCAGGGTCCGACCTGGCTCGGATGGATCAGCGTCTTGCCGTCGAAGCCGAAGGCGCGTGCCTGCTCGCAGGCGCTCCGGAAGCCGGCTTCGTTCTGGATGTCGTTGTAGACGCCGTCGACGATTGCGATGCCGTTCGCCCGCGCCGCCAGCACCGAGAGGCTCAGGCTCGCGGCAAGGTTCGCGCGGTCCTGGGTGTGGACGCCCCGCATCTCCTTGATCAGGTCGTTGGTACCCATCACGAAACAGGCGAGCCGCCCGCCGGCGGCTGCGATGGACGCGATGTTCAGGATCGCCTTGGGCGTCTCCACCATCGCCCATACCGCGATCGCGGCTTCGGCGGCGCCCAGCTTGGCCTCGATCAGGTTCAGCTCCGCCGCCGAGGATATCTTCGGCACCAGGATCGCGTCCGGCTGCGCCTCGGCCGCGGCCCTCAGGTCCGCCTCGCCCCAGGGCGTCTCCAGGCTGTTGACCCGCACGACGATCTCGCGTTTGCCGAAGCCGCGCGCCTTCACCGCCTCGCACACCTGCGCGCGCGCCGCGTCCTTGGCATCGGGCGCCACGGCATCTTCCAGGTCGAGGATCAGCGCGTCGGCCGGCAGTTCCTTCGCCTTTTCCAGCGCGCGGGCATTCGAGCCCGGCATGTACAGCACCGAGCGGCGCGGCGTTATCCTCGTCATGCGAACCTCTTCGATGTCGCTGGAAGGGACACTACCGCCTTGGCCTGCCGGGGCGGAAGTCAGGCCTTCGCGTAACGCTGCCGCACCGCGGCGCGGTAGGCTTCGACGTCGGGCCGCTCGCGCAGGCGCCTCGCCCAGCGTCCCATCACCTTGGCCATCCGCTCGGGCGCCAGGCCGAGCTGGGCATGCGCCACGCCCCCGTTCACGCTCTCATGATATTCGGCGATCAGCCCGTCCTTCAGGACAAAGCGGCTCGTCCCGTCGATCACGATCTCCTTGCCCTGGTAGTCGGGGAGCTTGGAGATGAAGGTCGACAGCGAATGGGCATAGCCGATATCGCCGTTCACGACCGGATCGTAGAAGGTCCAGTCATACTCGGCGGCATCGCGGTGGAAGAGGTCTTCCAGCATCTCGCAGATGCTGCCGTGCCCCTGATGCGGGCCGTAGATATAGTCGAAATAGGTCCCGTCCGGCGTGAAGCAGTCGGCGAGCGCCTTGCCATCGCCGGCCGTCGCCGCGGCGCCGAAGCGCGCTACCAGGGCCGCGAAATCGGTCGGGCTCACGCCGCCCTCTTCAACAGCTTGCGGTTGATCAGGCTTTCGGCGATCTGCACCGCGTTCAGCGCCGCGCCCTTGCGCAGATTGTCGGCCACGATCCACAGCGAGAGGCCGTGCTCCACCGTCGGGTCCTTGCGGATGCGGCTGACGAAGGTCGCGTCCTCGCCGGCGCACTCGACCGGCGTGACGTAGCCGCCGTCCTCGCGCTTGTCGATCACCAGGATGCCCGGCGCGGCGCGCAGCAACTGCCGTGCCTTGTCGGCCGTGATCGGCTGCTCGAACTCGATCGTGACCGCTTCGGAATGCCCGACGAACACCGGAACCCGCACGCAGGTCGCGGTGAGCTGGATATCGGGGTCCAGGATTTTCTGGGTCTCCACCATCATCTTCCACTCTTCCTTGGTGAGGCCGGAGTCGAGGAAATCGTCGATATGCGGGATGACGTTATAGGCGATCTGCTTGGTGAATTTCTCGGTCTCGATCGGGTCGGCGACGAACACGGCACGGGTCTGGCGGAACAGCTCGTCCATCGCGTCCTTGCCGGCGCCGGAGACCGACTGATAGGTCGAGACCACGACGCGCTTGATCTTGGCGAAGTCGTGCAGCGGCTTGAGCGCGACGACCAGCTGCGCTGTCGAGCAATTGGGATTGGCGATGATGCCTTTCTTGAAGCCGCCGTTCAGCGCCTCGGCATTCACCTCCGGCACGATCAGCGGCACGTCGCGGTCCATCCGCCAGGCGCTGGAATTGTCGATCACGATGGCGCCCTGCGCGGCGATCTTCGGCGCCCAGATCTTCGACACCGCGCTGCCCGCGCTCATCAGCACGATGTCGGTGCCGGTGAAATCGTAATATTCGAGCGCCTTGACCTTCAGCACGGCGTCGCCGAACGACACTTCGGTGCCGATCGAGCGCGGTGAGGCCAGGGCCACGACTTCGCTGGCGGGAAAGGCGCGCTCGGCGAGAACGCTCAGCATCTCGCGCCCGACATTCCCGGTCGCGCCGGCCACCGCCACTTTATACATGCGCTTGTTTTCCTGATCCGTGACGGGTTCCCATACGCCAATCGCGGGGGGCGGGAAAGCCTACCAGGTCAGCTTCAGCCGGATGCCGCCGCCGTCGACCACGCCGTTGAACGTCGTCGCGTCCGACGGCGTGTTGTCGACGTGATAGCGGAACAGTTCGGCGCTGCCCTCGACCAGGCCCAGCCTGGTCGCGATGAGCTCGCCGATCGGCCGTTCCCGGACGATCGGGAGGGCGCGCTGACCCATCCAGGGCTCGGCGATCGCGGGCGACCCATAGGCGGTGGTGTAGACCGGCCGCTCTTCCGGCATGCGCAAGGACGCGGCACAAGCCGATCCGGCGGCAAGTGCCGCGCTCAGGGCAAGAAGGATAAAGGAAACCCGCATCGCACGTCGCCTCTGTGGCTAGGTGTAAACGCCGATGTTGAAGGGTTTGTTGCGCCCTGGCGGGAGCGATTGGCGCGAAGTTTAGCTAAACGACGCCGTCGGTCCGCAATTGCGCGATTTCCGCGGGCGAAAGCGCCAGGATGCCGGAAAGAATTTCGCCGGTGTGCTCTCCCAGCAGCGGCGGCGGGTTGCGGTATTCGGGTGGCGTCGCCGACAGCCTAAGCGGACTCGCGACCAGGTTGAGCGGTCCGACCGCGGCATGGACCATCGCGACGGTCAGCCCGCGCGCGATGGCTTGCGGATCGGCGAAGACTTCGTCGACCCGGTTGATCGGGCCGCAGGGCACATTGGCGCCCTCCAGAGCGGCGATCCACTGCGCCGTCGTCCGCGCGGCGAAGACGGGCTTCAGGATGTCGACCAGCGCCTGCCGGTTGGCCACGCGCTCGGCATTCGTGGCGAAGCGCGGGTCGGCGGCGACGCTCTCGAGTCCCGCCACGGCGGCGAAGCGGCGGAACTGGTGGTCGTTGGACGCCGCCAGGATCAGATGTCCGTCGGCGGTCGCGAACACCTGATAGGGCACGATGTTGGGATGGGCGTTGCCCAGCCGCCCCGGCACCATGCCGCCGGCGAGGTAATTCGTCGCCTGGTTGGCCAGCGCCGCGGCCTGGGCGTCGAACAGCGCCATGTCGATCGACTGGCCTTCGCCGGTGCGCGATTGGTGGATCACGGCGGCCAGGATCGCGATGGCGGTGTAGAGACCGGTGACCAGGTCGCTGACCGCGACGCCGACCTTCATCGGCTCGGCACCGGGCTCGCCGTCTTTCTGGCCGGTGACGCTCATAAGGCCCCCCATGCCCTGGATGACATAGTCGTAGCCGGCCTTGTCCTTGTAAGGCCCGTCATGGCCGAAGCCGGTCAGCGAGCAATAGATCAGCGCCGGGTTCTCGGCACGCAGGCTGTCGTAGTCGAGCCCGTATTTCGCCAGGCTTCCGGTCTTGAAGTTCTCGACCACGATATGCGCCCGCCGCGCCAATCGCCGGATCAGCGCCTGGCCGGCCGGCTTGGACATGTCGACGGTGACCGACTTCTTGTTGCGGTTGGCGGTCAGGAAGTAGGTGGCGTCGCCCCTGCTGCCGTCCGGGTTGGTCAGGAACGGCGGTCCGAAATGCCGCGTCTCGTCGCCCTCGCCGGGCTTTTCGATCTTGATCACCTCGGCGCCGAGATCGCCCAGGATCTGCGTCGCCCAGGGCGCCGCCAGCACGCGGGACAAATCCAACACCCGGATATGCGAAAGCGCGCCCATCAGATCTCTGTCCGCACTTCCCACAATTCGGGATAGAACTGGAGCTCCAGCGCTTTTTTGAGGTAGTTCACGCCCGACGTGCCGCCGGTACCCATGCGGCTGCCGATGATGCGCTCGACCGTTTTCATGTGGCTGAAGCGCCAGAGGTGGAAGCGGTATTCGAGATCGACCAGCTTCTCGGCGAGTTCGTACAGGTCCCAATGGGTCTCGGTGTCGCGATAGACCGCGCGCCAGGCCTCGGTGACGCGGCGGTCGGCGACATAGGGCTGCGAGAAGTCGCGCTTCAGCTTGCTCCGGGGAATCGCAAGGCCGCGCCGCGCCAGCAGCGCCAGCGCCTCGTCATAGATGCTGGGTTCGGCCAGTGCCGCGCCGACCTGTGTGGCCAGCGCCTTGTCCGCCTCGAACACCCGCGCCGTCGCCGCGTTCTTGTTGCCCAGGCGGTACTCCAGCATGCGATACTGGAACGACTGGAAGCCGGACGCCTTGCCGAGGCTGCCGCGGAAGCTCGCATAGTCGGCCGGCGTCATGGTGGAGAGGATTTCCCAGGACTGGATGAGCTGCGCCTGCACCCGGCCGACCCGCGCCATCATCTTGAAGGCGGGGCCGAGATCGCCGGCGCGGATTTGGCGGATCGCGCCCGCGATCTCGTGCAGGCAAAGCTTGATCCACAATTCGCTCGCCTGGTGGATGACGATGAACAGCGTCTCGTCATGCGCCTCGGACAGCGGCTTCTGGCAGGCCAGCAGCTCCTTCAACCCCAGATAGTCGCCATAGGACATCTCCTTGCGGAAATCCCAGTGCACCGTTTCCCCCGTGAGGTCGACGGCGTGGATCGGGGGCGGTTTGCGGGATGTGGCCAAGCCTGCGGGAACCTTAACTATGCGGCGCTTCGGGCATTAGCGGCACCGAAAACCCGATGCTATGGTGCCCGCAGCAGCCAGACAATGAGCCAGAAAAAAGCATGGGAAACGCATGGAAGGTGGGCGTGTGCGCGGTTGCATTCGCCGCATTGTCGATTGGCGAGGCCGAGGCGGCCCGCCGCCCGGTGCTCAGATGTGCCGACCCCGGCGAGGTCGCGGCCATCCAGACCACGGTGGTCGACCAGCAGCTGGTGGATGCGGCCCTGACCTGCGGCGATGCGACCCGCGAGGGCTTCAACGCCTATCGCCGGGCCTTCGGCCCCGAACTGCTCAAGAGCGATCGCATCCTGCTCGCCATGTTCAAGCGCATTCAGGGCGGGGCGAAGGGCGATGCCTCGTACAATCTGTTCAAGACCGATATGGCGTCCAAGGCCGAACTGCGGCGAGTGAAGGACGCGCAGGCGTTCTGCCGCGCCGCCGACTTGGTGCTGGCGGCCGCCAATGGCGCGCTCAAGCCGAGCCTGAAGGATTTCGTCGCCGGGGTGCAGATTTCCGAGGTCGAGACCCCGGTCAACACCTGCGAGGTGAAGGTCAATCCCGGCCTCGGCCTCAAGGGGGTGCAGGCCGTGCCTCCTGTCACGCCGAAGCCGCGTCCGGCGCAGCCCGACGATCCGCCGGAAGAGGTCGTGTCGGCGCCGACGGCGCCCGCCGGGATAAAAGTCGGCAGCCTGACCTGCAACGTGTCCAGCGGCTTCGGCTTCCTGTTCGGCTCGGAGAAGATGCTCAAATGCACCTACAGCCCCAATAGCGGCGCCGGCGAGCACTACACCGGCACCTTTTCGAAATACGGCCTGGACATCGGCTATGCCGAAAAGGGTGTGCTGATCTGGGGTGTCGTCGCGCCCAGCTCCGACGTGCGCCCCGGCTCCCTCGAAGGCGAATATGCCGGCGCCACTGCCAGCGCCACCGTCGGCGTCGGGCTGGGCGCCAATGTGCTGATCGGCGGGCTCGACAAGTCGATCGCGCTGCAGCCGGTCAGCCTTGAGGGCAATACCGGCCTGAACCTCACTGCCGGGGTCGGCGTGATCAGCCTGAAAGCTGCCGACTAAGCGTCCGCGCGCCGCCACAGTGAAAAGCCCCGCACCGGACAGGTGCGGGGCTCTTTTGTTTGCCGCTTGCCCCGAGCGATACGGGCGGGATCGCCCGGCGCGCGAACGGCCCGGCGCGCGTCGCAAACGGCCCGGGCACACCCCGCAAACGAAAAGGGCGGACCGCGAGGTCCGCCCTTTGTCGATTTCTAGGCTTTGCGCTTGCGCTTAGCCGCCGAGGTCGATGACCGCGCGGCGGTTCTGCGGCTCGCGGACGCCCGGACCGGTCGGGACCAGCGGATCGTGGAACGACTTGCCCACGATCTCGATGCCACCGCCATCCAGACCTTCGCGGACCATTTCGTCCTTGACGGACTGGGCGCGACGGATCGAAAGAGCCTGGTTGTAGCTGTCCGAGCCGACCGTGTCGGTGTGGCCGGTGACCAGAACCTTCACGAAGCCGTTCTCCTTGGCCGTACGGACGGCTTCGGCAACCACTTCCTGCGCCTTGTCGGTCAGGTTCGACTTGTCGAAGTCGAAGAAGACGATGAACGTCTTCACCGGCGGGGGCGGGGGCGGCGGCGGGGGAGGCGGCGGGGGCGGCGGCGGCGGGGTCTCTTCCGGGCCGCAACGGATACCACCCGGGAAGTCGCCGCACATGAACCAGCGCACGCCAAACAGCGCGACGTGCTCTTGAGCCTGCGAGATGTGAACCGGGTCGATCGCGGCGAAGTCGGACGCGTAGTTGCGATCGATCTCGGCCGAACGATAGCGATAGTCGAGGAACCATTCGACGTTGTCGCTGGTCTGGTAGGTCAGGCCGAGGATGCCCTGCCACATGAACTCGGTATGCTGGCCGCGGATCACCTTGAGGCCCGGGAACAGCGAGTCCGTGATCGACAGGTCGAGCGTACCGGCGCCGACGCCGCCACCGACCGACAGCCCCCAGTTTCCACCGAGGTTCACGTCATAGACGAAGTTCACGAGGGCCGAGGTGAGCGAGTTCGTGCCGCTCAGCGCGCCGGCGAACGGCGGGTTCGGGGTGTGCTGGTCATGCGACGAGTAGCCGAGTTCGAATTCCAGCCGAAGGCCGCTGGCCCACTTGTAGCCGAAGCTGCCGGCCACCATCGCCATGTCGAGCTGGCCAAGATTGGCACTCGCCGACAGCGGCGGCGCCGTCACGGCATGGATCGGCTCCATGTGGTCATAGCCGACGCCGAGGCCGAGATACCAGCCCTGCGTATCACCGGCCAATGCAGGGGTGACGCTAAGCGCCGCCAGACCCACGCCCAGTAAGGCGATCGAACGAAGTTTCATTTTCTACCCTCGCTTCAAATACCGACGGGCAGGGACCCCCCCACCTAGACGTTCGGACGACTACAAACTTATAACCACCACAGACGCCATTGTCTCCATCGCCTGATTCGGGATTCCGCCATTTTTTGGTGCTGGCGGGCGGATTTAGGTTCGCTCTGTTACCGGCCTGCAACAGACGGACCGGTCGCGGTGAGTTTCTGGGACGCGTGCTCGTTTTCCCATTCAGAATGCCCGATAGGGTAAACAGATCAAGTCCTTTGGAAGGACATAGCGCACTGTCGGCCCGGTTACCAGGATTGTCCGGTGCGGTCGGCAGTCCAAATGAAGGCATAGCGTCCCGCCAGCAGGCGGAGGCCGGCTCCCGCCCCGTTTTTTTTCGATCGTCCGCAGCAATTCTTCGCGCGGCGCGACGTGGAAAAGGCCAAGCCAGCCGCGCAGGACCCGCTCGGCCACCCGCCCCAAGCCTTTGAGGTCGCCGAAGTCGACGACATGCACTTTACCGTCCGGCGATAGGGCCGCGCGTGCCGCTCTAAGTGCTTGTTTCCAATCAGGAATCATGGAGAGGGAATAGGAAAAGACGGCGGCATCGAACGGCGCCTCTTCGCCGAACAGCGCCGGGGTCAGGTGCTCGGCATAGGCTTGAACGAGCTTGATCCGGTGGCCGAGGCCGGCCTGCTCGATCGCCCGGCGCGAGGTCGAAAGCATCTCCGCCGAGGCGTCCAGGCCGAACAAGGTGGCGTCGGGATAGGCGCGGGCGATCTTGATGAGATTGCGCGAAGTGCCGCAGCCGATCTCGATGATGCGCGCGCCTGGCTTCGGTTTCAGCTCCGCGATCAGCCTGTCGCGTCCGAATAGGTAATATTTCCTTGTAAAATCATAGATATAGCGCTGATGCCGGTAGACCCGGTCCATCAGCTCGGCATGGTCCGTCATGGCGCGCGCCGATCCCTAAGACAGCGGCCGGCGGGCATAGACGTGGAAGCCGCCATAGATCGAAGAGCGGTCCTTGGCGTGCCAGGCGCGGCTTTCGCTCTCCAGATAGGTCCAGGGCGCCAGGACGTCGGGCGGCAGCTTGCGCGGCAAGGGCGAGTCCGGCCCGGCGGTGCGGAAGATCACGCGGGCGTCGCGGGCGTGCGCGGTGCGGTCGATCTCGCGCCACAGCGCCGTGATCTGGTCCTGGTTCATCCAGTCCTGGGCGTCGAGCAGGACGTAGCGATGCAGCGATTGCGGCGCCTGCGCCTGCAGGAAGTCGGTCAGCGAGGCGTGATGCACCGAGACCTTGTTCGTCCGCTTGCGGATGACGTCGTAGGTGTCGCGGCGCAGATAGTCCGGCACCGCTTCCTTGTGTTCGGTGTCGTAGCCCCGGCCGAAGGCCTGCCAGGCGAAATAGTTCTCCTGGATCGGGAAGTCGCAGGCGAGCCGTTCGACGCGCTCGCGCAGCACCGAAACCGGATCACCGGCAGCGACCAGCTCGTCGTATTGCGCCGGCGGAATGCCCAGCGCATAGAGCGAAACCGGGCTTTTCGAGAGCAGCCGGATCGACTTGTAGGCGAACAGCGGCGCGATATCGCGCTCGAACAGCTGGCGCTGCTCCTGCGGCGTGCGCGCCGCGAGGATCGGCTCGAGCTTCTTGCCGTGCAGCTTGGCGACGGCGTGCAGGATGCCGATGAAGCGGCCGAGCAAGCCGTAGCGATAGAGATTCTTGCCGAACATGTTGATGCGGCGCCCGCGCAAGGGACGATCCTTTTCCCAGTATTCGCGCGTGACTTCGTCGAGTTTCTTGCGCAGATATTTGTCGTAGTCTGCGCGGTTGGCCTTGTCGTTGGCATGACCGAAGAAACGGAAAAACGAATCGTAGCTCGGCAGGTTCTCGAGCGCCGCCAGTTTCAGCCGCGTCAGCGCGATGTGATTGGGGTTGAGGTCGACGGCGATGATCTCCGCCGGATTGGCGCCCAGATAGTTGAGGACGTTGCAGCCGCCCGAGGCGATGGTGATCAGCCGGTGCTGCGGCTTCAGGTCCAGCGCCGCCAGGTCGACGACCGGGTCTTCCCAGATCTGATTATAGACAAACCCTTGGAATATCAGGGTAAAAAGGCGTTCCAAGGCGCCCCGCCGGGTGTTTGCCGGCTTTTGGTGCGCGGCCTTTTCTAGAAGCAGGTTCGCCATCGGAGTCCTTTGAAAACCCGTCGTTTTTTGCCGTGGGTAGGGAGTGGCAAGGTTTTATGACGGATTGAAGGACGCTGGCAAAGAAAATCCCTCTCTCCGGCCGTTCCCCTGCGTCTTGCGCCGCCCGCGCCGTGCTCTTAAGGGGAGCGGTATGAGCGACAGCGCCCGAACCCCCATCGAAGAAGTCCTGGATTTGCTCGATTTGGAGAAAATCGAGGAAAACATTTTCCGTGGCCAGAGCCCCGCCGACCGCATGCAGCGCGTCTTCGGCGGACAGGTGCTGGGCCAGGCCCTGGTCGCCGCCAGCCGCACCGTCGAGGGCCGCGTCTGCCACTCCTTCCATGCCTATTTCCTGCGCGCCGGCGACCCCAAGGTTCCCATCCTGTACGAGGTCGACCGCGCCCGCGACGGCGGCAGCTTCACCTCCCGCCGCGTCGTCGCGATCCAGCACGGCAAGCAGATCTTCAACATGTCGGCCTCGTTCCAGGCGATCGAGAAGGGCCTCGAGCATCAGTTCGACATGCCAAAAGTTCCCGGCCCCGACTCGCTGATCGACGAGCACGAGGCGCGCAAGCAGTGGATGGCGGAGATGCCGGAGGACGCCAAGGCCTGGATGAGCCGGCCGCGCCCGATCGAAATGCGCCCTGTCATCCTCGACAATTGGATGAACCGCCAGCCGCGCGAGCCGTTCGACAATGTCTGGATCCGCGCCACCGGCCCGGTGCCCGACAACGTCATCGTGCAGCAATCGGTCTTGGCTTACGCGTCGGACATGTCGCTGCTCGACACCGCGCTCCTGCCGCACGGCCGTTCCTGGCAGTCGCCGATCCAGATGGCGAGCCTCGACCACGCGATGTGGTTCCACCGTCCCTTCAAGATGGACGACTGGCTGCTCTACGCGCAGGACAGCCCGAGCTCGTCGGGCGCGCGCGGCTTCAACCGCGGCTCGATCTTCACCCGCGAAGGCAAGCTGGTGGCAAGCGTCGTCCAGGAAGGCCTGATGCGCCTGCGCGAAGAGAAGAAAAAATAGCTCAGCTGGCGGAGCGCGTGACGGCCGCGCTGCGCCGCGGCCGCGCATAGAAGGTCGAGGTCATGTTGGTCGAGCTCGACAGGAACTTGGCGACTTTCGACGTGTAGGGATAGGTCACCTCGGTCAGGATCACGCTGCCGCCGCTGGCGAGGACGCCGCTCGGCACCGTCACGGTGGTGTTGGGCACCCGCGCCGTGGTGTTCTGCGCGTCGCTCCAGGTCACCGTTCCCGTCGTGGCGCTGGTATAGCTGAGGCTGCTGACGACGATCTTCAGGCCCGTCGTGGGATAGGGATAGACGATCGAATTGATCGCCGAGAACACGTTGCTGATGTCGGCATTGGTGACGTTGGTCTCCTGCGCCACGAGGTCGGCGGCCGTCGCGGCCATGCCGGTGACCTTCTGCTTGCAGGCCAGCGCGTCGGTGAGTTCGATGCCGCCCAGGAAGAACGCGATCATGATCGGCGCGAGCAGCGCGAATTCGACGGCCGCGAGGCCGCTCTTCGCCTTCCAGGCTTTGCGCAGCCAGCTCAGCATCCGGCGATATTGCTCGTGAAGGGCTCGTTGCGGAACGCCGCGGTCGCGACGACCAGGCGATAGCCCGTTTTCATATTGGTCAGGAACGGCGACAGGACCGGGGTGAGAATCTTCCAGGTGTAGAAGGCGCGCACCAGCACGACGTCGCAGGCGACGCCGGGCTGATAATTGTTGAGCGTCGATTTGAGGTTGCCGGACGAGTCGGTCGCGGCGCCGAAATTCGCCGCCGAATAGCCGGAATAGGCCTGCATGTCGATCTGCAGGTTGGAGTCGCAGGCGATCAGCGGCGCGACGTCGTTGCAGATGCGGGTGCGGAATTGCGCCTGGGTGAGGCCCGCGGCCTGCGCCTGTCCGGTGCGCACATAGCGCGCGGCGCTGTCGGTGGCGTATTGCAGCGTCGTGCCGGCGAAATAGATCACGCCGTTTTCGATGATGCCCATCAGCAGGAGGAAGAACACCGGCGCGATCATCGCGAACTCGATCGCGGCGGAGGCTTTTCTGCCCTCGGCGCGCATACGCGCGGCGCAGGCGCGCAGGCGCCGTTCGAGCTTTGCGCCGATGGCGCGAATGCCGGTTATGATGGGCATGGCCCGTCTTTAAGCCTCTTCCCCGTCCCGCTTTTAGATCGGCGGCGGGGATTTCCGAAGGATTAGCCCATAACGTGCTCAACAAGTCCTTACCGCGATCGGCGGCACATTGTTCGAATGGTTACGGTTCCGCCGCGCGATTCAGACTTTGCTAATCTTCGTTTATTTCGATTGGAATATTTGCCGCATCGCTAACGAACACCTAACCACGCTTGCCGTTAGGAACGGCATATTCACGCGGCATGGGCGATGATGCGGGCGCTGTCATTCCATCGGGACGTTCGCCATGCGTTTGGCCCAGAGACTCCGTAGCGATTTGAAACGCCTTGGCGCGTTCCTGCGCAATCGCGATGCCAATGTCGCGATGATGTTCGCGATATCGCTCATTCCGGTCACCATCGCCGCCGGCGCCGGCCTCGACCTCACGCGCGCGATGATCGTCAAGTCGAACCTGACCGAGGCGCTCGACGCCGCGGCGCTTTCCGTCGCCGCCACCTCCGGCCTGACGCCGGCGCAGATGACGGTGCAGGCGCAGAACTATTTCAACGCGAACTACAAGGCCGACGCCAATTACGGCACGCCGGTGTCGGTGACGGTGACGCCGGGCACCCAGCAGGTCACGGTATCGACCTCGGTCCCGATGCCGACGACCCTGATGGGCGTCGCCGGCATCCACACGGTCAACGTCACCGCCTCGTCGACCGTGGTGTGGGGCCAGAACAAGCTGTGGGTCAGCCTGGTACTCGACAACACCGGCTCGATGACTCAGGCCGACGGGACCGGTACGACCAAGATGTCGGCGCTGAAGACCGCGACCCATCAGCTTCTCACCCTGCTTCAGAACGCGTCGGCGACCGCGGGCGATGTCCGCGTCGCTCTGATTCCGTTCTCCAAGGACGTCAATGTCGGCACCGCCAATGCCGGCGCGACCTGGATCGACTGGACCGATTGGGAAGCGGCGCCGCCGAGCAGCACGCCGTCGAGCAGCGTCGGCCCGGGCTCCAATTGCCCCTATAGCTGGAACGTCAACGGCTTCGCCTGCGCCCCCGACGCCGACAACGATCCGTCCTGCACCAACAGTTTCTGGGGCAGCGACTGCGTGAGCAAGGTGCCATCCAGCGGCCTGATCTGCCCCAGCCAGGCGCAAGCCAATGCCAGCACCGGCAAGGGCGGCCATTACTATAATGGCTGTTACAACAGCGTGCATTCGCAAACCCAGACGACCACCAAGGTCGACACCACGCCGATCACGATCAAGCAGAACTGCTCGCAGACCGGGAGCAGCAATCCCGGTCCGGTCACCTGCACCAATAAGAGCGGTTATCCGAGCAACGGCACGACGAACTCGAACACGACGACGGCGACGACCAACGGCTATACCGGCGACAGCGGCCCCGCCACTACGACCAACACGACGACGGATTCGACGGCCGACGGCACCAAGACCTGCACCGGCTCCGGCGCCAGCAAGGTCTGCACCTGGACGCGAACCATCCTGCAGACCAAAACCGACACCACCGTCACCAAGGTCGGCACCGGATCGTGGAACCACACCTGGGTGGCGAACAGCCGCACGACCTGGGGCGGCTGCGTCATGGACCGGACGCAAAGCTACGACACCAACGCGACCGCGCCGACCTCGTCGTCGACCAGGTTCCCGGCCGAGAATTCCGTGAACTGCCTGTCCAGCGTGATCGTGCCGATCGGATACAACTGGTCCGACCTCAGCACCAAGGTCGACGCCATGGCCGCTGCCGGCACCACAAACCAGACCATCGGCCTTGCCTGGGGCATGCACGCGCTTTCCAGCAGCGAACCGCTCAGCGCGCCGACCCTGCCCGCCAACACCAAGCAGTACATCATCATCGTGTCGGACGGATTGAACACGCAGAACCGCTGGAGCGGCGACGGCTTGAACCAGGAAACCGATGTCGACGCCCGCATGGCGCTGGCCTGCACCAGCGCCAAGGCGTCCGGTTACACGATCTACGCGATCTTCGTCGATCTCGGCGGCACCCAGGGCAATTCGACGGTGCTGCAGAACTGCGCCTCGGATTCGGGCAAGTATTTCGACCTGACCACCTCCGGCGCGATCATCACCACGCTCAACGCGATCGGCCAGTCGATCACCAATCTGCGCGTGGCGCAGTAAAGCGCTCGCCAGACCGCCGGCGTCAAAGAATCCGAAAGCATAGGGCGCCTAGGGTGGCCCCGGTTCAACGGAAAGAGTTCCATGTTCGGCGCCTTCGCGGTCGACGTCATTGCCGGCTTCGCCCACACGATCTGGCGGATCCTGCCCTATATGGGCCTCATGGCCGTGGTTTTCGCCATCCTCTCCTGGATATCGCCCTGCAACAAGGGCAAGCCCTGGTGGGAGAAGCGGGGCCTCGTCACCGATCTTTGCTACTGGTTCATCGTGCCGGTGGTCACGCGCTATGCCCGCATCGGCTTTACCGTCCTGCTCACGGTTTATCTGCTCGGCATCGACACCGCCGACGGTCTCGTCGCCTTCTTCGATCACGGTCACGGGCCGCTGTCGCGCCTGCCGTTCTGGTGGCAGCTCGGCCTGTATCTGATCGCCAGCGAATTCTGCCTCTACTGGCTGCATCGCGCCTTCCATTCCGCGCGGCTGTGGAGGTTCCACGCCGTGCATCATTCCTCCGAAGACATCGAATGGATTTCCGCCTCGCGCTTTCATCCCGTCAATCTGATCTTCGGCACCGTCGCGGTCGACGTCATCGCCCTGATGCTGGGCTTCACCTCCGACATTTTCCTCATCATGGGGCCGTTCAATGCCCTCACCTCGGGCTGGGTGCACGCCAATCTCGACTGGACGCTGGGCCGCTTCAAATACGTCTTCGCCGGTCCGGTGTTCCACCGCTGGCATCACGCGCGCGATCATGTCGGCGTGAACTTCGCCGGCACCTTCTCGCTGTTCGATGTGATGTTCGGCACGTTCTACATGCCGCAAGGGGCGCTGCCCAAGGACTACGGCATCGATGATGCCGCCATGCCGCAAAGCTTCGGCAAGCAGATGCTCTATCCCGTGATGGACCGAGTTAAAGCCGGCGGCTAGCGGGCGCCCTTGGCGCCCAGATCGACGTGCTTTTCGATGTCGGCGACAAGCTGGCCGAACTGCGCGTCGCCCGGCAGCGGCGACGCCTGGCAGCGGTCGCTCGAGCAGGCCAGCGTCGTCTGCGCCGTGCCTTTGTTCAACGTCACGGTCGAGCCGTGCGATCCCATCACGCTTACCGCGGTGTTGGAGACTTCGCGCCCCTGGGCGTCGAGCGCGATGATGTTGGTCGTGCCGAACGACTTGCCGAGCAGGAAGGCGTGGCGCGAATCGATCATGTTGATGTCGGCGATGGTCGGATTGCCGACATAGACCGTGGTGATGGGCTTGGCGAAGGTCACTGTGCGCACTTCGTCCATCGGCACCGTGACGCCGCCGGCAAGTGCGGCGGTGCTGGTCAGGCCGAAGGCAATGGCGGCGGCAAGGACGCGACGCATGATCGTAACCCCTTATTGTTGGGGTGAGGCTAGCGCGCCCGGCGTAAAAGAGGACTTAACTTCCCTCGCCGCTATTGCGCCGGACTGTCCCGAACATGGACAACCGCGAAGGCGTCGCTGTGCAGCCGCCGCCAGCCCGCGAGATGATCGAGTTCCGCCACCATCGGCGAGGCGGGACTGAGAATGCTCCAGCGGATGCCGTAGCGGCGGATCGCCGCTTGCAGCGTGGCGGCGTCGGGACGGATCAGCGCCGCATAACGCTGCAGCGACGCGTCGCCGTAAAGTTCCACCCGTGAGTCGATGAACGGTCTCACCCCGGCGAAGATCAGATAGCCGCCGAAGCTGTAATCGTTGAGCACCGGCGCGGCGCGCACCGCTGCCGGCACCCCGGACAGCGCCGTCACCGGCGACACCGCGCCGTCGCCGCGCGCGATCGGCAGCGCCAGGCGCAGGACCATCAGGCTCGCGATCGCCGCCATCGCCAGGCCTCCCATCGCTGCCGCCAGCCGGATCCGCGCGCGGCCGCTTTCCGGACCCAGCGACAGCGACAGCGGTTCGGCGAGGAGAAGCGGCGCGATGACCGCGACGACGATCTGATGCCGTTGATGGGCGAGCGCCAGATGCAGCAGCCCGAGCAGGATCAGCGTGCGCACGGGCGAGATCTTCACGCCGCGCGACAGGATCACATAGAGCGCCGCGGCGACCGCCAGCTCGATGGGCTGCAACTGCGAAAAATCGGTCGGCTGCCATTCGCCGATATTCGCAAGGCTCGCAGCGCCCATCAGCGTCAGCGGAAAGGTCAGCCCCTGCACGAAATGCGGATTGATCAGGCAAGCGGCCAGCGCGCCGATTCCGAACAGGCCCCAATCGCGCAGCACCTTCAGGCGCGCCTGCGATTGCTCGACAAGCGCCTCCAGCGCCAGCCCGCCGGCGAGCGCCAGCCCGAGCAGGAAACTCCCATGGATATTGACCCAAACGGTCAGCAGCGGCAGCAGCAGCCAGGACGGACGGCGCTTCTCGGCGCGCGCCCGCACCAGCTCCGCGGTCCAGATCGCGAGCAGCGGCAGCGCCAGCAGATGCGGCCGCGCTAGCAGGCTTCCCGTCATGCAGCACAGCGCCAGCAGCGTCGCGACGGCCTGCGCCTGCGGCGCCAGCCAGCGCCCGAGCTGATGGGCCAGGACGCCAGCCGTCGTCGCGGCGGCGGCGGCGAACAGAAGGACAAGCCCGCTCCAGCCGCCGGCCTGATAGCAGGCCGCCATCGCGATCTCCGCCAGCCATTCATGCGCATTCCACGGCGCCCCGGCGGCGGTGAAGGAGAACGGGTCGCGGAACAGGATCGCGTGATCGGCGATCATCCGCTGGCCGGCGGCGATGTGCAGGAAGGTGTCGCCGTCGTTCAGCACTTGCGGGGCAAAGGCGGTGACCGCGAAAGCCGCCGCGGCGGCGCAAAGCGCAATCGCGCCGCGCGCGTCGAACGAAAAAACGGTGGTCTTGGCCAAGGCGAATTCCGGCAAGGTTGCTGGCCCTAGCCCTAACCCAAAGCGATGACGGAAAGATTGACCGCGCGCGTGCAGCGACAACACCGCCGGCGCCGCGTGCTTTCCCTCGATGTCGTTAAGAAGCGGGAAACATTAAGCATAGTGGGTGTTCCCGAAGCCCGTTTCCGTGCCGCTGTGGGACATTCTGCCGATCGGGAAACTTGTAAACTTAAGCCGCCGTTAAGCTCGCCCCCGTAGTCTCGCCATCAGTCCAGGTTGGTCTCTCGAATGGTGCCGGCCGGACGTCCTAGGGTGTCACTTTGTGGAGGCTTACATGAACAACCTTTTCGCTCGCTTCGTGCGCGACGAGTCCGGCGCCACCGCCATTGAATATGGCCTGATCGCCGCTCTCATCGCCGTCATCATCATCGGCGCCATCCAGGTCGTCGGTACCAAGCTGTCGACGACGTTCAGCACTGTTGCTGCAAGCATCAAGTAAAGCATTCGCTTTGCGGATGCGATGTGTGCGGCCGCTTCCCAGGCGAGGCGGCCGTTCGCACATCCCGAGGACGCGATGGCGGCGGAACTTCTTGTCCTGATCGTTCTTCCCGTGCTGCTGGCGCTCGCCGCCGGCTGGGACATCGCGAGCTATACGATTCCGAACTATCTGCAGCTCGCGCTGATCGCGTCGTTCTGCGTCTTCGTGGTGGCGACCGGCATGGCGCCGGCGGCCATCGGCGGCCATCTGCTCGCGGGCTTCCTCGGCCTCGTGATCGGCTTCACCCTGTTCGCGCTCGGCTTCATCGGCGGCGGCGACGCCAAGCTGTTCGCCTGCGTCGTGCTCTGGCTGGGTTTCGCCAATCTCGTCGACTACGCGGTTGTCGCCTCGATCATGGGCGGCGCGCTGACCCTGGCCATCATCGGCCTGCGTCATCTTCCGCTGCCCGCGTTCCTTACGGGCGAGGCGTGGATCCTGCGCCTGCACGACGCCAAGGCCGGCATACCTTACGGCGTCGCGCTCGCCGCCGGCGCATTCCTGATTCTTCCGCAGACGGAAATTTTCAGGATTGCCGCAACGATCTAGCAACGCCGTCTCGACCCGGCCCGGCATGAATCGTTTGCACAGCAGTTTGTTAAGCAAATTCTAAAGGGTTCGTGGTCGGATCATACCCAAAGGAGCCGTCCTCATGAATTTGCCGCGCATCCTCATCCTCGGATTGGCTGCCGTCGCCGCGATTGCCGCGGCGTTTCTCGCTCGCGGCCTGCTCGGTGGCGGGACGCCGCAAGCCGTCGCGGTGACGCAGCCGAGGCCCGAGATCGCGACCAGCCAGGTGCTGGTGGCGTCGGCGCCGCTGCAGCCCGGCCAGCAGCTCAACCCGACCCTGGTGCATTGGCAGAAATGGCCGTCGACCAGCGTCGACGCGACCTTCATCACGCAGGACAAGACGCCCAATCTCGAGACCGCGCTGACCGGCACGGTGGTGCGCGCGCCGATGGTCGAAGGCGAGCCGCTGACCGAAAACAAATTCGTCCATTCCGAGGCCGCCGGTTTTCTCGCCGCCACGCTGTCCCCCGGCATGCGCGCCATGTCGATTCCCATCACCACCGAGTCCGGCGCCGGCGGCTTCATCCTGCCGAACGACCGCGTCGACCTGATGATGACCGAACAGATTTCCGACAGCCCGCGCATCTTCCGCGCCCGCGTCGTGCTCACCAATGTGCGCGTCCTGGCGATGGATCAGACCTTCAAGCAGGACAAGGACCAGAAAGTCGTGCTCGCCAAGACCGCGACCCTCGAACTCACCTCCGAGCAGGCCCGCATCGTGATGAAGGCGCAGGCCGGCGGCCCGCTCTCGCTGGCGCTGCGCGCGCTGGGCGACGATTCCAAGGCGGCACCGGTTGCCGCGAACCAGAACACCGGCGACGACGATGCCCCCAGCGGCAGCGGCGTCACCGTCATCCGTTTCGGCGTCGTGCCCACCGGCGCCAACGGCAGGAGAGACTAAGGCGATGCGCAACCTTTTCCTCGGCCTCGCGCTGATCGCGCTCGGCGTCGTCGCCGGAAGCGCGAACGCCGCGCCCGACCGGACGCCGGAGGCCAATGCGCGCCTCATCACCATCTCGACCAAGGGCGGCACCGTCACCCAGCGCCTGACGCTGTCGCTCGGCAAGGCCGCCATCGTGCAGCTCGACACCGACGCGCGCGACGTGCTGGTCTCCAGCCCCGACATCGTCGACGCCGTGGTGCGCACGCCGCGCCGCATCTTCCTGCTCGCGCTCAAGACCGGCCAGACCAACGCCTTCTTCTTCGACGGCGCCGGCCATCAGCTCGCCTCGATCGACATCCGCGTCGAAAAGGATGTGGTCGATCTCTCGGCCATGCTGCGCAACGCCATGCCCGGTTCCAACATCAAGGTGTCGGCGATCAACGACAATGTCGTGCTCCAGGGCACCGTCTCCAGCGCCCAGGAATCGGCGCGCGCCCAGGATCTGGCGGGCCGCTTCGCCGGCGACCCCACCAAGGTCGTGAACATGCTCAAGGTCCCGGGCAGCGAGCAGGTCACGATCCGCGTCCGCATCGCCGAGATGCGCCGCAACGTCGCCAAGCAGTTCGGCATCGATCTCGCCAGCGCCGCGGTCGTCGCCGGGGTTCCGATCGCGGCGTCCTCGGCGCAGCAATTCGGCCTGATCGGCCGCGCCCTCAACGACCTGTCGGGCGCCAGCGCCGGCCAGGTCTGCGCCACCGGCGCCAACCCGCTCGGCTCTGCCACGCCCTGCGCGCTTGGCCCCAACAATCTTCAGGGCACGCTCAAGGCGCTCGAATCCGTCGGTCTCGTCCACATGCTGGCCGAGCCCAATCTCACCGCGGTGTCGGGCGAGACCGCGAAATTCCTCGCCGGCGGCGAATTTCCGGTCCCGGTGTCGCGTGACCGCGACGGCAACGTCACCATCGAGTTCAAGCAGTTCGGCGTCGGCCTGTCCTTCACCCCGGTCGTGCTCAGCGCCGGCCGCATCTCCCTGCAGGTTTCCACCGAGGTCAGCGAACTCACCAACACCGGCTCCTTCACGCTGCAAGGCTCGACCAGCAGCAACGGCCTGACCATTCCGGCCCTGTCCGTCCGCCGCACCCAGACGACGGTGGAGCTGCCCTCCGGCGGCAGCTTCGCGATCGCCGGCCTGATGCAGCACAATTCCAAGCAGGTGCTCGAAGCGCTGCCCGGCATCAAGGACATGCCGATCCTCGGCGCCTTGTTCCGCAGCCGCGACTATCAGAACGACGAGACCGAGCTGGTCGTGATCATCAGCGCCTATCTCGTGACGCCGACCGTGGCCGCCAATCTCGCGGCGCCGACCGACGGCTATGTCGCGCCGACCGATGCCGAGACCATCCTGCTCGGCCGTCTCAATGCCGTTTACGACAAGCCGGGTTCCGGCGGCGCGCAACCCGCGCCGTCGGGTTCCGCCGGCTTCATAGTGCAGTAGAGGTTCGCCATGATGCCCAGTGGGAAAGAGTTCTTCCGGGTCGTTTCGCTGCTCGCGGTGCTGGCGGCGGGAAGCTGCGCCGCGCCGATGAACGACGGCGAGGGCCTGTTCGACGATCCGATCGCCAACCATCCGATCCAGGTGCAGCCGAGCTTCCACAAACTCGCCCTGCCGTTCTCGGCGCCCGATGCCGGCCTGATGCCGGACGACGCGACGCATTTCGACGCCTTCGTCTCGGACTACCTGCAGCACGGCAACGGCGCGATCTCGATCTCGGCGCCTTCCGGCCGCGACGCCAGCGCCGCCATCGCCTATTTCGGCGAGCGCCTCGCCAATGCCGGCATTGCGCGCGAGCGCATCCTGGTCGGCACCCACGATCTGGCCGGCGGCGACGCCAAGGTCGAGCTCGGCTACATCGCCTATCAGGCGGTCACCGCGCCGTGCGGCAACTGGGCGAGCAATGCCGGCTACACCGCGTCCAACCGTTCGTCGGCGAATTTCGGCTGCGCGGTGCAGACCAACATCGCGGCCCAGGTCGCCGATCCGCGCGATCTCGTCGCGCCGCAGCCGCTGGGTCCGGGCGATGCCGCCCGCCGGGCCACCGTCTACGACAACTACCGCAACGGCAAACCGACCGGCGCGGAGAAGACGACGGATCAGTCGGGCGCCGTTTCCGATGTCGCGAAATAGCGGAAGGTCAGCATGGTGAAGTCCAACTTGCCCGAGCCGGAAGAAGCGTTCGGCGCCGCGCCGCATGAGCGTCCGGTGCCGCGCATCTCGATCGCCGCCTTCGTCGAATTCCCCGACACCGGCGCCGCGTTGCAGCGCGCCGGTTCCGACCGCCGCCTGGCCAAGGCCCATCTCAACGTCCAGCTCGGCGGCATCAACGCCGCGGTCGATCATTTCAACGGCCAGGTCACGCCCAATCTCTTGGTCGTCGAGACCCGTCTAAACGGCCAGGCGGCGCTCGAAGAGCTCGACCGCCTCGCCGAGGTCTGCGATCCCACCACCAAGGTGATCGTGGTCGGCCGCGTCAACGACGTCGAGCTCTATCGCGAGCTGATGCGCCGCGGCGCCTCCGAATATCTCGTCGCCCCGCTCAATCCACTGCACCTGATCGAGGTGATCTCGGGCCTCTATCTGGATCCCGACGCCGCCCCGATCGGCCGCGTCATCGCCTTCATCGGCGCCCGCGGCGGCGCCGGCTCGTCGGCGCTGGCGCACAATGTCGGCTGGTGCATCGCCGAAGAGTTGCGCATCAACACCACCATCGTCGATCTCGACCTGCCATTCGGCACCACCGGGCTCGATTTCAACGACGAGCCCACCCAGGGCGTCGCCGACGCGCTGTCGGCGCCGGAACGGCTCGACGACGTGCTGCTCGACCGCCTCCTGGTCAAGCGCGGCGACCATCTCTCCATCTTCGCGACCCCGGCGGCGATCGACCGCGAATACGACGCCCCGGCCGACGCCTATGAATCGGTGCTCGACGCGGTGCGCCAGTCGACGCCCTGCGTCATCGTCGACCTGCCGCATCTGTGGACGCCCTGGGTCAAGGCGGCGCTGATCGCCGCCGACGACATCGTCATCGTCGCGACGCCCGATCTGGCGAGCCTGCGCAATGCCAAGAACATCGCCGAGCTGGTGCGCGCCAACCGCCCCAACGACACGCCGCCGCGCCTCGTCATCAACCAGGTCGGCGTCGTCAAGCGGCCCGAGATTCCGGCCAAGGACTTCGCCGAGACGATCGGCCTCGAACCCGCGCTGGTCATGGCGTTCGATCCCGCCGTGTTCGGCAACGCCGCCAATAATGGCCAGATGATCAACGAGATGGCGCCGAAATCGCCGATCGCCGCCGGCATCCGCCGCCTCGCCGAACTCGTCACCGGCCGCGTGCCGCAGCCGCTGCAGAAAGCCTCGCCGTTCATGACCTTCCTCAAAGGCAAGAAGAAGGCTTAAGGCATGTTCGGCAAGCGCAACGCCCAGACAGACGCCGCGCCGCGGGCCGCCGCCGCCGCGCTGCCGCCGCTCGCCGCCGGCGCGCCGCCGCCGGCCGCCGCGCCGGCCAAGGACGCGGTGCAGCGCAGCGCGCCCCTGATGGTCACGCCGACGCCCAAGCAGCAGGCCGCGCGCGTCCTCGCCGACAGCCGCTCGGA
Organism: Rhizomicrobium sp.; assembly: GCA_037200865.1. Classification (GTDB taxonomy): domain Bacteria; phylum Pseudomonadota; class Alphaproteobacteria; order Micropepsales; family Micropepsaceae; genus Rhizomicrobium. Next base: position 25,538 of record JBBCIC010000002.1, on the reverse strand, counting down.
AGACTACTACCAGATCAAGACCACGATCTTCTCGGCCCTGATCGACACCATCGACCTCGCGCAGCTCGCGCAGCTCGATCCCGATTCGGCGCGCGAGGAAATCCGCGACATCGTCAACGAGATCATCTCGATCAAGGCGGTCGTGATGTCGATCGCCGAGCAGGAACACCTGCTCCAGGACATCTGCAACGACGTGCTCGGCTACGGTCCGCTCGAGCCCCTCTTGGCGCGCGACGACATCGCCGACATCATGGTCAACGGCGCCAACCGCGTCTTCATCGAAGTCGGCGGCAAGGTCCAGCTCACCAATATCCGCTTCCGCGACAATGCGCAGCTGATGAACATCTGCCAGCGCATCGTCAGCCAGGTCGGCCGCCGCGTCGACGAAAGCTCGCCGATCTGCGACGCCCGCCTGCTCGACGGCTCCCGCGTCAACGTCATCGCGCCGCCGCTGTCGCTCGACGGCCCGACGCTGACCATCCGCAAGTTCAAGAAGGACAAGCTCACCCTCGACGATCTCGTCAAGTTCGGCTCGATCAGCCAGGCCGGCGCCAAGGTGCTCCAGGTCATCGGCCGCTCGCGCTGCAACATCCTGATCTCCGGCGGCACCGGTTCGGGCAAGACCACGCTGCTCAACTGCATGACCGCCTATATCGAGGCCGACGAGCGCGTCATCACCTGCGAGGACGCCGCCGAACTTCAATTGCAGCAGCCGCACGTCGTGCGCCTGGAAACCCGCCCGCCCAATCTCGAAGGCCAGGGCATGATCTCGATGCGCGACCTGGTCCGGAACTGCCTGCGCATGCGTCCCGAGCGCATCATCGTCGGCGAGGTGCGCGGACCCGAGGCGTTCGACCTCTTGCAGGCGATGAACACCGGCCATGACGGCTCGATGGGCACGCTGCACGCCAACAGCCCCCGCGAAGCGATGTCGCGCCTCGAATCGATGATCACCATGGGCGGCTTCCAGCTTCCCACCAAGACCATCCGCGAGATGATCGTCGGCTCGATCGACGTCATCCTCCAGGCCGAGCGCCTGCGCGACGGCTCGCGCCGCATCACCAAGATCACCGAAGTGGTCGGCACCGAAGGCGACGTCGTCATCACCCAGGATCTCCTGACCTACGAAATCCAGGGCGAGGACGAGACCGGCCGCCTCAAGGGCAAGCACATGGGCACCGGCATCGTGCGCCCGAATTTCTGGGAACGCGCCCGCTACTACAATCTGGAGCGCGAGCTCGCCGAGGCGCTCGACGCGCTGCAAGGGTGAGGCGCTGATGCTCCTGGCCATTGTCGCGATCTTCACCTGCCTGGCGCTCGGCGGCGCGGTCTACGCCTTTGCCGGCGGCGGCAACAGCTCGGCCAAGCGCGTCTCGGCGATCGCCAAGCCGCAGGCCACGGGGCGCGGCACCAAGGCGCCGGCCGACGCCGCGCTCAAGCGCAAGAACGTCCAGGCGATGCTCAAGGAGATCGAGAGCAAGTCGGTGCAGAAGAAGGCCAAGGTCTCGCTGCGCCAGCGCCTGGAACAGGCCGGCCTGCCCAACGTCACCGAGCGCACCTTCTGGATCGCCTCGGGCGCCCTCGGCGTCGTCATGGCGCTGTTCTGCTTCCTCTCGGGGCAGGGGCTGCTGGTGATCGCGCTCGCCGCCTTCGCCGGCGGGCTCGGCCTGCCGCGCTGGGTGCTGGGCTTCATGAAGGCGCGCCGCGAGAAATCCTTCACCAACGAATTCGCCAACGCCATCGACGTCATCGTGCGCAGCGTGCGCTCGGGCCTGCCGACCAACGAGGCGCTGCGCATCGTGGCGCGCGAGCTGCCCGATCCCTGCGGCGCCGAGTTCGGCCGGCTGTGCGAAGGTCTCAAAGTCGGCGTCACGCTCGAGCAGGGCGTCAAGAAAATGTACGAGAGCATGCCGACGCCGGAAGTCGCCTTCTTCGGCATCGTCATGACCATCCAGCAGAAATCCGGCGGCAACCTGTCCGAGGCGCTGAACAACCTGTCCGCCGTGCTGCGCGACCGCAAGCGCCTCACCGGCAAGATCAAGGCGATGTCGTCGGAGGCCAAGGCCTCGGCCGGCATCATCGGTTCGCTGCCCCCGGCCGTCATGGGTATCGTCTATCTGACGACTCCCGACTACATCAGCCTGCTGTTCACCGAGCGCATGGGCAATCTCATGCTCGCCGGCAGCGCGATCTGGATGGGGCTCGGCATCGCGGTGATGCGCAAGATGATCAATTTCAAGTCCTGAGGAACGATGCTCGGCGTAGGTCTTTTCGAGATACTGTTCGATCCGGCGTTCCTCGCGACGCTGGCGGCGGCGATCTTCGCCTTCGCGACGATCGTCACCCTCGGCATGCCGATGGCCAACCGCGACGGGCTCGGCGCCCGCCTCAAGGCGGTGTCGGAACGGCGCGAAGAGTTGCGGGCCAAGCATCTGGCGGCGCTGAACGCCAAGCGCGGCGCGCTGCGCTCGACGCCGGTCGGCTACATGAAGGGCACGCTGGACCGTTTCAAGCTTGGCAACCTGCTGGAATCGGAGGACACGCGCGAAAAGCTCAGCCGCGCCGGCTACCGCGGCCAGAGTCCGGTCGTCACCTTCATGTTCTTCCGTTTCGTCATGCCGTTCGCGGTGTTCGGCATCGCGCTGCTCTATCTCTTCGTCATCGCCCATTTCGAATGGACGACGACGATGAAGATCACCGTCTCGGTCGGCGCCTCGCTGCTCGGCTTCTATCTGCCCGACCTGTTCCTGAACAACGCCATCGCCCGGCGCCAGCAATCGATCATGCGCGGCTTTCCCGATGCCCTCGACCTGCTGCTGATCTGCGTCGAATCCGGCATGTCGGTCGAAGCCGCGTTCCAGCGCGTCGCGACCGAGATCGGCACTCAGTCCAGCGAGCTCGCCGAGGAATTCGGCCTGACCACCGCCGAGCTCTCCTATCTTCCCGAGCGCCGCATGGCGTTCGAGAACCTCGCGACGCGCTGCGGCCATTCCGGCGTCAAGGCGGTGGCGACGGCGCTGAACCAGGCCGAGCGCTACGGCACGCCCATGGGCCAGGCCCTGCGCATCGCGGCGCAGGAAAACCGCGAGATGCGCATGTCGGAAGCCGAGAAGAAGGCCGCCTCGCTCCCCGCCAAGCTCACCGTGCCGATGATCATCTTCTTCCTGCCCGTCCTGTTCGTGGTCATCCTCGGCCCCGCGATCATGAAGATCATGCATATGGGGCATTGACCGCCGCTCGCGGTCATCGGGACGCGCGCGGGATGGCGTCGCGCGAAAGCGTCGATGCAATGGGTTCGGATGGCGGCTTGCAGCGGTTCGCGGCCGAAGCGCGCCTGGCTCTGTGGCGCCGGTCTAGGGCTTGCTGGCGTCCGCCGTCATGCGCAGCGCCGGGATGCGGTCCTTCGCCGGCTTGACGGGCTTGGCCGTCTTCGGCGGCTTGGCTGGCGCATTCGTCGCTACATTGCGCAGGGCGGGCTTGGCGGGTTTCGCTGGCTTGGCCATCGGCTTGGCGGGCTTGCCCGGCTTGGCATTGCGCCCGACCGGACCGGCCAGAGGATCGAACGGCACGTCCTGCATCACCACCTGGGAGCCGCCGCGCGTGATCGGCAGCGGTGCGGCGGTCGCGGACTTGGCCGGCGGCGCGACCGGCGGGAAATCGTTGCGCGCCACCAGAGGACGCGGCGCGAGCGGCGGCGTGGCGGCGACCGCACGCGGCGGCGCTGCGACCGGCGGCGCCGCGACGGGAACGGCCATGGCGTCGAGCCGCGCGATGTTCTGGGCGATCCTGGGATCGCTTGCGCCGGCGGCCTGGGCCTGCATCAGCAGGGTGCGGGCGGCGACCGTGTCGCCCACCAGCATGCGCGACATGGCGTAGTTGTTCAGGAGGGCCGGCTCGCCCGGCTTCAGCGCCAGGCCGTGCTCATAGGCGAGCTTGGCGTTGGGATGGTCGTTCTGCTGGTCGTAGGCGACGCCGAGCGCCGAATAGAGCGTCCAGTCGCGGGGCTGCAATTCGATGGCGCGCCGCAGGAACTGGACCGCGTCGGCCATGCTGCCCTTCTGGACCAGAAGCTTGCCGTATTCGCCGACGACGCGGCTGTCGTCGGGCGCCGCCAGCATGAGCTGGCCCAGGATGCGCGTCGCGCCCTCAAGATCGCCGCTGGCGCGCAACGCCTGCGCCTGGAGCACGGCGGCGGTCAGGTCGGCGGCCATCGGCGTCGGGTCGGCGGCGGACGCCGCGGCGGGCGGCGCGGTGTCGCCGCCGAACGCGCTGCAGCCGGCGAGCGCACTCGTGCAAAGGGCCAAGCCGGCGATCCGAACGAGCAGCAAGCGACGCATGGGCAAATTCCTCTTCCCGCGATGAGACGGTACGTCGTCAGTGTGCGGGAGTGCGGGTCAACAAACCCTTAAGTATATTGCGGCATAACGAGACAAAGACTTTTCGAACGCCGCGCGTCCAATTCCTGACGCAATGACGGGGTTGAGTGTGGGCCATGAATCCGCGCCGCGTTGTAGGGATGGCAGTTGCCGGCCTGACCGTCCTGGTCCTCGCCGCGGCATTGCTCGCGGTTGAGTTCGGCGCCGCCCAGGCCCTCACGCAACGCATTTCCTTCCAGATCCTGACCGGTTCCACCGGCGGAACTTATTTTCCCGTCGGCCAGCTCATCGCCGGCCTGATCAGCCATCCCCAGGGCGTCGACCGCTGCGAGCGCTCTCCAGTCTGCGGCCCTCCCGGCCTCATCATCAGTGCACGGACTTCCGACGGCGCGGTCGCCAATGTGCTCGCGGTGAACGCCGGCCTGGCCGAGTCCGGCCTCGCCCAGGGCGACGTGGTCGGCCAGGCGGTCGCCGGCAAGGGGCCTTTCAAGCGAACCGGCAAGCTGTCTTCCTTGCGCGTCATCGCCGACCTGTTCCCCGAGGACGTCCATCTGATCGTCGCGCGCAATGCCAAGATCGCGAGCGTCGCCGATCTCAAGGGCAAGCGGGTGTCGCTCGGCGCCGAAGGTTCGGGCACCAGCCTCACCGTGCGCGCGATCCTCGCCGCTTACGGCTTGCCGGAGCGGCGCCTCAAAGCGCGGCACGACGCCGCCGACGCCGACGCCCAGCTCTTGCAGCAGGGCCAGATCGACGCCTTCTTCATGGTCGGCGGCACGCCGGTCGCGCTGGTCGACGACCTGGTGTCGCGCGGCGTCGCCCGGCTCGTCCCGATCGACGGCAAGGGCCGCGCCCGGCTCGTCAAGAACAATCCCGGCATCGTGCCGGGCCTGATCCCCGCCGGCACCTATCGCGGCACGCCGGCGATCGCGACCGTCCGCGTCCGCGCTTTGTGGATCGTCAACGCGCAGGTGCCGGACGCGCTGGTCTACGGCATCGCCAAATCCCTGTTCAGCCCCGACAACCGCGCCGCCTTGCGCCAGGGTCACCGCGCCGCCGGCGAGATCCGTGTCGGCACCGCGACGCTCGATCTGCCGGCGCCACTGCATCCGGGCGCGCTGCGCTTCTACCGCGAGACCGGGATTATCCGCCGATAGGCTCTCAAGCCACCCCGGCGTCGACTTCCTTTTGCGCCGCGGCGCCCCAGTCGCGCATCGCCGGCAGTGTCATCACCCGCTCCATATAGGCCGCCACCGGCGGCGGCACTGCCACGCCATAGGTGACGAAGCGCGACACCACCGGCGCGTACATGCAGTCGGCGACCGAAAAGCCGCCGAACAGGAAACCGCCCGCCGCATCGAAACGCGCCAGCGCCGAGCTCCAGGCATCGAGAATGCGCGCGATCTGCGCCTGCGTCGTCTCGCGCAAATCCGGCAGGGGGTGCCGCCGCGCGAAATCCATCGACAACTGGTCGCGTACGTCGGGGAAGCCCGCATGCATCTCGGCGGCATAGGACCGCGCCTCGGCCCGCACCAGCGGATCGGCCGGCCACAGCCGCGCCTCCGGATGCCGCTCGGCCAGCGTCTCGCAGATCGCCAGGCTGTCCCACACCGTGATGGCGCGTCCGTCTTCCTCGATCTTCAGGATCGGGACCCGGCCGGCCTTGGAGTGTTTGCGGATCTCGTCGCCGGTCAGCGGTTCCCGTCGCAGCGGCACCAGGATCTCTTCGAATGCCGCCCCGGTGGCGCGCAGCGCCACATAGGGGCGCAGGCTCCAGCTCGACCAATCCTTGGTGCCGACGATCAGGGTATAGCGCGCCGCCATCTGGTTCTCCGTTTGGTACGGCGCGCAGTGTCGCCGAAATCGGCCGCGGCGCCTTGCGCTAATTCGTCATGGCCGCGTTGCGCCCACCACGGCGGCGTCCTATCCATGCGCCCGGACCATGAGGATACGCCCGCCGATGCATGCCAGCTTCGCCAGGACGGCGCGCAACGCCATTGCGCTGCATGCGGTGACCGCGGCCGGCTTTCAGGCCTTCCTCAAGCGCCTGCCCAAGCGCGAAGCCGCCGTCCTGAAGAGCGCCGGCTTTGCGGCGCGCGACGGCGACCTCGTGCTCGTCCCCAACGCCTCCGGCGGCCTCGCCTGCGCCGTGCTCGGGCTGGGCAAGGGCGACGATATCCTGGCGCTGGCGACGTTCTCCGAGCAGCTCCCGGCCGGCACCTATCGCTTCGCCGACGTGCCGGCGGCGCTGGGCGGCGCCAATGGCGCGCTCGCCTGGGCGCTCGGCACCTATCAGTTCGCCCGCTACAAGAAGCCCAAGCCCCTTGCCGCGAGGCTCGTCGTCCCCAAAGAGGTCGACGGCGAAGAGGTTTCGCGCATCGCCGCCGCCGTCTTTCTGGGCCGCGACCTGATCAACACCCCGCCCAACGACATGGGACCGGAAGAGCTCGCCGATGCCGCGCGCGACCTCGCCCGGAAGCACGGCGCAAAGTTCACCGTGATCGCCGGCGATGCCCTGCTCAAGCAGAACTACCCGCTGATCCACGCCGTCGGCAAAGGCTCGGCGCGCGCGCCCCGGCTTGCCGGCTTCACCTGGGGCCGGGCGGACGCGCCGAAGGTCACGCTGGTCGGCAAGGGCGTCTGCTTCGACACCGGCGGCTACGACTTGAAGCCCGCTTCGGGCATGGCCTCGATGAAGAAGGACATGGGCGGCGGCGCCACCGTGCTCGCGATCGCGGACATGGTGATGGGCGCGGGCCTCGACGTCCGGCTTCGCGTCTTCGTGCCGGCGGTGGAGAATTCGGTGTCCGGCGCCGCCTATCGCCCCAGCGACGTCTTCCCCTCGCGCAAGGGCCTCACCGTCGAGATCGGCAACACCGACGCCGAGGGGCGCCTGGTTCTCGCCGACGCGCTGGCCGAGGCCGACAGCGAGGCGCCGGACCTTTTGATCGACATCGCCACCCTCACCGGCGCGGCGCGCACCGCGACCGGCTTCGAGCTGCCCCCCTTCTTCACCGACGACGAGACGCTGGCCGCCGACCTGATGACGCACGCGGCGCTGACCCATGACTGGATGTGGCGCCTGCCCTTGTGGCGCGGCTATGAGGCGACGCTGAACTCGACCGTCGCCGATCTCAACAACAATCCCAATTACGGCTATGCCGGCGCGATCACCGCGGCGCTGTTCCTCAACCGCTTCGTCGAGAAGGCGAAAAGCTGGGTGCATCTGGACATTGCCGCCTGGGTCGACCGCCCCAAGCCCGGCCGCCGCGCCGGCGCCGAAGTGATCGCCGCCCGCGCCCTCTATTCGCTGCTGAAGGCGCGCTATGGCCGGAAAGCGCCTGCTTGAGCGACACACTGCCGTTGCGGGACGGCTTCCCCGCCTGGCCGCGCAGGATCGGGCATGGCCGCACCGCGCTGCGTCACAGTCCCTCGGCCGCGTCGATGCGGCACAACGAGCTTCTGTTCGGCGCCGGCTTCACCGTTTTCGATCTCAAGCAAGACGGCTGGGCCTGGGGTCAGGCGGCGTATGACGGCTATATCGGTTACGTCCACACCGATGCTCTGTGCGATCCCGTCACGCCGGATCACCGCGTCACGGCGCTGTCGACGCCGCTGCTCGCCGGACCGGACATCAAGCGCGAGACGCGCGATCTGCTGCCGCTGAACGCCGTCGTAAAAGTGCTCGACCGCGCCGGCGCTTTCGCCCGCATCGCCGAAGGCTATCTTTTTGCCGGCCATCTGGCGCGGCATCATCGCTTTGCCCAGGATTGGGTCGCCGTCGCCGAACGCTTCAGCGGCACGCCCTATGTCTGGGGCGGCAATACCCATGCCGGCATCGATTGCTCCGGCCTGGTGCAGACCGCGCTCGCCGCCGCCGGCGTCGCCAGTCCGCGCGATGCCGACCAGCAGGAGCAGGCGCTCGGCCAGGATTGCCCGTTCCTGGCGCGCAAGCGCGGCGATCTCGTCTTCTGGCAGGGCCATGTCGGCATCATGCTCGACCCCACGCGTCTGCTTCATGCCAACGCGTTCCACATGCAGGTGGAGATCGAGCTGCTGGAAGACGCCGTCGCCCGCATCGCCCCGGTCGCGGGGCCTGTGACCGCAATCAAGCGGCTGTAGGCGGCTCAATATCCGCGGCTCATATCGACGACGTTTTGCGGCGCCTCGCCGCGCTCGATCGCGGCGATGCCGTTCAGGATCGACCGCGTCGCCGCCAGCGGCGAGGTGATCGCGGCGATGTGCGGCGTCGCGATGATCTTGGGGTGCTTCCAGATCGGGTTCGCTTCCGGCAGCGGCTCGGTCTCGAACACGTCCAGCGTCGCGCCCGACAGGTGCCCCGAATCGAGCGCCGCCATCAGGTCGGGCTCGTTCACATGCCCGCCGCGCGCGATGTTGATGACATAGGCGCCCTCGGGCAGCGTCGCGAAGGTCTTGGCGTTGAGGATATGCCGCGTGTCGGGCGTCAGCGGCAGGACGCAGACCAGAAAATCGCAGCCGGCGAGGAACGCATCCAGTTCGCCGCCGCCGGCATAGCTCTTCACGCCCGTCACATGCTTGCGCGTCCGGCTCCAGCCGGTGACGGCAAAGCCGAGATCGCGCAGCCGCTCGGCGCAGGCCGTGCCGATCTCGCCCAGCCCCAATATGCCGACGCGGGTGTCGGCGGTCGCGCGCGGCAGCATGCGCTGGCGCCATTTGCTTGTCGCCTGCGCCGCGGCGAAGAACGCCGCCGTGCGGTGCTGCATCAGGACGTGCAGCACCGCGAACTGCGCCATCTCGCCCGACAGCGTCGGGTCGACGAAGCGGATCAGCGGAATGTGCTTGGGAAAATCGGGGTCGAGCAGGAAGCCGTCGACGCCGGCGCCGAGCGAGAACACCGCCTTCAGGTTCGGCAGCGAACGCAACAGCCCCGGCGGCGGCCGGAAGCTCACGGCATAGACGATGTCGGCCGGGTCGTAGGGGTCCACGCCATGGGCATGGACCGTCATGCCGCCGCCGGACAGCGGCTGCTGCCAAAGGCCGCCCCAGCCGGGCGGCACGAGCAGGAGGATCGACGTGCTCATGGCGACACGCTCACGCGTCTGAGGGAACGGTGCAAGCCTTAAGGCTTGGCGGGCGTCGCCGGCGGCGTCGCGGCGGGCGCTTCCGCGGGCTTGGCCGGGGCCGGCGGCGGGAACGGCGCCGGGGTGTCTTCCTGGGTGCGCAGATAGGCGAGCAGGTTGATGCGGTCCTGCGGATTGCGCAAACCGGCGAAGCTCATCTTGGTGCCGGGCACGAAAGCCTGCGGCGATTTCAGGAACTTGAACAGCTCCTCATAGGTCCACGGATTGTGGTCGGAATTCATCGCGCTGGAATAGGAGAAGCCCGGATGCGTCGCGCGCGGCCGGCCGATCAGGTCCCAAAGGTCGGGACCGATCTTGTTCGGCCCGCCCTTGGCGAGGTCGTGGCACTGCTCGCACTTGGCCGAGATCGCCTTGCCGGCGGTGACGTCCGCGGTCGGCAGCACGGTGCCGAAATCCGGCACCGGCTCTTCCACCGGCGCGGCCGGTCCGGTCGACGCGGTCTCCACCACGCCTTCGACGTGATAGGCCTCCTTGGCGGGCTTCTCGACCTCGAACACCGATTCGGTCGCGAAGATGATGACGAGGACGAAGATCAGCGTGCCCAGGACCGCGCCGGCGATCTTGTTCCACTCCCAGGAATCCATAAGGTCACGCTCCGCTTGGCGGTTGCCGGAATGCCGGGCGACATTACCCATGGACTGGGAACCGTCATTGCGGCGAAGCGTCGCATAATCCAAGGGAATTCAAGGGTTTCGATGAATCCGATCGTGCTTATCCCCGCCCGCATGGCATCGACGCGGCTGCCCGGCAAGCCGCTGGCCGACATCGCGGGCACGCCGATGATCGTGCGCGTCTGGCAGCAGGCGGTCGCCGCTTGCGTCGGCCCTTCGGTGGTTGCGGCGGCGGAGGCGGAGATCGCAACCGCCATCGAAGCTGCCGGCGGCAAGGCGGTCCTGACCGACCCCGATCTGCCCTCCGGCTCCGACCGCATCTTCCAGGCGCTGACCAAGCTCGATCCCGAAGGCGCGCATGACGTCATCGTCAACCTGCAGGGCGATCTGCCTCTGCTCGACCCGGCCTATGTCCGCGCCGTCGTGCAGGCCCTGAGCGACAGCGGCGCCGACATCGCCACGCTGGTATCCAGGATCGAAGACCCCGCCGACCGCGACAATCCCAACGCCATCAAGGCGGTCGTGAGTTGGGACGAAGGCGGTACGCAGGGCAGGGCGCTCTATTTCACCCGCGCGCGCGCGCCGCATGGCGACGGGCCGCACTATTTCCATGTCGGGATCTACGCCTATAGGCGGGACGCGCTGGCGCGCTTCGTCGCCCTGCCGCCCTCGCCGCTCGAGAAGCAGGAGAAGCTGGAACAGCTGCGCGCGATGGAAGCGGGGATGCGCATTGCGGTGGCGCGCGTGGACAGCGTTCCGCTCAGCGTCGATACTCCGGCCGATCTTCAGGACGCGCGGACATTGGCGGGGAAGCAGAAACAAGCATGAGCGGATCGGCCATCGAGAACGCCAGGCGCGTCGCCTTCCAGGGCGAGCCGGGCGCCTATGCCAACATCGCCGCGCGCGAAGCGATCCCGCACGCCGTCGCGATCCCGCGTCCGACCTTCGACGATGCCGTCGACGCGGTGCGCCGCGGCGAGGCCGACCTCTGCATCATCCCGGTCGAGAATTCGCTGATGGGCCGCATCGCCGACATCCATCACCTCCTGCCCGATGCCGGCCTGCACATCGTCGGCGAGCACTTTCTGCGCATTCGCCACCAACTGCTCGGCATCAAGGGCGCCAGGCTCGAGAACCTCAAGAGCGTCTACAGCCAGGGCCCGGCGCTGGCGCAATGCCTCAAGATCATCCGCGACATGAAGCTGAAGGCCGAGAACTGGCACGACACCGCCGGCTCGGCCAAGCACATCGCCGAGCTCAAGGACCCCACGCTTGCCGCCATTGCCTCCAAACTGGCCGGCGAGCTTTACGGTCTCGAGGTGCTGAAAGCCGATGTCGAGGACGCGCATCACAACCACACCCGCTTCCTCATCATGTCGCGCGAGCCGGACGACGCGCCCAATGACGGCCGCCGGATCGTCACCACCTTCGTGTTCCGGGTGCGCAACGTGCCCGCCGCGCTCTACAAGGCGATGGGCGGCTTCGCGACCAACGGGGTCAACATGACCAAGCTGGAGAGCTACCAGCTCGGCGGCTCGTTCAACGCCACCCAGTTCTACGCCGACATCGAAGGCCATCCCGAGGACCGCATGGTCAAGCTGGCGCTGGAGGAGCTCGCCTTCTTCACCACCAAGCTGACGGTGCTGGGCGTCTACCCCGCTCACGAATTCCGCGACGACATGCCGGACTGAGAGCCGCGATCACGCCGCGCGCTTCCACCGGTAGTACACCCGCGGCCCCGACCAGCCATCCTGCATCACCTCGTTCTCGCGCACGAAGCCCTCGCGCTCGTACCAGGCGATGGCGCGATGGTTCTTCACGGCGGTGCGCAGCAGGATCTCATCGGGCAGGTGCTGCCGCGTGAACGCGAGGAGCTTCTTGCCGATGCCCTTGCCCTGATGCGCCGGGGCCACGAACAACTGGTCGAGATAGGTGTCGCGCATGCGGAACGCCAGCATCGCCGCGATCTCGCCGTCCAGCTCGGCGACATAAAGCTGCCAGCCATTGGCGATCTCTATCGGTATCCGCGCCCGAAGCTCCGCAAGGCTCGCATCCGACGCCACTGCCAGCCCGGTCGAGACATGGCTGTCCAGCCAGACCCGCGCGACCGCGTCGAACTCGTCTTCATGCGCGGGTCGTATGACGATCTCGCTCATACTTCGCCGTAAGCGAACGCCTTGATCAAGTGATGCGCGATGGCGACCGCCGGCGGCAGGGCGATGTCGGGCAGCCGCTCGCCGTCGATCAGGCGCTTGGCGGTGGCGCGGTCGAGCCAGCGCGCATCGGCGATCTCGGTGCCGTCGACCTTGAAGTCGCGGCTCTGCGCTTCCGCGATGCAGCCGATCATCAGCGAGGACGGGAACGGCCAGGGCTGGGTCGAATGGTAGTGCACCTTGCCGACCTTGAGCGAGACCTCTTCCATCAGCTCGCGGCGCACCGCTTCCTCGATGGTTTCGCCCGGCTCGACGAAGCCCGCGAGCGCGGAAAAGAAATTCCCCGGGAAGTTCTTGTTGCGCCCGACCAGACACGCCCCGTCATGCACCGCGACCATGATCACGACCGGATCGGTGCGTGGGAAATGCTCCGCCTTGCATTGCGGGCAGATGCGCCGCCAGCCGGCATCCGCCATGTCGCTGTGCGCGCCGCAGCGGGCGCAGAAGCCGTGGCGGTTGTGCCAGTCGATCATCGCCTTGGCCTGGCCCATGATCGCAGCGTCCTTGAGCGGCAGCGTCGCCGCCGCCATCCGCGCGTCGCGGAAATGGCCGAGCCCCGCGAGCGGCCCCTCAGCTACAGGATCGCGCGCCGCCGAGATGTCGAGCGCGAACATGGCGCGCTCGCCTTCGAGGCCCAGGAAGATGCAAGGCGCGTCCGGCGCCGCCAGCGAATCGGCGAGGCCGGGCTTGAGCAGGCCCAGCTCGACCGGCGCCGGTGCTTTCTCCGGCCCGATGATGAAAGGCTGCAGCCGCCACATCGGCAGGATGTAGGACTGCGGATCGCGCCGCCGTTCCGCGACCCACGCCGCGTCGGTGCGCTTCTCGCTCGCCCGGTCGAGCGGATTGCCGGTGAAAGGGATCATGGAACACCCGATGGAAATCTGACTCGCATGGTAAGGGGCGGCGCCGGAAAAGACGAAACCCGGCCGACTCGCATTTTGCCCGTTCCGGTTCTATATCCCGCCCCGGAAGTCGGTTGGACGGACCGCTCGCTGACCCGGTCAGGTCGGGAACGGTGAGGGCCGTTTGGCGAGAGCCGACAGGCTCTCGCGGCCCGAACGCCGTAACGAATTCTTCGACTCGCAATTTTCCCGCTTGGGTCCTATATCCCCGCCCGGAAGTCGGTGCGGACAGGCCGCTCGCTAACCCGGTCAGATCGGGAACGAAGCAGCCGTAACGAATCCGGCCCGGGTCGTGCCGGCTTCCACCTCCTCCTCGAATGTAAAGCACCCTTGACTCATTTCGCGTGGCCTCGTATGTAAAGGACGCTTTACATTGGAGCCCGGACATGACCGCTCAACCCCAGCGAATGGGGCACGACGCCCGCACCAACCTGCGCTACATCGCCGAAATGCTCGGCGCTACCCTCCTGCTCGCGGCGACGACGATCGCCGCGCATCGTCTGCCGCTTGATCCTCGCACCACGCTCTACATCACGGTGCAGCTCATTCCGGTCCTGGCCGTATGGTTGCTGCCGCTGGTGATGTACCGCCACTACCGGCGGATCGACGAACTGCAGCGGCTTCAGTTCCTGCAAGCCATCGCGATCACCGCGGGTGTCATGGTCGGCGCGGCTTGGTCCTGGCCCTCGCTGCAGCGCGCCTTCCAGCTTCAGATGCAGCCCGGCATGTGGGAGGTGTATTCCGCGATCGTGTTCTCGGTCGTCACCGCGCTGGTCAACCTGCGTCATGCGGCGCCGCGCGCCGGATGAAAAACCGGCTCAAGGAACTGCGCACCGGACAGGGCCTGACGCAGGCCGATCTCGCCGCCCGCCTCAACGTCTCGCGCCAGACGGTGATCGCCATCGAAAACGGGCGCTATGACCCCAGCCTTCCCCTGGCCTTTGCCATTGCCAGGCTTTTTGCCCGCCCGATCGAGGAGATATTCACCGATAAGGCGTGAGGAATCTTGGATTCCCTCGCCCCCGGATTGCTATGATGGCCGTCCGATGAGCGATGACGAACCCTCCCTGGGCTTTGCGCCCGCCGCGCCGAAGGCCGCGCCCTACCGCGTGCTGGCGCGCAAATACCGCCCGTCGGACTTCACCGGGCTGATCGGCCAGGACGCGCTGGTCAAGACGCTGTCCAACGCCTTCGCCACCGGGCGCATTGCGCATGCCTTCATGCTCACCGGCGTGCGCGGCGTCGGCAAGACGACGACGGCACGCATCATCGCTCGGGCGCTCAACTGCGTCGGGCCGGACGGGACGCGCAAGGAGCCGACCATCCACCCTTGCGGGCTCTGCGAGCCCTGCGTCGCGATCGCCGAATCGCGCCATGTCGACGTCCAGGAGATGGACGCCGCCTCCAACAAACGGCGTCGACGAGGTGCGCCAGATCATCGACTCCGTGCGCTACGCCCCGGCCTCGGCGCGCTACAAGGTCTACATCCTCGACGAAGTGCACATGCTGTCGAAGCCGGCCTTCAACGCGATCCTCAAGACGCTGGAAGAGCCGCCGCCGCATGTGAAGTTCATCTTCGCCACCACCGAGATCCGCAAGGTCCCGGTCACCATCCTGTCGCGCTGCCAGCGCTTCGACCTGCGCCGGATCGAAACCGGCGAGCTCGTCGGCCTGCTCGCCTCGATCTCGGACAAGGAGGCGGTGAAGATTTCGCGCGACGCGCTGGCGCTGATCGCGCGCGCCGCCGAAGGCTCGGCCCGCGACTCGCTCTCGCTGCTGGACCAAGCGATTGCCCATGGCGAGGGCGGCGAGATTTCCGCCGACGCGGTGCGCGACATGCTCGGCCTCGCCGACCGCGGCCGCGTCCTCGACCTGTTCGAGAAGGTGATGGGCGGCAGGATCGGCGAAGCGCTGGCCGATCTCGGCGGCCTCTACGACCACGGCGCCGATCCGCTCACGGTGATGCAGGATCTGCTGGAGATCGCCCATTTCCTCACCCGCGTGAAGGTCGCGCCCGGCGCCGAAGGCTTCTTCGACGGCGGCTCGGGCGAGGCCAAGCGCGCCGCCGAGATGGCGGGCAAGCTCACCGTGCCGTCGCTGACCCGCGCCTGGCAGGTGCTGCTCAAGGGCCTGATCGAGGTGCGCGATGCCACCCGCCCGGTCGCCGCCTGCGAGATGGCCCTGATCCGCCTCGCCTACGCCGCCGACCTGCCGCCCACCGACAAGCTGGTGCGCGACCTGCTGGACAACCCCGCGCCGAAACCCTCCCTCTCCCCCCCGGGGGGAGAGGGCCGGGGTGAGGGGGTGCGTGCCACATCCACCACGGCATCGGGTTCGGCAACCAACGCCCAACGTGCCCCCGAACCCACCCTGTCGGCGCCGCCGCAGGTCCAGCTCCGCACCCTCGAAGACATCGCCGCCCTGGCGCAGGCCAACGGCGCTTCCGTCCTCAAGGTCCATGTCGAGAACGACATGCACCTGGTGTCGCTCGAGCCGGGCAAGATCGAATTCCGCCCCACCGCCCGCGCCCCGCGCACCCTGGCCGGCGATCTGTCGCAGAAGCTGAAGGACTGGACCGGCATCCGCTGGTCGGTCTCCGTCGCCCGCGAAGGCGGCGCGCCGACGCTGGCCGAGCAGAAGAAGTCGGTGAAGGCCGCCAAATTCGAAAGCGCGACACAGGAGCCGCTGGTCCGCGCCGTGCTCGACCGCTTCCAGGGCGCCGAGATCGTCGCGATCCGCACCATCGCCGACGAGGACATCGCCGCGCCCTTGCCCGACGACGACGCCTGACGCGCCGCTCAGAGGAAATTGTTCGGCCAGATCATGGTGCGCCACATATGCGCGACCGGCGAATTGTCGAAGCCGAGGCCTTCCGCCGGCTGCTTGAAATGACGCCCCACCAGATCCTCGAACTCGCCCGGATCGATCGAGACCGCGTCGTCGAAGGCATAGACGTCGTTGAGCGTGACGATGCGCGCCGTCATGTACCAGCGGTGGTTGCGCGCCGCCTCATAGGCCTGGCGCAGATAGTCCGGCACGACATAGTCCGGCCCGAAGAAGCGGATATAGGCCTCGGGATAGCCGTAGCCGACCGAGGAATCGGGAAAGAAGCGCAGCGCCTGGTGCTGCTGCACCGCCCAGCGCACTTCATCGTCGACATAGGGCGCGATCAGTTGCGCCCCCCAATAGCCGTGATCGCTGCGGATCAGCACGCCGTTGGAGATGTCGTGCAGCAGGCAGGCGAGCACGATCTTCTCCGGATGCCCCGCCTTGCGCGCCAGCATGGCGCTCTGCAGCAGGTGGTTGACGGTGATGGTGCCGAAGCGCAGGCGGAAGAAGTCCAGAAGCTTGGGCCGGTCCGGCATCTTCGGCAGGTTCGGGTTGTCGCCCTGCAGGAACACGCAATCCGGCGCGAGCTGGGCGAGGAGGGCGCGCTCGGCCTTGCACTCCCGGTCCTCGGCGGCGGAAATCGGCTGCGCCAGTTTCAACCGTCGCGGCGTGCTGTCGGGCATGGCGTGCTCCTGTTCGCCGGACCATGGCAAGAATTCCGCGGCCCTGCTAGATCGTCGCCATGACCAGCACCTCCATTGGGCCCGAAATCGAGCGCCTGATCCAGCTTCTCGCCAAGCTGCCGGGGCTCGGGCCCCGCTCGGCGCGCCGCGCCGCTCTCACGCTGCTGAAAAAGCGCGACCTGCTGCTCGACCCCCTGGCGGCCGCGATGCGCGACGCGGCGGCGGCGATCCGCACCTGCGAGACCTGCGGCAATCTCGACACCGCCTCGCCCTGTTCGCTGTGCCGCGATCCGCGCCGCGACACCCATATCCTGTGCGTGGTGGAGGACGTCGCCGACCTCTGGGCGCTGGAGCGCGCCGGCGTCTTCCGCGGCAAGTATCACGTGCTCGGCGGCGCCCTGTCGGCGCTCGACGGCGTGACGCCCGAGCGCCTCAACGTCGCCGGCCTGATCGGCCGCGTGCAGGACGGCGTCGACGAGGTGATCCTCGCGATGAATGCCACCGTCGAGGGCCAGACCACGGCGCATTACCTGATGGACACCCTCGCCGCCACCGGCGCGAAGGTCACTCGTCTCGCGCATGGGGTGCCTGTCGGCGGCGAGCTCGACTATCTCGACGAAGGCACCCTCAGCGCCGCGTTCAAGGCGCGGCGCTCGCTCTAGGAGATCGACATGGACTGGATCCTGACGGGCGTGATCGCTCTCGGCGCCTTCGGCATCGGCGCGCTTCTCGTCTGGATCGCGCGGACGCGCGATCTTCATGCTGTGGCCGCCAGGATTGCACCGCTCGAAGCCGACTTGGCGCGGGCGCAAGCTGCGGTCGCCGAGCTCGAAACTGTGCGGGCAAAGGCCGCCGATCTCGACCGGCAACTGGCTTCGGCCGGCACCAGGATCGAAGGGTTGGCGGCGCTGGAACGGGAACTGGCGCAGTCCCGCTCGCGCATCACCGACCTGACGGGCGAAAATGCCGCGCTCACCACGCGCCTGGCCGGGCTTGCGGAAGCGCACGCCCAGCAAGTCGAGCAGCTCACGCGTTTTCGCCAGGAGATGCAGGACCAGTTCAAGCTCCTCGCTGGCGACGTCCTGCGCTCCAGCAACGAGGACTTCGCCAAGCGCGCGGAGGACATTTTCAAGACGCAGAAGGAACTCACCGCGAAGGAGATCGATACGCGGTCGGCGGCTATCGCCGAACTCGTCAAGCCTCTGGGCGAATCGCTCAAGACCTACGATCTGGCGCTCAAGGAAATCGAAAAATCGCGCGTCGAGGGATTTTCCGCCATCAACACCACGCTCCTGTCGGTCAGCGCTCAGCACGGCGAAGTGCGCACGGTCACCGCGAACCTCGTCAATGCGCTGCGGGCCTCGCCCAAGACGCGCGGCCGCTGGGGCGAGGAGACGCTGCGCCGGGTCATGGAACTGTCCGGCATGGTCGAACATTGCGACTTCGAAACCGAAAAGCATTTCCGCGGCGAAGACGAGTCGCTGCGGCCCGATGCCTTGATCCATGTCGCGGGCGGCCGCGTCATCGTGGTCGACGCCAAGGCCCCGGTGTCCGCCTATCTGGATGCGATCGCTTGCGTCAACGAGGACGAGCGCGAACTCCTGCTCAAGAAGCATGCCGCCCAACTGCGCGAGCGGCTGAACAATCTGTCGGCCAAATCCTATTGGGAGAAGGTCGCCGGCAGCACCGATTGTGTCGTGATGTTCGTGCCCGGCGACAATTTCGTGTCCGCCGCCTTCGAGCGCGACCCCGACCTGTTCGAGGACGGCATCAAGAACCGCGTCCTGATCTGCACGCCTACGACCTTCATCGCCCTGGCGAAGGCGATCTCCTTCGGCTGGCGCCAGGAAAAACTGGCGGCCAACGCGGTCGACGTCGCGCGCCTGGGCAAGGAGCTCTATGCCCGCCTGACGACGCTCGGCGATCACGTCAGCGACGTCGGCCGCCACATCAACAACGCCGCCAAGAAATACAACGCGATGGTGGGCAGCCTGGAAAGCAGCGTCATGCCGCTGGCGCGCCGCTTCAACGAGCACGGCGTCGAAGGCAACCGCCAAGCCGATCGAAACCCTGTCGGAAGTCGACACGGTGGTGCGCTTTCCGCAAGCAAACCGCGATCTTTTGATCACCAAAAGCGGCGAATAGTCCGCTTCCCTTGACCGGCGCCGGGGGCTCGCTTATTTCCCGGTCATGACCGTTCGCCCATCCTCACCGCGCCCGATCCGCGCCTCAAAGCCGTCTCGACGCCGGTCGAGACCGTCGACGCCGCAACGCGCAAGCTGATCGACGACATGGTCGATTCGATGTACGCCGCCGACGGCATCGGCCTCGCCGCGGTGCAGATCGGCGAGCCCAAGCGCATCATCGTCATGGATCTCGACCAGAAGGACGGCAAGAAGAATCCGCGCCACTTCATCAACCCGGTGATCACCTGGAAGTCGGATGAGCTGGCGAGCTTCGAGGAGGGCTGCCTCTCGGTCCCCGAAATCTGGGAAGACGTCGAACGCGCCGCCCGCATCAAGGCGACCTATCTCGATCGCGACGGCAAGAGC
Organism: Rhizomicrobium sp.; assembly: GCA_037200865.1. Taxonomy (GTDB): domain Bacteria; phylum Pseudomonadota; class Alphaproteobacteria; order Micropepsales; family Micropepsaceae; genus Rhizomicrobium. Next base: position 6,252 of record JBBCIC010000002.1, on the reverse strand, counting down.
CACGCGCTCGAAGCCGACGGCCTGCTCGCGACCTGTCTGCAGCACGAGATGGACCACCTCGAGGGCATCCTCTTTATCGACCATCTGTCCCGGCTCAAGCGCTCGCTCGCGCTGCGCAAGCTGCAAAAGGCCAAGCGTCTGAAAGACGCGGGATGATTTTACCTCCCCAGCATGGGGAGGTCGCCGCGGCGAAGCCCGAAGGGCGAAGCCGGGCGGGTGGGGGATTGACGTGACTCTTCGCCTCGCCTTCCTGGGCACCCCCGATTTCGCGGTGCCGACGCTGGCCGAGCTGATCGGCCGGGGCCACGACATCGCCTGCGTCTATTCCCAGCCGCCGCGTCCCAGGGGCCGCGGCCTGGAGACCGAGCCGTCGCCGGTCCACGCCCTCGCGCTGGGCGCATGAGATTGCCGTCCGCACGCCGGTCTCGCTCAAGGATGCCGCGCAGCAGGAATTGTTCGCGGCGCTCGATCTCGACGCCGCCATCGTCGTCGCCTACGGCCTCATCCTTCCCAAACCGATCCTCGACGCCCCGCGCCTCGGCTGCTTCAACCTGCACGGCTCGCTCCTGCCGCGCTGGCGCGGCGCCGCCCCGATCCAGCGCGCCGTCATGGCCGGCGACGCCGAGACCGGGGTGATGACCATGCGGATGGAGGAAGGCCTCGACACCGGCCCGGTGCTGATGGCCGAGCGCACGCCCGTCGGCCGCAAGACCTATGGCGAGTTGCATGACGAGCTTGCCCGCTTCGGCGCCGACCTGATGGTGCGCGCGCTGGGCGCCCTCGAACGCGGCAGCGCCGCCCTCACCCCACAGCCCTCCGAAGGCGCGACCTACGCCAAGAAGAATTCTGAAGGAAGAAGCCCGCATCGACTGGACCAAGCCCGCGCGCGAGGTCGACTGCCTGATCCGCGGCCTCTCGGCCCACGCCCGGCGCCTGGAGCGAGGCGAAAGGCGAGCGCATCAAGATACTCAATTGCGTGCCTGTTTCGGGTAACGGAATACCGGGCACGGTCCTCGACGACGGGCTTATCGTCGCTTGCGGCGAGGGCGCGTTGCGTCTGACGCGCCTGCAGCGCCCCGGCAAAGCGGCGATGGACGCGAACGAACTCTTGCGCGGCTTCGCCCTCCCGCGCGGCGCGACATTCGGCTGATGCCGCGCTATCGCCTGATCCTGGAATATGACGGCGGCGCCCTGGTCGGCTGGCAGCGGCAGGACAACGGCGCCTCGGTGCAGGGCATCCTCGAGGACGCCATCGCCAACATCTCAGGCGAGCGCGTCACGGTGCACGGCGCCGGCCGCACCGATGCCGGCGTCCACGCCTTCGGCCAGGTCGCGCATTTCGATCTCGATAAGGCGTTCACTGGCGACAAGCTGCGCGACGCGCTCAACCATTTCGTCCGCCCGCATGTCGCGGTGCTGGAGGCCGCGCTCGCGGCGCCCGATTTCCACGCCCGCTTCTTGGCCACCGGCCGCCACTATCTCTACCGCATCCTCACCCGTCGCCCACCGCCGGTGCTCGAGCGCGGCCGGGTCTGGCATGTCGTCCACGCCCTCGACGCCGAGGCGATGCAGGCCGCGGCGCAGGCCCTGGTCGGCCACCACGACTTCACGACCTTCCGCGCCGCCGAGTGCCAGGCGAAGTCGCCGGTCAAGACGCTCCACCGGCTCGACATCCGCCGCGCCGCCGACGAGATCCATATCGAGGCCTCGGCGCGCTCCTTCCTGCACCACCAGGTGCGTTCGATGGTCGGCTCGCTGAAGCTGGTCGGCGAAGGCAAATGGCGCCCGCGCGACATCGCCGATGCGCTCGCGGCACGCGACCGCGCGCAATGCGGCCGGTGGCGCCGCCGGACGGGCTGTATCTGGTGCGCGTGGATTATTGAAGATCGATCAGTTCGACGGTTCCCGGATCGATCGGCTGTCCCAGGAAGATTTCTCCCACCCGCGCAAAACGGTCCGGCGCATCGGTCGCCAGAAACTGAAGCGACGGCTTGGCGCTGCCGCCGGCCAGGCCCGTCGCCGCGATCAGTTCGGCCACCGCCTCGGCCGCCGCCGCGGCGCTGTCGATCAGCATGAAGTCCGTCCCGCTACCGCGGCGATGGCCGCCTTCAACACCGGATAATGCGTGCAGCCCAGCAGCAGCGCCTTGGGCCTCGGCACCGTCGCCAGCAAGGGATCGAGATAGCGCCGGATCACCGCGTCAACGATGGCTCCGTCCACCAGCCCTTCCTCGGCCAGCGGCACGAACAGCGGGCAGGCCTGCTGCACGATGGGCACGTCCGAACCCAAGGCGCGGATCGCGCCGCGATAGGCGCCGCCCTTGACCGTGCCTTCCGTCGCCAGGATCGCGATCGGTCCCCTCCGGCGACGCCGCCAGCGCCGCCTTGGCGCCCGGCGCGATCACGCCGATCACCGGCAGCGGCGCCAAGGCCTCGGCGACCTGCGGCAGCGACACCGACGCGGTATTGCAAGCGATCACCACCAGCTTCACGCGCGCGCCACCAGCGCCTTGGCAGCCTGGACGGCATAGCGGCGCACCGTGTCGGCGCTCTTGGTGCCATAGGGCAGGCGCGCCGTGTCGCCGAGATAGACGAAGCTTTCCTGCGGCAGCCGCGCCATCAGCGCGCGCATCACGGTGAGTCCGCCCATGCCGGAATCGAACACCCCGATGGGGCGCCCATCTTCCTGCGAAAAGCCGCTCATGCCGGCGGATCGGCGAAATAGGCCGCGAGCACGCGCTCATAAAGCGTCGTCAGCTTCTCGATCTCCGCCACCGGCACGCATTCGTCCGCCTTGTGCATGGTACCGCCGGCAATCCCATCTCCACCACCGGGCAGTAATCCTTGATGAAGCGCGCATCCGAGGTGCCGCGGTCGTCGACAGGTCGGGCACCTGTCCGGTCGTCTCCTGCACCACCCGGCTCAGCATCGCGGTGAACGCGCCCGGCTTGGTGAGGAACGGCTCGCCGCTGACATGCGCCGCCACTGCGATGGCGACGCCGCGCGCTTTTTCCACCGCCGCCGCTTCGGCCTCGATATGCGCGATCAAGCCGGCGCTGTTGTGGCGGTCGTTGAAGCGGATGTTGAAGCCGGCGCGCGCCTCGGCCGGGATGACGTTGGTCGCCGGATTGCCGACATCGACCGTGGTGAAGGCGAGGCTCGAAGGATCGAAATGGTCGGTGCCGTCGTCCAGCGTCCACGCCGCCAGCCGCGACACCAGTTCCGCCATCGCCGGTATCGATTGTTGGCTTGGCGGGGATAGGCGGCATGGCCTTGTGTGCCGGTTACCGTGAGGCGGACGTTCATCGTGCCGCGCCGTCCGATCTTCAGGACGTCGCCGGTCGCAGCCGTCGCGGTCGGCTCGCCGACGATGCAGTGGTTCAGCGTCTCGCCATGCTCTTTCAGCCACAACAGCATCCTCTTGGTGCCGTTGGCGTTGGTCGGGCCTTCCTCGTCGCCGGTGATCAGGAGGCTGATCGAGCCGTAAGGCTTGCGCGCGTCAAGGAAGCGAGACGCCGCCGCCGCGAAGCACGCCACCGCCGATTTCATGTCCACGGCGCCGCGCCCATACAGCGTGCCGTTCTCGACCGCTCCGCCGAACGGATCGTGCCGCCACAATTTGGCGTCGCCCGGCGGCACCACGTCGGTGTGTCCGGCGAAGCAGAAATTGGGTCCCTGGGTGCCGATCCGGGCGTAGAGATTTTCCACCTCCTCGAAGCGCAGCCGCTGGCAGGCGAAGCCCAGCGGCTTCAACGCGCCTTCCAGCACCGCCAGGACGCCGGCATCGGCCGGCGTGACGGAGGGGCAGCGGATCAGGCCTGCGCGAGTCGGACGGGATCGGTCATCGGTTGCGATGTACGCGCACGCCTCGCTATGGTCAATCAAACGCAGATCGGGAGATTGGGAATGGCGGGTCGGCTGGACGGAAAAGTCGCGGTGATCACGGGGGCGGCCAGCGGCATCGGGCGGGCGACCGTCGATCTCTTCGTCGCCGAGGGCGCGCGGGTGATCGCCGCCGACATCCAGGACGACAAGGGCGCCAGGATCGAGGAGGACCACAAGGGCATGGTCCATTACGTCCGCTGCGATGTCGCGTCCGAAAAGGACATCGAAACCGCGGTGACCGCGGCCAAGAAGCATTTCGGCCGCCTCGACGTCCTGTTCAACAACGCCGGCACCGGCGGCGCCAACGATGCGGCCGACGGCGTCACCGCCGAGGGCTTCGACGCGGTGATGCACCTGCACGTCCGCGCCGCGCTGTTCGGGATGAAATACGCCGTGCCGCTGATGCGCGCCCAAGGCGGCGGCGCCATCGTCTCGACCGCCTCGGTCGCCGGCATCCGCACCGGCTACGGCCCGGTGCTCTATTCCATCGCCAAGGCCGCCATCGTCCATATGACGCATGTCTGCGCCGCGCAGCTCGGGCCGGAGAACATCCGCGTCAACTGCATCTGTCCCGGCCTGATCGCCACCAACATCTTCGCCAGCGCCCTGGGCATGCCGAGCCAGCTCGCCGAGACCGGATCGACGCCATCGCCGAGGCGAGCAAAGGCTCGCAACCGATCCCGCGCGGCGGCCGCGCCCGCGACATCGCCGAGGCCGCGCTCTATCTCGCCTCCGACGGCGGCGGCTTCGTCACCCGGCCACGCCTTGGTGGTCGATGGCGGCCTGACGCTCGGCGCCACCGGCACGGCGCAACTCGCGGTGTTCGCGCCCATCGTCCAGGCCCTCGGCGTCGACATGACTGAGATGGCCAATGCGGTGCAGGGCAAGCCGTCTTAGGATTTTCCCGCCAGCGGATCGGTGCCGTAGCGGTTGTCGCCCGCCGTGCCGCGCAGGCAGTACAATTCGACGAACGCCCACAGCGAGATGATCGTGGCGACGCCGCCCAGGATCGTCGCCAGCGGCCCGCCCGTCGCCATGGCGCCCGGCGGCTGCCCGGCATTCGCCAGGCCCTCCTGCATCGCGTGGATGACGGCCATCTGTTGCGGCACGTTCAGCGCGAAGGGCAGGGCGTAGAAGATCAAGCAGCCACCACGCGCTCTTGTTGCGATCGTGCAGGCGCTTCACCGCCAGCGCCAAGGTGGCCCAGATCAGCGCCAGGAATCCCAGCCCGATGATGCCGCACACGATCGGCAGCGCGCCGGTGAACAGCGCCGTGGCCGGCAGCTTGCCCTCGCTCACGTCGGAAATGTTCTGCAGTCCGCCGCGAAGATGGCGGCGACGATCGCGACGATCTCGAAGGCGATGACGATCAGCAGGAACGCCCAAAGCTTGGCGCGATTGATGCGTCCGTGAAAACTGAAAAGATAATGCCCCATGTCTCAACCCCGAACTGCCCGCGCGCATTATCTCCTGATGCGCTGTCCGCGTGAAGGGTTAACGGTCTCATTTAGCGAAGCGATAGGGCGAATAAATATGCTGCGCCGCGTCAATCGCGCAGCAGCTCGTTGATCGAGGTCTTCGCCCGCGTACGCTCGTCCACCGTCTTGATGATGACGCCGCAATAAAGCGACGGCTTTCCCGGCCCGCCGCCCAGCGAGCCCGGCACCACCACGGAATAGGGCGGCACGCGGCCGGTGACGATCGCGCCCGAATGACGGTCGACGATCTTGGTCGTCGCGGTGAGGAAGGTCCCCATCGCCAGCACGCTGCCTTCACCCACGATCACGCCCTCGGCGACTTCGCTGCGCGCGCCGATGAAGCAATGGTCCTCGATGATGGTGGGCGCCGCTTGCAACGGTTCCAAGACACCGCCCAGCCCGGCGCCGCCCGAGATATGGCAATTCGCCCCGACCTGGGCGCAGGAACCGACCGTCGCCCAGGTGTCGATCATCGTGTTCTCGCCGACCCGCGCCCCGACATTGACGAAGCTCGGCATCAGCACGACGCCCTTGGCGATGAAGGCCGAGCGGCGTACGACGCAGCCCGGCACGGCGCGAAAGCCGGCGGCCTGGTACTCGCTCTCGCCCCAGCCGGCGAATTTGCTGTCGACCTTGTCCCACCACGATGCATCGCCCGGCGCGCCGTCGATCAGCTTCACGGCGTTCAGGCGGAACGACAGCAACACCGCCTTCTTGAGCCATTGATGCACGACCCATTCGCCATCGAACTTCTCGGCGACGCGCAGGCGCCCGGCGTCGAGTCCGGCGAGCGCGGTCTCGACCGCGTCGCGTACCGCGCCCTTGGTGGCGGCGCTCAGGCCGTCGCGGTTTTCCCAGGCGCTGTCGATGGTGGCGGAAAGATCGGTCAT
>JBBCIC010000001.1:0-371332 GCA_037200865.1 Rhizomicrobium sp. | reverse complement strand
CCAATCGCTCTTTGAAGCCGCTTTCTGCTGCAATCAGATGAAGGCTGTCATCCCCGGCCGAGCAAAGCGAGGGGAAGGGGACCCAGGCTAAGCCGCATCATTGCGCCCGCAGAACGAGCGCCGCACAAGCCGTCGACAGATTCCAAGCTGATCATCCTGGGTCCCCTTCCCTCGCTCCGCTTCGCTGCGCTCGCCGGGGATGACAACCTGTGTTCGTGAGCTAATGCACGTCGTCTTTCGCGGGCGTGATGCTGACGCTCTCGCCGCAGCCGCAGGCCGCGGTCTGGTTCGGGTTGTTGAAGACGAAGCGGGCGCCGAGCTTCTCAGTGACGAAATCCATCTCGGTGCCGAGCAGGAAGAGGATCGCCTTGGGCTCGATGAATATCTTGACGCCTTTGTCCTCGACCACCTCGTCGTGCGGGCGCACCTCTTCGGCGTAGTCCATGGTGTAGCTCATGCCGGCGCAGCCGCCGTTCGTCACGCCGACGCGCACGCCCTGATACTTGCCCTCGGCGTCCGCCATGATGGCGCGGACGCGCGCCGCGGCGGCGTCGGTGAGCTTGACCGCCTTGGGCCGTTCGCGGCGGGGTTTCTGGATCATCGTTTGTGTCGTCGTCATTGTTCCGCTTCCAGACTTCCCCCTCCCAATCCGGCTTCGCCGGATTGACCTCCCCCTTTCAGGGGGAGGATTGGAGGACTAGTACATGTTCAATTCCAGCTTCGCTTCTTCGCTCATGCGTTCCGGCGTCCAGGGCGGGTCGAAGGTCATGTTCACCGTGACCTCGCCGATGCCGTCGACGCCTTCCAGCGCGTTCTTTACCATGCCGGGCATCTCGCCGGCCACCGGACAGCCCGGCGCGGTCAGCGTCATGTCCACGATCACGTCCTTGTTGTCCGCGACGTCCACCTTGTAGATAAGGCCGAGTTCGTAGATGTCCACCGGGATTTCCGGGTCGTAGACGGTCTTGAGCGCGTTCACGAGCTTAACCGTGAAATCCTCGAGTTCCTTCACGCTGAGCGCGGAACCCGTCGCCTGGATGTCGGCCTTCAGCGGTTCGGCGTTCATACGGTCGCGGCGTCGCCGCCCTCCAGAGCTGATTTCATCGTGTGCCAGGCAAGCGTGGCGCATTTGACGCGCATCGGAAAGGCGCTGACCCCGGCCATGACGTCGAGGCGCTCGCGGTCGTCTTCGTTCAGGCCCTCGACCTCTTCGCCCTTCACCAGGTTGAGGAAGCCGCCCATCAGCGTCTCGGCCTCGGCGACGGTGCGGCCGGCGACCATGTCGGTCATCAGCGAGGCCGAGGCCTGGGAGATGGCGCAGCCCTTGCCTTCGAACTTGATGTCGGCGATGCGGTCGTCGGCGTCGACCAGCAACTGCACGGTCACGCGGTCGCCGCAGAGCGGGTTGTGGCCCTGGGCGGCGTTGGTGGCGCCGTCCAGCTTGCCGAAATGGCGCGGATGGCGCGAGTGATCGAGGATCACGTCCTGGTAGAGCTCGCGCAGATTGTCGTCCATCGCCCTAGCCCAATATCTTCCGCGCCTTGGCGAGCGCTGCGACGAGCGCGTCGACCTCGGCGCGGGTGTTGTAGAGCGCGAAGCTGGCGCGGGTGGTGGAGGCGACGCCGAAGCGCTCCATCAAGGGCTGGGCGCAATGATGCCCGGCGCGGACCGCGACGCCCTCGCGATCGAGGATGGTGGCGAGGTCGTGGGCGTGCATGCCGTCGGCCTCGAAGCTGAGGATCGATGCCTTGCCTGGCGCATCGCCGATCACGCGCAGCCAGTTGAACTGGCGCACGCCCTCGCGGGCATAGGCGAGCAGGTCGTGCTCATGCGCCTTCACCGCGACGCGGTCGAAGGAATTCATGTAGTCGAGCGCGGCCGCGAGCCCGACGCTTTCGATGATCGGCGGCGTGCCGGCCTCGAAGCGGGCAGGCGGATCGGCATAGGTGACGACGTCGCGGGTGACTTCGCGGATCATCTCGCCGCCGCCGTTGAACGGGCGCATCTGCCTGAGCAGGGCGCGCTTGCCGTAGAGGGCGCCGATGCCGGTGGGACCGTAGAGCTTGTGGCCGGTCAGGACGTAGAAATCGATATCGAGTTCGCGGACGTCGACGATCTCATGCACCGCGCCCTGGCAACCGTCGGCCAGCACCGGAACGCCCTTGGCGTGGGCGCGGGCCGCGATGTCCTTGAGCGGCGTGGTGGTACCCAGCACATTGGAAATATGCGTGACGGCGACGAGTTTGGTCTTGGCGCCGATGGCGGCGTCGAGCGCGTCGAGGTCGAGGCTGCCGTCGTCGCGGACATCGACCCAGCGCAGCACGGCGCCATGGCGCTCACGCAAGAAGTGCCAGGGCACGATGTTGGAGTGGTGCTCCATCACCGTCAGCACGATCTCGTCGCCGGGCTGGATGCGCGGCGCGAGATAGCTGTGGGCAACGAGATTGATGGCTTCGGTGCCGCCCTTGGTGAAGACGATCTCGTCTTCATGGGCGGCGCCGAGGAATTTCTGCACGGTGCGGCGGGCGGCTTCGTAAGCGTCGGTGGCCTTGCCTGATAGGTAGTGCACGCCGCGGTGGACGTTGGCGTATTCGCTGCTGGCGAAATCGCGCATCGCGTCCAGCACTTGGCGCGGCTTCTGGGCGGATGCGCCGTTGTCGAGATAGACCAGCGGCTTGCCGTAGATCTGTTTCGCCAGAATCGGGAAGTCGGCGCGCGCAGCCTTGGCATCGAAGGCGGTGTCGATCTTGCCTTGTGCGGTCATGGGAGCATCGCTCCGGGCAACGCGTCTTCCACCGCCTGCCACACCGTGGCGCGGAGGCTCTCGTCGGCGATCTCGTCGACCGCCTCTTCCAGGAAGGCGCGGACCAGCATGTTGCGGGCTTCGGCTTCGGGAATGCCGCGGGCGCGCAGGTAGAACAGCGAGTTGGCGTCGAGGTCGCCGACCGCGGCGCCATGGGCGCATTTGACGTCGTCGGCGTAGATTTCGAGCTCGGGCTTGAGGTCGGCCTCGGCGCGTTCGCCCATCAGGAGGGCCTTGGCGGTCTGGCGCGAGTCGGACTTGTCGGCGCCCTGCTCCACGGTGATGCGGCCCTGGTAGACGGCGCGCGATTTGCCGCCGGCGATCTTCTTGAAGAGCTGGGTGCTGGCGGTGTGGCTGACGGCGTGGGTGATATGCGTCGTGATGTCGGCATGGGCGGTGCCGCCGAGGACCGAGACGCCGGAGAGATGCGCCTGCGCGTTCGCGCCGGCGAGCGCGATCTGGAGTTCGGCCCGGCTGAGCTTGGCGCCGCCATTGAAGAAATGCGCGCGGTAGACGCCGTCGTGCGCCACCGTCACGGCGTATTGCTCGACCTGCACCGCGCCGGCGGAATGCGGCGCCATGCGGATATGGGTGAGCTGAGCGTTGGCGCCGACGATGAATTCGAGGCCGAGATTGGCATAGCCGTCGGTCACTAACGTCTCGCACAGGGTCAGCGCGGCGCCGTCTTCCAGCACGACCAGCGCGCGGGCGCTGCCGGCGTTCGCGAAGGTGACGTGCAAGGGCTCGGCGGATTTGTTGCGCGGGACGCGGACGGCGAAACCGGTGCGGGCATGGGCGAAGGAGGATGAGGCCATCGCGTTCTGCGGCAGCGTGCCCAGATGCGCCTTCACCCAGTCGGGCGCGGCGCCGACGTCGGCGAGATCGAAGAGTTCGATGCCTTCCGGCAACGTCGCGATTTTCCACGACGCGGCCGCGTCGTCATTGGCGCCGTCGATCGCCGTCCTGAGGTCGGAGTATTTCCAATCCTCGATCCGGCGATGCGGCACGCCCAGCGCAGCGAAGCGGTTCGCGGCCAGGGCGCGGCGTTCGTCGAGCCAATGTGCGGACGCGCTGCTCATGCCGCCTTGCCCACGATGTGCTCGTAGCCCTTGGCCTCGAGCTCGTGCGCCAGCTCCTTGCCGCCTTCGGCGACGATCCTGCCGCCGGCGAGGACATGGATGCGGTCGGGGACGATGTAGTCGAGCAGGCGCTGGTAGTGCGTGATGACCAGCATGGCACGCTCCGGCGACCGCAGGGCGTTGACGCCTTCGGCGACCAATTTCAGCGCATCGATGTCGAGGCCGGAATCGGTCTCGTCGAGGATGGCGAGCTTGGGCTCGAACAGCGACATCTGGAGGATTTCGAGGCGCTTCTTCTCGCCGCCGGAGAAGCCGACATTGAGGGCGCGCTTGAGCATCTCTTCGCTGACCTTCAGCGCGGCGGCGCGCTTGCGCACCGTCTTGAGCACCGTCATGGCGTCGACTTCCTTCTCGCCGCGGGCGCGGCGCTGCGCGTTGAGCGCGGTCTTGAGGAAGGTCAGCGTGGTGACGCCGGGAATCTCGACCGGATATTGCATGGCGAGGAAGACGCCCTTGACGGCGCGCTCTTCCGGCTTCAGGGCATTCAGGTCTTCGCCGTTGTAGATGATCGAGCCCGATGTGACCTCGTAACCGGCGCGGCCGGCGAGCACATAGGACAGCGTCGACTTGCCCGAGCCGTTGGGGCCCATGATGGCATGCACCTGCCCGGCTGCGATGGAGAGCGTCAGCCCCTTGAGGATTTCCTTGCCGTCGACGGCGACGTGAAGGTCTTTGATTTCAAGCATGTGCGACATCCAAAACACAACTGTCATGGCCCGCGAATGCGGGCCATGACTCGGGAGCGGGAGCGGGGCGACGGGTCATCCCACGCTCCCTTCCAACGAGATGCCGACCAGCTTCTGCGCTTCGACGGCGAATTCCATGGGGAGCTGCTGCAGGACTTCCTTGCAGAAGCCGTTGACGATCAGCGCCACTGCTTCCTCCTGCGGAATGCCGCGCTGGAGGCAATAGAAGAGCTGGTCCTCGGCGATCTTGGAGGTCGTGGCCTCGTGCTCGATGCGCGCCGTCGGGTTGCGGCTTTCGATGTAGGGCACGGTGTGGGCGCCGCATTTGCCGCCGATCAGGAGCGAGTCGCATTGCGTGTAGTTGCGCGCGTTCGACGCCTTCGGGTGGACGCTGACGAGGCCGCGATAGGTGTTCTGCGCCTTGCCCGCCGAAATGCCCTTGGAGATGATCCGCGAGCGCGTGTTCCTGCCCAGATGGATCATCTTGGTGCCGGTATCGGCCTGCTGGAAATTATTGGCGATGGCGATGGAGTAGAACTCGCCAACCGTGTCGTCGCCGCGCAGGATGCAGCTCGGGTATTTCCAGGTGATCGCCGAGCCGGTCTCGACCTGGGTCCAACTGATCTTCGAGCGGTCGCCGCGGCAGTCGCCGCGCTTGGTGACGAAATTGTAGATGCCGCCCAGCCCGTTCTCGTCGCCGGGATACCAGTTCTGCACCGTCGAGTATTTGATCTCGGCGCCTTCCAGCGCCACGAGCTCGACCACGGCGGCGTGAAGCTGGTTCTCGTCGCGCTTGGGGGCGGTGCAGCCTTCCAGGTACGAGACAAAGGAGCCTTCGTCGGCGACGATCAGGGTGCGCTCGAACTGGCCGGTCTCCGACGCGTTGATGCGGAAATAGGTCGAGAGCTCCATCGGGCAGCGCACGCCCTTGGGGACGTAGACGAAGGTGCCGTCGGAGAACACCGCCGAGTTCAGCGTCGCGAAGAAATTGTCGCTCACCGGCACCACGGTGCCGAGATATTTCTTCACCAGGTCGGGATAGTCGCGGATCGCTTCGGAGATCGGGCAGAAGATGACGCCGGCTTCGTTGAGCTTGGCCTTGAAGGTGGTGGCGACGCTGACGCTGTCGAACACCGCGTCGACCGCGACGCCGGCGAGCGCCATCTGCTCGTGCAGCGGGATGCCGAGCTTCTTGTAGGTCTCCAAGAGCTTGGGATCGACTTCGTCCAGGCTCTGCTTGAGCGGCGTGTTCTTGGGCGCGGCGTAGTAATAGGCGTTCTGGTAGTCGATCTTCTGGTAGTGGACGCGGGCCCAGTTGGGCTCGCGCATCTCCAGCCAGCGCTTGAAGGCGGCAAGGCGCCAGTCCAGCATCCATTGCGGCTCGCCCTTCTTGGCCGAGATGTATTTCACCGTGTCCTCGGAGAGGCCCTTGGGGGCGCGCTCCATCTCGATGTCGGTGACGAAGCCGTATTTGTACTTCTCGCCGATCTCGGCGACCTGCTTCTTGGTCTCGTGTGCGACGGACATCAGGCGCCTCCCGCGGCAAGGGTGAGCTTGCGCACCAGCAGAGTTTTCAGGGCGGCGAAGAAATCGTTCATCTGGAGCAGGCCGAAATCGGGACCGAAGCTGACGCGCAGGGCGCAGCGCGCGAGGCTCTCGGGCACGTCCATCGCGGCGAGGACATGGCTCGCCCCGACCTTGCCAGAGGCGCAGGCGGCGCCGGAGCTGATCCGGAACCCGTCGAGGTCGAGCGCCATCAGCGCGGTCTCGGCCTGGAGTTGGGGAATGGCGAAGCAGCAGACGTTCTTCTGGCGCAGCTCGTCGGCGCCGAAGATCACGGCGTTGGGCGCGAGGTGGCGCAGCGCGACCTCGAAATGCTGGCGGATCTCGGCGACGGCATGGCTCTCGGCATCGAAATTGGCCTGGAGGGCGCGGGCGGCGGCGCCGAAGCCGGCGATGCCGGGGACGTTCTGGGTGCCGGCGCGGCGGCGCATCTCCTGCGCGCCGGGGAACAGCGCCGCGAGCGGCGCCGTCTCTTTCGCGACCAGGGCGCCGACGCCCTGGGGGCCGCCGATCTTGTGGGCGGCGAGGCTGAGATAGTCTGCGCCCCAGGCGGAGAAGCGGATCGGGCTGTAGCCGCTGGAGACGGCATCGACATGGAGCAGCGCGCCCTCGCCGCCTTCGGCGCGCAGGATCGTCGCGAGGCCGGCGATGTCTTCGATCACGCCGGTCTCGTTGTTGGCGAAGATCAGCGAGACCAGGACGCGGCCCTTGCCGTTCATCAGAAGGGAGCGGAACTGCTCCGGCTCGATGCGGCCGTTCTCGTCGACCGGGATTTCGCTGAGCTTGAGGCCGGCGGCGGTCTCGGCCAGCGCCGCGGCGGCGGCGCGGACGCTGTCATGCGCGGTGGCGGCGACGAAGAGACGGGTGAGGCGGTGGTCGGTGTCGATGGCGCCGGCGACGGCGCCGCGCAAGGCCAGGACGTTGGCTTCGGTGCCGCCGCTGGTGAAGACCACTTCGCTCGCCTTGGCGCCGGCGAAGGCCGCGACCTGCTCGCGCGCCTCCTCGACCAGCGCGCGAGCGGCGCGGCCGGCGGCATGCACCGAGGACGGGTTGCCGCAAACCTCAAGCGCCTTCAGCACGGCGGCTTTGGCTTCCGCGCGCAGGGGCGATGTGGCGTTGTGGTCGAGATACGGCATGGCTGGCGGTTGCTGGCTGATGCTGTCGCTTAGGCCGCTTCTTCGTGCGGCTCGCTGTTGGCGGCCGGCTGGGCGCAAGGCTGGGCCCGGCCCAGCACCCGCTTCTCCACCACGTCGGCGAGCGAGACGCCCGAGAGGAAGACGTGGATCTGGCGCCCGAGCTCTTCCCACAGATCGTGGGTCACGCAGCGCGCCCCGGCGGTGGTGCAGCCCTTGGCGCTGCCCGGCTTGCAGCGGGTGGCGGCGATCGGCTCGTCGACCGCGACGATGACGTCGGCGATGCGCAATTCGCTGGCGGGACGGCTGAGGCGGTAGCCGCCGCCGGGGCCGCGCACGCTCTTGACCAGGCCGCCGCGGCGCAGCTTGGCGAAAAGCTGCTCCAGATAGGAGAGCGAAATCTCCTGGCGCTGGGCGATGTCGGCCAGCGAGACCGGCTTGTTGGCGGCCTCATGCTGGGCCAGGTCGGCCATCGCCATCACGGCGTAACGTCCTTTGGTGCTCAGGCGCATACCATTCTCCTTCAGGCGAAGCGCGTTTTGCCTTGCTTTTGAGGGGCCCAGTCGGTGTAAGAACAGGCCCGCCGCGCTATGGCATCTGCCAGCCGGATATAGATATCCCGACTACCATGGTCAAGTATTAGCGTGACGCACTGCAAACATAGCGGCAATGCCTTGAATTCCCTGCTGGTTTCCAGGGTATTCGAAGCCGCAAAGTCCGACGAAAACCCTGTTGAATTGAAGCCTTTCAGCCCCGACGGAACACCCCATGCCTGATATCATTCTGCCCGGCCCCGCCGGGCGCATCGAAGCCCGCTACCAGCGCCAGAAGGCGCCGGGGGCGCCGATGGCGCTGGTGCTGCATCCGCATCCGCAATTCGGCGGCACGATGAACAATCCGCTCGTCTACGACCTGTTCCACATGTTCCACAAGCTGGGCTGCACCACGGTGCGGTTCAATTTCCGCGGCGTCGGGCGGAGCCAGGGGACGTTCGATTCCGGCTCGGGCGAGCTGTCGGACGCCGCCGCGGTGCTGGACTGGATGAACACGCTCTATCCCAATCCGTCGAATGTCTGGGTGTGCGGCATCTCGTTCGGCGCCTGGATCGGCATGCAGCTTCTGATGCGGCGGCCGGAGATCACCGGCTTCGTCTCGATCGCGCCGCCGGCCAGCATGTACGACTTCGCGTTCCTGGCGCCCTGCCCGGCCAGCGGCCTGATCGTACACGGCACCAAGGACCAGGTCGTGCCCGAGCCCGACGTGCAGAAGCTGGTCGACCGGCTCACCGCGCAGAAGGGCATCAAGATCACCTACGACAAGATCGAAGGCGCCAACCACTTCTTCGACAAGCACGAAGCCGACGTGGTCGAAGCGGTCGAAGGCTATGTCCACAACATGATGAGCAAGCCGCGCGAGGGGCGTTGAAATGGCCGAACCGACCCTGTGGGCGATCGCGATCGTGCTGATCGGGATGCTGAGCGGACCGCAAATTCACGTCGTCGAGGGTTCGACCTTCAACAACAAGGCCGCGTGCGAGGCGGGGATCGCCGCCTCGGTGCCAGCCAAGCTCGAGCCCGACGCCAAGAAAGAATGGGAAGCGGGCTATCGCCAATACGTCTGCGTGCGCGTGCACGGCGTTCCGGGCTGACCGCAGCAGGCCTCACGCCGGCCTGCGGTGCAGCTTGCCGCCGGTCGCCGGCGCCTTGACGCCGGTGGTGGTCGGCAGGCTGAGCGGCAGGCCCTTGATGGCGCGGGCCGCGAGATAGGCAAAGGCTTCGGCTTCCACGAAATCGCCGTTCCAGCCGGCGTCTTCCGCCGCAAGCACCGGCGCGTTCACGCGGGCGCGCAAGGCGTCCATCAGGGTGCGGTTGCGGCGGCCGCCGCCGCAGACGATCCAGGCATTGGGCAACTCGGGGAAGTGCTCGCGCGCCCTGGCGATGGCGGCGGCGGTGAACGCGGTCAGCGTGGCGGCGCCGTCTTCCGGGCTGAGCCCTTCGACCCTGCCGGTATCGAAATCCATGCGGTCGAGCGATTTGGGCGGCGCCGCCTCGAAGAACGGGCTCGCCAGCATCTTGCCGAGCGCGGCATCGTTCACCTTGCCGCTGCGGGCGACATCGCCGTTCTCGTCGAGCGGGCGGCCGCTGTGGCGCTGCATCCAGTCGTCGATCGGGGCGTTGCCGGGACCGGTGTCGAAGGCGAGCACCAGGTCCTTCGCGATATAGGTGACGTTCGAGACGCCGCCGATGTTGACCAGCACGACGGGAAGGTCGTGGCGCGTCCCCATGCGCACCAGCGCGGCATGGTAGAGCGGCACCAGCGGGGCGCCCTGCCCGCCCGCCTTCACGTCGGCGGAGCGGAAATCGTCGACCACGTCGATGCCGGTCAGCCGCGCCAGCAGCGCGCCGTCGCCGATCTGCCAGGTCCAGCGCTGCGCCGCACGGTGCAGGATGGTCTGGCCGTGGAAGCCGATCAGCGCGACGTCGCGGGGCGCGAGGCCCGCCTTGTCGAGCAGCGCCCTAACCGCTTCGGCATGCGCCTCGGTCAGGCGGCGTTCGGCGTCCCGGATCGACCAGGGTACGGGGCCGCCGGCGGCGACCGATTGGGCATCGTCCAAGGCCTGGCGCAGGACTGCCCGCATCTGCGGCGCGTAAGGCAGGCCGAGCGCCGGGCCGGGGCGGGCGATGTCCTCGCCGTCGGTCTCGACCAGCGCCGCGTCGATGCCGTCGAGCGACGTTCCGCTCATAAGACCTATGATTTTCTGAACCTCGGCCATTCGTGTTACACACGCCGTCCTTTCAGCGAGCCAAGAGTCTACATCATGCCCGCCGCGCCACAATTCCGCTCCGACTTCCTGCGCACCTTCGTGGAGCGCGGCGCCTATTACGACTGCTCGGCGCCGGACGACCTGGACGCGCTGTTCCTGAACGAGCGGGTGACCGCCTATATCGGATTCGACTGCACCGCCAAGTCGATGCATATCGGCAACCTGGTGCAGCTCATGACGCTGCGCCGGCTGCAGCAGGCGGGGCACCGCCCGATCCTGCTGATGGGCGGCGGCACGACCAAGGCGGGCGATCCGTCGGGCAAAGACGAGACGCGGCTGATCCTGACGCCGGAGCAGATCGAGGCGAACAAGCAGAGCATGCTGAGCGGCATCCGCCACCTGCTCAAATTCGGCGACGGCCAAAGCGACGCGATCATGGTCGACAACGCCGAATGGCTCGACAGGCTGGAATACATCCCGTTTCTGCGCGAGGTCGGCAAGCACTTCTCGGTCAACCGCATGCTGACGATGGAAAGCGTGAAGCTGCGCCTCGACCGCGAGCAGCCGATGAGCTTCCTCGAATTCAACTACTCGATCATGCAGGCCTATGACTATGTCGAGCTCTACAAGCGCTATGGCTGCCGGCTGCAGTCGAGCGGCTCGGACCAGTGGGGCAACGTCGTGTCGGGCATCGATCTCGGCCGCCGCATGCAGGGCGCGCAGCTCTTCGCGCTGTCGACGCCGCTGATCACGACCTCGTCCGGCGCCAAGATGGGCAAGAGCGTGGCGGGCGCGGTGTGGCTGAACAAGGAGATGCTGAGCGTCTACGACTACTGGCAGTTCTGGCGCAACACCGAGGACGGCGACGTCGGCAAGTTCCTGCGCCTGTTCACCGACATGCCGCCGGCCGAGATCGCGCGGCTGGAAGTGCTGCAAGGCGCCGAGCTGAACGATGCCAAGAAGATCCTGGCGACGGAGGCGACCGCGGTGCTGCACGGCCGCGCCGCGGCGGAGGGCGCGGCGGAGACGGCGCGGCGGACCTTCGAGGAGGGCGAGTCCGCGGCCGGGCTGCCGACCTTCACGCTGAAGCTTCCCGACGGGGTGCTGAACCTCGCGGTGGCGACCGGCCTGGCGGCGTCGAACTCCGAGGCGCGCAAGCTGATCGCCAACAACGGGCTGAAGATCAACGACGTCGCGGTCAGCGATCCGCGCCTGCTGGTGGAGGCGAGCGCGGTGACGGCGGACGGCGTGCTGAAGCTTTCGAGCGGCAAGAAGAAGCATGTGCTGGTGAAGCCGGCATAAGGATTCACGCGGAGGGTCGAGCTCCACTCCGCGTCCTCCGCAGCTCCGCGTGCCATTCTGATTGCGCGCTTCGCGCGCGAAATGCTTGCGGCCCTTCTCCAATCGTGGCCGGCCCTGTGCCGGCCATCCATGACCGCCATGCCGCAGTCGCGAGCATGGGTCCCCGGGACAGGTCCGGGGATGACGAGGCTGTCAGTTGGGAGTTTTCTCTGGCGCCGGCTTTTCCGGCGCCGCCGCCACCGGCGGCGGCGGCACGGCGTTGGACGGGGCGTTGGCGGGGTTGGGCATCTTGCCTTCGAAGATGCGGCGCAGGATGCCGGGGGTTACCATCGACAGCGGGTTGATGCTGACCTTGGGTTCGTCGGCGTCGCCGCTGACGCTGTAGACCAGGCCGATGATGCCCTCGCCGGGCTTGGAGATCAGCAACTCGCCGAGCAGCGGGATGTAGCCGAGCACGCTGTTGAGGCCGAACAGCGGCACCAGCGTGCCCTTGACCGCGATCTCGTTCTTCGGCCGGTCGATATAGCCTTGGGCGCTGACGCCGATGGCCGGGCCGGTGGCGCGGGCATCGTGGATCGCGAGCACGCCGTTGTTGGCGCTGAACGGCACCTTCAGGTGATCGACCTCGATGCCGCCGCCCTGCAGCAGGTTGCCGAACCCGATCAGCGAGCCGGCGCTGAACAGGCGGGCGAGGAAGGGCTGGTTGAGCAGGCGGAAGTCCTTGAGGTCGAACTTGCCCTCATAGTCGTTGGCGGCGGCATCGTCGGCGGCGGCCGCCGCGGCGGGGCCGTGCAGCGTCGCGCGCAGATCGAGCTTGCCGCCCTTTATGCTGTTGAACCCGAACAGGCCGCGCGCCAGCGCGCCCATGTCGGTGGTCGCCAGGGTGAGCTGGCGGTCGCTGCCGGCGGGCGCGATGCTGCCGCTGAGCGTACCGGTCTTTCCGAGCCTGGCGACCAGCGTCATGGTCGCCGGACGGTCGGCGACGCCGGTGACGTCGAGCGAAAACGGCGCGATGGCGACGCCGCTGCGCAAGGCGACGCGGTCGAGCTTGGCGCTCACATGGAACGGCTCGCTGAAGGTGGATTCGGATTTGGCGCCGGCGCTGCCCTTGCCGGTGCCGCTGCCGCGCCGCGCGATCTGGGTGCCGTCGAGCGAGCGGCCGCGCAGCGTGACGTCGACGCCGGCGGGACCGCGCTTGAGATTGAACGAGAAGTCGTTGAAGGCGCCGGAGCGGACGCTGGGCGCGTCGAGCTGGGTCAAGGTGCCGGCGGCATCGAAAGTGAGCGCCATGGTCGCCTGCAGGCTGGGACCGGCGATCGTCATGTTTTCGGACATGATCACGCTGTGCGGCCCGAAGGTCGCGACGGCGTGCGCCGAGGCGGGGAAGCCGGCAGGCTTGGCGATGCCGACGAGATCGACCGACAGCGTCGCCGGCGTGAGATCGAGATTGAGATCGGCGCTCTTGAGCTGGCCGCGATAGCCGAACACCGTGCCGCTGACGCCGACGGGTCCGCGCAGATAATCGCCGATGCCGCCGAGGCCAAGCATTTCGCGCGCCGCCTGGTCCATCGGGCCCTTGATGTTGATCTTGCTGGTGACCGGCCCCACGCCGTGGAAATCCTCGACCCAGTCGACGGCGAGGCGCGAGGTGGCGAGGCCGGTCGTGCCGCTGGCGTGCAGCCGGTTGTTGTCGATCTCGAAGGTGACGGCGCCGTCGCTGAGGCGCGCGGTCTTGCTGAGCGAAATGCCGAAGCCGCTTACCACGGCCCTCACCTTGATGCCGATGTCGTCGACGTCGAGGTTGCGGCGCATCGGCACGTGGAAGTCGAGGTCGACGGCGGCCTTGCCGGCGGTGGCGTCCGGATCGATGCCGAAGCGGGTGGCGTAGTTCAGCGGCTGCATGTCGGTGAGCTTGAGGATATCAGCCATCGAGCCGTCGAGATGCGCCGTGATCTCGCTCGGCGCCGCGGTAAGATCGGGAATGACGGCGCGGCCCCGGCTCAGCAGCAAGGGACCGATGCGGCCGCGCGCGACGTCGGCGCTGAAGGTGTTGCCGGTGAGCTTGGCGCTGCCGAAGACGGCGGTCATGTGCGTCAGGCCGCTGACATAGCTGAACTCGGCATTGCTGATCGGAAAGGTCATGAGCACGGCGTCGTCGGGCACCGAGGGTGCGTCCAGCCCGCCGGCCGGGATGTGGGTCTCGAACACGATGGGGCCGAGGGTGCCGGCGAGGAAGTTGGCATCGATCCATTCGCGCGCCCCGGCACCCAGGTCGAGCGGCCAGTAATGCAGCAGGTCGCGCACCGCGAGCGGCTCGATGCGGCCCTTGAGCTCCAGCACGGGGGACTTGTTGTCGATCAGCGTGATCTTGCCGGAGGTGGCGAGCACCAGTGCGCCGCCGATGGTCTTCAGATCGTCGATCAGGATGTCGTGGGTCGCCGGCACGTAGCTGCCTTGCAGCACGGCGAGCGGCACGAAGACCGGCTGCGCGAAGGTGCCCGGCATGGCGAGGCCGGTCTTGTCGGCTGTCAGGTCGACGCCGAGGCGGGTGATGTCGCCGTTCGGACCGTAGATCAGGTTCATGCCGCCGACGACATGGGCGCGCAACTGGTCGGAATCGAGCGAGGCATCGGTGAGCGCGATGCGCGCCCTGGAGCGATCGTAGCGGCCGGCGAGATGCAGCGTCTTAACCCGCACGGCCTTGGGGATGCCGACCAGCACGGCACTGCCGCTGGCGCTCACGGTAAAGTCGGCGGCGAGCAGATGGGTGCCGTGAATCGAGAAATTGGACGAGAAGTCCGCGATCATCGCGACGCTGGAGAGGAAGCGGAACATCTTGGCGTTGCGCCCGAGCGCAGCGATGTCGAGGGTCTTGACCGCGATGCGCCCGGTGACCGGGCCGTCGCGCGGCGGCAGCGTCAAGGCGCCGGTGATGTGGGCGGCGCGGCCCGAGACCTCGATATCGGCCTCCAGCGTCGCGATCAGGTTCTGGCCCGCGGTCGCGATGCGGACGTCGGCCTTGGGCGCGACCAGGAACATCCCGGTGGCCTCGTCCATGAAGGCGACGCGCGCGTCGCGGATCGCGAAGCTCTGCAGCGAGGAGGCGCTCGAGCTGTTCTTGTTGATGGCGTCGGTGATGCGGCTGATGATGTCGCTCTGGCTGTCGTCGTGCTCGACGCCGAGGCGCAGCGTGCCGTCGACATTGCGCACCATGGTGAGCTGGACCCCGACCAGGGTGATGCGGGTCACCACGATATGGCCCTGGATGAAGGGCTGGGCCGCGAGGTCGATATCCATCTGCGGCGCCTGGGCGATGATGCGGCCCTTGGAGTCGAAGACGCGCGCCCCCAGGACGACGAAATTCACCCGCCCCTGGTCGCGCGACCATTCGACGGCCGCCTGGTCGTATTTGACGGTGATGCCGGGCAGGGCCTGGGCCAGAGCGTCCGAAATCTGGCCTGATAGCGGTCCCAGCGAGATCGGACCGACCAGCAGGCGCAGCGCCGCCCCGACCACAAAGAACAATACGGCAACGCCGAACGCCGCCCCGACCAGCGCGGTGCGGCTGATATGGTGCGACTTTACGTACCGGCCGACATAGGACGCGTTCCAGGCCTCGGCCAGGGTGGTCCTGGCCCGCGCGCGCCTGGTGCCGGTCACGGCGTGGGTTACGGGGTCCTGGGCCAAACGATGCGCACCTCTAACCCCCCAAAACTGCGGACGAAACCGGGCCGAAGCTTGGCCGGCGGCCGCGGATCAGCTATCAGCTTATGGCTTATAGTTAAGCTCCGGGTAAACGCCCAATCGTCCCCAGGGAGGACCTATGGAACTCAAAACGGGCGATAAGGCTCCAAAGTTTCGTCTTGCCACGGACGGCGGCGGCGAAGTAACGAGCGCCTCCCTGAAGGGAAAGCCCTACGTTTTGTACTTCTATCCGAAGGACGATACGGCGGGCTGCACCAAGGAGGCCATCGGGTTTTCCGAAAGTGTCAAGAAGTTCGGGGACGTGCCGGTGATCGGCGTGTCCAAGGACAGCGTCGCCAGCCACGACCGCTTCAAGGCCAAGCACAAGCTGCGGATCGCCCTGGGTTCGGACGAAGAGCTGAAAGCGGCGCAGGATTACGGGGTCTGGGGCGAAAAAACGCTGTACGGCAGGAAGTATATGGGCATGGAACGAGCCACTTTTCTGGTCGACGCCAAGGGCGTTATCCACAGCGTCTGGCGCAAAGTGAAGGTGCCCGGCCATGTCGAGGCCGTGCTCGCCGCGGTAAAAAACCTCAGATGAAGCCCCACCTGCCGAAGAATACGACAGGGCCGCGGTTAACCTCAGGATCGTTTTTCTGGGGTAAGAGCTTGATTCGACGCCGACAACTAGGTGAAATACGCCCGGTTGGGATTGGCGCACAAGACGCAAGCAAGGGAAATGTCGGCATGGCCGGTACGCTCGTCGAGCGCGTCTGGGCTTGGCTCCATGAAACGTTTCCGGAGCGCCAGATCTATATCCGCTCCGACGGGCGGGTGCAGTTCTTCACCTTCGGCGCCACGTTGCAGGCCACCCTCGCCGGCCTCTCGCTGATCTTCCTGGGCTGGGTCGCGTTCGCGACCGTCAACGTCATCTTCAAGGACCGGATCATCTCGGCGAAGGACCGCCGCTATCAGCAGATGCAGTCGGCCTACGAGAATCGCGTCGCCGACCTGCAGCTTTCCTATGACGAGCTGAACGGCGCGCTGGTCTCGGCCGAAGACCGCTTCAAGTCGACCGCCGACGAGCTGCAGCTCAAGCAGAACACGATCATGAAATTCCTCGACCGCAAGCGGCAGGTCGACCAGACGCTCGCGGGCCTTGCCGGCGTGCGGGTCGGGACCCAGGCGCCGGCGCCCGCCGCCGCCGCGAGCGACGCGGGCGACACCGGCGACGGCGCGCCCAGCGACAGCATCGAAAACACCCCGCCGCCGACCGCCGGCACGACGATCGACGCCGGCGGCTCGTCCGAGCTCTCGGTCATGCCGCAGCCGCCGGCGCCGCAGCCGCGCACCGCCAAGCCGACCAAAGCGAGCTTCCTGGACTTCGGCGGCGCGGTCGGCCGCCTCACCGGCCTGTTGTTCGGCTCGCCGGCGAGCCACGCGCCGCTGTCGCCCAACACCGTGCAGCATCCGGCCCTGCGCGTCCTCGCCGAGCAGACGGTCCGCGTCGCCAAGATCGGCCTGATCGAGACGCAGCTGATGTCGCGCACCCAGGTGGAGGTCGCCGACGGGGTCGGCAAGCTGCAGGATCTCATCCGCCACACCGGCATCAATCCCGACGATTACGCCCGCCGCCTCACCGCGGTGGAGGGCGTCGGCGGGCCGGAGTGGCCGCTGCAGGCGATGCATATCGAAGGCATCGCCGATACCGGCTTCTCCAACGCCTTCCTGCGCGCCTCGGCCGTGCTCGACCAGATGAACACCCTGCTGTCGGCGATGCGGCACATCCCGCTGATCACGCCGGTCTGGGGCTCGCAATTCGAGCGCACCAGCGGCTTCGGCGCCCGCATCGATCCCTTTACGGGACGCTATTCCTTCCACCCCGGCATCGACTACGCCGGTCCCTGGGGCGCCACGATCTCCGCCACAGCCCCCGGTACCATCGTCTATGCCGGTGATCGCGGAGGTTACGGAAACATGGTGGAAATTGACCATGGTTTCGGAATCCATACGCGCTACGGCCATATGTCATCGATTCTCGTTCATGTCGGCGCTAAGGTCGCGAAAGGCTCGCCCCTCGGAAGGCTCGGATCGACGGGGCGCAGTACCGGACCGCACGTGCATTACGAGATCTGGTACGACGACGTCGTCAGGAATCCGAACAGCTTTATCGAGGCAGGCCGCCATGTTCTCTAGCAAGAAAGCCCCACCACCCCCTCCGGCCGCGGCCAATATTCCGCCGGCCAAGCGCGCCGCGCGCTCGTCGGCGCCCTCCATCATCAGCGCCGACCTGATCGTCAACGGCACCCTGACCTCGAGCGGCGACATCCAGGTCGACGGGCGCGTCGAGGGCGACGTCCATTCCGCCGGCCTGGTGGTCGGCGACAAGGCGTTCATCCATGGCGAGATCCTGGCGGAGGAAGTGACGATCCGCGGCCGCGTCCAGGGCTCGATCCGGGCGCGCAAGGTTCTGCTGTGCGCCACCAGCCATGTCGAAGGCAACATCCTGCACGAAGCCTTCGCGGTGGAGACCGGCGCCTTCTTCGAGGGCAATTGCCGCCACGCCGACAACCCGCTGGCCGAGGATACGAGCCGCAAGACGACCGAGCTGCGCGCCACCCCGGCGGCACCGGCCGCGCCCGCCGCGGTGTCGGCGCCGTCGAACACGCCGTCCGCGATCTCCGCGATGGTGAACCGTCCGCTGGCCACCGACGTCAACCGCCCGGTGGCGGCAGGCTTCGCGCCGCTGAAATCTTAAGCGGCGTTCGCCGGCAAGCATCCAAACCCCGCTTCGGGACACCGAGGCGGGGTTTTTCACTTTCGGGCGGCGCGTTCAGGCGTGGCCGGTGACCAGCCAGAGAATGATGATGATCGGAATCGGGATGCCGATCAGCCACAGCAGCATTGAGCGCATCGAAGTCCCCGTGAAATCGTCGGCTTGGTAATCGCGCGGCGGGCAGAAAGTTCCGCGCCGCCCAAAGATCGGGCAGACGCGGAACGCGGCGTGTTCCTGGACGTTGGACGATCAGCCTGATCCGCAAGGCGCGACGTCACCCCGGGGAAATCGCATGCCGACCACCACCGTGCTCAACGACGACACCGCAACGATCGTCAGCGACGGCGAGTCGCCGCGCCGCTTCAACTGGAGCGCCGCGTTTGCCGGCGCGTTCGTGGCGACCGCCGTCACCTTCTTCCTGCTCACCCTGGGCTCGGGCGTCGGGCTTTCCCTGGTCAGCGCGCAGCATGCGACGAGCGGCGGGACGACGACGTTCCTCACGCTCGGCGCCATCTATTTCCTCGCGGCGCAGGCTTTCGGCTTCGCGGCGGGCGGCCATGTCGTCGGCCGCCTGATCGGCCCGGCGATCGAAACCAGCGGCGAGGAAGAGATCCGCGCCGGCCTGCACGGGCTTGTCGCCTGGTCGCTGGCGGTGGTCGCGACCACGACGCTGGTCGCGCTCTCGATCCTGGTCGCGGGCGCGGCAACCGCTCCCGGCGCGGTGACCGGCGCGCTGGCGTCTACCGCGGCACGCGGCGAGGCCCCGTCGCCGGCGACCGGCTACTGGGTGGATACCCTGTTCCGCCCTGCGGGGTCCGGACCGCAGGCATCGCTGGCCGGGCGCCGCTACGCCCAGACCGAGAACGGCACCGGCAGCGACGGCAGCAGCGCCGTGCCGCCCGAACAGCCCGCCATAACCCCGGAAACAAGCGACACGCCGGCTCCGAGCGCCGAGCCGCGTCCGATCTTCATGACCAGCGGCAACGCGCCGCTCAGCCCAGCGCCGCCGCCGCCGGCCGTCCTTGCCGCGCGCAACGTCGGCGCCGACAAGGCCGAAGCGGGGCGCATCCTGGCGATCGGCATGGCGAATGGCGGACGCCTGTCGAGCGAGGACCATACCCAGCTCGCCTGGCTGATCGCGCAGGACACGACGCTGTCGCCCGGAGCGGCGCAGGCCCGCGTCACCGATGTCGCGGCCCGCATCCGCCACGACGAAGTCGCGGCGGCGGAAACCGCGCGCAAGACGGCGGCCTATGCCAGCCTGTGGACGGCTTTCGCGCTTCTGTTCGGCGCCGTGATCGCCGCCTTCGCGTCGATCTCGGCGCGCTGGGAAGAGGATCGCGAATCCGGCGTGCTGCCGGGGACGCGGGTGGAAGCGGTGCGGTTCTAAATCCGGGCGATCTCGCCTTTGACACCCCCCGAGCTAAGGCGGGGTGGCGTCAGAGAATATCGCCAACTCGATCCGGGAATGCAGTCCGTTCCCGCGGAAAGGCACCGCTCTCATAGAGACGCCAGGACCAGATCACGGACTTGGTGCAGATCACGCGCAACAAGGACGCACAGAGCAGAAAGCTCGTCGGTCGGTTCCAGCAGATCGGGCACCATCACGGTCATCATGCCGGCGGCCGACGCCGATCGTACGCCGATCTGAGAATCCTCCAACGCCAAGCATAATCGAGGCTCGACCCCCAGCCGTTCGGCAGCCTTCAGAAACGGATCGGGCGCAGGTTTGCCATTTTCGTAGTCGCCACGGCAGACGATCTGGTCGAAACGATCCATCAGGCTCTGCGAGCCCAGGTGATGCTCGACGGTCGTTCGAGATGACGAGGTGGCGATTGCACGCGGCAGCCTGAACCGGTCCAGGATTTCCAGCAGTTCAGGTACTCCGGGCTTCAAGGCAAGCTTGTTTCCAGCGATCAGCCAGAAATGGCGCGACCAATTTGCGTGGAAATCGTCAAAGAGGAAATCGTCGCCGAAGTGCGATAGAAATAACCCCCTGCATTGCGACCGTCGCACGCCGATAGACTTATTGAAAACCTCGCCCGGAATCTCGTGCCCACCTTCGGCGGCAGCAGACAGAAGAGCCTCCTGCCAGAGAGCTTCGGTATCGAACAGCAGGCCGTCCATATCGAAGATCACGGCGCTTGGGCGACACGGCAATGCCATGCTGTGTGCGTCCTTGGCGTCAACACCCATCGCTGATCGGTCCTTTTGCAGCTTCGGCTTCGCCCGCGCGATCTTCCCCGGCTTTGCGCGAGGATTTTTACTCCAGATCCTCGATCTTCTCTTTGGCCTTGCCGCCGACGGCCTGGGCCAGGGCGGCGGCCATGAAGGGATCGATGTCGCCGTCCAGGACGTCGGACGGGGTGCGGCTTTCGACGCCGGTGCGCAAGTCCTTCACGAGCTGATAGGGCTGCAGCACATAGGAGCGGATCTGGTGGCCCCAGCCGATCTCCGCCTTCTCGCCGATGAAGGCGCCGGTCTCGTCCTGCTTCTTCTTGAGCTCGATCTCGTAGAGCCGGGCCCGTAGCATGTCCCAGCAATTGGCGCGGTTCTGGTGCTGTGAGCGCTCGGTCTGGCAGGCGACCGCGATGCCGGTCGGCAGGTGCGTGATGCGCACCGCGCTCTCGGTCTTGTTGACGTGCTGGCCGCCGGCGCCTGAGGCGCGGTAGACGTCGATGCGCACGTCCTTCTCCGGGATATCGATCTCGATCGACTGGTCGATCACCGGATAGACGGTGACGGAGGAGAAGCTGGTGTGGCGCCGGGCGTTGGAATCGAAGGGCGAGATGCGGACCAGGCGGTGCACGCCCTGCTCGCTCTTCAGCCAGCCATAGGCGTTGTCGCCCTTGATCATGAGCGTCGCCGACTTGATGCCGGCGCCCTCGCCTTCGCTCTCTTCCAGGTAGTCGACGTGATAGCCGTGCTTCTCGGCCCAGCGTGTGTACATGCGCTCCAGCATCGCGGCCCAGTCCTGGCTTTCGGTGCCGCCGGCGCCGGCGTGGATCTCGAGATAGGTGTCGTTGCCGTCGGCCTCGCCCGAGAGCATCGATTGCAGGCGCTGCTGCTCGGCGCGGGCGTGGAGCGCCTGGATCGCGCGTTCGGCTTCGGCGATCATCGCCGCTTCGTTCTCGGCTTCCGCCATCTCCATCAGGCCGAGGGCGTCGGCGAGCTCGTTCTCGATGCCGCGCACCGAGGCGATGGCGGCTTCCAGCTTCTGGCGCTCGCGCATCAGCTTCTGGGCGTTCTGCGGATTGTTCCAGATCGCGGGGTCTTCGGACTTGGCGTTCAGCTCGTCGAGCCGGCGCAGCGCGTTGTCCCAGTCAAAGATGCCTCCTCAGCAGGGCGACGGCCTGCTGGATCTCTTCGACGGTACGGGCGATTTCGGGGCGCATGATCGATCTCCAGGCGCTGATATAGGAAGCGTGCGCCCTCGCGTAAAGCTCGGGGTCAGTACAGCCCGCCATTGCCGGGATCGACCGCGGCGGGGCCGGCCTCGGTGGGGGCGGCGCCGAAATAGACGGTTTCGCCGCCGCCGATGTCGTTGCTGGGGGCGTCCGGCTCGCCGGGGGCGGTGTTGGGCTTGAAGACCTCGGCGAGGCTGCCGCCGAGCGCGCCGGAATGGTAGTCGACCTTGACGATCTCGATGCCCGGCGCGGGGCGGAACGGGATGCCCGGTGTGTTGGACAGCGCCCCTTTCATAAAGTCGCGGAAGATCGGCGCCGAGACCGAGGCGCCCTGCTCGATGCCGCCCAGGGTGCGCGGATTGTCCATGCCGGCATAGACGCCGCAGACCAGATCGGGCGAAAAGCCGATGAACCAGACGTCCTTGGAGTCGTTGGAGGTGCCGGTCTTGCCGCCGAGCGGCTTGCCGACCGCGAGGATCGAGCGGCCGGTGCCGCGCAACACGACGCCTTCGAGCAGCGAGACGACTTGGTAGGCGGTCTGGGGGTCGAGCACCTGCGGCCGCGTGTCGGTGAGCAGCGGCTCCTGCTGGCCGTGCCAGGCTTCGCTGTTGCAGCCGTCGCAGCTGCGCCCATCATGGCGCCAGATGGTGCGGCCGTTGCGATCCTGGATGCGGTCGATCAGCGACGGGATGACCTTCTTGCCGCCGTTCACGAACACCGAATAACCGGTGACCATCTTGAGAAGCGTGGTCTCCCCCGAGCCGATGGAGTTCGACAGAAGCGGCGGCAGGCGGTCATAGGCGCCGAAGCTGATCGGGTATTGCACCACCTTGTCCATGCCGACGGCCTGGGCGAGGCGGATGGTCATCAGGTTGCGCGACAATTCGATGCCGCGGCGCAACGTCGTCATGCCGAGGAAATGGCGCTCGAAATTCTTCGGCCGCCAGATATGGCCGGAGCCGTCGTTCATCTCGAACGGCGCGTCGAGCACCTTGGAGACCGGAGTGTAGCCGTTGTCGAGCGCGGCGGCGTAGACGAACGGCTTGAACGAGGAGCCGGTCTGGCGCATCGCCTGGAAGGCGCGGTCGTACTGGCTCGACGCATAGGAGAAGCCGCCCGAAAGCGCCAGGACACGGCCGGTGTGCGGATCCATGGCGACGATGCCGCCATTGATCTCCGGCACCTGGCGCAGGCCGTAATTGCCGCGGTCGTCGATCTTCTCGACATAGATCACGTCGCCGATCTTGAAGACGTCCTGGGGGCGCGACGGCGCCGGGCCGCTATAGGGCGTGCCCTTGGTCTGGCGGCGGGCCCAGGCCAGCTCGCTCCACGGGATGTTCGCGGTGGTGCCGTCGTTCAGACCGATCTGGGTGGAATTGCCGTCGATGTTGAGGACCACGGCGACGCGCCAGCTTTCGACGCCGGACTGGTTCTCGACCGCCTTCAGCGTGTCCTTCCAATTGCCCTCGACGTTGATGTTGGCGAAGGCGCCGCGCCAGCCATGGCGGCGGTCGTAGCGCACCAGGCCGGCGCGCAGCGCGTTCACCGCGTAGTTCTGCAAGGTGGTGTCGAGAGTCGAGCGGACCTGGAGGCCGCCGTCATACAGCGCCTGCTCGCCGTAGCGGGCATAAAGCAGGCGGCGGACCTCTTCGACGAAGTAATCCGCGTCCTGGGTCTGCGAGCCGACGGCGCGGGTCTGGGTGATCAGAGGCTCGGCGCGGGCGGTGCGCGCTTCGGCGGCGGTGATGTAGCCGTTCTCCTCCATCTGGCCGATGACCCAGTTGCGGCGGTCGAGCGCGGTCTTGTGGTTGCGCTTGGGATCGTAGGCCGAAGGCGCCTTGGGCAGCGCCGCGAGGAAGGCGACTTCGGCGATGTCGAGCTGGTCGAGCGACTTGCCGAAATAGTTCAGCGCCGCGGCGGCGACGCCGTAGGAGTTCTCGCCGAGATAGATCTCGTTGAGATAAAGCTCGAGGATCTTGTCCTTGGGGTAGGTCGCGTCGATGCGGATGGCGAGAATGGCCTCGCGTATCTTGCGGGAGAACTTCACGTCGGAATTGAGCAGGAAGTTCTTGGCGACCTGCTGGGTGATGGTCGAGGCGCCCTCCAGCCGCTTGTGCTGGAAAATGTTGAACACGTCCTTGACCGCGGCGCGCATGATGCCCGAGGGATCGATGCCGGGATGATTGTAGAAGTTCTTGTCCTCGGCCGAGGTGAAGGCCTGGACGATCAGCTTGGGCACGAAGGCGATCGGCACGAAGATGCGGCGCTCGCGCGCATACTCGCCGAGCAGCGAGCCGTCGCCGGCATAGACGCGGGTGGTGACCGGCGGGGTGTAGTCGCGCAGCGCCTCGACGCTGGGCAGGTCGCGGGTCACGGCGTAGATGTAGATCACGCCGCCGAGCACGCCGGCGGCGGCGACCACGCCGAAGCCGAGACCGATATAGAGCAGAATGCGGCGCCACATGGGCGGGGTCGTCCCTTTCAAGCGTGCCTTCTTATCGGCCGATTGTGGCGCTGGGAAGGTATTTCAATAACTTACCCTCCCCTTGAGGGAGGGTCGAAATTGCGGAGCAATTTCGGGGAGGGGTCGGACATCGAGCACGGCACCAGACCCCTCCCCGAAAAATTCTTCGCTCCGCTCGAATTTTATCGACCCTCCCTCAGGGGGAGGGTGAGTCAAGGGAAACCGGCGGTTGCCGTCGCCCCGAAATAGCTGTCGACCGCGCCGGCGATGGCCTTGGCGACGCCGTTGCGCCAGCGCACCGAGTTCATCTGGGTCGCATCGCCCTCGTTCGACAGATAGCCAAGCTCGATCAGGACTGCCGGCACGTCGGGCGCTTTCAGGACCACGAACCCGGCGGCGCGGTGGGGCTGACGCGGCAAAATGTCCGTCGCCGAGGCCAGCATGGCGACCGCCCCGGCCGCGAAACGTGACGACCTGTTCATGGTGTCGCGCTGGGCCAGGCTGAGCAGGATCGGCGCCACGGTCGAGTTCCCGCCGCCGAGGTCGACGCCGGCGATGACGTCGGACTGATTCTCCTTGCGGGCGAGCGCCGCGGCTTCCTTGTCCGAGCCCGACTCCGACAGGGTGTAGATCGACAGGCCGCTGACGCTCGCGTCCGGGTTCGAATCGGCGTGCAGCGAGATGAAGAGGTCGGCGTGCCAGGAGCGGGCGATGCTGACGCGTTCCTTCAGGGGGATGTAGACGTCGCTGTCGCGGGTCAGATGGACGGTGTAGTTGGCGCGGCGGACGAGCTCGCGCCCCAGCCGCAGCGCTTCATCCAGTACGAGATCTTTCTCCATCAAGCCGTTGATGCCGCTGGTGCCGGAGTCGATTCCGCCATGGCCGGCGTCGATCACGATGATGCGCTTTTCGCGCGCCGGCGGCAGCGGCGATGGCGGCAGCGCGGCGAGCTGCTCGGCGGCGGCCTCGCGCGCCCTGAGGTCCGACGGCCAGCCGGCGCGGCGGTCGAAGACGTCCGAACTGGTCGGCTTGAGGTCGATGACGACGCGGTAGCCGTAGCCGCCGCTGGGCGGCAGGACGCGGGGCTCGCTCACCGTCATCGGCCGGTTGAGGTCGATGACGAAGCGCGAATTGCCGGGCCGGAACAGACCGTAGCGGTAGCTGCGCACCGCTCCGGTGCCGGTCGGACGCTGGGCATCGTCGAGGTGCCACTGCACCGCCGGCATGTCGATCACCACGCGGTTGGGGTTCGACAGCGTGAACACCCGCATCGCGACGGGGTCGGACAGCTCGACGACAAAGCGGGTCATGTCGGTGTGCTCGCCGATGCGGGCGCCCATGACGATGGGGGCCGGTCCGGCGGCAGCCGGAGCCGGGCCGGGGACGCCGCCCGGCTTGGCGGTCGGCCGGGGCGGGGGGGCCTGGAGGATGTGGGCGATGAGGTCGTCCGCGGCCTCGCTGGCGGAAGGCTCGGCCGGGGCCGCCCCGGCAAGCGCGGCGGCGGCCAAAAGACCCAGAAACACGGCCAAACGGCGACTCATCGGCATTGTCCGCGCAGACCCTGGGGAAACTGGCTGTAAACCATTTACGAATCCTTAGCGCCTCCCCCCTTTACAATGAAACCCCAGGGTTCCTCTTGCCGTTGAGGCAGGGCCACCCTACAACGTGTTCATGCTGCGCCGACCGGTCACAGGGGTGACCGGATCTGACGGTGCGGTGGTCCGGAGATCGCGCCGGAAGGCTGTTCCAGCCCCAGGCGCCTGAAATCCCTCCATTGCAGCAGCATCCCTCGAGCCGGCCCGGCCGGCGAAAAGTTTATTTTTGTGATGACCGACACAGCGCGAGCCCTTTCCCCCGACCCCGCAGCGAGTCTGCAGGCGGCGGCGCGGCGGCGCATGTCCCCAACAAGGCGGTCCAACCTTTCCCCGGCGCTTTCGAGCGCGGGGCGTTGCCGGCCGCTCGGAGAATACAATGCCCAAGCGCATGCTTATCGACGCCAGTCACCCGGAGGAGACCCGGGTCGTCGTACTCGACGGTAACAAGGTCGAGGAATTCGATTTCGAGGCCGCGACCAAGCGGCCGCTCAAAGGAAACATCTATCTCGCCAAGGTGACGCGGGTGGAGCCGTCGCTCCAGGCCGCGTTCGTCGAGTACGGCGGCAACCGCCAGGGCTTCCTCGCCTTCTCGGAAATCCATCCCGACTACTACCAGATCCCGATCGCCGACCGGCAGGCGCTGATCGCCGAGCAGGAGGCCGAGGCGCGCCGCCGCTCCGAGGACGACATCGAGTCGTTCGAAATCTCCTCCGGCCCCAAGCCGCCGATCGAGGACGACGAGGAAGACGAGATCCCGAGCGCGCCCGTCGAGACCGCCGAAAGCGCCCCGGCCGACGACATCCTGGCTGCCGCCGACCCCTCCGGCGACGCCCTGCCGACCGAGGACGGGCCGGAAGTCCCGTTCCCGCCGGGCACCGGCGACGGCCATGAAGAAGTCTTCGAGCATCGCGGCACCGCCGTCGACGATGACGACGAGGACGACGACGATGAGGACGAGGCCCCGCTCGCCGATCACGGCGCGGCCGCGCATGACGACGACGGCGGACATCCGCATGAACACGTCCACCACAGCCACGAGGACGAGGAGATCGACGAGGTCGCGGCGGCCGAAGTCCAGGCCGGCGTGGTCGACGAGCAGACGCTCGCCGCCTCCGCCTCGCACGTCCCGGCCGAGGACGGCGTCCATGTCGACACCCCGGTGCCGGACGTCACCGAGAACATCCCCGACATCCAGACCGCCTCCGAGCCCGACCCGGCGCAGCCGCTCCAGGCGCAGCGCCCGTCGCAGCGCTGGGTCAAGCGCCGCCACTACAAGATCCAGGAAGTCATCAAGCGGCGCCAGATCATCCTGGTGCAGGTCGTCAAGGAGGAGCGCGGCAACAAGGGCGCGGCGCTCACCACCTATCTGTCGCTGGCGGGGCGCTATTGCGTGCTGATGCCCAACACGCCGCGCGGCGGCGGCATCAGCCGCAAGATCACCAACGCCAACGACCGCAAGCGGCTGAAAGAAGCGGCGCAGGGCCTGGAGCTGCCCGAGGGCATGGGCCTGATCATCCGCACCGCCGGCGAGAACCGCACCAAAGTCGAGATCAAGCGCGACTACGAATACCTCCTGCGCATGTGGGACACGATCCGCGAGACGACGCTGAACTCGATCGCGCCGGCCTGCGTCTACGAGGAAGGCGACATCATCAAGCGCGCCATCCGCGACCTCTACAACAAGGACGTCGCCGAGATCATGGTCGAGGGCGATGCGGGCTACCGCAACGCCAAGGACTTCATGCGCATGCTGATGCCGACGCATGCCAAGAACGTCAAGCCGTTCCACGAGCCGGTGCCGCTGTTCCAGCGCTACCACATCGAGGCACAGCTCGACGCGATGTTCTCGCCGACCGTGACCTTGCGCTCCGGCGGCTACATCGTGATCAACCAGACCGAGGCGCTGGTCTCGATCGACGTGAACTCGGGCCGCGCGACGCGCGAGCATTCGATCGAGGAGACGGCGCGCAAGACCAATCTCGAAGCCGCCGAGGAGATCGGGCGGCAGTTGCGCCTGCGCGACCTCGCCGGCCTCATCGTCATCGACTTCATCGACATGGAGGACGGGCGCAACGACCGCGACGTCGAAAAGCGCATCCGCGACGCGGTGAAGAACGACCGCGCCCGCATCCAGATCGGCAAGATCAGCCAGTTCGGGCTTCTTGAAATGTCTCGTCAACGGTTGAGAGCCGGCGTGATCGCCGGCTCGACCGTGCCCTGCCCCCATTGCGGCGGCCAGGGCATCGTGCGCTCGGTCGAGAGCACCTCGCTGCGCGTGCTGCGCGGCCTGGAGGAAGAGGCGCAGAAGCAGCGCGCCGAGGGCCTGACCGTGCGCGTCGCCAGCGATGTCGCGATCTACACGCTGAACCAGAAGCGCCGCGAATTGTCGCGCCTGGAATCCGAATACGCGATCACGATCAATTTCGAGCCCAAGGCCGAGCTGATGACCGGCCAGTTCGAGATCGACCGCATCGGCCATCGCAATCCGGAGGACTTCCCGCGTCCGGCCCAGTCCGCCATCACCGAGCCGGTGATGGAGGAGGAAGACCTGGAGGCGGCACTCGAGGACGAACTCGAGGAGGAAGACGAGGCGATCGCGCAAGCCGAAGAGGCACCCGCCGAGCCCGAACAGCAGCCGCGGCGCGAACGCGAAGAAGGCGGTCCCGACGGCGGACGCCGCCGGCGCCGCCGGGGCGGACGCAATCGCGGCGGCCGCGACCGCGGCCCGCGCGAGGATCGCCCGCGCGATCCGCCGCGCGAGATCGCGGCCGAAGCCGCCGAGGGCGAAGTCGCGCCGCTTGCCGCCGACGTTCTCGAAGGCGCCGAGGCCGAGCCGGCGCTGCACACCGAAGGCCAAACCGGCCAGCCGAACGGCGAAGGCCCGCGCCGCCGCCGGCGCCGCCGCGGCCGCCGCGGCGGCAACCGCGACCGCCTGCCCGGCAATGGCGAGCAGCACGAGCCGGCGGCGCCGGCCGAGAGCGCCGCCGCCCTGCCGCCCGTGGTCATACCGGTGTCGCAGACCCCGGCGGCCTTCGGCAACGGACGCTATGGCGAGCCCGACGAGATCGACACCACGCCGCGCGACGACCTGCCGAGCGTGACGCCGAACACCGCGTCGTCGCCCTCCTGGTCGCTGAACGAACCCGGCGAGATCGACACGACCCCGAAAGACGACGCCAAGCCGGCCAAGAAGGGCTGGTGGCAGCGGGCGTTCAAGTCGTAGGCGCGACGCTTCCATCGGACGGCGGCAGCGACCACGCGGTCGCCGCCGCCCAGTCTTCGGCGCCCGCCATCAAGAGGTCGAACACCGGGTCCTTGACGTCGTAATAGGCTTCGACGTCGCTGCCGACGATGCGCGCGAGGTTCTGCTTGATCGCGCCATAGGCGTCGGCGGCGGCGCGGTGGGCGCGCAGATAATCGCGGCACAGGAGCGGATAGCGCTGGTTGAACCGCCCCGCTTGGCGCACATGAATGTTGGCGGCCGGGCTTTCGAGCTTGTAGAGGCGCTTGCGCAATTGCTCGGGCGGCACTGCGAGTCCCGGCGGGCAGTGGTCGGTGGTGTGCGGCGTCCTGAGGAAGCCCGCGGCCTCGAGCGGCGGCGCCACGTCGAGATCGGACACGGTGATCTGCACGTCGATGATGTCCTTGGCCGCGAGGCCCGGCACGGCGGTCGAGCCGATGTGGTGGATCGCGGCGATGCCGGTGGGCACGGCGGCACGCAGGCGCACGGCGATTTCGGCGAACCTGGCGGGCCACTGCGCGCGATAGGGGACGATCTCGATCATGGGACGGGCCTCGGGCGGACCGGCAGCATAGACGCCGGGCGCGCGCCGGTCACCGGACGCGGCGCGATGCTTCGCATGCAATTGTGGGGACATGGGTGAATTGGCGATCCGACCGACTCGGTTCAAGGGCTGCGTGAAAATAAATCCGTATACGCACTATCCAACGGCGGTTTCACGCAGAGCCGCGGAGGCTGCGGAGATTTTCGCGCCGGGTGTTGGATAGCGTGCTGCGCGGCGATGCCTTGCCGGCGCGCGAAAATATTTTCATTCCTCGCCTTTGCCGTGCGAGACAAGAAAAACGGCGGCGCGGCTGCCGCTTGCTACAGCGCGGGATCGCCGGTGGCGCCGAGGCCGTTCGAGGCCGGATCGGGCAGCGCGACGCAGGCGCGGTTCTGGCAGGCGATGACGTTGATCGTGTCGTAGGGCGCCACGCCGGTGGAGCGCAGGTCGCTGCGCCGCGTCAGGGCGTCGCCGCGCGACAGGCGCGCCAGCGCGTAGCCCATTGCGGCGGTGCCGTTGGGACCGCCGGCGCCCGTTCCCACCAGGGAGAGCGCCCCGCCCTGCCCCTCGGTCGCGATCACCGGGGTGACGAAGGCGGCGGCGAGGCCGGCCTGGCCCGAAGACGGCGCCCGCGCCAGCGTCACGCCGGTGCCGGCGGCGTTGTGGCCCGAGCCGAACGGCCCGTTCATGGTGACGGCGCAGGCGACCGACTGGCCGTTGGCGTCGGTGGCGGCAAAGCCGGTGGCACCCAGATCCTGCGGCAGGTTGGCGACGCCGAAGCGCGCCAGCGCCTGCTTGACCGCGACGACGACGGAGGCCTGGAGGTCCTCGCCGGCGCTGACCTGCTGGGTGCGGTTGAGCGTGTCGAACAGCGCGCCGGCGAAGGCGCCGGCGCCGGTGCCCGCGGCCGGGAAGTAGACGGTCTGGCCGCCGATCTGGGTCACCTGCGGCGTCGAGCGCCGCGCCTGGTAGCGCGCGAACTCCGGCACGCCGATGGCGCCCCCTTGGGCCGAGGAATAGGCGAGTATCCGGGCGCCGATCGCGCCGCGATAGAAACCGTTCGGTCCGTCGGTGCGGATCGCCGCCAGGGTCTGGGCCAGCTCGCGGTTGGAGACGACGGTGCCCGCCGCCTTGGCATTGCCGGACTCGTCGAGAAACTCGGCCGCGAGATTGGCGTCGAGCCGCACCACGTCCTGGGCCGCGGCGAGACGGACCGCGAGGGCGCGGCTGATCGGAAAGCCGGCCGAGGCGAAGCCTTCGCCCGGCGCGACGTCGCGCTGCCAGGGCAGCGCGCCGTAGAGCGATTGCATCAGCGCGAAGCCGCGGACATTGCCGGGCACGGCATAGGCGCCGCCGCCGCCCGAATCGCGGGCGAGGAAATCGAACTCCTCGATCCGGCCGCCGGCGGCGTCGCGGACGATGCAGATGCCGCCGCCGCCGAGGCCCGCCGCCACCGGATAGGTGACCGCGAGGGTGAAATACATCGCGGTGGCGGCATCGACGGCACTGCCGCCCTGGGCGAGGATCGCGGCCCCGGCCTTGACCGCGAAGGGCTCGTCGCCGACCGTGAGCGCGGTGGCGCCGCCGCCGCTACCGGCACCGAGGCCGACGGTCTCGCCCAGATCGAAGGAGCAGCCGGACAGAAGCAGCAGGCTCGACGCGCAAGCCAAAATCCGTGAGCGCAGAATCACAATGATGTTCCCTGGTGGTTAACCGAGCCGCCGTACCGTCCGTTGACGCCCGTTGCGCGCCCACTTACGGTCCCCACCGGACGAGGGGCGCGGGGACTGTTAGGAGAGTTCAAGCCTTGGCGTTTTGCAACCCTTTGCCCCCAATCCGGCGGCTTGCCGCGGCCCTGTGGCACCATTCGCGGGTCATCGCCTTCGCCTGCGGCTTTTTCGCCAGCCTTTTCGCCTTCACCGCGCCGGTCGCCGCCCAGGGCGTCATCCTTCTGCGCGACACCGAGACCGAGCGCGCGCTGCGCTCCTATGAGGACCCGCTGCTGATCGCGGGCGGGCTGCAGCCCTCGGCGGTCAAGCTCTATCTCGTCAACGACAACTCGGTGAACGCCTTCGTCGCCGAGGGCCAGAACATGTTCATCTTCACCGGCATCATCATGTTCGCCAAGAACGCCGGCGAGCTCAAAGGCGTGATGGCGCACGAGACCGGGCACATGGTGGCCGGCCATCTGTCGCGCAGCGCCCAGGCGATCCAGAAGGCGACGATCCCGATGCTGCTGTCGATGATCGTGGGCATCGCCGCGATCGCGGCCGGCGCCGGCCAGGCCGGCATGCTGATCCTGATGAGCGGCCAGGGCATCGCCCAGGCGCAGTTCAACGCCTTCAGCCGCGTCCAGGAAGCCACCGCCGACCAGATCGCGATCAAGCTCCTGGACAAGACGCACCAATCCTCGCGCGGCCTGCTCGCCACCTTCAGCCGGCTCGCCGACGAGGAAGCGCGGGCCGAGCGCATGGACCGCTATGCCGCGGACCATCCGATGGGGCGCGAGCGCGTCGCCAATTTGGAAACAGAGGTCGAGGCCTCGCCCTACAAGGACGTGCCTGAGGATCCGGCGGTCGAGCACCAGTACGAGATGTTCCAGGCCAAGCTGATCGGCTATGTCCAGCCGATCCAGGACGTGTTCAACCGCTTTCCCGCGAGCGACACCAGCAAGCCGGCGCGCTATGCCCGCGCCATGGCCTATTCGCGCAAGCCCGACCTGCCCAAGGCGCTGGCCGAGATCAACAGCCTGATCAAGGACGAGCCGAACAATCCCTATTTCTACGAGGTGCTCGGTCAAATCTATGTGAGCATGGCCAAGCCGCAGCTCGGCGTCGCCGCCTATCAGCGCAGCGTCGATCTGCTGCCCGACGCGCCGCAACTGCGCGTCGCGCTGGCGGCGGCGCAGCTCGCGACCGAGAACCCGGCGCTGGCGCGGCCCGCCCTCGCCAATCTGCGGATGTCGCTGCAGATCGAGGACGACGATCCGTTCGCCTGGTACGAAGCGGCGCAGGCCTATAGCCAGATCGGCAATGAGCCGATGGCGGACCTGGCGACGGCGGAACGCTATTATTCGGTGGGCGCGATGATGCCGGCGGCGCAGTTCGCGGTCAGGGCGCGGCACGGCCTGGCGCAGGGCTCGCCCGACTGGCAGCGCGCCAACGACATCGTCGCCGTCGCGGTGCCGGCGGCGCGCCAGCAACGGTAGTGAAGGACATCCGATGACTGTTTCGTGGAAAAGCGCGGCGCTCGGGGCGCTGGGCGGCGCGGTTATCGCGGTCGCCGTGGTGTTCGCCAGCGCGGCGCTGGGCCTGTTGCCGCAGCGCGCCGCGCCGCTCGACGGCAGAGAGCTCCGCGCCTACATGCTCGCCCATGCCGAGATCCTCGTCGACATGACCAACAAGCTGCAGGACGACCAGTCGGCCGCCGCCGACCGCGAGCAGCAGGCCGCGATGCGCGCGCTGGGGCTGAAGGCGTTGTTCGATCCCAAGGTGGCCTTCGTCACCGGCCCTGCCGATGCCAAGGCGACGATCGTGGAGTTCTTCGACTACAATTGCGTGCATTGCCGCAACGTGTTCCCGAACCTGAAGAAGTATTACGACGCCCATAAGGGCGACACGCGGTTCGCCTTCATCGACTTCCCGATCTTCGGGCCGAACTCGGAGATCGCGGCGCGCGCCGCCATCGCGGCGCGGCGGCAGCCGGGCAAGTACATCCCGTTCACCTTCGCGCTGATGGGCGAGAAATCGGCGATCACCGAGGAGCTGATGCTGGCGGTGGCGGCGCAGGTCGGCCTCGACGTCGCCAAGCTGCAGGCCGACATGAAGACGCCGGCGGTGCAGCAGACGCTGGCGGCGGGGCGCGCGCTGGCGGGAAAGCTCAAGATCGACGGCACGCCGACCTTCGTCTTCAATGGGAGGGTGCGGCCGGGCGAGCTCTCCTACGAGAACCTGCGCGACGTCATGGCGGGCAAGGCGATTTAAGCCGGCTTCAGCTTAATTCAAGAGCTTGCCATGGCCCGCAGTTGCGAGCCATGACACCCGCTCAAATCAGTCCCGTCATCGGGCTGGAAGGATCGCCGTAGTTCTTTTTCGGCATGCGGCCCGCGAGATAGGCGAGGCGGCCCGCTTCGACGGCGTGCTTCATCGCCGCCGCCATCTTCACCGGGTCCTTGGCGTGCGCGATGCCGGTGTTGGAGATGACGGCGTCGCAGCCAAGCTCCATCGCGACGGCGGCGTCCGAAGCGGTGCCGATGCCGGCGTCGACGATCACCGGGACCTTGGCGCTCTCGATGATCAGGCGGATGTTCACGCTCGATTGCAGGCCCATGCCGGAGCCGATCGGCGAGGCCAGCGGCATGATCGCGACCGCGCCCATGTCCTCCAGGCGCTGCGCCAGCAGGGGATCGTCGCTGCAATAGACCATGACCTTGAAGCCGTCCTTGGTCAGCATCTCGGTGGCGCGCAGGGTCTCGATCATGTCGGGATAGAGCAGCTTCTTCTCGCCCAGGACTTCGAGCTTGACGAGGTCCCAGCCGCCGGCCTCGCGCGCCAGGCGCAGCGTGCGCACCGCGTCCTCGCCGGTGAAGCAGCCGGCGGTGTTGGGCAGGTAGGTGACCTTTTTCGGATCGATGAAATCGACCAGCCGGGGCTGGTTCGGATCGGTGAGGTTCACGCGGCGCACCGCGACGGTGACGATCTCGGCGCCGCTGGCTTCGAGCGCGCGGGCGTTCTCCGCGTAGGATTTGTACTTGCCGGTGCCGATGATGAGGCGCGACGCGTAGGTCTTGCCGGCGAGGACGAAGGGCTTGTCCTCGACAGGGGCCAAGACCGGCGCGTTGCCGCCGCCGATGAAATGGACGATCTCGTAGCGGTCGCCATCGGCCACCATCACCGCGTCATAGGTCGAGCGCGGCACGATTTCGAGATTGCGTTCGACCGCGATCTTGCGCGGGTCCAGCCCCAGCGAGACCAGCATGGCGCCGACGCTCAGGACGCCGCTCAGGCTGCGCGCTTCGCCGTTGATGGTGACGTTGAGGGACTTCACGGCCAGGGACATCGCTTTCCTCTCACAGACGGAAGCGGCGGCGCCTTCGCCGTCCGCTCCCTACGCCGGTACGAGCCGGATCAGGTTCGAAGGGACTCGGCAAACCGCCGATCTCAGCCTGGATCAGGCGCCCCTGGGACTTCGGCGGATAGTAACCTTGTGCTGCGAACCGATAAACCCCGCCGCGGTTTTAGGTGTTTCCGTCCGATGGGCTTCCCGACTATAAGGGGCGATTCCTACGACCGACCGGAGTTTCCTTGGCCAAAACTGGCAACAAAAACAAGGTTTTGCCGATCTACGTGCTGAACGGGCCAACCCTAAACCTGCTGGGGACGCGCGAGCCGGAGATTTACGGCCGCACGACCCTTGCCGAGATCGGCGCCCTGGTGGCGGCGCGGGCGAAGAGCCACGGGCTGACGGTCGTGTTCCGCCAGTCGAACCACGAGGGCGAGCTGGTCGACTGGATCCAGGAGGCGCGGCTCAAGGGCTGCGGCGTGATCCTGAACGGCGCGGCCTACACGCACACCTCGATCGCGATCCACGACGCGCTGAAGGCGCTCGATAAGCCGATCATCGAAGTGCATCTCTCCAATCCGCATGCGCGGGAGCATTTCCGCCACCGTTCCTATGTCAGCAGAGTAGCCACCGGCGTGATCTGCGGCCTGAAGGAGCAGGGATATCTCGCCGCCGTCGACGCGATGGCGGTTCTCACACAAGGCAGATCATGAATATGAAAGAGCTGGTCGATGCCGCGGCGATCCGCGAGCTTGCCGAACTCTTGAAGGAGACCGGCCTCACCGAGATCGAGGTCGAGCATAAGGGCGCGCGGCTGCGCGTGTCGAAGCAGTCCGGCGGCACCGTGATGGCGGCGGCGCCGGCCGCGGCGCCCGCGACGGCGGCGCCGGCCAAGCCCGCCGGTCCCAATCCGGGCGCGGTGCCCTCGCCGATGGTCGGCACGGTCTATTCCGCGCCCGAGCCCGGCGCCAAGCCGTTCATCAGCGTCGGCCAGGCGGTCAAGGAAGGCGACACGCTCTTCATCGTCGAGGCGATGAAGACGATGAACCCGATCACCGCGCCGCGCGGCGGCACGGTCGGCGAGATCTGCGTCAACGATGCCCAACCCGTCGAGTTCGGGCAGACGCTCTGCATCATCAACTGATGTTCGAGAAGATCCTCATAGCCAATCGCGGCGAGATCGCGCTTCGCATCAACCGCGCCTGCAAGGAGATGGGCATCGCGACGGTCGCGATCCACTCCACCGCCGACGCCGAGGCGATGCATGTGCGCATGGCGGACGAGAGCGTCTGCGTCGGGCCGCCGTCGAGCGCCCAGAGCTATCTCAACATCCCGGCGATCATCTCGGCCTGCGAGATCACCGGCGCCGAGGCGATCCATCCCGGCTACGGGTTTCTCTCGGAGAACGCGCGCTTCGCCGAGATCGTCGGCGAGCACGGCATCACCTTCATCGGGCCGACGCCGGACCACATACGAATGATGGGCGACAAGATCACCGCGATCCAGGCGGTGAAGGCGGCCGGCATTCCGACCGTGCCGGGCTCGGGCGGCGCGGTGGAGGACGCCGACGCGGCCGCGGTCGCGGCAAAGATCGGCTATCCGGTTCTGATCAAGGCGACGGCGGGCGGCGGCGGCCGCGGCATGAAGGTGGCGCTGAACGAGGGCGATCTGTTCCTGGCGCTGGCGACGGCGCGCGCCGAGGCCAAGAGCGCGTTCGGCAACGACCAGGTCTATATGGAGAAATATCTCCAGAAGCCGCGGCATATCGAAATCCAGGTGCTGGCGGATGCCGCCGGCAATGTGATCCATCTGGGCGAGCGCGACTGCTCGCTGCAGCGGCGGCACCAGAAGGTGTGGGAAGAGGCGGGCTCCCCTGCCCTCAACGCGGCGCAGCGCGACGAGATCGGCGCGGTGGTGACCAAGGCGCTCAGGCAGCTCGGCTATCTGGGCGCCGGCACGATCGAGTTCCTGTTCGAGGACGGCGAGTTCTATTTCATCGAGATGAACACGCGCCTCCAGGTCGAGCATCCGGTGACCGAGGCGATCACCGGCATCGACATCGTGCGCGAGCAGATTCGCATCGCCGCCGGTGGCACGCTGGAGATGCGCCAGGAGGACGTGACGTTCTCCGGCCATTCGATCGAGTGCCGCATCAACGCCGAGAACGCCTTCACCTTCCAGCCCTCGCCCGGCCTGATAACGCAGTTCCATGCGCCGGGCGGGCTGGGCGTGCGCTTCGACAGCGCGATCTATTCCGGCTACCGCATCCCGCCCTATTACGACAGCCTCGCCGGCAAGCTGATCGTGCACGCCAAGAACCGCAACGAATGCCTGCTGCGCCTGCGCCGGGCGCTGGACGAGCTGGTGGTCGGCGGCATCGAGACCACGATCCCCCTGTTCCAGCAGCTCGTCCGTGAAAAAGACATCATCGACGGCGAGTATAACATCCACTGGCTGGAACAGTGGCTGGCGAAGAACAAGAAATAGACCGTGATCCGAATCCTGTTTTTGACGGCGGCCGTCGCGGCGCTGGTCGCCGCGTTTGCGTTCAGCGGCGTGTTCGAGGCCGCCCGCAAGCCGCTGCCCGCCAGGGCGCGCGCCGATCTCGTCGTGATCGAGAAGGACGCGCACAGGATGACGCTCTATGCGCGCGGTCGCGTGCTGCGCCGCTATGTGGTCGCGCTGGGCAGCGGCGGCGCCGCAGCCAAGACGCGGCTGGGCGACAACCTGACGCCCGAGGGACATTACGAGATCGACGGGCGCGACGGGGCGAGCGATTTCTATCGCGCGCTGCACATCAGCTATCCCTCGAAGATGGACCGCAAGGTCGCGGCGGCGCGGCTTGTATCGCCGGGCGGCGGCATCGCGATCCACGGCTTGCGCAACTACACGGGATGGATCGGGCGTTGGCACCGCGCGCTGGACTGGACCGACGGCTCGATCGCGGTGACCGACGACGAGATGGACGAGATCTGGCGTGCCGTCGCGAACGGAACGCCGGTGGAGATCCGGCGCTAGATCATTCCGTATACGGAACAGCGGGCGCGACGCAGCGGTCGACGCGGGTGGGATGCAGGCCGGCCGAGGAGCCCTGCCAGCACTCGCCGAACACCGAACAGTAGCAGGCACGGGCCAGGAGGCGGCGGGCGGCGACGATGTCGCGCAGGATCGTCCAGGCGCGGGCATTGGCGTCGGTCATGGGATAGGCAAAGAGCCGGCGGCTCTCGCCGGCGCGGATCACCGTTCCGGCGAGATTGCCCTCGGTCCACGACCCGATGCCCGGCTGATGGATCGCGACCGGATGCGGCTTGCGCGGATCGTAGCCGCAACAGCGCTGCATCATCTCCGAGGCGGTCCGGAGCGGCCGGCCGTCGAGCTTGACCTCGAAGGTCTCGACCAGGGCCGGGCCGACGCCGGCATTGACCATGTCGAAGATCAGGATCCGGCTGCCGTCGGGCGCGGAGTCGCTGGTCGCGGCCTGGAGGAACGGCCAGGACGCCGCCTGCACCATCTTGGTGTTCGCATCCATCGTGCCGATGGCGACCCAGAGCGAGACCGCGGAGAGCACCAGCGCGGCGCCGGTCGCGGCATATTCCAGCCAGTGGCGGCGGTGGGCGACCGGATCGGGCAGCGGCGGCAGGTCGCTCATGGCAGTCTCGTTTGTGCTTCGCCGCATTATGGCATTA
The DNA here is from genome assembly GCA_037200865.1 of Rhizomicrobium sp. Taxonomy (GTDB): domain Bacteria; phylum Pseudomonadota; class Alphaproteobacteria; order Micropepsales; family Micropepsaceae; genus Rhizomicrobium. The sequence goes on along the minus strand of JBBCIC010000001.1, from coordinate 333,484 downwards.
GCGTGCGCTTGTGGGCTACGCGCAGAGCATCGGGACGACGCGTTACGTCTTCGGCGACCTGAAGACGCTGCTGGCGCGCGCCTCGCCGGACCGCTCGGGCGACCGGCTGGCGGGGTTGGCGGCACGCTCGGCGGAGGAGCGCGTCGCGGCGCGGATGGCGCTGGCCGACCTGCCGCTGTCGGCATTCCTGGACGATGCGCTGGTGCCGTACGAGACCGACGAGGTCACGCGGCTGATCCAGGACGGCCATGACGCGGGCGCGTTCGCGCCGCTGCGCGGGATGACGGTGGGGGCGTTCCGCGACTTTCTTCTGGCGCATGAGACGACGATGGAGGTGCTTAGCCGCCTGGCGCCGGGGCTGACGCCGGAGATGGCGGCGGCGGTCTCCAAGCTGATGCGCAACCAGGATTTGATCGCGGTGGCGCGCAAGGTGTCGGTGGTGACGCGGTTCAACAACACGATCGGCCTGCCCGGCCGGCTGTCGGTGCGGTTGCAGCCGAACCATCCGACCGACGATCCCAAGGGCATCGCGGCGTCGATCGTCGACGGGTTGTTCTACGGCAGCGGCGACGCGGTGATCGGGATCAATCCGGCGAGCGACAATGTCGCGACGGTTTCGAGCCTCCTGGCGATGATCGACGAGATGCGGCGGCGCTGGGAGATCCCGACGCAATCCTGCGTGCTGGCGCATGTCACCACGACGCTGACGGCCATCGCCCAGGGCGCGCCGGTCGATCTGGTGTTCCAGTCCGTCGCCGGCAGCGAGGCGGCGAACAAGAGCTTCGGCGTCGATCTCGCCCTGTTGCGCGAGGCGCGCGAGGCGGCGCTGTCGCTCCGGCGCGGAGCCAAAGGCGACAACGTCATGTATTTCGAGACCGGCCAGGGCGCGGCGCTGTCGGCGAACGCGCATCACGGCGTCGACCAGCAGACGATGGAGGCGCGCGCCTATGCCGTGGCGCGGGCGTTCAAGCCCTTGCTGGTGAACAGCGTCGTCGGCTTCATCGGGCCGGAATATCTGTTCGACGGCAAGCAGATCATCCGCGCCGGGCTGGAGGATCATTTCTGCGGCAAGCTGCTCGGCCTGCCGATGGGGGTGGACGTCTGCTACACCAACCATGCCGATGCCGACCAGGACGACATGGACAATCTGCTGACGCTGCTCTGCGTGGCGGGCTGCACCTATGTGATGGGCGTGCCGGGGGCGGACGACGTGATGCTGTCCTACCAGAGCACCTCGTTCCACGATGCGCTCTATGTGCGCGAGGCGCTGAACCTGCGCCCTGCCCCGGAGTTCGAGGCGTGGCTGCTGCGCATGGGCATCCTGGACGCGGACGGCCGCCTCCAGAAGCGGCTGGGCGGCGAGGCGGCACGGCTGCTCGATTTCGCAGACGCACGATGAGCGCGGTGGACGAATGGCATGCGCTGGGCGCCTTCACGCCGGCGCGGTTGGCGCTGGGACGGGCGGGCAACGGCCTGCCGACCAGCCGCGTGCTGGAGTTCCAACTGGCGCATGCGCGGGCGCGCGATGCGGTGAACGCGCCGTTCGACGCCGAGGCGATCGCGGCGGCGCTGCCGCCGTCGGTGGTGCTGGCGACGCAGGCGAAGGATCGCGCCGCCTATCTGCGGAATCCGGATCTCGGGCGCCGGCTCGACGCCGCGTCGCGCGCCGCGCTCGTGCCGGGAGCCTACGATGCGGTGCTGGTGGTCGCGGACGGGCTGTCGTCGACCGCGATCCACGCCCATGGCGCGGCGCTGGCAAAGGCGATCCGGGCACAGACGCCGGACACGCGCTGGGCGCCGACCGCGGTGGTGCGCCACGGACGCGTCGCCGCCGGCGACGAGATCGCGCAAGCCCTCGGCGCGGCGTTCGCGGTGGTGCTGATCGGCGAGCGGCCGGGGCTGAGCGCCGCCGACTCGGTCGGCCTGTATCTCACGCTGCGGCCGGTCGCCGGGGTCAGCCGCGACGCCGAGCGCAACTGCATCTCCAATGTGCGGCCGGGCGGCCTTGGCCTGGACGAGGCGGCGCACCGGCTCGCCTGGCTGATGGCGACGGCACGGCGCTTGGGCGCGACCGGCGTGGCGCTCAAAGAAGACGCACCCGAAAGTGTAACTGACGCGCGCGGCTAGCATGCTAAACTGGGCGTACGCACATCGACGGGGAATCGCATGACCTGGCTCTCGAAATACCAGCCGCAGCTTCTGAGCGTCCTGCGCATCGTCGCGGGGCTTCTGTTCCTGGAGCACGGCACGCAGAAGCTCCTCGGCTTTCCGGCCATGCCCGAGGCCATGGCGCACGCCATCCCGCCCGAGATGATGCCGATCATCATCGCGGCGGCGGTCATCGAGCTGGTGGGCGGCGCGCTGATCACGCTGGGCCTGCTGACGCGGCTGGCGGCCTTCATCTGCTCGGGCGAGATGGCGGTCGCCTACTGGATCGGGCACTACGCGCGCGGCGGCTTCTACCCGGCGGTGAACGGCGGCGACGCCGCGATCCTGTTCTGTTTCGTCTTCCTGTTCATCGCCGCGGCCGGGCCGGGCCCCTGGGCGGTGAGCCGGTCGGACAAGCTTTAGCGCCCGGCGCGGCAACTTCCCCAAGCCGGCGCGCCTGATCTATGCTGCGGCATGCACGGCACGCCGCAATTGACGCCCGATCTCCTGCTGCGGGCCTATGCCGAAGGGCTGTTCCCGATGGCGGAGCGGCGGGACGATCCCGACCTGTTCTGGGTCTCGCCCGAGCGGCGCGGCATCATTCCGCTCGACGGCTTCCATGTCCCCCGGCGCCTGGCGCGCACCGTGCGCAGCGACCATTTTGCGGTGACGACGGATGTCGCCTTCGTCGACGTCATGAAGGCCTGTGCCGCGCCCGCGCCGGGACGGGAGCAGAGCTGGATCAATGCCGAGATCCTGCGCCTCTACACCGCGCTGCACGTCACCGGCCATGCCCATTCGGTGGAGTGCTGGCGGGCCGGCAGACTGGTGGGCGGTCTCTACGGCGTCAGCCTGGGCGCGGCGTTCTTCGGCGAGAGCATGTTTTCGCGCGAACGCGACGCCAGCAAGGTGGCGCTGGTGCACCTCGTCGCGTTCCTGAAGCGCGGCGGTTTTCGGCTTCTGGATTCGCAGTTTCTCACCGCGCATCTGGCGCGCTTCGGCGCGCAGGAGATCAGCCGCGGCGCCTATCTGGCGCGGCTGGAGGAGGCGCTGCCGGGGATCGGCTATTGGCCGGCGTCTTCGGGCAGCGCCGTGGGCTTTTCGGTGTCCGAGGCATCGGGCGACTCGGGCTTGACCGGCTTGGTCGGCCCGATGGCGACGGTCTCGCCGGGCGCGATGGCTTTGCAGGTGATCACCCAGACGTCGTAGAGCGGATGCTCCATGCCGTTGAGCCCGGGACTGGAGGCGTACATCCAGCCGGAGAAGATGCGGCGGCGCGGCTGGTCGGGACGGTGGTCGTCGATCTGCACGAAGGCGGCGGTCTCGGGCGTCTCGGTCGCCGGCGTCGAGTAGCAGTAGCGGGCATAGACGGTGAGGGTCGCGAACTGCACCGACTTGCCGATCGGCACCAGCAGCGTGACCGGCTTGCCGGTGATCTTGTCGAGGCCGCGCATGACGAGGGTCAGCGGGCCGACCGGCTTCGCCGGCTTGGCCGGAAGCGGTTTGGCCGGCCGGGGGGCGACGGGCTTGGCCGCCGGCGCCACGGCGCCCGCCGCCGCGCCTGCCGTCGAAAGCAGCGCCGCCGCCAAGAGAAGAGGAATACGCAAAGGGGTCACTATTTTCCCGGGGGCTTGGCGCCGCCATTGTTGTTGCCGCCGCCGATGAACCGGCCGACGAGGCCCATCAGGTCGACGGAGCCTTGCACATTGGTGATGGCACCGCCCGGTGGCAGCATTTTGTCCTCGCCGCCCGGCGAGATCGACAGATAGGAGCCGCCGAGCAGGCCCGACGACGTCACCATCAGCGAGGAATCGACCGGAATCTGCACGTCGTTGCGGATATTCATGTGCAGGGTGACGAGATAGGTCTTGGGATCGAGGGTCAGCGCGTTCACCGCGCCGATCTTGATGCCGGAGAGGCGCACATCGGTGCCGGTGGCGAGGCCGTCGACGCGCGGCATCTTCGCCGTGATCTCATAGCCGCCGAGGCTGCCCGAACTGGTGCTGGTGTAGGCGAAGTAGAGGAATGCCGCCGCGACCGCGACGACCACCGCGCCCATGATGGTCTCGACCGTGTTGTTGCCCATGACCTACTCCGGCTTCCAGGCCTGGTAGTCGCCGGTCGCCTTGGGCCGCACGCCGCCCGCGAGCAGGCTGCCGTCCGGGCGATAGGCGCCGTCGGTGCCGGTGAGGTTGGGCTGGTGCTCCTTCTCCCACGCCTTCTCCGGGAACGGCGCCGTGGTCGGCGGCTCCTGGAAGGTGTGGTGCAGCCAGCCATGCCAATCCGGCGGCACGCGGCTCGCCTCCACCGTGCCGGCATAGATCACCCAGCGGCGGCCGCTCTTCCTGGCCTCGAAGTAGCGGTTGCCGAACTTGTCGGTGCCGACGGGCGTACCGGTGGTCCAGGTGGTCCAAAGCGTGCCCAGGGTCGCGTTGTGCCACCAGGCGTAGAGCATGCGGATGAAGGACATTAAGGGTGCGACCGGGCGTTTGGGATTCGAGAGAATATAGAGACCTAGACCCGATATCGCCAAGCCGGCGATTTGGCGCCCGCCGGACCGCGGATTCCCGGTCCGGCGGGCGCCCCAGCGGGCATCAGCGCGTGGCCGGCCTTCGGCGGCGCCAGCGTCAGCGCCGCGGCGGGTTCGGCGGCGGCCGGCGCGCTGTCGGAACCGAGGATCAGCATGCCCGCGACCACGGCGCCGAGAAAAATCGAGCGATACATGGGTGTCTCCGTTCCGCTCTTAAGAGTGCGATGGAAGGAAAAGGCGGCGGGGCCCGTTTCCGGGCCCCGGCCGTTCAGGTGGCGCAGCCGCAGGACAGGGCGGCGGGCGCCTGCTCCGGAGCGTCGCGGACGTCGCCGCAGCGGCATTCGGGGCCGCAGTCGCAGCCCTTGGCCGTGGCGGCGCAGTTGCAGGTGGGCGAGCAGGTGCAGGGATCGCATTTGCATTCGGGGTTCATCGAAATCTCCGTCGGGTTGGGTACCGACGTTATCTAGGGGACCTAAGGACTGGCGGAAACGTCAGATGTATCGCATTCTCCGCCAATGCGCCCCAAATCCCCCGCCGCCCGCCGCATCGCCCTCATCGGTTTCGACGGCATGCAATCGCTCGATCTCGTCGGCCCGATGGAAGTGTTCAGCATCGCCAACGCCAACCGGCCCGCCGGCCGTGCGCCCTACGACGTCCTTTTGGCTTCGCCCGAGGGCGGCGAGATCGTTTCCAACGCGGGATTGCGGATCGCGGGCACGCTGGCGCTGGCCAAGCTTCCGGCGGCGATCGACACCATCGTCATCGCCGGCGGCAGCGACGGCGGCGTCGGCCAGGCGATCGCGCAGACCGACCTGGTCGCCTGGCTGAAACGGCGGGCCAAGCATACGCGGCGGATGGCGAGCGTCTGCTCCGGCGCCTTCGTGCTCGCCGCTGCCGGATTCCTCGACGGCCGCCGCGCCACGACGCATTGGAACGCCTGCGCCGCCTTGAAGGACATGCGCCCCGAGGTTCGCCTGGAGCCCGACGCCATCTTCGTGGCCGAGCCGCCGTTCTACACCTCCGCGGGCGTCACCGCCGGAATCGATCTGTGCCTTTCCTTCGTCGAAGCCGATTTCGGCGCGGCGACGGCGCTGGCGGTGGCGCGGCACCTGGTCCTGTTCATGCGGCGGCCGGGCGGGCAGACCCAGTTCAGCGCGGGGCTGAACGTCCAGTCGGCCGCGACGCCGAAACTGCGCGCGCTGGTTTCGGACATCGCGAGCGAACCGGCCGGCGATCTGCGCCTGCCGGCATTGGCGGCGCGGGCGGGCATGGCGGAACGCACCTTCTCCCGCCTGTTCCACCAGGAGACCGGCACGACTCCCGTGGCGTTCGTCGAAGCCGCGCGCGTCGACCGGGCCAAGGCGTTTCTGGAAACCTCCGACTGGCCGCTGGCGCGCATTGCCGAACGGTCGGGATTCGGCAGCCTGGATGCCTTGCACCGCGCCTTCCAGAAACGCGTCGGCGCCACGCCCGGCGATTATCGCGCGCGCTTCGGCAACGCGTTCGTACCCGAACCCTAGAACTCGACGGCAAAGCCGACGCGGCCGACCTGGTTGCGGCCGTCGACAGTGGCGGCGAAGCCGCCGTCCAGCATCACCGGCGTGTCCAGACCCATGTCGAAGCGGTGCGCCACATTGAAGCCCAGCGCCTGGCTGCCGCCATAGAAGCCGGCATGCGCCGCGAACACCGTCTTGCCCGGACCGGAGGGCGTCAGGACGCCACCGAGCGCGGTGGTGGCGGCGACCGCGTCGCTCATGTCGCTGCGCAACAGAGCGAGCTGGTTGACGTTCACCGCGTCGGTGCCGGCGATGCCGGGCGCGACATTGGTCAAACGCCGTTCGGCGCCGGGCGCGCCGAAGGACACGGTGTTGGGCTGGTCGGCGATGGAATCCGTGCCAATGGCGACGGCGTTGACGGCGGTGGCGTGCGCATTCAATCCGAAGGCGCCGCCGTTGACCGCGGTCACGCTGGAATTGGCGCCGACCGAGACGCCGCCGTTGCGGGTTACGGCGGCCATATTGCCGATGGCGATGGCGTTCTGCGCTCCCGCCATGGTGTCGGGGCCGAAGGTCGAGGCGCGCAGGCCGATGGCGATCGAGCCGGAGCCGGAGCCGACGGCCAGCGAGCCGAGCGCAACGGCGCCGACGTCGGTGGCGGAGGCGCTGGAGCCGAGCGCGACGGAGCGCTCGCCAGAGCTGACCCCCTGCCAACCGACGGCGGTCGAGCGGTAGCCGGCCGCCTGCGTCGCCTTGCCGATGCCGACCGCGCCTTCGCCGCGCACATTGGCGTAGGCGCCGAGCGCCACGCCGTCCAAATCCGCGCGCGTCAGGTCGCCGACGGCGGTGGATTGCGGTCCGTTGGCGAAGGCGCCGATGCCGATCGCGGTGGAGCCGCCGAAGCCGGACGCGCCACCCACATAGGGATCGAAATCGCTCACCTCCGCATGCGCGCCGCAAGCGAGCTGGCCGTTGATCACCACGACGTTCTCGACGCAGACGGCGGGCGTGCCGTCCGGCGCCGTCACGGTCTGGGCGAGCGCGCCGGTGGCGGACAACAGGAACAGGGCGGCGGCGGCAGCCAGTCCGCGCGCAAGAGCAGTGTTCGTGAACGCCATGGGACCCCCGCAGAATCTGCAAAGTCCCCACCACCCGTCGCGATCTGTCGCTCAACCGAATCAAGCACCGCCGCGCGTGATTGATTCATGTGGCGGTGAATCGCGTCAATAGACGATGTAAACCGCGCGCCGCACCGCGGCGCGGTCGCCGGCGGACGAACGGCATAGGTAGGAATCCGTATCCGGCGATTATCCACAAACGATCCCAAACGGTGCCGCGATGGTGGCTGTCACATTTGCGAAAAAATTTTCTGCGCGATTCCCGTTAAGCGCTTGACAGGGTCTTTTCCCCAGCAAAAAGCATGATCGCGCTCCTACCAGATGTGGTGGTTAGGATTTCGTTTACTACTTTTCGCTTGCGGGCGATTTCCGATGGTGCCCATACTTGGGGCCTGTCGCTGCTCGCGACACCAAATCTGGCGGACACGAATCCACCTTCCGCCGCGGCCCCTGTCCCTTCGACAGGCTGCCCGGCGTCAGGAGAACTGTCCCCGAAACGGTTCCGAGCGGTGGTGGAGGACAGCACGTCAATCGCTTTTTGGGGATCACGATCATGCGCATTCGCCGTCAGTTCACGGTTGAGGGACATTCGCCGTACGAAGGCATCGCCTTCCGCTCGGCGACCAGTGAAATCCGCAACCCCGACGGCTCGGTGGTCTTCTCGCAACACAACATCGACGTGCCCGAGGCGTGGAGCCAGGTCGCGTGCGACGTGCTGGCGCAAAAGTATTTCCGCAAGGCCGGCGTTCCCACCGCGCTGAAGCCCGTTCCCGAAGACGGCGTGCCCGAGTTCCTGTGGCGCAAGACGGCGGACAGCAAGGAGACGCGCGGCGAGAACTCGGCCCGCGAAGTGTTCGACCGCCTCGCCGGCACCTGGGCCTATTGGGGCTGGAAGGGCGGCTATTTCGACAGCGAGGCCGATGCGTCGGCGTTCAAGGACGAACTCTCCTACATGCTGGCGACGCAGATGGCGGCGCCGAACTCGCCGCAATGGTTCAACACCGGCCTGCACTGGGCCTATGGCATCGATGGACCGAGCCAGGGGCACTATTACGTCGACCACAAGACCGGGCGGCTGACCAAGTCGGCCAGTTCCTACGAGCACCCGCAGCCGCATGCCTGCTTCATCCAGTCGGTCGCCGACGACCTGGTGAACGACGGCGGCATCATGGACCTGTGGACGCGCGAGGCGCGCCTGTTCAAATACGGCTCGGGCACCGGCACCAATTTCTCCTCGCTGCGCGGCGAGAACGAGCGGCTGTCGGGCGGCGGCAAGTCGAGCGGCCTGATGAGCTTCCTGAAGATCGGCGACCGCGCCGCCGGCGCGATCAAGTCGGGCGGCACGACGCGGCGCGCCGCCAAGATGGTGATCGTCGACGTCGACCATCCCGATATCGAGCAGTTCATCGACTGGAAGGTGGTCGAGGAGCAGAAGGTCGCGGCGATGGTCGCGGGCTCCAAGCTCGCCGAGAAGCACCTCAAGCTGGTGATGAAGGCCTGCATCAACTGCGAGGGCTCGAACGACGACTGCTTCGACGTCAAGAAGAACCCGGCGCTGCGCCGCGAGGTCAAGGCGGCGCGCAAGGCGCTGATCCCCGACAACTACATCGAGCGCGTCATCTCCTTCGCCAAGCAGGGCTACAAGGAGATGGAGTTCAAGTCCTACGACACCGACTGGGATTCGGAAGCGTATCTCACCGTATCGGGCCAGAACTCGAACAATTCGGTGCGCGTGACCGACGAGTTCCTGACCGCGGTGCTGGAAGGCAAGGACTGGGACCTCACCTATCGCGGCTCCAACAAGGTCGCCAAGACCGTCGATGCCCGCGAGCTGTGGGAGAAGATCTCCTATTCCGCCTGGGCCTGCGCCGATCCCGGCATCCAGTTCCATTCGACGATCAACGACTGGCACACCTGCCCGGCGGGCGGCGCGATCCGCGCCTCCAATCCGTGCTCGGAATACATGTTCCTGGACGACACGGCGTGCAATCTCGCCTCGCTGAACCTGATGACGTTCCGCAAAGAACATGACGGCGGCGCCAAGGTGTTCGACGTCGCGTCGTTCGAGCATGCGGTGCGGCTGTGGACCGTGGTGCTCGAGATTTCGGTGCTGATGGCGCAGTTCCCCTCCAAGGAGATCGCGCAGCTTTCCTACGACTACCGCACGCTGGGGCTGGGCTTCGCCAATATCGGCGGCCTGTTGATGGCGGCGGGCATCCCCTATGACAGCCGCGAAGGGCGCGCCATCGCCGGCGCGATCAGCGCGGTGATGACCGGCGTCTCCTACGCGACCTCGGCCGAGATGGCCGGCGAGCTCGGGCCGTTTCCGGAATACGCCAAGAACAAGGACGCGATGCTGCGCGTGATGCGCAACCACCGCCGCGCCGCGCATGGCGAGACGTCGGGCTATGAAGGCCTCTCCACCCTGCCCGTGCCGCTCGACCTCGCGGCGGTCGCCAACAAGGAGCTCGCCTTCGCGGCGCAGCGCGCCTGGGACGACGCGGTGTCGCTGGGCGAAGGCTTCGGCTTCCGCAACGCGCAGTCGACCGTGATCGCGCCGACCGGGACGATCGGCCTCGTCATGGACTGCGACACGACGGGCGTGGAGCCGGACTTCGCGCTGGTCAAGTTCAAGAAGCTGGCGGGCGGCGGCTATTTCAAGATCATCAACCGCTGCGTCCCCGAGGCGCTGCAGACGCTGCAATACACCCAGGCGCAGATCGACGACATCATCGGCTATGCCGTCGGCCACGGCACGCTGGAAGGCTATCGCGGCGCGGTCAGCTACGACGCGCTGCGCGCCAAGGGCTTCGGCGACGATCAGATCAACGCCATCGAGGCGGCGCTGGAATCGGCGTTCGACATCCGCTTCGTGTTCAACAAGTGGACGCTGGGGGCGGAGTTCTGCGCCGGCACGCTGGGGCTCGACGCCGCGACGCTGGAAGCGCCCGACTTCGACATGATGAAGCATCTGGGCTTTTCCCGCGCCGACGTCGACACCGCCAACCTGCATGTCTGCGGCGCGATGACCCTGGAAGGGGCGCCGCACCTGAAAGACAAGCACCTGCCGGTGTTCGACTGCGCCAACCCCTGCGGCCGCATCGGCAAGCGGGCGCTGAGCGTCGAGAGCCACATTCTCATGATGGCGGCGGTGCAGCCCTTCATCTCGGGCGCGATCTCCAAGACCATCAACATGCCCAACAGCGCGACGGTGAAGGAGTGCGGCGAGAGCTACATGATGTCGTGGCGCCTGGGCCTCAAGGCCAACGCGCTCTACCGCGACGGCTCCAAGCTCAGCCAGCCGCTGGCGAGCCAGGTGCTGCAGATCGACGACGAGGAAGAAGACGATGAGCTGACGCCGGCGGCGCGCACCACGATCGTCACCGAGCGGATCGTCGAGCGCGTGATCGAGCGGGTGCGGGCGCATGAGCGCGAGAAGCTGCCGCAGCGCCGCAAGGGCTACACCCAGAAGGCGATCGTCGGCGGGCACAAGGTTTACTTGCGCACCGGCGAGTACGAAGACGGCCGCATCGGCGAGATCTTCATCGACATGCACAAGGACGGCGCGGCGTTCCGCAGCCTGATGGACGCCTTCGCCATCGCGATCTCGATGGGCCTGCAATACGGCGTGCCGCTGGAGGAATTCGTCGACGCCTTCACCTTCACGCGCTTCGAGCCGGCCGGCATGGTGATCGGCAACGACTCGATCAAGAACGCGACCTCGATCCTGGACTACATCTTCCGCGAGCTGGCGGTGTCCTATCTGGACCGCAGCGATCTCGCCCATGTCCAGCCCGAAGGCGACATCGATGTCGGCGTCGGCACGATGGACGACGGCGACGACCGCGCCCGCGAGGTCGTCAAGGCGGTCAAGAGCGTGGTGTCGCCGGGCTTCGTGCGCGGCCGCATGCAGAAGACGATCGCGGTGGTGCGCGGCGGCGCGCAGCCCAAGATGCTGGCCGAGCATGCGCATGTCCACGACGAGGTGCAGGAATTCCTCACCGCCGAGGACGAGGACGTCGAGGGCGCGCTGAGCGCGATCCGCGCCAGCGTGCTGGCGGAGGCCGGCGCCAACCCGGTCGGCGACCTGGTCGACGCGCTCGGCCTCAAGCTGAAGGAACGCGCCGAGACCGCCGCCGAGCGCGCCGGCAAGGTGCGCGAACTCCAGGCCAAGCGCGCCGCCGAGGCCCGCATGAAAGGCTATGAAGGCGACGCCTGCGGCGGCTGCGGGAATTTCACGCTGGTCCGCAACGGGACGTGCATGAAGTGCAATACGTGCGGCTCGACGTCCGGCTGCAGCTAGTACCGAACACCTCGCGATGGGTGGGAAGGGGTGGGATGCTCGCGCGCCCGCCCCTTCCGCTTTTTGGGGCGCGGCTATGATTCCGTTATGAACCCGCTGTCCGGACCACTGCCGGGACCGGACTGCGCCGCGGCGGCATCGCAGCGGCTCATCCGGGGAGGGTTCCAGGGTTGACGGTGCGTCGCGCCTGACGCGGACCAGATTTGAATCTCGGCGCCTGCCGCTTGGTTACGCAAATACACACTCATAATCCGAAACTCCAGTTATCCGGCGGAGCGGCTCCGCGCGTCCGGCCACTCACGCATGCCGGGTCCGCGCCAGCAATCGATACGCCACCCAGACTGGGGGCCACCGCGGGTTGCACGGATCGCGACGGGAACTCGAACTCCGCGCCGCGACGCTCTCGGATAAAATCCGTGTACGGATTTTTGCCGCCGACCGGGCGCGCGCCGGCAAGGTTCGGGTGCCGTTCGGTGCTTGATTTTGCGGCGCAGCACGGATTCGCGCGGGTGATTCGGTTTCTGTGGACAAGTGATTCGCGGCGCTCGACTTGCCCGGCTTTCCATCGCAATCTCTTCTCGCGTCTAGGGCACCCGCGCACACGGGAAAAGCCCAGGGGGCCTGAAAAGGCGATCCGACGCACACCTTGCACCGGTACGGGGAGGCGAAAGCCGAAACGGACCGGAGTGCGGCAAGGGCCACCGGAAGCGCTCTAGAGCGCCAAGGCGGACCGAGGCTCCAGGGACCGGCGGGGAAACCGGTTAAGCTGGGCGCGAGATGCGGAACATGACCGCGCGAGCGTGATGCGGAAGGCCCAACGAAAGACGGGAACAGAAGCATCGAACAGATCGCACAGGACCTGGACGCCCGAGGCTGCGCAGCCGAGGAAACGACAGAAAACCAGTGTGCTGACCGTGGACGGAGGCCATCGCGAGGGGCCTCCGTTTGCGTTTGTGGCGCTCGGCGTCACGCCCGCTCCACAAGGCAACTGTAGCAGCCGCGGCGCGCGTAATGGACGTGCAGGTATTGCACCTCGCTATCGGCGAAGAATTTCTCGAACAGGGCGATGGGATCGCTGTCGGCGACGTCGGCATCGCGCATCGTGCCGTGCGCGTCATAGGCGCGGACCGCGAGCAGGCGGCCCCGGAACACCGGCGGCAGTTCTCCCGCGCGATCGAACGCCGCCTCGGCCGCCTTGCGGACATAGATCGGGCCCGAGGCGCGATAGGGCGAAGCCGCGGTGTGGTGCGCGAAAGGCAGCAGCAGAAGCTCCTCGCCCGGCACCGCGTCTTCCAGCGTGACGCGGCAGGGCGCGCTGCGCGGCGCATCGGCGACGACGCGGCGGATGTCGCGGGCGGCGAGCTCGGTATCGCCCAAAGCGAACAGGGCGCGGAACGGCTCGGGGGCAAGGCCGCGGATGCGGAACGGCATGGGAGTCTCCGGTTGGAACGCGCCGCCTCTATGCCGGCCGGAACCTTGCGAAACGACCCGTTTCTTGCCATGCGGCACGGGGATTGCGACGCCAGCGGCAACGGTTTCACTTTGGGACAACGCCCTTGGGCAAATTGCTCGCCTTCCTCCTCGCCCTGATCGCGCTGAGCATTTCCGAGGCCATGTCGGCCCCGACTTATGACGCCGAGGCGGTGGCGCGGATCCATGCCGGGATCGTCGACTGCCCGGGCTGCAACCTCGCCGGCGCCGACCTGACCAACACCTGCGTCAAGGCGAAGAATTTGCGCGGCGCGAATTTCGACCGCGCCAACGCCGTCCTGATGTGCATGTCTTTCGCCGATTTCTCCGATGCGACGTTCCGCGGCACCGACCTGTCGGGCGCCAACCTGGCGCATGCCAGGCTCGACGGCGCCGACCTTTCCGGCGCGATCATGGACATCACCTCGATCAAGGGCACCGACCTGAGCAAGACGCTGGGCCTGACCCAGAAGCAGCTCGACCAGGCCTGCGGCGACGCCGAGACGCGCGCCCCGGCCAGCCTGAAGGTGCATTGCTGCACCTGACCCGTTCTGTCTCCTCCTAGGGACACACCTTGAGCCCCCGCCCGCGGATGTGCCGGGCGGGGGTCTTTTTTTGCGCGCAATTGGCGGCTTCGATGGCGGCGGGAGGCGGCGATGCGCGGCTGGATAGGGATCATCGCGATAGCGACACTGGCGGCGGCAAGGGCCGAAAGCGTCGATCCGCCCTGCCGGGCGCAGGCTTTCGAGGGCAGCCGTTTCACCGTCTGCCGCTTCGATTCCCGGCACCAGGAAATGCGGCTGGCGTGGCGGGGGCGCGACGGCAAGGCGTTGCGGACCTTCGGAAAGCTGGCCGATCACCTCGGCCGGGATGCCGTGCGGCTGCGCTTCGCGATGAACGCCGGCATGTACGAAGCGGACGGCTCGCCGCTCGGCCTCTATGTCGAGAACGGACGGGAGCGCCGGCCGCTGAACACCGGCGATGCCGACGGCAATTTCTATCTCAAGCCCAACGGCGTCTTTTCGCTGGACGGCGACGGCACGCTCGGGATCGAGACCGCCGAGGCGTTCGCGGCGCGGCGGTCCCTGCCCCGTTTCGCGACCCAGTCGGGACCGATGCTGGTGATCGGCGGAACGCGGCATCCCAAAATCGCGCCGGACGGGCCGTCGACCAATATCCGCAACGGCGTCGGCGTGGTGGACGCGCACACGACGCTGTTCGTGATCAGCGACGATCCGGTGTCGTTCGGGCGGCTGGCGCGCTTCTTCCGCGACCGGCTCAAATGCCGCGACGCGCTCTATCTCGACGGCGCGATATCGAGCCTGTGGGTGCCGGCGGAGGGACGCCGAACCGGCGGCACGAATATGGGCCCGATCATTGCGGTGCTGGACAAGCCCTGAGCGCGCTCCTTCCCCGTTTTGCGGGGGGAAAGCGGTGCCGTCACTCCGCCGCCTGCGGCAGGTCCTTCTTTTTCCAGCGCAGCACGGGCTTCCTGGCCGCGGCAGTCTCGTCGAGGCGGCGGCGGGGGGCGAGGCGCGGGGCGCCGTGGAAGCGTTCGACTTTCTTATCCTTGGCCTCCAGCGCCATGACGCGCAGGACGTGGATGAAGCGGTCGAGCGATTCCTTGGATTCGGACTCGGTCGGCTCGATCAGCATGGCGCCGTGCACGACCAGCGGGAAATACATCGTCATCGGGTGATAGCCCTCGTCGATCATCGCCTTGGCGAAGTCGAGCGTGGTGACGCCGGTGCCGGCGAGGAACGAGTCGTCGAACAGCGCTTCGTGCATGCAGGGGCCGTCGCCGAACGGCGCGCTCATCACGTCCTTCAGGCTGGCGAGGATATAGTTGGCAGAGAGCACCGCGTCCTCGCTGGCCTGGCGCACGCCGTCGCGGCCGTGGCTGAGCATGTAGGCGAGCGCGCGGGTGAACATGCCCATCTGGCCGTGGAAGGCGCAGAGGCGGCCGAACGGCTGGGCGCCTCGCGGCAGCGCGTCGCGATCCTCGATCAGGCGAAAACCCTGCGCATCATGGACAAGGAGCGGCAGCGGCGCGAACGGCGCCAGCGCGGCGGAAAGCACGACCGGCCCCGCCCCCGGCCCGCCGCCGCCATGCGGCGTCGAGAAGGTCTTGTGCAGGTTGATGTGCATGGCGTCGATGCCGAGATCGCCGGGGCGGACGCGGCCGGCGATGGCATTGAAGTTGGCGCCGTCGCAATAGAAATAGGCGCCGGCGCGGTGGGTCGCGTCGGCCATGTGGCGGATGTCGCGCTCGAACAGGCCGCAGGTGTTGGGGTTGGTGAGCATGATGGCGGCGACGTCGGGGCCGAGCTTGCCTTCGAGCTCGATCATGTCGACGCGGCCGTCGGCGGTGCCCTTGACCTCGTCGATGGTGAAGCCGGCAAAGGCGGCGGTGGCGGGATTGGTGCCGTGAGCGGATTCGGGAACCAGGATGCGCTTGCGTGTCTCGCCGCGCGCCGCGATGGCGGCGCGGATCGCGAGCAGGCCGCAGAGCTCGCCATGGGCGCCGGCCTTCGGCGACATCGCGACGGCGGGCATGCCGGTGAGCGTGGTGAGCCATTTCATCAGCTCGGCGATCAGTTCGAGCGCGCCCTGCGTCGTCGATTGCGGCGCCAGGGGGTGCAGGTCGCCGAAGCCGGGGAGCCGCGCGATCTTCTCGTTGAGGCGCGGATTGTGCTTCATGGTGCAGGAGCCGAGCGGATAGAGCCCCGCGTCGATCGCATAGTTCATGCGGCTGAGGCGGACATAGTGGCGGATCACTTCGGGCTCGGAGAGGCCGGGAAGCCCGATGGGATGGCGGCGGCGCATGCCGCCGAGGCGGGTGTCGGCGAGTTGCACGTCGGGGAAATCGACGCCGGTCAGGCCGTCGCGGCCGATCTCGAAGATCAGCGGCTCTTCATGGTCGAGGCCGCGGTCGCCCGAGATGGTGGCGAGCTCGTTGCTTTCGATGGTGCCCGGCGCGGTGGGGCGGCCTTGGTTGTTCATGGTCATTTCAGTACCTCGGTCAAGGCGGCGGCGAAGGCGTCGGCGTCTTCGGGCGTGGTGGTTTCGGTGGCGGCGACGATCAGGAGGTCGCGGACCTGCGGATCGTGCGGCATCAGGCGGGAGACCGGAACGCCGGCGAGGATGCCCTTGTGCGCCAGGGCTTCGACCACATCGGCGGCGGGCTTGCCGAGCTGGACCGTGAACTCGTTGAAGAAGCTCGGCGTGAGCAGCGTGACGCCTTTCACCCTGGCGAGCTTGTCGGCGAGCGCCGACGCGTTGGCGTGGTTGATGCGCGCGAGGCGGGTGAGACCTTCCTCGCCCAGCAGCGACAGGTGGATGGTGAAGGCGAGCGCGCACAGGCCGGAATTGGTGCAGATGTTGCTCGTCGCCTTTTCGCGGCGGATGTGCTGCTCGCGGGTGGAGAGCGTCAGGACGTAGCCGCGCCTGCCGCTCGCGTCCGCGGTCTCGCCGGTGAGGCGGCCGGGCATCTGGCGCAGGAATTTCTCACGGGTCGCGAACAGCCCGACATAGGGGCCGCCGAAATTGAGGCCGTTGCCGATCGACTGGCCCTCGCAGGCGACGATGTCGGCGTCCTGGAAGCCGGGGGCTTCGAGCAGGCCGAGCGAAATAACTTCGGTGACGACCGCGATCACCAGCGCGCCCTTGGCGTGGGCGGCGGCGGCAATGGGCCTCAAGTCGCGGATCAGGCCGAACACGTCGGGGCTCTGGACCACCACGCAGGCGGTCGACTCGTCGATCCCGGCGATGACGTCGTCGGGCTTGCCGGGGGTCGCCCGCATCCGCACGACGTCGCCGGAGAGCGCGGCAACGGTCTCGACGGTCTCGGAATAATGCGGGTGCAGGCCGCCGGAGAGGATCGCCTTGGGGCGGCGGGTGATGCGCTGGGCCATCAGCACCGCTTCGGCGGTCGCGGTCGAGCCGTCATAGAGCGAGGCGTTGGCGACCTCCATGCCGGTCAGCAGCGCGACCTGGGTCTGGAACTCGAACATGTATTGCAGCGTGCCCTGCGCGATCTCGGGCTGGTAGGGCGTGTAGCTGGTGAGGAATTCGGAGCGCTGGATCAGGTGGTCGACGGCGGCCGGCACGTGATGCTTGTAGGCGCCGGCGCCGCAGAAGAACGGTCCGGCGCAGGCGGCGGTGTTCTTCGCGGCCAGGCGGGACAGCTTGCGTTCGACCTCGAGTTCGCCGGAGGTTTCGGGGAGATCGAAGGCCGACAGCGGCACGACCGCGATCCTCGGCACGTCCTTGAACAGCGCATCGACGGACGCGGCGCCGATCTTCGCCAGCATCGCGGCGCGGTCGGATGGGGTTAGCGGGTGGTAGCGCATCAACTCACTCCATTGTCATGGCCCGCGAATGCGGGCCACCCAGGTGACATCTGCGCGATGCCGAAAAACGGCCTGTGTTCAAACCCCAGCGAAGGCGCAGGCTGCAACTGGGTGGCCCGCATTCGCGGGCCATGACATCGAGCGGGAGCGGCCTAAAGCCCCTTCACGAACGCCGCGTATTGCTCCGCCGTCATCAGCTTGGCGAGTTCGCTTTTGTCGGCGAGCTTCAGTTTGAAGAACCAGCCTTCGCCTTCGGGATCGGCGCTGACCTTGGCAGGATCGCCGGCGAGGGCGGCGTTGCTCGCAGTCACCTCGCCGCCGACCGGGGCGTAGACCTCGCTCGCCGCCTTGACGCTTTCGACCACCGCCGCCTCGCCGCCGGCGCCGACCTTGCGCCCCGCTTCCGGCAACTCGACGAAGACGACGTCGCCGAGCTGCTCGACGGCATATTTGGTGATGCCGATGGTCGCCTCGTCGCCGTCGACGCGGACCCATTCGTGCTGATCGGTGAAACGGACTTCTGTCATATAGCTCTCCGGTAACGATGAGGGACGAAAGGCAGGGGGACGACGCGGGCCGGCAACGGCTTGCCGCGGACGATGAGATCGATCTCGGTGCCGTCGGCGGCGAACGCCGAGTCGATGTAACCCATGGCGATGGGGGCGTTCAGCGTCGGGCCGAAGCCGCCGGAGGTGATCCGGCCGATGATCTGGCCGGACTTGTCGACGATCTCGCTGCCTTCGCGGGCAGGCGCCCGGCCGTCTGGCCGGAGGCCGACGCGTTTCTTCGCCGTGCCGTTGAAGACGGCGTCCATGATCTTTTCGGCGGCGGGGAAATCCTTGGCGAGCTTGCGGCGCTTGGCGATCGACCAGACCAGACCGGCCTCGACCGGGTTCGTCGTCTCGTCGATGTCGTGGCCATAGAGGCACAGACCGGCCTCGAGGCGCAGGCTGTCGCGGGCGCCGAGCCCGATGGGCAGGACTTCCGGCTCGGCGAGCAAGGCGCGGGCGACGCGTTCGGCGTGAATCGCTTCAAGGGAGATCTCGAACCCATCCTCGCCGGTATAGCCGGAGCGGCTGACGATGGCGGGGGCGCCGGCGACGAGGCAGCGCACGACCTTCATGAAGGTGAGCGCGTCGATGCCGGGCGAATGGCGCTGCAGCACCGCGGCGGCGGCGGGGCCCTGCAGGGCGAACAGGGCGCGGTCGGGGCGCGGCTCCAGCGTGGCAACGCCTTCGAGCCGCTTCGCGATATAGGCGAAGTCGCCATCCTTGGTGCCGGCGTTGACGACGAGGTAGAGCGCGTCCTCGCCCAGCAGGCGCGAGAACATGAAATCGTCTTTGATGGTGCCGGCATCGTTCAGCAGCAGGCCGTAGCGCTGGAGGCCGGGCTTGAGGCCGATCACGTCGGCCGGCGTGAGGCGTTCGAGCGCCCGGGCCGGATCGCCGCCTGACAGGAACGCCTGGCCCATATGCGAGACGTCGAACAGGCCGGCCTTCTCGCGGGTGTGCAGGTGCTCCTTCAGGATGCCGGCGGGATATTGCACCGGCATATCGTAGCCGGAGAACGGCACCATCCTGGCGCCGAGCTCGACATGCAGCGCATGCAGCGGCGTCTTGAGCAGGACTTCGTTCGGATCGGCCATGAAGGGTCCGCGTACAGAGGTTGGCGTGGCGCGGCTCCGCGATCCCTCGCGAAACCCGCGCCCCTCTGTCATTGGGACCTGAGAGATTTCCCCGCCTGCGCCTTCGCGCGCGACGGATTACCCCTTCGGTGGGAGCGCCCTTGAGCGGCGCCCCGCTTTCCAGAAGTTCATCTCCTTCGCGGTCCTTTTGCCTGAGAGTTTCCGGGGCGGTTGCTCCTTCGGCCTTCGCCTTCGGCTTCGGCCGACGGGTCGGCTTGGCACGAAGTCAAACGTCTCCCGCGAGGGATCGAATGTATGGCCATGGCGGCGCGCCATCCGGCGGGCCGTCACGTTGCAGTGCATCATAAGTGGGAGCGTCGGGGAGTCAACGAACGTCGATCGATCGCTTGCGGTTGCCCACATTTGCCGCCGACGGGCTCCGGACAGCGGTGCCGGCCGGCGCGAACGACTCCGCAAAGAGAACAATGGATTCAACGCAGTGTACGGCTGTTCACCGACTGATAAATGAAGCACTCGTTGGTTCAATATTCATTTGACTCAAGACAAACAAAGTAATGTTCTGTCGTGTGGGTTTTGCTCACTTGGCCGAAGGGAGAACATGTCATGGATCGTCGAAATTTCTTCGCATTGGCAAGCGCCGCCGGCGTCGCCATGGCCGGCATTGCGGCGGAAAGCGCGGCGGCCGGACCCACCAGCGGCAAGGAATTTCTGCGCCGCTTCTCGGCCGGGATCGCGGGCTCGCCGCTGGACACCGATCTGCTCACGATCGCGGTGAGCGCCTCCCGCAGCCTCGACTCCGCATTCCTGCGCCGGCTCAAATTGCGCCTGGTGTTCGGCCCGGCTTGCGGCCTGATCATTCCCGATCTCGGCGACGTCCGATGGATCTCCATCGAAAAGGCCTTCGGCGCCGAAGTCAGAGGCCTGCCGTTGTCGAAGCTGCTCGACGTCGCGTCACGCTCGCGGTTCGCGACCGAGAATTTCGGGCTCAAGGTCGACCGCGACGGCGAGATCCTGGTCAGCCGCTAGCGCGCCGCCATGGTCGCACCCGCACCGCCGCAGAGCGGCGGTGCGGAATCGTCCGTGCGCCGCGCAACGGCGAAATGCGGCAAGCTCTGGTCCGCCTCCGGGACAGGTTGCATGTTCGAGCAAGAGCCGATGCGGGCCGCGCTAGGGCGCGTCAATGCGTGGCTGTCGTCGCACGCGGCCAGCTATTCGCCGCTGGGCGAAACCGAGCTGACCCGGTTCGAGTTCCGCATGAAGGCGATGGTCGAAATCTGCCTCTATCTGCACCTCTCGCAGGCGTTCGGCGCCGACGCGCTCATGCCCGACAGGCTGCACGCCACCGTTCGCGCCTGCGTCGGCAGCCGCGCCTTCCTGGACAAGCTTCTGGTCAACCCGGCGCAGACCGCGCTCTACATCCCGAGCATCCTGCCCTTCCGGGAGGAAGAACCCTTTCGCGGGCTGGCGCAGTACTACAAGTCCGTCTGCAAGCCGTTTCACAACGAGCAAATGCCGTTTCAGGCGCTGTGCCACGCCTATACCTGCGACGCGCTGGGCCTGTACGACGCCGGCATTGCCGCGCTGGAAGCCGACGCGATCCGCACCAGCGCCCTGCACCTGCCGCCCGGCAGCCTGTCGACGCCGCCCGAAGGCGCCTATCCGTTCACCCACAGCGCGTTCTATGCGACCCGCTTCGGCACCCGACCGCTGGCACTATCCGAGGCGCAAAGGCGCGCGCTCGAGGACTACAGCGACATCGAATTGTGCAAGGCCTTCGCGCTGAAGAACATGGATGCGGCGCTCGAGATCGTGATGGCGCGCGTCTATCTGTTCGGCCGCCTGACGGCGAGAGACGCGGTCGTTATCGAGTCCGCGCTGAGCCTTCTGGACGAGAAGGGCCATATCCGCTCGCCCAAGATCAGCGAGACGGCGGTCCTCGGCGGCGCGGAGAGCGAATGGGAAGGCTGCTATCACACCATGATCGTGGCGGGGATGCTGCTGATGAGCCTCGGCTTCGCGCGGCATCCGCCGACGGCAGTGGCGGCGGGCGACGGCCGGCAATTGGAGGATTGCGCCCTGGCGATGGACGCCGTCGGCACGATGTACGCGGCGGTGGAGCACGGCAGCCTGGCGCTCGCGGTGTTCGTGCTGTCGAAGCTGGGCGATCTGCCGGCAGAGTTCGCGCCGCCGGCACGGGAAGTCGCGCCGATCCTGGCGTGGATGCGCGGCCTCGCCGGCATCCACAAAGCGCGGCGCGCGGCCGGCGACGGCGGCCTGCTCGGCATGAGCGACGGCGAGTTCGCCACCGTGACGGCGCTGTTCGATCAGGCGGCGGCGCGGCTCGAAGACGGATACCGGCGCGCCGCCCGCTAACGGCCGGGGCTACATCCTCTCGGGCACTTCGATGCCGAGAAGGGTCAGGACCTTGACCAGGACGTCCAGGGTGAGCCGGCACAAGCCGAGGCGGGCGGCGCGCAAATCCGCGTCCGCTTCGGAGAGGATGTGGTGCTCGGCATAGAAGCGGCTGTAGTGCTGCGCGAGCGTAAAGGCGTAGTCGCACAGGATGTTGGGCGCGCGGCGTTCCTCGGCGGCTTGCATCGCATCGGGCAAGCCGAGGAGCTGCAGGAAAAGCGTACGCTCTTCCGGCGAATGGATCGCGGGGGCGCCGACGGCGAGGCCCTGCTCGGCGGCGCGGCGCAGGATCGACTGGATGCGCACCGCGGCATATTGCAGATAGGGGCCGGTCTTGCCCTCGAATTTCGAGAATCGTTCGAGGTCGAAAACGTAATCGGTGAGGCGGTAGTTCGACAGGTCGGCGAATTTCAGGGTCGCGATGCCGACCTTGCGGGCGATCTCGGCGCGCTCCTCCGGCGGGTATTCGGCGCCGATCCCCTGTTCCGCCAGGCGCTTCTCGGCTTCCGCCGCGACCATCGCGATCAGGTCGAACAGCTTCATCACGCCGCCGGCGCGGGTCTTGAACGGCTTGCCGTCGGTGCCGTTCATGGTGCCGAAGCCGGCGTGCTCGAGCACCGCCTTGCCGGCGAGGCCGGCCTTCTCGGCAGCGCGGAAGACCTGCTCGAAATGCAGGTGCTGGCGCTGGTCGACGACGTAGAGGATGAGGTCGGGGTCCTGCGAGCGGACGCGGTCGACGATGGTGGCGAGGTCGGTGGTGCCGTAGAGCACCGCGCCGTCCGACTTCACGAGGATCAGCGGCGGCATCTCCTTCTTGTCGCTGTTGCGCTCGACCGGGATCACCAGCGCGCCTTCGCTTTCGACCGCGATGCCGCGAGCCTTGAGGTCCTCGACCATCGGGATCGTGATGGCGTCGACGCTGGCTTCGCCTTTCCACAGATCGAAGTGGACGCCGAGGCTGGCGAATTCGCGGTCGAGGCCGACCTTCGAGACGTTGAAGAAATGCTGCCACAGGGCGCGGTAGCCGGGACGGCCGTCCTGCAACTCGGCGGTGGCGCGGCGCGCTTCCGCCAACCGGCTTTCGTCGGCCTTGCAGGCGGCCGAGGCGGCGGGGAACATCACTTCGAGATCGTCCATCGTCACCGGCGATTGCGCCGGGTACGGACCGGCGTAGTCCGCATCGAAATAGATCGGCGCGATGCCGCGATGCGCGACTTCGGTGATGAGCTGGCCCATCTGCAGGCCCCAGTCGCCGAGATGGATGTCGCTGGTCACCGTCCAGCCATTGGCGCGGAAGAGGCGCTGCAAGCTGTCGCCGATCACGGACGAGCGCAGATGACCGACATGCATGGTCTTGGCGACATTGGGGCCGCCGAAATCGATCACCACGGCCTTGCCCTTGCCGGTTTGCGGCGCGCCGAGCGTGTCGTCCTTCGCCAGCGCGGCGCCGCGCACGGTCAGGGCGGCATCGGTCAGATCCAGGTTGATGAAGCCGGGGCCGGCGATCTCGACCTTGGCGAAGAGCGGGTCGGCCTTGAGGCGTGCCGCGACCTTGTCTGCGATGGCGCGCGGACTGGCCTTGGCCTGCTTGGCCGCCGCGAGCGCGCCGTTGCATTGGAATTGCGCGAGGTCCGGCCGGTCGGAGCGCGTCACCTGGCCGAAGGACTGCGACAGGCCCTCGGCCGCGAAAGCCGCTCCGGCGATCGCGCTCAATTCGTTCAGAAGCGCGGTCATGGCGCGAAGCGCCCGTGGTTCTTGGCGTAGTCGATCTGCTCGCGCGTGAGCTGCAAGCCGACCAGCAGGCCGTATTCATAGGGCTTCTTGCCGTTGTCGAACTTGATCACGGTCGAAGGCACGTTCTCGCTGAACGCGATGGTGGATTCGCCCGGCTGGAAGGTGAAGGTCGTCGCCAGCATGGTCTTGTTCAGGATCGTGGTGCCGTTGAGCACCGAGGCGACATAGAACGGCACGGCATAGTGCGCGGAGTCGCCGCTGGGGGCGCGGGTGGCGCGGAAGGTGATGTCGATGTCGGAATCCGCCGTGCCCTCGTCGGTGTCGACGCTGCAACTGGCTTTCGCGGCGGTCATCTGGATGGTGTAGAGCTCGCCGGCGGGATCGCCCTGCATGTCCGGCTTGAACACCGTCATCGCCGCGGTGTTGGCCAGGATGCTGACGACCGGACACATCGCCTTTTCCTTGGTGGACTGGCAGCCGGAGAGCAGCAGCAGCGAGAGGCCCGCGAGCGCCGCGGTTTTGTTGATCGAGGTCATGATCCGCTTCAAGTGTGTTGTGGAAGCCGTCGTCGTTGACGACGGCGGCAAGAAAGGCCCTTCGCTTGACTTTTTTGAGGCCGCGACCGACTTCTGGGCCACGGCGCAAAACGCGCCGGACTGTAGCCAAGCGCACGCCCCAGGGGAAGCACGGACCATCATGGCGGTCTATACCGACGTATCCTTCGAGGAACTGGAGGCCGTGCTGGGCAGCTACGACGTCGGCGTGCCGCTGAGCTTCAAGGGCATCGCCGAGGGCGTCGAGAACTCGAACTTCTATCTTCAGACCGACCGCGGCGGCTATTTCCTGACCCTGTACGAGAAGCGGGTGCGGGAGAGCGACCTGCCCTTCTTCCTGGGCCTGATGGAGCACCTGGCGGGGCGCGGCATCGCCTGCCCGCAGCCGATCCGGCGCAAGGACGGAGCGCAGTGGACGACGATCAACGGCCGGCCGGCGGCGCTGGTGAGCTTCCTGAACGGGCTTTCCCTGCGGCGCCCGGAAGCGGCGCATTGCGCCGCCGCCGGCGAAGCGCTGGCGGAGCTGCACGAGGCCGGCGCCGGCTTCGCGCTGACGCGGCCCAATGCCCTGGGGCCGGCGGGCTGGGGCGAGCTGGTGGACAAGACCGCCGCCGGCGCCGACGCGGTCGAGGGCGGCCTGCGCGACCTGATCGCGTCGAGCCATCGCGACCTGCTCGCGGCCTGGCCGCGAGACTTGCCGTCCGGCGTGATCCATGCCGACCTCTTTCCCGACAATGTGCTGTTCATGAACGCGCGGGTGTCGGGGCTGATCGATTTCTACTTCGCCTGCAACGACGCCTTCGCCTACGACCTCGCGGTGATGCTGAACGCCTGGTGCTTCGAGGGCGATGGCGCCTACAACGTCACCAAGGGCAAGAGCCTGATCGCCGCCTATCGCGCCAGGCGCGAATTGTCGGCCGCGGAGATCGCGGCGCTGCCGGTGCTGGCGCGCGGCGCGGCGCTGCGCTTCCTGCTGACGCGGCTCTACGACCGGATCAACCACGATCCCACCGCGCTGGTCAGGCCCAAGGACCCGCGCGACTATTCGCGGCGGCTGCGCTTCCACAACAAGATCAAGAGCGCGGCGGAGTACGGCCTGTGAGCCGGGTCGAGATCTTCACCGACGGGGCGTGTTCGGGAAATCCGGGACCGGGCGGCTGGGGCGCGATCCTGCGGTCGGGCGGGCACGAGAAGGAATTGTCGGGCGGCGAGAAGGCGACGACCAACAACCGCATGGAGATGATGGCGGTGATCCAGGGCCTGGCGGCGCTGAAGGCGCCGTCCGCCGTCACGCTCTATACCGACTCGCGCTATGTGCTCGACGGCGCGACCAAGTGGATCAAGAACTGGAAGAAGAACGGCTGGAAGACCGCCGACAAGAAGCCGGTGAAGAACGAGGATCTGTGGCGCGCGCTGGAAAGCGAGCTTTCGCGCCACGAGGTCGCGTGGAAATGGGTGCGCGGGCATGACGGGCATCCGGAGAACGAGCGCGCGGATGCGCTGGCGCGCGGGGCGATTCCCTGAACGGCGCAGCCGTTCGGGCAAGCGTCCCGATCAACCGGATTGCACTGCTAGTGCGACGCCGCCTTTTCGATCAGCGCGGCAACCGCTCTGGGTTGCGATACGTAAACGCAATGGCTGGCCCGCAGTTCGATCGTCGTTGCATTCGAGCGCTTGTACATGAAGCGTTCGAGATCGGGATTGATCGTGCGGTCCTGGGTCGCGACCACGGCGTAGCTTGGCTTCGTCTTCCACGCCGGAGAGGTCACCAGCGTGCCGGCGATCTTCGCCGCCGGGAGCACTTGCGACCGCGCCATGAAGGCCGCCTGGGCGGCGGGGAGATCGGCCGCGAAATCGGCGTGGAACAAGGCGGGATCGACGTACAGGAAGCCGTCCGGCGTGGGCTTGATCGCCTTGGATGCCGGCGGAATTTTGGCAATGAGCGAGGCGAAGCTTTCACCCGCGTCCGGCTGGAACGCGGCAACGTAGACCAAGGTCTTGACGTGGGCATTGTTGCCCGCCTCGGTGATGATGACGCCGCCATAGCTGTGACCGACGAGGACGGCGGGTCCGTCCAGCGCATTCAGCGCCCGATTGGTGGCGGCGACATCGTCTTCCAGCGAGGTCTCGGGCGGCTGAACGATGCTGACGTTGTAGCCATCCTTTGTCAGAATGTCGGACACGGCTTTCCAGCCCGAGCCGTCGGCGAACGCCCCGTGCACCAATACGATATTCTTTACGGCGCCGGCCGGCCGCGGTGCCCCCGACGCTGCGGTGGCGATCAAGGCAGCGGCAGCGACGGCACAGAAAAACCGCGAAACCCTGGTCATGGAAATCTCCTTTGACGACGATTTTCAGCGAATTGGCCTACAACTGCTCCAGCACGTGCTCGGCGCTCGACACCGAGAAGGCGCCGGGCTCTTCGACGTTCAGCTCCTTGATCACGCCGTTGTCGACCACCATGGCGTAGCGCTGGCTGCGCTTGCCCATGCCGAAGCGGCTGCCGTCCATCTCAAGGCCCATGGCGCGGGTGAAGTCGCCATTGCCGTCGGCCAGCATGCGGACCTTGTCGCCCGCCTTCTGGTCCTTGCCCCAGGCGCCCATCACGAAAGCGTCGTTGACCGACACGCAGGCGATCTCGTCGATGCCCTTGGCCTTCAGCGCGTCGAAGTTCTGGACGTAGCCGGGGACGTGCTTGGCCGAGCAGGTCGGAGTGAAGGCGCCGGGCAGCGCGAAGATCACGACCTTCTTGCCGGCGAACAGATCGTCGGTTTTCACCGGCTTGGGACCACCCTCCTGCATCTCCATCAGGGTCGCGGAAGGAACCTTGTCGCCGACGTGAACGGTCATGGATTTCTCCTGGAAAACGGTTGGAAGCCGCGAGGGTTTTAGCGGAAGGGCGCAGGATCGCAAAGACGTCCCTTTGGCTGTAGCCTTGGGCCATGAACCTCGGCGAGCAACCCCAGGAGGAACAGGGCTTTCTGCACGGAAAGCTGCTCATCGCCATGCCCGGGATGCCCGATCCGCGCTTCGAGAAGAGCGTGATCCTGATGTGCTCGCATTCGGCGCGCGGCGCGCTGGGGCTGATGGTCAACAAGCCGATTCCGGGCCTGCCGTTCCGCGAGCTGATGAACAAGATGGACATCGGCGTGACGCCGGCGACGCCGCGCAACCTGGTCCTGTTCGGCGGGCCGGTGGATACCGACCACGGCTATGTGCTGCACGAGAACGAGCGCGTCCACCGGGCCTCGACGCTCGCCATCACCCCGGACATCGCACTCACCGGGACGGTGGACATGATCCGGGCGCTCGCCGCGGGGCGCGGGCCGGAGCGCTGGCTGATGGCGCTCGGCTATGCCGGCTGGGGGCCCGGGCAGATCGAGAACGAGATCGCGGGCAATGGCTGGATCCATTGCGACGCCGACGCCGCCATCGTGTTCGACGCGGCGATGGACGACAAGTGGCGGCTTGCCTTCGGCAAGCTCGGCGCCAACCTCTCAGGCCTGTCCACGCAAGCCGGTCGCGCCTGACGGATCGAAGTGCTGGGCGATGAAGCGCAGCGCCTCATCCGAGGGCAGCGGCTGCGAGAAGAAGAAGCCCTGCGCGAATTCGCAGCCGAGCTGCTTCAGCCAGGCGGCATCGGCTTCGCTTTCCACGCCCTCGACCACGACGCTGCGCTTGAGGTTGTGGGCGAGCGAGATGATCGATTTCAGCACGGTGTCGCCGTCGGCGGCGCGGTCGGCATTGGTGTGGCGCTTGAGGAAGCTCTGGTCGATCTTGATGGTGTCGAAAGGCAGCGATTTGAGCTGGCTGAGGCTGGAGACGCCGGTGCCGAAATCGTCGATCGAGATGCCGGCGCCGAGCGCCTTGGCGCGTTCGAGCGTGGCCTGGACGTCCTGGTTGGCGGCGAGCGTGCTTTCGGTGACTTCGAGCTTGAGGGTGCCGGGGACCACCGCTTCGCTCTGCAGCAGGGCGCCGAGGAAGATGGCGAAATCCTCGTCGCGCAACTGACGGCGCGAGACGTTGACGCTGACGAAGAGCGGCGGATCGAGCGGGAAGAATTTCTGCCAATGCGCGACGTCGCGCGCCGCGCGTTCGAGCGCGAAGCGCCCCAGCGCGACGATGGTGCCGGTCTCCTCGGAATGGGCGATGAAGTCGGCCGGCGACACCAGGCCCTTGCCGGGATGGTTCCAGCGCAGCAGGGCCTCGAAGCCGGCGACGCTGTCGTCGGCGAGGCGGACGATGGGCTGGTAGTAGACCTCGAGCTGCTTGTCCTCGATGGCGCGGCGCAGGTCGGTCTCCAGCGCCACGGCGTCGCCGGGCGCCAGCAGCTCGAGATCGTGCGAATAGACCCGGGCGCAGGAGCCGCCGAGGCGCTTGGCCTGGAGCAGCGCGAGTTCGGCGTTCTTGAGCAGGTCGAGCGGATCGCGCGCGCTGCGGCCGGTCGCGACGCCGATGCTGACCGGGGCGAAGACGTTGCGGCCGTCGAGCGCATAGGGGACGGCGCAAGCTTCCAGGAGCTCGTTGCCGATCGCCTCCGGTTCGCTCCTGGCGCCCGGATAGAGCACGGCGAAGGCGTCGCCGCCGACGCGGAAGACCTCGGCGACGCCCTTGAAGCGGCGGCTGAGCCGTTCGGCGACCTGAACCAGCAACGCGTCGCCGCCATGATCGCCGAGACTGGCATGGATCGACTTGAAGCGGTCGATGTCGAGCAGCACGAAGGTGGTGCCGGCGAAGCGGGCGCCGAGCTGGTCGAACTCCTCCATCAGGGCGACGCGGTTGCCGAGCCCGGTCAGGGAATCGCGCAGGGTGCGCTCGAGCAGTTCGGATTCGCTTTCCTTGCGCGTCGTGACGTCGGCCATCAGGCCGAGGCAGCGGCTCGCCGGAGCGCGGTCGCCGAGCATGGTGGCGCGCAGCTCGAACCAGGGGTGGCGGCCGCTCTCGCTGCGGACGCGGAATTCGACGCGGAAGGCGAGGCCCGGATGGCCGCGATAGTCGGCGATGCCCTGGGTGTAGACCTCGCGGTCGTCGGGATGGATGCGGGCGATCCAGTCGTTGTGGCGAACGCGCGAGCCGGCTTCGGAAAGGCCGATGAGCGCCGCGGCGTCGCGCGAGAGCCTGACGATGTCGTGCTCGAAATCGAGGTCGAAGACGCCCTGGTGCGAAGCGGCGATGGCCTGCAGCGCGGCGGCGGTGAGCGGGCTGTGGCGCGGCTCGGGCTCGTCCGCCGGCGGCGGCAGGTCGGGGGCGATGGCCAGCGACTGGAAGGGCAGGACCGCGATCCCCTCCCCCGCCGCGACGGCGAGCGCGAGCAAGAGGGCGCCGGCCGCCGCGAAGCCGCCGGCGGCGGAGGTCGCCCAGGACTCGCCGCTATTGCTCATGGTGGCGAAGGCCGAGGCCACGGCGACGAGGGCGAAGACGAGCGCGGAGGGCGCCGCGACGCGGGCGGCCTGCGCGCCGAGGCGGCCGCGATGGACGAGATAGGCGGCAACCGCGATGGCGCCGGTCACGACGAAGGTATCGACCACCACGGTGGCGGCGGGAACGCCGAGATAGGCGAGCAGCGACAGGCCGGACAGCGCGTAGAGCGCATAGCGGAAGAACCTGAGGCGCGACGGCCATATCTCGCGCAGCGGCACGATGGCGTCGGCGAGCATGGCGCCGGCCGCCAGCGACAGGCCGGCGAACATCGCCATCAGGCCGTAGGGCCCGCCGACCGCGGTGGCGAGGCTGCCGTCGAACAGTCCGGTCTCGGACAGCCGCTCGAACAGGATGAGGGTCAGCGTGATCGCCGCCCAGCGCGCCGGGGCGTGGCCGAGGGTGACGGCGAGGCCGGCGGCGATCAGGGCGGCGGCGCCGATCACCGCCCATACCGCGGTGGTGAAGACGGCGAGCTGGCGGTTGTGCGCGGCGAGCGCCGGCTCGGTCCAGGCGAGCAGCGAAGGCGGCTCGGCGGTGTTGGCAAGTTGCACCGCGATGGCGACCGAAGTGGCGGGCGGGACGATGACGCGGAAGGCCTTGCGGCCATAGGCGCTCATCTTGGCGATGACGACGAGCGGATCGGAACTGGCGACGCCCAGGATGGAGGGGCGGGTGGCGAGGGGCAGGATGCGGAAGCTGACGCTCTGCGGCTGCTCGGCGACGAGGACGCGGGCGGCGGGGCGGATGGCGGAATTGGTCGCGGTGATGAGATACCAGCCGGAGGCGTCGGGCGCGGTGTTGCTGCCGGGCGCGTGATAGGGCGCGAGGCCTTGCGCGATCCGGATGACGCCGTCGGGACCGGCGAAGTCGACCGCGTTCGCCGGCGGCGCGGCCGCGATCGCGGCGAACGCAGCAACGAGGCTGGCGGCGAGAGCCGCGGCGATGGCGAATCGTTTCATCACTGGTTTTTATACGCTGCGGAGGTGGAGCTTGCTTGCGCCAGAGCGCTTTGCTTGCCGCCGATCAAAAACGCCGCTGTCATCCCCGGCGAGCGCGCCCTTCGCGCGCGAGGGAAGGGGACCCAGGTAGTCACCACGAGGCCGGTGTGGGTGACGTGCTCAAATGATCGGGACCGTTGATGTGTTTGCCGCCTAGGTCCCCTTCCCTCGCGCTTCGCGCTCGCCGGGGATGACAACTGATGACAATTGGAAAGGAGCATCACGCGACCTTCGCTTCGTCGGCGAGGAGGGCGAAGAGGACGTGGTCGCGCCATTCGCCGTTGATCTGGAGATAGCGTAGCGCGACGCCCTCCTGGCGGAAGCCGGTCTTGCTCAGCAGATTGCGCGACGGCTCGTTGGACGGCAGGCACGCCGCCTCGATCCGGTGCAGGCCGAGCGTCGAGAAGATGAAGGGCACCAGCGCCCGCACCGCGTCGTACATGTAGCCCTGGCGCGCGAAACGCTCGCCGACCCAATAGCCGAGGGCGCAGCATTGCGTCACGCCGCGCCGCACGTTGGACAGGGTGCAGCCGCCCATCAGCGCATCGTCCTCGTAGCGGAAGACGAAGAAGGCATAGGCGGAATCGAGGCGGGCCTCCTTCTGGTAGCGCTTGATGCGACGGCGAAAGGCGCCCTTGGTGAGCTCGTCGCTGGCCCAGACGGGCTCCCAGGGTTCGAGGAAGGCCCGCGATTCGCCGCGCAGCCGCGCCCAGGCGGGGAAATCGGCCATGCGCGGATAGCGCAGATAGACGGCGCCGGCCTTGATCACCGGTTGCTGGCCGCCTGGGAATGTGAGGCCCCGCATGAAGGCCATGGGGCCGGCGTTCATTATTCCGCCTTCGCCAAGGCTACGGCGGACTCGCGCTCACTCCCAACCTGCCGAAGCTTTAGCGTAGGCAGGTCCGCCGCTCGCAGCGCGCGGCCCGCGCCGAAGCGGCGGGCGAAGGCGTCGTGGGATTCGAGCTTGCCGACCGGGCCGACGGCGGCCATGGCGGGCATGCCGGCTTCCATCACCCGCGCCCCGAAGCGGCGGACCGCGGCGGCGTCGACGGCGTCGAGCTTGGCGGTCAATTCCTCGATCGAAAGGACGCGGCCATAGGAGAACATCTGGCCGGCGATCTGCTCGGCGCGCTGGCCGGGGCGTTCGAGGCCCATCAGGAGGCTCGACTTCATCTGCGCCTTGGCGCGCGAGACTTCGGCCTCGGTCCGCGGTGGCGGCGAGATTCTCCATCTCGCCGGCGATGACGGCGGAGATTTCCGCGGCCTCGGCCTCGCCGGTGCCGGTGTAGATGCCGATGGTGCCGCTGTCACTCGAGGCTTGCGCGAAGGCGGAGATCGCATAGCACAGGCCGCGCTTCTCGCGCGCTTCCTGGAACAGGCGCGAGGACATCCCGCCGCCGAGCGCGGTGACATAGACCTGGGCGATGTAAAAAATCGGGATCGGCGCTGGAGACGCCGGGGAGCGCATAGGCGATATGGGCCTGTTCCAAGTCCTCCTCGAAGCGCAGGTCGCCGCCGACATAGCGGGCGGCGAGCAGCGCCGGCGCGGGGCCGGGTTTGAGGCCGGCGAACTTCTCCGCCACCAGCCTGACGATGGCGTCGTGCGACACCGCGCCGGAGGCGACGAAGGTCATGTCGCCGGCGCGGTAATTGGCGCCCATATAGGTGCGCAGGTGCTCCTGCGTGAAAGCGCTGACAGTCTCGACCAGGCCGAGGATCGGCCAGCCCATCGGCTGGTCGGGATAGCTCACCGACTGGAGATGATCGAACACGATGTCGTCGGGCGTGTCGGCGGCCTGGCCGATCTCCTGCAGCACGACATGACGCTCGCGCTCGAGCTCGTTCTGCTCGAAGGTCGGATGGATTGAGGATGTCGGCGAGCAGGTCGATGCCGAGCGGCACGTCGGCCTTCAGCACGCGGGCGTGGAAGGCGGTCTGCTCGCGGCTGGTATAGGCGTTGAGATAGCCGCCGACCGCCTCGATCTCCTCGGCGAGGTCGCGGGCGCTGCGGGTCGCCGTGCCCTTGAAAGCCATGTGCTCGAGCATGTGGCTGACGCCCATGAGCGGGCGGGTCTCGTTGCGGGTGCCGGCATTGACCCAGACGCCCAGCATGGCGCTCTCGAGCTGCGGCATGGGGTCGGAGATAACGGTCAAGCCGTTGGAAAGTCTTGTGATTTCAGGGGACATGGTGCGCGAGCTTAGCCTCGATATGGGCCCGCACCAAGTCCTTGTTGTTGGGCAAAATCGTCAATCTTTCCGGGCCTTTGAAGAGGTCTTTGAGGCGCGCGGGGAGCGGCGGCGGGGTACCGGTGGCCTTGGCGACGGCGGCGGGGAACTTGGCGGGGTGGGCGGTGGAGAGCACGACGACCGGACCCTTGCGCTCGAGGCGGTACGCCGCGTGGAGCGCGACGGCGGTGTGCGGGTCGATCAGGCGGCCGGTTTCCTTGTAGGCGCGGGCGATGGTTTCGAGCGTCTGCGCGTCGTCGCAGCGTGCCGCCGTGTAGCGCGCGCGCAGCTTCGCGAGGACGGGCGCGGGCAGCGCGAGGCGTTTGTCGCGCGCAAAGGCTTCCATAGCGCCGCGCAGCCAGGCGGCGTCGCGATCCGCGGCCTCGAACAGGGCGCGCTCGAAATTGCTCGCGACCTGGATGTCCATCGAGGGGCTGAGCGAAGGCTGCACCGCGCCCTGCTCGTAGACGCCGGTTTCGAGGACGCGCGCCATGATGTCGTTGGCGTTGGTCGCGACGACGAGCTTGTCGATGGGCAAGCCCATGCGCATCGCGGCTTCGCCGGCGAAGACGTCACCGAAATTGCCGGTGGGGACGACGAAGGTGGCGGGACGGCCGAGCGCGGCGGTCGCGGTAAAGTAGTAGACGCATTGCGCCGCGATGCGGGCGAAGTTGATCGAGTTGACCGCGGTCATGTTCACGGCGCGGGCGAAATCGGCTTGCGCGAACAGCGCCTTCACGATGGCCTGGGCGTCGTCGAAGGTGCCTTCGAGCGCGATGTTGTGGACGTTGGCGTGGGGGGGCGGTCGTCATCTGGCGGCGCTGGACTTCGCTGACGCGGCCTTGGGATGCAGCACGAAGACGTCGATGTTGGGAAGACCGCCGAGCGCGGCTATTGCCGCGGAGCCGGTGTCGCCCGAAGTGGCGGCGACGACGGTCGCCTTGCCGCCGCGCTTTGCCAGGGCGCGGGCGAATAGCCGGCCGAGGACCTGGAGCGCGATGTCCTTGAAGGCGAGCGTCGGGCCGTGGAAGAGCTCGAGCAGGTGGAGGCCGGGGGCGATCTCGACCAGCGGCGCAATCTGTTGCGCGTCGAAGCCGGCGTAAGCCGCGTCGATGTCGCCCTTGAGCTCGGCGTCGGTGAAGGAGCCGCCGGCGAAGCGCTTCAGGATCGCGAAGGCGACGTCGGCATAGGGCTGGCCGGCGAAGGCGGCCTGCTCGGCGGCGGCGATTTGCGGCCAGGCGCCGGGCAGGTAGAGGGCCGCCATCGGGCGCGAGGCCGGCGAGCAGGATGTCGGCGAACCCAGCGCTGGGGGCTATCCCGCGCGTACTTACAAACTGTTGATCATTGTTTTTCAAAATCGGTCCTACCCCCGGTCGTCGGCGTGGCGGGCTTTCAGTGGGTATGCGGATATGGGAATTCAATCCTTGCGCGTCAAGCCCAGCCGTCCCTGCGAGACATGATAGGCGAGATACACGCCCAGCAGCGCCGCCGCCATCAAATACCAGGTGATCGCATATTGCAGATGCTCGTTGCGGAAGGTGACCACGGTCTGGCCGCCTTTGGGCCAGCCGCCGGGGTTGGGCGCGGCATCGGCCTCGATCAGGGCGGGCGCGGAAACGGCGAAGCCGTCGGCACGGGCGATTCCCGCAACGTCGCGGACATACCAGATCCGCCTGGCGCGGTCGGGCGGCGGGGTGAGGCGCCGGGCTTCTCGCCGAAACGCCAGACGCCGACGATGCGGCGCGGCGGCGCGATGAACATGGCACCGCGTTCGGGATGCCTGGGATCGATCACCTCTTCGTCGGCTTCGGCCCAACTCAGCGGACGGGTTCTGGGATCGCGCTTGCTCTCGGAACGATGCCGCGATCGACCAGGAGCGTGTGCCCATCCAGCGTCTGGAACGGCGTCACGACGTGAAAGACCGCCACGCCGTCGCTGCCGACGCCATAGATGTAGGCTTCCTTGGCATGATCGAAGCGGCCGGTCAGCGTGACGCGGCGGTACTGCGCGGCGGGACCCAGCTTCAGCGCCGCGTCGAGCGGGATCGGCGTGGCCGCCAGATTGCGGTCGACCTGGTCGATCAGCGCAAGCTTCCAGGAGAGGCGCTGAAGCTGCCAGGTGCCCAGCCCGATCAGCACGGCGAGCAGGATGGCGACGGCGATGGTGAGCGCGGGGAGCGGACGGAAGAACATCTTGTCAGTCGGCGTTGTTCATTGGGGGCTCGCGAATACCGTTACGCCCGGCGCGGAGGAAGGCGCCCGCGGCAAGTTGATCGCCGGCGGATGCGACCACGGCAACGATCAGCCGCACTTCCGCGCCCGCGTCCCCCAGATCGTCCAGAAGAAGCACGCCGCGATGCGGCAACCGATCACGGTGGACCAGAGCGCCGATGTCGCGATCCTTGCTGATGAAAAACGCGTCCTCTTGCGCGGCCTCGGTCAACAGGGCGGTGTCTCCGGGGTCCGCTTCCCGCTCCGCCGCATAGACCACATCATGACCGGCGTCGCGCAGCGCTCGGACCGCCGGAGCGACGATATTGGTGTCAGCCAAGATGCGCACCTACTCGGCCGCGACGACAAGACCTTCTTCCGCCGCAAGCTCGCTCAGCCGCGCGGCATATAAGAGGCAGGCATCGATGTCGTCCGGCTCAAGAACGGGATAGGCCTCGAGCACCGCCTGCCGACTGGCGCCTTGGGCGAGCATGGACAGCACCATCCCGGGTGTCACACGCCGGCCGCGGATGATGGGCTTGCCGCCCATTTTTCCCGGCTCGGACCGGATGCGCGCAAGGAGATCGGCGTCGTTCATCGCGTTAGCATACCACACTGCGCCGGTTGACGCACGAAGCTCAGCCGTCCACCCGGCCCTCGCCGGCCTTGTGCCTGTATTGCAGGACCAGCAGCGCGCTCTTCACGAGGCGCAGCAGCGCGAAGGTGAGGACCGCGATCACCGGCGCCCAGATCACGGCATGGAGCCAGAGCGGCGGGTGGAAGGTGAACTCGGTCCATAGCGCCAGGCCGCAGACGATGGCGCCGACCACCAGGATGACCAGCGCCGCGGCGCCGTCGCCGACGTCGAAGCTCTTGAAGTCCTGGCCGCACACCGTGCAGGCCGGGGCGATGGCGAGATAGCCGTCGAACAGACGGCCCTGGCCGCATTTCGGACAGCGCCCCAGCAGGCTCGCGGCGGCGACGC
This sequence comes from Rhizomicrobium sp., assembly GCA_037200865.1. Classification (GTDB taxonomy): domain Bacteria; phylum Pseudomonadota; class Alphaproteobacteria; order Micropepsales; family Micropepsaceae; genus Rhizomicrobium. The sequence continues at coordinate 297,882 of JBBCIC010000001.1, read as the reverse complement.
CGGGGGTCGTCATGGCATCAGCCGGCGGTGACCGGTCCGGCGCCCCAGACGTAGATCGCGGCGAACAGGAACAGCCACACCACGTCGACGAAGTGCCAGTACCAGGCGGCGGCCTCGAAGCCGAAATGGCGTGTCGGGGTGAACTGGCCGGCGATGGCGCGGAACAGGCACACCGCCAGGAAGATCGTGCCGATGATGACGTGGAAGCCGTGGAAGCCCGTCGCCATGAAGAAGGTCGAGCCGTAGATCGCGTCGAAATTGCCGACCCCGGCGGTGAGCGCGGCGTGCGCCGTGTCGGTGAACGGCACCAGGGCGAGGTTGTTGAAGCCGAAGGTGAACGGCGCGTGGGCGTATTCGTAGGCCTGGACGCAGGTGAAGGAGAGACCGAGCAGCACGGTGAGGATGAGGCCCTGCACCGCGCCCTTGTTGTCGCCGTGCTGGATGGCGTGGTGCGCCCAGGTCACCGTCGTGCCCGAGGTCAAGAGGATGAGGGTGTTGAGCAGCGGGAAGTGCCAGGGATCGAGCGTGACGATGCCGTTGGGCGGCCAGGCGCCGATCCCGACGTCGTTGAAGAAGATCGCGGAATTGAAATAGGCCCAGAACCAGGCGACGAAGAACATCACCTCGGAGGCGATGAACAGCAGCATGCCGTAGCGCAGGTGGAGCTTCACCACCGGGGTGTGGTTGTGCTTGACGACCGATTCCTGGACGACGTCGCGCCACCAGCCCGCCATGGTGAACAGCACCAGCGCGAAGCCGACGATGAAGATCCAGGGCTGGCCGTTCACCGGCAGGCCCCAGAAGCCGGTGTAGTCCTTGTTCATCCAGAACACGGCGCGATCAGCATCGTGAAGGCGGCGATCGAGCCGACGATGGGCCACGGGCTGGGGTCGACCAGGTGGTAGTCGTGCTTGACCTCTGAATGGCCATTTTGAAACCCTCTCCTACGGGTGAACCCGCACCAGCGTCATGATGTAGAACAGAACCACCAGTCCGCCGAGCGCGAGCGCGATGGCGATGGAGCGCCGGCGGCGGGCCTTGTCGTCGATGTCGCTCATCGCGGTCACAGCCAGGACGCGAAGGCGCGATGTGGAACAGGCGCTCGACGATCAGGCAGGCGAACAGCGCGAACATGTAGACCAGCGAGACGCGGAACAGGCGCTTGGCGGCCGGCTCCTTGACCGCATCGGTCTCGCGGAAGGTGGCGACGGCCTCGACGGCGAACCAGGCGCCGATCAGGCCGGCGGCGGCGGCGTAGAGCGGACCGGCGGCGCCGATCGCGGCGGGGGCAAGGCCGAGCGGGATCAGCACGGCGGTGTAGGCCAGGATCTGGCGGCGGGTCGACGCCTTGCCGCGCACCACCGGCATCATCGGCACGCCGGCGCGGGCGTAGTCGCCGGAGCGCCACAGCGACAGGGCCCAGAAATGCGGCGGCGTCCACATGAAGATGACGGCGACGAAGAGGATGGGGGCGAGCGACAGATCGCCGGTCACCGCGGCCCAGCCGATGGCGGGCGGCAGCGCGCCGGAGAGGCCGCCGATCACGATGTTCTGCGGCGTGCGGCGCTTGAGCCAGAGCGTATAGACGCCGACATAGATGAAGATCGTGAAGGCGAGCAGGCCGGCGGCGAGGACGTTCACGAACAGGCCCATGACCGTCACCGCGGCGACGGAAAGCGTCCAGCCGAAGCCGAGCGCCTCGCCGGGCGCGATATGGCCGGCCGGGATCGGGCGGGTCGCGGTGCGCGCCATCAGGCGGTCGATATCGGCTTCATAGGCCATGTTGAGGGCGCCCGAGGCGCCGGCGGCGACCGCGATGCAGAGCAGCGCGGTGAACGCGACCATCGGGTGGATCTCGCCCGGCGCCGCGACGATGCCGGCGAGCCCGGTGAAGATCACCAGCGACATCACGCGCGGCTTGAGCAGCGCGAAATAGTCGCCGACGGTGGCGGCGCGGGTCTCGGTGTAGGTCGCGAGCGCCATTTAGATGTGCCTCACCGTTTCCTCCCCCGTTGTCACGGGGGAGGTGCCGAGCGCAGCGAGGCGTAGGGGGCGAGCGCCGGCGAGAGCCGACCTGGCGGCCGCCCCCTCCACCGCTTCGCGGTCCCCCTCCCCCGCTACGCGGGGGAGGAAAGCTATGGCGCTTGCGTTTTTCACGTGATCTTCGGCAGCTCGTTGAACTGGTGGAAGGGCGGCGGCGAGGGCAGCGTCCACTCCAGCGTCGTGGCGTAGGGGCCCCAGGGATTGTCGCCGGCGATGCGCTTGCGCGCGAAAGCCTCGGCCAGCATGACCAGGAACACGATCACGCCCAGGCCGGCAACGAAGGCGCCGATCGAGGAGATGTAGTTCCAGCCCGCGAAGGCGTCCGGATAGTCGGCGTAGCGGCGCGGCATGCCGGCGAGGCCGAGGAAATGCTGCGGGAAGAAGGCGGTGTTGACGCCGATGAAGGTGATCCAGAAGTGCAGCTTGCCCAGCGTCTCGTTGTACATATAGCCGGTGATCTTGGGGAACCAGAAGTAGAAACCGGCGAAGATCGTGAACACGGCGCCGAGCGACAGCACGTAGTGGAAATGCGCCACCACGTAATAGGTCTCCTGCAGCACGACGTCGACGCCGGCATTGGCCAGGACAACGCCGGTGACGCCGCCGACGGTGAAGAGGAAGACGAAGCCGACGGCCCACAGCATCGGGGTCTTGAACTCGACGCTGCCGCCCCACATCGTCGCGATCCAGGAGAATATCTTGATGCCGGTCGGCACCGCGATGACCATGGTGGCGAACACGAAATAGGCCTTGGTGTCGACCGAGAGGCCGACGACGTACATGTGGTGCGCCCAGACCAGGAAGCCGATGAAGCCGATCGCCACCATCGCATAGGCCATGCCGAGATAGCCGAACACCGGCTTCTTGGAGAAGGTCGAGATGATGTGGCTGACCATGCCGAAGCCCGGCAGGATCAGGATGTAGACCTCGGGGTGGCCGAAGAACCAGAACAGGTGCTGGTAGAGGATGGGATCGCCGCCGCCGGCCGCGTTGAAGAAGCTGGTGCCGAAATGGCGGTCGGTCAGCAGCATGGTGATCGCGCCGGCGAGAACCGGCAGCGACAGCAGCAGCAGGAACACCGTCACCAGGATCGACCACACGAACAGCGGCATCTTGTGCAGCGTCATGCCCGGCGCGCGCATGTTGAAGATGGTGGTGATGAAGTTGATGGCGCCGAGGATCGAGGAGGCGCCGGCGATGTGGAGCGAGAAGATCGCCAGGTCCATCGCGGGGCCCGGCGAGCCGGTGGTCGAGAGCGGGGCGTAGATCGTCCAGCCGCCGCCGACGCCGTAGCCGCCCGAATCGCCCTCGACGAACATCGACAGGATCAGCAGCGCGAAGGAGAAGGGCAGCAGCCAGAACGAGATGTTGTTCATGCGCGGGAACGCCATGTCGGGCGCCCCGATCATCAGGGGCACCAGCCAGTTGCCGAAGCCGCCGATCATCGCCGGCATGATCATGAAGAACACCATGATCAGGCCGTGGCCCGTCACGAAGACGTTGAAAGTGTGCGGGTCCTTGAAGATCTGCAGCCCCGGCTCCATCAGCTCGGCGCGCATCATCATCGACAGGAAGCCGCCGACGACGCCCGCGAGAATCGCGAAGATCAGGTACATCGACCCGATGTCCTTGTGGTTCGTCGAGTAGACGAAGCGGCGCCAGCCGGTCGGGTGACCGTGGGCGTGGTCGTCTGCGGCGTGGGCGAGATCAGCCATGGACTTGGGTCCCCATCATTGCGCGGCCAGGCGCGTGGAATTGCCGTTGTCGATCCGCGCGAACTTCTTCTTCGCGGTCGCCAGCCAGGCGGCGTATTCGGCGTCGGTGACGACCTTGACCTCGATCGGCATGAAGGCGTGGCGGGCGCCGCACAGCTCCGAGCACTGGCCGTAGAAGGTGCCGGTGCGCGTCGCCTTGAACCAGGTGTGGTTGAGGCGGCCGGGGATGGCGTCCATCTTCACGCCCATTTCCTGGAGCGACCAGGAGTGGATGACGTCGGCGCCGGTGGTCTCGACCTCGACCACCTTGTTGACGGGGACGACGACCGGGTTGTCGGTGCCGAGCAGGCGCGGCTTGCCGGCCTTGGCCGCCGCATCGGGCACCAGGCCGTCCGCCGCCTCGACCGTCGTCAGGCCCAGCGAGTCGAAGGTGAAGTTGCCGTCGCGCGGATATTCATAGGTCCAGAACCACTGCTTGCCGATGACGCGGATCTGCACGTCGGGCTTGGGGATGTCCGCCTCGTAATAGAGCAGCTTGAAGGACGGGATCGCGATGACGACGAGGATGATCACCGGGATGATGGTCCAGGCGACCTCGAGCAGCGTGTTGTGATGGGTCTTGGAGGGCACCGGATTGGCGCGCTTGTTGTAGCGCACGATGATCCACACCAGGAGCGCGGCGACGAACAGGCTGATCGCGACGATGATCCAGACCAGCAGGGTGTGGAAGGTCTCGATCTGCTCCATCACCGGCGAGGCGGCGGGCTGCAGCCCGAGCTGGTAGTTCTGCGGGTCGGCCAGCGCCGTGCTTGCCCACGCCATGGCCGCCACGCCCGCGCCGATGCCGGATTTTCTCAAGGACATGAGGCGACCTCATAAGAGAGCTTGAGCGAAAGGGCGCAGCCCCCCGCTTTTCGGATTCTTGGCGGCGATTTAGAGGCGCTAAGCCCCTAAAGTCATTGCGACCTTCTGGCACGGGGTGGCTCCGGCGGGGGGCGGGTTCCGCCGCGCCGCCCGGCGGGCAATCCGCGGCAAAAGCCCCTATATGTATAAGACAAGCAAATCACCCGTTTCGGAGCATCCCATGAGCAACCCGTCAGACCTGTTCTTCACCCGCACCGGCATGGACCGCCGCAAGGTCCAGGCGACGGTGGACGAGGCATTGAAGGGGTCCGACGACGGCGAGCTGTTCCTGGAGTACCGCCAGAGCGAATCGTTCTCGTTCGACGACGGGCGGCTGAAGGCGGCCAGCTTCGACACGACGCAAGGCTTCGGCCTGCGCGCCGTGGCGGGCGAGGCGACCGGCTATGCCCATGCCTCGGACCTGTCGGAGGAGGCGATCCGGCGCGCCGCCAACACGGTGCGGGCGGTGGCGCGCGGCCATGGCGGCGTCGTGGCGGGCGGCCCGGCGCGCACGAACGTCAAGCTTTACACGGATATCGACCCCCTCGGCTCGGCGTCGTTCGAGGCCAAGGTGAAGCTGCTGGAAGACATGAACGCCTATGCAAGGGCCAAGGACGGGCGCGTGCGCCAGGTCTCGTGCCACCTGACGGGCGAGTGGCAGCAGGTCGAGATCCTGCGTGCCGACGGCGAGACCTATCGCGACATCCGGCCGCTGGTGCGGGTCGACGTCTCGGTCGTGGTCGAGCAGGACGGGCGCCAGGAGTCGGGGCATTTCGGCGGCGGCGGGCGCGGCGACTACACGACCTACCTCACCGGCGCGTACTGGCACGGGGCGGTGGACGAGGCGCTGCGCCAGGCGCTGGTCAACCTCGAAGCGGTGCCGGCGCCGGCCGGCGAGATGACGGTGGTGCTGGGGCCGGGCTGGCCCGGCATCCTCCTGCATGAGGCGATCGGCCACGGGCTGGAAGGCGACTTCAACCGCAAGGGGACGAGCGCCTTCGCCGGCCTGCTCGGCCAGCGCGTCGCGGCGCCGGGGGTCACGGTGGTCGACGACGGCACGATCGACGGGCGGCGCGGCTCGCTGTCGATCGACGACGAAGGCACCCCGACCTCGCGCACCGTGCTGATCGAGGACGGCATCCTGAAGGGCTACATGCAGGACCGCCAGAACGCGCGGCTGATGGGCGTGGCGCCGACCGGCAACGGGCGGCGGCAGTCCTATGCCAACTCGGTGATGCCGCGCATGACCAACACCTACATGCTGGGCGGCAAGGACGATCCGGGCGAGATCCTTGCCAGCGTGAAGAAGGGCATCTATGCGCGCAATTTCGGCGGCGGCCAGGTCGACATCACCAGCGGCAAGTTCGTGTTCTCCTGCACCGAGGCCTATCTCGTCGAGAACGGCAGGATCGGGGCCCCGATCAAGGGCGCGACCCTCATCGGCAGCGGGCCGGAGGCGCTGACGCGGGTGAAGATGGTCGGCAACGACATGAAGCTGGACACCGGCGTCGGCACCTGCGGCAAGAACGGCCAGAGCGTGCCGGTCGGCGTCGGCCAGCCGACGCTGCTGCTCGACGGCCTGACAGTGGGCGGCACGGCGCAGGCGGCGTGATCTTGCACATGTGCAGCACATGTTGACATGTGCCGCACATGTGCGTAAATTGTCGCTATGTCCAAGATGATCCAATTGCGCAACGTACCGGACGCCGTGCACCGGCGACTCAAGGCGTGTGCCGCGAGCGAGGGCATGAGCCTTTCCGACTTTCTGACGCGCGAAGTGCGCAAAGTAGCGGAACGTCTGACCATGGAAGAGATGCGGCATCGCTGGGCAAACCAGCCGGTCCAGCATTTGAAAGTGTCGCCTACAGAGATTCTCCGCGAAGAACGCGATAGCCGGTAGGCGGAATTGATCGTTCTCGACGCCTCGTTGGCATTGGAGGTCTTCGCAAAGACGCCGCGGGGCGAGCGACTTGCCGGACACGTGTTCACCGAACAGCTTCATGCACCGCATTTGCTCGACCTCGAAGTCGCTCAAGTGTTGCGCAGGCTTGTGGTCGCAGACGTGCTGGAGGCAAGGGCGGCCGAGGCCGCGTTGGAGCGACTGCAAAACTGGGAAATCGAGCGGCACGATCACACCAGCATGCTGCCGCGCATCTGGGAATTGCGAAATTCGTTGTCAGCCTACGACGCCAGCTATATCGCGCTCGCTGAAGTGTTGGACGTTTCCCTTTTGACATGCGATGGCAAGCTCGGCCGGAGTCACGGCCATCGCGCCAACATCGTGCTGCTCTCATGACCATGATCTTCAAGATCGCGACCGCTGTCGATTGGGCGCAGGCCGAGCGTGTGGGGCGCTTCGACGGCTCGGCGCACGACAAGGCGGACGGCTTCCTGCATTTCTCGACCGCGGCGCAATTGGCGGAGACGCTCAGGCTCTATTATGCGGGACAGGACGATCTGGTGCTGGCCGCGGTGGACACGGCGGCGCTGGGTGCCGCGCTGAAATGGGAGCACGCGCCGTCGCGCGGCGAGGACTTCCCGCATTTGTTCGCGCCCTTGCCGCTTTGGGCGGTGAAATGGACCCACAAGCTTGTGCGCGACGCCGCCGGCGTCGCGATCCTGCCCGACCTGGCTTGAATGCGCATGCCTATGCGCATAGCCTGTGCGCATGAAGAAGAAAGGCCTGCAGGACCCGCCGAACCGCTTTCGCCGGCCCGAACCGGTCAAGCACAGCGGCCATATCGGGCCGGGACCGAAGCCCGGACCCAAGCGCGCGGTGAACGTGTCGGTCGACGCCGAGATTTTGAAAATCGCCAAGGCGATGGACGTCAATCTCTCGCAGGCTCTGGAAGATGCCTTGCGCAAACGCACCGAAAGCGAACGCGCCAAGCGCTTTTATGCCGAAAACAAAAGTTTCTTCGATTGGCACAACGACCTTGTCGAGCGCCATGGCACATTGACGGAAGCTTTCCATGGCTCCGACGCCTTCGACGATCCGACAGCTTGATGTCGTTCGAAATCCGATCCGCGCGGCGCGCGACGTCAAACCGTTTCTGGTTTGCCTGCAGCACCATCTGCTCGATCACCTGAGCACCCGCGTGCTGGCGGTTCTGGCGGTCAAGCCGGAGTCCGGCGAGAGAAGCCGTCTCTATCCGGCGGTCCGGATCGAGTCGGACATCCTCTATTTCAATCCAACCGATCTCATGACGCTGCCGGTCCGGTTGCTGGGCAAGCCGATCGCCAATCTCGAAGCCGAGCGCGATCGGATCATTGCGGCGCTCGACATGGTCTTCACCGGGATATGAGCGAGGACGGGCCGACGCAACGCGATATGGACGGCGTGCCGGCGCTTCTGTGACACTCACCGCATGAATCAGTCCGCGTTCGTCGCCGCGATCCTCGCCAATCCGGTCAACCGCATGATCCTGGGACGCCTGCCGGCGCTCGGCGCGCCCGATGGCTGGCTGGTGTCCGGCGCCCTGTTCCAGACGGTGTGGAACACGCTGACCGGGCGGCCGCCGGAACACGGCATCAAGGACTACGACATCTTCTATTTCGATCCCGATACCTCGTGGGACGCGGAGGATGCCGTCATCAAGCGCGCCGACGCGCTGTTTCCCGGCCTGCCGGTCGAAGTGCGCAACCAGGCGCGGGTGCATCTGTGGTATGAGGAGAAATTCAAGGCGCCCTACCCGCCCCTGACCCGCGCCACCGACGGGATCGACCGCTTCCTCTCCGATTGCGCCATGGTCGGCATCCGCCCGAACGGCGCCGGCTACGACGTCTATGCGCCCAAGGGCTTCGCCGACATAGCGAGCCTGACGCTGCGGCCCAACCGGGTGCCGAATTTCAACGCCGAGCGCTATCTGGAGAAGGCGGCACGCTGGAAAGCGATGTGGCCGGAGGTCACCGTGCTGCCGGCGACGGCCGATTAGCCGCTAGCCGAAAGTCGTAGGCCCCTACGATCACCGTCCGTTACTATCGGCTGGCGCGGCGAGCGGCCGGAGTTTACCATGGCGGCGCTCCAAAGGCGCTCTACATGACCATCATCAAAGGCAAGCCGCGCGACCTGGGCGACGGCTTTCACGTCAGCCGCCTGCTGCCCAGCATCGAGCATCGCGCCGTCGGCCCGTTCGTGTTCTTCGACTATTTCGGCCCCGTGACCTTCGCGCCCGGCAAGGGCATCGACGTGCGGCCGCATCCCCATATCGGGCTCGCCACCGTGACCTATCTGTTCGAAGGCTCGCAGATGCATCGCGACAGCATCGGCTCGGAGCAGGAGATTGCGCCCGGCGACGTCAACTGGATGACCGCGGGACGCGGCATCGCCCATTCCGAGCGCACCGGGCATGCGACGCGCGCCCAGGGCCACCGCCTGCACGGCATCCAGAGCTGGGTCGGGCTGCCGACCCGGGACGAGGAAGCCCCGCCCTCGTTCCAGAACGTCGCCTCGCGCGACCTGCCGACGCTGGAGCAGGGCGGCGTGCGCCTCAAGATCGTCACCGGCGAGGCGTTCGGGCTCAAATCGCCGGTGCGCGTGTTCTCGCCGATCTTCTATGCCGACGCGCAGTTCGCGCCCGGTTCGTCGCTGACGGTCGCGCCGGAATACCAGGAACGCGCCGTGTTCGTGATCGGCGACGGCGGCATCGAGATCGAGGGCGAGAGCCATGGCGACGGCACGATGATCGTGCTGCGCGAGGGCGAGCCCGCGACGCTGCGCGCCACCGGTGCGGCGCGCGCCATGCTGCTGGGCGGCGCGCCGCTCGACGGGCCGCGGCACCTGTGGTGGAATTTCGTCTCCAGCTCCAAGGAGCGCATCGAGCGCGCCAAGGCCGAGTGGAAAGGCGGCAAGTTCGCCGCGATCCCCGGCGACGACAAGGAATTCATCCCCCTGCCCGATTAAAGAGGACGCCATCGCCATGAAGTACAACCAGCTCGGCAACACAGGCCTGTTCGTTTCGGAAATCTGCCTCGGCACCATGACCTTCACCGGCGATGGAAAAAACGCCGGCATCTGGGCCGCGATCGGCGACGTCAACCAGAAAGCGGCGACCGAGATCGTCGGGCGCTCGATCGAGGCGGGCGTCAATTTCATCGATACCGCGGACGTCTATTCGGCCGGACAGTCGGAACGGCTGACCGGCCAGGCGATCAAGGACCTCGGGCTCAAGCGCTCCTCCGTCGTCATCGCGACCAAGTGCTATGGCCGCATGGGGCCGGGCGCCAACGACATCGGCGCGTCGCGCGGCCACATCATGGATTCGGTGTCGCGCAGCCTGGAGCGGCTCGGCACCGACCACATCGATCTCTACCAGATCCACGCCACCGACACGGTGACGCCGGTCGAGGAGACGATGCGCGCGCTCGACGACCTGACGCGCCAGGGCATGGTGCGCTATGTCGGCTGCTCCAACTGGCAGGCGTGGCGGGTGATGAAGGCGAACGGCATCGCCGCCAACCGCGGCGGGGCGCGGATGGAGACGATCCAGTCCTACTATTCCATCGCCGGGCGCGACCTGGAGCGCGAGATCGTGCCGATGCTGGAGGACCAGAAGGTCGGGCTGATGGTGTGGAGCCCGCTGGCCGGCGGATTGCTCTCGGGCAAGTTCGGGCCGGGCAGCAACGGGCCGGAAGGGGCGCGCCGCGTCGCCTTCGACTTCCCGCCGGTCGACAAGGACCGCGCCTGGAAATGCGTCGATGCGATGCGCGCGGTCGCAGGCAGGCACGGCGTCTCTGTGGCGCGCGTGGCGCTCGCCTATGTGCTGCACAAGCCGTTCGTGATGAGCGTGATCATCGGCGCCAAGACCCTGGAGCAGCTCGACGACAACCTGGAAGCCGCGAAGCTGAAACTGAGCGCCGACGACATGAAGACGCTGGACGAGGTCAGCGCCCTGCCGCAGGAATATCCCGGCTGGATGGTGAGCCGCCAGGGCGCCGAACGCGTGCCGCAGGAGAAGTGAGTCAGCATTCGATCCGCCCGCGTCGGCGGATGAGTGCGATTTGGGATTGAATTGATTCACCCTCAACCGTCATGCCCGGCCTTGTGCCGGGCACCCATGAACACCCATGCCGCATGGGTGTTCATGGGTCGCCGGGACAAGCCGGCGATGACGATGAAAATTAGAGTTTCAGATCAAACTGCTCGAGGGAGAATGCAATGAAAGGTTTCCTGAAGGCGCTGCTGCTGTCGGTCGGCATCGTGGCGACGCTGCTCGGCGTGTGGTGGATCTGCCAGGGCACCGGCCTGGTGCCGGTCGGCTTCATGGCGCACCAGATGACCTGGGCCTATCGCGGCGCGGTGCTGGCGGCGATCGGAGTGGCGATGGCGATCGGCTCGCGGCGGATTTGAATGCATCAAGCTCTGATCAGATAACAAACGAGATGTCATCTCCGGCCGAGCGAAGCGAGGGGAAGGGGACCCAGGTAGGAAATACCGTGACGGTATTTCCTACCTGGGTCCCCTTCCCTCGCCGCTACGCGGCTCGCCGGGGATGACAACCTTTTTATTTCGAAAGCGCAGAATTCAAAGAAAATTATACTCCGTGAACAGCCGCGACAGGTCGCGGTTCCAGATGCCGTGGTAGTTCTTGAGTAGCTCCTCGGCGCGGGTGTAGCCGCGGGCGACGAGCTCGCGCAGCGGATTGAGGAAACCGTCCTCGCTCATGCCGCCCGAGTCGAGCTCGGCGCGGCGCTTGAGGCCGGCGGAGGAAATCTCCAGCATGCGGTGCGCCAGCTCGTGCACCGTGGTGTTGCGGAACGGCGTCTTGAACGCCTGCTTGGCGACGCCGTCGCGCATCGCCTGGCGCTCCTCGGCGGTCCAGTCCTTGACGAGGTCCCAGGCGGCGTCGAGCGCCACGGAATCGTAATAGATGCCGACCCACAGCGCCGGCATGCCGCAGATGCGCCGCCACATGCCGCCGTCGGCGCCGCGCATTTCGAGGAATTTCTTGAGGCGCACTTCCGGGAAGATCGTGGTCAGGTGATCGGCCCAGTCGGCCATGGTTGGCTCGATGTCCTTCACCTCGGGAATCTTGCGGGCGAGGAAATCGCGGAAGCTCTTGCCCGCGACGTCGATATACTTGCCGTCGCGATAGACGAAGTACATCGGGACATCGAGGGCGTAGTCGACATAGCGCTCGAACGACATGCCGCTGTCGAACACCCAGGGCAGCATGCCGGAGCGGGCGTTGTCGACGTCGGTCCAGATCTGCGAGCGGTACGACAGAAAACCGTTGGGCCGGCCCTCGCGGAACGGCGAGTTGGCGAGCAGCGCGGTCGAGACCGGCTGGAGCGCGAGACCGACGCGGAATTTCTTGATCATGTCGGCTTCGGAGGCGAAGTCGAGATTGACCTGCACGGTGCAGGTCCTGAACATCATCTCGTGGCCGTAGCCGCCGACCTTCGGCATGTAGCGCCGCATGATCTGGTAGCGGCCCTTGGGCATCTGGTGCGTCTCGTCCATCGACCAGGTCGGCGCGAAGCCGAGGCCGAGGACGCCGACATTCATCTCGGCGGCGACTTCGCGCACCTGTTCGAGATGGAGGTTCACCTCGGCGCAGGTCTCGTGCACGGTCTTGAGCGGCGCGCCGGAGAGCTCGAACTGGCCGCCCGGCTCGAGGCTGAGCGAGGCCTTGTTCTGGAGGAGGCCGATGATGTTGCCGCCTTCCGCCACCTCCTCCCAGCCGAAGCGCTTCATGCCGTTGAGCAGCTCGCGGATGCCGGGCTGGCCCTCGTAGTCGAGCGGCTTGTGGTCCTTGAGGTCGTAGACGAATTTCTCGTGCTCGGTGCCGATGCGCCATTCGGATTTCGGTTTGCAGCCTTCCGCGAGGTGGCGAACGAGATCGTCGCGACTCTCGATCGGACCGCCGGCGGATTGTGGAATGGACATGCGCTGCTGGTTCCCTCGCGCCGGGGTGCAATGCCCCCACCGTCGTCGTGTGAATTTTAAATCGGCCGTTCAGGCGTTTGCTAAATAGGCGCCGGGCGTGACCGGGGCAAGACGAAGCCTGCGGACCTATATTTTATAATTGACTTAATTAAGTGAAATCTACAATATAGGTCCATGAACGGCCTGACCGCCCTTGCCGATCCGACGCGCCAGAGCATCGTGAAGATGCTGGCGTCGGGAGCGTTGTCGTCAGGCGACATCGCGCGCCGCTTCGCCATGAGCGCGCCGGCGGTGTCGCAGCACCTGAAGACGCTGCGCGACGCGGGGCTCGTGAAGGTGCGGGCCGAGGCGCAGAAGCGCATCTACGAACTCGATCCCGACGGGGTCAGCGCGGTCGCGGACTGGGTGAACGACTTGCGGAAATTCTGGGCGAACAAGCTCGACGCGCTGGAAGCGGAGTTGATGAAGCCATGAACCGGTTGGGAACGATCAGCCGCACGACCGGCGGCGGCACCATCCTGCACTATGAGCGCGACATCGCGAAGCGGCCGGCCGGCGTGTGGGCCGCGCTCACCGAGTCCCGGCTGCTGAAGAACTGGCTGGGCACGGTGGAGGTGGAGCTGAAGCTCGGCGGCAAATTCATCATCCGCTTCCACCAGAACGGCGACGAGATGACCGGAGCGATCACGGCGCTGGAAGCCGAAAAGCTGCTCGAATATTCGTGGTCGGAGAATTGCGGCCTGCCGATTTCGCTGGTGCGCTGGACGTTGCGCCCGCGCGGCGACGGTAGCTGCCGGCTGACGCTGACGCACATCCTGCCGCCCGGCTGCGAGAGCGAGGACATCGTCAGCTTCGGCGGCGGCTGGCACGCCTTCCTCGACGGGGCCGAGGCGGTGGTGCTGGGCGGCGACGGCCTGGCGGCGGTGAACGCCGCCACCGATGCCTTGCCGGGGCTGGAAAAGGCCTATGCCGGCCTTGCCGAAGAAGCGCCACTGCTCGCGATCGACGGCACGCTGACCGAAGCCGAAGTGCCGCTGGTGCGGTTCGAGCGGCTGATCGGGCGGCCGGTGGCGAAAGTGTGGGCGGCGCTGACCGATCCGCAGATTCTCCGGCAATGGCTCGGCGAGGTCGAGGTGGAGCCCCGGCTCGGCGGCAAATACGTGCTGCGCTTCCGCGATTCCGACACGGTGATGACCGGCGCGATCACGGCGTTCGAGCCGGAGCGCGTGCTGGAGTTCAGCTGGTCCGAGAGCGACGTGCCGGTGCCGCCGTCGCATGCGCGCTGGGAACTGTCGCCGGCGCCGCAAGGCTGCCGGCTGGTGCTGACGCACCGCTTCGCGCCGGGCGTCGCGCGCCGCGACATGGTGCCGTTCCTGGGCGGCTGGGAAGGCTTCCTGGATGTGATCGAGCGGGGCGCCGACGGGACCTATGTCGCCTACCGACCGTGGGGGCCTTACGATGTGCGCTACCGCGCGAAATATCCTTGAGGGCCGAAGACGAGCCGCTAGGGGGAGATGTCGCGCATGCGGTTCATGCGCGTCCGGCCCGTCGCACGCGTAAGGCGTCGATCTGAACAAGCTTCGGCGCTATCCGGAGACCTGCGTCAGCTCGCCCTTCTTTGCCGCCGGCAACGCGGCCAAAAGAGCAGGAGCAAGCAGCACGAGATCGACCAGGCGGCTGGTACGGGCCTGCAGCAACAGCAGCGCAATCGGGTATCGCGCCAGATTCTGCTGAAACGAGATGCTCCGATCCACGGTCACGAATGCGTCAAAGGCGTTGCTTACGGCCAAGGCCAGCAGGGCACCATTGCGAACATCGCTCCATCCCCTTTGGTGGGCCGTTCGTATCTCGTGGCCCTAGATGTGGCGCGAAAGATGTCTATCGACGCAGGCGTCGAGCAGAATCTTCATGCGATGGATTCGAGAAGCCTGTCCTTCGCTTCTTCGAGGAAGGCGACCGCCTGTTCGCGCGACACCGAGGGAAAGCCGTCGAGGAACGTGTCCAGCGTGTCGCCGCCCTCCAGGTAGTCGAGCAAGTGCTGCACCGGAACGCGGGTACCGGCAAACACCGGCGTGCCGCCCATGACGTCCAGATCGATGCTGACGACGGATTGCTTCATCCGGCGATCCTAGCGCGGAAGGGATATCAGCGCCAATCGCCCTTGACCGATTGCCAGACCGCGAGCGCCGCGAGCGCGGCGGTGTCGGCGCGCAGGATGCGGGGGCCGAGCGAGGCCGGCGTGACGAAAGGCCGGGCGCGCAGGGCGGCACGCTCGGCGGGATCGAAGCCGCCTTCGGGGCCGGTGAAGAGGGCGCCGGGACCATCTGCGAGGCGGCGAAGCGCTTCGGCGATGGACGGCGCGCCGCCTTCGTCGCAGAAAATCAGGCGGCGATCTTGCGGCCAGGATGCGAGCAGCTTGTCGAAGGTGAGCGGCGCCCGCGTGTCCGGCACCGACAGCCGATCCGACTGCTCGGCGGCCTCGACGGCGTTGGCGTGCATGCGCTCGAGATTGACGCGTGTGACGATGGTGCGGCGGGTGAAGACCGGCTGGAGCACGCGGACGCCGAGCTCGGTGGCTTTCTGCACGACGTAGTCGGCCGGCGTCTTCTTGATCGGCGCAAAGCACAGCCAGAGGTCGGGGACTTCTGCCTGCGGCGCGGTCCGGCGCTCGCATTCCAGGACGCAGGCACGCTTGGAAATCTCCGCAAGGCGCGCCAGCCATTCGCCGTCGCTGCCGTTGAACAGGCTGACGCGGTCGCCCGCTTTGGCGCGCATGACGTGCAGCAGGTAGTGCGCCTGCGCCTCGCCCGGCAGGACGCGGGCGCCCTGTCCCAGCGGCGCCTCGACATAGAGCCGCACCTTCCCGCCGTCGTCGCGCAGATCGTTTTCGCTCATGGAAGAATACTTGTAGTGTGCCCGCCATGAGTGAAACAACTGCCAGACCCGCCGACGCCGCGGCGCTGACCTGGGTGGACCGGGCGCCGGCGGTTCTGCGCCCCTTTCTGCGGCTGGCGCGGCTGGACCGTCCCATCGGGACGTGGCTGCTGTTCTGGCCCTGCGTCTTCGGCCTGATCCTGGGCGCGATCGCCAGCGAGCGGCGTTCTCGGCCTGGCACGACCTCTATCTGCTGGTGCTGTTCGCCATCGGCGCGGCGGGTGATGCGCGGCGCCGGCTGCACCTATAACGACATCGTGGATCGCGACATCGACGCAGGCGTGGCGCGCACGCGCGGACGGCCGCTGCCCTCGGGCGCGGTGACGCTGCGCCAGGCCTGGCTGTTCCTCGGCGCGCAACTGGCGGCGGGGCTGGCGGTGCTGCTGCAGCTCAACCTGTTCGCCATCGAGATCGGCGCGGCGTCGCTGCTGCTGGTCGCGGCCTATCCCTTCATGAAACGCATCACCTGGTGGCCGCAGGCCTGGCTGGGGCTCACCTTCAACTGGGGCGCCTGGTCGGCTTCGCGGCGCAGACCGGCGGCGTCGATGCCGCCGACGCGCTGCTCTATGCCGGGCTGTTCTTCTGGACGCTCGGCTACGACACGATCTATGCGCTGCAGGACAAGGACGACGACGCGCTGATCGGAGTCAAGTCGACGGCGCTGCTGTTCGGGGCGCGGGCCAGGGACTGGGTGCTGGGGGGGTTCTACGCCGCCGCCTTCGCGCTGGTGCTGGCGGCGGGATTCGCGGCACATGCCGGCTGGCCGTTCGGCTTCGTGATGATCCTGGCCGGGGGGCATCTGCTGTGGCAGGTGCACACGCTGAAGATCGAGGACCCGCGCGCTGCCTCAAGCTGTTCCGCGCCAACCGCGACACCGGGGCGCTGATCGCCGCCGCGTTCCCTCCTGTCGAGCTGGATCTGGTGACGGCGCCGTAGCGGAAGCGGGCGGAACTTTGGCCTTCGCAAGCGGCGCGAACGGCCTATAATTGCGCCATGAACGTGCAGCGCTTCGATCCGACTTCGGTGTTCTCGGCCGACGAGATGGCGGGCGTGCGGGGGCGCTCCGACCTCAAGGGCCTGTGGTGCGTGTTCCATGCCTGGGCGGTGATCGGCCTGGCGATGGCGGCCTATGCGCTGTGGCCCAATCCCCTGAGCTTCCTCGCGGCCGTCGTCGTGATCGGCAGCCGCCAGCTCGGGCTCGCGATCCTGATGCACGACGCGGCGCATGGCGTCCTGATGAAGACGCGCTGGCTGAACGAATGGGTCGGCGACTGGCTGTGCGCTATCCGACGATGGGCGATCTGGTTCCCTACCGCCACTACCATCTGGTGCACCATCGCAGGACGCAGCAGGCGGACGATCCGGACCTCAGCCTGTCGGCGAAGTTTCCGATCACGCGCGACAGCTTCAAGCGCAAGATGATCCGCGACCTCACGGGCCAGACCGGATTCAAGCAGCGCAAGTTCCAGTTCCTGCGCTCGCTCGGCGAGCCCGGCCAGCCCTTCGCGGCGCGGGCACGGTTCTTCTGGAAGCGGATCGGGCGGCAATATCTGGTGCAGCTCATCCTGCTGGCGCTGATGACGGCGTTCGGCAAGCCGCATTATTTCCTGATGTTCTGGGTGCTGCCCAACATCACCTGGCAGATGGCGATCACGCGCATCCGCAATATCGCCGAGCACGCCATGGTGCCGGACAATGACGACGTCTTCCGCAATGCGCGCACGACCTATGCCTCCTGGTGGGTGCGGGCGCTGGTGGCGCCCTATTGGGTGAACTATCACGTCGATCACCACCTGCTGTTCTATGTCCCCTGCTACAACCTGCCCAAGCTGCACGCGCTGCTGCTGGCCAAGGGCCTGGGAGCAAAGATGGAAATCCAGCCCGACTACGTCACCATGCTGAAGCTGGCGACGAGCAAGCCGGAGCGGATGGCGGCGCAGGCGGCCTAGTCACTCCTCGCCATATTTGGATTTCATCCTGGCGCGCCCGCCTTGTGGCGCTTGATCCAGACCTTGCGGGTCTCGGCGCGGCCTTGGGATCGTTCTTGCCCTTCTCGAAAGCGAGCTCGCGCTGGAGCTTGCCATAGGCCTCCCAGCGTTCGGCATCGAGCGTGCCGTCGTCGAGCGCGGCGCGCACGGCGCAGCCGGGTTCGGTGCGGTGCTTGCAGTCGGTGAAGCGGCACTGCGTCATCAGCGTTTCGACGTCGCCGAACGCGGCCGAGACGCCGGCGCTCGCGTCCCACATGCCGAGCTCGCGCATGCCCGGCGTGTCGAGGATCAGGGCGCCGCTGGGAAGCAGCACGAGCTCGCGATGCGTCGTGGTGTGGCGGCCGCGCTGGCCGTCGACGCTGATCGCGCGCGTCGCCATCAGCGATGTGCCGGCGAAGGCGTTCACCAGGGTCGACTTGCCGACGCCGGAACTGCCGAGCAGGACGGCGGTCTTGCCGGGCGCAAGGTGCGCGCGCAGCGCCTCAAGGCCTTCGCCGGTGACGGCCGAGACCGCGTGGACCGGCACGCCGAAGGCGATGGCTTCGACTTCGGCCCTCAATTCGTCGACATTTTCGCACTGATCCGCCTTGGTCAGGACGATGACCGGCGCAGCGCCGCTTTCCCCCACGCCGCGGCGAGATAGCGTTCGAGGCGGCGGACATTGAGCTCGCCGTTGAGCGAGGCGGCAAGCAGCGCGACGTCGACATTGGCGGCGACGACCTGGCCGCGCGCCGCGCCCGGGCCGGCGGCGCGGCGCACGAATACGCCCTGGCGCGGCAGGACGGCATGGATGGTGGCGGCGCCTTCGCCTTGCCGCAGCGCGATGGCGACCCAGTCGCCGGCGACGGGATAGCCGCCCGCCTCCGCGTCGCGGGCGAGCTTGCCGGAGAGCGTGGCGGAGAGCTCGCCGGCCTCGCTGACGATCTCGTAATGGCCGCGCTGCTGCACCAGCACGCGCGCGGGGACCAGCCCATCGGCGGCGTGGGCGGTGAATTGGTGGCGGAGCGGTTCGCTCCAGCCGTAGCGTTCGAGCACGAGGTATTCCTTCGGTCAGAGCCTTAAAGAGGCGCCGACGGCGGAACGATCCGTATACGGATTTTTACGCGGCGGCGCGGCGGAGGGCGGTTTGCACAACGACAGTCATGGACGCCTCCTTGGGTTCGCGCGGCGGTTCCGAAACTAGGACTGGCGCGGGGCGCCGTCAACACATAGGACTGCGCCATGAACGATCCCGCCCCCTTCATCCTCGCCAACACCGCGCTGATCGCGCCGCCGCTGGTGCCGGAAATCAGGCTGCACCTGGCGACCGAAGTGGTGCCGCTGTGGCGGCTGACCGAGGAGGAATTGCAGGCCCAGGGCGTGCCGCCGCCCTATTGGGCGTTCGCCTGGGCCGGCGGGCAGGCGCTGGCGCGGCATGTGCTGGACAACCCAAGCTGGTCAAAGGCCTGGACGTGCTGGATTTCGGCTCGGGCTCGGGGCTGGTCGCCATCGCCGCGGCCAAGGCAGGGGCCGAGCGCGTCATGGCGGCGGACATCGATCCCTTCGCCTATGCCGCGATCAAGCTGAACGCGATCGCCAACAGCGCCATCCTGGGCGCGACGACCAGCGACATGCTCGATTCCGACGGCAATTGGCGCGTCATCCTGGTCGGCGACATGTGCTACGAGCGGCCGCTGGCGGAGCGGCTGCTCGCCTGGCTGATCGAACGGGCGCATCACGGCGCCGCGGTGCTGCTGGGCGATCCGGGGCGGAGCTATTTTCCCACGGGCGGGGTCGAGAAGCTCGCGACCTATCGCGTGCAGACGACGCGCGACCTCGAAGACCGCGAGATCCGCGAGACCAGCGTCTACCGGCTGGTCGCATGAGCTGTTTCCTGCTCCGCGTGTTCCATCCCAGCCTCGATCCCAGGAAGATCACGGAGGAACTCGGGCTGCCGCCGCAAACTTCCTGGCAGGGGCGCGACGGGAGCTATTGGCAGACGCGGCTCGCCGGTGCCGAGAGCGGGCCATGGCGATATCGACGCCGGCCTGCGCGATATCGCGGCACGCTTCGCGCACTACCGGTTCTTCGTCGACGCGATGCGCGCCGGCGGCGGGCGGGTCGAGATCGCGGTCGCCGGCGACGCCACTCCCGGGATGGAAAGCGTGTTCCGCGATCTGGGCATCGTGCTTATTTTTCGGCCGCCGTCATGAGTCCGTGACGAATTCGTCATCGCAATTTCGCCGGACCAATACGGAACGATACCGCAATGCAGCAATTATCCTAGGACGCGCCGAAGCGGCCGCCGGCCCGCGCGCGAACCCAAAGGAGAATCCGCAATGGACGCCAAGACCCCGAACGAGTCGCCGATCCACGCCTTCGAGCGCAACACGATGGCGATCTTCGCGCCGCTCAACGACGCGATGAACCATTCGCGCGCCTATTTCGAGAAGAGCCTCGCGGCGATGCGCGGCGAGACGATGGAGATGCTGAGCCGCCTGCACGACCGCAACGGCGAGGTGCTGGCCGAGTGCCAGAACTCGCTGAACCTCGCAAGCCTCACGGCGCTGCAGGAGCGCTGGTTCGCCGATTTCGGCCGCGACCTCTATCAATCGTCGCTGCGCCTGCAGGAGACGACGCGGCATATCCTGGCCGACAGCTTCGAGAATCTCGGACAGAGCATGCGCAACGGCGCAGTGGCGCAGGCCGCGCACAAAGCACAGGAATACGCCGCCCAAGCCGGCGTGCAGGCCGCCGATGCGGCGCATCAGGCGAAGGAAGAGATCGAGGACGCCTGGCACCGCGAAGGCGACGCTCCGGCCCATCCCGAGCACTCGGCCTAGCTAGCGCTTGCGCAAGGGCGCCGGCGTCGGGCCGATATAGCGGGCGCGGGGGCGGATGAGCTTGCGGGTCTCGAGCTGCTCGCTGGCATGCGCCACCCAGCCGGCGACGCGGGCCATGGCGAACAGCGTGGTCTCGCTGCCGGCCGGCATGTCGAGGGTGCGGCGCAGGACGGCGAGGGCGTAAGTCGCAATTGGCGAAGGCGCCCGTCGCTTCCATGATGCGCGCCGGAATCTCGGACCGCGAGGCGCTTGTCGATGCCGGTCCGGATCAGGGCGCCGAGCAGCGATACGGCGCGCGGATCGCCATCGCGATAGGACCATGTGGCCGAAGCCGGGGAAGCGCTCGCCGAGCGCGACGCGCTCGCGCACGATGGCGGCGATGTCGCCTTCCAGAAGCGTGTCGAGCAGCTTTGCCGCCAGCGGGCCGACGCCGCCATGGCGCGGCCCCTTGAGCGCGACGAAGCCGGCGATGATCGCATCGTAGAGGCTGATGCCGGGTCGAGGCGGCGCAGCGCACGGTGAAGGTCGAGGAATTCAATACGTGATCGGCGAGGAGCACGAGGGCGCGGCGGATGAGATCCTCCGCGTGTTTGTGCCCGTGCGCCCAGGCGCGGGCGATCTGTTTGTGCAGCGGCTCGGCCGACGGCTCGGCGTCGATCATCGCGGCGACCGCGAGGCGCAGGATGCGGGCGCCGGTGGCGGCGCGGCCCTCGCTCACGCTGTTATAGGCGCGCGGATCGGCTTCGGCGGCCTGGGAGAGGACGGCGACGGCGCGGTCGATCGGCGGGGCGCCGCGCGTCGCCGCCAGGATCGCGCGCATCGCGGGCGAAATGACCGGCAGGTTCGACTTGGCGAAGGGATCGGCGGACTTGGATCCCACAGCAGCGTGGCGCATTGCTCGAAGGTCGCGGACTCGGCCAGCGTCACGGCGCGGACGCCGCGATAGATCGGGCCTTCCACCGTGATGGTCGAGACGGCGGTGTCCAGCACCGGCAGGTCGGCGGATTTGAGGCCCTGGACCTCGACCAGCGGGGGCGCGGCGGTTCTTGAGGCCGCGCACGTCCTCGGCGCGGTAGCGGCGGCTGCGCGGGGTCTCGCCGGGCTCCGAACGGATCAGACCGCGGCTGACATAGGCGTAGAGCGTCGCCGGGAGACCGCGAGCTCGGTCGCGGCGTCGCGGGCGGTGAGGTAGAGCGGCTCGTCGAAATTATTCATGTTGATTATGCTAATCAAGATTGATCAATGCGTCCAGAAGCCCGATCTTTGCTGCGATGCAACAAAGGGACGGAGCGCGCCATGACCATTCAGACCAGCAAATCCCCCATCGGACTGACGGGGTGCCGGCGGCGGAGACGGCGCTGAGCCATGTCGACGGACAGAAGGGCGAGCTGATCATCGCCGGCCGGTGGGTCGCGGACCTCGCCGGCAAGACGAGCTTCGAAGGCGTCACGGCGCGGCTGTGGACCGCGGCCACCACGGTGCCGATCAGCGAGGCCGAGGTGCGCGCGGCGCTGGGCGAGGCGCGGTGTGCGGGCGTTCGGGCACGTCCCGCAAATGCTGGCGGCGAGCGAGGGGCTTTCCATCGTCGACGGCTTCCGCGCGGCGGTGGCGACGCTGCGCGCCGAGCACGGGCTGACGCACGACGCGACGATTCTGGGCGCCCTGCCCGTCATCGTCGGGGCGCTGGCGAGCCGCGCCGCCGGCCGGCCGCCGCATATCCCCAACGCCAAGCTGAGCCACGCCGCCGACACGCTGTCGATGATCCATGGCCGGGCGCCCAGCGCGGCGGAGGCGGCGGCGCTCGACGCCTATTTCGTCACGGTGAGCGACCATGGGATGAACGCCTCGACCTTCACGGCGCGGGTCAATCGCCTCGACGCAAGCCGACCTGTTCTGCGCCGTCACCGGCGGCTACTGCGCGCTCACCGGGCCGCTGCACGGCGGGGCGCCGGAGCCGGTGCTGGAGATGCTGGACGCCATCGGCACGCGCGAACGCATCAAGCCGTGGATCGACGACGCGCTGGGGCGCGGCGAACGGCTGATGGGCTTCGGCCACCGCATCTACAAGGTGCGCGATCCGCGCGCCGACGTGCTGAAGGCGGCGCTCGCCAAGCTGTCGAGCAACTCGATCGATATGCCGTTCGCGGCCGAGGTCGAGGCCTATGCCCGCGAGGCGCTCAAGCGCAAGAAGCCCGATCATCCGCTCGACACCAATGTCGAGTTCTTCACCGCGATCCTGCTCGATGCGTTGCAGATCCCGCGCCAGGCGTTCACGCCGATCTTCGCGACGGCGCGCGCCGCAGGCTGGACGGCGCACGCCCGCGAGCAGCAGCGGCGGGGACGCCTGCTGCGCCCGAGCTCGGCGTATATCGGGGAGATGCCGGGGTAGGCGAAGTGCGTGCTTCGAGGCTCGCTTCGCTCGCACCTCAGCATGACGAGAGTTATGGAGTGACTCGGCTCAAGCGTCTTCCTGAGGCGCGAGCGAAGCGAGCCTCGAAGGGACGACGCGGCCTAACGGGAGCTGGCGATCAGTGCCGCGAACTCAGCTTTCGAGCCCGCGAAAAGATCGAGGTCGACGGGGCCGTCGATGCCGTCCAGCCTCGCGTGGCTGGCGAACTGGCGGAACAGGACCTTGCGGCCGCGCGCCCAGGCGCTTTCGCCGTAGAGGTTGCGGACCCAGAGCGGATAGGCGGCGAAGGCGGGATCGGCGTCGAGATAGTCGGTGAAGAAGCTCTCGGTCGAATAGATCACCGGCAGCCGGCCGGTGCGGGCGGAGACGATGGCGATGAAGGCCTTGAGCTCGCGCGCGAGGTGGCCATGGCCCGGGCGCGCCGAGCAATTGCCGACATATTCGAGGTCGATGGCGTAGGGCAGATCGAGCCGCGTGCCGGGCGGGATCACGCGCAGGAAGTTGCGGGCCTGGACCACGCCGGGGGCGCAGAGCGTGAAATAGTGATAGGCGCCGGCGGCGAGGCCGTGCGCTTGCGCCTTCTGGACGTTGGCGACGAAGCTGGGATCGGTCCAGTCGCCGCCCTCGCTGGCTTTCAGATAGACGAAGCGGATGTTCTGGCGCGGCAGCCTGGCCCAGTCGATCTTGCCCTGGTGGTGCGAGATGTCGATGCCGCGCACCGGATAGGTCACCGGATCGGGATAGGAGAAGCGGTAGGCGCCCTGGAGATAAAGCCAGACGGCGAGCGCCGCGAGCAGCGCCGCCCCGCCCACGCCCAATGCGATCCATAGGACTGTTCTGCGCATCGCCCCGCTCCGGCACGAACATGACAGGAAATCGCGACGGATGTTGGGCAGGATTCGATACGGACTTGATCGGCCGCTGCCGTCCGGGCTCTAACGGCGCATGGCCGATTATCTTCTGGCGTCGCGCGAGGGCCTCTATCGCGTCAATCGCAAGACCTGCCGCCTGCTGGCGGCGGGGGCGGTTCTTCGGCGTGGTGTGCCGCGGGAACGAGGTCTTCGCCTTTCTCAACACCGCCCCGGACGAGAGCGCCGACAGCGAGAATTCCGGCGCGATCGTCGCCTATGCGCGCGACGGCGACGGCCTCGCGAACCGGCGCGTCCTCGTCGAGGGGCTGGATCACAATTGCCACCAGATCGACTACTTCGACGGCGCGTTCTTCGTCGTCGATACGCTGCATCAGCGGATCCTGGAATATGACGCGCGCTGGCGGCCGGTCGCCGCGCATCAGCTTCTGCCGCCGGCCGCACGCGACGGCCCCGGTCACGCACACATCAATTCCATCGCGGGCGATGCCGATACGGTGCGCGTCCTGCTGCATAACTTCCAGCGCGGCCTTGCCAGCGAGATCGTCGAATACGACCGTGCCTTCCGCGAACGCGGGCGGACGGTCCTGCCATGCAGCGCCTGTCACGACATCGCCTTGCTGGAGGATGGACGCCTGCTGACCTGTCTGTCGCCCGAGGGCCGCATCGGCATCGCCGGCGGAGAGACATTCCCAGTCGATCAGCACTGGACGCGCGGCCTGGTCGTCGGGCTGGATGAGATCGCGGTCGGCAGCTCGCTCTACGGGGCGCGGATCGGGCGCGCTTTCCTGCCGGGCTTCGTGACCTTCCTGGACCGCGGCTTCCGGCACACCGGCCGCGTTCATGTCCCGGCGGCGCCGACCCAGATGCGCGCCTTCTGAAGCGTCACCATTCCAGCGGCACGACGTCGAAAGCTACGCTGATACGGTCTTGCGCCATCCCGCTCGGCTCGGTGCTGTGGGGAATGTGCGAGGGAAAGATGACGAGCGTACCGGGCACCGGCTCGATCTCCATTACGCCCCAGCCGGCGGAGAGAGCGGCCGGATCATGGTCGAGTGCGCCCAGCAGGAGGCGGCCGGGATAGGCATTCGCCGGCGGGGGCTTCGGCGCGGCGACATAGGTGACTCCGCTCAACCAGCCTGCCGGATGACGGTGCGATTTTTGGTAGCCCTCGGCGCCGAGCACCACCCCCCAGACGACCAGCTTCGCGCGGGCCGGCGCCACGACCGCCTTGTGCGCGGCAAGATAGGCTTCGACCGCCTCTTCGATCTGCGCCGCAAGCACGAGGCTGGCGCGCGACTGCGGCAGAAAAAGATTCGCGACCTGGCGGCCCTGGCGTGTCGAGCGCAGGCGCGGATCTGCCGCCAGTGTGGGGTTGGACAGCATCTCGGCCGCCAGTGCGGCGCGAAAGGCCTCGCCGCTCCCATAGGCGGCAGGTACGGGCAGCACACTGGTCTGCACCAGATCATCGAGCGCGATAACGGCGCGGGCCTGGGCGGTCCGGCCGAGTTGCGCCAGAGCGATCGCCTTGTAGTATTTGGCATCGACATGGTGCGGTTCGCGCGCCAAGACCGCGTCGCAATGCACGAGCATGTCGGCGGCACTGGTGCCGACGTCGCGCAACATGGCGAGCGCGCCGACCTGTGCCGCGTCGAGCGCGACGCCGTCTTGGGTCAAGGCATGAGCCCGCGCATACTGCGTGGTTGCCAGCAGGCATGTCAGCAGCAGACGGCGTGCCGGCGCGAAGTCCGGCGAAGCGGCAAGAATCTGCTCGAGCTCCGCCAGCGCGCGATCCGGTTCGCCCAGAGCCAGTATCTCGGCCGCCAGGGCCGTGTGCCCTTCCGGATCGCCGCACACGATTGCGGCGGCCGCGTCGAGACATGATTCCACATCCTGCGCGCTTCCGCGCAAGCGATAGATAGCTGCGAGATTGAGCCAGGCTCCGACGGCGCGTGGGGCGCGCCGCGTCCCTTCGACGGCGAGCAACTCCAGCTGCGCGAGCTGCCGATGGTCCTCGCTACGCTGCCATTCCATGCATCGGTCCGTCATTCCGCCGGACCTGCACTAGCACATCAGGACGAGAAGTTAGCCAAGTCGGGATTGGTGTCCTGCCCGGACTGCGACTTGCGTAGGCGCAGATGACGCCAGGTCGGCGCGTTCCAGGGCTGACGGCGCGCCGCCGCCCCCGCGACCGGTAAGGCTTGCGCCTGTTCTTCCCCGCGATACTCTCCGAACGATTTTTCCATTCGATCTTCTCCGCAAGTTCAGGTGCACATACGGACACGACAGTCCGCGTCGTCACGCCAAGCACAAAAGTCCAAATTGCGCTGCCGCCAAACGGTCCCCCCAACACTACGGGCGTGACAGGACCTTTCGGACTCAAAGCAATCGCAACAACGCTAGTCGCCTTTTGCGACGAAGCGCAATACGTCTAGGTAGGAAAAGCCAGCAATTAAGGCACCCGCGAATCCAGCGGCGGTTCGAGCGGCGGGGGCTCGTGGCCGAGCACGACGACGCCGTGGCGCAGCTTGGAGTTGCGGTAGCCGTAGCCGGCATAGAGCAGCGCCCCGACCGCGATGTAGCCGAGAAGGATATAGAGGGCGATCGGATCCTTGGGCGCGTCGTAGGTCGGCGCCGGCACGCCGGGCGGCAGGGTGCTGAGCGAAGCGAACAACTCGCCGATCAGGTCCTTGCCCATCGCGGCGCCCGAGATGTCGAGCAGGATCGGCCCCATCATCAGCACGATGCAGAAGAAGATGCCGAGGATCGGGGTCCAGGGATAGAACGGCACCTTGAACGGGCGCGGCATCGCGGGCTCGGCCCGGCGCAGATGGATCACGGTGAAGCAGACGATGGCGAAGGCGAGCGCCGTGCCCAGGCTGACGAGATTGCCCATGACGTCGAGCGGCAGCACCGCGGCGGCGATCGCGATCAGGCCGCCGAGCAGGATCGTGCCGGCGGCCGGCGTCTTGAAGCGGGCGTTGACGACGCCGAAGACGCGCATCAGGAGACCGTCCTTGGCCATCTGGTAGAAGACGCGAGTCTGGGCATAGCACAGCACCAGCATCACCGAGGAAAGGCCGGTGAAGGCGCCGATCTTGATGATGAAGGAGAAGAGATTGAGCTTATGCGTCTCGTTCAGCGACCACGGGACGATCGCCCAGTGCGGATTCATCCGGTCGACGGCGACAGCGATGGGATCGGGCACGTTCAGGGTACGGAACGGCACGACGCCCGTCATCACCGCGGCCACCGCCATGTAGATGATGGTGCAGATGACGAGCGAGCCCAATATGCCGATGGGCAGGTCGCGCTGCGGATTGCGGGCCTCGCCGGCCGCGGTCGACACCGCCTCGAAGCCGACATAGGCGAAGAAGACGTAGGACGCGGCGCGCAGGATGCCCTGCCAGCCGTAATGGAAGCTGCCCTCGTTCGCCGGGATGAAGGGATGCCAGTTGGCGGGGTTGAGATAGCCGATGCCGATGAAGATGAAGGCGAGCAGCACGCTGACCTTCACCACCACGATGACGTTGTTGACCCGGGCCGATTCCTTGATGCCGATGACGAGCAGCGCCGTCACCGCCAGGATGCCGAAGGCGCCGACGAGGTTGACGGCGCCGGTCGTCTGAAGGCCGCCATGCGCGGCCGGATTGTTGGGGTCGGGCACGATGTACTGCATCGTCGAATGCGACACCGCGTCGGGGATGAAGATGCCGAAATCCTTGGCCAGGCTGACGACATAGCCGGTCCAGCCGGCGGCGACGGTGGAGGCGGCGATGCCGTATTCCAGGAGCAGCAGCCAGCCCATGGTCCAGGCGAAGACCTCGCCCAGCGTGACGTAGGAATAGGAATAGGCCGAGCCCGACACCGGCATGGTCGAGGCGAGCTCGGCATAGCACAGCCCGGCGAAGGCGCAGGCGAGGCCCGAGATGACGAAGGCGTAGATGACGCTGGGGCCGGCCATGGTGGCGGCGGCGTGGCCGGTGAGGACGAAGATGCCGGCGCCGATGATGCAGCCGATTCCGAGGGTCACGAGGTTGAAGGCGCCGAGCGTGCGGTGCAGTTCGCCCGAGGTGAACTCGCCCTGCACGTGCGAAACAGGCTTTCGCGTGAAAAGACCCAAGAGACGACCCCCGCAAGACCGGATTCGGCCGCGAGCCTAGTGGGCGCCCCGACGAGCGGCAAGCGGCGGTTTGCGGGCGCAACGAGCAACCGGCATGATGCCTTGGATCAAAGGGCCGGCGGCGGATGACGTATCGTTCCTTGCGCGACTTCGTCGCCAAGCTGGAAAGCACGGGCGAACTGGTTCGGGTCGCCACCCCGGTCTCGACCGTCCTGGAGATGACCGAGATCCAGACGCGGCTGATCGCGCAAGGCGGCCCGGCAGTGCTTTTTGAACGTCCGCTGAAGGCGGACGGCACGCCGAGCGACATCCCGGTGCTGGTCAACCTGTTCGGCACCGTCAGGCGCGTCGCCATGGGCGTGACCATGGACGGTAGGGCGCGCACCACCGCGAAGGAACTGCGCGAGGTCGGCGAGGTGATGGCGACGCTGCGCCAGCCGCAGCCGCCGCGCTCGTTCGGCGAGGCGTTCGAGCTTCTGCCGCTGGCCAAGACGCTGCTGGCGATGAAGCCCAAGAGCGTGTCGCGCGCCGCCTGCCAGGAGGTCGTGCTGCGCGGCGACGACATCGATCTGGGCGCGCTGCCGATCCAGACCTGCTGGCCGGGCGAGCCGGCGCCGCTGATCACCTGGCCGCTGGTCGTGACCAAGGGGCCGAGCGACGCGCGCGAGGACAACTACAATCTCGGCATCTACCGCATGCAGGTGCTGAACCGCAGCCAGACGATCATGCGCTGGCTCAAGCACCGGGGCGGGGCGCAGCACCACCAGCGCTGGGCCAAGGAGAGCGCGAGGCCCCTGCCCGCCGCCGTGGTGCTGGGCGCCGATCCGGGCACGATCCTGGCGGCGGTGACGCCGGTGCCGGAGACGCTGTCGGAGTACCAGTTCGCGGGCCTCTTGCGCGGCCAGCGCGTCGAGCTGGTGGATTGCGTGTCGCAGCCGCTCAAGGTGCCGGCGGAAGCGGAGATCGTGCTCGAGGGCGAGGTGTCGCTGACCGACTATCGCGACGAGGGCCCCTATGGCGACCACACCGGCTACTACAATTCGGTCGAGCAGTTCCCGGTGTTCACCGTCACCGCGATCACGCGGCGCAAGCAGCCGATCTACCTCTCGACCTATACCGGCCGGCCGCCCGACGAGCCGAGCGTCTTGGGCGAGGCGCTGAACGAAGTGTTCGTGCCGCTGCTGAAGCAGCAATTCCCCGAGATCGTGGATTTCTGGCTGCCGCCCGAAGGATGCAGTTATCGCATCGCGGTGGTTGCGATGAAGAAGGCCTATCCCGGCCACGCCAAGCGCGTGATGCTGGCGGTGTGGTCCTATCTGCGCCAATTCATGTACACCAAATGGGTGATCGTGGTGGACGACGACATCGACGCGCGCGACTGGAAGGACGTGATGTGGGCGATCTCGACCCGCATGGACCCGGCGCGCGACGTCACCATCATCGAGCATACCCCGATCGACTATCTCGATTTCGCCTCGCCGCAGAGCGGGCTGGGCTCCAAGATCGGGCTCGACGCCACCAACAAGCTGCCGCCGGAAACCGCGCGCGAATGGGGCCGCAAGATCGCGATGGACCCGGACGTGGTAAAGACCGTGACGGAAAAATGGTCGCGGCTGGGCCTGCCGGGAAGCGGCAAACCGGTGTGGAAATGAGCCGCCGCGGCGCGGCAGCCGGAACAGCGGAGCGACGGCTTGCATCGTCGCGGGCGGCGGTCCAAATACCATCGCCATGACAAAAACCAACCCGCAAGACGTCCTTCAAAGCCTGCTCCGCGAGGCCAAGGCGGCCGGTGCCGACGCCGCCGACGCGCTGCTGGTCGAGAACGTCGCGGCCAGCGTCTCCTACCGGCTGGGCAAGCTCGAAGACGTCGAGCGCGCCGAGAGCCACGATCTCGGCCTGCGCGTCTTCGTCGGCCAGAGGATCGCGTTCGTGTCCTCGACCGATTTCTCGCGCGACTCGCTGGCGCAACTGCCGGGCCGCGCCGTGGCGATGGCGAAGCTGGCGCCGGAAGACAAATACGCCGGGCTGGCGCCGCGCGAGCGCCTCGCCAAGACGTTTCCCGAGCTCGACATCGAGGACGCGAACGAGCCTTCGGCCGAGACGCTGGTCGAATGGGCGCGCGGCGCCGAAGGCGCGGCGCTGGCGGTTGCGGGCGTGACCAATTCGGAAGGCGGCGGCGCCAGCTTCAGCCGCACCGGCGTGACGCTCGCCACCAGCGACGGCTTCTTCGGCGCCTATGCCGGCACCACCAGCGGCATCGGCGTCGCGGTGGTGGCCGGCGAAGGCACCGGGATGGAGCGCGACTACGACCACACCAGCGCGCGCCATGTCGGCGACCTCGAAGGCGCCGAAGCGATCGGCACCAGCGCCGGGACGCGGGCGGTCAAGCGGCTCAACCCGCGCAAGATCAAATCGCAGTCGCTGCCGATCGTCTACGATCCCAGGGTGTCGTCCGGCATCGTCGGGCATCTCGCCGGCGCGATCTCCGGCAGCTCGATCGCGCGCGGCGTGAGCTTCCTCAAAGACAAGCTCGGCCAGCAGGTGTTCGCGCCGGCCGTCAATATCGTCGACGATCCGCACCGGCGGCGCGGCCTGCGCTCCAAGCCGTTCGACGGCGAAGGCGTCGCCAACCGGCGCTGGCTGCTGGTCGAGAACGGCGTCCTGCAGACCTGGCTGCTGGAAAGCGCCAGCGCGCGCCAGCTCGGGCTCGAAACCACGGGGCACGCGGCGCGCGGCACCGGCGGGCCGCCCGCGCCGGCGCCGACCAATCTCTACATGGCGGCCGGCACGCTTTCGCCGCAGGCGCTGATCGCCGACATCAAACAGGGTATCTATGTCACCGAGCTGATCGGCATGGGCGTCAACGGCGTCACCGGCGATTACAGCCGCGGCGCCGCCGGGTTCTGGATCGAGAACGGCGAGATCGCGTTTCCGGTCTCGGAGATCACCATCGCCGGAAACCTGAAAGACATGTTCCTGCACCTGACCGCGGCGAACGACCTGGAATTCAAGCACGGCACCAACGCGCCGACCCTGCGCATCGAAGGCATGACCGTTGCCGGCGCCTGATCTCGCGCTGCTGGAAGAGGCCGTGCGCGAGGCCGGCCAAATCGCGCGGCGCCATTTCGGCAGCGACTACAAGAAGTGGGACAAGAGCAAGGGCAACCCGGTCACCGAGGCCGACCTCGAAGTCGATCGCTTCCTGCGCGACAAGCTGCGCGCGGCGCGCCCCGCTTACGGCTGGCTGTCGGAGGAGACCGAGGACGATCCGGCGCGGCTGAAGGCGCAGACCGTGTTCGTGGTCGATCCGATCGACGGCACGATCGGCTTCATCAAGGGCAAGCCGCATTTCACCATCTGCGCCGGAACGGTGCAGGACGGCGAGCCGGTCGCCGGCGCGGTCTACAACCCGATCACCGAGGAATGCTTTACGGCGTATAAGGGCGGCGGCGCGCGGCTCAACGGCGCCCCGATCCATGTCAGCGACCGCGACGAGATCGCAGGCTGCCGCATGCTCGGCGACCGGCAGATGTTCGCGCATGCCGCCTGGAACACGCCGCCGAACCGTCCCTGGCCGCCGATGGAGATCGAGAGCCGCAGCTCCATCGCCTATCGCGCCGTGCTGGTGGCGGCCGGCCGGTTCGACGCGATGCTGGCGCTCTCCTCCAAGCGCGACTGGGATCTGGCGGCGGCGCAGATCGTCGTCACCGAGGCGGGCGGACTGATCACGACCCACGCCGGCGCCGCGATGCGCTATAACCGCGAGAGCACGCTGCATCCTTCGGTCGTCGCGGCCGGGCCGAAACTGCATGCGCGCCTGATGGAACGCGTCTCCCACATCCGCTTGCCGCGAGGATAGGAAGGATCATGGCCGATCACGCGCCCCAGCAATTGCTGCATCTGGTGTTCGGCGGCGAATTGACCGCGCCGCACAGCCGGGAATTCAAGGACCTGACCAAGCTCGACCTGGTCGGCATGTATCCCAACTATGCCGAGGCGCTCAAGGTCTGGCGCGGCAAGGCGCAGGCCACGGTGGACAATGCGCAGATGCGCTATTTTGTCGTCCATATCCACCGGCTGATGGAGCCCGATGCCGGGTCCTGAGCGCGCGCCCTCGCACCCGCACGCTCGGGCATGCTATGCCCCGGCCCCATGACGATCGGCGTCGACACGCAGGCACCCTCTCCCGTCGCGGCCCAGCCGGCCGTGGCCGCCGCCCCGCGCGCCGCCGACGCCGGCAACCTTCCGGTCCTCAACCGCCTGTTCCGCACCTATGTCGCCGGCCAATGGACGACCTTCGCCGCCGCCATCGCCTGCATGATCGTGACCTCGGCGGCGAGCGGCGCGATCCCCCTGATCGTCAACTACTCGGTCAAATATCTCTTCCTCGCCAAGGACCCCAGGATGCTGACCATCATCCCGGTGGCGCTGATCGTGCTGATGGTGATCCGGGCGATCAGCGGCTACGGCCAGGCGATGCTGATCGAGACGGTGGGCGAGCGCGCCATCACCGCGGCGCAGCGCGACATGTTCGACCACCTGATCCAGCGCGACCTCGCCTCGCTCAACGCGGTGCATTCCAGCCAGTTCGTCTCCACCATGCTGTACGACGCGACGCTGATGCGCGACGCGATCACCCGCGGCGTCTCCGCCTTCGGCCTGGAGACGACGCAGCTCATCGCCTATGGCGCGGTGATGATCTATGTCGACTGGCAGTTGACGCTGATCGCGCTGGTCGTGGTGCCGCTGGTCGCCTGGATCATGCAGCGGATCGGCAGCTCGCTGCGCCGCGCCGCGACCAGGAGCATGGAGCAGACCGGCGATCTGGCGACCTCTTTGTCCGAGGCGCTGGACGGGCGGCGCATCGTCAAGGCCTATGGGCTCGAAGACCATGTCGCGGAGCGGGCGCAGGCGCGGCTGGCGCGGCGGCTGCAGACCATGCTGAAGGTCGTGCGGCGGCGGGCCGCGGCGATCCCGACCACCGACCTGTTCGCGGCGCTGGTGATGGCGGCGACCATCGCCTATGCCGGCTATCAGTCGCAGCACAACCGGCTGGAGCTCGGCGACTTCGTCGCTTTCGTCACCGCCATGCTGCTGGCGCTGCAGCCGGTGCGCAATCTGAGCCAGCTCTGGCCGGTGGTGTCGAGCGGCGCCGCCGCCGCGACCCGCGTCTTCGCGGTGATCGACTCCAAGCCGGCGATCGTCGACGCGCCGAGCGCCAAGACCCTGACGGTGGCGCCGGCCCCGGGCGGCGGCGCGGTGCGGTTCACCGGCGTGCACTTCTCCTACCAGCCCGATGCGCCCTCGATCATAGACGTGTCGCTCGACATCAAGCCGGGGGCGAAGGTCGCGCTGGTCGGGCCGTCGGGCGCCGGCAAGAGCACGATCTTCAATCTCCTGCTGCGCTTCTACGACATCGCGGCGGGGAGCATCGCCATCGACGGCGAGGACGTCCGCGGCGTGACACTTGAATCGCTGCGCCGGAACATCGCGCTGGTGACCCAGGACGCGGTGCTGTTCGACGAGAGCGTCGCCGACAACATCGCGATGGGGCGGCTGGGCGCGACGCGCGAAGAGATCGAGACCGCGGCGAAGAACGCCGCCGCCGACGCCTTCATCCGCCAGATGCCGCAAGGCTACGACACCCGCGTCGGCGAGGGCGGCCTCAAGCTCTCCGGCGGCCAGCGCCAGCGCATCGCCATCGCGCGCGCCATGCTGCGCGACGCGCCGATCCTCCTGCTCGACGAGGCGACCTCGTCGCTCGATACCGAAAGCGAGCGCCAGGTGCAGGAGGCGCTGACGCGGCTGATGAAGAACCGCACCACCATCGTGATCGCGCACCGGCTCTCGACCGTGCTCGACGCCGACCGCATCTATGTGCTGGACAAGGGCCGGGTCGCGGAATGGGGCTGCCATGGCGAGCTGATGGCGCGCGGCGGGCTCTATGCCCGGCTCTATCAGCACGACCTGACCGACGATTCGAGGCCGGGCTGACCATGGCGCGCACGCCGTTCGGCATCCTGGCCTATCGCGCCGCGAGCTCGCTGCTGGCGCCGGCGATGCCCATGGTGCTGCGCCGCCGCGGCCGCCAGGGCAAGGAGCACCGCGACCGCTCGGCCGAGCGCCTGGGCTTTGCCGGCGCGCCGCGTCCCGCCGGCCAGCTCGTCTGGGTCCACGGCGCGAGCAACGGCGAATGCCTGGCGGCGCTTCCGATCGTCGAGCAACTCGCCGCCAAGGGCGTTAGCGTGGTGGTGACCAGCGGCACCGTGACCTCGGCCGAACTGATGGAGGAGCGGCTGCCTGACGGCGCGATCCACCAATTCGTGCCGGTCGACACCCCGGCGGCGACGCAGCGCTTCCTGCAGCATTGGAAGCCCGATGCC
This sequence comes from Rhizomicrobium sp., assembly GCA_037200865.1. Classification (GTDB taxonomy): domain Bacteria; phylum Pseudomonadota; class Alphaproteobacteria; order Micropepsales; family Micropepsaceae; genus Rhizomicrobium. The sequence goes on along the minus strand of JBBCIC010000001.1, from coordinate 263,804 downwards.
GGGCTGTTCGTCGATTCCGATCTGTGGCCGAACCTGATCCTGGGGGCGCACCGCCAGGGCGTGAAGCTGGCGCTGGTCAATGCGCGGATGTCGCAGCGCTCCTTCGAAGGCTGGCGCTGGGCGAAGAAGGCGGTGGGCGCGATCCTGTCGGCGTTCGACGTCTGCCTGGCGCAGGACGACGAGATCGCGGCGCGCTTCCGCGCCCTGGGCGCGCCGGACGTGCGGGTGATCGGCAGCCTGAAGGAAGACGCGCCGCCCCTGCCCTTCGATCCGGACAAGCTCGCAGAGTTGAAGGCCGCGATCGGGGCGCGCCCGGTGCTGCTGGCGGCGCAGACCCATCCCGGCGAGGACGAGACGATATTGCCGGTGCACGATGCGCTTCGGACCAGGCATCCCGACCTGCTCACCATTCTGGTGCCGCGCCATCCGGCGCGCGGCGGCGAGATCGCGATGCTGTGCGACACGCGCGGCCATGCGCGGCGCAGCACCGGCGGCACCATCGCGCCGGACGTCGCGGTCTACATCGCCGACACGCTGAACGAACTGGGGCTGTTCTACCGCCTGGCGCCGTTCACCTTCCTGGGCGGAACGCTGATCCCGCGCGGCGGGCACAATCCCCTGGAACCGGCGCGGCTGCATTGCGGCGTGCTGGCGGGGCCGCACACCTTCAACTCCGCCACTGCCTTTGCCGCGATCCTGGGCGAACAGGGCGTCGGCCTGGTGCGCACGAGCGGCGACATCATCGCGCTGGCGGGCCGGCTGCTGGACGACCCCGCCGCCGCCAAGGCGCTCGGCGATGCCGCGGCGCGCGGCGCCGACGCACTGGGCGGCGCGGCCCTGAAGACCATCGCCATCGTCGACAGCTTCCTGGCCGATCATGCGGCCGCCTGATTTCTGGACCCGAAAGGACCTCGTCTCGCGGCTGGCGGGGGCGCTGCTGACGCCGTTCGGCTGGCTCTATGGCTGGAGCGTCAAATACCGCGCCGGGCACACCGCGACCTACCGCTCGGCCGCCAAGGTGGTGTGCGTCGGCAATCTGACGGCGGGCGGGCACCGGCAAGACGCCGATCGCGATGGCGATCGGCAAGGTGCTGCTCGCGCGCGGGATGCGGCCGGTGTTACCTGACGCGCGGCTATGGCGGCAAGGTCCGCGGCCCCGCCTTCGTCGGGCCCGACGACCGCGCGATCCATGTCGGCGACGAGCCCTTGCTGCTCGCCTCGGTGGCGCCGGTGATCGTTTCCGCCGACCGCGCTCGCCGGGGCGCGGCTCGCCGAGCAGAACGGCTTCGACACCATCATCATGGACGACGGCCACCAGAATTTCTCGCTGGCGAAGGACCTATCGCTAGTGGTGGTCGATGCCGAGACCGGCTTCGGCAACCGGCGGGTGCTGCCGGCGGGGCCGCTGCGCGAGCCGGTGGGCCAGGGCCTGGCGCGCGCCGACGCGGTGATCGTAAGCGGCGAGGGAAGCGGGGCCGGCCTCGGCGCGTTCAAGGGACCGGTGCTGCGCTGCCGCCTCGTCCATGACGGCAACGCGCTGGGAGCCGGCGCGCGCGTCGTCGCCTTCGCCGGCATCGGACGGCCGGCCAAGTTCTTCGCCTCGCTCGAAGCGCTCGGCGCCAGGATCGTGGAGAGCCGCGCCTATGGCGACCATCACATCTATACCCAATCGGAGATGGCGCGGCTGAAAGCGCGGGCGCGGGCGGAAGACGCGATCCTGGTCACCACCGAAAAGGACTTCGTGCGCCTGACGCCGGCGGAACGCGACGGAATCCTGCCGCTTCCGGCCCAGACGATCTTCGCGGACGGGCCAGCGCTGGAGGCGTTGCTTGACAGGCTGAACCGCCCTGCGCTACCGCCCAAGGCATCATGAACAGCAAGACACCGCCCCTTTGCCGCTGGCCGACCGCCTGCGCTATGGCCTGGAAGCGGCGGCGTTTTTCGCCGGCATCGGCTTCTTCCCGCCTGATCGGGCTCGCGGCATCGTCGGCGCTCGGCGGGTTCGTCGGACGCCACGGCTTCTATCGCGTGCGCGGGATCATGAACCGGGCGCGGGAAAACCTGCGCGCCGCGTTCCCCGAGAAGACGGACGAAGAGATCGAGGCCGTCGTGCGCGAGATGTGCGACAATCTGGGGCGCACGGTCGCGGAGTATGCGCATCTGGGCAAGTTCTCGGTCGCGGGTCCCCGTCCGCGGCTGGAGGTCGTCAATCTCGAAGCCGCCCGCGCCGCGATGGACGAGGGCAAGGGCGTGATGTTCTTCTCCGGCCATTTCGCCAATTGGGAGATGATGCCGTTCGTACGCCGCGCAACTCGGCTTCGAGGGCGGCGAGGTCTACCGGCCGCAGAACAATCCGATCATCGACCGCTGGCTGGTGGCGCAGCGCGCCGCCAACGGGCCTAAGGACCAGGTCGCCAAGGGCGTGCAGGGCACCAAGCGCATCTTCAACCCTGCTGCGCCGGGGCAAAGGCGATCTTCCTGCTCGCCGACAGAAGACCAATGAAGGCATCGCGGCGCCGTTCTTCGGCCGCGACGCGATGACGGACGCCGGCGCCGGCGATGCTGGCGCTCAAGCTCGGCGCCGTGCTGCTGCCGGCCTGGAACGAGCGGCTGGAGGGCTCGCGCTTCCGCATGGTGGTGCATCCGCCGCTGGCGTTCACCCCGACCGGCGACCACGACCGCGACGTCTACCTTTTGACCTGCGCGATCAGCGACGCGATCGAGAAGATGGTGCGGGCGCGCCCCTCGCAATGGCTGTGGATCCACCGCCGCTGGCCGACCGGCCGCGAGCAGGACCGGCTGCGCTATCGCGGCGAGCAGGAACTTCATGGTACGAAAACGACGACCTCATCCTGAGCTTGTCGAAGGATGGGCCGCGTGCGCGATCCGCGCAGTCATCCTTCGACAAGCTCAGGATGAGGAAAGAGTGGTGCCTCTCGGCTACTATGCCTTCGGCGGCGCCGGTGTCTTGGTCGAGCGCGAGGGGTCGAGCTTGACGGTGAACCAGTTCATGCCCCAGTGCAGATGCGGGCCGGTGGCGCGGCCGGTCTTGCCGATCTTGCCGACCACGTCGCCGCGCTTCAGCACGTCGCCGGCTTTCACCAGCCGCGCGCTCTGGTGCATGTAATGCGTGAAGACACCGTGGCCGTGGTCGAGCAGCGTGAAGCCGCCTTCGAGGAAGAAATCGTCGGTCAGCGCCACCACGGCGCCGGTGGGGCGTGGATCGGGGTGCCTTCGGCGTTGGCCATGTCGACGCCCATATGCGGCGACATCGGCTTGCCGTTGTCGATGCGGTAGGAGCCGAACACGCCGGTCATCAGGCCGGGGGCCGGCCAGTCGAAGGCCTCGGCGAACCATAGATGCTCGCTGTCGGCCTTGCGCGCGGCGGCGAGGCGGGCGTGCTCTTCCTTGATGCGTTCGAGGTCCTCGGGACGCGGATTGACGGTGTGCGGCGGCAATCCGTTGACGCGCTGGACGTTGTAGGCGCGCGCCACCGGCGCGACGTCGCGGGTTTCGGAGGCGCCGTCGGCGAATGTCGCGACGATGCGGGGCGGGCTTGGTGCGGTCCCAGTCGAGACCGCAGGCGAAGACGCCTTCGGGCGAGACGTGCAGCGCGTCGCCGTCGAAGCTCACCTTGGCGCCGGGCTCGCTGCGGCCGACGATCAGGCTGCCCCCTGCTCCAGCGAGCCCGCGAGCGACAACCGCGACGTCGCGGCGCGGGCGAGCGCCGGCAGCGCGGCGGTGGCGAGGGCGCTTGCGACCAGCACGCGGCGGGTGATCACTTGGGAGTCTTTCCGGCTTCCTGCATGCGCTGGAGCGCGACGGCCGGATTGGCATAGGGCTCCTGGAGATCGACGCTCCAATAGCGCAGGGCCTCGACCGGGATGTGGACGCCGGTCACGGCGCAAGGCACGAAGGAGCCCGCCTTCACGACGCGGAATTCGCCATCGAGATATTCGAGCACGGCCTGCCCCTTCCGGGCGGAAATCGCGTTCAGCCCTTGTTCATGCGCTCACTTTAGCCAAATCGGGGGTCAAAACAAATTTCCCTGCCTGCCCGCAGTCTTGGGTTTCGATTTTGGCTTCGGCGTGGCGGTGCCGTCGGCCATCGCGCCTTTTTCGCCGTCCGCGAAGGAGAGGATCAGAGGCTCGCCGGGCGCGACGGCGGCGGCGCGGCGGCGGATCGTGCCGTCCGCGGCCCGCACCAGCGCGAAGCCGCGCTCCAGCGCCGAGCGGTAGGAGGTGCCTTCGAGGACGCGGCCCAGCGCCTCCAGATGCTTGCGCCGCTCGGCCAGCGCGCTGCGCTGGACGCGGGCGAGGCGCTGCAACCAGCGCCCGGGCGCGCTCGGCACCGAGCGCGATCTGGCGCGCGATGCGGGCGGGGCGCAGCACCGCGCCGGCTTCCGCCAGGGCGCGGCGATGCTCCTGGAGGTTGCGGCGCAGGCCCGGATCGAGCCGGGCGCCGGCGAAGTCGAGGCGCTGGCGCTGGCCGGCGAACAACAGTTCGGGGCGCGGCAGGATGCGGGCGAGCTGCGCCAGATGGCGGCGGCGGTCCTCCATGCCCTTGGCGAAGCAGCGCTGCATGCGGCGCTGGAAATCGAGCGTCTGGGTCAGGAGATCGGCACGCACCGGCACGGCGAGCTCGGCCGCCGCGGTCGGGGTCGGGGCGCGGATGTCGGCGGCGAAGTCGAGCAGCGTGGTGTCGGTCTCGTGGCCGACGGCGGAGATCAGCGGGATGGCACTGTCGACGGCGGCGCGGACGACGGTTTCCTCGTTGAACGCCATCAGGTCCTCGATCGAGCCGCCGCCGCGCGCGACGATGATCAGATCGGGGCGCGGCAGCACACCACCGGGGCCAAGCGCATTGAAGCCGCGAATGGCGGCGGCGACTTCCTGGGCGGCGCGCTCGCCCTGCACCGACACGGGCCACAGCAGCACGCGGCGCGGGAAGCGCGCGTTCAGCCGATGCATGATATCGCGGATCACCGCGCCGGTCGGCGAGGTGATGACGCCGATGACCTCAGGCAGGAGGGCAGCTTCTTCTTGCGCGCCGCGTCGAACAGGCCCTCGGCGGCGAGCTTCTTCTTGCGCTCCTCCAGCATCGCCATGAGGGCGCCGAGGCCGGCGAGCTCGACCCTGCTCGACGATGAGCTTGGTAGCGCGACGAGCCGGGATAGGTGGAGATGCGCCCGGTGCAGACGACTTCGAGGCCCTGCTGCGGCTTGACCTTGAGGCGCTGGGCGGTGCCGCGCCAGCACACCGCGTTGAGCACCGCCTTGTCGTCTTTCAGGTCGAAATAGACATGGCCGGAGGACTGGAAGGTGACCTTGCTGACCTCGCCGCGCACGCGGACGAAGGGAAACGCGTCCTCGACCGTGCGCTTGAGCGCGAAGGAAAGCTCGCTGACCGAGAATTCGGGCAGGTTGGCAGTGGGTCGGGCAGGCGCTTCGGACATGATTCACAGATAGTACAAGACGAGTGGGGTTCACGCTTGCCAAACAACAAGGGAACAATGGCGAGCAGCATGAACAAAATCGCGGTCCGTCGACAACATCACCAAATCGTGCCTGATGCACAGTTGCGCCAGCAACGCGTCGACGGTTCCGATCCGCACACCATTGCGACGGCAATGATTGCGCAACTCTGCCGCGTTGACGTGATCGGTCCTGTCCGGCGCCAGATACCGAAGCGACGCGAACCGATCCAATATCCGCTCATGCGTCTTGGGGCCTGAAAAACCCTGCAGCAACTCCTGGAGGATCAGACCCGTCGTGGCGACCGATTCCCCTGTATCAAGCGCGCGCGTAAGAGCTCTCACCGCGTTCGCCGGACGGATTGTCGCGCCGAAAGGCCAGAGACCAGACGCTCGTGTCGGGAAGCAGGCTCAATCGCGACTTCGTTCGGCTTTGTAATCGTAGTTCGGATCCCAATCCATTGTGCCGAACAGCTCAAGAATTCCGCTTTTGATCCCTGCGCTGGATGAATTCCTGCAGCGCCTTCGTCACCGCAGCCTTCTTGGTCTTTTCGCCACTGACTTCCAACGCTCGGTCGAGAAGGTCAGGATCGATTGAGAGATTCGTCGCCATGTGTGACTCCTTACACACTAGTCTACACAACAAACCGTGAATTACAATTCCTACTCGAAGACGAGGTCCGGATGAGAATTCTATTGGTCGGTTCCGGGCGGGCGTGAGCATGCTTTGGCCTGGGCGCTGAGCGCCAGCCCGCTGCTGACCAAGCTCTATTGCGCGCCGGGCAATGCCGGGATCGCGGCGGTGGCGGAATGCGTGCCGATCCCGGCGATGGACTTTCCCGCTTTGGTCGCGTTCGCGAAAGAAAAAAAGATCGACTTCGCGGTGATCGGCGCCGATCCGCCGCTGGTCGGCGGGCTGTGGGATGCGTTCGAGGCGGCGGGCATTCGCGCGACCGGGCCGAGCAAGGCGGCGGCGGCGCTGGAGGGCTCCAAGGGCTTCGTGAAGGACCTGTGCGCCGAATACGGCATCCCCACCGCCGCCTATCGCCGCTTCCGTGCGCCGGGCGCAGCCAAGGCGTTCGCGGAGACGCTCGGCCTGCCGGTGGTGATCAAGGCCGACGGGCTCGCCGCCGGCAAGGGCGTGATCGTCGCCGAGAGCGCGGCCGAGGCGCACAAGGCGGTGGACTTCATGTTCGAGGGCGGCCTCGGCGCCAGCGGCCACGAAGTCGTGGTCGAGGAATTCATGGAAGGCGAGGAAGCGAGCTTCTTCGCGCTCTGCGACGGCGAAACCGCGATCCCGCTGGCGGGGGCACAGGACCACAAGCGCGTCTTCGACGGCGACAAGGGGCCGAACACCGGCGGCATGGGCGCCTATTCGCCGGCGCCGGTGCTGACGCCGGTTCTGGAAGCCATTTGCGATGGAGCGCTTCATCGCGCCGACCGCGGCGGCGCTGCGGGCCAAGGGCCTCGCCTATATGGGCGTGATGTATCTGGGCCTGATGATCACGAAGGACGGGCCGAAGCTGGTCGAATACAATTGCCGCTTCGGCGATCCCGAATGCCAGGTTCTGATGCCGCGGCTGAAGAGCGATCTTCTGACCGTGCTGCTCGCGATGCGCGACGGGATGCTGAAGGAGGTCGATCTTCGCTGGAGCGACGACGTCGCGCTCACCGTCGCGATGGCGTCGAAGGGCTATCCCGGCGCCTACGAGAAGGGGCACGTCATCACCCGGGCTGGAGGCGGCGGCGAAGCTGCCGGGCGTGCAGATCTTCCACGCCGGGACGGAGAAGCACGGCAACGATTTCGTCGCGGTCGGCGGCCGCGTGCTCAACGTCACCGCGACCGGCGCGAGCGTGGCCGAGGCGCAGGCGCGCGCCTATGCGGGCGGTCGACCTGATCCACTGGGACGGCTGCTTCGCGCGGCGCGATATCGGCTGGCGGGCATTGGCGAGACGATGAGCGAGCCGGTCGAGGCCTTGCTGTTCGATTTGGGCGGCGTGTTCGTCGAGATCGATTTCGCGCGCGTCAACCGCGTGCTGGGCGGAGCTTGCCGGATGCCCGGCCGACCGCATTCGCGAGCGCTTCAGCCATGACGAAGCCTATGAGCGACAACGAGCGCAATGAGATCGACGCAACCGCGTATTTCGCCTCGCTGCGCAGATCGCTCGGCATCGACCTGACGGATGCGCAGTTCCTCGACGGCTGGAACGCGCTGTTCGTCCGCCCGATACCGGAGTTCGGCGAAGAGCTGGCGCGTTTCGCGGGGCGCCTGCCGGTCCTATGCCTTCACCAACACCAATCCGGCGCACGAGGCACCATTGGTCGCGCTTCGCGGACGGACTGAAGCCGTTCCGCAAGATATTCGTCTCGTCCACCATCGGGCTGCGCAAGCCGGACAAGGCCGCGTTCGACCATGTTTGCCGCGAAATCGGCGTGCCGGCGGCGCGCATCCTGTTCTTCGACGATGCGCTGGAGAACGTCGAGGGCGCGCGGCGCGCCGGACTTCAGGCGGTGCATGTGCGTTCCAACGCCGATGTCGCGGCGGCGCTGGCCGCGCTGCCATAAGGCGCCGCGAGGCGGCTTGTGCGGCGCGCGTCAACCGGTCAAAAATGACGCCAACAAGAAAATCGAAACGGGGAGTACGGCGATGAGCGAGCCCAGCCGGCAAGAGACGTTCTCGGGCACCAAGGAGGTCGGCGCCGCGCATGCCTTCGACGTCAAGAAGCTCGAAGCCTATCTCGCGGATCGCATCGAGGGTTTCCAGACCCCGCTGGAGGTGCGCCAGTTCAAGGGCGGCCAGTCGAACCCGACCTATCAGCTCATCACCCCGAACCGCAAATACGTCATGCGGAGGAAGCCGCCGGGCAAGCTACTGCCGAGCGCGCATGCGGTGGACCGCGAGTTCAAGGTGATCTCGGCGTTGCATCCCACCGGCTTTCCCGTCGCCAAGCCCCACGTGCTGTGCGAGGACGAGAGCATCGCCGGCACGATGTTCTATGTCATGGACTGCGTCGAAGGGCGCGTTTTGTGGGAAGCGCTGCTGCCCGGCATGGACAAGAAAGAGCGCTGGGCGACTTATGACGCGATGAACGAAACGCTGGCGCGGCTGCACAGCCTCGACCACGTCAAGATCGGCCTCGAGGATTTCGGCAAGCCGACCGCCTATGTCGCGCGCCAGATCGCGCGCTGGACCAAACAGTACCAGGCGTCGCAGACCGAAACGATCGCGGAGATGGACAGGCTGATCGACTGGCTGCCCAAGCACCTGCCGGAGGAAGGAAGGCCGTCGGTGGTGCATGGCGACTACCGCCTCGACAACATGATCCTGCATCCGACCGAGCCCCGCGTGCTGGCGGTGATCGACTGGGAGCTCGCCACCATCGGCGATCCGCTCGCCGATTTCACCTATCACCTGATGCAGTGGCAGATGCTGCCCGGCGGAACCTCGGCGGGGACGCAGTCGCTGCTGTCCGCCGACCTGCCGGCGCTCGGCATCCCGACCATGGAGCAGTACGTCAAGATGTACTGCGAGCGCACCGGGCGGACCGCGACACCGAACATGGACTATTACGCCGCCTACAACTTCTTCCGCCTCGCCGGCATCCTGCAGGGCATCGTGGGGCGGGTGCGCGACGGCACGGCGGCGAGCGCCAATGCAGCGCAGAACGCGAGCGCGGTGCGGCCGCTGGCGGAGCGCGCCTGGCATTACGCCGAACGCGCCGGCGCCACGGGGTAGTTTCGCCCAATCGTTAGCGGACCGTTAGCGGTTGCAATCGCAAGCGTTGCTTAACCCTGAGGGGGCTATCCTGGCCTCTCGAATGCGGAAAAATCCGCCGCCGGGGCGCCTGGGACATGAGCAAAGAGGACGAACGGGCCTTGCGTGCGGTGCGCATCAAGCGCTTCCGCACGCATCTCGACCTCGCCGAGCGCGCGGCGCATTTCGGCTATTGGCGTTTCGATCTGGTCGACGGTTCCTTCTACTGGTCCGCCGGCATGTACCGCCTGCTGGGCGAGGATCCCGACAGCCGCGCCCCCGACCAGGACTGGCTTTACGCGCAGATGGTGCCGGGGACGCGCGAGGCGGTCGAGAAGACGATCCAGGCGGCGATCAAGTCGCGCTCGGCCTTCTCCTACCGCACCTATTCGCTGTTCCCGGACAAGGCCGGGTACATCGTCGACACCCAGGGCGAAATCGAGGTCGACGAGAACGGCCAGGCGATCGGCGTTCTGGGGGTCTGCCACGACGTCACCAGCCGGGTGCTGGCCGAAGACGCGCGCCGAAAGGCGCAGGCGATGTACCGCCTGATGACCGAGGAATCCGGCGACATCATCATCCTCTACGACACCCAGGCCAAAATGGTGTTCTGCTCCAACGCGCTGGAGCGGCTGGTGGGCCGGACGCCGGACGAAATCCGCGACGGCGGCTATAAGCGCTTCATCCATCCCGACGACATGGAAGAGGCGAACAAGATGATGCAGCGGCCGGTGGACGCCGGCATCGTCGTCGCGACTTGGCGCATCCAGCATGCCGACGGGCATTATCTGTGGCTCGAGACCACGATCCGCACCGTGTTCCAGGGCGGCGAGCCGCTCAACGTGATCAGCGTGTCGCGCGACGTCAGCGCGCGGATCCTGGCCGAAGAGGCGCGCAAGAAGGCGCACGAGATGTATCGCGTGATGACGACCGAAGCGTCGGACGTCATCCTGCTGTTCGGGCCGGACCGCCGGATCCTGTTCGCGTCGGACGCCATCGCCCGCGTCATGGGCCGCAACCCGGAGGAGATCGAGAACGGCAAGTGGCTGAGCCTCGTCCATCCCGACGACCTGGAGCCGCTGCGCGGCCTTCGGATGCCGCACATCAGCCGCGACACGCTGACCGTCTCCTATCGCCTGAAGCACGGCGACGGACACTATGTCTGGCTGGAGGTCGTGACCCGCGCGCGCTACGCGCCGGACGGAACCTATCAGGGCTATATCAGCGTCGCGCGCGACATCAGCCTGCGCAAGGAGCAGGAGCTCGAAGCCAAGGCGGCGCGCGAGCGCGCCGAGCTGGCGAACAAGGCGAAGTCGAAGTTCCTCGCCAATATGAGCCACGAGCTGCGCACGCCGCTCAACGCCATCATCGGTTTCGCCGACCTGATGCGGCAGGGCACGTTCGGGCCGCTGGGCAACGACCGCTACACCGACTATGCGACGCTGGTCTACGATTCCGGGCAGCTCCTGCTCGACCTGATCTCCGACATGCTGGACATGGCCAAGATCGAGGCCGGCAAGATGGAGCTCAATTTCGAGCGCGTCGACCTGATGGGCACCATCGCCGACGCGGTGCGCATGCTGGGCGAGCGCGCCTGCGCCGCCGGCGTCGATCTGAGCATCGTGGCCGACGGCCCGGCGCCGGCGCTGGTGGCGGACCGGCGGGCGGTGAAGCAGGTGGTGATCAACCTGCTCAGCAATGCGATCAAGTTCACGCCCGCCGGCGGCGCGGTGCGCGTCTGCGTCGGCGCCGCGGGCGGCCTGGCGCGCATCCGGGTGTGCGACACCGGCATCGGGATACCGGCGAGCGAGATCGGCCGGCTCGGCCAGCCGTTCGAGCAGGTCGTCGGCGATCCGATGCTGGCCAAGGCCGGTACCGGGCTGGGCCTGGCGCTGGTCAGGGCGCTGGCGGAGCAGCATGGCGGGGCGCTGGCCATCACCAGCACCGAAGGCGTCGGCACCGAAGTCAGCGTGACCTTCGCGCTGGCGCCGGCCTCCTTCGGGGCTCGCTGCGCTCGCGCCTCAGGATGACGGCACCTGTGCAGGTTTCGTCATCCTGAGGCGCCGCGCAGCGGCCCCGAAGGATCGCGCTACTCCGCCGCTTGAATCCGCCGGGGCATCTCCGCGTGCTTGCCGAATTCCAGGCGGGCGATGGTGCGGCAATGCACTTCGTCCGGGCCGTCGGCGAGGCGCAGGGTGCGCTGGCTGGCATACATGCGGGCAAGACCGGGATCGGAGGTCACGCCGCCGCCGCCCCAGGCCTGGATCGCGTCGTCGATCACCTTGAGCGCCATGCGCGGCGCCGCGACCTTGATCTCGGCGATCTCGCTGCGCGCCACCTTGTTGCCGACCTTGTCCATCATGTCGGCGGCTTTGAGCGTCAGGAGGCGGCACATGTCGATGTTGATGCGGGCCTCGGCGACGCGCTGCTCCCACACCGAGTGCTCGTAGATCTTCTTGCCGAAGGCCTCGCGGGTGAGCAGGCGCTTGCACATGATCTCGAGCGCCCGCTCGGCGACGCCGATGGTGCGCATGCAGTGATGGATGCGGCCCGGGCCGAGCCGCCCCTGCGCGATCTCGAAGCCGCGGCCCTCGCCCAGGATCATGTTCTCGACCGGAACCTTGACGTTATCGAGCAGGACTTCGCCATGGCCGTGCGGCGCGTCGTCATAACCGAACACCGGCAGCATGCGCAGTATCTTGACGCCGGGCGCGTCGGCCTCGACGAAGATCTGCGACTGGGCGCTGTGGCGGCCGCCCTCGGGATTGGTCTTGCCCATCACGATGAGGAGCTTGCAGCGCGGATCGCCGACGCCCGACGACCACCATTTGGTGCCGTTGATGACGTAGTGATCGCCCCGGCGCTCGATATGGGTCGCGATGTTCGCGGCGTCGGACGAGGCGACGGCCGGCTCGGTCATCAGGAAGGCGGAACGGATATCGCCTTCGAGCAGCGGCTTCAGCCATTTGTCCTGCTGGTAGGGGCTGCCATAGCGCTCCAGGACTTCCATATTGCCGGTGTCGGGGGCGGAGCAGTTGAACACTTCCGAGGCGAAGGAGACGCGGCCCATGATCTCGGCGAGCGGGGCGTATTCGAGGTTGGTCAGGCCGGCGCCGTGCTTGCTTTCGTTCAAGAAGAAATTCCACAGACCCTGGGCCTTGGCTTTCTTCTTGAGGTCCTCGACCACCGGCACGACGATCCAGGGATTGCCCTTGGCGCGCGCCTCTTCCATCTGGGCGGCATAGATCTTCTCGGCCGGGTAGACATGGGCGTTCATGAAATCGCCCACCTTCTTCATCCACTCCCGCTGACGCGGCGAATAGTCGAAATCCATGCTCATTCCTCCCGTTTTCGATAGCTGTGGCGGGACTGTAGCCCGCTCCCTTGCCGCCTGCCAGACGGACCGCCGGCGCAAGATTTGACAGCGGCGCCAAGGCACGGCAAGCAGCGTCCATGCTGCTTTGGGCCGGCGTCATCCTCATCCTGCTGGGCGCCGCCTGCCTTCCCATCGACCGGCGGGCGGCGCATTACCTGTACGATCACGAGAGCGCGGCCTTCGAGAATTTCCTCGAATACACGACGCATTGGGCCAAGGCGGCGCATTGGCTGGTGGCGGCGCTCGCCGCGCTGGGGATCGCGCAGGCCGGGCTTGCGATCTGGGGCGAGGCCTGGGACTGGCGGCTGGCGTCCGACACCTCGCTGGCGTTCATCGTGTGCCTGGGCACCGGCAGCGCGATCCTGCACGGCATGAAGCTGGTGGTGGGGCGGCGGCGGCCGCGCGACGACATGGAACTGGGGCTCTACGGGTTCGTCTGGTTCAAGTTCCGGCTCGACTACAATTCCTTTCCCTCAGGCCACGCCCTGACCATCATGTGCGTCGCGGTGATCGCGACCTGCGTCGCGCCGCGCCTGGCGGTCGTGTGGTTCGCGGTCGCGCTGTGGCTGGGGGTGACGCGGGCGCTGCTGACCGCCCATTTCCTCAGCGACGTGTTCATCGGCGCCGGGATCGGCCTGCTCGCGGCGCGCGAGACATTGGTGTACCTGTTTGCCAAACTCGTCCTTCCCTGGTTCTGAGCGCCGCGATGTTCGACCTTCTGTTCTCTCTCGATGCCTGGATCGCACTGGCCACGCTGGCGGTGCTGGAGATCGTGCTCGGCATCGATAACGTGATCTTCCTCGCCATCGTCGCCAACCGCGTGCCGCAGGCGCAGCGCAAGGTGGCGCGGCGCATCGGGCTGGGGCTGGCGCTGCTGATGCGCATCGGCCTGCTCGCCAGCATCTCCTGGATCATCTCGCTGTCGACCCCGATCTTCACGCTGTGGGGCATCGCGCTGTCGTGGAAAGACCTGATCTTCCTGGCCGGCGGCACCTTCCTCTTGACCAAGAGCACGCGCGAAATCCACGAGATGTCGGAGGAATACGAGGAGCATGCCGGCAAGCCGACCTCGACGCTGCTGGCGGCGATCTTCCAGATCGCGATGTTCGACATCGTGTTCTCGATCGATTCGGTGGTGACCGCGGTCGGCCTCGCCGAGCACCTGCCGGTGATGATCACGGCGGTGGTGCTGGCGATGCTGGTGATGCTGGTGGCGTCGGAGCCGGTCGGCGATTTCGTCGAGCGCCATCCGACCGTGAAGATGCTGGCGCTGAGCTTCCTCCTGCTGATCGGCACCGCGCTGGTGGCGGACGGGCTGCATTTCCACATCCCGCGCGGCTATCTCTACTTCGCGGTCGCGTTCAGCGGCATGGTCGAGGCGCTCAACCAGTTCGTGGCGCACCGCCGCGGCCGCAAGAAGAAGGGACGCGAGAAGGGCTGATGCCCTCTCCCGCCGCCCGGACAACCCGCCTCACGCCGCGCGGAAGCGCTTGACGAGCGGGCTTTCCTCGTCGATCAGCGCCTTGAACGAGGGGCGGCCGTGGATGCGGGCGACATAGGCGGCAAGCTTCGGCCATCGCCCGGCATCGAGCGCCGCACCGGCATGGGCGAAGTTGGCGAACTGGGTGCCGACCGCGATATCGGCGATCGAGAAGGCGCCGCCGGCGAGGAATTCCTTGCTGCCGACCTCCAATTCGAGATGGTCGAACAGCGGCGGCAGCTTTTCCGTCAGCGTCTTCTGGCACACCTCTTCGTCGGTCTCGCGGCGCATCATGCGCTTGACGATGCGTTCGAAGAACAGGCCGGGACCGATGTTCGGCGCCATCGCGGTGTCGGCGTATTCCTCGTACCACAGCGCCTTGGCGCGCTGGAACGGATCGGCGGGATAGAGCGCGGGCGCGGGATATTTGTGTTCGAGATAATCGCAGATGATCGAGGAGTCGGGCAGCGTGTTGGGCTCCGGCAGGTCGGTGTCGCGCAGCACCGGGATGCGCTTGAGCGGCGAGATGGTGAGAAAGTCGGGCGGCGGCATGAAGGGATTGATCTGATCGAGCGTGTATTCGACGCCCTTTTCCGCCAAGAGGACGCGGACCTTGCGCACGAAGGGCGATACGTTGCTGCCGTAGACGATCAAGGCCATTTTTCGTTCTCCCTGAATTTGTTGTTGTCGCTCGTTTCGATCAAACCACAGAATGTCATGCCCGCGAAGGCGGGCATCCGGCGGGACGGCTCTGGGTTCCCGCTTTCGCGGGGATGACAGCTCCTCCCCTCACGCCGGCGCCATCACTTCCAGCTTGGGCGAACGCTCCGGCGCCAGGTTGTCGTAGAGATCGGCGATCAGATCCGTCTTCACCCCGTGGTGCTTGGGATCGTTCCACAGGTTCTCGAACTGGTGCGGATCGTTCTTGAGGTCGTAGAGCTCGCCTTCCGTACCGTCATAGCGGATGTGGGTCGCGAAGCCGGCATAGGCGGGGAAGTGGGTCTCCAGGCCGTTGGGCTGGCCGGCGGTCGAGGGCTCGTAGCGCGTCAGCGACCAGCCGTCCCGCACAATGGAGCGGAAATGCATGCCGTAGCCGGGGAATTGGCTGTCCCATTCGCACAGCGCGCGTTGGCGCGAGCCATCCTCCGATGCGGGAAGCGCCTTGCCCTGCATCCAGGGTGCCGCGTCGATGCCGGCGATGGCGCACAGCGTGGGCGCGATGTCGACCTGCTCGACCGGCTGGTGGACGGTGGCGGGCACGATCTTGGCGCTCGGCGCCGGGCGCCAGATGTAAGGCAGGCGCATCAGCGCGTCGGTGTGGAACGGACCCTTGTAGACGAGGCCGAAATCGCCCTGGAGCTCGCCGTGATCGGTGGTGAAGATCACGTCGGTGTCGTCGTTCCAGCCGCGGGCCGCGATCTTCGCCATCACCTTGCCGACCGCGTCGTCGATCAGCTCGTTCATGACATGGACCTTGGCGTTGATCTCGCGGATGTTGTCGGGGCTGAGCTGCTGCGGGCGGAAATTCTGCGGCCCGCCCTCGGCGTTGATGAAATTGCCCTCGTAGTATTCCAGCCAATGCGCCGGCTTGCGCGCCAGCACCTTGCGGATTGCGTCGGGCGAGCCGGGATAGCCGCCCGGCAGCGGCAGGTCGCGCCAGTTGCAGCGATGGTTCTCCGCCGCCGGCGGGTCCCAGGGATGATGCGGATCGGGGAAGCTCAGCCACAGCATCCAGTCGTCGTCGCCGTCCAGCGTACCCAGCCAATCGACCGAGAGGCCGGCCAGCCAATCGGTGTGATAGAGGCCGCGCGGGATCTGATGGTTCGAGGTCTCGGGCGCGCCGGTGTCGCCGCCGGGCGTGGCGTTGAGCAGGGGCGGCCAGGCGTCGAACACTTCCTGGCTTTGCGCCCGCAGCCAGCGGCCGTAATGGCCGACGGGACGGCCGCCGAAATTGGCGGTGTGCATGGCGTGGACCGCATAATCGAAGCCGCGCCAGGGGCCGAAATCGTTGTTGCGCTGGCGGATATTCTCCTTGAACTTCAATTGCGGATCGAAGGCGGGCTCGAAATGCGCCTTGCCGATCAGCGCGGTTTTGTAGCCCGCCTTGTCTTTCAGATATTGCGCGAAGCTGGGGGCGTCCTCGGGCAGCGGCACGCCATTGGCGAAGACGCCGTGGGTGCGGACATATTGCCCGGTGAGCATCGAGGAGCGCGCCGGCATGCAGACGGTGTTCTGGTTGTAGCCGCGCGCATAGTTGATGCCGCTCGCCGCCAGCGCATCGATGTTGGGCGTGCGGCAGAACTTGTTGCCGTTGCAGCCCAGCGAATCCCAGCGCTGCTGGTCGGTGGTGATGAAAAGTATCTTGCGGCCCATGGTCAGCCTTTCAGGGGAGCGAGGCAGCCGGCCTCGTCGAGGATGGGATCGATCCTGGTCTTCGTCGCGGCGTCGAGCTTCTTATACGCCTCGCGCAAATCCCAGAGGCAGCGCTGCTGATAGCGGAAGCTGCCCTGGGTGTAGGTGCGGCCGTGCAGGGGGAGCGAGAAGGTCGGCTCGCCCTTCTCGAACGCGGCGGCGTTGGCGAGCAGGAAGGGGAAATAGGTGTCGCCGGCAACCGCGAGCAGGCCGGCGACGGCGGCGGGAAGCGGCGCGGCGGGATCGCGCCATTCGCCCTCGATGCCGGATGCGTCGTCGAGGTTCATCAGCCAGCGGAACAGGAACGGCGCGGTCTCGCGCATCAGGTCGTCGGGCGTCGGATCGACGGCGAGCTGGCTGAGCTGGCCGAGCCAGCCGAAATCGGCCAGCGAGGGGCGCGCGCCGAAGAGGAATCTCTCTTGCGTCACATGCGCTTCAAACAGCGCCATGATGCGGTTTGCGGACTCTTCGATGATCGGCGCGTTTTCGGGCGTGCAGCCGACGATCGGCATGCGGCCGACCTGGCGGGCGCGGAAGGCCTGGGCCGCCTTGACGATGGTATCGGCGCCCAACCCCGCGAGGCGGTCGAAGGCGAGCCATTCGCTCATCTGCTTCTGGTCGCGCTCGCGATACCAGCGGTAGTGGAACATCGCCTTGGTGCCCCATTCGTCCGCCATGTCTTCGAGCAGATAGGCGAGGAAGTGCTGGCCGGGATCGGGCGGCACGATGGAGCGCTCCGTGTGCAGCTTCTCCAGCGTGTAGAGCATCGGCGTCGAGTCGTTGTGCCAGGAACCGTCGGGGAACTGGACAATCGGGATCACCGGCGCCTTCACATGCGCGAAGATCGCGCGGTCGGCCATGTCGATTTGCGTCCAGATATAAGGGATGCGGCGGTAACGGAAGATGGCGCGCATCTTCATCGAATAGGGCGAGCCGAGCCCGCCATGGATGGTGTAGTGGGTCAAACGCAATCCTCCCGTCCGACTAATGCGAACTTGTATTCCGGTTAGGAGTTAGGCAGTGTCGCGCCCTGCCGTCAATGAGGGACCGGGCGTGACGCTTTCCATCGATCTGTTCTGGTCGTTCCGCAGTCCCTATTCCTATCTCGCGACGCCCCGGCTGTGCGACATGGCGGACGAATACGACCTGAACGTCAATGTCAGGCCGGTCTATCCCTTGGCGGTGCGCTCGGGGGCGTTTTTCTCCCAGGTCAATCCGCTGTGGGTGCCCTATCTGATGCGCGACACGATGCGGCTCGCCGAGATGCTGGGCCTGCCCTATCGCTGGCCGCGGCCCGATCCCGTCGTGGTCGACATGCAGACACGCGCGGCGACGCCGAACCAGCCCTATATCCACCGCCTGACGCGATTGGGCTGCGCCGCGGCGGAAGCGGGACGCGGCCTGCCCTTCCTCAAAGAGGTCAGCCACACGATCTGGTCCGGCACCGTCGACGGCTGGAACGAGGGCGGCCACCTCGCGCAAGCCGCGCAACGCGCCGGCTGCGATCTCGCGGCGCTCGATGCGAAGATCGGCGCCGATCCCGACGGATACGAAGCCGTCGTCCTGGCGAACCAGGCGGCACATCAGGCCTGCGGTCACTGGGGCGTTCCCACCATGGCGTTCGACGGCGAGCCGTTCTTCGGGCAGGACCGGCTGGACGTGCTGCTGTGGCGGCTGAAGCAAAAGGGATTGCGGAAAAGATGAAGCGCATTCTTCTCATCGTGGTGGTCGCGGCGGCGGTGCTCGCCATCGCCGCGGCGGCGGCGTTGCAGTCGGTCGCGGTCGACACCTGGCTGTTCCGCCAGGCGGTGCGCCACGCGGTGGCGGGCGGCGATGCCAAGCTGGCCGATGCCGACACGCTGTCGCTGCTGCTGGTCGGCACCGGCACGCCGCTGCCCGACGTGAGCCGCGCCGGGCCTGCTACCATGCTCGCGGCGGGCGAGCACCTGTATCTCGTCGATGCCGGCGTCGATGCGGCGCGCAACCTGCAACTGTGGAAAGTGCCGCTGGAGAAGATCGACGCGATCCTGATAACGCATCTGCATTCCGACCACATCGGCGGGCTGGCGGAGATCCGCCTGCAGAGCTGGGTCGCCGGGCGCAAAGGCCCGCTCAAGGTCTACGGCCCGCCGGGGATCGAGCGCGTCGTCGCGGGCTTCAACGAGGCTTACGCCATCGACGACGGCTACCGCACCAAGCATCACGGCGCCGCGATGCTGCCGCCGCAAGGCGCGCTGCTGGTCGCGGTGCCGGTCGTCATCCCGCCGGGCGCGACGACGGCGCCGGTGCTGGCGGCGCTGGGGCTCAAGGTCACCGCGATCCGCGTCAAGCACGAGCCGGCCAATCCGGCCTATGGCTACCGCTTCGACTATGCCGGGCGCAGCATCACGGTGAGCGGCGACACGATCTATGACGAGGACCTGGCGCGGGCGGCGCTGGGCAGCGACGTGCTGGTGCATGAGGGCCTCGCGCCGGAGCTGGTCGGGATCATGGAGAGCGAGATGCTGGCGGCGGGACGGACGCGGCCGGCCAAGATCATGCACGACATCCCAGGCTATCACACCGCGCCGCCCGATGCCGCCCGGATCGCCAACCAGGCGCATGCCCGGCTGCTGCTGTTCACCCATCTGCTGCCGATCCTGCCCAATGCCATCGCGGTGCGGGCGTTCCTCAAGGGCGTTGACGCGGTGCGCCCCGACGGCGTGCGCGTCGGGCATGACGGGATGGTGGTGCGGCTGCGCAAGGGGAGCGAAGCGGTGGACATCGGGGACGTGAACTAGCACCGGTGTCATGGCCCGCGAATGGGGGCCATGACAGTTGAGAGTTAGCGGGAGCGGCGCTTCAACTCCTCCGTACGCGGAAAAACTCCTTGAGCAGCGCGCCGGCCGCGGCGGCGTCGCCGGCGCGGGCGATTTGCGGGCGGTGGTGGCAGGTCGGCTGCTCGAAGAAGCGCGGACCGTGCAGGATGGCGCCGCCCTTGGGATCCTCGGCGGCGAAGACGACGCGGGCGACGCGGGCGAGGCTGATGGCGCCGGCGCACATCGCGCAGGGCTCCAGAGTGACATAAAGCGTCGTGCCGGTGAGGCGCTCGTTCGCCAGCACCGCGGCGGCGGCGCGCAGGGCGAGCAGCTCGGCATGGGCGGTGGGATCTTTGGCCTCGACGATGCGGTTGCCCTCCGCCGCCAGCACCGCGCCTTGCGCCGAGAGCAGCACGGCGCCGACCGGAACCTCGCCGCGGGCGGCAGCGGCTTGGGCTTGGAGCAGCGCCAGTGCTATGGCTTCGTCGTCATTCATGATCGGACCAATAGTGGCCAAGACCAGTACGGGCAAGTGGACGCCAAGAACCGACGCCGAGAAGGTCGAGAGCCTGGCGCCCGACAAGCCGGACGGCCCCAAGGGCGAGCGCATCGCCAAGGCGATGGCGCGCGCCGGGCTGTGCTCGCGCCGCGACGCGGAGAAGTGGATCGCCGAGGGGCGCGTGGCGGTGAACGGCACGGTGCTGACCTCGCCGGCGCTGAATGTCGGCGACAACGACGTGGTGACGGTGGACGGCAAGCCGATCGCGGCGAAGGAGCAGACGCGGCTGTGGCGCTATCACAAGCCGAGCGGCCTCGTGACGACGCACAAGGATCCGGAAGGGCGCCCGACGGTGTTCATCAACCTGCCCAAGCACCTGCCGCGCGTCGTGTCGGTGGGGCGGCTGGACTTCAACTCGGAAGGGCTGTTGCTGCTGACCAATGACGGCGACATGGCGCGGCGGCTGGAGCTGCCGGCGAGCGGCTGGCAGCGCGCCTACCGCGCCCGGCTGTTCGGCAAGGTGACGCAGGCCGACCTCGACAGCCTCGCCACCGGCATCGTGATCGACGGGGTGAAATACGGGCCGGTGGTCGCCGACCTGGAGCGCAGCAAGGGGATGTATTCCTGGGCGACGATCGTGCTCAAGGAAGGCAAGAACCGCGAGGTCAAGCGGCTGATGGAGCGGCTGGGGCTGAAAGTGGCGCGGCTGATCCGCGTGCAGTACGGGCCGTTCCACCTCGGCCATCTCGCCGAGGGCGCGGTCGAGGAAGTGCCGGCGAAGCTGTGGCGCGAGCAGCTCGGGATCGGGCGCAAGAAGCGGTAGGGCACCGCTCACAAATGCAGGGCGAAGCCGGTTCGCCGCACCGTGGCGACGACGCGCGGGACATGCGGCTTCGCCGTCACATCGGTCAGCCGCAGGACCGCCCGGGAAGACGGCAGGCGGTGGGCGATGTAGCGCACGTCGACCAGCGGCTCCAGCAGCAGGAAGCGGTACATGGTCCGCCGCCAGGCGGACAGGGTAAGCGCCTCGCAGCCGTAATAGTGGAACGAATTGCCGGAGCGCAGAAGCGCGCCCGGCGGCGCTTCGATCGTCTGCAAGGCCTTGCACAGCAGTTCCAGCGCCCGGGCGTTGGCGGCGCGGTCCTCCGCCGGCGGCGCGCCGACGCGGAAGTCGACCAGGGGAAAGCGGCGATACGTGCCGGCCGCGAGCCGCACGCTGGAGCAGAAGGCGACGACCTGGCCGGACGGCGGCGGCACGAGCTTGAGCACGCCGTGCCGCGCGATCGCGCCGGCCTCGTGGAAATGCAATTTCAGCCGCGCCTGGATCTTCCGGCCGTCGACCAGCGGCCCGACGATCTTGGCCATCAGCGCGCCGCCATCGCCCGCCGCCAGATCGAGCAATTCATCGGCATTCATGGCGAACAGGCGGCGCGGCGGATCGATCGGCGGCAGCCGCTCGGCGAGCCCGCGCCGGGGCGTGTAGTGGGCGAAGGAGAAACTCTCCCGCCGGGGCCAGCGCGACGCAAGGGCGGCGACGAACGACACGGCATCGGCGCCGGCGATCGCCGCTTCGAATGCCGCGTCGAATTTCATGTCGCCCGCATCGCCTCGCGCAGCCCCCGGAAGCTCACCCGCTTCACGCCCGCCGCGTCCAGCCTTGCCTTCATCGCCGGGTCGCGGCCGAGCAGGCCGTCCTGGATGCGGATCTCGTATTCGGTCTTGTCGTAGGCGCGCAGTTCCTCGCCGTCCTCCACCGGGTGCAGGATCATCTCGGTCACGCCGGGGCGCGGGGCGGCGAGGTAGCGCTCCAAGAGCTCCACCGTCGGCGTGCCCCAGCGGAAGCTGAAATGGTCGGGGTAGAGGACGCCGGCGGCGTCGCATTGGGCGCGGCCGCCGAAGCCCAGCCGCGCATCGGCGCCCTGCCCCGCCATGCGCAGCGGCAGCTGATAGTCCTTCGCCAGCTTCACATAGATCGGAAAGAACCTCTCGTTCGCCTGCAGCGTGCCCATGTGGTTGTCGAGATGCGTGACGTCGACGCCCCAGGCCAGCGCCTGGTCGATCTGGGCGCGGCATTCGGCTTCGACCTCGGACGGATCGGCCCGCGCCCACAATTCGGCGGCGCCGCGCGGCAGGTAGCCTTGCGCATCGCGCAAGGACGGCGCGCCGGTCAGCGAGCGCCAGCGGTAGGTCGGGTACTCGGATGTCAGCGTGAGATGGATACCGACGTCGAGGCCCTGGAAGCGCTCGGCCGCCTCGCGCGCCCAGGGGCACGGCACCATCAGCGTCGCCGAGGTCGCCAGGCCCTCGCGCAGGGCGCGCGCGCTCGCGACATTGGCGGCGTGCGACGAGCCGATGTCGTCGCAATTGACGATCAACAGAGCCGCGTCCGGCGCGTGGCCGAGGCGTTCGGCGAGTGTGGGCATCTTTTCTCCCCTTTTTTGCTTCATACTGCCACGCCCCGCAGTCGCGGGCCATGACCGTCGTATTTCGGGAGCGCCATGCCCATCGCCATCCGCCCCTACCGCGCGAGCGATCTCGAGGCGCTGTACGAGATCTGTCTCAAGACCGGCGACAGCGGGCGGGATGCGACGGCGCTCTACCGCGATCCCAGGATCATCGGGCATGTCTATGCCGGACCCTATGGCGTGCTGGAGCCGCAGACCTGTTTCGTCGCCGAGGACGAAGCGGGCGTCGGCGGCTACATCATCGGGACGGCCGACACGCACGGTTTCGAGACGCGGCTGGCGGCCGAATGGTGGCCGGCGCTGCGGGCGCGCCATGCCGATCCCGGCGCGCCGCGCCCCGACTTCACGCCGGACGCGCGCATGGCCCATCTGATCCATCATCCGCCCCGGACGCCGCGGCGGGTGAACCAGCCCTATCCGGCGCATCTGCATATCGACCTGTTGCCGCGCCTGCAGGGCCGCGGGCTGGGCCGCCGGATGATCGACGCCTTCCGCGCCCACCTCGCGGGCCTGGGCGTCCAGGCGCTGCATCTGGGCGTCGGGCCCCGGAACGCGCGCGGCGTGCGCTTCTACCGCGCCTATGGGTTCCATGTGATCGAACAGCTTCCGCCGCCCTGGGAAACCCTCTGGTTTGGAATATCGACTTTTTAAGGACGGTCGCGCTTTGCGCTCACCGCTGGACCCTGTTAGAAGCCCGGCGCGTTATTCCCGTGACCCGAAGGTCCCTTCCGATGAAAAAGAAAAAATACGAAACGCCGCAGCCCTATGCCGCCGAGACCAAGGACGCGCGCTTTGCCGGCACGTTCGAGGTGCTGGTGCCGGTTGAGGGCCGCAACAAGCCGCTGCGCGCCCCCAAGCAGTTCGAGACGCTGCAGGCGGCGGAAGCCTGGCTGCATTCGCCCGACGGCAAGGACATGATCGCCGAGATGCTGGAAGACGAAGAGAAGGTGCGGGCGAAGTAGTCTCACGCGGAGGCGCGGAGTACGCGGAGTTGAGTTTCCTCCGCGGCTCCGCGTGACCCCTATGTCGAAACGCGCGTTGCCGAGCGGGTCGCCGCGCTTCACATTCCCGCCGCCATGACCGACCCGGCCACGACAAAGCACAGCGCGCCCTTGCAGGTGCATTCGACCGTGTTCGCGGTCCTGTTCGCGGTCGGCTTCTGCCATGCGCTGAACGACATGATGCAGTCGCTGCTGCAGGCGATCTATCCCAACCTCAAGCAGACCTTCGAGCTCGACTTCGCGCATATCGGCCTGGTGCAGGCGGTGTTCCAGGTCACCGCCTCGCTGCTGCAGCCGCTGGTCGGCGCCTATACCGACCGGCGCCAGGTGCCCTATGCGCTGCCGGCCGGGATGGTGTTCACCTGCCTCGGCCTGATCGGGCTGGCGCTGGCGCCGAGCTATCCGCTGCTGCTGGCGGCGGCGGCGCTGGTCGGGATCGGCTCGTCGACCTTCCATCCCGAGAGCAGCCGCGTCGCGCATCTGGCGGCGGGCAGCCGCAGGGGCCTGGCGCAATCGATGTTCCAGGTCGGCGGCTCGATCGGCAGCGCGCTGGGGCCGCTGCTCGCGGCGCTGGCGATCGCGCCCGGCCAGCGCGACGGCGTCAAGTGGTTCTCCGGCGCGGCGCTGCTGGCGTGCTTCATCCTGTGGCGGGTCGGCGAATGGTACCGCCGCAACGTGACGACGCGCAGCCCGCAGCACGGCAGCCTGCACCTGACGGGGGCGCTGTCGCCGGCGCGGGTGCGCTGGTCGCTGGCGATCCTGGTGGCGCTGATCTTCTCGAAGTTCGTCTATATGGCGAGCATCGGCAGCTATCTCACCTTCTACCTGATCCACAAATTCGGCATCGGCGTGCCGAGCGCGCAGCTCCATCTCTTCGTGTTCTCCGCAGCGGTGGCGGTGGGGACGATTTGCGGCGGGCCGCTGGGCGACCGCTTCGGACGCAAATACCTGATTTGGTTCTCGGTGCTGGGCGCCCTGCCCTTCGCGCTGGCGCTGCCCTTCGCCAACCTGTTCTGGACCGGCGTGCTCAGCGCCTGCGCCGGGCTGGTGCTGTCGAGCGCGTTTCCCGCCATCGTGGTCTACGGCCAGGAACTGCTGCCCGGGCGGGTCGGGCTGATCAGCGGGCTGTTCTTCGGCTTGTCGTTCGGGATGGGCGGCTTGGGCGCGGCAGCGCTGGGCGTGCTCGCCGATCACACCTCGATCACCTTCGTCTATAGCGTGTGCTCGTTCCTGCCGCTGTTCGGCCTGCTGGCGGCCTTCCTCCCCGACCTGCGCGCCAAGACGGCCTAGAGAATCCGCAAGCGGCGCAGGACGAGATAGCAGGCGCCGACCACGACGGTGCAGAGGCCGAGCGCCCACCAGAAGCCGCCGGGATTGCCCGCCCAGGGGATGTCGATCAGGTTCATGCCGAAGGCGCCGGCGATGAAGGTGGGCGGCAGCAGCAGGGTCGAGAGGATCGTGAGCGCCCGCAGCGAGCGGTTGGTGATGGCGGCGATGCGGGTGTCCATCTCCTCGTAGAGCAGGCGGGCGCGGTCGGCGAGCGCGGCGGCATCGCGGTCGAAATCCTCGGCGCCCTGCAGCAGCGCCGGCAGGAAGGGCGCGACGAGGCACTCGGCGTGGTGGCGCTTGCCGTGCATGGCGCGGGCGAGCGCGCCGCGCAGGCCGAGGAACTCGCGGTGATAGCGCGACAGCTCGCGCCGCACCGGGCCGAGGCCGGACGGGTCGATGTCGTCGCGGTCGGAGAGCACGAAATCCTCGATATGGTCGAGCTGCTGGGTGAGGCGGACGAGGCGGTCCTCGACCACTTCGACGAAGCGCTCGACGATGCGCACGAAGGCATCGGCGGGGGTGGCGAGCGCCAGCCCGGCCTCGACCGCGGCGCGCACCTCGTCGACCGCGCGCAAGGGGCGGTGGCGCACGGTGATCAGGTGGCGGCCGTCGAGGAAGAAGGCGAGCCGGCCGGCGCCCATCGCGACGCCTTCGAAGTCCTTCTCGATGTCGGGGAGGATGCCGTAGGCGTGGTCCTGCGCGAGGTGGATCTGGAGACGCGTCTCGTTGGAGAGCAGCAGCGCGCGCGCCGCGGCGGAGGCGGGCGCGAAGACGGTGAGATGGCGCCGGGCGCGATGATCGGCGAGCGCGAAGTGCATCCAGGCCCAGTCATGCGGCTGCGCGAGCGCGGCGGCGGCGGACTCGTTGACGACGCGCGCACCCGCGCCGGCGCGGAACGTGAAGCCCCAGAGCAGGCCGGGGGTGGGGGTGAGCGGGGTGGTGTCCATGCGGGGTGGAGGGTGGCATAGACGACGAGGACGAATCTATCGGGTCGGTCAGCCGGTCGGCGGGCCTGCTTACCACCCAGCATCGCTGCGCTCGCCGACCGCTTTATATTGGGAAGGCGAAGTCACACATGCTGCCCGCCATTGATATGCAGCTCCGCGCCCGTGACGTAGCTCGATTGGTCCGTGCACAGATAGTAGATCGCCTTGGCGACTTCTTCGGGCAGGCCCAGGCGGCGCATCGGGATCGTGTCTACGATCTTGTCGGTGCCCGGAGACAGGATCGCGGTGTCGATTTCGCCGGGGGCTATGGCGTTGACCCGCACGCCCAGCGGGCCGAAGTCGCTCGCCATTTCCCTGGTCAGCGCCGCCAGCGCCGCCTTGCTCGTCGCGTAGGCGGCGCCGGCGAAGGGGTGGACGCGGCCGCCCGCGATCGACGTCACGTTGACGATCGCGCCCTGGGCGCGGGCGAGCTCTTCCTTCAGGCCGTGCGCCAGCCAGATGGTGGAGAAGAAGTTCACCTCGAAGACATGGCGCCAGACGGCGGGCGGCGTCGTGAGGGTGTTGAGGCGGGTGTTGAACGGGGCAGCGCCCTCACCCGAAGCGCTTCGCGCTTCTCCGCTCCGCTCCGCTTCGCGTCCGTACGCTGTCGCTACGGACCCCGCAAGCGGGAGAGGTAAAGCCTTCGGCGAGATGCCGGCATTGTTGACCAGCGCGTGCAGGGTACGGTTGCCGGCGGCGTCGCGCGGCATGCGCTCCTTCATCTCGGCGATGGCGCGGGCGGTGTCGTCGGGGTCGGCGAGGTCGACCTGGATGTGGTCCTCCGGGCCGGCGGCCCAGGGGCAGCTCTCCGGGAAGGCGTGGCGCGAGCAGGTGATGACGCGCCAGCCGGCGCTCGAGAAGCGCTTGACCGTGGCGTGGCCAATCCCCCGGGAGGCGCCGGTGAGGATCAGCGTGCGCGGCTCCTCCGGCGGCGGGTGCGAGGCGGATTTGGCGGCGGCGGCGCGGGCTTCGGTCATGGGATGGAGTGTATCAGGTCCGGCCTTTATCTAATATTGTCATCCCCGGCGAGCGCGAAGCGCGAGGGAAGGTGATCCAGGCGGTCGGACCGGGCACGATCTGTCCACCTGGGTCCCCTTCCCCTCGCTGCGCTCGGCCGGGGATGACAGCGGAGCTTTGTGAGCGACCCCAAGCCATGGACGACCTGACCGCCTTTGCCGTCGTGCTGGCCGCCGCCGTGATCGCGGGGCTTTTGATGAACCGCGTGCGGATGCCGGCGGTCGCCGGCTTCATCGTGGTCGGGGTCGTGCTGGGACCGACCGGCTTCGGGCTGATCGCCCATTCCGGCGCGATCCAGACCCTCGCCGATCTCGGCGTCCTGATGCTGCTCTTTATATTGGGAATGGAACTCAGGCTGGCGTCGTTCCGCCGGCTGCTGCCGCTGGCGCTCGGCATCGTGCTGGCCGAGATCGCGGTCTTCACCGGCTTCACCACGGCGCTGGCGCAGCTCGCGCACGGCGAGACGTCGAGCGCGGTGGTGATCGGCTTCATGCTCGCGATCTCCTCGACCGCGCTGGCGATCAAGATGATGGAGGACGCCGACGAGGCCAAGACGCGCGCCGG
Source organism: Rhizomicrobium sp. (assembly GCA_037200865.1). Taxonomy (GTDB): domain Bacteria; phylum Pseudomonadota; class Alphaproteobacteria; order Micropepsales; family Micropepsaceae; genus Rhizomicrobium. Next base: position 236,650 of record JBBCIC010000001.1, on the reverse strand, counting down.
CAAGCTGACCATCGCCATCCTGGTGGCGCAGGACCTCGCCGTCGTGCCCCTGCTGCTGCTGACCGGCGCGATGGCGCCCGGCGCGGGACCCGAGGCACTGAGCTGGGCCGCGGTCAAGCTCGGCGTCGCGGTGGCGCTGCTCGCCGGCTTCATCGTCCTGCTGGCGCGGATCAAGAGCTTCCGCTTCCCGGCGTCGCAGTTCCTGCTGCACGACGTCGACGGCGGCACGCTGGCGGTGCTCGCGGTGTGCTTCGCGGCGGCGGCGCTTTCGGGCGTGCTCGGCCTGTCGCCGGCGCTGGGCGCGTTCCTCGCCGGGCTGGCGGTCGGGCACTCGACGCTCCGGCGCACCGCGATCGCGCTGGCGCAGCCGGTGCAGAGCATCCTGATCTTCATTTTCTTCCTGTCGATCGGGCTCCTGATCGACCTGCACTACGTGCTGACGCATCTGTGGCTGATCGTGATCGTGCTGGCGGTGGTGACGGTGGGCAAGACGGCGCTCAACCTGATGCTGCTGCATGTCGCCGGCCAGCCGGGCGAGGTCGCGTTCCCCGCGGCGCTGTTCCTGTCGCCGGTCGGCGAGTTCTCCTTCGTGCTGGCGAGCGCCGGCGCCGCGGCCGGCGCCCTGACGCCCGAGGGCCACAAGCTCGCGATCGCGGTGATCGCGCTGTCGCTGCTGGTCAGTCCCTTGTGGTTCGTCGGCGCGCGGCGGGCGCATGCGCTGGCGCTGCGCGGCATCACCGAGGCCGACGCGCTGTTCGAGGAAGCCTATGCCCGCGAGCTGTTCTTCCTGCGCCATTGGGGCCGGCGGGCGGCGAATGTCGGGGCGCAGGCGGCGGCTGCCGCGGCGGCGGCGGGAACCTCGGTGGTGGCGGCGAACACGGCGCCCAAGCGCGCCCCGCCCGCCGTCGACCCCGACGACGCCTATCACGAGCCCTTCGGCGACGTCGCGGGGCCGGGGATCCTGCCGGCCCAGCCGCGCGATCCGCCTTAAGGCCGCGCCGCGCCGGCCAGCGCGGGCGAGAGCGCGATCAGCGACAGGATCTCGAACAGCATCTGGGCGCCGAGCTGGGCCGTGTTGGTTGTCGCGTCGTATTGCGGCGCGACCTCGACGACGTCGCCGCCGAGCACGTCCAGCCCCTTCAGCCCGCGCAGCAGCATCTGCACCTCGCGCGGCGCCAGGCCGCCGACCTCCGGCGTGCCGGTTCCCGGCGCGAAGGAGGGATCGAAGCCGTCGACGTCGATCGAAATGTAGAACGGCCGCCCGGCCAGGACCTGGGTGCATTTCGCGATGACGGCGGCGACGCCCATCGCCGTGAACTCTTCGACATGGACGACCGTCATGCCGGACTCATAGGAGAACTCCCACAGATATTCGGCGCTGCCGCGGATGCCGATCTGGATCGTCCGCTCCGGGTCGAGCACGCCGTCGAGCACGGCGTGGCGGAACGGGCCGCCGTGATGGAATTTCTCGCCCTCGAAATCGCCGCCGGTGTCGCAATGGGCATCGATGTGGACGAGGCCGACCGGCTCTTTCGCGCCGATGGCCTTGAGGACCGGGTGGGTCACGGAATGATCGCCGCCGACGCCGAGCGGCCGGGCGCCGTCCGCCACCAGCGCGCGGGCGAACGCCTCGATGTCGGCGATGCTCTGCGCCAGGTCGAAGCGCGAGCGGAAGGGGACGTCGCCGATGTCGGCGCATTTGATCGCCGCCAGCGGCGCGACGTCGAGAAAATGATTATAGGGGCCGATGCGTTCGATCGCGCGCACCGCGCGCGGGCCGAAGCGCGCGCCGCTGCGGTTGGTGACGCCGAGGTCCATCGGCATGCCGAACAGCGCGACGTCGAGGCCGGCGCCGCTCGCGGCCTGCGGCGCATCGAGCAGGGTGGCGATGCCGCTGTACGGCTTGGCGCGGACGCCGGGCGCGGAGAACACCGCATCGGCGATGCGCTTGAACCTGGGATCGGCGATGACGTCGCCGGTGGTGCCGGCGAAGCGCGCGCGCAGGGCGTCCAGCTTGTCCTTGTCCATCGCGTCAGCGGCCGGTGAAGACGGGCTTGCGCTTCTCGAAGAACGCCTTGCGCGCCTCCTTGGCGTCGGCGCTGCCGAACGCCAGGCGGATGTTGGAGAGCTCGTAGCGGAGCTGCTGCTCGAGGTCGAGAGTCTCCAGCGACTTGACCATGCCGCGCTTGAGCAGGCGCAGCGTGATCGGCGACCATTCGCAGAGCTGGGCGCAGTATTCGGCGACGCGCGCCGCGAATTTGTCGTCGTCGACGGCTTCGCCCGCCATGCCCTGCGCCACCGCTTCCTCGCCCAGGACGGTGCGGTTCTCCATCATGAAGCGCAGGGCGCGCTCATAGCCCATCGCCTGGGGCAGCGTGATGGTGAGGCCGCCGTCGGGCGAGCCGCCGATGCGGGTGTAGCCGGCCATCAGCCGCGCGCTTTTGGCGACGATGCGGACGTCGGTCGCCATGGCGAGGCCGAGGCCGGCGCCGACCGCGACGCCGTTGATCGCGCCGACCACCGGCTTGTCGCAGCGCTTGCGGATGGCGAGGAGGAAATTGCCGACCCAATGGATGTCGTCGAGCTGCGCCGATTGCGGCGAGAGCGGATGGAAGGAATCGCCGCCGCCCGACAAATCCAGGCCGGCGCAGAAGGAGTCGCCGCTGCCGGTGATCGCGACGACCCAGACGTTATCGTCCTTCGCCGCCTCGTCGACCGCGGCGACCACGCCCCAGGCGAGCGCGTTGCTGAGCGCGTTCTTCTTTTCCGGGCGGTTGAGCACGATGGTGCGGACATGGCCCGCATCCGAGATCTTGACGACGTCCGACATGTCCGAAACTCCCTGCCCGCTTTGCCTGGGCGGCCATTGTCCATCGCCACGCGGGCGGAAGGCAAGGCGCCGGCCGGGACGATGGCGCGCCGCGAATCCCGCTAGGCTGCATCCGTCAGAGGAGATTCGCATGACGCTTTCCGACCTCGCCTCCATCGGCAGTTTCGTCAGCGGCTTGGCGGTGCTGATTTCGCTGATCTATCTGGCGCTGCAGATCAGACAAAACACCCAGGCACAGCGCGTCACGGCGCATCAGAACCGGCAGGATTTCGCGCGGCAGTTCCTGATCAAGCTGTCGGACGAAGCGACGGCGGCGCTCTTCATCCGCGCCTCGGCGGGCAATCCCGACCTGACGCCGACGGAATTCCTGCAGTTCAACGCCCTCATGCGCTATTGGTTCTTGGGAATTTCGGGGGTCTTTTGGCTGCACGAGAACGGCGTGATCGACCACGAATCCACCGCGGACAGCATGGAAGTGCTGCGCAATCGCCTCAGCGAACCGGGTTGCCGGGCGGCGTGGTATGTCTCCCGGAAGATGTTCCTGCCGTCCTTTCAGGCCCTCGTCGAAACGCTCGTCGCGGAGTCGCCGGTCGTGGCGGACAGACGGGAATTCGACATCTGGAAGGCGGCGCTGGCGCGCCAGAAACCGGACGCCGGCGGCTGAACGGTGCGATCAAGTCAGGCGTGTGGCAGCGCTACGTCGCCGCCAGCGCCGGGTTGTCCTCCACCCCCGCCGGGTCCTGGTGGATGATGACCTCGGCGTTGGGGAAATGGGCGCAGAGCTCGGCCTCGACGGCGTCGCTGATCTCGTGCGCGTGCAACAGCTCCATCCGGGGATCGAGTTCGAGGTGGAGCTGGATGAAGCTGCGCACCCCGGCGGCGCGGGTTCTGAGGTCGTGCAGGGCGCGCACCTCGGGATGCGCCATGACGATGGCCTTGATCTTCGCGCGGTCGGCGTCGGGCAGTTCGCGGTCCATGAGCTGGTCGTAGCTTTGGCGGAAGACGTGCCAGGCGCTCCACAACAGGACCAGCGCGACGGCGACGCCGATGATCGGGTCGGCCACCAGGATGCCGAACTCGCCGGCCAGCAGGATGCCGAGGATCACGCCGCCATTGGTGATGAGGTCACCGAGGTAGTGCATGCTGTCGGCGCCGACCGCGAGCGAGCCGGTGCGCCTGATCACGATGCGCTGGGCGACGACCAGCACGGCGGTGGCGGCGATCGAGATGCCCATGACGGCGAGGCCGACGCCGGCGGCCTCGACGGGGCGCGGCTCGACCAGGCGGCTGACGGATTCGACGATCAGGAAGGCGGCGGAGCCGGCGATCAGCCCGCCCTGCCCCAGCCCCGCCAGGGGCTCGGCCTTGCCATGGCCGAAGCGGTGCTCGCGGTCGGCGGGGGTGAGGGCGTGGCGGATGGCGAGCAGGTTGACGAAGGAGGCCAAGACGTCGAGCGCGGAATCGGCGAAGGACGCCATCATGGCGATGGAGTCGGTCAGCAGATAGGCGACGAGCTTCATCGCGGCCAGCAGCGCCGCGACCCCGACCGCGGCCAGGGCGATGCCCATCATGAGGCGGCCATGGGACGGGCCTGCCGCCGGGGCGGCGGCGCTCACGGGTAGAGCCGCTCGGTGGTCCACGGACCGTTCCCGTCGCGGCGGTAGACCAGGCGGTCGTGGAGGCGGAAAGGGCGGTCGCGCCAGAACTCGATCTCGAACGGCGTCACCCTAAAGCCGCCCCAATGCGGCGGGCGCGGCACCTTGGCGAGGGCGTATTGCGCGGCGTAGCGGGCGATCTCCTTCTCGAAGGCCCAGCGGCTCTCCACCGCGCGCGACTGGGCGGACGCCCAGCAGCCGATCTGGCTGTCCTTGGGGCGGGAGGCGAAATAGGCGTCGGACTCGGCGGCCGTGGTCTTCGCCACCGTGCCCCGCACCCGGACCTGCTTGCCCAGGCTCTTCCAGTGGAAGCACAGGGCGGCGTGCGGCTGGCCGATCAGCTCGACGCCCTTGGCGCTCTCGTAGTTGGTGTAGAAGACGAAGCCGCCGGCGTTCGCCTCCTTGAGCAGGACCATGCGGACATTGGGGCGGCCCTGGGCGTCGACCGTCGCCAGCGACAGGGCGTCGTGGTTGTTGGGCTCCGCCTTCTTGGCCTCCGCCATCCAGGCATCGAACAGGGCGAGGGGGTCGGCCTTGGCGCCGATGCCGCCGTCGTCGATGGGGCCGCCGATGTCGCTCATGGTTTTTCGATAACACTCAAAAAGATTTCACGAAAGTCGCAGATGAAAACGCATTCGCCGCATTCCGGTTACAATCAGTTGTGATACTTCATCGCAATCGGCCTCACCCACACTAGCACGATGCTTCTGGGCGGCGCCGGAAGGCGGATGACGGGGCCGCCGGCCAGAAATGAAGTACGCAATAGACCGGTTCGCGGCGGGCGCCGGGCTCGAAACGCCGAAAGTCGCTGTTTCCCATACACGCTTGACGGGGCTGGGCGGGCTGCGCGCCGTCGCCGTCCTCGCCGTGATGCTGTTCCATGCCGACCTCTCCTTCGCGCGCGGCGGGTTCCTCGGCGTCGACCTGTTCTTCGTCATCTCCGGCTTCCTGATCACCGGGCTTTTGCTGGGCGAAAGCGAGCAAACCGGCCGGCTCGACCTCGGCGCGTTCTACTGGCGGCGGGCCAAGCGGCTCTTGCCGGCGTCCTGGGCGATGACGGCGGCGGCAGTGCTCGCGGCGGCGCTGCTGGCGCCCGACGCCCTGCCCCGGCTGCGCTGGGACGCGCTGGCCTCGCTCTTCTATGTGACGAACTGGGAGCTGACCTTCGCCGGCAAGTCCTATTTCGAGTTCGTCGGGCGCCAGCCCCTGCTGCTGCACCTGTGGTCGCTGGCGATCGAGGAGCAGTTCTACATCGTCTGGGCCCCGGTGCTGCTGTTCTGTCTGCCGCGCTTTCGCGCCGCGAAGATGGCGGGCGTGGCGCTGGTCCTGGCGGCAGCCGGCATCCTCTGGATGGCGGTGCTGGCGGCCAAGATCGGCTATCCCGAAACCGGCGATCCGACCCGGCTCTATTTCGGCACCGACACCCACGGCTTCGGGCTGCTGATCGGCGCGGCGCTGGGCCTGTTGTGGCGGCCGGCGCGGCTGGCGCCGCGGCTGAGCCTGCCCGACCAGGAGGGGCTCTACATCTTCGGCGGCCTCGCCCTGGCGGCGAGCCTGGGCACCTTCTTCCTGCTCGACGAGGCCAAGACCTGGCTCTACCCCTGGGGCTTCGTGCTGTCGGCGGGCTTGAGCGCGGCGCTGATCGTGGCGGCGACGCATCCGGGCGCCGGCTTCGGCGCCTGGCTCGACCGCCAGCCGCTGCGCTGGATCGGCGAGCGCTCCTACGGACTCTATCTCTGGCATTGGCCGGTCTTCATGCTGACGCGGCCGGGGCTCGATCTCGACTGGCCGGAACCGTGGATCCTGGCGCTGCGCTTCGGGCTGACCTTCGCGGTCGCCGGGCTGTCCTGCCGCTATGTCGAGATGCCGATAAGGCGCGGCGCGCTGGAAAAGCTGGCGGCGCGCTGGCGGTCCGAGCGCGCGGTCGCCTGGCGCCCGGCGCTGGCGGCGGGTCTCGCCGGCGCGGCGGCGGTCGCGGCGGTGGCGCTCCTCTATCTGGCGCCGAGCCGCGCCCTGCCGCCGGCCGACGTCGTCCAGGCGATGGCGATCCCCCAGGACGCGCCCAAGGCGCGGCCGGTGCCGATCGTCCAACTCAAGGCCGGCGTCGCGGCGGCGGAGGGCACGGTCAGCGGCGACGTCTCCGCGATCGGCGATTCGGTGCTGCTGGGCGCCGGCGACGTGCTGACCGCGACCATCCCGGGCACGAAAATCTATGCCCATATGGGCTGGCAGGCGTCGCAGGTCGTGGAGCAGATCCAGCAATTGCACGACGCGGGCGCGCTGACCCCGATCGTCATCGTCCACACCGGCACCAACGGCTTCGTGCTGGAGAGCCAGCTCCGGCGGATGCTGGAGCTGTTGAAAGATTGCAAGCGCGTCGTGCTGGTCAACACCCATGTGCCGCGGCGCTGGATGGAGCTCAACAACGAACTCTTCGCCCGCGTCGTCTCCGACTATCACAACGCGGTGCTGGCCGACTGGCGCACCCTGTCGGACAGCCAGGCCGACTTCTTCATCTCGGACGGCATCCACCTGACCGGGCCGGGCAAGCGCGTCTTCATCAGCGAGATCATCCGCGCCGGCCACATCGCCCTGCCGGCCGGGCCGCGGGCGCCGCGCGCCGTCGATCCCAATGCGCGCTATGCCTTCGCGCCCGGCGATTTGTCGGCGACGCTGGTGCGCTATGCGAGGCCGATGCCGCTGGACAGCTTCTGGTTCGCGATCGCCAAGTGCCAGAGCGGCGGCATCTGGAACGGCATCGACGCCGGCGGCGGGCTCGACATCAAGCCGGTATCGTGGACGGCGTGGGGCGGGCAGGAATTCGCCGCCACCGCGGCGCAAGCGACGCCCGAGCAGCAGATCGCCGTCGCCAACCGGATCTCGACCCAGGGCTGGAGGCGCGCCGACGGCACCGAGCAGGCACCGGCCGGCTTCGGCGGCTGGCGCTGCGCCGGGCTCAAGCCGGAACTCGTCAGCTTCACGCCGGACAGCGTGCTGGCGCAGACCTTCCACTGGCTGGAACGCGGCCAAGTTGTCCGCGATCTGCAATTGATGCTAGGTCTGCCGCGCGACGGCATCTATTCGCGGCATACCGGCCAGCGGCATCTGGCGCTCCTTGCCGAGCGCGGACTGCCGGCGGCGCTGGCGGGATCGGCGCAGTAGAGCGATCTGTCGAAACAAAACGCAGTTGTCATCCCCGGCCGTGTCCGCGCGGAGCGCGGCACGAGGATAAACTCCGCGAGGGAAGGGGATCCAGGTCTTGAAGCAATCGCAGCGCGTAAAGACCTGGGTCCCCTTCCCTCGCGCTTCGCGCTGCGCTGGGATGACAATTTCAGTTTTGTTGGGAGTGGCAGTGTTCACGTTCCCGCCGCTCGCCGCCAACGCTCAAACCCTCCCTGAACTCCGCTGCCCGCCCACGGCGCGGACCTCGCCGCATGTTCCGCATCCGCCACGCACCGAGACCGACGACACCGAGATTCCGAGCGGTGCCGAGGTCGGCGACCTGGCGCGGCCCGTCGATCTCAATCCGCCGGTGTTGGACCTGGCCCGGATTCCGGAGTTCGCGCTCAAGGATGCGGGCGGCGCGGCGCGGCCGCGGCGCTTCGCGTTCTGGGGCGACAGCCATATCGCCGCCGGGCCGATGATGGCGCAACTCCAACAGGCGATCCGCGCCCGCGGCGAAACGGTCGCGGCGCACTTCCTGCCCCCCACGATGGGCCGCGCCAATGTGCGGCTGCCGGCGCTGCACGCCTATTGCATCGGTCCGGGATGGTCGACGGCGCTCGCCTTCAAGGAGCAGGACGTCCAGGCGGTGGGGCCGGCGCTCGCCAACCGCGTCGCGGCGGCCGGGCCGGACAGCTATCTATGGATCGACTTCCGCACCGCCGACCTCAAGCCGCAGCTGCGCGGCGTCGAGATCGCCTATCGCACGGCCCAGCCCGGGACCGAGATCGCGTTTTCGGTCAATGACGGCCAGGAGGCCGCTGTACCGCTTGCCTCCGAGCCGGGCGCCCATCGCCTGGTGATCCATGCCGACGCGCTGCTGTCGACGCTCAAGCTGCGCGTCACCCATGGGCAGTTGGTGCTCCAGGGCTTCGTGCTCGAATACGACCAGCCGCCGCTGGTGGCGCTGGACGTCTTCGGCCTGCCGTCGTCGACGGCGCGCGGCTGGGCCAATGCCGATCCGGCGGCGATCAGGGACGCGCTCGCAGGCGAGGCCTATGACGGCGTCGTGCTGGAATACGGCACCAATGAGGGCAACGAGGCGGAGTTCGACCGCGCCCGCTATGCCGCCGGGCTGACGGCGGCGCTGACCAATATGCGCGCGGTGTTTCCACAGGCTTCCTGCGTCCTGATCGGGCCGCCGGACCGCGGCGTGCTGCTGCCCAGGCGGGGGGCGCGGCCGCGCGGGCTGGATTACCTCAAATATGCGAAGATCCATGCCAAGATCGCGGACGTGCAGGGCGATGTCGCGGCGAAATTCGGTTGCGTGAGCTGGAACTGGCAGGATTTCATGGGCGGGCCGGGGGGCAATTACGGCTGGGCGCATCACGATCCGGTGCTGATGGGCGCCGACCTGACGCATCTGACGCGGGACGGCTATCAGCGCAGCGGCACCGCGCTGGCGACCAGCCTGGGCTGGGCCGGGCCCGACCAATCGGTGTATCCGCGATGACGAAGCTGGGCACGCTTCTTCGCGTCTGCGCCTGCGCCGCGCTGCTCGGCGGCTGCGCCATGATGCACGACACCGAGAGCCTGAAGGCGATCTTCGACCAGGGCATCGCCGCCTACGACGCCGGGCGCTACGAGGAGGCGTTCCGCCTGTTCCAGTCGATCGACGACGAAGACGTCGCGGCGATGCGCAATGAGGGCCTCATGCTGCGCACCGGCCAGGGCGTCGCCAAGGACCCGGAAGCCGCCGAAGACATGCTGCGGCGGGCGGCGGAGGCGGGACTGGCGACGGCGCAATACGACCTCGCCGAGATGCTGCTGAACGGCGAGGCCGGGGCGCCCGACCCCAAGGCCGCCCTGCCCTGGCTGACCGCGGCGGCGGCGGCGCATCACCCGATCGCGGAATACCGCCTGGGCGTGTTCTACGAGGAAGGCACCGTGGTCGAGAAGAATCTCGGCTTCGCCCGCACGCTCTATGCCGACGCCGCAGGGCGCGGCGTGCCGGAGGCGAAGGAGCGGCTGGCCAAGCTGGGGGGGCCGGTGCCCGGCGCCCAGCCGGCCGGGGCGCCGAACCCTTAACCTTCGGCGAGCGCACCCTATATTGTCGGGCGGCCGGCCCCCGATTCCGGGGGCGGGCGGGAGACAGCATGCGCGATCCGTACGAAATCCTGGGCGTTCCGAAAACCGTGAGCGAGGCCGAGATCAAGAAGGCCTTCCGCGCGCTCGCCAAGAAGAACCACCCCGACACCCATCCGGGCGACAAGGACGCCCAGAAGAAATTCCAGGAAATCTCCGGCGCCTATGACGTCCTGGGCGACAAGGACAAGCGCGCCAAGTTCGACGCGGGCGAGATCGACGCCGCCGGCAATCCGCGCGGCTTCGATCCGCGCCAGGGCGGCGGCTTCCAGCCCGGCGGCCCGTTCGGCGGCGGCGGCGCCGGGGCGCGCGATTTCCACTTCACCTGGGACAATGCCGGCGGCGACACGCAAGAGGGCTTCCAGGCCGAGGACCTGTTCTCCACCCTGTTCGGCGGCGGCGCGCGCGGGCGGCGCGGGGGACGGCAGCCGGCGCGCGGCGAGGATTTCAGCGTCGCGACCACGATCAGCTTCGACGAAGCGGCCAAGGGCGGGACGCGGCGCGTGATGGTGCCGAACGGCGAGCAGATCGACGTCAAGATCCCGCCCGGGGTGAAGGAAGGCCAGCAGGTGCGGGTGAAGGGCCGCGGCGGCGCCGGGCGCAATGGCGGGCCGCCGGGCGACATCCTGATCGACATCCGCATCGCGCCGCATCCCGCGATGACGCGCGAGGGCAACGACATCCGCATGGAGCTGCCGGTGACGCTGAAGGAGGCGGTGCTGGGCGGCAAGGTGCCGGTGGCGACGCTGACCGGAACGGTGGCGCTGTCGGTGCCGCCGGGCTCGAACTCGGGCACGACGCTGCGGCTGAAGGGGCGCGGCATCCAGCCGGCCGGCGCCGCGGCGGGCGATCTCTACGTCACGCTGGTCGTCACCTTGCCCGAGCGCCCCGACGCCGAACTGACCAGGTTCGCCGAAGGCTGGAAGGCGGAATACGATCCGCGCGCCAGGAAGTAGACGTTCAACTGCTCAACGTCGAAAATCCCGGAACTCGATGTCGGACGGGTCAAGTACGACCTGCCGGAAAGCTGGGGCTTCTTCGGGCTGGACAATCTCAATTCGACCCTCTTCGAGCTTTTTGACCAAAGCCGGCCAAACGACATCCCAATTTCGCTCGACCGCGGCAACCGCCTGCTTATCCGAACCACCGTCGTAGAAGTGATCGTCGACCACTGTTCGCGGAATTAGGCATCGAACACGCGTGCGTGCGCCATAGTCGGCCCAGAACGCCACGCCTTCGAAGGCCTTGCCGCTTGCTTTTGCCAACACTCGAATATCCCGGTCCGTTGTCACGTTCATATCGAGCGTCCAGAGGGTTTCCAGCGGCAATGCGACCATATCGTCGGCGAAGGGCACGACGTCGGTCCCGCGGTAGAAAACGATCCCCCGTCGAAATCCGTTCTGCGCATAGGCTTTCAACGCTTTAAGGCCGGCGAAGTCCTCAACCGTGACGGACTCGCTGGCCTTGACCTCGATGCCGATCAAGGTTCCGTTGCGCCGTTCGACGACGAAGTCCACCTCGCGGTTGTCGTGAGACCGGAAATGAAAGAGCGCGCCGTCGCCCAGCATCCCGACCTGCTTCGTCAATTCCGTCGCGACGAAGTTTTCCAAGATGCGTCCGAACAGTCCAGGGTTCTGCCTCTGCAATCCCCCCAGCCCCACCCCGAGCTGGTGGCAAAGCAATGCCGTATCGGTGAAGTAAAGCTTTGGCGACTTCACAAGCCTTTTTCCGATATTGCGCGACCAAGGCGGGATCTGCGCGATGAGAAACAGTCTTTCCAGGAGAATCCGATAGCGGCGATAGGTCATCGCATTGAGCTTGGCATCGCGAGCGCAATCGGCGTCATTGAGCAACCCGGAGACGCGCGCCGCCAGCAGCTTCACGATGTTCGGCAGTTCGGTGATCTTTTCGACTTCCGCCAGGCTTCGGACATCGCGTTGGAGCAGCGCGCTCAGATAGCCGTCGAACCATGTCGCAGCGGATTTTTCGCCGGCACCGGAAATACCGGGAAACGTCGCGCGCCCGGCGATTTCGGCCAGTTGAAGGCGCCTGCCCACCACTCGGCGGGCCGGAGCGATGTCCTGGTCGAACAGCCCGTTGATGACAGGGACGCCCTGTCCCAATACCTCGACCGCCGACAGAGGATACAGTGGCAGCACCGTCATGCGGCCGACAAGGGCGTCAGCAAGGCCGGGCAACGCCATCACGTCCGCCGAGCCGGTGAGCAGGTATCGCCCATTCACGCTCCCTTCCGTCCGGGAGCGAAGCTCGTCCACCAAAAGCTTGAAGGCGCGGAACAGGCCGGGAGCCAGCTGAACTTCGTCGACGATCAGCGGTTTGGTGAACTGTCGAAGAAACCCTTCCGGGTCGTTGCCGGCGGCGGCGAGCGTCGTGATGTCATCCAATGTCGCATAGTCGGCATTCAATTCCGTCGCCGCCAGATGCTGGACGAGCGTGCTTTTGCCCGCCTGTCGCGGGCCGTTCAGAAAGACGACGGAGACGGACCGAAACGCGCCCAAAACCGCCTGCTCCATGGCCCGTTTTCGATATGCCATTCGAAAATTATAACGCGCAATGTTATAATTTACAACATCATCAGTTGCATCGGCCGCTCACGCGCGGCCGGCGGTCGCGCGGCATCAGCCGGCGGCGAATTTCGCCACGGCGCGGCCGACTTCGAGCTGGAACAGGATGCCGTCATGGCCGGCGCCCGGGCGCAGGAGCTCGTCGCCCGCGGGGTTGGTCTTGAGCTCGGATTTGAGATCGGCGAGGCGCGCGATTCCGTCCTGCGGATCGTGCACCAGGAGGATGCGGCGCGGCAGATGGTCCGCGACCGCGCCGATGGCGAGCGCGGCGAGCGGTGCGGTGGTGGCGGCTTCGACGCCGCGGATGATGTCGGCGATCTCGGCCTCGCTCGATTGCATCGCCGCGGCGTAGGATTCGATCACCGTCGGCATGCCGGCGGCGCCGGCGAGGAAGGACAGCGATCCCGCCGCGATCGGCGGATGCCCCGGCCAGGGGCGCGGCCCCAGCGCGAAGGAGACGGCGAGCGCGCCGAAGGAATGGGCGACGATGCTTCGCCACCGCGCCACGCCGAGCGCCTGCGTGAGATCGATCAGCGTCTCGACCCATTCGACCAGCGTCGAGGTCGGCTTGGGATTGGCGTCGCGCGTCAGGCCGTGCGCCGGCATGTCGAAGGCGTGGACGCGGAAGCCCTGGCGGATGCAGGCGAGGATCAGCGGCTGGAAGAATTCGGCCTGCGCGTTCCAGCCATGCACGCAAAGCAGGGGCGGCCCGTCCGCCGGCCCGGCGGCGACGCCGACCAGACGCCCGAACGGCAGATCGAGCGCGAGGCGCTCGAACCGGGTCGAGGGCGCCTTGCGGCGTTCGAGCTGCACGGGAGTGCAGAAGATGTCGAAGGCGGTGGCCAGGCTTTCCTCTCCCGCCCGTGAGGCGCGTCGCCGCAGCATGCGGAAATCCGGCGCAAGCGCAACTTGCCGTCCGGCGGCGCCGCTTGTTAGGGTGCGCCGCCGCGCGACTGGCGAAGCGAGATGGGGCACCATCGGGAAGCGCGACTGGACTGATAGCCGTTCGCCTGGGCAGCCGTTCCGTGAGGAGCGGTCCATCTTCCAACGCTTGTTGGTCGCGCAATTTACGGGCGAACGGAAGTACGCTCACCCGATTGCGCTCCAGGGAGACGCCCATGGACGCGTATCGCCGCCAGTTGCACGCCTACGATCCCGACATCGACGCCGCCATCGCGGGCGAGGAGCGCCGCCAGGTCGACGGCGTCGAGATGATCCCGTCGGAGAACTACACCTATCCCGAAGTGCTCGCCGCGCTGGGCTCGGTGCTGACCAACAAATATTCCGAAGGCTATCCCGGGCGGCGCTATTACGGCGGCCAGGAATTCACCGACCGGATCGAGACCATCGCGCGCGACCGCGCCACTGCCCTGTTCCGCTGCGGCCACGCCAATGTCCAGCCGCTGTCGGGCTCGCCGATGAACCAGGCGGTCTATTTCGCGTTCCTCAATCCCGGCGACACGGTGCTGGCGATGGACCTGTCCCATGGCGGGCACCTGACGCATGGCGCGCCGGTGTCGCATATGGGCAAGGTGTTCAAGTTCGAGCGCTACAAGACCGAGCCCGGCCAGGGCGGCGCGATCGATTTCGAGGCGCTGATGGCGCGCGCCAAGGAGACGCGGCCCAAGCTGGTGCTGTGCGGTTATTCCTCCTATCCGCGCGACTACGACTATGCCGCGTTCAAGAAGGTGGCGGACGAGGTCGGAGCCCTGACCATGGCCGACATCTCGCATATCGGCGGCCTGGTGGCGGCGGACGCGATGCGCAATCCGTTCGACGCGGGCTTCGACGTGGTGACGACGACGACGCACAAATCGCTGCGCGGCCCGCGCGGCGGGCTGATCCTGTGCCAGCCGCAGCATGCCAAGAAGATCGACGCGGCGGTGTTTCCCGGCCTGCAGGGCGGGCCGCACATGAACAACGTCGCGGGCGCCGCGATCACCTTCAAGAAAGCGGCCGAGCCGGCGTTCAAGGACTATGCCCGTGCCATCCTCGCCAACGCCAAGGCACTGGCGGCGGCGCTGACGGCGGAAGGCGCCAGGCTGGTCACCGGCGGCACCGACAATCATCTCCTCGTCATCGACACGGTCGCGAGCTTCGGGCTGGACGGGCGCGCCGCGGAGGAAGCGCTCGACCGCATCGGCATCACCACCAACAAGCAGGTGATCCCCGACGATCCGCGCCCGCCGCTGCGCCCCTCCGGCGTGCGCCTCGGCACCCCGGCCTGCACCACGCGCGGCATGAACGCGGACGACATGCGCGCCATCGCCAAATGGATGGTGCAGACGCTGCGCAGCCCCGACGACGCGGCGGCGACGCAGAAGACGCATGCCGAGGTGCGCGACTTGTGCCGGCGCTATCCGGTGCCGGGGATCGGTTAGGCGTCCGACAGCAGCCGCGCCTTCGCCTGGGCGAGCATGGCCTGGAAGCGGGGATGGGGGCGCAGGGAATCGAAGTCCGGCTCGATCCCGATCCAGGCGACGCCGCCGGGATGGAGCTTGGCGAAGGCCGGTTCGAGCAGGTCGAGGGCGCCGTCGCCGTCCTTCAAGCCGGTGGCGAAGGCGCGGGCGATATTGTAGCGCATGATGGTGTTGTCGGGATCGATCAGAAGGGCGCGCGCGGCGAGGGCGCGGGCGCGCGCCTCCTCGCCGAGCTGCGCCAGGGCCAACACCATGAAGGCGAGCGCGGTGCCGTTGTCCGGCTCGCGCGCCACGACTTTGCCGACCCGCCCCAAAAGATCCTGCGCCGCTTCGCGGGCCGCGGCCGCGTCGCCGAGCGCGGTCGCGACCGTCATGATCATGCCGCTGGAGAGGTAGTCGCTTTCGCTCAGCGACGCGGCCTTGCGCCAGAGGCGCAGGGCCTGCGGGTAGCGGCGCAGCGCGAAATGCGCGATGGCCGAGACATAGTTGACCTCATAGGATTCCGGGTCGATCCGGTAGCCGTCATGCGCGTCGTCCACCGCCTTTTCGAAGTCACCGACGGCGACGCGGGCGCGGGCGCGCGCGGCATGGGCTTCCGCCAGATTGGGATCGAGCGCCAGGGCCCGCTCCGCCGCCTCGCTGCCGTTGTCGCGGCTGGCGCCGAAGGCGTTGCGATGCGTCGCCTGCGCCACCGCGAGCAGCGCCCAGGCCTGCGCATAATTGGGATCGATCTCGACGGCGCGGCGGGTGAGCCGGATGATCGCCTCGTAGCGCCGGCCGCTGCTGAGCGTGCCGGTCATGTAGAATTTGCGCGCCATCAGATAGAGATTGTAAGCATCGAGATCGGACGTGCCCCGCGCCCGGATCGCCTCTTCTTCGGTCGGCAGGAGCTTGAGCCTGAGCGCGGTGACGATGGCGCGGGAGATCTCGTCCTGCAGCGCGAAGATGTCGGCGAGGTCGCGGTCGTAGCGCTCGGCCCAGACATGGCCGCCGGTGGCGCCGTCGATCAGTTGGGCGGTGATGCGGACGCGGCCACCCGACTTGCGCACGCTGCCTTCGAGGACATGGCTGACGTCGAGCTGGCGCGCGATCTGCGGCACGTCGACATTCCTGCCCTTGAAGGCGAAGGCGCTGTTGCGCGAGACCACCAGCAGGGCCGAGACCTTGGAGAGGTCGGTGATGATGTCCTCGGTGATGCCGTCGCTGAAATACTCCTGCTCGGCGTCGCCGCTCATATTGGCGAAGGGCAGGATGCAGATCGCGAGCTTGCGCGGCCCGTTCATGGCGGCGTCCCGGCGAAGCGCGCCTCGGCCGTGGCGACCATCGCCCGGAAGCGCGGGTGGTCGCGGAGCGGATCGAGATCGGGATCGGCCCTGGCCCAGGCCACCATCTCGTGCGGCAGCCTCTGCATCAGCGGTTCGAGCAGATCGAGCGCGGCGTCGACCTCCTTGAGATTGGCCACCAGGGCGCAGGCGATGTTGTAGCGCATGTTGATGCTGTCGGGATCGAGCACCATGGCGCGGCGCGCCCAATCCTTGGCCCGCTCGGCCTCGCCGAGGAAGGACAGCGCGCCCACCGCGCCGCCCATCGCGTCGCCATTGTCCGGCTCCTGCTCGATGACGGCCTCGACCCGCGTCAGGGTGCGCCGCGCCGCGTCGCGCGCCCCGGCCTTGTCGCCCACCGCGGCGTAGCAGGTCATCAGCATGACCAGCGGGACATAGCCGGTTTCCAGCACCGCCGCCGCCTTCTCATAGTAACGGATGGCATCGGGGAGCCGACGCTCCAGGAACGCCAGATTGGCGGTGGCGGACGTGACTTCGTAGGAGCCCGGATCGAGCGCGAGCGCCAGATCGGCTTCGCGGCGCGCCGCGGCGAAATCGCCCTCCTTGGCGAGAAGGCGCGACTTGGCGGCATGGGCCTCGCCGAGCCGGTCGTCCAGCGCCAGGGCGCGGGCGATCGCCGCCTCGCCGCTTTCGCCCGCGACGCCGAGATAGAAGCTGAGGCCGACCTGCGCCAATCCGATCAGCGCCCAGGCCTGGGCGTAGTTGGGATCGATCTCCACCGCGCGGCGGCAGATGCGGATGATCGCCTCGTTGCGGCGCGCGCCGGTGAGCTTGCCGGAGACGTGATATTGCCGCGCCATGAGATAGAGATTGTAGGCGTCGGGGTCGGCGGTGCCGCGGCGCGAGATCGCCTGGCGCTCCTCCGGCAGCAGCTTGAGGCCGATCGCGGCGACGATGGTGCGGCTGATCTCGTCCTGCAGCGCGAAGATGTCGCCGAGGTCGCGGTCGTAGCGTTCGGCCCAGACATGACCGTTGCTGGCGCCGTCGATCAGCTGGGCGGTGATGCGCACGCGGCCGCCGGCCTTGCGCACGCTGCCTTCCAGCACATGGCCGACGCCGAGCTGGCGCGCGATCTTGGGCACGTAGACGCTTCTGCCCTTGAACATGAAGGCGGTGTTGCGCGCGGTGACGCGCAGCACCGCGACCTTGGAGAGGTCGGTGATGATGTCCTCGGTGATGCCGTCGCTGAAATACTCCTGCTCCGGCTCGCCGCTCATATTGGCGAAGGGCAGGACGCAGATCGACGGCCCGCGCGGCACCGGCGCGGCCACCGCCGCCGCGGCGGGCGGTGCCGCGCTCAGCGCGAAGACATGGACCGGGCGCTCGATGTTCTTCATCGCATGCGGCCCCATGTCCTCGAAGGCGGCGGCGAGCTTGCCGGCGATGTGGTCGCGCACCGTGCCGGAAAGCGCGATGCCGCCGACCGGCGCCAGGGTCTGGAGCCGGGCCGCGACATTGACGCCGTCGCCGTAGAGGTCGTCGCCGTCGACGATGACGTCGCCGAGATTGACGCCGATGCGGTAGCGGATCGGGTGCTCGCCGGGCTCGGCGCCGGCGGTGCCCTGCTGGATCGCCAGGGCGCATTCGACGGCGGCGACGATGCTGGCGAATTCGACCAGGGCGCCGTCGCCCATCAGCTTGACCAGCCGGCCGCCATGGGCGGCGACGGCGGGATCGAACACCGCGCTGCGGTTGGCCTTGAGCCGCGCCAGGGTGCCGGCCTCGTCGGCTTCCATCAGGCCGCTGAAGCCGACGACGTCCGCCGACAGGATCGCGGTCAATTTACGCTGCATGGCCCGGCCCTTGAGTCGGGTCAATCTAGAGGGTCTTTTTCGCCCTGTTTAGCCCCCACGCGGCGCGGCGCGGCGACCCGGCGTGATGGTCGCGACGATGGTCGAGCTTCCCTTGCGGTCGCTTTCGAGCCGGCGCGGAAGGGGCCGGACCGCCCCTAGACCGTGCCTGGCCCGCCTTCTAATGTCGCCCCAATAACCATCCACACCGGGGAAGGAAGAGACTTATGAGCAGAGAAGCCGTCATCGTTTCGTATGCCCGCACGGGCCTGGCCAAGGCCGGGCGCGGCGGATTCAACATCACGCCGACCATGTCAATGGCGGCGCACGCCGTGCGCCACGCCGTCGACCGCGCCGGCATCGACAAGGCGATCATCGAGGATTGCTACATGGGCAATTGCGCCCATGGCGCGGGCAATATCGGCCGCCAGGCGGCGCTGCTCGCCGGCCTGCCGATCTCGACCGCCGGCGCCACGATCAACCGCTTCTGCTCGTCGGGCCTGAACTCGATCGCGCTGGCGGCGAATGCGATCCGCGGCGACCAGGCCGAATGCATGGTGGCGGGCGGCGTCGAGTCGATCTCGATCCCCAATCCGGGCGCCGGCAAGGACAATGTCGACAAGAAGCTCACCGACGAATATCCGGCGATCTTCATGCCGATGATCGACACCGCCGACATCGTCGCCAAGCGCTACAACGTGTCGCGCGAATACCAGGACGAGTACTCCCTGGAATCGCAGCGCCGCATGGCGGCGGCGCAGCAGGCCGGCAAGTTCAAGGACGAGATCGTGCCGATGAAGACCAAGATGAAGAAGGTCAACAAGGACACCAAGGAAGAGACCATCGTCGACTACATCGTGGACCGCGACGAGTGCAACCGTCCCGATACGACGCTCGAAGGCCTCGCGGCGCTGCCGCCGGTGAAGGGGCCGGGCAATTTCGTCACCGCCGGCAACGCCTCGCAATTGTCGGACGGCGCCGCGGCGGTGGTGCTGATGGAGGCGAAGGCCGCCGAGAAGGCCGGGCTCCAGGCGATGGGCCGCTTCATGGGCTGGACCGCCGCCGGCTGCGAGCCGGACGAGATGGGGATCGGCCCGGTGTTCGCGGTGCCGCGCCTGCTCGAGCGCTTCGGCCTCAAGGTCGACGACATCGACCTGTGGGAGCTGAACGAGGCCTTCGCCTCGCAGTGCCTCTACAGCCGCGACCAGCTCCACATCGATCCGGCGAAGTACAACGTCAATGGCGGCTCGATCGCCATCGGCCATCCCTTCGGCATGACGGGCGCGCGGCTGACCGGCCACATCCTGCAGGAAGGCCGGCGCCGCAAGGCGAAGTATGCCGTGGTCACGATGTGCATCGGCGGCGGCCAGGGCGGCGCCGGGCTGTTCGAGGTCTACAACTGAGAACGGGTTCGAGCGTTTGAAATGGACAAGGCCGGGAGCGAAAGCTTCCGGCCTTTTTCTTGTCAGTCCAAATCCGCCGCATACACCGCGTCGCCCGCGAAGAAATACAGGCGGCTGCCGCGGCCGACGATGCGGCCCGCGATGACCGCGGCGCCATCGGGCCGCCGGAACGTCACCTGTTCGAATTCGCCGGGGCGGTCGGCGAGCAACGTGCCGTGATAGCCGATATGCGCGGAGTCGTTGTACTGGCCCGAGAACAGAACGCGGTGCCCTGAAATCGCGAAAGCCTTGCAGCCGGCAAGGCCGGTCTCGAACCAGGCGCGGCCGAAATCGCCCGAGATCATGCAGACCGGGAAATCGGTGTAAGTGAACGCCGCCGCTTCGCCGCCATGGACGTTCAGCGCATAACAATCCGAGATCTGGCGGCGGTTCTGGTCATACGCCCAGACCTTCTCGCCCGTTTCGGAGAAACAGACGAGACCGGCGGCGCCGATCGGCGGCGGGCCGGGATCGCTCCAGCCGAAATTGCCGAATACGCCTTCGTCGAAATAGCCGACCCAGATGCGGCCGGCGGTATCGATGGACACCTGCTCGATGCCGTCGCCCAGCAGAAGGCGCGAGACCGTGCCGGTTTCCGGGTCGATCACCGCGCCGTTGCGGTCGAAATCGGTCTCGCTGCGCCAGGAACAGCGCGGCCCGGCGACCAGCACGCGGCCGTCGGGAAAGACGTCGACCATCGGGAAGGTCAGATTGAGCGCGGGAAGTTCGACGGACGCGACGACGCCGTCCGCGCCGGCGCGCAGAAGGCGCAAGCGGCGCGGCGTCTCCATGCGCGGCACCGGGAAGATGCCGATGCCTTGTTCCGTTCGCGCCATGATGGCGGCCGCACCATCCGGCTCGACAAACAGGAACAGCAGCGAGCCGTCGGCGGCGACCGCTTCCGCCACCCGCACATAGCCGTCGCCCGCGGCGGGGATCGCGCAGAGATTCTGCAACAGGATATCGGGCATCGCACAGGCCGGTTCGGAAAGCGTGCCTAACCTAGGCTTGCGCCGCAGGCGCGCAAGCTCTCCGTGCCCGGCCTTTTTCGTTCAGGCGAAGAGCGCCACGAGCTTGTCGAGGGCGCCGCTCCAGCCTTCTTCGTGGGAGCGCCGCGTCTCTTCGCTGCCGAGCAGCGCATGGGTGAGCGTGACTTCGGTGCCCTCCCCGACCGCGCGCAGCGCGATGTCGAGCACCGACTCGCCGGGGTCCTCGGCGCCGCCGGTCCAGCGCCAGGTCATGCGCACGCGGCTGGGCGGCGAGACTTCGAGGAACTCGCCGCTGCTTTCATGCTCGCTGCCGTCCAGCATGCGGAAGCGGACGCGGAACCGGCCGCCGACGCGCGCCTCCACCTCGGCGATCAGGACGGGCCCGGCATCGGGCCCCCACCATTGCGCGATACCTTCCGCGGTGACGAGCGCGTCGAACACGACGGACGGCCGCGCCTTGATGCGGCGGACGAGCGTGAGACTGGTCATCGCCCGCCCTTGCGCAGTTCGGCTTCCCTGGCCTCGGCGTGCAGCGCCAGCCGGTCGAGGCTGGCGGACCAGAAGCGCTCATAGCGCCCGAGCCATTCCATCGCCTCGCGCATCGGCCGGGGCGCGAGCCGCACCGTCACGGTGCGCCCCTGCTTGCTGCGCCAGACAAGGCCGGCGTCGTCCAGCACGTCGAGGTGCTTCATCACGGCGGGGAGCTTGACGGTCAAGGGCTTCGCCAGCGCGCTGACGGTGGCGCCGTCGCGCTCGCGCTCCAGCCGCGCGAGGATGGCGCGGCGCGTCGGGTCGGACAGCGCCGCGAAAGTCCGGTCCAGCCGTTCGGCCGCGTTCATCTCAGTGCCCTTCCATCGCCAGCTCGCCGTCGGACCAGCGGCGCACGGGAATGAGATAGGTGATCACCGGCTCGGGATTGCCCGGCCCGCCGAGCACCGGCGAACCGTCGAGATTGGCGCCCCAGGACGGCGCGTCGGCGGGCGAGAGATAGAACATCAGGTGCGGATGCCAATGGCCGTCGCGGTCGCTCAGATGCGCGTCCCTCGACATCATGAAGCACATCGCGCCGGGCGCGGGCTTGGTGTTGGCGAGGGCCGAGCCGCGGGCGCGCTCGCGCATCTGCGCCGGCGAGAGACCCGCCAGCGCCCAGTCGGTGCGCTCCAGATGCGCGGGCACGACGGTCTTCACCGCCGGCGGATTGAAGCAGATCGGAGCACGGCCCCGCGGATTCCAGAATTCCGCATCGTCATAGCCCGACTCCCAGGCGCGCTCGACCAGACAGACATAGCCGTTCGTGCCGGTCGCCACGGTCTCGTAGCCGTGCCGGCCGAGGATCATCACCGTCGCGGCGGCGGAGATCGAGGCCGGCGCGGCACTGCGCGCCAGCGCGATCTCGGCGTCGCGCGGCATCAGATAATCCGCCAGCGGCGCCATCGCGGCCGGGGGCGCAGCGGCGGCCGCGCCGCCGGCGACAAGCAACCCGCACAAGGCCAGGCATTTCGGCACGATCATGGCACGCTCCGTCAACACTTCACCATATGGTGAAGTGTTGACGGAAAAGGCCGCGCCGTCAAGCGCGGCCGGCCTCACTTCTTGCGCGAGGGCGCGGTGCGCTTGATCGGCGGATGGTCGGTCAAGACGACGCTGAGCGGCAAGGGATGCACCTTCAGCGTGCCGTTGTACTTGATGACCCGAGCTTGCGGGACTTGTCCGTCCTGAATTCTTCTCTTCTTATGTCACTGTTTATCCGGAATAATGTAAGTATTATCATGGTAAATACATCACCTTTATTGACTCGATGGCCCCGCGGTTCAACTATCGATTGAACCGGAGGGGGAACGGGTCATGGCCAGGATTGCACCGACCGCCGTCGTCATCGCGGCTGTCGCGTTGGGCTGCATCGGCGTCGTCGCGGGGCCGATGCGGCCGAGCCGGGAATCGCCGGGTCCGGGCGTGCACAAGGGCGTCTTCAATCCCGACGGCACGCCGGTGAGGCAGCCGGTGCCAATCGGCCAAACCATCGAGCATGTGATCTTTTACAATCCGCCGACATCGGGGAGCAGCGGCCCGATCAGCATCACCGACACGCTGTCGCCGAACCAGACCTACGTGCCCGGCTCGATCGTCGCGCCGCCGGGCTGGACCTGGACCAACCCGCCTTACGGCAGCGGCAACACGACGACCTACAGCCATCCCGGCTACGGTCCCGGCACCAGCTTCATCGTCAACGTGCCGGTGAGCGGTGCGAGCGCGAGCAGTTCGGTCGGCGGCGACGGCTTCGCGCCCATCCCCATCGGCAACAACATCATGGCGACGTATCACCACGCCATGGCCGGCTGGGCGAAAATCATGTGCTGGGATGCCGCGACGTTCGCGAGCTGTCCCGGCGTATGGCCCAGGTCGCTGGGCAACGATATCGGCACGCCGTCGGAAAACAACCACGTGATCGCCGGCACCCGCATCTACTATCCGGCCTCCAGCACGGTCGGCGGCAACTCCCAGGCCGGCATCGGCTGCTGGGAGACGCAAACCGAAGCGCCCTGCGCGGTCCCTTTCCTCGGGTTCGGCGCGATGCTGGGCGCCAATGTCAGCGGCAGCGCGCTGGACCAGCGCATCGGCGGCGTCGTCGGCAACAAGGCGGTAAACCCGACCCGGCTGTACCTGGAGGCCGACGGCACGGTCTATTGCTGGGATCTGGGGACCGCCGCGCCCTGCGGCGGCTGGACGTCGCCGGCGCTCGCGACCGGGGGATCGAGCTATCACGGGCTCCTGCTGGAGGACGCGGCGGCACCGACCCGGCTGTTCGTCCTGCACGGCGGGTCGTCGGGCGGCAGCGTGTCGTGCCTGGACCTGTCCAGCGGTGCGCTCTGCGCCCCGAACTGGTTCAACAAGCCGCTGAGCGGCTCGTTCACCGCGCTGACGCCGTATCTGAATACCACCGGCACCGCGACGACGGACGTCTGTGCCGTCGGATTCAGCGCCGGCGTGAGCTGCGTCGATACGGCAAGCGGCAACGTCTCGAGCCCGCGCCCCGCGGCGTTCACGTCGCTGTTCGGCAGTCTCAGCTTCTGGTCATCGCTGCGCATCCCGGGGACCAAGCGCGTTCTCTATGCCGGCTGGCAGACCCCCCGATGCTGGGACTTCAGCCTGGTCGCGCCGTGCACCGCGGCGGACTTCACGACGGGCTGGAATCCCCTGACCTATTACGACTATGCCTACCGGCCCGATCCCGCCAGCCCGAAGAGCTGCCTGTTCGGCCTGGGCCATATGGGCATGCCGTTCCGCTTCACCGCGAAAGGCGGCTTCGGCGCCAATGGCTGCGCGGCGCATTTCGAAACCGATTTCGATTTCGACGCGGTGGCGGCGCAGTATTTCTGCGGCAAGAAACCCGGCACCCTGACCTGGCGGTCGATCGCGATCCTGGGCCGGCCGGCGGAGCTGACGGGCGGCACGCTGCGGCTGCTCGACATGAATGGCCTCACCGTGCAGACGATTCCCGTCACCGGCGCCAACGCCTATGCGCTGAACATCCCGGCCAGCGGCGCGACGCGGACCGTGACGCTGCAATTCGATCCGGTCTATTCGTCGACGCCGGCGAACGGCTATCAGCTCGAAATCGGGTTCGATGCCGATGTCCTTCCGCAAATCTGCTATCAGGCGACCGTCGACCGCTGCGGACCGGTGACGAACACGGCCGACATGCGCGGACGGCTGCTGGGCTCCCGCGTGCCGCACGACCAAACGTCGCTGCGCGGCCCGGTGTGCCGGGGAACGTATTAACGCAGGCGCCTCACTTCTTGCGCGAGGGCGCGGTGCGCTTGATCGGCGGATGGTCGGTCAAGACGACGCTGAGCAGCGAGGAATGCACTTCCAGCGTGCCGTTGTACTTGATGAAGCCGAGCTTGCGGAACTTGTTCATGAAGAAGCTGACGCGCGAGCGCGTGGTGCCGATCATCTCGGCCAGCGTCTCCTGGGTCACCTTGGTGATGATCGCCTCGGGCCGGCCCTCCTTGCCGAAATTCGCCAGCAGCAGGAGCGTGCGCGCCAGGCGCTTCTCGCTCGAATTGAAGAGCTGATCGACCAGATCCTCCTCGACGCGGATGGTGCGGGTGAGCAGATGGGCGACGAAGAGATGGGAGAACGTCGGTTCGTCGCGCAGGACTTCGATGATCGCCTGTTTTTCGATCCGCATGATCTCGCAATCGATGTGCGCGATCGCGGTCGACATGCGCTTCTTCTGCCCGGCGAGGCAGCCTTCGCCGAAGAAGCCATCCTTGCCGAGGATCGCGATCACCGCTTCGCGGCCCTGCTCGGACACGACGGTAACCTTTACCTCGCCCCTCTGAATGTAGAAGACGGCGTCCGCCACGTCGCCTTGGGAAAATATCTTGTGGTTCTTGCGATATTTCGCGAGCGTGCGCCCGCCGCCCACCATGGCGAGAAATTCGACGGGATCGAATACGATTTCAGTGCGTTTCAAATCCGGCTCCAAAGCGCCCAGAAACGCGGACGTGCTGCGACGCACTTTACCGTTGCCGCGCACATATATCACGCACCATGTGTGGTCAATACTGCACAGACGCAAGGGCTAGATGCGCCTAGCTTCCGACCCATCCGGGGGACGGAGGCCGCGATGAACTTGCAGGAACGCCAGCAACAAGTCGAAGATATGTCCGGTCAGAACCCGCTGCCGGGAATCCCCAACGCACCGCCGCCCGAATATCGCCCATCGGCCTCCCATGCGCTGATGGCGACCATGCGCGAGCCGCTGGCGATCCTCGATTCGAGGCTTCGCGTCGTCGCCGCCAGCCACGCCTATGCCCGCCTGTTTCCCGCCAATACCTCCGCCCTGCCCGGCCGGCCGTTCTGCGAGCCGCGCACGCCGCGCTGGGGCGCCCTCGCGCTCCAGACCTTGCACGACGTCATGGCCCGCGATTCGATAGCGCAGGACGTCGAAATCGAACTCGAGCTGGCCGAAGGCGGCACTCGCCGCATGCTGCTCAACGCCCGCCGGACCGCCGAGGCGCAGGACGGCGCCATCGTGGTCGGGCTGCACGACGTCACCGAACTGCGCGAGGCCGAGCGCCTGAAGGCGGAGGTCGCCGAGCAGCAGGCCATGCTGCTCCAGGAGGCGCACCACCGCATCGCCAACAGCCTGCAGATCATCGCCAGCATCCTTCTGCTCAAGGCCCGCGCCGTGCAGTCGGAAGAGACGCGCATGCATCTGCGCGACGTCCACAAGCGGCTGATCCTGGTGGCCGGGGTGCAGCGCCAGCTCTGTTCCGTAGGCATGCTGGACGAAGTGGAGTTCGGCCCCTATGTCGCGCAATTGTGCCAGGGCATCGCCAGCTCGATGACCGAGGGCGACGACCGGATCGCGATCCTGACCTCGTCGAGCGGCGGCACGATCAAGTCCGACGACGCGGTGAATTTCGGCCTCATCATCACCGAGCTGGTGATCAACGCGATCAAGCACGGCTTCCCCGACGGGCGCCGCGGCTTCATCGAAGTGGCCTATGCGGCGGAGGGCCCGAACTGGCGGCTGTCGGTGTCGGACGACGGCGTGGGGCAGCCGCCTTCCGACGGCGCGCACCAGGGCGGGCTCGGCACCAGCATCGTCGAAGCGCTCGCCCGTCATCTGAAGGCCACGGTGGAAGTCGCGACCGGCGACGGCGGCGGCTCTTCGACCTCCATCGTCCATACCGAACGCGCCGCAGGCTGAGCGCCGCCCGCGCGCTCACGGCTTCCAGAAGGCGACGATCGCGCCGCCCGCGACCACCAGCGCGCCGCCGACCAGGATGGGCAGCGTCGGCAGGGTGCGGAAGAACAGGAAATTGACGATCTGCCAGACGACGAACAGCGTCGCGATGTAGAGCCCGACCACCTGCCCGAACGCCACCGGCGCCAGGTTGAGAAACGCGCCGTAGCCGAACAGGAGCGCCGCGCCGGCCACGAACAGCCCGGCGCGATACCATCCGGCGTGATCGTATATCCCCATGCGGATGATCGCATCGCCGCTCACTTCCAGCGCGGTCGCCACGACCAGGAAGGCGAGCGGGTGGACGCCGTGCAGGAGCTTCAGCATCTCGGCGGCACGGCGCCTATCGGCTCAGCGCGTCATAGGTCAGGCGCTGGAACGTCGGCAGCGCGAGGCGGCCGCCCATGCGCTGGCCCGCCGCCAGGTTGGCGATCGCACCGGGCTCCAGCGGCATCGAATTCTGGATCAGGTAGATCATGATCAGGTCGTTGGCCGGATCGGCCTGCCACCAGGTGCCGAAGGCGCCGGGCCAGCCGAAGCTGCCGACGCCGCCCATGCCGAGGAAGCCGAGCTTCTCGGGCGCGTCGATCACGCTGACGCCCAGCCCGAAGCCCATGCCGTCCCACATCGGGATCATGCCGAGGAAGGGGATGGCGCGCTGCGCCGGCGTCAGGCGGTTGGTGCACATCAACTCGACGGTGGCGGGCGAGAGCAGCCGCGTGCCGTCGAGTTCACCCTTGTTGAGCATCACCCGCGCGAATTTCAGATAGTCGTCGGCGGTCGAGATCAGCCCGCCGCCGCCGCCGCAGAACCACGGCGGGGTGTCGAACTGCGTGAACGGCACCGGCTCGAGCGCGTTCTTCTGGGCGTCGAGGCGGTAGACCACCGCGGCGCGGCCGCGCTTCTGCGGCGGCACGTAGAAATCGGTGTCGGCCATGCCGAGCGGGGCGAAGATGCGCTGCATCAGGAAGTCGCGGAACGGCATGCCGGCGATCCGCCCGACCAGGAAGCCGAGCACGTCGGTCGAATGGCTGTAGTGGAAGCGCTCGCCGGGCTGGTAGAGCAGCGGCAGCGTGCCGAGCGCCTGCATCCACTCGTCGGGCGCGGTGACGCTGTTCAGCACGTCGCCGAGCATGCGCTGGTATTCGTGCGCGATGGGGCCGAGCGAGGAGAAGCCGTAGGCGAGGCCGCTGCGGTGGGTGAACAGATCGTCGAAGGTGATGTCGCGCGCGGCGGGAACGGTGTCGGCGAGCGGTCCCTGCGCGTCCTTCAGCACTCTGCGGTTCTTCAATTCCGGGGCCCATTTGGTGATCGGGTCGTCGAGCTTGAACTTGCCCTCCTCCATCAGCATCAGCGCCGCGAGCGAGGTGACCGGCTTGGTCATCGAGGCGATGCGGAACAGCGTGTCGCGCTCCATCGGCAGCTTCTTCTCGATGTCGCGGTGGCCGAGGGTGAGAAGCTGCGCGATCTCGCCATGGCGGAAGGTCAGCGTGACGAAGCCGGAGAGGTCGCCGGCATCGACGATGGGCTGCAAGGCCGGCGCGATCTTGGCGAGCCCTTCGGCGGAGAAGCCCTTGGGGTTGGTGACGACCTTGTCCATGTTTCCCGTTCCCTGGTTCTGGCGCGCCGGCTTCCGCAAGGAAAGCTTCGGCGGCGATGCGTCAAGCATGCCCGCCGCCCCGGCGAATGACAAATGCCTTCCACGGCCCGTATCCGGTCGCGAAAAAGCCCCAACTGCGTGGTGCTGTTCTTGCGTCCGGCGCCTGGCCGGCACTGACGGGGGTTGGGTTTCATGCGCAAGGGCATTTTGACGGTGGCGGCGGCCTGCACCGTGTTGTTCGCCGGAGCCGCGGCGGCCGGCGACGTCCTGAAGCCGACGGTGATCGATGTCGGCAAATGGGCCGAAGGCATCGCCTATGACGGCCATTTCCTGTGGGTGGCGGAGAGCGGGCAGCGCCGCATCGCCAAGATCGATCTGGGCGCCGGCACGGTCGTCCAACGCGTGACGGTCGGTCGCCTGCCGGTCGACATGGCAACGACCGCCGACGGCACGGTGTTCGCGATGGTCAATACCGACAAGCTGATCTACCGCCCATCCGGCGGGCGCCATGTGCTGGCGCGGCTTGGCGAGTGTCCCGATGCGATGATCGCCGACGGCCTCACATTGTGGGCCCTGACCGAACCCGAATGCAGTTCGGTGAGCAGCCGCCTCGTCAAGGTCGATTCGCGCAGCGGCGCGCAGACGCGATCGCGCGTGCTCGCCGAATGGGCCACCGCGCTGACGGCCGAGGGCGGCGATATCTGGGTGGCGCATGCGCGCGGGCCGGCGCTGACGGTCGTCGACAAGAACACGCTGGCGCCGCAGCCGCTGGAGGTCGCGGGCGCCTCGCTCTGGGCCGTGACCGCGTTGGGCGGCAAGGTCTATGGCGGCGGACGTCTGGGCGAAGACAACGCCGCCGGCCTGGTGGTGGCGATCGACGCCAGGACGCGGCGCGAGCTGCACCGCGCCCAGGTCCCCGAACGCGTGGCGGAAATCACAGGCGACGGCAAATACGTCCTGGCGATCGGCGAGAAGGGCACGCTCTGGGTGTTCGCGGCGGACGATCTGACGCTGCTGCGCACCGTCACGCTGTCGACCGGCGAATTCCAGCCGCGCGGCGTCCTGATCCGGGGCGACGACGTGCTGATCACCAACTTGATGCAGAAGGGCGAGAACGGCGCAGTGCTGGTGGTCTCCGGCTGGCGGCCCTAGTCAGAGGCCGGCGGCGAGCGGCCGGACCCGCGCGTTCAGTTCGCGCAGGAAGCGGTCGGGCATGGTCATCAGCGCGGAATGGCCGCCGCCCTCGAGGAGGACGAATTCCTTGTGCGGCGCCTCGATCCCGTCGAACCAGGCTTTGGCGAGATCGTGCGGCGTGGTGAGGTCGCGGTCGCCGTTGAACACGAACATCGGAACGTCGAAGCGGGGGCCGAGCTTGCGCGCGTCGTAGCCGAGCAGCTCGCGGTAGAGCGCTTCGCCGGCGAAGGTCTGGCCCTGGAAGAAGTCGTAGATGTCGCGCAGCGACACGTCAGGCGAATAGAGCACGATGGGCGTCATCGCCGCTTGCAGGTTCTTTTCCGCGTCGGTCTCGAAGCGCTTCTGGATCTCGCGTTCGACGCCGAGATCGGCTTCCGACTTGTAGGGCGGCGGGCCGACGGACTTCAATTTCGCGATGCCGTCCGCGTCGCGCGCGGCGGCGAGCTTCGCCATCAGGCGGGTATAGAGGACTTCCTCTTTCGCCTCCTTGGCGACGACCTGGCCGGTGCCGACATAGGCGCTGAACAGGCCGGGATCGGCCTTGACCATCAGCACGCCGAGCTCGCTGCCCCAGGAATGGCCGAGCAGGACGAGCTTTCTCTTGTGCAGATGGATGAGGAGGTACTGCGTCAGTTCGATGCCGTCCCGGACCATGCGGTCGACGGTCATCGGCTGCTCGTTGGCGCCGTTGCGGCCATAGGTTCGGCCCGACCCGCGCTGGTCCCATTGCACGACGGTGAAGTCCTTCTCCCAGGCGCGGAACACCGGCGCGAGCTGGCTCATCGCGCCGCCGGGGCCGCCGTGCAGGATGAGGATGACGGGATTGGCGCGATCCTGCCCGCGGATCGTCACCCATTGTTCGATGCCGCCGAGCGGCACGAAGGCTTTCTCGTCGACGCCGTCGGGCGCCGCGATGACGGCGGCGGCGGCGTTCGCGTGCTGACGGAACGCGCGATAGCCGAGGAAGGCGAGCGCCGCGACGAGAACAAGCACGAACAGCGCGAGCAGGACGCGCAAAACGATTCTCAGCATGCCGCTTCTCCGACGAAGAAAGATGGCAAAGAACGACACTATTGTCAGGCTCATTTTGATTTGTAAGGCAAGCGCGCCCTGACCTATCCTCCCCCGCGAAGCGGGGGAGGTGGCAGGCGCGCAGCGCCTGACGGAGGGGGCCACGCGAGACAAGAACGCAAAATCGACGGCCTTGGCCAGACGTCTTCGCGCGACGATGACGAAGGCCGAGGTCGTTCTCTGGGTTCAATTGCGCGCGCTCGACGCAACCGGCCAGAAATTCCGCCGTCAGCATCCGGTCGGTCCCTATGTCACGGACTTCGCACATGTCGCGGGCGCTCTGGTCATCGAAGCGGACGGCGCGACCCATTCGTCGCCGGAAGGAGTCGAGCATGACAGGCGCCGCGACGCCTATTTGCGTGCCAGGGGATGGCGCATTCTGAGAGTCAGAAACGAAGACATCTACGCGGACGTCGCTCGTGTCGTGGAGGAGATCGTGCGGCGGCTACCCCCTCCGTCTCGCCCGCGAAGGGCGGGCGAGCCACCTCCCCCGCTGCGCGGGGGAGGATAACCTGCCGCAACCCGTGGCCTTTTCCGCCGGGTAAGCAATTCTCCTTGAGTTTCCTCACATTTACCGCCACAGAAGGCCCGTCGGCGGGACGTTTTTGGAGCGGCAGGACATGGCCTTCGAAGGACTCATGACAGGCAAGCGCGGCCTCATCATGGGCGTCGCCAACAACCGCTCGATCGCCTGGGGCGTCGCCGAGGCGCTGCACAAGGCCGGCGCCGAGCTCGCATTCTCCTACCAGGGCGACGTGTTCAAGAAGCGCGTCGTGCCGCTGGTCGCGCCGCTCAAGCCGGCGGCGCTGATCGATTGCGACGTCTCCAACCAGGGCTCGATCGACGCCGCGTTCGACGACCTGAAGAAGGTCTGGGACAGTCTCGACTTCGTGGTGCATGCCATCGGCTTCTCCGACAAGGACCAGCTCGACGGCCGTTATGTCGACACCACGCCGGAGAACTTCCGCATGACGATGGACATCTCCTGCTACTCCTTCACCGCCGTGGCGCAGCGCGCCGAGAAGATGATGACCAGCGGCGGCTCGATGGTGACGCTGACCTATTACGGCTCGGAGAAGGTTATGCCGCATTACAACGTGATGGGCGTGGCCAAGGCGGCGCTGGAGGCGAGCGTGCGCTACATGGCCGAGGATCTCGGCAGGAAGGCGATCCGCGTCAACTCGATCTCGGCCGGGCCGATCAAGACGCTGGCGGCGAGCGGGATCGGCGACTTCCGCTATATCCTCAAATGGAACGAATACAATTCGCCGCTGCGCCGCAACGTGACGATCGAGGAAGTCGGCAACGCGGCGCTCTATCTGTTGTCCGACATGGGCCGGGCGGTGACGGGCGAGAACCTGCATGTCGACGCCGGCTATCACGTCGTCGGCATGAAGGCGGTCGACGCCCCCGACATCGCGGTCGCCAAGAGCGATGGCGCTTAGTCTGCGCAGCGGGGTGGCGCTGTTTTTCGCGCGCCATGGCGAGACCGAGGCCAACGTCGCCGGGCGCCTCCAGGGACAGTCGCGCGACACGCCGCTGACCGCCAGGGGCACGGCGCAGGCGAAGGCCGTCGGCCACATCCTGCGCACGCACGCCGAAGGCAGCTTCGAATGGGTGTCGAGCCCCCTCGCCCGCGCCCGGCGCACGATGGAGATCGCGCGCGAGGCCTGCGGCCTGCCGCGCGAGGGCTATCGCACCGAGGCGCGCATCATCGAGCTCAATCTCGGCGAATGGGAAGGCCTGACGCATGCCGAGGCGCGCGAGCGCGATCCGGCGCGCTACGCGGCGCGCGAACAGGACAAGTGGAACGTCGCGGTCCCCGGCGGCGAGAATTATGCGCAGGTCGCGGCGCGGGCGCAGAGCTGGATCGGCGATCTCAGCGGCGACACGATCGCGGTCACCCATGGCGGCTTCACGCGGGTACTGCGCGGGCTGTTCGGGGGACTGTCCTGGCAGGCGGTCTCCGCCCTCGACGAGCCGCAAGGCGTGGTGTTCCGCGTCCGCGGCAGCACGGTCGACCGGCTCGACGCATGACCGACTTTCGCGACCTCACCCTCTATGTCGTCCGCCATGGCGAGTGCGAGCACAATGCCGACGGCTGGGCGGCGGGGCATGACGACTCGCCGCTGACGGCGCACGGGCGCGCGCAGGCGCGGGCCAATGGCCGCGTGCTGGCCGATATCGCCGGCGATCTCGCGGCGCTCGATTTCCACGCCTCGTCGCTGCACCGGACCTGCACGACGATGGAGCTGCTGCGCGAGGCGGCGGGACTGCCGGCGGGCGGCTATCGCGCCGACGGGCGCCTGCTGGAAGGCAATCTGGGCGATCACGCGCGCATGCCTATCGCTGCCTTCTTCCAGCACGAAGGATACCGGTCCGACCCCTGGAATTACGTCCGGCCCAATGGCGAGAGCATGGCGCAGATCCACGAACGCGTCGGACGCTTTCTCGCGACGCTGACGCGCGACAGCGTGATCGTCAGCCACGCCCTGCCCTGCACCGCGATCCGCGCCCATTACCTCGGACTTTCGCCTGAGGAAACGATAGGATACCACATGGGCAATGCCGGCATGCTGCGACTGTCGATGGGGACGGAAACGCTGTTCGGCGCCTAAGTTCGGATCATGTCGCACAACACGTTCGGCCACCTGTTCCGCGTCACGACCTTCGGCGAGAGCCATGGGCCGGGAATCGGCTGCGTGGTCGACGGCTGCCCGCCGGGCATCGCGCTCACCGAGGCCGACATCCAGGCCGACCTGGAGCGGCGGCGGCCGGGGCAGAGCAAGTTCGTCACCCAGCGCCAGGAACCGGACACGGTGAAGATCCTGTCCGGCGTGTTCCAGGACGAGCGCATGGCGGCGCAGGTGACGACCGGCACGCCGATCGCGCTGCTGATCGAGAACGTCGATCAGCGCTCCAAGGATTACAGCGAGATCCGCGACAAGTTCCGCCCCGGGCACGCCGACTACACCTATCTCGCGAAATACGGCGTGCGCGACTACCGCGGCGGCGGGCGGCAGAGCGCGCGCGAGACCGCGACGCGGGTCGCGGCCGGCGCGGTGGCGCGCAAAGTCCTGGCATCGCTCTATCCGGGCGTCCGCGTGCGCGGTGCGCTGGTGCAGATGGGGACGAAAACCATCGACCGCGCCAAATGGGACTGGGCCGAGATCGCGAAGAACCCGTTCTTCTGCCCCGACGCAAGCGCCGTCGATCCGTGGACGGCGTATCTCGAAGGCGTGCGCAAGGCCGGCTCCTCGGTCGGCGCGGTGATCGAGATCGTGGCCGAAGGCATTCCGGCCGGGCTGGGGGCGCCGGTCTATGCCAAGCTCGACGGCGATCTCGCGGCCGCGATGATGAGCATCAACGCGGTCAAGGGCGTGGAGATCGGCGACGGTTTCGCCGCCGCGTCGCTGACCGGCGAAGAGAACGCCGACGAGATGCGCGCCGGCAATGACGGCAAGCCGCTTTTCCTCGCCAACCATGCCGGCGGCATATTGGGCGGCATCTCGACCGGGCAGCCGGTCGTCTGCCGCTTCGCGGTCAAGCCGACCTCATCGATCCTGAGCCCGCGCAAGACCATCGGCACCGACGGCCGCGACACCGACATCCAGACCAAGGGCCGCCACGACCCCTGCGTCGGCATCCGCGCCGTGCCGGTTGGAGAAGCGATGATGGCTTGCGTGCTGGCGGATCACGCGCTCAGGCAGCGCGGCCAGGTGGGATAATCGAACGGCGACCGCCGTTCGACGGAATCAAGACACGCTGAGACCCTCACCGCTAATGGTGTCGCCGGCTTCCGCGTCTTTGGCGGCAAATCCCCTGAAGCGCGGCCGTTGCCAAATGTCTTTGCGCTCGCCAGTCCTGCTCGCCGGCGGTTCTTCGCCGCTTGTCTGGTCACGCACCATGTGCTGCTCCAAAAAGGAAGTATACTAAGCTGACGGCGAACGTAGCTGGGCCATGCCTGCTTGCCAAGCGACGCGGCGACGGAGTGGAGAATTGCAGATCCGTTGGATCGAAAAGCCGCCGATCGAACGCCTGCCGCCGGACAAGGCGCTGGCGTCGCTGCGCCAGGCGGTGGCGGCGCGGCCGGAGCGCGGCGAATTCCGCCTGCTGCTGGCGCAGCTTCTGTTCGAGCGCGGACTTTATCCTCAGATCGCCGATGTGCTCGGCGCCGGACTGGCGCCGGCGTTCGCAGCGCAGGCCGATTATCATCTGGGGCGCGCCGCGAATCAGACGGGTGACCATGGGCGCGCAATTCCGCTGCTGACCCGCGCGGCGGACGCCGCCCTGCCCCGCGCCGATGGAGAACTCGCAACGGCGCTGCTGCGCAGCGGCGCGCGGGACGACGCCATCGCGGCGGCGCGGCGCGGCCTGGCACGCGATCCGTTCGACATCGCCTGCCTGCGCGTGCTCGGCTCGGCCCTCATCGAACAAGGCGCGGCGGGCGAGGCCTACGCGTCGGCGCAAGCGCTGTGGGACACAGGCGTGCATCGCGCGCAGGTGGTGTGGACGCTGGCGGCGGCGGCGCGGGCGCTGGGCGACGACGCGGCGTTCGAAAACCTGACGGCGCGCGCCCCGTGGTTCGCGGCGGAGCGGCTCGCTCTCGACAACGCGGCGCTGGCGCGGGAAATCCTGGCGCACGATACGCTCGCGGCATCGCAGGCCTATAAGCCGATTCGGGGGCGCGTTCTCCGGATCGACGATTTCGAGACCGTAAAGAGTCCGGCGATCGAGGCTTTCCACGAAGCGGTGCGCGCGGCGGTCTTGCGCTATCGCATGGCGCGTGCGGATCGCGCGGCGCATCCGCTCATCGCCGGCTGGCCGGCGCAGATGAGCTTGTCGTCCTGGGCGCTGGCGATGCACGCCGACGGCCACGAGGATTGGCACATCCATGCCAGCAGTTGGCTGAGCGGCGTATATTACGTGCGCAATCCGGCGCGCGGCGGCGACGGCAAGGCGGGGCATGTCGGTTTCGGCGCGCTGCCGGCGATGACGCGGATGGCGGGGCGCGCGGTCGACGAATGGTCGCTGGCGCCCGAGCCGGGCCTGCTGATCCTGTTTCCGTCCTGGTACGCGCATCGCACCTGGCCGAGCGGCGCGGCGGCGGAGCGCATCTCCATCGCGTTCGACGCGATGCCCGCCTAGCTAGCTCGCGCGCATCTGAAATTCGAACCGGCAGCAAACGCCGTCCCGCTCGAACCGCAGCGTCGTCTTGCCGTCCGGCTCCCCGGAAACCGCCGATTTGATCACCCGGCTGCCGAATCCCCTTCGCGTGGGATCGCCGGCGATGGGCTCGCCGCCGCGCTCGCGCCATTCGATCGCGGCGCGGCCGGCACCGTCCACCGACCAGGCCAGCGAGACATGCCCCTGCTTTGTCTTGAGCGCCCCGTATTTCAGCGCATTGGTCGCGAGCTCGTGCACCGCCAGCGCCAGCCCGCCGGCCGTCTGTTCCGATACTTCGATCGGGGGGCCGCCGATGGAAATCTGCGCCTGCTGGTGCGGATTGCGGAACGGCCGCAGCGTCGTTTCGAACAATAGCTGGAGCGAGGCGTAGCGCGATGCCGAGTCGACCGCGATCTCGCCGGCCGACAGCAGCGCGCGCAGCCGGCCGACGAACAAATCCAAAATAGCGGCGGCTTGCGGGGCATCGCTGGGCCGCGATTGCCGGGCGATCGCATCGATCACCGCCGCGAAATTGCGCGTGCGGTGCTTCATCTCGCCGAGCAGGAGATCGCGCTGCTCCTGCGTGCGCTTCTGTTCGGTGATGTCGCGGGCGATCTTGGAAGCGCCGACCACCCGCCCGCCCGAATCCCTTATCGGCGATACCGTGATCGACAGTTCCAGCAAGCTGCCGTCCTTGCGGCGGCGGATCGTCTCGTAGTGCTCGACCCGCTCGTTGCTGCGTATCCGGCTGAGAATGAGCGCTTCCTCGTCGAGGCGGTCCGGCGGGATGAGGATGGTGATGGATTGGCCCACCGCCTCCGCCGCGGCGTAGCCGAACAGCCGCTCGGCCGCCCGGTTCCAGCTCAGGATCCTGCCGGTCAAGTCCTTGCCGATGATGGCGTCGTCGGACGATTCGACGATCGCGGACAGGCGGGCGTGGAACTCTTCGGTCTTCTTGCGGTCGCTGAGGTCGACCAGCATGTTGACCGCGCCGATGAGCGCGCCCGCCTCGTCGAAGATCGGCGTCGGATAGGGCATGAACGGCACCCGCGTGCCGTCGGGACGTTCGGCGATCGCTTCGATACCCCGCACCATCCGCCGTTCCCGGATCGCGACCGCCATCGGGCAATCGCCATGCGGCAGCGGCGTGCCGTCGGGCCAGAAGAGCTTCCACGAGCCGCACCACTCGCTGGTTCCGATCGCCGGGGCATGGCCCCAGAGCAAGGCGGCGGCTTCGTTGTAATAGGTGATGCGGCCCAAGGGGTCCGTCGTATAGATCGCGGCCGGAAGCTCATCGAGGACTTTGCGGAAGTGCCGCTCGCGCGAGAGCAAGCTCTCGGTTCCGGTCGGCGCCGCGTGGTTCTGCAACCCCTGGTTTGTGATCGCCGTGTCCCTCATCACAAAGACTATCGCCTTTGTGACTCCAAAACGCCACGGCCACCGGTGACAGGTTTGCTCACGGGTTCCCGTCTTTTGGCGGCGCTACGCGTTCCCACGTAGCGCCGGGACGCTCACCGCCATCTGGGCAGTTGCGCCGCGACGTTGGCGCCGATCGAGAGCTGCGGCTCCGACGGATAGGCGTGGATTTCGGCTTCCTTGGCGCTGACGCAGGCCTGTACCGCGTTGGCGAGGGCGGCGAAGTCGCCGACGCCGCCGACCGAGCGCAACCAGCAATCGTCGAAGAAGGTGTAATGGTCGTTGTCGCCGCAGCCGAAGGACGGCCGGTCGGGCCGCGCCGCGGTCATCACGAAGCGGTTGGGGCCGGAGAGCGCGTCGACGAACACGCCGGAATAGCAGGCGACGACGAAGACCACGGTGGGCCGGCTGCCGCAGGCATTGTCGAGCATGCCGGCGAGCGCGCTGGGCGAGAGCATCCCTTCCCCCAGCACCATGCCGTCGGGCGAGCCGTGGCTGGTGAGATAGGCGAAGCAGCCGCCGGTGGTTCGGTTGGACAGGTCCCACAGCTCGTTGGCGATGGTCTGCTTGTTGGCCAGGTCGGTTCCCGGATGGGTGTCGGAGCGCACCGAGAACTGCAGGATGTTGCCGGGCGAAAAGCCGAGGCGGGCGAGATCGGCGGCGACGTCGCGCCGGCCGCTGTCGAACACTTCCGACGGCGCGCCGGAATGCGAATGCCAGTCGCCGGCGACGACGATGGCGGCCCAGTCGGCGAAGCCCGCCGCCGCGGCCGGCGCCGACACAAGTGCCGCGCCCAACAGCGCCAGTGTGAACAAGATCCTGCGCATACACGTCCCCACGCTCACCGCTCGAAAGCGGCCACGATCTCAATATGCGACGACCATAGGAATTGGTCTACGGGGGTGACCTCGGCGATCCGGTAGCCGCCGCCCTCGAGGATGCGGGCGTCGCGCGCGAAGCTGGCGGCGTCGCAGGACACATAGGCGATGCGGGCGACCCGGGATTGGACGAGCTGGCGGACCTGGCTTTCCGCCCCGGCGCGCGGCGGATCGAGGGTCACGGCGTCGAATTTGTCGAGCTCGGGCGGCGTCAGCGGCAGCTTGAAAAGGTCGCGCCGGGCGATGGTTACCGGCTTGAGGCCGGAGGCGGCACGGGCGGCAGCGGCCAGCGCATCGAGCAGGCTCTGCTCGCGCTCCACGGCATGGACGCGCGCGGCTTGCGCCAGCGGCAGCGAAAAGGTGCCGCAGCCGGCGAACAGGTCGGCGATGTTCTTGGCGCCCGCCATGGCGGCGACGACGCGGGTGCGCAGCGCGTCCTCGCCTTCGCTGGTCGGCTGCAGGAAGGCGTCGGGCGGCAGCTTCACCGCGACCTTGCCGAAGCGGACCAGCGGGGCGGCGCTCTCGAACGCCAGCGCGCCGTTCCAGGTTATGCGGATGGCCTTGAGCGCCGGCGCGGCCGCGGCGAGCGCCGCGGTGAGCGCGGGCGTCAGCTTCGCGCTGACCCGCAGCGCGATGTCCAGCCCGTTATCGGCTTCGGCGACCCGGGCCTCGCCGTGCTGGCCGCTCGCGAGCAGTTGGGTGAGCGCGCGGCGCAGCGGCGCCACCAGCGCGGCCAGCGCGGGGCGCAGCACCAGGCATTCGTGCTGATCGACGATGGTGTGGGATTTGAGGGCGTGGAAGCCGATCTCGGCGACGTCGCCGCGGCGCAGGAACTTGAAAACCGCGCGGCGGCGGGTGCGGGGCGCGACCGCGACGACGTCGCCGACCTCGGCTTCGACGCCGGCCTTCGTCAGGGCACGGACGACCGCCTCGCGCTTGGCGGCGCGGTACTCCGCTTCCGGCACGTCCTGGAGCGTGCAGCCGCCGCAGCTTCCGAAGTGGCGGCAGAGCGGGCTCACACCTTCTTCGCGGCGATCAGGTATTCGCGGTTGCCGTCGCCGCCCTCGATCGGGCTTTCCATGCGGCCCGAGACGGTCCAGCCGGCCTGACCGGCGATCCATTCGGCGATGTCCTTCACCGCGGCGTCGCGCGCCGCCGCGTCCTTGACGATGCCGCCCTTGTCGATGGCGAAGCGGCCGACCTCGAATTGCGGCTTGACGAGGGCCACCAGCCAGGCGCCGCTCGCCGCCAGCGCCAGGGCCGGCGGCAGGGCGAGCTTGAGGCCGATGAAGCTGACGTCGATCACCACCGCGCCGGGAGGCTCGGTGACCTGGACGCGGGACAATTCGCGGGCGTTGACGCCGTCGCAGGAGATCACGCGCGCATCGTTGCGGACCTTGGGGTGCATCTGGGCGTGGCCGACATCGACGGCGAACACCTTCGCCGCGCCGCGTTCGAGCAGCACCTCGGTGAAGCCGCCGGTCGAGGCGCCGACGTCGAGACAGACAAGGCCGTCCGGCGACAGGTTGAAGCTGTCGAGCGCCGCCACGAGCTTGAGGGCGCCGCGCGAGACATAGGGATGCGGCTTGACGTATTCGATCTGGGCATCGGCATTGAGCGTGCGCGACGGCTTGATCACGATCTCGCCGTTGACTTTGAGGCGCCCGGAGCGGATCGCGGACTGCGCCTCGGTGCGGCTCTTGGCGTAGCCGTGCTCGACCAGGAAAACGTCGGCGCGGAGATTGTCGTCGGTGGATGGCGTGCTCATGTCGGCGCTCTTGCAATGCGAATGCGCCGCCATCCCCCGAGGCCCATTCGCGAGTTTATCGATTTGCGCGGGGGTTCGAGCCCGGCGCGCGCGAGCGCATTGTGACGGCGCGGGCGCGTCGCGGCAAGCGGCAATTGCGGCGCGAAACTTTAAGCCCTTTGCGCGTCGTTGGCTTCCTGCGGACGGCCGAGCGCCTTAAGCGCGGTGCCGACGATCGCCGCGGCATCGAGGCCGGCGGCGGCGTACATCCGTTCCGGCGTGTCCTGGTCGAGGAAGCGGTCGGGCAGCACCATGGGGCGGATCTTGAGGCCGCGGTCGAGCAGCCCTTCCGTCGCCAGGTACTGCATCACATAGGCCGCGAAGCCGCCGACGGCGCCTTCCTCGATCGTGATCAGCACTTCGTGGTTCTGCGCCAGGCGGCGGATGAGATCGGTGTCGAGCGGCTTGGCGAAGCGGGCATCGGCGACCGTCGCCGACAATCCGTAGCCGGACAATTTCTCGGCCGCGAGCAGCGCCTCGTGGAGGCGCGTGCCGTAGGAGAGGATGGCGATCGACGTGCCCTCCTTCCAGATCTTGCCCTTGCCGATCGCAAGCGCAACGCCTTCGAGCGGGCGCTCGATCGTGCCCCAGCCTTCGCCGCGCGGATAGCGCAGGGCCGACGGGCGGTCGTCGATCTGGGCCGTGGTCGCGACCATGTGGACGAGCTCGGCCTCGTTGGCGGCGGCCATCAGCACGAAGTTCGGCAGCGTGCCGAGATAGGCGATGTCGAAGGAGCCGGCATGGGTCGGGCCGTCGGCGCCGACCAGGCCGGCGCGGTCCATCGCGAAGCGCACGGGCAGGGACTGGATCGCGACGTCGTGCACCACCTGGTCGTAGGCGCGCTGCAGGAAGGTGGAGTAGATCGCGCAATAGGGCTTCATGCCGTCGGCGGCGAGGCCGGCGGCGAAGGTCACCGCGTGCTGCTCGGCGATGCCGACGTCGAAGCTGCGCGTGGGGAAGACCTGCTGGAACAGATCGACGCCGGTGCCGGACGGCATCGCGGCGGTGATCGCGACGATGCGGCTGTCCTTCTTGGCCTCCATGATGAGGCTTTCGCCGAACACCTTCTGGTAGGCGGGTGCCTTGGAGTTCGATTTCTTCTGCTCGCCGGTGATGACGTCGAACTTGCTGACGCCGTGATATTTGTCGGCCGACGCCTCGGCGGGGGCGTAGCCCTTGCCCTTCTTGGTCACGACATGGATCAGGACCGGGCCGTTCTTCATGTCGCGGACGTTCTCGAGCACCGGGATCAGGTGATCGAGATTGTGGCCGTCGATCGGGCCGACGTAGTAGAAGCCGAGCTCCTCGAACAGCGTGCCGCCGGTGACCATGCCGCGGGCATATTCCTCGGCGCGGCCGGCGGCGACCTTCATCGGCCGCGGCAGGACGCTGGCGATCTTCTTGCCCAGCTTGCGCAGGCCGCGATAGGAGCGGCTCGACACCAGGCGCGCGAGATAGGCGCTCATCGCGCCGACCGGCGGCGCGATCGACATGTCGTTGTCGTTGAGGATGACGATGAGGCGCGCATCCATCGCGCCGGCATTGTTCATCGCCTCATAGGCCATGCCGGCGCTCATCGCGCCGTCGCCGATCACGGCGACGACATTGCCGCTCTCGCCCTTGAGGTCGCGCGCCACGGCGAAGCCGAGGCCGGCGGAGATCGAGGTCGAGGAATGCGCGGCGCCGAACGGATCGTATTCGCTCTCGGCACGCTTGGTGAATCCGGACAATCCTCCGCCCTGGCGCAGCGTGCGCATGCGGTCGCGCCGCCCGGTGAGGATCTTGTGCGGATAGGCCTGGTGACCGACGTCCCAGATGATCTTGTCCTTGGGCGTATCGAAGACGAAGTGCAGCGCCGTGGTGAGCTCCACGACGCCGAGCCCGGCGCCGAGATGGCCGCCGGTCACCGCGACGACGTCGATCATCTCGGTGCGCAGTTCGTCGGCGAACTGGCGCAGATGCTTGCGGTCGAGAGCGCGCAGCTGGTGCGGCTCGTTGACGGTGTCCAGGAGTGGCGTTTTCGTAGGCAGGGCCATGTCGAATGGTCTCTCGCGCGCGGCGCGTTCTGTTGCAGTGCGAAAAAAGGTCGGCCTTTTCGGAGCGCAAATCAAGCCGAACTAAGGTCTAGTGGGTC
The DNA here is from genome assembly GCA_037200865.1 of Rhizomicrobium sp. Lineage (GTDB taxonomy): Bacteria > Pseudomonadota > Alphaproteobacteria > Micropepsales > Micropepsaceae > Rhizomicrobium. Next base: position 195,265 of record JBBCIC010000001.1, on the reverse strand, counting down.
GCTTCCCGTCACACCTGTTGCACCATGGACAATCTTTTCCAGCCGGCTTTCGGCGGCTTTGAGCTTTTTCTCGCAATGCGCCTTAAGCGCCTGGCCGCGTTCGTAAAGGGCGATCGAATCTTCCAGGTCGACTTCGCCCTGCTCCAGCCGGGTGACGATTTCCTCAAGCTCCTTCAAGGCGATCTCGAAGCTGAGCTGGTCGACCGGGACCGCGTCGGATTTGGCTTTGGGGGAAGCGCCGGATCCTGTCTTGCTCATGGCGCTTTCACATCCTCGGAATCGGCTGTTTGCCGGGTGCGACGTCGAACGCCACCGTCAGGCGCGTGTCGGTCGACGCGAACGGCACGGTCCCATGCCAGAAATAGGAAGGAAAGAGAACCAGCCGGCCGACTTTCGGCTTGACCAGATGAAGCGGCCGGTCGCGTTCGCCCAGGCCGAGATTCGACTCGCCGAACTTCAGCCATCCCTGCTGGTCCGTCGCCTGTTCGACGGCGTCGGGCAGCGAGACGTAATACGCAGAACTGACCCACCCCATGGGATGGACGTGGTTGGCGTGATAGCCGCCCGATTTGAGCCGTGCCGACCACGCGCCGGAATAGCCGAATTCCGGGTTCTTGCGAGCGAGAAAGGACTGCGAGGGATCGTCCGGCAGATCGCGGATATAGTCCGCGACCGCTTCGTTCAGCCGCTCGTACAAGGGTTGGATGGCGCGCATCCGGCGCGAGAACAGATGTCCCATAGTCTGGGTGCCGCCGCGCAAGGTCTGGTCGAACGGCTCGACCGAGCGCGTATGCAGGCTCATCAGATCTTCGCGCAGAATGCGATGGAAGGACTCGATGTCGGAAAAGCCCGCCGGCGGCTCGATGTCGAAAACGCGGACGTAGCGGGCGATGTCGGCCAGGCGTTCCAGCTTGCTGTCGCCGAGCTCGCGATAGACCAGCATGAGATAGGCCGAACTGAGCTGGTCGTAGCGGTCGAGCGCCAGCGCCTCTTCCAGGACGGTCCGGGCCTGGGTCAATTGGCGATCCTGCAGCAGGGCCGAACCCAGCTCGCGGCGATGGCGGATGGCGGATGGCTCGGCGGCGACCGCGCGCTCCAGCAACGCAACGGCGTCGCCGAAGCGCTGCTGCATCGACAGCGCGCGGGCGAGCGCGTTGGCGATGTCGGTCCGCTCGGGCGCGATTTCGTGGGCCCGCCGCAGCAGGGCCTCCGCCGCCGGCGCCTCGCGGTGAAACAGGCGCTGATCGGCCTCGGCCAGCAGCAGGTCGGGCTTTTCGCCGACCCGCGCGCGCGCCCGCCCATAGGACGCCAGGTTGAGGTCGGCGCGCCCCATGGTCCAGGCCAACAGATTGTAGGCGTAGTGGCCGTCGAGATATTCCGGCGCGATCTCGACGACCTTGGCGTAGGCCGCCAAAGCCTGGTCGAGCCGCTCGGCCCGGGACAGCGCGTTGCCGAGCGCGAAATAGCCTTCGAAACTGTCGGGGCGCAGCGCGACCGCGCGTTCCAGCATCGCGATCGCCTCGTCGAACCGGCTCAGCGAGGTCAAAACCACGCCGCGATAGTAGTGCGCGCCGAAATGCACCGGATTGGAGGCGACGGCGGCGTCGAGGGCGGCCAGCGATTTCTCCGCTTCGCCCCGCTCGCCGCACACCGCGCCCAGCAAGGTCAGCGCCTCGGTGTTTTGCGGCTCGAGGCGGCACGCCTGTCGCAGCGGCACCAGCATTTCGTCGATCCGCTTCTGGTCCTGCAGCGCGACCGCGAGGTTGTAATGGGCTTGCGCATAGTCGGCCTTGAGCGCGATCGCGGCCCGGTAGGAGCGCTCGGCGGCCGGCGAGTCGCCCGCCCGGCGCTGCAGATTGCCCAGGTTGTTATGCAGGGGTGCCACGCGCGGCGCCAACGCGATTGCCTGACGGAAAAACGTCTCGGATTCGGCATAGCGTCCGCGGTTCTTCAGCAGCACGCCCAGGGAATTGAGGACGTCGAGGGCGCTGGGGAAAGAGGCCAGCAAGCCACGCAGCACGCGCTCGGCCTCGGCCGGATTTCCGGCGCGCTCGGCCTGCGCGGCGGCCGCGAGACCCTGGCGCAGCACTTGGCCGCCGGCATCGAAAGACTGAGGATTTTGGGGACTCGACATGGGCTCTTTGCGGCGCGGGTTCGTCAGCCAGATGCCAGAAAGACGACCCAAAGAGAATGCCTGATTGTCCGCTTTCCGTTGAATCGAGAGCGACGAACGCATTCGGTTTGTAGTAAACGCGAGTTTCCACTGCAAACAGGCGATTTTCGCATTGTTCTTTTATTGCTGGCGAGCCCTAGGGCCTTGGCAGAACGTGCCAAAACCTGTGAAAAATGACACCGAAATGCCACACTCCGATCCCGAATCCTGCGGCGCACCATTTCTATTTTGACCGCAATCAAGGTGGCTTCTACGTTCGCATCGAACTGGGCCGAAGCGTGTCTGGAATATGGCGCGTTTTGATCCAAGGCTGAAAATTCAGCCACGCATACTTGATGGAACTAACGTCCGCTGACCGTAAAGCGTCGCCGCGACAAACCAAGGGGGTTACCAAGTGTTTCAAATTCAAAGCAAGAGCGGTCTGAAGACGGCTCTGCTCCTCGGAGCAGCCACCGCGACGGCACTTAGCGTTTCGGCACCCGCCTGGGCCGCCGACGCCGTGACCGAGACGGTCATCGTAACCGGTTCGCGCATCCCGCAAACCGGCATCTACAGCTCGAGCCCGGTCCAGTCGATCGGCCAGGACGACATCAAGCTGAAGGGTGCCTCGAGCGTCGAAAACATTCTTCGCGAGCTGCCTTCGGTCTTCAACGACGGCGACAACTCGGCGACGAACAACGCGTCCAGCGGCCTTGCGACCATCGACCTTCACGCCCTGACCCCGGCCCGTACCCTGGTGCTGGTCGACGGCAAGCGCCTCGAGCCGGCCGACTTCCTCGGCCAGGTCGACCTGAACCAGATCCCGGCCGCGATGATCGATCGCATCGAAGTCCTGACCGGCGGCGCGTCCTCCGTGTACGGCGCGGATGCCGTGGCCGGCGTCGTGAACCTGATCCTGCGCAAGGATTTTGAGGGCGTCCTCGTCGACGCCTCGATCACGCAGCCCAACCACTCGGACGGCACGATCAGCACGATCGACGGCATCATCGGCGCCAACACCGGCGACGGTAAAGGCAACGTCACGATCTATGCCGGTTACCAGAATCGTCAGACGACCTTCCAGGGCAACCGCGCCTCCGGCGAGTTCGCGCTGGCCTCGCCCGACTTCAACGGTTGTCCGGCAGTCTTCACGCCGCATTTCGGCGGCTTCTGCGCCGGCGGCAGCTTGGGCGCCCCGATGGGCCGCATCACGGCCGGCAACGGCGCGGGCTTCATGTTCACCAACTCCCGCACGCTGGTCACCGACGACGGCTCCTCCTACAACTTCGCGCCGATCAACTTCTACCAGACCCCCAACACCCGTTGGGATTTCGGCGCGGTCGGCCACTACGAAGTCAACAATCACCTCGACGTCTATTCGCGCCTGACCTTCTCGGACAACAGCGCCGTATCGCAGCTCGCGGAAGTTCCGATCAATCAGAACTTCACCGTGAACTTCGGCAACCCGCTGATGTCGCCGCAGGAACGCGCGATTCTGTTCCCGGTCGGCGGCGGCTCGGGCGCCGGCGGCATCTACGAAAACGGCACGACGACGGCGGTGGATCCGAACGATACTTCGACCTTCCGGCTTCGCCGCCGCCAGGTTGAAAACGGTCCGCGCGCCACGCATGACGATCACCAGGCGTTCCAGATCGTGGTCGGTGCAAAGGGCGAGCTCTTCGAGGGCTGGACCTACGACGTTTCGGCCCAGTACGGCCGTACCTTCTGGGGCCGCGTGCTGACCGGCGACGCCAACGGCACCAAGTTCCAGCAGGCCCTTTTGGTCGAAGGACCGCCCGGCGCGCCGACTTGCATCGACACCTCCAACGGTTGCGTGCCGGCGGACATCTTCAACGGCCCGGGCGGCATCTCGGCGGCATCGGCTGCGTTCTTCGGAACGCAGTTGCTGGCCATCGGCATCACCCAGCAATATGACGCGCAGGGCTCGATCACCGGCGATCTCGGCGTCTACGGCATTCGTTCGCCGTGGGCGACGACCGGCGTCGGCATCAACTTCGGCGGTGAGTGGCGCCGCGAGCAGTCGACCTTCACGCCCGATGCGTGCTTGGCCGCCCCGGGCTGCAGCCTTGGTTTCGGCAACTCGCCGGCTCAGGCCGGCTCGTACGGCGCGCAGGAAGGCTTCGCCGAACTCAAGCTTCCGATTGTCGAAGGCGCCTATCTTGCCCAGCAGTTGGAACTCGATGCCGGCTTCCGCTATTCGCAGTATGCGCCGGGCGGCTTCGTGTCGTTCAAGTTCGGCGGCCTGTGGCAGCCGGTCGACGACGTGCGGTTCCGCACCTCGTTCGTCCGCGCCGTGCGCGAGCCGAACGTCCAGAACCTGTTCTCTCCGCCGCAAAATTCGGCTCCTTCCGGATCCGACCCCTGCGGTGCGAACAGCCTGCACAACTATGTTCCGACCGCGGCCTTGTGCCTTGCCACCGGCGTTCCGAATCTCGGCGCCGTCGGCAGCAATGCGCTCGATTGCGGCGGCCAGTGCTCGTCCTATATCAAGGGCAATCCCTTGCTGGCACCGGAAACCGGCGACACGTTCTCGGTGGGCTTGGTCGTGACCCCGACCTTCTTCAGCGGGTTCACCGCGACGGTCGACTACTACGACATCACCGTGCGCCAGGCGATCGCGATCCTGCCGTTCGATACGATCATGGACCTGTGCTATGATCCGGCCAACAACCCGACCCAGACGGTTGCCGGCGCGGCGCATGACTCGCAGGGCAACAGCTTCTGCGGTCCGACCTACATCAATCGCGACAACTTCGGCACGCTGTCTTCGCAGAACGGTTTTGCCAACCAGCTCTATGGCAACATCGGCGCTCTGAAGACGCGCGGCATCGACCTGGTGTTGGACTACACCAACGATCTGAGCGTGTTCGACATCTTCGGCAACGACGCCGGCACCTTCGACCTGAACCTTGCCGGTACGTATCTGATGAAGTCGGCGTTCCGTCCGACGCCCGATGCGGCCGAGATCGTCTGCACGGGTCAGTTCGGCACGCTTTGCGGCGCGCCGGCGATGCGCTGGAGGCACAACTTCCGCGCCACCTGGTACACGAACTGGGACGTTTCGGTGTCGTTGAACTGGCGCTACCTCAACCTGGCGCGCTTCGACAACGTCGTGCAGCTCGGCGCGGTCGACCCGCTGGACGCGGAATCCCCTCGTTCAACTACTTCGACCTGTCGGGCACCTGGAACGTCACGGACGCCTCGAGCTCCGCGGCGGCATCCGGAACATCTTCGACAAGAAGCCGCCGATCGTCGACGGCCCCAGTTGTCGGGTGCCAACGTGGACTGCGGCAACACCTTCCCGGGCACCTACGACGCCATCGGTCGTACGTTCTTCTTGGGCTTGAGCGTCAAGTCGTAATAGCCCGCAATTCGAACAAGGAAGCGGCGGCCCCCAAGGCCGCGCCGCTTTTTTTTTTGCCCCGGTCCCGGCGCGCTTGGCACCGGCCGGCCTGATCGCCTAGAAGACGGGCGGCGCTCCGGCGCCGCGCAGCGACAAGCTCCGAAGGAGAACGATGTGAGCGGCGCCTTTGGCACCATCGGCCGGGATGCGGCGGCGCGACCAGCAGACGCTGGACGCGGTCGGCGCGGCGCTCAGCCGCAACGAGATCCGACAAGGGCGATCGCCCTGGCGCGCGCCGCGCTGGAGGACGGCTTTGTCGCCCCCCTGCTGCTCAATCTGCGCGCCTTCTGGTTCGAGCAGCAGGGCCAGCACGAAAAGTCGCTCGCCGATCTGGAGCGCGCGCATGCCATGCTGCCCGACGACGTGCCTATCCTGAACGCGCTGGGCCTCTGCTACACCAAGTTCGAGCGCTGGGACGACGCCATCGCGATATTCGCGAAGGTGACGCACCTGATGCCGGATTTCGCGCCCGGCCATTACAACCAGGGCTGGGCCACGGAGTTCAACGGCGACCTCAAGGTCGCCCGGGCCTGCTATGAGAGCGCCCTCGCGGTGCAGCCCAGATACCCCGAGGCCATCGCGCGCCTCGCCTATCTCGCGGCCCGGCGGGCGGACTGGGATACGGCCGACGCGCTGGCCGAACAGGCCCTGGCGCTCGACGACAAGCAGTTCATCGCCCTGCAGTCCCAGATCCGGGCGGCGATCGCGCAGAAGAACCACGAGCGGGCCGACGCGCTGATCGCAAAGCTGATCGCCGACAAGCGCGCCATGCCGCTCGACGTCGCGCTGGCCTATGCGCTGCTGGGCGACCTGCGCAACGCGCAAAAGCGCTACGCCGAGGCCTTCGCGGCCTATACCGAGGGCAATCTGAGGCGCAAGGAAATCTTCGCGCCGCGCTACGCCCCGCCGGGATCGGACACCGCCTACACCTATCTGCGCTGGGTGACCGAGTATTTCGAGGCGGCGCCCGCCGCCCAGATCAAGGCGGATCGCCGGGCCCGGGCGCCGCGCAGGTCCGGCGAACCGCGCCAGCACGTCTTTCTGGTGGGCTCGCCGCGATCGGGCACCACCCTGCTCGAGAACATCCTGATGAGTCATCCGGACGTCGTCAGCCTGGAAGAGCGCTCGCTGATGTACGATGCGATCAACGAGTATCTGACCAATACGGACGGCTTGGACCGCCTGACCCGGCTGGGCGCCGCCGACGCCGCGCGGTTCCGCAAGCTCTATTGGGACCGCGTGGCGCACAACCAGGTCGATCCCGACAACCGCGTCTTCATCGACAAGCACCCGCTGAACGCGGTCAACCTCGCGGTGGTGGCCAAGCTGTTTCCCGAAGCGAAAATCCTGTTCGCGCTGCGCGACCCGCGCGACGTCGTCCTCAGCTGCTTCCGCCATTCCTTCCAGATGAACCGCTCGATGTACGAATATCTCACGCTGGAAGGCACGGCGCGCTTCTACGACCTGGTCATGCGCATCAGCATGGCCTACCGCGAAAAGCTCGACCTCGACCTGCATGTCGTGCGCCACGAGAGCCTGCTGGAGGATTTCGAAGGCGAGGCGCGCCGGGTCTGCGACTTCCTCCAGATCGAATGGAGCGCCGAGCTGCACAATTTCGCCGAGCACGCCAAGAAGCGCTTCATCGCCACGCCGAGCGCGATCCAGGTGATGCGCGGGCTCAACAAGTCCGGCGTCGGCCAGTGGCGGCCCTTTGCCGAACAACTCGAACCGGTGATGCCGATCATCCGGCCCTGGATCGCGCATTTCGGCTACGACCCGGACTGACCTCAGGGCTGAAGGTAGTAGTCCGCCAGGCCGTCTTCCAGCGCCGACAGCAGCTCGCGTTCGGCGGCGCTCAGGAAGGGATTCCAGATGTCGAAGATGAGGACGACGCGCGGCTTGTCGCTGTCGTTCCAGGCCTCGTGCTCGATGGTGTCGTCGAAGACCCAGGCCTTGCCGCGCTGCCAGTCGCGCGTGTCGTTGCCGACGCGGAAGCGGCATCCGTCGGGCACGATCAGCGGCAGGTGCACGATCAGCCGGGCATTGGTCGCGCCGGTATGGGCCGGGATATGGGCGCGCGGCTCCAGCGAGGAAAAGAACGCGGTCGGGGCGCGCTGCGCGATCCGCGCCATCGGCGCGGCGGCGAGCACCTCGGCCGTGCGCGGACAGCGGTCGCAATGCGCGTCCTGGCGCTTGGAGTCCTTCCAGAGGAAATAGGCGCTCCACTTCGGCGAGTTGTTCAATTCCGCCCACTGGTTCAGCGGCACGCCTTCCGGATGGTTCACATAGGGCGCGAAGTCGCCGGCGTCCTCGCGCAGCAGCTCGACGAGTTCGCGATGAATGACATCCGTCGCGGCTTCGACGTCCTTCAGCCAGGGAAAGTCGGCGTTGTCGTAATAGGCGATCGCCGGAAGCTGGGGGTAATGCAGGTTGGCGGGCTGCTGGGTGAAGATCCGCGCCTTGCCGGTGGCGACGTTCAGGCATTCCTCGAACCGCTTGGGCAGGGCCGCGCCACCGAGCCTTTGGCGCAGGAACGCATCCAAATTGCCGGAATTTTCCTCGACGCAGCGGCGCGCGGCCTGCGCCATCTGGGCAAGCGACGGCGACAGCCTTTCTTCCGGCGGCGTGATCACCAGCGCATCCTTGTAGATGCGCGCGGCGGCGCGGCGCTGGCCCTGGCGCTCCAGCAGCGCCCCTTTGGCGAGGCGGGCCGGAAAGCACAACGGATCGGCGGCGAGCGCCCCGTCCAGCGCCGCGAGTTCGCCCGCGGCATCGCCGATGCTGCGCCGCGCCAGCGCGAGATTGAGGTGGAGGAGCACATCGCGCGGCGCACCGCGCGCCGCGCGCTCCAGAAGCGCTGCGGCGCCGCGCTGGTCGCCGCGCTGCAGCGCCTGCTTTCCCCATGAAGTGCAGGGCGTCGGGGTGGTCGGGCGCGATGTCCAGGACCTGCTGCCACAGGCGGCCCTCTTCCTGGAGACGTCCGGCGGCACCGGCGTTCAGGGCGGCATGGCGCAGTTGCACAAGGCGCGGATCCGCCGTCGACATCATGAGCCGGGTCGTGCGGGCGGGCCGCTGCCGAGGACGCGAGACGGCCGGCGCGCCTGCCGCCCGCCGGCGCCGCCTTCCCGGACGGATTCGAAAAGCGCTTTGATCGCAAAAACATAAATCGTGCCGCCGGATAGGACTTGGACGCTAGCAAAACGCGCAGGGTGAAACAATTCGCTGCCGCGCCGTACTGCCCGCCGCGAGCCGACCGTCCCTGGCCCCCCGCGCCCGAAAGGGCCAGCGCGGACAACCGCTTGGCATCCGGCCCCGCGAGGTGGCCCTGTGCTGGACGCGCCGCGAATATGGTGAAAGACTCGCGCCCAATCAACATGGAGGGAGGTCCATGAGATACTTGACCGGTGCGATCCTGGGAATCGCAGCGCTGACGGTGACGACAGGAGCACAGTCGGCGGCTCTCGTCCTCGGGCACAATCTCGCCAACAGCTGCTACGAGAAGGCCGAGGGGCTTTCGAACGCGCAAGACGCGGTCGCGATCTGCACGTCGGCGCTGGAAGACCCCATGTCGATCAAGGACCGCGCCGCCACGCTCGTCAACCGCGGCATCTTGCGCGCCCACGGTTCCGACTTCGACGGCGCCCTGGCCGACTACGACGCCGCGATCGCCATCGCGGCCGATCCCGGCGAAGCCTATCTCAACCGCAGCGCCACCATGATCGCGCTCAAGCGCTATGACGAAGCCGTGGCCAACGCCAGCAAGGCGATCGCGCTCGGCTCGCATCGCCAGGAAGTGGCCTATTACAATCGTGCGGTCGCGAACGAAGCGCTCGGAAATGTCGGCGCGGCCTATCAGGACTACCGGGCGGCGCTGCGCGTCCAGCCGCGCTTCAGCGCGGCGACCGATCAACTGGCGCACTTCCAGGTCGTCGGAAACGGCACCTGACTGCCGTCGCCGCGGGGCGAGGCGGACGGGGTGCGGGTGCCGCACCCCGTCGCGCCTTCAGCGCGGCAGGTTGGTGGCGCGCAGTTCGATGAGGAAGGCGACGCCGTTGGAAAGCTGCTGCGCCACCTTGCGCGAGCGCTCCACGATCCTGGCGATGTCGAATTTGAGATTGTCGGCGGAAAAGCCGAACTCGTCCAGGCGGTGCATCAGGTGCCATATCTCGGAGGAGCGCAGCAGCGCCTTGGTCGGGATGCAGCCCCAGTTGAGACAGATGCCGCCGAGCCGGTCGCGCTCGACGATGGCGGTCTTGAGGCCAAGCTGGGCGGCGCGGATGGCGCAGACATAGCCGCCCGGTCCCGAACCCACCACCACGACGTCGAATGCATCAGCCAAAGGGATCTCCCAACACGCTCAAGACGAAGACGGCGGCAAGGGCCGGCAGCAGGCAGAAAATCGTGTAGATGCCGGAGATGAAGACGAATTTGACCGCGGTCAGGAACCAGCCCTGCTCGTAGAAGCGCTTCATCGCCAGGAAGATATAGACCGACAGGACGACGAACAGGGCGAGCGCGATCCATTCACCGGGAAAGACCTGCGCCAGCGCCGCCGCGACCATCAAGAGGACGAAGGTGAAGGTGTGGATGCCGAGCGAGAACACCAGGTGATCGACGAGAAAGAAATCCCGCAAGCGCCGGATATGGAACAGCGCGAGCACCAGGGCGTAAAGCGGCAGCAGCAGGAACAGCGCCCGCGGGATCCACACCGTCAGCGGGCCGTTCAGCGCCGCGGGATCGGCAGCGAGCTTTTCCATCGTGGCGTCGATGGCGCGCTTGATGCCGTCGGCCTTCGCTTTGCCCGGTCCGTCGATCTTGATGTCGGCTGCCTCCAGCAGCCGCCGGCGCTGCTCGTCCGTCAGGGTCGAGCGGTAGGACCCGATGCGGGAGAAGAAATGCGCCTCGGTCGAATAGGTGAACACGCCGCCCGGGCGGCTCGCCTTGGCCTTGTCGATCGGGATCAGCGGCTTGATCACCTTGGCGGTGTCGGGGTCCTTGTCGTCGGGATCGTAGGCCGGATTGGCGATGAAGGTGTCGCCCCTGGCATCGCGGATCACCTTCACCGGCGTCGCCTTGACCTGCAACTGCACGACCGCGATGCCGGTCAGGCTGAGCGCCACGAAGAAGATCAGCGAGACGAAGAGGTAGAGCCGGATCGAGGGGACATAGGGGACGGTGCGGCCCTCGCGGAACGCCTTGGGCAGCTCGCCGGGCTCCAGCAGCAGCGCGCGGCCGGTGCGCAGGATGCGGCTGTCGAAATTGATCAGGTCGAGGAAGAAGTCGTGGACCAGGCCGCGGATCGAGCGGCGGCGCGTCTTGGTGGGCTGGCCGCAGATCGCGCAATAGGGGCCGACCAGCGTGTGGGTACAGTTGGCGCAATTGCCGGTCCTGGCGCCGCGCTCGGCCAGCGCGCTGGCCGCGATCTCGATCGCCGCGACGCTGCCGGTCTCGATGATCGCCTCGATGTCGTCGGTCATGTGCCTGCGCCCCTACAAGAGCATCGACGCCGGTTCCTCGATGAACTGCTTGAACGCCTGAAGGAAGCGCGCCCCGGTGGCGCCGTCAATCACGCGGTGGTCGCAGGACATGGTCACCGTCATGATCGTGGCGATCTCGATTTTGTCGCCCAGGACGACCGCCCGCTTCTCGCCGGCGCCTACCGCCAGGATCGCGGCATGCGGCGGGTTGATCACCGCGGTGAAATCCTTGATCCCGAACATGCCGAGATTGGAGACGGCGAAGCCGCCGCCCTCGAACTCCGACGGCTTGAGCTTCTTGGCGCGGGCGCGCTCGGCGAGCGACTTGACCTCGTTGGAGATGGCGGCGAGGCCCTTTTCCTCGGCTCTAGTGACGATCGGCGTGATCAGGCCGAAATCGAGCGCCACGGCGACGCCGACATCGGCGTGCTTGTGGCGCAGCATGGCGGTGTCGGTCCAGCTCGCGTTCACCTCGGGCACCCGCATCAGCGACAGGGCGCAGGCCTTGACCACGAAGTCGTTGACCGAAAGCTTGAAGCCGCCTTCCTTAGGCGACTGCGCGTTGAGGCTGGCGCGCATCGCCATCAGGTTGTCGATCCGGCAATCGACGGTCAGATAGTAGTGCGGGATGAGCGTCTTGGCCGACGACAGGCGGCGCGCGATGGTCTTGCGGATCGAGTCGTGCGGGATCTCGTCGTAATCTTCCGGCTTGAAATAGGCGCGCGCGTCGGGCAGCGGCGCAATGCCGGCGAGCGGCGGCGCAGCAGGCGGAGCCTGCGGCGCGGGCGCCTTCGCGGCCGGTGTCGGCGCGGCGGCGGGCTTGGCGCTCGGCGCTGCCGCTTCGACGTCCAATTTCACAATGCGGCCGCGTGGCCCGGAGCCCTGGATGGCCGCAAGGTCGATGCCCTTCTGCTCGGCGATCTTGCGCGCCAGGGGCGAGGCGAAGACGCGCCTGCCGTCGAGCGGATCGGCGGGTTTCGTGACGGGTGCCGGCGCGGCCGGCAGCGGAGCAGGCGGCGGACTACCCTTCCCCGAACCGGCTTCGCCGGTTCGACCCTCCCCTTTCAGGGGAGGGACCGGCTGTGCCGCTTCGCTTGCGACCGCGCTCTTGATCGATTGCATGGCCGCCGCGATGTCGACCTTGGCATCGGGCTTTTCGTCGTCGCCGAGCAGCGTCGCGATCGGGGCGTTGACCTTGATGCCTTCGGCGCCCTCGGCGACCAGGAGCTTGCCGATCTTGCCTTCGTCGACCGCCTCGAACTCCATCGTCGCCTTGTCGGTCTCGATCTCGGCCAGGATGTCGCCGGACTTCACCGTGTCGCCTTCCTTGACCAGCCATTTGGCGAGCTTGCCCTCCTCCATGGTGGGCGACAGCGCGGGCATGAGGATCTGAGTCGCCACTAGCGGGCCTCCAGCGGCGTGAGGCTGGGAGCGTTCTTTTCCCATTCCTTGCCGTCGAATTCGGTGGTGCTCACCGAGCCGAAGGCGCTCTGGTCGTCGAGGCAGCGGAAATTGATGCTGAAGCCGTCGGGGTGCGAGCGCGGAACGTAAAACGACTTGATGCCGCAGACCGAACAGAACAGATGCTTCGCCGCGCCGGTGTTGAAGGCGTAGGCGGTGAGCAACTCCTCGCCGCGCGTGAGCTTGAAGTCCTTCCCGGCGACGACCAGGTGCAGATAGCCGCTGCGGTGGCACATCGAGCAGTTGCAGTCGACCAGTTCGATCTCGGACGGCGCGCGCGCCTGGAAGCGGACGGCGCCGCAGTGGCATCCGCCGGCATGCCAGGAAAGTTTGAGCTTCTTGGCCATGTCAATTCCGGTAGCAGACGGCCTTGGCCGCAGCCACGACGTCCTCGACATGCGGCAGCGCCAGCTTTTCGAGATTGGCGGCATAGGGCATCGGCACGTCCTTGCCGTTGATCCGGGTCGGCGGGGCGTCGAGATAGTCGAAGGCTTCGAGCGCTACGACGGCGGCGATCTCCGCGCCGATCGAACAGACCGGCCAGCCCTGCTCCACCGTGACGATGCGGCCCGTCTTGCGCACCGAGGCGAGCACCGTTTGGGTGTCGAGCGGGCGCAGGGTGCGCAGGTCGATGATCTCGGCCTCGATGCCTTCGGCGGCGAGCTTCTCGGCGGCTTCGAGGATCAGCCCGACGCAGATCGAATGCGCCACCAGCGTCACATCCTTGCCCGGACGGACGACGCGCGCCTTGCCGATGGGGAGCACGAAATCGTCGAGCTTGGGCACCGGGAAGGACTTGCCGTAGCAGATCTCGTTCTCGAGGAAGACCACCGGATTGGGATCGCGGATCGCGGCCTTGAGCAGGCCCTTGGCGTCGGCGGCGAAATAGGGCGAGACGACCTTGATGCCGGGAATGTGGGCGTACCAGGAGGAATAGTCCTGGCTGTGCTGGGCGCCGACGCGCGCCGCCGGGCCGTTGGGGCCGCGGAACACGATGGGCGCGCCCATCTGGCCGCCGGACATGTAGCGCGTCTTGGCGGCGGAGTTGACGATCTGGTCGATCGCCTGCATGGCGAAATTCCAGGTCATGAATTCGACGATGGGACGAAGCCCCGCGAAGGCGGCGCCGACGCCGAGGCCGGTGAAGCCGTGCTCGGTGATCGGCGTGTCGATGACGCGGCGGGCGCCAAACTCTTCCAGCAGGCCCTGGCTGACCTTGTAGGCGCCCTGGTATTGCGCGACTTCCTCGCCCATCAGGAACACCGTGTCGTCGCGGCGCATCTCTTCGGCCATCGCGTCGCGCAAGGCCTCGCGGACGGTCATCGTGACCATCTCGGTGCCGGTGGGGATTTCCGGATCCATTTGTCCTCCCCCTGAAAGGGGGAGGTCGCGCGCCTCCGGCGCGCGGGTGGGGGCTGTGGCAGCGGACTTCGGCGCGGGCGGTGGACTACCCCTCCCCGAACCGGCTTCGCCGGTTCGACCCTCCCCTTTCAGGGGAGGGATTTCAGCGTCGTTGTCGCCGATCAGGGTCGCGATCGGGGCGTTGACCTTCACGCCTTCGGTGCCCTCGGCGACCAGGAGCTTGCCGATCTTGCCTTCGTCGACCGCTTCGAACTCCATCGTCGCCTTGTCGGTCTCGATCTCGGCGAGGATGTCGCCCGACTTGACCGCATCGCCTTCCTTGACCAGCCATTTGGCGAGCTTGCCCTCTTCCATGGTGGGCGACAGCGCGGGCATGAGGATCTGGATGGACATGGCGTTCAGGCCATCACGTCGGTGTAAAGCTCGGCGGGATCCGGCTCAGGGCTTTCGGTCGCGAATTCCGCCGCCAGATTCACCACGCCGCGGATCTGCTTGTCGATCTGCTTGAGGTCGTCCTCGCTGGCGAGCTTTTCCGCGATCAGCTTCAGGCTGAGATGCTCGATCGGATCGCGCTTCTCGCGCACCGCCTGGATCTCGTCGCGGGTGCGGTATTTGCCGGGGTCCGACATCGAGTGGCCGCGATAGCGGTAGGTCTTCATCTCCAGGATGATCGGGCCGTTGCCGGCGCGGCACCATTCCAGCGCCTTCAGGCCCGCGGCATGCACCGCCTCGACGTCCATGCCGTCGACCTGCTCGCCGGGAATGTTGAAGGAGGAGCCGCGCTTGTAGAAATGGGTCTCGGCGCTCGAGCGTTCGACGCTGGTGCCCATGGCGTATTGGTTGTTCTCGATGACGTAGACGATGGGCAGCTTCCACAACTCGGCCATGTTGAAGGCCTCGTAGACCTGGCCCTGGTTCGAGGCGCCGTCGCCGAAATAGGTGACGCTGACCTGGTCGTTGCCGCGGTATTTGTTGGCGAAGGCGAGGCCGGTGCCGAGCGGGACCTGTGCGCCGACGATGCCGTGGCCGCCGTAGAACTTCTTCTCGGCCGAGAACATGTGCATCGAGCCGCCCTTGCCCTTGGAATAGCCGCTGGCGCGGCCGGTCAGCTCGGACATCACGCTCTTGGGGTCCATGCCGCAGGCCAGCATGTGGCCGTGGTCGCGGTAGGCGGTGATGACCTGGTCGCCGTCCTTCTGCGCCGCGGTCATGCCGACGACCACCGCTTCCTGCCCGATATAGAGATGGCAGAAGCCGCCGATCAGGCCCATGCCGTAGAGCTGGCCGGCCTTTTCCTCGAAGCGGCGGATCAGCAGCATGTCGGTGTAGAACTGCTTCAGGGACGCGGAATTCGACCCCAGACCGGCGGGTTTGACACCGGTTTCCGAGGCCTTCTGCAACTCGGTCATGGGGCTGCGACCTTTGGGTGCACGGGGACGGGGCGTGTCATGGCGCGTTTTGGCAAGCGGAGCCTGCTTTGGCAAGCGTCGGCGGCAGCCTAGGGGTTCGGGCGGCGAACCACCACCTGTCCGGGCGCCCCGATCATGAGCTGGCTGCGCGCCAGCTCCTCGATCAGATCGGGATCGGCGGAACCGGGACGCATCAGGGCGATGCGATGCTCCAGACGCGCGCGGGCGTCGCGGGCCTGCGCCAGCCGTTCGCGCTCGACGCCGAGACGGGCCTGGGTTTCGGACAGCGCCAGCATGCCGCGCTCGCCCCACACCGCGTAATAGCCGAAATAGGCGACGACCGCGCCCGCGATCGCCGGCAAGAGCGAGAGGATGAAGAAACGGGTGACGCTGCGCCTGATTCGCATGCCTGACCGAATCACGGACCGATTCGGCGGGTCAAGCGGTTTTTGGTTAAGGACGCAATCGCGGACGTTAAGAATTGGCGGCGGCGCGGAACTCGGGCGCCTCTTCCTGGAGACCGCCGCGGCGCATGGCGGCGTGTCTTACGCGGATGATGCAGACTTCGTCGCTGCGCTCCACATACCGGTAGAACACGATGTAGGGATAGGGTTTGACGACATACATGCGCACCCCACGCTCGCGCATACGGCGGCCGATATGCGGCCTTTCCGTCACCAGATCGATGATCTTGTAGATGCGATCGACGACCCGCTGCGCCGCCCCAGCGTCATGCCGCGCGAGATAGTCATAGATGCGGTCGATCTGGTGCAAAGCGCCAGCGGTGATGATACGTGCCGTCACCGCCGGCGTCTAAAGACGCGGGCAATCTCTTCCTCAGTCGCAAACTCGCCACGTTCGGCTTCGGCCAGGCCCTCGCGGATATCGGCGAATTCTTCTTCGGTGGGCTCGTAGTAGTCGCCACCATCTTGCTCAAGCGCCAACAGCGCCCCGATCGCTTCTTTTTGCAGATCGGGCGCCCAGGTGCGGACGCGGGCGAAGATGGTTTCGAGATCGTCTTTAGCCATGGACGAAGCATACACCAATTTGCAACCGGCCGTCAGCCCTTCAGGACGGACTTTCCCGCGTAGGTTGCCTGGTCGCCGAGCTGCTCTTCGATGCGCAGGAGCTGGTTGTATTTCGCGAGGCGGTCCGAGCGCGCCAGCGAGCCGGTCTTGATCTGGCCGCAGTTCGTGGCGACCGCGAGGTCGGCGATCGTGTTGTCCTCGGTCTCGCCGGAGCGGTGGGACATCACGGCGCGGTAGGCGCTGCGGTGCGCGAGGTCGACGGCGTCCAGGGTCTCGGTCAGCGAGCCGATCTGGTTGACCTTGATGAGGATGGCGTTGGCGACGTCTTTTTTTATGCCTTCGGCCAGACGCGTCACATTCGTGACGAAGAGGTCGTCGCCGACGAGCTGCACCTTCTTGCCGATGGCCTTGGTGATGCCAGCCCAGCCGTCCCAGTCGTCTTCCGCCATGCCGTCCTCGATCGAGATGATGGGATAGCGGGCACAGAGGTCCTCGTAGACCTTGACCATCTGGGCGGGATCCAGCGACTTGCCCTCGCCTTCCAGTTCGTACTTGCCGTTCTTGAAGAACTCGGTCGAGGCGGGATCGAGCGCGAGGTAGACGTCCTCGCCGGGGCGGTAACCGGCCTTCTCGATCGACTTCATGATGAAGGCGAGCGCTTCGTCGGCGCTTTTCAGATTCGGCGCGAAGCCGCCTTCGTCGCCGACATTGGTGTTGTGGCCGGCGTCGTGCAGCGCCTTTTTGAGGGTGTGGAAGACTTCGGCGCCCATGCGCAAGGCCTCGCGGAAGCTGGGCGCGCCGACAGGCATGATCATGAATTCCTGGAAGTCGATCGGGTTGTCGGCATGCACGCCGCCATTGATGATGTTCATCATCGGCACCGGCAGGGTCTGCGCCTTGGCGCCGCCGACGAAGCGGTAGAGCGGCAGGTTCGCGGCCTGCGCCGCCGCCTTGGCGACGGCGAGCGAGACGCCGAGGATGGCGTTGGCGCCGAGGCGCGCTTTGTTGGGTGTACCGTCCAGCGTGCACATCAGGCGGTCGAGGCGGATCTGATCCTCGGCCTCCATGCCGCACAGCGTGTCGAAGATCTCGCCGTTGATCGCGGCGACGGCCTTTTCGACGCCCTTGCCGCCATAGCGCTTGGCGCCGTCGCGCAGCTCGACCGCCTCATGCGCGCCGGTGGAGGCGCCGGAGGGCACGGCGGCGCGGCCGAGCGAGCCGTCTTCGAGGCGGACGTCGACTTCGACCGTCGGATTGCCCCGGCTGTCGAGAATCTCGCGGCCGGTGATGTCGATGATCGCGGTCATGGCGGGCGCTTTCCGGGGATGGCGGGCAACCTCTACAGGCCGGGAAGCGGAAAAAAAAGGCCGCCCCCCTCGCGGGGGGCGGCCGAACGATACCGTGCCGCGGCGATCAGACCTCGGCGAGGGAGAGCGAGCCGACCATCGGCCTGGCCTTGGCATCGGCCTCGCCGTCGGGCACCACGCTGACCGAGACCTTGTCGGACAGCGGTCCCTTGCGCTCGAGCCCGCGCAGCAGGTCGGTGACGTCGAAGGCCTGCTTCGGCGGGTCCTTCATCCGGCCGCCACCCGGCATGACGGCGCCGAAGAAGTTGATCGTGCCGACGCGCAGCGACTTGTCCGGCGCGTTGGGCGACGCCCCCGGCGGGTTGAGGTAGACGCTGTAGGTCACGCCCGGCTGGCTGTCGGCCATCAAGCCGTCGAGCAGCAGGTAGATGCGCTTGTCCGCGGTCAGCGCCTTGAGGCGCGTGCTGAGCAGCGGCCCCTTCTGGGGCACGCTCTCGAGCCCGGCGGTGGCGAGCTGGACATGGGTGGCGCCCGGCGACAGCTCGACCGGTCCGGGTCCCTTGAGCAGGAACGGGCGGACGCTCTCGAGCAGCAGGAACGGCCATTTGATGTGAAGGGCGCCCGGAACCGGCTCGAGCCGGTCATAGGCGTAGCCGAGCGGCGCGATCGCCTTGAAGTTGCCGACCGTGGCGACGATCTTGGTGCAGCCGGCATAGCCCGGATTGGCGAAGACGAAGGTCTGGTTGAGCCAGCTCGCGGTGGTCGGATTGGTCCGCCCGGCGGCGTTCCAACTCGCCCATAGCCGATCGATGTTGCAGTGATGCATCCAGAATATCGGGTCGTTCGCGGCCCAGGGCACGGCGCCCATGCCCTGGCCGTTGCCGACCTTGACATGGACGTTGCCGTGCAGGCCGAAGTCGAGGGTCGAGCAGAACCCGGAATAGGTGGTCTGCCCCAGCGCGCTGAGATCGAGGCCGGTGAGCGGTGCGCCCGACTGCGGACCCGCATTGCGCTGCGCCCGGTACAGCGGATTGCCGGCATTGCCGGGATTGATGAACTTGTTCGGCATCGCCGCCGTCGCCGCCGCGTTGTAGTTCCAATAGGGCAGCGTGAAGGTGTTGTCGTTCAACACCATGCGGACGATCTTCTCGAGATAGTAGACGTACATGCGGTGCCAGGGCAGGAACATGTCCTCGGTCGTCAGGCCGCCGTGGTTCTGGCAGGTGTTCCACATGTCGTTGGCGAGCGGCTGCTGCGCCGCCGGCAGGGTGGCGACCAGGGCCGCCTTGGTGGTGTCGCTGCGCACCCAATGGGTGTTGGCCTGGAACGTCCAGCTGCAGGGATCGCCCAAGGCCTTGCTCTTCATGATCGCGACGGCCTGCGAATATTTCGTCAGCATCGCCTGACCGTTCGGGGTCGAGGCCTCGTAGCGCACCAGGGGCGGCCCGGCCTCGGCGCCCATTTCGCCAAACAGCGTCAGCGGGATGGCACTCGCTGCAAGACCCGCAGCGCCTGTCGACAGGACTCTACGCCTTGAAAAATGGCTCATGCCCTTCTCCCCAAGTTCGGCGGCCGCTTCAGCGCGGCGCCATCCTCAAAGACTAGGGCAAGTATAAAACAAATCAACTACAGATAAGCACAGCCAAAGCTGTGACGCAGGCGTCAATATTCAATACAACTATCGCGCGACTATTGTTATCTCTTTGATTTCAGGCGCGGAATTGGCTTCCGTTTTACCCTCCGGCACCAGCGTCACGGCGAAATCGCCCGACTCGCCGGCCAAAGCCGTCACGTCGAACTCCAAAACGGGATCGGGCTTGGGCTTGGCGCCGGCGAGCGGCACCGCGCTATAGAAGTTGATCGTGCCGACCAGATGCGCGTCGTCGGGCGCCGCCCCGCTCGGCAAGCCGAAATAGACCCGATAGGTGATTCCCGGCTGTTGCGCGGCCTTGAGGCCGTCGAGGATCAGCACCGCCTTGCGGCCGGGAGCCAGGGTGCGAAGACCGCCGGCCGAGGCATTCGACAGCGGCACCCGCAGTGTGGAATCGCCAAGATGAATGGGCGTGCCGGAACTCCGTGCCAAGGTGGTCATCGCGCCGCCTCCCGCCGCGTTGGAGTCGCAGGAACTCGCCAAAGCCAGGGCGAACAGTGCGGCGAACAACGTTGGAGCATATTTCATCTCGCCGATCCTCTTCTTTCTTATACTTATCATTATTTCGCCGAGAAGTTTGTCTTTCCTGTGACTGCGGCGGCGACGGATTGCCGGCGTTCGTGCGTTAAACGCGTGTCCCCACATGGAGTTAAGTCATGAAACTTTCGCGTATCGTGTTCACAGCCGCGTTACTTCTCGCCAGCGCCGTCACCCTCGAAGGCGCCATGGCCGCCGATCCGCCGGCGTCCGACGGGCGCGGCGCGATGCGCGGCTACTTCTCGCCCGAAGAGCGCCTGATGCTGTTCGCGGATTCGTCCAAGGCCACCGCCGGCATGACCGACGACCAGAAGCATGCCTATCGCGACCAGCGCCGGGCACAGTTCATGGCGATGTCGGAGGCCGACCGCGCCAAGATGAAGGCCGACCTCGCGGCGCGCTGGGCCGCCCTGCCGGCGGACCAGAAGGCCGCGCTCACGGCCCAGATGGAAGCGCGGCGGGCGGCGCGCGCGAACGGCGGCGGCACCGGCCAGTAAGCACGGCGCGACGAATCCCTATAGGCTGACCCGATAACGCTCCCGCGCGAACCTGCGCGGGAGCCCAGCCATCAGGGGGCAATCGCCATGCATGTACCCGCCGACATCTTGAGTGCGGCCGTCACCATCCTCGCCGTTCTTTTCATCTTCTACACCGGCGTCAATGTCAGCCGCATGCGCACCAAGCACAAGATCGACGCGCCTTCGGTCAGCGGGCCGCTGGAATTCGAATGCGCCTATCGCGTGCAGGTGAACACGCTCGAGCAAGCCATCGTGTTCTTCCCGCTGCTGTGGATCGCGACGAGCTATTTCCGCGCGCTCGGCTGGCTGCCGGCGCTGCTGGGCCTCGTCTGGGTGATCGGCCGCTTCCTTTACCTCCAGGGCTATATGGCGGCGCCCGGCAAGCGCGGCACGGGCTTTCTCGTCACCTCGGTGGCGACGCTGGGTCTGCTGATCCTGTCGATCATCGGCGTCGTGCAGGCCTGGATCGCGGTCACCGCGGTCTAATTGACCCGGGGCCGCTTGACGATGCGGTCAATCTCGACGAGCTCGCCGAGCAGCCCCGGCACGTCCCTCAGCCACAGCATGTTGGCCGCATCGGAGATGCCGCGCCGCGCGGCGTCCTCGGGATCCTGGTGGGTCTCCAGGAAGACCGCGGCGACGCCGACGGCGACGGCGGCGCGGGCGATATAGGGCGCCATCTCGCGGTCGCCGCCCGACTTGTCGCCCTGCCCGCCCGGCTTCTGCACGGCGTGGGTCGCGTCCATGACGACCGGGGCGCCGAACTTCGCCATCGTGGGCAGGCCGGTCATGTCGACGACCAGCGTGTTGTAGCCGAAGCTCGCGCCGCGTTCCGTCACCATGATGTTCGGATTGCCGACTTCGACGATCTTGGCGATGGCGTTCTTCATGTCCCACGGCGCGAGGAACTGGCCCTTCTTCACATTGACGACTTTTCCGGTCTGCGCGGCGGCGACGAGCAGGTCGGTCTGGCGCGAGAGGAAGGCCGGAATTTGCAGGATGTCGACGACCGGCGCGACGATCGCGCATTGCTCGCGCTCATGGATATCGGTCAGGACCGGCAAGCCCAATTGCGAGCGGATGTCGGAGAAAATCTGGAGCGACTTCTCAAGGCCGAGGCCGCGCTTTCCCGACGTGCTCGTGCGGTTCGCCTTGTCGAAGCTCGTCTTGTAGACGAGGCCGACCCCGGCTTTCGCCGCCATCTCCCTGAGCGCGCTTGCCATCTCGAAGGCATGCTCGCGGCTTTCGAGTTGGCAGGGCCCGGCGATGAGCGCGAGCTTGCGGGCATTGCCGATCTCGACGGAACCGACCTTCACGACTTCGTTGGGCTGCACGGGCGCGATCCTGTGAACGGGCTCGCGCCTTATACAACAGCGCGCGCGGAAAGCGAGTTGCGCGATTTGCCCCCGGATTTCCCGGCGTAGTCTAGGGAATCGTGTAGCGCAGGGCGCTGACGCCGGCGAGCGGCGACAGCACGTCCATCACGTCCCAGAAGGTCGTGGAGTCGACGCGCACCACGTCGCCGGGGCGGATCATGGTGGCCTCGGTGGCGGCGAGCGCGGTTTCGATGCTCTCGCCCTGGTGACGGACATAGACGACGCTGCTGATCGCCTTGGGCGTGAAGCCGCCGGCCAGCGCGACGGCGCTCGAAGCGGTCAGGCCGTTCTGGTAGGGATACTCGCCCGGCTTGAACACCTGGCCGACGATGTAGAACGGGCGGTAGGTCGTGATCTCGACCGCGACGCGCGGATCGTTGAGATAGCCGGCGCCGAGCGCGGTGCGGATGTTGGCCTCCAGATCGCGCGCCGTCATGCCGCCGGCGCGGACCTGGCCGACCAGCGGCAGACGCACCATGCCGGTGGCGTCGATCTGGAAATCGCCGCCGAGATCGGCTTCGTTGTAGACGATGACCCTGATCTTGTCGCCGATGCCCAGGCGATAGTCGTAAGCGTCGTTGCCGGACGGCGGCGGTGCGCCCGTCGCGGCGAGCGCGGCATCGCCGAGCAGCATGCCCAAGGCGAGCGCCGCCAGAACCGTCAGGAGCCGCGAATGAACCATGCGCGCACCTTAGTGGATGGTTCTTTCGCAATCCCTACGGTTTTAGCGGCGCGGTAAACCGGCGGTTAACGCTGGCCGCGCGGCACGGTCAAGATTCGTAAACCGCTTGCATCCGCCCGGGCCGGGTGGCGCATCTCAACGCTGTGCCGAAACGGGGAGAGGTGGCCAATGGACAGGTTCGTGCAAATCGCGAAGCGCCTGCTGCCGGCGCTGCTGTCGACTGCCCTGGCGTTTGCCGCCTTCGCGGGATTGGCTCGGGCCGGGGCCGGCACCGAGACCAGCCTGTTCGCGGCCATGATTCTGGCCGGATTGCTGAACATCGGCGCCACGGCGTCATTGAACGCGGAACCGTTCCTGCCTACATCGGGGGCGCCGGTAGGGGATTGTTGACCATGAGCGTCGCCGAATCGCATGCCGCGCCCCAGCTCGTCGGCACGGCGCCGCCGCCGGAAAAATCCCCGACGCTCTACCGCTGGCTGTTCGACCGGCCGGCGAACGAATTCGAGACCATTCCGCGCCCCGCCTTCGAGAAGCCGGTGTGGGAATGGAAGAGCGTGTTCGGCCGCAACTACGTGGTCAGCGACCCTGCCGGGGTCAAGCGCGTGCTGCTCGACAACGTCGCCAACTATCCCAAGACCGAGATGGAAACGAAAATGCTCGGCGCCGTGGTCGGCGAAGGGTTGCTGGTGTCCCAGGGCGAGAAATGGAAATCGCACCGGCGGCTGATGGCGCCGAGCTTCGACTTCAAGTCCGTCGTCGCCTATTCGCCGGCGATGGTGGAGGCGGCCGACGCCTTCGCCGAGGCCTGGGCCGCCAAGGGCGCCGGCGCGGTGGTCGACGTCGCCGAGGAGATGACGCATCTCACGCTCAAGGTGATCTCGGGCACGATGTTCTCGGCCGACAGCGAACTGCTCGGCGAGCTGGTCGACAGTTCGCTGCGCCAGATGGGCGACGCGCTGGATTTCGGCCTCGCCGACATCCTGCCGCTGATCGGCCCGCCGCGCATGAAGCGCAAGCTGGCGCGCATCCAGCAGAATTTCGTCGCGATGGACGCGACGATGCAGAAGCTGATCCAGGCGCGCGAGACCGTGCAGGGCCAGGCGCCGCGCGACCTGCTCGACCGGCTGATCGCGGCGCGCGACGGCGAGACCGGCGTTCGGCTGACCAACGACGAAGTGCGCGACGAGGTCGTGATCATCTTCCTCGCCGGGCACGAGACCACGGCGCTGGCGCTGACCTATACCTGGTACCTGCTGTCGCAGCATCCGCAGGTCGAAGCCAAGCTGCACGACGAGCTGGCGCGCGTGCTGGGCGGACGCAAGCCGGGGCACGACGATCTCGCCGACCTGCCCTACACCCGCATGGTGATCGAGGAGTCGATGCGGCTCTATCCGCCGGCGCCGGGGATTTCCAACCGCGCGGTGCTGGCGGATGACGAGATCGCGGGTGTGAAGATTCCCAAGGGCGCCAATGTGCTGATCAGCCCGTGGGTGATCCACCGCCACCGCCTGTTGTGGGACAAGCCGGAGACCTTCGACCCCGAGCGCTTCTCGCCCGAGCGCGCCCAGGGGCGGCACCGCTTTGCGTACCTGCCGTTCGGCGGCGGCCCGCGCGTCTGCATCGGCATGGCGCTGGCGCTGGCCGAGGCGCAACTCATGCTGGCGACGATGGCGCAGCGCTTCCGGCTGAAGCTGGTGTCGGGGCAGAACATCGTGCTGCAGCACCGCATCACCATGCGGCCGCGGGACGGGATCAAGATGATATTGGCGCCGCGGACGGGGTGAGGGCCACCACGCGGTGTCGGCAACCATGCGCTGTACACCCAGATGGCGCAGGAACCTCAAGCCATCGCAGCCTAATGGCGGATTCGCGGAGCGGACCGAGGCGTTCCCGAGTAAGCGCAAGGCGTTCCGTTGATCGGACGGCAGGCACGGAACTACCGCACCAGTTCGAAGCCATCCAGTTTCGCGGCCTTGCGGTCGAAGGTGGCGGTGGCGGAGCAGCCGGCAGCACGATTGATGCCTGATATGAGAAGGTCGGCAAAGCCGACGGCGTGCTTCGCATAATTTCGCAGCGCCGCGTGAACGATGTCCCGATTTTCGATCACGATGTCGTCCGTCTCGATCAATTGGGCGACGGCAGCGGCAATCGCATCACGGCGATAACCAAAGTTCGCTTCCAGAACCCAAACGGTCTCGGCGAGAACGGTGCAGGTCACGTAGCCCGGATCAGCGGCAGAACAGCGTGTCGCGATCAGACGGCGGGCCTGCATGGTCTGCTTGCCCTCGTCGATCATGAAGGCCCGCAGGAGAACGTTCGTGTCGAGACCAATCATTTAGATCGCAAATACCGCTCAACCGCACCCTGCCCGCGAGCTGCTTTTATTTCAGCGTTCGTCAACGACTTGCCGTTCGGCGGCTTGCCGAGGATTCCGAACAGATCCCGGATGCTCTTCGTTTTGATCGACAACACGACTTTTCCGTCTTCCACGGATGCCTCCAGCTTCTGCCCTGCAAAAAACCGCATCTCCTCGCGCAAGCCCTTCGGCAAGGTCACTTGTCCCTTGTCGCTCACAAGAAGTTCATAAGCCGGCTTCTGGTCGATGAGGCGATAGCGGGTCTCGTGCCCTTCGCGGGTCTTGAGGACCGTGCGGCCGCGGGATTCCAGCCGCTTCAGCACGTTGTATTGCGGGCCGCCGGTGGCGGCGATCAGCTCGCGCATGGTCGCGCCTTCAGGACGCGTCAGCAGCTGCTCGGCGATCCTGGTTCCGGGAACCGGCTTGTCCATGACGAAGCACCCTATTTTTCGGAAGTATACTACTCACGAAAAGTAGGAATATCAATGAGTACACAAGCTCGCACCAGCCGGCTTCGCGGCCGCAGCGCGCGACGAAGCCCATAAGTCGATTGACAGAACTAGTCCAATGGACTACTATCCATGAAATGGATGCACCCATCGCGGTCATCGAAACTCCGGAATTTCTCGCTGCGACGCGCAAGCTATTGAGCGAAGAGGAGCGGGCGTCCCTGGTCGATCATCTGGCCTGCAATCCGACGGCGGGTGATCTGATTCCGGGAGCCGGAGGCGTTCGGAAGTTGCGCTGGGCACTGGAGGGTCGCGGCAAACGCGGCGGTGCAAGGGTGATCTACTACTTTCACAGCCCAAGGCTGCCGCTGTTGGCATTGGATGCATACGCGAAGAACGAGAAAAGCAACCTCAGCCCAGCAGAGAAGAACGAGTTGAGGCAGATGGCGAAACTGATGGCCGAAAGGTACGGAAAGCCGTGACGAAGAAGAATTCAGTCGAAAGCAGCATCCTTCGGGGCATGAAGCAGGCGCTTGCCTTCGTGGACGGCACCGGCGATTTGAGCAAATACCGCGTCCACATTCCGAGCGAAATCGATACGCGCCGAATCCGGACCAAGCTCGGCATGACTCAGGCGCAATTCGCGCGGGAGTTCGGCTTCAGCGTGGACACGCTTCGGCACTGGGAACAAGGCCGCCGCATGCCAGACGGCGCGGCGCGGGCCTATCTCAAGGTGATCGATCATGCGCCGAAGGCAGTGGCGAAGGCGCTGAAGGCGGCGTGAGACGTTACGGAATTACGGTGGTCGAAGACGGAATGAAAGGAAGAGAAAACGTCACACGGCTTACCGAACTATTCTCGATGATCTTGTCTTTTTTTCCGCCGATGTTCGCGCTCACTACTTGTATGCCGACGGACGCTCCGGCACCAACACCAGACTGTTTCGTTTCCGCAGCAGTGATCGCAATATCAAACGTGAGCGTTTGAACATTCTTTTCATTTAGTCCCAGATTTGGCCAAATGGGATTGATCGCAACTATTTTTTGTGGGCCCAAGCGGTCATGAGCCTTCTTGATGCCAGAAACTATTTCAATAATAGAGCTACTCACAAAGTCTTCGAGATTCATGAGTTTTCCCTCGCATGTTGCAAATCACACCAACCGGCTTTTCGCCACCGCGGCGGCGACGAAGCTGGTGAAGAGCGGGTGCGGCTCCAGCGGCCTCGATTTCAGCTCCGGATGGTACTGCACGCCGATGAACCAGGGGTGGTCGGGGATTTCCATGATCTCGGGCAACAGGCCGTCCGGCGACCAGCCGGAGACCTTGAAGCCGTGCTCGCCCAGCATCTTGGCGTATTCGGTGTTGACCTCGTAGCGGTGGCGGTGGCGTTCGCTGATCTCGGTGGCGCCGCCATAGACCTCCGACACGCGGCTGCCCGGCGTCAGCACCGCGGTGTAGGCGCCCAGCCGCATCGTGCCGCCCATATCGCCGTCGGCGCTGCGCACTTCCTTGCTGTTGCCCTTGGTCCATTCGGTCATCAGCCCGATGACGGGATGCCTGGGATGGCCGATCTCGGAGGTGCCGGCGCCTTCGAGGCCGGCGAGGTCGCGCGCGGTCTCGATCACCGCCATGTGCAGGCCGTAGCAGATGCCGAAGAACGGCACCTTGCGCTCGCGGGCGAATTTGACGGCGTCGATCTTGCCTTCGGTGCCGCGCTCGCCGAAGCCGCCGGGGACGAGGATGCCGCTGACGTTCTCCAGGAAAGCGGCGGCGTCGGAGCGCTCGAAGATCTCGCTGTCGATCCAGTCGAGATGGACCTTGACGTTGTTGGCGATGCCGCCATGGACCAGCGCCTCGGAGAGGGATTTGT
The DNA here is from genome assembly GCA_037200865.1 of Rhizomicrobium sp. Lineage (GTDB taxonomy): Bacteria > Pseudomonadota > Alphaproteobacteria > Micropepsales > Micropepsaceae > Rhizomicrobium. Next base: position 168,206 of record JBBCIC010000001.1, on the reverse strand, counting down.
AGGAATCCTTGACCTGCATGTACTTGCCGACGACGGCGATGCGGACCTCGCCTTCCGGGTTCTTGACGCGCTCGACCACCGCCTTCCAGCGCTTGAGGTCGGGCAGCGGCGCATCGTCGATGCCGAACACCCTGAGAAGCTGGGTGTCGAGCCCGGCCTCGTGATAGGCCATCGGCACGCGGTAGATGGTGTCGAGGTCGAGCGCCGGGATGACGCGCTCGGTGGGGACATTACAAAACTGGCCGATCTTGCGGCGGTCGTCGTCCGGAATCGGATGGCTGGCGCGGCACATCAGGATGTCGGGCTGGATGCCGATGGCGCGCAGCTCCTTGACCGAGTGCTGGGTCGGCTTGGTCTTGAGCTCGCCGGCGGCATCGATATAGGGCACCAGGGTCAGGTGGACGTAAGCGGCCTGGCCGCGCGGCAGCTCGTTGCCGAGCTGGCGGATGGCCTCGAAGAACGGCAGGCCCTCGATGTCGCCGACCGTGCCGCCGATCTCGACCAGCAGGAAATCGAGGTCCTCGGTGCCGGCGAGAACGAATTCCTTGATCATGTCGGTGACGTGCGGGATCACCTGCACGGTGCGCCCGAGATAGCCGCCCTTGCGCTCCTTATCGATCACCTGCTGATAGATGCGCCCCGAGGTGATGTTGTCCGACTTCGCCGCCGAGACGCCGGTGAAGCGCTCGTAATGGCCGAGGTCGAGATCGGTCTCGGCCCCGTCGTCGGTGACGTAGACCTCGCCGTGCTGGAACGGCGACATGGTCCCCGGATCCACGTTGAGATAGGGGTCCAGCTTCCGCAAACGGACTTTATACCCGCGAGCCTGCAACAAAGCTCCGAGTGCGGCGGACGCAAGACCTTTTCCCAGGGAAGAGACCACGCCGCCGGTGATGAAGATCAACCGCGCCATGGAAGGCCAACATGTCGAAAGAGGTGCGCGCACTCAAGCGGAAAGATTCAGAAAATTTTTCCGCTGTGATCGTGGTCGTTTGCGCGGGAAAAGCAGCCCAAACCGGTCGATGCCCCCGGCATGCGGAGGGTTTCCGGACCGCCTCGCGAGACCCCGTCGCGCATTGGGCAACCTTTTGCGCCGAATCGGCTTTGGCGAGACGGCGCGGCGCGCTAGCGTTGCGGGGTCGGCGGGGGGCATGCGCATGCGGTTCACGGCAAAAGTCCTGGTTTGCCTGGCGTTTCTCAGCCTGGCGCCGGCGGCGCAGGCGGCGTCGACCTATGTCGTGCGTTTCGACCACTGGTCGGAGGGCGACGAGCGCGGCTATCGCGACTTCGTCGCGGCGCTGGGCGAGGACGGCTGCAACACGGTCGACGCCTGCCTGCACAGCGCGGCCAATCCCTACCGCTCGAGCGACCCGGCGGGCACGGTGTTCGAGTCCGACTGCTCCGATCTGCCCTATGTGCTCCGGTTCTATTATGCCTGGAAGCGCGGCCTGCCGTTCTCTTATGAGGACGGCGTCCTGCCGCGCAGCGGGTCGCGGGATTTCCGCTACAGCCGCAACGGCAATTACGTCACCTCGCGGCGCGACGTGGCGGGCGGGACGCAGAGCGGCATCGCGATCATCAACCAGATAAGCGCCGCGGTGTCGTCGGCGAGCTACCGCATCCACCCAGACCTCGACTTCCCGCTGGTGCCGGACACCTATTCGCCGGCGATCGATCCCAAATCGATCCGGCCGGGGACGCTGATCTACGACCCCAACGGACACCTGGCGATCGTCTACCGCGTCGATCCCGACGGGCGCATCCGCTATCTCGACGCCCATCCGGACTCGACCCTGACGCGCTCGGTCTACGACCTGCGCTTCACGCGGACGGTGCCGGCGGCCGGCGCCGGCTTCAAGAACTGGCGGCCGCAAAAGCTGGTCGGCGCGACGCTGCGGGCCGACGGCACGCTGACCGGCGGGCATATCGAGCTGGCGCGCAACGCCGGAATCGCCGATTTCTCCACCGAGCAGTTCTACGGCAACGACACGCGGCCGGACGACGCCGCCTGGGCCAGCGGCTGGTTCAAGCTGAACGGCGACATCACCGGCTATTACGACTTCGTGCGCGCCAAGCTGTCGGGCGGACAACTGCACTTCGATCCCATCAAGGAAGTGCACGAGATGGTGCTGTCGAACTGTTCCGACCTGCAATACCGCGTCCAGGCGGTCGAAGTCGCGATCGCCGCGGGGGATCCAGCGCCAAGCCGAGCCCGAGCGGCTGCCGGCCAACATCTACGGCACCGACGGCGACTGGGAGACCTTCTCCTCGCCGTCGCGCGATGCGCGGCTGAAGACCGCGTTCAAGGAACTGCGCGACGCGGTGGAGCGCTTCGTCATCATGTACGAGCGCGGCGGCGATCCGCACCTGTCCTATCTCGGCAGCGACATGGTGGGCGATCTGATCCAGACCTATGAGCGCGACACGGCGGCCTGTTCGATCTCCTATACGCGCAGCAACGGGGCGCGGATGACGCTGAGCTACGAAGAGGCGCGGCGGCGGCTGTTCCGCTTCTCCTTCGATCCCTATCAATGCGTCGAGCGGCGCTGGGGCGCGAGCGACGCCGCCGAACTGGCGAGCTGCGCCGACGGGCCGAACAAGCAGGCGTGGTACGCCGCGGAACAGAACCTGCGCAACCAGATCGACCGCACCTATGGCGCGCGCATGGACTTCTCGCTCGCGGAACTGACCACGCCGGGCGAGGGCAAGGGCGTGGCGCAGGCCCCGGATGTCGACGTGCGCGCCTATATGGAGCGCGTGCGCGCGGCGCGACCGGGCAACTCGGCGGGCTACTGACCGGTTAGTGCGGCGTCGGGATGACGGGGGCCGCAGGCGCCGGCGGTGCGGCGGGCTTGGCGGGCGCGGTGGTGGTTGCCGGCGCCGGACCGGATTCGAGGAACGACTTCTTGCCCTGGCCGTGCAGCGCCAGCAGGTTGAGCGCGAGGCAGGTCAGGAAGAAAAGCGCGGCCAGGATCGAAGTGGTACGCGTCAGGGTGTCGGCCGCGCCGCGCGGCGAGAACAGGCCGCCGATGCCGGAACCGCCGCCGCCCATGCCGAGCGCGCCGCCTTCGGAACGCTGCAGCAGAATGGTGACGATGAGGCCGACCGCGACCAGAAGTTCCACAGCGATCAAAATGGCTTGCACGACGTTTCTCCTGCGGCCGGCGGCCGCGTCCAGGGGGCGCTCAATAGACGAAAGTGGGGCGCGAGGGAAGCGGGTCTAGCGCGAGGCGGCGCGGATCGGCCGTGCCGCCGGGCGGTAGACCATGCGGACGAGCAGCCATTCGGGCTCGGCCGACCCCCCAGTCATCGCAGGGACATTCCGCCAGCGGCGCACCGCGCGCAGGGCCGCGGCGTCGAAGGCGAGATTGCCGCTGGAGCTGTCCAGGGCAGCCTGCCGGATGCGCTCGCCGGGACGCGCCAGGATGCGCAGGATCGCGACCCCGTCGGCCCGGCCGATGTCGGCGGCGCCGGGCTGGCGGATGACGACGGCGGCGGCCTGGACCGGCCCGGCGGCGGCCGGCACCGAAGCAGCAGCACATAGCAAGGCGGCAGCGATGAGCGGCAGAGCGGATCGGCGCATGGCGCACTCCTCTCGACTCACAAGGACTGCGGCAATGGTCTGCCCGGGCGGCGGTGCGCGCAATGATTCGTGCGCTCAACTCGCGGCGGCGGCGCTCGGGGCGTTGCGGGCGCGGATGATCGCCACGGTGGCGTCGATCTCGGTGAGGATGTCGTTGGCCGATTTCTCGGTGTGGAAGACGTGGTTGAGACTGAGCGCGGCGTGCCCCAGAAGGTGCATCGCGGCGTTGCGGTCGACCCCGACCTGCAGACCCTCGACGGCGGCGATGACGGAGTCGCACCAGTCGACGGCGGTCTCGTAGTCGGTTTCGCGGCAGCGGCGCGCGACGGCCTTTGCCAGCGCGGCGAGCTTGGCCATCTCGCCCGCATAAGACTTGGCGCCGGGCGCATGCTCCTGCATCAGGCGCCACAGGATCGAGATCTGAAAGGCGTCGCGGCGCAGCTTCTCGGTGTTGAGCATTTCGCGGGCGGCGCGCAGTTCGGCGTCGAGGCGCGCCGTCGTTTCTTCCGGGGAAAGGCGATCCTTGGCCTTCATCTTGAGCGAGTTCGGCGGGTCGAACAGCTCGACATTCGACGGGCGCGCCGTGTCCTTGCGGCGGTCGGGACCGACATAGTCGCTGGTGACGACGAAACCCTTGCGGCGCTCGACATGGGCTTCGATGCGCTGTCCGAGCAGCGTGGTCGAGAACGGCCGGAGCAGCAGGTCGTCAGCGCCCGAATTGATGACGCGGGTGACGAGGGCGGCGGATTTCTCCCAGGCGGTCACGATGATGACGATGAACGGATTGAAGCCGGCGGCGCCCTGGCGCAGTTCCTGGATCACCTTGCAAAGCTCGTCGTTGCCGCCCTGGGCTTCGCAGAAGGCGAGATCGGGCGGCTTGCGGCGGATGCCGTCGACGAAGCCCTCGAGCGACGAGACGGTCTCGATCCGGCGGAAACCCAGCGTGAACAGCGCCGCGCGCGTGGCGTTGCGGTTCGCCGCGACGGGATCGAAAATCAAAGTCTCGGTGGGTTCGTAGTTAAGCCGGCTCAAGGCCGTGTCCGCCGCAATCGTTTCTTTCGAGTAGTAAATGCCACGCAGCGGGTTAAGGAACGGTGGTGGTACAGGGTTAAGGCGCGGCTCGGGCGGCCCCTACAATTGTAAGGAAATCCGCCGCTTTGAGGCTGGCGCCGCCGACCAGTGCGCCGCCGACATCGGCGAGGCCGAGAATCTCGGCGGCATTGGAGGGCTTAACCGAGCCGCCATAGAGGATGCGCAACGGCGCCGGCAGGCCGACCTTGATATGGGCGTGCATCGCCGCGATGTCGGGCGTGGTCGGCGTCCTGCCGGTGCCGATGGCCCAGACCGGCTCATAGGCGATGGCGGTGTTCTGCGGCGTCGCGCCGGGCGGAAGGCTGCCCGCGAGCTGCGCGCCGCAGACCTCATAGGCCCGGCCGGCATCGCGCTCGGCTTCGGTTTCGCCGATGCAGACGATGGCGGCGAGGCCGGCGCGCCAGGCAGCCCGGGCCTTGGCGGCGACGACGGCGTCGGTCTCGGCGTGATACTGGCGGCGCTCGGAATGCCCGACGATCACCGCCACCGCGCCGGCATCGCGCAGCATCTCGGCGCTGACCTCGCCGGTGAAGGCGCCGGACGCTTCGGCGTGACAATCCTGCCCGCCGATGGCAACGGCGCTGCCCCTCGCGGCGGCGGCGGCGCGGGCGATCAGCGTCGCCGGCGGACAGATCAGGACATCGCAGGCAGGCGCTTGCACCGCGCGCGCCAGCGCCTCGATCTCGGCGAGCGACGCGCCCGTTCCGTTCATCTTCCAGTTTCCGGCAATCCATTGACGCATCGGATCCTCAGCGCAGAATTTCGACAAGCAATACCCAGGCATTGAGCACGGTTACAAGCAGCGACGCGATCACGCCGGGCACGATCCAGAAGATCGCGCCGGGAACGGCCAGCACCAGCAAGACGCCGCAGACCACGAAGGGCAGAAACGACAGCGCGGCCATGAGCGCGCGGCGGACGACGAAGCGCCGGGCGACCGCGGTGCCGGCGTGCAGCACGCCGGCCAGGATGCGCGCCGGCACCAGCGCCATGGCGAGGCCGGTCGCCGCGATCTCGCCGCCCAGCAGCCAGGACGGCTGGCCGGGCACCAGCGCGAAGGAACAGGCGACCAGGACGCCGGTGGGCGCGACCAGCGTTTCGCCGGCGCGGCCGGGCAAGGTCGGGTCGGCGAGAATGCGCGCGATGTTGATCGAAATGGCGACGATGACGAGGCCGGCCAGCGCCGCCGAGGCACCCAGCTCCGCCGTCAAAAAGCCCGACCAATCCCCCATTGCGCTTGCCTTGCCCTTGGACTACCCCCTCCCTATCATCCGCCGCCTTTTGCCGCCAATTGTTGGGATTTTCATGCTTCAGCAAATCAGGAAATTCGCGACCTCCCGGATCGTGGCCTTCGCGTTTTTCGGGCCGCTGATCGCCAGCTTCGCGATCTGGGGCATTGCCGACGTCTTCCGCGGCACGGCGGACACCAATGTGTTCACCCTGGGCTCGACTCCGGTCCCGGTCGGGATGTTCCAGCGCGAATACCACAACGCGCTGCGCCGGGCCGCGACGCCGCCGTCGCCCGAAGAGGGCAAGGCCATCGGGCAGGAGATCATCACGCGCATGACGCTGGCGACGGCGCTCGACAATCTCGCGGACAGCCTCGGACTGACGGTCACCGACGGGCGGGTGCGGCAGCGCATCCAGGCGATCGCGAGCTTCAAGGGGCCGTTGGGCAATTTCGATCACGACACCTTCCTGCGCCTCATCGACCAGGCCGGCTACACCGAGGACGAGTTCGTCTCGGTATCGCGCAAGGACGTCGCGCGCGGCCAGCTGCTGCACGCGGTCGAGGACGGCTTTGCGATGCCGCCGGACTACGCGCAGGCCCTGTTCGCCTACATCAATGAAGTGCGCGCCGCGGAATACGTGACCGTCTCGCCGGCCTCGGTCGGCGAGATCGCGCCGCCGAGCGAGACGGTGCTGGCGGCCTATGTGAAGGCGCACCCGGAACGCTTCTCGACGCCCGAATACCGCGCCGCGAGCATCGCCTGGATCGCGGCGGAAGACCTCGCGCCGACCATGGCGGCGACCGACAAGCAGATCCAGGACGAGATCGACACCAACCGGAGCGACTACTTCACGCCGGAAAAGCGCGTGCTCGAACAGATCGCGTTCAAGAGCGAGGACGAGGCCAAGGCGGCCAAGGCCGCCCTCGCCGCCGGCAAGACCTTCGACGCGCTGGCGGTGGACCGCAAGCTGCAGCCGGCCGACTACAAGCTCGGCGAACTCACCCAGGCCAACCTCGCGATCGATCCGGCGCGCGCCCAGGCGGCGTTCGCGCTGGCGGAAAACGCCGTCAGCGATCCGGTCAAGGGCAATCTCGGCTGGGTGCTGCTGCACGTCACCAAGATCACGCCCGGCCTCTCCAAGAGCCGCGACGAGATCAGGCAGGTGGTGCAGCGCAAGCTGGCGCTCAGCCACATGGCCGACATGTCCAACATCTTCACCGATGCGGTCGCCGACGGCGCCAGCGTCGAGGAGGCGGCGCGCAAGGCCGGCCTGCACTACACCCACGTCGCCGCGATCGACGACAAGGGCTTGGCGCCCGACGGCAGCAAAATCGCCGACGCGAGCAACCCCGACCTGCTCGCCGCGATCTTCAAGGCCGACATCGGCGACGAGGGCGATCCGTTCCAGACTGCGGACGGGCGCCTGTTCGCAATCCAGGTCGACGGCACGACGCCGCCGAAGGTAAGGCCGCTGGACGCGGTGCGGGCCGCGGCATCCGCCGCCTGGATCGCCGAGCAGCGCGCCCAGAAGCTGCGCGCCAAGGCTGCGGCGCTGGCCTCCGAGGCGACGACGGATCATTCGCTGGCCCCGGTCGCCGCCGCTCTCGGGGCGCCGATCCAGTCGAGCCCGGCGCTGACCCGCCGCAGCAATGAAGGCCTGTTCAACCAGGCGACGGTGCGCGCCCTGTTCGCCGCGGCGCCGGGCAGCGCGCTGGCGCTGGCGGCCGGCGACGGCAGCTATCTCGTGATGCGGGTCTCCGGCGTGCTGCACCCGCCGCTGCCGCAAAACAACCTGCAATTCATCCAAGGCGTCGGCGAGCTGTCGCGCGAAATCTCGGGCGACTTCACCGTCTCCCTCGCCCGCGCCGAGGAAGAGGCCGAAGGCGGGCTCAAGATCAACCAGAAGCTGGTCGACTCGACGGTCGGCGGGTCGGGATCGTGAGCGGCCGATGGCGACCCATCCCGACTTCGGCGCCTTCGCGCAGCGCTACGACGCCGGGCGCGCCCAGGTCGTCTACACCAAGCACATAGCCGACCTGGAGACGCCGGTTTCGGCGTTCCTGAAACTCGGCGAGGGCCGCGACAACGCCTTCCTGCTGGAGAGCGTGCAGGGCGGCGAGACGCGCGGACGCTATTCGATCATCGGGCTGAAGCCCGACCTGATCTGGCGCTGCCGCGACGGCGCGTGCGAGATCAACCGCCGGGCGCGCGCCGATGCCGACGCCTTCACGCCCGAAAGCGCTAGGCCGCTCGCCAGCCTGCGGGCGCTGGTGAACGAGTGCCGCATGGCGCTGCCGGACGGCGTGCCGCCCTCGGCGGTGGGGCTCTACGGCTATCTCGGCTACGACATGGTGCGGCAGATCGAGAACCTGCCCGACGTGCCGCCCGATCCGCTCGGCCTGCCCGACGCGATCCTGATCCGGCCGACCATCACCACGGTGTTCGACACGGTGCGCGACGAGATCATGATCGTGACGCCGGTGTGGCCCGAGGCGGGCGTCGATGCCCGGGCGGCCTATGCGCGGGCGTGCGAGCGGCTGGCCGACACGGTCGGCGAGCTGGAGCGCCCTGCCCCCGCCGCGGCGCCGGCGCCCGCCGACCTGCCGGCGTTCACCGCGATCGAATCCAACACCACGCATGACGCGTATCTCGCCATCGTCGAGCGCGCCAAGGAATACATCCGCGCCGGCGACATCTTCCAGGTGGTGCCGAGCCAGCGCTTCCGCCGCGCCTTCACCCTGCCGCCTTTCGCGCTCTACCGGGCGCTCAGGCGTCTGAACCCGTCGCCCTTCCTCTACAACCTCGCCTTTCCGGGGTTCTCGATCGTAGGCTCGAGCCCGGAAATCCTGGTGCGGCTGCGCGACGGCGTGGTGACCATCCGCCCGATCGCGGGCACGCGGCCGCGCGGCAAGACCGCGGCGGAGGACGCGGCGCTGGCCGAGGAACTGATGGCCGACCCCAAGGAGCGCGCCGAGCACCTGATGCTGGTGGACCTCGGACGCAACGACGTCGGGCGCGTGGCGAAGACCGGCGACGTCAACGTCACCGCCAGCTTCTTCATCGAGCGCTACAGCCATGTGATGCACCTGGTGTCGAACGTCGAAGGCCATATCCGCGACGGACTGGACGCGATCGACGCGCTGTGCGCCGGACTGCCGGCCGGCACGCTGTCGGGGGCGCCCAAGATCCGCGCCATGGAGATCATCGACGAGTTCGAGAAGGAAAAACGCGGCGCGGTCTATGCCGGCGCGGTGGGCTATTTCGGCGCCGACGGCTCGCTGGATACCTGCATCGTCTTGCGTACCGCGCTGGTCAAGGACGGCGTGATGTACGTCCAGGCCGGCGGCGGCGTGGTCGCGGACAGCGTGCCCGAGGCGGAATATCAGGAGACCGTCAACAAGGCGGCGGCGCTGATGCGCGCGGCGGAGGAAGCGGTGCGGTTTGCGACGAGCGGCAAGCGCGGGCAGTAGTGGCGGCTCTTTCAATTGCCGCTGCTGTCATTCCCGGCCGAGCCCCCGTGTCCGCGCGAAGCGCGGCACGAGGATAAACTCCGCTAGGGGAAGGGAACCCAGGCGGATAGGCCAGACGCGGTCCGACCACCCGGGTCCCCTTCCCTCGCGCGCGAAGAGCGCGCTCGCCGGGGATGACAGTTGTGGTTTGGTTTTCCAACTACGCACATGCCGCATCCTTTCGCTCGCACCTGTGGGGATGTGGGGGAAATGGCGTTTCGACCGACTCGGTTCAAGGGGGCGGCGAAAATAAATCCGTATACGCACTATCAACGCGTGGGCTCGCGCGGAGCCGCGGCGGGCGCGGAGATTTCGCGGGCGGGGCGTGGATAGCGCGTCGCGCGGCGACGGTTTGGTTCGGCGCAAATAAATTTTACGGGCGCGCCGCCAGCGCCAAACGCGCGTCGCGTTCGGTCTTGAGGCGGATCGCTTCGGAGAGCGGGACCAGGAGGAAGCCGCGCTCCGCGGCGTGCTGGGTCCAGGCGGCGAGCGCGCTCAAGGTCACGTCGTGGGGATGGCCGATGGCGATGGCGATGCCCTGGACGCGGGCGCGGGCTTCGAGCGCCTTGAGCTGGGCATCGACGGCGCCGGCGGTCTGCTCGTCGTCGAGGAAGACGTCGCGCCCGGCGCTGGCGACGCCGAAGGCGTGCGCGACGGCGACGACCTCCGTCGCCGCCGTGGTGCGGGAGTCGAAGAAGAACAGGTGGCGGCGACCGAGCTCCTCGGCGACCGGGATCAGCGCGGCGCGGTCGACGGTGAAGCGGCTGCCCATGTGGTTGTTGATGCCGATCGCGTCGGGCACGCGCCGCAGCGCGGCGACGAGGCGGCGCTGGATCTCGCCCGCGGTAAGCGCCACGGTCAGCGCCTGCGGGCCGGGATTGTGCTCGCCCTCCGCCTCCATCGGCATGTGGACCAGGATCTCGTGCCCGGCGCGCGCGGCGGAGGCCGAGAGCCACGGCGTCGCATCGGCATAGGGCAGGAAGGACAGCGTCACGGGCTTGGGCAGCGCGATGGCGCGGTCGGTGTGGGCGAGGTCGGCGCCGAGATCGTCGATCACGACGGCGATCTTCGGGTTCTTCACCGGCGGCGCGGCGGCGAGCGGCGGGTCGGCGCGGCGCGCGCTCAGCCAGTCGGGGAGTTCGCGCGACACCAGCGGATAGAGGACCTGCGGCGCATAGCGGCTGGGGGCGATGGCGCCGGTCACGGTCAGGCTGGCGAACGGCGTGCGCGGCGCGTCGCTCGCCCGCGCCGCGATGACGCCGGGCGGCGCGATCGCCGAGACCAAGAGGGGAAAGCCCGCGACGGCGCGGCCGCCGCCGATGCCGGCGGCGAGCGCGAGCACGATCCAGAACGCGGCGGTGGCGCCGGCGAACAGCGCCCGCGGCGGACGCGGCGGCCGGGTGACGCGAATCGGTTTGAGCCGATACATGCGCCTGTGTAGGGCGGGCTGGCAGTGTGTCAACGGCGCCCCGTGCGCCTGTCATCCCCGCGCAGGCGGGCATCCAGCCGGACCGCACTGGATCCCCGCCTTCGCGGGGATGACAACGCGGCTAATGGAGGTCCACCCGCACTTCGGCCGAGAGGCCGGGGCGCAGGCGTTGCACCTCGGGCTGGTTCGGCAGCAGGCGGATGCGGGTCGAGACGCGCTGGACGATGCGGGTGAAGTTGCCGGTCGCCGGCTCGAACGGCAGCAACGAGAACTCCGAGCCCGAGCCGGGGGCGAAGCTTTCGACCTCGCCCTCCAGCGTCTCGCCGGGGAGCGCGTCGACCCGGATGCGGGCGTGCTGGCCGGGCAGCATGCGCGCGGTCTGGGTCTCCTTGAAATTGGCGACGACGTAGAGCGTGCTCAGCGGCACAATGGTGAGAAGCTGGGTGCCGGGCTGGACGTACTCGCCGAGCTGGACCTGGCGGTCGCCGACGACGCCGTCGACCGGGCTGCGGATGACGGTGTGGGCGAGATTCTGCTGCGCCAAGGTGAGCGCGGCGCGGGCGCGGGCGAGCGATGCGGCGAGCTGGGCGCGGCTCTGCGCCACCACCGCGACCTGGCTCTGGCTGGCGGCGAAGGCGGCGCGGCTGCGGTCGGCCTCGGCGGCGGCGCCGGCGGCGGTGGCGTGCATCTCCTCGGCCTGGCGGCGGGCGACGTCGCCGGTGACGACGAGGGCGTCGAAGCGGCGGCGGTCGGCCTCGGCGCGGACGCTCTGGGCGTCGGCGGAGCGGATGGCGGCGGCGCTGGCGCGGGCATTGGCGGCGGCGAGCGCTTCCTGCGCCCCCTGCTGGCCGAGCGCGGCTTGGGCGCTCGCGACGTCGGCCTCGGCGGCGCTGACCGCCTGGACGTATTCGTCGGTGTCGATGCGGACCAGCGGCTGGCCGGCTTTCACATGCTCGTTGTCCTTGACCAGGATGGCGGCGACGAGGCCGTGCACCTTGGGCGCGACGATGGTGGAGTCGGCCTTGAGATAGGCGTCGTCGGTGGAAACGGTGGAAGCCGGCAGCGCGATCCACCAGACGCCGGCCAGGGCGAGGACGATCGCGGCACCGGCCACGATAAAGGCGCGCCTGGGCAGCAGGCGGACGCGGCCCAGCAGCGTCGGCCGCACGATCGGTTCTTCGAAGGTGGTCGCGGTCATGGAGAGAACACCAGGCAGGTCGTGGTGGCAGTAGCGCAGAGCTTGCCGTCCTTGTCCAAGAGGCGGCCTTCGGCGAAGGCGGCGCGGCGGCCGAGGCTGATCACCTTGCCTTCGGCGCGGACCGGGCCGGACTGGTCGGTCATGGCGCGGTGATAGGCGACCTTGAGCTCCAGCGTCGTGTAGCCCTGCCCCGGCTTCATCCTGGTGTGGACGGCGCAGCCCATGGCACTGTCGAGCAGGGTCGCGGCATAGCCGCCATGGACGCTGCCGATGGGATTGTAGACCGATCTGGTCGGATGGCCCTCGAAGGCGACGAAGCCCTCCTCCACCTCCACCGGCTTGAAGTCGAGCAGTTGCGCGATGCCGCGATAGTCCGTCGCGCCGTCCTTGAGGGCGCGTATCTGGTCGAGGCCGGACGGCTCGCGCGTGGCGGTGTCGGTCATTGTCTTGTCTCGTTCGCAAGGGTGACGTCGGTGACGCCGAGGCGCGCTTTGATGCCCTCGCGGGTCGAGGCCAGAAGCTCGTTGGAGAGGTCGCGGTCGGAGATGGTGCGCGACAGCGCGACGGCGCCGGCCATGGCGGCGAGGATGGAGGGCGCCAGCGTCTCGGCATTGGCGATGCCGGCGGCGGCCATGCGCTCGGCGAGGATGGCGGCAAGGCCCTTCACGCCGGCCTCGAAGGCGGCGCGGAACTTCTTGGACTGGCGCGGCATGTCGGAATTGAGCGCGGTGACCGGGCAGCCCTGGGCGGGGTCGTCGCGGTGGCGCTCGCCGACGTAGAAGTCGATATAGGTCGCGAGCGCATGGCGCGGCGGCAGGCCTTCGAGCAGGCGGGCGACGCGGCGCCGGGACTTGCCGAAGATGTCGGACAGCGTCTCGTTGAGCAGCGCGTCCTTGGATTTGAAATGGGCGTAGAAGCCGCCATGGGTGAGGCCGGCGGCCCTCATCACCTGCGCGATGGAGAGCCGGTCGGGGCCTTTCTCCCGCAGGTGGGCGGCGGCGACGCCGAGCAGCGCCTTGTGGGTCTCGTCCTTGTGGTTTTCGGCGTAACGCATCTTGCGGTCCCTGCTGCCGGGGTTATATGATGATCATAATGTAATCCGGCAAGAGGTCAAGATTGAGCGCGGCGGGCAATCTGTTCGGGAGGGCGACGCCGGTCGCCGACTACTCCCATGGCCGCAAGCTTTTGATCTTCGGAATCATGGCGTTCGGCCAGTTCATGGCCCTGCTCGACATCCAGATCGTGGCCTCGTCGCTGAACTCGATCCAGTCGGGGCTTTCGGCCGGGCCGGACGAGATCGCCTGGGTGCAGACGGCGTATCTGATGGCGGAGATCGTGATGATCCCGCTCGCCGCCTATCTCAGCCAGGCGCTGTCGACCCGCTGGCTGTTCACCGCCTCGGCGGTGCTGTTCACCCTGGCGAGCCTGATGTGCGGCTTCGCCTGGAACATCCAGTCGATGACCCTGTTCCGCGCCATCCAGGGCTTCGTCGGCGGCGCCATGGTGCCGACCGTGTTCGCGACCGGCTTCGCCATGTTCAGCGGCAAGCAGCGCGCCATGATCCCGGCGATCCTGGGCGTGGTCTCGACGCTGGCGCCGACCTTGGGGCCGACGATCGGCGGCTGGATCACGGACTCCCTGAGCTGGCACTGGCTGTTCTTCATCAACGTCGTGCCCGGCCTCTTCATCGCGGTGGCGCTGCCGCTGCTGGGCAAGGTCGACGAGCCGAACCTCGCCATGCTGAAGCGCATCGACTGGCTGCATGTGATCTCGCTCGCGGTGTTCCTAGGGGCGCTGCAATATGTCCTGGAGGACGGGCCGCGCCATCAATGGTTCGAGGACCCGGACGTCACGACGATGGCGTGGATCTCGTTCGTCGGCGCGCTGGTGTTCTTCGAGCGGAGCTTCTATTCGCTGATGCCGGTGCTGCGGCTGTCGCCGTTCCGGCGGCCGACCTTCACCATCGCCTGCATCCTCTCGGTCGTGATCGGCGTCGGACTGTACGGCGCGACCTATATGACGCCGATCTTCCTCGGGCGGGTGCGCGGGTTCTCCAGCCTGGAGATCGGCACCACCGTGTTCATCACCGGCGCGTTCATGGCGCTCGGCGCGCCGCTGGCGGCGCGGCTGACCACGGTGCTGGACCAGCGCATCGTGATCGCGTTCGGCTTTTCCCTGTTCGCGCTGGCGTGCTGGCTGTTCTCCGACGTCACGCCGGAATGGGGCTTCTGGGAGATGTTCTGGCCGCAGGCGATCCGCGGCTTCGCGATCCTTCTGTGCATCGTGCCGTCGGTCGGCATGGCGATGAACGGCGTGCCGGCGGAGGAACTGAAATACGCCTCGGGCCTGTTCAACCTGATGCGCAATCTCGGCGGCGCCATCGGCATCGCGATCGCGACGACGCTGCTGCAGGACTACAGCCGCATCCACGGCCAGGCGTTCGGCGAGGCGATGGGCCACGGCAACCAGAGCATGATGGGGCCGATGGTGAGCCGGCTAGCGACGCACGGCGCCGACGCGGCGCATGCCAAGCTGATGCTGGCGGGCGAGATCACGCAGTTCGTCACGCGCCAGGCGCTGAGCCAGGCCTTCCAGGACGTGTTCACCCTGCTGGCGGCGCTGTTCGTGCTGGCGCTGGTGATCGTGCCGTTCGCCAAGGCGCCCAAGCTGGCGAACGAGGAGGCGCTGGTGGAGGCGCATTAGGGGCCGAGCCCAGTCCGGCCCTCTCCGCCTCGCTTCGCTCGGCACCTTCCCCCTTAACAAAGGGGGAGGAAAATCACGGCGCGGCTCATGAGCCATAGCCTCCGACGATGGGAAGTATCTCGCCGGTAATATAGCTGGAGCATTGCGGCGAGGCGAGGAAGACATAGGCGGGCGCGATCTCTTCCGGCTGGGCCGGGCGCTTCATCGCGGTCGAGGCGCCGAACTTGGCGACCATCTTCGCCTGCTTGTCCGCCGGGTTGAGCGGCGTCCACACCGGGCCGGGGGCCACGGCGTTGACGCGGATGCCGCGCGGGATCAGCGAGCCGGCGAGCGATTTGGTGAAGGCGTGGATGCCGCCCTTGGTCATCGAATAGTCGAGCAGTTCCTTGGCGCCTTCGAGGCCGGTGACCGAGCCCGTGTTGACGATGGCGCCGCCCTCTTTCATGTGCGGCACGGCGAATTTCGCCATGTGGAAATAGCCGTAGAGATTGGTCTTCAGCGTGCGGTCGAAATGCTCCTCGGTGAGATCCTCGATGCGCGTGGTGTGGATCTGGAAGGCGGCGTTGTTCACCAGCACGTCGAGCCTGCCGAAGGTCTTGAGGACGCGGGCGACGGCGCGCTCGCAGAATTTGGGCTTGGTCACGTCGCCGGGGATGAGGAGGCATTTGCGGCCCTCGGCCTCGATGGCGGCCTTGGTGTCGGCGGCGTCCTTGTGCTCGTCGAGATAGAGCAGCGCGATGTCGGCACCCTCGCGCGCGAACAGCACCGCGACGGCGCGGCCGATGCCGGAGTCGCCGCCGGTGACGATGGCGATCCTGCCCTCCAGCTTGCCGGAGCCCTTATAGAACGGCGCGTCGTACATCGGCGGCGGATTGAGCCTGGTCTCGTCGCCGGGCTTGAGTTGGTGCTGGCGCGGCAGCGGCGGCGCGGGATAGCGGCGGGCGCCGGCCTGCATCGCTGCCTTGGACTCGCGATGCGGGTGGCGCTGGTCGGCGCGCGCAACCTGGCGCTGGATGGCGCGCTGCGCGGCGCGGGTCGAAGAGGTCTTCCTGGCCGTCATGACGGGTTCCTGTCGAGAGACAGGAAACAGCGGGCCGGCGATTTAGGTTCCCGCTTCCAGGCCGCGCAGCAGAAGTTCCAGCGCCGCCTTGGCGAAGGCGCGCATGTTGGCGACCCGGTCGGCGCTGGCGGTCTCCAGCGTGATGGCGTGGTTCAGCGGGCCGGCGAGCGCGATGCAGGTGTGGCCGGCGGCGTCGCCATACGGGTTGCCGGTTGGGCCGGCGGCACCGGTCTCGGACAAGCCCCAGGTGGCGTTGAAGCGCTCGCGCGCGGTGCGGGCGAGAAGCTGGGCGTAAGGCTCGCTGGCCGAGCGCATCCCGGCGACCGCCTCGCGCGGCAGGTCCATCAGCAGGACGCGCGCCTTGGGCGTATAGACGACCGCTCCGCCGGTGAAATAGGCCGAGGCGCCGGGAACCGCGAGCAGCGCCGCCGAGAGCAGCCCGCCGCTGGACGACTCCGCGATCGCGACGGTTTCCTTGCGCTCTTTCAGGCGCTGGCCGGCGCGTTCGGCGAGGGGAAGCAGGTCTTGCATGGGCCTTCCGGGTTCGGCATTAACCTCCAAACCATAGGGCGGCCGCGGCAAAGGTTCCATCGCCTGCCGATTGACGCTACGGCGGCTTGGCAATCGGCGGCGATCCCGGCACCATCATGGCTAACCAGCCCGCGCGGCTGGGCGGGCGTTGGGAAATATTTCGCATGCGTTCATCGGGGAGCCGCGATTTGCGTGCGCCGCAACGGCGCCGGCCGTTGCGCGCCGAGACCGTGGTGGTGCGCCAGCCGGCGCCGCTGCTGCCCAGCCTGCCGACCCTGGAGGATGCGCTCGCCGCCGTCGGCATCGCGGCGCCGGCGCGGCGGCGCAAGACGCAGGGCCGGCACGGCCTCATGTGGCGCTGGTTCGCGTTCGAGTCGACGCCGCTGGCGATCGGCAATCTCACAGCGAGCCTGGCGCTGTTCGTCGTCGCGATGACGATGACGGCGCCGGGAATGCAGGCGGCGGTGGCGCTGAACATCGCGCCGACCATCCATGCGATCCTGAACGACGGGCTGCCCTGGGCGGCGCTGGCGCTGATGGCGGCGGCGGTGCTGAAGGCGGCGCACGCCTTCTTCGACAGACAAGCGCGGGTGGAGACGCGCCTTCTCGGCTACGTCCTGGCGCTGGTGCTGGCGGTGGCGGGGGTGTGGATCGAGACCATGCTCGGCTATGCCAGCGTGGTGCCGTGGATGCTTCGGCCGGTGATGGCGCTGGCCGGCGGCGAGGCGACGACACAGGTCGCGGCGTTCAACGCGGCGCTGGTTTCCTATTTCGAGCCGGGCGTGGTCGGCGGTTTCGGCCTGCTGCTGGCTGCCAAACAGTTCCGCACCGGGTCGTTCAAGCGCGCGGCGCAGCACCGCAAGCGCATCGCCTTCACCGGCCTCGCGGTGAGCCTGTCCGCCGCCGCCATCGCCGGCATGGCGGCGCAGCGGCACTATACCGGGGCCGATGCCCGCGACGGGATGAGCTTCGCGGTCGGCGGCGAGACGCTGTCGGCGCGCGAGCACACCTATGGCGCGATGTTCGCGCCCGGCGTGCCGTGCCATGTCTCGAGCCTGTATGGCTGGCGCGACGATCCGATCGAGCCCGGTTCGCTGCGCCGGCACCAGGGCGTCGACGTCGCGGTCAGGGAAGGAACGCCGATCCATGCGATGGCGGACGGGCGCATCCTGTTCGCGGAATCGGGCAGCGGGCTGGGAAATTTCACCGCGCTGCAGGTCGAGGGCCGTGCAACGGCGCCGACCATCGTCAACGGCCATATGGAGCGGCTTCTGGTGCGGGCCGGCGACGTGGTGCATCGCGGCGACGTGATCGGCCTCGCCGGCAGCACCGGCCGCTCGACCGGGCCGCATGTGCATCTGCAGCTCTGCTCCGGCGCCCACACCAGTCGCGGCGGCTTCGTCTGCGGCAATACCAGCAATCCTTACGAGAACTGGCCGACGCTGGCGGCGCTGGCGCGGATGGCCTGCGTCGACGGGCCGTCGGTGTTTTGACCTTGCTTTCCGTTACGGCGGATCACCACACTCCGCGCCGCCGAAACGGGGGTTGCCGATGGATCTGAGCTGGAGCGCCGCCGATACACGGTTCCGCGACGAGGTGCGCGATTTTCTCGCCGCCGAACTGACGCCCGATCTGCGCAAGGCGGGCAAGACGATGACCTCGGTCTATGCCGATTACGATGTCGGGATGGCGTGGCAGCGCATCCTGCACAAGAAGGGCTGGGCCGCGCCGGCCTGGCCGGTGGAACATGGCGGCTGCGGCTGGAACGTGGTGCAGCGCTATATCTGGGCGAGCGAAACGGCGGCGGCGGGCGCGCCGCCGCTGTCGCCGATGGGGATCGGGATGTGCGGGCCGGTGCTGATCGGCCACGGCACGCCAGAGCAGAAGGCGCACTACCTGCCGCGGATGCTGGCGGGCGAGGATTTCTGGTGCCAGGGCTATAGCGAGCCGGGCTCGGGCTCGGACCTCGCCTCGCTGCAGATGAGCGCGCGCGACGACGGCGATCATTTCGTCTGCAACGGCCACAAGATCTGGACGACGCATGCCCATGTCGCGAACTGGATCTTCTGCCTGGTGCGGACGGCGAAGGAGAAAATCCCGCAGCTCGGCATCACCTTCCTTTTGATCGACATGAAGACGCCCGGCGTCGAGGTGAAGCCGATCATCATGCTGAGCGGCGAGCATGTGCAGAACGAGGTGTTCTTCACCGATGTCCGCGTGCCCAAGGCCAATGTCGTCGGCGCGGTGGGCGAGGGCTGGACGGTGGCGAAATACCTGATGCAGTTCGAGCGCGGCGGCGGGGTGAGCGCGCCGTCGCACAAGGTGCGGCTCGCGCGCCTGCGCGCCATCGCGGGGGCCGAGGGGCTGGACGGCGAATTCGCGGTGAAGCTGGCGGCGGCTGCGATCGACGTCGAGGCGATGGAGGCGGTGGAGCTGCGCGTGATGTCGGCGCTGAGCGCGGGACAGGCGCCGGGCGCCGAGTCCTCGCTGCTGAAGATGGCGTCGACCGAGCTCAGCCAGCGGCTGACCGAGCTGGCGCTGGAGGCAGTGGGTTACTACGCGGCGCCGTTCCAGCCCTTCGCGGTGTCGGCGGGCGGGCCGACGCCGAACTACCGGCTGCCGAGCAATCTGACGCCGGTAGGGCCGGACTATTCCTGGACGGCGGCGGCGAAGTATCTGAACGACCGCGCCGGCTCGATCTATGCCGGCACCAACGAGGTGCAGCGGAACATTCTCGCCAAGGCGGTGCTGGGGCTGTGACGGCGAAAACGAAGAAACCCATCGCGCCCGGCCAGCGCGGCCGGGCGCTGACCACGTTCCTCGCCGCCAGGGACGGCGCCACGGTCTCGAAGATCAGGCCGAATGTCGCGATCTACAAGGTGACGGACAGGATGTTCGCCATCCACTCGGAGAAGAGCGGCTATGTCGTGCTGAAATGCGATCCCAATCTGATCGACATCCTGAAGGCCAAATATGCCGGGGTGGGGCACAAGACCCATCTGAACCCGCGCCACTGGATCGCCGTCGAGATCGATTCGGACGTGCCGGCGAAGGAGATCGAGCGGCTGGCGGATCTCTCCCACGATCTGGTGCGCGTCGCGAAAAAGCCGGCCGCGCGCCGCGCTAGGAAGACTGCCTGACGCCGCGCCCGCTCCAGGCATCGACCACGACGCAGGCGACCGAGTTGCCGACGATGTTGGTGCCGCTGCGGCCCATGTCGAGCAGGTGGTCGACCGCGAGGACGAGCAGCAGGCCCGCCTCCGGCAGGTTGAAATAGGGCAGCGCCGCCGCGATCACCACCAGCGAGGCGCGCGGCACCCCGGCCATGCCCTTGGAGGTGACCATCATCAGGAGCAGGAGCGTCACCTGCTGACCGAGGCTGAGATCGATGTGATAAGCCTGGGCGATGAACAGGGTCGCGAAGGTGCAGTACATCATCGAGCCGTCGAGATTGAAGGAATAGCCGAGCGGCAGGACGAAGCTGACGACCTGTTTCGGCAGGCCGATGGTCTGCAGGTTCTCCAGGAGCTTGGGATAGGCGGCCTCGGAGCTGGCGGTCGAGAAGGCGAGCAGCACCGGCTCGCGGATGGCGCGCAACAGCGGCATGACGCCGCCGCGCCGGATGATGCTCGCGACCGTGAGCAGCACGACCCAGAGCAGCAGCAGCGAGAAATAGAAGCCGCCGACGAATTTGGCGTAGGTGACGAGAATGCCGGCGCCCTGGGTCGCGATGGTCGAGGCGAGCGCGGCGAACACCACCAGCGGCGCCAGCAGCATCACATAGCTCGTGATCTTGAGCATCACGGTGGCGATCTGCTCGACCAGGCCGAGGATGGCGGGGGCGCGGTTCTCGGTCGCGGCGATGGCGGTGCCGACGAAGCAGGAGAATACCACGATCTGGAGGATCTCGTTGTCGGCCATCGCCTCGACGATGGAGCGCGGCACCAGATGGGTGACGAAATCGGCGAGGTTGAGCGAAGCGGCCGCGACCGGCGCGGCGGCGGCGGCGGGCAGCGCGAGGCCGACGCCGGGTTCGAACAGATGGACCATGACCAGGCCGAGCGTCAGCGACACCAGCGAGGCGAGGACGAACCAGGCGATGGAGCGGGCGCCGACGCGGCCGATGGCGGCGGCATCTTCCATATGCGCGATGCCGACCACCAGGGTGGAGAACACCAGCGGCGCGATGATCATCTTGATCAAGCGGAGGAAGATGGTGGTGATCAGGCCCAGGATGTCGGTGAAGGCCTTGGTCTGGCCGGCGTCGAGCCAGGCATGGCTGACGAGGCCGACGACGATGCCGAGGATCATGGCGGCGACGAGCAGGATGGTGAAGCGGCGGTTCAATGAGGTCCCCTGCCCGGCTGGCGCACGGAGTTGGCCTTGTTTCCGGCGGGCGGCGCAAGGCCGATCTTGGCGCGGCACGGCGCGGCGCTAGTTTTTCCGAGTGAGGATTTCCAGCGCCTGCTCGGCGAGGCGCGGCGTGCCGTTGATCGCGGGGCGGTCGGTGGAGGCGTTGCCGGAGAGGATGCGGCGGTAGACGCCCTGGCTGATCGCGGCGAGGCGGAAGGCGCCGAAGGCGACGTAGAAATTCCAGTCGGGGATGCCGGCGCGCCCGGTGCGGCGGCAATAGGCGTCGCGGTATTCGCTTTCCGTCGGGATGCCGGTGGCGGCGAAGTCGACACCGATGAGACTGCCCCAGGTCTGCACCTCGGAGTGCCAGAGGAAACCGTTATAGCCGATGTCGGCGAGCGGATGGCCGATGGTGCAGAGCTCCCAGTCGAGCACCGCGATCAGCTTGGGCTCGGTCGGATGGAACATGACGTTCTCCAACCGGTAGTCGCCATGGGCGATCGAGACCGACGGATCGGGCGGGATCATGCCCGGCAGGATCTCGATCAGCGTTTCCATCGCCGCGATGGATTCGGTTTCTGCGCCGCGATACTGCTTGATCCAGCGCGCGATCTGGCGCTCGAAATAGCCGGTGGGGCGGCCGAAGTCGGAGAGACCGACGGCTTCGTAGTCGACCTTGTGCAGCCTGGCGAGGGTGGCGTTGAGTTCGTCGTAGATCGCGCTGCGTTCGGCGGGCACGAGGCCGGGCAGCGTCGCGTCGCGGAAGACGCGCCCCTCCAGGAAATCCATCACGTAGAAGGCGGTGCCGATGATTTCGGCGTCCGGTTCCAGATGGCGCATGCGCGGCACCGGCACGCCGGTGTCCTCAAGCGCCTTCATCACGCGGTATTCGCGGTCGACCTGGTGGGCGCTGGCGAGAAGCTGGCCCGGCGGCTTCTTGCGCAGGACATAGGCCAGCGGGCCGTTCGGGCCTTGCGTCGTCAATTTGAAGGTCGGGTTCGAGGCGCCGCCCTTGATCTGCTGCACCGCCATGTCCGCGCCGAAGCCGTCGATGCGCGCTTCCAGATGCGCCTTCAGTTTCGCTTCGTCGAAACGATGCGCCGGCGCGACCTCGCCGAGCAGGGGATCGCTCATGTCGCCGAGAGCTTGTTGAGCGTCTCGAACAGCGTGCCCGACGCCAGGGCGTCGCGGGTGCCTTCGGGGTCGAGGGTGGCGGCCTTGTCGAGCTCGACGACCTCCGGCGGCACGTACCAGTGCAGCTTGTCGGAATGGTAGGCCTCCCACACCACCTTGGCGACCTCGATCGGCGGGATGGCGCGGAACATGCCCTGCTTGGGCGCGTTGGCGGCGATGCCGGGCGGCAGGATCGGGGTGTCGATCAGGCCGGGCAACACGTCGGCGGCGCGCACGCCGTGCATCTTGAATTCGACGGCGAGCGCTTCGGTGAGCCCCTTCACCGCGTGCTTGGTCGCCGAATAGACCGCGAGGCCGGGCATGCCGTAGGTCGCGGAAGACGACGACGTCGTGAAACACAGCGAGCCCGGCGTCGCCTTGAGATACTTGATGCCTTCGTGGATGCCGATCAGGACGGAGACGAAATTGGTGTTCACCACCGCCATCACATCCTCGAAGGACTGGTCGGCGAAGAAGCCGCCGCGGCCGATGCCGGCATTGTTGTAGAGGAGGTCGAGCGTGCCGCCGGTCTCGGCGGTGAAGGCGGCGAGCGCAGCCGCGAACTTGGCGCGCTGGGTCACGTCGAGCAGGCCGGTCCTGCAATTGTCGAAGCCGATCTCCTGCTCCAGCGTCTTGAGGCCGGATTCGTTGACGTCGTAGCCGCCGACGAACCAGCCTTTCGAGGCGAACAGCTTGGCGGTCTCGCGCCCCATGCCGGAAGCGGCGCCGGTGATGAAGATGGATTTGCGTCCGTCGGCCTTGGGCATGGCGCTCTCTTTTTCGAAGGAGCCGGCAGGTTACGGCAGGGCGCGCGGGCGTCAACCGCGGCGCAGTTTACGCTACGCCAAGCTTGCGGCAGGCTTGTGCCGTCGCGGCAGCGCCTTAGACTTGCCGGGCAGGGAGAAACGCACATGACGATCAATCCCGATATCGCAGGCCTGGTCGGCGAACTCGATTTCGATCCCGATGCGCTGCACGCCAAATATCTCGCCGAGCGCGACAAGCGGCTGCGCGACGACGGCATCGCGCAATACACCGAGGTGAAGGCGGAGTTCTCGCATTACGTCGACGATCCTTACGTCGAGCCGGGATTCACGCGGGCGCCGGTGTTCGACGAGGTGCAGTTCGCGATCATCGGCGGCGGCTTCGGCGGATTGCTGATGGGCGCGCGGCTGCGCGAGGCGGGGTTCGAGAGCCTGCGCGTGGTCGAGAGCGCCGGCGATTTCGGCGGCACCTGGTACTGGAACCGCTATCCCGGCGCGATGTGCGATGTGGAATCCTATTGCTACCTGCCGCTGCTGGAAGAATTGGGTTACATGCCCAAGCACAAATATTCCTTCGCGCCGGAGATCTTGGAGCACAGCCGCGCCATCGCGCGGCACTTCCGGCTCTATGACAACGCGCTGCTGCAGACCCGGATCACCGAGCTGCGCTGGGACGAAGAAGCCAAGCGTTGGATCGTCTCGACCGACCGCGGCGACACGTTCAAGGCGCAATATGTGGCGATGGCGAACGGGCCGCTGAGCCGGCCGAAGCTGCCGGGCATTCCGGGCATCGCGGACTTCAAGGGCCACACCTTCCACACCAGCCGCTGGGACTATCGCTATACCGGCGGCGACAGCGCGGGCGGGCTGACGAACCTCAAAGACAAGCGCGTCGGCATCATCGGCACCGGCGCGACGGCGGTGCAGGCGATCCCGCATCTCGGCGAATGGGCGAAGGCACTTTACGTGTTCCAGCGCACGCCCTCCTCCGTCGACGTGCGCAACAACGGCGAGACCGATCCCGAATGGGCGGCAGCGTTGCAGCCAGGGTGGCAGAAGCGGCGGCAGGAGAATTTCAACATCCTGGTGGCCGGCGGCGACCAGGACGAGGATTTGGTGCATGACGGCTGGACCGACATCTTCCGCAATGTCACCGGCACCGCGGCGAAGGAAATGGCGCGCAAGCTGGGGCGGCGGCTCACGGCGGGGGAGCGCGGCGAAGTGATGGCGCTGGCCGACTACCGCAAGATGAACCAGGTGCGGGCGCGGGTGGATGCGATCGTCAACGATCCCGAGACCGCCGCTGCCTTGAAGCCGTGGTACCGCCAGTTCTGCAAGCGGCCCTGCTTCCACGACGAGTATCTTCAGACCTACAACCGGCCGAATGTCACGCTGGTCGACACCCACGGCAAGGGCGTCGAGCAGATGACCGAACGCGGCGTGGTCGCGAACGGGGTGGAATATCCGCTCGACTGCCTGATCTTCGCCACCGGCTTCGAGGTCGGCACGTCGTATACGCGGCGGGCGGGCTACGACATCGTCGGGCGCGGCGGACGGACGCTGTCGCAGCATTGGGCGGACGGCTTGCGCACGCTGCACGGGCTGACGACCGCCGGCTTTCCCAACTGCTTCTTCCTGGGATTCACCCAGGGCGCGATCACGATCAGCGTGCCGCAGGCGCTGAACGAACAGGCGAACCACGTCACCTATCTGGTGAGTCAGGCGCGCGAAAAGGGCGCGCAGGCACTGGAGCCGACCGCCGAGGCGCAGGACGCTTATGTGCAGGAAGTGCGCAGCCTGGCGCGGATGGGCCTGCGCTTCTACCAGGAATGCACGCCGGGCTATTACAACAGCGAGGGCACGAGCGGGAACCGGGGCGGATTCTTCTCCGACATGTACGGCCTGGGGCCGCTGAAGTTCTTCGAGCTGCTGGCGCGCTGGCGGGCGACGGGGCGGATGGACGGGGTGGCGCTGTCGTAGGACGCGCGGGCGTGGTATTCGTGCGAATATCACGACCAGGAAAACAAGGGAGGAAGACGTGACCTACAAGCTTCTGATCAACGGACAATTGGTCGACGGCGCGTCGACGATGGGCGTCGTCAATCCGGCGACCGAGGAGGTGTTCGCCACCTGCCCGCGCGCCGACAAGAACCAGCTCAACCAGGCCGTCGCAGCGGCCAAGGCCGCGTTTCCGGCCTGGGCGGCGAAGACGGCGGACGAGCGCAAGGCGGTGCTGAACGCGATCGCCGACGTGGTCGAGAAGAACGCGCCGGAGCTCGGACGCCTGCTGACCCAGGAACAGGGCAAGCCGCTGGGCGATGCCATCGGCGAGGCTTACGGACTGGCCGCGTTCTTCCGCTATTTCACCTCGCTCGACCTGCCGACCAAGGTGCTGGAGAAGAGCGAGGGCCGCACGGTCGAGTTGCGGCGCAAGCCGCTGGGCGTGATCGGCGCGATCATCCCGTGGAATTTCCCGCTGATCCTGGTGGGGCTGAAGCTTCCGGCCGCGCTGCTCGCCGGCAACACGGTGGTGCTGAAGCCGGCGCCGACCACGCCCTTGTCGGCGCTGCGCTTCGGCGAGCTTATCCGCGAGATCGTGCCGCCGGGCGTCTTGAACATCATCACCGACCAGAACGATCTCGGCGGCGAACTGACCAAGCATCCCGACGTGCGCAAGATCTCGTTCACCGGCTCGACGGCGACCGGCAAGAAGGTGATGGAGGGCGCGGCGGCGACGCTGAAGCGGATCACGCTGGAGCTGGGCGGCAACGATGCCGGCATCGTGCTGGACGACGTAAACCCGAAGGCGGCGGCGCAGAAGATCTTCGACGGCGCGTTCCAGAATTCCGGGCAGGTGTGCATCGCGATGAAGCGGCTCTATGTGCACGAGTCGATCTATGACGAGATGTGCGACGA
Source organism: Rhizomicrobium sp. (assembly GCA_037200865.1). Taxonomy (GTDB): domain Bacteria; phylum Pseudomonadota; class Alphaproteobacteria; order Micropepsales; family Micropepsaceae; genus Rhizomicrobium. The sequence continues at coordinate 142,663 of JBBCIC010000001.1, read as the reverse complement.
GCTGGCGGCGATCGCCAACAGCGCCGTGGTCGGCGACGGGCTCGAACAGGGCACGAAGATCGGGCCGCTCCAGAACAAGATGCAGTTCGAGAAGGTGAAGGAGATCCTCGCGGACGCGCGCAAGCACGGCACGGTGATCGCGGGCGGCGAGGTGCTGGAGAAAGGCTACTTCATCCGCCCGACCATCGTGCGCGACATCAAGGAAGGCTCGCGGCTGGTGGACGAAGAGCAGTTCGGGCCGGTGCTGCCGGTGATCAAGTACTCCGATCCGGAGGACGCGCTGGCGCGGGCGAATGCGTCGGAATACGGGCTGGGCGGCTCGGTATGGTCCTCGAACGTCGAGCGGGCGCATGCGCTGGCGGAACGGATGGATTCGGGCACGGTGTGGATCAACAAGCATATCGACCTGGCGCCGCACATCCCGTTCGGCGGGGCCAAGCAGTCGGGCCTCGGCGTCGAGATGGGCGAAGAGGGCCTCGCCGAGTTCACGCAGCTTCAGGTGATCAACGCCTCGGCGCTGTAGGCGGCGCAGGGATTGAGGAAGGCGGCGTCCTCGCGGGCGCCGCGTTCTTCTTTGCGGCGGCGGCAAATCACATGGCTAGCTGAGCGCCTGCGCCAGATCGGCAATCAGATCATCGGCGTCTTCGATGCCGACCGAGAGGCGGATCAGCGAGTCCGAGATGCCGATGCGGGCGCGCTGGTCTTCGGGGATCGAGGCGTGGGTCATGATCGCGGGGTGCTCGATCAGGCTTTCGACGCCGCCCAGGCTCTCGGCCAGCGTGAACAGCCGGGTGCGCTCGAGGACGTGCTTGGTGGGGCCAAGGCCGCCCTTGACGAAGAACGTCACGATGCCGCCGAAGGCGTTCATCTGCTGCCGCGCCAGCGCATGCTGCGGGTGGCTCTCGAGACCGGGATAGATCACGCGCTCGACCTTGGGATGCTTCTCCAGCCAATGGGCGATGGTGAAGGCGTTGGTGCAGTGGCGCTCCATGCGCAAGGCGAGCGTTTTCAGGCCGCGCAGGGCGAGGAAGCTGTCGAACGGGCCGGCGATGGCGCCCACTGCGTTGTGCAGGAAGCGCAGGCGCTGGGCGAGGTCGGCATTGTTGGTCACGACGCAGCCGCCGACGATGTCGGAATGGCCGTTGAGGTACTTGGTCGTCGAGTGCATCACGATGTCGATGCCGTGCTCCAGCGGGCGCTGCACCCAGGGGCTGGCGAAGGTGTTGTCGGCGACGGTGAGGAGCTTGTGCTTCTTGGCGAGGCCGGCGATGGCGGCGAGATCGGCGAGGCGCAGCAAGGGGTTGGTCGGGGTCTCGACCCAGATCATCCTGGTGTTGGGGCGGATCGCGGCCGCGACGGCTTTCAGATCGGCGAGATCGACGAAGCTGAAGTCGAGATTGGCGGTGCGGCGGCGCACCTTGTCGAACAGGCGGAACGAGCCGCCATAGAGGTCGTCGCTGGCGATGACATGGGCGCCGCTGTCCAGGAGTTCGAGGGTCGTCGCGATGGCCGCGAGGCCGGAGGCGAAGGCCATGCCGTCGCTGCCGCTTTCGAGATCGGCGATGCAGCGCTCGAACGCCATGCGGGTCGGATTCTGGCTGCGCGAATATTCGTAGCCCTTGTGCACGCCGGGGCTTTCCTGGGCGTAGGTGCTGGTGGCGTAGATCGGGACCATGACCGCGCCGGTCGAGGGATCGGGGTGCTGGCCGGCATGGATGGTGCGGGTGGCGAAGGCGAGGCGGTTCTTGTGGTCGGTCATTGTTCGCTCAGGGATGCAGCCGGAGGTGATTGATGAGATCGATGCGGGTGATGAGGCCGATGAAGGTATCACCGTCACAGACCAGGGCCACCTCGTTGTTCTTGAAGACGGCGAGCAGCGCGGCGAGCGGGGCGCCGACGCCAAGCGTGTTCGGCTTGGCGACCATGGCGTCCTTGACCAGGGTGGCGAACAGCGCGGCGCGGGCGGCGCCGGGCCGGTCGATCACGTTGAGGATGTCGCTTTCGTCGACGATGCCGACGAGGCGGCGCTCGACCAGCACCGGGAGCTGCGAGACGTCGGCGGAGCGCATGCGGTTATAGGCGGTGAGCAGCGTGTCGTCGGGACCGACCGTGACGGTGGCGCCGGTGTCGAAGCGGCGGGAGATGAGGTCGGTGAGATTGCCCTTGAGCGTCTGCTGCGACAGCCCCTGCTCCGCCACCCAGTGATCGTTGAAGCCCTTGGAGAGGTACTTGTTGCCGCTGTCGGGCACCAGCGTGACGACGCGCTTCGCCGCGGTCTGCGCGCGGCAATATTTAAGCGCGGCGGCGAGCAGCGTGCCCGAGGACGAGCCGGCCAGGATGCCTTCGCGCGACAGCAGGGCGCGAACCGCCTCGACGCTTTCCTTGTCCGAGATCGAATAGGCGTGGCGGACGAGCGTGAGGTCGGCATTGTCCGGCACGAAATCCTCGCCGATGCCCTCGACGATCCAGGAACCGGGCTGGATCGTCGTGCCGGTGTTGATCAGCGGGCTGAGGATCGAGCCGACGGGATCGGCGAGGATCATCTGCGTCTTCGGCGAGACGCGGGCGAAGAAGCGGCCCAGGCCGGTGAGCGTGCCGCCGGAGCCGACGCCGCAGACCACGGCGTCGACGTCGTGCTCCATCTGGTCCCAGATCTCGGGGCCGGTCGTGGTCTCGTGCGCCAGCGGGTTGGCGGGGTTGGCGAACTGGTTGACGAAGTGACCCTGATGCTCGGTCGCGAGGCGCTCGGCCATATCCTGGTAGTAGTCGGGATGGCCCTTGCCGACGTCGGAGCGCGTCAGGCGGACGTCGGCGCCGAGCGCGCGCAGGTGCTGGATCTTCTCGCGCGACATCTTGTCGGGGACGACGAGAATGAGCTTGTAGCCCTTCAGCGTCGCGACCTGGGCGAGGCCGAGGCCGGTGTTGCCGGCGGTGGCCTCGACGATGGTGCCGCCGGGCTTGAGCTTGCCGCTTTTCTCCGCCGCCTCGATCATGGAGAGGCCGATGCGGTCCTTGATCGAGCCGCCGGGGTTCTGGCTTTCCAGCTTGGCGAACAGGCGGCAGGGGCCGGCGTCGAGGCGGGTGAGTTCGACCAGCGGCGTGTTGCCGATGAGATCGAGCGCGGAACGGACCGGCTGCGGCGCGGAGAGGGTCATCTGGAGAGTCGCTTGAAGGTGCCCCTCACCATAACGCGTCTGCGGGCGCGAAGCTGCGTTTGCGGAAAATAGAAAGAAACGGCGGCGCCTTGCGCGGGAGACGCACTTAGCTGTCGCGGCGGCGGCGCGGCGTGTCTTTTTCTGTGGGCCGCGATATCGTTGCGCCGCGCCGGTCGACCGGTGCCCCGGGGGATTCGTGGACGGTTCGCCGCAATACAGCCTGCCCGCCTGGCTCTACACCGACCGCGGCTTCTTCGAGGCGGAGCGGCGGCACCTGTTCGCGCGGTCCTGGCACCTGATCTGCCATGCCAGCGACGTGCCGCGGGCCGGCGACTATCACACGCTCGATATTCTCGGCGAGCGGTTCGTCGCGCTGCGCGGCGCCGACGGTGTCGTGCGCAGCTTCCACAATGTGTGCCGCCACCGCGCCTCGCGGCTGGCGGACGGGGCCAGCGGCAATTGCGGGCATCGCCTCGTCTGCCCTTACCACGCCTGGAGCTACGACCTCGACGGGCGTTTGAAATCGGTGCCGCCGTGGCAGGGATTGGACGACCTCGACCTGTCGCGGCATGGCCTCGCGGCGCTGGAGCAGGAAATCTGGCGCGGCTTCGTGTTCGTGCGGATGGCGGGCGGGCAGCCCTCCGTCGCGCAGATGATGGCGCCCTATGAGGACGAGATCGCGCCGCACGGCTTCGAAGACCTGGTGCCGCAAGGGCGCGTCACGCTCCGGCCGCGGGCGGTGAACTGGAAGAACGTCGCCGACAATTACGGCGACGGCTTGCACATTCCGGTGGCGCATCCGGGGCTGACGCGGCTGTTCGCGGGCAGCTATGCGCTCGAGGCGAAGCCCTGGGTCGACAAGATGGATGCGACGGTGACCGAGCGGCCATCAGCGAACCGGACGGAGCGCTTCTACCAGTCGCTGCTGCCGCTGTTCGAGCACCTGCCGCCGGCGCGGCGGCGGCTGTGGAGCTATTACCGGCTGTGGCCGAACGTCGCCTTCGACGTCTATCCCGACCAGGTCGATTTCATGCAGTTCGTGCCGGTGTCGCCGACCGAAACCGTGATCCGCGAGATCTCCTATGCGCGGCCGGACGGCCGGCGCGCGGTGCGTGCGGCGCGCTATCTCAACTGGCGGATCAACCGCCAGGTCAACGCCGAGGACACGGTGCTGATCGCGCGGGTGCAGGCCGGCATGACGTCGTCGAGCTATGAGCAGGGGCCGCTGTCGAAAGCGGAAGTCTGCCTCGCGGCCTTCGCGCGGCGGATGCGGGAGGCGCTTCCCAGCGGCGCGTTCGAACGGCGGCGCGTCGCGGAATAGAAGGACTCAGACGTATCGCGGGATCGGGCCGCGCTGCGGCGTGGTGTTGCCCGAAAGATCGAACATCACCTCGTCGACATAGCACCAGCCCCAGCCTTCCGGCGGGTCGTAACCTTCGACGATGGGATGCTTGGAGCGGTGATAGTGCTTGGTCGCGTGCTTGTGGGGCGAGCTGTCGCAGCAGCCGACATGGCCGCAGGTGCGGCAGAGGCGCAGATGCACCCAGGGCGAGCCGGTCTTGAGGCATTCCTCGCAGCCCAGCGCGCTGGGCGTGACGCGGCGGATGGTATCCAGATGCGAGCACTCGTCGGCCATCAAACCTTCTCCGGGACGCTGTTGGCGAGATGGGCGTGCAGGGCGGCGACCACCTGGGCGCCCTCCCCCACGGCGGCGGCGACGCGCTTGACCGAGCCGGCGCGGACGTCGCCGATGACGAAGATGCCGCGATGGCTGGTTTCCATCGGATGGCCCTCGTCGCGCGGGCAGACGAAGCCCTTGGCATCGAGCCGGACGTCGCACCGCTTCAGCCAGTCGGTGTTGGGATCGGCGCCGATGAAGAGGAAGACGTGCGAGATCGCCCGCCGCGTCTTGCTGCCGGTCTGGCGGTCGGTCCAGCACACGGTCTTGAGCGTGCCGTTCTCGCCCACGAGCTCGGTGATCGCGTTATGGGGGACGACTTCGATATTGGGCTGGGCCGCGATGCGGTCGATCAGATAGCGCGACATGGTGGCGGCAAGGCCGGGGCCGCGCACCAGCATCGTCACCTTCTTCACATGGCTGGCGAGATAGACCGCGCCCTGCCCGGCCGAATTGCCGCCGCCCACCAGGACGACTTCCTGGCCCGCGCAGAGCCGCGCCTCGATCGGCGAGGCCCAGTAATGGACGTGCGAGCCTTCGAATTCGGCGAGGTTGGCGACGTCGAGCTGCTTGTAGCGCGCGCCGCTGGCGATCACGACGGCGCGGGCGCGCGCCCGCTCCTTGTTGGCGAGATCGAGATGGAAGATGCCGTCGCTCTCGACCAGATTGGCGACTTCGTCGGGGATCGCGATCTCGGCGCCGAACTTCTGCGCCTGGTTGTAGGCCCGCGCCATCAGCGCGATGCCGGAGATGCCGGTGGGAAAGCCGAGATAGTTCTCGATCCGCGCCGAGGCGCCGGCCTGGCCGCCGAAGGAGCGGCAATCCAGCAGCAGGACCGAAAGCCCCTCGGAAGAAGCATATACCGCCGCGCCCAGGCCGGCAGGCCCGGCGCCGACGATGGCGACGTCGTAGAGCTTGGCGGGATCGAGCGCGCTCACCATGCCGAGGCAGCGGGCAAGCACGCTCTCGCTCGGATTGCGCAGCAGCGTGCCGTCGGGACACAGCACGATCGGCAATTCCGCCGGCGCGACGTGGAAGCGGTCGACCAGGGCCTGCGCCTGGGCGTCGCTGTCGGGATCGAACGTGGTGTGGGGGTGGCCGTTGCGGCGCAGGAAGGCGGCGAGGCGCAGCACGTCGGCATTGCTCTGGCGCCCGACGATGACCGGCCCGCCGGTGCCGCTCTCGATCAGCGAGACGCGGCGCAGGATGAGGGCGCGCATGATGCGCTCGCCGAGCTCGGCTTCCTCCACCAGAAGGTCGCGCAGGCGCTGCGGCGGGATGACGATGGCCTCGACGGCGCTGAGCGCCGTGGCGTCGACCAGCGCCGGGCGGCCGGAAAGCTGGGCCAGCTCGCCCATGAAATTGCCTGGGCCGTGGGTGACGATCAGCTGCCCGTCCCCCAGGCTGTCGTGCTGCTTGACCGCTATTTCGCCGGAGAGGACGACGAAGAACCCCGGCGCGACCTCGCCGGTGCGCACGATGCAGTCCCCGGCCGGATAGCGGCGCGGTTCGCCGAAGCGCTTGAAGCGTTCGACCTCGGCCGCGGACAGGACCGGGAACATCTGGCCCTGGCGCGTGTCGACGATGGATGGGCCGGGGGTGGCCATGGCGGTCCTGCGCGGATGGATGCGGCCCGTATCTGACGGGACTGCGGCGCCCGGCGCAAGCGCGTCAGATGCGCGTCCAGTCCATGTTCCAGTTTTCCGCCCAGGTTTTGCCGGCGTCGTAGGAGACGGCCTGATGCCAGCGGCAGGATTTGGGCGTGATGCGGTCCCAGACGCTGCGCACCTTGATCGGGCGGTCGCCGTCGACATCGTCGGCGACGAAGACGCCGGCGCCGTCCTGGAAGGCGCCGGTCAGGCCGGGCGTGGTGAGCACGCCGCTCTTGGCGTTGACCCAGAAGTCGGACCAGATCTTGTTGCCGACGTCGAGCAGGCGCAGACCCATGCCGGCGAAGCTGCGGGCCGGGATCCGCAATTCCTCGACGCTGCCGACGCCGCCGAGAATGGTCCAGCAGGTGGCCTCGCCGTCGAACAGGTCCCAGTCGCCGGGCGCCTTCAGGCGGCGGTGCTTGATGGACCAGTTGCCGGCGAGGAAATCGAAATCGCCGGGCTTGCCGTCCGGCGGCGCGGCCGCCTGGACGAAATCGCCGGGCTTGCCGTCCGGCGGCGCGGCCGCCTGGACGGCGTCCGTCAACAAGGCCGCGACGCCCGCCGCCGCGCCGATTTTGAGTATGTCCCGCCGATCCATGCCGCATCTCCTGCCGTCGTCCGCCGCAGGGATAGACCCCTAATCCTGACATCCCGCGTCATGATTTGGCGCTAGACAGAAATAATGCGCGCCAGCCGCCTGCTCTCCATGCTCATTCTCCTGCAAATGCGCGGGCGGGTGAGCGCGGCGGCGCTGGCGCGGGAATTCGAAGTGTCGGTGCGCACGATCTACCGCGACATCGACCAGCTCAGCGCCGCCGGCGTGCCGGTCTATGCCGAGCGCGGGCGCTCGGGCGGCTTTGCGCTGCTCGACGGCTATCGCACCAAGCTAACCGGCTTCACGGCGGCCGAGGCGCATGCGCTGCTGCTCATGGGGGCGGGAAGCGCCGCAGCCGATCTCGGCATCGGAGCCGAACTTGCGGCGGCGCAGTTGAAACTGCTCGCCAGCCTGCCGGCGGAGTCCGGCGCGAGCGCGCACCGGGTCGCGACGCGTTTCCACTTGGATCCCGCCGGCTGGTACGCCGGCGGCGAGCCGATGGAGAGCCTGCCCGTCCTGGCCTCGGCGGTATGGCGCAACCGGCGAATCCATGTCCGATACGAAAGCTGGAAGGACGTGGTGTCGCGCGCGCTGGATCCGCTCGGCTTGGTGCTCAAGGGCGGCGTCTGGTACCTCGTCGCGGCCTCCAAAGGCCAGCCGCGCACCTATCGCGTGTCGAACATTCGCGCGCTGGAGGTGTCGGACGCCGAAGCGCCGCGCCCTGCCCGCTTCGACCTCGCGCGCTATTGGGCGGCCTCGGCGCAGGCGTTCGAGGCACGGCTCCTGTCGGAGCGCGCGGACATCGCGCTGTCGCCGGCCGGGCTCCAGCTCTTGCGCGACACCACACCGGCACTGGCGCGGGCGGCGGAAGCCGGACAGCGGCCGTGGACGCGGCCGGGCTGGGTGCGGGCGGAGGTCCCGGTCGAAGGCGCCCGGAACGCCGCGCGGCAGCTTTTGCGCCTGGGCGTGGAGGTAAAAGTGCTGGGACCACCGCGCCTGCGCGCCGCGCTGGTCAAGGAGGCGCGGCAGGTCGCGGGCCTGTACGGGCGGGCGCGTTCTCGCGCAGTTCAAACTCGGTGTGCGTGGTGACGACTGTCAGCGGACGGCGCCGCAGCATGTTGTAGAGCTGCGGCCAGAAGTTAACTTCGTTCTCCAAAACCGGAAATTGAACAAAGACATTGTGCATTCCGTCAATTAGAACACCGGTGTAGGGCATTCCACGCTATTCAGCAGCGGCCAAGTGATTTTCGACCTTCGCTAGGAAATCTTCTGGTGTTAGCGCGCCCGGGTAGAGCGAAATAGTATCGACTATGGCGCGGTCTGGAAGCGATGCCACGCCGCCGGTAACACGGTCTGGTCGCACGGTTGAAGTTCTGAGCTTAGATCTCAGCGCGCTGTAATAGTCCTGACCTGAGCCCCATCTTTCATCCAGTTGGAAGTAGAGCCTGACCTTCATTTGAGCCTTGCTGGCTCGGTGATGCAACGGGACGGGGCGCGTAGCCCCAGAAGCGCAGCGACCCGTCCCGTTGCATCGCGGGATCGCTGAGGAGTTTGGCGTAGATTGCTGGCGGCAAATTGCCGATGGCACCGTGCGGCCTGACGGTGTTGTAGTCCTCCATCCACTCAGCCAACGCTACGCGAGCGGCAGCGAGCGATGCGAAGAGTGTCTCGTTGAGCAGCTCGTCGCGCAGCCGTCCGTTGAAGCTCTCAATGAAGGCGTTCTGGGTCGGCTTGCCTGGCGCGATGTAGTGCCACTCGACCCGCGTCTCCTGCGACCAGCTGAGAATCGCCATGCTGGTGAACTCGGTACCGTTGTCGCTGACGATCGACAGCGGTCGGCCGCGCCGGGAGACGATGGCATCGAGTTCGCGCCCGACACGCAGGCCGGACAGCGAGGTGTCCGCCACCAGGGCCAGGCATTCCCGGGTGAAGTCGTCGACGACGGCGAGGATGCGGAAGCGGCGGCCGTCGCTGAGCTGGTCGCTCAGGAAGTCCAACGACCAGCGCTGGTTCGGCCCCTGCGGGATCGCCATCGGAGCCCTCGTTCCCAGCGCTCTTTTGCGCCCACCGCGCCGGCGGACCTGCAGGCGCTCGTCGCGATAGAGGCGCCGCAGCTTCTTGTGGTTCACGTGTGTCCCCTCGCGGCGGATCAGGATGAGCAGCCGCCGGTAGCCGAACCGGCGGCGGATGGCGGCAAGCTCGCGCAGCCGGGCGCGCAGGACGGCGTCGTCGGGCCGCACGCTGCGATACCGCATCGAGGTCCGATCCGCCGCTATTACCTGGCACGCCCGGCGCTGGCTCACCTCGTAGGACTGGCAGAGATGGACCACCGCTTGCCGCTTCACGACGGGCGTCACCATTTTTTTGAATTGAGATCCTTCAGCATCGCGACGTCGAGCATCGTCTCGGCCAGCAGCTTCTTCAGCTTGCGGTTCTCGTCTTCGAGAGCCTTCAGCTTGCGGGCGTCCGACACGTCCATCCCGCCGAACTTCGCCTTCCATTTGAAGAAGGTCGCGCTACTCACACCGTGTTTGCGGCAAAGATCGGCCGTCTTAACCCCGGCCTCATGCTCGCGCAGAATCCCAATGATCTGCTCTTCCGTGAACCTCGAACGCTTCATCGTCCGTACCCCTTCCAAGGTGCCGGACTCTACTCATTTTTGGAGGAAGTTCAGGGGCTCAGGTCAGCCTCCGCACCAAGCGCGAGGCAATCGGTGGAGAATGCGCCCCGAGCGCTGCATGTCAGTTAAGGTGCTAGTGCGCGAAATTTTCGCCATCGCACATATTGCTCGCGCTTTGTCGGACTCGAATCTTCATAGCCCTGTAGCCAAAAGCGTAGCCAATCGATATTTCGCTCGTAAATGGCAAGCCGATGAATCGGCTGCCACTTGTTGTGATACTCCTCGGGATAGATATACATCTCGACAGGCTTGTTCGCGGTTTGAAGTGCGTTGAACAGCGCCACTGACTCAAGATATTCATGGTCGGCGGCATTGATCATAACAGGTGTCGTGATAGTCGCCGCAATCAGCGCCGGTGAAGGTGGTTTGCTTTCCGACGCGAGGTTGGAGCCGATAACGACGTCTGGAGTGAGTTCGCTTGGTGCTTTTAGGAACCAGTTTATAGCGTCCGCGCCATCTCCTGCGGTTATTGCGGCCGCAAGCGGCTTATGCATTGCGAGGCTATAAGTGATATACTGGGCCCCAGCACTGAGGCCGGTATACGCAATCTTCGTCGTGTCAATAAGCCCGCGGCCGGCTAGATCGGACACGACGCTGTCGATCATGTCATCCAGCTCTTCGTATTGCCTATTCTCATAGTGTTCCGGCAAACCTTGTCTCTCTCGGTCCTTTTTATAGCGAGCGTAAGCCAGTGGATTGCGATAGGGCCAACTAAAATCCAGAACGAACATGCCGCTGTCCGCAATCGGGAAAACTGGCGCTTCGTCGCCTGTTCCGCCGCGGAGAAACCCATTATCGACGTACTGGACTAAGACGAGGGGGGTATCTATGACCCTTCTCGAAATTTGATGGATAGACGAGATGAGCACTGGCACCATCTCCCTTTGCGTTCACCCATGAAAATCGCTCAACCTTGTTAGTGATTTTGAGGCGTGCGGTTCGATTTGGATCAAACAGAGCAGTTCTCTTCCCGGTCCGAAGCGACATCATGCTAATTCTAGGTGGAGATGCGGGGCCTTCTTCGACATAAATCAGATGGTCGCCAGACACCCCGCAATAACTGTCGTCTACCGGCTCCCATGTTGAACCGATGCGGTTGATTCTACCTATTTTCTGCGCAACCTGCCCGGACCTGTCCAACAGATAGAACTCTTTGACGTCGCGCTCTTCAGCATCAATTTTTGCGAAAACAAAGCTATTCAATACGTCGCTCCAGAACACGTCTGTGATAGCTCCGCTGCAAGCATCGCCACATGAGCCCGCATCTCTCTTTTTGTCGATGACATCCAGTCTTGTGAGCCATGCCACTTCCGGTTCGTCCGTCTCCGGTATCAACGTGCGACGGGCATAAGTCTGCATGTCCGACGCGTATACGCGATCAGAGTTCGTTTCTCCCGCCAACAATACGCTGGTGGTGTTCATCTTGCTGAAATTCGCTGCCGCTGACGTGTTTGCAAGCCTGATCCCATGGAGGCCAATATCTAAGGTTTTAAATATCGGTCTTACTGACGTTGACGAGGCGAACATACTTCGCGTTCCGCCGGCGCCAGAGCCGACAAACCCGGGCGCTAGCGGAACAATGGGCAGAGGCTGGTACAGCGGAACGAACCCGTCGGTATAGCGAAACCCGGTCCGCATTTCATTCCGATGACGCTGGAGAACGGCGGTGCTTTGACGACCGGTCGCATAGAGAATGTTTTCATTGTCGAGCCAAGCCGCCGAGTAGACCTGATCATTGCCGGTTATGATCATCCGTCTCTGTTTGGTTCGAACGCTAAACAGGAAGAGCCTAATCTTCCCCTGCAACTTGCGAATGTACAAAAGGTGTTTGCCGTCCGCAGACCATAGGGGACGCGCATACATCGGCGCGCCGGTAATTATCCCATTGGCTAGCCACGAGAGCGTCACCTCGTCGCTGCGATCGATGTCAATGACGCTTTTGGTGTTCAGATCCAGCAGATACCAAGTCTGACGATGACAATTGCAGTCCAGGCGCTCCGCATCTGTGACGAAGGATGCAAACCGCCCGTCGGGAGAGACGGACAGTCCTCGAATGGATTGGATACTAAGAAGGTCTTCTGAATTAAGTGTGCCTGCAGCGGACCCCGCGCCTACGGGCTGATTAGACGCGACCACAGCAATAGTGATGATTAGCAAGACCGATCTCAGGAAACCGAGCCTGGTGTGCCAAGGTGACTGACGCGCCGGGAAACAGCACGGCGCATCTGTCTTCGATTGCCGCGCTGGTTTTCCGGGTTCACAGCGCTCCGACCTAATTGACCTCACCAAATTGAGCTCCTATCGAGGACAATGACAGCCGGCTCTCGGACTGCGTATCGCTCGCCTCGACTAGAAGTCTTTGGTCAATCTCAAGCTGATGAAGCGGCCGATTGGATCGGCGTTTGCAGGGTCGTATCCGTACGGATAATTCAGCCCGTTGACACCGGCCAAGCGAGGTGGACGCTGATCAAACAGATTGCGGACAGAGAACGCCAAGCGAAGATTATCTAGAAGTTCATCGCCCCCCTTCACACCCAACTCAGTCGCCAGTTGCATATCGAGGGTCGTGTACGAACCGACAGTGCCGACCGGAACGACCGTCGTGTCAGAATAGTTCGTCGAGTAGTTTACGAAGACAGAGACATCCACCGGCTCATAAATGGTGGTAAGTCCTGCTCGCGCTCGAAACGATGGGGGATTGAATGCTGTATTCTTGAGTTGCGACTGCGGCGTGAACACCGTGACACGCTGAGAGTCGGTAAACAGATAGCTGGCGTTCATGCTAGCAATGATCTTGGCAGGGCCAGCGTCCCAGCCTTTGTCGAGACTGAGATCAAGCCCGCTTTGGTGGGTAGAGGTCAGATTGAGATTGTTGCCCAGGATGAGCGCGTGAATATCAGCAGGCGCGAACGGCCCCACAAGACTGATGACGCCGAGTGTCGAATTGGCAATTGCCGTCGCGAGGGCTTGTGGAGAAGGGTTCCGCTGGACAATTTGGGGCCCTTCCAAACCTTCATCCCGAAGTCCGTTGATGAAGTTTTGAACACCGGTTCCTACGCGATCTTTGAAGTGCACGTCATAGAACGTCAGCGCACCATGAATTCCGCCAAACAATTCCGGGCTGATATCGATGCCAGCCGTGAACGTTTCCGCTTTTTCGGGTCCCAGATTGGGGTTGCCGCCTATAAAAAAGAGCGAGCGCGTCGCCCCGCTAGGCACTGTTGCGTCTGGTAAATCGACAACGAATGAGATGTTGGGAAGATAGAGCTCGTAGAAGTCGGGCGCTCTAAATGACGTCCCCCAAGATGCTCGCAATTTGAGCCCATCGATGGGCGTCGTACTAATCCCGATTTTGGGATTCCAGGTGGACCCGAAATCGCTATAGTTGTCATAGCGAACAGCGACATTGAGTTCCGCCGCGCGTACCAGCGCAAATTCGTTTCCCGAAGTCGTTAGGGGGACGTCAATCTCTCCAAAGCCAGAAAAGGTATCCCGGCTTGCGCTTGGAATTCCGCCCCCACCGGGGTCATATCCAAACCAATCGTGCCTGAAGCTAACACCCACAGCTGTGCGAATTGGGCCAGCCCAACCATCTAATAGCGTGCCATTAGCTTGGAGGTCACCCCCAGCTGAGCGGTTGAAGATTTTTTGGGGGGCGATTGCAGCCCCGGTGAGAAATGAACCAGTGGCGTGGACGTTGGTACTGCCAAAAAAACCAGAAATATCTGCGGTCCAATCCCCAGGCAATGCGTATTTCGCCCCACCTGTGAGGGATAGTTCGTCAAGATCATACTTAAGTTGTGTGCCGGCAAAAAAATCGGTGCTTTGATTGGTCTGCTGCGAATAGAGGGCGGTTGCCCATATCTCGAGCCCCGACGATATTTCCTGGTTTACCGAGCCAAACCCGCTGTAACGGCGCTGAGACGGGGTGATCACCTGACCTGGTTGAAGAGCGGAAAACATTGGCCGATCTCTTGCCAGCAGCGGATCACGATCATGATATTCGAAGGTGCCGAACGCGTTGCCAGCTCCCCAGTCCTTGCCTACGGTTTGTGAAAGCCGGACGTCTGACACGTCTCCGTCAGAATCCGTGCCATATTCAAGATCCGTTCGGGCTCCATCGAATGATTTGTCAGTAAAGAAGTTGATTACGCCGCCAACAGCGTCCGAACCATAGATTGCGGACGCGCCGTCCGTCAGCACTTCGACCCGATTGACGATCGAGAGCGGTATCGCACCCAGATCGACGGAACCGCTGAGGCCGGTAGGCGCGAGCCGGTGGCCGTTCAAAAGCACAAGCGTTGCGTTTGAACCCAGTCCTCTGAGATTTGCGGAAGCCACGTATCCGGGATTAGCGGGACCGCCGGTAATCACCGTAGCGTTCTCGTTGACACCGCCACCAAAATTCTGAGGAAGGCTCCGTATCACGTCCTGGGTTGTGGCATAACCAGCCCTATTGATCGCGTCTCGATCAATAGTCTGGACCGGCGAAGACGGCGAAACCCCTGGAATATTGGTGCCCGTAACCACTACTGTTTCGATATCACCATTGCGGTTTGCCGCCCCCTCATTAGAGGCGGCTTGGACGTTTTTTGGACGGACCATCATCACACCAGACGAATTCGTCTCAACGTGGAGCCCGCTTCCTGCAAGTAGCGCATCTAGCGCTTGCGCTGCTGTGTACCGACCGTGCAAGCCCTTCGTGCTACGACCGGCGGTCACCTCTTCAGAAAAGACAATCTGCTGCGAGGACGCCCGCGAGAAGTCCGTTAACGCCTGACCCAACGTTTCCGAAGGAATGTCGAACTGATAGGTCTGGTCGGCGGCCTGTACGGCGCCTCCAAAACCGAGCATGGCAAGTACCGCCAACGCGGACGAAAGCAACAACGCGCTACGGCGCGAACCATTCAACATGCGAGCCCCTCGACATGGGAGCCCTTCCCGAATGGAATGGGTACTCCCGCAAGGATAAACGCAGCGCCGAAACACTTCCGCAGTGAATGAGTCAAAAAAATGTAAAATTCCCTTTCGCAGCTCTCCTAAGACCGCTTCTGGAGGGTAATCGTGTCATTGGCGTCGGTTGTCGCCTCGACCGGAAAATAACCGGTGATCGCACTGACGAAGGACCCCACGTCCCCTGCGTTGAAAACGCCGCTGATCCGGATGGAGGCGGCGGCAGGGTCCACGGAGATCGGACGATCAGTATAGCGGTTCACTCGCTCGACCGCTTCGCCGAGCGTTTCTCCGCGGAAAACCAGATGCCCGGCCTCCCACGCCGTCGCGTCAGTCAGATCCGCTGTTGAAATGATCGGCTTGATGTTCTGAACAGCAACTAATTGCTCGCCCGCCACAAGGGAAACGGTATGTGCTGGCGCTGGCTTGGCAGCGGACGCCGGCTGTGGTGCTGCCGCGTCCTTGATCAAGACACGACCCTGGATGAGAGTAACAAGCACAGCCGAGCCCAAGCGCTCGACATTGAACGACGTGCCCACGGCCACAACTGTCTTCGATCCGGCAGTGACCATAAACGGCCGCGTAACGTCATGGGCAACATCGAAACGCGCTCGCCCCTTGTTCAAGACAATTGCGCGTGCGGCCTTAGAGTAGCGGACATCCACTTCACTGTCGGAATCGAGGGAGATGCGAGATCCATCGGGAAGCGCAACGACGCGGCGCTCGCCGATCTCTGTCTCATAGGAGTCAGGTTGTCGACTGTAGATGTACAGCGCGCCGCCACCGAGCAGCGAGACCACAAGAAGCGCCGCTGCGATGCGCGTGATCGCATGCGCGGTCAACCATCGTTTGAAGCCGGCATTGCGCAAATGCGTGAGCGCCGCGCGCCGCATATCAAGAATGTTCGGCGTGGCGCCGAAGTCGTCGAGCGCAGCCATAGTGCTTTCGACGGCTTTGAACGCCCGACAGTTAGTGGGCTCGGCAATCCACTCCAAGAAGCTTGTCGATATCTCGATCGACGGATCTTTCTGCAGTCGCTTCCACCAGACGGCCGCGACTTCCAACCGTTCCTGATCCTCAGGAGAAAGGTCTTCGTAGACGCTCATGTGCGGAACGCCCGAGCTGACAGGTGCGCCACCGCGCGCAGAACGTGCTTCTCGACTGCGCTGATCGATATGCCATGCAGATTGGCAATGTCGCGATGGTGGACATTTTCCATCCGCGAAAGTAGGAAAATTTCACGGGTGCGCTCGCTCAACTCAGCCAATCCTGCCTCAATGTCTTTGAGCGCCTCTTTGCCTGCTAGAACGCGCTCGGGCGTACGATCCTCAACCAAATTCGGCGGCAGAGCTAAACTCTCTGAAACATCGGACAGTGTTCGATGCGCACTCATGCGTCGGGACGTGCGATGCCGGCCCCAATCGTTCAAAACGTTTGCGGCGATCTTGAAGACATAGGCCTCGATCGTCTCGCCGTTGTTTTGATCCGGGCGGCGCGCCAACCGGACGAACACTTCTTGTGTGAGGTCCTCGGCTTCGCCTCTATCATAAACACGTCGCTGAAAGTACGCCGTCAGAGGCGCGCGAAAGCGATGGTCGAGGCCTGGCCAGGCCCCGTCCTTCGGCTTGTCACTGTCCTGTCGTCCTGACATGGCGGCAAATTTCCCTGCACAATCATATGCAAAGAACCGCCAACACCGAAGCAAACTTTACATGTGAGGAATTCGCGCCCGGTTACGTTTAACGTCTAATAGGCTTTGCCACCAGGCTATCCATCCGCCCTCCGCCGGCTCCAAACCAACCGACCCTCCCTACCCTCGTCCGCGGCAAACAGCGCAGCGGTAACGGGTTCCGGCCAAGACGGATCGTCGAGTCGGACGTTCAGATAGTCCCTAGGTGGATCACCGCCCGAACGCTGCTGCCAGGCGGCGCCGAGCCCGCTGCGCTTGGGCTTTCCATCCGTGCGCTCGATCCGCACGATCTGCTGCGGATCGGCACCCAGCCGCAACTCAGCTGCGGCGAAGAGTTGATCAACCACATAGTAATTGCCCTTCACGCGATAGTTGACCAAGTCGGTCGAACCTTGCGCCCCGACGACGAACAACGGCGGCGCTTCGCCCTGGTCGATGCGCGCCGGAAACTCGACATAGACTTTGCTGCCGTCGTCGAAGGCGCGCAGCGGTCGCCAGGCCGGCGTATCGCCCGTGATGCTATAGCGGAAGTTCAGCGCGTCGAGTGCTATGGCGTTGGCGCATCTGGTCGACGACAAGGTCGAAGCCGCGTATCGGCGCGGCGACCAGCTTCGTAAGCGTGCCACCCTGATGTCGGACTGGGGAGTCCTATTGTACCCTTGGACGATCGTCGGGCGAGCGAACCACGTGCGTGCCGCAGCACTTCTTGTCCGACGAAGACCTGGACGAGAATGTCTGATCCGTCACCTAGCAGACCGCCACCGCATGTTCATGCGGCAAAAGGTATTTCCGACTTCGGCACGGCATCACAGACAATCCGTCGGCTGGAGCCCGCAGGCGCGACCGCGGCCCTCGGTGGGATTGTTGGCTGGCCCCAATATAAGGCGAAGTTCCCAAATATCTTATGGCGAGAAAAATGGCCTTCTGATAAGCCTTATCCTCGGAAAAATCGCTTTCGGTCGGAATTGGGTGCCGTAATGGCCAGAAAATCGCTGGATGACCTGCCTGAGACCTTCGTCTCCAGCAAGGAGACCACCGGCTTGGCCTCGCGCGGGGTCCAGGCGGGCCGACTGCGGAAACTCGCTTCCCGTCTCTACACCAAGGACCTTCAAACACCACCAGAGGCCATCGTCCGCCGAAACCTCTGGTCCATCGCTGCCGGCCATTTCCCGGACGCCCTGATCGCGGATCGAACGGCCATCGAGGGCGCGCCTGCCAAGGACGGCTCCGTGTTCTTGGTTTCCAACGAAGGCCGGAGCGATATCGCCCTGCCGGGCTTCACCCTCAAGCCCCGCAAGGGCGCACCGGCGCAGGCCACCGATTTGCCGTTCATGGGAGTCGTCCACCTGTCGTCGCGGCCCCGCGCGATCCTCGACAACTTCGCCGCCAGCCGGAGCCGCGGCGGCGCCACGCGGACCTTGTCCCGCGCCGAAATCGAATCCTACCTTGACCGCATATTGCGGAATTCGGGCGAAGACACGCTCAACCAAATTCGCGACGACGCCCGCATGCTCGCGCCGGCGATCGGCCGCGAAAAGGAATTCGCGGCCCTCAACAAGCTGGTCGGGGCACTCCTCAATACCCAATCCGACAAGCTCCACGCACCGGTGGCGCGCGCGCGCCAGCGCGGCCTCGGTTACGATCCCGAACGGCTCGACCTCTTCGAAGCGTTGCGCGCCGAACTCCACCGCCAGCCACCGGTGGCGCGCTCGGCCGCGCCCAGCGACGGCACGACGTTGCCGTTCTTCGAGGCCTATTTCTCGAACTTCATCGAAGGCACCGAGTTCGCCGTCGATGAAGCCAAGGCGATCGTCTTCGAAAACAAGATCCCGAATACCCGGCCGCAAGACGCGCACGATATCCTCGGCACCTACCGGGTCGTCGCCGACCACCAAGAGATGTCGCGGACCCCGCAGAGCTTTCCCGAATTCGAACGCCTATTGAAACGCCGCCATGCCGAAATCATGCATGCCCGGCCCGACAAAGCGCCCGGCCAATACAAGGAAGACCCGAACCGGGCGGGTAACACCATGTTCGTTGCGCCCGACCTTGTTCGCGGCACGCTGGACCAGGGCTTCAAAGTCTACCGTTCGCTCGATGCGCCCTTCCAGCGCGCCGTCTTCATGATGTTCCTGGTCGCCGAGGTCCATCCCTTCGCGGACGGCAACGGCCGCGTCGCCCGCATCATGATGAACGCAGAGTTCGTGGCCGCCGGCGAACAACGCATCATCGTTCCCACCATCTACCGCGCCAACTACCTCAGCGCGCTGAAAGCAATTTCAAACCGCACCAGCCCAGAGCCGCTCATCCGCACGCTCGAGTTTGCACAGCGCTTCGCGTTGTCGATCGACTGGACGAATTTCGGCCACGCCGAGGCCGAATTGCGCAAAGCAAACGCTTTCATGGATAGCGTGGAAGCGGAGGAGCGCGGCATTCGCCTGCGCCTGCCGCAAATATAACATCCCGCCACGGCGGGTGTCGTGTCACGTCTCGCTGGGACATGGCTCGCTTCGGCGGCCGGAGCATCGCGGTCATCGGAAGGGCTCCAATCCGAACACGAGTCCGATTGCGCCTTGTTGCAACCGTCGCATCTCGCGTATGCGCTGGCGCTCGTTCAACGCAGTGCCGGCGTTTTTCTCCCAGAACTTCGCTTTGATCAGCACATCACCGAGAATCTCTTCGGCGCCTGCGAAGGCGCGATCAAGGCAACCCGGGAACCTTTCCAGCTGCGCCGTGATGTCGAGGTCACTCTTCTGGGCCTCCTCCAGGCATTCTCCTCACGCGCAAGATTGTTCTGCTCACGTAATGAGGAGAATAATCGCCTTAATCTCCTCATCGATATCGACTGGTTCCAGGATCAGCAGGGTTGAGCGACCGTCACTTTCCTTCTGGGGGCGATTCCGCGAAAATCAGGCAGAAGCCGATTTTTCTAGCCGTCCTACCAGCCGAAATTGGGGGTACCGATGGGGGTACAGTCAGCAGGGTCAGAAAATATAACTTAGTAAAATCAAATAGATAGGATCGATATGTTACTTCTGATCGATAACTATGACAGCTTCACCTACAACCTGTTCCACTATCTGGGGCAGTTGGGGGCCGAGGTCGTCGTCAAGCGCAATGACGAACTCTCCGCCGCCGAGGCGCTGGCGCTGCGCCCCGAAGCGGTCGTGCTGTCGCCGGGGCCGTGCACGCCGAACGAGGCGGGCATCTGCCTCGACCTGATCAAGCTCGCCGGCGGGCGCGTCCCCATCCTGGGGGTGTGCCTGGGGCATCAGGCAATCGGCCAGGTCTATGGCGGCACCGTGGTGCGGGCGCCGCAGCCGATGCACGGCAAGCTGTCGACCATCCACCACACCGGCAAGAGCGTCTTCCGCGGGCTGAACAACGATTTCCAGGCGACGCGCTATCACTCGCTGACCATCGCGCCCGAGAGCATGCCGGCGAGCCTGGAAGTGACCGCGACCAGCGAGGACGGCGTGATCCAGGGCATCATGCACAAGAGCCATCCGGTGCACGGCGTGCAGTTCCATCCCGAGAGCATCGCCTCGGAGAACGGCCATGCGCTGCTGCAGAACTTCCTGCAACTGGCGAAAGCCGCCGTGCCGGCATGAGCGGTGAGGATTTCGCCGCCTTGTTGAAGCGCGTGGCGGGCGGCGAGACGCTCGACGCCGAGCAGTCGGCGCGCGCCTTCGGCGCCATCATGGCCGGCGAAGTGAGCGAGCTGCGCATCGCGGCGCTGGCGACGGCGCTGGCGGTGCGCACGCCGACCGTCGACGAGATCGTGGGTGCGGTGCGGGCGATGCGCGCCAAGATGACGAGCATCGAGGCCAACCCCTATGCCATCGACCTGTGCGGCACGGGCGGCGACGGGATCGGGACGCTCAACATCTCGACCGCCTGCGCCTTCGTGGTCGCGGCCTGCGGCGTGCCGGTCGCCAAGCACGGCAACCGCAACATGTCGTCGAAAAGCGGCACGGCGGATTGCCTCGAAGCGCTGGGCGTGACCATCGCGCAGACGCCGGCGGGCGCGGCGCGCGCCCTGCGCGAGGTCGGGCTCTGCTTCCTGTTCGCCCAGGCCTATCACCCGGCGATGAAATACGCGGCGCCGGTGCGGCGCGAACTCGGCTTCCGCACGATCTTCAATCTGCTGGGCCCGCTGTCGAACCCGGCGCGGGTGCGGCGGCAACTGGTCGGCGTCTACGACAAGGCGTGGTGCGTGCCGCTGGCCGAGGCGCTCAAGCGGCTGGGCGCCGAGCGCGCCTGGGTGGTGCACGGCGACGGGCTGGACGAGATCGCGACCTCGGGACCGTCGCAGGTCGCGATTCTGGAAAACGGCGACGTCACGACGCGGGAGATCGGGCCCGAGGCCGCCGGGCTGAGCTGGTCGCCGCTGTCGGCGCTGGCCGGCGGAACGGCACAAGAGAACGCGGCGGCGCTGCGCCGGCTGTTCGACGGCGAAGCGGGCGCCTATCGCGACATCGTGCTGATCAATTCGGCGGCGGCGCTGGTCGTCGCGGGCAAGGCCGCGGAGCTGCGCGAAGGCGCGGCCCAGGCGGCGGAGGCGATCGACAGCGGCGCGGCGAAGGCCAAGCTCGCGGCGCTGATCGCGGCGTCGCAGGCAGCGGCATGACCATCCTCGACGACATCGCCACGTACAAGCGCGCCGAAGTCGCGGCGGCGAAGACGCAAATCTCCATCGCCGAGATCGAGACGGCGGCACGCGCGGCGCCGCTGGCGCGCGGCTTTCGCGCCGCGCTGGAGGCCAAGCGCGCGGCCGGCGCGTATGGTTTGATCGCGGAGATCAAAAAGGCGAGCCCGTCCAAGGGCCTGATCCGAGCCGATTTCGATCCGCCGGCACTGGCGCGCAGCTATGAGGCCGGCGGCGCGGCGTGCCTGTCGGTGCTGACCGATGCGCCGTCGTTCCAGGGGGCGCCCGAGTTCCTGCGCCTGGCGCGCGCCGCGACCGCCCTGCCCGTGCTGCGCAAGGATTTCATGCTCGATTCCTACCAAGTGGCGGAAGCGCGGGCCTGGGGCGCCGACTGCATCCTGGTCATCCTGGCGATGGTCGGCGACCTCACGGCCAAGACGCTGATGATGGACGCGGCGCATTGGGGCATGGACGTGCTGGTGGAAGTGCATGACGAGGCCGAACTGGAGCGCGCCCTGGCGCTGGGCGCCGAGATGATCGGGATCAACAACCGCGACCTGAAGACGTTCGTCACCGACCTCGACGTGACGCTGCGGCTGCTGCCGCGCATCCCCAAAGACAAGCTGGTGATCGCCGAGAGCGGGCTCGGCACGCCGGCCGATCTCAAGCGCCTGGCCGACGCCGGGGTCACGACCTATCTGATCGGCGAGAGCCTGATGCGCCAGGCCGATGTCGCGGCGGCGACAGCCAGGCTGATCGGCGCTAGACTCCCGACATGAACAAGCTCACCCATCTCGACGAAGCCGGCGCGGCGCGCATGGTCGACGTCTCGGCCAAGGCGGCGACGGAGCGCGAAGCGACGGCGCAGGCCGTCATCGTGCTGTCGCCGGCGGCGTTCGCGGCGGTGGCCGGGGGCACTGCCGGCAAAGGCGACGTGCTGGCGGCGGCGCGGATCGCCGGGATCATGGCGGCGAAGAAGACCAGCGATCTGATCCCGCTGTGCCATCCCATCGCGCTGACCAAGGCCAATGTCGATTTCGAACCGGACGCGACGCGGCATGCGATCCGCGTCGTCGCCAGCGCCAAGACGACGGGGCAGACCGGGGTCGAGATGGAGGCGCTGACGGCGGCCAGCATCGCGGCGCTGACGATCTACGACATGGTCAAGGCGCTGGACAAAGGCGCGGTGATCGAAGGCGTCAAGCTGCTCGCCAAGTCGGGCGGCAAGAGCGGCGATTATGCGTCGGAGGCGGTCGAGGCGCCCAAAGCGGCGAAGCCGGCCTACCGCTCGGCCGGCATCCGCGACCGCGCCAAGCCGGCGACGCTGATGGGCGAAGTGTCGGCGCCCCGGCGCGACGCCAACCAGCAGCGCGACGCCAACCAGCAGCGCGAGGCGTTCCGCGTGTTCATGACCTCGCGTCATCTGCGCGCGACGCATTGGGCCAAGGAGGCCGGAGTCTCGGCCTCGGAAATCTATTCCTTTCTCACCGGCAAGACGCGGGCGATGCCGGGCGACGTCGCCGAGAAGCTGGCGCGGGCGGCGCGGGCGCGCGTCGACGACATGTTCCGATGATCTCGGTCGGCGAAGCCATCGCGCGGATCGTCGCCGCCTTTACGCCGCTCCCCGGCGTCAAGCTCGCCATCGGCGACGCGGCGGGGCGCATCCTGGCGGAGGATGTGGTGGCGCTGATGAACCAGCCGCCGGACCCGGTGTCCTCGATGGACGGCTATGCCGTGCGCGCCGCCGATGCCGCGACGCCGGACACGACGCTCAGGATCGTCGGCGCGGCACCGGCGGGGCATCCCTATCACGGCGTGCTGGGCGCCGGCCAAGCGGTGCGCATCTTCACCGGCGGCGTGGTGCCCGAGGGTGCCGATGCGATCCTCATCCAGGAAGACGCCGAGGCGAGCGGCGACCACGTCAAATTCCAGGTCGCAGCGCAGCCCGGCCGGCATATCCGCGTCGCCGGCCTCGACTTCAAGGCCGGCGACGTGCTCGCGAAAGCGGGACAGCGGCTTTCGGCGCGCGACCTGTCGCTGATCGCGGCGGGCGATGTCGGGCATGTGAAGGTGCGGCGCAAACCGCGCGTCGCCTTCGCAGCGACCGGCGACGAGCTGTCGGTGCCGGGCGGCGTGCGCAAGCCCGGCGGCATCGTCGCTTCTTCGGGCTATGCCCTGGCGGCGCTGATCGAGCGCTGGGGCGGCAGCGTCATCGACCTGGGCATCGTGCCCGACACGGCTGAGGCGGTGGCGGGGATTGCCGACAAGACGACGGACGCCGACCTGATCGTGACGATGGGCGGCGCTTCGGTCGGCGACCACGACCTGGTGCAGAAGGCGCTGGGGCCGCGCGGCTTCGAACTCGATTTCTGGAAGATCGCGATACGCCCGGGCAAGCCGCTGATCTTCGGCCGGCTGGACAAGACGCCGCTGCTCGGCCTCCCCGGCAATCCGGTGTCGACGCTTGTCTGCGCCATGCTGTTCCTCAAGCCGGCGATCCTGGCGATGCTGGGGGCGGCGGATGACGCGGAACCGGCGACCGCGAAACTGGCGGTCGCGATGAAGGCGAACGACGTCCGGCAGGACTATGTGCGGGCCAAGACCGAGCTTCGCGACGGCGAACGCTTCGTCACGCCTTTCACGGTGCAGGACTCCTCGATGGTGAGCACCCTTGCCCGCGCCGACGCGCTGATCGTGCGCCCGCCGCATGCGCCGGCGGCGCAAGCGGGCGAGACGGTCTCCATTCTCCTGCTGGAATAAAAAAAGCGGGCCGGAGCCCGCTCTCTTGCCGAATGCGATCAGAAACCGATCCACAGGCCTTGGCGATAATAGCCGCGGCCTTCGTGGTTGTCGCGCCAGGTGTGATGGCGGTGACGGCGCGAATGATCGCGATCGCCATAGAAGCGCACACCGAGCGAGGCGGGATATCTGTATCGGCTGCTCCCTTCGTTCCAGCAATCGCCATAGCGGTTGCAGACGGTACGCGCGCTGGCGTCCGTCGCCGTGACGGCCAATGCGCTCATTCCAACCATTGCGGCGATGGCGCCGGTGGTCAGCAGCTTACGAAAAGTTGTCATGGGTCGTCTCCGAAGTCAGGAAAACGCCGCCTTCGAAGATGCAACGGGACTGTCAGGCATTAGGTTCCGGACATCGCCACCGGCAAAAAAAAGAGCGGGCCGAAGCCCGCTCTTTCCGGTGCGGATCAGAACGTGATCCACAGGCCGTTGCGCCAATAGCCGCGGCCGTCGCGATGGCCGCGCCAATGATGGTTGCGATAGTGATTCCGCCAACGATAGTTGTCGTTGTAGAAGCGCACGCCGAGCGCCGACGGATAGCTGTAGCGGCCCGTGGTGCGCCAGCAATCGCCGTAGCGGTTGCAGACGGTCCTCGCTTCGGCGGCGGTTGTCGTGGCGGCGAGCGCGCCGATGCCGAGCATCGCGGCCACGGCGCCGGTGGTCATCAGTTTGCGAATCTTGGTCATGGGATTCTCCATGTCATGGCTAGCGCCCTCTCCGGTGTTTTGAACGACCAAAGCGCCGTCCCGTTCCGGGAACCCCTGTTTCCCCCAGATATTGCGCGTTGACGCTCCGAAAGAACTAAAGTAGAACGATTCTCCATGTTTCGGCTTTGTTCGCCCTGATTTGGGCGGTGCCAACAAGAGGACATGGAAACCCATGCTTACCCGCAAGCAGTACGAACTCCTGATGTTCATCCATGAACGGATCCGGGAGTCCGGCGTGCCGCCGTCCTTCGACGAGATGAAGGATGCGCTGGACCTGAAGTCCAAGTCGGGAATCCACCGCCTGATCACGGCGCTGGAGGAGCGCGGCTTCCTGCGCCGGATGGAGAAGCGGGCGCGGGCGCTGGAGATCATGAAGCTGCCGGACAACGTCTCCGACACGCTGCGTCCGGCGACGACGCGCAGCCAGTCGCAGCGTGCGGCGCCGCGCCACGGCCGCGGCGAGAACCGCATCTCGACCGATGCGCGCATGGCGGGCGGGCCGCGGCGCGCGGTCGGCGACGGCGAGAGCGCCGTCAACGTGCCGATGGTCGGACGCATCGCCGCCGGCACGCCGATCGAGGCGCTACAGAACAAGGTCGGCGAAGTGCCGGTGCCGGGCGGGATGCTGGGGCGCGGCGATCACTATGCGCTGGAGGTCACGGGCGACTCGATGATCAATGCCGGCATCCTCGACGGCGACACGGTGATCATCCAGGAAGCCGACGTCGCCAACACCGGCGAGATCGTGGTGGCGCTGGTCGACAACCAGGAAGCGACGCTGAAGCGGCTGCGCCGACGCGGCGACTCCATCGCGCTAGAGGCGGCCAATCCGGCCTACGAGACCCGGCTCTACGGCGCCGACCGGGTGCGCATCCAGGGCAAGCTGGTCGGGTTGATCCGGCGGTACTGAGGCGCGCTCCAGGGGCGCAGGCCGCGAAGCTGCTCGACGCTTTCGACGCGGAGCGGCTGGGTGAACCACACCGCATAGCCGTTGGCGCGGGCGATGTCGAAGCGGTCGATGACGCGTTGCGGGCCGGTGCAGTGCCCGCGGGTGGGAACCGAAGCGACGACGAGAGCGGCTACGGCGCAGTCTTCTTCCAGGGCGTCGACGCGCAGGACATCGGCGACGACGAGGCCGGAAGCGGTCCGCGCCAGGCAGCCGAAGGGGTCGCAGTGCACGCCGTCCGCGTCGGTCGCGATGGCCTCCAGCGGATCGCGCGAATCGCCGTCGCGCTTGAGCCATTCGGCGGCGGAATACTTGTCCTTGGCCGGGCGCAGCAGCTTGAGCGAACCGTCCGGCACGCGCAGCGCCACCGTCAAGCCGTCGCGGGCGATCAGCAGGTCGGGTGGCACGGCGATATAGGCGAGGACGAGTCCGAGCGCGATGGGCCCAAGACCCAGCCAGCGCCACGGCCGGCGCCACAGCGTCAGCCACACCCCCCCGAACGCGACCGCGAGCAGCGCGCCGAGCGGCCACACCGCGAAGGAAGTCGTCGCGCCGGGAAGGCCGGCGACCCAATGGGCCACCAGGCTCATCAGCGCGACGCCCTTGCCCATGGCGAGCAGCGGCAGGCGGTCGAGGCCGAACGGCATCAGAACCATGGTCGCGGCGGCAGCCGGCATGATGACGAAGCCGGCGATCGGGAGCGACAGGAGATTGGCCAGGATCCCGTATTGCGACGAACGGCCGAAATGGAAGATCACGAAAGGCGCGGTGGCGAGGCCGGCGACGATGCTGGCCGTCACGATGCCGGCGAGGTAGCGCCAAACCCGGCGCGGGAGGGTGTCGGGCGCGTCGCCGCGGGCCCGCGACAGCTCCCATTCGCCGAAGGCGACGAGCGCGATCACGGCGGCGAACGACATCTCGAAGCCGGGCTCGAGCAGGCTCTCGGGCTCGATGGCGAGAAGAAGCGCCGCGGCGATGGCGACGGTGCGCATGGTGATGGCGGGGCGGTCGAACAAGATCGCCGCGAACATCAGGGCGAGCATGATCCAGGAGCGGACGGCGGGCGCCTCGCAACCGCTGATCAGCAGATAGAAGGTGGCGCCGGCCAGCGCCGCAAGCGCGGCCCATTTCTTGATCGGGTAGCGCAGTGCGACGGCGGGGATGGCGGCGAGCAGCGCGCGCAGGACCCAGAAGAAAAGCCCGCCGGCCAATGCCAGATGCAGGCCGGAGATCGACAGGACGTGCATCAGGCCGGAGTCGCGATAGGCCTGAACGTCGGAGGCGTCGACGCCGCTGCGCTCGCCGGTGATGAGGGCGGCGGCGATGGCGCCTTCGGGGCCGGGCAGCACTTCGCGGATGCGCAGGGTCATGGCGTTGCGCAGGCGTTCGAGGCGGGCGAACCAGCCTTCGCGCAAGGTCTCGGCGCGCAGCGGCGCGATCGGCTTGGGGCGGCCATAGGCGTAGCCGACGGCGCCGAGCCGGCTGTAATAGGCGGCGCGGCCGAAATCGTAGGCGCCGGGCGCGGCGGGCGCCGGCGGCGGCATCAGGACGGCGGTGACGTGGACCCAGCTTCCCGGCGCGGGCAGCGGCGTGGCGGCGCGGACGCTGACGCGGATGCGGACCGGCGTCGTCTCAGGCGTAAAGCGGTGGCTGACGATATCAGTGAGCACCATGCGGATGCCTTTGCCCTTGGGCTCGGCCTGCTCGACGCGGGCATCGAGGCCGAAGGGGCCGACCTGGCGGGCCAGGATCGGCGCCGCGACGCTCTGGGTCCGCAGCTTGGCAATGGCGAAGCCGAAGGCGAGCGCGGCGATGAGGGAGAGAGCGATGCGCAGGGTGGTGCGGTGCGTGCTGCCGACGCCGAGGGCGGCCGCGAGGCCGGCGAGCGTGGCGAACCCTGCCCAGGGCAGAGCGGGTTCGACAGGAAGCGCGAAGTAGAGGCCGATGCCGGCAGCGAAGGCAGCGGGCAGCCACAGGGGCCAGCGGTCGCGCTCGGCCAGCGCCGACGCGGCCAGCGCACGCCACCGCGACGCGGGCATGCGCCACGCTTCGCCCCGTTGGAACAGCGCTGAAAGCCCTACCCCCCATGCAAACCGGACTGCTAGAAGCTCGCCTGCACAAAGCCGCCAACGCCGGCCATCACCAGCCAAGCACAATGACCGACAACAAAAAACCCGTATTGCGCTTCGCGCCCTCGCCCACCGGCTATCTGCATATCGGCGGGGCGCGCACGGCGCTGTTCAATTGGCTTTATGCCAAGCACACCGGCGGGACCTTCAGCCTCAGGATCGAGGACACCGACCGTGAGCGCTCGACACCCGAAGCGGTCGACGCGATCCTGGAGGGCATGGAATGGATGGGGCTCGATTGGGACGGGCAGACCGTCTACCAGTTCGCCCGCGCCGGGCGGCACCGGGCGGTGGCCGAGCAGCTCCTGTCCGAGGGCAAGGCGTATAAGTGCTTCGCCACCGCCGACGACCTGACGGCGATGCGCGAGGAGCAGAAGGCGGCGGGCAAGCCGATGCGCTATGACGGGCGCTGGCGCGACCGCGACCCAGGGGAAGGCGGCGACAAGCCCTACGTCGTCCGGCTGAAGGCACGGCAGACCGGCGAGACCGTGGTGCACGACGTCGTGCTCGGCGACGTGACGTTCCAGAACGACCAGCTCGACGACATGGTGCTGCTGCGCAGCGACGGCACGCCGACCTATATGCTGGCGGTGGTGGTCGACGATCACGACATGGGCGTGACGCATGTCATCCGCGGCGCCGATCATCTGAACAACGCGGCGCGGCAGCTTCAGATCATCGAGCAGATGAGCTGGCCGGTGCCGGTCTATGCCCATGTGCCGCTGATCCACGGGCCGGACGGCGCCAAGCTGTCCAAGCGCCACGGCGCGCTGGCGATCGAGGCCTATCGCGACATGGGCTATTTGCCCGAGACGATGCGCAACTACCTGCTGCGCCTGGGCTGGAGCCATGGCGACGACGAGACGATCCCGACCGCCCAGGCGATCGAATGGTTCAACCTCGAAAGCATCGGCAAGTCGCCGGCGCGGATGGACTTCAAGAAGCTGGACAACCTCAACGGCCATTACATCCGCGAGAGCAGCGATCACGCGCTGACGGCGGAGGTCGTGGCCCTGCTCGAGCGGCAGGCGCCGCCGCGGGTGCTGAGCGCGCCGGCGCGCCAGCGGCTGACGGCGGCGATGCCGGGATTGAAGGAGCGGGCCAAGACCATCCTCGAACTCGCGGCGGCGGCGGAGTTCCTGTTCAGCGACGGGGCGCGCGCGCTCGACGCGGCGGCGGAGAAGGTGTTGACGCCGGACGCACGGGCCCTGCTCGCCCAGGTGCTGCCGGCGCTCGAGGCGGCGGCGTGGGACGGACCGGCGCTGGAGGCGGCGGTGCGCAGCTTCGCCGACGGCAACGGGATGAAGCTGGGACAGGTGGCGCAGCCGCTGCGCGCCGCCCTGACCGGAAAAGCGTCATCGCCGCCCCTGTTCGAGATGATGGCGGTGCTGGGCCGGGATGAATCCCTAGTGCGCTTAAGGGCTTATGCCGCCTGACGCGGTTTCATGCACACGGCGGCCCCGTGGCGGGGTGGTGACGCGGCGAACCCGGAAGGCTTATAGTTGCTGCAGTGCGACAAAGACCGGCGCGCCCCCCGGCGGCCGTGCAAGGAGCTTCGATGCGAAAGAGCAAGATCAAGCCCACGGGCTCGGCGACGCTGACCTACAAGACCAAGCAGTACGAACTGCCCGCGTTCAGCGGCACCGAAGGACCCGAGGTCCTCGACATCCGCAAGCTCTACGCCGAGGCGGACGTCTTCACCTACGATCCCGGCTTCACCTCGACCGCGAGCTGCGAGAGCGACATCACCTTCATCGACGGCGACAAGGGCATCCTGCTCTATCGCGGCTATTCGATCGACCAGCTCGCCGATCACTCCGACTTCCTCGAAGTCTGCTACCTGCTGCTGCACGGCGAGCTGCCGGGCAAGGACGAGAAGCACAAATTCGACCGCGCCATCACCATGCACACCATGGTGCACGAGCAGCTGGCGCAGTTCTTCCGCGGCTTCCGCCGCGACGCGCATCCGATGGCGGTGATGTGCGGCGTAGTGGGCGCGCTGAGCGCATTCTATCACGACTCGACCGACATCAACGATCCGCGCCAGCGCGAGATCGCGAGCCACCGGCTGATCGCCAAGATGCCGACCTTGGCGGCGATGGCGTATAAATACACGCTGGGCCAGCCCTTCGTGTATCCGCGCAACGACCTGGGCTACACCGAGAACTTCCTGCGCATGACGTTCAGCGTCCCGGCCGAGGAGTACAAGGTCAATCCGGTGCTGGCCAAGGCGCTGGACACGATCTTCATCCTGCACGCCGATCACGAGCAGAACGCCTCGACCTCGACGGTGCGGCTGGCGGGCTCCTCGGGCGCCAATCCGTTCGCCTGCATCGCGGCGGGCATCGCCTGCCTGTGGGGCCCGGCGCATGGCGGCGCCAACGAGGCGGCATTGAAGATGCTGGAGGAGATCGGGACCGTCGACCGCATCGGCGACTTCGTGAAGCGGGCGAAGGACCCGGACGACAATTTCCGCCTCTCGGGTTTCGGCCACCGCGTCTACAAGAATTACGATCCGCGCGCCAAGGCGATGCAGATCCAGTGCCACAAGGTGCTGGACGAAGTCGGCCATGGCGACGATCCGACGCTAAAGATCGCGATGGCGCTGGAGAAGATCGCGCTGGAGGACGAGTATTTCGTGTCGCGCAAGCTCTATCCCAACATCGACTTCTATTCCGGCATCACGCTCAGGGCGTTGGGCTTTCCCACCAGCATGTTCACGGCGCTGTTCGCGCTGGCGCGGACCGTCGGCTGGATCGCGCAGTGGAAGGAGATGCTGGAAGACCCGCACCAGAAGATCGGCCGGCCGCGGCAGATCTACACCGGCTCGCCGCAGCGCGATTACGTGCCGCTGAGCAAGCGCTGATCCTTCGGGGCCGCTTCGCGGCACCTCAGGATGACGATGCTTGCGCAGGCGTCGTCGTGCCGGAGCGAACCCCGAAGAAAAACGCCGTCCGGGCGCGCGCCTGGACGGCTCTTCCTGATCGAGCGACAGAGCGCGCGGCGAACGGCGCCGGCGGGCGCCGATCTCCGGTCGTCTTCGTGTCAACCGCCGCAGCCAGCTTCATCCTCCGGCCATGCCGAGACTGGTCCCGGGCCTTGCCAGCTCGCGCTGTCTCCTGGACAGCGGCCGATCGCGGCGGGTTCTTGCGTCTCAAGGCCGGTTCGCGAGCGACACGAGGTGGCGCCCTGGCTTGTATGCGCTCGTGTTCGTCGTTCTAGAAGATCGCAATCCTCATCGTGATTCATGAGGAAGAGATGGGAATGCACGCAAGGCGTGTGAAGTGTTGGATAGTGAAAGTTGATCGCGCGACATTCTTCGAGCGCGGCTGCGGAGCGCACGCGTGGATTTTGTAACAATCGGGAGTCTTATCCACGATTGCCCATAACGCCGATCCGATGGGTTCGGGGAATCTCCAATAGACTTGAGAATAAGTCTCATTAGCGTATTGTGGTCTCCGACGATGCGGAGGCCGGCGATGGCGGGTGTGCGGGGATATGAGTTGTTCGACGTGACCCTGCTGCGCCGGCAGGCGCTCTCCCCGGCGCTTGGGCGCTTCACCTTCGGCGGGCCGGACGTCGCGCGGATGAAGACCTGCGCCGCCGACCAGCGCATCAAGATCTTCTTTCCCGACGCGGCGGGACGCACGCCGTCCCTGCCCCATGAGGGCTGGCAGGCGCTCTATCAGGCGCTCGATCCCGCCAAGCGCTGGCCGCGGCGGACCTACACGATCCGGCAGCTTGCGCATGGCGAGCTCGACATCGACTTCGTGCTGCACGGCGCAAGCGGGCCGGCATCGCGCTGGGCGATCGGGGCCGTGCCCGGCGACCGGCTCCAGATCGTGGCGCCGAACGCCGCCTTCGCCGGCGATCCCGGCGGCTATGAATGGCGGCCGCCGCAAAAGCTGGAACGGCTGCTGCTGATCGCGGACGAGACCGCGCTGCCGGCGGTGGCCGGGATTCTGGAAGGACTGGCGGGCGCGGCGCCGCGCGGCGAAGTCTTCCTCGAAGTGCCGAGCGCCGAGGACCGCATCGCGCTGGCGGCATGGCCGGGGCTCGCGCTGCACTGGCTGCCGCGCGGCGACGGCGAGCCCGGCCGGCTGATGGTGGAGGCGGCGCGTGAGGCCTATCTGCCGAAGGGCCTGGTGGATGCGGGGACCGCGCTGCCGGAGGTCGACCCGGACGGCGCGATCCTGTGGGACGTTTCGCCCGCCGGCGCGTCGGGCTTCCATGCCTGGGTGGCGGGCGAAGCGGCGGCGGTGAAGGACATCCGCAGCCTCTTGATCCAGGAGCGCGGGCTCGACCGGCGCTGCGTCAACCTGATGGGCTATTGGCGGAACGGACGGGCGCTGGAGTGACGCTCCGCCTGTCGCGCACGAAATCCACGATGGCGTGGGCGGCGCGGAGCGACGGGGCTTCTTCGCCTTCGCCCAGGAGTTTTGCGACTTCGTCGAGCGATGCGATTTGCCCGGCAGCGGCCTTCTTGTCGCTCAGCAACGGAACCACCGCGTCGGCGAGCGCCCCGGGCGTCGCCTTGTGCTGGAGGAATTCCGGCACCGCTTCGCGGTCGAGCAAGAGGTTCACCAGCGCGAAATACTTAAAGCGGAACAGGACCTGGGCCAGCGTGTAGGTGAGGCCGCCGACGCGATAGGCGACCACCATCGGGGTGCGGGCGAGCGCGAGTTCGGTGGTGACGGTGCCGGACGCCGCGAGCGCCGCGTTCGCGGCGTCGAAGGCGGCGTATTTGTCGGCCTCGTCCTCGACAATGTGCAGCGGCGCCGGCCAGTCCGCCGTCGCGGCGCGGACCTTGTGCGCGACATGCGGCACCGTCGGCAGGACGGTGATCAGGCCGGGAACGCGGCGCGCGATCTGCGCCATCGCTTGCTTGAACACCGGCAGGATGAAGCGGATCTCGCTGGAGCGGCTGCCGGGCAGGACGCAGAGCAGCGGCGCCTCGAGCGCGATGCCGAGGCGGGCGCGCAAGGCGTCGCCGCCGGTGATGAACCTGGCGCGCTCGATCACCGGGTGGCCGACGAAGACGGTGTGCAGGCCGTATTTCTCGAAGAAAGGCGGCTCGAACGGCAGCAGCGCCAGCAGCAGGTCGAAATTGCGCGCCATCGCCTTGGCGCGGTACTGGCGCGAGGCCCAAACCTGCGGCGCGACATAGTTGATCGTCGGGATCGACGGCGCCAGCCGCTTGAGGCGGCGGGCGATACGGTGATTGAAGTCGGGACTGTCGATCAGCACCACGGCGTCGGGACGCGCCGCGATGGCGGCGTCGGTGACTTCGCGGACGCGGCGCAGGATGAGCGGAATGCGCGGCACGACTTCGCGCAGGCCCATCACGGCGGTGTCTTTCAGCGGGTAGAGCGAGGTCAGGCCCTGCGCCGCCATCGCCGGGCCGCCGACGCCGGCGATGCGCAAATTCTCGCCGGCGATGGTTTTGAGCGCGGCCATGAGCTGGCCGCCGAGCTGGTCGCCGGAGGTCTCGCCGGCGACCAGCATGAGCGAGAGCGGCTTTACCGGAAGCTGACTCATGGCGCCGGCACCGCGGTGACGAAGAGGCCGAGCGCGTCGGCGGCGGCTGCGACGGCTTCCTTGTCCAGCACCAGCGCGGTATGGGCCTCGACCGCGATGCCGGCGAGGCCGATGGCGGCGGCGTTCCGCACCGTCGCGGCACCGATGGTGGGAAGGTCGCTCTTGCGGTTCTGGATCGGCTTCAGCGCCTTGACGAGGACGCCGCGCCCCGCCGGCTGCGGGCCGAGCCGCGCCAGCATGGCGTCGGTGCCGTCGCGGCCCTCGATCGCGAGCACCTTGCCGTCGCGCACGATCACGGCCTGGCCGACGTCGCGGCTGCCCTGCAGCCGCGCCGCCGCGAGCGCGACGGCGATGTCGCTCTCGTCCTGCGGCGTGGGGGCGACGGCGCCGAGCGGGCCGGGCGGTATCTGCAGCCAGGGCGCGACACTGTCGATGCTCGCGATGTGCAAGCCCTCGCGCTCGAACAGCCCGGCCATGGCGTCGAGCAAGGTGTTGTCGCCCTTGCGCATCGCCCACAGCACGGGGGGAAACCAGGAGAGGCCCTTGAGGTCGTAGCGCAGCTTGAAGAAGTTGGGGCGGCGGACATAGCCGGCGAAGACGACGTCCTTGCAGCCGTGCCGGCGCAGCAGGCGCAGCGTCCGCCCCACCTGCCCCATCGAGCCCCAGGCATGGGGGAAATCGTTGGCCCAGGCACCGGTGCTGCCCGCGAGCGCGACGACGAAGACGCCGCGGCCGGCGGCGCGCGCGCCAAACGCGACGGCGCGCGGCAGCTCGCCGCCGCCCGCGATAATGCCGAGGGGGGAATTTTCCTGCACCTCAACACCAACCGTCATGGCCGGCCCCGTGCCGGCCATCCATAATCGCGACTGCGGCATGGGTGTTCATGGGTCCCCGGGACAAGCCCGGGGATGACGGGATTGGGAGAGACGGACGCAACGCCGGCCCGCGCATCAATCTTCGAGCCGGATGCGGGCGGCGCCGGCGACGCAGAGGCCGCGCTTGGCGGGGGCGAGGATGAAGTCGGTGATCTCCTGGATCTGCACGACCTCCGGCCAATGTTCTTTCGCGAGGCGGGCGCGCTCGGCCAGCGTGCCCTTGCCGTCGAGGAAGATCGCGGTGAAGGCGGCGCGGATCGCGTTGATCGCCTCGCGCGGGATCTTGCGGCGCTTGAGGCCGACGATGTTGAGGCCGCCGAGCACGGCGTGGTCGCCGGTCGCCATGCCGTAGGGGATGACGTCGGTGTTGACGCCGGTGACGCCGCCGATCATCGCGCCCTTGCCGACGCGGCCGAATTGCTGCACGGCGGAAAGGCCGCCGAAGATCACGCCCTGGCCGACATGGACATGGCCGGCGAGCACCGCGCTGTTGGCGAAGGTGCAGTCGTCCTCGACGACGCTGTCATGGCCGACATGGCTGCAGGTCATGAAGAAGCAATTGTTGCCGACGACGGTGACGCCGCTGCCGCTGCGGCTGCCGCCGTTCATCGTGACGCCTTCGCGGATGACGCAATCGGCGCCGACCACGAGGCGCGCTTCGGCGAAGTCGTTGCGGCGGATCTGGCCCTCGCCGCCGAGCACGGCGTGGGGATGAATGACGGTGCGGGCGCCGATCTCAGTCCGGCCCATGACGATGGCGTGCGAGAGGAGGCGCACGCCGTCGCCCAGCACCGCATCGCGGCCGACGAGGCAGAACGGCCCGATCGCGACGTCCGCCCCGAGCTTCGCACCGTCCTCGACAATCGCGGTCGGATGAACCGTCACGATCAGCCCGTAGTTTCGCTTTTGAACATGGCGCTGAACTCGGCTTCGGCGCACAGCCCCTCGCCGACATAGGCCTTGCCCTCGAATTTCCACACCGGGCCGCGGTTCTGGACCGCCGCCACCGCGAGGCGCAGCACGTCGCCGGGCACCACGGTCTTGCGGAAGCGCGCCTTGTCGATGCCCATGAAGAAGACGAGCGGCGGCTCGGCGAAGGCCAGCGAATGGACGATAAGGGCGCCGGCGGTCTGGGCCAGGGCCTCGACCACCAGGACGCCCGGCATGACGGAATATTTCGGGAAGTGGCCCTGGAAATGCGGCTCGTTGTAGCTGACCGCCTTGTGGCCGACGGCGCTCTTGAACGGCACGATGTCGCTCAGGCGCTCGACGAAGAGGAACGGGGCGCGGTGCGGCAGCAGTTTTTTCACCTGCTCCAGGTCGAGAACGAGGCTGCTGTGTCCGCTGTCACCCATGATCGCCGCCACGTTTCGACTTCTTTGCGAGGTTCGTCAATGCGTGAATTTCGCGAATCCATTCCCGGATGGGTTTCATGGGGGCGCCGCCGTAATCCTGGCCGCCGTCATAGACCGCGCCGGGCTGCGAGGCGGCGCGGGCGGCGATGCGCGCCCCGCTGCCGAACTTGACGTGATCGGCGATGCCGGTCTGCGGCCCCAGGATGACGAAGTCGCCGAACTCGCAGCTTCCGGCGACGCCGGCCTGGGCGACGAGAATGTTGTGGCGCCCGATATGGGTGTTGTGCCCGATCTGGATGAGGTTATCGAGCTTGGTGCCCTCCCCGATCACGGTGTCGCCGAGGGCGCCGCGGTCGATCGTGGTGCAGGCGCCGATCTCGACCCGGTCCTGGACGATGACGCGGCCGAGCTGCGGGATCTTGACATGGCCGGCGGTGCTGGTCGCGAAGCCGAAGCCGGGCTGGCCGATCTGGGCGCCGGGCAGGATCAGGACCTCGTCGCCGATATAGGCATTGGAGATCGTGCAGTTGCTGCCGATCTCGCAAGCCCGGCCGATCGCGACGCCGCGGCCGATCACGGTGTTGGGGCCGATGCGGCTGCCGTCGCCGATCTCGGCGCCCGGACCGACCACGACGCCGGGGCCGAGCAGGACATGGGCGCCGATGCTGGCGGAGGGATCGACCGCGGTCTGCTGCGACCACAGGGGAAGGCCGGACTGCGGATAGAACAGGCGCGCCGCGGCGGCGAAGGCGTGCTGCACCGAGGCACAGGGAATCGCCAGCATGCCGGGGCGCAGGCCGAGCGGACGCGCGGTCTTTTCCGGCACGAAGCAGAAGCCCGCCGCGGTCTCCTTGAGATCGGCGGCGTGGGCGCCGCCGGCGTAGAAGGTCAGGTGGTCGGGACCGGCGCCGGTGAGGCTGGCGAGGTCGTGGACCTTGGCTTGCGTATCGGCGTGGGCGGGCAGCGCCGCGGCGACGGCTTGGCACACGTCCCCGAGCGTGAACGGTCCGCGGTTGTCGTAGAAGCGTGGATCGGCCATCCCCTTGCCCGAACCTTAAGTGAGCCTATTGCTGCGGCGGCGCGGCTCCCGGCGGCAGGGGCACCAGATTGACCTTCACCGTCGGCAGCGACTGGTTGAGGCGCGCGATCGCGGCCGTCGTCACGTCGACGTCGACGGTGCCGAGCACGACGGCGTTGCGGTCGAGCAGGAGATTGGCGCCGCGCTCCTGCATGATCTTGGCGAGGATGGGGCCGAGCGCCTTCTCCACCACCTGGCGGGCCTGCAGCACGCCGCCCTGGATCAGGCCCTGGGCCTTCTGCACTTCGCCCTGCAGGGCCGCCTGCTTGGCTTCGAACGCCTTGATCTTGGCGGCCTTGACGCCGGGGGCGAGGATGGCGAGCTGCTGCTGCAGCGCGGCGCCTTCCTTGCGCAGCGCCGCGTCCTTGGCCTTGAGGCTGTTCTCGGCCTGAACGGTGAGCTGGCGGACCTGCTTCATGATGTTCTGGCCGACCGCCGAGCCGCGCAGAATGGCGGCGCGGTCGATCACCAGGATCTTGGGCGGCGGCGTCGGCTTGGCGCCGGCGGGCGGCGGCGCCGGCGGCGCGGCGAGAGCGGCCTGGGAGAAGCCCGCGAGCAGTAGCGCGACGGCGACGGCGCGAGCGGTGCGCGATGGGTTTTTCATGGGTCTAGAGTCCTGTTCCTGCGCTGAAGTAGATGAGTTGGGTCTTGTCGTAACTGGCTTTGAGGAAGGGAATGCCGAAGTCGATCGTGATCGGGCCGAACGGCGATTTCCACGCGACGGCGAGGCCGCCGGAGCCGCGCAAGGCGAGATTGTCCCGGATGCAGCTGTTGATCGTGCAAGGCAGCGGCGTGTCGAGATGGCCGACGGTGCCGATGTCGGTGAACAACGCCATGTCGACGCCATAGCTCTCGGGCAGGAAGGACGGCAGCTTGATCTGGCCGGTGCCGATGACGAAGAAGTTGCCGCCGACCGCGCCGGTATTGCCGGAGATCACGACGTCGCGCGGCCCGACGCCGGCCTGGGCGAAGCCGCGGAACGAGTCGCCGCCCTTGAAGAAGCGCTCCTGGATCGGGATGGTCTGGCCGTCATAGCCGGTGATGTAGCCGGATTGCAGATTGAGCGAGCCGATCAGCGAATCCCAGATCACCGGGTGATACCAGCCGACCGAGCCCTGGGTGCGCAGGTATTTGAGCGAGCCGCCGAGGCCGGCGAATTCCTGGCTGAAGGAGAAGACGAAGCCCTTGGTCGGCTTTATGGGATCGTCGAGCGTGTTGTAGACGAAGCTGTAGCCGAGCAGCGAGGTCTTGGTCTCGCCGGCGGCGAGCTGCACTTCCAGCGGCGCGCCCGCGAACGGCGAAATCTTGTCGATCTTGTAGGTGTAGCGCAGGCCGACGCTGCCGTATTCGGAGGTCGGGAAGCCGAAGCGCAGCCCCGCCGCGGTGGTGTCGCCCTCATAGGCCGCCTGCTGGTAGTCGGTCACGACCTTGTAGAGGTCGAAGCCGGCGGCGAGCTGGCGATCCAGGAAATAGGGCTCGGTGAAGCTGAGCTGGAACTGCTTGGAAATGGTGGAGAGCTGGATGCTGCCGCGCAGATACTGGCCGCGGCCGAACAGGTTGCGCTCGGTGTAGCTGAACTCGCCGACGAAATTGCTGGTCGAGGAATAGCCGGCGCCGAGCGAGAGCTCGCCGGTCGACTGCTCGGTGACCGCGACGGTCAGGTTGGTGCGGTCGGGCTGGCTGCCCGGCGACTGCTTGACGGTGACGTCCTTGAAGAAGCCGAGGGCGCGGATGCGGGTGCGCGAGCGGTCGACCAGGAGGCGGTTGAAGGCGTCGCCCTCGACGAGGCGGAATTCGCGCCGGATGACCTTGTCCAGGGTGCGATTGTTGCCCGTGATCATGATCTTTTCGATATAGACGCGCGGCCCCTGGTCGATCTTCAGGATGACGTCGATCACGTTCTTGACGCGGTCGCGCGCGATGCGCGGACGCACCTCGGCGAAGGCATAGCCCTTGGTGCCGGCGGCATTGGTGAGCGTGTCGATCGCCTTCTGGATCAGCTCGGCATTGTAGGTGTCGCCGGGTTGAATCCGGACCAGCGGGCGCAGCGCCGCCGGGGTCAGCTCGCGGATGCCGGACTCGATCTCGACCTTGCCGAATTTGTACTTGGCGCCCTCGTCGAGGGTGAAGGTGATGTAGAAGGAGCGGCGGTCGGAGGTCAGCTCGGCGACCGCCGAGACGACGTGGAAGTCGGCATAGCCGTGGCTGACGTAATAGCGCCGCAGCATTTCGCGGTCGAAGGTCAGACGGTCGGGATCGTAGTTGTCGTTGCTCGAGAGGAATTTGTACCAGTCGCTCTCCTCGGTCGCGAGCTGGCCCTTCAGCGTCGAGTCGTCATAGACCTTGTTGCCGATGAAGTTGATGCGCGCGACGCCGGTCGAAGGACCTTCCGAGATCGAGAAGATGAGGTCGACGCGGTTCTGCGGCCGCTGGATGATCTGGGATCGACCGAGGCGGCGAATTTGCCGTTGCGGCGGTAGAGCTCGATGATGCGCTGGACGTCGGCCTGCACCTTGGAGCGGGTGAAGACGGTGCGCGGCTTGAGCTGGACTTCCTTCTCGAGATCCTTCTGCGAGACCTTGCTGTTACCTTCGAAGTCGATCTGGTTGATGATCGGATTCTCGACCACGCTGATGGTGAGCGTCGTGCCGTCGAACTTCATCTTGACGTCGGCGAACAGGCCGGTCTGGTACAGCGTCTTGAGCGCGACGTCGGTCGCCTGCTCGTTATAGGCGTCGCCTTCGCGCAGCGAGATGTAGGAGATGACGGTCGAGGGCTCGATGCGCTGGGTGCCGTAGACGAGGATGTGCCGGATCATGGGCGGCAGGGCCGCGGGCGGCGGCGGCGCGGCGGCGGGCTGGGCGAGCGCAGCAACCGACCCGGCAAGCGCCAGCATCAGGGCCAGCGCTGCGCCCACGCGCGCAAATCGGGCGAACAGGGTGATGTGGCTCATCCAGTCGTCTCGAGTACTCGTTCAGGGGGCTCGACCGCCCAGCACCGGCAGCCCGCCGAGGTTTCAGAAAAGATTTAGGAGGTCATTCCAGGTCGCCAGGAGGAACATTCCCAACACGACCGCCAGCCCGAGCCTAAATCCGACGTCCTGGGCCCGCTCACCGAGCGGACGCCCCAAAACACCTTCGCATGCATAGTATAGAAGATGGCCCCCGTCGAGCAGCGGAATGGGAAAAAGGTTTACCAAGCCGATGCTTACGGAAAGGAGAGCCGCCAGCTCGATTAACCCCAGAAAGCTCACCGAAGCGACCTGCCCGGCGACCTTGCCGATGCCGATGAAGCCGGAAACCTGACGAACGCCGGTCGAGCTGTGAAACAAAGCCCGGAAGGTCGTCGTCACGATTCGGCGAATCTCGTCGCCGGCGGCGGCGACGGAGGCGATCGGGCCGAGATAGACATGGGTCGGTGCGACATTGTTCTCGATGCCGAGCTGGCCGACATGCATCTTGTTCTTGAAGCGGTCGACGACCTCGACCTCGCGCGGGATCACGGAAACCGTGATTTGCCGCCCGCCGCGGTCCAGCACCACCGGCAGGCTCTGCCCGGCGCTGAGCGAGACGATCTGCGGAATCTCCTCGTAGCTCGCGATGGCGGTGCCGTCGATCGAGACGATGCGGTCGCCCGTCCGGATGCCGGCGGCGGCGGCGGGGAAACCCGCCTTCACGCCGGTGACGAGCGGCGGGCGGACGTAATGTCCGTTGAACATGAACATCGCCGTGAGAATGACCAACGCCAAGATGAAATTTGCGACAGGTCCGGCCGCGACGATCAGGGCGCGCTGCCATAGCGGCTTGAACGGGAAAGCGACGGCGCGATCCTCGGCGCTCATCCGGGCGACGCCTTCGCGGTCGGGGGTCGAGGCGCCGTCGGCGTCGCCGAAGAATTTCACGAAGCCGCCGAGCGGGATCCAGCCGACCTTCCATTGCGTGCCGTGCTTGTCGCGCCATTTCAGAAGGCCGCGGCCGAAGCCGATGGAGAAGGTCTCGACCCGCACGCCGAAGAAGCGCGCGACCGAGAAATGGCCGAGCTCGTGGAAGAACACGACGACGGTGATGAGGAAAAGAAACGCCGGCGCGACGTACCACGACCAGGCCGGGATGCTCTGAAGATAGGTCAAGCGCTACTCCACGGGTTCAGTTCACGACGCGGCGGCAGATGCCGCCCGCCAGTTCACGCGCCCTCGCATCCGCCGCCAGCACCGCGTCGAGCGTGTCGGCGGTCGTGTTGGCCTCCGGCGATTCCGACAGCGTGGTCTCGACGACGCGGGGGATGTCGAGGAAGCCGATGCGGCGGTTGAGGAACGCCTCGACCGCGATCTCGTTGGCGGCGTTGAGGATGGTCGGCGCCAGGCGCCCCACCCGCATCGCCTCCAGCGCCAGGCCGAGGCAGCGGAAGCGGTCGTGATCGGGCTTGCGGAAATCGAGCCGGCCGACGGCGGCGAGATCGAGCCGGCGCGACGGCGAGGAGATGCGGCGCGGCCAGGCCAGCGCGTGCGCGATGGGCGTGCGCATGTCGGGGGCGGAGAGATGGGCGAGCGTGGTGCCGTCTTCGTAGGACACCAGGCAATGGACGATGGATTGCGGATGCACCAGCACGTCCAGCTTCTCCGGCGGCAGCGCGAAGAGGAAATGCGCCTCGATCAGTTCGAGGCCCTTGTTCATCAGCGTGGCGCTGTCGACCGAGATCTTGGCGCCCATCGACCAGTTGGGATGGGCGACCGCCTGCTCCACCGTGCACACCGCCATCTGCTCCAGCGTCCAGTCGCGGAACGGGCCGCCCGAGGCGGTGAGCGTGACCTTCTCGACTTCGCGGGCGCCCTCGCCGTTGAGGACCTGGAACACCGCGTTGTGCTCGGAGTCGACCGGGATGACCGAGGCGGTAGAGTTCGCCAGGGCGCGGTGGAAGACGCCGCCGGCGGCGACGATGCATTCCTTGTTGGCGAGCGCGACGGTGGCGCTGCGCGCGACGGCGGCGAGCGCGGGCTCGAGCGCGGCGGCGCCCATGATCGCGACCATCACGGTCGAGGACGGACGCGCCGCGGCCTCGATCACGGCGGCGCGCCCGGCGGCGGCCTCGATTCCCGTCCCGGCGAGACCGGATTTGAGCTGGGCGTAGAGCTTGTCGTCGCCGATGACGGCGATCTTCGGCCGGATGGCGCGGGCCTGGGCGATGAGTTCGTCGACGCGGGCCTGCGCCGTGATCGCCTCGACCGGCATGGCGTGCTCGCCGTAATGGGCGCGGGCATGGGCGACGACGTCGAGCGTCGAGACGCCGATCGAACCGGTGGAGCCGAGCACGGTGACGCTGCGGGCGAGCACCGGCTCGAGCTCGGTGACTTCGAATGGACTGCGCGTTGCGGCGAGTGCGTTCACGGATGGCCCCCTAACATCGGATTGAATCCGAACCCCAGAACAAAAACGGCGAGAACCGGCGCGGCGAACAGCGTCGAATCGATGCGATCCAGCACGCCGCCGTGACCCGGAATCAGGCCGCCGCTGTCCTTACGCTGAAATTTCCGCTTCACCCACGATTCGAACAGGTCGCCGGCCACTGCGACGGTCGCGATGGCGGCGCCGTAAAGCGCCGCGAGCGCGCCATGACCGCCCAGCACCGCGAGGTAGATCGCTTCGAACGCGCTGGCGATCAGGATGCCGCCCACCGTGCCCGACCAGGTCTTGTTGGGCGACAGCGCCGGCCACAGGCGCGGCCCGCCGATGAGATTGCCGGTGATGAGCGCGCCGGTGTCGGCGGCCCAGATGGCGACGAAGAGGCCGACGATGATCCAGGCGCCGTGCGGCAGGTCGCGCAGCAGGACGAGATAGAGCATAGGCGCGCCGATATAGAGGGCGCCGGCGCCGTGCCACAGGGGATGGTGCCCCCTCGCCTGCGCGTAAAGGGCGGCGATGGCGCCGCCGGCCGCCAGCAGACCCCAAGGCAGGAAGGCGCCCGGCCATGCCACTTCGGCGGCCAGCGCCACCGCGACACCGATGGAGGTGATGTAGAAGGTGGGGCCGAAGACGCGCTCGCCGAGCATGCGATGCCATTCGCGGGCGGCGGCGGCGGCGGCGACGGCCGCGAACAGCGCGACATAGGGCGTGCCGCCGAAGACCGCGCCCAGGGCGAGCGCGGCGAGCGCGCCGCCGAACAGGGGGCGCGTGACCCAGTCCCAGTTGAGCCTGATCCCGCGAATGCCGGGGGCATGATCATTTTTGCCCCCTCCGCCCTTCGCCGCTAACGCGGCTACGGGCACCTCCCCCGCCAGCGCCTTCGGCGCGCGGGGGAGACTGTCCGCCGATGCGGCTATGGGATGACTGCGGCTCAAGCGACCGCGTCCGAAACGGCGCCGAAGCGGCGCTCGCGCTGCGCGAATTGCTCGAGGCAGGCGATGAAGGCGTCGCGCCCGAAATCGGGCCACAGCGTGTCGACGAAGCTGAGCTCGGCATAGGCCGATTGCCAGAGCAGGAAATTGGACAGGCGATGCTCGCCGCTGGTGCGGATGACGAGGTCGGGCTCGGGCAGCGCGCTGGTGAAGAGGCGGGCGGCGAACAGCTCGGGCGTGATGGTCTCGGGGTCGAGGCGGCCCTCCTTGGCGGCGCGCGCCAGCTCGCGGGCGGCGTTGGCGATCTCCTCCTGGCCGCCATAGTCGAAGGCGAAGGTGAGGTTGAGGCCCTTGTTCTCGACCGTGCGGTGCTCGGCATCCTCGATCATGCGCTCGATGTCGCCGGCGACGCGGCTGCGGTTGCCGATGATGCGGACGCGCACGCCGCGGGCATCGAGCTCGTCGAGGTCGCTGCGGAAATAGGCGCGGAACAATCCCATCAGGGCGCCGACCTCGGTCTTGGGGCGCTTCCAGTTCTCGGACGAGAAGGCGAACAGGGTGAGGTTGGGCAGCCCGATGTCGGAGGCGCAGCGCACCACCTCGCGCACCGCGCCGACGCCCGCGACATGGCCGGCCTCGCGCGGCAGGTAACGCCGGCGCGCCCAGCGGCCGTTGCCGTCCATGATGATGGCGACGTGGCGGGGAAGGACTGTGGGCGTCTGGGCGCCGAGCGCCATTCGTCTACCTCGCGTCAGACCTGCATGATCTCCTGCTCTTTGCCGTGAAGAGCGGAGTCGATTTCCTTTATGTGGGCGTCGGTGACCTTCTGCAATTCGTCGCCGTGCCTGTGGTGTTCGTCCTGGCCGATCTTGTGGTCTTTTTCGAGGC
The DNA here is from genome assembly GCA_037200865.1 of Rhizomicrobium sp. Taxonomy (GTDB): domain Bacteria; phylum Pseudomonadota; class Alphaproteobacteria; order Micropepsales; family Micropepsaceae; genus Rhizomicrobium. Next base: position 98,970 of record JBBCIC010000001.1, on the reverse strand, counting down.
GTTTGAGCAGGTCCATGCCGTCGCGCCGCACGTTGCGGACCGCGATGCGCGCGGCTTCCGCGTATTTCGAAGCGAGCTTAGCGAGTTCCTTACGCCGCTCCTGATTAAGTTCAGGTAAGGGAATGCGCAGGAGCTGGCCGTCCATCTGGGGGTTGAGGCCGAGATTGGCGTCGCGGATCGCCTTGTCGACCGCCTTGGCGAGGCCCTTGTCCCAGACCTGGACCGTGATCATGCGCGGTTCCGGGGTCGAGATGTTGCCGACCTGGTTAACCGGAACCAGGTTGCCATAGGCCTCGACCCGCACCGGATCGAGCAGCGCCGGATTGGCGCGCCCGGTGCGCAGGCCGGAGAACTCCTTCCTGAGAGCCTCGATCGCGCCGATCATGCGGCGGTTCAGTTCGTCTTTGCTGTAAGTCTCTGCCATCTCGTTTCGCGCCCAGCTTTGCCCCAAGCCTAACCTATCGTCAGGCCCGGTCCTCGATAATCGTTGCCCGCCCCTGGCCCTTGAGAACCAGGGCGAGCGAGCCCCGATCATGGATCGAGAAGACGATGATCGGAATCCTGTTTTCGCGGCTGAGGCTGATCGCCGAGGCGTCCATCACCTGAAGGTCGCGGGATAAGACCTCGTGATAGCTCAGGAAATCGTAGCGCTCGGCGTCGGGCACCTTTTTCGGGTCGGCACTGTAGACACCGTCAACTTGCGTCCCCTTCAGCATCGCGTCGCAGTTCATCTCGGCGGCGCGCAGGGCAGCGGCGGTGTCGGTCGTGAAGAACGGGTTGCCGGTGCCGGCGGCGAAAATGACCACCCGCTTCTTCTCCAAATGGCGGATGGCGCGGCGGCGGATATAGGGCTCGCACACCGTGCTCATGGGGATCGCGGACTGGACCCGGCTGGGGACGTCGACCCGCTCCAGCGCCGCCTGCATGGCGAGCGCGTTCATGATCGTCGCCAGCATGCCCATGTAGTCCGCTGTCGCGCGATCTATGCCCTTCGCGGCGCCCGACAGGCCGCGGAAGATGTTGCCGCCGCCGACCACCAGGCAGATCTGGGTGCCGCCGCGGACCGCCTGCTCGATGTCGGCGGCGATGCGGTCCACCGTCGCGACGTCGATGCCGAACTGCTGGTCGCCCATCAATGCCTCGCCGGAGACCTTGAGCAGGACACGGCGGTATTTGGGCGGCGATGCCATGGCGTCTCCAGTGTCCTTCGGGGCGCCCCGAAACCTCAGTTGGGCTTGTCGTCTTTCGGTCCGGCCATCTTGGCGACTTCGTCGGCGAAGTCCGAATCCGTCTTCTCGATGCCTTCGCCGACCTGGAAGCGGACGAAGCCTTCGATCGCGACCGGGGTGCCGAATTCCTTGGACGCCTTCTCCAGCACCTTCTCGATGCGGGTCTCGCCGTCGACCACGAAGACCTGCTGCAAGAGCACCGACTCTTCGTAGAATTTGCGCATGCGGCCCTCGAGCATCTTCTCGATGACGTTCTCCGGCTTGCCGGACTGGCGGGCGATGTCGGCCTGGATCTCGCGCTCCTTGGCGACGACGTCCTTGTCGAGGTGGTCGGGCGTCAGCGCCAGCGGCGCGGCGGCGGCGACGTGCATCGCGATCTGGCGGCCGAGCGCGTTCAGCTTGTCGGCGGGGGCCGAGGATTTGAGCGCGACCAGCACGCCGATCTTGCCCAGTTCGGGCGACGAGGCGTTGTGGACATAGGCCGAGACCACGCCGGGATCGACCGCGAGCATGATGGTGCGGCGCACGCTCATGTTCTCGCCGATCTTGGCGACGAGATGGGTCAGGGTCTGGGCGACGTCGCTGGCGCCCATGTTCTTCTTGAGCAGCTTTTCGAGATCGCCCTCTTCTTCCAGCGCGAGACGGGCGGCGGTCTTCACGAAATCCTTGAACTCGTCGTTGCGGGCGACGAAGTCGGTCTCGGAGTTCACTTCCACCAGGGCGCCGACATTGCCGCCGGTGGCGACGCCGACCAGGCCTTCGGCGGCGGCGCGGCCGGCCTTCTTGGCGGCCTTGGTGATGCCCTTCTTGCGCAGCCAGTCCTGCGCCGCTTCCATGTCGCCGCCGGTCTCGGCCAGCGCGGTCTTGCAATCCATCATGCCGGCGCCGGTCTTGTCGCGCAGGTCCTTCACCATGCTTGCGGTGACAGTGGCCATTGGGGACTCCGTATCAGATTGGGTTCGGTGCGACGAGGCGGCGGTTCAGCGCTGCCTCGCGTTGAACCGCCTATGCGTAAAAATCAGGCCGTGGCTTCCGCCGCTTCGGCTTGCGGGGCCGGCGTCAGGTCGGGAATCTCCTCGGCGGCGCCGACGTCGATGCCGGAATCGACCTGGCCCTGGCTGAGGCCGTCGATGATCGCGCGGGCGGCGAGATCGCAGTACAGCGCCAAAGCGCGGGCGGCGTCGTCATTGCCCGGGATCGGATAGGTGATGCCGTCGGGATCGCTGTTCGAATCCAGGATCGCCATGACCGGGATGCCGAGCTTGCGGGCTTCCGAGATCGCGATCGCTTCCTTGTTGGTGTCGATCACGAACAGCATGTTGGGCAGGCCGCCCATCTCCTTGATGCCGCCGAGCGAGCGGTCGAGCTTGTCGCGCTCGCGCAGCATGCCGAGCAGCTCCTTCTTCTTGAGGCCCGAGGACTGGGCGCTGGACAGCGTCTCCTCGATCTGGCGCATGCGCTTGATCGAGTTGGAGACGGTCTGCCAGTTGGTCAGCGTGCCGCCGAGCCAGCGCTGGTTCATGTAGTACTGGGCGCAGCGCTTAGCCGCGGCCGCGATCGGCTCCTGCGCCTGGCGCTTGGTGCCGACGAACAGGATGCGGCCGCCGCCGGCGGCGGTGTCGCGCAGCGCGACCAGCGCGGTGTGCAGGAGGGGCACGGTCTGCGTCAGGTCGAGGATGTGGATGTCGTTGCGCGAGCCGTAGATGTAGGGGGCCATCTTCGGGTTCCAGCGCTGCTGGCGGTGGCCGAAATGGGCGCCCGACTCCAGAAGCTGGCGCATGGAAAATTCTGGCAAAGCCATTGATTCAGTCTCCTTTACCGGTTGGCCAGACGCGCGAGCTATCCCTTTGCGGGGACACCGGACGGCGACGCAAGAACTCCCTGCGAAAGCCACTCACGCGTGCGAGATGGCGCGGCTTATAGGGATTTCGATCCGCGCTTGCAAGGATGCATTTTCGAGATACGCAACTCTAGCGGGTATTGCTTCGGGAATGTTTCCGGCGACTACAGAAAATCGCGTCAACTACCTCATATGTAAGACTAATTCGAGCCCGGTGGTTCAGGTCTTCTTCAGCCCTTTAGGTTAAAATACGCACAGAATCGGGGCCAAGCCTGACCATGAACGCAGCACCGCACGATCCCAATCGCGGCATGGCCGGGCCGCCGGTGGATTTTGACGGCCTGTTCAGACAGTCGCCGACCCTTTCGCTGCTGCTCGATCCTTCCCTGATCATCCGCGCCGCGAGCGATGCCTATTGCCGCGCGACGATGATCGAGCGCGACTGGGCCGTCGGGAAGCACCTGTTCGAAGTCTTCCCCGACAATCCGGACGATCCCAACGCCACCGGCGTCGCCAACCTGCGCGCGTCGCTGCAGCGCGTCCTTCAGTTGCGCCGCGCCGATCTGATGGCGGTGCAGAAATACGACGTCCGCAAACCGGAGTCGGAGGGCGGCGCGTGGGAAGAACGCCATTGGAGCCCGCTCAATTCGCCGGTGCTGGACGCCGATGGCGAGGTCCGCTGGATCCATCACAAGGTCGAGGATGTCACCGAACTGGTCCGCATGCGCGCCTCCGAGGAGGAACGGGCCGCCTTCGCGCGCGAACAACAACTGGCGATCGACCAGCTGCGCGAGGCCAACCGGCAACTGGCCCGGCAGATGGAGCAGACCTCGGAGTGGCGCCGCTATACCTATTTCTTCGCGCTGCTGGTCGAATCGTCGAACGATCCGATCGTCAGCTTCCTGGTCGACGGCGAGATCAAGACCTGGAACAAGGCGGCCGAGCAGATGTTCGGCTACAGCTCGGCCGAGATGGTCGGCAGCTCGGTCCTGAAATTGCTGCCGCCCGACCGCCAGCACGAGCATGGCGAGCTGCTCGCCAAGCTGCGCGCCGGCGAGAAGATGCAGTTCTTCGAGACCGCGCGGCGCGCCAAATCGGGCGACGACATCCTGGTTGCGATCACCGTCTCGCCGATCCGCGACGAGAAGGGCGAAGTCGTCGCCGCCTCGAAAATCCTGCGCGACATCACCGAGCAGAAGCAGGCCGAGAAGAAGCTGCTGAGCCTGCAGGACGAGCTGATCCACCTGTCGCGCTGGAACACGATGGGGATGCTGGCCTCGACCATCGCGCACGAACTCAGCCAACCGCTCACCGCCGCGATGAACTACATCCGGGCGGCGCGCCGCACGATCGAGGGGCTGGAGGCGCCGCAAACCGCCAAGGTGCGCGAGTTCCTGGACCATGCGGCCGACGAGACCAAGCTGGCCGGCGGGATCATGCGCACGCTGCGCGAGTTCATCGAAAAGCGCAAAACCAAGCGCGCGCCCGAAGACCTCAACCGCATCGTCAACGAGACGATGGTGCTGGGCGTCGCGGGCGACGCCGACGTCAAAGCCATGTTGCGGACCGAGCTCGCGCCCGGCCTGCCGCCCATCGCGGTGGACAAGATCCAGATCCAGCAGGTGCTGCTGAACCTGATACGCAACAGCGTCGATGCCATGAAGACCGAGACGCAGCGCGAGCTGACGATCGCCACCGCGGGCGAGGATTCGGGCTTCGTCACGGTGCGGGTCTCCGACACCGGCACAGGCATCTCGCCGGACATCGCGGCGCAATTGTTCCAGCCCTTCGTCACGACCAAGGAGAACGGGATGGGAGTCGGCCTGACAATCTGCCAATCGATCGTCGAGGCGCATGGCGGCAAGATCTGGAGCGAGCCCAACGGGACCAAGGGCACCTCGTTCTGCGTGCGGCTGCCGGTCGCCGACGCCGCAGAGAACCAAGATGCCGCCTGATCCCACGATATTCGTCGTCGACGATCACGAGCGGGTGCGCAAATCGGTCCGCGCCCTGCTGGAATCGGCCAACCTGCGGGTCGAGGACTATGCGTCGGCGCGGGGCTTCCTGGAGACCGGCCGGCCGCAACGTTGCGACTGCGTGGTCACCGATGTGCGCATGCCCGAAATGACCGGACTGGAACTGCAGGAAGAGCTGCGGCGGCGCGGTCTGGCCGTGCCGGTCATCATCGTCACCGGACATGCCGACGTTCCGCTCGCGGTGCAGGCGCTCAAGGCCGGCGCCGCCGACTTCATCGAAAAGCCGTTCGACGACGAGATCCTGCTGCGCAGCGTGTCGCGCGCCCTGGAGGCCGGCAAGCAGGCCTATGGCCAGGCGGCGGACGCGAAGGCGGCGGAAGAGCGGCTGGCCTCGCTCACGGCGCGCGAGCGCGAGATCTTCGACCAGCTCACCCAGGGCCTTTCCAACAAGCTCGTCGCCCACGCGCTGGGCATCTCGCCGCGCACCGTCGAAGTGCACCGCTCGCGCATCCAGGACAAGCTCAAGACGTCCAACCTCGCCGAACTGGTGCAGATCGCGCGCGCCGCCCAGGGCGCGGGGCTGCATAAGTAGAATCTCCCAATGTCCCGTTGCGGAACGGCGCCGTAGCCTGTGCGCTGCTCCTTGCGTACAGGACAGTGGCTTCCGTGAACAATCCGGCCGGCAAAATCGCGTGGCTTGTCGACGATAACAAGTCGGTGCGCAGCTCGATGGGCGCCGTGCTGCATGCCTTCGGGATCGACGTCCAGCTCTGCGCCTCGGCCGCGGAATTCCTCGAAAGCTTCGACCCGGGCACCACGGGCTGCCTCGTCGCCGATTACGACATGCCGGGCATGACCGGCCTGGAGCTGCTCGAGACCCTGCGCGCGCGCGGCTGCACCCTGCCGGTCGTCATCATCACCGGGCGCGGCGACGCCGCGCTGGAGCAGCGCATCCTGGCCGCCGGCGGCCTGCGCATGCTGCACAAGCCGGTCGACAGCGACGAGCTTTTCGTCCTGATCGAGAAAGCCATGCTTAACAACGGTTAAGCGATCCCGCCCCTACGGGAAACTTCCTTACGAACATGATCCGAATGTTTTTCGCCGCGCGTCCGCCGCAAGATCACGGCGAAACTGATCTTGAGCAGCGGTCATGTCGAACAACGAAATCTGGGTAGTGGTTGCGACGGGGCGGGACAGCGCCACGATCCTCGCCAACGTCAACGGGACGTCGCGCGTCATCAAGCGCCTCGGCGCGGCGAACCGCGCCGCCGCCGAGGCCGAGCCGAACGTCATCCACCTTTCGAATCATCTCGCCTATCTCGCCCGCCCCACGGCCCGCCTGGCACGGGACGTGATGACGTTCCTGGGCGAGGCCGCCCGCTTCGATGCCTATGAAGGCGTGGTCATCGTCGCGTCGCCCGCGATGCGCCGCGACCTGCATCTCGCCATGGACCGGCGCGTCCACGACCTGATCATCGCGGAGATCCTGGAAGACGCTCCGCCCGTCGCCAACCCCGCCGTGTTCGACGATCAGCCGGCGCGCCGCGCCGCCGGGAGCGACGTGCGATGATATTCCGTGCCGTGCTGGCGCTCGGCGCCGCCATCCTGCTGATGCCGCATGAGCCGGACCTCGGCTTCGGGCGGCCCGCGGCGCAGGCCGTCAATGTCGAGATCGCGGTGCAGACCTGCCGGTCGCTGGGCATCGCCGACGAACAATGCCGCGCCGCCGCGGCGCAGGCCGTGACGAGCCGGAGCGGCGAGTTCTCGGACCTGAGGACGCTGGTCCTCGACAAGCTGCGCAGCGTCAAGGCCGACATCGAGAGCGACCGCGAGCGCACGGCCGCTGCTGAAATTGTGGTGGGCGAAGGACGGGGGGCCGCCGTTTCTGGTGCGGCGCGCCCCCCGGAACCTTCCGAGGCACAATAGGAGATCGCCGCCGTGAGCGCCGCCGGGGTAAGAAAAGACTGGATCGTCAACGGCCGCTTCGACGTGGAACGGCTGGCCGGCCTGCCGCTGTTCCGCTTCGATCTGACGCCGGTGCTGGAGCGGAGCAACCGGTCGCTGCTGCGCAATCCGGAGCGGCTCCAACTGATGTGCGAGCAGCATGTCGTCCGCCTGGTCCCCGGCGACATGGTGCTGTTCGAAGGCACGGGCTTCTTCCTGGCGGTTCAGTCCTGCGGCGGCGCGGCGGCGATCGCGCTGGCGAACCAAGTCAATGTCGCGCTGCTGCGCATCTTCTTCGGCACCGATTCGCTGATCGCGGCCGAACTGGCGCCGCTGTTCCGCGCCGCGAGCCCGATCGAAATTCTCCAGGCCGGCGCGCCGGACAGTCCCGCCGACGCAAGCGCCGCGCCGCAGCCGGAGAAAACCGCTTCCCGCCCGGTCGAGACCGATCCGCTGGCGCGCCTGGCGAACAGCGGCGTCCCGGGTTACGACGGGCTGCGGCTCGGCTTCGTGCCGATCTACGATCTGCGCCGCGCCGCGCCCTCGACCTTTCTCTGCGCCCCGGCGCGCCTCGCCAAGGACGGCGGACCGGCGCAGCTCGCGACGCTCGGCGGCATCGATCCCAAGGACCGGCCGTCGCTCGACGAGGCGATGCTGGAGCACAGCCTGGTGCTGGCGCGGCAGACCAAGAAGGCGAACGTCACCGCCGCGATCGGCGCCCCCGTCAGCTTCGAGACCCTGGCCTCGCCGCGCGGCCGCCGCCTCTACCAACTCGCCCTGCGCGGCGCCGACATCGCGGCCGATCCCTTTGTCGTCATCAAGATCGAGGACGTTCCGGCCGGAACGCCCGCCAGCCGCCTCGCGGAAATTCTCAGCGTCGTGCGGCCCTTGGCGCGGCATGTGTTCCTGCAGCTCGCCGATACCGATGTGCGGCTGATGGAGAGCGGCAATCTCGGCGCCACCGGCCTGTACGCGAAGCTGCCGGTCGAGACGACGGCGTTCGGGGCGGCGCGGACCGCCAGCTTCGTGGTGCGCAATGCCGGCCTGCAGCGCGCCTGCTCCTATGTCGAAGGCGTGGCGAACGCCGCGCTGCTGCGCCTCGTCCGCGACGCCGCGGTCCGCTTCGCCTCCGGCGCGGTGTTCGGCAGCGAGGTGCTGACCGGCAACGCGCCGCTGCACTGCATCGAGGCGCTGGCGCAGGGCCGGCGCGCGTCTTCCAGCCGCGCCGCCTAATCGAGCGCCCAGGCCCAGGACCGGGTCTGCCAGCCGGCCGCCGTCTTGCTCAAGGTGAAGGCGAAGCTGCCGTGCTCCCTGAGCGGCTTGCCCTTGATCTTGCCGGTGATGGTGGCGGGCACGACGATGTAGGCCTCGGCGCCGTTGACGCTGAGATGGATCGGCGCCGCCAGCGCGATCTTGGTGTCGGTCTGGCCGGTCTTGGCGAAGCCGGCGCCCCAATCGGCGACGGTCGTGGCGCCGGCGAAGGCATAGGGCGGGAATTCGTCGATCACGCCGTTCCACGGAAGCTTGGTGAAATCGGTGGTGCCGGCGTTGAAGCTTTCCAGTTCGGCGCGGACGGTCTCGGCGACCGCGGCCGCATCGGCGCCGGCGTCGATGCCTCCCGCGCCGGCCCAGGCGAAGCCGAGGGCGCGCCAGCCGGCCGGCGTTTTCGCGAGGACGAAGACGTCGCTGCCCTTCTCCGTCCGCGGCACGCCGTTCTGCTTGTAGCTGTAGACCACGCGCACGACGGCATAGGCACGATCGCCTTCCACATGGACGTGCTTGATGCCGAGGATCGCGGTGCGGGCGTTGGTGACGCCGTTCTGTTGGTTGTAGGCGCCGTAGGCGGCGGCCCAGGCATCGAGGCCGTTCCAGCGGAACGGCGCGAACTCGTCGATCACGATGCCGCCGGGCGCCAGCATGCCGGCGAACGCGGCGTCGTTGCCGGCGTTGGCGTAGCGGATCAGTTGGCGGACCGCCGCCTCGACCTCGCCTTTGGCGGAAGCCAGAGCGGGCGACGCGACGAGGAGCGATGCGGCGAAGAGCGCGGCGATCATTTTGCGCATGAGGTCCCCCCAAGTTCGAAAAAAAAACGCGACGGCAACGGCTGCGGTTACCTTAACCGCAACTATGCCGCGCGGCGCCGCAGCGGGCAATTCCCGGGCGGTGCGGAACGCCCTACAACGCAAGGCATGAACCGAACACATCTGGCGGCCGGGATTGCGCTTGCGGCAACGCTCATGGCCGGCGCCGCCCCGGCGCAGGACGAAGATGGCGACGGCGTCGCCTATGCCCAGCGCACACTTTCCATTCCGATGACCGACGCGGGGGGCGGCCGGCACCTATTGTTCGGCAAGCTGTGCGTTCCGGACGATGCCGAGGGCCCGGTCCGGCTGGCGGTGCTCAACCACGGCTCGCCGGCCAGCGCCGCCGACCGGCCGAAGCAGCAGATCGGAAGCTGCGACAGCGAGCCGGCGCAATGGATGCTGGGGCACGGTTTCGCGGTGCTCTATGCGCAGCGGCGCGGCTACGGCAAGACCGGCGGCGACTGGGTCGAGGGCTATGGCACGTGCGACAACCCGGACTATGTCCGCGCCGGACGCGAGACGGCGCGCGACATCGCCGCGATCGTCGACTTCGGGTTGAGGCAGCCCGGCATTCGGCCGGACGGCGCCGTGGTCGCGGGCGTCTCGGCGGGCGGCTGGGGCGCCATCGCCTACAACGCCCTGCCCCACCCCAAGGTCGCCGCCGTCATCAACATGGCGGGCGGACGCGGCGGACATCAGGGCGAGGACGGCGACGAGAACTGCCGCCCCGACAAGCTGGCACAGGCGGCCGGCGTGTTCGGCAAGACCGCTTCGGCGCCGATGCTCTGGATCTATGCGGAAAACGACACGTTCTTCGGGCCCGAGCTGGCGCGCGCGATGTATCAGGCGTTCACCAAGGCCGGCGGACGGTGCGAATTCCATCCGCTGGACGAGCAGGGCGAGGAAGGCCACGCGCTGTGGTCGGCCGAAGGCGGGTCGGAAGTCTGGGGACCGCTGGTCGAAGCCTATCTGCGCAAGCGTGGCGCGCTGGACCAGTAGATAGCCAACATCGCCGCCGCGCAGTACCGGCGTCACCGAAGCAAGAACGCGGGCGCGGCCCGGCGGTTCCGGCCGCCGCAAAAAATTCATTTGCCGGTGAATGCCGTATCAGGCCGAAAAGACTGGACAATTTGTGGTCCAGCGGCGCCCCCACCCGTATTGGGTGCAACGCATCGCGGGTACCGGCTTCGGAGGGGGCCGCAATCAGACCGGCGAGGCGGAGCGAACAAGGGAACAAATCCATGCAAGTTGCTTATGAGCCGTCCACCGACGAACCGAGTGATGCCCAGAAGCGCATCGCGGCCCTCACGCCGCGCTGCCGCGAAGTGCTGGACGGCATCGTCGCCGGCCGGTCGAACAAGCTGATCGCGCATCTGCTGGGCATCAGCCACCGGACGGTCGAAGTCCACCGGGCGCGCATGATGCGCGACCTGGGGGTGCGGCACATCGCGCATGCCATAGCGCTCGCGATCGAAGATGCGCGGCTGTCGCGCGATCCGGGCAAGGCCGATGCGGCGGATGACGGTTCGACGACAGCGCCGCGCGACGACGGCGTGCGGCGGCGATCGGGCTGGCCTTATCCCGCGCCACAGCACGGCCGGCAGAACTGAAGCCAGCCGGGCGAGCCGGCCGCGTGCAACGTGCCGCACGGCGGTCCTGCGCCGGCCGCCTTGGCGGGGCGGATGAAATCCCGCTAAGACGGCGCCATGAAAAGCCCGATCCGTCCCGCCATCGAAAGCCTCGAACCCAACGGCATCGGCCTCGTCGCCATGATGGCGCTGGGCGAACCCGATCTCATCCCCTTGTGGTTCGGCGAGAGCGACCTCGTCACCCCTGCCTTCATCCGCGACGCGGCGAAGAAGGCGCTGGACGACGGCCGGACGTTCTATTCCGCCTCGCGCGGCATCACGCCGCTGCGCGAGGCGGTGCGCGCCTATCACCGGCGCACGCTGGGCGTGGATGTCGACATCGAGCGCATCTCCCTGCCCGGCGCGGCGACGCTGGCGGTGGTGACGGCGCTGCAGATCCTGTGCGACACCGGCGACAATGTCGTGATCGTGTCGCCGATCTGGCCGAGCATCTTCCAGGCGGCGCAGATGGTCGGCGCCGAGGTGCGCTTCGCGCGGCTGGACGACGACTGGCGCGGCGCCACGCCGCGCTGGAGCCTGGACCTCGACAAGATGTTCGCGCTGTGCGACGCGCGGACCAAGGCGATCTTCATCAACTCGCCGGGCAATCCGACGGGCTGGATCATGAGCCGCGACGAGCAGCGCGCGGTGCTCGACTTCGCGCGGGGCCGCGGCATCGCGATCATCAGCGACGAGGTCTATGGCACGCTGGTCTATGACGGCTCGGAGCATGCGCCGTCCTTCCTGCAGATCGCCGAGGCGGAGGACGACCTCTTCGTGATCAACAGCTTCTCCAAGGCGTGGGCGATGACGGGCTGGCGCATCGGCTGGCTGGTGCATCCGGCGCGGATCGCGGCGCCGCTCGGCGTGATGACGATCGCCAACAACACCGGGCCGACGGGCTTTGCGCAATACGGCGCGGTCGCGGCGCTGTCGCCGCAGGGCGACGCGTTCCGCAACGAGATGCGCGAGCGCTGCCGCATCGGGCGCGACGTGGTGCAGAGCTTCATCGACGCGCAAAACCGCATCCGCTGGATCCGGCCCGAGGGCGCGTTCTACGGCTATCTGCACATGGACGGCCTGACGGATTCGCTGGCTTTCGCGCGCGACCTGGTGCGCAAGGCGCGGGTCGGCGTGGCGCCGGGCTCGGCGTTCACGACCGACGGGCCGGGCGCGCACGATTCCTTCGTGCGCATCTGCTTCGCGCAGGATCCCAAGCTGCTCGGCGAGGGGCTGAGCCGGATCGAGAAAGCGCTGGCGGGGCTATAGCCGTCCCATCGGGTGTCATGGCCCGCGACTGCGGGCCACCCAGGTGACGCGAAATTCCTCCGTTTCAGAAGTGGGGCCGCAGCCAAAAATTCTACGCCGGTAGCTCACCAACTGGGTGGCCCGCAGTCGCGGGCCATGACAGTGGAGTGGCGTGGACTAAACCGACTCCACCTGCGCCACGCCGGGGAGCGACTTGATGGCGTTCTTGAGCGCGACCGTGACCTGGAGGGGCTTGGGGAGCTTGATCTCGACCTCTTCGCCCGGGCCGCCGGGGACGACAAAGGTGACGATGCCCTTGCCCGGGCTCTTGAGCTGGGCCGCGATGGCGCCGAGGCTGGTGCCGTCCTGCAGATGCACGCGCAAGCCCTCGCCGGCGTTGGCGGCGGCAGCGTCGAGATCGGCGATCGAGGCGGCGCGCAGCTTGAGCTCGTCGCCGTCCCATTCGGCGCTGCAGGTCAGGAGCACGGACTTGCCGGCCTCCAAAAGCGGGCGCGAGGCGGCCAGCACTTCGGGGAACAGCATCACCTCGAACATGCCGGTGGGATCGGAGAACGAGACGAAGGCGTAGCTTTCGTTGTTGCGGCTGCGCCGCTCGTATTTGCGGATCATGGTGCCGGCGAGCACCGCCTTGAAGCCGGAGCGGCGGCGGTCGTCGGCCAGCGCGGCATAGGTCATGGCGCCGATACGCTTCAAGGGCGCGGCATAGGCGTCGAGCGGGTGGCCGGAGAGATAGAAGCCCATGGCGCTGAACTCCTCGGAGAGGCGCTCATGGCCCGGCCAGTCGGCGACCGGCGCGAGGCGGATCTCGTCCTGCCCGTCGGCGACGCCGCCGAACAGCGAGACCTGGCCGGTCTCGCGCTCGCGGGCGTTGCGCTGGGCGCTGTTGAGCAGGATGTCGGCGGATTCGACGACCTGGCGGCGGTTGCGGTTGAGCGCATCGAAGGCGCCGGCGCGGGCCAGGCTCTCGAAGGCGCGCTTGTTGACCAGCCGGGGATCGATGCGGCGGGAGAAATCGGAGAGGCTCTGGAACGGCCCGTTCTGGGCGCGCTCGGCCACGACATGGTCCATCGCCTGGCGGCCGACGCCTTTGACCGCGGCGAGCGCGTAGAAGATCACACCCTTTTCGGCATCGCAGGTGAACACCGCTTCGGAGCGGTTGACGTCGGGCGGCAGGACCTTGACGCCGAGACGGCTTGCTTCCTGGCGGAAGACGTTCAGCCGGTCGGTGTTGCCGATATCCAGCGTCATCGAGGCGGCGAGGAATTCGACCGGATAGTTGGCCTTCAGATACGCCGTCTGATAGGCGACCTGGGCATAGGCGGCGGCGTGGCCCTTGTTGAAGCCGTAGCCGGCGAATTTCGCGGCCTGCTCGAAAATCTGGGCGGCGACGCCCTTGGGGATGCCCTTCTCGACGGCGCCCTTGATGAAGCGCTCTTCATGCACCGCCATCTCGGAGGCGATCTTCTTGCCCATGGCGCGGCGCAAGAGGTCGGCCTGGCCGAGGCTGTAGCCGGCGAGCTCGCGCGCGATGTTCATGACGTCTTCCTGATATGTCATGACGCCGAAGGTCTCTTTGAGGATCGGCTCGAGCAGGGGATGGAGGTATTCCGGCGCTTCCTTGCCGTTCTTGACCGCGATGTATTTGGGAATCGAGTCCATCGGGCCCGGGCGATAAAGCGCGACCAGGGCGATGAGGTCATGGATGCGGTCGGGCTTCATCTTGCGCAGCAGGTCGCGCATGCCCTGCCCTTCGAGCTGGAACACCCCGACGCTGTCGCCGCGGGACAGCATCTCGTAGGACGCCTTGTCCTCGAACTCGATGTTCTGGGTGTCGAGGTCGATGCCGCGCTTCTTGAGCAGCTCCTCGGCCTTGGCGATGACGGTGAGGGTTTTGAGGCCGAGGAAGTCGAACTTCACCAGCCCGGCCTTTTCCGCGTCCTCGTAGTCGAACTGCGTCACCGGCATTTCGGAGCGCGGGTCGCGGTAGAGCGGCACGATCTCGTCCAGCGGGCGGTCGCCGATCACGACACCGGCGGGATGGGTGGAGGCGTGGCGGTAGAGGCCTTCGATCTTCTCGACGATGCCGAACAGCTTCTGCGCCGTCGGCTCCTGCTCGGCGATCTGCTGCAGGCGCGGCTCGCCGTCGATGGCGTCGCGCAGCGAGATCTGCTTGCCGGGCGGGTTGGGCACCAGCTTGGCGATGCGGTCGATCAGGCCGAGCGGCATCTGCAGCACCCGCCCCGCGTCGCGCACCGCGGCGCGGGCCTGGAGCGAACCCAGCGCCATGATATGGGCGACGCGGTCGCGGCCGTATTTCTCGCGGACATAGCGCACGACCTCGTCGCGCCGCTCCTGGCAGAAGTCGATGTCGAAGTCCGGCATCGAGACGCGTTCGGGGTTGAGGAAGCGCTCGAACAGCAGGCCGAAGCGGATGGGATCGAGATTGGTGATGTCGAGCGCCCAGGCGACCAGCGAGGTCGCGCCGGAGCCGCGCACGCCGACCGGGATGCCCTGGGCCCGCGTCCATTTCATGAAATCGGAGACGATGAGAAAATAGCCTGCGAAATTCATGCCGAGGATGACGTTCAATTCGAAGGCCAGGCGGTCGAGATAGACCTGCTCCCCGGCATGCAGGCCGTGGCGGGCGAGCTTGGCTTTGAGGCCCTCCGCGGCCTGCTCGCGCATCTCGTCTTCCGGGGTGCGGCCGGATTCGGGGACGAATTGCGGCAGGATGGGGTCGCGCTTCTTGGGCCGGAAGGCGCAGCGGCGCGCGATCTCGAGCGTGTTCTCCAGCGCTTCGGGAAGGTCGGCGAATTTCGCCGCCATCTCGGCCGTCGACTTGAAGCGGTGCTCGCGGGTCAGGCGGCGGCGATCCTCCTGGCTGACGAAGGCGCCGTCGGCGATGCAGAGCAGGGCGTCGTGCGCCTCGTACATGTCCTCGGTGCCGAAATGGACATCGTTGGTCGCGACCAGCGGGATTTTGCGGGCATAGGCGATGTCGATCAGCTTGTCTTCGGCGGCGCGCTCTTCGGCCAGACCGTGACGCTGCAATTCGATGTAGAGGCGGTCGCCGAAGATGGCGCAGAGCTTGTCGACCAGCGCCTCGGCGGCCGGGACCTGGCCCTCGACGATCAGCTTGTTGAGCGGGCCGCCGGGGCCGCCGGTGAGCGCGATCAGGCCGTCGGCATGGGCGGCCAGCAGATCGGCCTTCACATGCGGCCAGTCGCCGGGCTCGGCGCCCAGGAAGGCGGCGCTGAGGAGCTTGGAGAGGTTTTCATAGCCGCGCGCGTTCTGGACCAGCAGGGCGAGGGACGGCGGCTTGCGCTTGGAACCGATGGTCGGGGCGGCGCCTTCGAGCTCGACCGAGACCTGGCAGCCGACGATCGGCTGGATCCCCGCCTTGGCGAGGGTGTCGCTCAACTCATAGATGCCGAAGAGGTTGTTGACGTCGGTGATCGCGACCGCGGGCATGCCGCCCTGGCGCGCGAGGTCGGCGAGCTCCTTGGGGCGCAGCGCGCCCTCGAGCAGGGAATAGGCGCTTTTGACGCGCAAATGGACGAAAGGCTTGCGATCCATCGCCGTTCCGATTCGATGTCATGGTCTTGAGGCCCAGTATCCGACCTGGCACGCGCGGCGCGAGGGCCCATCGCCGCCATCCACAGGTCGCACGCGGTCAGAACGCCGAGAAGAGACTCTGCGCCAGGGGCACAAAGAGATAGGTCGACGCCACGAACACCACGAGGCTCACGCCCGCCGCCGCATCCTTGAACCACATGACCGCTATCTCCCTGTCTGAGGCGGTATGTTCTCCTTGTGTTCTTGTTTTGTCAAGAACAAAACATGATCGATTGGGCGTCGCGTCGGACATGGAAGGAGAACTTATCCACAGGCGGCCAGTTTCCTTGTTCCATCCGCCGCTTGCACTTAACGATCATGTTATTTAACATATATGTTAAATGATTGATCTCGACGCCACCTTCGCCGCCCTCGCCGATCCGACCCGGCGCGCCATCCTGGCCCGGCTGGCCCAGGGCGAGGCCACGGTCGGGGAGCTGTGCGCGCCGTTCGAGATTTCGGGGCCGGCGATCTCGCGCCATCTGCGCGTGCTGGAGGACGCGGCCCTGATCACGCGGGAGCGCGACGGCCAGCACCGGCGTTGCCGCCTCACGGACGGCGCGATGGCGAACGCGGCGGACTGGATCGAGCGCCAGCGCCGCTTCTGGAACGGCAGCCTCGACAAGCTGGAGGCGCATCTGAAGCGCAAGGCGGAACAGGAGAAAGGTGGGAAGACATGACGACGGCGACCGACAATCCCGTGCTGGAGATCGTCCGGCGGTTCGACGCGACGCCGGAAACGGTGTTCGATGCCTGGCTGGAGAAGGAGCAATGGCAGGCGTGGCTCGGGCCGCAAGGCGTGCGCTGCGAGATCACGCAGTTCGAGCCGCGGGTCGGCGGTCCCTACCGGCTGATCATGAACCTGCCGGACGGCAGACAACTTGCGGTGCACGGCGAATTCAAGTCCCTCGACCGGCCCCGGCGTTTTTCGCTGACCTGGGGCAGCGAAGGCGACACGCTCGTCAGCGTCAGCCTGCGCGCAGTGGGCGGCGGGACGGAATTGACGCTGCGCCACGAAGGGCTCGCGAGAGGCGACCACGAAAGCTTCGCGGGCGGATGGAACGGCGCGCTCGACAAGCTGGCGCGCCATGTAAAGGGAGAAACGCCATGATCACGATCTCGGCCTACAAATGGGTGCCGCCCTTCGCGCAGGGCCAGGTGCGCGACCTGCGCGCCCGCTGGGCCTGCGAGGAAGCGGGCCTGCCCTACAAGTCCAAGCTGATCGGCTTCGCGGACCAGTCGACGCCCGAGTACCGCGCCTGGCAGCCCTTCGGGCAGGTGCCGGCGATGGAAGACGACGGCCTGGTGCTGTTCGAATCCGGCGCCATCGTTCTCTACCTCGGCGAGAAGAGCGAGGTGCTGCTGCCGCGCGATCCGCGCGGCCGGGCGCGGGCCATCACCTGGCTGCTCTGCGCCCTCAACACCATCGAGGTCGTGGTGCAGCAATTCGGCGAGCTGTTTTTCCACCAGAAGGAAGAGTGGGCGAAGGCGCGGCGGCCGCAACTGGTGCAGGCGGTGCAGAAGCGGCTGAAGGAACTCGCGGCCGCGTTGGGCGACAAGGAGTTTCTGGAGGGCCGCTTCACCGCCGGCGACCTGATGATGTCGACGGTGTTCCGCATCCTGGACGACGATCCGGAGTTCCTGGCGGCGGAGCCGGCGCTTGCCGCCTACAAGGCGCGCTGCGAAGCGCGGCCGGCGTTCCGGCGCGCGCTGCAGGCGCAACTCGACGATTTCGAGAAGCGCTGACTAGGCCGGCTGCTTCGCGCCGAGCTTGCCGGCGTCGAGCAGCTTGCCCTCGTGCAGCACCAGGGCGCGGTCCATGCGGGCGGCGAGTTCGAGATTGTGGGTCGCGACCAGGGCGGCAAGGCCTTCGGAGCGCACCAGATCGACCAGCGCCGCGAAGACGCCGCCGGAGGTGCGGCTGTCGAGATTGCCGGTCGGCTCGTCGGCGAGCAGGAGGCGCGGCCGGTTGGCCAGGGCGCGGGCGATGGCGACGCGCTGCTGCTCGCCGCCCGAGAGCTGCGCCGGGCGGTGGGTCAGGCGCTCGCCGAGGCCGAGATGGCCGAGAATGTGGGCCGCGTCGCGCTCGGCGGCGGCGCGCGGGCGGCCGGCGATGCGCTGCGGCATGACGACGTTCTCCAGGGCGCTGAACTCGGGCAGCAGGTGATGCGCCTGGTAGACGAAGCCGATGGTGTCGCGGCGCAGGCGCGTGCGCTCGGCATCGGGCAGCGCCGAGGCGGCGACGCCGCCGACGAAGACTTCGCCGCCGGTCGGGGCTTCGAGCAGGCCGGCGATGTGCAGCAGCGACGACTTGCCCGAGCCCGAGGGACCGACCAGAGCGACGAGTTCGCCCTGGTGCAGGGTGAGATCGATGCCGCGGAAGATCTCGAGCGTGCCGCTGCCTTGCGGAAAGGTCCGCGTGACGCCGGCGAGACGCAGCGCCTCACTCATAGCGCAGCGCCTCCACCGGATCGAGGCGGGCGGCGCGCCAGGAGGGATAGAGTGTCGCCAGCAGCGTGAGCACCAGCGACATGACGACCACGGAGGCGACCTCGCCGGCGTCCATCTCGGCCGGCATGTGGCTGAGGAAATAGATCTCCGGGTTGAACAGCGTGGTGCCGGTGAGCTCGGAGAGGAAGACGCGCAGGCTTTCGATATTGGCGCAGAAGGCGACGCCGATGATGAAGCCGAGCGCCGTGCCGACGATGCCGATGCTGGCGCCGGCGATCACGAAGATGCGCATCACCGCGCCCTTGGTCGCGCCCATGCTGCGCAGGATGGCGATGTCGCCGGACTTGTCCTTCACCAGCATGATCAGGCCCGAGATGATGTTGAGCGCCGCGACCAGGATGATCAGGGTCAGGATCATGAACATGACGTTGCGCTCGACCTCCAGCGCCTCGAACAGGCTGGAACTGATCGACTGCCAGGTGAGGACGCGCGCCGCGGGGCCGGCAGCTTGCGCGATCGCGCCGACCAGGCGGTTCACCGTGTCGGGGTCGGTGACCATGACCTCCAGGCCGGTGACGGTATCGCCCATGTTGAAATAGGCCTGGGATTCCTCGAGCGGCATGAAGATGTAGGTGGAGTCGTATTCGCTCATGCCGATCGAGAAGATGCCGGCGACGGTGTAGGTCTTGATCCGCGGCGTCATGCCGAACGGCGTGGCATTGCCGTGCGGCGCGATCAGGGTGATCGAGCCGCCGGGCACGAGGCCGAGCTTGCGCGCCAGGCGGGAACCGACGATGACGGCGTCGCCGCCGTGGAACAGGGCGAGCGCCTCCGGCGTCAGGGAGGCCGAGACGGTGGTGAGCTGTTTGAGGTCGCTCTCGCGGATGCCGCGCACGATCACGCCGGGCGAGGCGCCGCCGCCCGAGGCGAGCGCCTGGCCGTCGACGATGGGGGCGGCGCGGGTGACGCCGGGGACGGCCCGCACGCGGGCGGCGACGGCGTCGTAGCCGGCAAGATTGCCGCCGATGCCCTGGACGATGACATGGCCCTGCAGGCCCAGGATGCGCCCCAGCAGCTCGTGGCGGAAGCCGTTCATCACCGACATCACGATGATCAGCGCCGCGACGCCGAGCAGGATGCCGATCAGCGACAGGATGGAGATGATGGAGACATAGCCTTCGCGCCGGGTCGGGCGCAGATAGCGCAGCGCGATCATCCACTCGAAGCCGGCGAAGGGGTGGGTGGCGGGGGCCGGAGTTGCGGCGGCACCCGCCGTCGCGGGCGCGACGATGGCGCCGACAGCGAGGACGTCGGAGTGGGCGGATTTGTTCACGCAGCGTCCGCGGTGATGGTGAGTTTGCGACCCAAAGCTTGGATCACCTTATACACCGTCAAGAATTCCGGATTCCCGTCGCGCGACAGTGCTTTGTAGAGGCTTTCCCGGCCAAGACCGGCTTTCTTTGCAATTCCGGCCATCCCCTTCGAGCGGGCAACGACGCCGAGACCGTGCGCAATCAGTTGGGGATCGCCATCCTCGAAGATCGCTTCCAGATAGGCCGTAACGTCTTCCTCGGTCTTGAGATAGGCCGCCGAGTCGTAGGGGCGAAGTTTCAATTTCGTCATTTCATTTCCTTTAAGCTTCGTGCCAAGCCGAGTGCCGTCGCGATATCGCGTGGCTGCGATCGCTTATCGCCGCCGGCGAGCAAAACAATCACGGTCTGTCCTCGCTGAATGTAGTAGACTCGATAGCCCGGCCCATAGTCGATCCGCATTTCCGACACGCCTTCGCCGACCGGCTTAACATCGCCTGGATTTCCAAGCCTCAACCGGTCCAGTCGTCGTTGCACACGCGCTCGCACGTTGACGTCCCGCAGCGCAGACAGCCAGTCCGAAAACGTCTCGGTTTCTAACAGCTGGATCATTGTATTCTACAGGATACAGTTCGTCAAGGCGACGATTTATGTCCGCATTTGCAAATCGGCGCGTTCCTTTCTACGAAACCTAAGTTAACAGAGCAATTCGCGAGATCTTCATGTCACAGCGCGCCCTCAGCGTGTCCCGCATGACCGGCAACCGGTCGACCTTCGCCCAATGGTACCAGGCCGTGGTGCGCGAAGCCGACATGGCCGAGCCGTCGCCGGTGCGCGGCGCCATGGTGATCAAGCCCTGGGGCTATGGCGTGTGGGAGGAGATGCAGCGCGACCTCGACCGCCGGATCAAGGACACCGGGCACGAGAACGCCTATTTCCCGCTGTTCATCCCGCTCTCCTTCATCGCCAAGGAGGCCGAGCATGTCGAGGGCTTCGCCAAGGAGATGGCGGTCGTCACCCATCACCGCCTCAAGAACATCGACGGCAAGCTGGTGCCCGATCCCGAGGCCCGGCTGGAAGAGCCTTATGTCGTGCGCCCGACCTCGGAGACGATCATCGGCGACGCGTTCTCGCGCTGGATCAAGAGCCACCGCGACCTTCCCGTTCTGATCAACCAGTGGGCCAATGTCGTGCGCTGGGAGCTTCGGCCGCGCCTCTTCCTGCGCACCACCGAGTTCCTCTGGCAGGAAGGCCATACCGCGCATGCCAGCGAGGCCGAAGCGGTCGCCGAGACGATGAAGATGCTCGAAGTCTACCGCTCCTTCGCGGAAGACACACTGGCCATGCCGGTGATCGCCGGCGAGAAGCCGCAGAACGAGCGCTTTCCCGGCGCGGTCGCGACCTATTCGATCGAGGCGATGATGCAGGACGGCAAGGCGCTGCAGGCCGGCACCTCGCATTATCTCGGGACGCATTTCGCCGAGGCGCAGAACATCCGCTTCCAGAACGACGCCGGCGAACTCGCCTATTGCCACACCACGAGCTGGGGGCTCTCGACCCGGATGATCGGCGGGGTGATCATGACCCATGGCGACGACGACGGGCTGCGGCTGCCGCCGGCGGTGGCGCCGCGCCAGGTGGTGATCGTGCCGATGCTGCGCGACAAGCCGGAGGATGCGGGCGTGCTGGAATTCGCCGAAGGGCTGGCGGCGGCGCTCAAGGCGGAGCGCGCCTTCGACGAGAAGCTGCGCGTGCTGGTCGACAAGCGCGCCACCAAGTCCGCCGACAAGCGCTGGAACTGGGTGCGGCGCGGGGCGCCGATCATCGTCGAGATCGGGGCGCGCGACGCGGCGAGCGGGACGGTGACGTTCATGCGCCGCGACGTCCTGCGCGACGGCGACAAGATCAGGAGCCAGGCGCTGCCGCGCGACGAATTCGTCGCCAAGGTCCCCGCCCTGCTCGCCGAGATGCAGGCCAACCTTTTCAAGGAAGCCAAGGCGCGGCTGGACGCAAATATCAAGACGGGCGTGACGGATTTTGCGGGGCTCGCGGACTTCTTCGGCGCGGCGGCCGACGACGAGGAGAGCGGCGAGTTCAAGGGCTGGGTGCGGGCGCCGTGGTGCAAGCCGACCGGCGCGGAGCTGGACGCGATCGACACCAGGCTGAAGACGCTCAAGCTCACTCTGCGCAACGTGCCGATGGACCAGCCGGCGACGTTCGGCGCCTGCATCTTCACGGGCCGGCCGGGGGTCGAGGAGATCCTGATTTCGCGGGCGTATTGAGTACACCTCCTTTCAACGCACGACCGTCCAAAGGACATTTCATATGCGCGCAGGTCTGAGCGTGGCCGGCCTTGTCTTGGCGCTGAGCATCGGCCCGGCCTGGGCCGGCGGCGACTGCGCCCCTCTGGGGCATCTGCCGATCCTGCAGGCGACGCGCGAGGCCGTGATCACGCCGTTCGACAAGCACGACTTCAACGTGACGACGGCGGACGGAACCGCGCCGGTGACGGTGTCCGGCAAGACCTGCGACCAGGCCTATTCGCTCAAGCCCGGGACGCCCGATACCGAAGACCTGAAGATCGAAACGGACTATCGCGCGCTGCTGGCGCCGCTGGGCGCGCAGATCGTATTCGCCGACAACAACAATACCGTGGCCAAGATCGTCAAGGACGGCGGCGAGACATGGATCAGCATCTACAGCCTGTTCGCCGACGTGCATGTCTATGTGCTGACCAAGGCCGCGCCGGTGCAGTCGCTGCTGCCGCCGTCGGGCGCGGACTACCGGCTGATCGGGCACATGCCGAACTATCTCGCGGGCAAGCCGGAAAAGAACCCCAACGACAAGTTCATCTACCGGACCGATGTCGGCAAGGACCCCAAGATGGTCACGGTCACGGGCGCGACCTACATGCTCACCTATACGGTCAAGCCGGGCGCGGATACCGAAAGCAGCGTCGCGATCCAGGCCAATTACCGCACCGCGCTGAAGGCGCTGAATGCGCAGATCCTGTTCACCGACGACAACACGACGACGGCGCGGCTGGAGGACAAGGGCCAGACGATCTGGATCGGCGTGTACAATCTGTTCGACGAAATCCGCATCAATGTGGTCGAGGAAGCGCCGCCCAAGCCGGTGGTGCAGCCACCGGCCGACGGCATGAAGGCGGCGCTCGATCAGGTGGGGCACCTGGCGCTCTACATCAATTTCGATTTCAACAAGGCGACGCTCAGGCCCGACGCGGCGCCGGCGGTGGCGCAGATCGTGGCGCTGCTGAAGAAATATCCGGCGCTGGCGGTCTCGCTGCAAGGCCACACCGACAATGTCGGCACGCATGACTACAATTTGAAGCTCAGCCAGGATCGCGCGGCCTCCGTCGTCGCGGCCATCGTCAGGAGCGGGATCGACGCCAAGCGGCTGACCTCGGCCGGCTTCGGCCCCGACAAGCCCGTCGCCGACAACAAGACGGCGGACGGCCGCTCCAAGAACCGGCGGGTGGAGCTGGTCAAGGCGAAGTAGGTCCTACCGCCCCACCGGCACCATGCCCTGGAGCGCGATGCGGTCGGGGATGGTGTCGATCAAGGATTTGATGTCGACAGGCGGCGGGTGGTCGATGCCGCTGCCCTTGGCCTTGCGGTTGAGATCGTCGAGGTCGAAGGCCATCGAGATGTCGTAGGTGCGGTCGGGCTGGTTGCGCAGGCGCTGCTCGGCTTCGTACCATTTCCGCTTGGCCTTGCCGTCGGCGCAGCTTTCGCGCTCGGCGCCGCTCGCGCCCCAGCGCAGCTCGACGCAGTGATAGGGATCGAAGGAGAAGGCGAAGAGGCGGCGCGCCATGTCGTCGAAGGTCATCGCGACGGGGCGCTTCGACGAGTTGAGATAGGCGATGGTGCAGGCCTGCGACTGCGCGGCATAGGCCTTGGCGAGGTCTTCTTTGAGGAAATTGCCGTCATAGACGATGCGCGGGTCGCGCTGGACCCACATGTCGATCATGTCGGCCATGTCCTTGTAGAACTGCACGAAGGCGGCCTTGATGCGGGCGTCGCGCGACGGCGTGGAATAGGTCTCCCATTCCAGGTTCTCCGAGCCGTAGATGTTGTCCGGCAGGCGCTCGGGATGCGGCTTGGTCGATATACCGTCCTTCATGTCGAGATCGACGTACTGCGCGCGGTCGTGCAGGTCGTTGCACAAGGTGGTCATCGTCGCTTTCAGCTCGTAGACCGGATTGAAGTCCATCCGCCCGCCCGACACCGCGACGCGGACATATTCGTAAAAGCCGAGCTCCTCGCCGTTGTAGAGGTAATGCGCCAGCTTCACGTCCTGTTTCGGGTTGGGCTCGGTGCCGGCATATTGGACGAGCGAATAGTCGGCGATCTGGTCGTTCTGGGCATAGGCGAGGCGGCCGCCGATGAGATGGCCGGCGGCATCCTTGTGGAAGCCGATGAGCTTGAAGGGGCGCCAGTTCTTGAGGCCGCCGCCCAGCCGCGCCGGGCTCTGGCCGAATTGCGCGCCGTAGACGCTGCGGGTGATCGTGTAGTCCGGGTGGGCGTCCATGTAGTAGATGCGGCCATCGGCATCGACCTTCCAGACGATCCCGACATGGCCGTTGACGTCGTAGACGACGCTGCCGGGGCGGATCGAGCCGGGCTGGAGCGCGGGGGCGTAGAAATCCGACAGCACGCCCCTCTTCTGCGTCACGTCGGTGCGGTAGGTGCCGGAGAACACCGTGTCGATCATCGCGCGCAGCGCCCCGGGGCCGTCGATGCCGTTGCCGCGGTCGACAATATCGTGCCGGCCCTCGGGCTTGTTCGAGCCGTGGGTGTAGCGCAAGTCGCCGCCCTGGCCGCTCACGCCGTCGACATAGCCGAACGGCAGGCCGTTCTTCCACGCATAGTAGCCGCGCAGGAGATAGGGCAGCTTGGCGCAATCGACGTCGATGTCCACGAAGTGCTGGTCGGTGCCGCGATAGGGGTTGGCGGGATCGCGCAGGCAGCTTTGCGACGAAGAGCAATTGGTGGCGCCGAGAGCGGCGACGAAAGCGCCGAAGCCGGCTTCGTCCTCGGCGCTCCAGTGATCCTTGACGATGCGCCAGCCGCCGGCCTGCGCCCCCGAGGCGCAGAAGAAAAGCACGGCAACCGCGAGGACGAAGGCGCGCATGAACCCGCAACGGCATGACCCGCCGCCACGCTCCGGGGCGATGGTGTTCAAGTCAAGGCGGATTGGTCAGCGGGGTGAACGGGCCGGATTGCAGGCGGGCGGCGCGAGCACGGCAAGGTCGACGGGAACGCCGACCTCGGCGCCGCGGCGGCGGGGGACGGTGACGAACACCTTGCCCGCTCCCATGCCGGTGCCGGCTTCGGGATCGGCCGGGGCGACCGCATTGCCGGTGGCGTCCACGCCGGGGGTGTAGGCAGAATCGGCGGCCGCGGCGGCGCAGGGGCCTGGCGCGGGACCCGCCAGGATGGGGTCGGGCCCGGGCGGGCGGGGGTCGACGGACCCTGCCAATACGCCGCCAAATCCGCCAAACCCCACCAGGAAAAGAATAATTCCCTTTGAGAACAGCTTGTAAGGTTGTTGCGTCAACATCTTTGCGGCCTAGCTAAATATTTCGTGACACTCTCGCGGAACTGCAGTATGAACCTCAGCCATAAACAGAACGTAAGGCGCTTTCAGAGCGGCCAAGTTCGGGGAGAATGACCGCCAATGGCGGGTTGAAAGGCCGGGAAACCGGCCTTTCCCATTTAAGGGACTTCGGCAAGCATCAACCCCGCGAGGCGACTCGGCGGGGATTTTTCATGTTCGAGCGGCAGTTCGGGTTGAAAGCGCACGGCACCACGGTGCGGCGCGAGCTGGTGGCCGGCGCGACGACGTTCCTCACCATGGCCTACATCATGTTCGTCAATCCGGCGATCCTTGCCAAAGCCGGAATGGATCCGGGCGCGCTGTTCGTCGCGACCTGCGTCGCATCGGCAGCGACGACGCTGCTGATGGGCATGTACGCGAACCTGCCGGTGGCGCTGGCGCCGGGGATGGGGCTGAACGCCTATTTCGCCTTCGCGGTGGTGCCGGCGTTCGGCGGCGACTGGCGCCTGGCGCTGGGCTGCGTCTTCCTCTCCGGCATCCTGTTCGTGCTCGTGTCGGTGACGCCGGCCCGCGAGTGGCTGATCAACGCCATTCCCAAGAGCCTGAAGCTCGCCATCGCGGCGGGGATCGGATTCTTTCTCGCCCTGATCGGGCTGGAGGGCGCCGGCATCGTGATCGCCAGTCCGGCGACGCTGGTGACCCAAGGCGTGCTGACCGAGCCCAAGGTGCTGATCGCGGCGGCGGCGTTCGTGCTGATGTTCGCGCTGGCGGCGCGCGGGGTGATCGGCGCGGTGCTGCTCGCCATCGTGGCGGCGACGGCGGCGGCGATCTGGCTGCACCTGTCGCCCCCGCCCGGCGCCGCCGTGGCGCTGCCGCCCGCGCTGGCGCCGACCTTCCTGCAGATGTCGTTCGGCGGGGCGGCGCCGGGCGCGATCGCGGTGGCGGTGTTCTCGTTCCTGCTGACCGACATGCTCGACACTTCCGGCACGCTGACCGCGGTGGCGCAGCAGGCGAACCTGCTGGAGCCGGACGGGCGGCTGAAGAATGCGCGGCGGGCGCTGACGACGGACGCGGTGGGCACGATGATCGGGGCGGCGCTCGGGACCTCGCCGGTGACGGCCTATATCGAGAGCGCCGCGGGCGTGCAGGCGGGCGGGCGCACCGGGCTGACCGCGGCGGTGGTGGCGGTGCTGTTCCTGGCCAGCCTGTTCTTCGCGCCGCTGGCCGGCGCGGTGCCGGCGTTCGCGACGGCGCCGGCGCTGGTGTTCGTCGCGGCGCTGATGGCCAGAGGCCTCAAGGACATCGCCTGGGACGACCTGACGGAGGCGGCCCCTGCCCTCGTCACCGCGCTGGCGATCCCCTTCACCTACTCGATCGCCGGCGGCATCGGCATCGGCTTCATCGCCTATGCCGCGATCAAGATCGTGTCCGGGCGCCGGCGCGACGTGAACCTGGCGGTCGCGATCATCGCGCTGGCGTTCGCGGTGAAGATCGCGCTGGAGTGAAACTCCAATCGTCATGGCCCGCGAATGCAGGCCAACCAGGTGACACCTGCCAAACCGCCGGACGGACGAGGCTCACCAACTGGGTGGCCCGCATTCGCGGGCCACGACACCTTAGCTAAAGGTCGAGCACCTTGAACGCGATCAGGGCGTAGAACACCGCCCAGAGCACGGCGGCGATGGCGGTGGCGATCAGGGCTTTGCGGCCGAGCATGGGGTTGAGCGGCGCGCCGGTGTCGGGGTCGTGGCCGCTGCCCAGACCCACCGGCAGCAGGCAGAAGAACGACAGGAACCACAGGATCGGAAACGTGCCGTAGAGCGCGACGTTGTGGACGATGCCGATCACGCCTGTTCGAGCTCGACCAGCGTGCCGACGAAATCCTTGGGGTGCAGGAACAGTACCGGCTTGCCATGGGCGCCGATGCGCGGCTCGCCCGTGCCGGTGATGGTGGCGCCCTCGGCCCGCATCTTGTCGCGGGCGGCGTAGATGTCTTCGACCTCGTAGCAGACGTGGTGCATGCCGCCGTTCGGGTTCTTCTTGAGGAAGTTGGCGATGGGGGAGTTCTCGCCCAGGGGTTCGAGCAGCTCGATCTTGGTGTTGCCGAGATCGACGAAGACCGTGGTGACGCCGTGGTCGGGCTGGGCAACCTCCTCTGAGACCTTGCCGCCGAGGACGTCGCGGTAGACGGCGGCGGCTTTCTTGATGTCGCTGGTCGCGATGGCGACGTGGTTGAGGCGGCCGATCATTTTCTTACTCCTGATAGCGGTGATGCGAGTTTAGAGGGCGAGCCGCCAACGGCAAGGCGACAACTTTCCTCCCCCTTTGTTAAGGGGGGTGCCGAGCGAAGCGAGGCGCCAGCACGGAAGAGTGAGCCCAGTCCGCCCCCTCCGTCTCGCCCGAAGTGGGCGAGTCACCTCCCCCGTAACAACGGGGGAGGAAAAGGGCGGCGCGGTTCTTAGAGCTCGATCACGTCCACCCGCGTCACCGGCTTCTTGCCCCAGGCGTCTTCGGCGGCTCTTCGGGCGGCGCGGCGCAGGGTTTCCGCGAGGTCGTCGCGCTTGGGGTTGTGGCGCTGAATCGGGGCGCCCAAGGCGGCGCGGATCGCGGCGTGGACCGGCTCGGGGATGCCCTCGATGATCACCGACGGATCGGCGGCGACGCGGCCCTTGCCGTCCACCACCACGGTGATCGCGATCATCCCGGCGAAGGCCAGCGCGCGGCGCTTGCGGCTGAGGCCGGCGCCTTCCTCGATCATCACGCGGCCGTCGAGATGGATGCGGCCCGACGGCACCTCGTCGATCACGGCGGCGCGGCCGGGCGCGAGGCGGATGAGCTGGCCGTTGGCCGGCACGATCGCCTGCGGCACCTGGAGCGAACGGGCAAGGCGGGCATGCTCGGCGAGATGGCGCGCCTCGCCATGGACGGGGATCGCGATCTGCGGCCGGGTCCAGCTGTACATCTGCGCCAGCTCGTCGCGGCAGGGATGGCCGGAGACGTGGACGAAGTGGTCGTCGGACGACAGCACTTCGACGCCGAGCAGCGAGAGCTTGTTGTGCAGCTCGTGGATCGCCATGTCGTTGCCGGGGATGACGCGGGACGAGAAGATCACGGCGTCGCCCTTGCCGAGGCTGACATTGGGATGGTTGTTGTCGGCGATGCGGGCGAGCGCGGCGCGCGGCTCGCCCTGGCTGCCGGTGCACAGATAGAGCACGCGGTTGGCCGGAAGCTGCGCCGCCTCGGCTTCGTCGAGGATCGGCGGGAAGTGCTTGAGATAGCCGGTCTGGCGCGCCGCGTCGGTGATCTTGTGCATGGCGCGGCCGACAAGCGCGACCTGGCGGCCGTTCGCCTTCGCGGCCAGCGCGACGGTTTCGAGGCGCGCGACGTTGGAAGCGAAAGAGGTGACCGCCACCCTGCCCTTGAGCGTGCCGATCAGCGCCGTAAGGCTTTCGCGCACGCGACCTTCCGAGCCGGACTCGCCGGCGACCAGCGCGTTGGTGGAATCGCAGACGGTGGCGAGGACGCCTTCGTCGCCGAGCTTCTTGAGCGCGTTGATGTCGGTCACCTCGCCCAGCATCGGCTCGGGATCGATCTTCCAGTCGCCGGTATGCACCACGATGCCGAGCGGAGTGCGGATGGCGAGGGCGTTGGGCTCGGGGATCGAATGGGTGATCGACATGAACTCGATCGCGAACGGGCCGAGGGCGATCCTGCCGGAGAGCGGCACGCGCTTGGGGTGGACGCGGCCGGACAGGCCGGCTTCCTCCAGCTTGCCCTCGATCAGGATCGCGGTGAACGGCGTGGCGTAGATCGGGCATTTGAGCAGCGGCCACAGATGCGGGATGGCGCCGATGTGATCCTCATGCGCGTGGGTGGCGACGATGGCGAGGACGTTCTCGCGCTGCTCGGCGAGGAAGCGGATGTCGGGCATGATGAGATCGACGCCCGGGCTGGTCGTCTCGCGCCCGAACAGCACGCCGCAATCGACCACGATCCACTTGCGATCGTCGGGCGGGCCGTAGCCATAGGCATTGAAGTTCATGCCGATCTCGCCGGAGCCGCCGAGCGGCAGGAAGACGAGTTCGTCGTCGCGGGCTGGGGTGTCTGTCATTCCGTGGTGGGTTTCGCCTTGGCGCGGTCGGCGTTGCGCGCATGGATCCGGACGAGGCCGCGGATCGTGAGGTCGGGATCGAGATGCTCGATCGCCGTCGTCTGCTTGTAGAACAGATTGGCGAGGCCGCCGGTGCCGATCACCGTCATCGGCTGGCCGTATTCTTCCCGGATGCGCGCCACCAGGCCTTCGATCAGGCCGACATAGCCCCAATAGAGGCCCGACTGCATCGCCGGCACGGTGGCCTTGCCGATCACGTTCTGGGTGCGCTGGACCGCGACGCGCGGCAGCATGGCGGCGGCGGCGTGCAGCGCCTCGGCCGAGACGTTGGCGCCCGGCGCGATGACGCCGCCTTCGTAGTCGCCCTCAGGCGAGACCACGTCGAAGGTCGTGGCGGTGCCGAAATCGATCACGATCAGGGCGCCCTTGTAGCGCTCATGCGCCGCGATGGCGTTGACCAGGCGGTCGGCGCCGGCGCCTTCGGCATGGACCGCGATGCCGAGATCGAGATCGGGATCGCCGACCACCAGCGGCTCGCATTTGAGGTATTTGCGGCACAGGCGGCGCAAGTCGAACAGCGCCGCGGGGACGACGGTGGCGATGATCGCGGCGTCGATGTCGGCGAAGGCGAGGCCGTTGAGCTGCAGGAGCTGGCCGAGCAGGACGGCATATTCGTCGGCGGTCTTGGTGGTCTCGGTGACGGAGCGCCACTCGGCGCGGGTCTCCGTGCCGTCATGGACCGCGAAGACGATGTTGGTGTTGCCGGCGTCGATGGCGAGAAGCATGGCGGTCTATCCGCCCCACACAGTTCTGTCATCCCCGGCCGAGCGTAGCGAGGGGAAGGGGACCCAGGTGGTTGGGCGAAAAAAGGTCTCCGAAGTTGAAAAAGAATTGTCGCGAGCGACGGGCACCGCGTTTGTGGAGATAGCTGGGTCCCCTTCCCTCACCTCGCGCGGAAGTGCGCGAGGTTCGCCGGGGATGACAATCTTTGCTTTTGAAAAGTGAACCATCAAAAGAACACCTCTCCGGCGGCGATGCGGCGGACGCTGCCCACGCTTTCGCGCAGGATCAGGGCGCCCGTCTCGTCGATGCCTTCGAACACGCCTTGCGTCTCCTCGGTCGCGAGCCGGGCGCGGATGCGGCTGCCCAGGCCCGCCGCGCGCGCCAGCCAGGCATCGCGGATGCCCGCGAAGCCCTGCGCCTTCCACACCTCATACCACCTGGCGAAATGCGCCGCGAGGTGAAGCAGGGCGTCGGCGGGCGCGGGAGCGCTCACACCCAGCGCGGTCAGCGAGGTCGCGGGGAATTCGGTGCCTTGCGGATGCGCGGCGAGGTTGGCGCCGATGCCGATGGCGAGCCAGGCCGGCTGTTCACCACCCTGGGATGCGCTTTCGAGCAGGATGCCGCAGATCTTGCCGCCGCCGGCCAGCACGTCGTTGGGCCATTTGACGCACATCGGCGTGGCGGGCGCGAAGCCTTGCAGCATGTCGCAGGCGGCGATGGCGGCGGCGAAGGAAAGCTGGGCGCATTCGCCGGCGGGGCGGCCGGGGCGCAGCAGCAGCGTGGCGGCGAGATTGCCGCTGGGCGACTCCCACACGCGGCCGCGGCGGCCCCTGCCCGCGGTCTGGCGCGCGGCGGTGATCCAGAGCGGGCCGGGCTCGCCGGCGGCGGCGCGGCGGCGCGCCTCCTCGTTCGTCGAGTCGATGACGTCGAAGCTCTTCAGCCCGTAGCCCTGGGGCCAGCTCGTCACGGGAACAAAGTCTGGGCGGCCTGGCCGGCGATGGCGATCAGGGGGCCGGGCACGACGAAGAAGAACAGCGAGATCGCGCCGGTGCCCCACATGATCGCGCCGGTGCCGTGGCCGACATCGTGGTCGAAGCTCCGCGCCGGCTCGTCGAAATACATGACCTTGATGAGGCGCAGGTAATAGAAGGCGCCGACGACGCTGGCGACGATGTTGATCACCGCCGGCCAGACCAGATGCGCCTGCATCGCGGCGCCGAAGACGAGGAACTTGCCGGCGAAGCCGGCGAGCGGCGGCAGGCCGGCGAGGCTGAAGGTCAGCGCGGCGAGCGCGAAGGCGAAATAGGGCTGGGTGCGCGACAGGCCAGCGAGATCGGAGATGTTCTCCACGCTCTCGCCGTCGCGGCGCATGGCGGCGACGCAGGCGAACATGCCGAGATTGGTGACCAGGTAATAGGCGAGATAGAACAGCATGCCCTGAATGCCGGCCGGCGTCCCCGCCGCGAGGCCGAGCAGCGCGTAGCCGACATGGCCGATCGAGCTGTAGGCGAGCAGGCGCTTGATGTTGCTCTGGCCGATCGCCGCGACGGCGCCGAGCACGCTGGAGAGCACCGAGACCGCGACGATGATCTGCTGCCACTGGTGCAACAGGTTCGGGAACGGCGCGACCACGGCGCGGATGAAGAGCGCGAAGGCGGCGACCTTGGCGGCGGTGACGAAGAAGGCGGTGACCGGCGTCGGCGAGCCTTCGTAAACGTCGGGCGTCCACATGTGGAACGGCACGGCGCCGACCTTGAAGGCGAGGCCGGCGACGAGGAAGACGAGGCCGAAGATGAGCCCGATATTGCCGCCCGAGGTGGCGGCGGTGGCGATGACGGCAAACTCGGTCGAGCCGGTGAAGCCGTAGATCAGCGAGATGCCGTAGAGCAGCATGCCCGACGACAGCGCGCCGAGGACGAAATATTTGAGCCCGGCCTCGGTCGAGCGCAGGGAGTCGCGGTTGAAGGCGGCCAGCACATAGAGCGCCAGGCTCTGAAGCTCCAGGCCCATATAGAGCGCGATGAAGCTGGAGGCCGAGACCATCAGCAGCATGCCCAGCGTCGCCAGCAGCATGAGGATGGGAAGCTCGAACCGCGCCGTGCGGTCGAGGGCGAAGAACTCCTTGGCCATCAGGATGCAGAGCCCCGAGCCGGTGAGGACCAGGAGCTTGGTGAAGCGCGAGAAGCCGTCGACCACGAAGGCGCCCTTGAACGCCGAGGCGGGCTCGGGATGCAGGAAGACGATGGTGCCGGCGGCGGCGAGCAGCAGGATCGCGAGCCAGGAGACGAGGCCGGTGGCGCGGTCGCCGCCGACGACGCCGCCGAGCAGCAGCACCATGGCGCCGATGGCGAGCACCAGCTCCGGCAGCAGGACGATCAGGTCGGCGTGCAGGTTCACTTCACGTCTCCCCGCGCGAGCTTGGGCGCCCGGTCGATGGCGAGCGCCGCCTTGTTCTGGGTGATGAGATTGGCGACCGAGGCCGAGGTCACGTCGAACACCGGCTTGGGATAGACGCCCATCAGGATGGTGATGACGACGAGCGGCGCCAGGATCGCGATCTCGCGCGGGCTGAGGTCCTTGATCGTCGCCAGCGCCGGCTTGACCAGCTCGCCGAACACGACGCGGCGGTAGACGTAGAGCGCATAGGCCGCCGACAGGATGATGCCGGTCGTGGCGAAGATCGCGACCCAGGTGTTGACCGCGAAGGCGCCCAGCATGGTGAGGAACTCGCCGACGAAGCCGCTCGTCCCCGGCAGGCCGACATTGGCGAGAGTGAAGACCATGAAGCAGGCGGCGTAGATCGGCATCCGGTTGACCAGGCCGCCATAGGCCGCGATCTCGCGCGTGTGCATGCGGTCGTAGATCACGCCGACGCAGAGGAACAGCGCGCCGGAGACGACGCCGTGGCTGAGCATCTGGAAGATGCCGCCCTCGACGCCCTGATGGGTGAGCGTGAACAGGCCCATGGTGACGAAGCCCATATGGGCGACGGAGGAATAGGCGATCAGCTTCTTGATGTCCTCCTGCGCCAGGGCCACCAGCGAGGTGTAGATGATGGCGACGACGGAGAGCGCGAAGACCAGCGGCGCGAACATCTCCGAGGCACTGGCGAACATCGGCAGCGAGAAGCGCAGGAAGCCGTAGCCGCCCATCTTCAGGAGGATGCCGGCGAGGATGACGGAGCCGGCGGTCGGGGCCTCGACATGGGCGTCGGGCAGCCAGGTGTGGACCGGCCACATCGGCATCTTGACCGCGAAGCTGGCGAAGAAGGCAAGCCACAGCCAGGTCTGCAGTTCGGGCGCGAAGTGGAAGTGCAGCAGCGTGACGATGTCGGTGGTGCCGGCGGCGTAGTACATCGCCAGGATCGCCAGCAGCATCAGCACCGAGCCGAGCAGGGTGTAGAGGAAGAACTTGAAGCTGGCATAGACCCGGCGCTTGCCGCCCCACACGCCGATGATCAGGAACATCGGGATCAGGCCGCCCTCGAAGAACAGGTAGAAGAGGACGAGGTCGAGGGCGCAGAACACCCCGATCATCAGCGCCTCGAGCGCGAGGAAGGCGATCATGTATTCGGCGACGCGGGTCTGAACCGATTCCCAGCTCGCCAGGATGCAGAACGGCATCAGCCCGGCGGTAAGCACGATGAACAGCATCGAGATGCCGTCGACGCCCATGTGATAGGTGATGCCGGGACCCATCCATTGCAGCTGCTCGACGAACTGGAACTCCGACGAGGTGCCGTCGAACCTGATCCAGATGATCATGGCGAGGACGAACTCGACCAGGGTGGTGATCAGCGCGACCCAGCGGGCGTTGCGCGCCACGGCCTTTTCGCTGCCGCCGGTGAGCGCGATGAAGACGCAGCCGGCAAGCGGCAGGAAGGTGATGACGGAGAGGATCGGCCAGTGGATCATAGCGCTGCTCCCGACAGCATGAACCAGGTGGCCAGCGCCACGACGCCGATCAGCATCGCAAAGGCGTAGTGGTAGACATAGCCGGATTGCAGGCGGACGGCGCCGCGGGTCGCGTCGAGGACGCGGGCGGCGATGCCGTCGGGACCGAGGCCGTCGATGACCAGGCCGTCGCCGGTCTTCCACAGGAAACGGCCGAGCGCCTGGGCCGGGCGGACGAAGAGGAAGTCGTAGAGCTCGTCGAAATACCACTTGTTGTAGAGGAAGAGGTAGAGCATGCCGCGCTTGGCCGCCATCTTCGCCGGAAGATCGGGATTGAGGATGTAGTAATAATAGGCGACGGCGAAGCCGAGGATCGTCAGCACGATCGGCGCGAGCTCGACCCAGAGCGGGAAGTCTTCCGGCTGGGGTCCAAGGCCGTTGCCGGCGATGGCGGCGACGGCGCCGTGCCAGAACGCGGCCGAGCCCTCGCCGATGAAGAGATGATCGAAGATCGCACCGGCAAACACCGCGCCGGCGGCGAGCACGGCGAGCGGCACCAGCATCACCAGCGGCGACTCGTGAACCTCGGACAGGGCGGGGGCGTGGTGATCGTCATGGCCGTGATCGCCGTGGGCGTGGTCCTGGCCGCGGTAGCGGCCGTGGAAGGTCATCAGGAACTGGCGCCAGGAATAGAACGAGGTCATGGCGGCGGCGAGCAGCGTCAGGAGGAAGGCGTAGGTGCCGATGCCGGTGTGGGCGCCGTAGGCGGCGTTGATGATCGAATCCTTGGAATAGAAGCCGGCGAAGCCGATATGCAGCAGCGGGATACCGGTGCCGGTGAGCGCGAGGTTGCCGATCAGCATCATCGCCCAGGTGAAGGGGATGGCGCGGGCGAGGCCGCCCATTTTCCGCATGTCCTGCTCGTGATGCATGGCGTGGATCACCGAGCCGGCGGCGAGGAACAGCAGCGCCTTGAAGAAGGCGTGGGTGAAGAGGTGGAACATCGCCGAGCCGTAGGCGGAGACGCCGGCGGCGACGAACATGTAGCCGAGCTGCGAGCAGGTCGAATAGGCGATGACGCGCTTGATGTCGTTCTGGAAAAGGCCGACCGAGGCGGCGAAGAAGGCGGTGGTGGCGCCGATGAAGGTGACGAATTCGAGCGCGGCGGGCGCGTGCTCGAACAGGGGCGAGCAGCGGCAGACCAGGAAGACGCCGGCAGTCACCATGGTCGCGGCGTGGATGAGGGCGCTGACGGGCGTCGGGCCCTCCATCGCGTCGGGCAGCCAGGTGTGAAGGCCGAGCTGGGCCGACTTGCCCATGGCGCCGACGAACAAGAGCAGGCACAGCGTGGTCAGGATGTCGACCTGATAGCCCGCGAACAGGAAGGTGTGGCCGACCATGGATGGCGCGGCGGCGAACACGGCGTCGAAGTCCAGCGTCTTGAAGACATAGAAGATACCGAAGATGCCGAGCGCGAAGCCGAAATCGCCGACCCGGTTGACGATGAAGGCCTTGATCGCGGCGGCGTTGGCCTCGGGCTTCTTGTACCAGAAGCCGATCAACAGATAGGAG
This sequence comes from Rhizomicrobium sp., assembly GCA_037200865.1. Lineage (GTDB taxonomy): Bacteria > Pseudomonadota > Alphaproteobacteria > Micropepsales > Micropepsaceae > Rhizomicrobium. The sequence goes on along the minus strand of JBBCIC010000001.1, from coordinate 63,685 downwards.
GCGACGCCGACGCCCTCCCAGCCGAAGAACATCTGGAGGAAGTTGTTCGCGGTCACCAGCATCAGCATCGCGAAGGTGAAGAACGACAGGTACGAGAAGAAGCGCGAGCGGCTGGGATCCTCGGCCATGTAGCCGATCGAGTAGACATGCACGAGCGACGAGACGCCGGTGACCACAACCAGCATGACGCCGGTCAGGGCGTCGACCCGGATCGCCCAATCGACCCTGAGATCGCCGGAATAGACCCAGGGCAGCACCTGCACGAGATGCGAATGGCCGAGGATGGTGACGTCGTAGAAGGCGGCGATCGAGAGCGCGGCCGAGACCAGGAGGGCGCCGGTGGTGATCAGCTCCGCGGCGCGGGCGCCGATCACGCGGCCGAGCAGGCCGGCGATGGCCGATGCGATGATGGGGAGGAAGACGATGGCAGCGTACACGCTTCAGCCCTTCATCAGGTTGACGTCTTCCACGGCGATGGTGCCGCGGTTGCGGAAATAGACGACGAGAATGGCGAGCCCGATGGCGGCTTCCGCGGCCGCAACGGTGAGGATGAAGAGCGCGAACACCTGGCCGACGAGGTCGTGCAGGTAGGACGAGAACGCCACGAAGTTGATGTTGACGGCGAGCAGGATGAGCTCGACCGACATCAGGATGACGATGATGTTCTTGCGGTTCAGGAAGATGCCGAACACCCCGATGGTGAAGAGCAGCGCCGCGACGAACAGGTAGTGGCCGAGCGTGATCGCCATCCTATGCCCCCTGCCCCGGCTTGACGTCGACGATTGTCATCGCCTCGCCCATGACGCGGGCGTTCTGCTTGCCGATGTCCTGGCGGCGCACGCCGGGACGGTGGCGCAGCGTCAGCACGATGGCGCCGATCATGGCGACCAGCAACACCAGCCCGGCGATCTGGAAGTAGTAGATGTAGTCGGTATAGAGGATGCGGCCGATCGCTTCGGTGTTGCTGAGATTGCCGGGCGTCGGATGGGCCAGCACCGCCGACGCGACGGGCGAGAATTTCCACAGCCAGGTGGTGCCGATCAGCTCGAACATCAGGACGAGGCCGACCCCGGCGCCGACCAGGATGTATTGCTGCGCCCCCTTCTTGAGCTCGGCGAAATCGATGTCGAGCATCATGACGACGAAGAGGAACAGCACCGCGACGGCGCCGACATAGACGATGACCAGGATCATCGCCAGGAACTCGGCGCCGAGCAGGACGAACAGGCCGGCGGCGTTGAAGAAGGCGAGGATCAGGAAGAACACCGAATGCACGGGATTGCGCGCGACGATGACGCTGAGCGCGGCCCCGATCAGGATCGTCGAGAAGGCGTAGAAGGCGATTTGCTGCAGCAGCATCCGGTTACCTGTACGGCGCGTCGAGTTCGAGGTTCTTGGCGATCTCGCGTTCCCAGCGGTCGCCGTTCGCGAGCAGGCGGTCCTTGTTGTAGTAGAGCTCCTCGCGCGTCTCGGTGGCGAATTCGAAGTTGGGACCTTCGACGATGGCATCGACCGGGCAGGCCTCCTGGCACAGCCCGCAATAGATGCATTTGACCATGTCGATGTCGTAGCGCGTGGTGCGGCGGCTGCCGTCCTCGCGCGGCTCGGCCTCGATGGTGATGGCCTGGGCCGGGCAGATCGCCTCGCACAGCTTGCAGGCGATGCAGCGCTCCTCGCCATTGGGATAGCGGCGCAGCGCATGCTCGCCGCGGAAGCGGGGCGACAAGGGCCCTTTCTCGAACGGATAGTTGATCGTCGTCTTCGGCTTGAAGAAATAGCGCATCGTCAGCACGAAGCTGGTGACGAACTCCCAGAAGAAGAGCTGGCGGGCAGTGCGGTCCAGGCTGGCCATGGCTTGCCTCACGCGTGGTGGCGGAAGACGAGCACATAGCCCGCCGTGACCACCACCCAGAGCAGCGACGTCGGCAGGAACACCTTCCAGCCGAGTCGCATCAATTGATCGTAGCGATAGCGCGGCACCATGGCCTTCACCATCGCGAAGAGGAAGAAGAAGAACAGCATCTTGAGCGCCAGCCAGATGACGCCCGGCACCAGCGTGAACGGCGCGACGTTGAACGGCGGCAGCCAGCCGCCGAAGAACAGCACCGAGCACAGCGCGCACATCAGAAGGACGCTGATATATTCGCCGAGGAAGAAGAGCAGGAACGGCGTCGCGGAATATTCCACGAAGAAGCCGGCGACGAGCTCGGACTCGGCCTCGACCAGGTCGAAGGGCGGGCGGTTGGTCTCGGCCAGGGCCGAGACGAAGAAGATCGGCAGCATGGGAAAGAGGATCGAGAACACGTTCCAGCCGGCGAAGGCGAAGGCGCTGGAGGTCTCCTGCGCCCTGACGATGGCGGAGAGGTTGAGCGAGCCGGCGAACAGCAAGACGGTGATGATGACGAAGCCGATCGAGACCTCGTAGGACACCATCTGGGCGGCGGCGCGCAGGGCGGAGAGGAAGGGATATTTCGAGTTCGAGGCCCAGCCCGCCATGATGATGCCGTAGACGCCGAGCGACGACATGGCGAAGAGATAGAGGATGCCGACATTGATGTCGGCGGCGACCCAGCCGTCGTCCAGCGGCACCACCGCCCAGCCGGCGAAGGCGAGCGTCGCGGTGATGAGCGGCGCCAGGATGAAGATCACCTTGTTGGCGCCCGCCGGAATGATCACTTCCTTGAGGAGGAATTTGAAGGCGTCGGCGATGGTCTGCAGCAGGCCGAAGGGGCCGACGACGTTGGGGCCGCGGCGCAACTGCACCGCCGCCCAGATCTTGCGGTCCAGCAGGATGACGGCCGCCACCATGAGCAGCATCAGGAATTCGAGGACGCCGAGCACCAGGACCTGGCTCAAGGCCCACGCCCAGCCGTAAGGCAACCCCAGGCTCTGGAAATAATGCGCCAGCAGCATCGCCCTACTCCGCCGCCATCTGCGCCGCGCCGGCGACGAATTCGCGGCTGCAGGCCGCCATGGTTTCGCTGGCGCGGGCGATGGCGTTGGTCAGGTAGTAGTCGGGAATCGTCGAGCCGAGCGCGTGCGAGGTGTCGAGCGGCATGTCGGCGCCGACCGCCGTCCAATCGGTCGCCGTGGCGCCGCCATGCGGTATGTGCTCGTCGAGATTGGCGAAGTGCGGCGCGTCGGCGGCGACGGCGGCGCGCAGGGCTTCGAGCGTGTCGTAAGGCAGGCGCTTGCCGAGCACGTCGGAGAGGGCGCGCAGGATCGCCCAATCCTCCTTCGCCTCGCCCGGCGGGAACACGGCGCGGCGGGTGCGCTGCACGCGGCCTTCGAAATTGGCGTAGAGGCCTTCCTTCTCGGTATAGGCGGCGCCGGGCAGGATGACGTCGGCATTGTGGGCGCCGGCATCGCCATGGCTGCCCTGGTAGACGACGAAGGCGCGGCCGAGATGGCTGCAATCGAACTCGTCGGCGCCGAGCGAATAGATGAAGTCGATCTCGCCCTTCTGGGCGCCGTCGACGATGGCCGCGATGTCGCGCCCGGCTGTTCCATCAGAATTTGGGCCCGGCACGAAGCCGAGGTCGAGCGCGGCGACGCGGGAGGCGGCGGTGTGCAGGATATTAAAGCCGTTCCAGCCGCCCTCGGCCGGGCCGCCGGCGGGGCCGATCATGCCGGTATCGGCGGCGATCCTGGCGGCGAGCCTGAGGACGGCGGCGCCGTCGGCGCGGGCGACGGCGCTGGCGCCGACGACGATCATCGGGCGCTTGGCGTCGCGCAGGATCTTCGCGAAGTCGTGGCCGCCATTGGCGATCTGCTCCAGCACGGCGACGCCGGCGCCGAGGTCCTTGACCGGATAGGTCTGGTTCATCGTCACGCCGATGCCGGCGATGGCGACGTTGCCGGCCAGCCAGGTCTTGCGGATGCGGGCGTTCAGCACCGGCGCTTCCCAGCGCGGATTGGCGCCGACCAGGAGGATCGCATCGGCGGCTTCGACGCCGGCGATGGTCGTATTGAAGAGATAGCTCTGGCGGGCGCCGCCGAGCTTGGCGCCGTCCTGGCGGCAGTCGGTGTTCCTGACGCCGAGCGCGGCCATCAGGTCCTTGAGGGCCTTGATCTCTTCGGCGGCGGCGAGATCGCCGACCACGGCGGCCATCTTGTCGGGCGTGGTGGAAGCGATGCGGGCGGCGATGGCGGCGAAAGCCTCGCCCCAGGTCGCGGGCACAAGCTTGCCGCTCTTGCGGACATAGGGCCGGTCGAGACGCTGGCGCACCAGGCCGTCGCAGGCATGGCGGGCCTTGTCGGAAATCCACTCCTCGTTCACCGCCTCGTTGAGGCGCGGCAGCACGCGCATGACCTGCGGCCCGCGCGCGTCGATGCGGATGTTCGCGCCCTGCGCATCCATCACGTCGATCGAGTCGGTGTGGCGCAGTTCCCAGGGGCGGGCGTTGAAGGCGTAGGGCTTCGACGTCAGCGCCCCGACCGGGCAGAGATCGACGACGTTGCCGGAAAGCTCGGAGGCGAAGGCCTTCTCCAGATAGGTCGTGATCTCCATGTCTTCGCCGCGGCCGGTGGCGCCGAAATCCTCGACGCCGGCGATCTCGGTGGCGAAGCGGACGCAGCGCGTGCACTGGATGCAGCGGGTCATCACCGTCTTGACCAGCGGGCCCATATATTTGTCTTCGACGGCGCGCTTGCTCTCGTGGAAGCGGTTGAAGGCGGCGCGGCCATAGCCCATCGCCTGGTCCTGCAAGTCGCATTCGCCGCCCTGGTCGCAGATCGGGCAATCGAGCGGATGGTTGATGAGGAGGAATTCCATCACGCCTTCGCGCGCCTTGCGGGCGATCGGCGAGTTGGTGTTGATCTTGGCGGGGGTGCCGTCGCGGTTGGGGAAGACGTCCTTGACCTGGAGGGCGCAGGACGCCTGCGGCTTGGGCGCGCCGACCCATTCGACCAGGCACATGCGGCAATTGCCGGCGACCGACAGACGCTCATGATAGCAGAAGCGCGGGATTTCGGCGCCGGTGCTCTCGCACACCTGCAACAGCGTGGCGTTGTCGTCCGCTTCGACTTCGTGGCCGTCGATGATCAATTTACGCGAGGGCATGACCTACTCCGCCGCCACTTTTTGCGCCTGCCGCTCGGCGATGCGCCGTTCGAGCTCGGGGCGGAAGTGGCGGATCAGGCCCTGGATCGGCCAGGGGGCGGCATCGCCGAGGCCGCAGATCGTGTGGCCCTCGCACTGCTTGCCGACTTCCCAGAGCTGGTCGATCTCCTCGACGCGGGCGTCGCCGGTGCGCAGGCGCTCCATCACGCGCCACATCCAGCCGGTGCCCTCGCGGCACGGCGTGCACTGGCCGCAGCTTTCGTGCTTGTAGAAATAGGCGTAGCGCGCCACGACACGGACGAGATCGGCCGACTTGTCCATCACGATCACCGCGGCGGTGCCGAGCGAGGTGTTCGCGGCCTTCAGCGCGTCGAAATCCATGATGACGTCGTCGCACACCGCTTTGGGGATCATGGGACAGGAGGCGCCGCCGGGGATCACGGCCTGGAGATTGTCCCAGCCGCCGCGCACGCCGCCGGCATATTTCTCGATCAGCTCGCGCATCGGCACGCCGAGCGCCTCCTCGACGACGCAGGGCGTATTCACATGGCCGCTGATCTGGAACAGCTTGGTGCCGGTGTTGTTGGCGCGGCCGATGGCGGCGAACCATTCGGCGCCGCGGCGCATGATGGTGGGGACGACCGCGACGCTCTCGACATTGTTCACCGTCGTCGGGCAGCCATAGATGCCCATGTTCGCCGGGAACGGCGGCTTCATGCGCGGCATGCCCTTCTTGCCCTCGAAGCTTTCGAGCAGGGCGGTCTCCTCGCCACAGATATAGGCACCGGCGCCATGATGGACGTAGAGGTCGAAGTCCCAGCCGTGGACGTTGTCCTTGCCGATGAGCTTGGCGGCGTAACATTCGTCGATCGCGGCCTGCAGCGCCTCGCGCTCGCGCACGAATTCGCCGCGGACATAGATGTAGCAGGTGTGGGCGCGCATCGCGAAGGAAGCGATCAGGCAGCCTTCGATCAGATGGTGCGGATCGTGGCGCATGATCTCGCGGTCCTTGCACGTGCCGGGCTCGGACTCGTCGGCATTGATCACGAGGTAATGCGGGCGGTCCTTCACCTCCTTGGGCATGAAGGTCCATTTGAGGCCGGTGGCGAAGCCGGCGCCGCCGCGGCCGCGCAGGCCCGACTTCTTGACGACGTCGCAGATCGCTTCGGGGCCGAGCTCGAGAATCTTCTTGGTCCCGTCCCACAGCCCGCGCGCCTTGGCGCCGGCGACGGATTTGTCCTGAAAGCCGTAGATGTTCGTGAAGATGCGGTCCTTGTCGGCGAGCATCAGGCGGGTTCCGGCTTCTTGGCGTAGAGGGCGGGATCGGTGAGGGTGTTCTGGCCGCCGGCCGGCTCGGAGCCGACGCGGCTGCCGGTCTGCGGGCCGGGCTTGAGCGGCCGGTCGGCGCGGAACGCCTCGATCAGCTTCTGGGTGCTGGCGGCGTCGAGGTCTTCGTAGAAATCCTTGCCGACCTGGAGCATCGGCGCGTTGGTGCAGGCGCCCAGGCACTCGACCTCGGTCCAGGACAGCATGCCGTCCGCGGATCGCGTCATCTGGGATTTGCCGATGTGCTTCTCGCACACCTTCACGATGTCGTCGGAGCCGCGCAGCAGGCAGGGCGGCGTGGTGCAGACCTGCAGATGGTATTTGCCGACCGGGTGCAGGTTGAACATCGTGTAGAAGGTCGCGACTTCGAGGACGCGGATGAAGGCCATGTCGAGGCGGCGGCCCACGGCCTCGATCATCGGATGCGTGACCCAGCCTTCCTGCTCCTGGCCGATCCACAGCAGCGAGATCACTGCCGAGGCCTGGCGACCGGGCGGATATTTCGCGATCTCCTTTTCGGCGCGCGCCATGTTTTCGAGATTGAACGCGAAGCTGGCGGGCTGGATGTCCGGCGGGGCGAGGCGGCGGAGCGACATCAGTGAAGCACTCCGTTGAGGCGGGCCGCCTTCATAAAGCACTCGTAACAGAGCAGTTTGATGTCGGCGCGCGCTTCCAAGTCATCGTTCCACTCGCCGCCGCCTTCCTGGAGCATCTTGTCGCAAGCATCGCAGTAGGCGTTCGGCTCGTCTGAAGCCTCAAGCGACGAATAAACGAATCCACAAGGCACGCCCGTCTTAAGCGACATCATGATATGGCCGCAGACGAAGGTCTCAGTCGACTTGCCATGTTCGTCGCAGCGCACTTCGCTCATCGGTCGACCTCGCCGAAGACGATGTCGAGAGAGCCGAGGACGGCGGAGACATCGGCGAGCATGTGGCCCTTGTTCATGTAGTCCATCGCCTGCAGATGCACGAAGGACGGCGCGCGGATCTTGCAGCGGTACGGCTTGTTGGAGCCGTCGGAGACGAGATAGACGCCGAACTCGCCCTTGGGCGCCTCGACCGCGGCGTAGACCTCGCCGGCGGGGACGTGGAAGCCTTCGGTGTAGAGCTTGAAGTGATGGATGAGCGCCTCCATCGAGTTCTTCATCTCGGCGCGCTTGGGCGGCACGACCTTGTGGTCGGTCGAGGACACCGGGCCGCCGGGCATCTTCTCGATGCACTGGCGCATGATCTTGACAGACTGGCGCATCTCTTCCATCCGCATGACGTAGCGGTCGTAGCAATCGCCGTTGCGGCCGATGGGAATCTGGAAGTCGAGATCGCTGTAGCACTCGTAAGGCTGGGCGCGGCGCAGGTCCCAGGCGACGCCGGCCGAGCGCAGCATGACGCCGGAGAAGCCCCACATCTCGGCGTCCTTGCGGTCGATCACGCCGATGTCGACATTGCGCTGCTTGAAGATGCGGTTCTCGATCAGCAGGCTGTCGATGTCGTCCAGCACCTTCAGATAGCCGTCACAGAATTTGTGGATGTCGTCGAGCAGGCCGGGCGGGACGTCCTGGTGGACGCCGCCGGGGCGGAAATATTTGGCGTGCATGCGGCTGCCCGAGACGCGCTCGTAGAACGACAGCATGGTCTCGCGGCTCTCCATGCCCCAGAGCGGCGGGGTGAGCGCGCCGACGTCCAGCGCCTGGAACGTGACGTTCAGGACGTGGTTCATCAGGCGGCCGATCTCGGAGAACAGGACGCGGATGTACTGGCCGCGCCTGGGCACTTCGAGGCCGAGCAGCTTTTCGATGGCGAGCACGAAAGCGTGCTCCTGGTTCATCGGCGCGACGTAGTCGAGGCGGTCGAAATAGCCGATGTTCTGGAGATAGGTCTTGTGCTCGATCAGCTTCTCGGTGCCGCGGTGCAGGAGACCAATGTGCGGATCGACACGGGTGACGATTTCTCCGTCCAAATCCAAAACGAGACGAAGAACGCCATGAGCAGCGGGATGCTGAGGCCCGAAATTGATCGTGATCTTGTTGTCGTCGGGATTGGGTTTGACGGTGTCGGATACGGCGCTCATGCCTTTTTCCCCGGATTGCCGGAGCCGACACCGGGCGCCAAAGCAACGCTCTCGATGATATGCGGCGCGCCTTCCCACGGGCTCATGAAATCGAAGTCGCGGAATTCCTGGACGAGCTGCACCGGCTGGTAGACCACGCGCTTGAGCTCGTCGTCATAGCGCACTTCGACATAGCCGGTGAGCGGGAAATCCTTGCGCAGCGGATGGCCCGAGAAGCCGTAATCGGTGAGCATGCGGCGCAGGTCGGGGTGATCGGCGAAGGCGATGCCGTACATGTCGAAGGCTTCGCGCTCGAACCAGTTGGCGGCGGGATAGACCGCGACGACCGACGGCACCGCTTCGTCCTCGCCCGCCTGGACGCGGACGCGCAGGCGCAGATTGTTGGTCAGCGACAGCAGGTGATAGACGACGTCGAAGCGCTTGGCGCGCTTGGGCCAATCGACGCCGCAGATATCGACCAGGATCTTGAAGGCGCAAGAGGGATCGTCGCGCAGATAGGCCATGGTGCGCACGATCTCGCCGGCCTCGACCTCGACGGTCAGCTCGCCATTGGCCACGACACGGCCGGTCAGCGCGCCCGGCAGCGCGTCGTTCAGCTTCTGTCCGAAGGCGGCGAGGTCGGTCATCTAGCGCTCGATCGTCCCCGTGCGGCGGATCTTCCGCTGCAACAGCATGATGCCGTAGATCAGCGCCTCGGCGGTCGGCGGACAGCCCGGGACGTAGATGTCGACCGGCACGATGCGGTCGCAGCCGCGCACCACGGCATAAGAATAATGATAGTAGCCGCCGCCATTGGCGCAGGAGCCCATCGAGATGACGTAGCGCGGCTCGGGCATCTGGTCGTAGACCTTGCGCAGGGCGGGCGCCATCTTGTTGGTCAGGGTGCCGGCGACGATCATCACGTCGGACTGGCGCGGAGACCCACGCGGCGCGGCGCCGAAGCGCTCGAGATCGTAGCGCGGCATGTTGGCCTGCATCATCTCGACGGCGCAGCAGGCGAGCCCGAACGTCATCCACATCAAGGAGCCGGTGCGCGCCCAGTTGACCAGCGCCTCGGCGCTGGTGACGAGAAAGCCCTTGTCGGCCATCTCCTGCTGCATCGCCTTGAAATAGGGATCGTTGTCGCTGACGGCTCTTGCCCCCTCGACCGTCGAGCGCGCGGCGGAACCGGCGGGGATCACTCCCATTCGAGCGCTCCCTTCTTCCATTCGTAGATGAAGCCGACGGTGAGGACGCCGAGGAACGTCACCATCGACCAGAAGGCGAAGGCGCCGGTGGCGCCCAGCGTGATCGCCCAGGGAAACAGGAAGGCGACTTCGAGGTCGAAGATGATGAAGAGGATGGAGACGAGATAGAAGCGCACGTCGAACTTCATGCGCGCGTCGCCGAAGGCGTTGAAGCCGCATTCATAGGCGGAGAGCTTTTCGGGATCGGGCTTGGAGGGGCCGAGAAGGACGGGGGCCACCAGCAGCGCGGTGGCGATGACGCCGGCGATCCCGATGAAGATCAGGATCGGCAGGTATTCGAGCAGCATCTTGTCCACGCCCGTCCCCTTCGCGCTACGGCCGAATCTTTGTCTTTTCGCGGGTGCAGTATAAGCCGAGGCCACCCGCGGGCCACGCGGGTTTAGACTAAGATTCGGTGCGAAAAAACAGGATTTTTCGGGGTTTTTGCGAGGGAGTCGCAAGAGCTGGGCGTGACGCTGCGGACGCGGCTGCGAGCGGACAAAATAGGGTAATTTCCGCCTCTGCGGACTTGCGGCGCCCACCTGTGCGGAGAGGCATCGGGGGACTCGCCATTTCCATCCTCTCGGGATGGAAATGGCGGGAGCGACGGGGCTCGAACCCGCGACCTTCGGCGTGACAGGCCGACACTCTAACCAACTGAGCTACGCCCCCGCATCGAGGCCTTTGGGCCCTTTCCGCGAAAGGGGGCCGGTGTAGGGCGCGGGCTCCGCCCCTGTCAAGCGAAGCGGCGAAATTCCTCAAAATTCGCCGCCGGCCCGCTATTGCGGCGCGATGCGGAATTCCGACAGCGTCACCGTGCCGTCGCCGTTGAGATCGAGTTGCTGGAACTGGGAGCGGACGCCGGTGGCGAATTCCTGGAAATCGACGACGCCGTCGCTGTTCCAGTCGATCATCGGCATGGCGGTGGATTCCTCCAGCCGGATGCGGCGCTGGTTGGCGGCGGCGGCCTCGTCGGAATCCAGGCGCCCGTCGCGATTGTGGTCTGCCTGCCAGAAATTCTGCTTGAGCCCGGCCTCCAGCTCGCGGCGCGTCACCGTGCCGTCGGCATCGGTATCGAAATTCGCGATGAGCGCCTTGCCGGAGTGCCAGTTCTCCGCGCGCGGCGCGGGATAGGGCGACCAATGGCGCACCGGCGCGGCGCAAGCCGCGACGAGCAGCAGGCTCGCCAAGCCATGGATGCGCAGCCCCCTCATGCCGCCGACTTGGCCACCGGGAACGCGCCGGCGTCAAGCTACTGGCCGGGAGGCCGCCCGCCGCCGTGATGGTGGCCGCCGCGACCGCCGCCCTGCCCGCCCGCGCCGGGCGGCCGTGCGCCGCCCAACTCCCGCGGCGTCAAAATGCCGTCGCCGTCGGTGTCGAGGGTCGCGAACAGCGAAACCGCCGTGCCGGAATATTCATTGAAGTCGACGCAGCCGTCCTGGTTCCAGTCGACCAGCGGCGTCGCCTGCGAGGCGTCCTGCTGCACCCTAAGCTGGTTGATGGTGCGGACCTGCTCGGGACCCAGGCAGTTCTTGTGATCGACGTCGAAGGCCGCGAATTCCGTCTTCAGCCCGGCGAGCAGCTCGGCGCGCGTCAGCGTGCCGTCGCGATCGGCGTCGTAGCGCAGCAGGCTGGACGACTGGGAATGCCAGCCTTCGTCGCGCGGCACCGCATTGGGATTCCAGCGCCCGGCTTGGAGGATCCGAACAGGCCGCAAGCCGCGAGCAGGCCGAGCAGCGGCAACACGATCAAGAAGCGCAGGGACATGGCCGCACTCCGCACCTGTGCGGGCAGCGGGTCAAGTGAAGTCTTGTCGCCAAATGTCGTTCAGTAGAGGCCGACCTTGCCGCGGAAGCTGTCGAAGATCATGTCCGATCTGTAACCAATGCCGTTCTTGAACACGAGCGGGATGCGCTCGAGCGCGGCGGCGTCGCGCGCCGGATCGCCGTCGACCACGACGAGATCGGCCCGCTTGCCGACCGCGAGCGAACCCACGGCGGCATCGCGGCCCAAATAGCGCGCGCCGTTCAGCGTCGCGATCCTGAGCGCCGCGGGGAAGGAGAAGCCGGCCTCGACCAGGAGCTCGATCTCGCGCTTGCCGGAGAAGCCGGGGATGACGCCGCCGTAACCGGTGGGATCGGTTCCCGCCAGCAAGGTGCCGCCGGCATCGGCGAACATCTTTTCCAGCTTCATCAGCTTGGGGAAAACCGCCGCATAGATCTTGTTGCGGTCCTGGGTCTGGGTCGCGGTCCAGCCGGCTTCATAGGCGCTGCGCAACTGGGGGATCAGCAGCGCGAGCGCGGCCTCGGGCGCTTTCGGCCGGCCGGGGGTGAAGGTCTCGAACACGGTGAGCGTGGAGGTGAGCGCGACGTGGTGGGCGATGAGGAAGGCGATCAGCGCCTTGATCTCCTTGCCGTTCACGTCGAGGTTCTGCAGCGATGCGATCGTGTGGTCGGGACAGACATCGGGTTTCTTGTCCGGCACGAAATCGGTCATCGCCGCGAAGCCGTGTTCGAGATTGTCGATGCCGCGCTCGGCGGCTTCGCGATAGGTGACCGAGCAGAGATGGCCGGTGATCTTGAGGCCGTGGGCATGCGCCGCGGCGATGGCGGCGGCGAGTTCGTCGCGGCTCAGCGTCATATAGGCCTTGAAGGACGTGGCGCCTTCCGCCGCCCAGTAGTTCACGGTGCGCGTGGCGTCGGCGGCGTCCTTCAGGATGTGCATCTTGTAGATCGGCTGGCCGGGGCCGTTGAGATAGGGCGCGGTGACGTCGAGGTCGGGGCCGATCGCCTCGCCGCGCGCGATGGCGGCGGCGAGGTTGATGTCGCCGTCGGGCGACACCGTGCCGCCGGTGCGGGCCGTGGTGGTGCCGCCGGCGAGATAGAGCGCGGGGAAGCTGTTCAGCAGCCCGTCGTAATTGCCCTCCCCCAAGGGATAGAACAGATGCTCGTGCACCATGACGAAGCCGGGCAGGAGGGTCTTGCCCCTGAGATCGACGACCGTCGCGCCGGCCGGGATGCGGACACGCGCCGACGGCCCCAGCGCCGCGATGCGGCCGTGGTCGGAAACCAGCGTCATGTCGCGGCGCGGGGCTGAGCCGGTGCCGTCGATAATTTCGGCGTGGGTGAAGGCGATCACGTCCTGCGCATAGACGACGGAGGGCGGCGCCTTGGGCGGCGGCGGCGGGCTGACCGAGTCCATCCAGTCCATCTGGGCGGAGGCGGTGGTGAGAGGGGCGAGCGCGAGCGCCGATGCGAGAAGGATGGATGTGACGATACGCATAGGGATCCCCTGCTCAATTCTGAACCGGCCCTCCTACGCCAAGGCTTCGGAGGGCACCCTTCGCTGAATTCCAAAAAAAGTGGCCTGCCACCCGAAGCTGCGAAGCAGCGAAGGGTGGTGGGCGGTGACGGGCTCGAACCGCCGACCCTATCGGTGTAAACGATATGCTCTACCAACTGAGCTAACCGCCCGGTGCGAGGCTTATAAGCCGCCGCGATGCCCCGCTCAATGCGCCGGACGGAACCGTGTATATTCCGGCGCGCGGCGCAATCGGGGGATGAGAACGTGTCGGCATTGAGCGAATGGGACAGTTTCTACATCATCGTCGGCCCGGCGGCGGGGGCGCTGATCGGCCTGCAATTCGTGGTGATGACGCTGATGGCCGACCGACCGTCGCAGACCACCGCGGAAGTCGGCCGCGCCTTCGCCACGCCGACGGTGGTGCATTTCGCCGCCTGCCTGCTGGTCGCGGCGCTGGTGCGGGTGCCGTGGCCGGTCGCGGAGCTCGCCACCTGGTTCTGCGGCGCCGTCGGCGCCGGCGGCCTCATCTATATGTGCGTGCTGGTCGTGCGCCTCAGCCGCCAGAACGCCTATCAGATGGACAACGAGGACCGGCTGTTCCACGTCGGGCTGCCGTATCTGGGCTATGCCGTGCTGGCGGCGGCCGGCGTGACGGCGCTCTGGCAGCTCGAACTGGCGCTGTTCGGCGTCGGCCTCGCCTCGCTCATCCTGCTGTTCGACGGCATCCACAATGCGTGGGACGCCATCGCCTGGCAGGTCCTGGTGCTGCGCGCCAAGCCGGCGCCGACCGACGCCGCCTGACACCGGCTCAGTCGGAACCGACCACGAAGCGGTTGCCTTCGCTGTCCTTCATGATCACGAAGCTGCCCCAGGGCTGCTTCTTCGGCGGGCCCTCGAATTCGACGCCGCGTTCGCAGAGCTGGCGGTAGGTGGCGTCGACATCGTCGCAGGCCAGCGAGCCGTTCATTTGCGTGCCGACGCGGCCCTCCTCGCCGTCCATGGTGAAGAGGACGATCCGGGTCTCGGCCTTGCCGATCCGCAGCTCGATCCAGCGCTGGCCGCCCGGCCCCATCTGCTGGTCGGTGGCGATCCGAAAGCCGAGCTTCTCGGTGTAGAATTTGAGCGCGCGGTCCTGGTCCTCGACCGGAATCGACATGAATTTGAGGTGCGTGATCATGGCATGGCTCCGTTCCGGAAACCGCCCATTGCTAAAGCCGGCGGCCTTGCCGCGGCAAGCCTCCCGGCGAATACTATAGCAATGGTTCGTAGAGCGGCGCTGGACGACTACGTGGTCGAGACCCTGATGCCCGACCTTTTGGCGCATGACCGCAGCCCGTCGGCCTTCCTGGTCTACGTCAAGCTGTGGCACGACAGCGGCGGGCCGGGGCGGCGGCTCCAGGCCAGCCTGTCGACGCTGGCGGTGGAGACCGGGCTGTCCAAATCCGCCGTCCAGGCGGCGCTGCGGCACCTGCGCCGCCGCGGCTATCTGACCAGCAAGCGGGCCTCGCCGACCGCGGTCCCGGAGCATCGCGTGCTGGCGCCGTGGCGACGCTGAGCCGCAATTGCGCGCCGGCCCAAAACCCCCGATAAGGCGCCCGCGGGCCCGGAATCGGAGACTGGCGTGAAAGAGATCACCGTCTTCAGCGGGCGCGCCCATCCCGAGCTTGCCGCCGAGATCTGCCAGCATCTGGGGGTGCCGCTGTCGCCCTCGCGGCTCAGCCGCTTCGCCAATGACTGCCTGGAAGTGCAGCTCGAGGCCAATTGCCGCGAGCGCGACGTCTTCATCATCCAGACGCTGAGCGCGCCGGTGCAGGAGCACCTGGTCGAACTCCTTCTGATGTGCGACGCGGCGCGCGGCGCCTCGGCGGCGCGGATCACGGTGGTGATGCCGTTCTATGCCTATTCGCGCTCCGACAAGAAGGACCAGCCGCGCATCTCGATCGGCGGCAGGCTGGTCGCCGACCTGATGGTCACGGCGGGCGCCAACCGGGTGCTGACCATGGCGATGCACTCGCCGCAGGTGCACGGCTTCTTCAGCGTGCCGGTCGACCACCTGCACGCCCTGCACGAGATCGCCGGGCATTTTCGGCAATACGACCTCAGCAACGCGGTCGCGGTATCGCCCGACCTCGGCAACGCCAAGGAGACGGCGGCGTTCGCGCGCATCCTGAAGATCGGCGTCGCGGTCGCCGCCAAGCAGCGGATTTCGGACAACGAGGTGCGGATCGGCTCGATCATCGGCGACGTCGCCGGCAAGGACGTGATCGTGCTGGACGACGAGATCGCGCGCGGCACCACGACGCTGGAACTGCTGCAGCGGCTGCGCGAGCAGAAGGTGCGCTCGATCCGCATCGCCTGCACCCACGGCCTGTTCGCGGCCGGCGCCGCGGCGCGATTGAGCGAGCAGCCCGACGTGCTGGAGATCGTCTGCACCAACACCGTGCCGGTTCCGCCCGACAAGCGCGGCTCGAAACTGACGGTGCTGTCGATCGCGCGGCCGCTGGCCAACGCGATCCAGCACATCCACAACGGCGAATCCGTCAGCGCGCTGTTTCAGGCCTAAAACCGGCGCAGGAAATCCTCGATCCCGCGCGCCGAGGTCAGGCGGATCACCGGCACGTCCGGGCCGTACTGCCGTCGCGCCGCCTCGATCCTCGGCCGGTTGACGCGGTCGAAGTTCCAGATGAAGGCCATCGCCTTTCCGAGGCCGCCGGCGCGATGCGCCTCGCCGGCGCGAAAGATCCGGCTGAACGCGCGCCAGGCGCAGCCGAGCCGCGGACGGTCCAGCCAGACGATCAGCTCGGCGCGCGGCAGACGCAGATCGAAGGTGGCGGCGGCGAAATTGCCGTCGCTGATCCACGCATCGCTAGAATGCGCCTCAGCCAACAGTGCGCGAAAACGCGGGACGTCCGCCGCCGTCCAGGATTGCCGCCAGATGTCGTCGAGGCAGATGAACGGGGTGCCGGACCTCGCGGCGAGCTTGCGACCGAGCGTGGACTTGCCCTGCCCGGCGCAGCCCAGGAGTACGAGGCGCGAAACGCGCGACGGCCTCACGCGACGTTCAGCGAGTCCTTGAGCTGCTTGCCGGCGCGGAAGCGCGGCTGCTTGGACGGCTTGATCGTGATCTCCTCGCCGGTCTGCGGATTGCGGCCCTTGCCGCCGGCGCGGGTCGCGACGACGAACACGCCGAAGCCGGTGAGGCGGACTTCCTCGCCGGACTTGAGCGTCGCGGCGATCAGGTCGAAGACGCCCTCGACGGCCTTGGCCGAGGCATTCTTGTCGAGACCCGTGTGGTCGGCCAACTTCTGGATGAGTTCGTTCTTGTTCACGGCGACGGCTCCTTTGCGCGATTCGCTCCGAGAGCCCAGACTGTATGGCCTGTTGCGCCCCCGTCAAACCGAAAAAACCCAAGAAATCAGCGGAAAACACAAGGAAAAAGGCCCCGGACGATGTCCCGTCCGAGGCCTTTGCCATTGGTTAACGCGGCCTTAATGCGTCACGACCGCGTCGTTGTCGGTTGCAACCGGCGGCGGGGTCACCGCTTCCGGCTCGATCCAGTCGATCGCCTCGGGCTGGCGCACCAGCGCCACCTTCAGCACTTCGGCGACGTTGGAGACCGGGACGATGGTCATGCCGGACTTCACGTTGTCGGGCACTTCGGCCAGGTCCTTCTCGTTCTCCTGCGGGATGATCACCGTCTTGATGCCGGCGCGCAGGGCGGCCAGGAGCTTCTCCTTGAGGCCGCCGATGGGAAGCGCACGGCCGCGCAGGGTGACCTCGCCGGTCATCGCCACATCGCGGCGCACCGGGATGCCGGTGATGACCGAGATGATGGAAGTGGCCATGGCGAGACCCGCCGACGGGCCGTCCTTGGGCGTCGCGCCTTCCGGCACGTGCACATGGATGTCGACCTTGTCGAACAGGGGCGGCTTGATGCCGAAGGTGGTCGCCTTGGAGCGGACATAGGACCGCGCCGCGTCGATCGATTCCTTCATCACGTCGCCGAGCTTGCCGGTGGCCTGGAAGCGGCCCTTGCCGGGCAGCATCACGGACTCGATGGTCAGCGTCTCGCCGCCCACTTCCGTCCACGCCAGACCGGTGACGATGCCGACCTGGTCCTCGCCTTCGACTTCGCCGTAGCGGAACTTCCGCACCCCGGCATAGCTGTCGACGTTCTCGACCGTGACTTCGACCGACGACGCCTTGTGGCTGACGATGTCCTTCACCGCCTTGCGGGTCAGGTTGGCGATCTCGCGCTCCAGGTTGCGCACGCCCGCTTCACGGGTGTGATAGCGGATGAGCGAGAGCAACCCGGCATCGGTGATCTTCCACTCGTCTTCCTTCAGGCCGTGCGCCTTCATCTCCTTGGGGATGAGGTGGCGCTTGGCGATCTCCAGCTTCTCGTCCTCGGTGTAGCCGGGGATGCGGATGATCTCCATGCGGTCCATCAGCGGGCCCGGCATGCGCAGGGAGTTCGCCGTGGTGATGAACATCACGTCCGACAGGTCGAAATCGACCTCGAGATAGTGGTCGTTGAAGGTGTGGTTCTGCTCCGGGTCCAGCACCTCGAGCAGCGCGGACGACGGGTCGCCGCGCCAGTCGGCGCCGAGCTTGTCGATCTCGTCCAAGAGGAAGAGCGGGTTCGCCGTCTTCGCCTTCTTCATCGACTGGATGACCTTGCCGGGCATCGAGCCGATATAGGTGCGGCGGTGACCGCGGATCTCGGCCTCGTCGCGCACGCCGCCGAGCGACATGCGGACATATTCACGCCCGGTCGCTTTGGCGATCGACTTGGCGAGGCTGGTCTTGCCGACGCCGGGCGGGCCGACGAGGCACAGGATCGGGCCCTTCATCTTGCCGGCGCGCTGCTGCACCGCGAGATATTCCAGGATGCGCTCCTTGACCTTGTCGAGACCGAAATGGTCGTCGTGCAGCACCTTCTCGGCGGCGACGATGTCCTTGCGCACCTTGGAGCGCTTGCCCCAGGGCAGCGACAGCAGCCAGTCGAGATAGTTGCGCACGACGGTGGCCTCGGCCGACATCGGCGACATCGAGCGCAGCTTCTTGACCTCGGCGGCGGCCTTGTCGCGCGCCTCCTTGGAAAGCTTGGTCTTGCGGATGCGCTCTTCGAGCTCGTTCATCTCGTCGCGGCCGTCGTCGCCTTCGCCGAGTTCCTTCTGGATCGCCTTGAGCTGCTCGTTGAGATAGTACTCGCGCTGGGTCTTCTCCATCTGGCGCTTGACCCGGCTGCGGATCTTGCGCTCGACCTGGAGCACGCCGATCTCGGACTCGATCAGCGACAGGACCTTCTCCAGCCGCTCGACGGTGCCGAGAGTCTCCAGCAGCGCCTGGCGGTCGGAGATCTTGACCGACAGATGCGAGGCGACGGTGTCGGCGAGCTTGGCGGCGTCGTCGATCTGGGCGACCGAGGCCAGCGTCTCGGCCGGCACTTTCTTGTTCAGCTTGATGTATTGCTCGAAGTTGGTCTTGACGGTGCGCAGCAGCGCCTCGATTTCCTTCGGCTCGGTGTTGCTGTCGGGGATGCGCTCGATGGTCGCCTGGAAGAAGTCGCTGCGCGGCACGAAGCCGGTGACGCGGGCGCGGGACTTGCCTTCGACGAGGACGCGCACCGTCTGGTCGGGCAGCTTGAGGAGCTGCAGCACCGTCGCCAGCGTGCCGATGCGGTGCAGCCCGTCGGCGCCCGGATCGTCGTCGTCCTTGTTCTTCTGGGTGAGCAGCAGAATCTGCTTCTCGTCGTTCATCACCTCTTCGAGGGCGCGGACGGACTTCTCGCGGCCGACGAAGAGCGGAACGATCATGTGAGGAAATACAACGATATCGCGTAGGGGGAGCACCGGCGCCAGATGGCCGCTGTTGTCTCCCTTGGGAACGATCGGCGTGTTGGCGCCGTCTTGCTCTGACATACCTATCTCCTAACGCCTCGCGGCGGGTGCTGTCGGCGCCGCCCCTGTTGGGCACGGGTGCCGGGTTGGGGAGCCTCCCATTGGGCCGACTCCTGGAAGGGTAAAGTGGGCCCCCGGCAGGGCGGATTCAAGACGCCGAACCTACGCCTTTCGCCTCAGCTTAGGACAGCCGGGTTTCCGCTTAGTTGAGGTGACGGGGCGTCACGATTGTTTCAGTTCGCCGCGAGCCGCTGAAGCCGGGCGATGAACGCCGACACTTCATCCGCCGTCCAGGTGTCGCCTTCGTTCCAGAAGGAAAGCCGTTCCAGAAGGAAAGCAACGCGGCCGCGTTCAATTGCACCCATTGGAAGACGGCCGGCGAGGTCTGGCGAACGACACGCTCCGGCAGGCTGCTGGCGAGAATTTGCGGCTGGTCGGAAACGGAAACCGAAAAGCTGGGCTGCCCTTTGCCGGCCTCGAGATAGTATTTCACGCGCGGGCCGTGCGACCCCATGGCCGTCAGATGAACACGATGCCTTCGATGCCGGTATGGCCGGCGGTCAGATTGGCCGTTTCGACAACACCGTCGTCGCCCAGCAGCGCAAGTTCCTCGGCAAGCGTAGGTTCCGGATGCGGGGCCTCTGCGATCGCTGCTTTTTCGCGCATGCGCTTACGGCCCTAGGACGCGTTCTTCTCGCGGGCTTCGGCCTTGTCCGAGTAGGTGTAGAGCGGACGCGCCTTGCCTTCGACGACGTCGGCCGTGATCACCACTTCCTGGACGCCGTTCAGCGTCGGGAGCTCGAACATGGTTTCCAGCAGGAAGCCTTCCATGATCGAGCGCAGGCCGCGGGCGCCGGTGCGCCGGGCGATGGCCTTGCGAGCGATCGAATGCATCGCCTCTTCCTGGAAGCGCAGCTTGACGCCTTCCATCTCGAACATGCGCTGGTACTGCTTGGCGAGCGCGTTCTTCGGGCGCGTCAGGATTTCGATCAGCGCCGGTTCCGAGAGATCGCCGAGCGTCGCCAGGATCGGCAGACGGCCGATGAACTCGGGGATCAGGCCGAATTTGAGCAGATCCTCGGGTTCCACTTCGCGCAAGACTTCGCCGGTGCCGCGCTCGTCGGGCGAGCGGACATTGGCGCCGAAGCCCATCGAGGAACCATGGGTGCGGCCGGAGATGATCTTGTCGAGGCCGGCGAAGGCGCCGCCGACGATGAAGAGGATGTTGGTGGTGTCGACCTGCAGGAACTCCTGCTGCGGATGCTTGCGGCCGCCCTGCGGCGGCACGCTCGCGACCGTGCCTTCCATGATCTTGAGCAGGGCCTGCTGCACGCCCTCGCCCGAGACGTCGCGGGTGATCGACGGGTTGTCGGACTTGCGGCTGATCTTGTCGACCTCGTCGATATAGACGATGCCGCGCTGCGCCCGCTCGACATTGTAGTCGGCGTTCTGGAGCAGCTTGAGGATGATGTTCTCGACGTCCTCGCCGACATAGCCGGCTTCGGTCAGCGTCGTGGCGTCGGCCATGGTGAAGGGCACGTCGAGGATGCGGGCCAGGGTCTGGGCGAGCAGCGTCTTGCCGCAGCCGGTCGGGCCGATCAGCATGATGTTGGACTTGGCGAGCTCGACGTCGCCGTTCTTGCCGGACGAATTGATGCGCTTGTAGTGGTTGTGGACCGCGACGCTCAGGACCTTCTTGGCGTGCTGCTGGCCGACCACGTAATCGTCGAGGACCTTGAAGATCTCCTGGGGCGTGGGGACGCCTTCCTTCGACTTCATGAAGGAGGTCTTGTTCTCCTCGCGGATGATCTCCATGCAGAGCTCGACGCACTCGTCGCAGATGAAGACCGTCGGCCCGGCAATGAGCTTGCGGACCTCGTGCTGGCTCTTGCCGCAAAAGGAACAGTACAGCGTATTTTTCGATTCGCCGCCGCTCGCCTTACTCATTGGCTCTCCAGGGCTTTTGGCCCGTTCATTACCCGCGCCAGCCGAAGCAGCGCCATCCAAACATTATTCGACCACGTTAGCGCCGGGCGGATCAAGAATTGTTTAATCCGGCCAAATTCCGGGAAAAACCGGCTATTTTCGCGGCTCAAACGCTCTCGCCTTCCGGCCGGCGCGCCATGATCTGGTCGATGATGCCGAAGGTCTTCGCCTCCTCAGCCGTCATATAGGTATCGCGATCGAGCGCTTTTTCAATCTCCTCGATCGTCCGCCCGGTATGCCTGGCATAAATCTCGTTCAGCCGGCGTTTCAATTTGACCACTTCCTCGGCATGGCGGGCGATGTCGGCCGCCTGGCCGTAATAGGAGGCGCTGGGCTGGTGCACGAGGACGCGGGAGTTCGGCAGCGCGAAACGCTCGCCCTTCTTGCCGGCCATGAGGAGCAGCGACGCGGCACTGGCGGCCTGGCCGATGCAGAAGGTCTGAACCGGCGGACGGATCAACTGCATCGTGTCGTAGATGGCGAGACCCGCCGTCACCACGCCGCCCGGCGAGTTGATGTACATATGGACTTCCTTCTTGGGGTTCTCGGCCTCCAGGAAGAGAAGCTGGGCGGTGATCAGGCTGGCGCCGTAGTCCTCGATCGGACCGGTGACGAAGATCACGCGTTCCTTGAGCAGCCGCGAATAGATGTCGTAGGCGCGCTCGCCGCGGGCGGTCTGCTCGACCACCATCGGAACCAGCGTGTTCATGTGGACGTCGCGCGCGTCTGCCATCTTCCAGGGCCTTTCGAATCAGCGGAACCGAGATTCTTACGCGCCGGCGAGCGCGTCAATGACACATATATATCGCCGCGCACCGCATTGCGACCATGCATCGCAAATGGTTATTGCGCGTCGACAAATGCAGCGGGCGCAGGCGTTACTGCGTCTTCATCTTCTCGACGGCTTCGTCCGGATCCATGAACAGGATATCGCGATCGACCGGCTTGTCGGTCACTTCGGCGAGCTCGGCGATGAAGTCGACGACCTTGTCCTCGTAGATCGGGGCGCGGATCTCGGCGGCGGCTTGCGGGTTGCGGCTGTAGAACTCGAACACCTGCTGTTCCTGGCCGGGGAACTGGCGGGCGCGGGCGGCGATGGCGCGCTGCACTTCCTCATTGGCGACGGTGATGCCGTTCTGCTCGCCGAGCTTGGCGAGCACCAGGCCGAGGCGGACGCGGCGCTCGGCGATGTCGTGATATTCCTTCTTGAGCTCGTCCTCGGTCTTGCCTTCGTCGGCGGCGGTCTTGCCTTCGCGCGCGAGCTCGGCCTCGACCTGCTTCCAGATGCCCTCGAACTCGGCCTCGACCATGCCGGGCGGCAGGGCGAAAGCGTGCTGGGCGTCGAGCGCATCGAGGATGCGGCGCTTGAGGTGCAGGCGGCTGGCGCGCGCGAAATCGCTCTTGAGCTGGTCGCGGACGCGATCCTTGAGCGTCGCGAGGTCTTCGAGGCCGAGCTTCTTGGCGAGGTCGTTGTCGATGGCGACGCTGTCGGGGGCCTTGACGTCCTTGACGGTCACGTCGAACACCGCGTCCTTGCCGGCGAGCGTGGCCTCCGGGTAGTCGGCGGGGAACTGCACCTTCACCTCGCGCGCATCGCCGATCCTGGCGCCGACGAGCTGGTCCTCGAAGCCCGGGATGAGCTGGCCGCTGCCCAGGCTGAGATTGAAGTCTTCGGCCTTGCCGCCCGGGAACTCGACGCCGTCGACCTTGCCGACGAAGTCGATGAGGACGGTGTCGCCGCCCTGCGCCTCGGCACCCTCGCCGCGGGTGGTGTAGGTCTTGGACTGGTCGGCGAGGCGCTTGATCGCATCCTCGACATCGGCGTCGCCGACCTCGCCGGTCAGGCGCTCGACCTTGAGCTTGGAGACGTCGGACAATTCGAAGTCCGGCATCAGGTCGACCTTGACGGTGAATTCGAGGTCGGCCTTGCCGTCGACCACCTGTTCCATCTGGCTGACGAGGTCGACGCGCGGCGGGCTGGCCGGCTTGAGGGAATTTTCGGTGACGGCCTTCTGGCCGGATTCGTTGATCGCGGCCTCGACGATCTCGCCCATCATCGACTTGCCGAAGGTCTTCTTCAGATAGGAGACCGGCGCCTTGCCGGGGCGGAAGCCCTTGAGGTTCATGCGCGGCTTCATCTCCTCGATGCGGCCGGTGAGGCGCGTGTCGAGGTCGGAGCGGGCGATGACCACCTTATATTCGCGCCGCAGGCCTTCGGAGACGGTCTCGGTGATTTGCATATTCGCGTTCCTAACTTCGACAGTCCCCCTACGCCAAGGCTTCGGGGGACATCCTTCGCTGAGTCCGGAACGGTGGCCTGCCATCCGCAGCTGCGTAGCAGCGAAGGATGGTGCGGGCGGAGGGACTTGAACCCCCATGACTTTCGCCGCTGGTACCTAAAACCAGTGCGTCTACCAGTTCCGCCACGCCCGCTCCGGGGCCTTGCCGGAAATCCAGGTTTCGAGGCCTGAACCGCCGGAAGGCGGGCCGTATAGCAGGGGTTTCGGGGGGTGGCTAGTGCCGTGGGGGCGCGCGACGACGGAGGACGAATTACGCCGGAAAGCGTCAGGATGTGCCGATGATGATGAGGTCGGCGCCGACGCCGAGACCGAGTTCGCTGTCGGCCAAGGGGATTCGCCGCATCGCGGGGCTGATCCATAGTTTCCTCGCGCCCGTATCCAACCCGGCTGCTATCGTCTTGACGTTCAGATTGTCGATCAAGTGCTTCATGTGCGTCTCCCTGTGATCTATAAAAAAAGCAAATAGACGCACAAGTAACGCGCAAACAAGTATTATGGATACCAAAGTAAAGCAGAATAATCGATTTGAACTATAGTTCCCCGCGGGGCTGCCCGCCGTATTCGGCCGGATCGTGTTTGCGCGCTGTACGGCGGAATTCAGTTCATCGCGCGCAGGAACAACGCCACATCCCAGTAGCGGCCGAACTTGCGGCCGATCTCGCCATAGGTGCCGATATTCTCGAAGCCCAGGGCACGGTGGAGACCGACCGAGGCGTCGTTGGGCAGCGTGACGCCGCCGAAGGCGCGGTGGATGTCCTCGCCCTTGAGGGCGTCGAACAGCGTCTCGTAAAGCCGCCGGCCGAGGCCTTTGCCGCCTTCGCCGGGCGCGAGGTAGATGCTGGTCTCGATGGTGGTGTCGTAGGCCGCCTTCTCCTTGAACTTCGCGCTGCAGGCCCAGCCGATGGCGGCAGCGCCGCGCACCGCGACGAAGCAGCGGTACTTGCCGGCCGGCGCGAACTGGTCGAGCCATGCGCGGCGCTGCGCCAAGGTGCGCGGCGCGAGGTCGAAGGTGACGGGGGTGTGGACGACGTAGTGGTTGTAGATCGCGAGCAGCGCCGGCAGGTCGCCCTGCTCCGCCGGACGGATGACGACGTCAGGCATCGTCCCGCAGCGCCTTCAACACCGCCGGGACCTGCTCGGGCAGATCCTCGGCGATCAATCCCGGCCCGAACCGGACCGCCGCCTCGCCGTGCAGCCACACCGCCATGGCCGCCGCCGCGAACGAATCCACGCCTTGCGCCAGCAAGCCGGCGACGAAGCCGGCGAGGACGTCGCCGGAGCCGGCGGTCGCCAGGGCGGGCGGCGCGTTGCCGTTGATCGCGGCGCGGCCGTCGGCGGCGCCGATCACGGTGTCCGGGCCCTTGAGCAGCACGGTGCATTTCGCCCGCGCCGCGGCGGCGCGCACCGCGTCGACCTTCGACTTCGACGCCGCGAGCAGGCCCGGGAAAAGGCGCTCGAACTCGCCGTCATGCGGCGTCAGGACGGCGGGCTCGCGCAGCAGCGCGAAGAGGACTTTGGGCTCGCCGCGGAACGAGGTCAGCGCGTCGGCGTCGAGCACCGCAGCGGCCCTGGCGCGCAGCACGGCGGCGACGAGTTCCTCGGTCTCGTGGCCGATGCCGCAGCCGGGGCCGATGACGACGGCGTTGAGGCGCTCGTCCTTCAGGAGGTCGGCGAGGCCGCGCGAGCCGCTGAACGGCTTGACCATGATGGCGGTGAGCGCGGCGGCGTTGACGGGGACGGCGTTCGGCGGGCTGGCGACGCTGACGAGGCCGGCGCCGATGCGCAGGGCGCCGCGCGCCGCGAGCCGGGCGGCGCCGGTGGCGTGGGCCGGGCCGCTGACCACGAGGCAATGGCCGCGGGCGTATTTGTGCGCGTCGGTCTTCGGCCAGGGATAGGTCCACAGCGTGGGGCCGTTCTCGAACAGCCGGGGCCGGGCGGCGTCGAGCGCGGCTTCGGGGATGCCGATGTCGGCGACGACGATCTCGCCGCACAAGGCGCGGCCGGGGAACAGGAGGTGCGCCGGCTTGCGGCGGAAGAAGGTGACGGTGAGGCCGGCGTCGAAGGCGCAGTCGCCGAGCGGCTTGCCGCTGTCGCCGGCAAGGCCGCTGGGAATGTCGATGGCGACGACGCGGTCCTTGTATTTGGGCGAGGCGCGGGCGAGGCGCGCCGCCTCCCCCTCCAGCGGCCGCGACAGGCCGGCGCCGAACAGGGCGTCGACGAAGAGGTCGGCCATGCGGTTGCTCTCGGCGATGCGGATCGTCTCGCCCTGCCAGCGCCGCGCCATCTGCGCCGCATCGCCCTGAAGCGCCTCGATGTCGCTCAGCGTTTCGACCCAGACGTCCCAGCCGCGGGCGTTGAGATGGCGCGCCGCGACGAAGCCGTCGCCGCCATTGTTGCCGGGGCCGCACAGCACCGCGATCGGGCGCGGCGTCCAGCGCTTGGCGATCTCGTCGGCGACGGCGCGGCCGGCCTGCTCCATCAGGTCGAGCGTCGTCACGCCGTGCGCCGCGGCATAGCGGTCGGCGGCGTACATCTCCTCGACGGTCAGGATCTCGGCGGTCATCGCACCCGGTAGTGATAGCGGTAGAGTTCGTGGGCGAAGCCTAGGCCTTCGTAGAGGCGAATGGCAGAGTGATTGTCGGCCACGACCTGGAGGCAGGCGCCGGCGGCGCCCGCCTCCTGGCCGCGGCGCAGGAGCGCGGACAAGGCGGCGCGCGACAGGCCGCGGCGGCGCTGCTCCGGGTCGGTGACGACCCATTGCAGGCAGATCAGCCCATCATGGATGGCGCCGAAGCCCACCGAGGCGATCTCGCCGCTGTCGTCGCGGGCCTCGGCGAAGAAGGCCGGCACCGACAGCACGTTGAGGACCTCGCGCCGGCCCTGGGCCTCGGCCGCCGAGCAGCGGGAGAGCCGCTGATAGGCGGCCAGCCATTCCTGGGTCGGGCGGCCGTCGAGGATGTCGACGGCAATGACCTTGGCCGGCGGCGGCGGGCGGCGCTTGCGGAAGTTCATGTAGAGCGTCCTGGTCTCGTCCTCCTTGGCGTAGCCGCGCGCCACCAGGGCGGCGTCGAGATCGGGCGGCGCGGTCGAGAGGATGCGGAAATAGGTCGGCTGGGCATGGGCGCGGTAGACGCTCTCGCAATAGGCGATCTTGCCGTCCAGCGGGCGGTTGCCCTGGCCGATGACGTTCACCGAATTGGTGCGGCGGGTGGCGCCGTTGGCGAGGCGGATCAGCCAGCCGTCGTAGAAGACTTCTTTCAGCGCGGGCCAGGCGTTCATGCAGGTCTCTTCGACCTGGGCGGCGAGCTTGGGCATGTCCATGGCGGTCTCCGTCGTGAAGAACCGGACGCGGGAGGCCCCAGAAACGAAAAGCCCCGCGCGATCCGGCGGGGCTTTCGTGAAAAACGTGCGTTCAGGCGCGCGTGCTCAACCACCCCATCGGAAGGCGGTACGGCGTCGCGAAGAAACGGGCTTCGTGCTCATGGGCGCGTACAATACGCAAAGCCGCGCCGCCGTCAAATGACTTCGTAGGCGAACATCAGGGTGATGGCGGTGAGCGCGAACATGCCGAACAGAAACAAGACGTCGGCGATGCGCTCGAGCGTGCGATCCAGCGCGCGGTTCGGTCCGGCGCGAAGCGCGGCATAGGAGAGAACGGTGCTGGCGAGAAAGACGAGCGCGGTCAGCGCGCAATATTCGTCGACACGGCTGGGGCCGATGCGGGCTTCGGCGATCTTAACCAGGCCCGTCAGCGTCACGCAGATGCCGATCATCGTCGCCGAGTTCGGCAGGATGTGGCCGGCGAGACGGTCGGCAGGCATGGTCAGTAGCCCTCCGGAGTCTTGTCGAAATGCGGATCGGCGAGTTCGTAGGCGTAACTCGCCGCCAGCACGCCGGCGTCGTCGAACATGCGGCCGACGATCTGCAGGCCGACCGGCAGGCCGTCGCTGGTGAAGCCGCAGGGCACGGAGGCGGCGGGCTGCTGCGTCAGGTTGAAGGGCGTGGTGAACGGCGTCCACGCCATCCAGGCATTGCCGTCGTCGTCGAGCGGCGAGATGCGGCCGACATCGAAGGCGGTGGTGGCGAGCTGCGGCGTCAGCAGGAAATCGTATTTCGCCATGAATTGGCGCATCGCGCTGCCATAGGCGCCGCGCGCGAGATTGGCGTTGAGGTAGTCCTTCTTGGCGATCGCGACGCCCTCCTCCGCCATGCGGCGCAGGCCGGGATCGAGCTTGGCCTTCTCGCTGTCGGGATAGTCGCCGAGCAGGATGCCGGCGCCGGACCACCACAGGGTGCGGAAAGTCGCACCCGGATCGCCGCCCGGCGGATCGACAAGCTCGACATGGGCGCCGAGCTGCTCGAAGCGCTTGGCCGCCGCGGCGACCAGGGTTTCGATCTGCGGCAGGATGCGGGTGGCGAAGCCCAGGCGCGGGCTGAAGGCGATGCGCTTGCCCGTCAGCGGCGCATCGATGCCGGCGGCGTAGTCGGTCGGCTCGTAGGGTAGCGAATACCAGTCGCGCGGATCGGGCTTGGCGATCACGTTCATCAGCATGGCGCTGTCGAGCACGGTGCGGCTCATCGGGCCGACATGGGCGAGCGTGCCGAAGGGCGAGAGCGGATAGGCGGGGACGCGGCCGAAGCTGGGCTTGAGGCCGTAGGTGTTGGTGAAGCTGGCCGGGATGCGGATCGAGCCGCCGCCGTCTGTGCCGAGCGCCAGCGGGCAGAAGCGGGCGGCGAGCGCGGCGGACGAGCCGCCCGAGGAGCCGCCGGGGGTCTTGGCCTTGTTCCACGGGTTGCGCGTGACGCCGGTGGGGGGGCTGTCGGTCGAGCCCTTCCAGCCGAACTCCGGCGTCGTGGTCTTGCCGATCAGCACCGCGCCGGCTTCGCGCAGCCGCGCCACGGTCGGCGCGTCGGTGCCGATATAGGCGTTGGGATCGACGGTGAGCGAGCCGCGCCGCGTCGGCCAGCCCTTGGTGACCAGCAGATCCTTCACCGCGACCGGCACGCCGTCGAGCGGCGACAGCGGCTCGCCGGCGAGCCAGCGTGCTTCAGAGGCCTCGGCCATGGTGAGCGAGGCGTGCGGGTCCATGTGGCAGAAGGCGTTGATCTCGGCGTCCAGCGCCTCGATGCGGCCGATGCAGCTTTCCGCAACCTCGACCGGCGACAGGTCGCGCGACGCGAACAGCGCGGACATTTCCGAGGCGGTGAGTTCGTGGGGTTCTTTGCTGCTCATTGAAAGCTCCAATTGTCATTCCCGGCCGAGCCGTCGCGCCAGTGGTGCGAGGGGAAGGGAACCCAGGTGGATAGATTGAACCCAGTCCACCCAGCTGGGTCCCCTTCCCTCGCCGCTGCGCGGCTCGCCGGAGATGACAACAGCGTTTTAGTTCACTTTCGTCAAAGACGCTTCATCGCCTTTGTCCAGCAGCCGGAGCCTGCCGCCGGCGTTGTCGAAGGTGGTGACCGAGCAATTGTCCGGCGAGAAGGCGACGACGCGGTCGTCGGCGGTGGCAGCGCCGAACAGGACGTTGATCGCGACATAGTGCGAGAACACCACGGTGTCTTCCTTGAGCGTCGCGATGGCGGCGACGCAAGCCTCGCGCCATTGCGCGAGTTCCGGCGTGACGTCGCGCCAGGAGCCGGCCATCAGCGTGCGCAGCCAGACCACGCGTTCTTCCAGGGTCATGCCCTTGGGCGAGGGGATTTCGGCGACGGCGGGCTCGATCGCCGGCGGCTTTTTCCAGAGCTTGCTCAACGGCGCGGCGGTTTCCCGGGCGCGTCTGAGCGGGCTCGAGAGGATGAGGCGGGGACCGAGGCCGACGAGCCTTTGCGCCGCCGCCTCGGCCTGGCTGTGCCCCAAGGCGTCGAGGCCGGGGTCCATGTCCTCGCCGAAACCGGCGGCGGCCTTGCCGTGGCGGACCATGTATATGCGGGGCATGCGCAAGCCTCAGACGAAGCGGAACAGATTGGTGACGTCACCGGCCGTCACCATACCCGGTTTGCCGAGGACTTCCTCGCGCATCATCCAATCGAGCGTCGCGTCGTCGTCGGGGGTGTGGGCGAGAAAGCGGCGTTCCTGCGCGTCGCGGCCGACGACGATGCCGAAGCGCTTGCCGCGGCGGTCCATGACGACCGTGTAGGTCTCGACGGTGGCGGGGCCGCTGGGCTTTTCGATCACCGCCGGATGCGCCATCGCGTCGATGTCCTTCTGGTAGGTCTTGGGGTCTTCGCGCTGCCATTTTCCGAGCGTCGGCCTGGTCGAATAGATGCCGGCCGAGTGCTTGGTGACGTACCAGCCATTGCCGGTGGCGAGGCCGAACTTGCCGGGCGCGGCGCGCAGCTTCTGCGCCATCTGCACGATGGAATGCATGACGTAGTTGTTGCCGGGGCCACCGAAATAGGGGAGCCCGCCGGTGACGGTGAGGCCGCGCGGATCGTCGGTCGCGATGCCGAACTCCTGGCAGCCGATCTCGACCGCGCTGGGGAAGCAGGAATAGAGATCGATGAACGCGACGTCGCCGATGTCGAGATCGGCCATGGCGAAAGCGTGCCGGCCGATGGCGCGGATCGCGGGCGAGGAATGGAAGTTCACACGCTCGGACACGTTCCAGATGTCGGCGGCGTCGCCGCAGCCGTGCAGGTAGACCCACTTCGATTCCGGGATGCCGAGTTCTCGCGCTTTCGCAACGCTGGTCATCACCACGGCGGCGGCCATGTCGACCTCGATCACGGCGTTGAGATACTTCGTGTACGGGAAGCCGACGAAGCGGTTCTTCTCCGACGGCGTCGCGATCTCTTCGGGCGAGCGATAGGTCGGAAACCAGCTATACGGATTCTCCGCCGCGACTTTCGTGAAGGGCGAGAAGAACTTGCCGAGCCATTCCAGATGCTCCGCCGGCGCGCGGCGCTTCATGCCGCGCAACCCGTTCTCGAACAGCGGGTAGACGTTGACCGGGAAAGCGAGGCCGTGGCGGCGCTCGTAATCCGTGGTGCCCGGTCGCATGTCGCCGATCTCGGCCGGATCGCTGCCCGGGTCGGCGTCGGGGCCGGTGGCCCAGCCGAGGTCGACGCCCTGCTTCATCGCGGCCAGCAGCGAAGCGATGTATTCGGCGCCTGCCAGCAGCGCGACGTCGCATTCGCCGTTGGCGATCTCCGCCGCCGTGCGGTTCACCAGCCATTGCGGCGTGTTGCCGCCGGTCGCGGTGTAGAAGCTGCGGCGCGGGCTGGCGCCGATGCGGTTGGCGAGGCTGAGCGGCGGATTGCGGAACATGCGCCTGGGCAGGCGGCCCTGGTCGCCCGGCGAGTCGGCGGTGAAGCGCACGACGGAGATGGTGTCGATGGCAGCGGCGAGATTCGCCGCGCCCGTGTCGGCGATGGCGTCGGCCGCGACCTCCGCCATCATCGCGATGGGCGAGAGGCTTTCCTTGACGTTGTTCCTGGCCGTGCGCTGGGTGAATTGCGCGCCGCCGACCAGGATCGGGGTGCGCGCATCGGCTGTGCTGCTCATCGGTTCCGCCCGGGTGTTGTGGGAGCGATGACAGCATGGCGGTGCGGAAATTCAAAGCTGGGCGTGACGCCAGGGAAGCGGTCTTGCTAGTAGAGTTCGAGGCAGGCGGCTTCGCTATTCGCGATGAAGTCCGTAATCAGCACCGCCCGACTACGCAAGAGCCGCGCAATGAACGCCGTAGATTGATTGCCGCAACGCAGCCAGATCACTTTCGGAGGCGCGCCTCGCAGGGTCGCGATGTCAGAGAAATCGGCATCGAGGGTAACAATCGTAAAACGCTCACGCGTAGCGAAATCCCAGATTTCCCAATCAGTAGCCTCATCCAGAGCGAGAAGACGGACTTGCTCGCAGTGCCAAACATCCGCGAGCAGCGCGCAAAGCCTATGGCTCAAGTTCTGATCGAAAAAGAGCTTCACGCAGTGAGGATTCGGCGCTCACGATCGGCCGCATAAGCCAGTGCAGCGCGGATATCGTCTTCGGTAAGTTCCGGATAGTCGGCAATAATCTCCGCGTGGGACATGCCGGACGCGAGCCAGCCCAGAATGTCCGAAACAGCGATGCGCATGCCACGGATGACGGGGCGGCCGCCGCGCTTGCCGGGCTCCTGCGTGACGATGTCGCTGTATCGTGCGGTCATGGCGCAAACCTAACATATGGGCGGTTCGCAGGCGATAGCAACCTAGCGGGGCGAGAAGTAACGCTCCAGCCGCCGCAGCGATTCCGCGATCACGTCGTGCTTCTTGCAGAAGGCGAAGCGGACCATGTGGTCGGGCTTGCCGTCCTTGAAGAAGACGCTGAGCGGGATCAGGGCGACGCCGGCCTCCTTCACCAAGCGCTCGCAGAAGGCGCGGTCGGGTTCGTTGGTCAGGTTCTTGATCGAGGCAGTGAGGAAGTAGGTGCCCTCACAGGGCAGCACGTCGAAGCCGAGCTTCGCGATGCCGGCGGCGAGGGTGTCGCGCTTGGCTTGCAGCTCCCTGGTCAGGTTGAGCGTGAAGTCGATCTGGTGCTCGATGCCGTAGGCGACGCCTAGCTGGAGCGCGGTGGGCGTCGTGAAGGTGATGAACTGATGCGCCTTGGTCACGGTGTCGACCAGCTTCGCCGGACCCGCGACCCAGCCGACCTTCCAGCCCGTGAGCGAGAACATCTTGCCGGCCGAACCGATGCGGACACAGCGCCCGGCCATGCCGGGGAAGGCGATCAGCGGCGGCACGGTGTTGCCGTCGAACGCCAGATGCTCATAGACCTCGTCGCAGATCACGACGGCGTTCGTCTCCTGCACGACGCGCGCCAGGGTTTCGAGCTCGGCGCGGTCGAAGACGCGGCCGATCGGATTGAGCGGGGTGTTGATCAGGACCGCGGCGGTCTTCGGGCCGATGACGGCGCGCAAATCCTGTTCGGTCAGGCGCCAGCGCGGCGGCTGGAGGATGACGCTCTTCACCGT
Source organism: Rhizomicrobium sp. (assembly GCA_037200865.1). Taxonomy (GTDB): domain Bacteria; phylum Pseudomonadota; class Alphaproteobacteria; order Micropepsales; family Micropepsaceae; genus Rhizomicrobium. Next base: position 31,564 of record JBBCIC010000001.1, on the reverse strand, counting down.
CGCGCCGACGGCTTCGGCGATGGGGCGGTAGGAGTCGTAGGAGGGTTCGATCAGGACGATCTCCTCGCCCTGCCCCACCAGCCCCATGATCGAGGCGGTCAGCGCCTCGGTCGCGCCGGAGGTGATCAGCACCTGGGTCTCGGGATCGAAGTCGAGGCCGTAGAAGCGCCTGGCGTGGCTGGCGATGGCGCGGCGCAGCTCCACCCGCCCCTTCATCGGCGGATACTGGTTGGGGCCTTCGATCAGCGAACGCGACGCGGCCTCGCGCACCGCGAGCGGGCCGTCCTCGTCGGGGAAGCCCTGGCCGAGATTGATCGCGCCGTGCTCGACGGCAAGGCCCGACATGACGGTGAAGATCGTCGTGCCCAGTCCGGCGAAGATGGGATTCCCCTGCGGCATGCGCCCACCATCGCAAGCTCCGCGGGCGCGTTTCAAGTTGCGCGGCGCCGCCGAGCCCCTACAATTCGTCGCATACCGACAATTCGAGACGAGGAAACACCCCCATGGCGCATGACATCGTGATCCGCGGCGGGACCGTGGTCGACGGCACCGGCGGCGCGCCGTTCAGCGCCGATGTCGGCGTCGCCGACGGCCGGATCGCCGAGATCGGGAGAATCGCGGCGCGGGGCAAACAGGAGATCGACGCCGACGGGCTCACCGTCACGCCCGGCTTCATCGACCTGCACACCCATCTCGATGCCCAGATCGGCTGGGACCCCGACCTGACGCCGATCTCGTGGCATGGCGTGACGACGGCGCTGATGGGCAATTGCGGCGTGACCTTCGCGCCGTGCAAGCCGGCCGACCGCGAATTCCTCGCCTCCATGATGGAATCGGTGGAGGACATTCCGCGCCAGGCGATCATGAGCGGGCTGCCCTGGACCTGGGAGAATTACGGCGACTACCTGAACGCGGTCGAGAAGCTGAAGCCCGGCATCAACATCGCCGGCCTCGTGGGGCACAGCGCGGTGCGCTACTACGTGATGGGCGAGCGCTCCTTCGAGGACGACGCCAGCGACGACGAGAAGGCGCAGATGGCCGACATCGTCGGCCAGGCGCTCGATGCCGGCGCGGTCGGCTTCTCGACCAACCGCTTCGCGCCGCACAAGGCGCCGGACGGCCGCTCGATCCCCGGCACCTTCGCCGATCCGTCGGAACTGATCGCGATCGGCGAGGCGGTGGCGGCGCGCGGCGGGCTGATGCAGGCAGTGGGCGCGACGGGCGACGTGTTGAAGGCGATGGCCGACCAGGCGGGGAGCCGCGTGCTGTTCTCCTATGGCGTCGGCGCCGACAAGGGCGCGGGGCGCAAATCGGCCGAGAGCATCGACCGGCTGGCGGAAGGGCGCGACCTGACCGCGATCTGCCAGGTGAAGGGAACCGGCTTCATGTTCGGACTGCAATGCAGCCTGCCCTTCCGGGGGCCGACCTGGGAGACGGTGCGGGCGCTCGATCTCAAGGGCCGCGTCGCCGCGGTCAAGGATCCGCTGACGCGCGACCGCCTGGCCGCGGAAGGCAAGACCGGCCTGCCGCTGGAGCACACTTATTATATCGGCGACGGCGAGACGCCGAACCTGACCGCGCCGCGCGATGCGAGCGTCAAGGACCAGATGGCGCTGCGCGGCGAGAGCTTCGTCGAATATTTCCTGCGCCTGTCGCGCGAGACCGAGGGCCGGGCGCTGTTCAACTATCGCCTGTTCTGCCAGGACATGGACGAGTTGGGCGACCTGTTCGCGGCGACGAAGAACGTGCTGCCGAGCCTGGGCGATGCCGGCGCGCATGTCAGCCAGATCATCGACGCCGACTGGGCGACCTTCACGCTGAAATACTGGATCAAGGAGCGGAAGGTCTACAGCCTGGCGCAAGGCATCCAGCGCATGACGTCGGACGGGGCGCGCGTGATGGGGCTGAAGGAGCGCGGCACGCTCGCCGTGGGCAAGCGCGCCGACGTCAACGTCTTCGACCTCGAGCGCGTGACGCAGCTTCAGCCGCACATCGTGCACAATTTCCCCGGCGGGGCGCCGCACTTCACGCAAAGGGCACGCGGATACAAGGCAACGCTGGTGAACGGCGTGGTCAACGTCTTGGACGACCAGTCCACCGGGGCGCGGGCGGGGATGGTGCTGCGGCACGGGCACTGACGGCCGTCCTCCCCCTTCCGGCCGCCCCGTAGGGGGGAAGACGGCAAGTCACATTGCAGTAAACAAACCGTCTTCTTTTGGGTATACTAGCGCCCCAGCCCGCCGAGTTCTTTGGCGGCCTGTATTCCCGCACCGATTGGTGTGGAATACGCGCGCGTAGGGCTCGACCGATCACATCGTCACCAGGGGGCCAAGCCATGACCGGGAACACACGTCACGCGGGCGGACACGGCGCCGGACCGGCGCAAAAAATCCAGCTGGTCGTCCACGCCGGGTCGGACGACGCGTTCATCGCCTGGACGTCGGGCTTCATCGCCGAGTGCCGGGGCTTTGCCCTGTTGCGCAAGATCAAGCGCGGCGCCGGCTCGCCCGAGAGCCCGACCGCCGCCGCGGCGCCGGACGCGGACGGTTTCGTCAACGAGACCGTTTCGAGCTGGGTCGGATTTGCCGACGACCCCAAGACGTACGAGCCAGGAGCCCGCTTTCCGACCACGCAATGGCCGATCCAGAAATACCTGTGGTCGGACTTCGCGGTGAAGTCCGGCGACGTCGTCAAATATCGGATCGTGCCGATGGTCGGCGACTACAAGGCGCTGCGGGCGCTGGACGGGGACGGCGACGCCTCGGCATGGAGCGCGCCGGTGACCATCGGCGGCGACGGCGAAGGCAAGGTGTCGTGCTATTTCAACCGCGGCATCGTCGCCAGCCAGTGGCTCAGCCGCGTCCTGCCCAGCGATCCCGATCCGAAAAAGGACAAGCTGGAGAAGGGGCGCAAGCTGGTCGACATCATCGCCACGGTCGGCGACCGGACCCGCAACTTCCTCGCCGGGCATTTGCGGGTGAAGCTGCTGTCGCTGCTGCACGAGACGCGCGGCGCCGGCGGGCACATCTACGCCGCGCTGTTCGAGCTCGAAGATCCCGAGATCGTCGCCGAGCTCAAGCAGTTCCGCAAGCGCGGCCACATCGTGCTGGGCAATGGCAGCGTGAAGAAGAAGGGCGAGGACGAGAACAGCGACGCGCGCGAGGAGCTCGCCTCGCTCTGCGACATCCACGACCGCTTCACCGCCCCGCGCGCCCTGGCGCACAACAAGTTCATCGTGTTCTGCGATTCCGACAAGAAGCCGCTGCGGGTCTGGACGGGGAGCACGAATCTCACCGAGAGCGGGCTGTGCACCCAGGCCAATAACGGCCTGCTGATCGACGATCCGGCGGCGGCCCAGGCCTATCTCGACCACTGGACCGTGCTCAAGGACGCCGGCGATGCCTCGCCGGCGGAGATGAAGGAGGCCAACCAGACGCCGCACGACATCCACGAGGATCTCACGGTGTGGTTCACGCCGATGTCCGAATCCAACGACCTGGAGCAGGCCGGGGAACTCATCCGCGGCGCCAAGCAGGGCATCCTGTTCCTGATGTTCAATCCCGGCCCGCGCGGAACGCTGCTGAACGACATCATCGAGCTGGCGTCGCCGCACGGCCCGCACTACAAGCCCGATCTCTACATCCAGGGCGTGCTGAACCAGAATCCGGGCACGGACAAGAACCCCGTGGTGCTGTTCAACCGCGGCGAGCGCATCGACGCCAATGCCGACGTCGTGCTGCCGGCGGCGATCGACGAGCGGCTGAAATTCTGGATTCCGGAGCTCGAGAAGCTGCCGCGCGCCCACGCCATGGTCCACAGCAAGGTGGTGATCGTCGATCCCTATGGCAGCGATCCGGTGGTCATGACGGGCTCGCACAATATGGGCCCCAAGGCGAGCACGGTGAACGACGAGAATTTCGTCATCGTGAAGGGCGACCGCGCCCTTGCCAGCAAATACGCGTCCAAGATCATGGAGATCTACAACCAATACCGGTGGAACGGCTCGAAGCACGACTGGCCGGGGCTCGCGAACAAGGCGGACTGGCAGATCGGCGCCCCCGGCGCCGATGCCAAGACGCAAGCCTATGACCGCCGGCGCGAGCGCGAACTGGACTTCTGGTTCGGCCGCGGTTGAGCGCGCGGGTTGCGATTTCGAGCGCTCGGCAGAAGCACAAAAAGAATGCAATCGGCCTCATTATTGAGCAGTCGCGGGATGGTCCGAGTGCGGCAATCTTCAATACCTTGAATTTATTGGACAATTTCCGGGCAAAAACCGGCACAATTCCTGCTTTTTCGTTAACGAGAGCGGCACCCCTTAACAGCCGCCGAGGAGACACGCATGAAAAAGATCGAAGCGATCATCAAGCCCTTCAAGCTGGATGAAGTGAAAGAAGCGCTGCAGGAAGTCGGCGTCCAGGGCATCACCGTGACCGAGGCCAAGGGCTTCGGCCGGCAGAAAGGCCATACCGAACTCTATCGCGGCGCCGAATACGTCGTCGATTTCCTGCCCAAGGTGAAGATCGAGATCGTGGTCGACGAGGGCCGGGTCGAGGCTTCCGTGGACGCGATCCAGAAGGCTGCGCGGACGGGACGCATCGGCGACGGCAAGATATTCGTCCTGAATGTCGAGGAAGCGATCCGCATCCGGACCGGGGAGACCGGGGCGGACGCGATCTAGAGTCCCGCGTGGGGGTAGTGTTCATTTCTTGAAGGGGAAGACCGAAGCAATGTCCAACAGTCCGGCCAGCATTCTGTCGATGATCAAGGCCAAGGAGGTCAAGTTCGTCGACATCCGTTTCACCGATCCACGCGGCAAGTGGCAGCACGTGACGTTCGACCTGTCGATGGTCGACGAAGACTTTCTGACCAACGGCACGATGTTCGACGGCTCGTCGATCGCCGGCTGGAAGGCGATCAACGAGTCCGACATGACGCTGGTGCCGGACCTCGACACCGCGGTGATCGATCCGTTCTTCGCCCAGACCACGCTGGTCCTGATCTGCGACGTGGTCGAGCCGACCACCGGCCAGCGCTACGGCCGCTGTCCGCGCTCGATCGCCAAGGCGGCGGAGAAATACGTCAACTCGTCGGGGGTCGGCGACACGACCTATTTCGGCCCGGAAGCGGAGTTCTTCATCTTCGACGACGTGCGCTTCGAAGTCGGCATGAACAAGGGCTATTACTTCCTTGACGCGATCGAGGGCGCCTACAACTCCGGCACCGAATACGAGCAGGGTAATCTCGGCCACCGGCCGGCGGTCAAGGGCGGCTATTTCCCGGTGCCGCCGGTCGACAGCGCCCAGGACATGCGCGGCGAGATGCTCGCCATCATGGGCGACATGGGCATCCAGCCGGAAAAGCACCACCACGAAGTCGCGACCGCGCAGCATGAGCTTGGCTTCAAGTTCAACACGCTGACCAAGTGCGGCGACTACATGCAGATTTACAAATACGTGATCCACCAGGTCGCCGCCGCCTACGGCAAGTCGGCGACCTTCATGCCCAAGCCGATCTTCGGCGACAACGGCTCGGGCATGCATGTGCATCAATCGATCTGGAAGGGCGGCAAGCCCCTGTTCGCCGGCTCGGGCTATGCCGACCTGTCGGATTTGTGCCTCTACTACATCGGCGGCATCATCAAGCATGCCAAGGCGCTCAACGCCTTCACCAATCCGCTGACCAATTCCTACAAGCGCCTGATCCCGGGCTTCGAGGCGCCGGTGCTGCTCGCCTATTCGTCGCGCAACCGCTCGGCGTCGTGCCGCATCCCGTTCTCGGCCTCGCCCAACGGCAAGCGCGTCGAAGTGCGCTTCCCCGATCCGGGCGCCAACCCCTATCTCGCCTATGCCGCGATGCTGATGGCGGGCCTCGACGGCATCGAGAACAAGCTGCATCCCGGCGACCCGATGGACAAGGACCTCTATGCCTTGCCGCCGGAAGAGCTCAAGCAGGTGCCGACGGTGTGCGGCAGCTTGCGCGAGGCGCTCGACAATCTCGACAAGGACCGCGCCTTCCTCAAGAAGGGCGGGGTGTTCAGCGACGACTTCATCGACAGCTATATCGAGCTGAAGATGGGCGAGGTCTACCAGTTCGAGCACACCCCGCATCCGGTCGAATTCAAGATGTACTATTCGGTCTGAGCCGAAAAACGGAAACTCGGAAAGGCCCGGTCGCAAGACCGGGCCTTTCTCTGTTTTGGGCCACGCGAACAGGGAGATCGGCCGGCAAGCAGCCGCCGGAGGCGGCCTAGGCAGTCACGGCTAGATGGCCATTGATCACGCGGGCTTGATTGCTGACCGGAACACCGCCCACGATGATGACTTCGCTTGGGTTGGTCAGGGCAATGCAGCAATACGCGTCACCCTCTTTCTGGATTGTGATCGACTGAAACCGTTTGCGGTTGGTCTTTTGCCAGTCATCCATCACGGCATATAATTCCCGGACCGACGGCCCCTCGAAGAAAAGCAGATTCAGTTTGTTGTCATCGGACATGGCGGCCCCTTTTGGCGATCGGAATCCATACAATCCAGCCATGACGCTATTCCAATGCAGCGCCCGAAACGAAGGGTTCGCGCGCCTTTCTTTGGCCGCGGACCGGATGCCCAGGCTGATCCACAACCGTCCCGAAACCTGGCAAGGAAGCCGCGGCAACTGGCCGGGCGACCGGACATGGCCAACAGCACCAAGGGCGGGAACCCGCAATTGAGGATAGCGAGGCTTAAGCCGCGGCGGCTTCGCCGTCGCTCTTGAGGTCCGGCTGGTCGGCCGGGAGCACGACATAGGCGCAGCAGCCCTTGCCCGGCTCGCTTTCCAGCCAGGCGCGGCCGCCATGGAGTTCGGCGAGGCCGCGCACCAGCGCGAGGCCGAGGCCGGTGCCGCCGGCCTGGCGGTCGTAGCGGTTGTCGACCTGGCTGAACGGCGTGAAGATCTTGTCGAGCTTCTCGCGCGGGATGCCGGGGCCGTTGTCCTGCACGCTGATCTGGAAGCCGCCGCAGCGCGCCAGCTCGGCACGCACCATGATGCGGCCGCCTTCGGGCGTGAACTTCACGGCATTGGAGCATAGGTTGATCAGGATCTGCTTGAGGGCGCGCTCGTCGGCATAGAGCGGCGGGCAGGACGGATCGATCTCGATGGCGAGGGTCTGCTGGCGCTCGCGCGCCTTGGCGCCGATCAGCTTGAGCGCGATGTCGAAGGTGCGCTTGGCCTCCAAGGGATGCGGCGCGATCTCCATCTTGCCGGCCTCGATCTTGGCGACGTCGAGCAGGTCGTTGATCAGGCTGAGGAGATGGGCGCCGGAGGAATGGATATCGCCGGCATATTCCTTGTACCGCGCCGAGCCGACGGGACCGAAGCATTCCTGGGCGATGATCTCGGAGAAGCCGAGGATGGCGTTGAGCGGGGTGCGCAGCTCGTGGCTCATATTGGCGAGGAAGGCGGTCTTGGAGGCGTTGGCGGTCTCGGCCTCGAAGCGCTTGCGCAGGGCTTCGTCGCGGGTCTCTTCGAGCTCGCGCGCCAGATCCTCGACCTGGAAGCGCAGGCGGGCGTCCTCGTCGACCCGGCGCGCCAGGCGGCGGCCGTCGAAGAAGAGCTGCGCGGCGTAGACCGGGATGAGGACGGCGATGCCGTAGTCGAGCGCGGAGTCGCCGAAGGCGAAGCGCAGCGCCGCCACCGCCGAGATCGGCGCGAGGCAGGCGACGAACATGTCCATATGCGTGGCACGGCTGACGATCAGCGTCGCGAGCATGGCGATGGTGGCGCCGGCGAGGAAGATGTGATTGGCGGGGCTGGCGGGGTCCCACAACAGCCAGGGCACCAGGCCCCAGATCGTGCTGATCACGACCTGCAGCATCGTCAGGCGCGCGAACCACGGGCGCACCGCCTCGTAGTCGGTCTGGCCGGCGGTGGTCATCTGGTAGAAGGAGACGATGTTCGAGGCGAGGAACATCGTGATCGACACGGCGCAAGGAAGCAGGATCGCCTGCTCGAACGGGCGACTGCCGAGATAGCCGAAGCTGTCGGAGCCGAGCCAGGCGATGCCGAGCGCCCATAGCGGCGAGGTGAAGCGCGTCGTGCGCATCGCCGAGGCGACGAGATCGAGCTGCGCGTTCAGGACGCGCACGTCGGCGCTGCGTCTGACCCTCAGCTGTTGTCCAAAACCCACGCGCGACCCCTGATAGCCGTCGGTCCGGCGGATGCGGACCATGGGCGATAGTACGGACGGGTCGTTAAATTTGTCTGAGACCGTAAAGGTTAGCCGAAAGCTAGCGCCGGGCTTTGCTGAGACTCGGTCACTAACGGGAAGTAAACGGAAACCTTGGTGCCCTGCCCCAGCGCGCTCTCGATCCAGGCGCGGCCGCCATGGAGTTCCGCCAGGCCGCGCACCAGCGCGAGGCCGAGCCCGGTGCCGCCCAGGGCGCGGCCGTAGCGGTTGTCGATCTGGGTGAAGGGCTGGAAGACGCGCTCCTGCTTCTCCGGCGCTATGCCGGGGCCGTTGTCGGCGACCTCGAGCGCGAAGCCGCCACTGCCGGCGCGGCGGCAGCGCACGACGATCTCGCCGCCTTCCGGGGTGAACTTGACCGCGTTGGAGAACAGGTTGAGCAGGATCTGGCGGAAGGCGCGCTCGTCGGCGACGACCAGCGGCAGATCCGGCTCAACCTCGAGCGCAACCGACTGGTTGCGGGCGCGGACGCGCGCCGCCATCAGGCGCTGGACGTCCGCAGCGACGGCGGCGGCATCGAGCGGATGCGGTTCGATCTCCATCTTGCCGGCCTCGATCTTGGCGATGTCGAGCAGGTCGTTGATCAGGCTGAGCAGGTGCCGGCCCGAGGTGTTGATGTCGGCGGCGTATTCGGAATAGCGGGGCATCGCGTCGGGGCCGAGCGCCTGGCGCGCGATGATGTCCGAGAAGCCGAGAACGGCATTGAGCGGGGTGCGCAGCTCATGGCTCATATTGGCGAGGAAGGCGGTCTTGGCGGCGTTGGCGCTCTGCGCCTCCTGAGCCTGGCGCACGGCGTCGGCATTGCTGGCGCGCAGCGCGGCCGCGAGATCGTCGTTGGCGAACTGCGCCGCCAGCGCGCGGTCCACCGTCTGGCGTCCGCGCACGCCCATGACCAGGATGTAGATCGTCCACAGCGGCATCAGGATCGAGAAGACGCGCGAGACTTCGCCGGGCGAGGTGAAGAGCAGCACGCCATAGCTCAGCGTCAGCGGCATGAAGCCGGCGAGGAAGACGCCGGCATGCGAGACACGGGTGAACACGACGGCCCAGATCACCGTGGTGAAGACCATGCAGACATAGATGTTGTTGACGGGATGGCCGGCGTCGCTGAACAGCCACAGCACGATGCCCCAGGCGACGCTGATGGCGAATTGCAGGGCGACGAGCTGGCGCTCCAGCCCGAGCCAGTCGCTCGTCCCGTGGCGGTTGCGCCAGTAGATCAGGGCCGCGGCCGACGACGTCAGGCTGTGCAGGCCGAAACCCAGGGCGACATGCCAGAGCGGGATGGAACCGAAAAAGCGCGTGCCGAGGAACGGCAGGAAGAGAGCGAGCGCCCACAGCGGATTGAGCATGATGGTGGACGGCAGGGTGGCGACGACGAGCTTGAGGCGCGCTTGGTTGAAGCGCGATTCTTCAGGCGTGTCCCACAATCCGAAAAGGTGCCGCATCGCGCGCAAGAATACGAATTACGGCGTTAAGAAAGGGCTGCGACGACGCCATGGCTTTCGTACGCTTTGCGCTCGGCTAAGGTAGGAAGTTCCCGAATCGAGCAGCACAAGCGCAGGCGATGGCCAAAGATCTCTTCGACAGCGACGGGCCCATTTCCAAGGGCTATACCGCCAAGGACATCGAAGTCCTGGAAGGGCTGGAACCCGTCCGCCGCCGCCCCGGCATGTATATCGGCGGAACCGACGAGCGTGCGCTGCATCACCTGGCGGCGGAAATCCTCGACAACGCGATGGACGAGGCGGTGGCCGGCTTCGCCAGCCGGATCGAGATGGAACTTTCGCCGGGCGACGTGCTGACGATCCGCGACAACGGCCGCGGCATTCCGGTCGACCCGCATCCCAAGTTCAAGAACAAGTCGGCGCTGGAAGTGATCATGACCACGCTGCATGCGGGGGGAAAGTTCGGCGGCAAGGTCTACGACACCTCGGGCGGGCTGCACGGCGTCGGCGCCTCGGTGGTCAACGCGCTGTCGGACTGGATGGAGATCGAGGCGGCGCGCGACAAGCACGCCTACAAGATGCGTTTCGAGCGCGGCAAGGCGGTCGGCAAGCTGAAGGACATGGGCGCGGTCAACCGGCGCGGCACCATCGTGGCGTTCCATCCCGATCCGCAGATTTTCGGCAAAGACGTGCATTTTTCGCCGGCGACGCTGTACCGGATGGCGCGGTCGAAGGCCTATCTGTTCCGCGGCGTCGAAATCCGCTGGAAATGCGATTCCGCGCTGATCAAGGGCGAGACCCCGGCGGAGGAGGTGCTGAAGTTCCCCGGCGGGCTGCTCGACTTCCTCAAGAGCGAGGTCGGCAACAGCCACACCGTCACGATGCGCGACTTCAACGGCCGCACCGAGAACAAGGGCGACGGCAAGGGCGCGGTGGAATGGGCGGTGGTGTGGACGCCGTCGATCGATCCCTTCGTGCACTCCTATTGCAACACCATCCCGACCGGCCAGGGCGGCACCCATGAGCAGGGCTTCCGCAACGCGCTGACCCGGGCGCTGCGCAGCCATGGCGAGCGCGTCAACAACCGCAAGACGGCGCTGGTCACCGCCGACGACGTGATGAGCCAGGCCTGCGGCGTGCTGTCGGTGTTCATCCGCGAGCCGGAGTTCCAGGGCCAGACCAAGGACAAGCTGTCGTCGCCGGACGCGCAGCGCCTGGTCGAGAACGTGGTGCGCGACCATTTCGACCACTGGCTGGCCGAAAGCCCGCAGGAGGCCGACAAGCTGCTCGACTTCGTGATCGAGCAAGCGGAGGACCGGCTCAAGAAGCGGCAGGAGAAGGAGACGGCGCGCAAGAGCGCGACGCGCAAGCTGCGTCTGCCGGGCAAGCTCGCCGACTGCACCCGCGCCGGAATGGACGGCACGGAAATCTTCCTGGTCGAGGGCGACAGCGCCGGCGGCTCGGCCAAGCAGGCGCGCGACCGCGCGACCCAGGCGGTGCTGCCGCTGCGCGGCAAGATCCTGAACGTGGCGAGCGCGGCGGCGGGCAAGCTGCAGCAGAACGCCGAACTCGCCGACCTGGTGCAGGCGCTGGGCTGCGGCACCGGCGCGAAATACCGCGAGGACGATCTGCGCTATGAGCGCGTGATCGTGATGACCGACGCCGACGTCGACGGGGCGCATATCGCCTCGCTGCTGCTGACGTTCTTCTATCGCGAGATTCCGAACCTGATCAAAGAAGGGCATCTGTATCTGGCGATGCCGCCGCTCTACCGCCTGACCCAGGGCGCAAAAAGCGAATATGCGCGCGACGAGAAGCATCGCGACGAGCTGATCAAGACGGTGTTCAAGGGCTCGGCCAAGGTCGAGATCGGTCGCTTCAAGGGCCTGGGCGAGATGATGCCGGCGCAGTTGAAGGAGACCACGATGAAGCCGGGCAAGCGCATCCTGATCCAGGTCGAGATCGCCGAAGGCAGCGCCAAGGAGACCGAGACTCTCGTCGAGCAATTGATGGGCAAGAAGCCGGAACTGCGCTTCCAGTACATCCAGGAGAACGCGCAGTTCGTGACGGGCGTGGACGTCTAGGCGGCGATCCAGGCCTCGAACTCGTTGCCGAAATAGCGCAGCGCGATAGGGATCTTCTCGCCGGCGCGCAAGCGGCGCGGCGCGCGCAAGGGCTGGAAGACCATGCGGGAGAAGAACACGGCGCCGGGTTCGGGGCGGGCCTCCAGCACCGTCTCGTCGTCGAGCTCGAGCCTGATCCAGTAGACGATGCCGTTGGCCTCGGCATCGGCGGGCGCGGTGCAGACGACCTCGCCGTCGCCCTGCAAGGAAGGCGACGCCGCCGCGAACACAAAGCGCAGGCCCTGCTCGGGCGCGGCGACCAGCGCGATATTGGGATCGCCGACCTCCAGCGACTGTTTGGCGGCGGCGAAATCCGCCATCGGCGACAGATCGAATCCGGCCGCATGGTCGATATGGCCGATGCGGTCATAGGAGCGCCAATGACCCAGCGCGACCTGCAGCGATGCCGCCGCCGGCACGATCGGCGCGCCGGGCGCCAGGAGACGCGCCTTGACGTCGGCGATGGCGGACAAGGGGTCGAAGTTGAAGAGATTGTCGGCGAAGATATCGCAGAACAGAAGGTCGGCCGGCCGCTCCAGGTCCACGCCGAGCCTCAGGTCCTGCGAGCGTTTGCCGACGACGACGATGCGGTCGCCATAGCCGTTGCGCGCCGCGAGCTCGCGGGCGAGCGCGGCGGCGACTTCGTCCTTCTCACAGGTCACGACCCTGGCGGCGCCGGCGCGCGCCGCCATCATCGCGAGCATGCCGGCGCCGGTTCCGATTTCCAGCACCTGCATTCCCGGCCTTACGGCGCGCCGCAGCGCCTTGTCCCAGGCGAGATTGCGGCGCGCATCGTTCATCATCGGCACGTGATAGCCGGGGATGAGAGCGTGCAGCACGGCGCGGGCGCGGCGCAGCGTGCGGGCATCGTCGCCGCCGGCCGCGATCGCGGCGCGCGCCAGCGCGACCGCGCGCAATTTGTGCTTCTTGTCGGCGACGAGATTGGCGAGGCCCGCGAGGGCATAGGGATAGTCCGGCCCGGCGCGAAGCCCGGCTTCGAAGGCGGCGATCATCTTTTCGATGTCTTCGCTCAGGGGAGCTTGACCTTTCCATAGACGATGGTGGTGTCGCCGATCTGGACCGCGGTCGCGGTGCCGGGACGCGCCTTGAGCAGCTTGGCGCCGTCCGGCGGCAGGCCGGCGCGCTGTTCAGCGAGCGCGATCTCGACGGGCTTGCGCGAGGCAAAGGTCAGCTTGACCGTCTTGCCGGGGCAGTCGCGCGTCATGCAGGCGATGATGGTGCCGCGCGGGTTTAGGCTGGCGGCGGACGGCGTGAAGGCATGGCCGTCGAGCTCGGCCCTGGTGAGGCCGGAGTCCTTGGGCACCAGCAGGAACAGGCGGCTGGCCTGGGGCGAGCCGTGCAGCACCAGCGTGACGGTGCGGCCGGCGCCGCTGGGCGTTGCGGTGACGCCGGCGCTTGGCATCGCGAAGCGCGGCGCACCGGCGGGCGCGACGTAGGAGGGCGACTGGCCGATGGGAAGCACCATCTCGGGCTTGGCGGCGAAGGGCGCGGCATCGCGCAGCGGCTCGGGCAGGCTGCCCAGCGTGTCGGCGGCCCAGATCGCGCGGTTGGCGGCGTGGTCGTCGATGAAGGTGAGGTTGAGGCGCTGCGGCTGCGCTGTGCTGTAGGCGGGCTGGGTGCCGGCGAACACCGCGAGCAGCAGCGCCGCGACGGCGACGCCGCCGCCGAGCCTCAGCCAGGTCGCGCGGGACTGCGGCCGCGCGGCGAGCAGCGGGATAAGCGTCATCGCGCCGAACGCGGCAGGGACGGTGAACAGCGGGTGCAGCGCCAGTCCCTGGACGGTCTCGCCGGCGGCGGCGAGGCTGAGCCAGATCGTCAGCGGCAACAGGCTGGCGAGGAAGAGCGCCGCTTCGCCGAGCGGACCGGTCCAGGCGCCGGCGAGGCGCGCCTGCGCCAGCAGCAGAACGGTTCCGACCAGCGCCGGAAACAGGAAATAGGGGCTGAGGCCCGGCAGCAGCCAAGCGGTGACGACCGCGAGCACGGCGTACCAGCCCCAGACCGACAAGGCCGTCATCCGCGCACCGGCGATGCGCGAGGCGAAGATCGCGCTCGCCAGCACGCCGAGAGCGAGCGCGGCCCGCAGCCAGGCCGGATGGGCGTAGGACGGATCGGGCTCGCCCGAGATGAGCGCCGCGACCACGAACAGCAGCCAGCCGAACAATCCGGCGCCGAGCAGCACGACGGGCGGAACGGCAATCGCCGCGAGCCGGCGGCCGATGCCGAGGACCTCGCCGCGCGACAGGTAGGCGGCGGCGATCAGCAGCGCCAGCGTCAAGAGCGCCAGCGGCAAGGCCCAGGCGGCGGGCAGGCGCGGAATGAAATGGCCGAACAGGGTGAGGTAGACGGCGTCGGTGCCCTGCAATTTGGCAAAGTCGGTCTGCGTCAGGGCCGAGGCGACGCCCAGCAGGTTGTTGCCGTGCATCTGCAAGGTCGAAGGATCGAGATGGGCGCGGGTGTCAAGCGGCGTGTGGTAATGCGCGACATTGCCGCTGAAGGCGAAGTTGAAGCCGGTGAAGCCGTCGGCCAGGAACGGCGTCAGGTCGGTGTCGTTGGGCAGGAGCTTATAGATCACGGCGAACAGCGAGCTCGTCGAATAGCTCGGCACGCTTTTGTCGTAGAGATCGATCAGCGCGCTGTCCCTGGGACTGGTCTGGAACAAGAGGCTGGGGCCGTTGTTGCCCCGCGCCTCGACATTCACCACGACGCCGACGCGCGCCTTCAATTTCGGATCGGCGAGGAAGGCCTGGGCGCCGAGCAGGCCGGCTTCCTCGCCGTCGGTGATGAGGGCGAGGATGGGATGTTCGGTCTTGAGGCCCCGCGCCTTCAGGGCGCGGACGGTTTCGAGGATGGTGGCGACGCCGGACTGGTCGTCGCTGGCGCCGGGGCCGGCGGGCACGGAGTCGTAATGCGCGAGCAGGACGATCGCCTTGCCCTCGCCCGGCGCGACCTCGGCCAGCACGTCGCTGACCGTGCCGCAGGCGAAGAAGCCGTATTCCTTGCGGCCATTGCAGCCGGTGGCGGTGTAGACCGTGGTCTTGACGCCGAGCGCGGCGAATTCCTGCTGCACGCGGGCGCGCACCGCGGCGTTGGCGGGGCTCGAAACCGGGTGCGGGATCTCGGGGCCGAGGAGACGGCCGAGCGTTTGGTTGGCGCGGGCGGAGGAGAATTCGGTGGCGGGCGCGTCGGGGCCTTTGGGCTCCGGCAACCCGTTCAGGGTGCGGCCGAGATACCAGAGGCCGAGCGCGACCAGCGCCAGAACGACGATGCGCAGCACCCCGCGCGCGCTGTTTGCCTCCATGATCGCCCTCCCCGACGTTTTGCGGAGCGTGGCGCGGACCCGGATCGTCGTCGCGTACCGCGCCACTCAGTAGTGGAACCGGCACTGGGCGATGTCGATGCGCTGATCCTCGCCGCGCTGGCCGGCAACGCGATAGACCAGCCTGTGCTCCTTGTCGATTCGACGCGACCACCAGCCCTGCATATCCATCCGCAGCGGCTCGGGCTTGCCCAGTCCGGTAAAGGGATTGCGGCGGATGTCCTCGATCAGCTTGTTGATCTTGTCGGCGACGCGCGGGTCGCCCGCTTGCCATGCCACATAGTCGCTCCAGGCGTGCGACGCCCAGACGATTTTCACGGCTAGCGACCGCGTATCTTGGCCGGAACGGGGTCATGCACCACACCCTTGCCGTCGTCCAGTTCGGCTATGGCATCGCGCAAATTCTTCGCGTTGTTGGGGTTGCTCAATAGATAAAGGGTGGTCTCGCGCGACTCATAATCTTCCTGGCTCATGATCACGACGGCGCCGCGCTTGCGTTGCCGGGTGATGTAGATCGGGGCGCGATCACGCTCCACTTCATCCATCAGCTTGGCGAGGTTCTGGCGGGCGTAGCTGTAGGTGACGACGCTCACGGGGCCGAACTCCTATTGTACAAACTTCTGTACAATATATAGGTTCCGACGTCGCGGAAGCAAATACTCATTTCTTGACTTTCGCGCAATTGTCCTTATGTTGCAGCGCACACACGAGTCGGTCGCCAATTCGGGCAGACCACTTTGGGCGCCCCGACACTGCGCCCCACCAGGAGCGTAAGACGAGCATCGTGACGAGCACCGGCGCGGAAGCCGGTATTGAAGAAGTTCAGGTTTCTTCCAGTTCCGTAGCAGAAACTCCCCTTCCTGCCGCGCCCGAGAGCAACGGGTTCGAGACGCTTGGGCTTTCGCCCGAGGTCTTGCGCGCGGTGGCGGAGAGCGGCTACACCGTTCCCACCCCCATCCAGGCGCAAGGCATCCCCAAGGTGCTGGAGCGGCGCGACCTGATCGGCATCGCCCAGACCGGCACCGGCAAGACGGCGAGCTTCACGCTGCCGATGATCGAGATGCTGGCGCGCGGCCGCGCCAAGGCGCGCATGCCGCGCTCGCTGATCCTGGAGCCGACCCGCGAACTCGCGGCGCAGGTCGCCGAGAGCTTCGAGAAATACGGCAAGTTCAACAAGCTTTCGATGGCGCTGCTGATCGGCGGCACCTCGTTCGACGACCAGGACCGCAAGCTCGACCGCGGCGTCGACGTGCTGATCGCGACGCCGGGCCGCCTGCTCGACCATTTCGAGCGCGGCAAGCTGATGCTCAGCCAGGTCAACATCCTCGTCATCGACGAAGCCGACCGCATGCTCGACATGGGCTTCATCCCCGACGTCGAGCGCATCTGCAAGCTCTTGCCGTTCACGCGCCAGACCCTCTTCTATTCCGCGACCATGCCGCCCGAGATCACGCGGATCACCGAGCAGTTCCTGCACAACCCCGTGCGCATCGAAGTGGCGCGCCCTGCCACCGCCTCTGCAACCATCGTGCAGGAGCTGGTGCAGGTTCCCGCCAATGACTGGGCCAAGCGCGAGGCGCTTCGCCGCCTGATCCGCGAAGCCGGCGACATCGTCAACGCCATCGTGTTCTGCAACCGCAAGCGCGACGTCGACGTGGTCGCCAAGTCGCTCCAGAAGCACGGCTTCAATGCCTCGCCGCTGCACGGCGATCTCGACCAGTCGCTGCGCACCAAGACGCTCGACTCGTTCCGCGCCGGGACGCTCCAGATCCTGGTCGCCAGCGACGTCGCGGCGCGTGGGCTCGACATCCCCGCCGTCAGCCATGTGTTCAATTTCGACGTGCCGTTCCACGCCGATGACTACATCCACCGCATCGGCCGCACCGGGCGCGCCGGGCGCATCGGCCACACCTACATGCTGGTTACGCCGCGTGACGAGAAGCAGGTCGACGCGATCGAGCGCCTGACCAAGACCACCATCGCGCGCCGCATCATGGACGACATCGAGGTGCGCGAGGAGCGCAAGCCGCGCCGCGACGACGAGCGCAAGAGCAGCGGGCGCGGCGGACGCGACCGGGGCCGCCGCGACAAGTTCCGCCCCGACAAATTCCACGACCATGTCGCGCCGATGGAGCCGACGATCGCCACCGAGGCGCCGCTCGCCGCCGCCGCGCCGGCGCCGGTGGAGCAGCCGGCGGCGCGGGCGCCGGAGCAGCCGCGCCGCGACAAGCCGCGGCAGGAGCATCG
Organism: Rhizomicrobium sp.; assembly: GCA_037200865.1. GTDB lineage: Bacteria > Pseudomonadota > Alphaproteobacteria > Micropepsales > Micropepsaceae > Rhizomicrobium. Next base: position 14,191 of record JBBCIC010000001.1, on the reverse strand, counting down.
CGAGCGGACCGAGAAGAAGCACGAGCCGCGCCGCGAGCAACCCAAGGCGCATGACGGCAAGCCCCGCGAGCAGAAGCACCGCGCGCATCAGGACCGCAAGAACGACGCGACGCCGGTCAAGCCGGAGAAGCACGAATTGCCGGCCTTCCTGTTCCGTCCGGTGAACCTGCCCAAGAAGGCCGACGCCTAGGGCGTGGCGGACCTTCTTCCGCATCTGACCGATCACCTCGCCAAATGGCGGCTGACGCCGGACGGCGCGCCGTTCGAGACGCATTCCTCCTGGCTGCAATTCGTGCGGCACGGCGAAACCCCGGCGGTGCTGAAAGCCTTCAAGCCGGGCAGCGACGAGACGCGCAGCGCCGCGATTCTGCGCCATTGGGGCGCGAGCGCGGTGCGCGTCTTCGAGGGCGACGACACCGCGCTGGTCATCGAACGCATCGCGCCCGGCACGCAACTGACCGAGTTGGTGGCTACGGACGACGACTATGCGACCGAGATCTGGTGCGACGTCGTTTCGGCGCTGCATATCCGCCCGGCACCGCCGGGCTGGAAGGATTTGTTCCGCTGCGGCCGCAGCTTGCTCGAGACGCCGTGGCCCGGGCATGCCATGCTGACGCAAAACCTGTTCGACCTGGCGCGGGCCGAGTTCCGCGCGCTGTGCGAGAGCCAGGGGCCGGTGCAATATCTGCTGCACACCGACCTACATCACGCCAACGTGGTGCGCGACGCGGCGCGCGGCTGGCTGGTGATCGATCCCAAGGGCTATGCCGGGGAACTCGCCTTCGAGGCCGCGGCCTTCCTGCACAATCCGACGCGCGAATACTGCCGCCCCGGCCATCTGGCGCGGCGGGCGAGGATCGTCGCATCGCGGCTCAAGCTCGACGAGGAGCGCGTGATCCGCTGGGTCTTCGCCCATGGCGTGCTGAGCGCGGTGTGGTCGATCGCCGAACCGGTGTTCGATCCGGTCGGCGGAATCGAAGCGGCGAACGCGGCGCTGGAGGTTCTCGGCCGCCGGGCCGGGGGCTGACGAAAACTTCACGAAACTGCGGCCATTCGCGCGCCTGGGAGGGTGAAATTCCCGTGCTGCGGGGTTATGTTTGCTGCGATGCAACATCCCCCGTCAGATACGCCGCGACGCGTCCTGGTGCTCCAAGGCGGCGGCGCGCTCGGCGCCTATCAGGCCGGCGTCTATGAAGGCCTGTCGCGCGAGGACTTCAAGCCGGACTGGATCGCGGGCACCTCGATCGGCGCGATCAACGCCGCGATCATCGCGGGCAACGCGCCGGAAGAGCGCATCGCCAAGCTGCGCACCTTCTGGTCGACGGCGAGCGCCGGCCTGCCGGCCCTATTCGATCTCGCCGAGCCGCATGCGCGCTCGCTCGTCAACGAGGCGGCGGCGGGCTGGATCGCGGCGATGGGAGTGAGCGGCTTCTTCCGCCCGCGCATGCCCCCTGCCCTGTTCTATCCGCCCGGCGCGCCCGAGGCGCTCAGCTTCTACGACACCGCGCCGCTGCGCGAGACGCTGACCCGGCTGGTCGACTTCGACCGCATCAATGCGCAGGAGACCCGCCTCAGCCTCGGCGCCGTCGACATGCGCAGCGGCAAGCTGGAATATTTCGACAATGCGCGCGACAGGATCGGGCCGGAGCATGTGATGGCGTCGGGGGCGCTGCCGCCGGCCTTTCCGCCGGTCGAGATCGGCGGGCGGCACTATTGGGACGGCGCCGTGGTCTCGAACACGCCGCTGCAGCACGTGCTCGACCACGAGCATCACGAGGACCTGCTGATCTTCCAGGTCGACCTCTTCAACGCCGAAGGGCCGATGCCGCGCACCATCATCGAGGCGGCGGAGCGCGAGAAGGACATCCGCTACGCCAGCCGGACCGAGAACCACACCAAGGCGGCGATGCAGAAGCAGGACGCCAAGCTGGCGCTGCGCAAGCTGCTCGACGTCCTGCCCCCGGAGGTGCTGGCGATGCCGGAGGCCCGGCGCGTCGAAGCGCTGGCGCGCGACAACGCGATCACGGTGGTGCAGGTCATCTATCGCGACAAGCCCTATGAGGGCACCAGCAAGGACTATGAATTCTCGCGCCAGAGCATGAGCGAGCATTGGGCGGCGGGACACGCCGACATCTGCCGCACGCTGGCGCGGCGCGAGCATCTGATCTGCGACCGGGGCAAGGGCGCAACCACACTCATCGATGGAGAAGAGGATGACCACGAGTCTTAAAGGCAAATCGGCCGTCGTGACGGGTTCGACCAGCGGCATCGGCCTCGCCTATGCCCGCGCCTTCGCCAAGGAAGGCGCCGACATCACGCTCAACGGCTTTGGCGACGCCGCCGCCATCGAGAAGGAGCGCGCCGGGATCGAGAAGGAATTCGGCGTGAAGGCGATCTATTCGCCGGCCGACATGACCAAGCCCGACGAGGTCGCCGGCATGATCGCGCTGGCGGAGAAGACGTTCGGCGCCTGCGACATCCTGGTGTGCAATGCCGGCATCCAGTTCGTCGCGCCGATCGAGGAGTTCCCGGTCGAGAAGTGGAACCAGATCATCGCCATCAACCTGACGAGCGCGTTCCTGTGCATGCGCGCGGCGGTGCCGGGGATGAAGAAGCGCAAATGGGGACGGATCATCTCGACCGCGTCGGCCCATTCGCTGGTGGCGAGCCCGTTCAAGTCGGCTTACGTCTCGGCCAAGCACGCCATCGCCGGCCTGACCAAGACCATCGCGCTGGAGACCGCGACCGACGGCATCACCGTCAACTGCATCAGTCCGGGCTATGTCTGGACGCCGCTGGTGGAGAAGCAGATCCCCGACACGATGAAGGCCCGCAACATGACCAGGGAGCAGGTGCTGAACGACGTGCTCCTGGCGGCGCAGCCGACCAAAGAGTTCGTGACGGTCGAGGAAGTCGCAGGCATCGCGGTGTTCCTCTGCTCGGACGCGGCCAAGAACATCACCGGCGCGAACATCTCGGTCGACGGCGGCTGGACGGCGGCGTAATCAGGCGGCGAGCGGGCGGACTTCCTTCGTCAGGCGGCCCGCCAGCCCGTCCTTCGCCACTTCCAGGTCGTAGCGGCTCTGGAGATTGAGCCAGAATTCGGACTCCATGCCGAAGAAGCGCCCCAGCCGCAAAGCGGTATCGGCGCTGATGGCGCGGCGCCCCAGCACGATCTCGTTGATGCGGCGCGCCGGAACCGTGATCGATTTCGCCAGGCGGTACTGCGTAAGCCTCATCGGCTCAAGGAAGTCTTTGAGCAGGATTTCGCCGGGATGAATGGGGTTTAGTTTCTTTGCCATCTTTCAATTCCGTTCAGTGGTAGTCGACGATCTCAACGCCCCAGGCATGACCTTCGTGCCAGCGAAAACAAACACGCCATTGATCGTTGACCCGGATCGAATGCTGCCCTTTGCGACCGCCCTTCAGGGCCTCCAGCCGGTTCGCGGGCGGCACATTCAGGGTCTGGAGCTGCGTCGCCGCATCGATTTGCAGGAGTTTCCGCAGACCGACCTTCTGCAAATCCGGACCAAAGCGCTTCGTCGGCGTGCGTGCGAACAACGCCGCAGCGTGACGACAGGCGAAGGTCTTGATCACGGACGGTAACCTACCGCGTTACTATAGTAACGTCAAGGGATATTATCGGCAAGGTCGAGGGCGCGCAAGCCTCAGCCGCGCCGGACGAACAGCATCGGGGCACCGGTGCCGCTGAAGCCGGTCGCCCTGGCGCGCACGGACAAAGACCGGCATTCGTCGCGATAGGGCGCGGCCCGGTCCCAGCCTTCGGACATCGATTTCCCGAAGGCACGGCACAGTCACGCCTTGATGCTCCCCGCCAGCATCTTGCGGATGGCGGCGCCGTAGGGCGGGCGCATCATGGCGGTGAGGTCGCGGCCGGTCTGCTGGAATACCGCCTTGGCGTGGCTGAACGTCCGAAAGCCGTCTATGCCGTGATAGGCGCCCATGCCCGACGGGCCGATGCCGCCGAACGGCAGATCCTCCATCGCGACATGCATGATCGTGTCGTTGACGCTGACGCCGCCCGAGGTCGTGCGGCTGAGGACCTTCTCCTGCTCGGCGCCGTCCTGGCCGAAATAATAGAGGCCGAGCGGGCGCTCATGCGCGTTCACATAGGCGATGGCCTCGTCGACCGTGTTGTAGGTCTTGACCGGCAGCAGCGGCCCGAAAATCTCGTCCTTCATGATCGCCATGTCGTCGGTGGGATTGAGCACCAGGGTCGGCGGGATCTTGTGATAGGGCTGCTGGCGGAAATCCTCCTTGGCGGGGTTGAGCTCGACGATCTCGGCGCCCTTGGCGCGTGCGTCGTCGAGATAGCCTTGCAGGCGGTCGTAATGGCGCTGGTTGATCACCGAGGTGTAGTCGGGATTGTCCTTCAGCGTCGGGAACATGGTGCCGATGGCGTCGGCGGCCTGTTTGACGAATTCGCGGCTCTTGCCTTCCGGCACCATCACATAGTCGGGCGCGAGGCATATCTGGCCGGCGTTCATCGTCTTGCCCATCATCACGCGCTTGGCGGTGAGCGCCAGGTCGGCGCTGTCGCCGATGATCACGGGCGACTTGCCGCCGAGCTCGAGCGTGGTCGGCACCAGATTCTCGGCCGCCGCCTTCATGACGTGATAGGCGATGGACGTCGCGCCGGTGAAGAGCAGGTGGTCGAAGGCAAGGCGCGAGAAGGCGCTGCCGACATCGGGGCCGCCGGTGCAGACCGCGACTTCGCTTTCGTCATAGGCGGAGGCGAACATGCGGGCCATGAGCTCGGAGCAGCGCGGCGTGAACTCGCTCGGCTTGATCATCACCCGGTTGCCGGCGGCGAATATCCCGGCGAGCGGCGTGAAGGTGAGGTTGAACGGGAAGTTCCACGGGCTGATGACGCCGACCACGCCCTTGGGCTGATATTCGACATAGGCCTTGGCGCCGAGCAGGCCGAGGATCGCCGGCGTGACCTTGCGCTTCTCGCGCTTCATCCAGGATTTGAGGTGCGCCTTGGCGTGCTTGAGCGGGCCGATCGAGCCGGCGACGTCGGTGAACAAGGAAGCCTCGACCGAGCGGTGGCCGAAATCCTCGCGCAGCGCGTCGGTGATCGCGTCCTTGTGCCCGATCAAAAGGGCGATGGAGCGGTCGAGCCATTCGAGGCGCTTTTCGGCGCTGGGCGGGCCGTCCTTGAGATGAGCCTGGCGCTGCTTGTCGAGGATGCGGCGCATCTGGGCCGCCGGATCGGCGACCGGTCTGAGTTCGGCGGCGCTCATTTTATGTCCCTTTGCGGCGTCAGCATGATATTTTGTCAACTTAACCGTGTGCGGCGCGGCCTTCAATGGCCCGTTTCGCGGCGTGTTTTAAGAGTTTCTTACGAACCGTTCGCCACTATGGGACAGGCCCGAAATCGGACTGGGCCCTTCCGGTGGAGCGAGCGTTGCGTAGTGAACGGGAATTGGCGCTGGCGAAGACCGCGCTGGCGCTGATGAGCGACTGCGATGTCCCGCCGACGCCGGACAACTACGAGCTGTTCTACACCTATTCGGCGGGCGAGAACCCGTCGGTGGCGCGCATCATCGGCGACATGATCGCGGCGCGCCGCCCGTTCACCGCGACGCTGCTCCAGGAACTGCGCGACCGCGCCTTCGCCCGCGACCGCACCGAGCGCGCCGTCGAATCGATCGGCGAGACCGTCACCGCGTCGCTGAGCGAGACCATCGCGAAACTGGACGCGGCGAGCCAGCACGCCACGAATTACGGCGCCACGCTGTCGGCGGCGAGCGGCGAGCTCGGCGCCAACCAGTCGCCGGAGCGCCTGCGCAAGCTGGTGGGCACGCTGGTGTCGGCCACCCAGGACATGGAAAGCAAGACGCGCCTGCTCGAACAGGAATTGCAGCAGTCCTCGGCCGAGGTCGGCGAACTGAAAGCCCAGCTCGACAATGTGCGCCGCGAGAGCCTGACCGATCCCTTGACCGGCATCGCCAACCGCAAGGCGTTCGACGCCGAGCTGCAGACCGCGATGGCGGAAGCCAGGCTCAACGGCGAGCCGCTCTCGCTGTTCATGTGCGACATCGACAAGTTCAAGACCTTCAACGATAGCTGGGGGCACCAGACCGGCGACCATGTGCTCAGGCTCGTGGCGGGATGCATTTCCGAGAATACCAAGGGCCGTGACACCGCCTCGCGCTATGGCGGCGAAGAATTCGCCGTCATCGTGCGCCGCGCCGCGGTCGACGATGCGATAAGGCTGGCGGAGCAGATCCGCGCCAGCGTCCAGAGCAAGAAGCTGGTCAAGAAATCGACCGGCGACATCCTGGGCTCGATCACGATCTCGATCGGCGTGGCGGAGCTGGCGAACGGGGAATCGGCGCGGCGCTGATCCAGCGCGCCGATATGTGCCTGTATCGCGCCAAGCATTTGGGGCGCAACTGCGTGATCGGCGAGAACGATCCGCGCGCCGCGGGCCTGGAAACTGACGCTGCGTAAGTGAGGTTCGCGCGCGGCGGCGAGGATAACGCCACGTCACTTTTTGGCAAATAGCGCCACGACTTCACAAGATGACGCCGCCGCAAACTCCGCTATTGTCGCCATAGACAATCGGCGGAGACGACCATGCGCACGGATTTCGACAGGGCCTATGTGACCGCGCATGGCAAGGTGGCGGTGCTGACGCTCAATCATCCCGAGGCGATGAACGCCGCCGGCCTCAAGCTGGTGAAGGGCGCGGCCAAGGCGCTCGACTTCGTCGAGAACAAGGACAACGGCTTTCGCGCCATGATCCTGACCGGCGAAGGGCGCGGCTTCTGCTCGGGCGCCAATCTCTCCGAGCGCGGCGGCGAGGGACGCCGGCGTCGGCCATGCGCTGGAGACGGTCTATCATCCCTTCCTGCGCCGCCTGCGCGATCTCTCGATTCCCTTCGTCACCGCGGTCAACGGCGCCGCCGCCGGCGTCGGCATGAGCATCGCGCTGATGGGCGATCTGGTGGTCGCGGCGCGCTCGGCTTATTTCCTCCAGGCCTTCACGCGCATCGGGCTGGTGCCGGACGGCGGCTCGACCTGGCTGTTGCCGCGCCTGATCGGGCTGGCGCGCGCCAAGGAACTCTCGCTGCTGGCCGAGCGCCTGCCGGCGGAGAAGGCGCTGGAATGGGGCCTGATCAACCGCGTCGCCGGCGACAACGAGCTTCTGGAAGAGGCGATGAAACTGGCGGGGCAACTGGCGGACGGACCGTCTTCGCTGGCCGTGACTCGCAGCCTGTACTGGCAGAGCCCGCTCAACACCTATGAAGAACAGCTCGACCTGGAGCGGATCAGCCAGGAACGGGCGCAAAAGACACAAGATTTCGTGGAGGGCGTCACCGCCTTTCTGGAAAAGCGTCCCGCCAAGTTCTCCGGGAAATAAGCCGCAATCCGCCTCGCAAAGGCTCCACTCGCGCGTTCCGTGACTTGCACGGCGCGCGAAGTGCTGACCTATTGCTGTCGGATTCATGACAGGGCCGTGAGCGACGCGCTTTGGCCGATCATTCATACGGAGACGTCAAGCGATGCGACGCAGCCTCATTCTATTGGCGGCAGCCCTGAGCAATGGGCACCGCCATGGCGGCCGGATACGGCGACGCGCCGGAGCCGAAACCCGAACTGGGACCCTGGGGCGTCGACCTGACGGCGATGGATACGAGCGTCAAGCCGGGCGACAATTTCTTCAACTACGTCAACGGCAAGTGGCTGGCGAAGACCGAGATTCCGGCCGACCGCAGCAGCATCGGCACGGTCCAGATCCTGCGCATCCTCTCCGAAAAGCGCATGAAGGATATGGTCGCCGAGCTCCAGGCCAAGCCCTATGCCGCGCTGTCGGTCGAAGAGAAGAAGCTGCGCGATCTCTACGAGGCGTTCGTCGACACCGACAAGATCGAAGCCGCCGGCCTGAAGCCGGCCAAGGCCGACCTCGCCGCCATCGCCAGGATCAGGGACCTGACCGGCGTCGCGCGCGCCATGGCGTCGACCAAGCTGAGCGTCCAGAGCGTGTTCAACATGCGCATCGGCGTCGACCAGAAGGATCCGAACGCCTATTCGGTCGTGCTGACGCAGGGCGGCCTGGGCATGCCCGACCGCGACTACTACCTGCGCGACGATCCGGCGCTGGTCGCCGCCCGCGATGCCTACAAGAAGTATCTCGCCGCGATGCTGACGCTGTCGGGGGCGCGGGACGCCGACAAGCGGGCGCAGGCGGTCTATGACGTCGAAGCGAAGATCGCCAAGGCGCATTGGTCGCGCGCGGAAAACCGCGACGAGAACAAGACCTACAATCCGATGACGGTCACGGAGCTGAAGAAGCTCGCGCCGCAATTCCCCTGGGACGCCTTCTTCAAGGAAGCGGGAATCCCGCTGCGCGGACCCAAGGGCGAGCGCGTCGTCGTGGTGTCGCAGAACACCGCCTTCGGGCCGCTGGCCAAGATCTTCGGCCGAAACCCCGGTCGCGGTGTGGCGCGATTTCCTGACCGTGCAGTATCTGCACGGCGTTTCGGCCTATCTGCCCAAGAAGTTCGACGAGACCGACTTCGCGTTCTACGGCACGGTCCTGGGCGGCCAATCCAAGCAGCTCGACCGCGCGACGCGCGGCGTCAAGCTGCTCGACGCCCTGCTCGGCGAAGCGCTGGGCAAGATCTACGTCGCCAAGTACTTCCCGCCCGAGGCCAAGAAGAAGGTGCAGGAGCTGGTCGCCAACCTGCTCAAGGCCTATGACGCCGATATCCGCACCCTGCCCTGGATGTCGGAAGAGACGCGCCAGAAGGCGCTGGTGAAGCTGCACAAGTTCACGCCCTATGTCGGCTATCCCGACACCTGGATCGACTATTCGTCCTATGCGGTCGCGCCGGGCAGGCTGATCGCCGACGCCCAGGGCGGGGTGAGCTTCGAATGGCACCGCCAGCTCAAGCGCCTGGACGATCCGGTGGACAAGACCGAATGGGGCATGACGCCGCAAACCATCAACGCCTACTACGATCCGTCGGTCAACAAGATCGTGTTCCCGGCCGCCATCCTGCAGGCGCCGTTCTTCGACCCCAATGCCGACGACGCGGTGAATTACGGCGGCATCGGAGCGGTGATCGGGCACGAGATCAGCCACGGCTTCGACGACCAGGGCGCGAAATACGACGGCGACGGCGTGCTGCGCGACTGGTGGACGCCGAAGGACTTCGAGAACTTCAAGGCGCGCACCGAGGCGCTGTCGAACCAGTACGACGCCTTCGAGGCGCTGCCCGGCCTGCACCTGATCGGCGCCAACACGCTGGGCGAGAACATCGCCGACCTCGCCGGCGTGACGATCGCGCTGAAGGCCTATCGCCTGTCGCTGGACGGCAAGCCGGCGCCGGTGATCGGCGGCTTCACCGGCGAGCAGCGCTTCTTCCTGGCGTTCGGGCAGGTCTGGCGCTCCAAGCAGCGCGACAACGCGCTGCGCACGCAGGTGATGTCCAACGAGCACAGCCCGTCGGAGTTCCGCGCCGTGGGACCGACGCGCAACGTGGACGCCTGGTACGAAGCCTTCGACGTGAAGCCGGGCGACAAGGAATATCTTGCGCCCGACCAGCGCGTGCATCTTTGGTAGAAACCCTCGTGCCGCCGCAAGCCCTTGCGGCGGCACTTTCCTTTCCGTCTCTTGCGAGGATCAATACGATGAAGCGCAGCGTTCTTCTGCTCGGTGCGGCGGTCATTGCCATTGCCGGGGCGGCGATGGCCGGCACCCCCGCCGTCAAGCCCTGGGGCGTCGAGCTCGGCTATGTCGACAAAAGCGTCAAGCCGGGCGACGACTTCTTCGAATACGCCAACGGCCTGTGGCTCAAGAAGGACGTGATCCCGGCCGACCGGACCTATTCCGGCGTCAACCTGGAGCTCGACCTCTCCAACGAGGCGCGGCTGAAGGGGCTTGTCTCCGACCTCGCCAAGACGCCGGACGACAAGCTGACGCCGGAGGGGCGCAAGGTGCGCGACCTCTACAACGCGTTCATGGACACCAAGCAGATCGAGGCCAACGGCCTCAAGCCCGCCGCCGCCGATCTCGCGGCGATCGCCCATTACACCACGCTCGCCGAGGTCGCCGCCGCGATCGGCAATCCGGCGCTCGGGCTGGACGGGCCATTCGGCTTCTATATCGGGGTCGACGACAAGAATTCCGACGTCTACTCGCTCAACCTGTACCAGTCGGGCCTGGGCATGCCGGACCGCGACTACTATCTGAAGACCGACAAGGAAATCGTCGCGACCCAGGCGGCGTACAAGAAGTACCTCGCCGCGATGCTGACGCTCGCCGGCGTCAAGGACGCCGAGGCGCGCGCCGCCAAGATCTACGCGCTGGAAACCGACCTTGCCAAGGTGAGCTGGCCCGCCGCCGACCGCCGCGACGCCGACAAGATCTACAATCCGATGACGATCGCGGACCTCAAGAAGCTGGCGCCCGGCTTCGACTGGGATGCGATGTTCAAGAGCGCCGGCATCCCCGAAAAGGGCGGCCAGCGCAAGGTGATCGTGGCGGAGAACACCGCGTTCCCCAACCTCGCCAAGGTGTTCGCCGCGACCCCGGTCGCGGTGTGGCGCGACTATCTGACGACGCGCTACCTGCACCGCTTCGCGGCCTATTTGCCCAAGAAGGTGGACGACACCGATTTCGCGTTCTACGGCACGGCGCTGGGCGGCAAGACGGCGCAGCTCGAGCGGGCGACCCGCGGCATCCGCCTGATCGACAGCGCGATGGGCGAGGCGCTCGGCAAGCTCTATGTCGCGCGCTATTTCCCGCCGGACGCGAAGGCCAAGGCGCTGCAGCTCGTCAAGAATCTGATCGCGGCGTTCGACGCCGACATCAAGACACTGGCCTGGATGACGCCGGCGACGCGGGCCAAGGCGCTGGAGAAGCTGCACGCGACGCAACTGAAGATCGGCTATCCCGACACGTTCCGCGACTATTCCACCCTGACGATCGAGCGCAACGACCTCGTGACCGACATCAAGAACGCCTCGGCGTTCGAGTGGGACCGCGAGCTGCGCCGCATCGACAGCCCGGTCGACCGCACCGAATGGGGCATGACGCCGCCGACCAACAACGCCTACAACAATCCCAACCTGAACGAGGTGGTGTTCCCCGCCGGCATCCTGCAGCCGCCCTATTTCGATCCCAACGCCGACGACGCGGTGAATTACGGCGAGATCGGCGCCACCATCGGGCACGAGCTGAGCCATTCCTTCGACGACCAGGGCGCCAAGTACAACGCCAAGGGCATCCTGCAGAACTGGTTCACGCCGGCCGACCTCAAGGCGTTCCAGGCGCGCGGCGACGCCATCGCGGCGCAGTACGACCAGTACACCCCCCTGCCCGGCCTGCACATCAATGGACGGCTGACGCTGGGCGAAAACATCGCCGACATCGCCGGGCTGGTGATCGCGCTCAAGGCCTATCACATCTCGCTGCACGGCAGCAAAGCGCCGGTGCTGGACGGGCTGACGGGCGATCAGCGCTTCTACATCGCCTTTGCCCAGAGCTGGCGCGAGCGCCACCGCGACAGCGCGCTGCGCAGCCAGGTGCTGTCCAACCCGCACAGCCCGTCGGAATTCCGCGTCAACGGCGTGGTGCGCAACACCGATGGCTGGTACGCCGCGTTCGACGTCAAGCCGGGCGACAAGCTGTACCTGCCGCCGGACAAGCGCGTGCCGGTGTGGTGAGTTGAACCCTAGTTAAGGAAACGACGACATGAAGAAGCTGGTCATCGCCTTGGCCGGTGCGGCCGTGCTCGGCTGCGCCGCGCTGGCGGCGGCGCCGCACAAGGCGGAAATCGCGCCCTGGGGCTTCGACCTCAGCGGCATGGACCGCAGCGTCAAGCCGGGCGACGATTTCTTCGAATACGCCAACGGCGCCTGGTTCCGGCGCACCGAGATCCCGGCCGACCGCGCCTCGATCGGCTCGTTCCAGCAGCTTCGCATCCTGTCCGAGCAGCGGATGAAGGACCTGATCGCAGGCCTGCATGCCAAGGACCCGGCGGCGCGCACGCCGGAAGAAAAGCAGATCCTCGACCTCTATGACGGGTTCACCGACACCGCCGCGATCGAGGCGCGGGGCCTGGATCCGATCAAGCCCGATCTGGCGCGCATCGCCGCGCTCACATCGCTGGACGAACTCGCGGCGCTCTTGGGCGACGAGAGCTTCCCGGCGGCCGGCGCGGGCGACGGCATCGTCGCCGACCGCATCGCGCCCGACCCCAAGAACTCCAACGTCTATGTCGTCATCGCGACGCAGTCCGGGCTCGGCATGCCGAACCGCGATTACTACCTCAAGACCGACGACGCCGGGATCACCGCGACCCGCGACGCCTACAAGAAATACCTGGTGCAGATGCTGGCGCTGGCCGGCGTGACCGACGCCGAGGCGCGCGGCGCCGCCGTCTACGCGCTGGAAGAGGACATGGCGAAGGCGCATTGGGCGAGTGCCGAGCGGCGCAACGCCGACAAGATCTACAATCCGATGACGGTGGCGGCGCTGGCCGGCTTTGCGCCGGGCTTCAACTGGGCGGTCTATTTCAAGGCCCAAGGCATCGACGCCGGTCGCAAGGTGGTCGTGCGCGAGAACACCGCCTTCCCGCCGCTGGCGGCGCTGTTCGCCAGGACGCCGCTCGCGGTGTGGAAGGACTATCTGACGGTCCACACCCTGCACGCGATGGCGCCCTATCTGCCACGCGCGATCGACGACGCGGATTTCGACTTCTACGGCCGGATGATCGGCGGCCAGACGCAGCAATTGCCGCGCGACACCCGCGCGGTGCAGCTGGTCGACGGCGTGCTGCCGCATCCCTTCGGCAAGCTCTATGCCGCCAAGTATTTTCCGCCGCGGACCAAGGCGAAGGCCGAGGCCCTGGTCGCCAATGTGGTCAAGGCCTATGACGCCGACATCCGCAAAATCGCCTGGATGAGCGACGTGACCAAGCGCAAGGCGCTCGACAAGCTGCACGCTTTCGTCGCGCATATCGGCTATCCCGACCAATGGCGCGACTATTCCGGGCTTGCGATCGCCAGGGACGACCTGATCGGCGACATCGAGCGCGCCAACGCCTTCGAGTGGACGTACCGGCTGGACCGGATCGACGGCACGGTGCAGCGCGACGAATGGAGCATGACGCCGCCGACGGTGAACGCCTATTACACGCAGTCGTTCAACTCGATCTTCTTCCCGGCCGCGATCCTGCAGCCGCCGTTCTTCGATCCCAAGGCCGACGACGCGGTGAACTATGGCGGCATCGGCGTCGTGATCGGGCACGAGATCGGCCACGGCTTCGACGACCAGGGCAGCAAATACACCGGCGCCGGCACGCTGGAGAGCTGGTGGACCGAGGCCGACCGCAAAGCGTTCGAGGCCCGCGTCGCGATGCTGGGGGCGCAATATGAGAGCTATGAAGGCCTGCCGGGACTGCACGTCAACGGCACGCTGACCATGGGCGAGAACATCGGCGATCTGTCCGGCGTCGCGATCGCGCTGCAGGCCTATCACGCCTCGCTGCACGGAAGGAAAGCCCGGGTGCTGAACGGCTTCACCGGCGACCAGCGCTTTTTCCTCGGCTTCGCACAGGTGTGGCGCGGCAAGTACCGCGACGGCGCGATGCGGCAGCAGCTGCTGACCAACCCGCACAGCCCGCCGCACTGGCGCGCCGTCGGGCCGGAGCGCAACGTGGATGCGTGGTATACGGCGTTCGGCGTCAAGCCGGGCGACAAGATGTATCTGGCGCCCGACAGCCGCGTGAAGCTGTGGTAGGGGCGAGCGGCCCGGTCCGGCGGTAGATCAGCGCTTCTTTCGCGGGCGCGCGGGGCCGGCGGCCTTGCGCGCCTTTTTTCTTGCCGCCGGCGAGGCCGCGGCGACGCGCTGCGCGGCGCGGGCCCAATGCGCGAGCTCTTCGGGATCGTCATAGAGCCGGTCGGGGATCGCGAACCAGGTCGTCACGACCAACTCCCCGCCCTTGTGGAACGAGAAGGGCTTTGTCTTCTCCGCCAAGAAGGCGGCGCGGGTTTCATCGTCGGTCTTGAAGTAGACGATGTCGCCGAAGATCATGCCGATCATGACGTCGCCGGCATAGATGCCCTCGCCGCCGAAGAAACGGCGCAGCCGGATAGGACCGAATTCGGAAAACAGATCGTCGAAGCGGTGAGGATCAGCCTGCTTTGACAT